>NZ_SNXW01000001.1:0-122026 GCF_004362855.1 Aquabacterium commune
TCCCAATCCAAGGCTGCTCTGCTTCATGGGCTCAATGCTCTCAGGCAATCAGGTCTGCGCCAAGCACGTGTCTGGGCGGTTTGTGCAGACCTTCCCTAAGCTCGACCCATGCCCGCCCTCGTCTGGTTCAAGCGCGACCTGCGCCTCACCGACCACGCTGCCGCCCACGCCGCGGGCCAAGCTGCGCCTGACCAGCCCCTGCGCGGCCTCTACATCGCCGAACCCGGCCTGTGGGCCCTGCCCGACGCCGCGGCCCAGCACTGGGCCTTCGTGCGCGAAAGCCTGCTCGACCTGGGCGTGGCGATGCGCTCGGTGGGCGGTGAACTGGCGGTGGACACCGGCGAGGCCGTGGCGGTGCTGGAGCGCCACTGGCAGGCCCAGCCCTTCGACACCATGCTGTCCCACGAGGAAACCGGCAACGACTTCACCTTCCAGCGCGACATCGCCGTGGCCCGCTGGTGCCGTGAGCGCGGCGTGCGCTGGCAGGAGTGGCCGCAGTTCGGCGTGGTGCGCCGGCTGCGCGACCGCGACCACTGGCACCGACACTGGCAGGCCTTCATGTCGGCGCCCACCTGGGCCGCACCCATTGAGCACGGCCTGTCCGACGACGAGGCGATGCGCACCCGCGCCCGGCTGGACCTCGCCCTGCCCACCCTCGCCGACCTGGGGCTGGATGGCGGCATTCCGCCCGCCCGCCAGCGCGGTGGCCGCCTGGCCGCGCTCGGTGTGCTCCACGACTTCCTTCACGACCGCTGCGGCCAGTACCGCGGCGGCATCTCCTCGCCGTTGTCAGCGCCCACGGCCTGCTCGCGGCTGTCGCCCTACCTGGCGCACGGCTGCCTGGGTGCGCGCGAGGTGGTGCAGGCCACCGTGGCGCGCATGGCCGAGCTCGACGCCATCGACAGCCCCAGCGCCAAGCGCCAACGCGCCGGCCTGAGCGCCTTCATGAGCCGCATGCACTGGCACTGCCACTTCATCCAGAAGCTGGAAAGCGAGCCGGAGCTGGAGTGGCGCAACCTGCACCGCGGCTACGACGGCCTGCGCGAGCCCGACTTCAACCAAGCCCACTTCGACGCCCTGCGCCAAGGCCGCACCGGCTGGCCCATGGTGGACGCCTGCGTGGCCATGCTGCGCCACACCGGTTGGGTGAACTTCCGCATGCGCGCCATGCTGGTCTCGGTGGCGAGCTACCCGCTGTGGCTGCACTGGCGGCCGGTGGGCGAGTGGCTGGCCACGCAGTTCCTGGACTACGAGCCCGGCATCCACTGGAGCCAGATGCAGATGCAGGCGGGCACCACGGGCATCAACACCACGCGGGTTTACAACCCCATCAAACAGGCGCAAGACCACGACCCGCACGGCCATTTCGTGCGGCGCTGGCTGCCGGCGATGCGGCGCGTGCCACCCGAGTGGTTGTTCGAACCCTGGCAGATGCCGCCCGAGCTGCAGGCCAGCCTGGGCCTGCGCGTGGGCCGCGACGCCGAAGCCGACATCCCCCAGCCCCTGGTGGCCCTGGACGTGGCCACGCGCGAGGCCAAAGCGCGCGTGCACGGCCTGCGCGCCCAGCCCGAGGTCAAGGCCGCCAAGGCCGAGATCGTGCGCAAACACGGCTCGCGGACCTTCCGCAACGGCAAGCCCAAGCGCGTGGCGAAAGACGCGCCCGAGCCCTCGCCCCAACTGTCCCTGGAGTTCTGAGATGCGCATGCGCCAAAAATCCGAGCTGCCCACCAAGGTGTGCGTGTGCTGCCAACGCCCCTTCGCCTGGCGCAAGAAGTGGGAGCGCGACTGGGAGGGCGTCAAGTACTGCTCCGACCGCTGCCGCCAGACGGGAACCAAGACCAGCGGCAAGGCCGCCCAAGCATGAGCTGCGTCGTCCACTGGTTCCGCAACGATCTGCGGGTGTCGGACAACCCCGCGCTGCTGGCCGCCATCGCCGAGGCCAAGGCGCGCAGTCTGCCCTTGCTGCCCGTCCTCGTCTGGGACCCGGCCCAGGCAGACGCCAGCCGCTGGCTGCCACAACGCATCGGCCCGCACCGCCAGGCCTGGCTGGCCGGCACCGTGGCCGCGCTGGACGCCGAACTGCGCGCCCGCGGCAGCCGCCTGCTGGTGCTGCACGGCGCGCCCGAGGTCGTGCTGCCTGAACTCATGTCGGCCACCGAGGCCGTGGCCCTGCACTCCGAAGACATCCCCGCCCCGGAAGAAGCAGATCAGGCCAAAGCGATCGCCCGCGCGGCCAAGCGCCTGGAGGCGTCCTGCACGTGGTCATGCACCTGGCATTGGCAGTCCACCATGCTGGCGCCCGACGACCTGCCCTTCTCGCAGCGGGACCTGCCCGCCGTCTTCACCACCTTCCGCCAGCACGTTGAGCAAGCCGGCATCGCGCCCCGCACGCCCCTGCCCGCACCGCAGGCCCTGCCGCCGGTGCCCGAGCTGCCAGCCCCGCACAAGGGCCAGCCCCTGCCCGTGGCCGTGCCTTCACCTGACGCGCGCTCGTCATTCCCCTTCCACCAACCGGCCTTCGCGGCCGGTGAACGCGGCGCCCAGGCCCACCTGGCCCAGTACTTCGCGCGCCGCCTGCCGCACAGCTACAAGGCCACGCGCAACGGCCTGAGCGGCACCGACTTCTCCAGCAAACTCTCGCCCTGGCTGGCCACCGGGGCGCTGTCGGCGGCCCAGGCCATCGCGGCCATCCGGGCGTTCGAAGCCGAGCATGGCGCCAACGACGGCTCCTACTGGCTCTGGTTCGAGCTGCTGTGGCGCGAACACTTCCGCCTGCTGCACCTGAAGCACGGCAGCGCGCTGTACCGCGCCCGCGGCCTGAGCCAGCTGCCCACGCCGCCGCACGACGAAGCCGCCTTCCGGTGCTGGTGCGAAGGCCGCACGGGCGAGCCCCTGGTGGACGCCGGCATGCGCGAGCTGGCTGCCACCGGCTGGCTGTCCAACCGCCTGCGCCAGGTGGTGGCCAGCTACCTGATCCATGACCTGGCCTGCGACTGGCGCGCCGGTGCCGCCTGGTTCGAGGCCTGCCTGATCGACTTCGACGTGCACAGCAACCAGGGCAACTGGCTCTACGTGTCGGGCCGCGGCACCGACCCGCGCGGCGGCCGCCGCTTCAACCCCGACAAGCAAACCCGCGAGCACGACCCCGACGGCGCCTACCGCCGCCTGTGGGGCACCGCCTGAGAGCATTTGCATGAAAGCTTCGGCATGACCACCCTGCGCCTGCTGCTGGCCGACCAGCTCGACCCCCAGCACCCCTGGTTCGACAGCGTCGATGAGGGCGTGGTCCACGTCTTCATGGAGGTGCGCCAGGAAACCGACCACGTCCTGCACCACGCGCAGAAAGTGCTGGCCATGTTCGCCGGCATGCGCGAGCTGGCGCGCCAGCTGCGCGAGGCCGGCCACCGCGTGCGCCACGTCGCCGTCGACGACCCAAGCAACCGCCAGTCCTTCACCGACAACCTCGACGCCTTGGTTGCGCACTACCAGGCCACTGCCGTGCAGTACCAGGCGCCCGACGACTGGCGGGTGGACGCGCAACTGGCCCGCTGGGCAGATGCCAGGCGCGCCGAAGGCCTGCAGGTGGACATGGTCGACACCGACCATTTCCTCACCACCCGCGATGAAGCCGCTGAGATTTTTGCCAAGCGCAAGCAGTGGCTGATGGAGCACTTCTACCGCCAGATGCGGCTCAAGCACCGCGTGCTGCTGGACGCCGAAGGCCAGCCCGAAGGCGGCCAGTGGAACTTCGACCACGACAACCGCAAGCCCTGGCCCGGCACCCCGGCCGAGCCTGCCGACTGGCGCACCCCGCACGACCACAGCGCCCTGTGGGCCACCATCGAAGCCGCGGGCGTGAAAACCTTCGGTGACCCGCAGGCCGAGCGCCTGGCCTGGCCCCTGAACCGCGCCGAGGCCTTGCAGCACCTGCAGGCCTTCGTCACCCACGCCCTGCCGCACTTTGGCGACTACCAGGACGCCCTCACCGGCAAGGCCTGGCGGCTCTTCCACTCGCTGCTGTCCTTCGCGCTCAACGTGAAGATGCTGCGGCCGCGCGAGGTGATCGACGCGGCAGAAGCCGCCTGGCACGCAGGCCACGTGCCCCTGGCCGCCGCCGAAGGCTTCATCCGTCAAATATTGGGATGGCGCGAGTACGTGCGCGGCGTCTATTGGGCGCAGATGCCCGGCTACGACGAGAAGAACCACTTCGGCCACGCCCTGCCCTTGCCACCCTGGTTCTGGACGGGCGACACGCAGATGGCCTGCATGGCCCAGGCGGTGGGGCAATCGCTGCGCGAAGCCTATGCCCACCACATCCAGCGCCTGATGGTCATCGGCAACTTCGCCTTGCTGGCGGGCCTGGACCCGCAAGCCGTGCACCGCTGGTACCTGGGCGTTTACATCGACGCCATCGAGTGGGTCGAGCTGCCCAACACGCTGGGCATGAGCCAGTTCGCCGACGGCGGCCTGCTGGCCACCAAACCTTACGTGTCCAGCGCGGCCTACATCGACCGCATGGGCGACCACTGCAAGGGCTGCCATTACCGCAAGAAGGAACGCATCGGCGAGCGCGCCTGCCCCTTCAACGCGCTCTACTGGGACTTCCACCTGCGCTACGACGACCAGCTGCGCCGCAACCCGCGCATCGGCATGGTCTATCGCAACATCGACAAGATGGACGAGGCCGAGCGCGACGCCATCCAGCAGCAGGCCCGCGGCATCCAGGCGCGGCTGGACAGGCTCTGAGCGCCTGCCTCAGCGCTTCAACGCTTCAAACGCCAGCCCGTCTTGAAGATCCAGCCCACCACGCCCAGCGAGCCCAGCATGAAGGCCAGCGTCATGCCCAGGCTGGTGCCCACGCTCACGTCGGCCTGGCCGAGGAAGCACCAGCGGAAGCCGCTGACCAGATAGACCACCGGGTTGAACAGCGAGACCGTCTGCCAGAACGCCGGCAGCATCTTGATGGAGTAGAAGCTGCCGCCCAGGAAGGTCAGCGGCGTGATGATCAGCAGCGGCACCACCTGCAGCTTCTCGAAGTTGTCGGCCCACAGCCCGATGATGAAGCCCACCAGGCTGAAGGTCACCGAGGTCAGCACCAGGAACACCAGCATCCACAGCGGGTGTTCGATGTGCAGCGGCACGAACAGGCCCGCCGTGGCCAGGATGATCAGGCCCAGCACCATCGACTTCGTGGCCGCCGCGCCCACATAGCTCAGCACGATCTCCAGCGGCGACACCGGCGCCGACAGCAGCTCGTAAATCGTCCCGGTGAACTTCGGGAAGTAGATGCCGAAGGACGCGTTCGAGATGCTTTGCGTCAGCAGCGACAGCATGATCAGGCCCGGCACGATGAAGGCGCCGTAGGCCACGCCGTCCACCTCCTGGATGCGCGAGCCGATGGCCGCGCCGAACACCACGAAGTACAGCGAGGTGGAAATGACCGGCGAGACGATGCTCTGCATCAGCGTGCGCCGCGTGCGGGCCATCTCGAAGGCGTAGATCGCACGGATGGCGTGGATGTTCAAGCTCATGCGCGCTCCTCCAGCAGGTTGACGAAGATGTCTTCCAGCGAACTCTGGGTGGTGTGGATGTCACTGAAGCGGATGCCCGCGTCCTGCACGGCCTGCAGCAGGCCGGGCACATCGACGCTGGCGTCGGCGGCGTCGTAGCTGAAGCTCAGGGCCTCGCCGCCCTCGGCCAGGCTCAGGCCCAGCGACAGCAGCCCCGAGGGCAAGGCGTCCAGAGGCTCGGGCAGGCTCAGGGTCAGCTGCTTCTTGCCCAGCTTGCGCATCAGCTCGTCCTTGTCCTCGACCAGCAACAGCTCGCCCTGGCGGATGACGCCGATGCGGTCGGCCATCTCCTGGGCCTCTTCGATGTAGTGCGTGGTCAGGATGATGGTCACGCCCGACTGCTGCAGGCGGCGCACCAGGGCCCACATGTCGCGGCGCAGGGCCACGTCCACGCCTGCGGTCGGCTCGTCGAGGAAGAGCACCCGCGGCTCGTGCGACAGCGCCTTGGCGATCATCACCCGCCGCTTCATGCCGCCCGAGAGCGTCATGATCATGTTGTCCTTCTTGTCCCACAGCGAGAGGTCGCGCAGCACCTGCTCGATCAGCGCCGGGTTCTTCGGCTTGCCGAACAGGCCGCGGCTGAAGCTCACGGTGTTCCAGACGGTCTCGAAGGCGTCGGTGGTCAGCTCCTGGGGCACCAGGCCGATCAGCGCTCGGCTGGCGCGGTAGTCCTGCACCGTGTCGAAGCCGCCCACCGACACGCGCCCGGCGCTGGCCGTGACGATGCCGCAAACGATGCTGATGAGCGTGGTCTTGCCCGCCCCGTTCGGCCCCAGCAGGGCCAGGATTTCGCCCTGGCGGATGTCCAGGTTGACGCCCTTGAGCGCCTGGAAACCCGAGGCATAGGACTTCGACAGCCCTTCGATGGCGATGATGTTCTGCATGGGCTCCAGTGCAGCGGGAAAGGCCTGTCAGGCGGAAAACCCAGCATACCAGCGCGCTAGACTGAACGTCCCGATGCAAGGCCTTGTCCCCAAGGCGCCAACCCATGTCCGGCCCCACCTCCGCCTTCTGGCAAGAACGCTTCGACAAACAGGAAACCCGCTGGGACCGCGGCGCCCCCAGCCCGCAACTGCTGGCCTGGCTGGACAGCGGCGCCCTGGCACCCTGCCGCATCGCCGTGCCCGGCTGCGGTGGCGGCTGGGAGGTGGCCGAACTGGCCCGCCGTGGCTTCGACGTCATCGGCATCGACTACACCGAGGCGGCGGTCGAGCGCTCGCGGGCGCTGCTGGCCTCGCAGCACCTGACGGCCCGCATCGAGCGCGCCGACGTGCTGGCCTGGCAGCCCGACGCCCCGCTGGACGCCATCTACGAGCAAACCTGCCTCTGCGCCATCCACCCCGACCACTGGACGGCCTACGCCGCGCAGCTGCAGCGCTGGCTGAAGCCCGGCGGCACCCTGTTCGCGCTGTTCATGCAGATGGTGCGGCCCGGGGCCACGCAGGAAGGGCTGATCGAAGGCCCGCCCTACCACTGCGACATCAACGCCATGCGCGCCCTCTTCCCCGCCACGCAGTGGGACTGGCCCAAGCCGCCTTATGCCCAGGTGCAGCACCCCAGCCTCTCGCACGAGCTGGCGGTGCCGCTGCGGCGGCGCTGAAGCACATCCAGGCACGCCCACGCAAACACACACACCAACACACACAGGAAGCCATCCCATGCCATTGACCGACGCCCAACGCCAGGCCATCCGAGACGAAGAACTCTTCCGCGACGAAGTGCGCCGCGAACTGACGGCCCTGGGCGGCAAGAAGGCCCCGCCCGGCTGGCTGGAGCGCATCTCCAGCTTCTTCGAATCGAAGACCGGCTTCTGGCTGCTCACCACGGTGCTGGCGGGCGTCACGGCCACGGGCTTCACCGAGCTGCGCAACTACCTCAACCGCGAGGAGATCGCGCAGCGCCAGGCGGCCGAGCGCTCACGCACCGACATGGAAACCGTGCTCAAGCTCGGCCCCATGCTCACCTCGGACAACCGCACCGAGGCCGACATGGCCATCATCCTGCTTGACGCCCTGCTGGTGGACAAGGCCGTGAACGACCGCATCGCCAAGCCCGTGCTGCTGCTGGTGCAGAACACCGTGACCAAGGGCCAGCGCCCCAACGCCACGCCGGCCGAACAAGGCAACGCCAACGCCATCCTGGCCTACATGGACAGCGCCCGCATCGACGCCATCCGCCGGCCCGACACGGCAGGTGCGAGCGCCGCACCGGCAGCGGCTGCGCCCACACCGCTGCTCAAGGCCCTGGACCAGACCGTCCTGCCCGCCCGCGTGTACCTGCAGATCGGCCGCGAAACCGACCGCCCCGTGGCCACCGCGGCGCAGAAGGCCCTGCGCGAAGCGGGCCTGATCGTGCCGGGCATCGAGGTGGTCAGCGACCGCCGGGCACCGGCCCGCAACGACCTTCGCTACTGCGCCGACCGCGTGGACGAGGCCGTGCTGGCGCGCGTGCGCAGCGCCGTGGACAGCGCCATCCAGCCGGCGCCCGTGGCCCTCACCCTGCCGCCCGCCATGTGCACCAAGGTGCGCCACAACCACTTTGAAATCTGGTACGCCCTGCAGCCGACCTGAGGCCCGACGCCGTCAACAGGCCAGGGATGGCCGGGGCACGCCGGCATCCGGCAGCACCACCGCCAGGCCCTGTGCCTGCAGCGTCCACACCGTGCCCAGGGCCGTGCACAAGCGCAGCGTGAGCGGCCCGGTCAGGGTGCCCGGCAAGTCGAAAGCCACACGGGCCCGCCCCTCGCCCGCCACCCGAAGTTCGCTGTCGGCCAAGCGGCCCCACAGGCCCTCGGGCGCAGGCTCGGCGCCCACCGCCGTGGCACCCAGCAAGCGCCACACCACACCGGCCAGGTAGGCCGTGTCGTCGCCCTGGCCGAGGCGTGGCGGCGTGGCGGGCTGCACCTGGGCCACGGCGAAGGCCAGCACGAGGTCATCGCCCTCCCGGGTGATGCGCGCCAGCTCAGAGCCCGACAGGCTCATGCGCCACAGGGGCGGGTCGGCCGTCACACGTCGATCTCAACGTCGTCCCCGCGCAGCTCCATCAGCTCGCGGCGCGAGGCGGCCTCGCCCTTGCCCATCAGCTTGTTGAAGGAAGTCTCGGTCAGCTCGAAGCCCGGCTCGCCATAGGCCACGGGCAGCAGGCGGCGGGTGTCGGGGTTCAGGGTGGTGTCCCACAGCTGCTCGGCGTTCATCTCGCCCAGGCCCTTGAAGCGGCTGATGCTCCAGGCGCCTTCGCGGCAACCTTCCTTGCGCAACTTGTCGAGGATGGCGGTGAGCTCGCCCTCGTCCAGCGCGTAGAGCTTGGCCGCCGGCTTCTTGCCACGCGCCGGCGCATCGACACGGTACAGCGGCGGGCGGGCGATGTGGATGTGCCCTGCCTCGATCAGCTTGGGGAAGTGGCGGAAGAACAGCGTGAGCAGCAGCACCTGGATGTGCGAGCCATCGACATCGGCGTCCGACAGGATGCAGACCTTGCCGTAGCGCAGGCCGCTCAGGTCGGGCGAGTCGTTGGGGCCGTGCGGGTCCACACCGATGGCCACCGAGATGTCGTGGATTTCGTTGTTCTTGAACAGCAGGTCGCGCTCAACCTCCCAGGCGTTGAGCACCTTGCCGCGCAGGGGCAGGATGGCCTGCGTCTCCTTGTTGCGGCCCATCTTGGCGCTGCCGCCGGCCGAATCGCCCTCGACCAGGAAGACTTCGTTCAGGCTGAGGTCGCGGCTTTCGCAATCGGTCAGCTTGCCGGGCAGCACGGCCACGCCGGAGCCCTTTTTCTTCTCGACCTTTTGCCCTGCGCGCTGGCGGGCCTGGGCCTGCTTGATGACCAGCTCGGCCAGCTTCTTGCCGTGGTCCACGTGCTGGTTGAGCCACAGCTCCAGCGCGGGCTTGACGAAGGTGCCCACCAGGCGCACGGCGTCGCGGCTGTTCAGGCGCTCCTTGGTCTGGCCCTGGAACTGCGGGTCCAGCACCTTGGCGCTCAGCACAAAGCTGGCGCGTGAAAAAACGTCATCGGGCATCAGCTTGACGCCCTTCGGGGTCAGCGCGTGCATCTCGATGAAGCCCTTGACCGCCTGGAACAGCCCGTCCTTCAGGCCCGCCTCGTGCGTGCCACCGGCCACCGTCGGGATGAGGTTGACGTAGCTCTCGCGCATGGGCGCGCCGTCTTCGGTGAAGGCCACGCACCAGGCGGCGCCCTCGCCTTCGGCGAAGTTCTCGCTCTCGGAGCTGGTGGCGTACTGCGCGCCCTCGAACAGCGGGATCACGGGCTCGGCGTTGAGCGACTGCGAGAGGTAATCGCGCAGGCCGCCCTTGTAGAGCCAGGTCAGCACCTCGGGCTCTTTGCCGGTTTTCTCGATGGTGAGCGTGATGGTCACGCCCGGCATCAGCACGGCTTTGCTGCGCAGCATGTGCACCAGCTCGCTGCGGGGCAAATCGGCGCTCTCAAAATACTTGGCGTCGGGCCACACGCGCACCGTGGTGCCCTGCTTGCGGTCACCCGCGGCCCCCGTGACGGCGGGGCGCACGGCCACCGGCTCGATGACGTCGCCGCCGCTGAAGGCCAGCGTGGCGACCTGCTTGTCGCGGCACACCGTGACTTGCAGGCGCGTGGACAGCGCGTTGGTCACGCTCACGCCCACGCCGTGCAGGCCGCCCGAGAAGCTGTAGGCGCCGCCCGAACCCTTGTCGAACTTGCCACCGGCGTGCAGGCGGGTGAAGACGATTTCCACCACGCTGACGCCTTCTTCCGGGTGCAGGCCGAAGGGGATGCCGCGGCCGTCGTCCTCCACGCTGATGGAGCCATCGGCGTGCAAAGTGAGGCCGATGCGCTTGCCGAAGCCCGCCAGGGCCTCGTCGGCGGCGTTGTCGATGACTTCCTGGACGATGTGCAGCGGGTTGTCCGTGCGGGTGTACATGCCCGGACGCTGCTTGACGGGCTCCAGACCCTTGAGGACGCGGATGGAACCTTCGCCGTAAGCGGCCGAAGGTGCGGAAGAGGAAGCGGTGGGTGCGGGGGTGGCCATGCGGGGATTCTAGTCAGCCCACCGCACACACAGCCTGACGCGCCAGGCAGGGAGGGCGGCACGCCGAGCTTGGCGCCCGAGCAGCGGCCCAACGCGAGCCGCACGTGGACGACAGAGCGCGGCGCGCGACTGGGAGAGGCTGGCGCACAAGCTTTGGCGGTGCTGAGACCGCCCCCCGCGTGCGGCGCGCAAGCCCCGTCGGGCGGGCTGCCGGGCGTTTGGCTCGGCGCGCAAGGCTTTGTGCGCGGCCCGCAAGACTTTTTGCTTTGCGCGCCGAGCCCGCACACCTTGCGCGCGACGCGTTTTGGCTTACGCGCCGCATGGCGAACCTTGCACACAAGCCAGCGAGCCTTGCGCGCCACACAAAAAGCCTTGCACGCGACGTTGCTGAACCTTGCGCGTGAGGGCTTTCGGATTGCGGACGGAGCTTTCTGGCTTGCGCACTGAGCGAAATGGCTGACGCGCAAGCGCCCGTGAGCGACTTGGCGGCGTCAAAGCCCCTCGTTATAGTGAGCGCGATACACAAACGAACACTTGGGAGCGGGGCATGGGGGCTTGTGCAGGGGTGCTGGAGCGGAAGGGGCGGCTGTACCGAAGGGTGCAAATGAATGAGATCAGCATGCGGCGATTTGACCGGCTGGTCTGATTGCATTCAGGCAACTCACACCACAAACACCATGAAACTTTTCATCGACTCAAACCACCTTTCCCCCTACGCAATGTCTGCGTTTGTCGCTCTACGCGAAAAATCCATCCCATTTGATGTTGTACCGATCGATCTTCAGGGCAATGAGCATTCAGGACCACTCTATGCTGGGGTTTCAACGACCCTTCGCGTCCCAACCCTTGGCCACGATCAATTCACCCTCTCAGAGTCGTCCGCGATTTGCGAGTATCTTGAAGAAATTCATCCGGCCACACCGATCTATCCGGCCAATGTTCGAGATCGCGCTAAAGCGCGGGAGATCCAAGCCTGGCTTCGCAGCGATCTGATGCCCATTCGGATGGAGCGCTCAACTGAGGTGGTGTTTCTGAAACGCACACCGGCTCAACTTTCCAGCGTCGCGCGAATTGCGGCCGAAAAATTGTTCAAGGCTTCCGAGCAACTCTTGTCAGCAGGCCACGCAACACTGTTTGAGCAGTGGTGCATCGCAGACACCGATTTGGCACTGATGCTAAACCGGCTTGTCATGGCAGGCGATCAAGTACCGGAGCGTTTGGCACAATATGCCAGGACTCAGTGGCAACGCCGAAGTGTTCAAGAATGGGTCAACATGCAACGGGCAATCCAATGACCGCCCTCCTCTCAAAGACCCCGCGATGGACCTCGAAGCCGCGTTGATCATTGTCCAATTGGCCGGACCCGTGGCGGTCTTCTTTGCGCCCGCTCGGAGGTTGCAAATGGCTTTCGCCATCGTCTTTGGCATCCAATGCCTTGCCATTTGGCATGGTGGCTGTGTCACATCAACATGGCAGTGCCCCAACTCATGCAAATGGTTCTTTGGCACATGCGAACGTGTTGGCGATGGCAACGATGCAGCGCCTTTCGGCATCGCTCTGCTCGCACTGGTTTCGCTTGCTGGGCTCGCTGTGGCCACGGGTATGCAGCAGCGGCGCCTGAGCCAGAGTCCCTGGCACTGTTTGTCATGGGCCTGATCACGGTGTCCGTGGCGAGCCGGCACGCAAATCGACAGTCCAATGGGCGCGCATCACGCAGCCACGCCTGACCCCATCGCGGGTGCGCCATCTTGGAGCGAGGCCATGTCGATCACGAAGCGGTACTTCACATCGGCCTTGATCAGGCGCTCGTAGGCCTCGTTGATGTCCTGGATGCGGATGAGCTCGATGTCCGACGTGATGCCGTGCTGGCCGCAGAAGTCCAGCATGGCCTGCGTTTCGGCGATGCCTCCGATCAAGGAGCCCGCCAGGGCCTTGCGGCCGCGCACCATGGGCACGGTGTTGAGCGGCACGGTCAGCGGCCCCAGGTAGCCCACCATCACGAGGGTGCCGTTCGACGCCAGCGTGGGCAGGTAGGGGTTCACGTCGTGGTCGCAGGGCACGGTGTCGATGACGAGGTCGAAGCGGCCCGTCACGCTGGCCATCTGCCCTTCGTCGGTCGAGATGACGATGCGGTCGGCGCCCAGGCGGCGCGCATCGGCCTCCTTGCCGGGCGAGCGCGAAAACAGCGTCACTTCGGCCCCCATGGCCTTGGCCAGCTTCAGGCCCATGTGGCCCAGGCCTCCCAGGCCCACGATGGCGACGCGGCTGCCCGGCCCCACCTGCCAGTGGCGCAGCGGTGACCAGGTAGTGATGCCGGCGCACAGCAGCGGTGCGGTTGCGGCCGGGTCCAGCGCCTCGGGCACCTTCAGCACGAAGTCCTGCGCCACGACGATCTGCTCGCTGTAGCCGCCCTGGGTGGCGCTGCCGTCGATCGGGTCCTTGCTGTTGTAGGTGTAGGTGGCGCCGCTTTCGCAGTACTGCTCCCAGCCCTTGCCGCAGCTGCCGCAATGGCGGCAGGAGGCGACCATGCAACCCACGCCGACGCGCTCACCCGGCTGGAAGCGGCTCACCTCGGCGCCCACCGCCACGACCCGGCCGATGATTTCGTGGCCCGGCACGATGGGGTACTGGGCGTTGCCCCAGTCGTTGCGCACGGTGTGCAGGTCGGAGTGGCAGACCCCGCAGTAGAGGACCTCGATGACCACGTCGTCGGGCCGCGGGCTGCGGCGGTCGAACTGGAACAGGCCCAGGCGGCCGGTGGGCGAGTGGGCGGCGTAGCTGCGAACGGGGGTGGTCATGGGCTGTCCTTGGGGTGAATGGGGTGGAGGAGCGGAAGGGGAGGAAGGGGTGCTCCAGTGTCGTTGCTGTTCACTCTTGCGGTGTGCGCTCCAGACGGCCGACGTCGAAGCCTTGCTGCGTCAGGCGGCCCAGCAGCGCATGGTAGGCGGAGGCGTCCACCTGCGGCGTGCGCGACAGCACCCACAGGAACTCGCGGCGGGGTTCGCTCACGGCCACCAGCTGGTAGCGCGCGTCCAGGTCGATGACCCAGTAATCGCCCCAGACCATGGGCAGGAAAGACAACCACGCCGGCGCGAAGCGCACCTCCAGCTTGGGCGATGTGGTCGCGCCAATCTGGCGGGCCTGGCCGATCGCTTCGAGGGTGTCGCCCTGCGCCGTGCGGCAGCGGTTGGCCACGCGCACGGTGCCGTCGCCCTGCAAGGCGTACTCGGCCGCGGTGTTGCGCGCGCATTTGCGCTGGAAACGGTTGGGAAAATTGGCAATCTCGAACCAGGTGCCCATATAGCGGGGCACGTCGAGCGCGGCGATGGGCGCGATGGGTGCGATGGGCATGACCGGTGCCGTCGGCTGCACGGGCTGCGCCGCAGCGGCATGCGCGTGCCAGGCCCACAGCGCGAGCGCCGCAGCCCGCAGTGTCAGCTTGAAAGTGGGGGGGGTTGTCATAGAGGTGCAGCTTAGCGCGCCAGCGCCGGCGCCGGGCGGCACGTTGCGCCTCACTACACTGGGCAGCCCTGCCCCATGAACACCCATGACCGCCCACACTGCCCCGCCCGCCCTGCCCGCCCTGCCCGATCTCAGCGACCACGCCCCCTCGCACTGCAGCGCCTGTGGTGCGGCCGCGCCACAGCCCCTGGGCGACAGGGACTTCGCCTACAGCTGCAACGACCACTTCGCCGGCACGGCGCAGTTCCCCCCGGCCAACGCCCCCGTGCGCTACCACCGCTGCGGCAGCTGCCAGTTCACCTTCACGGCCGCGCTGGACGGCTGGACGCCGCAGGATTTCCAGGCCCACATCTACAACGCCGACTACGTGCGCGCCGACCCGGTGTTCGCCGACGTCCGTCCCACGCGCAACAGCCAGATGGTGGCGGCCCTGTGGAACCGCGCCCTGCAAGACACCGTGGTGCTGGACTTCGGCGGCGGCGACGGCACCTTCGCGCGCCGCTTGCAGGCCATGGGCCACCGCTGCCACACCGTGGACCCCTTCCATGGCGAAGACACGCCCGAGCTGCTGGACCACTACGACCTCATCACCTGCTTCGAGGTCATCGAGCACGTGCCCCATGGCGACCTCGACGCCTGGTTCACCACCCTGCTCGGCCACCTGAGCCCGCAAGGCACCGTGCTGCTGAGCACCGAGTTGCTGGACGCCGACATGGCCCTGAGCAACTGGTACATCGCCCCGCGCAACGGCCACATCAGCCTGCACACTGCAGCCAGCCTGCGCGCCCTGGCCGCGCGCCACGGTCTGAGCTTGTTCAGCATCAACCATGAGATGCACCTGCTGCGCAGGGTGTGAGGGTGGTGGGCCCTGCGGCCCTCAGGGCATGTTCAGGGGCGGCTTGGGTGGCGTGTCGCCGGGGTTCATCGGGCAGGGGTTGATCTGGCTGGGGTTGATCTGGCTTGGGGTCGCACAAGCGGCGCCTGGGCCGACGAGTTGATCGCCGTCCCAGCGTTGGCCGCACCAGCAGCGCCCTTCGGCGTCGATGATGCAGGTGCCGCTGCCACAGCAGCGCGGGTCGTCAGACATGGGAATCCTTGGTTGATGAATGGACGATGTTGCGCCGCTGAAGGCGCGTCGCCGGGGCACTGCACGCACTTGTCCTGGCTTTGTCTCCGACCTCGGTCCGACCAGGCTGGCCGAGCACGCGGGGCTCAATGAACCCACAGCACCTCCAACTGCTGCCGGGCTGGCGCGCCAGGCAGCGACACCTCGTCACCTTCGCATTTGCCCAGCATGGCCTTGCCCAAAGGGGCTTCGCAGCTGATGACCTGAACGCGCTGGGCGCCGCAAACCAATTGCATGCTGCCCCCATCCGGGCCGAGAAAGAGCTGTTGCTGCTGGTCGTCGGCACCGATCAGGCAGACCAGTGCGCCAAGCTGGATGCCTTGGCGGGCGTCGTAAGCGCGCGGGCGGAATTGGCGCCAATGGGCCATCGCCTGGCGGATGGCTTCGGCGCGACGCGCTTGGCCGGTGGCCAGGTAGGCGGCTTCGAGCCCCAGCGTGTCGTATTTGTTTTCGGCGATGTTTTCTTCGTGCGTCGCCGTTTCATGGGCCGCGCGCGCTGCCTGTTCGACCTGCAGCAGGTCTTCGGCAAGCCTCTCCAGCACCTGCTGCTGCAGCCAGTGTTTGTCCATGGTGAAAGGTGGGCATGTCGCACAAGCGGTGGGCTTGCTTCGATGATGAGCGCCTCCCATGGCGCAACGGTGCCCATGCAGGTTGGGCGAGCACCACGGCCTGGGTCAATGCTGGCGGGCCAGCTTGAACACCGCCACCGCCTGCACGAGCTGCTGTGCCTGGCCCTTCAGGCTCTCTGCAGCGGCGGCACTTTCCTCGACCAGCGCGGCATTCTGTTGGGTGGCCTGGTCCATCTGCGTGACGGCTTGCCCCACTTGCTGGACGCCCGAGCTCTGCTCCACGCTGGCGGAGCTGATCTCGCTGACGATGTCGCTGACGCGCTTGATCGAGCCGACGATCTCGTCCATGGTCTTGCCGGCTTGATCGACCAGCGACGTGCCTTGCTCCACCTGCTCGACGCTGCGGCCGATCAGCGACTTGATCTCCTTGGCCGCATCGGCGCTGCGTTGGGCCAGGCTGCGCACCTCAGACGCCACCACCGCGAAACCCCGGCCTTGTTCGCCCGCACGGGCGGCCTCGACGGCTGCGTTCAGCGCCAGGATGTTGGTCTGGAAGGCGATGCCGTCGATGACGCTGATGATGTCGCCGATCTTGCGGCTGCTGTCGTTGATGCCCTGCATGGTGGTGACCACCTGACCCACGACATCGCCGCCACGCGCCGCCACGGCGGAGGCACTCTGCGCCAGCTGGTTGGCCTGCATGGCGCTGTCGGTGTTGTGCCTCACCGTGGTGCCCAGCTCCTCCATCGTGGCTGCGGTCTGCTGCAGCGCACTGGCCTGCTGCTCCGTGCGGCCGGACAGGTCCTGGTTGCCTTGCGCGATCTGCGCGCTCGCCGTGGCCACGCTCTCTGAGTTGTCGCGCACTTCGGTGACGACCTGCACCAGGCTGTTGCGCATGCGGGCCAGGCCCGCCATCAAACTGTCGGTGTCGCCCGGGCTCAGCACGATCTGCACCGTGAGGTCGCCCTGCGCCACCGCATTCACCGTGCTCGCTGCCTCGCTGGGCTCGGCCCCGAGCTGGCGGAAGATGCTGCGTGTCAGCGCCCAACCCAGCACACCTGTCAGGGCCAGCAGGCCCAGACCGCCCAAGAGCAGCGTGTAGGTCGTGCTGGCCATCGTTGACTCCTGCGCCTGAGAACGCACGACCAGCAGGGAGGACTCTTCCTTGGCAAAATCGGTGATGCCGGCCCTGAAGGCGTCCATGGCGACCTTGTCTTTGCCGGCACTGAACTCACGCAGCAATTCGTCTTGCGTCACCTTGCCAGCGGTGGTGTCGCGGCGCAGGGTGACCAATGCGTTGGCCACGGCCATGAACTGCTGGTGGTTGGCCATCAGCTTGTCCAAACGGTCCTGCTGTGCGGGGTTGTCCGAGGTGAGCGACTTGGCTTCTTTGAAGGCCAGGCCAAAGGCCTGCTGGCCGGCGGTGAAAGGCTCGAGGAACTTCTCTTGCCCACCCGCGACGAAGCCGCGCAGGCCGGTTTCGATGTTGACCATGTTCAGCAGCATGCTGTCGGCCTCGGCCAGCACCTTGCGGGTGTGCGTGTTCCAGTTCACGGTGTCGCGCAACTTGTCGGTGTTGACCAGTGCGACGCCGATGAGCGCCACTGCCAGCATCAGGATGGCTGCAAACGTGAGCGTCAGGCGTTTCTTCAGCGACCAGTGATGGAACATGGGGAGATCTCCGTTGGGTTTGGCAGCCTCTGGGCTGTTGTGCATGGGTGGCGCTGCGGCCCGCCACAGCACGCTGACAACCATGACTTGGGGATTCATCGGCACGTTCAGGGCGACATTGAGCACGCCCGGAAGACCCATGGCCAAAACCGACGAAAACTGGGCGGAGAGACCCCGTTGAAGCCGAATCCATCGACGATCGTCGAAGCGTGCGGGTGGGTAGAGAATCACGGCCTGGACTGTCCCCCGCTGGTGCCGCCAGCCCCCCCATGAACGACACCCCCTACACGACCTTGCCGCAGTGGCCCCACGCTCATCCGGTCAGCGGTGCCAGCGCCACCCTGAAATGCCGCAACGAGGATTTCACCGTGACCGAACTGCCGTTGCAGTTGCCCTGCGGTGAGGGCGAACACCTCTGGCTGGACATCGAAAAGAACGGTGCCAACACCGCCTTCGTCGCCCAGCAACTGGCCGAGGCCGCAGGCGTGCAGGAGCGGGACGTGGGCTATGCCGGCCTCAAGGACCGCCACGCCATCACCCGCCAGTGGTTCAGCATCTATTTCCCAAGCGGCAAAGCCGGCGAGACGCCCGACCTGACCCAGCTCCAGCACCCGGAATTCAAGGTGCTGGGCCAGAGCCGCCACGTGAAGAAACTGCGCCCTGGTGACCTGCAGGGCAACCGATTCCGCATCGTGCTGCGTGACGTGACCGGCGGCCCGGGCGCCATCGAAGCCGTCGAGGCCAACCTGAAGGCCATCGCCGCACAGGGCGTGCCCAACTACTTCGGTGCCCAGCGTTTCGGCTTTGAGGGCGGCAACGTCGCGCAAGGCCGGGCCATGCTGGCGCGCGAAATCCGCGTGCGCAACCCGAAGAAGAAGGGCATCTACCTGTCGGCGGTGCGCTCTTTCGTCTTCAATGAGGTGCTGGCGCTGCGCATCCAGCAGGGGCTCTGGGGCCAGACCCTGCCCGGCGACGTGATGGACGAGTCGGGCCGACCCACCGGCCCCTTGTGGGGACGCGGCCGCGTGACCACCACCGACCAGGCGCAGGCCCTGGAAAACGGCGTGGCCGAGCGTCACGCCACCTTGTGCGACGGCATGGAACACGCGGGGCTGGACCAGGAGCGCCGCGCCTTGGTGGCGAGCCCAGCGGACATGTCATGGGCGTGGCAGAAAGCCAATCACCAGGGCGACCACCAGGCCGACCAACTCGTGCTCACGTTCAACTTGCCCGCCGGGACCTACGCCACGTCCGTGCTGAACGAAATCCTCCGCACCACGGAGCCGGAGCGGCACACAGAGGGCGACCCCGCGGCCGTCGAGTGACGGCGTCCTCACCCCCCGAACATCCCCAGCATCCGCTCGATCGCCATCGTGAACGGCACCTGCATGGTCGGCAGGGTCAGCCACAGGCCGGTCAGGCCCACGCCCAGGGTGAAGGGGAAGCCGATGGAGAAGATGTTCATCTGCGGGGCCACGCGGGCCACCAGGCCCATCACCACCTGCGTGAGCGACAGCATGGCCACCACCGGCAGTGACACCCACAGGCCCAGCTTGAAGACCTCGGCGCCCCAGACCTGCGGCTTGACCACCGCCAGGAAGGCCAGCGGCTCGGCCGACACGGGGAAGGTCTGGAAGCTGCCCACGACCGCGGCCGTCAGCAGCAGGTGGCCGTTCATGACGATGAACAACCAGGCGGCCATGGTGCCGTAGAAGCGGCTCACGGCGGTGGCCTGGCCGCCTTGCAGCGGGTCGAAGAAGGCGGCGAAGTTCAGGCCCATCTGCAGGCCGATGATTTCGCCGGCGAACTCGATGGCGGCGAACACCACGCGGGCGGCAAAGCCCAGCGTCAGGCCGATCAGCACCTGCTGGGCCAGCACCATCAGCGCCATGCCGGAACTCAGCGGCACCTCGGGCATGGGCGGCAGGCTGGGCTGGGCACAGATCACGACCAGCAAGGCCAGGCTGATGCGCACGCGGCGCGGCACGGCCTTCATGGACAGCACCGGTGCCGAGGTGAACAAGGCCAGCACGCGCACGAAGGGCCACAGCCAGGCGGTGATCCAGGCGAGCACTTCGGCTTCGGTGAAGCTGACCATGGTGGCTGGATGCGGGCCTCAGCCCACCACGTTGGGAATGGACTGCAGCACCTGCTGGATGTACTCCACCAGGGTGTTGATCATCCAGGGGCCGGCCACGGCCAGGGTGGCGAAAGCGGCCAGCAGCTTGGGCACGAAAGACAGCGTCTGTTCGCTGATCTGCGTGGCCGCCTGGAAGATGCCGACCACCAGGCCCACGACCAGCACCACCAGCACCAGCGGGCCCGCCACGGTCAGCAGGGTGAGCAGGCCGTCGCGGCCGATGGTCAGGACTTGTTGGGGATCCATGTCTTGTTCCGCGGCACCGTCACTGCACGAAGCTGGCGGCCAGCGAGCCGAGCAGCAGGTTCCAGCCATCGGCCAGCACGAACAGCATCAGCTTGAAGGGCAAGGCCACCATCACCGGCGACAGCATCATCATGCCCAGGCTCATCAGCACGCTGGCCACGATCATGTCGATGACCAGGAAGGGGATGAAGATGAGGAAGCCGATCTGGAAGGCCGACTTCAGCTCGCTGGTCACGAAGGCCGGCACCAGCACACGGAAGGGCACGGTCTCGGGCTTGACGTCACCTTGCAGCTTGGCCAGCTTGGTGAACAGGCCCAGGTCGGACTGGCGGGTCTGCTTGAGCATGAAGCTGCGCATCGGGGCCTGGCCGCGCTCCAACGCCTGGGTGAAGGTGATCTGGTTGGCCGAGAAGGGCTCGTAGGCGTCCTTGTAAACCTTGTCCAGCGTCGGACCCATCACGAACAGCGTGAGGAAGAGCGACAGGCCGATGACGACCTGGTTGGGCGGTGCGGCCTGGGTGCCGATGGCCTGGCGCATCAGGCTGAGCACGATGGCGATGCGGGTGAAGCCCGTCATCATCAGCAGCACGGCCGGCAAGAAGCCCAGGGCGGTGAAGAACAGCAGGGTCTGGATGGGCACCGAGTAGCTGCTGCCTCCCCCGCCCTGACCGATCATCAGCGGCAAGGTCGCACCACCGACGGGGGCGGCTGGTGCAAGGGGTGCGACCTGCGCCCACGACGAGGCCGCGGCCGTCAGCAGGGACAGCAGCACGAGGCCGCCACGGATCCAGCGGGAGCGGTTCATGGCGATGCGCGGCAGGCGCAGGCCAGGGGCGCGACGGGGTGCGGCGATCGCCATCATGAGGCTCCGGGAGGGGTGTCGCCGGCCTTGCCAGCGCGTTTGAGCAGGGCCGCGAACCCAGGGTGCACCGCGGGTGCGGCGGCTTCGGCCGGAGCCTGGGGCGCCATGGTGTGCAGGGTCTGGATGCTCTGGCCGGTCACGCCGAGCACGAGCCAGGTGCGTGCATCGCCCTGCCCCACTTCGACGGTCAGCAGGCGCTGGCCCGGACCGATGTTGAGCTGCCCGATCGTCTTGACCAGGGCCTCGGCCTTGGCACCGGCCAGGGCGCCCGAGGCCAGGCCAGAGCGCTTGAGCGCCCACAGGCACAGCGGGATCAGCGCCACGATGAGCACGAACCACACCACCGACATGCCAGTTGCAGCCATGTCAGCTCCCGCGGCTCAGGCGACGCATGCGCTCGGACGGCGTCACGATGTCGGTCAGGCGGATGCCGAACTTGTCGTTGACCACCACGACCTCGCCCTGCGCGATGAGGAAGCCGTTGACCAGCACGTCCATGGGTTCGCCGGCCAGCGCGTCCAGCTCCACCACCGAGCCCTGCGCGAGCTGCAGGATGTTCTTGATGGGGATGCGCGTGCGGCCCAACTCCACCGTGAGCTGCACGGGGATGTCCAGGATCATGTTGATGTCGTTGCCCGCGCCGCTGGTTGGGGCCGAGTTGCCGAAGTTGGCAAAGGCGGCAGGCGTCATCTGCTGGGCCGAGGCGGTCACCTCGCTGGCGGTGCCAGCCGATCCGGACATGGCGCCATCGAAGGCGGCATCGGCCGAGGCGGCGTTGCCCTGCTGCGCCAGTGCGGCCTCCCATTCGGCGGCCATGGCGTCTTGCTCGCCTGCGCCGCCTTCGGGCGGGAACTCTGCTGCAGATTCAGACATGTTGGTCTCCAAGCCAGCTGGTGTTGCCGGTGGTCAAAAGCTTCTCGACGCGAAGCGCGTATTTGTTGTCCGAGGTGCCGTAGTAGCAGTCGAAGACGGGCACGCCATCAACCTTGGCCTGGATGATCTTGTTGAGGTCCAGCTCGATGAAGTCACCGGGCTTGAGCGCCAGCAACTGCTCGACGGTGGCGGGGGCATGGCCGAGCTCGGCCACCAGGTCCACCTGGGCAGACTGGATCTGCTGCGTCAGCAGCTTGACCCAGCGGCGGTCGGGCTCGGCCGAATCGCCCTGGATGGAGCTGAACAGGATGTCCCGGATGGGCTCCAGCGTGGCGTAGGGGATGCAGATGTGGATGGTGCCGCTGGTGTCGCCGATTTCCAGCGTGAAGGAGCAGCACACCACGATCTCGCTGGGCGTGGCCACGGTGGCGAACTGGGGCTGCATCTCGGAGCGCTGGTAGTCCAGCTCGACCGGGTAGATGCCCTGCCAGGACTTCTTGTATTCCTCGGTGATGACGTCCACCAGCCGGCGGATGATGCGCTGCTCGGTGGCGGAGAAATCACGGCCTTCGATGCGGGTGTGGAACTTGCCGCCGCCGCCAAAGAGCGCGTCGATCACGGCAAACACCAGGGTCGGCTCACAGACGATCAGGCCCGAGCCGCGCAGCGGGCGCACGGCCATGATGTTGAAGTTCGTGGGCACCACGATCTCGCGCAGGAAGGCGCTGTACTTCTGCACCTTGATGCCGCCCACCGACACTTCGGGGGACTTGCGGATGAAGTTGAACAGGCCGATGCGGATGTTGCGGGCAAAGCGCTCGTTGATGATCTCCATCGTGGGCATGCGCCCACGCACGATGCGCTCTTGCTGTGCCAGGTTGTAGTCGCGGATGCCTTCCTTGGGCAGCTCCTCCTGCTCCAGCTTCTGGCTTTCGCCCGTGATGCCCTGGAGCAGGGCATCGACTTCGTCTTGGGAGAGGATTTGCTGGTTCATGGCGGACGACTTCTCAAACGGCGGGCAAGCGGCGGTGGCCCTGGCTCACTGGATGATGAAATTCGAGTAGTGGACGTGCACGATCGGGTTGTAGGACTCGACCTTCTTCTTTTTCTTCTTTTTCTTCTTGGGCGCGTCTTCCTCGGCCTTGGCCGCGGCTTCCTCGTCTTCCGGGTCCTCGATCTCGTAGCCCATGGCGCGGGCGGCGTCGCGGCGGATCTCTTCGGCCAGCTTTTGCTTGCCCTCGATGGACAGCAGCTCGGCCGAGGTCTTGTGCGAGAGGATCAGCAGCACGGAATTGCGGATGGCGGGCATGTAGCCCTTCATCTCTTCGCCGATCTTGGCGTCATCGACCTGCAGGCTCACGCCGATCTGGGCGAAGCGCTCGCCTTCCTTGTCGGCCAGGTTGACGATGAAGGGGTCCAGGGGCACGAACGTGGGCGGGCCCTTGTGCTCGTCCTTGCCATGCTCGGGCTTCTTGGCTTGCTTGGCCGGTGCGGCGTGCTCGGCGTCACCGTCTTCACCCTCGGCCGCAGCGGCGGCTTCGGCATCGGCCTTCTTCTTCATCATGAAGAACGCACCGCCACCGCCGGCCAGGAGCACGGCCACGGCGGCACCGATGATGATGAGTTTCTTGCTGCCCTTCTTGGGGGCTTCGCCTTCGGCCGGAGCGGCGGCGGGGGCTGCTGACATGCGTTTTCTCCTGGGGTCATGCCTTGAAGGGCATGGGGGGATTATTCGAAGTCAGCGCCCTCCGCGATGGACGGATAAGCGGCGGGAAAGGCGTGCGATTTCCACATCGCGCGCTTTTGCCTGCGTCCAGCCTCCATGCTCAGGCATAGAGGTCGAGCCCGCCCAGGCGGCCGGGCCGTGGCGCGCTGACCTGGCGCAGGGGTTCGGCGTCGTCGCCCTCGCTGCGGTCACCGCGGCCCTGGCCGGTGCGTCCGGAGGCGTTGGCGCCGCCATTCGGGCCCTGCGAGAAGGCTTGCTGCTGCTGGGGCGTCTGCGAGAACACCCCGCCCCCGCTGAGGCTCAGGCCCACGTCGTTGAGCGAGGACGACAGCATGGAGAGGCTGGCTTCGATGGCCTGTCTCGTTTCTAGCGCAGCGGCGGCGAAGTCCACGTGGGCGGACTGGCCATCCAGTGAAATCTTCACGTTGATGGGGCCCATCTCGGCCGGGTTGAGGTGCAACTCGGCCGTCATCGGGCCGTCGTTGCGGGCCTGGCCCACCCACAGACCGATCTGGTCGGCGAGCTCTTGGGTGAATTCGGGGGCGTCCAGCGGGGTGGGCAGGCTGGCCTGTGCGTGGGGCATGGCTTGGCGCGCTTCGGACAAGGCCTGGCCGAAGCTGGCCACGCGGGCACCGTCGGCGGCCATCAGCGCGGCGGCATCCTGCCCCACGCCCTTGGCACCTTCGCCCACCAGGGCCTGGGCCTCGCGGCCCTTGCCCAGCAAGGCATCGACCTGGAGCGAGGCATCGCCCTGGCCTGCCGCCAGACCGGCCTTGCCAGCCGCAGCGTCCTGACCGAGTTCCAGCTTGCGCAGGCCCCATGCGATGCCCTGGCCCCGTCCGTGTCCGAGGGCCTTGCCGCGGCCCTCCTCGTCCTGGCCGAGTTGGAGGCCAGGGCCTTCGCCCTCGGTGCCAGCCAGCTCGCTGCCTTCGGCGTGGGTGCCTGCTTCGCCACCCTGGGTGAGGCTGGCCAGCCAGGCCATCATGCCGGCGGGGTCGTTGGCTTGCACGGTGGGTGGGGGCGTGAGTTCGCGCACCACGGCCGTGCCCTCGCCCTGGGCGGTGACCAAGCGGGTCTCGTCCTTGGCTTCGTCAGCGGCCAGGGTGGCTTCGGTCTCGTGGCCCGCCGAGGTGGCATCGGTGTCCATGCCGTCCCTGGCGCTGGCCGTGCGCTTGGCCTGGGCGGTGTGGGCATTTTGGGTGCCGTTGGCGGAGTTGGCCGCATTGGCCGAATTGGCCTTGGCGGCTTCGGCCCTGGCCTGGCCCTGGGCGGCCGCGGCCTGGCGAGCGGCTGCGCCTGGCGAGGTCTGCGAGGCGGTCGCCGGTGCGCGGGTGGCGTTGGCCTGGCTGCGCGCCGCCGCCAGCTTTTGCTGGGTGGCGTTCCAGCCGGGCCCCTTGGCGGCCGTGGGCGTGTCTGTGGGTGAGGCACTGGGAGGTGTCTGCGCAGCCGGTGTGGCCTGGGCCGTCCGGGCGGCTTGCGGCAGGGGCGTCTGGGCCTGCGGCTTGTGCTGTTCCATCCAGCGGGAGAAGCTGCCGGCGTTGGCGCCCTGGCCGTCCGAGCCCAGGCGCGCCAACCAGTCGGCGGGCTGCGCGGCGGCCGTGCCTTGCACGCCCGTCACGGCGTTGGTGGAAGACTGGATGGCTTTGCTCATGGTGGGCCTCGTTCGGGATGTCGGTGTATCGGGGGTGTCAGGCCGCGCTCACAACGCGCCGGTGGCCAGGCCGCTGGCCGCCATGCCCTGGGACTGGGCCATGCGCACGGAACGCGCGGCCTGCTCGTCGGTGGCTTTCTGTTCCTGGCGGTTCTGCTTGAGTTGCGCCTCCGCCTGGCGGCGATCGATGAGTTGCGACACGGCCGCCACGCGGCGCTCGCGCTCGATCAGCTGGGCGCGGCAGCGCGCCAGTTGCTGCTCGGCCATGGTGACGCGGCGGTCCTGTTCGGAGACCGCCTCGCCAAGGCGCACGGTGAAATCCTGGTAGCAGTGCACGATTTCCATGCCGCCAGACTGCTGGAACTGTGTCTGCCAGCGGCGCTGGTATTCCTGGCGCCAGTCGGTGAGCGACTGCGCCTGCTGGCGCGACGATTCATGCGCCTGGCGTGCCGCTTCCATCGCGGACACGGCCTCGTCGCGCGCCTTCTCGGCCGCTTCCAACACCATCAGCAGGGCCTGGATACCGCTCATCAACCTTGCCTCCTGCCCGGGACGGGCTCACGCACCGACACCGGCGCCACAACGTCAATGCGAGACGATCTGCTGCAACTCGCCGATCGAGTCGCCCAGCGTGGCCTGGGTGTGCATGCCTTGTTGCAGCATCTGCACCATGGCCGGGTGGGCGTGCACGGCCTGGTCCAGGTCGGGGTCGCCCCCGGGCACATAGGCGCCCAGCTGGATCAGGTCGCGCGCCTTGCTGTACTTGGACCACAGCTGGCGGAAGCGTCTCGCGCTGTCGATATGTTGCCCGTCTGCGACGTTGTGCATCACCCGAGAAGCACTGCGTTCGATGTCTATTGCGGGGAAATGGCCCGCCTCGGCCAGCTCACGCGACAGCACGATGTGACCGTCCAGGATGGCGCGGGCGGCATCTGCGATGGGGTCTTGCTGGTCGTCGCCCTCGGACAGCACGGTGTAGAACGCGGTGATGGAGCCGTGGCCGTTCAGGCCATTGCCGCTGCGCTCGACCAGCTGGGGCAGCTTGGCAAAGCACGAAGGCGGGTAGCCCTTGGTGGCGGGCGGCTCGCCGATGGCCAGTGCGATTTCACGCTGCGCCATGGCGTAGCGGGTCAGCGAATCCATCAGCAGCAGCACGTGCAGGCCCTGGTCGCGGAAGTGCTCGGCCACGGCGGTGGCATAGGCAGCGCCTTGCATGCGGGTCAGCGGCGGTGCATCGGCAGGTGCGGCCACCACCACCGAGCGGGCCAGGCCCTCTTCGCCCAGGATGTCTTCGATGAATTCCTTGACTTCGCGGCCCCGCTCGCCGATCAGGCCCACGACGATGACGTCGGCCTGGGTGTAGCGGGCCATCATGCCCAGCAGCACCGATTTGCCCACGCCCGAACCGGCGAACAGGCCGATGCGCTGGCCGCGGCCCACGGTGAGCATGGCATTGATGGCGCGCACGCCCGTGTCCAGCGGCAGGCGGACCGGGTCGCGCTCCATGGCGTTGATGGCGCGGCGGGCCAGCGGCTCGCTGCGGATGTGCTGCAGCGGGCCCTTGCGGTCCATCGGCACGCCCTGGGCATCGACCACGCGGCCCAGCAGGCCCGCGCCCACCGGCAGGTGGCGGGTGCGGTCTTCGCTGCGGCGCCAGGGGTGGTTGGGGCGGCCCAGCACCGGCGTGTTGACCGGGATCTGGCAAGGGATGACGCGGGCGCCGCTGGCCAGGCCATGCACTTCGGCCGTGGGCATCAGGTAGGCGCGGTCACCGGCGAAGCCGACCACCTCGGCCAGCACCGGGGTGGATTCCAGCCGGGTTTCGGAGTGGATTTCGCAGACAGCGCCCACGGGCAGGCGCAGGCCGGTGGCTTCCAGCACCAGGCCGGCTACGCGCACCAGCTTGCCCTGGTTTTCCAGGGGCATGCGGCTGGCGGCACAGGCGTCCAGGTCGTCCAGGAAGCGGCTCCAGCGGCCCAGGGCCACGTCGTGGTGGGCTCGGATGGGCATGTTCATGGGTGGTCCTCCTCAGGGGCAGGTTCGTCTTCATCGCTCACCATCGGGTGGGCGTCGGCGGCGCTGGTGGCTTCGCGGCCCTCGTGCCAGGGCGCTTCGTAGCCCAGGGCCGAGGCCGCGCGCGACCAGCGGGCTTCCACCGTGGCGTCCACCACGGCGATGTCGGATTCGACGATGCAGCCGCCGCGCTGCACGCTGGCATCGGGCACCAGGCGGGCGCCGCGGGCGGCGAGCATCTCGGACAGCTGGGCCTGCGCCAAGGCGTGGTCGTCGGGGTTGAGCCGCACGATGACCTGGCGGGCCGAGGCCAGCAGCGCACCCAGGGCCTGCTCGGCCACATCGACCACCAGCTCAGGGCTCTGGCGCAATTCGGTGCGCACCACCTGGCGGGCCAGCTCCAGCGCCACACCGGCGATGCGGCCGGCGAGTTGCTGCTCCAGCGACTCCAGGCGGTGGTGGAAATCGGAGGCCAGCGCGCCGACCTGGTCGCTCATGTAGGCGGCCATCTGGGCGGCTTGGGTCTGCTTGTAGCTTTCCAGCGCGGCCAGGCCGTTGCGGTAGCCGTCCTGGTAGCCCTGCTGGCGGGCCTGGTTGAGCAACTCTTCCACCGGCGGGCCGGCGGGCGCGGCGCTGGCTTCGGCCGCGCGGGCGGCTTCGCGCTCCTGCGCTTCGGCCTGGCCAGGCATGCCACCCACCACGGGGCGACGGCCGGCGGGCTTGGCGCCGGCGGCTGCACCGTTGGCGGACATGCCCTGCGCTGTTGCCTGAGCTGTTGCCTGCGCGGAGGCCTGTCCCTTGGCCTGGGGCGCGTGCTGGGCCGGCTGCTGCGGCTTCATGTTGGGGCGCATCTCGGCGGCGGCGCGTTCGGCCAGGGTGGGCTTGCGCACGCCCACGTCGGGCTGGTCTGCGGGGCGGGGCTCGAAGGTCTGCGGCGCCCAGGCCGAGAAATTGCCCAACTCCTCGCGCGGGATGAAGCGTGCGTAGGGATTGGGGGCGGCGTTGCTGCCGGCGGCACCGTTGGCGCCCTGCCCTGCAGGCGGCACGCCGGGGCGAGGCTGCTGGGGCTTAGACGTACTCATCGTCGCCTCCGCTGCTCATGACGATCTGGCCTTCGTCGGCCAGGCGGCGCACGATCTTGAGCAGCTCCTTCTGCTCGGCTTCCACGTCGGAGAGCTTGACCGGCCCGCGGGACTCCAGGTCCTCGCGCAGGGTTTCGGCCGCGCGACTGGACATGTTCCTGAAGACCTTCTCGCGGATCTCCGGCGAAGCCCCCTTGAGCGAGATGATGAGCGACTCGGTCTGCACTTCCTTGAGCATGGACTGGAAGCCCTTGTCGTCAAGCTTGCCCAGGTCGTCGAAGGTGAACATGTTGTCCGTGATCTTCTGCGCCAGGTCGCTGTCGGCTTCGCGGATGTAGTCCAGCACCGAGGTCTCCAGGCTGGAGCCCATCAGGTTGATGATTTCGGCCGCGGGCTTGACGCCGCCCAGCGAGGACTTGCGGATCTGCGAGCCGCCGGCCAGCACGCGCGACAGCACCTCGTTGAGGTCCTTCAGCGCGGCGGGCTGGATGCCGTCCAGCGTGGCGATGCGCACCATCACCTCGTTGCGGTGTCGCTCGGTGAACACTTTCAGGATGGAGGACGCCTGGTCCGGGTCCAGGTGGACCAGGATGGCGGCGACGATCTGCGGGTGCTCGTGGCGCAACAGCTCGGCCACCGAGATGGCGTCCATCCACTTCAGGCTCTCGATGCCGGTGATGTCGCTGCCCTGGATGATGCGGTCGATCAGCAGGTTGGCCTTGTCGTCACCCAGCGCCTTGCGCAACACGGACTTGATGTACTCGTCGGTGTCGGCCACCAGCACGCCCATCTCGGTTGACTCCTGCGCGAAGCGGTCCAGCACGTTGTCGATGCGCTCGCGGGTCACCGTCTTGAGCTTGGCAATCGTCTCGCCCAGGTGCTGCACCTCTTTGGGCTCCAGGTTCTTGAAGACCTCGGCCGCCTCTTCCTCGCCCAAGGACATGAGCAGGATGGCGGCGTCTTCCAGGCCTTTTTCGTCCATGACGCGCTTCCTCGGTCAGTTGTTCATCCAGCCGCGGACCACCCCGGCCATGGCCATGGGGTTCTCTTTGGCGAGCTTGCGGGCGGTTTCCAGGCGCGGATCGACACCGTTGTTGCCTGGGCCACCCAGTGCGGGCAGCTCCTGGCCATCGGCCCCCACCACGACCGGGCCGTTGCCACCGGCGATGGCGGGCAGCTCCAGCGCGTCGTCCACCGCGGCATTGAGGCGGTTGGCCTCGCCTTCGGGCTTGGGCAAGGGCTTGGCGGCGTTGATGGCCGGGCGGATGGCGCCGAACACCACGATCAGGGCCGCCAGCGTCAGGGCGCCTGGCACGGCCAGGGTGCGGATCAGGTCCACCGTCTCGGGCTGCTTCCACAGCGGCGTGGTGTCCACCTCTTCCTTGGGCACCTGGAAGGGCGTGTTGATGACCTTGATCGAATCACCGCGCTTGTCATCGGCACCGATGGACTCGCGCACCAGCGAGGTCAGCTTGTCGAGCTCTTCCTGCGGGATGGCCTGGGTCGTGGTCTTGCCCTTGGCATCGGTCACGCTGCGGTGGTTGAGCACCACGGCGGCGGTCAGGCGGCGGATGTTGCCGGTGGCGCTGCGGATCACACGCACCGTCTTGTCCACCTCGTAATTGGTGACGGCGTCACGGCGGCTGGTCGCGCTGGCGGTGCTGCCATTGGCAGCTTGCAAGGGGGCCGAGGCGCCATTGACAGGCGCGGTGGCCGGCGTCGGGGGCTGGTTGCTGGCCGCGCCGGGCACGCCCGAGGGGGTGGCGCTGCCCTGGCCGTTGCTCTCGCTGGTCTGCTGGCTGCGCACGGTGGCGGTGGCCGTCTGGCCCTGGTTGGGCTTGTATTCCTCGGCGGTGGACTCAACCTGCGAGAAGTCCACCTCCGCCGTCACCTGGGCGCGCAGGTTGTCCTTGCCCAGCACGGGCTCCAGGATGTCGCGGATGCGCTGGGTGTAGTTGGTCTCGATCTGGCGCACATACTGCAGCTGCTGGGCGTCCAGGCCGGCCTGGTCGTTGGCACCCCCGTCTTGCGCGCCCGACAGCAAGGTGCCGCTCTGGTCCACCACGCTGACGGCCTTGGGCGACATCTCGGGCACGCTGGACGACACCAGGTGCACGATGCCAGCCAGCTGACCGCGGTCCAGGGTGCGGCCGGCGTACAGCGTCAGCACCACCGAGGCCGAGGCCTTTTGCTGCTCGCGGAAAAAGCCGTTCTGGTTGGGCAAGGCCAGGTGCACGCGGGCGCTCTGCACGCTGGCAATCGCCTGGATGGAGCGGGTCAGCTCGCCTTCCAGGCCACGCTGGAAATTCAGGCGCTCCTGGAACTGGGTCACGCCGAATTTCTGCGATTCCATCAACTCGAAGCCGACCACCGAGCCCTTGGGCAGGCCGGCAGACGCCAACTTCAATCTCACATCGTGAACTTTGTCGGCCGGCACCAGGATGGCCGCGCCGCCATCGGCGTGCTTGTAAGGCACCTGCATCTGCTGCAGCTGGGCGAGGATGGCGCCGCCGTCCTTGTCAGACAGGTTGGTGTAGAGCACGCGGTAGTCGCCCTCACGGCCCCACAGCAGCATGGCCGCGAAGATCATGACGATGGCCGCGATCCCGCCTGCCAGCATCAGCTTGCGCTGCATGGGCAAGCCCATGACGCGCTGCGCGAAACCGGGCGGCGTGGCGTCGATCACCTGGCTGGCAGATGAGGCAACGGCGGCAGAGGTGGTGGGTGCGACAGTGACTTCCATGGGCGGGCAGTGCGTTGAGCCGCGCATCGATACAGACGATGCCGCAATCCAGCTTCAACGGAGCCAATGTTCGCAGTCCGGTCGGGCAAAAGTGCCGGGAACAGCAAGCCATTTGCCGACCTCTTCGCAGCATCGGCGCCCAGGAAAATGCCTAGAGTGGCAACTGTGGTGATCTGAACCACGCCCTGTCGGATGTATCGGCACCATGGACCTCAAACTCAAGCCCTTTGATTTCGCCCAGGCAGCCACCCGCGCTGGCATGGCCGACGTCGCCCGGCGCGTCGAGGCCAAAACCCGCACGGACGCCACGGGCAGCAGCACCGGCGTGCAAGGTGCCAGCTTCCAGAACGCCTTCAGCGGTGCCCTGCAGTCGATCAGCGCCGCCCAGACCAAGGCCAGCACCCTGCAGCGCGAGGTGCAGTTCGACAACCCCACCGTCAGCCTGGAAGAAACCATGATCGCCATGCAGAAAGCGCAATTGGGCTTCCAATCGGCCGTGCAAGTGCGCAACAAGCTGGTCCAGGCGTACACCGATATCATGAACATGCAGGTGTGAGGTCGCGCGTGGCGGCTTGACCTGCCACGCCCACACCTCACACACCATGACGCCCACCTCCTCCCAGGCCGACGCCCAGTTGCCACTGCGGCAAATGCTCATCTGCGGCGCACTCATCGTGACGCTGTCCATGGGCATCCGCCACAGCTTCGGCCTGTGGCTGCAACCCATCACGATGGCCCACGGCTGGACCCGCGAGGACTACTCCGTGGCCATGGCCGTGCAGAACCTGGTATGGGGCGCCGCCGGCCCCCTCGTGGGTTGGTGGGCCGACCGCAGCGGCGCCTTCCGCGTGCTGTGGCTGGGCGCCCTGCTCTACGCCCTGGGCCTCTTCGGCATGGCCACCACCGACCAGCACCTGAGCTTCGTGCTCACCTGCGGCGTCACCATCGGCCTGGCGCAAGCCTGCACCACGTACGCGGTCATCTACGGCGTCGTCGGTCGCAACATCGACGCCTCGCAACGCTCCTGGGCGATGGGCATCACCGCCGCGGCCGGCTCCTTCGGACAGTTCCTGATGGTGCCGCTGGCCAGCACCCTCATCCACAAACTCGATTGGTCGCCAGCGCTCAGCAGCCTGTCGCTGGCCGCCCTGCTGATCGGCCCCCTGGCCTTTGGCTTGCGGGAAGCGCGCCGCCAAGCCCCTGCCGCCGCGCCATCACAGCACGGCAAGACCGCCGCCCTGCTGGACGGCACCCCGATCTCGGCCGGCGCGGCGCTCAAGGAAGCCTTCGGTCACCGCGACTACCTGCTGCTGACCGCCGGCTACTTCGTCTGCGGCTTCCAGCTCGCCTTCATCGGCGTGCACCTGCCCAGCTACCTGCGCGACCACCAACTCGACCCGCAAGTCGCCACCACGGCGCTGGCCCTCATCGGCCTGTTCAATGTGTTCGGCACCTACGCGGCGGGCACCCTGGGCCAGCGCATCCGCAAGACCTGGATCCTGTCCTTCATCTACGCCATGCGCGGCGTCGCCATGATCGCCTTCGTCTTCACGCCGCCCACCCCGCTGAGCGTCGGCCTGTTCGCCGCCACCATGGGCGCGCTGTGGCTGTCCACCGTGCCCCCCACCAACGCCGTGGTGGCGCAGATGCTGGGCGTCAAGCACCTGTCCATGTTGGGTGGCATCGTCTTCTTTTCCCATCAGATCGGGTCTTTCATGGGCGTGTGGCTGGCCGGCAGGCTCTACGATGCCACGGGCAGCTACCAGGTGGTCTGGTGGATCGCCATCGTGCTGGCCTTCGCCGCGGCGCTGATCAACCTGCCCATCCGTGAGCAGCTGCAGCCGGCACGCCGGCTGGTGAGCGCATGACGGACCGCATGGGCCCGCGCCCGCGCCTCGCCAGATTGCTGGCCTGGCTGCCCGCTGGCGCACTGCTGCTGGCCGTTTTCCTTTGGTACCTCAGCCCGCACCTCGTGGTCGAGATGGCCGGGCGTCTGTGGAGTTGCATCTGACATGAGCGTGGTCATCATCACCGGGGCGTCCGACGGCATCGGCGCCGAACTGGCGCGCCAACTGGCGCAAACGCAAGGCTCGAAACTCACCCTGGTGCTGGCCGCGCGCAGCGCCGACAAACTCGAAGCCGTGGCGCAGCAGTGCCGCCAGCACGGCGCCCGCGTCAAGGTGCGCCCCACCGACGTCGGCATCGAGGCCGACTGCCGGGGCCTGGTCCAGGACACCGTGGAAGCCTTCGGCCAGCTCGATGCCCTGGTCAACAACGCCGGCATGTCGGCCCACGCCCTGCTGGAAGAGGTCACCGACCTGGCCTGGTACGAGCAGCTCATGCGCATCAACCTCTGGGGCAGCGTGTGGTGCACCCACGCCGCGCTGCCGCACCTGAAAGCCAGCAAGGGGCGCATCGTGGCCGTCTCCAGCCTGGCCGGGCTGGTCGGCGTGCCGGGCCGCACCGCCTACAGCACCACCAAGTTCGCCATGAACGGCTTCTTCGAGGCCTTGCGGGTGGAGTTGCAACCGCACGGCGTGTCGGTCACCCTCGCCTACCCCGGCGTGGTGGCCACGGAGATCCGCTACCGCGGCTTCAACGCCCAGGGAGATGCCGCTGGCAAGAGCGGCCTGGACGAGTCCGGCGCCATGACGGTGGAAGAATGCGCCCGACTCATCCGCGAGGGCATGGCGCGCCGCGAGCGCGACATCGTGATGTCCTTCAAAGGCAAGCTCAGCCGCTGGATGAAACTGATCGCGCCCCGCCTTGTGGACCGTTTGGCGCTCAAAGCGTTGAACCAGGACGTCCGCCCCCACTGAGCCCCCACTGAGCGCCCGCCGACCTCCCACTTGACGCCCGCGCAGCCCTGAACCCGCACAGATCAGGCCGCAGGCGCCCAGCACACCCGCATGACACCCGACCATGCCCTTTAGAATGGTCAGGGATTGAAGGAATCACCATGGAACCCATCATTGGCAGCATCGTCGCCCTGATCACGCCCCTGCATGCAGACGGCAGTGTGGACTACCCCACCCTGCGGGCCCTGATCGACTGGCACATCGCCGAAGGCACCGATTGCATCGGCGTCGTCGGCACCACCGGCGAATCGCCCACCGTGTCGGTGGAAGAGCACTGCGAAATCATCCGCGTGGCGGTGGAGCAGGCTGCGGGCCGCGTGCCCGTCATGGCCGGCGCTGGCGCCAACTCGACGCGCGAAGCCATCGAGCTCACGCAATTTGCCAAGAAGGTCGGCGCCGACTGCACCTTGCAGGTCGTGCCCTACTACAACAAGCCCACGCAAGAAGGCATCTACCAGCACTTCAAGGCGATTGCCGAAGCCGTTGACTTGCCGATGATGCTCTACAACGTGCCCGGCCGCACCGTGGCCGACATGAGCGTCGAGACCGCCCTGCGCTGCGCCAGCCTGCCCGGCGTCTTCGGCATCAAGGAAGCCACCGGCAACCTGGAACGCGCCGCCTGGCTGATCAAGCAAGCGCCCGAGGGATTCCACATCTACTCGGGCGACGACCCCACCGCCGTGGCATTGATGCTGCTGGGCGGGCATGGCAACGTCAGCGTGACGGCCAACGTCGCGCCGCGCGCCATGGCCCAGCTGTGCAAGGCGGCCATCGCCCAGGACGCCGCCCGCGCCATCGCGCTGCACATGCAACTGCTGCCGCTGCACAAGCACCTGTTCGTCGAGCCCAACCCGATTCCCGTGAAGTGGGCCCTGACCCGCATGGGCAAATCTGGTGGTACGCTGCGCCTGCCGCTGACCGAACTGTCGGCCTCGGCGCAGCCTGTGGTCGAAGCCGCACTGCGCGAGGCCGGCGTGCTCTGAGCCTTGCTGCTGCCCCCGGCCCCCCGTCTGCGGCACAGCGCCAGACGGAAGGCCCCAGATTGCCTGCCAGATTGCCCGCCCCATCGCCCTGACCCCATGCGCATCACACCCCGCACCACCCACGTCCTGACCCTGGGCGCGGCATTGGCCTCGGCCATGCTGGCAACCGGTTGCTCCTCCGTCTCCAGCGCCCTGTCGGGCGACAAGATCGACTACCGCACCAGCGGCGCCCAGAGCGTGCGCCTGGACGTGCCGCCCGACCTGAGCCAACTGCCCGGTCAGCAACGCTACAACCAGGCCACGCCGTCCATCGTGTCGGCCAGCAGCCTGAGCCGCCAGAACCCGCAAGCCGAGGCGGCGCCCGTTGCCATCGCCCCGGCCGAGCGCGGCGGCATCAAGCTGGAGCGCCAGGGCCAGACACGCTGGTTGGTCGTGAACCAGCCGCCCGAAGCCATCTACAGCCAGGTGCGCGGCTTCTGGTCGGACGTCGGTTTCGAGTTGACGGTCGATCGCCCTGAAGCCGGCGTGATGGAGACCAACTTCTCCGAAAACCGTGCCAAGCTGCCCGAAGACGGCGTGCGCAACCTGCTGGGCCGCGTTTACGACATGCTGTATGACACCGGCCTGCGCGACGCCTTCCGCACCCGCATCGAACGCACCGCCACGGGCAGCGAGATCTACATCAGCCACCGCGGCATGTCCGAAGAATTTGTGGACAGCACCCGCAAGGACCAGACGACCTGGCGCATCCGCCCCAGCGACCCCAGCCTGGAGGCCGAGATGCTGGCGCGCCTGATGGTCAAGCTGGGGGCGCCGAAGGAAGCTGCTGCTGCCGTGCGTGAGCAAGCTGCCACCCCTGCCACCGCCCCCCAGGCTACCGCGGCCTCTGCCGTGAAGCTGGGCGCCGATGGCACCACGCTGACCCTGCAAGCAGAAGGCGATCTGGCCTGGCGCCGCGTGGGCCTGGCCCTGGACCGCAGCGGCTTCACCGTCGAGAACCGCGACCGCAAGAGCGGCAGCTACGAAGTGCGCATTTCCGTGGACGACCCGGAAGCCGCCAAGCCGGGCTTCTTCGGACGCCTGATGGGCCGCAGCGAAGCCGAAACGCTGGCGCGCTACAAGGTGCGCGTGCAGCCGCAAGGCGGTGCCACCCTGGTCAGCGTGTTGACAGACAGTGGCGCAGCGGCCAACTCGCCCACGGGCAAGCGCATCGCCAAACGACTGGCCGAAGAACTCAACTGAGGCATGCCCTGACGCCGCATGCCCTGGCGCCGGGCTGACCGGCGGGGGCTGATACCAGAAAACCGGCACACCGCAAGGTGGCCGGTTTTTTCTTGGCTGGCGTCAGGATTTGCCACTCAAGCGTGACATCCAGACGAAAAAAAGCCGCTCTTGCGAGCGGCTTTTTTGTACGCTGAACTGAAGATCAGTTCGAAGCGGCCGAAGCAACTTCGGAAGCGGCAGCAGCCACTTCGGAAGCGGCAGCGGAAGCAGCGTCCACGGCAGCGGAAGCAGCCACAGCGACTTCGGAAGCAGCGGAAGCGACTTCGGAAGCGGCGGTAGCAGCAGCTTGTTCTTCTTTCTTACCGCAGGCGGCCAGAGCCATGGCAGCGATCAGCGAAGCCAGCAGGAGCGACTTTTTCATGCTTGTGTCCTCAAAAGGAGTGTCAAAAACGGTGGTCTTGGAACTGTGTTCAAAGCCCGAGACCCGTCAGTGATCGAACACGGTGCGGGCCACAAGGGCAGAGGATGCATCGCAACTGGCGTTGCTCCACATTCAGCCATCGATTATACGGCGCATCGGGCAGTTCCCTATAGACCGAGGGTCGTGCCTGGCATCGCCTCCGCTGAGCGTTGCGAAATAACGTCAAAATCAGCCTGCCAAACGTGCAGTGTGGCCGGATCCGAGCTCCAGACACCCCGCCCGGACAAGCCATCCAGCAAGCGCAGGCCCAAACGCCCAGGCCACAGCAGCATCGGGCGCAGCTGAGACGCGTCCTCCTCGTTGGCCTGCAAACAGCGCACGCGGTGCGACCAATTCTGCCGCCACGCCAGCCAGCGCGGGTGCTTGCGCGGGAACTCATCGAACCGGGCAGCCAGCACAGTCAGGTGGGTGCGTGGATGCGCCAGGACGCCTTGTTGCAGGACTTCGACAAGGGCCCGCTCCCCGAGGGGCCATTGCCCAAAGTCTGGGTCGCTCAGGCGCCAGTCCGCGGGCTCGGTGCTGCCCATGGCCAGGGCCGCCCGCAGGCGGTCTTCGAAATCGCGCCAACCGTCGATGCGCCCTGAAGGGTGGGCCGTGGCATGGTCAGTGGGGCGGGGCTCGTCAGACGTGTCCATGGCCATGCTCCGCTTCAGGGCTGCGGGTGCAGCCAGCCGTCTTCCGCCCACTGGTTGAGCAACTCGCGCAAGGTCGCACTGGCGCGTGCCACGGTCTTGGCGCTCAAGCCACGTCGGTCGGCCAGCTCGCACAGGTGGCGGGCGTCTTGCCCGGCGGCGCGCCAGGACTCCCCGTTGGCGAACACGCGCTGGCCGTCATAGACCATGCGGGTGCGGGCGTCCAAGCGCACACCCACGCCTTCGGGCAAGGGCTCGCCGGCCTCGAACCACACGCGCGGCTTGGGCTCGGTGAGGATTTCGCCCAGCGCCGAGCGCAGGCCATCGCGGTCCTTGAGCAGGCGCTCGATGGCATCGGCGGCAAACGCCTCCAGCGCATCGGGGATGAGGCCAGGCGTCTCGGTGGCCTCTTGCTTGGGGTCGCGGTAGAGGCGGCGCGGGGCCTCGCTGTCGAGCTCCTCGACGAACCGGATCAGCACCTCGCGCGCCAGCTCGGTGGCCTCGGGCACGCGGAAACCGATGGAGCAGGTCATGCACTCGCCCTGCGCGACGCCGTCGTGCGCCCACATGGGCGGCAGGTAGAGCATGTCGCCAGGCTCCAGCAGGTACTCCTCCTCAGGCTCGAAGTGGCTGAGGATTTTCAGCGGCACATCGGGCTGCAGGCTGTCGTCCTTGAGCTTGCCGACCCGCCAGCGGCGCTGACCGTGCACTTGCAGCAGGAAGACATCGTAAGAGTCGTAGTGCGGGCCCACGCCACCGCCATCGGTCGCGTAGGAGATCATGAGATCGTCCAGGCGGGCGTCGGGCACGAAGCGGAAGCGCTGCAGCAGCTCGTGCGCGGCCGGCACGTGGAGGTCCAGGCCCTGCACCAGCAGCGTCCAGCCGGGCTGGGTCAGTGGCGGCAGACTGCGTCGGTTCAAAGGGCCGTGCTTGAGCGACCAGCCGGCGTCGTCCGCGACCGCGGCAGCAGCCTTCGCGCCCTTGCCGACCTTGCCTGGCTGGGCTTGCGCCAGCCGCTGCTGCACGATCAAGCGGGACTCCACGGCCTCTTCGCCGGCCAACGCGAACAGCGCGGCACGGTCCAGCGGCGCCTGCACGCCCGGCACCGCCTGGCGGATCAGCAAGGGCTTTTTCTGCCAGTGGCGGCGCATGAAAGCGCTCGGCGACAGGCCGCCCAGCAGGGGCGTCGGGGTGTCAGGAGACGGCGGCAGCGGGAGGGAGGATGCAGGTGCGTTCATGCCCCGCATTGTGCTGCGTCCCGCGCAGGGGCGGTGCACAGTCGTGAGATGATCTGCGCATGATCATTTCTTCCCCCTGTGTGGTCAGTCTGACGTGGCGCCTTGAAGACGCCCAAGGCCAGCTGATCGACGAGTTGACCGAGCCCATGGAGTTCCTGCTGGGCGGCGATGACCTGCTGGCCAAGGTGGAGCACGCGCTCATCGGCCAGACCGCGGGCTTCGAGGCGAACCTGCACCTGGAGCCGGAGCATGCCTTTGGCGACTACCGCGCCGAGCTGGTGTTTTTCGAGGCGCGCGACATCTTCCCCGATGCCGTGACCGAGGGGATGCAGTTCGACGGCCCGCCCGAAGGCAGCACCACGCCCGACCTGTCCAAGGACGCCATCTACACCGTCACCGAGGTCTATGAGACCCACGTGGTCCTGGACGGCAACCACCCGCTGGCCGGCATCTCGCTGAACCTGACCTTGCAGGTGTGCGATGTCCGCCCGGCCACAGAGGAGGAGACCGAACAGGGCTCGGTGGCGCTGTCGCCGCTGTCCCTCGGTGGCCACGCGGCGCCCGAAGGCACCACCCTGCACTGATCAAGCCAGCCTCAAGCGCGGCCGGTCGATCCGAAACCGCCCTCGCCGCGCTGGCTGGCGTCGTCGAAAGCCTCGACCACGCGGAACTTCGCTTGCACCACGGGCACGATGACCATCTGTGCGATGCGCTCCATCGGCTGGATGGTGAAGGGCTGGCTGCCGCGGTTCCAGCAGCTCACCATCAAAGGGCCCTGGTAGTCGGAGTCGATCAGGCCGACCAGGTTGCCCAGCACGATGCCCTGCTTGTGGCCCAGGCCCGAGCGCGGCAGGATCATGGCCGCCAGGCCCGGGTCGCCCAGGTGCATGGCCAGGCCCGTGGGGATGAGCTGGGCCTGACCGGGCGCCAGCACCAGGGCCTCGTCCAGGCAGGCACGCAGGTCCAGCCCAGCGCTGCCAGGCGTGGCGTAGGCCGGCAAGGTGTCGGTCATGCGGGGATCGAGGATGCGGATGTCAACGGTGGTCATGGTGAGCGGGGTCAGGATGCGTGGTCTGAAGGATCAAGCGGCCAGGCGTTGGGCCAACTCGGTCATGAGCGCACGCGCCAGGGTGAGTTTGTCGGCCTGGCTGCCGTCGGCGGGCAAGGGGCGCTCGCTGTGGGCGTCCACCAGCAGCAGGCTGTTGTCGTCGCGGCCGAAGGTGGCCGGACCCAGGTTGCCGACGATCAGCGGGATGCGCTTGCGCAGCAATTTGGCACGCGCGTGCGCCAGCAGCTGCTCGCTCTCGGCCGCGAAGCCCACGCAGTAAGGCGGCTGCGCCAGCGAGGCCACCGCGGCCAGGATGTCGGGGTTCTCGGTGAGCTCGAAGGTGGGCGCCTGCTTCTTGCCCTCCTTCTTGATCTTGTGCTCGCTCAGGGACGCAGGGCGCCAATCGGCCACCGCGGCCGTGGCCACGAACACATCGTGCTGGCCGGCCTGGGGCAGCACGGTGTCGAACATCTGCTGGGCGGTCATCACGTCGATGCGGCGCACGCCGCGCGGCGTGGGCAGGTGCACGGGCCCTGCCACCAGCGTGACCTGGGCACCGGCCTCGGCCGCCGCCCGCGCGATGGCAAAGCCCATCTTGCCGCTGGAGTGGTTGGTGATGCCCCGCACCGGGTCGATGGGCTCGAACGTCGGGCCTGCCGTGATGAGCAGGCGCCGTCCGGCCAGCACCTTGGGCTGGAAAAAGGCCACGAGCTCGTCGAGCAACTCCTGGGGCTCCAGCATGCGGCCGTCGCCCACCTCGCCACAGGCCTGATCGCCACTGCCCGGGCCCAGCACCACGGCGCCATCGGCCTGCAGTTGCGCCACATTGCGTTGCGTGGCCGGGTGGGACCACATCTCGCGGTTCATGGCCGGGGCCACCAGCAAAGCGCAGCGCTCACGCGGGCGTGCCAGGCACAGCAGGCTGAGCAGTTCGTCCGCCCTGCCCTGCACCAGGCGCGCGATGAAGTCCGCGCTCGCCGGCGCGATCAGGACCGCATCGGCCTCGCGCCCCAGGTTGATGTGGGCCATGTTGTTGCCCTCGCGGGCATCCCACTGGCTGGTGAAGACCGGGCGGCCCGACAGGGCCTGCATCGTGACCGGGGTGATGAAGGCCTCGGCGGCCTCGGTCATGAGCACCTGAACGGTGGCGCCAGCCTTGGTGAGCAGGCGCACGAGTTCGGCCGATTTGTAGCAGGCGATGCCGCCCGAGAGGCCCAGCACGATGTGCCGGCCCTGGAGATCTGCGCGTTCTGACATGGGCCCGACTCTAGCAGGCCCTGAGCCCCCGCTTCAGGCGCAGATGCTGGTGCGATAGACGCTGGGCGACATGCCCATCCAGCGCTTGAAGGCGAAGGTGAAGGCACGGCGGTCGGAGAAGCCGAGCTCCGCGCTGATGGACTCCATGCTGATGGCGCGGCGGCGCAGCATGATCTGGGCGCGGTGGCACTTGGCCTCCGACTGGATGTCCACGTACTTGACGCCATCGGCCTGCAGGCGACGCTGCAGGGTGCGCGGGTGCAGGCCCAGCGCTGCGGCGGTGGCTTCCAGGCCTTCGCGCAGCAACTCCGGGCGACGCTCCAGGGCCCAGCGGACCTCGTCCACGATGTGGCGCTCGGCGCCCTCCTGGCTGAGGCGGCGCTCGATGCGCTGGCGCGCCTCGGTCAAGGCCTGCGGCAGCGGGGCGTTGAGCGGCTGGTCCAGCCAGCGGCGGTCCATGACCAGCGCGTCGGCGTCCTCGTTGAAGGTCACCGGCACACCGAAGTGCTCGGTGTACTTCTCAGGGTGGGCCGGCGCCGGCCCCGCCATGCGCACCGACAGCAGCACGTGGGCGCTGTGCGCGGCACGGCGCAGCAACTGGTTGATGGCGGCCAGCAGCACTTCACGCACGTGGCAGAACTCGCGCGGGTCCTGCCCCGGCACGGTCATCACGACGCGCACATGGGCCTCGGCACCGAACTCGTCCAGGCGCACGTTCATCCAGGGCGTCAGGACTTCGCGGGCCCAGCCGGCGAGTTCCAGGATCTCGCGCAGCGTGGTGCAGGAGTCGAGGAAGGCATCGAACTCGGCGAAGTGCTCGAAGACGAAATTCTCGCCCAGGGCGAAGGGAAAGTGGTGGGTGCGCGCACGCTCCACACACATCGAAAAAGCCTTGAACAGGCTGGCAGGTGGCACGCGCAGGGGCACCTGCGGGTCATGCGGGTTGATGCCCACTTCGCGGAGGACGGGGTCGATGGTGAAACCACAAACCGAAGCCGCCTGACGCCAGCTTGCGAGAGCGGGCACAGGGACGGGAGACGAGGACAGCCGAGGTTGCATAGCGGTACGACAAGCCAATATCGATTAACGATCAGCCAAAGGGCTGGCTGAGGACTAATCTATGTGACGCAATGACCCCACGCAAGGAACCTTGCGCGCCACAAAGGGCGAGCACACGACACGACCACTCAAATGATGTGCTCGTTGCTACGCATATCGTGTGCTTTGAGGGCCAAACGTGGCGGCCGCGGCACACTGCGGCACATCGTCCGCACCGCTGCGGAATGCTCAGGCTTGCTGCTCTCGCCAGGCGCTCGGGGTCGTGCCTTCCCAACGCTTGAACGCGGCCGTGAAGGCGCGGCGGTCCGAGAAACCCAGGCGTGCGCTGATGTCATCGATGGAGACATCGCCCTGGCGCAGCCACTGGCAGGCCAGGCGGTGGCGCATGCGCGCCTGCACGTGCAGGTAGCTGTCGCCCTCGTCCTTCAAGCGCCGCTGCAGGGTGCGCGGGTGCAGGTTGAGGCGGTCGGCCATGTCTTCCACACCGAGCGCCAGCAGGTTGGGCTCGCGGGTGATGAGCTCTTCGATCTCGGCGGCCACGCCCTGGCGGCGCGCCTCCTTGCCCAGGCGCTGCTCGGCCAGGAACTGCGCCTGCTCGTGCAAGGCGGGGAAGGCGCCTTCCAGGGGCAGATCGAGGATGCGCCGCTCGAACACCAAGGCATCGGCCGACGCGTTGAAGGTGACCGGAACACCAAAAAACGGCTCGAAACTGGCGGCGTACTTCGGAGGCGGTCCCTTGACGGTGACGCCCACGAAACCCAGGTCAGAACCCTGCAGGGTGCGACCGAACTTGCGGATGCACGCCAGGATGGCCTCGATGACGAGGTGCAGGGGCAGGCCGGACAAAGCGGCATGGGGCACGGGCACATCGAAGCCCACGCAGACGCGCGCGAGTTCGCCCTCTTCCTTGACGTCCAGCGTCAACCAGGGCAGGACCATGCGCTTGGCCAGATCGGCCACACGCAAGGCTTCGCGCAGCGTGGGGCTGGTCGTCAGCAGGGTCTCGAACTCGGGCAGGGACTCGAAAGCGAAGGTGTCGCCCAGCACGAAGGGGAAGTGCTTCTCCGGCGACAGTGCCACGCACTGCTCCAGCAAGGAGATGAGCTGCAGCGGCGAGACGCGGGCGTCTTCCAGGCGGATCAGGTCGATCTTGATGCCTGCTTCTTTGAACAGCGGCTGGACGTTGAATCCGCACTTGGCGCCGGCCTTGATCCAGGCCGAGAGCATGAACAAGGGGATGGGCTTGATGCCCAAGGCCTCCAGCATGGCCGCAGGGGGAAGTGGAATGCGCATAAAGAAAATCGGCACACCCAAGACAGGTGTGCCGAAGTCTAACCAACTACAGGGGTGTCACGCAGGAAATTTGCGCGACAGAACTCAGCGCACGGCGGCCAGGTCCGCACGCATCAACTCGCTGGCCTCGACCGGGTCGTTGTGCTTGGCAAAACCGCGCAGCCACTCCTCGTAGCCAGGCTGTTCGGTCTCTTGCCAGGGGTGATAGCCCGGCTTGTAGTACTGCACGTAGTGCTTGTGCAGGGGCGCGGCGAAACCACCGGGCTTGAGCAACCACCAGATGCCCTTGGCGTTGAGCTGAAGGCGCTGGAAGAAGCTGAAACCATCGGCTTTGAGCATGGCGTTGGCGAACTTCAGGATCACGTGCGGGAACATGAAGGTGGCGTGGATCAGGGCACCGCAACGCTTGAAGTAGCCCACCTTGGCGTAGTCGATCATGACGTCGTAGGCCACGCCCTTGTGCTCGACTTCTTCGATGGCGTGCCAGGCGTACATGGCGCGGACTTTGGGGTGCGCGTCGCCCATGATGTCGCGGTCGTCGAACATGGCGTGGGCCCCCAGGGCCGTGAAGTGCTCCAGCGCGCCGGTGATGGCCAGGGTGTATTCGCGGCTGTGGCGGTTGCGGTACTTGTCGAACAGCAACTGGTCCAGCCAGCCGATGAGCTTGTCCACCGGCATGCCTTGCTTGCGCAGCACGTTGTTGTACTGCTCATGGACCATGCTGTGCTGGGCTTCCTGGCGGTTGAAGTCCTTGATGTCTTTCAGCAGCTTGGAGTCGTTGATCTGGTCGCGGAAGTCGCGCACGGTGACCATGAAGAACTTTTCGCCCGGCGGGAAGATCAGGGACATCGCGTCGAAGAAACGGGTCTTGAACGCGTCACCGCCGAACCAGTACTTGGGGATGCTGGGGTCGTCGAGACCGAAATCCAGCTTCTCGCGCGGCACGATGGGGTGTTGCTTGTCGGATGCGTGTGCCATGTGGTCGTCCTCTGTGTGTTGTCTCCAGAATGACGCCATCGTAGGAAGCGCTGGGGTGACGCAACAGGATGTCGCGTGACAGCAAGGCATCGTCAACGACAGCACGGCAGCCGGGAGCCCCGCAGGTTTGCGCTGGATCAAATCCATGAAAAAAGGCCCCCGAAGGAGCCTTTGTGCGCCCGAACCGAACAGGTGTCAAGCCATGGCCATGACCGAGCGCATTTGCTCGCTGGCTTTGACCGGGTCGCGCTCGTTGTGGTCGAAGGCGGCCAGCCACTCGGCATAGCCAGGCTGGTCGGCTTCGTGCCAGGGGTGGTAGCCGGGCTTGTAATACTGCACATAGTGCTTGTGCATCGGGGCCAACAGGCCACCGGGCTTGAGCAGCCACCAGATGCCCTGGACGGTCATCTTCAGGCGCTCGGCACGGCTGAAACCGTCCTGGATCATCAGCTGGCGCTGGATGTGGAAGATGGTGGCCGGGAACATGTAGGTGGAATGCAGCAAGGCGCCGACACGCTTGAAGTAGCCCACCTTGGCATAGTCCTCCATGACGTCGTAGGCCACGCCCTTGTGCTCGACTTCCTCGATGGCGTGCCAGGCGTACATGGCGCGCACGCGGTGGTCGGCGTCTTTCATGACATCGCGCTTGTCGAAGAGGCTGTGCGCGAAGATGGAGGTGAAGTGCTCCAGGGCCGAGGTGATGGCCAGGGTGTAGTCGCGGCTGTAGTGCTTGCGGTAGTGGCCGTTGAGCAGCTCGTCCACGTACTGGGTCAGGCTGTCCACGTCGATGCCTTGCTGGCGCAGGCGGTCGTTGTCCTGGCGGTGGACCATGCCATGTTGGGCTTCCTGGCGGTTGAAGTCCTTGATGTCCTGCAGCAGCTTGGGGTCGCTGATCTGGTCGCGGAAGTCGCGCACGCAGGTCATGAAGAACTTTTCGCCCGGCGGGAAGATGATGGACAGGGCGTCCCAGAAGCGGGTTTTGAACGGGTCGCCGCCGTACCAGAAGCGGGGAATGTCACCGTCCAGGCCGAATTGCAGGCGCTCGCGGGGAACGATGGGATGCTGTGCAACGGGGGTGGTCATGGTGTCTCCTCTTGCGGGATGGGTCTCTGTTGGTCTCGAATGTCGCGCTTTGATCTGGGTCAACACAGGATGCTGTGTGACACGAAGGGTTCGTTGCCGACACCCCGGCCTGCACCCCGGCAAAAGTACCGCCGAAAGCCGATTCAAGCGTGCGTCAAGGTCGTCGGTGGCATCCCACTCGCAAGTTCATGGGTTTGCTGTATTTTCAGTAATTACTGAAATTTCAGCATATCATTGCGGCATCTCAAATGTCTGTCAGAACTTTCGAGGCCCGCCATGACCACGCTCAGCCCCCTTGCCCACAGCTTTGTCTCTCACTTCGGCGAAATGGGCAGCCGATGGGGCATCAACCGCACCGTGGGGCAGATCTACGCGCTGATCTACGTTTCGGCACTTCCCATCCATGCCGACGAGATGGCTGAGACGCTGGGCTTCTCGCGCTCCAACGTCAGCATGGGCCTGAAAGAGCTGCAGGCCTGGCGCCTGGTGCGGCTGCGTCACATGCCCGGCGACCGCCGTGAGTACTTCGAGCCCTCGGGGGACGCCTGGGACACCTTCCGCCGCCTGGCCGAGGAGCGCCGCCGCCGCGAGATCGAGCCGACACTGAGCATGCTGCGCGACGCCCTGCTGCAAGAGCCCGCCAGCCCCGAGGACGCCCATGCCCAGGCCCGCATGCGCGAGATGCGTGACCTGATCGAGCAGCTGACGCAGTGGTTCGACGAGGTCAGCCACATGGACGCGCAAACCCTGTCCAAGCTGATGAAGATGGGCGCCAAGGTGGGCAAGCTGCTGGACTTCACCGGCATCGCCAAGCGCGGCGCCGCCAAGCCCGCCAGCACAGCCAGCACCGGCCACACGGGCACGGAGGGATGAGCCATGGACGCCCTGCTCCTGTCGCGCATCCAGTTCGCGGCCAACATCTCCTTCCACATCCTGTTCCCGACGATCAGCATCGCGCTGGGCTGGTGGCTGGTGTTTTTCCGCTGGCGCTGGGTGCGCACGCGCGATGTGCGCTGGTTGATGGCCTGGCGCTACTGGACCAAGATTTTCGCGCTGACGTTTGCCATGGGCGTGGTCAGCGGCATCACCATGAGCTTCCAGTTCGGCACCAACTGGCCGGGCTACATGGAGCGCGTGGGCAACATCGCCGGGCCGCTGCTGGGCTATGAGGTGCTGACGGCCTTCTTCCTGGAGGCCACTTTCCTGGGCGTGATGCTGTTCGGTGCCGAGCGGGTGTCGGAGCGCGTGCACCTGCTGGCCAGCTGCCTGGTGGCGTTCGGCACGAGCTTGAGCGCCTTCTGGATCCTGAGCCTGAATTCGTGGATGCAGACGCCCACGGGCTTCGAGGTCATCGATGGCGAGTTCCACGTGCGCAGTTGGGCGGAGGTGGTCTTCAACCCCTCCTTCCCGTATCGGCTGGTGCACATGCTGCTGGCTTCGGGTCTGACGGTGAGCTTCCTGCTGGCGGGTGCGACGGCCTTGCGCGTGCTGCGCGGCACGGCCAGCCCGGCCGCCCCGCTGGTGATGCGCGCGGCCTTGAGCGTGGCCGCCGTGCTGGTGCCGCTGCAGATCCTGGCGGGGGACGCGCACGGGCTCAACACCCTGCAGCACCAGCCGCAGAAGATCGCGGCCATCGAGGGCGTGTGGCACACCGAGCGGGGCGCGCCGCTGGTGCTGTTCGGCCTGCCCGACGAGGCGACACGAACGACGCGCCACGCCATCGAAATCCCCCGGGTGGCGTCCCTGATCCTGACGCACGATGCCGATGGCGAGATCCGCGGGCTGAACGAATTCGCCGGCCAGCACCCGCCGGTGGCGCCGCTGTTCTGGGGCTTCCGGGTGATGGTGGGCGTCGGGCTGTTGATGCTGGCCGTGAGCTGGCTGGGCTGGTGGCAGCTGCGCCGGGTGCAGTGGCAGCCGCAACGCTTGCCCCGCTGGCAACTGCAGGCGCTGCGCTGGATGGGATTTTCCGGCTGGGTGGCCACACTGGCTGGCTGGTACGTCACGGAAATCGGTCGCCAGCCCTTCATCGTCTTCGGTCAGCTGCTGACGCGGGACGTGGTCGCGAGCGTGCCGGCCTCCCACGTGGCGCTGACCCTGACGGGCTACCTGCTGGTGTACGCGCTGCTGCTGTCGGCCTACGTGATGGTGCTGCGCTACATGAGCGAAAAACCCCTGGCTCAGCCCGGGACGCCCTCCCCCGAGGAGTTTGTGAAAGGACACCCCGCATGACCCCGCACCTCACCAACGGAGACTGGCTGCCTGTGGCCTTCATGGCGCTGATGGGCCTGTCCATGCTGATTTACGTGGTGCTGGACGGCTACGACCTGGGTGTGGGCATGTGGATGGCCCGCGCCAGCGCCGAGGAACGCGACGTGATGGTGGCGTCCATCGGCCCCTTCTGGGACGCCAACGAAACCTGGCTGGTGCTGGGTGTGGGCCTGTTGCTGATCGCCTTCCCCAAGGCGCAGGGCGTGGTGCTGGGTGCGCTCTACCTGCCGGTGGCGCTGATGCTGCTGGGCCTGACGCTGCGAGGCGTGGCCTTTGACTTCCGCGTCAAGGCGCGAGACGCGCACAAGGCCCTGTGGAACCGGGCCTTCATCGCGGGCTCGGCGCTGGCATCGCTGTCGCAGGGCTGGATGCTCGGGCGCTACATCACCGGCTTTGCCGACGGGGCCTGGCCCGCGGCCTTCGCCGGCTTGATCGCGCTGTCACTGAGCGCGGCCTACCTGCTGTTGGGCGCCGGCTGGCTGATCATCAAGACCGAGGGCGCGCTGCAGCAACGTGCGGTGCGGTGGGGCAAGGCGGCATGGCCACTGGTGGTGGTGGGCATCGGGCTGATCTCGGTGGCCACGCCGCTGGTGAGCCCGGCGGTGCGTGCGCGCTGGTTCGCCATGCCCGACTTCATCGCCTTGCTGCCCATCCCGCTGGTGACGCTGGGTGCCCTGGTGGCGGCGCGCGCCGTGCTGAACTCGAAGCTGGTGCTCGACCGCCTGAGCGCCCTGCCCTTTTTCGCCACCGTGCTGGTGTGCGCGATGGCGGGCATCGGCCTGGCCTACAGCCTCTTCCCCTATGTGGTGATGGACCGCCTCACCGTGTGGCAGGCGGCCAGTGCCCCCGAATCGCTGCAGGCCATCGGCCTGGGCGCCGCCATCACGGTGCCGGCCATCCTGGGCTACACGGTGTTTTCGTACCGTGTGTTCCGCGGCAAGGCCTCGGCGCTGAGCTACGGCTGATCAGAGGCGTTCGGCGACCCAGGCCTGCACGCCCGCCAGGGCCTGGGGCAAAGCCGATGCATCGGTGCCACCGGCCATGGCCATGTCGGGCTTGCCCCCCCCCTTGCCGCCGACCTGCTGCGCCACGAAGTTGACCAGCTCGCCGGCCTTGACCTTGGCGGCGGGCTTGGCCAGCACGTCGGCGGTGACACCGGCGGCCAGTTGCACCTTGCCGCCATCGACCGCGGCCAGCACGATCACGGCCGTCTTCAGCTTGTTCTTGAGCTGGTCCATGGTGTTGCGCAGCGTGGCGGCATCGGCGCCCTCCAGCGTCGCGGCCAAGACCTTCACACCCTTGACGTCGGCAGCCTGGGCCATCAATTCGTCACCCTGCGAAGAAGCCAGCTTGCCCTTGAGCGAAGCAATTTCCTTTTCCAGGGCGCGGATCTGGTCCTGCGCAGCGGCCACGCGGGCCGGCACGTCGTGCGGGGTCGCCTTGAGCAGCGCAGCCACACCCTTGAGCGTGCCTTCGAGGTTCTGCGTGTAGCTCAGGGCGTTCGCGCCCGTGATCGCCTCGACGCGGCGCACGCCAGCGGCCACACCGCCTTCGGCGACGATCTTGAACAGGCCGATGTCACCGGTGCGCCGCACGTGGGTGCCACCGCAGAGTTCCTTCGACGAGCCAATCGACAGCACGCGCACGGTCTCGCCGTACTTCTCGCCGAACAGCATCATGGCGCCGCTCCTTTGGGCGTCGTCCAGGGCCATCACCTGGGCCTGGGCTTCGGCGTTGGCCAGCACCTCGGCGTTGACCAGTTCTTCGATCTCGCGGATCTCTTCGTCGCTCAGCGGCTGGCCGTGCGAGAAGTCGAAGCGGGTGCGGTCGGGCGTGACCTGCGAGCCCTTCTGGGCCACGTGATCGCCCAGCACCTCGCGCAGGGCCTTGTGCATCAGGTGGGTGGCGCTGTGGTTGCGCACGGTTTTGGCACGCAACTCGGCGTCAACCCGGGCGTTGAGCTTGTCGCCCACCTGGACGCTGCCTTCGACGATGCGGCCATGGTGGCCGAACACGTCGGCCTGGATCTTCAGCGTGTCTTCCACCAGGAAGCGGCTGGTGGCGTTGCGCAGCTCGCCGCTGTCGCCGCACTGGCCGCCGGACTCGGCGTAGAAGGGGGTGTGGTCCAGCACGATGACGGCGTCGTCACCGGCATGGGCCTGCTGCACCGAAGCGCCATCGACGTAGATGGCCGTGACGTTGGCGGCGTCCACCGTCAGGTGCTCGTAGCCGTGAAAGCCCGTGGCCACGCCGCTGTATTCGAGGCCAGCGGCCATCTTGAACTTGCCGGCGGCGCGGGCCTGCTCGCGCTGGCGGGCCATGGCGGCGTCGAAGCCGCCCTGGTCCACCGTGACGTCGCGCTCGCGGCAGACGTCGGCGGTCAGGTCAACGGGGAAGCCGTAGGTGTCGTGCAGCTTGAAGGCGGTTTCGCCGTCGATCTGCTTCGTGCCGGCCGTCTCCACCGTCGCCAGGGCCGCGTCCAGGATCTCCATGCCGTTGGCAATCGTCTGGAAGAAGCGCTCTTCCTCGGTCTTCAGCACCTCGGTGATGCGCTTCTCGTTCTGGCGCAGCTCCGGGTAGGCCTCGCCCATCTCGGCCACCAGCGCGGCCACCAGCTTGTGGAAGTAGGGGGTGCGGGCACCCAGCTTGTAGCCGTGGCGGATGGCGCGGCGGGTGATGCGGCGCAGCACGTAGCCGCGGCCTTCGTTGCTGGGGATGACGCCGTCAGCGACCGTGAACGAGCAGGCGCGGATGTGGTCGGCGATCACCTTCAGCGAGGGGCTGTTGGCGTCGAAGCCTTCGCCACCGGGCGACGCGGCTGCCACGGCCGTGCGCGCGGCGGCCAGCAGGTTCTGGAACAGGTCGATCTCGTAGTTGCTGTGCTTGCCCTGCAGCACCGTGGCGATGCGCTCCAGGCCCATGCCGGTGTCCACCGAGGGCTTGGGCAGCGGGTGCATGACGCCATCTTCGGTGCGGTTGTACTGCATGAAGACGTTGTTCCAGATCTCGATGTAGCGGTCGCCGTCTTCGTCGGGGCTGCCCGGGGGGCCGCCGGCGATCTCGGGGCCGTGGTCGAAGAAGATCTCGGTGCAGGGGCCGCAGGGGCCGGTGTCGCCCATCATCCAGAAGTTGTCGGACATGTAGCGGCCGCCCTTGTTGTCGCCGATGCGCACGATGCGCTCAGCGGGCACACCCACCACCTTGTGCCAGATGTCGTAAGCCTCGTCGTCTTCAGAGTAAACGGTGACCCAGAGCTTCTCTTTGGGCAGCTTGAACTCTTCGGTCAGCAGGCCCCAGGCGTACTGGATGGCGTCGTGCTTGAAGTAGTCACCGAACGAGAAGTTGCCCAGCATCTCGAAGAAGGTGTGGTGGCGCGCGGTGTAGCCGACGTTGTCCAGGTCGTTGTGTTTGCCGCCGGCGCGGATGCACTTTTGCGAGGTGGTCGCGCGGCTGTAAGGGCGCTTGTCGAAGCCCAGGAACACGTCCTTGAACTGGTTCATGCCGGCGTTGGTGAACAGCAGCGTCGGGTCATCGCCAGGCACCACGGGGCTGGACGCCACGATGGTGTGGCCCTTGGACTGGAAATACTCCAGGAAGGTCTTGCGGATGTCGGCGGCTTTCATGGGCGGCTTTCGAGAGGGTGATGTCGCAGGGCGGCAGCGCGAGGCTGAACCCGGGATTATAGAGAGCGCCGGTGTCACGGCCCCCAGCGCACCAGGCCCTGCACGACGTGGCGCGACAGCTTCTGCGCACGGGCCCAGACGCGGGTGCGGCGCAGCGCCTCGGCCGTGTCAGCACCTGCGGCCAGGTCGGCATGGAAATGCTCCATGAAGCGGCGGGAGTCCTCGTCTTCGATGGGCCACAGCGACAGGATGGACGAGACGGTGCCAGCCTGGAACAAGGCCATCGACAGGCCGGCGGCGCCGCCACCGCCCGGGCTGGCGTTCGCGCCCGAGTCACAGGCCGAGACGACAACCAGGTCGCTGTGCAGCTCCAGGGTGGCGATCTCGGCCGCGGTCAGGTAGCCGTCGGTGCCAGGTTCGCGGTTGACCTGTTTGAGCACGATGGCGCTCAGCGCGGGCTCGTCGTCGCTCAGGAAGCCGTGGGTGGTGAAGTGCAGCAGGCGAAAGCTGCCCAGCTCGCCCGTGTCGGCCAGCTGCTGGACCATGGCCTCGCTGGCCTGGGCGCCGCGCAGCACAAGCGAGCGCCGAGGGCCTGCGCCATCGGCCGTGCGCGCGATGGCATCGACCTCGGCGAGCGAACCGGGCAGATCGTCCCAACCGCCCTGCGACCACTGCGCCAGCGCCAGGGGCAACAGGCTGCGGTCACGCTGCACGCCTTGCCAGATCTGCTTCATGTCCATGGCCCCGAGTTGGCGACCGGCATCCGGGCGGACGAACTGGACGAGACCGACCTTCGCGATGCGCGCATAGTGCGCGCCGCCCACCGCCAGCAAGGGGCGGCGTTCCGACTTGGCGTAGCGGCGCTGGCGCTCACCGAGGGTGTCCAGCAAGGCCAAAGACGGCAGCAGCCCCACGGCCAGGCGGTCGCCCAGCAGGGCCGGCTCGCCCGAGGCACCCTTGGCCTGTGGCTCGGCCGTCAGCGGCAAGGACTCGAAGGGCACGTGCCCGAGGTTCTGGTCCACGCCGATCAGCAATCGCTCGCGGCCAGCCAGCTTCGGCCACAGCGGCTCGACCAGCCACTGCGACAGGCTGCGCAGCACCTCGTCGATGTCATCCACACGGCGCGCCTCGGGCTGGGGCTCGGTGGGGCTGTGCTGGTAGGCGCCGCTGGGCAAGCGCCACAGCGGCAAGGTGGACAGCGGCTTGCCGCGAGGGGCCATGGCGATGGCACGCATGGTCAGGCGGTAGGCCTCGATGCTGGGGCGCACGCGGTCCTGGGTGTCCAGCACCACGACGCGGACGCCGCTGCCTTCGGTGACGAAGGCCAACAGCGTCGGCCCGAAGAAGCGGTAGCCCACCACCGCGCCCGCTTGCTGCACCACGGCCGCCAGCCAGGGCGGTGGCGCCTGGACACTGGGCAAGCTGGCCGCGGGCATTTGCGCCCGCAAGCGCTGCCACTCGGCAAAAGCGATGGCACGCTGCGCCATCAGCGGGCCAGTGTCCTGGTTCAGGCTGCGGGCAAGGGCCACTTTCTGGTCGATCAGGTGAAGCCGGCGCGAGGCGGCCTTGCGCGCAGCGCGGGCCTCGCCCGACCCGCTGTCGGCGCCCTCCTGCCCGTTGAGCGAGAGGCTCTGGCGGCGCAGCTTCAGCGACTCGGACACCAAAAAGGCATCGGCAACGCGCTGATTGCGCAGCAGCAACTCGATGTACAGGCCGTGGAGGCGGGACTGCATGGCCAGCCAGGCATCGAGGCTGCGGTCGTCGAACAGGAGGGTGTCCGGCCGCGCGAGCGTGTCGCGCATGGTGGCCTCGGCCACGCTGAGCGCCTCTCTGTTCTGCGACAGGCGCATCAGACGCTCCGCCTGGTTCGTGCTGGTCAACAGCACCTCGGGGTGCGCGGGGCCCAGGCGCTGCCTGAGCTGGGCCAGTTGCGCCCCCTGCCCCTCGCTGGCCGCCTGCAACTCGCCCGCGCTGCGGGCCGACGCGCCGAAGTCCAGTTCGGCCTTGCGGGTGAGCTCATGGCTCGGGCCCAGGGCCTGGCGGGCCTGGTCACGCACCTGCTGCTGCAGCGCGCGTGCCTCGGGGATGCGGCCAGCGTCGATCAGGGCCGACGCCAGGATCAATTGCGCGTCCAGGGTGTTGGCGTGCAGCGGCCCCAGGCTGGCGCGCTGCAGGTCCACCCCGCGCTGCGCCAAGGGCAAGGCCTCTGCATGCCGCCCCAGGCGGATCAGCGTGCTGGCCAGGTTCTGCGCGGCGCGGCCGCGGATCGCGTCACAGGTCCCAGGCGTGTCGCAACTGCCGGGCCCGGGCACCAGTTGCTCGGCGATGGCCAGCGCGCGGGTGTCCAGTGGCAAGGCATCGGCGTAATTGCCCACCCAGTGCAAGGCCGTGGAGGTGTTGCGCAGCAGGGTCAGCACCGGCAGCGACGACGCGCCATGGCGCTTTTCCGCGATGGACAGCATCGCCCGGTACACCGGGATGGCCTTGTCGTACTGGCCCAACTTGCTGTACGCGGTGGCCAGGTGGAACGCGGCCTCCTGGGTGGCCTCGTGCCCGGGACCCAGCAGCTTCAACGCATCGGCATGGGAAGCCTGCAGCTGCGCCTCAGCTTCATGCAACTCGCCCAGCCTGGCCAGGACGCCGCCCAGCAAGGTGCGCATGCAGATGCGCAAAGCGGGCTCGGGCGCCTCCGGGGTGCGCTCGATGCGTTGCTGCATGAGCGTGCGCACCCGCGCCCACTGGCCGGTCTTGATCAGGGCCACCGTGGCCTCATCGGTGCAGGGCTCGCGGGGCGCTGCCTGGGCACCAAAGCACCACAGCGCCAGGCACCCGCTGGCGAGCACTGCGCGCACAGATCGGTCCGGCTGCGGCGAGGGCGTCACGAAACCCATGGATCACACCTGTTTTCATTGGAAGTTCGCGCAACTGTAAACATGGCCTGTGACACCCCAGGCGACCTGCCGCAGGATGAGGGGCCCTCCCACGACCTCAGCCCAAACCACCACGGTCCGAACGAGGCACCTGCTTGTGCTCCAATCTGTGCTGTCACCCCAAGCTGGAGCGTTCGCTCGCCTGTGCCCATGAACACCTCGACCTCCCCCCTGGCCGCGCTGCAAGACCCCACCCTGCTGAAAACCCAGGCCCTGATCGACGGGCAATGGGTGGATGCCACCCAGCGTTTCGCTGTGCGCGACCCGGCCACCGGCACCGTGCTGGCCCAGGTGGCCAACCTCGGAGCCGCTGAGACCGAGGCGGCGATCGCCGCGGCCAACCGCGCCTGGCCGGCCTGGCGCGCCTTGCCCGCCAAGGCGCGCTCGGCCGTCCTGATGAAGTGGTTCCACCTGCTGCACCAGCACGCCGACGACCTCGCCCGCATCATGACCGCCGAGCAAGGCAAGCCCCTGGCCGAGGCCAAGGGCGAAGTCGGCTATGGCGCCAGCTTCCTGGAGTGGTTCGCCGAGGAAGGCCGCCGCATCTACGGCGAAACCGTCCCCTCCACCGACCCGAGCAAGCGCTTCCTGGTGCTCAAGCAGGCCGTGGGCGTGTGCGCGGCCATCACGCCGTGGAATTTCCCGATCGCGATGATCACGCGCAAGGTCGCGCCGGCCCTGGCCGCAGGGTGCCCGGTGGTCATCAAACCGGCCGAAGCCACCCCGCTGTCGGCCCTGGCCGTGGCCGAGCTGGCCCAGCGCGCCGGCATGCCCCCGGGCGTGCTCAACGTCATCACGGCCGATGCCGACCGCTCCATCGACGTCGGCAAAGCGCTGTGCGCCTCCGACGTGGTGCGCCACCTGTCCTTCACCGGCTCCACCGAGGTCGGCCGCATCCTGATGAAGCAGTGTGCACCCACGGTGAAAAAGCTCTCGCTGGAGCTGGGCGGCAACGCGCCCTTCATCGTCTTCGATGACGCCGACCTGGACGCCGCCGTCGAAGGCGCGCTGGTCAGCAAATACCGCAACGCCGGCCAGACCTGCGTGTGCGCCAACCGCCTGTACGCCCAGGCCGGCATCTACGAGCGCTTCGTCGAAAAGCTCACCGCCAAGGTGGCCGAGATGCGCGTGGGCAACGGTTTCGACGACTGTGTGGCGCAAGGCCCGCTGATCGACGACCAGGCCCTGGCCAAGGTCGAGGAACTGCTGGGCGATGCGATCGCCAAGGGCGCGCAAGTGCGCACGGGCGGCCAGCGTGCCGTCGTGCCCGGTGGCCAGGGCGCCTTCTTCCAGCCCACCGTGCTGTCGAACGTCAACGCGACCATGCGCGTGGCGCGAGAGGAAATCTTCGGCCCCGTCGCCCCCGTGTTCAAGTTCGACACCGAGGCCGAGGCCATCTCACTGGCCAACGACACCGAATTCGGCCTGGCCAGCTACTTCTACAGCCGCGACGTGGGCCGCATCTGGCGCGTCAGCGAAGGGCTGGAGTACGGCATGGTCGGCGTCAACACAGGCGTCATCTCGACCTGCGAGGTGCCGTTCGGCGGCGTCAAGCAGTCCGGCCTGGGCCGCGAAGGTGCGCGCCAGGGCATCGAGGATTACGTCGAGGCCAAGTACGTCTGCCTGGGCGGCCTGGACCGCTGAGCGCGCCCGGGCTCACTCACATCGCCGAACCGCATCGGCGCACCCCTCCTCCGCGCTCTGCCTCCATGAACTTCGTCCACGACCTCTGGCCCCTGGCCCCGCGCCACTGGGTGCTCATCGCCTTCATCGCCGCGGCCCTGCACGCCCACCTGCGCGGCAAGGTGCGCTTCGGCCTGGTGCGCGCACTGACCGACTTCACCGTGCTGATCGCACCCTTCAACTCGCTGATGGTGCTGTTCTCCAAGGTCGGCAGCCAGCCTTACCTGAACGACAAGCAGTTCCCCGAACTGAAGGTGCTGCAGGACAACTGGCAGCTGATCCGTGACGAGGCACTGGCCCTGGACGAGGGCGGCAACATCAAGGCCGCCGACGGCTACAACGACATCGGCTTCAACTCCTTCTTCCGCACCGGCTGGAAGCGCTTCTACCTGAAGTGGTACGGCGTGGAGCAGCCCTCGGCCGCCGCGCGCTGCCCGAAAACGGTCGCCCTGCTCAACCAGATCCCGGGCATCAAGGCGGCGATGTTCGCCTCGCTGCCGCCGGGCGCCACCCTGGTCAAGCACCGCGACCCCTACGCCGGCTCGCTGCGCTACCACCTGGGCCTGATCACGCCGAACGACCCAGGCTGCTACATCGAAGTGGACGGCCAGCGCTACCACTGGAAAGATGGCGAAGTCGTGATGTTCGACGAAACCTACATCCACCACGCGGCCAACACCACGCAACAGCCGCGCATCATCCTGTTCGCCGACGTCGAGCGCCCGGTCCACACGTCCGTGGTGCGCTGGCTCAACAAGGTCTTTGCCGCCATCGTCATGAAAGCATCGGCCACGCAGAACGAGCAAGGCGAGCAGGTCGGTGGCATCAACCGGTTCTTCGGCGTGGCCTACAAGGCCCGCGAGAAGGCCAAGCAGCTCAAAGCCACGAACCGCACGGCCTACTACGTTGGCAAGTGGGTGCTGATTGGCGGGCTGCTGCTGGCGATTTTTTACTGACGCGATCAGGCCGAATCGCGGTCGGTGTGGATGTCGCTGAGCGACCAGCCCGCGCGCGCCAGCACAGCCTCGCGGAAAGCCGCGTCGGGGCAGACCCAGGACATCGTTTCGTAGGTGTGAGGCATGGTCCGGAACATCAACGGCTTCAACTCTGCCTCCAAGGCCGGGTCGTACAGCGTCCAGGTCAGGTAGTCAGCACCACGGCGGAAGGCGCGGGCCGTGACACGGGCCAGCAGGGCACGCAAGGCCGGGCGCTGGCACGCCGGGTCGATCACCGCGTCCAGCACCTGCACGGCATGACGTCCGCCTTCGATGGGCACCGAGCGCGTGGCCACCATGCCCACCGGCCGGGCGCCGTCTCGGGCCAGCCAGACCTCGCAGCGGGTGCGAGGATTGGCCAGCAAACGGTGCGCCAGGGTGGCTGCGTCGCGGTCCACCTCCACACGGTCTGACCGCTGGGCCGCCTGCAACAGCGTTTCGATGTCGCTGTGCTCCGGGGTGCCGGGTGCCCACTGCGCGAGCTGCGTCACCGACAGCCGCCACCCGGTGGACCACAAACGGCCGACGCGCAGCACCACCATGGCGGCGTCGGCCAGGCCTGCGGCCACCCCGGCCAGCAGCCCGTGTGGCAGGCGCTTGGCCATGAAGTGCGCAAAGTGCAGCGGGTGGGTGTGGGTGCGGCGGGCCGGCAAAGCCTCGAAAGTACGCGCCAGCACGCCCTTGGAATTGGGGTTGGAGCCGATGGCCAGCACACAGCCCAGGCGCTCGCACACCGTCTGGTTGACCCACACACCCAGACCGCTGCCCGCCCATTCCGGCTGCACCATGAGGTCCATCGCGGCATGCACCTGCTGGCGCAAGTCACCGGCTTGCAAACAGAGGGCCTCGGTGCCGATCATGCCCAGCAGCTCATCGCCGCGGGTGCACAGCCAGCAGGTGGCCAAGCTACGCTCGCCGGGCTCGGGCAGATAGCGCCAGCGAACGTACCGCTCATCGTCCCAGGTCAGGGCGTCGCCCAGCACACGGCGGCGCAACGCCAGCACCGCCGGCAGGTCGGCCAGCGTGGCAGCGCGGAAGCCGGCGTCCAGCACGTCGGGCGTGACGCCCAAGGCGCGAGACACCAGGCGAGCGGTTTTCTCGCGAGAGATCGGCCCAAGCGCAGGGGCGGATCGATTGGCAAGGGTGCTCACGACATGGCCAGCTGGCATCGGCGCAGCACTTCGCAACAAGGGCGCCTGCTGTGCCACCGCCAGGTCTCAGGCCGACAAGACGCCGTGCTGCGCCAGGAAGTCCAGGACGTGCTGCACAGAACGCATCTGGCGCGAGGCCTCGGCGCTGAGCTCGATGCCAAAGCGTTCGTCCAGCTCGGCAATCAGCATCAAGGCGCCCATGGAATCCCAACCGGGGATGCTGTCGCGGGCCGTCTCGGGCTGCACATTGGCCAGGGGCTCATTGAAGGCGTCGGCCATCATGTCGAGGGCTTCGGCCAGGGTGATGTGGGTCTGGCTCATGGGGCGACTTCGTGGTTCGAATCCAGGGGGGTGTCGTCCGACGCGGACACACCATGCATCAGCACCGCATGGGCGTCAACCTGGACGACGGCCGAGGCCCACGACAGGCCCACACCGTAACCCAGCAGCATCACGCGGAGGTCCTGTGCTTGCGCGCGCTGGCGCTCGGCCAGGGCGCGCGTCAGCGTCACTGGCACCGAAGGGCCACCGCAATTGCCCGTGTCTTCCAGCGTGAAGGGCACGCGGTCCTCGGGCAGGCCGCACTTCTTGATCAGGTGCTTCATGATGAAGCGGTTGGACTGGTGGAAGATGTAGGCGTCCACGTCCTGCACGTCCAGTGCCGCAGCGGCCAGGGTGTCCTGGATCAAAGGCGGCACGCGCTTGATGGTGAAGTTGAAGACACCGGCACCGTCCATGCGCACGTACAGGTCGCGCGGATCGGCCGGGAAGCGGTCGCGGAACCCGCCGCCCTTCATGATCAGCGCTTCAGCGCCTGTGCCGTCCGAGAACAAGCCGAAATGCGAGGCGAAACCTCCTGGCGCCACCGCTTCCAGGGCCGTGGCCGAACCGGCATCCCCGAACAACAGGGTGGTGGCATGGTCATCGGGACTGGTGAAACGGCTGGGCGTGTCACCGTTGAGCATGAGGATGCGCTGGTGTCCGCCGCCTTTGAGCATGGTGGCCGCCAGGTACAGGCCATAGGGGTAGCCAGAGCAACCCAGACCGACGTCGAAGGCCGCGCAGTCCACACCCATGCCGAGCCGACCGTGCACCACACATGCCGACGAAGGCAGGAAGTGATCGGGAGATTGGGTCACCATGATGAGGCCGGTGACGCTGTCCGGCGCCCAGCCCAGCGCTTGGAGCAAGCGTTGCGCCGCATCGGTGCAGAGGTCCGCCGAGGTCTGGCCCTCGCTCACCACGTGGCGGTGGCGCACACCGGCCATCGACACCACCTTGCGAACATCGTCTGCGCCGTAGCGCTCGCCCAGGGCGAGGTTGTCCAGCTGCGTGGCGGGCACGACCGTGGAGACACCGGCAATGCGGAATCCATCCAGACGACTGAAACTCACGACTTCCTGCCTGTTGATTGGATGACAGAGGTCGCCCGGCAGGCGACGACACGCGTAAGTCGATACTGTACGGAGTTTCTGTGTCCGTTTGCCCCCCTCAGGCAGGGGCGGCGTGGAGCGGGCGATGGGAATCGAACCCACGTCATGAGCTTGGGAAGCTCAGGTCCTGCCATTGAACGACGCCCGCAATGCTGCAGATTGTAGCCTCAGGCCGCTGTGGAGCGGCCGCCGGGGTGTCGTCGGCCTGATGTCAGGAGAGCCGACGCCGCGCCACGAATGCCAGGCCCAACAGACCCAAGCCCAAGGTGGCGAATTTCGGCGGTTCGGGGATGGCCGCCACCAAGGCACGGTCCGACACGCCGAAGCGCAAAGCCGGCGAGATGTTCACGTCAAGGGTGCCGAAATTCAGCATGGGCAGCACGGACACAGCCAACTCATCGAGCTGCAGCGCAGTGGCGAATTGTGCCTGGGCGCCATTCGTCAGGGTCATGTGGGAGAGGTTCATCGCCATCGACAAGCCGCCGGTGGTGGACACGTGCAGCCCCTGTTCCACGGTGAAGCTGTAAACGTCAAAGGCCTTGCTGATGCCTGCGCTGGTGCCCAGGTCTGCCGTCAGCACATTGCGCTTGAAATCCAGCCCGAAGTTTGCCAGCGTCAACGCACCGGTCTCGCTCTGGATCATCAAGCCGGAACCCGTGGCATAGCCCGACACCGGCGTGAGGCCCAGAGGCAGGATGCTGGCATTGAGCGTCACCTGGGTCACCGGCATCATGAACTGCCAGTTGCTGCCCGACACGGCCTGAGTGTTGCCCAGTGCACGCACCGAGATGCCCATGAGGCGCATCAGGTCGGATGTGTCGGCATCGAAGGTGTAGATGGACTCAGCGTCCAGGTAGGTCGTGGGGATGGTCAAAGGAATGGCGCTGGCGCCCACGGCCACCGTGGCCAAGGCAAAGCCCAGCAAGGTCTGGCGGGCGGTGTGGGTCGTGGATGCCATGCGAAACTCCTGTGCAATGAGCGAGGCCCTGCGTGCAAGCACCTCCAAGGCCTTCAGGATCGCAGAACGAGCCGGACAAAACACAGCCTGTTGCGCACGCCGGTGGTCACTTGGTCAACTTCGTCACAACCCTGCAGCAGCGTGTGACGCCAAGCCCACGCGCGAACCCTCGGCCCTAAAATACGGCCATGAGTTCGCCTTCCGAGAAAGACTGCCCGCCTGCCGGCAGCGACGCCCCCTCCTGTGCCACACCGCCCGACCAGGCACCGCACGGGGTCGCCCACCCACGCAGCATCCGCAGCTTCGTGATGCGCGCCGGTCGCACCACCGAGGGCCAGGCCCGTGCGCTCAGCGAACTGGGTCCGAAATTCGTGCTGCCGTTCACGCCACAACTCCTGGACCTGCAAGCCACGTTTGGCCGCAAGGCGCCCGTGGTGTTCGAAATCGGCTTCGGCATGGGCGACGCCACGGCCAAGATCGCCGAACGCCTGCCCGACACCGACTTCATCGGCTGCGAGGTGCACGAACCTGGCGTGGGCGCCCTGCTCAAGCAAGTGGGCGAGCGGGGCCTGTCCAACCTGCGCATCGTGCAAGACGACGCCGTCGAGGTGCTCAAGCACATGGTGCCCGAAGGCTCCCTGGCCGGCATGCACATCTTCTTCCCCGACCCCTGGCACAAGAAGAAGCACAACAAGCGCCGCCTCATCCAGGCCGGCTTCGTGGCCAACATCGTCAAGCACCTGGCACCGGGCGGCTACCTGCATTGCGCCACCGACTGGGAGCCCTATGCCCAGCAGATGCTGGAAGTGCTCTCGGCCGAGCCTGAGCTGATCAACACCGCCCAAGGCTATGCCGAGAAGCCCGCCTACCGCCCACTGACCAAGTTCGAGAACCGCGGCCTGCGCCTGGGCCACGGGGTGTGGGACCTGGTGTTCCGCAAGCGCGGCTGAACGCGGCACTGGGGGCATGCGCCACGGCCATGAAAAAGGCAGGCCACATCGCTGCGATGTGCCTGCCTGTGGACGGCTCAACGACCCGGCGAACCCGCGAGGGCCCACCGCGTCAACCGTGCATCAGTTGGAGAACTTGTAGTCCGTCTTGGCCTTGTTCTTCAGTTCTTCGCGGAACTTGGCAACCTTGGCCTGGTTGTTGCGCTGGATGATCTGGGCCTTGACTTCGTCGAAGGCCGGGAACTGGACCGCGCGGGTGTCTTCCAACTTGATGATGTGGTAGCCGAACTGCGACTTGACCGGGGTGTCGGTGACTTCGCCCTTGTTCAGCTTGACCATCGCAGCCGAGAACTCGGGCACGTAGTTGCCGGGGTTGGCCCAGTCCAGGTCACCACCGTTTTCGGCAGAGCCCGGGTCCTTGGAGTTCTTCTTGGCCAGGTCTTCGAACTTGGCACCGCCCTTGAGCTGGGCCACGATGGCCTTGGCGTCTTCTTCTTTCTCGACCAGGATGTGGCGAGCGCGGTATTCCTTGTCGCCATTGGCCGACTTGATTTTGTCGTACTCGGCGCGAGCTTCAGCGTCGGTGGTGCCGCTCTTCTTCTCGAAGTCCTGGAACAGCGAGCGGATCAGGATGGACTGGCGGGTCAGCTCCATCTGTGCCTTGTAGTCGGGCGTGGCATTCAAACCGCGGCGCTCGGCTTCCTGGATCAGGATCTCGCGCAGCACGACCTCGTCCTTGGCCTTCTGTTCCAGCTCGGGGCTCTTGGTCATGGGCGGCTGGCCGGGCTGCTGGGGCGACTTCAGGATCTGCTCGATCAGGGTGTCGGCACGGGCCTTGGGCACGGCCTTGCCGTTGACGATGGCGATGTTCTGGGCCGAAACCAGCGGAGCGGCCAGCGACAGCGATGCGGCCAGCAGAGCAGCCTTGACGTGACGGGAAGTCTTCATGTTGAGCAGAGCGCTTGGGTTGGGTGAATCAGTGTGACGGCGACACAGGAGCGACCGGCAGCTCGGCCTTGATCGCCAGGGCATGCACGCCGCGAGGCATCAGGTCGCGCAGGGCATCATACACAAGGCGATGTCGCTGCACGTGTGACAGTCCGGTGAAAGAACGTGCGCGGATGTGAAGCGAAAAATGGGTGCCGAAATCGGCGCCGCTGTGGCCCGCGTGGCCATGGTGGGCGGCAGTGTCGTCCTGCACCGCGATGAACTCGGGTTGCAGCGCCTGCGTCAGCACCGCCTGCATTTCGGCGGCGGTGACGGGCTGGAACGTTGAAGGAGAGGCAGCGGCGCTCATTGCGAGCCCCCTGCTTCGGCGGGAGGCGGGCTCATGTGCTTGCTCAGGTAAACGCCTTGCGCCAGAGTGAACACCAGCGTCAGGCCCAGGCTGCCCCACATCTTGAAGCTCACCCAGACGTCGGTCGGGAAGTTGAAGGCCACGTACAGGTTGAGCACGCCCATGGCGCCAAAGAACAGGACCCAGGCCCAGCCCAGCGTGCGCCAGACAGCGTCCGGCGCGTCCATCTGCCCGCCCATCATCTGGCGCAGCATCTTGCGCTTGAGCACGATCTCGGTGACCAGGAAGCCCACCGCCATCAGCCAGTAGATCAGCGTAGGCTTCCACTTGATGAAGCGCTCATCGTGGAACCACAGCGTCAGGCCGCCCAGCACCACCACGATGACCAGGCCGGCCCACAACATCTTGTCCACCGGCTTGCGCAGGGCCTTGAGCACGAGGATTTGCAGCGCCGTGGCCACGACCACGACCACCGTGGCCAGCAGGGTGGGTGCTTCCGTCACACCCACCACGCCGCCGGAGACGGCAAAGCCCAGGTGTTCGGTGAGCCATTGCGCGGCCAGGTCCTTGTGCCCTTCGGCCCATTTGAAACTGGCAAAGAACAGAAAGATGGGCAGCAGGTCGAAGAGGATTTTCATGGGGTGTGGTCAAGGGTCCCGTCAGCGGGAGCCTGGCTCAAAGTCTATCGCGGCGGAGTTGATGCAATAGCGTTCCCCCGTGGGTTGGGGGCCATCTTCGAACACGTGCCCGAGGTGGGCGCCGCAGTTTTTGCAGCGCACCTCGGTGCGGACCATGCCGTGGCTGGTGTCGCGGATGTACTCGATGCGGTCGTCGGCCGCCGGCTGCCAATAGCTCGGCCAGCCACAGCCGGCATCGAATTTGGTGTCCGAGGCGAAGAGCTGGACGCCGCAGCACACGCATTGGTAGCTGCCGGTCTCGAAGTGGTCCCAGTAGCGGCCGCTGAACGGTGGCTCGGTGGCGGCCTGGCGGGTGACGCGGTAGGTCAAGGGCTCACGGTCGGGCGCCGTGAGTTGCTCACGCCATTCGGCGTCGGTTTTCTGGACGGCGTGATCGCTCATGATGAACAGGACACCTCGATGGATTGCGCCCAGCTGGGCGGGAAGTCGGCATCGGCTTCGCAGCCGGCTTGCACGTCGAACGGATTCTGCAGCAGGCGGTGCAGGCGCTGGACCTCGCTGTCGTCGCCTTGTTGCGCTCGGCGGATGGCGGTTTCGGCCAGGTGGTTGCGCAGCACATAGACCGGGTTGACGCGACCCATGCGCTGGGCGCGCTCGGCATCGGTGCTGCCTTCGGCCTGCAGGCGCTGGGCGTATCGCAGGGCCCAGGCGTCGAAGGCGGCGCGGTCGAGGAAGAGGTCGCGCAGCGGCGCGTTGCGGGCATCGGTGGCCATGGACTCGGGGGCACCTTCGCTCACGAAGCTGCCCAGCCGCCGAAAAGCGATGGTGAAGTCCACGCGGCCTGCGGCCAGCAGGCGCAGGTAATCGATGGCCAGTTCGACGTCTTCCGGGCGTTCGGCCTGCAGGCCCAGCTTGGCCCGCCAGCGCGCGTTCATGGCCTGCGGGAAGCGCTGTTCGTAGGTCTGCAGCACCTCGGTGAGGGCTTTCGGGTCGTCCTGCGCATCCGGCACCAGGGGCAACAGCGCCTGCGCCAGGGCGCGCAGGTTCCAGTAGCCGATCTGTGGCTGGTTGTTCCAGCTGTAGCGCCCGCGGTCGTCGGAGTGGTTGCAGATGTGATCGGGATCGAAGGCGTCGAGGAAACCGAAGGGGCCGTAATCGATGGTCAGGCCCAGGATGGACATGTTGTCGGTGTTCATCACGCCATGGCAGAAGCCGACCGACTGCCAGGCCGCCATCAGCTCGGCGGTGCGCTGCACCACGGCGTCCAGCAAGGCCAGAGCGGGCTGGGGCTGACCTTGCTGACCTTGCTGGCCTTGCAATTGCGGGAAGTGGTGGGCGATGACGAAGTCCAGCAGCGCGGCCAGGGCCTCGTGGTGGCGAGGCCGGCCGCTGTGCGCGAAATGCTCGAAGTGCCCGAATCGGATGAAGCTGGGCGCCACGCGCGTGACCACCGCTGCGGTCTCCAGGGTTTCGCGCCGCACTGTTTCGGGCGACGCGGTCAGCGCCAGCGCCCGGGTGGTGGGGATGCCCAAGGCGTGCATGGCCTCGCTGCACAGGAATTCGCGGATGCTGGAGCGCAACACGGCGCGCCCATCGGCACGGCGCGAGTACGGTGTCATGCCAGCGCCCTTGAGTTGCAACTCCTGCGGACCCAGGGGCGCACTGATTTCGCCCAGCAGCAAGGCGCGGCCGTCGCCCAACTGCCCGGCCCACTGCCCAAACTGGTGCCCTGAATACACGGTGGCCATGGGCGCCATGCCCGGCCAGACGGCGTTGCCGCTGAACACCTGGAGCGCTTCGTCGTTGCGCCAGTCGGCAGGCCAGCCCAGCTCGCGCGCCAGGGCCTCGCTGGTGGCCACCCAGCGCGGCGTGGGCAGCGGCTCGCCCGACAAGGCGGTGCCCAAGGGCACGCCCAGGCGGGCCTGGGTGTCCTGGCTGAGCTGGGCAAAACGGTTGAGCCAGGCCTCGGCCGGTGGCGCGGCAAAGTGGTGTGAAAGCGCGCGGGCGCCAGCGTCTGAGGAGGTTTCAGCGGGGGTGGGCATGTGGCGCAGTGTAGACAAGCCCCCCGTCCCTGGGGCGCACCAGGGGCATTGCAGTCACAGGGCTCGCCTAAGATGCGGCCTCGTGTCGGCCGACTGCCGATGGCGGCGGTGGGCGCGGTGCCTGTCGAGCAGACGACGGCCAAGCCCGTCTCAGGAGAATCGCTGGTGGACGTTGTGTTGTTCTTCAAGGCCGCCCTCATGGGCATCGTGGAAGGCCTCACCGAGTTCCTGCCCATCTCCAGCACAGGCCACCTCATCCTGGCCGACTCCCTGCTGGATTTCGCCCGCTCCGCCGGCGCCGAAAAAGCCAAGGTGTTCGAAATCGCCATCCAGACCGGCGCCATCTTCGCCGTCATCCTGGTCTACATGCAGCGCATCCGCGACACGCTGACCGGCCTGGGCTCGGACCCCAAGGCGCAGCGTTTCACCGCCAATGTGCTGATCGGTTTCCTGCCCGCCGTGGTGCTCGGCTTGGCGCTGGGCAAGATCGTCAAGGCCTACCTGTTCAACGCCACGGTGGTGGCCTCGACCTTCATCCTGGGCGGCATCATCATCCTGATCGCAGAGCGCATCGCGGCCCGCGCACCGCGTGCCCGCGTCGAAACGGTGGACGACCTCACCCTCGTCGATGCACTGAAAGTGGGGCTCGTCCAGTGTCTGGCCCTGGTGCCCGGCACCAGCCGCTCTGGCGCCACCATCATCGGCGGCATGCTGATGGGCCTGTCGCGCAAGGCCGCGACCGACTTCAGCTTCTTCCTGGGCATCCCGACCCTGGTGGGCGCAGGCGTGTACAGCCTCTACAAGGAGCGTGCGCTGTTGTCGATGGCCGACCTGCCCTTGTTCAGCGTCGGTCTGGTGTTCGCCTTCCTGTCGGCCTGGGTGTGCGTGCGCTGGCTGATCCGCTACGTGTCCAGCCACAGCTTCATCCCCTTTGCCTGGTACCGGATTGCCTTCGGCGTGCTGATCCTGGTGTCGGCGCACTTCAACTGGGTGTCCTGGTCGGAGTGAGCCTGAGCAGCGCAAGGCACTGAGGGTGAGAAAATCGGGGGATGCCACCCGGAACCTCTCCCCGTCGCCTCGCGCTGGACGCCCTGCTGCAGCCCGACCCGGCCCTGAAAGCACAGCAGGCGCGCGCGCTGCACGAGGGGGCGAGCCAGTTCGCTGAGAACGGCTGGCGCGGCGAAACCATCGCCGAAACCATCGTCGAAGTCATCGCCCTCTCGCCCCAGCAAGCCGCGGCCATGCCAGGCCGCCCTGCCCGCCCACACCTGGTGTCGGCCACGCAGGTGCCTTCGCGCAGCCCCTTCACGCTGGAAGGCCGCGCGGCCTTGCTGCACGCCATCTGCCACATCGAATTCAACGCCATCAACCTGGCGCTGGACGCCGTCTGGCGCTACGCCGACATGCCCGCGCAGTTCTACCTGGACTGGTTGCGCGTGGCCGGCGAGGAGGCCCTGCACTTCGGCCTGCTGCGTGATCACCTGCAAACCCTGGGCTTCGATTACGGCGACTTCGACGCCCACGATGGCCTGTGGGGCATGTGCGAGAAAACGCGCGATGACATCGTGGCGCGCATGGCCCTGGTGCCACGCACGCTGGAGGCCCGCGGCCTGGACGCCACCCCGCTGATCCAGCAGAAGCTGACGCGCGCCGGTGACCTGGCCGCGGTGGCCATCCTGGACACCATCTTGCACGACGAGGTGGGGCATGTGGCGATTGGCAACCACTGGTTCCACCACCTCTGCCAGGCACGGGGGCTGGACGCCGTCGCGCTCTACCCGCAATTGGTGAAGCAGTACGACGCCCCTCGGATGCGGCCGCCTTTCAACGAAGCCGCACGCAAGGCGGCCGGCTTCACGGACGCTGAAATGGCCTTCCTGCTGGGCCTGGACTGAGGCAGCCCGCCAGAAAGCTAGCCGGAACCACCCCCCCGGGGATGGTGCTGGGCATGCAACTGCCGCAAGCGCTCACGCGCCACGTGGGTGTAAACCTGCGTGGTCGAGATGTCGGCATGGCCCAGCAGCATCTGCACGACACGCAAATCGGCACCGTGGTTGAGCAGGTGCGTCGCGAAGGCGTGGCGCAAGGTGTGGGGCGAGAGGTGCTGGTGGATGCCCGCCACCAAGGCGTACTTGCGGATGATCTTCCAGAACATCTGCCGCGACATGCCCTGGCCTTGCGAGGTCACGAACAAGGCTTCGCTGACGCGCTGCACACCCAGGATCTGCCCACGGGCCTCGTCCAGGTAGCGCTGCAAGCACGCACCAGCCTCCTGGCCAAAGGGCACCAGGCGCTCCTTGCTGCCTTTGCCCGTGACGCGCACAACGCCCTCGTTCAAACCCAGTTGCACCGTGCGCAGGGTGACCAACTCGCTCACGCGCAGGCCGCTGGCGTAGAGCAACTCCAGCATGGCGCGGTCGCGCAGGCCGAGCTTGTCGAGCACATCGGGTGCGGCCAGCAAGCGCTCAACCTGCTGCTCGGTGAGCGTGCCGGGCAAGCGCATGCGCTGGCGGGGGGCGTCCATGCGCAGAGTCGGATCCTGGGTGCACAGGCCTTCGCGCACGGCCCAGCGGTAAAAGCGGCGGAACACGCTGAGGCGGCGGCCCACAGACGAAGGCTTGGACTCGGCATGGCGATTGGCCATGTAAGCCTGCACCTCATGCTCAGCGGCTTGCACCAGGGTGGCACCGCCTTGGGCTTGCAGCCAGGTGGCCAGCGCGCTGAGGTCACGCCGGTACGCGGACAGGGTGTTGGCGCTCAGGCCATCTTCGAGCCAGAGGGCATCGATGAAGCGGTCCAGGTGCGGATCGGCTTGCAAAGCAGCGTGCGGTGTGGCTTGCGTGTCAGACACCACCACCCAGCAAGCCCTCTTTCAAGCGCTTGTCCACCGGTTTGTCGCCCACGAAAATCTTGAGCACGGAGCGGTACAGGTCATCGCCCACCACAGGCGTGCCCACGAAACGCTCGTTGAGGCGCAGCACGGTGCCACGCTCGGGCACGAAGTCGATGTCGATGGTGTCGCCCACGCGCAGATCACCCATGCTGTCGAGGTGGGCCGCCAGGCGTGTGAGCCTGTCTTCCATCTGCGCCTGGGCCGCTTCGGTTTCGTTGCGGGCGATGCGGCTGGTCAGCGACTTGGTGAGCTCGTGGCTGGGGGCGTCCAGCATGATCTTCAGGCGCAGGCGCTTGGGGCCTGGCATGGTCAGCACCTGGACGCTGTCGCGGGTGGGCGCAGGCAGGTAGAGGCCCGCCACGAAGGCCTTGACCCAGGCCACACCGCGCAAACCGAGGCCATTGAGCCTCAGGGTGCGGTCGGACAGCACCGCGGTGTCATCGAACTGCTGCCCGTCCAGCGTGGCGGCACAGGCATGGCCCAGCCAGGCGCCCGACAAGGCCGTCAGCAAGGTAGCCACGGCCAGTTGCCGCATGGCGCGCAGGCGCCAGGAAATGGAATCCATGCAATCTCGTCCTTGTTGCCAGAGGCTGGGCCCCGTGGGTGATGTGAGGGCATGTGGGGTTCCACATGCGCAAATCAAGGGGATGGCGTTACCCTGCTGCCCATGCTGGACCCGCTGATGCTGCTGCCCGACTTCCTGTTGATTGTGGGCGGATTCCTGCTGTGTCGTTTCACGGCTCTCGAACGCCCCACCTGGGACGTGGTCGAGCGTCTGGTTTACAACCTGCTGTTCCCGGCCCTGCTGTTCGCCTCCATCGTCAAAAGCCCGCTGCGCCCGACCGATGCCGCGGCCATGGCGGGCGCCGGTGTGGCGCTGAGCCTGCTCGGTCTGGGCCTGGCCACCCTGCTGCGCCATGGCCCGGGCGTGGACGCGCGCCTGCACGCCAGTGGGGCGCAGGTCGCTTTCCGGTTCAACTCCTACATCGCCCTGGCCTTGGCCGACCGGCTGCTGGGTGCGCAGGGCGTGGCGCTGATCGCCATCCTCATCGCCCTGTGCGTGCCCCTGTGCAACGCCGGTGCCGTCTGGAGCCTGGCGCGGCAAGGCGGTCACAACACCCTGCGGGAGATGGCACGCAACCCGCTGATCATCAGCACCCTGGCTGGCTTGGCGGTGCGGGTGCTGGACATCCCTTTGCCGCACTTCTTGATGGAAACGGTGGGCCGCATCGGACAGGCCGCCCTGCCCATGGGCCTGCTGGCCGTGGGGGCCGGCCTGCAATGGACGGGGCTGGCCGCCGCCCCCGGTCTGGCGGGTGGCCTGCTGGCGATCCGGCACCTGGTGCTGCCCCTGGCGGCCCTGCTGCTGGGCCAGTGGCTGGCCCTGCCCGATGCACAACGGGCCATCCTGGTGGCTTTTGGCGCATTGCCGACCGCCTCCAGCGCCTACGTGCTGGCCGTGCGCATGGGTGGCAACGGCCCGTTTGTGGCGGGCCTCATCACCCTGTCCACCTTGCTGGGCATGGTCACCGTGCCCTTGTGGGTCGGGGTCCTGCGCTGGCTGCCAGCCTGATGGGCTCACGGCGGGCACCTGCGGCCAGCCGATGTGGTCCATGGGGCGCAGGTCTTTGAGGAAGCTTGATGGCAGGCCATGGGCGGTGAAAGCAGGCAGAGGGAACGGGTGTTGAAACCGGGCTGTGGATGCGCGGCGGAAAGCTGTCGTGATCATCCGCGAGGGGCCCCGTCCAGGTCTCCCCTCTGAAGGGGGAACGGTGCGCACAATGTTCCCGCGTCAACGCGTGGCTTGTGCCACCAGGTTCGCTGCAGCGTGGCAAGCTGGTGGCCTCACACCGGGTTGAACATGCCGATGCAAATCTCTGCCACCACCCTCCAGGGCCGCCGTGTGCGGCTGGAGCCCCTGTCGCGCCCCCTGCACGAAGCGGGCATTGCCGCGGCCATCGCCGATGGCGAGCTCTGGGCGCTGCCCGTCACTTTTGTGCCGCACCCACGCGACTTGGCAGGCTTTTTCGAAGCGGCCGATGCGGCATTGGCTGCGGGACGCGAGCTGGCGTTTGCCACGGTGGACGCGGACAGCGGCGCGGTGGTCGGCAGCACGCGCTTCCGCTGCATCGAAGCAGCGCACCGGCGGGTGGAGATCGGCTTCACCTTCATCGCGCGCAGCTGGCAGCGCACGCACGTCAACACCGAGGCCAAGTACCTCATGCTGCGCCATGCCTTCGAACACTGGGCCTGCAACCGCGTGGAGTTGCTGACCGACGCGCGCAACCTGACGTCGCGTCAGGCCATCGTGCGCATCGGGGCGCGCGAGGAGGGCACGCTGCGCAGCCACATGGTGATGCGCGACGGCTTCGTCCGTGACTCGGTGATGCACGCCATCACCCAGCACGACTGGCCCGAGGTGCGGGCGAGCCTGGAAGCACGCTTGCGCTGAAGGCCCAGGCCCCTGTCAGCGCTCAGTTCAGTTGGAGGCGCCGCTGTTGTACATCCGCTGGATGTCTTCCATGGCCTGAGAGAGCTTGGCAGGCGAGCGCTCTGCCGGTTCGGTCTTGAGCTGCCAGTCGCCGAAAGCCGAAGCGCGGCGGCGTTTGAACTCGGTTTCGCGGTTGAGCGCCGCCATCTGGGCTTCGTCTTCGGGGTTGGCCACCATGCCGCCGACCATGCTGCCCACCTTGGCCTGCCAGGCTTCGGCTCGCTGGGTGCGCTTGGCCTCGTCGGGCTCCATGTCGGCCACCAGCACCACGCCCATCAGGGTGGCTTCCACCAGGGTGAATTCGCCTGACTTCATGCGTTCGGGCAGTTCGCTCATGAGCGCTTCGGCCATCTGACGGCGCTTGCGGGCATCGCGCTGCTCGTCGAGGTTCTGCCAGGTCTCGAACGCCTTCTGATAGCGCAGGTAGCTGACGATGCGGGTGGCTTCGGCCTTGGCATTGGGCTGCCGTTTCAGGGCCGCTTCCAGTGAGTTCCAGTCGGCCTCGCTGAGGTCGGACGGGCGGCCATCGGCCAGCACGGGCGGGTTGAGCTCCGGCGCCCCCGTGGCCACCACCGAGGCACTGTTGCCCATGCCAGGCCACATGCCGTTGCCTGCGTTGCTGTTGCTCTGGGCGGCACCGCCGTCGTTCGAGGGGGCGAAGGCCCAGTAAGCGCCAGCGGCGGCTGCTGCCAGGGCGGCCGCGATGGCCACACCTTGCCAGGAGCGGCTTTTTTCGACAGTGATCATGGGTTCGTCAACGAGTGCAAAGGGACGTGATGCGCCTAGGATAACGCCAGCCGGTGCGCCCTCGGGCACGGCCACGTCCGGAGAAACACCCCCCACCCCCGCGAGCAGGCGCCATGTCTTTGTGCCGGGTGGCTGGCTTGGGCACGGCGCGCCACACCGGCCACCGAAGTTGGCAGCGTCCTTGAGACAAATCAAATAGTCAGATTGACGGATGCCGCCGCAGGAGAGATGCTGCAGCGCAACACTCGCAGATTCACCCCTCCCCTCGCATGAACACCTCCTCGCTGCGCTGGACCCTGCCCCTGGTCGCCATCGCCGGTGCCCTTGGCCTGGCCTACTGGCTGCACACCCGAGACCACGGCCTGCCCGAAGGCCTGGCACGCGGCAATGGCCGCATGGAAGTCGAGCGCATCGACATCGCGGCGAAGTACCCGGGCCGCATCGTCGAGTTGCCGGTGCACGAGGGGGACCTGGTGAAGGCCGGCGACCTGATCGCGCGCCAGGACAGCACCGACTTGCTGGCCCAGCGTGACGCCGTGGCCGCCGCCCGCGACCGCGCAGGCCAGGCCATGCAGCGCGCCCAGGCCGAGACCGAGGTGCGGCGCGTGCAGGCCCGGCTGGCCCAGTTGGAGCTGGACCACGCGGGCAAGCTGCAGCAGGATGCGCTGGTCTCGGGTGCCGAGGTCGAGCGCCGCACGGCCCAGCGCGACGGCGAACAGGCGGGCGTGAAAGTGGCCACCGCGGCCATTGGCGAGGCCACGGCAGCCCGTGGCGAGGCCGAAGCGCAGATCCGCCGCCTGAACGTGGCCATCGAGGACATGAGCTTGCGCGCGCCGGTGGACGGCCGCATCGAGTACCGCGTGGTCGAGCCCGGCTCGGTCATCCCGTCCGGCGGGCGCGTGGTGACGCTGCTCAACCTGGCCGATGCGCACATGACCGTCTTCCTGCCCACCGCGGTGGCGGGCAAGTTGCAGGTGGGCGACGAAGCGCGCATCGTGCTGGACGCCGCCCCGCAGCACGTGGTGCCGGCCAAGGTGTCGTTCGTGGCGGCCGAAGCGCAGTTCACGCCCAAGCACGTGGAAACCGATGCGGAGCGCGAGAAGCTGGTGTTCCGGGTGAAGCTGCAGGTGCCGCGCGAGGTGGCCCAGCGCTACAGCCGCTACGTCAAGGCCGGGCTGACCGGGCATGGCCATGTGCGCACCGACGCGCGCACGCCCTGGCCCGCGTCCCTTCAGGTGAAGTTGCCTGAGACGACCGCTGAAGCCGCGCCTGCTGCTTCGGCCTCCGCCACGGCATCGCAGGCCAAGCCGTGAACCGCATCGCGCCCGCCGTGGTGCTCCAGGACGTCAGCCACCGATACGGCGATGTCACCGCGCTGCACCACATCTCGCTGAGCTTGCCGGCCGGGCAGACCATCGGCCTGGTCGGGCCCGACGGCGTGGGCAAGTCGACGCTGCTGTCGCTGATCGCGGGCGTCAAGCGCCTGCAGCGTGGCGGCGTGCGAGTGCTCGGCCACGACATGGCCCAGGCCCGCGAGCGCGCCGTGCTCGCGCCGCGCGTGGCCTTCATGCCGCAGGGCTTGGGCCGCAACTTGTACCCGACGCTGTCGGTGGCCGAGAACATCGACTTCTTCGCCCGGCTGTTCGGCCAGGGGGCGCGCGAGCGCGCCGCGCGCCTGCAGCGCCTGATGGACGCCACCGGCCTCAGCCCTTTCCGCGACCGCCCTGCGGGCAAGCTGTCCGGCGGCATGAAGCAAAAGCTGGGCTTGTGCTGCGCGCTGGTGCACGACCCGGACCTGCTCATCCTCGACGAGCCCACCACGGGCGTGGACCCGCTGTCGCGGCGGCAGTTCTGGGCCCTGGTCGAGGCCTTGCGCGCCGAGCGCCCGGGCATGAGCGTCATCGTCGCCACGGCCTACATGGAAGAAGCCGAGCGTTTCGAGCACCTCGTGGCCATGAACGGTGGCCGTGTGCTGGTGTTCGACCGCACGCGCGAGGTGCTGGCACGCACGCCACAAGGCACGCTGGAGGCGGCCTACATCGACCTGTTGCCGCCCGAGCAGCGCGGCAACACCGCGCCGCTCGCCATCCCGCCCCGGCTGCACAGCGAGGGGCCGCCGGCCATCGAGGCCACGAGGCTGACCCGGCGTTTTGGCGACTTCGTCGCGGTGGACGGGGTGAGCTTCCGCATCGAGCGCGGTGAGATCTTCGGCTTCCTGGGCTCCAACGGCTGCGGCAAGACCACGACCATGAAGATGTTGACGGGCCTGCTCGACATCAGCAGCGGCGAGGCCCGCTTGCTGGGCGAACCGATCCGTGCGGGCGACCTGGCAACGCGGCTGCGCGTGGGCTACATGTCGCAGGCCTTCTCGCTGTACGAAGAGCTCAGCGTGCGCCAGAACCTGGGCCTGCACGCCCGCCTCTACCGCCTGGACGGCCCTCACGCCACCGAAGCCATCGATGCCGCCCTGCGCGATTTCGACCTGCAAGCGCACGCCGACGCCAGCCCCAAGGCCTTGTCGCTGGGCATCCGCCAGCGCCTGCAACTGGCCGCGGCCTGCCTGCACAAGCCGGAGGTGCTGATCCTGGACGAGCCCACCTCGGGCGTGGACCCGGCCGCGCGCGACCTGTTCTGGCGCCGGCTGGTGACGCTGTCGCGCGAGCAGCAGGTCACCATCTTTGTGTCCACCCACTTCATGAACGAGGCCGAGCGCTGCGACCGCATCTCGCTGATGCACCGTGGGCGCGTGCTGGCCGTGGGCTCACCCGCCGAACTGCGCGACAGCCAGCAGGCCGATTCGCTGGAGACCGCTTTCGTGGCCTACCTGCAGGCGGCCGATGACACCGTGCAAGCCGCCCAGGCCGCATCCACAGCCAACGCAGCATCCACCCCCAACGCCGCGGCGTCTGCAGAAACCACGGCAGCACCCAGCGCCGCAGGTGCACCTTCGCGCCACAGCCTGAGCGCCTGGCTGGCCGGCGTGTGGGCCTTCGCCCTGCGCGAGGGACTGGAGTTGCGCCGCGACCGCATCCGCCTGACCTTCGCCCTGCTGGGGCCGATCATCCTGCTGGTGACGGCGGCCTGGAGCATCTCTTTCGACGTCGAGCACGTGAAATTCGCGGTGCTCGACCACGACCAGACCCACGACAGCCGCCAGCTCATCGGGCACTTCGCGGGTTCGCGCTATTTCGAGCAGCAGCCCGACCTGCACGCCGACGACGAAGTGCAAACCAGCCTGCGTCGCCACGACGTGAGCCTGGTGATGGAGATCCCGCCGGGCTTTGGCCGCGACCTGCTGGCCGGGCGTCGCCCCGAAGTCGGCTTCTTCATCGATGGCACCCAGCCCTTCACGGCAGAGAACGTGCGTGGCTACGCCCAGGGCATCGTGCTGGAACACGCCATGCGCTTCGCCCGCGAAACACCCGGCCTGACGCCTCCCACCCTGCCCGCACGGCTGGAGCCACGCTTTGCCTACAACCAGTCCTTCCGCAGCATCTATGCCTCCACCCCGGGCCTGTTGATGCTGTGCCTCATCATCATCCCGACCATGCTGACGGCGCTGGGCGTGGTGCGCGAAAAGGAGATGGGCTCCATCCTCAACCTCTACGCCTCGCCGGCCACCGTGGGCCAGTTCCTGCTGGGCAAGCAGATGCCGTACATCGCCCTGGCCATGGCCAGCTACCTGACGCTGGTGTTCCTCAGCGTGTTCCTGCTGCAGGTGCCGCTCAAGGGCAGCTTCCTGGCGCTGAGCCTGGGCGCGCTGTGCTTTGTGTTCGCCACCACGGCGCTGGGCCTCTTCCTGTCGGCCTTCCTGCGCTCGCAGGTGGCAGCTTCGTTCGCCTCGGCCATCATTTGTCTGATCCCCTCGGTGAACTTCTCCGGCCTGCTCTACCCAGTCTCCACGCTGACGGGCGCGGCGGTCTGGGTCGGCAAGGGCTTCCCGGCCTCGTGGTTCCAGCTCATCAGCCTGGGCGCCTTCACCAAGGGCTTGGGCATGGGCAGCTTCTGGCCGATGTACGCGGCGCTGCTGGGCTTTGGACTGCTGTACCTGGGCCTGGCACGCCTGCTCGTGCGCAAGCAGGAGGGCTGAAGCATGTGGCGCTGGCTGAGCAATGTGTGGCGGCTGTCGTGGAAGGAGTTGCGCAGCCTGGCCACCGATGTGCCGCTGATGGGCCTGATCCTGTTCGCCTTCACCGTGTCGGTGTACACCACGGCCAAGGGCGTGAAGGCCGAGGTCTCGCACGCCTCGGTGGCCATGATCGACGGCGACCAATCGACCTTGTCGCTGCGCCTGCGCGACGCCTTGCGTCCGCCCTACTTCCAGACGCCGCGCGACATCGCCCCGCAAGACGCGGGCGACGCCCTGGACCGCGGCGACTTCATCTTCGTGATCGACATCCCGCCGCGCTTCGAAGCCGATGTGCTGGCTGGGCGCAGCCCGGCCATCCAGGTGACGGTGGACGCCACGGCCATGACCCAGGCCGGCCTGGGCGTGGTCTATCTCAACGAGATTTTCCTGCGCGAGCAGCTCGACTTCTTCCACCAGCGCGGCATCGCGTCGATGTTGCCGGCGCCGCCGGTGGTGCGGCTGATGTTCAACCCGAACAACCAGTCGGAGTGGTTCAGCTCGGTCATGCTGGTCGAGACCAACGTGACGGTGCTGGCCATCATCCTGGTGGGGGCAGCCGTGATCCGCGAGCGCGAACATGGCACCATCGAGCACCTGCTGGTGATGCCGGTGCGCCCCAGCGAGATCGCCATGGCCAAGATCCTGGCCAACGGAGGCGTCATCGTGCTGGCCGTGTGGCTGTCCATCGAATTCGTCATCCGCGGCTGGCTGCAGGTGCCGCTGCCCGGCTCGGTGCCTCTGTTCATGTTCGGCACCGCGCTGTACCTGTTCGCGGTCACCTCGCTGGGCATCTTGCTGGCCACCATGGCCTCGTCCATGCCGCAGTTCGGCCTGCTGGCCGCGCCCGTGTACGTGGTGCTGTACCTGCTCAGTGGCGCGGCCACGCCGGTGGAGAGCATGCCCGAGCTGATGCAGCACATCGTTCAGATTTCGCCGACCACGCAATACGTCAAGCTCACGCAGGCCGTCCTGTACCGGGATGCGGGGGTTCGGCTTGTCCTGCCTCAACTGTTGGCGGTGTCGGCCGCAGGTGGCCTCTTCCTGGTCATCGCCTTGACAAGATTCAGGTCGATGCTGGCCCGACAGGGGTGATGCGGGCAGGTCCAGCTGCACCGCTCTCCCCATCCACGCCCCCACACATCACCCCAAGGAGCCCCAGATGCCTCACACCCAAACCGCCATCCCCAAGATGAGCTGGGAAGATTGGGTCCGCGCCCTCGACCTCCACACCCACAGCCAGGTGGGGCAGCTCATGGGTGGCATCTCGCCCATCCAGTCCACCCTGGTCTATCTGGATTGGTTGATGCACCTGATGATCTCGCCGGGCAAGCAGCTCGATATCGTCAAGCGCAGCGCCGACGACGTGACCCTGGCGGTGAACCGGCTGGTGCAAGGCGGCATCGACAGCGCCCGCCACGACCATGAGGCCGATGCGCCGGTGCAAGCGGGCTGCGCCCACCCCTTGCCGCTGCCCGTGCACGACCGCCGCTTCGCCAGCCCGGCCTGGCAGAACTGGCCCTTCAACGTGTATGCCCAGTCCTTCCAGGTGCTGGAGCACGTCTGGCACCAGGCCACCAGCTGCGTGCCCGGCCTCAACCACCGCCACGAAGCGATGGCCAACTTCGCCGCCCGCCAGTGGATGGACATCGTCAACCCGGCCAACATCCCCTGGATGAACCCCGAGGTGCTGCAAACCACGGCCAAGGAAGGCGGCATGAACCTGCTGCGCGGCGCCCACAACTGGAGCGATGACACCCAGCGCATGGTGCGCGGCCTGCCGGCGGCCGGCACCGAGCAGTTCAAGATCGGCCACGATGTGGCGACCACGCCAGGCAAGGTGGTGTTCCGCAACGACCTCATCGAGCTCATCCAGTACAGCCCCACCACCGACAAGGTCCAGGCCGAGCCCGTGCTGATCGTGCCGGCCTGGATCATGAAGTACTACATCCTGGACCTGTCGCCGCAGAACTCGCTGGTCAAGTACCTGGTGGACCAGGGGCACACGGTGTTCATGATCTCCTGGAAGAACCCGACTGCCGAGGATCGCAACAAGGGCCTGGACGACTACCGCACCCACGGCGTGATGGCCGCCCTCGACACCGTCAGCCAGATCCTGCCCGAGCGCAAGGTGCACGGCGTGGGCTACTGCCTGGGCGGCACCTTGATGATGATCACGGCCGCCACCATGGGCCGCGATGGCGACAAGCGCCTGGCCTCGATGACGCTGTTCGCCGCACAGGGCGATTTCACCGAGGCCGGCGAATTGCTGCTCTTCATCAACGAGAGCGAGGTGGACCTCATCGAGGCCATGATGGCCGAGCAAGGCTTCCTCAAAGGCACGCAGATGGCTGGCGCCTTCACGCTGCTGCACTCCAACGACCTGGTCTGGTCGCGCGCCATGAAGAACTACCTGCTGGGCGAGCGCGACCACCCCAACGACCTGATGGCCTGGAACGCCGACACCACCCGCATGCCCTACCGCATGCACTCGGAGTACCTGCACAAGCTCTTCCTGCACAACGACCTCTCGGCCGGCCGCTACGAGGTCAACGGCCAACCCATCTGGTTCACCGACATCCGGGTGCCCTGCTTCGCCGTCGGCACGGTCAGCGACCACGTCGCGCCCTGGAAGTCGGTTTACAAGCTGCACCTGCTGCCGCTGGACGTCACCTTCGCGCTCACCAGCGGCGGGCACAACGCCGGCATCGTCAGCGAACCCGGCCACAAGGGCCGCCACTTCCAGCTGCACCACCGCCCCCCGACCGAGGCCTACACATCGCCGGAGCGCTGGCAGGCCGAGGTGCCGCACCAGGAAGGCTCGTGGTGGCCGGCCTGGCAGAACTGGCTGGTGCAGCACTCCAGCGGCCTGACCGCACCGCCGTCCATGGGCGTGCCCGGCAGCAAACGCCGCCTGCCCGATGCCCCCGGCAGCTATGTCCAGCAGGAGTGATCGCCATGAGCCCCGACACCACCCCGGCCTTGCTGGAAAACCGCACCTATGAGGAAATCAGCGTGGGCGAAACCGCCTCGCTGCAGCGCACGCTCACGAAGGAAGACATCGAAGTCTTCGCCATCCTCAGCGGCGACGTCAACCCCGCCCACCTCGACGAGGCCTATGCGCGCGAAACGCCCTTCCACCACGTCATCGCGCACGGCATGTGGGGCGGCACGCTGATCTCCACCGTGCTGGGCACCCGCCTGCCGGGCCCGGGCACCATCTACGTCTCGCAGCAGCTCAACTTCCTGCGACCGGTGGGCCTGGGCGATGTCATCACCGTCAGCGTCAGCGTGACGCACAAGGGCGAGAAAAACCGGCTGCGCCTGGCCTGCGTCTGCACCAACCAGGAGGGCAAGGCCGTCATCACCGGCGAGGCCGAGGTCATCGCGCCCACGGCCAAGGTGATCCGTCCACCCAAGACCCTGCCCGAGCTGCACCTGCACCGCCACGAACGCTTCGCCCAGCTGATGGCCCTGACGGTTGCGCCAGAACCCATCGCCTGCGCCGTGGTCTTCCCGGTCGAGGCGCACGGCCTGCGCGCGGCCATCGAAGCCCGCCACGCCGGCTTGATCCGGCCGGTGTTCGTCGGCCCGCGTGCGCGCATCGCCGCACTGGCGCAGTCGCTGGAACTCGACCTGAGCGAACTGGCCGAGGCAGATTGGGTCAGCGCCGACACCGACACGGCGGCCTTGCAGGAGGCCATCGGCCTGACCCGCGACGGGCGCGTGCAAGCGATCATGCAGGGCGATGTGGACGCTGGCGCACTGCTGCGGGCCATCGTCCACCGCCAGCACGGCCTGCGCACGCACCGCCGCATCAGCCATGCCTATGTGGCCGATGTGCCCGACCACGGCACGCCCTTCCTGGTCACCGACGCGCTCGTCAACATCCAGCCCACGCTGGAAGACAAGCGCGACATCGTGCAAAACGCCATCGACCTGGCCCGCGTGCTGGGCATGTCGCCGCGCGTGGCCATCCTGTCGGCCTCGCCCGTGGTGCACAGCAAGCTGAGCTCGTCGATGGACGCCGCCGCCCTGTGCAAGATGCTGGAGCGCCACCAAATCGCAGGCGGCACCGTCGATGGGCCGCTGCCCTTCGATGCGGCCATCGACCCCGAGATCGCGCGCCTGACGCACCCAGGCTCGCCTGTCGCGGGCCAGGCCAATGTGCTGGTCGTGCCCCACATGGAAACCGGCGACATGCTCGTCAAGCAACTGCACCTGCTGGCCGATGCCGATGTGGCCGGCATCGTGCTCGGCGCGCAGGTGCCCGTCATCCTGACCAATGTCACCGACAGCCCGCGCACCCGCCTGGCCTCGGCGGCACTGGCGCTCTTGCTGGCCCATGCGAAGGGTCACCTCGATGCGGTCGAGGCGATCGATGCAAGCCCTTGAGCCGATCGACACCACCCGCAGCCATCCGACGACGACCTTGATGCCCATGCCGCACCCGCCCAAGACACTGCCCACCGCGCCCCGACGCCATCCCCTGGTGGCTGCCACGGGCGCAGCCCTCACCTTGACCTTGGGGCTGGGCCTGCTGCTCAGCCTGCCCGGCTGCACCACGGTCAAGGTCGATGTGCCGTCCGTCGGCGTGGCAACGCCCGACGCGTTCGACGAAGCGGCAGGCACCGCCAGCACCGAGCTCTCGCGCTGGTGGCAAGACATCCCCGACCCGACGCTGCAAAGCCTCATCGCCCAGGCCCTGGTCGCCAATGCCGACATCCGCGTGGCCCTGGCGCGCGTGCGCGAGTCGCGCGCCGTGGTCACACAGGCCGAGTCGGCGCTCTACCCCAGCCTGCAGGCCTTCGGCTACACCGCCCGCACCCAGACCGACTCGCTGCACGGCCCGGCCATCCCGCAGGTGACGCTGCCCGCCCTGCCTGCGCCCCTCCCCGCCATCCAGGTGCCCGACCTCAGCCCGCTGACCCACCCCAACGTCCCCATCAGCAGCTACAGCGGCCAGGGTTTCGCCGCCGCCTGGGAGGTGGACATCTTCGGCGCGCGCCGCAGCGACGCCGAAGCCGCGCGCCAGGCCGCCCTCGCGCAGGACGAGCGCGTGCACGGCGCCCAGCTCATGGTGGCCGGCGACGTGGCGGCCAACTACATCGAGGCCCGCAGCCTGGAACACCGCATCGGCCTGCTGCAGCGCAGCCTGACCAGTGCGCGCCGCCTGCAGCGCTACGCCCAAGGCCGCTTCGACGCAGGCCAGGCCACGCGCCTGGACATCGACCGCGCCCGCGCCCAGGTCGAATCGCTGGAAGGCGCCCAGGCGCCGCTGCACAGCCTGCTGCAAGCGCGCTTGCGCCGCCTGGCCGTGCTCACCGGACAGCCACCCGAGGCGCGCATCACCTTGCCCGCCCCCACCGCAGCCGCCCCGGCCGATGCCAGCGTCATCCCTGCCCAGCTGCCCGCGGTGCTGCCCTCCGACGTGCTCAGCCGCCGGCCCGATGTGCGCGGCAGCGCCCGCGTCGTGCAAGCCCTCGCCGCCCGCGTCGGCAGCGCCAAGGCCGACCTGTTCCCGCGCTTCTACGTGGGATTCCTGGCCAACGAAGGCCGCATCGACATCGGCAACCTGGCGTCCAACGGCAACTTCCTGTCCTGGGGTGCCGGCCTGCGCCTGCCCATCTTCGAAGGCGGACGCATCCGCGCGCGCATCGCCGCCAGCAACGCCCAGCTCGATGCCGCCGTGGCCCAGCACGAGCAAACCATGCTGACCGCGCTCGAAGACGTCGAGAACGCCTACAGCGCCCGCCGCGCCCTCGACCAGCGCGCCGAGCGTCTGAGCACCGCCTGGCGCACCTCCGCCGACGGTGCCCGCCACGCCCAACAGCTCTTCAGCGAAGGCCAGGGCCTGCTGCAATCCGCCATCGAGGCCGAGCTCGCCGCCCTGCAACGCGAAGACGAGCTCATCCAGGCGCAGACCGCCCGTGCCCTGGTCACCGTGGCGCTCTACAAGGCCGTCGGTGGCGGTTGGTCAGATGCCTCCGCGCCGAAGCCCACCGCCACTGAGACCGAGACCGCTTCGGGGAAAAGCGCCGCCGGTCAGCCATGAAAAAAGGCCGCGCGGTTCGCACCGTACGGCCTTCGCTGGCGACGCGCTGAAACCGAGCACGCCACCTGGATCAACAAAGATCAGTTCTTGGACTGGTCCACCAGCTTGTTCTTGGAAATCCAAGGCATCATGGCGCGCAGCTCGGCGCCCACGGTCTCGATCGGGTGCACGGCGTTCAGACGACGGCGAGCGGTCATGCTCGGGTAGTTCGTGCGGCCTTCCAGGATGAACATCTTGGCGTACTCGCCGGTCTGGATGCGCTTCAGAGCGTTGCGCATGGCGGCGCGCGACTGCTCGTTGATCACTTCCGTGCCGGTCACGTACTCGCCGTACTCGGCGTTGTTCGAGATCGAATAGTTCATGTTGGCGATGCCGCCTTCGTACATGAGGTCCACGATCAGCTTGAGCTCGTGCAGGCACTCGAAGTAGGCCATTTCAGGCGCGTAACCGGCTTCGGTCAGCGTCTCGAAGCCCATCTTCACCAGCTCCACAGCGCCACCGCACAGCACGGCTTGTTCGCCGAACAGGTCGGTTTCGGTTTCTTCGCGGAAGTTGGTCTCGATCACGCCACCCTTGGTGCCGCCGTTGGCCGCAGCGTAGGACAGGGCGATGTCCTTGGCCTTGCCGGACTTGTCCTGGTACACAGCGATCAGCGAAGGCACGCCGCCGCCCTTCAGGTACTCGGAGCGCACGGTGTGGCCAGGGCCCTTGGGGGCGACCATGATCACGTCCAGGTCAGCACGGGGGATGACCTGGTTGTAATGCACGTTGAAGCCGTGGGCGAAGGCCAGCACAGCGCCTTGCTTGATGTTCGGGGCGACGTTGTTGTTGTACACCTCGGGGATGTTCTCGTCGGGCAGCAAGATCATGACGACGTCGGCGTTCTTCACGGCGTCGTTGACTTCGGCGACCTTGATGCCAGCGGCTTCCACCTTGGACCAGGAGGCGCCGCCCTTGCGCAGGCCGACCGTCACATTGACGCCGGAATCGCGCAGGTTCTGGGCGTGGGCATGGCCTTGCGAGCCATAGCCGATGATGGCCACGTTCTTGCCCTTGATCAGGCTCAGATCGGCGTCCTTGTCGTAATAGACCTTCATGGTGTATCTCCGTCGGAAAAATCGGTTGGTGGCCTGAACGGGTCAGGCACAAGGTTCAAGAAAAGCGGGGGTATCAGACGCGCAGGATGCGCTCGCCACGCCCGATCCCGCTGGTCCCGGTGCGCACGGTTTCAAGGATGGCAGCGCGGTCGATGGCCTCGATGAAGGCATCGAGTTTGGCCGCGTCGCCAGTGAGTTCGATCGTGTAGGTCTTGTCGGTGACGTCGATGATGCGGCCGCGGAAGATGTCCGCCATGCGCTTCATCTCTTCACGCTCCTTGCCCACGGCGCGCACCTTGATGAGCATCAGCTCACGCTCGGTGAACGGGCCTTCGGACAGGTCCACCACCTTGACGACCTCGATGAGGCGGTTCAAGTGCTTGGTGATCTGCTCGATGATCTCGTCAGAGCCGGTGGTCACGATGGTCATGCGCGACAGCGAGGGGTCTTCGGTGGTGGCCACCGTCAGGCTCTCGATGTTGTAGCCGCGGGCCGAGAAAAGGCCGACCACGCGGGACAGGGCGCCGGCTTCGTTTTCCAGCAGCAGGGCAATGATGTGTTTCATGGTGATCGTCCTGGCAGGCTCTTGGGTCATCGGGGCGGTAACCCCGGCGCTGTGGCCTGCGGTTCGATGGTGTTCGGTGTGTTCAAAACACCCGGCCGCTTCGGTCTGACACGGGATGCGCTTGCCGGCAAGCAAGCGTTCGTGGCAGCCTGGGTCGGCCAGGCTTCGGTGTGGTCAGTGGGTCAAACGCCGGTCACAGGTCCTCGGAGCCGAGCAGCATCTCGGAGATGCCCTTGCCCGCCTGCACCATCGGCCACACGTTCTCGGTGGGGTCGGTGCGGATGTCCAGGAAGACCGAACGGTCCTTGAGCTTGATGGCCTCGCGCAGCGCGCCTTCTACGTCCGACGGGCGCTCGATCAACAAGCCGATGTGACCATAAGCCTCGGCCAGCTTGACGAAGTCGGGCAGCGCGTCCATGTAGCTGTGCGAGTAGCGGCTGCCGTAATCCAGCTGCTGCCACTGGCGCACCATGCCCAGGTAACGGTTGTTCAGCGACAGCACCTTCACCGGCGTGTTGTACTGCAGGCAGGTGGACAGCTCCTGGATGCACATCTGGATGGAGCCTTCGCCGGTGATGCAAAACACATCGGCGTCGGGCTTGGCCAGCTTGATGCCCATGGCGTACGGCAGGCCCACGCCCATGGTGCCCAGGCCACCGGAGTTGATCCAGCGGCGCGGCTCTTCGAACTTGCTGTACTGGGCCGCGAACATCTGGTGCTGGCCCACGTCCGAGGTGATGTAGTAGTCGGTGCCGGCGGTCAGCTCGGCCAACTTCTGCACCACGTACTGCGGCTTGATGACGTCGTCCGAAGTCTTGAACTTCAGGCAGTCGATCTTCTTCCAATCGTTGATCTGGTTCCACCAGGCGGCCAGCGCGTTGCTGTCGGCGCGGGTCGTGGACTCCTTGATCTGCGCGATCATCTCGATCAGCACGTCCTTCACATCGCCCACGATGGGGATGTCCACCTTCACGCGCTTGGAAATGCTCGACGGGTCGATGTCGATGTGGATGATCTTGCGCTCGACCTGGGCAAAGTGCTTGGGGTTACCGATCACGCGGTCGTCGAAGCGGGCGCCCACGGCGATCACCACGTCGGCGTTCTGCATGGTCATGTTGGCTTCGTAGGTGCCATGCATGCCCAGCATGCCCAGGAAGGTCTTGTCGGACGCGGGAATGGCACCCAGGCCCATCAGGGTGCTGGTGCTGGGGTAGCCCAGCATGCCCACCAGCTCGCGCAGCTCGGCCGAGGCCTCACCCAGGATCACACCGCCGCCGGTGTAAATGTAGGGGCGCTTGGCGTTGAGCAACAGCTGCACGGCCTTGCGGATCTGGCCGCCGTGGCCCTTGCGCACCGGGTTGTACGAACGCATTTCCACCGTCTCGGGGTAGTGGAAGGTCGTGGTCTTGAGCGACACGTCCTTGGGCACGTCCACCACCACGGGGCCAGGACGGCCCGTGCGCGCGATGTGGAAGGCCTTCTTCATCGTCGCGGCCAGGTCGTTGACGTCCTTGACGAGGAAGTTGTGCTTGACGATGGGGCGGGTGATGCCGACGGTGTCGCATTCCTGGAAAGCGTCCAGGCCGATGGCGGGCGTGGGCACCTGGCCGGTCACGATCACCATGGGGATCGAGTCCATGTAGGCCGTGGCGATGCCGGTGATGGCGTTGGTCACGCCGGGGCCGGAGGTGACGAGAGCCACGCCGACGTCGCCGGTGGCGCGCGCGTAGCCGTCAGCCGCGTGCACGGCCGCCTGTTCGTGGCGCACCAGCACGTGCTCGATGGTGTCTTGTTTGTACAGCGCGTCGTAGATGTACAGCACGGCACCACCTGGGTAGCCCCACATGTACTTGACGCCCTCGGCCTGCAGGCAGCGCACGAGGATTTCCGAGCCGTTGAGCACTTCGCCTTGCGAAGCCAGACCCTGGGTCGGTGCAGCAGCGTGAGCGTCGGCGGCGCCGGCGCGCTTGGTGTCAGCTTGAGACATGTCCATGGTGATAGAACCTTTCCGAATTTCTCTAACGAAAAACGATCGGTGCCCCTCTACACCGGCATGTCCCAAGAGGACATGGCAGCAACGCTGCGACCACGGATGGCCGTGCGCTCGCCCTTGTGAGACGGATTTGGAGCCTGCGCGGCCTGCCACCGGCGTCGATTGGACAACCGGACTCAGGCCAGATCGAGATGGCGCAAAACGAAGATTATCGCACCGCTGGAGGCCAATTCAAGCCTGAGACCCCGCTGAAGGGGCTTGGGCCCGCTCGGTGCCATAATGCGCCCGGCCCGAAAAAGTAAGCCTCCACGGTCTTGACCCCGCTGCCCAGCCCCTCACGAGAAGAAGAGCTCAACGCCTTTTTGAAAAGCGTGGAGTTGCGCGCCTTCAAACGCACGGTTTATGCCGTGCGCCAGGACGACGCTGCGCTCGACATCGTGCAGGACGCCATGATCCGCCTGTCACAGAGCTACGCCGACCGCCCCGCAGGTGAGTGGCCGATGCTCTTCCAGCGCATCCTCTCCAATGCCACACTGGATTGGTTCCGTCGCCAAAAGGTGCGCAATGCCTTGTTCACCAACATCGGCGACCTGGAAGCGGCCGCAGGTGGCGAAGACGGTGATTTTGACTTGCTGGAAGCGCTGGACGTCGAAGACACTGGCAACGAAGCGGCCGAAACCCAGGTCAGCCGCAGGCAGGTACTGGCGGAGATCGAAGACGAAATCGGCAAATTGCCAGCGCGTCAACGGGAAGCCTTCCTGCTGCGTTACTGGGAGGAACTGGATGTTGCGGAAACTGCCGCGGCCATGGGTTGCTCAGAAGGGAGCGTGAAAACCCATTGTTCGCGTGCGGTGGCCGCACTGTCCAAAGCGTTGCCAGCCCGGGGTATCACATTGTGAAAACACGTTCCAACACACCGCTGACCGATGCCCAGCGCGAAGCCCTGGAGGCCCGATTCGCGCTGCGCCTGACCGCGCGCCTGGAAGATGGCGTGCAGGCGCTGCCGCATGACATCACCGAGCGCCTGCGCGTGGCCCGCCAGCAAGCGGTCGAAGCTGCACGCCTGACACGCCTGGGCGCGGCCGTCTCGCCCTTGGCGGCCGGTGCTGCCAGCGCGGTCGTGGGGCTGCAACTGGCCGGTGGACAAGGCTCGGTGGTGATGGGCCATGCCGCTGGCAACTGGAACGAGGCGGGTCAGTCCCGTCAACCGGGTCATGGTCGCCTGACCGATGGCCCCATCGCCTGGGGCTGGCGCCTGGCCTCGGTGCTGCCTGTGCTCGCCCTGGTCGCTGGTCTGTGGGCCGTGCACGCCTACAAGGACGAAGAGAAAGTGCAGGCCGCCGCCGACATCGACACAGCGCTGCTGACCGACGACCTGCCACCGGACGCCTACGCAGACGCGGGCTTCTCTGAATACCTGCGCGGTGACAACCGCACAGCCGTGCGCCCGCTGGACACCACCGTGCCCGAAGCCGACGGCGACCTCAAGACCAGCGACACCGCCCCGGCCGTGGCAACGCCTTGACCTGCCTGTCACACTGCTCAATCTGACCGCTTGACCCCGACCGCATGCCCGCCTCCCGCACGCCCCTCGCCCGCCGCCTCGTGCTTGCCTGTGCAGCCACGTTGATGCTGGCCTGCGCGCTGGCCAGCCACGCGCACAAGGCCATGGCCGCGGCAGACATGCACCCGAGCACCTCGGGCACAGCCACCGGATCGTCCTGGCAGGCGCTCACGCCACTCCAGCGCCAGGCACTGTCGCCTCTGGCGGCGCAGTGGGCGCAACTGGACGACACCAGCCGCCAGAAGTGGCTCAAGGTGGCCAGCCGTTTCGACGCCCTGAGCCCCCAGGAGCGCCAGCGCCTGCAAGAACGAATGAAGCAATGGGCGGCCCTCCCTCCCAGCGAGCGGGGTGAAGCCCGCCTGCGCTTCCAGCAGACGCGCCAGTTGCCCTCGGACGAGCGTCAGCAGAAGTGGGCCGCCTACCAGGCGCTGTCGGCCGAAGACCGGCAGGACCTCAACCGCCAGGCACAACGCCGCACTCGCACCGTGATGCTGGCCGACAACGTGGTCGGGCCACGCGAGGCGGGTCAGGTCTATGCGACCAAGCGCCCGATGGTGGCCGCAGCCTCACCCGGCAAGTCGAACATGGTGCCCAGCATGCCGCAAAGCGGCAACGGCCTGAACACGCAAGGCTCGCAACCTGTCATCGTGGCCCCCACCCTGGTCAAGGCCGGCACCGGCGCCACCACCAACCTGGTCACGCACCAGGCCGTGCCGCCGGCGCACCAGCAAAGCGGCAGCCCCAAGATCACTGCCACGAAGAGCTTTGTGGACCCGGTCACCATGCTGCCGCGCAAGGGCGCCCAGAGCGCAGCCATGGCCTCGCTGCCCGCCAGCGGCACAGGCGCGCAGCACTGACACCGATGATCAGCGTGCGCCTGACAGTCTGAGATGTCGGTTTTCCAGCTCCCCACCCAGGGCGGCCTGAGCGCGGCAGAGTTGCAAGCCCGCGCCCTGGGCCCCGCCGCACCGCTGCGCCGTCGCATGGCCGCTTTCATCTACGAAGGCGTGTTGCTGTTTGCCCTGTTCATGGTGGCGGGCGCCATCTACAGCGTTTCCGCGGGGCAGGTGCATGCGCTGCAGGGCCGCACGGGCATGATGGCCACCCAATTCCTGGCGCTGGCCTTGTATTTCATCTGGTTCTGGACCCACGGTGGCCAGACCCTGGCGATGAAGACCTGGCAGGTTCGCCTGCTCACCCAGAACGGAGAGCCCCTCGGGCTGTGGCCCGCCTGCCTGCGCTTCCTGCTGTCCTGGCTGTGGTTCATGCCGGCCTGGCTCGGCAGTTGGCTGGCTGGCTGGCACCAAAGCAAGCTGCTCTTTGGCGCCATGCTGGTGTGGGCCCTGATCTATGCGGCCCTCACCCGCCTGCTGCCCCAGCGGCAGTTCCTGCACGATGCCATCTGCCGCACGCGGGTCATCGACCACCGCACCTGAACCGGCGCCCCATGACACCCTCCCGAGCCCCGGCCTTGTCCCTGTGTGTCTATTGCGGTTCGCGCAACGGCGATGATCCCGCTCACCTGGCTGCCGCACGCGAAGTCGGCCGGCAGATCGGCCTGCGTGGGTGGCAGCTCGTCTATGGCGGCGGCAGCACGGGCCTGATGGGCGCGGTCGCCGATGCGGCCCTGCAGCACGGCGCCCGCGTGATCGGCGTGATCCCGCACAAGCTCATCCAGCGGGAGCTGGGCCATGGCGGCGTCTCGGACCTGCAGGTCGTGGACAGCATGCACGAGCGCAAGCACCAGATGGCCATGCAGTCGGACGCCTTCATCGCCCTGCCAGGCGGCATCGGCACCATGGAAGAGATCTTCGAGGTCTGGACGTGGCGCCAGCTGGGCTACCACCACAAGGCGCTGGGCCTGCTCAATGTGGCGGGTTACTACGACGAGCTGCTGCGCTTCATCGAGCGCAGCCGCACCGACGGTTTCCTGTGGCCCGATGTTCAGGAGCTGCTGCGCACCGACACCGACATCGACCGGCTGCTGGACCAGCTGGCCGCCGATGTGCTGACCCTGAAAGCACAAACGCCACCCGAACAGCAAGGCGCTGCACCGGGTGGCGTCGCATCGGGCACCTGAATCAGACGGCGGATTCGTCGGTTTCGCCGGTGCGGATGCGCACCACCTGCTCCACCGGGGTCACGAAGATCTTGCCGTCGCCGATCTTGCCGGTCTTGGCGGCCTTGATGATGGCTTCGATGCAGCGCTCGACGTCGTCGCCCTTGACCACGACCTCGACCTTCACCTTGGGCAGGAAGTCCACCACGTACTCGGCACCGCGGTAGAGCTCGGTGTGGCCCTTCTGGCGGCCGAAACCCTTGACCTCGGTCACGGTCAGGCCGGTGACGCCCACTTCGGCCAAAGCCTCGCGGACTTCTTCGAGCTTGAACGGTTTGATGACGGCGGTGATTTGCTTCATGGTCATGGTGGGAACTCCGGGGGAAATCGTCGTCAGATGACAGCCGCCCGCGCCAAGGCCCGAGCTGCTGCACTGCAGTGTGACTATTTAAGCACGACTGCTGTCATGCACAAAACTTGGGCGCGGGCTCGGGTGAGATCACGCCCGCTCAGGCCCGCTCAAGCGCGGAAGCGCGAGGTGATCGGGTAGCGCCAATCCCGCCCGAAAGATCGGTGCGTGATGCGCACGCCGATGGGTGCCTGGCGGCGCTTGTACTCGTTGAGCTTGATGAGGCGGGTGACCTTGTCCACATCGGCGCGCGGGAAACCGGCCGCCACGATCTCCTCGATGGACTGGTCGAGCTCCATGTAGCGCTCCAGGATGGCGTCGAGCACGTCGTACTCGGGCAGGCTGTCCTGGTCGGTCTGGTCGGGGCGCAGCTCGGCCGAGGGGGGGCGGGTGATGATGCGCTCGGGGATGGGCTCGACCTCGCCCGCGGCCACCGCCTGCTGGTTGCGCCAGCGCGAGAGGCGGTACACGAGCGTTTTGGCCAGGTCCTTGATGACGGCAAAGCCGCCTGCCATGTCGCCATAAAGGGTGCAGTAGCCGGTGGCCATCTCGCTTTTATTGCCGGTGGTCAGCACGATGGCGCCGGTTTTGTTCGAGAGGGCCATCAGCAGGGTGCCGCGGATGCGGGCCTGGATGTTTTCCTCGGTGGTATCTTCCGCACGCCCAACGAAGAGCGGCGCCAGCGAAGTCTTGAAGGCCTCGAACTCGGGGGCGATGGCGATTTCGTCGTGGCGCACGCCCAGGCGCTCGGCCATGTCGCGCGCATCGATCCAGGAGATGTCGGCCGTGTAGGGCGAAGGCATCATCACCGTGCGGACCTTGTCGGCGCCCAGCGCATCGACCGCGATGGCCAGCACGAGGGCCGAATCGATGCCACCCGACAGGCCGATGATGGCGCCGGGGAAGCCGTTCTTGCCGAGGTAGTCGCGCACGCCGACCACCAACGCCTGCCAGATCTCGGCTTCGGGCGACAGGGGCGCGGCCATGGGGCCTGCGACCTGCACGCCATGGGCACCGCTGGCCTGCAAGCGGACCTTCAGCACGTCGGGCTCGAAGCTGGGGGCACGCGCCATCACGCGGCCAGCACCGTCCACCGCGAAGGAAGCGCCATCGAACACGACCTCGTCCTGGCCACCGACGAGGTGGGCGTACAGCAAGGGCAGGCCCAGGCCGCGGGCGCGCTCGCCCATGCGCAACTCGCGCTCGGCGGACTTGCCAGCGTGGAAGGGCGAGGCGTTGAGCACGACCAGCGCCTGCGCGCCCAAAGCGGCTGCGGCTTGCGCGGGCTCGTCGAACCAGGCGTCTTCGCAGACCAGGAGGCCCACGCGCCAGCCTTGCACGTCCACCACCACGGGGCCGAGGCCCGCCTCGCGACCGCCGATGAAGTAACGGCGTTCGTCAAAGACCTGGTAGTTGGGCAGCTCGCGCTTGGCGTAGCTTGCTTGCACCGCGCCGCCCTGCAGCACGCTGGCGGCATTCAGCAGGCGCGGCACCGACCACGAACGTGTGCGTTCGCCCGCATGGCCCAGGCGCTGCGGGTGGCCCAGCACCAGGCTCAAATCCGGCAGATCGGCCAGTTCGCGGGCAATCTGCGCCACAGCCTCATCGCAAGCTTGCAAGAAGGCCGGCCGCAGCAGCAGGTCTTCCGGGGGGTAGCCGCACAAGGCCATTTCCGGTGTCACGACAAGGCGCGCGCCTTCGGCGTACGCTTGGCGGGCCAGCGCGACGATGGCATGGGCATTGCCCGCCAGGTCGCCCACGGTGGGGTTGAATTGCAGCAAGGCCACGTCCAGCGCCTGCGCCGTCGGCTGAGCAAGCGATGGGGATGGCAGGGTCGCGGGACGGCTCACGGAAGACACGGCGTTCATGGACAAGGTTCAAACAATCGGCTCACCCGTCGCGGGTGCGCAAGGTGACATGGTAGCGGGCTCGGCCCGGGTGCGCGACGAGGTGCACATTGGATGGCACCGCGACTGGGGTGACATCCCCGCGGGTGATTGGGACGCCCTGCTCACGGGCGTGGAGGGCGCGCGGCCTTTCCTGTGCCGCGACGTGCTGCAGGCCATGGTGGACAGCGGCAGCGCCTGCGCCGACACCGGCTGGCAGCCGCACGTGCTGACCGTGCACGGGACCAATGGCCGCTTGCTGGGCGCTTGCCCGACCTTCGCCAAATCGCACTCTTACGGCGAGTACGTGTTCGACTGGGCCTGGGCGGACGCCCATGACCGCGCCTTGGCATCGCACGGACACCACTACTTCCCCAAGCTGCTGGGCGCCGTGCCGTTTTCGCCGATCCCTGGGCAACGCCTGCTGGTGCACCCGGGGCTGGACGCCGCGGCGCAAGCGGCCGTGCGCCAGACCCTGCTGGACGCGCTGCAGGCCGAGTGCGCGCAACAGGGGTGGTCCTCGGCCCACCTGCTGTTTCTGAGCGAGGCAGAAGCACTGCAGGCAGAGCGCAGCGGCTGGTTGCTGCGCCACGGCGTGCAGTTCCACTGGTGCAACCGCGCGCCCCAGCCCTTCGCCGATTTCGACGACTTCCTGGCCAGCCTGCACCGCGACAAGCGCAAGAAGATCCAGCAGGAGCGCCGCAAGGTCCGCGAGGCCGGGGTGCATTTCGAGGTCCGGGAAGGCGCAGACATCTCTCCTGCCGATTGGGATTTTTTCTACCGCTGCTACGCCCAGACCTACCTGGAGCGCGGCCAGCAGCCTTACCTTACGCCAGCGTTCTGGCAAGCCGCCGCCCTGGCCCGCCCCGAGGCATGGGTCCTGTTCATCGCCCAGCATGAAGGGCGCCCCATCGCCTGCGCCCTGCTGGCGGTGGACCGCGAACAGGGCGTGGCTTATGGGCGATATTGGGGCGCGCTGGCCTCGGTCTCGTGCCTGCATTTCGAGGCTTGCTATTACCAGCCCCTGAGTTGGTGCATCGCGCAGGGCTTGCGGCGCTTCGAGGGAGGCGCGCAGGGCGAACACAAGCTGGCACGCGGCCTGCTGCCTGTGACCACGCAGTCTGCGCATTGGTTGCGCCACCCCGGTCTGCGCCAGGCTGTGGCCGACTTCCTGCAGCGCGAGGACCAGGGCGTGCGTGCCTACGTCAACGAGCTGGACGAGCGACAGCCGTTCAAACCCTGCCTGTCGGCGCCGGACGGGGCTGCAACAATGTCCGAATAAGCACAACTTTCAACAGGGTCCGAGATGTCATCGCTTGCAGCCGCCACGCCAACAGCGCCCCCACCTGCACCCTCGTCGGCACCTCACCCTGCGCCGCCCACCATCCTTGACATCGAAGCTTCCGGCTTCGGCCTGGGCAGCTACCCCATCGAGATCGGTTTCGTGACCTCCGAGGGGCAGCCCTGGTGCAGCCTGGTGCGCCCAGAGCGCGACTGGCAGCACTGGGATCCGCAGGCCGCCCAGGTGCATGGCATCACGCGGGAGCAGTTGCTTCGGCACGGGCGCTCGTCCGGCGACATCGCCGCTTTGCTCAACGACAGGCTGGGCGGCCAGACCGTCTATTCAGATGCCTGGGCGCACGATTACGCCTGGCTGGCGCGGCTCTTTGACGTTGCAGGTTGCAGTCCGCATTTCAAGCTGGACAACCTGCGCGCCCTGCTCACCGACGCCCAGGCGGCCCGCTGGCACGAGGTCAAGCGCAGCGTCGCCCTGCGCCTGGGGCTGCAACGCCACCGCGCCAGCGCCGACGCCCGGCTGCTGCAGCAAACCTACCTGGCGGTGCAACCCGGCCAGCGCGCTGCCGCTTGAGGGCGCGAAGCCCGCATCGGCGGCAAGTGTGTGGCGCGCACCCTCAAGTGCTGTCGTTTGGCGCCGACAACCCAATTACTGGTTTTTTTCAACCGTCGGGGTGTCCATGTCGTTCATCACATCGATGCGCATGGGGACGCCCACCCGCCCGCTGTCAGCCCCTGCCTCGCCACCGAGGCTGCGGCTGGCGATCCCCCTGATCGGCCTGATCGCGGGGCTTGCGCTGACGTCCTCGCATCAACTGGCCTGGCAATGGGTCGGCGTCAGCCTGTCGCTCTGCGCGGCATGGGCCGGCTGGCGTGCCCGGCCAGCCACGCGCGGCAGTGCCGGTGGTCCGGACGATGCCGTCTGGCATGCCTGGCTGGAGGGCAGCCAGGACGCGGTCATGGTGCTGACGCCGCGCCACGACCCCCTGGGCCGCTTCATGGGCCACATGGTCGTGCAGGCCAACGCACCGGCGCAGGCGCTGTTCCTGCCCGATGGCGCCTCGCTGGTGGGTCAACGCCTGCAAGACGTGCTGCCGGCCGGCATGCCCGAGAGCTTCCACGAGCGCCTGCACATGGCCTGGGCTGGCCGCCAGCCGCAGGTGGATGAGCACGCATTGCACCCCGGCCATGCGCTGGGCCAGGGAGAGGCGCCGCGTTGGCTGTCTCACCAGATGATCCCGCTGCCCGGCGGCGTGGCGCTGATCTCGCGCGACACCAGCGCGGCCCACCACGCCACCGAGGCGCTGCACGAACAGGAGTCCTTCTACCGCTGCCTGGTGGACCACCTGCCCATGGCCGTGTTCGCACGCAGCGCACGTGCCCACAACGCCGGACGCTACGTGGTCTGGAACCGCGAGGCGGCCGAGGTCATGCAGCTCAGCGCCGAGCAGGTGCTGGGCAAACGCCCCGAAGACATCCTCCCGCCAGAAATGGTCGAACGCGGTCGCGCGCTGGACCAGGCGCTGGCCCAGCAACCCGGTGTGCACCACTTCCCGAATTTGATTTACCAAACGCCCAAGGGACCCCGCGTGGTGGACCTCACCAAGGCGCCCATCTACGGCGTGGACGGCCAGCTCGACCACATCCTGTCCATCGCGCAGGACGTGACCGCGCAGCGCCAGGCGGCCGACCAGTTGCGACTGGCATCGCGCGTGATCGACGAGACGGGCGACGCCGTCATGGTCACCGACGCCATGGACCGTGTCGTCATGGTCAACCCCGCTTTCCTGAAGATGTCGGGGCTGCGCCACCACGAGGTGGTCGGCCACGACGCGGAACTGCTGGGCCTGGCGCCGCTGCGCGAGACCCACCTCATCGGCATCCAGGAAACGCTGCGCGGCGGTCCGCGCTGGACGGGCGAGAGCCCCCTCGTTGGCCCCGACGGGCTGCTGCTGGAAACCTGGTTGAGCGTGAGCGTGCTGCGCAACGAGGCCCAGCAAGTCACCCAGCACATCCGCGTGTTCAACGACATCTCCCGGCTCAAGGCGCAGCAGCGCGAGCTGACCGAGCAGGCGCGCCGCGACAGCCTCACAGGCTTGCCCAACCGCCGCGAGTTCAGCGACCGCCTGCGCATGGCCATGGCCCGCGCACGGCGCCAACCCCAGACCCTGGCGCTGATGTACGTGGACCTCGACGGCTTCAAGGCCATCAACGACCAGCTGGGCCATGCCGCCGGCGACCGGCTGCTCATCGAGGTGGCGCGGCGCATGGAAGACAGCGTGCGCACCACCGATTGCGTCTGCCGCCTGTCGGGCGACGAGTTCACCGTGATCCTGGAGGGCGCAGGCCACCCGGACGAGGTGACGCGCATCGCCAACCGCATCATCGAGCGCCTGGCACAGCCTTGGCAGATCGATGCCCACACCGTCCAGGCACGCGCAAGCCTGGGTGCGGCCCTGTGGTCGCGCGACGAAGACCTGGACGCCCTGTGCCAGCGCGCCGACACCGCCATGTACGCGGCCAAGCACGCCGGCAAGGGCCGTTTCGTGCTGGACACGGAGGGCGTTTGGGGAGCCACCAGCATGGGCCTGTACGCCGGCGCCGCGTGACGCCTCATCCCCCTTGACCGAGGGCTGCACCACCCCAGTGCAGGGGCCATGGGCCGGCAGGTCACTGGTATAAACACCGATCCGCGAACGGGCCGTGTTGCCCCTCTGCGTGGAGCTTGTTGGACCCAGCCTTCCCTTTTGTCGCGCATGAGCCTGTCGCCACCACCTCCTTCAGCACTTTCGAAGCCGATGCAGCGGCAGCGGGTGGTCATCATCGGTTGCGGCTTCGGTGGCCTGGAAGCGGCCAAAGCCTTGTCGGACGCGGACGTCGAAATCGTCGTCATCGACCGCACCAACCACCACCTCTTCCAACCCCTGCTTTACCAGGTGGCCACGGCCGGCCTGCCGGCGCCCGCCATCGCAGCGCCCATCCGCCACATCCTGCGCGACCAGATCGCGCGCGGCAACCTGACGGTGCTGATGGGCGAGGTGACCGCCATCGACACGGCCTCGAACTGCGTGGTGCTGGACGGCGGCGAGCATGTCCACTTCGACCACCTCATCCTGGCGGCGGGTGCCACCCACAGCTATTTCGGGCGCGATGACTGGGCCAAGTACGCCCCCGGCCTCAAGACCCTGGGCGATGCCTTCACCATCCGCCGCCGCGTGCTGACCGCCTTCGAGCAGGCCGAACGCGAGACCGACCCGGCACGCCGCGAACCCTGGCTGACCTTCGCCGTGGTGGGCGCGGGCCCCACCGGCGTGGAGATGGCCGGCACGCTGGCCGAGATCGCGCAGCAGACCCTGAGCACCGAGTTCCGCCGCATCGACTCGCGCATGGCCCGCATCATCCTGCTCGAAGGGGCGCCGCGCGTGCTGGGCACTTTCACGGAAGATTTGTCCCAGCGTGCCCGCGAGCAGCTGCAAATGCTGGGCGCCGAGGTGCTGACCGGCGCCAAGGTGACGGACATCACCGCCTTCGGCATCCACTACCAGCTCAACGAACCCGGCCCCGACGGGCAGCCGCGCGTGACCTCGCACTTCCTGCCATCGCGCACGGTGGTCTGGGCCGCAGGCGTGGCCGCATCGCCCCTGGGCCGCGCTCTGGCCAAATGCACCGGCTGCGAGCTGGACCGCGCCGGCCGCGTGGTGGTGCAGCCCGACCTGAGCATCCCTGGGCACCCGAACATCTGCGTGGTGGGTGACCTGGCTTCGGCCCGCAGCTACCTGGACCCCGAGCACCCCACGGCCGTGCCCGGCGTGAGCCCCGGCGCCAAACAGATGGGGCGCAAGGCTGCCATCAACATCAAGCGCCGCATGCAGGGCCTGGAGACACAGGCCTTCCGCTATTTCGACTACGGCTCGCTGGCCACCATCGGCAAGCGCGCGGCGGTGGCCATGCTGGACATCCCGTTCACGAAGCGGCAGGTGAAATTCAGCGGCTTTCCCGCCTGGCTGTTCTGGCTGTTCGTGCACGTGTACTTCCTGATCGGTTTCCGCAACCGCATGGTCGTGCTGATGGACTGGGCGTGGGCCTATTTCACCTCGCAGCGCCACGCCCGCGTCTTCCCTGACCCGCACGCACTGGAGCCCAACGCCATGCTGGTGCGGGTGCCACCCCCTGCATCGCCATCCCCGCCGCCCCCGCCAGCCCCACAGCCCTCACCGCCGGCAGGCTGACGCGGCCCATGGCAACATCGGGGCAAACCGCCACAGCCGCCTCACTCGCCTGAGCGCACCCCGACCGTGACCGCACCCGCCGACGCCACTGCCCCCGCCAACGCTTCCCCTGCGCCCTCGGCCTCGCCCATCCCGGCCCGCCTGAGCGCCTTGCGCGCCCACATGGCCCAGCAAGGCTGGCAGGCCGTGCTGCTGCCCAGCAGCGACCCCCACCTCTCGGAGTACCTGCCCGAGCGCTGGCAGGGGCGTGTGCACTTCAGCGGCTTCACCGGCTCGTCCGGCACCTTGCTGGTGGCCGCCGAGCGCGCCGCCGTGTTCACCGACAGCCGCTACTGGACCCAGGCCGAGGCCGAGCTGGCAGGCAGCGGCGTTGATCTGGTCAAGCTCGATGGCGCCCCCGTTCCGGCTTACACGCAATGGCTGCAAGCCCTGGGCCTGGACGGACTGCAAGGCGCCACGCTGGCCCTGGACGGCAGCGTCATGGGCCTGGCCCAGACGCAGCAACTGGCCGATGCGCTGGCCATGCTGTCCGCACCGGCCTGGCGCCTGCACGCCACCGACGATGTGCTGGACGGCGTCTGGCCCGACCGCCCGGGCCTGCCCACGGCGCCGGTGTTCGAGCACCTGCCACCGCACGCCAGCACCTCGCGGCGCGACAAGCTCGCGGCCCTGCGCGAGGCCCTGCAGGCTCACGGCGCCAGCCACCACTGGGTGGCCACGCTGGACGACCTCGCCTGGCTGCTCAACCTGCGCGGCGCCGATGTGGACTACAACCCCGTCTTCCTCGGTCATGCCCTGGTGTCGCTGGACGCCGTGCAGCTGTTCGTGGGCGAGGGCAAGGTCGATGCCGCCCTGCAGACCCGGCTGGCCGCTGACGGCGTGGTGGTGCGCCCCTACGCAGACGCCCTGCCCACCCTGAAGGCCTTGCCCGCCGACAGCGTGCTGTTGGTGGACCCCAAGCGCATCACCTGGGGCCTGCGCCAGGCCGTGCCGGTGGGCGTGAAGGTGGTCGAGGCCATCAACCCCAGCACCCTGTCCAAGTCGCGCAAAACGGCGGCCGAAGCGGCCTTCATCCGCGAAGCCATGGCGCGCGACGGTGCCGCCATGTGCGCCTTCTACGCCTGGCTGGAGCAGGCCTTGGGCCGCGAAGCCGTCAGCGAACTGACCATCGACGAGCGCCTGACGGCCGAGCGCGAAAAGCAGCCCGGCTACGTCAGCCTGAGCTTCCCGACCATCGCCGGCTTCAACGCCAATGGCGCCCTGCCCCACTACCGTGCCACGCCCGAGGCCTTCGCCTGGCTGAGCACGCCGCAAGGGCTGGTGGCCGAAGGCCTGTTGCTGATCGACTCCGGCGCGCAGTACCTGGGCGGCACCACCGACATCACCCGCGTGTGGGCCATCGGCACCCCATCGGCGGCCCAGAAGCGCGACTTCACCCTGGTGCTCAAGGGCACGATGGCGCTGTCGCGCGCGCGCTTCCCCCTGGGCACCCTGGCCCCCATGCTGGACGCCATCGCCCGTGCGCCACTGTGGGCCGAGGGCCTGGACTTCGGCCACGGCACCGGCCACGGCGTGGGCTACTTCCTCAATGTGCACGAAGGCCCGCAGTCCATCTCCAAGGCTGTGCCTCACGGTGACATGGCCATGCAGCCTGGCATGGTGACGTCCATCGAACCGGGCTTGTACCGCCCGGGCCAATGGGGCATCCGCATCGAGAACCTGGTGCTCAATGTCGAGGTGCGACCGACCGTGCCCGACGCCGAGCCGGGCGCCCCCGAGCACGGCACCTACCTGGCCTTCGAAACGCTCAGCCTGTGCCCCATCGACACCCGCTGCATCGACCTGTCACTGTTGCGCGATGACGAGCGCCAGTGGCTCAATGGCTACCACGCCGAGGTGCTGCAGCGCCTGCGCCCACTGGTGAGCGGCGACGCGCTGCGCTGGCTGGCGTTGCGCACCCAGCCGATCTGAGCATGGGCCCTTGCGCTCAGGCGTGGCAAGCCAGGCGCTGCACGTCGGGGATGTGGATCTGGCGGCGGTTCACCGCGATCAGGCCGCGCGACTGCAGGTCATGGAGGATGCGCGAGAAGTGTTCCGGCGTGACCGACAGCAAGGATGCGATCGTGCCCTTGCTCGCTGGCAGCAGGACGGTGCACGGCCCGCCGTCGCCAGGCACCGGCGGCGCGTCCACCGCACCGTCGCGCAGCAGGTAGGCCACCACGCGCTCGGACGCCGTCCGCAAGGTCAGCGCCTCGATGTCGTGCACCAGGCGGTTGACGCGGTCCGACACATCGGCCAGCAGGTGGATGGCGAGGTCCGGGCCGCCGTGCAACTCGCGCATGACGGCCTCGCGGGGCAGCAACAGCAAGGCGCCATCGGTCAGCATGGTCGCGTTCACACTGTGGATGGCCTCGCCACCGAGCATGGACTCGCCCAGGCAGGCAGGCGCCATCATCACCTCGATGACCTTCTCGTGCCCGCGCTCGCTGCCGCCGTCTGCCGGCGCGTCTGCCGCCTTGTCGACCCGGGCAAAGACTTTCACCTGCCCCGCCAGCAAGAGGTGCAGGCCCTCGCAGGCCTGACCGCGCTGGAACACCGGCTCGTTGCGGGACAAGCGCAGCAGCCGCGCCGACGGCGCCAGGCGCTGCAAGACGGCCTGCGGCACATCCCGGAAAACGGGCGCGCTGCGCAGGCTGGTCATGACATCGGCTGGGCCATCGGACATGTCGGTTCCTCGTGGGTGGGGCTGGGGGTCCTGAGGGGGATTCTGGGAAGGACGGGCCCGCACCTCCTTGATGTCGCTCAAGCCCTGCGCAGGTGCTGCCGCTGGGCACGCAGACAGTGTCAGACAAGGCACCCAAACATTACACCACAACGCAAAAATCTGTTGACGAAGAAATGTTCCAGGCAGTAACCTCGGCGCCATGGGATCGACTCACACCATGGCCCCCACGCCCAAAAGCCTCATCCTCAACCTGCTGCTGGCCGCCAACGGCGCCGCCTTGAGCGCCAGCGACGCGGTCGCGTCGGCCGGCCTGTTCGGCATCCGCGAAAACAGCGTGCGGGTGGCACTGGTGCGCCTGAATGCCGCCGGCATGATCCAGTCTTGCGGGCGGGGTGCCTACCTGCTGGGGCCCCAGGCCGCCAGCCTGGCAGAGGACCTCTCGTTCTGGCGCGACGCCGAGCAGCGCGTGTGCGCGTGGTCCGGCGCCTGGCTGATGGCCTGCACCACCCACCTTGGCCGCAGCGAGCGCGGCCCCTTGCGCCAGCGGGAGCGCGCCCTGGCGCTGCTGGGGTTCAAGGCCCTGGCAGACGGCCTGTACGTGCGACCCGACAACCTGATCGGCCACGCCGAACTCGCCCGCGAACGCCTGCACAAGCTGGGCCTGGACACCGAAGCGCCGGTGTTCGTGGCCAGCGACCTGGACGCCAACCTCGACCGCCGCGCGCGCCACCTCTGGCGCACCACCGAGCGCAACCAGGCGTATGTGCGCACCCAACAGCAATTGACGCAGTGGTTGGCACAGGCCCACCAACTCGACACCGAGGCGGCGGCACGCGAGTCCTACCTGCTGGGCAATGAGGCCATCCGCCAACTGGTGTTCGACCCCCTGCTGCCCGAGCCCCTCGTGGACGTGGCCGCCCGCCGCGCATGCCACCGCGCCGTGGTCGAGTTCGACGCCGAGGGACACCGCATCTGGCAAACGCTGCTGCCTTCGCTGCGCATGCCCCACACCAGCAGCCCTGCGCAGACACCCGCATCCGCCCCGCCCGAACAACCGCTGCACTGAGGCTCGCGCACCATGACGCCAGACACCCACGCCGCCGACGCCATCCAGCCCGTCCACTCGGCCACCCCCGACGCCGCACAGATGCCCGCCCCCACGCGGCGCAAGCTCAAAGCGCTGTTCACGCCGGAACAACTGGCCGTGCTGACCAAACGCTCCGACGTGCGCGGCGCCTGGGCCATCGCTTCGACCTGGGGCGTCATCGCGGCGGCCTTCGCGGTGCTGGCGGTCTGGCCCAACGTGTTCACCTTCCTGCTGGCCAGCGCGGTCATTGCCGGTCGGCAACTTTGCCTGGCCATCCTGCAGCACGAGGGCTCGCACGGGACGCTGTTCCAGAACCGCTGGGCCAACGACGTGCTGACCGACTGGCTGTGCGCCCGCCCGATCTGGCAGAACCTGCCGAAGTACAAGGTCCACCACCTCGGCCACCACACCCGCACCGGCACCGAGGCCGATCCGGACATCTCGCTGCACGCGGGCTACCCCATCACCCCACGCTCGCTGATGCGCAAGGTGCTGCGCGACCTCTCAGGCCTCACAGGCCTGAAACTGGTGTACGGCCTGTTGATGATGGACGCGGGTGTGTTCAAGTGGACGGTGGCCAACCACATCGAGCGCCTGCCGCAAACCGGCAGAACCTGGGGCGAGCGCGTCACGACGACGGCGCGCAACATGGCGCCCATGCTCATCACCAACGTGGCGCTGTGGGCGTGCCTGGCCGCCACCGGTCACGCCTGGCTGTACGGGGCCTGGGTGGTGGCGTATCTGAATTTCCTGCCGCTGTTCGTGCGCATCCGCTCCGTCGCCGAACACGGTTGCCTGGCGCGCACGCCGGACATGTTCCTCAACACCCGGACCACGCGGGCCGGCTGGCTGGCGCGCATGACGGTGGCGCCCGTGCACGTGAACTTCCACATGGAACACCACGTGATGGCCTCGGTGCCCTGCTACCGCTTGCCACAAATGCACGCATGGCTGCGCGCCCAGGCCGACGTGCCCGAGCCGCCCGGCTACCTGGACGTGCTCAAGCTGGCCAGCAGCCGCTGAAGCCGCGAAGCCTGCGCACAACCAGCTCACAGACGGCGCAGCTCACCCCATCACAACTGGCCCGCCCTTGGCCAGCGCACGCTGGTAGGCGGGTCGGGCTTCCATGCGCTGCACGAAAGCTTTCAGGTGCGGGTGGGATGCGGCCGCATCGGACCGCGACATCAGCGCCGAGACGACAAAGCTCATCTGGAAATCCGCCAAGGTGATGCGCTCGCCCGCGAACCAGGTGTGGCGCGAGAGGTGGTCCTCGATGAAGGCCAGCGCCGTGTTGACGTTCGGATCGATCAGCTGCTTTTGCACCCGCTTGCACAGCTCGCGCGCGATGGGGCGCACGAAGAAAGGCATGGGCTGGGTCGGGATGCTCATGAAGACCAGCTTCATCACCAACCAGTTCATCAGCGAGCCTTCGGCGTAATGCATCCAGAAGCGGCGCTGGTGGTGCTCGGGCGTGCCGGGCTGCGTCATCAGCTGGGCGACATCTCCCGCAGCCTGGGCGCCGTGCTGCTCGACCAGGTACTCCAAGATGGCGGCCGATTCGGCCACGACCTGATCGCCATCGGTGATGACCGGCGACTTGCCCAGGGGGTGGATTTTTTTCAGCTCGGGCGGCGCCAGCTTGGTGACCGGGTGGCGCTGGTAAACCTTGAGCTCGTAGGGCAGGCCCAGCTCTTCAAGCAGCCACAGCACGCGCTGCGAACGGGAGGTTTCGAGGTGGTGGACGGTGATCATGGGCGCCAGCATAGCGCCCTTGCCGCTCACACGGCAGGCACATCCCCACCCAGCACCTGGTAGAGCGTGACCATGGCATTGAGGCGGTTCAGGCGGCTTTGCGCCAGGTTGATCTCGGCCTGGCGGCGGGTCTCCTGGGCGTCCAGCCAGGTCTTCAGCGGCACGGCCCCTGCGCGGTAGCGGATCTCGGCCAGGCGCTCGGTGTTGCGCGCGGCGGTCACGGCATCCTGCAAGCGCAAGCCTTGCTGCTCGTACTGCAGGCGCGAGGCCAGGGCGTTGTCCACGTCAGACAGCGCGCTGTACCAGCTCTGGCGCCAGCCGATCACGGCGGACTCGTAGTCGGTCTGCGAGATGGCGATGTTGCGCCGCATGTCGCGGAACTGCACGAAGGGCAGCACCAGACCCGCGCCCAGCGTGCCGATGGGGTCGGACAGCACCTTCGAGAGCGCCGTGGACGAGCCCCCCACGCTGCCCGTGAGCGTCAACGTCGGGTAGTAGCTGGTGCGGGTGGCGTCCACCTGGGCCAGGGACTTGCGCAGGCGCAGCTCGGATGCGCGCACATCGGGCCGGCGCGCCAGCAGTTCGGACGGCACGCCCGCGGGCACCTCTGGCAGGCGGCCTTCGGGCAGGCGTTGCGCCTCGTTCAGGACCACGCCCGGCGGACCGTCCAGCAGGATGGCCAGGGCGTTGCGCGACTGCACACGCTGCAGCAGAAACAAGGTGTGCGCCGCCTCCTGTGCGGCCAGGGCCTGCTGGGCCTGCGACAGCTCCAAGCCCGAGGTGCTGCCGCTGTCGTACTGCGCCTGCACCAATTGCAGGGTGCGGCGCGCGTAGTCGATGCTTTGCTGGCTGGCTTCGACGCGCTGGTTCAGGAACGCCACCTGGAAATAGAAGTTGGCCGTGGTGGCCACCAGGGCCTGGGCCGCGGCGATGCGGTCCTGCTCGGTGGCCTGGGCCTCCCAGTCGGCGGCACTGCGCAGCGAGGCCAGGCGGCCCCACAAGTCGGCCTCCCAGGTCACCGTGCCCGTGGCACTGCTCAGGCGCGTGGTCGGGCCGCCGTCCAGGGCCTGGCTGGCCGTGCTGCTGCCCCTCACGACCACACTGGGCAACTGGTCGCTGGCCGCCTGGGCAGCCACCAGCTGCGCACGCCGCACCTTCAGGGCGGCCTGGGCCAGGTTGTTGTTGCGCGCCAGGGCCTCGTTGATCAGCGCCGTCAGGCCCGCGTCGTTGAGCGTCAGCCACCAGGGGGACAAGGCCTGGCGCGCAGCGGCGTCTGCCTCAGCCTGAGCAGATTGGGCAAAGCGCTCCGGAACCTGAACGGCCGTGCGCTGGTAAGCCGTGGGCGTGGCGCAGCCGCCCAGCAGGAGCGCAGCGGCCAGCGGCAGGGCCAGGGTCCGGGCGCCCGCGGGCAGGCACCAGGTCGGCAGCAGGGGCGAACGGATCGTCATGGAAGGCCAGGCAAAAAATGGTTGTGAACGGAATGTCCAGCCAGCGCAGGGGGTCAATCGCGGCTCAGGGCATCGACCGGGTCCAGCTGCGCCGCGCGGCGCGCCGGCAGGAAACCGAACACCACCCCGATGAGCGAAGACACGCCGAACGCCGTCACGATGGACGAGAGCGAATAAATCATCGAAAAACTGCCGCCGAACTTCGAGAACAGCTCGCCAATGCCGAGTGCCAGCGCGATGCCCAGGATGCCGCCCAGCAGGCAGACCATCACCGCCTCGATGAGGAACTGCTGCAGGATGTCGCCCTGCCTGGCGCCCACCGCCATGCGCACGCCGATCTCCTGGGTGCGCTCGGTGACCGACACCAGCATGATGTTCATCACCCCGATGCCGCCCACGATCAGCGAAATCACCGCGATCGACGAAATCAGCAGCGTCATCGTCTGCGTGGTGCTTTCGATGGTCTGGCGGATGCTGTCGGAATTGCGCGTGAAGAAGTCCTGCGTGTTGTGGCGCTGGGTCAGCAGCTTGGTGATGCCCGCCTCTGCAGCGGCAGAGGACACGTCATCGCTCACCCGCACCGTGATGCCGCGCAGCACCCGTGTGCCGATCACCCGGCGCATGCCCGTGGTCACCGGCACCCAGACGTTGAGGTTCTCGCCCATGGAGAACAGGTTGTCCTGCGGCGCCGTCACCCCGATGATGCGCACCGGCACCGCGCCCAGGAAGATGACCTGCCCCAGCGGGTTCTCGCCGTTGGGGAACATCGCGGCCTGGGTCGCCGGGTCGATCACGGCCTCCTGCGTCTGCCGGCGCACGCTGTCGGCATCGAAGGCCTGGCCTTGCGCCAGGGTGTAGCCCTTCACGCGGAAGAAGCTCTCGCCCACGCCGTTGACGTTGGCCGTGGCCTCCAGGTTGCCGCGCCGCAGGGTCAGGCTGGTGCTCACCGTGGGCGTCACGCTGTCCACGTAGGGCAACTGCTCGATGGCCGTGGCGTCGGCCGGCACCAGGGTGCGGATGCGCACGGCCTGGCGGTCACCGAAGTTCTTGCCCGGATAGATGTCGATGGTGTTGGTGCCCATCGCCGAGATGTCCTTGAGCACACGCTGGCGCGAGCCCTCGCCCAGTGCCACCATGGACACCACCGAGGCGATGCCGATGATGATGCCCAGCATGGTCAGCAAGGTGCGCAGGCGGTGCCCGGCCATGGCACGCACGGCCATGGCGAAAGCTTCGGTGAAGCGGTCCAGTTGGGCGCGCCAGGATGAGAGGTTGGCCGCGGGCGCTTGCGGCGCACGCGGCACCAGCAAGGGCGCCTCGCCACCGGTGGAGTCGCCCACGATCTGCCCGTCGGCCACCTCGATGATGCGCTGCGCGTGCTGCGCCACCTTGTGGTCGTGGGTGACGATGATCACCGTGTGGCCATCGGCGTGCAGCTCCTTGAGGATGCGCATGACCTCCTCACCGCTGCTGCTGTCGAGTGCGCCCGTGGGCTCGTCGGCCAGGATGACGTCGCCGCCGTTCATCAGCGCCCGCGCGATCGACACCCGCTGCTGCTGGCCGCCCGACAACTGCCCCGGCTTGTTGGCCAGGCGCTCGCTCAGGCCCAGACGGCCCAGCAAGGCCTGCGCCTTCGCCGTGCGCGCCGCTTTGTGCAGCCCCGCGTAGATGGCCGGGATCTCGGTGTTGCCCACGGCGCTGAGGTCGCCCAGCAGGTGGTAGCGCTGGAAGATGAAGCCGAAGTGCTCGCGGCGCAGGCCGGCCAGCTGGTCGGGCTCCAGGGCCGAGGTGGCCTGGCCCGCGACTTTGTAGCTGCCCCGCGTGGGCCGGTCCAGGCAGCCCAGGATGTTCATCAACGTGGACTTGCCCGAGCCCGAGGCCCCGATGATGGCGACCATCTCGCCCTCGAAGATGCGCAGGTTCACGCCGCGCAGCACGGCCACGGTGCCATCGCCGCTGGGGTATTCGCGCCAGAGGTCTTGCACCTCCAGCAGCACCGACGCAGGCACGGGCACGCCCCGCTCCGGGCTGGCCGAAGCCGCAGCGATGCTGGAGTGGAGGTCGATTTCTCGGTGGGCCATCTCAGCCATCGCTCAGAACATGCCGCCCGGGCGACGTCCGCTGCCACCACCCGAGCCGCTGGTGGCTTCGCCCACCACGACCTCTTCGCCCTCTTTGAGGCCTTCGAGCACCTGGGCCTGCACGCGGTTGTTCAGGCCGATCCTGACCTGCCGCGGCACCACCTTCTTGGTCTCGCCCTGGGTCTCCAGGACGTTGACGGTGTAGGCCTTGGTCTTGCGGTCGCGCTTGCCCAGCGCACTGGCCGGGATGATGAGGGCCTTGTCCACCTTGTTGAGCACGATGTTGACCTGCGCGGTCATCAGCGGGCGCAGGCGGCCATCGGTGTTGGGGATGTCAAAGAGGCCGTTGTAGTAAATGGCCGTGGTCGTGGCAGTGGCCGTGGTGACCTTGGAGTCGGTCTGGTTGACTTCCGGCACCGGTTCGATGGCGCGCAGCGTCGTCTCGTAGCGGTGGCTGGGATCGCCCAGGATGGTGAAGTAAGCGGGCAGCCCGGCTTTCACGCGCACCACATCGGCTTCCGAAATCTGGGCGCGCACCAGGATCTGGTCCAGCTTGGCCAGCTTGATGACGGTCGGCGCGGACTGCAAGGCGTTCACGGTGCGGCCCTCTTCCAGCACGATGGCGATCACGGTGCCATCGATCGGGGCCTTCATCTTCGTGTAGCCCAGGTTCACGCGGGCGGTGTCCAGCGAGATGCTGGCCTGCTTGATCTGGGCGTCCAGTGCGCCCAGGTCGGCCGACGTCGTGCCCACCGCGGCTTCGGCATCTTCGAGGTCTGAGCGCGAGCCGGCGTCCTGCAGGCTCAAGGACTGCTTGCGCGCCAGGTTGAGCTGGGCCTGTTTCAGCAAGGCCTGCTTGGCACGGCGTTGCGCCTGCAACAAGGCGATCTGGGCCTCGGCGTTGCGCAAGGCGTTGGTCTGCGTGGTGGAGTCGATCTCGGCGATCAGCTGGCCCTTCATCACCTTCTCACCCAGGTCCACGTAAATGCGCTTGATCTGACCCGTGGCCTGCGCACCGACGTTGACCTCGCGGGAGGCCAGCATGGTGCCGCTGGCCAGCACGGTGTCTTCCAGTTCGTCCGACACCACCTTGGCGGTGATCACCTGCGGTGCCGCGGGCGCCGTGAAAAACGCGCGCTTCACGCCATACGCCGCCGCAGCCAGCACCACGAAGACGAGCGCCAGGCGCCAGCCCTTCAACCATTTGAATGTCATCCAGTTCATCCAGTCAGTGTCTCAAATCCGTGTGTCGCGTTCGCCGCAGCCGTGTGAAGGGCATGTAAATTGGCAGCATGCAAGCCACCCCCACCACCCCGCTCAGCCTGGTCACCGGCGCCAGCCAGGGCATTGGCGCCGCCACCGCGCGGCTGCTCGCCCAACGCGGCCACGCGCTCATCGTCCACTTCGCGCACCGGGCCGACCTGGCCCAGGCCGTGGCGCAAGATTGCCTGCGCTTGGGGGCACCACACGCGATCATCGCTCAAGCCGACCTGGCGCATGAGGACGAGGTCATGGCGCTGTTCGCTGAAGTGGACAAGTCGCCGTTCGCGCTGAGCGGGCTCGTGAACAACGCGGGCATCGTGGACCAGACCGCGCGCCTCGACGCCATGAGCGGCGAACGCCTGCAGCGCATGCTGGACGTCAATGTGCTGGGCCCGATGCTGTGCGCGCGCGAGGCGGTGCGTCGCATGTCCAGCCGCCACGGGGGCACGGGCGGTGTCATCGTCAACGTGTCGAGCAGCGCGGTGCGCTCGGGCTCACCCGCCCAGTACGTGGACTACGCCGCCAGCAAAGGCGCGATCGACACCTTCACGCAAGGGCTGGCGCGCGAGGTCGCGGCCGAGGGCGTGCGGGTGTCGGCGGTGCGCCCAGGCATCACGGACACCGGCATCCACGCCACCGGCGGCGAACCCGACCGCGCCCAGCAGATGGCCTCGGTGCTGCCCATGCGGCGGGCCGCGCAGCCACAAGAGGTGGCCCAGGCGATCGCCTGGTTGATGTCGGACGAGGCCAGCTACACGGCGGGCGCCATCCTGGACGTCAGCGGCGGACGCTGAGCCAGCAAACGCATCTGCAAGGCCACGCGCGCTTGCGCCGGCGTGAACGTGCCCGCTGCCGGCCAGGCATCGCCCTCGCGCGGCGTGACGCCACCGCGCGCCACCCGGCTGCTGCGCCACACCACCACGCCTTGCGCAACGGCACGCTGCAAGGCAGCTTCCAAGCCAGTGTTCACCGTGCCATGGCCCGTCGTGGCGACGACCAGCCCACACAAGGCCTGGGCACGGCGATGGGCTTCGCCCGCTGCGGCGTCCAAGGCCGATTGGCGCAAGGCCGCGTCCACCAGCCAGCCATCGGCGTCGGCATGGCTCAGCACAATTTCGACCCGAGGTGGCATGGGTGCGGACACCAGCGCCCAACCCATGGCCTCACCGCGGGGCCAGGTGCCCCACTGCGCAGCGGCACCCGCGCTCGCCAACGTCACTCCGGCATCGTCCAGCAGGGCCAGCGGCACAGCCCCGCCCCCATCGAAGGCGTCCAGAGCGTGGCTGTGGGCCTTGCGCACGTCGATGCCGGCCCACACACGCCCGTGCAGCACCGCGACCACGCCGCCCAAGCCCAGGCCGGCCGCTGCGTGCGCCAGCCGAACGGCATCGCGCAGGTTGCGTGGGCCGTCGGCGTCAGGGGCCGTGGCTGGGCGCATGGCCGCGGTCAGCACGATGGGCTTGCGGCCGTCATGGAGGTGATGCAGCAAGCAAGCGGTTTCTTCCAGCGTGTCGGTGCCGTGGGTGATGACGACGGCTTCGACCGCCGCATCCTGCATGGCCACGTCCAGCGCCTGGGCCAGGGCTTGCCACACGGGCCAGGCCATGTCCTTGCTGTCGATCTGCGCGACCTGCTGCGTCGCCAGGGGGATGGCCGCCAGCTCGGGCACCGCCGCCACGAGCTGCGCCACACCCAGCTGGGCGGCCTGGTAGGCCCAGGCCCGAGCCGGGTCGGTGCCCGTGCCGGCGATGGTGCCGCCGGTGCCCAGGATCAGCACGTGCGCCATGGCACCCCCACAGCGCCACGCAGGTGTTGCGCAAAAACACTGGACATCCAAACAGTACTGTATAGAATCACACCCATCACCACGGTCTGGTGGGCCAGCGCCCACACCTCGTTGCCATGACCAACGATAAACCCAAACTCACGCCGCGCCAGCAGCAGATCTTCGAGCTGATCCAGCGCAGCATCGCGCGCACCGGTGCGCCCCCCACCCGGGCCGAAATCGCCGCCGAACTGGGCTTCCGCTCGGTCAATGCCGCCGAAGAGCACCTGCAGGCCCTGGCCCGCAAAGGCGTGATCGAACTGGTGGGCGGCACCTCGCGTGGCATCCGCCTGAAGGCCGGCACGCTGCGCACCGTCAACGAAAGTCGCCGCAAGAACACCGACAGCGACTCGGGCACCGGCCTGCCCTTCAACCTCGCCCTGCCCGGCCTGGAGCAGTTGGTGCTGCCGCTGGTGGGCCGTGTGGCCGCAGGCAGCCCCATCCTCGCCCAGGAACACGTCGAACAGAGCTACGCGGTCGAACCCAGCCTGTTTGCGCGCCGCCCCGACTACCTGCTGCGCGTGCGCGGCATGAGCATGAAAGACATCGGCATCCTCGACGGCGATCTGCTGGCCGTGGCCCGCACCCGCGAGGCCCGCAACGGCCAGATCGTCGTGGCGCGCCTGGGCGACGAGGTCACTGTCAAACGCTTCCAGCGCACGGCGCAAGGCATCGAGCTGTTGCCCGAGAACGCCGATTTCCAACCCATCGTGGTGCCGCCCGATTCGACCGATTTCGAGCTCGAAGGGCTGGCCGTGGGCCTGATCCGAAATCAGGTGCTGAACTGAGGGCCCTGAGGCCTCCAGCATCCACACCTGATCACATCCGTCGCCACCATGCGGGTGGCGGGCATTTGCGTCACTGGCTTGGTGGTGCGATCCCGCGTGGTGGTTCCATCGTCTGAATCCTGCCGAACTTCTCAAGCATCACCGGAGTTCAACATGATTCATCACCTTGCACGCGCCTTCGCCATCCGCCAGCAAACTGGCTTGGTCGGCACGCTGGCAGAGTCTGGCCACCCCGCGCGGCCCAGCGCACCAGTGCCGGTTCGACCTCGGCCCATCACGCCCTGGGGCAGCCCTGCCCGGCCATCTGCGGCATCGACATCCACGCGCGCCAGCGCACACACGCCGCCCCACGTCACGCCGCGCCTGCGCATCTCCGCCGACCCGCATGACGCGCGCCGCACCGTGATCGCAGGTCGCTTTGCCGAAGTCTGCGCTGCACTGGACCGCATGGTCATGGAACAAGAAGCCATCGCCTGAGCGGCTGAAGGGCCGCGACCAGCCCATCAAGACATCAAGAAAAAGCCCCCTGAGGCAAAACCGTCAGGGGGCTATGGATGCGCTTTCGCGCCAGGCATCAGCCCATGTGCAGACCACCGTTGACCGAGAAGTCGGCGCCCGTGGCGAAACCCGACTCGTCGCTCGACACCCACGACACCATGGAGGCGATGTCCTCCGGCGTGCCCAGGCGCTTCACCGGGATGGTGGCCACGATCTTGTCCAGCACGTCCGGACGGATCGAGCGGACCATGTCGGTGCCGATGTAGCCCGGAGACACGGTGTTCACCGTCACGCCCTTGTTGGCCACTTCCTGGGCCAGGGCCATGGTGAAGCCGTGCATGCCCGCCTTGGCGGCCGAGTAGTTGGTCTGGCCGAACTGGCCCTTCTCGCCGTTCACCGAGCTGATGTTGACGATGCGACCCCAACCGCGGTCCACCATGTCGTCGATCACCTGCTTGGTGACGTTGAACAGGCTGTTGAGGTTGGTGTCGATCACCGAATCCCAGTCGCTCTTGCTCATCTTGCGGAACATGCCGTCCTTGGTGATGCCGGCGTTGTTCACCAGCACGTCCACCGGGCCATGCTCGGCCTTGGTTCTTTTGAACGCTTCCACGGTCGAATCCCAGTCGGACACGTTGCCAACAGAAGCGTAGAAGGTGTAGCCCAGGGCTTTTTGCTCGTCCAGCCACTTGGCATGGTCACGGCTGGGGCCGCAGCCGGCGATGACCTTGAAACCGTCTTTGTGCAGACGCTGGCAGATGGCGGTACCGATGCCACCCATGCCACCGGTCACGTAGGCTACTTTTTGACTCATGGAACGCTCCTCGTTGGGGTAAGAAACTGCAGTTGACAAGTTCTTGGTGAAATGCGGTGTGCGTGCTCAGCGCTCGATGGTCAGGGCCACGCCCATGCCACCGCCAATGCACAGCGAAGCGATGCCCTTCTTGGCGTCGCGACGGGCCATTTCGTGCAGCAGCGTGACCAGGATGCGGCAACCGGACGCGCCGATGGGGTGGCCGATGGCGATCGCACCGCCATTGACGTTCACCTTGCTGGTGTCCCAGCCCATTTCCTGGTGCACGGCGCAGGCCTGTGCGGCAAAGGCTTCGTTGATCTCCAGCAGGTCCAGGTCGGCGGCCTTCCAGCCAGCGCGCTCCAGGGCGCGGCGCGACGCCGGCACCGGGCCCATGCCCATGGTGGCCGGATCCAGGCCCGCGCTGGCATACGACGCGATGCGGCCCAGCACCGTCAGGCCCAGCTGCTCGGCCTTTTTGGCGCTCATGACCATCACCGCGGCAGCGCCGTCGTTGATGCCGGAAGCGTTGCCGGCGGTCACCGAGCCAGCCTTGTCAAAGGCGGGACGCAAACCGGCCAGCACCTCGGCGGTGGACTTGCGGTTGATGAACTCGTCGGCATCGAAGACCAGCGCGTCGCCCTTCTTCTGCGGGATCAGCACGGGCACGATCTCGTCCTTGAAGCGGCCGGCTTCCTGAGCTGCAGCCGCTTTTTGCTGTGAGGCCAGGGCCAGCGCGTCCTGCGCTTCCCGGCTGATGCTGTACTGCTTGGCCACGTTTTCCGCGGTGATGCCCATGTGGTACTGGTTGTACACGTCCCAGAGGCCGTCGTTGATCATGGAATCCACCATGCTCCAGTTGCCCATGCGCTGGCCGTCGCGCGAATTCGGCACCACGTGCGGAGAGGCGCTCATGTTTTCCTGACCACCGGCGATCACGATCTCGGCATCGCCATCGCGGATGGCCTGCGCGGCCAGCATCACGGCCTTCAGGCCCGAACCGCAGACCTTGTTGATGGTCATGGCGGGCACGGCGTTGGGCAGCCCGGACTTGATCACGGCCTGGCGCGCCGGGTTCTGGCCGCAACCGGCCTGCAGCACCTGGCCCAGGATCACTTCGCTGACTCGGTCGCCAGCCAGGCCGCTGCGGCGCAGCAGGTCCTGGATGACGATGGCGCCCAGCTCGGACGCCGGGGTCTTGGCGAGGCTTCCGCCGAATTTGCCCACGGCGGTGCGTGCGGCGGCGACGATGACGATGTCAGACATGCTCTTCTCCAAAAGAGGGTGTTCCGCTGAGATGCGCGGAAACGGTGTCAGCCCGCTTGTGGCGGGCCAGGATCACGCCTTGCGCTTCACATACCGGCCAGGCGCGGCTTCGATGACGGGGTACTGCTTGCTGCCGGGCTGGCGGAGTGCGGGCACCATGTCGCCGGCGTGCGACGCCAGCCACTCGGCCCACACCGGCCACCAGCTGCCGGCGTGCTCTTGCGCGGAGGCCATCCACTGCTGACCGGTGGCAGGCAAACGCCGCGCCGAGTTCGTCCAGTGGCTGCGCTTTTTCTTCTCCGGCGGGTTGATGACACCGGCGATGTGGCCCGAGGCGCCCAACACGAAGGTGGTCGGGCCCGTGACGACCTGGGTGGACGCGTAGGCGCTGTCCCAAGGCACGATGTGGTCTTCGCGCGAGCCGTAGATGAAGGTGGGCATGTCCAGTCGGCGCATGTCCAGCGGCACGCCGCACACCGTCACCGCACCGGGCTGGCACAGCTTGTTTTCCAGGTAGGTGTTGCGCAGGTACCAGGTGTACATGGGTCCTGGCAGGTTGGTGCTGTCGCTGTTCCAGTACAGCAGGTCAAAGGCCGGGGGCATTTCGCCCTTGAGGTAGTTGCCGATGACGTAGTTCCAGACCAGGTCGTTGGCGCGCAGGAAGGAGAAGGTCGTGGCCAGCTCGCCGCCGCGCATCAGGCCGCCCTTGGCCGGGCTGTTGGGGCCGATGGACATCTCGCGCATGCGCACCATGGCCTCGTCCACGAACACGTCCATCGTGCCGGTGTTGACGAAGTCCAGGAAGGCGGTGAGCAGGGTCAGGCTTTTCACCGGCTTGCGGCCTTGCGCGGCCAGCGTGGCCAGGGCCGTGGCGATCAGGGTGCCGCCGACGCAGAAGCCCAGTGCATTGACCTGGTCTTCGCCGGTGATGTCGCGGGTGACGTCGATGGCCTTGACCACGCCATGCTCGACGTAGTCGTCCCAGGTGGACTGCGCCAGGTTGTCATCGGCATTGACCCAGCTGACCATGAACACGCGGTGGCCTTGCGACAGCAGGTAGCGCACCACGGAGTTGTCCGGCTGCAGGTCGAGGATGTAGTACTTGTTGATGCACGGCGGCACGAACAGGAAGGGCGTCTCGTGCACCTGGGGCGTCAGCGGCGTGTACTCGATGAGCTGGAAGTAATCGTTCTCGAACACCACCGCGCCGGCCGTGGTGGCCACGTTGACGCCGACTTCGAAGACGCTCTCGTCCGTCTGGGACATGTGGCCCTGGCGGATGTCGTGGAAGAGGTGCTGCAGGCCCTGGGTGATGCTTTCACCCTTGGTGGATACCGCCTTGGCCAGGGCTTCCGGGTTGAACGCCAGGAAGTTCGACGGGGCGGCGGCATCGGCCCATTGCTGCACGGCGAAACGCACCCGCTGACGGGCTTTTTCTTCGCCCTGCAGGTTGTCGGCGAGGCGTTGCAGGGTGCGGGCGTTGAGCAGGTAGAGCGCTGCCATGAAGGCGCTGCCGGGCTGCTGCGTCCACTCGGGCGCGGCAAAGCGCTTGTCAGCGATCTTGACATCGGCAGGCTGGTTCAAGGCCTGGTTCCACAGCGCGCTGGCCTGCTGGAGGTAGTCCTGCTGGATGCCTTGGAGCTGCTCGGGCGCGATGGACAAACCCACCAGCGACTTCAGCGTGGCGCCCACGCTCTGGCCCATGGCCTCGACCGCCTTGGCCATGGGCTGCAGGGCCGACAGCGATGGCGCTTGCGACTGTCCTGGCGTCGCCCAGGCGGGCAGGCCTTGCCCAGAGAACATCTGGCGCAGGCCGCCCATCACGTCCTGAGGGCTGCTGGCGCTGGCACCGAAAGTTTTGGCCATCGTGGCTTGTGCCGCAGCGACCTGTTCGCGCCAGGCCTCGGTGACAGAGGCTGCGGCGGCCGTGGCCGAGGCAGCGCTGAAATCGGCCGAAGCTGCGCCTGAGGGCGGCACGGTCGGGTGTTTGGTCCCGTGTTCGGCAGCGGGCGCCGTTGAACGGGCCTCTGCGGTCTTGCTGGCCGCCGGCTTGCGGGCCGGAGCCTTCTTCACAGCGGCTTTTCCAGCGGTTTTGGCGGCTGCTTTTTTCGCTGCCACTTGGGGGGCCTGCGCCTTGGGGGCGGCAGCTTTGGCGCTGGCAGTCAGCGCGGATTTTTTCGACGCTGGGCTCGCGTCAAGTCGGTCACCTGCGGTGGCACGAGAGGAAGCTTCGGATGCAGCCTGCGCGCGGGGTGCGCGGGACCGTGGTGGAACAGCCATATGTCTCCTAGGTGCTGAATCTCGGCAGGCCAAGTCTGGGATGTTGACCCGCAGATGTTTCCATATTCTGAACGCAGGTGCGGTGTTGCGCGGCACCATCACACAACTTTGGCATCATTCCAACAAGCGCCAGATCGGGACTGATCCTGATCAAACCCGCGGGGCACCCGCTGAACACGAACCGAGCAACGAAAGATGTGGATCGTCGCGATCGCCTGGATTTACGTGGCCCTGATGATGGCCCTGGCCGAGGCCACCAGCCCGCAGGGCACTTACCTGGGTGCGGTCATCACGTTCGTGTTTTATGGCGTAGCACCCACGGCCTTGGTGATGTACCTGCTGGGCACGCCCGGACGCCGTCGCGCCAGGCGCCAGGCTGAAGCCGAAGCCCATGCTCGGCAGTCGGTCGATGCGGCTTCTTCCGCTTCGGCCACGTCGCCTGGGGCCGCGTCGCCCGAAGCCACGTTGACGCCGGAACCCACCGCCGACTCAGCGCAGGCAGATGCCAGCGGCCTGGCGGCCGGTGCGACCGTCGCGCCGGTAGGAAAAGAAGCGGGCGGCGTCTGACACCGTGCAGGCATCGCCACCGGTGACATGACGCACGCCCAGCGCGTGCAGTGCGTCCAGGGCCAGCCCGGGCAAATCGGCCAGCCACTTGCCATGGCCGTCGCCTGGCACTGAAGCTGCGAACCGGGGTGTGAAGCGCGGATGGGCGCCGGCAGATGCCGCATCGGCCGGGTCCACGCCGAAGCCGATCAACACGTCGGCCCCGACCTCGAAATGCGCGGGTCCGATGCAAGGCCCCAGCCAGGCGACCAGCTCCGCTGGATCGCAAGACGCCGCCTCGCACAAGGCGGCGACACCACTGTGCACGATGCCTCGGCCAGCCACCATGCCCTGGCCCGCACCAGCCAGGCCACGCCAGCCGGCATGCAGCGCGGCCACGCCACGGCCCTCGGGCGCGGCCAGCAGGATCGGCAGGCAGTCGGCCACCATCACCACGCAAGCGATGCCAGGCTCCGTGGTGAGCGCGCCATCGGCGATCGGTGCGTCTGCTTCGCGCAGGCTGTCGGCACGCAAGCGCAGCACGCGGTCGCCATGCACCTGCTGCAGCCACACGGGCTGGGCGCCCAGGTGCCGCGCGAACACGGCACGGTTGTGGCGCACGGCAACGGCATCGTCCTGGACGTGGTCGCCGAGGTTGCAACTGTCCCAAGGGGCTTGGCCGATGCCGCCGGCGCGCGCGCTCATGAGGGCATGCACGCTGCGGCCGGCGCCCTGGGGGCCGGTGCCAACGGGCCACACACCAGGGCGCTGCCAGCCCGCAGGCAAGGCGCGATCAACAGGCGAGGGCGAGGGCGAGGGTGAAGACGAGGACAGGTGATCGGGCATCGGGTGCGGCCCCGCAAGCAGGCTGGGCAAGGCTGACGGCAGCGCGCACGGGCTGCCAGATATCATCTGGCCCCGATGCTACCCCGCCCCAGCACCTCGTCCATGCCGCGCTCGCCAGCGACCACGACCGCCACCGCCGTTGCCACGATCACCACCGCCTCGGCCGACCTGCGGCGCTGGCTGGGTGCCCCGGGCTCGCTGACAGCGCGCCTGCGCCTGAACGGCGCGGTGACGGTCGATGTGCTCGCCCAGGGCCGCATGGCCTTGCTGCCACAAGAGCGCCAGGCGCTGGGCTGCCAGGCGGCGCACGTGCGCGAGGTGCTGTTGCGCATCGACGGGCGTGCCGCGGTCTGGGCCCGCAGCGTCACGCCGCTGTCGGCGGTCAAGGGCCCTTGGGCAGCCATCGAGGGGCTGGGCACGCGCCCGCTGGCCGAGCTGCTGTTCAGCCACCGGCGGGTGTTGCGCGGGCCGCTGCAAGCCAGCCACCTGCGGCCAGGCAGCCCCCTGCAACGCCGCATGGCTCGGGCGTGGTGGGTGCAGGCTCAGCCTTTGACCAGCACCTTGCCCCCGGACGCCCTGCCCCGCTGGGCGCGGCATTCCCTGTTCTGGCACCGCGGCCAGCCCCTGCAGGTGCTGGAAGCTTTTGCGCCCTGGATGCTGCCTTTGCCCAGCGAGCGACGCTGAGTTGCACCCAAGGCGTGCGGCCAGCAAGGGGCCCGAGCGCCAGCACGCACGGCGCCATGCCCTACACTGCGCCCATGCTGTTTTCCCGCCGAATCGAGCACTGTCAGGTCTGTGGCACACCGGTCGAGCACAAGGTGCCCGACGACGACAACCGCGAACGCGCTGTCTGCCCCGCCTGCCACCACGTCCACTACGTCAACCCGTTGAACGTGGTGGGCACGCTGCCGGTGTGGGGCGAGCAGGTCTTGCTCTGCAAACGCAACATCGAACCGCGCAAGGGTTACTGGACCTTGCCCGCGGGCTTCATGGAGTTGGGCGAAACCACCGAGGAAGGCGCCGCACGCGAAACCGACGAGGAAGCCGGTGCGCGCATCGAGATGCAAGGCCTCTACGCCATCATCAATGTGGTGACGGCAGGCCAGGTGCACCTCTTCTACCGCGCCCGTCTGCTGGACACCGATTTCGCGCCGGGCCCCGAGACGATGGAGGCCCAGCTCTTCCACCAGCACGAGATTCCCTGGGACGATCTGGCCTTCAAGACGGTGCGCATGACCTTGGAAAAGTTCTTCGCTGACCGTGATCGGGGTCAATTCGACGTCCATTGCGCCGATATCCGCTGAACAAGCCGTTCGGAACGATGTCCCGTGCGGTGGTCCACCTCACGCCCTGAACCATGACCGCACCCCAGGACACCCTGCCAGACGCCCCCGTGCAAGCCGCCAGCCAGATACCAGCCCCCCCGGCACACCCCGCGGCACTGTCGAGCACCGCAGCGCCCCGCGTGCGTGAGGACCTGGCCTCCCCCGACCCGCTGCTCGACAGCCTGATCGAGGTCTGCCGGCTGCATGGCATCGCGGCGTCCCGGGCATCGCTGTCGGCAGGCCTGCCCCTGGACAAGCAACCGCTGACCGTGGCCCTGCTGGAGCGCGCCGCCAGCCGTGCCGGCCTGGCCGTCAAGTTGCAGCGCACCGAACTGGGGCAGATCGACCCCATCACCCTGCCCGCCATCCTCCTGCTCAAAGACGAAGGTGCCTGCGTGCTGTTGGGCTTTGACGGCCCCGACCGCGCCCAGGCCCGCGTGCTGCTGCCGCAGACCGGCCAGGGCGCCGTGAAGCTGCCTTGGGCCGATCTGGCGGCGCGCTTCACCGGCGTGGTGGTGTCGGCCAAGCCACATTTCCGCTTCGACGAGCGCACCCCCGAGGTCAAGGCCACGCGCTCGGGCCACTGGTTCTGGGGTCCGGTCATGGCCCAGCGCTTTGTGTACCGCGACGTGCTGTGGGCGGCCCTGCTCATCAACCTGTTCGCGCTGGCTTTCCCGATGTTCTCCATGAACGTCTATGACCGTGTCGTGCCCAACCATGCGGTCGAAACGCTGTGGGTGCTGGCCGTCGGCGTGGTGCTGGTGCTGGGCAGCGACCTGTTCATCCGCCTGTTGCGCAGCCATTTCGTGGACGAGGCGAGTGCGCGCATCGACGTGCAGATCTCGGCCTCGCTGATGGAGCGTGTGCTGGGCATGCGCCTGGAAAACCGCCCGCAATCGGTGGGCTCTTTCGCGTCCAACCTGCGTGGCTTCGAGCAGGTGCGCGACTTCATCGCCTCCAGCACCGTGACGGCGCTGATCGACCTGCCCTTTGCGCTGCTGTTCGTGGTCGTGATGGCCTGGATCTCGCCTTGGCTGGTGCTGCCGGTGCTGTCGGTGTTCGCCATCGTGCTGGTGTCGGGCTATGTGCTGCAGCACCGCCTGCACGAGCTGTCGCAGAGCACCTACCAGGCTTCGGCGCAGCGCAACGCCACGCTGGTGGAGAGCCTCACCGGCATCGAGACCATCAAGGCGCAAGGGGCTGAGAGCCTGATTCAGGCTCGCTGGGAACGGGCCAACCAGTTCTTGTCGGCGCTGAACGTGCGCATGCGCGGCCTGTCGTCCACGGCCATGTACACCACGGCGACGCTGCAGCAGCTGGTGTCCGTGAGCATCATCCTCATCGGCGTGTACCTGATCGCCGACAAGCAGCTCACGATGGGTGGCCTGATCGCGGCGACCATGCTGGCCGGCCGCGCGCTGGCGCCCGCGGGCCAGATCGTTGGCCTGCTGATGCAGTATCAGGGTGCGCGCACGGCCATGGAGTCGCTGGACAAGATCATGGCGCAGCCGGTGGAGCGCCCCGCCGACAAGAACTTCATCCACCAGCCTGAGCTGAAGGGCGAGATCGAATTCCGCCACGTGTCTTTCGCGTACCCCGGCCGCAACGAGCCTTCGCTGGACGACATCAGCTTCAAGGTCAGCCCGGGCGAGAAGGTCGCGCTGATCGGCAAGGTCGGCTCGGGCAAGACCACGCTGCAAAAGCTCATCCTGGGGCTCTACCAGCCCTCGGGCGGAGCGGTGCTGGTCGATGGCATCGACATGCGCCAGCTCGACCCGGCCGACCTGCGCCGCAACCTGGCGCACGTTTCGCAAGACGTCACGCTGTTTTACGGCTCGCTGCGCGAGAACATCACCTTCGGCATGCAGCACGCCACCGACGACGCCATCCTGGCGGCGACCGAGACCGCTGGCCTGAGCGACTTCGTCAAGCGCCACCCGCAAGGCTTCGACCTGCCTGTGGGCGAGCGCGGCGAGTTGCTGTCGGGCGGCCAGCGTCAGAGTGTGGGCATCGCCCGCGCCGTGCTGCACAACGCGCCCATCCTGCTGCTCGATGAACCGACGAGCGCCATGGACTTCTCCACCGAAGCCTTGGTCACGCAGAAGATGCAGGCTTTCTCGCAAGGCAAGACGGTGGTGCTGGTCACGCACCGCACCTCGATGCTGTCCTTCGTGGACCGCGTCATCGTCGTGGACCAAGGCAAGATCGTCGCGGATGGCCCGCGCGAGCGGATCATGCAGGCCCTGTCGGCCGGTCGCATCGCCCGCGCAGCTTGAGCAAGGAGCACACCATGAACCCCTTGCTGAACGCAGGCCAACGCTTCGTCAACGTGCTGGAGGCCATCCGCCGCGGCATCTCACCCGTCACCGATGCGGTGCTCGACCGTGTCACCGGCCCGCGCGTCACGCCGCAAGCCGCAGCGGCGGCCGGCATGCGCAGCTTCGAGCAGGACGCCGATGCCGTCATGTCCACCGTGGGCACGCAGCGCGCACAGAAACTGGTGCGCAGCGCGCTGCTGGTGGTCGTGCTGCTGATCGTCTGGGCCTCATTCGCCAAGGTCGATGAGGTCACCAAGGGCGAGGCCAAGGTGATCCCGTCCAAGCAGTTGCAGGTCATCCAGTCGCTCGATGGCGGTGTGGTGTCGGAGATCCTGGTCAAGGAAGGCCAGGTGGTTGAGGCCGGCCAGTTGCTGCTGAAGATCGACGAGACCCGCGCCACCTCGGGCGTGCGCGAAAGCGCGGCCCAGGTGTTCTCGCTGCGGGTGAAGCTGGCCCGGCTGAAGGCCCTCTCGGGCGGCACCGCGTTCAGCCCGCCCGTGCCGCGCGACGGTGATCTGGAAGAAGCCCGCATCGTTGAGGAAGAACGCCAACTCTACGACGCCCGCCGCAGCGAGCTCAGTGCGCTGGTCGGCATCAGCGAGCAGCAGTTGGCCCAGCGCCGCCAGGAGCAGGCCGAGGCCCGCGCCCGCCGCGACTCCGCCGCACGCAGCCAGGAGCTGGCCCAGCAAGAGCTGAACAAGACCCGCCCGCTGCTGGCCACAGGTGCCGTCTCCGAGGTCGATGTGCTGCGCCTGGACCGCGAGGTCTCCCGCGCCCGCGGCGAGATGGAGCAAGCCAGCGCCCAGATCGCCCGCACCGGCGCCGGCATGGCCGAGGCCGGCCGCAAGATCCAGGAAACCGACCTGGCCTTCCGCAACGAGGCACGCAAAGAGCTGTCCGAGGTGCTGGGCAAGCTCAATGCGCTGAACGAGGGCGCGGTGGCCCTGGCCGACAAGGTGGACAAGTCCCAGGTGAAGTCTCCGGTGCGTGGCCGCGTGCAACGCCTGCTGGCCAACACCGTGGGCGGCGTCGTCACACCGGGCAAGGACATCCTGGAGATCGTGCCCCTGGACGACGCCCTGGTGCTGGAGGCCAAGGTGCAGCCGCGCGACATCGCCTTCATCCACCCAGGTCAGGCGGCCACCGTGAAGTTCACGGCCTACGACTTCGGCATCTACGGCGGCCTGGACGCCATCGTGGAGAACATCAGCCCCGACACCGTCACCGACGAACGCGGCCAGAACACCTTCTACGTGGTGCGGGTGCGCACCAAACAAGCCAACTTCAGCGACAAGATGCCCATCATCCCGGGCATGACGGCCGAGGTGGACGTGCTCACCGGCAAGAAAACCGTGATGGCCTACCTGCTCAAGCCGGTGCTCAAGGCCCACAGCCACGCCCTGCGCGAACGCTGATGTCCATGGCGAGGGCCCCGGGAGGGGTGCCTCGCCACAGCGCTGCAGGCCTGACCGAAAGCTCGGCCCCAAGCTCGGCTTAAGGCCCACACCGAGTCCTTCGGCGTGATCAATTGCCTACAGAGGCACCCTTCCCCCTCCGATAACCGATCAGCTGGTTCAGTCTGGTCGGCTTGCGGGTGCGTGCGCCATCTCCACAAGACGCCAACCCTGATGCCCGACGGTGCTTAGGCGGTGCGATTTCAGCCCAAGGGCAGGAATTGTTCACACAAGCCACGGCGGGATTCGGTCCTAAGACAAAACCACAACGCCATACTCACAACGCAGTTACATTTTGAGAGGTTTCGCCATGCCCCAGTCGTCCGCGCATGCCCCCAGTGGTGTCGTTTCAACCCTCCAGGGGCGTGCCAACGTCGTTCGGGCGGGCGAGGAGGCGCCTCAGGCGCTGAAGGTGGGAGACAGCATCGCCGCAGGCGACGTCATCCTGGCCGCGGCGGACACCCGCATCGAGGTGAGCAATGGCGCGGGCCCGGCCTGGCTGCCACATGACCTGACCATGGCCGCGGCGGATGCACCGGCCCGCGCACCTGCTGGCGCTGGCGCAGGCGCAATGGGACGCACCAGCGTTGCCGCCAAGGCTGCTGCCACGCAGGATCTGGACGACGTGCTCGGCGCGGTGGACCGCGGTGATGCAGATGCCGCGACCGCAGCGGGCCTGACCGGTGGTGGTGGCGCCTCGCTGAGCGGGGGCCTGCGCGTGGACCGCGTGATCGAAGTGGTGACGCCGCAAGCCTTCAGCGAGAGTGCCGCACGCGAAGGCGTTGCCGGCCTGGTGCAAACCACGGCGCCGCAAGCCAGCGCCGGCGCAGCGGACGTGCCCACCGCCCCGGCCGCCCCGGCCACACCGGCCAACGTCGCCCCCAATGTGGGCAACTACAGCCAGGTCACCAACGAAGACCAATCGGTGTCGGGCCAGGTGGAAGGCAGCGACTCCAACGGCGACAGCCTCAACTACAGCAAGGCCAGCGACCCGCAACACGGCAAGGTCGTGGTCAACGAAGACGGCAGCTACACCTACACCCCCAACGCCAACTACAACGGCGGCGACAGCTTCACGGTGCTGGTGTCCGACGGCAAAGGTGGCACCGCCCTGTCCACGGTGAACATCGAGGTCTCCCCGGTCAACGACAAGCCGACGGTGGAAGACCCCAGCGGCAACATCGACCCCGTCACCGGCCACTACAAAGCCACCACCGACGAAGACAAGCCCGTATCCGGCAAAGTCTCCGCTTCTGATGTCGATGGCGACACCCTGACCTTCACCAAGGGATCCAACCCCGCCAACGGCACCGTCACCGTCGACGCGCAAGGCAACTGGACCTACACACCGAACAAGGACTACAACGGCGCTGACAGCTTCACCATCACCGTCTCCGACGGCAAAGGCGGCACCGCCACGGCCACCGTGGACATCGGCGTCACGCCCCTCAACGACCCGCCC
>NZ_SNXW01000001.1:122120-856701 GCF_004362855.1 Aquabacterium commune
CACCGTGGACGGCCAGGGCAACTGGACTTACACGCCCAACAAAGATTACAGCGGCGCTGACAGCTTCACCATCACCGTCTCCGACGGCAAAGGCGGCACGGCCACGGCCACCGTGGACATCGGCGTCACCCCGGTGAGTGACGCCCCGGTCGTCACACAGGCCGCAGCCACACTGTCCGAAGAAGGTCTGGCGGGCGCCAATGCCGACAACAGCGGCTCCACCAGCACCAACGACAGCACCAACGCCCGCGAAGCCAGCGGCCACATCACCGTCAACGACGTTGACAGCACGCAGCTGACACTGACCCTCGGCGGCCCCACCGGCCTCACCTCGGGCGGCACCGCCATCACCTGGTCGGGCAACGGCAGCGCCAACAACCCGCTGGTCGGCTCCGCTGGCGGCAAGCCGGTGCTCACCGCCACCATCGACGCCAACGGCGACTACAAGGTCATCCTGCAAGCCCCCATCGACCACGCAGGTGCCGGCGAAGACGCGCGCAGCATCGACCTCACCGTCAAGGCCAGCGACGGCAAATCCGTGGGCACGGGCACGCTGACGCTCAACGTGGAAGACGACGCCCCGCTGTCTGGCGCCCAGATGGTGGAAGTGAACGCTGTCACCAGCGCACAGAACACCAACCTCATGCTGGTCATCGACACGTCGGGCAGCATGGAAGACCGCCTCAACGACAAGACCGCTGGCGGCATCAAGGCCGCCATCAAGGGCCTGATCGACCAGTACGACGGCTTGGGCGATGTCAAAGTGCAGATCGTCACCTTCAGCGACAAGGGCGCCGGCCAGAAGCTGTGGATGAGCGTGTCCGACGCCAAAGCGCTGATCGACAAGCTCACCGGCGACGGTGGCACCAACTACGACGCGGCCCTGGCAGAAGCGCAAAAAGCCTTCGCCTACAACGGCAAGATCGCCGGTGGCGTCAACGTGTCGTACTTCGTGACCGACGGTCAACCCAGCGATGGCAAGGGCCTGAGCAGCAGCGATGAAACCAAGTGGGAGAGCTTCCTCACCACCAACGCCATCGACTCCTACGCCATTGGCACGGGCACGCTGACAGCGCAGTACGTGTCCAACATCGAGCCCATTGCCTACAACGGCATCACTGGCAAAGAGCAACCCGCCGTCACCCTGGCCACCAACGCCGAGCTCAGCAAGTACCTGCTGGACACCGTGCCAGTGGTCAAGACCGGCACCCTCGCCTCCCTGGCCGGTGCCGACGGCCTGCAGAAGATCGAATCCTTCAGCGCCGCAGGCCAGTTGGGCAGCAGCCTGGACAGCAAGACCCAAGTCCTCACCATCCAGCTCAAGTCGGGTGGCGAGATGAAGGTCAACATGCTGACCGGCGAGTTCACCCTGACCCAACCCAAGGGCGCCGCAACCGAATCCTTCAGCTACAGCATGCTGGACAAGGACGGCGACCGCGGCACCGGCACGGTCAGCCTGTCGGTGAGCAACCGCGCACCAGAAGGCACGTCGGGCAGCGTCACCCTGCAGGAAGATGGCAGCCACGCCTTCAAGGCCACCGACTTCGGCTTCAAGGACCAGGACGCCGGCGACAGCCTGCGCGCCGTGCGCATCGACGGCCTGCCCGCCCATGGCAGCCTCGCACTGGACGGCGTGGCCGTGGTGCCAGGCCAGCTCATCTCGGCCGGTGATCTCGGCAAGCTGGTGTTCAGCCCAGAAGCCAACGCCAACGGCAGCAACTACGCGCAAATCAGCTTCAGCCTGCAGGACAGCAACGGCGCCTTCGACACCAGCCCGAACACCCTGCAGATCAACGTGACGCCGGTCAACGACGCCCCCGAGGTCTTCGCCAACCAGGCGGGCTTCAACCTGCTGGGCCTGGTGGACGTCAGCGTCAACCCGCTGCTCAACCTGATGAAGACGCAGACCTTCGCGGTCAACGACGTGGACAACAACCTCACCAAGGTGGAAGTCCGCGTGACCGCGCTGATCTCGCTGGGCTCGCTCCTGGGCGGCCACGACGCGCTCACCGTGTCCACCGACGCGGCCTTGACCCAAGGCCTGCGCATCACGGGCAATGGCACGGACGACCTCGTCATCACCTCGGCGACGAACGGCGGCACCCTCGACGTGGCGCAGATCAACAAGCTGCTGGGCACCCTGCACTTCGACCCCGCCGACGTGCTCGGCGTCAACGTCGATCTGCTGCCCTTCATCACCATCACCGCGACCGATGCCGGCAACCTGAGCGCCAGCCAGACCGTGCACACCAGCCTGCTCTCGGTGGGTGTCGATGTGCAACCCGTGCTGGCCTTGGGCGAAAGCCTGCTGTCCGGCCATGGCGAGCACACCGGCGCATGCGGCACCGAGGTCTTCCAATGGACCTTGGCCGACCGCCCCGCCAGCGGCAGCGGTGAGCACTACGTGGACACCATCCACGGCTTCGACGGCTCGGCACGCACTGCGGGCGGCGACGTGCTCGACCTGCGCGACCTGCTCAGCGGCGAGCACGCCAGCACCACCAACGGCCAAGTGGACGTCGGCAACCTGCTCAACCACCTGGACTTCGACACCCAGTCGCAGCCCGGCAGCACCGTCATCCACATCAGCGCCAACGGTCAGTTCTCGGCAGACACCAGCGGCAACAGCCACTCGGCCGGCTGCGCCGACCAGCAGCAGATCGTGCTGTCCGGCGTGGACATCCGCAGCTCGCTGGGCCTGGACGCCCAGGCCAACGACCACCAGATCATTGCCGAGCTGATGCAGCGCGGCAAGCTGCTGGTGGACCAAAGCTGATCAGGCACTGCGCCAAGGAAAACACCGCCCTCGGGCGGTGTTTTTTTGTCTGTCGGCGCAGGGTCAGCGCACAGTCAGGCGCTGTCCACGCCCATCAAGCCACTCGCACCGCCGGCCCGGTCACGCCATCGATGCCGCACTGGCGCAGCGCCAGGATGTCGGCCGGCTCGTTCACGCCCTCGCCATAGACCTGCAGGCCCAGGCCGTGCAGCATGTTCACCGTGCCCGACACGAAGGCCGCACGGGCCGCGTCGTTGGCCACGCCTTGCACCACGGACGCGTCGAGCTTGACATAGTCCAGCCCGGCTTCGAACAAGGACTCGATGCGCGTCAGCCGGTCACCAGCGTGCTCCAGGCCCACGCGCGCGCCCAACGGCCGCAACTGCTTGCACAGCTCGCGCACCAGTTCGAAGCGCTCCACCGCAGCGGCCTCGGCCACCTCCAGCCACAACAGGCGCGCGGCCTCGGGCTTGGCGGCCAGCAGCGCCCGCAGGCGCGGCACGAAGCCACTGTCCAGCAAGGAGTTGGGCGCGATGTTCACCCCGCGCGGCTGCTGGTCCTGCGCGATCTGCGCCAGCGCCAGCGACACGGCCGCCTCGTCAATCTGAGAAATCAGCCCCGTGCGCAAGGCCATGGGCAACCACATGGCCGCCGTCTCGAACGGCCCATCGGCCTCCAGTTGCAGGCGCATCGGGCACTCGTGGTGCAAAAGCTTGAGCTGGCGGTCCACAACGGGGTAGCGCATCAACTGGGCACGCCCCGTCTGCAGGGCATTGCCCAGGCGACGGCGCCATTCGTCTTCGCCCAGCACCACGGCCTGGGCGTCGGCCAGGGCCGACAACTCGACGCTGAACGCGCCTCGGCTTTCGGCGCGCGCCAGGGCCGAATCGGCCGCCGCCAGCACGGACTGCATCGTCACACCGCGCTTCCAGCGCACCCCGCCCACCACCACCGCCGCGGGCACGGCCTGCTCGGTGAAAGCGCGCTTGAGCGCATCGGCATAGTGCTCGGCCTGGGGCAAGGGCACATGGCTGCTCATCAGGCACACGGCGAAGTCACCGCCATTGAGGCGTCCCATGGCGGCCCCCGGCACACCGGCAGACTCTTCGGTGAGCACGCGCGCCAGGCGCTGCAGCAGCACGTCGGTCTGGCGATGCCCGAGCAGACGGTTGATGCCGGCCAGGTCGCTGATGCGGATCAGGTAGATGACCCCATCGCCCGAGCCCTCTTCGCTGCTGAGCGCCGCACCGAGCTGGGCCATGAAATGCCGCCGGTGCGACAAGCCCGTGAGCGGGTCGCAATGGGCCTGCTGGCGCAACAGCTCCACCTGCCCGGCCTGCTCCTCGAACACCGACTTCATGCGCAGCACCACGGCGTTCATGGCCTGGCTCAGCTGCGCCAGCTCGGGCACGCGCGGCTCGACCACGGTCACGAAGCGCCGCTCCATCAAGGCACGCGCCTGGCTGACCGTGGCGTTCAGGGGCTTGCGGATGCCGTTGACGCCAAAGGTCGCCACCACACAGGCCAGGGCGCCGAGCAGGGTCAGCAAGCCCGCCGTCTTCATCGAACCCTGCCACAGCTGCGCATGCGCAAAGGCCGAGTGGCTGACCACCTCGACCGAGCCCACGGCGCGCCAGCCATCGGACACCTGCGCCACGCCCGGCACCGATTCCACCGGCACCAGCTCCACGAACCAGGCGGGCGCCTGCTCCCGGGTGACACTGGGATCGGCCGCGCGGTTGGCCAGCACACGGCCCGCCGCGTCTTTGAGGGTGATGCGCTGGTAGGAGCCCGTGTCGAACATCGCCGACAGGGCCAGGTCCATGCCCATGGTGTCGCCGCGCTGCTGCGTCAGGTTCAAGGCCAGGGACTGTGCGTTGTCCGCGTTCTTCAGGCGCAACTGGGTTTCCAGGTAGCCGCGAGACGACAGCATCCAGACGGCAAAACTGCCGAGGAAAGCCATCAGCAGCGTCACCAGCAGCAGCAGCCAAATCTGACGGATCAAGGACATGGAAGGTTCTCTGAGTTCTTGGTTGTGTCTGTGTGCATGGCGCGCGTCACCACCACCCCTCGGCCTTGGCCTTGGCCAGCACCTCCCGCCAGCGTGACAGCCGCGCCGAAGGATCGCCGGCACTCGCACCCGCCACACCTTGCCACAAGCCTTCGGCATTGAAGCTGAAAACAGGGATCAGGTCGGGGCGGCGCGACGCCGGTCGGATGTCGGTCAGCAAATTGTCCAGGATGAGGGGCTCGGCATCGGGCTCCGGGTAATAGGCCAGCACCATGTGGGCCTGGATGATGGCGCCAATCTGGGCCCGCACATACACCAGACGCATCTTCACACTGGGCACGCCCGCTGCCAGCAAGGAGAAATACTTGCCAATGGCGAAATCCTCGCAATCCCCTTGCCCCTTGCCCAGGGTTTCCAGGGGGGATGCCCAGTAATCCACCGCGCCCCAGACCTCCCGGTCGTCGCGGTACAGGATTTGCCGGTTGAAAAAGACATTGACCGATTTCAGCCGCGACTCCTCGTCCTGCGCCGCCGCCTCGCCAATCACCTGGACCAGCGACTGCGCCCGTTGCACGGTCGCCGGGTTGACCTTCTGGGCCTGCGCCAGCAATTTCGGGGAATCCCAGGCCAGGCCCCAGCCACTGAGCAGCAGCAAGGCCAGGCTCAGCGCGCCGATCCACCATTTCGGCCACAGATGCGCCCACCCCTCCCTCACGCGACGGATCGTCGTGCAGGCGCCAAACTGCCAGCAGCGGTGTCGGAGCAGGAGATTTTGGGACACGGTTTGACATCGGCGTCACCGCCGCAAACTTGACGTGAAACTGCGCAACGCACCTGTCGAACGGACCACGCCCCCCCCGGTTTGACCGCCGCCTGTCTCGTTCTTGCACCGCACCGTCCATTTGAGCGGGGCGGTCCAAATGCGCATTGCGGGATTGATGCGAAAATGTTTGTGAAGAAGTCCGCATTCAATTGTGGACAGAAACGACCGAAAAGGCAGTTTCTTGCCCCATTTCGACACCCAACAACGAGGTTCCCAGTGACACACCAGCCCCTGACATCCGCCCTGAGTTCCGGACTGACCGCCCTGGCCCTGGCAACGCTGTCCTGCGTGGCCCACGCCCAATCAGCCAACGCAGGCAGCAGCGTCAGTGGCATGGCAGCGGCCGTGCAGAAAGCCATCGACACCAACCCCGAAGTCACGGCACGCCTGAACGCACTGCGTGCGGCGAACAACGAGGTGGACGTCGCCCGCGGCGCCTACTACCCGACGCTGGACCTCTCGGCCGACGTGGGCCGCGACAAAGACAAGATCTCCACCCGCAACCCCGACTCGCTGAGCTTCACCCGCAGCGGCGTGGCCCTGACGGCCAACCAGGTGCTGTGGGACGGCCGCCTCACCGCCAAGGAAGTCGAGCGCCTGGGCCATGCCCGCACCGTGCGCTACTTCGAGTTCCTTGCCGCCACCGAAGACACCGCCCTGGAAGCCGCCCGCGCCTACCTGGACGTGCTGCGCTTTCGCAAGCTGGTGCAACTGGCCGAAGACAACTACACCCAGCACAAGTACGTGTTCGACCAACTCCAGTCCAAGTTCAAGGCCGGTGTCGGCCGCGGCGTGGACTCCGAGCAGGCCAACGCCCGCCTGGCCCTGGCCGAATCCAACATGACCACCGAAGTGGCCAACCTGCACGACGTCAGCGCGCGCTTCCTGCGCCTGGTCGGCGACGTGCCCGCCGCCAAGCTGCCCGCCGCGCCCAACCTGGAAAACAGCATCAAGGCCGACAACGCCGAGCTGATCGCCCAGGCGCTGGCCAAGAACGCCAGCATCAGTGCCGCCATCGAGAACCTGCGCGCCGTGCAAGCCGAAGCCAGCACCAAGGAAAGCCCCTTCCAGCCGCGCGTCGAAGCCCGCCTGCGCACCGGTGCCGGCAAGAACTTCGATGGCCTGCGCGACCGCAAGAGCGCCACGTCCGCTGAAATCCTGCTGAACTGGAACCTCTACAAAGGTGGCTCCGACACCGCACGCGTCAAGCAATTCGCCGACCTGATCAACCAGGCCGCCGACCAGCGTGACAAAGCCTGCCGCGACGTGCGCCAGACTGCCGCCATCGCCCAGAACGACATCAACCGCTCCAGGCAGCAACTCTCCGCCCTGGACCGCAACGTGCTGGCCATCGAGAAGGCCCGCGACGCTTACCGCCAGCAGTTCGACATCGGCCAGCGCAGCCTGCTGGACCTGCTGAACGCCGAAAACGAGCTCTACACCGCCAAGCGCGCCTACGCCAATGCCGACGCCGACCTGCAACTGGCCCATGTGCGCACCCAGGCTGCCCGCAACACGCTGGTGGCCAACCTGGGCCTGTCGCGCACCAACGACGACCAGGCCGGTCTGGTGAAAGACTGGCAAGCCGCCAGCGACGCCGCCCAACGCTGCCCAGCCACCTCGGTGGACGTGCCGGTCACACCCCGTGAAGAGCTGGACGCCCGCGCCCGCAAGCAAGCTGGCGTGAGCCCGGTGGCCACCCCCGTGGCAGCGCCCGTCGCTGCTGCTGCAGCCCCCATCGTCGCCGATGCAGCCGCCGTGCAGACCGTCTCCCAGCGCCTGGACGACTGGGCCGCCTCCTGGCGCGCCAAGGACGTGGAGCGCTACCTGAGTTTCTACAGCAAGGCTTTCGCACCCGCGCGCAGCACGCACGCCAAGTGGGCGCAAGAACGCCGCCGCCTGGTGGGCAAAGAAGGCGCCATCGACCTGAAGCTCGACGGCGTCAAGGCCTCACCCCAGGGCGATGCCGTCCAGACCGCGTTCACCCAGATTTACACCTCGGCCAACTTCAAGGACCAGACCGCCAAGCTGTTGACCTGGCGGCAGGAAGCCAAGCAATGGGTGATCGTCAAGGAAAGCAACCGTTGAGCGGCGATCAGACTGTGCCAGCCTGCCCGAAATGTGCGTCTGTGTATGCCTATGCAGACGGCACCCAGTTCGTGTGCCCGGAGTGCGCGCACGAGTGGCCTCAGCAGCCTGAAACGCCCGGAGCAGCAGTCGATGCCGCGCGCGTCTGGAAAGACGCCAATGGCCAGATTTTGCAAGACGGTGACAGCGTGACCGTCGTCAAGGACCTGAAGATCAAGGGCTCGTCCTCGGTCGTCAAGGTGGGCACCAAGGTCAAGAACATCCGCCTGATCGACGGTGACCACGACATCGACTGCAAGATCGATGGCATCGGGCCGATGAAACTGAAGTCCGAGTTCGTTCGCAAGGCTTGAACCGGGGGAACCTGCGGGCCAAGAAAAAAGCCCTTGATGAGCGATCATCAAGGGCTTGAATCTTTTTGGCGGAGAGGGCGGGATTCGAACCCGCGGTGGGGATAAACCCACACACGCTTTCCAGGCGTGCGACTTAAACCGCTCATCCACCTCTCCGAAGCCCTGCATTCTAGCAAGGATTTGAGCCTGCTCTCTCAGTTGAGGGCGACTTTCTTGCCGTCTTTGTAGGTGTAAAGCGTCATGGCCGGGTTCTTGAGTTCGCCGTTGGGCTCGAACATCACCTTGGCCGTCACGCCCTGGTAAGCAGCCTCCACCAGCTTGGGGCCATACACCTTGGGATCGGTGGAATTGGCGCGCTTCATGGCATCGACCAGCACCATGGTCGCGTCGTAGGTGTAAGGCGAGTACACCTGGAACTGCTTGGGGAAACGCGCCTCGTACTTGGCGCGCCAGGCCTGGCCTGCAGGCAGTTTGTCGAGCGACGCACCGCCCACGGCGCACACCACATTGCCCAGGGTCTTGGCGCCGCTGGAGAGCTCCATCAGCTTGTCCGTGCAGATGCCGTCGCCACCGAACACATAGGCCTTGGTCAGGCCCAGGTTCTGCATCTGGCGCAGCATCGGGCCGGCTTGCGGGTCCATGCCACCGAAGAAGATGCCATCGGGCTTCTTGTTCTTGATGGCCGTGAGGATGGCCATGAAATCCACCGCCTTGTCGTTGGTGTATTGCTGGCTCACCACCTCCAGGCCCAGCTCCTTCGCCGTCTTGGCGAACACATCGGCCACGCCTTTGCCGTAAGCCGTGCGGTCATCGATGATGGCGACCTTCTTGAGCTTGAGCGTGTGCGCTGCGTGCTTGGCCAGGCCGGCGCCCAGGGCGTTGTCATTGGCCAGCAGGCGGAAGACCTGCTTGTAGCCCAGGGTCGTGAGCTCCGGGTTGGTGGCCGAGGGCGAGATCATGGGCAGGCCGCATTGGTTGTACACCTTGGCCGCCGGGATGGTGGTACCCGAGTTCAGGTGGCCGACCACGCCATTGACCTTGGCATCGCACAACTTCTGCGCCGCTGCCGTGCCCTGTTTGGGGTCGGCGGCGTCGTCTTCTGCCACCAGCTCGAACTTGACCTTCTTTCCACCGATGCTCAAGCCCTGGGCGTTGAGCTCTTCCACGGCCATGCGGGCGCCGTTCTCGTTGTCGCGGCCGTAATGGGCCTGCGGGCCAGACACCGGGCCGACGTGGCCAATGCGCACAACGGTCGGCACAACGGTAGGCACAGCGGTCTGGGCCTGCGCCTGCAGCGACGACAGGCCGAGGGCCAGCAGGGCGGACAGTGGCAGGAGCTTGCTGAGGGTGGGGTTCTGGGTCATCTTCACCTCGTTGAAAGTCAAGGGGCAAGGGGTCAAGGAGCGGGCCGGCACAGCCCTTCGTGGCGGCTCAGCGCGGGCGCAGTTTGGCGACTTCCTGGGCCACCGACCGCGCCACCACGTCACGCATGGTGCGTGCCAGCTCGTCTTTCAGCTCACGGACGATGGCCTCGCTGTGCCGGGCCAGCACGGGTGCCATGGCTTCGCGCAGGCGGAACTCCAGCATGCTGTCGATCTGGCGTTGCACGTCGTTGAGCACGCGCTGTGCAAGCTGCCCTTCCAGCACGGGCAGGCTGTCCAGCGGGATGGGCTGAGGTGCGGCGGGCGTGGGCGAGGGAGCGAGTTCAGCCACCTCGATGACCTCGGTCAGCGTGGGCACATGCGCTGGGTGCGGGCGGGAGAAAGTGTTCATGGTGTGGCGCCTTCATTGACATCGTGCGGGCGCACGTCCCAGCCGCGCGCGGCATAGGCTTTCCAGCGGGCGCGGCCCTCCTGGCGGTCGTCGGGCTGGCTGGAAACGAGGTCAAACAGGCGGTCGAAGCGCTCTGCGCCGGGGGGCACCTCGCGGCCCAGGTTGACCAGGACGCTGCGTGGTCCCGGCGCCGAAGCCGGATCGTCGGACAACCAGACCGGCGTGGCGTGCAGGCGCTCGGGCAAGCTGGCACCGCCGGTGCTCAGCACGTGGGGCAGGAACTCCTGGTCGTCGAACACCCACAGCAGGCGGTCCAGCGCCTGCAGCGCCGCGACGTCGCCCGTCACCACCAACTGCACGCCCGCGCGGCTGGCCTTGCGCAACAGGCGGCAGGCATAGGCCTGCTTGTCGCCGATGCCGTGGTGGAACTCGACCTGGGGCATGGTGGCTGACCGATGCTCAGGCCTGGGCGGCAGGCTTGACGGCCGACTTGGCCGCGGCCTTGCGGGCCACAGCCTTCTTTGCGGCAGGTTTGGCCGCTGGCTTTTTGGCCTCGGCCTTGCGCTGCAAAGCGCCCTTGCCCGCCGCGGCCTGGTCCAGCAAGAACTGGGTCAGCAGACCCACCGGGCGGCCTGTGCCACCTTTGGCGCCGCCCGACTTCCAGGCCGTGCCAGCGATGTCGAGGTGGGCCCAACGGTAGGCCTTCGTGAACTTGCTCAGGAACACCGCCGCGGTGATGGCGCCACCTTCGCGACCACCCACATTGCCCAAGTCAGCGAAGTTGCTCTTGAGGGACTCGCCGTACTCTTCGTCCAGGGGCATGCGCCAGGCCGTGTCCAGGCTGGACTGACCGGCGCTCAACAGGGCCTGGGCCAGCTCGTCGTCGGCCGAGAACAGACCGCTGTGGATGTTGCCCAGGGCGATGACGCAGGCGCCGGTCAGCGTGGCGATGTCCACCACGGCCGCGGGCTTGAAGCGCTCGGCGTAGGTCAGGGCATCGCACAGGATCAGGCGGCCTTCGGCGTCGGTGTTGAGCACCTCGATGGTCTGGCCCGACATGCTCTTGACCACGTCACCCGGTTTGGTGGCTGTGCCGCTGGGCATGTTCTCGCAGGTGGGGATCAGGCCGATCACGTTGAGCTTGGGCTTGAGCAGCGCCAGGCTCTGGAAGGTGCCCAGCACGCTGGCCGCACCACCCATGTCGAACTTCATCTCGTCCATGCCGGCGCCGGGCTTGAGGGAGATGCCGCCGGTGTCGAAAGTGATGCCCTTGCCCACCAGCACCACGGGCGCTTGCGAGGCAGCCGCGCCTTCGTAGCGCAGCACGATGAATTTCGGCGGCTCAGCGGAACCATTGGTGACCGACAGGAAAGAGCCCATGCCGAGCTTTTCCAGCGCGGGGCGCTCCAGCACCTGCACACCGATGTGCTTGTGGGCCTTGCCGATGCGGCGGGCCTCGGCGGCCAGGTGCGAGGGCGTGCAGTGGTTGGCCGGCAGGTTGCCCAGGTGGCGGGCCAGGGTCACGCCCTCGGCCACGGCTTCGCCTTGGGCCAGACCAGCCTTCACGGCCGCAGCCACCTCAGCGGCATGCAACAGCGTGATCTTCTTGAGGGCGCCGGGCTTGGGCGCACTGGGCTTGGTGTCGCGGAAAACGTAGGTGGTGTCGGCCACCGCGGCCACCACGCTCTGCGCCAGCGTCTGGGCAGCGTCGGCATCGGGCAGGAGGCCTTCGGCCAGGGCCACGGCCACGTGGGCGGCCGCGCTGTCCTTCAGTGCCGCCACACCCTTGGCCACCGCGGCCTTGAGGGATTTGGTTTGCGCGTTGGCCGCGGCCACCAGCACCAGGCGCGGGGCCTTCAGACCAGCGGGGCGATGCAGGTAAAGGGTGCGACCGGCCTTGAGGGCGAAGTCGCCGCTGTCCAGCGCCTCCTTGACCAGGCGGTCCAGCTCAGGGTTGGCGACGGCGCTGTGCTCGGGGGCCAGCACCAGCACGAGGGCGTCGGCGTTGACCTGGGACAGGGCGGGCCCTTGGGCGATGGCGGAACGGTAGTCCATGCGGTGCAAGTCCATAATGCGCGGGTTGATCGACCCAAGCGATGTTATTCGATTCCTCCGTCCGCAGAGAACTCTGGCGCAGCTTCAGCGGCACCCTCGTGGTGTTGCTGACCGTGCTGTTGACCATGGTGCTCATCCGCATCCTCAGCCAGGCCACCAAAGGTGCGCTGGCCCCCACCGACGTCGGCCTGGTGCTGAGCTACACCGTCATCGGCCAGTTGCCGGTGCTGCTGGCGCTCGCCCTGTTCGTGTCGGTCGTCTCCGTGCTCAGCCGCATCTGGCGCGACAGCGAGATGGTCGTGTGGCAGGCCAGCGGTGCGCGCCAGGCCAGCTTCATCCGTCCGCTGCTGGGCATGGCCTGGCCCGTGCTGCTGATGGTGGCGGGCGCCGCGCTGGTGGCCCGTCCCTGGGCGCAGAACCAGACGCAGGTGCTGAAGTACCGCTACGAGCAGCGCTCCGACATGGCGCGCGTGGCACCGGGGCAGTTCCAGGTCTCGGCCGATGGCAAGCGCGTGTTCTTCATCGACAGCCACAGTGATGGGCTGCAGTCCGGCCGCAACGTGTTCATGGTGACCACCGCCGACGGCCAGGAAGCCGTGGTGACGGCCAACCAGGGCCAGGTGCAGGTGATTGACGGCCAGCGCTTCTTGGTGCTGAGCCATGGCGAGCGCACCCAGACCGACCTGAGCACCGGCGAGAAGGCTTTGTCGCGCTTCGAAACAGCGAAGGTACGCATGGGCGAGGCCATCGACCCCAACGATGTCGCGCCGGACATGCGCTCCCTGCCCACCTTGGCGCTGCTGGCCTTGCGCTCCGACGAAGCGCGCGGCGAGCTGGTCTGGCGCTTCGGCCTGGTCTGGGCCGCCTTCAACATGGTGCTGGCCGGCCTGAGCCTGGCCGCTGGCAACGCACGGCGCCACAGCAGCTGGAACCTCGTTTACGCCCTGCTGGTGTTCGTGGTGTATTTCAACCTGCTGAGCCTGAGCCAGACCTGGGTCAGCCGCGGCAAGCTGCCCTGGGATGGCGCCTTGCTGGCCGTGCACGGCACGCTGACCGGGGCCGCCTTGCTGGTGGTCTGGTGGCGCGATGGCGCGCGGTGGCCGGGCCAATCCGCGCGCCGACCCAGCCCCAAGGCATCCCCATGAGGACCGTTCGCCGCCTCATCTACCGCAGCGTGGCATCGAGCGCCACGCTGGTGGCCCTGGCCTTCGCCGCACTGGCCTTCTTCATCGATTTCGTTGAGGAGTCGCAAGACCTGGGCAAGAACGGCTACACCGTGCTGGACGCCCTGTGGACCTGCCTGCTGATGCAGGTGCGCCACATCTACGACCTGATGCCGATCGCGCTGCTGATCGGCGGCATCCTGGCGCTGTCGCGCATGGCACAGACCTCGGAGTTCACCATCCTGCGCACCGGCGGCCTCGGTCCCTGGCGGGCGCTGCAGCTGCTGGCCGGCCTGGGTTTGATGTCGGCCCTGCTGGTGGCCGGCATCGGCAACTGGGCCGTGCCGCTGGCCGAGCAAATGCTGACGCAGCAACACGCACGCTTCAGCAGCCAGCAGCAGCTCACGCTGGGCCGCGGTGGCACCTGGCTGCGCGAAAAGCGCGAGGTGCCGGGCATGGGCACACACACCATCACCGTCAACGTGGGCAGCGCCCTCAGCGAAGGCGAGTTCGGCCTGGTGCGCATCTTCGAGTTCGACGCACGGGGCCAACTCACGCGCCGGCTGTCGGCGGCCAGCGCCAAGGTGGATGCGGTGCAGGCAGCCCGAGAAGCCGGCGCGATGTTGCCGGCCGAGGGCTCGGTGTGGCGTCTCCAAGGCGTGACCGACACGCGCTGGTTGTCGCACGAGCGGCTGTCGCAGGAGGCCGCACTGGCTGGCTTGAAAGTGATCGACGAGCGCCAGTCCGCCGCCCTGGACTGGTCCAGCAGCCTGACACCGCTGGTGGTGTCGGCATCCGTGCTGCCGCCCGAGAGCATGTCGGCCTTCGCGCTGTGGCGTTACACGCGCCACCTGGCGTCCAACGCCCAGGCCGCACAGCGCTACGAAATCCAGTTCTGGAAAAAGAGCTTCTATCCGCTGGTCTGCCTGGTGATGATCGCGCTGGCCCTGCCCTTCGCCTACCTGCACGCGCGCAGCGGCAGCATGAGCCTGAAGATCTTCGGTGGCATCATGCTGGGCATCAGCTTCGTGCTGATCAACCACATCTCCAGCCACCTGGGCCTGCTGCAGAACTGGCAGCCCTGGCTGGCCGCCGCCGCCCCCAGCCTGCTCTACCTGCTGCTCTCCATGAGCGTGTTCGCCTGGCTGGTGCGCTACCAGTGAGTCACTGACAAGGCTTTCCGCATGACCCGACTTGGCATCCTCCTCTTCGCCCACGGCGCCCGAGACCCGGCCTGGGCACAGCCCTTCGAGGCCGTGGCGCGCCGACTGACCGAGCAAGCCTCGGCGCAAGGTCACCTGGTGACGCTGGCCTTCCTGGAGTTCATGTCGCCCGACATCCTGGCCGCAGGCGCTGCGCTGGCCGAACAAGGCTGCACCGAGGTGGCCGTGGTGCCGCTGTTCCTCGGCGCGGGTGGCCATGTGCGCAAAGACCTGCCCCGCCTGCTGGCCGAACTGGCCGAAGCGCACCCTGGCGTGCAGTGGCGCCTGAGCGCTGCGGTGGGCGAAACCGACATCCTCATCCAGGGCATGGCCGATGCGGCCTGGTCGCTGGCCCAGCCGGGCACTTGACGAGGCCGCGCGATGAACCTGCACCAGTTCCGCTTCGTGCACGAAGCCGCGCGCCGCAACCTCAACCTGACGGAAACGGCGAAGGCCCTGCACACCTCGCAGCCCGGCATCTCCAAGGCCATCATGGAGCTGGAAGAAGAGCTGGGCGTGGACATCTTCGTGCGTCACGGCAAGCGCCTCAAGCGCATCACCGAGCCGGGGCTGGAGGTGCTGAAGTCGGTGGACGTGATCCTGCGTGAGCTGGGCAACCTCAAGCGCATCGGCGACGAGTACGCCATGCAGGACGCAGGCACGCTGTCGATCGCCACGACGCACACACAGGCGCGTTACGTGCTGCCGGAGCCCGTGGCCGCGCTGCGCAAGAAATACCCCAAGGTGGCCGTCAGCCTGCATCAGGGCACGCCCGAGCAGGTGGCGCGCATGGTGCTCGACGAGGTCGCCGACATCGGCCTGGCCACCGAATCGCTCAGCGAATTCCCCGAGCTGGTCACCCTGCCCTGCTACGAATGGCAGCACGTGGTGGTGATGCCCGCCAGCCACCCGCTGGTGCAGGCACCGCGCCTGACGCTGGAGCTGCTGGCCGCAGAGCCGCTGATTTCTTACCACCCGTCGTTCACGGGCCGCAAGCGCATCGACCAAGCCTTTGCGCAACGCGGTTTGACGCCGAACGTGGTGCTCGAAGCCATCGACGCCGACGTCATCAAGACCTACACCCGCCTGGGATTGGGCGTGGGCCTGGTGGCCGAGATGGCGGTCAAGGACGACCCCACGATGGGCCAGCCGGGCAGCGAGCTGGTGTGGCGCCCGGTGGGCCATTTGTTCGGCCCCAACCTGGCCCGCCTGGCGTTCAAGCGCGGCGCCTACCTGCGCCAGTTCGTGCTGGCGTTTGCCGAGTTGATCTCGGACCGCCTCACGCGCCAGCTCATCCTGCAAGCGATGCAGGCACCGCCGGGGCAATCGGCACCGGGCACGGGCGATTACGGTTTGTGACGACCGCTTGAGCTGCGCAGGGATGTCAAGGCCGGTAGTCTGAATCTGGCTCGCGCGGGCTGGCTTCGGCATCAGCCTCGCTGGCGGGCAGGCCCTTGGAAGCAAAGGCAGATGCCGCACCAGGCGCACCCACATTTGGCTGCGCCAAGTCGTCCAGGCACAGGTCCACATCGAGCGTGGGGCGCACGTCGGGGTCGGCGATGAAGGGCCGTGTGGCGGTCAAGGGCGTGACCGCGGTGATGGGCGCATCGCTGTGGGCATCGGGCTTGTCGGCCAGGTCGCGGGCGATGGCATAGAGGAACAGCAACTCGCGGTAGGCCGGCAGGTCGAAGGTTTCGGCATCGGCTTCCGGGCGGATCAGCGACTTCTCCAGCACGTCCATGGCGCGGGCCGGTGCCGACCACAGAGCCTGCAGCCGCTCGATGATGCCGGGGTAGTCTTCCAGGCGCTGGCCTTGCTGCAGGTCCGACTCCCAGGTCGGGGCGTGCGCATTGAAGTGGGTGTTGAAAGCGGCTTGCACGCGCTCGTAGTCGGCGCGTCGGCCCAGGCGCTGGTAGAGCTCCAGCAGCTTGAGGAAGGGCAAGGGGATGGTGCCGTCCGTGCCCTGCACGTGTGCTTCGAGCAGGCCAATGGCGGCATCGTCCTGGCCGAGCACGACGAAAAACTCGGCCTGCTGCTCCAGGTCGATCAGCTCTTCGACGGAGACGGCGCGCAGGTGCTCGATGGCCTCCTGCTCATGCGGCGGGGCGAACGATGGCGGCGCCACACCCCAATCGGACAGCGGGACGGCAGGCGGCGTGAAAGCAGATTGAGTCGCCGTGTGGGCTGCTAGCGCCATGGGCTGCGGTTTCACGACAGCATCGTGCGGCTTCAGCGGCGGCGCATGGACATAGGCCGTCGTGGTGTCCTGCACCTCGGGCGGAGAGGCGGTGTCGGGCTCGCCTTCGCGCGGCACAGACAACGGCGCCGCGCCACTGTGCGGTGGCCACCACTCGGTGCGCTGGCGCTCCTGGCGCCGCAACTGGCTGTAGCAATACAAGGCCACGCCCATGGCCGCCAGAGCCAGGCCGCCCAGCGCATAAGCCCCCAGGGAGGAGCGGTCTGATTCGAGCTCGCGCATCCGCCCCTGCAACGCGGAGACGCTCTGGCGCGTCTGCGCACCCTCGGTGTTCAGTCGCGTCAGTTGCTTTTCCAGCTCTTGCAGGCGCTGTTGGTCGCGCAGCTGTTGCTCGGGCGTGGTGTTCAGGGCGCGCCACAGGGCGGCGGCGGCATCGCGGCGGGCTTGCAACTGGGCGCCATCGCCTTGGGCGCCTGCAGCTTGTGCAGCGTCCATGCCCACGCTGGGGCGCAGTTCGGGCGATACCAGCGCATCGGCCTCGACAGGGTCCACCTGCAAGCGACTGACGGACGACGTCGCGGGTGCGGGCTGGGGTGACGGCTTTGCTTTGCCCTTGGCCTGGCGACGCTCGACATCGCGGGTGCGGCTCGCAGTGCGGGAAGCCGCAGCGCGCGAGGGTTGGCGTGAGACAGGCGAGGTGGCTGCAACCGTGCGATCTGATTCGGTGACTTCGGCCACGGCCTGAGACAGCCCCTGCTCAGCCGCCGGCGCCAGCGGCGTCATGTCAGAAGGGGGATCGGCCAGCGCCACGAACTTGCGCGTGATGCGGGCCTGGCAGCCTGCACTAAGGTACACCGTGACCACTGGCTCGTTGATCAAGGCCGTGGTGCGGATCAGCAAGGTCCGGGCCCCCCCGCGCGCCGCTTCGGCCGCGGAACCCGACACCGGCACGACCTGCGCGGACACCACGGTCCCCGCCAGCTTGTCGTCACCGAAATAGACTTCGGCCGAGACGCAATCATCGGCGACCTGCTCGCCAGGCTCCAGGCGCAGGGGCACCGTCAGGCGCAGGGTTTCGCCCAGCACGGCACGGGTGGAGGGCTTGCCCAGGCCCAAGGCCCACGAAGCACCTGGGATCAGCGCGAGCATGGAAACTGCGAAAACCGCGGCCACTGCCCGCTCAGGAAAATTCATATCGGTGCATCATCAGGCGTGATCTTTTCACTCTAGCATGAGTCAATTCGCGACCAAGCCTTTGCCAGCCAGGCATTCACACGGCTGTTGCGCGGTTGAGCCAACCTCCCCTTTGCCATGACCACCGAACTCCAAACCGAGCACCAGGGCCACACCCTGGTCATGCGCCTGAACGGCCCCGCCACCCGCAACGCGCTGTCGCCCCAGGTGTACGCCGCCGGCATCGAGTTGCTCAATGTGGCCGAATCGAACCCCGACGTGCGCGCCGTGGTTCTGACCGGCCATGGCGGCCACTTCTGCGGCGGGGGTGACCTGCAGCGCCTGTCACAGCAGCGTCTGCACGACCTGGCGGGCCAAGGCCTCCACCTCGACGCCTTCCACCAGTGGATCGAAGCCCTGCACAGCTTCCCCAAGCCGGTGATCGCAGCGGTGGAAGGCGTGGCCGCGGGCGGCGGGATGTCTCTGGTGTTGGCCTGCGACCTGGTGGTGGCGGCCGACAACGCCCGTTTCCTGTCGGCCTACAGCCAGGTGGGCCTGTCGCCCGATGGAGGCGCGAGCTGGCACCTGGCGCGCGCCGTGGGCCGCTCCAAGGCCTTGGCCCAACTGTGGCTGGGCACACCGCAAACCGCACAGGCATGGGCCGCGCAGGGCCTGGTGCACCAACTCTGCCCGGCGGGCGAAGCCCTGGCGCAGGCGCTGGACCTGGCCGAGCAGCTGGCCTCGGTGCCAGCCGGCGTCGTGGCCAGCATCAAAGAGTTGGTCAACGATGCGGCCCAGCCCCTGCGCACGCAACTGGACGCCGAGAAACAGCACTTCCTCGTGAACCTCGCGCGCCCCGAGGCCGGTGCCGCCATCGACGCCTTCCTGCGCAAGCGCGCCGCCAAGGGCTGACCCCAGGGCTTGGGCTTCAGGGCTGGGGGATCAGGGCTTGGGGTGTTTCGCGGCCTTCGCCTGCTCACGCAGGCGCGAGGCCAGGCGCGCAAACAACTGGCCCACCAGCTTGAGCCGGGCGGGCTCCAGGGGCTGACCGGCGGTGCGCATGGTGAGGATGCCGCGGTTGAGTGTGAGCACCAGCACGAGGGTGTCGGTCCACCAGACGCTGGCAGCGTCGTCGAGTGCCGACAGCACGCCATCGTCCAGCCAGGCACTGGCCACGGCATCGGCGTTGCTCAGCAGCATGAAACGCTTGGCCAGACCCGGCGATGCGTTCAAGGACACGCGCTGGTGCATGGCCAGCCAACGCATCTCGTCGGGCAAGGTGTTGTCGATCTGCGTCTGCATCGCGTTGGTGAAACGGCTGAAGACGTCGGACTCCAGGGCCTGGGCCAAGGTCTTGCTCACCATCACCATCTGCACATCGGACGACATGCCGGTGTCGCAGCGAAAGCGCAGCTCCTTGCCCATGATGTAGGGGCGCTGGGACTCGCCCCACTCCACGCGCCAGCCATCGGCGGTCTCGACGACGTAGCCGCCACCGGTCTTGTCCTTGACGCGCTTGAAGGCATGGCCCTCGGCCTTGGCCCAGGTCGCCAGGACTTGGTCGGTATCCCCGTTGGCAGCCGCTGAGCCGCCGATCATTCGCTTGAGCGCATCGAACATGGGTGGGTGGCACCTTGTGAAAGCCTGCTGCTTTGGCGCCCGGAGGGGCATGAACAATGACGCAGAACCATTATGGGCACTGGTGGTACGCCGTTTCGGTATTCCGACGTTCCCCGGTTTGTTCCCCGGTATTGCTGGTGGTGTGGTCTTGGTTGGGTCCAGAGATGCCAAGCGCAAGGCCTTGCTGCCTTGTCAAGCACCACGCCACGTGATTGGCGAGCTACTTCTTGTCCGCCCAGCGCCTGAGATGTGACGCCTTCTGCTCGGGCGTCAGCTTGGCGATTCTATCCTTGGTCTTCTGCAAGGACTCCTTGTGCGCCTCTTCCTGCTTTGGCGTCAAGGTAGGTGGCATGGTTGATCGTGCCGTCATAGGCCGCTCCTTCCTCACAGTTCAGATACCCATCTTAGGTGCTTGGAAGTCACATCAATGCTACGGAAACATCACAGGTGCGTCACACATCACATCACAGTGTCACTTGGGTGCCTGACTGATGGAGAACAACCCGCACACCACGGGCAGCGGCACCCGAGCTGGGTCAGGCAGTTGGTCGAAGTCGGCAAGTATGGGAAGTGAGGTTGTCTGCGTCATCGTGAAGCCCTCTGAGGTTTCGTTTCGATGGCTGCATTACGACGCCGGGGCACTTGGCCCCTGCCTTACCCCGGTCAAGTTCATAGCAGAACCCCGGCCAATCTATGACTCGAACCCCGGTCAATGGGAGCTTTTACCCCGGTCAATCATTCAGCGGACTTGCTGAGCTATGCCGGTCGTACACGTTTGGGAAGTGCGCTTTAAGCCTCTCCCATCCCTTTTCTTGACTCATTCCCATCCGACCGGTTCTTCGCTTCGGGTCAGTCAGCCATTGCATGACCTCTAGCGGGCATAGCAGGGGTGGCGTGCTTCTCGTTCCCGAGGTACCCGCAATCTTTATGGCCGCGTGCAACTTAGGTTTGTCCTTGGTCTTGTTGAACCAATCGGCGTGCATTCCGGTGAATGACCCAAACGCACTAATCAGTTGCTCCGGGGTCGCCAGCAGGGACCGATCAATTGCTGGTTGAGCAGTTGTGTCCTGTTGCGCGCCATTGCCTTGATCATCATCCCGGCTAGGCATAGGTGTCGGTGCTTGGCTCGCCTTTTCCGCATCGGATTGGTCTCCGATCAGGTGGTTCAACAAGTCCTTGAGCCAGATTGCCTCGGCCACTTCGGCGGCCTTCTTGGCATCGGCAACCGCATCGCGAAGGTTGCGGTAATCAACGTCTTTGGCTTTCCAGTCGTCAAGCGCGGGGAAGATTTCGTCTCGCTTCTTTTTCGCAGCGTCCCGGCTTTTGGCCGCTCGTAGCTCGGCATCATTCCGCAAAGCAATTACCTGTCGAATGGATTCTTCGTCCTTTGCTGCAAGCCCCTCCTTCAACGGTGCCAGCTTCTCATCCAGCTTGCTTTGTTGGGCTGATAGCTCAGCTTCGAGTTCAGCATTCACCTTCGCCAAATTGACATCAATGCCAAGATTTTTGCGGGCTCTGCGGAGCAAAGCCTCGCGTCTCCGTTCCTTTCGCTGCGCACTTGCGGTATGTGGCATTTGCAGCGTACCGACCACTTCCGCAGCCCTTCGGAGCTCCGCAAAGGCCTCGCGCACTGCAGCCTTTGCCGCAGGGCCGCAATCTAGTGTCTGCAAGGCTTTTTCAAGATCGGCCTTCTGAGCTTTCTGAGCCCTCTTGCTGAGTACACGTAGCACCATGTCCCCAAAACGATCGGAGGCGTACAGAGCACCTGCACCGACCAAGAAGGAGGCCGCCAATTCGGCTGCAGTGAACGGTATTGGCAAGACGGGCAGGGACGCCGGGTCTGGCTTGCCGGGAACCCATAGCGCATCGAGTGGGTGCTCCAGGAATTCTCTGCGCTCAGGTCTGAACAACAAGCGCGGAACTCGCTTCTCGCGGAGCCAGACGCCGTCTTCGCGGACCTTCAATAGTTCCGATTCAGCAAAAATGGCTTTTGCAGTTTCATATTCGAACCGATCCGGCATCCCGCCCCCTTCAAGGCACCCTTCAAAGAGATCGCCCCAGCAGGCGGGTGAAGGTCTCCCACTCTTCGGTTCGCGGGCCTAGCTGGGGCAAAACTGGCACCCAAGTGCCTCTGGCTGATGGTTGGCGCCGGCTAGCGTCGTTTTGTACAGGAATCGGAGATGCGCAAAAGGTACGCAGAGTCTTCGACTAGCTGTCTGCGTACCGGTTTCCTAGCTGGCAATCGCTCCGTTGAGATATCGAACGTGCTCCTGAAGAGACCAGATGGCATCGTGGGTCACACGCTTTTCTAGCGTCGCCTCATAGATTTCATCGTTGCTGGACGGGCTTGTGATGAACGACTCTCGGATGATCATCGAGACGCAGAGCGCTTGATCTATTCCGTTACCGAAGCTCCCGGGTATCTCCATGTCAGGATTATTTTCCAGTCGCGTGATGAGCTCTTTTGCCTCTGTAAGCAGCTTCTCCACGAGCTTTAGGGACCCTTGAACCGCTGTACCGTCGACTTCGCCCCGGTTCGACCTGTGGTCGCCGGATGCATACAGTCTGATCACGTCTAGCAGCGATGAGGACTGCTCCATAAGACAGAGCAATCGATCAAAGAGTTCATGATCAAGGGGCTGTACATTCTCGATAGCCATGGTGCACGTTCCTTCCGCTGGTTGTGCGTTGCGGTCAGGGCCTGCTCGGTGCTCTAACACCTTGCGGGCCCGCTTTGCCTGAGTCCGTCAGGCGACGGGTGCCAGCGCAACGCTGGCCTGAACTTCATCCCAAGGCGCCGACAGCTTGCGCCCGTCGCGCAACAGCAGGCCGGACGTCTCCAGCGCGGCCACATCCTGGTGCACGTTTTTGTAGTCGCGACCAATGGCGGCAGCCAGCTCGCGGGTGTTGGTAGCGCCATGCTGGCGCACATACTTGAGCAACTCCAGCCGACGCGGCGACAGCGTGGCAAGCATGGTTTCCAGATCTAGGAAGGTGGCGTGGGTTTCGCTGACTTGCTCGCCCTGCTCCGCCCGGCGCCATGCACTCACGAAGCGCTTGCCCATGTCCTGAAGACTGCCCACATGCACCTGGGCGGTCTGCCGGGTCGTCTTACTTGCCTTGCTCATGCATCACCTCTCGCCTTGTCAACGTCGGCCAGGAAATCGGCCACCAGCTTCTCGGAGCTGACAAAGCGGTAGGCCGTCTCCCGGCTCTTGAAGTGCCGGTGATCGCCCTTGCCGCGCTCGTTGTCATAGCCCACGATGCGCTCGCCATCCTTGCCGTAAAACAGCCGGTACTTGAGGCCGTGCGTGGTGGGCGGCACCGGTTCGGGAACCTGCCAGATCACCATCTCCACGATCCCACCATCAGGCAAGACAGCCTTGTCGTAGAAAATCCGCACCGCCTGATTTATGGTTGATTTAGCCATATTTATTTTATGGCGTCAAGCACCATCATTCATCGAAAGGGCCATCAACCGACAGCCTTGAGCTGAATCACCGCTCCACCGGCCTTCAGCCCATCGAGGTAGTCAGCCCAGGCCTGCATCATCTGGCGGCGCTGCGCCATGAACTCGGCCCGGTCGTAGGCCATCCCCAAGGGTCCCGACTTGCCGTGCGCCAGCTGGGCCTCGATCACCTCAGGCAACACGCCGGGCAGGCGCTCAGCGATCAGGGTGCGCGCCATGGCCCGAAAGCCGTGTGGCGTCATGTCGTCGTTGGTGAAGCCCATGCGGCGTAGCGCCGTGCGGATGGTGTTCTCGCTCATGCAGCGCTTGGGCGACACCAGCGAAGGAAAGACGAACTGCAGGTGACCAGACAGCGGCCGCAGTTCTTCCAGCACGGCCAGGGCCTGGGGCGACAGCGGCACCAGGTGCGGCCGACCGTTGAGTTTGCCGTGCAGCCTGCGCTTCATCTTGGCGGCTGGGATCGTCCACAGCCCAGCCTCGGTGTCAATTTCGGCCCACTCCATGGCCCGCATGTTGCCCGGCCGCTGGAACAGCAGCGCCGACAGGAGCAGTGCCCCGCGCGTGACCGGCTGGCCGCAGTACGCATCAATGGCGCGCATCAGGTCGCCCACCACACTGGGTTCGAGCACGGCAGCCATGTGCTTCACCACTATGGGCACCAGGGCGCCTTGTAGGTCAGAAGCCGGGTTGCGTTCGCATCGTCCGGTCTGGATGCCGTAGCGGAACACCTGGCCCGCCGTCTGCCGCAGGGTGTGGGCTGTCTCTCGGGCGCCTCGGCGCTCCACCTTGCGGATGGCCCCAAGCAGCATGGGCGCGGTGATGTCCGAAAGGGGAACAGCGCCCAGATCGGGGAACAGATCCTTCTCCATGCGCTCCAGCCACCGGTTGGCGTAGCGCTCGCTCCATCCCGATGCCTTGGCCTTGTGAAGCTCTCTGGCCACCATGTCGAAGGTGTTGCCACCCTTCACCGCGCTGGCCGCGCGGTCGGCCTTGCGTTTCTGGACCGGGTTCTCGCCGGCCTGGCGCAGTTTCTTGGCTTCATCCCGGGCCTTGCGCGCCTCCTTGAGGCTCAGCTTGGGATAGCTGCCCAGGGCCAGGCGAGATTCCTTGCCATCGGGGTAGAACTTCCAGAACCAACGCTTGGTGCCAGATGGAGATACCTCTAGGTACAGGCCCCCACCATCGGTCAGGCGGACCCGGTTCTTGCCTTCAGGGCAAGCGGCATTGCGGCAATCGACATCCTGGAGCATGGGACCTCTGACCGGGGCACCACACCGGGGAACGTTCCCCGCTTTCCTCCGTGTGCCCCGCTTTGTTCCCCGCAATGTTCCCCGGTTGAGGGTGAGATGTCAAGCGATCACATGACTTGAATTGAGACATCACCAGGGGTGAAATTCCCGGGAAATGGCCTTTTCTGACGCCAGGTGAGACGCCATGAAACCCCGATTTGGCCTGCCCGGAGGGACTCGAACCCCCGACCTGCTGCTTAGAAGGCAGCTGCTCTATCCAGTTGAGCTACGGGCAGACATTTGGCCAAAGTTTACGCCATGGCCGGATGCCGCCGTTGTGGCGTGGCACACGCTGGGCGCCTCAAATGGACCGTTCAGGCGCTTGAGGTCGCCAGCGCGAGAGCCACAGCGCGTTGCTGACCACGCTGACGCTGCTGAGCGCCATGGCCGCGCCGGCCAGCATGGGGTTGAGCCCGCCCAAGGCCGCCAGCGGGATGCCGATGACGTTGTAGCCAAAGGCCCAGCCCAGGTTTTGCCAGATTTTGCGCGAGGTGCGGCGCGACACCTCCAGCGCAGCTGGCACGAGCAGGGGGTCACCCCGCATCAGGGTGATGCCCGCGGCCTGCATGGCCACGTCGGTGCCGCCCTGCGGGTTGGCCATCGCCATGCCGATGTCGGCGGCGGCCAGCGCAGGGGCGTCGTTGAGGCCATCGCCGACCATGGCCACCGTGACGGCACGGCCCTGGGCGTCGCGCTGCAAGCGGCGGATGTGGTCGGCCTTGTCGCCGGGCAAGACCTCGGCGATGACCTCCTGGATGCCGACCTGCCGCGCGATGGCCTGCGCCGCCTGGTGGCTGTCGCCCGAGATGATGGCCGTGCGCACCCCCAGGGCGTGCAGCCTGGCCACGGCTTGCGCGGCACCGGGCTTGAGGGCGTCGCCAAAGGCCAGGGCGGCCACGACCTGCCAAGTGCGAGCGCCTTTGGGCTCGCTGCCATCGCCGACACGGTCGGCCTCCTCGCCATCGTCCGAGTGCAGGGCTGCAGGGGCATGCAGCAGCCACGAGACGGTGGCCCCGTCGGCCGACCAGCGTGCCGCCGCCTCGGCCACATCGGCAGGCGCACCTTGCCCGGTGAGCTCCTGCATCCAGCGCGGGCTGCCCAGGCACCAGGATCCGGCCCAGGCCGCGGGGACCGCACCGCTGCCCCCCACGGACACCACGCCCTCGATGCCCCGGCCCGGCACGGCCCGCGACTGTGAGACGCGCAACGGCTCGGCGGGCAAGGTGTCAGCGGCTGCCAGCACGGCGAGGGCCAGTGGGTGCTCGCTGCCGCGCTGCAAGGCCGCGGCGAACTGCAAAGCCTGCTCGCGGCCCAAACCCGTGGCCGCCGTGGCCGATGCCACGGCCCAATCCAGCAAGCGCGGCTGGCCTTGCGTGAGGGTGCCGGTTTTGTCGAAAGCGACGAGTTGCACGCGGTGGGCCACCTCCAGCGCCTGTGGGTCCTGGATGAGGATGCCTTGGCGCGCGGCGGCACCAGTGCCCGCCATGATCGCCGCCGGGGTGGCCAGGCCCAAGGCGCACGGGCAGGCGATCACCAAGACGGCCACGGCACGGATCAGGGCCACGTCGGCGCCCTGCCCGGCCAGCCACCCACCCACGCCGGTCAACAGCGCGATCACCAGCACGGTCGGCACGAACACCGCCGAGACGCGGTCCACCACGCGCTGGATGGGCGCCTTGCTGGCCTGAGCCTCGACCACCCGCCGGATGATGTGCGCCAGCATGGTCTGGCCGCCCACGGCCGTCACCTGCATCAACAACCGGCCCTCGGCGTTGATGGCGCCGCCCGTGAGGCGGTCGCCCACGTGCTTGGCCACGGGCAGTGGCTCGCCTGTCAGCAGGGACTCATCGACGTGGCTGCTGCCCTCCTGGACGAGGCCGTCCGAGGGCACCCGCGCGCCGGGCAACACCACCAGCACATCGCCCACCAGCACCTGGGCCAGGGGCACCTCGACCTCGCCCTGTGGGCCCAGACGCCGCACAGTGTCGGGTCGCAGCGATTGCAGCGATCGGATGGCCAGGGTGGTCTGGCGTTTGGCGCGGGCCTCCAGGGCCTTGCCCAGCAGCACCAGCGTGATCACCACGGCCGAAGATTCAAAGTAGAGCGCAGGCGGCATGGCCTCGGGCATGGCACCCACCGTGTGGCTGTGGGCACCACTTGCCGGGGCCAGGCCATGCTGCCACCACAGCCAGACCGACAGACCCCAGGCCGCAGACGTGCCGAGCGCGACGAGCTGGTCCATGTTGCCGCTGCCATCGCGCAGGGCGGCCCAGCCAGCTCGGTAAAAGCGCGCACCCAGGCCGAACTGCACCGGGGTGGCCAGGGCGAACTGCACCCAGGCGGGCCAGAAATGGTGGTCGCCCCAGAGCATGGGCAGCACCAGCGGCACGCTGGCCAGTGCCCCGAGGCAGACAGCGCCCCACACCGACCACCAGGAGGCGTGTTCGTCGGCCAGGGGGTGGTCGGCCTCTTGCAGTTGGGCGTGGTAGCCCGCGGCCTCGATGGCGGCGATCAGCCGGGCCGCATCGGGCACCGGGGCCTCGCCGGCGGTCGGCGCCAGCACGACGCTGGCGGTTTCGGTGGCGAAGTTCACCTGGGCCTGTGCCACGCCGGGCACCTTGCGCAAAGCGCGCTCGACCCGATTGACGCAGGCCGCGCAGGTCATGCCGCGCACGGCCAGCAGCAAGGCGGGGTCATCGTGGGGCGCTGAAGACGGAGGCGTCAGGGTGGTGTTCATGGCGGGCAGGGTCAGGATGCACATGGGATGTCGGCAGTGTCAACCTTGACACCGTGGAAGGGTCAAGCGCATGCTGACCCTTGACTCTGACATGGTGTCAAGGTTTACCGTGAGGAACCTGCACATGAACACCCACCCAAAGGCCCTTGCCATGAACGCCCCCACCCAACTCACCACCCACGAACTCCAGGTCAAGGGCATGAGCTGCCAGCACTGCGTGAAAGCCGTGACCCAGGCCGTGCTGGCCCTGGACGCCCAGGCCCAGGTCGGCGTAGACCTGCCCTCGGGCCAGGTCAGCGTGCAAACCCAGCTCAGCCGGGAGGCCACGGCCGCCGCCATCGCCGACGAAGGCTACACCGTGGTCAACCCATGAGCGAGGCGCTCAGGCACATCGGGGAAGCGGCGCGCCTCACCGGCGTGTCGCCCAAGATGGTGCGGCACTACGAGGGCCTGGGCCTGCTGCCGTCCGCGCCGCGCACCGAGTCGGGCTACCGCCTCTATGACGAGGCTGCCCTGCACACGCTGCGCTTCATCCGCCGTGCGCGCGACCTGGGTTTTGGCATGGCCGACATCGCCCAGCTGCTGGACCTGTGGCGCAACCGCAGACGCGCCAGCGCCTCCGTCAAGAAGCTGGCCACGGCCCATGTGGCGGCGCTGCAGCAGCGCATCGACGAACTGGAGGCGATGAAACGCACGCTCAGCCGGTTGGCCGCCGAGTGCCAGGGCAACGCGCGCTCGCCCTGCCCCATCCTGGACGACCTGGCCCAAGGCGCACCGCCTTGCGTCGGCCATGCATCCGGGTGTGCCGCCGACTGAATCGCATGCATGATGTGGGGAAGCCCACTCTGCCGAACACGCCCCATGCCCATCCCGACACAGCCTGGCTGGCCGCTGCAAACGTCTGAGCTCACGGCCTGCGGCATCCGCAGCCGCGTGCTGCAAGGTGGCGCCGACCTGCGCGCGACCGAGGCCGTGGTGTTCGTGCATGGCAACCCGGGTTGCTGCGAAGACTGGCGCGAGCTGATGCAGGCCGCGTCCCCACTGGGCCGCGTCATCGCTGTCGACATGCCCGGCTTCGGTCAGGCCGACAAGCCAGCCGACTACCCCTATTCAGTGGAAGGCGGTGCAGCCTTCCTGAGCGAAGCGCTGCGCCAGCTGGGCGTGCTGCGCGTGCACCTGGTGCTGCACGACTTCGGCGGGCCCTGGGGTTTGATGTGGGCGGCGCTGAACCCGATGGCCGTGGCCAGCGTCACACTGATCAACACGGGCGTTATGCGCGGCTACCGCTGGCACCTCATGGCCCGCATCTGGCGCACACCGCTGTTGGGCGAGTTGGCACAACTCACCACCACGCGCAAGGGCTTCCACTGGGTGATGTCGCTGGGGGCGCCGCGCGGTCTGCCGCCGGCCTTCGTCAACCGCATGTACGACGACATGGACTGGGGCACGAGGCGCGCTATTTTGAAGCTCTACCGCGCCACGGGTGACCTGGAGCAGCGCAGCCAGACGCTGTCGGCCATGCTTGCGCCGATCAAGCCGCCGACCCTGGTGGTGTGGGGCGCCGCCGACCCCTACCTGCCCGCGCGCCTGGCCGAGCAGCAACAAGAGACCTTCCCCGGCGCCCAGGTGGTGATGCTGCCCGACAGCGGGCACTTCCCGTTTGCCGACAACCCTCAGGCCGTGGCACAGGCCGTGGTGCCCTTTCTGCAAAAGCACCTGCTGCCACATGGCAGCGCATTCGGCGGGCGCACGGGAACGGTTTGAGCGGCGACTGAACATGCGGAATCCGCATACCGTCATGCCAATGTCAGGCATGCGATGCGCAGGCGCGATCTCTGCATTGGACGCCTGATCGCTGCAACAGCAAAGTCCGGGAGGTGATGCGCACCAGCGCCAGCCTCCCGACATGACACACCCAGACACCGACCTCCCCCCCCACAACGGCTGGCACCTGCCCCATGTGGTACGGGCTTTGCGCGAGTCGCGCGAAGTGACGCACCGCGTTCGCCACCAGGGCCGCCTGCGCGAATTGCCCTCGCGCGAGGTGCTGACCCACATCATGCAAGGCCTGTCGGCCGCGCTCTTCCCGACGCACTACGGCCGACCGGACCTCAACGACGAGAGCATCGACTTCTTCGTCGGCCACACCCTGCACGACACCCTGGGCATGCTGAACGACCAGGTTCGCCGCGCGCTGATGTTCAACGCCACGGCCGATGCCAGCGAAGACGCCGACCTGGCACCGCGCGCAGCGGCCACCGTGCGGGCGCTGGCCGAGCAGCTGCCCGACATCCGCGGGGCGCTGTTCAGCGACCTGCAAGCCGCCTGGCAAGGCGACCCGGCGGCCACGGGCATGTCGGAGATCCTGCTGTGCTACCCGGGCATCACGGCCATCGTGCACCACCGCATCGCGCACGCCCTGCTGCGCCTGGGCACGCCGCTGCTGGCCAGGTTGATTGCCGACATCGCCCACGCCCGCACCGGCATCGACATCCACCCGGGCGCGCAGATCGGCCGCGGCTTCTTCATCGACCACGGCACCGGCGTGGTCATCGGCGAGACCTGCGTGATCGGCGAGAACGTGCGCCTCTACCAGGCCGTGACGCTGGGCGCCAAGCGCTTTCCCGCCGACGAGAACGGCCACCTGCTCAAGGGCCAGCCCCGCCACCCCATCGTCGAGGACGACGTGGTGATCTACGCCGGCGCCACGGTGCTGGGGCGCATCACGATCGGCCGCGGCTCGACCATCGGCGGCAACGTCTGGCTCACGCAGAGCGTGCCGCAGCACAGCAACGTCAGCCAGGCGCTGAGCCGCCAGAGCTGACCCCTCCCCCACTTCCCACCACCACGGAGAAACGGCCCATGGCCAACAACCACGAAAACAGCACCGCCCTGGGCGACATCGCCGCACGGCAACTTGCCATCGCCACCCGCACCGTGCCGCAGATGGGCACGATCACGCCGCGTTGGCTGACCCACCTGCTGCAATGGGTGCCGGTGGAGGCCGGCATCTACCGCGTCAACAAGGTCAAGGACGCGTCCAGCGTGACGGTGGACTGTTCGGGCCGCGACGAGCGCGAACTGCCGCAGACCTTCGTGGACTACATCGAAGACCCGCGCGAGTACCTGCTGTCGGCCGTGAACACGGTGCTGGACGTGCACACCCGCGTGTCGGACCTGTACTCCAAGCCCTACAACCAGATCGCCGAGCAGCTGCGCCTGACCATCGAGACCATCAAGGAGCGCCAGGAAGCCGAGCTGATCAACAACAAGGAATACGGCCTGCTCAACAGCATCGCGCCGCACCAGCACATCCAGACCCGCACCGGCGCGCCCACGCCCGACGACCTCGACGAGCTGCTGAGCAAGGTGTGGAAGGAGCCCGGTTTCTTCCTGGCCCACCCGCTGGCCATCACCGCCTTTGGCCGCGAGTGCACCCGCCGTGGCGTGCCCCCGCCCACGGTGTCGCTGTTCGGCTCGCAGTTCATCACCTGGCGCGGCATCCCGCTGATCCCGTGCGACAAGATCCAGATCGAGGACAACAAGACCAAGATCCTGCTGATCCGCACGGGCGAAAGCCGCCAGGGCGTGGTGGGCCTGTACCAGCCTGACCTGCCGGGCGCCCAAAGCCCCGGCCTGGCCGTGCGCTTCATGGGCATCAACCACAAGGCCATCGCGTCCTACCTGGTGTCGCTGTACTGCTCGCTGGCGGTGCTGACCGACGATGCCATCGCGGTGCTCGAAGACGTTGAAATCAACAAGTACCATGAATACAAGTGACCTCGCCGGCCTGGGTCTGCCGGATGCGCAAGCCCTGGCCCAGTTGGCCAACCAGTTCTTCTCGGCGCTGCCTGGCTTGGCACCGAGTGGGCTGACGGCACCCACTGGCTCGCCATCTGGGTTGCCATCCGGTCTGTCGCACCTGAGCTCGCCCACGGCCGCTCACCCCCTCGACGTGCCGGACACCAACCCGGCGTCGCGCACGGCAGGCGTGCAACCCATCCTGACGCTGAACCCCTTGGACTGGGGCCTGCCTTCGGACACGGCCTTGCGCGATGTGCTCGCGCTGCGCTCGCCTGATCGCTCTGCGGCGCTGCCCACCACCGGCGCAGGCCCATCGTTCTACTTCCTGGACGCGGGCTTCAACGGGCTGGGCGGTGCGGGCGGGCAGCCTCCGGGCCTGCACGTGCCAGGGCAGGCGGCGCGTCCGCTGTCGCCCCAGGCTCAGGGCTTTGCAATGCCTTTTGACGTCAACCTCGTTCGGCGCGATTTCCCCGTGCTGCAAGAGCGCGTCAACGGCCGCCCGCTGATCTGGCTGGACAACGCCGCGACCACGCACAAGCCGCAATCGGTGATCGACCGCATCGCGTACTTCTATGCGCACGAGAACTCGAACATCCACCGCGCGGCGCACGAGCTCGCTGCCCGCGCCACGGATGCCTACGAGGCGGCGCGCGAGAAGTGCCGCGGCTTCCTGAACGCGCGCTCGACGAACGAGGTCGTGTTCGTGCGGGGCACCACCGAGGCCATCAACCTGGTGGCCAAGAGTTGGGGCCAAGCGAACGTGCGTGCCGGCGACGAGGTCATCGTCAGCCACCTGGAGCACCACGCCAACATCGTGCCCTGGCAGCAACTGTGTGCGGCCACGGGGGCGAAGCTGCGCGTGATCCCGGTGGACGACGATGGGCAGGTGTTGCTCGACGAGTACGCCAAACTGCTGGGGCCACGCACGAAGCTGGTGGCCTTCACGCAGGTGTCGAACGCGCTGGGCACGGTCACGCCGGCCAGGCAGATCGTGGCGATGGCGCACAGCGCAGGCGCCAAGGTGCTGGTGGACGGCGCGCAGTCGGTCTCGCACATGCGCGCCGACGTGATCGCCCTGGACTGCGACTGGTTCGTGTTCTCCGGGCACAAGGTGTTCGGGCCCACCGGCATCGGCGTGTTGTACGGCAAGGAGGCCATCCTCAATGACACCCCGCCCTGGCAAGGCGGCGGCAACATGATCAAGGACGTGACCTTCGAGCACACCGAGTACCACGATGCCCCGGGCCGCTTCGAGGCAGGCACGGGCAACATCGCGGACGCGGTGGGTTTGGGTGCGGCCATCGACTATGTGCAGGCGCTGGGCATCGAGAACATCGGTGCCTACGAGCACCAGTTGCTGCTGTACGCCACGCGCTTGCTCCAGGAGGTGCCCGGGCTGAAGCTGATCGGCACGGCGCCGGACAAGGCCGCGGTGCTGTCCTTCACCCTGCAGGGCTACCAGACCGAAGAGGTCGGGGCAGCCCTGAACAAGGAGGGCATCGCGGTGCGCTCGGGGCACCACTGCGCGCAGCCCATCCTGCGCCGCTTTGGGCTGGAGGCCACCGTGCGGCCGTCGCTGGCGTTCTACAACACCTGTGCCGAGATCGACACGCTGGTGGGCGTGTTGCACAAGCTGGCGAGCGGCAAGGCCTTGCGCCACACATAAGCAACTGCGAGAAAAGCAGTTCACAGCGCGAAGGGGCATGGACACAGTGAGAGGCCTGAACAACCTTTCTCTGAGCAGTCCATGCCCCTCGCCCATTCCGTCTCTGGCACCCACCACGCCGCCCCACACCCACGCAGCACCGCAGTGGCCAGCGCCGCTGCGCTCCTGGCCCTGCTCGCCAGTGCCCTGCCCCTGAACGCACACGCCACCAACGGCTACCTTGCCCATGGCTACGGGGCGCAGTCCCTCGGCGCAGCCGGTGTGGCCGCCGCCCTGCCGCAAGACGCCCTGGTGATCGCCACGAACCCGGCTGGCATCTCGGCCCTGGGCAACCGCCTGGACGCTGGCCTCACCTACTTTGCACCGCGCCGCGAGGCCAGCATCCAGGGCAGCCCCGTGCCGGGCCTCAATGGCCAGTACAACGGCGACGGCAAAAAGAACTTCTGGATTCCCGAGTTCGGCTACACGCGCCAGCTGAGCCCGAGCTTGAGCGCTGGCTTGGCCGTGTACGGCAACGGCGGCATGAACACGCGATATGAACGCAACCCCTACGCGGCCATTGGCGGCCAGGGCCGCGCCGGGGTGAACCTGGAGCAGCTGTTCATTTCGCCAGCGGTGTCCTACAAGCTGAACGCGCAGCACAGCCTGGGCGCTGCGCTGAACCTGGTGCACCAGCGCTTCTCGGCCGAAGGGCTGCAAGGCTTTGACCAGAGCGGCTTTTCCTCATCGCCGGGCAACGTCACCAACCGCGGCACCGACACCAGCAACGGCGTGGGCCTGCGCCTGGGCTGGCTGGGTGAGCTGACGCCCGAGCTCAAGCTCGGTTTCGGCTGGGCGTCCAGCGTGCGCGGCCGTTTCGACAAGTACAAAGGCCTGTTCGCCGACCAGGGCAACTTCGACATCCCGGCCAGCTACACGCTGGGGCTGTCTTACCAGCTCACGCCCCGCTGGCAACTGGGTGCGGACTACCAAGTCATCCAGTACAGCGACGTCAAGCCAGTGAACAACCCTCTGGGTGCCTTCCTGACAGGCAAGAAGCTGGGCGACGACGCCGGCCCGGGCTTTGGCTGGAGAGACATCGACGTCGTCAAGCTGGCCGTGATCCACCGCCAAAGCGACGCCCTGACGCTGCGCGCTGGCTACAGCCACGCCAAGCAGCCCATCCCGCGCGACCAGACCTTCTTCAACGTGCTGGCCCCCGGCGTGGTGCAAGACCACGTGACCTTGGGTTTCACCTGGAAGACCAGCGCCCAGGGTGAGTGGACGGGCTACGCCGCCCACGCCTTCAGCAAAACGGTGTCGGGCCAGAACTCGATCCCTGCCAACCTGCTGGGCGGCGGTGAGGCGAACATCCGCATGAAGCAGAACATCCTGGGCGTGGCCTACGGATGGAAGTTCTGAGCCTGGGGCTCACTTGCGCGCGTCGATCTCACCGAGCGCGATCAAGCGCCCCCGCAGGACGTTGCGGCTGACACCCAGCAGCCGCGCGGCCTGGATCTGGTGTTGACCGCAACGCCGGTGCGCGTGGCTGAAAAGGCTGCGCTCCACCACCTCGAACAGTCGCCCCTCGAAGCGTTCGCCCATGCGCCCCAGCAGGGCATCGAGGTCGGCCAGCAAGGCCTCATCGGGTGACGCTGGCGTGGCCGCGCCGGTGTGGGCCGCCGATGCGCCGTCATCGCCGACCGGCAGCATCAGGTCCTCGGCCCGGATCACCCCGGCCGGTGCGCGCAGCAAGGCCCGATGGAGCACCGCCTCCAGTTCGCGCAGGTGCCCGGGCCAGGTGTGGCGCAGCAAGGCCTGTTCGGCACACGCCGAGAACCCGGGCACGGCTTGCTTGAGGTGGCGGCTTTGGTCCTGAAGCAGGCTGCGGGCCAGGGGCAGGATGTCATCGGGCCGGTCGCGCAGCGCGGGCATCGCCAGCGTCACGGTGGACACCAGGCGCAGCAAGTCCGCCAGGAAGCGACCCTCGGCCACGGCTTGCGCCAGGTCTTGCGAGGTGGCGCAGACCAGCCTCACATTGACGGGGGTGGCGTGCCGCCCGCCCACTCGCCGCACCTGCCCGCTGCGCATGACCGACAGCAAATCCTGCTGAACGTCCAGCGAGAGGGCGTGCACCTCGTCGAGGAAGACCGTGCCATCCAGCGCGGCTTCGAACCAGCCAGGCGTGGCCGCAAAGCCGCCACGCACGGCCCCGGCCTCGTGCCCGTGCAGGCCAATGCCCAGCGAGACGGCGTCGTGCGCGCTGCAGTCCACCGCCAGGAAGGGGCCGCGGCGGCTGCAGGCGTGGAGGTGGCGCGCCAGGTGGCGTTTGCCGGTGCCGGCATCGCCCAGCAGCAGCACGTGGTGGTCGGTCGCCGCGGCAGCCTGGATGCTGTCCTGCAGCGCCTGCGCGGCGGGGCCCCGAAAGGTGGGGCGGTCGGTGGCTGGTGTCATGGGTTTCATGCGTAGAAGCCAGGTTCGGGCAAGCGGCCCTGCAGCGCCCAGAGGCCCAGCTCTCGGACCTTGTGGTCGATGGGGTCGTGCAGCGTGTGCGTGCGCAGGTTGCGCCAGTAACGGTCCAGCCCCAACGCGGCGTGGGTGGACCGCGCCCCGGTGACTTCGAACAGGCGGTTGCACAGGTCCAGGCCCGAGCGGGCCGCGGCGACCTTGGCGGTGGCGATGTGGATGGCCAGCTGGCCACGCTCCTCGGACGTCAAGGCTTCGCCGCGCTCCAGCGCCGCCACCAGGCCCATGCCGGCACGGTCGGCCAAGAGCACCGCGCCGTCCAGGCCGACGTGGAAGTCGCCGAAATGGGCCAGCACGTAAGGGTCGTCGGCCATGCGTTCGACGCCTGCGCCTGGCCAGGGGCGAGCCTCTTCGCGGGTGTACCGGCGGGCGGCCTCGAACGCACCCTGGGCGATGCCCACGTAGATGTTCACCAGGATGAGCTGGGACACGAGCGAGCGCAGGCACGACCGGGGCGTGGACAAGGGGCCCGGCTCGCGCAGGACTTCGCCGTCCTCGATGCGCAGGCGGTCGAACTGGACGGAGCCGCTGTCGGTCTGTCGCTGGCCCATGTTGTCCCAGTCCTGCCGGATGTGGATGCCGCTGCGCGAGGTGGGCACGGCGGCCACCATGAGCTGCCCTTCGCACTCGCCGGACACCACCAGCATCTCGGAGTCCAGCGCGCCCGAGCAAAAGCTCTTGGGGCCAGACAGCAACCAGCCGCCGGATGCCGGGCTGCAGCGGGCGCGCTGGTCACGCGGGTTGAGGGCGTTGCCCCAGAACCAATCGTGCCGCGCCGTGTGCGCCAACCAGGGCCGCCATTGTTCAGGCTGGCCATACAAGGTCACAGTGGCCAGCATCAGGTGGTGGAAGGCGTACAGGTGCGCGATGGAGCTGTCCACGCGGGCGAACTGCCGCACGACGTCGAGCACATCGCGCCAGCTGCCGTCCAGGCCGCCCAGCTCGACCGGGATGGACAAGGCGAGCAGGCCGCTGGCACGCAGTTCGTCGCGCTGGGCCTTGGGGCAACCGCCCTCGGCATCGCGCAGGGCGGCGGTGGTGGCGAAGTGCTGGGCCAGCCGGTCGGCGACTTGCGGCACCTGGTCGAGGTGGCTGGCGCGGTCCGGGGTCGCGGCGTGGTCAGGACGTTCGATCGTCAAGGCGTGCAAGGAAGACATGGGGCTTGCGCAAGCAGCCGCCATGCCAGGGCAAGGCTGGCCTGCTGATCCTGCAGCAAACCAGCCCAGGCCGGCGCCACACCCGCAACGCAGGTTGATTTATCAACATCACATGGTTGTTTATCACCACCTTGCTTGTTGACAAATCAGCACATGGGCGAGCGCACCGGCGACATCCGACCGGCAGGCGCGCCGTGACGCCACGCCCGCACCCCTCATCGAGCCGCCTGGCGAGGCAGCAGGCGCACCGCGCACAGGCCCTGAACACAGGTGTTTTGCTGAAACAGCCGCAAAAACAAGGCGCTTCATGCAGTGCACAGACATCGACATGCGCGTTCCGCATGAACGGCGCGGTGCTGGCACATCGGTTGCTGAATGAGGAGCAGATCGACGCACAACGCGCCCCCTCCAGAGGTCACACCATGAGTCACATCCGCAAAGTCACCGCCATCGTCGGCAGCACCAGCAGCCCCTCCCGCACGCGGGTGCTCGTCGATGCCATCGTCCAATCCCTGCAGACCACGCAAACCATCGAGGTGACATGGGTCGAGCTGGCCACGCTGGCGCCGCACATCGGCGCGGCCACCAGCCACGATGCGCTCACCCCGGAAGGCAAGGCCGCGCTGCAGGCCATCGAAAGCGCCGACCTGCTGATCGCCGCCAGCCCGGTCTACAAGGGCAGCTACACCGGCCTGTTCAAGCACCTCATCGACTTCCTGCACCCCGAGGCCCTGGTCGGCAAACCCACGCTGTTGGCCGCCACCGGCGGCAGCGACCGCCACGCGCTGGTGGTGGACCAGGAACTGCGCCCGCTGTTCAGCTTCTTCCGCACGCACACCGTGCCCTCGGCCGTGTTCGCGTCCGACGCCGATTTCAGCGCCATCACCGGCGGCTACCAGGTGCAAAACGATGCGCTGTTCACCCGCATCCACGAAGCCACCCAACAGGCCTCGCGCCTGCTGGCAGCCTGACAGGGAGCGCGCGCGATGTCGCTCCTTGCCCATCCACCCCTGCTGCCGCTCGAGCACGGTGGCGAGCGCGCCTGGATCCAGCCCCAGCTGGACACGCTATGCGCCACCTTCGCAGCGACAGCGGCCCAGCGCGATCGCCAGGGCGGGCATGCCGCGCACGAGCGCGAACTGATCCGCGCCAGCGGCTTGCTGAACCTGAGCACGCCCACCGCCCTGGGTGGCCATGGCGCGAACTGGCAGACCGTCTACCGCACCGTGCGCCAGCTGGCCGAGGCCGACAGCGCCCTGGCCCACCTCTTCGCCTTCCACCACCTGCAGGTGGCCACGGTGCTGATCTTCGGGCGGCCTGAGCAGCAGGCGCGTTTGCTGAGCGACACGGCAGCGCGCCGCCTGTTCTGGGGCAACGCGCTGAACCCGTCGGACCGCCGCGCCACGGCCCAGCCCACGCCGGGCGGCTACCTGGTCAACGGCCCCAAGAGCTACTGCTCGGGCTCGGTGGGCTCGGACCGCATGACCGTGTCGGCCTGGCACGAAGCGACGCAATCCTTCCTGATCGGCGTGGTGGCCACGGACGCACCCGGCGTGCACGTGGTGGCCGACTGGGACGCCTTCGGCCAGCGCCAGACGGACAGCGGCACGGTGACCTTCGAGCAAGTCTTCATCGCCGACGACGATGTGCTGATCCACCCCGGCGAAGCGGCCACGCCCTGGGTCACCTTGCGCTCGCAATTGGCGCAGCACGTGCTGGGCAGCCTGTACGCGGGCTTGGCCGCCGGGGCCTTGCGCGCCGGCCTGGACTTCAGCCGCGAGCTGGCACGGCCCTGGTCGGCCTCGGGCGTGTCGCGCGCGGTGGACGACCCCTACACCCAGCTGCGCTACGCCGAGCTGTGGCTGCAGGTGAAAGCGGCCAGCGCGGTGTCGGACGCCGCCGCGGCGGCCATCGATGAGGCCTTTGCCCAAGGCCCGTCCCTGGACGCGGCCACGCGTGGCGACGTGGCCATCGCGGTGGCCGAGGCCAAGGTGCTGTCGCACCGCGCGGCCATGGAAGTCACCTCGCGCTTCTTCGAGCTGACGGGCGCGCGCTCGACGGCCACGGGCCGCGGCCTTGACCGCTTCTGGCGCAACGCCCGTGTGCACACGCTGCACGACCCGGTGGACTACAAGCTGCGCGACATCGGCCGCTACGTGCTGGAAGGCCGCCACCCCGAGCCCACCGCCTATTCGTGAACCCGCTGACCTCACCTGGAAACATCCCCATGAGCCTGGACATCTTCTGGTTCCTGCCCACCTCGGGCGACACGCGCTACCTCGGCAAGTCCAACTCCGGTCGGGCGCCGACCATGGACTACCTCAATCAGATCGCCATCGCCACCGACAAGCTCGGCTACGACGGCGTGCTGATCCCCACCGGCAGCGGCTGCCATGACCCCTGGGCCGTGGCCGCCAGCGCCATCCAGCACACGCAGCGCCTGAAGTTCCTGGTCGCCCTGCGCACCTCGCTGGGCAGCCCCACGGCCCTGGCGCGCGCCACCGCGACGCTGGACCAGGCGAGCCAAGGCCGCCTGCTGCTCAACGTCGTGCCCGGGGGCGATGCCGCCGAGCTGGCCGCCGATGGCGTCTTCCTCAGCCACGACGAGCGCTACGAAGCCGCCGACGAGTTCCTCACCATCTGGAAAGACCTGCTGGCCGGCAAGACCGTGGACTTCCACGGCAAGCACCACCGCGTGGAAGGCGCGCGCAGCTACTTCCCGCCCGTGCAGCAGCCTCACCCGCCCTTGTTCTTCGGCGGCTCTTCACCGGCCGCGCACGACCTGGCCGCCGAGCACGTGGACGTCTATCTGAGCTGGGGCGAGCCGCCCGCCGCCGTGGCCGAGAAGATCGCCGATGTGCGCCGCCGCGCCGAGGCCCTGGGCCGTACCGTGCGCTTCGGCGTGCGCCTGCACGTCATCGTGCGCGAGACCACCGAAGAGGCCTGGGCCGAAGCCGACCGCCTGATCAGCACGCTGGACGACGAGACCATCGCCAGCATCCAGAAGCGCTACGCCAGCATGGACTCGGTCGGTCAGCAACGCATGGCCGCGCTGCACGGCGGCCGGCGCGACCAGCTGGAAGTCAGCCCCAACCTGTGGGCCGGCGTGGGCCTGGTGCGCGGTGGTGCGGGCACGGCCCTGGTGGGCGACCCGCAGATCGTTGCCGAGCGCCTCAAGGAATACGCCGACCTGGGCATCGACCACTTCGTGCTCTCGGGCTACCCGCACCTGGAAGAGGCCTACCGCTTCGCCGAGCTGGTCTTCCCGCTGCTGCCGGGCAAGCAGCCCGTGACGCTGATCGGCGAAGCCGTCACCGGCGGCCCCTTCGACAAGTCCACCCTGGTGAGCGCGGCCGAAGCGCACAAGAAGGTGGCCTGAGGCCTTCGACTGCATCACATCGCCATCACACCGTCATCACACCCTGAGGAGTCCTGAACATGAAACGTCGCACCCTGATCCAGTGGGCCGCAGGCAGCAGCGCCCTGGCCACCGTCTCCGCCCTGCCCTCGCTGGCACAGGCCGCCGAGGCCCCGAAAGACATCCGCCTGGACTACGCCTACTACAACCCCTCCAGCCTGGTCATCCGCCGCTTCGGCTGGCTGGAAGAGGAATTCAAGAAAGACGGCATCGGCGTCAACTGGGTGCTGAGCGCGGGCAGCAACCGCGCGCTGGAATACCTCAACGGCAACAGCATCGACATCGGCTCCAGCGCGGGCCTGGCCGCGGTGCTGTCCAAAGCGAACGGCAACCCCATCCGCACGCCCTACATCTTCTCGCGCCCGGAGTGGACGGCCCTGCTGGTGCCGAAGAACTCGCCCATCCAAACCCTGGCCGACCTCAAGGGCAAGAAGATCGCCGCCACCAAGGGCACCGACCCCTACCTCTTCCTGCTGCGTGCGCTGCACACCGTGGGCCTCAAGCGCAGCGACATCGAACACGTCTCCCTGCAGCACGCCGACGGCAAGGCCGCGCTGGAGCAAGGCCGCGTGGACGCCTGGGCTGGCCTGGACCCGCTGATGGCCGCCAGCGAACTCGGCGCCGGCTCGCGCCTGCTCTACCGCAACGTGGCCTTCAACACCTACGGCTTCCTCAATGTCCGTGAGGACTTCTTGCAGCGCCACCCCAACGAAGTGCGCCGCGTGCTGGCCGTCTATGAGCGAGCCCGCCAGTGGATTCAAGGCAACACACGCGCTGCGGCGCAGATCCTGTCGGAAGAGGCCAAGGTCTCGCTGGAGGTCGCGCTGCTGCAGCTGAAGGTCCGCACCGACTTCACCCAGCCGCAGCCCGGCACGCAGCACATCCAGGCGCTGCAGGCCGCCTCGCCCATCTTGCTGGACGAAGCCCTGGTACGCCCCGGCACCAACGTGCAGAAGGTGATCACCGACCTGGTGGACACCCAGTTCGCGCAATCCGTCATCCGCCGCGGCTGACGCCTTATCCCTCTTGCACCGCTTGCCCCGCTTGTGCCCTTGCCCTCACCCCAGGCCCGCACCATGTCCCCTCCCCCCTCGGTCGGCACGCTGGACGCCGACGTGACCTCGCCCCCACCGCCAGCCTCCGTCCGGCGCCCAGCGGTGCCGGCTGTGCGCCCGCGTGCGCGCCGCTCCACCGCCTGGCTGGGCCTGCTGCCTCCGCTGGCGCTGCTGCTGGGCCTGGAGTTCGCCGTGCGCCAAGGCTGGGTGCCCCGGCACCTGCTGCCAGCCCCGTCCGACCTGGTGCAGACCTTCGTGCAGCTGGGCCAGGCCACGGTGACGCAGCACGTGCTGGTGAGCAGCCTGCGCGTGCTGGCCGGCTTCCTGCTGGGCACGCTGCTGGCCTTGCTGGTGGGGGCGGCCGTGGGCTTGCGCAAGCCGCTGGAGGACCTGCTCGACCCCTCGTTCCAGGCCCTGCGCGCCATCCCCTCGCTGGCCTGGGTGCCCTTGCTGCTGCTGTGGCTGGGCATCGACGAGGCGCCCAAGATCGTGCTGATCGCCATCGGCGCCTTCTTCCCGGTGTACCTGGGTGTGTCGTCGGGGCTGCGCGATGTCGATCGCAAGCTGGTCGAGGTGGCGCGCATGGCCGGCCTCTCGCCGCTGGCATTGACCCGGCGCGTGCTGCTGCCGGCGGCCATGCCCGCGGTGATGACGGGCATCCGCCAGGGCCTGAGCCTGGCGTGGATGTTCATGGTCGCGGCCGAGCTGATCGCGGCCACGCAAGGGCTGGGCTACCTGCTGACCGATGGCCGCGAGACCGGCCGCGCCGACCTGGTGCTGTCGGCCATCGTGCTGCTGGCCGTGCTGGGCAAGCTCAGCGACTCGCTGCTGCAGCGGTGGGAGCGCCACCTGCTGCGCTGGCGCGACACCTTCCAGTCCCACCGCTGACCCCTTCGCAAAGACCGCCATGACCGCCTTGCTGGACGTCCACATCCACACCAAACGCTACGGCGACCGCACCGTGCTGCGCGACCTGTCCTTGAGCCTGGAGGCCGGTGAACTCGTCAGCCTGGTCGGCGCCAGCGGTTGCGGCAAGAGCACCTTGCTGCGCCTGATCGCCGGCCTCGACGAGGACCACGCCGGCCGCATCCGGCTCGATGGCCAGGAGGTGCGCGGCATCACCGCGGACATCGGCTTCATCTTCCAGGAGCCGCGCCTCTTTCCCTGGCTCACCGTCGCCGAGAACGTGTCCTTTGGCAGCCCGCGCGGCCCCGACAGCGAGGCGCGCGTGACCGCGCTGCTCGCCGAGGTCGGCCTGTCCGATCATGCCGAAGCCCTGCCCAAGCAGCTCTCGGGTGGGCAGGCACAGCGCGTGGCCATCGCGCGTGGCCTGTTCCGCCAACCCCGCCTGTTGTTGCTGGACGAGCCCTTCTCGGCCGTCGATGCCTTCACGCGCATGAAGCTGCAGGACCTGCTGACGCGGGTGGTGCACGAGCACGGCGTGACGGTGCTGATGGTCACGCACGACCTGGACGAGGCCGTCGTGCTCAGCGACCGCGTGCTGGTGCTCGACCAGCAGCCAGGGCCCTTGCTCGACACCTTGCGCGTGCCCCTGCCCCACCCCAGGCAGCGCGACGACGACGCCATCACGCAGGCCCGCACAGCCTTGCTCCGGCGGCTGCAGGCGGCCCACGCCTTGTGAGCCCCCGGCCTTCATGCCCAAACCTTCTTTGCAGCACACCAAACCTTCGTTCACCCCAGGCGCTGCTTTGCCTATCGTGACATCTGTTCCAGCATCCACCAGGACCCCACCACCATGCGCTCCACGCTCCGCTCTGTTCGCCGTCAACTGATCCTGTCCCTGGGGCACGTGGCCCTGGGCCTGGGCCTCGCCACCGCGGGCGCCAGCAACGCCTGGGCCGAGAACGCCGTCGTGCGCATCGGCTACCAGAAGTACGGCACGCTCACCATCCTCAAGGGCAAGGGCGACCTCGAAAAGCGCCTGGCCCCGCTGGGCGTGTCGGTGAAGTGGGTCGAGTTCCCGGCCGGCCCGCAGCTGCTCGAAGGCCTGAACGTCGGCTCCATCGACTTCGGCAACGTGGGCGAAGCCCCGCCCATCTTTGCGCAGGCCGCCGGTGCCGACCTGGTCTATGTGGCCAACCAGCCGCCTTCGCCCACGGCAGAAGCCATCGTCGTGCCCAAGGGCTCGACCGTGAAGTCCGTGGCCGAACTCAAGGGCAAGAAGATCGCGCTCAACAAGGGCTCCAACGTGCACTACCTGCTGGTCAAGGCCCTGGAGAAGGCCGGCCTGAAGTACACCGATGTACAAACCATTTTCCTGCCCCCCGCCGATGCACGCGCCGCCTTCGAGCGCGGCAGCGTGGACGCCTGGGCCATCTGGGACCCCTTCCTGGCCGCCGCTGAAAAACAGATCGGCGCCCGCGTGCTGGCCGATGGCAAAGGCATTGTGGCCAACCACCAGTTCTACCTGGCCTCGCGCCCCTATGCGAACAAGAACCCCGGTGTCATCAAAGCCATCGTGTCCGAGCTGCAAAAGCTCGACGTGTGGGCCGCCAACGACTTCGCCGCCGCGGCCAAGGTGCTCGGCCCCGAAATCGGCCTGAACCAGGAGATCACCGAGTTGTCGGTACGCCGCTTCGCTTACGGCATCCAGCCCATCACGACCACGGTGGCCGCGCAGCAGCAGCAGATCGCCGACGCCTTCTTCCAACTCAAGCTGATCCCCAAGGCCATCCGCATCGCCGACGCGCTGCCGGACGGCGTGGGCAAGTGAGGCCCCCCATGCGCATTTTCTGGTTCATCCCCTCCCACGGTGACTCCCGCTACCTGGGCACCAGCCATGGCGCGCGCAACGCGTCCTTCGATTACTTCAAGCAGGTGGCCGTGGCCGCCGACAGCCTGGGCTACGAGGGCGTGCTGCTGCCCACGGGACGCTCGTGCGAAGACTCCTGGGTGCTGGCCTCCAGCCTGATCGACGCCACGCGCCAGCTGAAGTTCCTGGTGGCCTTGCGCCCGGGCCTGATGCAGCCGGCGCAGACGGCCCGCATGGCCGCCACGCTGGACCGCATCTCCGGTGGGCGCCTCTTGGTCAACCTCGTCACCGGGGGCGACCGCGAAGAGCTCGAAGGCGACGGCCTGTTCTACGACCACGCCGAGCGCTACAAGCTCTCGCGCGAGTTCCTGACCATCTGGCGCGAGGTGCTGGCGCGCAGCCACGACGGCGGCAGCTTCGACTTCGACGGCCGCCACCTGCAGGTCAAGGGCGCCAAGCTGCTGTACCCGCCGGTGAGTCGGCCTTACCCGCCGATCTTCTTCGGTGGCTCGTCGGACGAGGCCCATGAGCTGGCTGCCGAGCAGCTCGACACCTACCTGACCTGGGGCGAACCGCCCGAGGCCGTCGCCTCCAAGGTGGCCGACATCACCCGCCGCGCCGCGAAGCACGGCCGCACGCTGAGCTTCGGCATCCGCCTGCACGTCATCGTGCGCGAGACCGAGGACGAAGCCTGGCAGGCCGCCAGCAAGCTGCTGTCGCACCTGGACGAGGCCACCGTGGCCGCCGCCCAGCAGAAGTTCGCGCAGATGGACTCGGTGGGCCAGCGCCGCATGGCCGAGCTGCACAAGGGGCACTTCAACCGCCACAACATCCGCGAAGGCCTGGAGGTCTCGCCCAACCTGTGGGCCGGCGTGGGCCTGGTGCGCGGGGGCGCGGGCACGGCCCTGGTGGGCAACCCGCAGCAGGTGGCCGACCGCCTGCGGGCCTACGCCGACCTGGGCCTGGACCACTTCATCCTGTCGGGCTACCCGCACCTGGAAGAGGCCTACCGCTTCGCCGAACTCGTCTTCCCCCTGCTGCCGCGCACGCTGCAGGAGCGCCTGGCGCCCCGCGTGGCCGCCGGCCCGCAAGGCGAGATCGTGGCCAACAGCTACGTGCCCCCGGCAAAGTGAGGCCCCATGTCCGCACGCCTTGAGACCCTTCGCGCGCAGGTTCTGCCCCACCTTCTGCCGCGCCTGCTGCCCTGGCTGCTGCCGGTCGGGCTGATGGCCCTGTGGGAGCTCAGCGCCCGCGCCGGCTGGCTGTCCACCCGCGTGCTGCCCGAGCCCTGGGCCGTGGTGCTGGCCTTCTGGCACCTGGCCGACAGCGGCGAGCTGTGGCAGCACCTGGGCGTGAGCACCGCGCGGGCCCTGAGTGGCCTGGCGCTGGGCGGCGGCCTGGGCCTGCTGCTGGGCCTGGTCACCGGCAGCCTGCGCTGGGCCGAAACCCTGCTCGACACCACGCTGCAGATGGTGCGCAACATCCCGCCGCTGGCGCTGATCCCGCTGGTCATCCTGTGGTTCGGCATCGACGAATCGGCCAAGCTCTTCCTGGTCGCCGTCGGCGTGTTCTTCCCCATCTACCTCAACACCTTCCACGGCATCCGCTCGGTGGACGCGGGCCTCATCGAGATGGCGCGCAGCTACGGTCTGAGCGGCTGGCAGCTCTACCGGCAGGTCATCCTGCCCGGCGCCCTGCCGTCCATCCTGGTGGGGCTGCGTTTCTCTCTGGGGCTGATGTGGGTGCTGCTGATCGTGGCCGAAACCATCTCGGCCCAGGCCGGCATCGGCTACATGACGATGAACGCCCGCGAGTTCCTGCAGACCGATGTCGTGCTGGTGGGCATCCTGCTGTACGCCCTGCTGGGCAAGCTGGCCGATGTGCTGGCACGCGCCCTGGAGCGCAGCGCGCTGCGCTGGCACCCCGGCTACCAAAGCGCCCGGGCATGACGCCCTCAGGACACTCCCAGCACAGCCTCCGGACCACGCCATGAGCAACATCCACGCCCTGCCCAGCACCCTGCGTTCGAACGCGCCAGTCCACACGGCAGCCCACACGGGCGCATCACCCGGTGTGGCCGTGCAACTGAGACACCTGGCCCAACGCTTTGGCACGCGCCAGGTGCTCAAGGACATCGACCTCGACGTGGCCCCCGGGGCCTTCGTCGCCATCGTCGGCCGCAGCGGTTGCGGCAAGAGCACCCTGCTGCGCCTGCTGGCCGGCCTGGACGCGCCCTCGCAAGGCCAGATCACCATCGACGGCCAGACGCTGGACACCCGCCGCCCGGCAGACCAGGGCATCCGCTTGATGTTCCAGGACGCGCGCCTGTTGCCCTGGAAGTCGGTGGGTGACAACGTGGCACTGGGCCTGTCAGGGGCCGATGTGCCCGCGCGGGTGCGCGAGGCCTTGCAGTCCGTCGGCCTTGCCGACCGCATTGGCGAGTGGCCCGCGGCGCTCTCGGGCGGTCAGCGCCAGCGCGTGGCCTTGGCGCGCGCGCTGGTGCACCGCCCACGCCTGCTCTTGCTGGACGAGCCCCTGGGCGCGCTGGACGCCCTGACCCGCATCGAGATGCAGCAACTCATCGAGCGGCTGTGGCAAACCCACGGCTTCACGGCCGTGCTGGTCACGCACGATGTGTCCGAGGCGGTGGCACTGGCCGACCGCGTGCTGCTGATCGAAGACCAGGCCGTGGCGCTTGACCTGCACGTGGCACTGCCGCGCAGCCGAGCGCGCAGCCATGCGGCTTTTGGGGCGCTGGAAGACCAGGTGCTGCAGCGTGTGCTGCGCCCGGCCTTCGCACGGACGGCACCGGCCGAGGCCAGCGCAGAAACCGGCATGGCCGGGGCCGGAACCGGGGCCGGAACCGACACGGCGACCGACGTCCGCTGGGCCACCTAAGCGCCAGCTTGGCCGGTGGCCCGTCGGGGGCCTGGGGTCGGCTCAGGCCTGCGCCAGCGCCGCGTCCAGGTCGGCGATCAGGTCGTCGATGTGCTCGATGCCCACCGACAGGCGCACCGTGTCCTCGCTCACGCCCGCCTTGGCCAACTCGTCGGGGTTGAGCTGGCGGTGCGTGGTCGATGCCGGGTGGGTGGCCAGCGAACGCACGTCGCCGATGTTGACGAGGCGCGTGAACAGCTGGAGGCCGTCCAGGAAACGCGCGCCCCCTTCGCGGCCGCCTGGCACACCGAAGGTCAGCACGCCCGAGGCCTGGCCCGAGAGGTACTTCTGCACCAGCGGGTTCTCCGGATGGTCTGCCAGGCCAGCGTAGTTGACCCACTTCACGCGCGGGTGCTTCTGCAGGTGCTGCGCGATCTTCAGCGTGTTGGCGCTGATGCGGTCCATGCGCAGGCCCAGGGTCTCCACGCCCTGCAGGATCAGGAAGGCGTTGAAGGGCGAAAGCGCCGCACCCATGTTGCGCAAGGGCACCACGCGCGCCCGGCCGATGTAGGCCGCCGCTCCCAAGGCCTCGGCGTAGACCACGCCGTGGTAGCTGACATCGGGCTCGTTGAGGCGCTTGAAGCGTTCCTTGTGCTGGGCCCAGGGGAACTTGCCCGAATCCACGATGGCCCCGCCGATGCTGGTGCCATGGCCACCCAGGTACTTGGTCAGCGAGTGCACGACGATGTCGGCGCCGTGCTCGATGGGGCGGCACAGGTAGGGGCTGGGCACGGTGTTGTCCACGATCAGCGGCACGCCGTGGCGGTGGGCGATCTCGGCGATGCGGGCGATGTCGGTGATGTTGCCCGAGGGGTTGCCCAGGGACTCCACGAAGATGGCCTTGGTGCGCGCGTCGATGAGGCCTTCGAAGCTGGCCGGGTCGCGGTGGTCGGCGAAGCGCGCGGTGATGCCGTACTGCGGCAGCGTGTGCGCGAACAGGTTGTAGGTGCCGCCGTACAGCGCCGTCGATGAGATGAAGTTGTCACCCGCTTCGGCGATGGTCAGGATGGCATAGGTGACCGCCGCTTGGCCCGATGCCAAAGCCAGCGCGCCCACCCCGCCTTCCAGTGCCGCGATGCGCTGCTCCAGCACATCGGTGGTGGGGTTCATGATGCGGGTGTAGATGTTGCCCGGCACCTTCAGGTCGAACAGGTCGGCGCCATGCTGGGCGCTGTCGAAAGCATAGGCCGCCGTCTGGTAGATGGGCACGGCCACCGCTTTGGTGGTCGGGTCAGGCGAGTAGCCAGCGTGGACAGACAGGGTTTCGAACTTCCAGTTTTTATCGGACATGTGCAGCCTCCAATGGATCAAGCCTGACAGCCTAACCACCGCTGAAGCAGCTTGCAAATGCGCATTTCACCCTTGCTGATTCAGCGCAGGCATCTGTCGATGCCGCACGACGCTGCGCTGTTGCATGCGGTGCACAGACCCTGACGCATCGGCAGCAAACGGCTGCGGGCTTTTGACCAGGCACGGGCCCCACGTGGCCCTCTCGCAAGCCTGTGCGCAGAGGCTTGCATGGCCCATCTCCTGGAAAAGCCCCCCACAGAAAGACCCCACAAGTTCCTTGGAACACCGTTTGCAGTGTGAGCCTGGACCCGGCGTCATGCCGACACCGGGCACACACCGGCCACATCGGCCTCACACCCTAGGTTGAGGAGTGACACACATGTCCAAACAGGCAGAGCAAGAAGACAAGCAAGTCGGGGAGCGTCCGTCGCGCCGTCGGTTCATCGGGTCCACGGGCTCGGTGATCGTCGGCAGTGTGGTGGGGGGCACCTTGGGCAGCGCCGGCACCGCCAGCCACGCGGCCGACCTGGACCTGCGCGGTGCCAGCGGCCGCCAGGGCGATCTGGACCAGGCCTTGCGCAACAAGACCTTCCGCCTGCGCACCGAGCGCGCCATCGTCAACCACAACGTGCCGGTGCCCCGCCACCCTGACAACGACGACGAAGAGCGCTACCCCCACAAGATCGGCACCGACACGCGCGGCCTGCCGCACAACGCCCGCGGCGAGGTGGACCTGGCCGCCTGGGCCTTGCTCAAACAAGCCGTCACCACGCGCGAGGTGGCCGACTTCGAGAAGGTTCAGCTGGGTGGCACGCGCAAGCTGGTGAACCCGCTGGGCACGCTGGCCGTCAACCTCACGGGCTTGTCGTCCGTGCAGTTCGCCGTGCCGTCTGCACCCGCGCTGGCCAGTGCCGAACGCGCGGCCGATGCGGTCGAGGTGTACTGGCAATCGCTGCTGCGCGATGTGCCGCTGTACGAGTACCGCAAAGACACCAACCACCCCCTGGTGCGTGCGGCAGCCGCTGACATCAACCGCCTGAGCGGCTACACCGGCCCGCGCGATGCGTCCGGCGTGGTCACGCCCGACCTGCTGTTCCGCGGCACCGCCCGCTATGTGGACCGCGCCGACCCCACGGGCCGCAGCGCGCGCCATGCCGTGCCGCCGGGTGTGGCGGTGGGGCCCTACATCTCGCAGTTCCTGCTGCTGGACGCGCCCTTCGGCACCTCCTTCATCCCCGCGCTGTTGAGCACCCAGGCACCGGGCAACGACTTCCTCACGCAAACGGCCGAGTGGCTGGCCGTGCAGGATGGCAAGGCCCCGACGCGGCGCATCACCTTCGACCCGGTGCGGCGCTACCTGGCCACGGGCCGCGACCTCGCCGAGGTCGCACGCGGCGCACCCGGCTTCGCCTCGGCCTTCCAGTTGCTGAGCACGGCCACCAGCAGCGACCCGGCACGCGTGGGCGGCCTGGGCACGCCCCTGAACCCGACCAACCCCTACCTCAAGCTGCGGACATCGACCGGCGCGGCGGGCAGCTTTGCGGCCGGCTATGTGCAAGGCTTGCTGCCCCTGGCCGTCTCGCGCGCCATCCGTGCCGCCTACTGGCAGAAGTGGTTCGTGCACCGCACCCTGCGGCCCGAGGCCTATGGCGGTCTGGTGCACCAGCGCCTGAGCGCCGGGGTGGACTACCCGCTGCACGCCGATGTGCTGCAGTCCGACGCCGTGGCCCGCAACCTGCGCAAGTTCGGCACGCACCTGATTTCCAGCGCCTACCCGGAAGGCGCGCCACTGCACGGCTCCTACCCAGGCGGGGCCTCGGTCAGTGCGGCGGTGCAGGCCACGCTGCTGAAGGCGTTCTTCGATGAGAACGCCGTCATCGCCAACCCGGTGCAGCCGGACCCCGCCGACCCGACACGGCTCATCCCCTACAGCGGCCCCACGCTGACGGTTGGCGGCGAGCTCAACAAGCTGGCCACCAACCTCGGTGTGGGCCGCAACTGGGCGGGCATCCACTGGCGATCGGACGCCGCAGCGTCCCTGGCACTGGGCGAGGACGTGGCCATCGCCTTGCTGCGCGATGAGAAGCTGAGCTTCAAGGAACCCTTCGAAGGCTTCCGCTTCACGCGCTTCGACGGCAGCACCGTCAGCCTCTGATCTTCACCGCCAAAGCGGCCGGCGAACTGTCGAGCTGGCCGCCGTGAAGCGCCCTCCGCAGGGGCACGGTCGCCGTGCCCCTTGCGGGCCCAGGGCGCGCACCTGCGGCACTTGTCCCTGATCAGGGTGCGACCGCGTCAGCGGCCGTCAACGCCTGGAAATAGTTCAGGCTGCTGTAGCGCTCGGCGATGCGCTCTGCCAGGCGGGGCACTTCCTGCACGCCGTTGCGGTGCACGTAGGCGGCGTAGGCGGCCTTCAACTCGGCCAGCTTCTCGGGGTGCTGGGCGGCCAGGTCACGCTGCTCGGCACGGTCGTTCTTCAGGTTGTAGAGCTGCCAGTCGCCCGTGCCGAACGGCGGCACCGAGTACACGACCTTCCAATCTCCCTGCCGGTAGGCCTTCTGGCCGAACAGCTCCCAGCCCTTGTCGAAGCGCTCGCTCAGCTCGGTCACCTGGCCACTGAGCACGGGCAGCAGCGATCGCCCTTGCAGCGCGGGTGCAGGCTGTTGGCCGAGCTTCTCCGGGTAGGCCACACCGGCCAGTTGCAGCAGCGTGGGCGCGATGTCGGTGACGTGGCCCGGCACGCGCGAGACCCCACCCACGGCCCCACGCGGCTGCTTGCCCTTGGCCAGCGCGCTCGGGTAGCGCACGATGGTCGGCACCGTGGTGCCACCTTCGCGGCTGTAGCCCTTGAAGAGGCTGTAGGGCAAGGCACCGATCTGCGCCCAGTTCGGCCCATACGAGACGTAGGACGAGGCCTTGCCGATGTTGGCCAGGCGGTTGTCGCGCGGGATGGCCGAGGCGCGGTCGGCCACATTGGCGCCCTCCGCGCCGTTGTCCGAGATGAAGACGATGAGCGTGTTGTCGTACTGGCCCGAGGCCTTGAGCTGGCGGATGACCTTGCCGATGTTCTGGTCCATCACGTCCACCATGGCGGCATAAACGGCCATGCGGCGCGCCTCCTGCTTTTGCTGCGCCACGGTGAGCTTGCCCCAGTTCGGGAAGACGTTCAGCGCCGGGGCCGGCTGGAAGTCCTTGGGCAAGATGCCCAGCGACTTCTGGCGGGCGATGCGCTCGGCGCGCAAGGCGTCGTAGCCGGCCTCGTAGCGGTGCTCGTACTTGGCGATGGCATCGGCAGGCGCTTGCAGCGGCCAGTGCGGCGCGGTTAAGGTCAGGTAGGCGAAGAAGGGCTTGCCGTCGCCTTGCGTGGCTTGCAGGTAGGAGACCAGCTTGTCGGCGTAGAAGTTGCTCGAATAGAAGTCGGCCGGCACCGTCGTCAGGCGGCCGTCTTCCCGGTACAGCGGCTGCGCCGGGTCGATGCGCGTGTTCCAGGGTTGGGCCACGTGGTCATCGGCCCCACGCAGCAAGGCGAAGGATTTTTCGAAGCCACGGGCGGCCGGGCTGCGCTCCTCCGTCAGGCCCAGGTGCCACTTGCCGGCCATCAGCGTGTGGTAACCCGCCTGGCGCAGCAGCTGCGGGAAAGGCACGACGCGGTCGTTGAGGTAGCCCTCGTAGCCGGGCTTGCCCTGCTGCTCGGGCACGGTCAGCTCGGCCATGCTGCCGATGCCCGCGAGGTGGTGGTCCACGCCCGACAGCAACATCGAGCGCGTGGGCGAGCAGGTGGCGCCGCTGTGGAAGTCGGTCAGGCGCAGGCCCTCGCGCGCCAGGGCGTCGAGGTTCGGCGTGTCGATCTCTCCGCCAAAGGCGCCGATGTCGGAGAAGCCCAGGTCATCGGCCACGATGAGCAGGATGTTCGGGCGCGCGGTGGCGGCATGCGCGCTGGTGGCCAGCAGGGACGCTGCCGCGACGGCGGTCAGCCACTGTGCGCCCAGGCGCGTGAAGGTGGATTCGGTGGATGGCATGGGTGTCTGTCTTTGCAAGGATGGATGGAGGCCTCAACGCCGTGAGACCGTGCGAAAGCCCACATGGGACGTGGCCAGCGTGGCGTCCTGGACCTCGCGGGCCGCGGCGCGGTAGCGCACGCAGTAATCGGGTGAACACAGGAAAGAGCCGCCCTTGATGACGGTGCGGGCCTGCGCAGGCGCCTGGCGCAGCACGGCCGGGTCGCCATTGGCGTGGCTTTGCCGAGGGCGCACAGCGCCATCGCCCGAGGGGCTGGCGTCGGCATCGCGGGTCCACTCCCAGGCGTTGCCGATCATGTCGTACAGCCCCAAGGCATTGGGGGCGTAGCAGGCCACGGGCGCGATGCCGGCGTGGCCGTCTTCGGCGGTGTCCATGAGCGGGAAGCTGCCCTGCCAGTAGTTGGCCGAAGGGCGCCCGCTGGCATCGCGCGGGCCACCGTCCAGCCGGGCCTCAGCCTGGCGCAGGGTGCCACCTTTGGCGGCGAACTCCCACTCGGCTTCGGTGGGCAGGTCGCGACCCAGCCAGCGCGCATAGGCCAGCGCATCGGCCTGGGTCACCAGGCGCACGGGCTCGCGCTCTCGGCCCCGGATGTCGCTGGCCGGTCCGTCCGGGTGGCGCCAGTCGGCCCCTGGGACGATGCGCCACCAGGCCAGCGGGCGCTGGCGCAGCTCGGCCGCATCCGGGATGGCGAACACCGCGGCCTCGCCCTGCCGCTCCGCGTCGGTGACATGCCGGGTGGCCTGCACAAAGGCGGCGAACTGCGCGTTGGTGACCTCGGTGCGGTCGATCCAGAAACTGCCCACCTGGGCCTGTCGGACGCGCTCGTCGCGGTAGCCCTCGTCGCTGCCCATGGCGAAGCGCCCACCCTGCACACGGACCTGGCCCGCGTGCGGCGTGCGGGGCCAGCCCGAGGGCAGTTCGGGCAAGGGCGCACACGCCATCCTCGCTGCGCTCGCATCGCCCAGGCAGGCCGCCATGGCGAGCAGGCACCCCCAACCCAGCCCGGGTCTGAGCGCCCTCGCCGTCTTGCACCGCCTGCTCATGGACCAGCCCGCCCGTTCTGGCCGCGGGCGGCCAGGGCCTGCGCCTTGGCGATCTGCCCTTCGATGCTGGCACGCACCTCGGCATCGGCAGGCACGTTCTCCAGGATGCGGCGCCATTGGGCGATGGCCCGCGGGTAGTCGGCGCGCTCGTAGGCCGCACTGCCGGACAAGGCCAAGGCCTGCACGTGCTGGGGGTTGAGGCGCAATGCCCGGTTGAGCGCCTCTTCGGGCTCACCCGCCAGGCTTTGGCCCTGGCTCATGCCCAAGGTCACGGCGTAGTCGGTCAGCAGGTCGGGGTCATCGGGGGTCAGGGCCAGCAGGCGACGCCAGGCGTCCACGGCCTGGGGATAGCGTCCCAGCGTTTCGTAAGAACGCACCAGCATGCGCCAACCCGCCACGTCATCGGGCTGCTGCTGCAGGCGCTGCGCCAGGCGTGACACCATGCCCTCGATCTGGGCGGGGGTCATGCCACCAGCGGCATTGCCTGCCGGGCCCTGCCCGGTGCTGGGCCGCGCCTGGCTGGGCGCTGGACTGGACACGGCGCTGTCTGATGCGGTGGACGCCAGGACTTCCGCCGTCGGGTCAGGCTGCGACAGCAAGGCCGCTGGCGTGCCCACCATCGCGTACATGAACGCGGTGAAAAAGGCCAAGGCCGTGCCCAGGCCGATGGCCACGCCGCGCCGAGGCGCCACCGCCGCTTCAGCAGGGTCGTCGGGCACGGTGCGCCACAAAGGCCACACCACGAAAACAGCGGCCAGGCTCATCAAGGCCAGGGCTGCGAGCAAGAACGCGGTCATGTGGGGTCTCCTTCTTCTGGTCGGTGGCGCAGCAGTTGCCAGACCAAGACGCCCAGCCCGAGCGCCAGCAGCAGCAAGGGCCCACCCCACAGCCAGACCGTGGCGTTGTTGAGTGGCGGCCGGTACAGCACGAACTCGCCATAGCGCTGCACCATGAAGTCGCGGACCTGCTGGTCCGAAGCGCCGCGGGCCAGTTGCTGGCGCACCTCGCGCTTGAGCTGCATGGCCAGCTCGGCCTGGGAGTCGGCGATCGTCTGGTTCTGGCACACCAGGCAGCGCAGTTCTGCGCTCAGGCGCTGGGCGCGCTCGTCCAGACGGGCTTCGTGCGGGGCCAGGCTGTCGGGCCGAGGCTCGGCTGGCGCATCGGCGGCCTGTGCCCAGCTGACCAGCCAGCTGCACAGCACGGCCGCGAACAGCCCGTGCATCCATCGAGGGTGTTCACGCACCTTGCAGCTCCTGGATCAGCGGTTGCAGGGTGTTGCGCCAGACCTCCGGGGTGATGGGCCCGGAGAGCTTGTGGCGAACACGGCCTTGCTTGTCGATGACGAAGGTCTCCGGCACCCCGACCACGCCCAGGTCCAGGCCTGCACGGCCGTCCGGGTCGGTCACGGTCAGGCGGTAGGGGTCGCCTTGCCGGGCCAGCCAGGCGCGCCCCGCCTCGGCCTGGTCCTGGTAGTTGAACCCGATCAAGGGCACTTGGGCCTCGCGCGACAGGCCCATCAGCACAGGGTGTTCTTCCTTGCAAGAGGTGCACCACGACGCCCAGACATTGAGCAGCCACACCTGGCCTTTCATCTGCGCCGGGGCAAAGCGCGGGGCCTCGCCTGCGGCCAACTGGGGCAGCACGAAGGTGGGCAAGGCACGCCCGATCAGGGGCGACGGCAGCGCTTCGCTGTGGCCATGTTGCAGCCCGCGGGCCAGCATGAAGGCCAAGGCGGCGAACAAGGCCAAGGGCAGGCCGAAGCCCAGCAGGCGGCCGAGGGAAAGACGGGGGCGTGGCGCACTCATGGTTGGACGGGATGGGGAGAAGGGGCCCAAGCAGGGGCATGGCTGGAGGGGGTGTCGGACGAGGTCGTGGCAGGCCCCGTCCCCACTTGCGCTTGCTGGACCCGCTGCCGGTAGCGGCGGTCGGACGCTGCCAGGCCACCGCCCAAGGCCATCAACAGGCAACCGGCCCAGACCCAGCCCATGAAAGGCTTGACCTGCACGCGCACGCCCCAGGCGCCGTCCGGTGAGGCTTCACCGAGCGAGACGTAGAGGTCCCGCGTGAAGCCGCGGTCGATGGCGGCCTCCGTCATGGGCATGCGCTGCACGATGTACAGGCGCTTCTCGGGGTGCAGGGTGGCCACATGGCGCCCATCCCGCGTGACCTCGAAGGTGGCCCGCGCCGAGATGTAGTTGGCGCCCTTGCCCTTGGCCAGCGACGCGAAGTGGACATCGTGGCCCGCCACAACGACGTGGTCGCCCTCCTTCAGGCTGGCATCCTGCGCATGGTCGAAACCCTTGACCAGGGTGACGCCCGCCACGAACACGCCCACGCCCAGGTGGGCCGCGGCCATGCCCCACAGGCCCAGCGGCAAGGCCCGGGCGCGCGCAAGCCACGCGGTCTGACCGGGCACGGCCACCCAGCGGCGGCGCAGCAGTTGCAGTGTGCCCAGCACGATCCACAAGCTCAGCAGCAGGCCCAGGGCCACGCCCAGGGACGCACGCGCCACAACGGCCACCGCGCCCGCCAGTGCCACCGCAAGCAGGGCAGGTGCGCGCAAGGTCTGCCACGCCTGCGACCACGAGCCTCGCTGCCAGGCCACCACCGGGCCGAACACCATCAGCACCAACACGGGCACCATGAGGGGCACGAACACCGCCTCGAAGTACGGCGGCCCCACAGAGATTTTGCCCAGGCCGAAAGCATCGAGCGCCAGCGGGTACAGCGTGCCCAGCAGCACCGTGCCCGCCGTCACCAGCAAGAAGACGTTGTTGAGCAGCAGCAGGGATTCGCGCGACCAGGCTGCAAAGCGCACGCGTGGCACGTGGACACCATCGGCAGCATGGGGCGCCGCCACAGCCGAAGCGCGCCAGGCGTACAAGCCCAGAGAACCCCCGATCACCACCACCAGGAAAGCGAGGATGAACAGGCCCCGGCGCGGGTCGGACGCAAACGCATGCACCGACGACAACACGCCCGAGCGGACCAGGAAGGTGCCCAGCAGCGACAGCGAGAACGCGAGGATGGCCAGCAAGACCGTCCAGTGTTTGAAGCTGTCGCGCTTCTCGCTGACCGACAGCGAATGGACCAGTGCCGTGCCCACCAGCCAAGGCATGAAGGAGGCGTTTTCCACCGCGTCCCAGAACCACCAGCCGCCCCAGCCCAGCTCGTAATAGGCCCAGAAGCTGCCCAGCAAGATGCCCAGGGTAAGGAAGGCCCAGGCCGCCAAAGTCCAGGGCCGCGTCCAGCGGGCCCAGGTGGCGTCCAGCCGGCCCGAGATCAAGGCCGCGATGGCGAAGGCAAAGGCCACCGAGAAACCCACATAGCCCATGTAGAGCAAGGGCGGGTGGAAGACCATGCCCGGGTCTTGCAACAAGGGGTTGAGGTCGCGACCATCGGCGGGTGCGGGCAGGCTGCGGTCGAAGGGGTTGGACGTCAGCAGCGTGAAGCTCAGGAAGCCCACACCCACCAAGCCCAGCACGCCCAGCACACGGGCCACCACGTCTGGCGGCAATTGCCGACTGAAGCGTGCCACCGCCAGCGTCCAGCCGGCCAGCATCAACTGCCACAGCAGCAGGGAGCCCTCATGGCCGCCCCAGGTGGCCGCCACGCGGTAAGGCAGCGGCAACAGAGAGTTGGCGTTGTGGGCCACATAGGCCACCGAGAAATCCTTGACCACGAAAGCGTGCACCAGCAGCGCAAAGGCCAGCGCCACGAAGGCGAATTGCCCGGCCGCCAAAGGTCGAGCCAAGGCCATCCAGCGGGCGTCCTGACGCCAGGCACCCCACAGCGACAAGGTGCCCAGCAAGGCCGCCAGGCCCAGGGCCAGGATCAGCGCGATCTGTCCGAGTTCGGGCGTCATGGCTGTGCCCCCGATGCCTGAGCGCGTGCCGCTTGCGCCTGCTTCAGGGCGTGTTCGGCCTCTGGCGGCATGTAGTTCTCATCGTGCTTGGCCAGCACCTCGTCGGCCACGAAACGGCGATCGGCATCCAGGCGGCCTTGCGCAACCACGCCTTTGCCTTCCTGGAACAGGTCGGGCAGCAGGCCTTTGTACTGGACGGTCACGCGCTGGGCCATGTCGGTGACCACGAAGCTGTGCGTCAAACCATCGGACTGGCGCTTCAGGCTGCCCGCCTCGACCATGCCACCGATGCGAAAGCGCTTGGCGGCGGGCGCCTCACCCTGCGTGACCTGGGTGGGCGTGAAGAAAAACACCAGGTTCTGCTGAAAGGCCGACAGCACGAACCAGGCGCTCACGCCCAGGCTGAGCAAACCCAGCAGGACGAGGCCCAGGCGTTGGTGGCGGGGCTTCATGTGGGTATCTCCTGTGAGGGATGTGAGAGGTGTGAGAGATGTGAAGTGCGCGCCAGGCGCACCTCGGCCAGCGCGGCCCGCGTTTGCCGGGCGATGGCCCACCACTCCAGCGCGAGGGCGAGCAGCACGATGCCAAAGGAGCCCCACACGTACAGGCCGTAGCCCCCCATGGCAAGGAAGTTCTGCCAGCTGTGCCAGTTCATGCGCGTGCTCCTTGCCTTGCGTCCGAGACGTTGGCCAGATCGGCCACCCAGTCGGCGTGCTGTTCGCGCACCAACACGATGGCGCGCAGGCGCTGCAGCACAGCCGCCACGGCATAGGCCCACAACCCCACGGTGCACAACAACATGCCGGTCAACATCGACGAGGCCATGGTCGGTGCCGACTGCAGGCTGACCGATGCGCCCTGGTGCAGCGTGTTCCACCACTTCACCGAGAAATAGATGATGGGCACGTTGACCACGCCCACCACGGCCAGCAGCGCCCCCGCCTGGTCACCACGGCGCGGATCATCGATGGCCGATTGCAAGGCCATCACGCCGATGTACAGGAACAGCAAAATCAGCTCCGACGTCAGGCGGGCGTCCCACACCCACCAGGCGCCCCAGGTGGGCTTGCCCCACAGCGCGCCGGTCCACAGGGCCAGGAACGTGAACAAGGCGCCGGTGGGTGCCAGTGCACGGGCCAGCATGGCCGAGGCCCGCGTGTTGAGCACCCAGCCCAGCGCCGCCCAAAAGGCCATGGCCACGTAGATGACCATGGACAGCCAGGCCGCAGGCACGTGCACGAAGATGATGCGGTACGCCTCACCCTGCTGGTGGTCGGTCGGCGCCACGAAGAAGCCCACGTACAGCCCGGCCAAGGTGGTCAGCAAGGCCACCGCCAGCGCCCAGGGCACGATGCGCCCGGCCAGCGCATGGGCTTGGCGTGGTGATGCCAGCGACAGCCAGCGCTGCTGCCAGTTGGGCCTGTGGCTGCCAGCGTGCGGCTGCCGCGGTGAAGGAGAGGAAGGAGGGTAGGCCACGTTCATGGATCTCAAGGAAGGACGGCAGAGGCGGTGCGTTTCAATCGGCCGACAGGCGCAAGGCCATCGCCGCAGCCCAAGGCGCCAAGGCCAGGCTCGCGGCCAGCACGCCAGCCAGCAAGTGCAGGTGGGCCGAGGCGCCCTGCCCGCTGGCCTGCGCGCTCACGGCACCAGCCCCGAAGATCAGCACCGGGATGTAGAGCGGCAGCACCAGCAAGGCCACCAGCACACCGCCTCCGCGCAAGCCCAGCGTCAGCGCAGCGCCAATGGCACCGAGCAGGCTGAGCACCGGTGTGCCGAGCAGCAAGCTGGCAGCCAGCACGCCGATGGCATCCCAGGGCAGGTCGAACTGCAGCGCCAGCACAGGCGCCAGCAGCACCAGCGGCAGGCCGGCGCTCAGCCAGTGCGCCGTCACCTTGCCCAGCACGATGACGCTGAGCGGTTCGGGCGACAGCAGCATCTGCTCCAGCGTGCCGTCGGCGTGGTCGAGGGCAAACAAGCGCCCCAGCGACAGCAAGGTGGCCAGCAAGGCCGCCACCCACAGGATGCCGGGGGCCACCGTGCGCAAGGTCTCTCGCTCCGGGCCCACGCCCAAGGGGAACAGGCTGCTCACCATCAGGAAGAAGCCCAGCGAGGCGGCCACGTCCGACCGGCGCCGAAACGCCAGCAACAGGTCCCTTTGCAGCACGGTCCACCACACACGCCCCATCACGCCACCAACCCCGCGGGGTCTGCCTGCTCGGCGGCACCCAGGTGCCAGGTCTGCGCCTGGCGGGCGGGCACGCTCTGGTCCTGGTGCGTCGTGTAAATCAACATCGCGCCTTGCGCCAGGCGCTGCGCCAGCAAGGCCGTGAGCTGAGCCACAGAGGCGGTGTCCAGGGCATTGAAGGGTTCGTCCAGCACCAGCAGGCCGGGCGCACCGAGGTCCACGGGCAAGGCCAGTCGGGCCAGCACCGCGCGCCGCTTCTGGCCTTGCGACAAGGTGCGTGCCGGTGCCGCGGCGGTGCGCGGCCCCAGGCCCAGTGCCTGCAAGGCCTGCGCGGCTTGCGCATCGCTGCAAGGGCGCCCCGCCAGGGCCTGCGCCACGCGCAGGTTCTCCAGCGCACTGAGGTCGTCTTTGAGGCCCAGGGCATGGCCGATGTAGAGCAACTCGGACCGCAAAGCCGTGCCATCGCGGCGCACCGGCCGACCGCGCCATAGCAACTCGCCGGCCAGGGGCTCGATCAGGCCACAGAGCGTGCGCAACAGGGTGGACTTGCCGCTGCCGTTGCGCCCCGTCACGCGCAGGGATTCGCCTTCGCCCAGAGAGACACTCAGGTCACCGAACAAAGGGTGAGCACGAGCGTGGGGCCCTCGCCCTCCGACGAGGCCGATGGCCTGCAAAGTCATGTTTTCCTAACCGGGGTGTGGGTCTTTCAACAGCTGTGTGCACTGTATCGAGCAGCCCCTCTGGCACCAAGGAAGGATTCGGTAGATGCATATGCGTGCAGGCCGTCAACGCTGTTTCGGGTCACTGCACGCACAGGGTCAGGGCCTCACTTGGCCGCGAAGCAGTAGAAGTAGCCGGCGCCGCCGGTGCTCACCAGCTTGGGCTGGCTGCAGCCACGGCTGACGTGGGCCGAGTTCCACGACAGGGCCGTGTGCACGCCGCCGGTGCGGTCGAAGTGACCGACCTGCACGCCACCGTCTTCCGCGCTGCTCGTGTAGTTCTTGCAGGTGCGGTCGGTGAGCTCGTTGACGAAGGCGCGGCCATCGGGCTGCGAGCCGGTCAGGATGTCGTGCTCGTTGGGCGTGTCGCCCGCGCGCTTGACCGACTGGCCTTGCTCGGTCAGGGCGGTGGTCCAGTTCACGGCGTTGCCGATGCGGGACTCCTCCAGGTCATCACCGTGCAGGTGGCCCACGTTGCGGGCGATCAGGGCGCCCTTGACGTTGAACCACGGGCCGGTGCCGATGCGGTCGCGCGCGTGGATGGCGGGCTTGCCGTCCCAGGACTGGGTGCTCAGGTAAGCGCGCCAGGTCTTGTTGCCAGCGCCCACGGCCGCGGCCAGCTTCTGGCAGTGCGCATCGGCACCGGCCAGGCCGCCCAGGTCGGCACCCTTGCCCGAACCCACGCTGGTCACGAAGAAGCTGAAGGGGCCGACCTCGCGGTTGGCCGGCAGCGGGGCCGTGGCCGGTGCGGTGGCCTGGGCCAGGGCAGCGCCCGACAGGGCCAGCAGCGCCAGGCCGCTCAGGAGTTTGCGGTGTGCTTGCATCGCCTCAGTCCTTCTTGCGGTAGTCGTCATGGCAGGCCTTGCACGTGCCTTGCAGCTTGCCCAGCTGGGCCTTGACCGCGGCCACATCGCCCACGGCGGCGACCTTGGCCAGCTCGTTGGCTTCCTTGTTGAAGGCAGCGGCCACTTCCCCGGCTTTCTTGTCGGTGAACAGCTCGGGCTTGACGGTGGTTTCGTGCCAGCCCTTGCCGGTTTCGGTGCCCGGCGCAAAGAGCGCGCCCAGACCGGAGTTGGCCAGCGCGGCGATGGTGTTGGACGCCTTGATGACGTCTTCCTTGTTGTAGGTGCCGTCCACGTTGGCTTTGACGCGGCCGGTGTTCCAGGCCAGGACCTGGTAGGCCGACTGGCGCCACTTGATGAGTTGCTCGGGCTTGGGCGCCTGTTGTGCCACGGCGGTGCCGGCAGCGGCCACGGTGGCCACGGCCAGCGCAACGGCCAGCAGGGGTTTCAAACGCAGGTTCATGGTGTTTCCTTGGGGCTGGGGGTGGAGAGGGGATTCAGGTGCGCAGGTGCGCGTTGAAGAAGGCCACGGTGCGTTGCCAGGCCAGCGAAGCGGCAGCCGCGTCGTAGCGGGGCGTGGTGTCGTTGTGGAAGCCGTGCTGGGTGCCCGGGTAGGTGTGGGCCTCGTAGCGCACCTTGGCGGCCTTGAGGGCCGCCTCATAGGCTGGCCAGCCGGCGTTGATGCGCTCGTCGTTGGCGGCGTACTGCAGCAACAGCGGTGCGCGGATGCGGGCGGCGTCTTCCGCCGAGGGCTGTCCCCCGTAGAAGGGCACGGCCGCGCCCAGCTTGGGCAGTTGCGTGGCCAGGAAGTTCGACACGCTGCCGCCGTAGCAAAAGCCCACCGCACCCAACTGGCCATTGCCCTGCGGCAGGGCCTGGAGGTAGGCCGCGGCGGCCAGGAAGTCCTGGCGCGTCTTGGCCTGGTCCAGCTTGGGGAAGAGCTCGCGGGCCTTGTCTTCGTCGCCCGGGTAGCCGCCCAGGGGGAACAAGGCGTCGGGCGCGAACGCGATGAAGTTCTCCAGCGCCAGGCGCCGGGCCACGTCCTCGATGTGCGGGTTCAGCCCGCGGTTCTCGTGCACCACCAGCACCGTGGGCAGCTTGGCTTTGGCCTCGCTGGCGCCCACAGGCTGGACCAGGTAGCCGCGCACCGTGCCGTACCCCTGCGGCGAGGGGATCTCGACATGGCGCGCCAGCAGGCGGCTGTCGTCGCCCTTGACCTGCTGGGCGTGGGCGAAGTTGGGACTGAGCTCGGCCAGCAAGGCTTCGGCGGCCACGATGCCCGCCGTGTACTTCGCGGCCGACTGCAGGAAGCCACGCCGCTCCAGCAGGCCGTGGACGTACTGGTCGAACAGGCGCATGACTTCGGGCGGGTAGTCCGCGGCGGTCTTGCGCTTGGCTTGGGACGGCACCTTGCTGCTGGTGTTGCTGCCGGTGCGGGTGTGGCCACTGGACGGTGTGCTCATGTCGCTGTCTCCTCGGGATGGGCTCGGGATGGCTCAGGACTTCCGCGCTGCTGCCTTGGCACGCAGGTTCTGCACGATGTCCAGGGCCTGCTGCACGTTGGCATCGGGCGACACCCCACCGACGGTGGCGGCGATGCGGCCATCCGGCGTGACGATGAAGGTGGTGCGGTCGGTGCGGGCGTGGTCGATCTCGACGCCGCGCGTGTCCTTGCGGCCTGCAGGGATCTCGGTGACGCTCAGGTCAAATGCGCGCGCCACCTGGCCATCGGCGTCGGAGGCCACGGGGATCTTGCCGGCGCAGTACTGCGGGTCGGCCGAGAAATCGTTGAGGCGGGTGATGCTGTCCAGCGAGACGCCCACGATGGTGGCGCCCGCCGCCGCGAATTTCTCGACGTTGCTCGCAAACAGATGCGCCTGGATGTTGCAGCCGGCCGTGAAGGCAGAGGGGTAGAAGTACACCACCACCGGGCCTTTCTTGAGCGCGTCTTTGAGCGCGTAGTTGAAGGCCTTGCCCGCCTGGGAGGCCTGCAGCTTGAAGTCAGGGGCGGCGTCGCCTTCTTTGAGGGCGGCCTGCGCAGGCACGGCGCTCAGCAGGGCCGCAGCGGCCAGGCCAGCGGCAACGGTGTTCAGGAATCGGTTTGTCATCTGGGTGCTTTCAATGTGGGCATCACTGGCTGGCCAGGTGCGTGGCCAGGGCTTCGATTTCGGCGTCGGTCAAAGGTGCCAGGGCCTTGTTCATGACGCCATCGGGGCTGTTCTTGCGGTCGCCAGAGCGCCAGTCGCGCAACTGCTTGTCCAGGTAGCGCCATTCCTGGCCGGCAATGCGCGGGGCCAGTGCGGCCCCCTTGGCCTGATGGCTGTGGCAGCTGGCACAGGCCGGCACGCCGCGCGTGGCATCGCCTTGCTCATACAGACGCTGACCGATGGCCGAGGCGGCAGCCGCTTTCGGGTCGGGTTCGCCCTTCATCACCGGCAAGCTGGCGAAATAGGCCGAGATGTCGCGCACGTCCTCGTCGCTCACGCTGCGCGCCATGATGGCCATCTGGTCGTGCTTGCGCGCGCCGGATCGGAAGTCCTGCATCTGCTTGACGAGGTAAGCCGCGTCCTGGCCTGCCAGCTTGGCGAACTTGCCCTCGGGGCCGTTGGCATGGCCTGCGCCCTGTCCGTCGATGCCATGGCACTCCTGACAGCGCTCGCTGTCGATCTTCTCGCGCCCCAGCAGGGGGTTGCCTTGCTGAGGAGGGGTCGGGGGGGCACTCACTTTCGGCACCGCAGCAGCCTTTGCCGCCCACGCCGCCATGGGCCACACAGCGCCCCACACCGGCACGAACAACAGCACAGACAACACGGCACCCATCGTTTGGTTCACAACTTGGTTCGGCAAAACACACCCTCAGGACTTCTTGTAGAAGGTGTGGCAGGTGCGGCAGGTGCGCGACAAGGTCGTGGCCGAGTCAGACGCCGTGCCGAAATCCTTGGTCGCCACCGACTTGACGATGGCTTCGGACAACTCACGGCTCTTGCGCGACAGGTCCACGGCATCGGGCGCATCGCCCTTGGCCACGAAATGCGCCTCCACCTTGCCGAACAGCGCCTGCAACTCCTTGGCGTCCGAGGTGCTGCCGGGGGCGTTCTGCGTGGCGATGTTCGAGGCCAGGCTCTTGTTGGTGTCCTCGATGGTCTGCATCAGGTCCATGTCCAGCTCGGTGTCGGCGGCGCGAACGCCTCCGAACACCGCAGCCAGCAGGGCCAGCGCGACCCAGGTCTTGCGGGCTCCTTTCAGCATCAGGCCAGGATCTCCTTGATGACCTTGCCGTACACCACGGTCGGGCGCTCGGAACGGCCGTTGTGGATGAAGGTCGTCTTGAGGTGGTCCAGGCCCATCAGGTGCAGCACGGTGGCGTGCAAGTCGTAGGTGTCCACGGCTTTGTCCTTGTCGGCCACCTGCAGGCCCACCTCGTCGGTTTCACCGTAAGTGAAGCCGGCCTTGAGGCCACCACCGGCCATCCACTGCGTGTAGCCCCAGGGGTTGTGGTCGCGGCCGGTGCCGCTTTCGCCCCAGGAGGTGCGGCCGAACTCGGAGGTCCACACCACCAGCGTGCTGTCCAGCAGGCCGCGCTCCTTCAGGTCGTGCAGCAGGCCGGCGATGGGCTTGTCCACCATGCGGGCCATGACGGCGTGGTTGGCGTCCAGCTCGCTGTGGGCGTCCCAGCTCTGGCGGTCGATGTCCACGCCCTCGGGGAAGCCCGACACCACCTGCACGAAGCGCACGCCGCGCTCCACCAGGCGGCGGGCGCGCAGCAGCACCTCGCCATAGCTCTGGCTGGTCTTGTCGTTCAGGCCGTACAGCTCCTTCGTGGCGGCGCTTTCCTTGCCGATGTCCACCGCAGCGGGTGCGGCGGCCTGCATGCGGTCGGCCAGTTCATAGGACTGCAGGCGGGCCTTCAGCTCGGTGTCGTGCGGGTAGTGTTCGGCACCGATCAGGTTCAGGCGCTTGAGCAAATCCAGCGAGGTGCGCTGCTGCACGGCGTTGCGCAACTCGGGGCGCTCCAGGTAGAGGATGGGAGAGTCGCCGGGGCGGAAGGCCGTGCCCTGGTAGACGGCCGGCAGGAAGCCTGCGCTCCAGTTGACCGAACCGGCCGAAGGCTCGCGGTCGCCGTTGTAGAGCACCACGTAGGACGGCAGGTCGGGGTTGGCCGAGCCCAGGGCGTAGTTGATCCAGGCGCCCAGCGAGGGACGGCCCGGGTTCAGGTCACCCGTGTTGAGCTTGAGGATGGAAATGTCGTGGGTGGCGCCCACGGTGGTGCTGGACTTGATGAAGGTCAGCTTGTCGGCCTGGGTGGCCAGGTTGGGCAGCAGGTTGGAGAACCACGCACCGCTTTCGCCATGCTGCTTCCAGGTGCGTTCGTTGGACGCGTACAGCTTGCCCACGCCGCCCTGCGTGCTGGTCTTGATGCCCTTGAGGAAGGAGGCAGGCACCGGCTGGCCGGCCAGCTTCTGCAGGTCGGGCTTGTGGTCGTACAGGTCCAGCGTGGAAGGCGCGCCGTTCTGGTGCAACCAGATCACCGACTTGATCTTGGCGGGAAACTGCGGCGCCTTGGTCGCCAGCGGGTCCAGCAGCTCGGCCGCGGTGGCGGCACTGACGTGGCCGATGCCGGGGATGAAACCGCCCAGGGCGGCGCCACCCAGGCCCAGGCCGGCTTGGCGCAAAAAGGCGCGACGTTGATCGTTGCTCATGTGTGTTCCTTGTCTTCGTTCAATCGATGTGTTGAAAAAATCGGGCTCAGAACCGGTAGGCGAAGCTGTTCGAATTGGCCACCGTGTGCACCAGGTCCACGAAGGCGGCGGAGCGCACCGGGTCGTAGTTCTTGGTGTCCTTCAGGCCCTGGGGCACGGCCACTTCGAACTTGCCGGTGGCGACCTTCTGGCGGATGGCGATCTGCTGCTCGGCGAGGAACTGCTTGAGGGCAGCACGCTCGGTCTTGCTCGGGTCACGGGCGAACAGGATTTCGTACACGCGGCTGAGCTGGGCGTCTTCGCTCGGGCCGGCCTCGTTGATCACGCGGCCTGCCAGCGCCTGGCTCCAGTCAAAGACGACCTCGCTGTTGAAGAGCGTCAGGGCCTGCAGCGGCGTGGTCGTCACGTCCCGCTTGTGGTGCGGGTTGTTCGGGTTGGCCGGGTCGAAGTTCTGCGTGATGGGGTACGGGAAGCTGCGGCGCGTGAACACGTAGATGCTGCGGCGGTGCCAGTCTTCCTTGTTCTCCGACACCGTCCAGGCGCGGTTGCCATTGAAGTCTTGCGACTTCCCCACATCACCGACCTTCAGCACCGGCGGGAACACCGAGGGGCCACCGACCTTGTCCACCAGCAGGCCCGATGCGTAGAGCAGCGAGTCACGGATGACTTCGGCTTCCAGGCGCTTGCGGGGGTAAACCGCCAGCAGCTTGTTCTCCGGGTCGGCCTTGACCACCTCAGCGCGCTCATCGGAAGCCTGGCGGTAGGTCGCCGACAGCAGGATCTCGCGGTGCAACTTCTTGACGCTCCAGCCGTTCGCCACGAAGCGCGAAGCCAGGTGGTCCAGCAACTCGGGGTTCGTGGGCTTCTGGCCAGCCCGACCGAAGTCGGCCACGGTCGGCACGATGCCCTTGTCGAAGTACTGGGCCCACACGCGGTTGGCGTACACGCGGGCGGTCAGTGGGTTGCTGTCGCTGCTCAGCCACTGGGCCAGCGCGCTGCGGCGACCCGAAGACTTGTCCGTCGGCGTGATGGCGACCTCACCCTTGCCCCCCCACAGCGCCGGGATGCCCGGGTTCACCGCTTCCAGCGGACGCTCATGGATGCCACCGAAGCGCACATGGGTGGCCGGCACCTCCTTGTTCGTCAGCTCGAAAGCCGTGGTCAGCCAGGTGCTGCCTTTGGCGGGCTTGAGCTTGTCGAACTTCTTGAGCTCGGCCTGCAGGGCCTGGTACTGCTTCCACTTCTCGACGTTGTCGGGATTGTGGTCGGTGCGGTCCTTCTCCTCGGCGGTGTTGCGCAGGTACTGGACGATTTCGTTGTCGGACGCCACGGCCTGCTTGCGCCAGTTCACCCACTTGTCAAGCGCGGTCCACTCGCCTTCGGGCTTGAAGATGGCGGCGCGGCTGTCGTCAAGGTAGCGCTCGTTGTAGTACTTGCGACCGGCCTCGCGCACGGTGTCCAGGATGGCTTTCTGCTTGGCGCGGATGTCCTTGGTGGCGTCCTGGTAGGCGGCCTGGGCCTTGAGGAACTCCTTGTCGTATTCGGTCTCGGTGCCTTGGGCCAACGGCGTCTTCTCGTTGAAGGCGGTGTTGGCGAAGAAGGCCTGCAGCTGGAAGTACTCCTTCTGGCTGACGCGGTCCGACTTGTGGTTGTGGCAACGGGCGCAACCGATGGTGCTGGACAGGAAGGTCTCACCGACCAGGTCGGTCATGTCGGTTTCGATCTGGTACTTGCGCTGCACCAGGTCGCGTGAGTTGAAGTTGTCGGGGTAGCCGGCCAGGAAGCCAGTGGCGACGCGCGCCTCCTGGCTGTCAGGCCACAGTTCGTCACCCGCAACCTGCTCCTGGATGAAGCGCGAGAAGGGCTTGTCCTGGTTGAAGGCGTTGATGACGTAGTCGCGGTAACGCCAGTTGTTCGGGCGCGTGTTGTCGTTCTGGAAGCCGGTGCTGTCGGCGTAGCGGGCCAGGTCCAGCCAGCGGCGGGCCTGACGCTCGCCGAAGTGGTGCGACGCCAGCAGGCGGTCCACCAGGTTCTCGTAGGCCTTGGGCGACTTGTCGTTGACGAAGGCCTTGATCTCCTCCGGCGTGGGCAGCAGGCCCCAGGCGTCCAGGGTGGCGCGACGGATGAAGGTGGCGCGATCGGCTTCAGCCGACGGCTTCAGCCCAGCGGCTTCCTGTTGGGCCAACACGAAGGCGTCGACGGGCGAGCGCACCCACTTGCCGTTCTTGACCTGGGGAACCACCGGCGCCTTGACTGCCTGGTAGGGGCTCCAGCGCGCAGACGTGGCAGATGTGGATTTGGTCGAAGGCTCGGCCTGCTGGGTTTCGGCGGCATGCAGAGAAACAGCCACGAGACCGGCAGCGGCAGAAACAAGCCACTTCTTATTCATTTTCAAGCCCTCCAGATGCGATACGCGAAAAAATCATTTGCTTGCTTTCTTGGGATATATCCAATAACCAAAACCCGGCCCGACACTTCATGGCAACAGCACGCCAACTGCCTGGATGCATCGGATGCAGGGTCAGGCAAACGCAAATGTTGTGCCAAATCACCCATGGATTTCACACGAAAGCTGTATAGACGTAAGTTATTGATTTAAATACTTATTTTCAAAAGTCATGTGCACATGAGATCCCCTCATGGCGTCATCAGAAGGCACCTGACAGTCGGGAAAGTTGAATCCCCAACACATGAGATGCTGAAAAATCACCGCCACGCTTTGCATAAATCAACACAAGCCTCTCAAAACCCCTGAATTCACCCGCAAACCGGCTGGCACAAACCCTGCAATAGATTGGATTCTCAAAAAATTCCAGACAGCCATCGACACAGGAGTTATCAAGGTGCCTTTCCAGAAAAAAACACAGGTGGCCATCGCGGCGCTGATCGCGCTGAGCAGCGTCACCGCCCAAGCCCAGTCCAGCAACAACGAGGTGCAATCCCTCAAGAACACGGTCGAAGAGCTTCGCCGCCAAGTTGAAGAGTTGCGCGGCCTGGTCAAGCAGGGCCCTGCCAGCACGGCTGCACCTGCCGCACCGGCCGAAGGTGAGAGCCAGGAGAGCATCGATGCACGCACATCGGCCTCCAAGGCCGACATCCAAGGCTTGCGCACCGACCTGGAGAACTACAAGTACGACCAGTCACGACTGCAGGAACGCAACATCCCCAGCGTGCTGCGCAACACCCGCATTGGCGGCAGCGTCACCCTGGGCTATGACAAGCGCAGCCCAGCCTTCCAGGTCGGCGACAGCCAGACCACGGCAGCCACCGCTGGCGCACCCGGTGAGCCCCGCAAGAACGGCTTCAGAGCGCCCAGCGTGGCGTTGAACTTCGCGGGCAACCTCTACCGCGACTATGCCGAAGGCAAGAACCTGACTTACAGAGTCGCCCTGAGCGTGGCCTCGACCGGAACCAACGCCACCAACAACTCACAGGTCAACCTGACAGATGCCTGGGCCCGCTACAGCTTCCAGCCGGCCACCGGCAACTTGGAAGACCCGATTGGCACCATCACCCTCGGCCAGCAGGCCGTTCCCTTCGGCTTGGACGCGCCCGCGCTCGACCCCGAAGTCCGTGCCGTGATCAACAACGCCTTGTTTGTCAGCGGCCTGGGCCTGGCCGACCGCCAGGTCGGCCTGCTGGTGCAAGGCGACTACGACCCCTACGTCGACTTCACCAACAACTACCGCGCGCCGCTGCTGCAGTACTCGCTGGGCTTCTTCAACGGCAACGGCCCCAACAAGAACGACAACAACTCCAACCGCGACTGGATTGCCCGCGTGGCCTACACCTTGCCGGTGGACTACACGAGTTGGCTGCGCCAACTGCAGTTCGGTGTGTCGTACTACAAGCGCAACCCGACGATCGCCACCAGTGCCAGCCCCACGGCTTTGGCCACATCGCTGACAGGCCGCAGCGGCGAGCAAAGCATCCGCGGCTTTGACATCAACTGGACCCACCTGCCCTTCTCAATCGCCTACGAATGGGCCTACGGCAAAACCGAGATCGGCCCGGGCGTCGCGGCAACGGCCACGACACCCGCTGGGCTCACCCTGGCTCAATCGCGCCTGATCAACCCTGACGACTTCAAGCGCGGCGTCGGTCAGTACATCAACCTGGGCTACACCTTTGGTGAGCAGTTCCTGGCCAGCTCGCGCAACCAGGGCAAGTTCGACGACTTCTGGCCCACCTCTTTCCAGGCCTTCGTTCGCGCCGACACCTTCGACCCCAACCGCGCCGACAAGTCACGCAAAGACCGCCAGTTCCGCACCACGCTGGGCCTGAACGTGTTCTTCGCCGAAACCACCCGCTTCCAGATCAATTACTTCAAGGACCGCAACCAGAACGGCGTGGACGCCCTCTTGCCCAACACCACGACCGTGGGCAAGCGGCAAAACGGCGTCCAGGCCCAGCTCGTCGCTGCCTTCTGATCACCTCACATCACCGGAGTCCAACAACATGAAACGCCGTTCATTCAACACCCTCCTGACCTCTGGCCTGGCTGCGCCCGCCCTGATCGGCCTGTCCACTGGCACCGCACGCGCACAAGCGGGCGGCAAGCCCACCACCATCCGCATCGGCTTCCCCGGCGCAGGCACCGGTGGCCGCCCCTTGCCCACCTCCGGCTTCACCGCCAACGTCGTCTTCCGTGGCGACCTGGAGCAAGAGTTCGCCGCCGAAGGCATCAAGATCGAATGGAAGTACTACGTGGGCGCCGGCCCGGCCTTGAACGAGGCGTATGCCAACGGCCTGCTCGACTTCTGCTTCGGCCACGGTGATTTGCCGCTGATCGTGGGCCGCTCCACCGGTCTGAAGCACAAAATCCTGCTGTCCTCGGGTCGCGGCGGCGACGTGTACTTCATCACCCCGGCAGCTTCGAGCGCCAAGAGCCTGTCCGACCTGCAAGGCAAGACCTTGTCGGTGCAGAAGGGAACCGCTGGCCAGCTGACGCTGTACCGCTTCCTGGACAAGTACGGCTTCAAGGAACCCGAAAAGCAGTTCCGCATCATCAGCCAGATCCGCGACGACCGCGTGGCCGCGCTCTCCACGGGCGACGTGCACGGCGCCATCGAAACGCCCTTCGGCCTGGAAGCCCGCGGTGTGGCCAAGCGTCTGGCCGAGATCTACGACGAACCCATCATCAACCGCCCTGGCTCCCTCTGGGTCGGTGAAGCCTTCGAGCAGAAGTACCCCGATCTGGTGCAGCGCATCGTCAACCGCGTGGTCAAGACAGCCCACTGGAGCACGCTGGAAGCCAACCGCGAGACCCAGTACCAGTACTGGACCCGCTCGGGCGTGAACACCTACATCGACAACAAGCGCGTGTGGGACCGCACCAAGGACCTGCGCTCGCGCCACAACCCGCTGCTGGACGACTACTACACCGCGTCCATCCAGCGCTCCATCGACGAGATCAAGGGCTACCGCCTGTCTCGCCGCGAGGTGAGCCTGGAAGGTTGGATCGAGCCCAAGTACCTCAACAACGCATTGCGCGAGCAGAAGCTGGAGACGTACTGGCCCACCCAGGACGCCACCGGCAAGTTCGTCCGCACCTGACCCCAGCCTGACACCCGCGTTCCCAGGAGATTCCCACCATGGCCGTGTCCAGCGATGACATCGCGATCTTTCCGCCAGAGCCCACAGCCGCGTCTGCGCTGCCGCTCCAGCGGAGCTTCCCCCAGCCTCAGGCAGTACCGGCTTCGGCCAAGGCCTGGCGGCAACGCATCGCCGACGGCGCGACCTGGCTGGCAAGTTCCCTCGGGACCGCGGCCCTGGGCCTGATCCTGCCTGCCCTGCTTTACGCCCTGTGGTGGACGGCCGCCGACCGCCACTGGATCGCAGAGCAGATCTTGCCGTCACCCGCGTTCGTCTGGGAGTCTCTCGGCATCGTTTGGGAGAGCGGTGAGCTGCAGGTGCACGTCGGGCACAGCGCCCGGCGTGCGGCCCTGAGCTTGCTGATCGGTGGCAGCTTCGGCCTGTTGCTGGGCTTTGCCATGGGCCTGTCGGAACGCGCGAAGGCCTTTGTCTTCCCGACCTTCAATGCCCTGGCCCAGTTGCCCGTGCTGGGCTGGATCCCGTTGCTGATCATTTTCGTCGGCATCGACGAGGGGTTGAAGCTCTCGGCCATCTCGATCGCCGTGGTGGTGCCCGTGGCACTGAGCACACTCAACGGCATCGCCAACATCCCAGGCGCTCTGCTGGAGGTGGGCCGCGTGTACCAGTTCGGTGCCTGGCAGACGCTCACCCGCATCGTGCTGCCGGCCACCACGCCCGCGCTCTTCACCGGCCTGCGCCAGGGTGTGATGCAGGCCTGGCTGACCACCATCTTCGTGGAGCTGCTGTCTTCCAGCGAGGGTCTGGGCTTCTTCATGTCCTACAGCCGATCGCTCAGCCAGATCGACATGGTCATCGTGTCCATGTTCGCCATCGGCGTGCTCGGCATCGTGATCGAGCTGGCTTTGCGCCTGATCGAGTCCCGCCTGCAAGGCTGGCGCCGCAACGCCTTCTGATCGCTTTCACGACCGCAACGACCATGCCCAACACCACCACGAATAACACACCACGCTTCGCTTGGCGTGGCTGGGTGCTGCCCACCGCCTTCATCGCCCTGTGGTTCACCGCCACCCAACTGCATTGGGTCAACACCCGCTTGATCGTGCCGCCGCAAGGCGTCGTGACCACCGCCATCCACGAACTGCAGCAGGCCTCGTTCTACGCGGGCGTGGCGCAAAGCCTGTGGCGCGACCTGTCGGGCTTTGCCATCGGCGCGCTGGCCGGCGTGGCCGTCGGCACGCTCATCGGTGTGTCCAGGCTGGCCGACAAGCTCATCGGACCGACCTTCCACACCCTGCGTCAGATCTCGCTGTTCGCCTGGCTGCCGTTGCTGTCGGCCATCTTGGGCACCGGTGATGGGGCCAAGGTCATCTTCATCGCGTTCTCGGCGTTTTACCCGGTCGTGCTGGGCACGCTCGAAGGCGTCAAGGGCGTGACGCAGGCACACGCGGAGGTGGCACGGGTTTACCGCTTCACAGCCTGGCAAACGCTGCGCCGGCTGGTGTGGCCGGCTGCGGCTCCGCAGATCCTGGGCGGCTTGCGCCTGGGCCTGATCTACGCCTGGCTGGCCACCATCGGTGCGGAGTTCCTGCTGGTCAACGACGGCCACGGCATCGGCAACATCGTCTTCAAGGGTCGCAGTGCCTTCAACGTCGAACTGATCCTCTTCGGCCTGCTGGCCATCGGCACCGTCGGCGTGGTCTTCAACCGCTTGGCCACCCTGGCAGAAGCCCGCTTGCTGCATTGGCGCGCCCCGCAACGCCGCTGAGCTTCGACGCTGCCCCCCTCTCTTTTGTCACGCACCGCTTTTTTTTCAAAGGAGCCTCTCATGTCCCACGCAGGCACCATCGACATCCAGCAACTTCACAAGCAGTACGAGGTCAAGGGCCAGCCCTTGAAGGTGCTGCAAGACATCAACCTCTCGATCCGGCCGGGCGAGTTCATCAGCATCGTCGGCTCCAGCGGCTGCGGCAAATCCACGCTGCTTCGCTTGCTGATCGGCCTGGAGTCGGGCTACAGCGGCAAGTTGCTGCTGGACGGCAAACCCATCCAGGGCACCAGCCTGGAGCGCGGCATCGTGTTCCAGGAGCACCGCCTGTTCCCCTGGTTGAACGTCGAGCAGAACGTCGCACTGGGCCTGCTGAACGCACCCGGCACCCAGGCCGAGAAAGACCGCAGCGTCAAGGAGCACATCGCGCTCGTGGGCCTCAAAGGCTTCGAGACGGCCTACCCCTACCAGCTCTCTGGCGGGATGTCGCAGCGTGTGGCCATCGCGCGCGCCTTGGTCAACCGCCCCGAGGTGCTGCTGCTCGATGAGCCCTTCGGCGCACTCGACGCCCTGACACGCACCCGCCTGCAACAGGAGTTGCAACGCATCTGGCAGGCCGAGGGCATCACGGCCGTTCTGGTCACCCACGACGTGGAAGAAGCCGTTTACCTGGGCGACCGCATCGTGGTGATGGAGCCCCGGCCAGGCCGCATCAAGCGCATCGTCGATGTGTCGCTGGCACGTCCGCGTGACCGCGCCAGCGCCGAGTTCGTCGCCATCAAGGACGACGTGCTCAGTGAGTTCAACCACGAAATCAACCACGCCACGGTGGCGGAACGGCTGGCGCGATCCAGCGACCCGTTGGCCGCTTGAGGCGCATCTCCCCACACGCTGTCATCACTTTCGCTGTCATCACTTCACATTTTTCTTTCCATCTTCCAACGCCATGCACCGCTTCCAACACACCGCCATCGCCCTGCTGTCCACCGCCGCCATGAGCCTGCCCGCCATGGCGCAGAACGCGCCTGCGGCTCCCGCTGCAGCCACATCGACGACAACGACCAGCACCTATGTGGCCCCGCCCTGGACCTACAAGACCCAGCAGCTCAGCCGCAACGACGTGGACAAGCTGCTGGGCAACCCCAAGAAGCTGCTGATCATCGACGTGCGCCGCCCGGACGAGCTCACCAAGAACGGCAGCTTCCCCGTCTACCTCAGCGTGCAGATCAAGGACCTGCCCGAGGCGCTGGAGTACATCCCCAAGGACCGCGTGATCCTGACCGTTTCGAACCGTGCTCACCGCGCTGGCGCAGCCGGTGATCTGCTGAGCAGCAAGGGCTACAAGGTGGCCGGTGCCGTCGGCTCGCTGGACTACGCCGAAGCCGGTGGCAGCATCGCCAAGATCACGCCGCCGCCCGCACCGGCTGCCTCGGCCGCCACTGCCTCGGCGTCCAGCCCCGTCGCTTCGCGATGAGCCGCAGCACCCTGTCCGGTGACGCGCTCACCCACCGGGTGCGCGTCTGGGATGCCCCTTTGCGGGCCTTCCACTGGTTGCTGTTGGCCGCCGTGGCCGCGGCCATCGCCACCGGCCTGCTGGGCGGTGAATGGATGGTCTGGCATGGCCGCGCTGGCATCGCCATCGTGGGCCTGATCGCCTTTCGCCTGGCCTGGGGGTTGCTGGGATCGGAGACAGCGCGCTTCGCGCAGTTCCTGCCGGGTCCCGGCGCCTTGCTGGCCCACCTGCGAGGTCGCTGGCAAGGCATCGGGCACAACCCGCTGGGGGCCTTGTCCGTGGTGGCCCTGCTGGGCCTGCTGGCTGCACAGGTCGGCACGGGCTTGTTCAGCAACGATGACATCGCTTTCGCCGGCCCGCTCTCTGCCCGGGTGGACGAGGAACTCGTTCAGAGCCTGACCGGGTGGCACCATCGCCTGGTCAACGGTCTGTACGCACTGATCGCCCTGCACGTGGGCGCCATCGGCTTCTACGCCGCGGTCAAGCGCGTGCGACTGGTGCCGGCGATGGTGACGGGTTGGCAAGAGGTGCCGCGCAGCCAGCTGGGCCCTCGCCCAGCCCATGCCGGAGCCTTTGCCGTCGCGCTGTGCCTCGGTCTGTTGGCAGCCTATGCCGCCAGTGGCGAATGGCAGACCCTTTGGCAAGGCCCCGCCCCATCGACGTCGAACGCGACATCGACATCCGATGCAAGCTCTCAGGCTGCGCAGCCCGCCAGCGATGGGGCATCGGCTGCCTCGGGCACCGCCACAGCGGCGCCTGCCTGGTGAGTGAACATCGTCAAGCAGCGTGACCCAAGGGCAAAGCGGCTTTGCCTTTCCAGGTGAAGCCGCTTTGGTGCGCGCGACGGTGACCAATGCGAGGCAGCCGTCAAGCGATCGATGCCGACGAAGCACCCGCTTCTGCCACATCCGGCTGCAAATCATCCCCTTGCAGCAAGCCGTGGCGCTTGAGCTGGGTGCGCATCATGTTGCGGGTGATGCCCAACAAGCGCGCGGCGCGCACCTGGTTGCTGCCCGCATGGGCAAAGGCTGCATGGACCAGGGTCGATTCGACTGTGTCGAACAAATCTGGCCAACCCGAATCCAGCAACGCCTGGCAAGCCGAATGCAGCAAGGCCAGACCCGCAGACGCAGCGGACGCGCCGGCAACCTCGGCAACGCCAGAGACCGGCATCGGTGCGCTCGCCGGGGAGCGGTCGTTCGCATCTGCCGTTCCGCCAGAACCCAGCCCGCCCACACGCAACACCGAGGCATCGGCGGCTTGTGCGGGCCGGTTGGTCAAGGGCAGCAGCCGGATGTCCTGAGGCTCGATGGTGTGATCGCGGCAGACGATGAGGGCGTAGTGGATGACGTTTTCCAGCTCGCGGATGTTGCCCGGCCAGCTGTACTGCGTGAGCGCGTCTTGCGCCGCCTCGCTGACGGCCACATCTCCCAAGTGGAGCCGGCTGCGATAAACCGAAATGAAATGCCGCACCAAGGGCAGGATGTCGGCGGGGCGCTCGCGCAGCGGCGGCAGGCGCACGCTGGCCACGCTCAAGCGGTAGTACAGGTCAGCGCGGAAGTGCTGGGCCTCGACGGCCCGCGCCAGGTCGATGTTGGTCGCGGCCACCAGGCGCACGTCCAGCGGGATGCCGCGGCGCGAGCCCAGGCGCACCACCTGGCGCTCCTGCAAAACACGCAACAGCTTGACCTGCAAACCCAGCGGCAAGTCCCCGATTTCATCGAGGAACAAGGTGCCACCGTTGGCGGCTTCGAACCAGCCCGCGCGGGCATGCGAAGCGCCCGTGAAGGCGCCGGACTCGTGCCCGAACAGCTCGGCGTCGATCAGCGTCTCGCTGAAAGCACCGCAGTTCACCGCGACGAACGGCCCGGTGCGGCCACTGACGGCGTGGATGTGCCGCGCGATCAACTCCTTGCCCGTGCCGGTTTCCCCGGTGACCAGCACGGTAGCTTCACTGCGGGCGATGCGCTCGACATCGCGCAGCAGCTGAAGCGATGCGGGGTCATGGAAGACCAGCGCCTTGGCGCGGATCGACAGCGAGGAGGCCGACGATTCGGGCAGGGTCAGCAAACGTTCTGGCATCCTGGGCTCACCCTTGGCTGTCTTGGGCACCCGGGGTGCGGATCAACACAAAGGCCTGCACCTGGACATGGCAGCTGTTGTGCCACTCCAGCGCGTCGGTGGCCTCGTACTGCAAGGATTCCCGCGGGCGCACCAGGTGGCGCTGCCCGTGCAGGACGACATCGAGCACGCCGGTGGACACCGCCACATTGACGCGGCGCGCGGCCACCGTGGCCGGCAGGGTCAGGCGTCCACCGGGGGCCAGGCGCAGTTCGTAGAAAGCTTCGCGGTGCCCGTCACGGGCACGCTGCAGAGGCCGCAATTCGGCCCCTTCCGATGGCAACTGCGCGGGGCTGTCCGGCGAAGGCTGCAGCAGCAGCACGGCGTCGTCGTGGGTGGGCTCCAGGAACCACGACACCGACACGCCCAAGGCCTGCGCCACCTGCCACAAGGTCTTGATGCTGGGCACGCTGCGGCCCTGCTCGACTTGGCTGAGCATGGCACGCGACACCCCGCTGTGACCCGAGAGCTGCTCGAGCGACAGGCGGTGCTGCTGGCGCAGGCGTCGCAGGTTGCCGCCCACCGTGTGGCAGACCATGGCCTCGCTGGCCGAGGCGCGCGATGCCAGCACCGTCGCGCTGCGCTCGGTGCGGGCCGCGATCGGCAAGGTGCCCGTGCGCTCGGCCCCGCTCCAGGGGCTGGCTGCGGCTTGGCGGTCACGGACCCAGACGGTGGCAGGCGAAGTCATGTGGTGTTTCTCGGGCAGCTTGGGGCAGGGACAAGGTCGTCCACCTTAACCAAGCAGCCGCCCGCGGGCAAAGACGCGATTCGCATGGCCATCTGCCGGGAGCGCATGTGCAAGCACCTCATGCACATTCCTCGCTTGTCTGCGGCTGGCTTGCAGGCCCACAGTCGGTTTCCATGAACCGCCCTGCCCGCTTTCACGAACACCACAGCGCCACCCAGCCCCATGCTGCTGCGGCCTGCCTGTCGTGGCCCCAGGCCAGCGCGGCGCCGCGCCTGACGCGTCCTCAGCATCCACAACGTCCGTCGGTGCGGGTGCTGGTCATCCCCGGCCTGCGCGACAGCGGCGATGCCCATTGGCAGACCTGGCTGCAAAGCCAGTACGTGGACGCCGCCCGCGTGACGCAGCGCGACTGGCATCAACCTGAGCTGAGCAGCTGGTCAGAGCGCATCGGCGACACCCTGGCGCGCAGCAGCCGCCACACGCTTTGGGTCGCCGTGGCCCACAGCTTCGGCTGCCTGGCCCTGGCCCAGCACTTGGCCCATCGGCTGGCACGCCAGGCCACAAGCCCATCGGCAGACGGCATCGAAGCCCCAACCCAAGCCCGCATCGTGGCCGCCCTGATGGTGGCGCCCGCCGACCCGGTGAAGTTCGGCCTCAACGCTGAGCTGCCCCGCGCCTCGCTGGGCTTGCCGCTGACCGTGATCGGCAGCGAAGACGACCCCTGGATGCCGCTGGAGCGCGCCCGCGATTGGGCCCACACCTGGGGCGGCGGCTTCGTCAACCTGGGTCGCGTGGGCCACATCAACACCGAGTCCGGCTTCGGCCCCTGGCCCCTGGCGCGGCAGAAGGTGGACCACCTCGTGCGCCAGCAGCAACGCCTGCACACCCACCTGTGCGGCCTGGCCTGCGACACGCCCTGACGCCCTTCCCCCTCACCCACCCGTCACCGACAACCCGTCACCGACACCTCGAAAGGAAACCCCACATGGCCAGCCTGCGCCTGGGCGACACCGCCCCCGACTTTGAACAAGCCTCGTCCGAGGGCACCATCCGGTTCCACGAGTGGTTGGGCGACAGCTGGGGCATCCTGTTCTCGCATCCCGCCGACTTCACCCCCGTGTGCACCACCGAACTCGGCCTCACGGCCAAGCTCAAGGGCGAGTTCGCCAAGCGCAACGTGAAGGTGATCGCGTTGTCGGTGGACACCGTCGAGTCCCATGACAAGTGGATCCCCGACATCAACACCACCCAGGGCACGGTGGTGAACTTCCCGATCATTGCCGATGCCGACCGCAAGGTGTCCGAGCTCTACGACCTCATCCACCCCAACGCCAGCAGCACCCTCACGGTGCGCTCGCTGTTCGTGATCGACCCGGCCAAAAAGGTCCGCCTGACCATCACCTACCCGGCCAGCACGGGCCGCAACTTCGATGAGATCCTGCGCGTGGTGGACTCGCTGCAGTTGACCGACCACCACAGCGTGGCCACGCCGGGCAACTGGAAGGATGGCGACGACGTGGTCATCGTGCCCTCGCTGCAGGACCCGGCCCTGATCGCCCAGAAGTTCCCCAAGGGCTTCGTGGCCGTCACGCCCTACCTGCGCCTGACGCCTCAGCCCAAGCGCTGAAACGCGCCATGGCGCTGCCGCCCATGCAGCTCAAGCTGCAGGGCGGTGCTTGCGCAGCATGAAGCCGACACCGGCCAGGCCCATCAGCGTCAGGGCCAGGTCGGCGGGTTCGGGCGCCGGCGACGCCACAGACGCGTTGGTCCGGATGACGCCGCTGTACGACGCCGACGTGCGGCCGGACTCGCTGCCCGTCACGTAGCCCGTCACGGCCAGCTTGTACGTGCCAGCCGCCAGTGAAGCGAAACTGAAGGTGTTGAGCGAGCCGTCTTTGGGAATGCTCAGGTCCACGCCGTAGTACTGGCTGAAACCGGCATTGCCCAGGATGATCGAGGTCAGCACCACGTCCTTGCCCGACACCGAGTAAGAACCGGAGGACGAGCCCGATGGCGCTCCGTCGCTGCTCGTGCCGGACACGCTGCCTGCATCGCCGATGCGGAAGGTGTAATAGTCCGTGAAGCCCGAGGTGGTGGCATAGAAGGTGTTGCCAAACTGGGTGCCTTCAGCACCGAGCAGGCCCAGGTTGTCCTGACCGGCCGACGCACTGCAGCAGGCCAATGCCAGCAACCAACCCAGGCAAGCGGACGGAACGACGTGTTTCATGGAAAACCTCTGTGTGAGTGAGGCTCCAAAGGTAACCGTGTGCCCTTGGATCCGTCACCCCAGGGGTGAGGGGGCGACACGCGCGAGGCGTGCAGTGCATCACGCAAAGGCAAAATGAATCTCGTGCTCGATGCGCGGGCCCGACAAACGAAAGAGCCGCAGCGGACAAACCGGTGCGGCTCTCGATGTGACATGGTCGGGGCGGTGGGATTCGAACTCACGACCCTCTGCTCCCAAAGCAGATGCGCTACCAGGCTGCGCTACGCCCCGACGAAGTCCGCATTGTAGCCGCCAAAGTGACCTGTCAGCGTCACTCTGAACAACACCCGCGCTCAAACGAGCTAGGGATGGCCTGGGCGGCGTGCAAAGACCAGCATGTGCGCATCACAACGAGGCATCCAGGGAGGGCGCATGGCGCACCGCATGAAGGTCCAGCACACAGGTCTGCGCATCGCACTGGCGGTCTGGCTGGGGCTGGCAGTCACCGCGGGCAGCACGTCGGCATGGGCTGCCCGCAGCCTGCCGGCCATCGGCGATCCTGGCAACGTCACCGTCTCCGGCATCTCGTCGGGCGCGGCCATGGCGGTGCAGTACGCGGTGGCGCACTCCCAAGGTGTCTCGGGTGTGGGCGCCATCGCAGGGCCCGGATGGGGCTGCGCCCAGGGACGGGTCTCTCAGGCCATCAACACGTGCATGTGCGTGCGCGAGGCGCCAAGCACCACCCTGCCCCTGGCCAGGCAGTTCGCGTCGTCCGGTGCCATCGACCGGCTGATGTCGGGCAAGCCGCAAAGCCTCTCCCGCGCCTTCGTCTTCCACAGCCCCGACGACGCCACGGTCCGTGCCGCCTCGGGTGACGCGGGCATCGCTTTCCTGCGCGACTTCATCGGTCAGGCGCCCACGGTGGACCGCGGCAATGCCTCCGACGGCAGCGACCACGCCGGGCACGGCATCCTCTCGCCCGATGGCGGCGACAGCTGCACCACCAGCCCGAACGACAGCAGCTATGTGCGCCGCTGTGGCCAGGAGGACAACGCCCGGGATCTGCTGCACGCCCTCTTCCCGCAGCGGCCCCTCGACACCCGCCAGCGCATCGACCAGATCCCCGACAGCGACCTCCAGCCCTTCGACCAGACGCCTTTCATCGACGAGGTGACATCGGCCAGCCCCTACATCGCACCCGACATGCTGTGGCTGTCCTTCTGGCCTTACCGCAGCGACCGCCGTGATCGGCTGGACATGGCTGCCACCGGCTACCTCTATGTGCCGCCCAGCTGCCGTGCCGCTGGTGCCCGCTGCGGCGTGCACGTGGCGCTGCACGGCTGCAAGCAGGATGTCAGAACCTTCGCGCGCACCACCGGCTACATCCACTGGGCTGAGCACTTCCGCGTGATCGTGGTGTTTCCGGCCGTGCAGCAGGGCAGCAGCCCTGTGTCGGAAAGCTGCTCGGCCGGCGCGGTGCCCAGCCTGGCCGATGCGGCATGGATCCAGCCCAACCCCAATGGCTGCTGGGACTGGTGGGGCTACCTGGATGGCACCGACCGCACCCGCTACCTGACCCGGTCTGCGCCACAGGTGCAGGTGATCGAGCGCATCGTGCGGGCCTTGACGCGATCGAACTGAGCGCTCGCCCCGAACAGATCAAGCGCCGATCTGTGCCCAGGTTTTTTCCAGGCGCTTGACGCTGACGGGCTGCGGCGTGCGCAGCTCCTGCGCGAACAAGCTGATGCGGAGCTCTTCGAGCAGCCAGCGGAACTCGTCCAAACGCGCGTCGTGCGTGCCCTTGAGCTCGGCCAGGCGGCGGGTGTGGCGCTGGTCCAGCGGGCGCAGCTCGGCCAGGCGCTGGGCGTCGCGCGCCGGATCGACCTTGAGCTTGTCCAGCCTCAAGGTGATGCCCTTGAGGTAGCGCGGAAAGTGCTGCAGCTGCGGATAGGGCGTGCTGGCCACGAAGCGCTTGGGCATCAGGCGCTGCAACTGCGCGGCGATGTCTTCGGCCACGTCCTTCGGGGGTTTGGCGTCCTTGAGCTTGCGCGCGGCGGCAGCGTACTCGGTCAGCACGGTGCCGGCCAGGCGGGCCACTTCCTGGGCGATCAGGTTCAGGCGGGTGCGGCCTTCCTCGACCCGGGCCTTGAAGCTGGCCGCATCGGTGGGCAAGGGGTCGGCCAAGTAGGCCCGGTCCAGGGCCACGTCGATGACCTGCTCGCGCAGCTCGTCGGCCGTGCCCAGGGGCATGAAAGCCATCGCCATCTTCTGCAGGTCGGGGATGTTCTTTTCCAGGTACTTCAGCGGCTCGCGGATCTGCAGCGCCACCAGGCGTCGCAGGCCCGCGCGGTGTTTGAGCGCGGCGACATCCGGCTCGTCGAAGATGTCGATCTCGACGTGCGTGCCCTTGTCCAGCAAGGCCGGGAAGCCGATGAGGGTGTGGCCGCCGCGCTGGATCTCCATCAGCTCGGGCAGCTCGCCGAAGGTCCAGTCGGTCAGCGGGGTGCTGGCGGCCTGGCTTGGCTTGGCCGAGGGCTTGCCTGAAGGCTGAGCCGCAGGTTGGCCACCCTGTGCCGCCGGCTGGCCAGCCACGCGTGCCACTCGCTGCGCACCCCGGTCCGTCTGGGCTGACGCTGCCCCAGGTGCTGCGCCAGGCTGCGCCGACACCTCCCCGCCGCCGACCACCTCCTGCGCCTTGAGCGCCGCCAGCGCCTGGAAAGCCCCCCGTGCCAGCGCGCCCAGCTCGGCCTTGAGCGCGGGCAGGTTGCGGCCCAGCCCCAGCTGCCGGCCGTGCTCATCGACCACGCGGTAGTTCATGAACAGGTGCGGCGAGAGCGTGTCGAGCTTGAAGTCGGCACGCTTCACATCGAGCTGGGTCTTGTCGCGCACGGCCTTGAGCAAGGCGTCCATCAGTCCGCCCTGGCCGAACTCGGCGGTGCTCACAAAAGCCTCGGCGTAGTCGGGCAGCGGCACCAGGCGCGCGCGCGGCTTTTGGTGCAGGCTCTTGACCAGGGCCAGCACCTTGTCTTTCAGCATGCCGGGCACCAGCCACTCGCCGCGCTCTTCGCTGACCTGGTTGAGCGCGAAGATGGGCACGGTCACGGTCACGCCGTCGCGGGCGTCGCCGGGCTCGTGCAGGTAGGTGGTGCTGCAGTCCACGCCCCCTAAGCGGATGACCTTGGGGAAGGCCGCGCTCGTGATGCCGGCGGCCTCGTGGCGCATCAGCTCTTCGCGGCTGAGGTAGAGCAGCTTCGGGTTCTCGCGGCTGGCGTGCTTGTACCAGCGCTCGAAGCTGGGGCCGCTCATCACCTCGGGCGGGATCTGTGCATCGTAGAAGGCGTAGATCAGGTGCTCATCGACCAGCACGTCCTGGCGGCGCGACTTGTGCTCCAGCTGCTCGACCTGGGCAATGAGCTTGCGGTTGTGCGCCAGGAAGGGCAGGCGCGTGTCCCACTCGTCGTTGACCAGGGCCTCGCGGATGAAGATCTCGCGGGCCTCGCGCGGGTTGACCAGGCCGAAGTTGATGCGCTTGTTGTTATAGACAACCAGGCCGTACAGCGTCGCACGCTCCAGCGCCACGACCTCGGCGGCCTTTTTCTCCCAGTGCGGCTCCAGCATCTGCTTTTTCAGCAGGTGACCACCCATCTGCACCAGCCAGGGCTGCTCGATGCTCGCAATGCCACGGCCGTACAGTCGCGTGGTCTCGACCAGCTCGGCCGCCAAAATCCAGCGCCCCGGCTTCTTGCTGAGGTTGGCGCCCGGGTGCTTGTGGAACTTGATGCCGCGCGCGCCCAGGTACCAGTCCTCGTCCTCGCTCTTGCAGCCCACATTGCCCAGCAGGCCCGACAGCAGCGACAGATGCACCTGCTCGTAGGTGGCCGGTGAGCCGTTCATGCGCCAGTTGTGCTCGGCCACGACCGTGTGCAGTTGCGCATAGACGTCCTTCCACTCGCGCACGCGGCGCGGGTTGATGAAGTTTTCGCGCAGCAGGGCCTCGTACTTGCGGTGGCTGAGTTTGTGTTTTTCAGGCGCACCCGGCTCGTGGTGCCCGTGCCCACCGCGGCTCTCGTCCAGCCAGTGCCAGAGCTTGACCGTGCCCATGAACTCGGACTTTTCGTCGTCGAACTGCTTGTGCTTGAGGTCGGCCTGCTGCTGCTGGTCGATGGGCCGGTCACGCACGTCCTGCACGCTCAAGGAGGCGGCGATCACCAGCACCTCGGCCAGGGCCTGGCGGTCTTTGGCCTCCAGGATCATGCGGCCCACGCGCGGGTCCAGCGGCAGCTTGGCCAGGGTCATGCCCAGCGGCGTGATCTCGTTGTTGTCGTCCACCGCGCCCAGCTCGTTGAGCAGCTGGTAGCCGTCGGCAATCGCCTTGCGCAGCGGTGGCTCGATGAAGGGAAAGTCATCGACCAGGCCCAGGTGCAGGGACTTCATCCGCAGGATCACACCGGCCAGCGACGAGCGCAGGATTTCCGGGTCGGTGAAGCGCGGGCGCGCGTTGAAATCCTTCTCGTCGTACAGGCGGATGCAGATGCCGTTGGCCACCCGACCGCAACGGCCCGCGCGCTGGTTGGCCGCGGCCTGGCTGATGGGCTCGATCTGCAACTGCTCGACCTTGTTGCGGAAGGAGTAGCGCTTGACCCGCGCGCTGCCGCTGTCGATCACGTAGCGGATGCCCGGCACCGTCAGCGAGGTTTCCGCCACGTTGGTGGCCAGCACGATGCGCCGCCCGCCACCGGTCCGGAAAACCTCGTCCTGCTCCTGCTGGCTCAGGCGCGCGAACAGTGGCAGCACGGTGGCCACGGTTCGGTGCTGGGCCAGGTGCTTGCGCAGGTGGTCGGCGGCCTCGCGGATCTCGCGCTCACCGGGCAGGAAGACGAGGATGTCGCCCGAGCCGCCCATGCCGCCTTCACGCCAAAGCTCGTCCACGCCATCGGCAATGGCTTCGTTGAGGCCGTACTCGCGGCTTTCCTCGAAGGGCCGGTAGCGCTGCTCCACCGGGAACAGCCGCCCCGAGACCATGATGACCGGCGCCGGCCCTTGGCTGGATGCGAAGTGCTGCGCGAAGCGGTCGGCGTCGATGGTCGCCGAGGTGACGATGACCTTCAGGTCCGGCCGGCGCGGCAGCAACTGGCGCAAATAACCCAGCAGGAAGTCGATGTTCAGGCTGCGCTCATGGGCCTCGTCGATGATGATCGTGTCGTAGGCACGCAGGTCCGGGTCGCCCTGGGTCTCGGCCAGCAAGATGCCATCGGTCATCAGCTTGACGCTGGCGCCGGGCATCAGGCGGTCCTGGAAGCGCACCTTGTAGCCCACCACCTCGCCCAGCGGCGAGTTCAGCTCCTCGGCGATGCGCTTGGCCACGCTGGACGCCGCGATCCGACGCGGCTGCGTGTGGCCGATCAGCTTGGGGCGCTCGTGGCGCCTGGCGTTCGGGTCACGCACCTGGCCCCAGCCACCGCGCCCCATCGACAGCGCGATCTTGGGCAGCTGCGTGGTCTTGCCCGAACCGGTTTCACCGCAAACGATGATGACCTGGTGCGCGCGCAAGGCGGCCTCGATCTCGTCGCGCTTGCCGCTGACGGGCAGGGATTCCGGAAAACTGATGGTGGGCAGCACGGGTAAGACTGGGGGCACAGGCAGGGGCGAAGTGCCGCATTATCCCGTGGTGTCCGACTTCCCGCGCAGAGCCGTCCCATGCGTTTCGACGAGTACGTTCAACACGACGCCACCACCCTGGCCGAGCTCGTGCGCCGCGGCGAGGTCTCGCCCACCGAGTTGCTCGACGCGGCCCTGGCGCGCGCTGACGACACCCGCGAGCTCAACGCCATCGTCTGCCGCCTGGACGACGCCGCCCGGGCACAGGCCCGCCAGCCCGTCGATGCCCGTGCGCCGTTCTGCGGCGTGCCCTTCCTCGTCAAAGACCTGTTCCAGGACATCGCCGGCGTGCCCACCTCCAGCGGCAGCAAGTCGATGGCGCGCCGCCCTGCCGCGGAAGACAGCGACGTGGTGCGCCGCTGGCGCGCAGCCGGCCTGCTCATTTTCGGCAAGACCAACACCCCGGAGTTCGGCGCGCGCAACGTGACCGAGCCCGCGCTGTGGGGCCCGGCCCGCAACCCCTGGGACCGCAACCGCTCGCCAGGCGGCTCCTCGGGCGGTTCGGCCGCGGCGGTGGCGGCCGGCGTGGTGCCTGTGGCCGGCGCCAACGACGGCGGCGGCTCCATCCGCATCCCCGCGGCGGCCTGCGGCCTGTTCGGCCTCAAGGCCGGGCGCGGGCGCATCTCCATGGGCCCGCTGATGGCCGAAGGCATGAACGGTGCGGCCGTGCAAGGCGTGGTCTCGCGCAGCGTGCGTGACAGCGCCGCCATGCTCGACGTGCTGCAAGGCCCCGAGGCCCACGCGCCCTACCACATGGCCGCTCCGCCCATCCCCTACGTGGAGGCCATGCGCGCCGACACTGGCCGCCTGCGCATTGGCTTCACCACCGAGTCCCCCGTGGGCACGCCGGTCGATCCGCAGGCCGTGGCCGCCGTGCAGGACGCTGCCGCCCTGCTGAGCTCGCTGGGCCACCACGTCGAGCCCGTGCCGCAGCCCGTCAACGGCCTGCACCTGGCCGAGGATTTCCTGCTGGCCTGGTTCTGCGCCCAGGCCTTCATTGTCCAGACCCTGCGCGACACCACCGGCGCCACGCCCGCCGACTTCGAAAGCGACACTCGCTTGATGGCCGCCGTGGGCCGCAGCGTCTCGGCCCTGGAACTGCTGAAGTGCGAGGCGCGCTGGCACGAGCACAACCGCGCCCTGGCACGCTTCCACGCCGAACACGACCTGTGGCTCTCGCCCACCCTGAGCGCACCGCCCCCCACCATCGGCAGCATGGACACCCCCTGGGCGCTGGACCTGCTCAGCGACGTGGTCAGCCGCGTCGGCCTGGCCGGCCGCCTGCGCCACAGCCAGGCCTTCCAGACCACGGTGCTGCACAACCTGGCCTGGACGCCCTTCACCCAGCTGGCCAACCTCACCGGGCGCCCGGCCATGTCCGTGCCGCTGCACTGGACGCCCGCGGGCCTGCCCCTGGGCGTGCAGTTCGTGGCGCCGCTCAACGGCGAGGCCCTGCTGCTGCAACTGGCAGCCCAGCTGGAGCAGGCCCGGCCCTGGGCGCAGCTGCGCCCGCCCCCGTGATGCGCCGCTGAGGCCAGGCTTGTGCGTTTCCCGGGGACGCACCACCGCGCATTGGTCGTAACATCGGGGGATGCGGGGCCCCACCGTCGGCCGGCACCGCGTCTGCCTGAATCCGGCCTGAATCTGCATGGACCTCGTCTTCCCCCACCTCTTCGTGCCCTGGTTCCGCTCGGTGGCGCCGCACATCCACGCCCACCGCGGCAAGACCTTCGTGGTCGGCCTCTCGGGCGAACTGATCGCCGCCGGCAAGCTCGAGAACTTCGTGCAGGACCTCGCGCTCATGCACGCCATGGGCATCAAGGTGGTGCTGGCCCACGGCTTTCGCCCGCAGCTCGAAGAGCAATTGCGCGCCAAGGGCCAGGTCTCGCACTTCAGCCACGGCATGCGCATCACCGACCCGATCGCGCTGGACTGTGCCCAGGAAGCCGCCGGCCAGCTGCGCTATGAAATCGAGGCGGCCTTCTCCCTGGGCCTGCCCAACACGCCCATGGCGGGTGCCTCCATCAGCCTGATGTCGGGCAACTTCGTCACGGCGCGCCCCGTGGGCATCGTCGATGGCGTGGACTTCATGCACACCGGCCTGGTCCGCAAGATCGACGCCGTGGCCATCCGCCGCGCCATCGACACCGGCGCCCTGGTCATGATCTCGCCCTTTGGCTTCTCGCACACCGGCGAGGCCTTCAACCTGAGCATGGAAGACGTGGCCACCAGCGCCGCCATCGCGCTGCAGGCCGACAAGCTCATCTTCGTGACCGAGGTGCGCGGCATCCTGCAGGGCATCGTGCAGGAACCCCAACGCGCCGCCGAGCTCGAAGCCGGCCAGCACGACCCCGACGTCGAGATCGACCAGGAGCTCGCCCTGGCCGATGCCAAGCGCCTGCTGGCCGCCCTGCCCAACCCGCTGCAACCCACCGACACGGCTTACTACCTGCAGCACGCCGTCAAGGCCAGCGAAGGCGGCGTCGAGCGCGTGCACATCCTGCCCTTCAAGGTCGATGGCGCCCTGCTGATGGAAGTCTTCACGCACGATGGCGTGGGCACCATGATCGTGGACGAGAAGCTGGAAAGCCTGCGCGAGGCCACGCCCGACGACGTTGGCGGCATCCTGCAACTCATCGAGCCCTTCGAGCAGGACGGCACCCTGGTCAAGCGCAGCCGCACGGAAATCGAGCGCGACGTCGGCCTCTACACCGTCATCGAGCACGACGGCGTGATCTTCGGCTGTGCGGCGCTCTACCCCTTCCCCGAGGCCCACACCGCCGAGATGGCCGCACTGACCATCTCGCCCAGCGTGCAAGGCCAGGGGGACGGCGAACGCATCCTCAAGCGCATCGAGCAGCGCGCGCGGGCAATGGGCCTGCAAACCCTGTTTGTATTGACGACCCGTACCATGCACTGGTTCATCAAGCGCGGCTTCGCGCTGGTGGACCCGGACTGGCTGCCTGAGGCACGCAAGCGTTCCTACAAATGGGACCGCCGCTCTCAGGTGCTGGTCAAGCACCTCAAGTGATTTTTCTGAACCGCAATACCACCATGGCACGCACCATCCACTGCACCCACCTCGACAAGGAAGGCGAAGGCCTGGACTTCGCACCCTACCCCGGCGAGCTGGGCAAGCGCATTTACAACGAAATCAGCAAGGAAGCCTGGCAGCTCTGGATGAAGCACCAGACCATGCTGGTCAATGAAAACCGCCTGAACCTGGCCGACGCCCGCGCCCGCCAGTACCTCGCCCGCCAGATGGAGCAGTTCTTCTTTGGCGGCGGTGCCGAGCAGGTGCAGGGCTACGTGCCGCCATCTGCCTGACCACAGCGTCCCTTGGTGGCCGTTGCGTAAAGATATGTCGTCAGACTCGTGTACGCTACGTCTGAAAGGGGAGTCACGGTGTTGAAAGGCAGGCATCCGATACACATGGCAGGTGCGCAGGCGCGCAAGCCCGCGGCACACGAGGGCTGAATGGGACGTCCCATCTTCTCCTTGACCAGGCTCTCAGGCGGCGCGCAAGCAGCACTCCCCGTGCTGATGTACCACCGGGTCTTGCCTGAGCGCGACCCCTTGCAGGCTGAGACCCACACAGCCCGCACGATGGACACGCAGTTCAGGACGCTGGCACGTTGCTTCAAGGCCTTGCCCCTGGACGAGGCCGCATCCCTCCTGGCCGAGGGACGCTTGCCGCCCCGCGCCATCAGCATCACCTTCGACGATGGCTACCGCGACAACCACGACATCGCCTTGCCGCTGTTGCAGCGCCACGGTCTGACCGCCACTTTCTACGTCTCCAGTGGCTTCCTCAACGGTGGCACGATGTTCCACGACGTCATGGTGGAGACCGTCCGCCATGCGCCCACAGGGCAACTCGACCTGGGCCTGAAAGATGCGTCCCCGGTGATCTTGGGCGATGTGGCCTCGCGGGTTGCGGCCCTGGACGCCCTCGTCCGCCAGGTCAAGTACCTTGACCCGGTCCAGCGCGAAAGGCTGTCTGAGCGCCTGCTGGCGACCTTGGGCCACAAGGCCCCGCATCAACTCATGATGGACGATGAGCAGGTGCGTGCTTTGACGCGCGCCGGCATGTCGGTGGGCGGACACACGACCCAGCACCTGATCCTGGCCCGCCTGGACGAGGCCGCAGCCTGGGAAGAAATCCGCAGCAATGCCGACGTCTTGTCCAACCTGACGGGACAGCGCATCACCTCGTTTGCCTACCCGAACGGCAAACCCGGGACCGACTATGGCCCTCAGCACGTGGAGATGGTCCGCCGCGCAGGGTTTCTCAACGCGGTCAGCACGCGCAGCGGCGTGGGCACGCGCAGCGCACCGCGCTTCGAGCTGCCACGTTTCGTGCTCAACGAGACCACGACCGCCGGCATCCTGATGCGCATGCTGCGCATGACGGCCTACCCGGTGGGCGAGGCCGCCTGAGCAGCCAGGTTCGGCAGGCTCAGGCCTTCGCAGGCATCAGGAAATCCCGGCTGATGCCCCAGCCCAAATCGCCCACGCGGTCAAGGAACTGCGTCAGGTAGGCGTGCAGGCCGGTGGCCGTGATCTCATCGATGCGGCTGAACTGCAGGTCGGCGCGCAGGCGGCCGGCGCGGCGCAGGGTTTCCTGGCTGTGGTCATTGGCCACGGCGCGCAGGTTGCTCACCACCTCGTCCATGCAGTGCACCAGCGAACGCGGCATCTCGGCGCGCAGGATCAGCAACTCGGCCACCTTCTCCGGGCGGATGACGTTGCGATAGACCTTGCGATAGACCTCGAAGGCCGAGACCGAGCGCAGCACGGCCGACCAGTGGTAGAAGTCCACCTCCTTGCCCTCGTTGCCGGCGCCCGAGCCAAAAAACTCGGTGTTGCGCGCGTGGAACTTCACGTCCAGCAGGCGGGCGGTGTTGTCGGCGCGCTCCAGGAAGGTGCCGATGCGCTGGAAGTGGAAGGACTCGTCTTGCAGCATGGTGCCGAGCGTCACGCCGCGCGAGAGGTGCGAGCGGAACTTGACCCACTCGAACAGGTCGGCCGGGTCGCGCCCCATGGCGCCTTCCTTGACCAGGCGGTTGAACTCCAGCCAGGTCTGGTTCATGGTCTCCCAGACCTCGGTGGTGAGCGCCCCGCGCACGGCCCGGGCGTTCTCACGGGCGGCGCGCAGGCAGCTCAGGATGCTCGACGGGTTGTTGGCGTCGGTCACCATGAAGGACATCACGTCGCGCGCGTTGACCTCGTCGAACTTGTGGAGGTATTCCTCGGTCAGCTCGCTGATGCCCAGCAGGCCCTCCCAGCCTTGCAGCGCGGCTTCGCTGGATTGCGGCAGCAGCGACGTCTGGTAGTTGACGTCCAGCAGGCGCGCGGTGTTTTCGGCCCGCTCCATGTAGCGGGCCATCCAGAAGAGGTGATCGGCGGTGCGCGACAGCATGGGCTTGGTCTCCATATGCGACATGCCGGCAGCGTGGCGTGCCCGCCAGGCGCCGGATTCGGTCTCGATGAGTTGCGTGGGCAGGTGGTCTTCGATGCGTTCGTTGAGCATGGTGGCCCTCCCTTGTGAAACAGTCAGCTGAGCCGGTCAGCTCTCCAGCACCCAGGTGTCCTTGGTGCCGCCGCCCTGCGAGCTGTTGACCACGAGCGAGCCTTCTTTCAAGGCCACGCGGGTCAGGCCGCCGGGCACCATCTGCACCGTCTTGCCAGACAGCACGAAGGGGCGCAGGTCGATGTGGCGCGGCGCGATGCCGCTGTCCACGAAGGTCGGGCAGGTGGACAGCGACAGCGTGGGCTGGGCGATGTAGTTGCTCGGGTTGGCGATGAGCACCTGGCGGAAATCTTCGATCTCGGCCTTCGTGGCCGCCGGCCCCACCAGCATGCCGTAGCCACCGGCCCCGTGAACTTCCTTGACGACGAGGTCGGCCAGGTTGTCCAGCGTGTACTTCAGCGCATCGGTTTCACGGCAGATGTGCGTGGGCACGTTCTGCAGGATGGGCTTCTCACCGAGGTAGAACTCGATCATCTTGGGCACGTAGGGGTAGATCGACTTGTCATCGGCGATGCCCGTGCCGAAGGCATTGGCCAGGGTGACGTTGCCAGCGCGGTAGGCGCGCAGCAGGCCGGCCACGCCCAGGGTCGAGTCCTTGCGGAAGACTTCCGGGTCCATGAAGTCGTCGTCCAGGCGGCGGTAGATGACGTCCACGCGCTGCGGCCCGCGGGTGGTGCGCATGTAAACGAAGTCGTCCTTGACGAAGAGGTCCTGACCCTGCACCAGCTCGATGCCCATTTGCTGCGCCAGGAAGGCGTGCTCGAAGTAGGCCGAGTTGTACTGGCCGGGCGTGAGCACGACGGCCGTGGGCTCGTTGACGTTGGCCGGCGCCATGGCGCGCAGGGTGTCGAGCAGCAGGTCGGGGTAGTGCGCCACCGGGGCGACGCGGTGCTCGGCGAACAGCTCGGGGAAGAGCCGCATCGACATCTTGCGGTTCTCCAGCATGTAGCTGACGCCCGAGGGCACGCGCAGGTTGTCTTCGAGCACGTAGTAGGTGCCGCTGCCATCGGGGTTGCAGGCACGCACGATGTCGATGCCCGCGATGATGGAGTAGATGTCGCCAGGCACCTTCAGGCCCACCATTTCCTGGCGGAACTGGGCGTTGTTGAGCACCGGCTCGGACGGGATCACGCCCGCCTTGAGGATGGCCTGCTCGTGATAGACGTCCTTGAGGAACATGTTGAGCGCGGTGACGCGCTGCTTGAGGCCCTTCTCCATCTCCTTCCACTCGTGGCTGGGGATGATGCGCGGGATCAGGTCGAAAGGAATGAGGCGCTCGGTGCCCGAGCCGTCCTCGTCCTTGTCGCCATAGACCGCGAAGGTGATCCCGACGCGGCGGAAGATCATCTCGGCTTCCGCACGGCGCGAGGCCATGAGTTCGCCCGGCTGACGCTGCAGCCATCGGCCGTAGGTCTGGTAGTGGTCGCGCACCTGCGGGTCGGCGTCGGCGCTGCCTGCGTGCATCTCGTCGAAGAATCTCATCGATGGGCCCTGGTGGGGGGATGGAAAACAGCGTTGTCCATGTCAATGCACTAAGCGTGCCAAGTGCTGGCCTGCCAGGGTCGAGCGCCAAACTGCAGGCGCCGCGCGTCGCCCTTTTGGCGAGGGGCTTGACCTGGCACAAATGGCGCTTGCCGCTGAAAGTGCCGACCGCGCCCCGAAAAGGGGCATGTGCTGGGTCGCGCCAGGCCAGCGTCCGCGCTTTTCGCGACAAGCGCGCCGCTTTCTGGGGCGTGCATGTCGCGAAAAGCGCGTCGCACGCCCCGCAAAGAGGCATGCATGGCCCACAGCGACCCAGCACGTGGCTCACGGAGTGCGGCGCGCGGCACTTTCAGTGGCAGTGTCGCCCCTTTTTGGGGCGCAGGTGGCGCTTTTTGTGCGGTGGGTGGCGCTGGGAGTGCCGCGGGCGACGCTGGGCGCACGGCGCGCCGCTCAGAGCAGCCGCGTGGTGACCCGCACGGCCAGCCGGTGGTCCCCGCCACCGCGGATGACGCCGCGCAAGGGGGTGACGTCGCCGAAGTCCCGGCCGTGGGCGACGCGCACATGGTGGACCTCGGGCACGGCGTCGTTGGTGGGGTCGAGGTCGAGCCAGTCGTCGGCCAGGGGCAGGCCCAGGCCGGGCACCCAGACGCTGACCCAGGCGTGCGAGGCGTCGGCGCCGACCAAGGGGGCCTGGCCCGGTGGCGGGCGGGTCAGCAGGTAGCCGCTGACGTAGCGCCCGGCCAGGCCGCAGGCGCGCAGGCAACCCAGCATGAGGTGGGCGAAGTCCTGGCAGACGCCGCGGCGCTCGGCCAGCACGGTGAGGATGGGCGTGGAGATGTCGGTGGAGGCCGGCGCGTAGCTGAAGTCGGCGTGGATGCGCTGCATCAGCGCGATGGCGGCTTCGGCCAGGGGTCGGTCGTCCTGCAGGGACTCGGCCCCGTAGGCGCGCAGTTCCGGGTGCAGGGGCACGTAGGGCGAGGCGTAGAGGAATTCGGCGGCGGGCTCGAACGGGGCTTTGGCGCGGTAGCTCAGGCGCTCGCGCACCTGACCACAGGTGGGGCCTGGGTGCGCGGTGAGGTGTTCGGCCAGGCCTTCGTAGCGGGCCGTGACCTGCACCTCGCTGCGGGCCACCACGCGCAGCGCCTGGTGGGCGGCGTGCAGGGCGAAGTAGGCGCGGCTGTTGCCGTGGCTGTCGCGGCGGGTGCTGTGCTGCTGCGGGGTCGGCTGCACGGCCATCTCGAAAGACAGCAGCCGCTGGCCGGCATCGCTCAAAGGGCGCAGGCAGGCGATGTGCTGGGCCTGTTCGACCGGGTGGTCGTAGTCGTAGCGGGTTTCGTGTTCGACGCTGAGGCGGGCGGCGGCTGGAGAGGTCATGCGCTCACCATGGCATCGTGGGTCTCGGCGTGGACGAAGAAGAGGCGCGCGACCTCGTCGGACAGGCGCCAGCTGGCGTCGATCAGGCGGGCGCACAGGGCCAGCAAGCGCTCGGGGCCCAGGGCCGGGTCACAGAGTTCGTCGAGGGTGCTGCCCACGCCCTGGTGGGGCAGGAGGGCCAGCAGGTCGGCCTGGGAGCTGCCGCGCTCGGGCAGCTTGCCCAGCTCGGTGCGCAGGCGGCGCAGCACGCAGGCCAGGGCGCGGGGGTTGTTCTCGTCCATGACCAGCATGGCCAGCAGGGCCGGCCGTTCCAGGCGGCGTTGGAAGCGGGCACGGAAGGTGATGGCGCTGTCGAAGAGGTCAAGCAACTGGTCGTAGCCCTGGGCCTGGCCCAGTGCCTCGTGCGTGCAGAACGCCTGCAGGAAGCCGGCATAGCCCGCCAGACGCTCGATGAGGCGGCCCACGGTGAGCAAGCGCCAGCCGGCGTCGCGGGTCATGCGGTCGGTCTGCGCGCCGGTCACGGCCGACAACTGCATGGCCAGGTGCTCCAGGGCCTCGTCGGCCTGTTGCAAACCTGGGCGGCCCTGAGGAGCGTCGGGGGTGAGGGCCTGCTGGAAGTCGGGCCCCAGGGTGCGCAGCAGGCGGACGTGGGCGGGCGAGAGGCGCTCGCGCAGGGTCTGGGCCGAGCGCGCCAGGGCGTCGAGGTTGTGGGCCAGGCTGAGGGCGCCTTGGCGGGCCTGCGGGTCGATGAGGGCGTCCAGCGCGGCGCGCTCGAACACGCGGGGTGCCTGGGCCAGGCTGGGCGTGCCCTGGGGCACGAGGCCGCAGCGCAGCGACAAGGCCGACAGCGCTTGCAGCACAGCGTCGTCGGGCTCGTCTTCGGTGCTGGCCAGGCCGATGAGGTTCTGCACCAGGCGCAACTGCTGCTCAGCGCGCTCGGTGTAGCGGCCCATCCAGAACAGGTTCTCGCCGATGCGGCTGGCCACCGGGCGCTGGCGCTGGGCAAGCTCGTCCAGGCGCACCGAGGTGGGCAGCATCGAGAAGGTGTCCACCGGCTCGTCGGTCAGCACCCAGGTGTCCAGTGAGCTGCCGCCCAGCTGCATGGAGACCGGCCCGGCGTCGCGCGTGGCGATGCGGGTCATGCCGCCGGGCAGCACCTGCCAGCCGCCACGGCCATCGGACAGGGCATAAACGCGCAGCGAGGCGCCGCGCGGGTTGACGTGGCCTGCGCCACCCGCACCAGCACCGCCTCCTTGCCACACCGGCGCCTGGGCGTAGGGCACGAAGTCCTGAACGGTGTAGGCCCCGGGATCGTGGTCGATGCGCTCGCGCCAGGCCTGCAGGGCCGGCGCGGTCAGGGTCTGGCCGAGCACGGCCTCGAAGCTCTGGCGCAGGCGGGGCGAGCCGAAGCCCGGCGTGCCCGCGTGGGGGTGGCTGGGGCGGATGACCTGGTGGGCCAGCTCGGGGCGGATGTCGGCCCAGGCGCTGGCCTCGCCGCACCACCAGGTGGGCAGCGAGGGCAAGGCGAGCTCTTCGCCCAGCAGCTTGCGCGACAGCGCCGGCAGGAAGCCGTGCACCGCGGGCGACTCCAGGAAGCCCGTGCCCAAGGCGTTGGCCAGCACGACGTGGCCGGCGCGCACCACCTGCATCAGGCCGGGCACGCCCAGGTGGGAGTCGGAGCGCAGCTCCAGCGGGTCGCAGAAGTCGTCGTCCAGGCGGCGCAGCAGGCCGTGCAGCGGCGCCAGGCCTTGCACCGTTTTCATGAAGAGGCGCTCGTCGCGCACCACCAAGTCACCTCCTTCGACCAGGGGCAGACCGAGGTAGCGCGCCAGGTAGGCCTGCTCGAAATAGGTTTCGTTGAACGGGCCTGGGGTCAGCAGGGCCAGGCTGGGGGCCGCGCCCTGGGCACCCTCGGCGCCGCCGACACAGCCCGCGGCCAACTCGCTGAGGGTGTCGATCAGGCGCCGGTAGCCCGAGGCCAGGTGCTGCACGTTCATCGCCCGGTAGGCCTCGGGGAACTGCCGCGAGACGATGAGCCGGTTCTGCATCACATAGCCCAGCCCCGAGGGCGCCTGGGTGCGGTGCGAGACCACCCACCAGGCGCCATCGGGCCCGCGCACCAGGTCGAAGGCCAGCACGTGCAGGTGGATGCCGCCCGGCGGTGTCACGCCCTGCAGGCCGCGCAGGTAGCCGGGGTGACCCAGCACCAGGGCCGAGGGCAGCAGGGCTTCCTTGAGCAGGCGCTGCTCGCCGTAGGTGTCGGCCAGGACGGTGTTGAGCAGGCGGGCGCGCTGGGCCACGCCTTGCTCCAGGCTGCGCCATTCGTCGGCCTCGACGATGAGGGGCAGCACCTCCAGCGACCAGGGCCGGCTGGGCCCGCCCTGGGCGTTGTAAACGTTGTAGGTGATGCCGTCTTCGCGGATCTGCCGCGCCATCAGCGCCTGGCGGCGCTGCAGGTCGTCGAGCGGCGCGCCGAGGTGATCGACGAAGCCCCGCCAGGCCGGACGCAAGGCGCCCTCGGCATCGCGCAGCTCGTCGTAGTGGCCCGCTTCGGCCGGCCGCGCGCGCTGAAGGAGCTCGTGGGCCAGGGCCTCGCCCGGGCTGGCGCCGGCCGGGGTGGCGTCGTCGAACAGCGGCAGGGAGGTGGTCAAGGATGTCGTCACGGAGGGAGGCACAGTGGCGTCATCCTACCAACCCGGCCTTCATGCACCACCCTTGGCCCGACGCAAGTCCAGCGTCAAGGGGTGTTCGATGCCGGCCGGCTGGGGGCGCACGTCCATCGCACCGGGCGTGTGGCCCATGCGGAAGAAGCGCGCCAGGCGGCGGCTTTCGGCCTCGAAGGCGTTGACGGGGAAGGTGTCGTGGTTGCGTCCGCCCGGGTGGGCGACGTGGTACTGGCAGCCCCCCAGGGAGCGCTTGAGCCAGGTGTCCACCACGTCGAAGGTCAAGGGCGCGTCGGCACCGATGGTCGGGTGCAGGCAAGACGGCGGTTGCCAGGCGCGGTAACGCACGCCCGCCACGAACTCGCCACTGCGGCCCGTGGGGTGCAAGGGCAGCAGCTGGCCATTGACCGTGACCACGTGGCGGTTGCCATTGAGCCCGGTGGCGCGCACCTCCAGGCGCTCCAGCGAGGAGTCCACATAGCGCACCGTGCCACCGGGCGAGCCTTCCTCGCCCATGACGTGCCAGGGCTCCAGCGCACCGCGCAGGCTCAGGCGCACGCCGGCCGACTGCACCTCGCCGATGTAGGGGAAGCGGAACTCGAAGTGCGGCGCGAACCAGGCGGGGTCGAAGGCGTGGCCGGCCATTTCCAGCTCGGCCAGCACGTCGGCGAAATCCTGCTCGACGAAGCTGGGCAGCAAGAAGCGGTCGTGCAGGCCGGTGCCCCAGCGCGTCAGCCGGGTGGCGCCATGGCCCTTGTACGGCTCTTTCCAGAACCAGGCGACCAGGGCGCGCAGCAGGAGCTGCTGCACCAGGCTCATCTGAGCGTGGGGCGGCATCTCGAAGGCGCGCAACTCCAGCAGGCCGAGGCGGCCGGTGGGGCCGTCGGGCGAGTAGAGCTTGTCGATGCAGAACTCGCTGCGGTGGGTGTTGCCGGTGGCGTCCACCAGCAGGTTGCGCAGCGAGCGGTCGATCAGCCAAGGCGGGCACTGGCCCCAGATGCCCATCTGGCGCTCGATCTCCTTCATGGCGATCTCGGTCTCATAGACCTGGTCCATGCGCGCCTCGTCGATGCGCGGCGCCTGGCTGGTCGGCCCGATGAACAGGCCCGAGAACAGGTAGGACAGCGAGGGGTGGTTGTGCCAGAAGGTCAGCAGGCTGGGGATGAGGTCGGGGCGGCGCAGGAAGGGGCTGTCGGCCGGCGTGGCGCCGCCCAGCACGAAGTGGTTGCCGCCGCCGGTGCCGGTGTGGCGGCCGTCCACCATGAACTTCTCGGTGGACAGGCGGGTTTCGTGCGCGGCCTGGTAGAGGAACTCGGTGTGGTCCACCAGTTGCTCCCAGCTGGACGCTGGGTGGATGTTGACCTCGATGACGCCGGGGTCGGGCGTGACCTGCAGCACCTTGAGGCGGGCGTCGCGCGGCGGTGGGTAGCCCTCCAGCACGACCTTCAGGCCGGTCTCGGCGGCCGTGGCCTCCACCGCGGCCACGAGGTCGAGGTAGTCGTCCAGGCTGGTCAGGGGCGGCATGAACACGTACAACACGCCGCCGCCCTCTCCTTCGGTTTCCACCTTGGGGCCGCTGGCGCGGTCGGGGTTGCGCACCTCCACGCACAGGGCCGTGCGGGTGATCCAGTGCGCCGACTCGAAGCGGCTGGGCAGCTTGGCCGGGTCCACCGCGCTGGCCGTGGCCGGGCCGGCGGCGCCCAGCACCGGGTTGGCCGCGAGCTCACCCCACTCGCCGTTCGCGCCACCGCGTTGCCCGCGGGGGTCCAGGCCGTCCACCGCCTGGCCCTGGACGGACACCGCCCCGCCCTGCGCGAAGCCGCCGCCCATGGCGTGGGGGCCATATTGGGCACGCAGCGCGGCCGCATCCCGCAAGGCCGGCTTGGGCGCGAAGGGGTCGTGCGCCAGCGGGTAGGGGTAGTCGCCGCTGCTGACCCAGGGCAGCGAGTCCAGCGGCAGGCGCAGGCCCATGGGTGAGTCGCCAGGGATGAGGTACATGCGCTCGTCGCGGAAGAACCAGGGGCCGGTCACCCAGGTCGGGCCACTCAGCCCCGGGGCGGCATGCCGCCACTCGCGCTTGAGCGGCAGGGCGTAGCCCACGGTGTGGTCCAGCCCCTGGTCGAAGATGCGGCGCAGGCGCACGCGCTCCAGCTCGTCGTCCAGGCGGGCGTCCAGCGGGTCCACGTTGACGGGCAGGCGGCGCTCGCGCCACAGGTAGTACCAGGTGTCCTCGTAACCCGTCTGGACATGGGCCGAGCCCACGCCCAGCTTGTCCGACAGCGTGTCGATGAAGCGCTTGGCGTCGGCACTGGTGTAGCGCACGGCCTGCCGCTCGTCGGCGAACAGGCTGGGGTCGTGCCAGCAGGGCTGGCCGTCGGTGCGCCAGAAGATGGACAGCGCCCAGCGCGGCAGCTGCTCGCCCGGGTACCACTTGCCCTGGCCGAAGTGCAGGAAGCCGCCCTCGCCGTAGCGGGCGCGCAGCTTGTGCACCAAGGTGGTGGCCAGGCCGCGCTTGGTGGGGCCGAGCGCGTCGGTGTTCCACTCGGCGCCATCGCGGTCATCGACCGAAACGAAGGTCGGCTCGCCGCCCATGGTCAGGCGCACGTCGGTGTCGTTCAGCTGGGCATCGACGGCCTGGCCGAGCGCATCGATGGCCTCCCACTGCGCGGGCGTGTAGGGCTTGGTCACGCGCGGCGACTCGTAGATGCGCGTGATGCCCATGTGGTGCCCGAAGCTGACCTCGCACTCGTCCACCGCACCGGAAACGGGCGCTGCGCCGGTGGGCTCGGGCGTGCAGGCCACGGGGATGTGCCCTTCGCCGGCCATCAGGCCCGAGGTCGGGTCCAGGCCGACCCAGCCGGCACCGGGCAGGAAGACCTCGCACCAGGCGTGCAGGTCGGTGAAATCCACCTCCGTGCCCGAGGGGCCGTCCAGCGCGGCCACATCGGCCTTGAGCTGGACGAGGTAGCCCGACACGAAGCGCGCGGCCAGGCCCATGTGGCGCAGCGCCTGCACCAGCAGCCAGCCGGTGTCGCGGCAGGAGCCGGACTTCAGCGTCAGCGTTTCCTCGGGCGTCTGCACGCCGGGCTCCATGCGGATCGTGTAGGCGATGTCGCCCTGCAAACGCTGGTTGAGGCCGACCAGGAAGTCGATGGTGCGCACCTCCTTGCGGTCGATGCTGTCCACGAAGGCCTTGAACTTCGGTGTCAGCGGCGCCTTGGCCAGGTAGGGCTGCAGGTCGTGCAGCGAGGCCTCGTCGTAGGTGAAGGGGTAGTTCTCGGCGTGGGGCTCAAGGAAAAAGTCGAAGGGGTTGTAAACCGCCATCTCGGCGACGATGTCCACGGTGACCTTGAATTCGCGCGTGCGCTCGGGGAACACCAGCCGCGCCAGGTGGTTGGCGAACGGGTCCTGCTGCCAGTTGATGAAGTGCACCGCCGGCTCGACCTTGAGCGAGTACGACAGGATGCGGGTGCGGCAGTGCGGCGCCGGCCTCAGCCGGACGATCTGCGGCGACAGGTTGACCAGGCGGTCGTAGGTGTAATGGGTGGTGTGGTTGAGCGCAACGTGGATGGACACACGGATCTCCAGCGGGAAGCAGCAAAAGGGACGACAGCTCAGATTGGCTGCGAGTTGTGTGACACGAGCAAGTTATGGGCCAAGTTGGTGCGCGCGGGCAGGCGCACGGAAAACAGCCACACCGTGACGCACTTCACGGCTTGCGGGATCATGCGCCCGCGCGGCGGTCGATAACAAGAAACCCGTGTCCTCAGGAGCTTGCCGTGTTGCGTCTGTCATCGTCCCTGAAGCACCAGCTGGTCTGGATCGTCAGTGCCTGCGCGCTGGGCGGCCTGGCGGCCATGTCGCTGACCAACATCTTCACGGCCCGCAGCCACCTGCTGGACAACCTCGACGCCCAGACACACCAGCTCACCCGGGCCCGGGTGGCCGTGCTGAGCGACTGGGCGCAGGACAAAGAACGCATCGTGCAGGCCGCCCTGCCCGCCATCGACGAGGCCGACCCGCTCAAGGCGCTGCAAACCTTGAAAGCAGCCGGCGGGCTGGACAACACCTACTTCGGCTACGCCGACAAGCGCTACGTCTTCGCCAACCCGGCCGGCCTGGCCCCCGACTACGACCCCACCGCCCGGCCCTGGTACAAGGCCGCCGCCCAAGCCGGCAAGCCCGTGCTGACCGCCCCTTACGTGGACGCCGGCAGCAAGAAGCTCGTGGTGACCTCGGCCATCCCGGTGGTGGCTGGCGGGCAGCTCAAGGCCGTGGCCGCCGCCGACATCTTCCTGGACCGCGTGGTGGACACCGTCTCGGCCATCGCGCCCACACCGTCCAGCTACGCCTTCCTGGTGCACAGCAGCGGCCAGGTCATCGCCCACAAAGACACCCAACTGGCCATGAAAGCCAGCACCGAGGTGGACGCGCAGCTGACCATGGCGCGCATCGAGGCCCTGACCCAGGCCACCCACCTGACGCCGATGACACTGCGCGATCAGTCCGTGCTGGTGTCGGCCGCCGCGGTCAAGGGCACCGACTGGACGCTGGTCGTCGCGCTGGACCGCCAGGAGGCCATGGCCGGCGTCTGGGCCCTGGTGCAGACCTCGGTGCTGGCCTCGGTCGTGGTGCTGGCGCTGACCATCCTGGTGACGGGCACCCTGATCGCCAAGCGCCTGCGCAAGCTCGAACAGCTGCGCGACACCATGCGCGAAATTTCCTCGGGCGATGGCGACCTGTCGCGCCGCCTGGAGACCTCGGGCCGCGACGAGCTCGCCGAGATCGCCCGCAGCTTCAACGCCTTCGTCGAGAAGCTCAACACGGTGCTCATCGAGCTGCGCAACAGCAGTGGCTCGGTGCACGTGGCCGCCCAGGAGATCGCCACCGGCAACCAGGACCTGAGCCAGCGCACCGAGAACACGGCCTCGAACCTGCAGCACACGGCCTCTTCGATGTCGCAGCTGCTGGTCACCGTCAACCACTCGACCGAATCGGCCCGCCAGGCCAACCAGATGGCCTCGTCGGCGGCCGCCGTGGCCGAGCGCGGCACCCAGGTCGTCTCACAGGCGGTCAGCACCATGGGCGAGATCCACGCGGCCTCGCGCAAGATCACCGACATCATCTCGGTCATCGACGGCATCGCTTTCCAAACCAACATCCTGGCCCTGAACGCCGCGGTGGAAGCCGCCCGCGCGGGTGAGCAAGGCCGCGGCTTCGCGGTGGTGGCGGCGGAAGTGCGCTCGCTGGCGCAACGCTCGGCCACGGCCGCGCGCGAGATCAAATCGCTCATCGAGGCCTCGGTCGAGCGCGTCGAAGACGGCACCCGCTACGTCAACGATGCGGGCTCGACCATGAGCGAGATCATGAGCTCGGTGCAGCGCGTGTCGGACGTGATCAGCGAGATCACGGCATCGGCCAACGAGCAGTCACAGGGCATCGAGCAAGTGACCAGCGCCGTGAACCAGCTCGACCAGATGACGCAGCAAAACGCCGCCCTGGTGGAAGAAAGCGCCGCTGCGGCCGAAAGCCTCAAGGACCAGGCGACCCGCCTGTCCACCATGGTGCAGACCTTCCGCCTGAGCGAGTCGCAGGCACAGCGCTCGCACTGACACGGCTCCGGGCTGGCGCCTCAGCGCACCGCCACCTGGGCGTCCTCGCGCGACTGGGCGGCCAGGGTCTGCGTGCCCGCCACGATCATGCGCACCATCTGGATGAGCTGTTCGGTCAGTTGCGCTTGCTGATCGGCCGGCTGGTCCATGGCGGTGGCCGCGATCGCGAACACCAAGCGCGTGATGGCCCGCGCCGTCAGTGCCGGCTCATAGAGCCCTGTGCGTTCGGCCCGGGCCAGGCGCACCAGGTCCAGGGTGAGCTCTTCTTCAAAGAAGGTCAGCTGGCGCTCCACCGCCTGCTTGAAGGCGTCGGAGCCCACATTGCCCTCGCGCAGCAGGATGTGCAGCAGGCGATCGTCGCTGCGCAGCTGCGCCACGAACACCTCGATGGAGCTGCGCACCACGCTGGCGTCGGTGCGGGCGCGGCTGCGGGCCGAGCCGATGATGTCGCGCAGCGAGCGCCCGGCCAGCTCGATCAAGGCCACCGCCAGCTCGTCCATGTCATGGAAGTGCCGGTAAAAGCTGTTGGGCGCGATGCCCGCCTCGCGCGCGACCTCGCGCAGGCTCAGCGAGGAGACGCTGCGCTGCGGGCCGACGAGCTTGAGCGCGGCGGCCACGATGTCGTCACGCGTGATGACCGGTTTGCGGCCGGGCGCGGGCACCTGAACAGGGGACGGGATTGGACTCATTGATGCGGATCATACGACCGCCGATGATAACGAAGGACATTAATGCACAACTGTCTGCACAGATGTATAGTCGCGCTCATGCGCTTCACGAGGCCCGATCCGTGTCACTGACTGCCACCGCACCCGCCGCTCCCGGCCTGGTTCACCGCCTGCTCGGCCCCATGGTGGACCCAGCCACCTTCGACTTCTGGGCGCAAAAGCTCAACGCGACCTGGTCGTGGTCGCGCGCCCTGGCCCGCGTGGTCGAGCGCCGCGTCGAGGCGCAGGACGCCGTCACCCTGGTGCTGCAGCCCAATGGCCACTGGGCCGGTTTCCAGCCCGGACAGCACCTCAACGTCAGCGCCGAGGTGGGTGGCCGCCGCGTCACGCGCAGCTACAGCCTGACCGACATCCCCCGCCGCGATGGCCGCATCGCCATCACCGTCAAGCGCGTCGATGGCGGCCGCCTGAGCACCCAGCTGTGCGAGCACACCCGCGTGGGCGACGTGTTGGAGCTGGGCGAGGCCTTCGGTGACATGACCCTGCCGGCCAGCGCTCAAGGCGTTCAAAGCCCCGAAGGCCGCTGGCTGTTCCTGGCCGCCGGCAGCGGCATCACCCCGCTGATGGCCCTGACCCGCCAACTGGCCGCCCAGGGCATGCCGGTGGATGTCAGCCTGATCTACTGGGCCAAGACCCGCGCCGAATTCTGCTTTGCCGGCGAGCTGCGCGCCCTGGCCCGCCAACACCCGCGCTTCCAGGTGCATTTCGTGGTGACCCACGAAGCGGCCCAAGGCACCGATGAACACCAGGGCTTCATCGACCACGCTCTGTTGACCCGCCTGTGCGGCAACGCCGGTGTCAGCACCGAGGGCAGCGCCGCCTGGGCCGACCGCCAGGTGCTGGCCTGCGGCCCCGGCGGTTTCGTCGATGCCGCCCGCGCCCTGACGGCCGCCACCGCGCGCAGCTTCCAGGCCGAGGGCTTCACGCCCACCGTCCCTGCCGATCTGCCCGGCGCGGGCGAAGCCACCACAGTGGCCGTGTCGCTCACGCGCAGCGGCCGCACCTTGAGCGTGTCCTCGGGCAGCTCGCTGCTGGAGGCCCTGGAAGCCCAAGGGCTGAACCCGCCCTCCGGATGCCGCATGGGCGTCTGCCACACCTGCGTGTGCCAGCGCCACAGCGGCACCACCCTGGACACCCTGACTGGCGAACGCAGCGCCGAGCCCGACATGGCCGTGCGCCTGTGCGTGAGCCGCGCCTGCTCCGACCTGTCTCTGGACCTTTGATTTTCAAGAAGGCACCGCCCCCATGAGCCAAGCTCCCGCCTCCGCCGCCCTCCCGACGCTCCACCCCGGCATCCACCGCGGCCTGCAGCGCCCCTTGAGCCCGCAAGAGCTCAGCGACTTCGGCACCGAGATCGAAGCCCTGCGCGCCCGCACCGTGGCCGACCTCGGCGAGCGCGACGCCCGCTACATCCGCCGCATCTTCGCCGCCGTGCGCTGGACGGAAATCATCGGCCGCATCCTGCTGGTGGTCGGCTTTTTCCTGCCCTCGCCGTGGGACTGGAGCGTCTGGCTGCTGGGCGCCTTCACGCTGGGCCTGTCCAAGATCCTGGACAACATGGAGCTGGGCCACAACGTCATCCACGGCCAGTTCGACTGGATGGGCGACCCGCGCTTCAGCGGCAAGACCTTCGAGTGGGACATCGTCGGCACCGCCGACAACTGGCGCAAAACCCACAACTTCAAGCACCACACCTACACCAATGTGCACGGCATGGACGATGACATCGGCTACGACGTGCTGCGCATCTTCCCCGAACAGAAGTGGCACCCTGCCGCGCTGTTCCAGCCGCTGTACGCCGTGATCTTCGCGCTGCTGTTCCAGTGGGGCGTGGCCATCCAGAACCTGCGCGTGGGCCGCGTCTTCATCGGCCGCATCACCTGGGCTCGCCTGTTCAAGGAATCCGCCCCCACGCTGCACAAGTGGCGCCGCCAGCTCGTCAAGGACTACGTCGTCTTCCCGCTGCTGGCCGGCCCCGCCTGGGCCTCGGTGTTCACCGGCAACCTCGTGGCCAATGGCCTGCGCAACCTCTGGACCTACACCGTCATCTTCTGCGGTCACTTCACCACCAATGTGCAGACCTTCCCCAAGGCCGTGCTGAAAGACGAATCGCGTCCGCAGTGGTATGTGCGCCAGATCCTGGGCTCGTCCAACCTGTCGGGCAGCAAGGCCCTGCACATCCTGACGGGCAACCTGAGCCACCAGATCGAGCACCACCTCTTCCCCGACGTGCCGGCCAACCGTTACGCCGAGATGGCACCGGTCGTGCGCGACATCTGCCGCCGCTACGGCATCCACTACAACACCGGCTCGATGGCCGGCCAGTTCGGCCAGGTGATCTGGCGCATCCTGCGCCACAGCTTCCCCAGCTCGCCCAGCACCGCCATGCCCGACGGCGTGCCGGCACGCTGAGTTCGGCACACTCCCCCATGGCCCGCATCCAGTTCGAACTGCCCGAGCAGTTCCTGTTCAGCACCGACATCCCCATCTACATCAGCCACGTCAACCAAGGCGGGCACCTGGACAACGCCCAGTTGCTCAGCCTGGTGTCTGAGGCGCGCCTGCGCTTCTTCCGCTGGCTGGGCTACCGCGGCGAGCTGGACATCGAGGGCCTGTCCATCGTGGTGGGCGACATGATGGCGCAGTACAAGTCGGAAGCCTTTTACGGCGAGACCCTGCAGATCGACATGGTCCCCGACGACTTCAACAGGTACGGCTTCGACCTGGTGTTCCGCCTGCGCGACAAGGCCAGCGGACGTGAAGTCGCCCGGGGCAAGACCGGTGTGGTCTTCGTTGGCGACGCGCCCGGGGGCGGCAAAAAAGTCGCGCCGCTGCCAGCAGCGTTCCGCGCCAGGCTGCAAGCCCACGGGCACGCCACACCCGCCTGAACGGACTGCATCACAATACAAGGTTGATGCACCAGCCTCACCCCTGTTTCACCCCTCTGGAAGGATCACACCATGACTCGTGAAGTCGTCTTCTTGGGCGCCGCCCGCACCGCCATCGGCTCTTTCGGTGGCTCGCTCAAGGACACCCCTCCGGCCGAGCTCGGCGCCCTGGTCATCAAGACCGCCCTGGAGCGCGCTGGCGTGAAGCCGCAAGACGTCGGCCACGTGGTGCTCGGCCATGTGATCCCGACCGTGCCGCAAGACGCCTACATCAGCCGCGTGGCCGCCCTGAACGCCGGCGTGCCGCAAGAGGCCCCCGCCTTCAACGTCAACCGCCTGTGCGGTTCGGGCCTGCAAGCCGTGGTGTCGGCCGCCCAGTCCATCCTGCTGGGTGATTGCGACGTGGCCATCGGCGCCGGTGCCGAGTCCATGAGCCGCGGCGCCTACATCGTCACCTCCAACCGCTGGGGTGCGCGCATGGGCGACGTGAAGATGCTGGACTACATGCTGGGCGCCCTGCACGACCCGCGCTTGCACATCCACATGGGCATCACCGCCGAGAACGTGGCCAACCGCCACGAGATCACCCGCGAGCAGCAAGACGCCTACGCCGTGCAATCGCAACAGCGCGCGGCCAAGGCCATCGAAGCCGGCCTGTTCAAGGAACAGATCGTCCCGGTCGAGCTCAAGACCCGCAAGGGCGTGGTGCTGTTCGACACCGACGAAGGCGTCAAGAGCGACACCACGGTCGATGCCCTGGGCAAGATGAAGCCCGCCTTCAAGAAGGAAGAAGGCACCGTCACCGCCGGCAACGCCTCCACCCTGAACGATGGCGCCGCTGCCGTGGTGATGGCTTCTGCCGACAAGGCCAAGGCCCTGGGCCTCAAGCCACTGGCACGCCTGGTGTCTTACGCCCACGCTGGCGTGGACCCCGAGTTCATGGGCATCGGCCCCGTGCCAGCGTCCAAGCTGGCCCTGGAAAAGGCCGGCCTGAAGGTCTCTGACCTCGACCTGATCGAGGCCAACGAAGCCTTCGCCGCGCAAGCCTGTGCCGTGTCCAAGGAAATGGGCTTCCCCAACGAGAAGACCAACCCCAACGGCTCGGGCATCTCGCTGGGCCACCCCGTGGGTGCCACGGGTGCCATCCTGGTGACCAAGGCCATCTACGAACTGCAACGCACCGGCGGCCGCTACGCCCTGATCACGATGTGCATTGGCGGCGGCCAGGGCATCGCCATGGTCATCGAGCGCGTCTGACCTGCGCCTGCGCACACCGGGCACGCGTCCCCCACAGCCCCTTCGGGGGCTTTTTCATGGCCAAATCACTCCCATGGATTTGATCTCCTGGCAGCACCCCACCCGCCACGGCTTCACGCTGCGCGGCTGGCACACCCCGCCCAGCGGCAAACCCCTGCTGCACTTCCTGCATGGCAACGGCTTTTGCGGGCGCGTCTATGAGCCCATGCTGCGCCACCTGAGCGCGCACTTCGACCTGTGGCTCAGCGACGCGCAAGGCCACGGCGACAGCGACCACGGTGAACGCTTCGTCGGCTGGAACCGCAGCGCCGACCTCGCCGTGGAGGCCCTGAAAAGCCAAGGCCAGGCCTTCGCAGGCGTGCGCCATGTGGCCGCCGGGCACAGCTTTGGCGGCGTGCTGACGGCCCTGATCGCAGGCGAGCACCGCGGTCTGTTCGAGCGGGTGGTGCTGCTCGACCCGGTGCTGTTCAGCCCGGCCATGCTGATGGGGATGTCGCTGGGTGAGCTCACGGGCGTCCTGCGCCACACCCCGCTGGCCCGCCAGGCCCGCGCCCGCCGCGACCACTGGCCCAGCCGCGCAGAAGCCCAAGCCGCCCTCACCGGCCGCGGCACCTACAAGGGCTGGACCGACGACGCCATGCAGGCCTTCGTGACCCACGCCCTGGCCGATGCCGACGACGGTGTGCGCCTGAAATGCCAGCCCAGCCGCGAAGCCGAAATCTTCAGCTCCGGGCCCGACCGGCTGTGGTCCGTGCTGGGCCGCGTGCGCACCCCCGTGTTGATGCTGCACGCCCAGCACACCTTCCCCTTCGTGGGCGAAGCCGCCCAGCGCTGGCGCCAGCTCAACGACGCGGTGGAAACGCGCGAAGTGCCTGGCGGCCACTGCTTCATGCAGGAAGACCCGGCCCATGCGGCGCAGCAGGTGCATGCGTTTTTGAGCCAGGCTTGAGCCAGGTCTGGCGAACTGGCCCGCATCTTCGCCCCACATCGGGCCATGGCCGCGCCCGCCTTGCCTCAGCATGCAAGGCATGAACCTGCCCCGCTTGCGCCCCGCCCTGATCGCGTCTGTCGGCACCATGCTCGTCCTGAGCCTGCTGGGCAGCGCCTGCACCCTGCCCCCGATCCAGCAGAAAGACGAGTTGCGGGTGGACAGCGTGACGCTGGCACCGAAATTCGTTGGCGCAGCGGAAAGCCCGCCCTTTTGCCTGCACCTGCGCCTGGTTGGCGGCTTCTATGTCGCGTACAGCGAGCGCCAAGTGGAAAGCTGGGTCACCGAAGGCCGCTGTGACAGCGACGGTGCCCCCCGGGCGGTGGACCAGCTCCGCATGAACTGGCGCTTCCAGGGCTACGACACCCAGCGCAGCCGCCAGTGCGCGAATGCCACCGGCTGCCGCTCGCAGGAGCGCGACATCGTCGAAGGCCATGCGCTGCGTTGCGCCTCGGCCGTGGCCCAGCAAGGCAACCAGACCGCCTTCCTCACCACAGACGTTGTGGGCTGCCCCTGAAACAACAAAGCCAACCCTTGCGAGGTTGGCTTTGTGTGGGATGTCATTGGTGCCGGAGAAAGGAATCGAACCCTCGACCTTCTCATTACGAATGAGCGATATCAGGTGTTCGCGGCCATTCACAATCGTTGATAAACTGCCATCTCCCTCTAGAAATAGCTGAGGGAGGCGGCGATACTCGTTGAAAGAGATTCGCCTGTTTTCAGGTTTTGGTCTTACATCCGCCCTTACATCCGGCCGATGTAAGACCGGGAGCAGACATGGCGAAGATGCCTTTCACCGCCGCGCGGGTCGCGGCTTTCAAGTGCCCCGAGGGCAAGCAGCAGGCCTTCCTCTGGGACGAGGTAACCCCCGGCCTTGGCCTTCGAGCCACCCCACACGGCAAGCCCGCCTATGTCTTTCAGGGCCTGTACTGCGGGCGCGATGTCCGCATCACCATCGGCAGCCCTGCCGCCTGGAGCATCAAGGACGCCCAAGCCAAAGCGCGAGAGCTGCAGCGGCTGATTGACGAGGGCAAAGACCCGCGCAGCCTCAAGCGGCAAGCCGTAGCGGCACAAAAGGAACAGGAGGCCGAGAAGGTCGCGCAGGCAGTGACCGTGGGTGATGTCTGGCCCGAGTACCTGGAGGAAGGCAAGCCCAAGCGCCGCGACGCCTGGAAGCCCCGCTACCTCGAAGACCTCAGACGGATGGCAGCACCAGGCGGCGAACCCAAGAAGCGAGGAACCGGCAAGACCCGGCCCGGCCCACTCTGGCCCCTGCTGTCGCTCCGACTGGTGGACATCACCGAGGACACACTGAAAGCCTGGCAAGACAGCGAGGCACGCAACAGCAAGCACCAGGCCGCCCGAGCCTTGATGATGTTCCGGGGCTTCCTGCGCTGGTGCGCCACCCGGCCCAAGTACCGCGCACTGGTGGACGTTGACGCAGGCCGTGCCCCGGCCCTGCTGCAAGACCTACCGAGCATGAAGCGCCGCACCGACTGCCTGGAGGCCGCACAGGTCGCCGGCTGGTGGACCGGGGTGGAGCAGTTGAGCAACCGCACCGCATCGGTGTACCTGCGCGCCCTGCTGCTGACTGGCGCCCGCCGAGAAGAAATGGCCGGGCTCAAGTGGCAGGACGTGGACTTCCAATGGCGCAAGCTGACCATAGCCGACAAGGTGGAAGCCACCCGCACCATTCCCCTGACGCCCTACCTTGCCCAACTGCTGGGCACCCTGCCTCGCCACAGCGAATGGGTGTTCGCCAGCACCCGCACACTCAAGACAGACACCGCCAACATCAAGCGCCGGGAGCGCGACAACACCAAGGCGGGCAAGGCCGCACCAGTGGGCGCCGTGGCCACAGTGGGCGCCTCCGGCCGCATGTCCGACCCGCGCAACAGCCACACCAAGGCCCTGCAAGGCACCGGGATTGATGGATTGACCATTCACGGCCTGCGCCGTTCGTTCTCTTTGCTGGGTGAAGCAGCCGGGGCACCTGCTGGCGCCATTGCCCAAGTGATGGGCCACAAGCCAAGCGCCACGGCCGAGGGCTACCGCCCCCGCAGCGTGGATGCCCTGCGCCCCTTCCTGGCACAGATTGAGGCCCACATCCTGGCGCTTGCCGGCGTGCAGTTTGACGAGAAGACCGAGCCAGGGAGGCTGCGCGTCATTTCCGCCCCTTGACTATTTACACACCATACACATCATGTGTACCATACACAAATGAGCAGCGCCGACCTCATCAAGGAACTACGCAAGACCGGGTGGCAGTTGGCACGCGTGAACGGTTCACACCATGTTTTCACGCACCCGCAGCGCCCCGGCATCGTCGTGGTTCCACACCCCAAGAAGGACTTGGGTAAGGGGCTGGTCAAGGCAATCCGGCAGCAAGCAGGCATCTGAGAGGCATCCACCATGTATTACCCCGTCGCCATCGAACCCGGCACCGACACCGAAGCCTTCGGCGTGGTCGTCCCTGACCTGCCTGGCTGCTTCTCTGCTGGTGACACCCTGGAAGAAGCCATGGCCATGGCCGAGGAAGCCATCGTGGCCTGGATTGAAACCGCCATCGATGCCGGGCAAGACATCCCCGCGCCCAGCAGCATCGAAGCCCTGCGCAAGGCGCACAAAGAGTGGAAAAGCTGGGCATGGGCAGTGGTGAGGGTTGACCCAGCCGCGCTGGATGACACGCTCGAACGCGTGAACATCAGTCTGCCCCGCCGCGTGCTGCGCCGCCTGGATGCCCTGGCTGGCGCTCAAGGCGAAACCCGCTCCGGGTTCATCGCTCGCATGGCCCTGGAAGGTCACAGACCCGCCGCCTGACGGACTCAGGCAAACAAGCGGGGCCGGGCAGTGGTGGAACACTGGCCAGCCCCTGACCACAACCCACCTACAGCAGAGGTGAAGCATGGCTAAGGCCGATTCTCGTTCAATTACGCCGCCGCCCGGATGGCGCTATATCGTTCTTCCGGCGCTGCCGCCCGTTGAACCGCCGCCACCCAAACCACCCCGGCCCCGACTGGCTGACAACGTCGTGGCCATGTTCACAGACGAGCGTGCGCCCGTGCTGAACCCGAAAAGGCGGGGGCGCTTGCCCCGTGTGGTGACTGCCCTGCGCCGATGGGACCGCCTCCACATCGGCGACTATTGCCTGATATGGGCTAGCGCCACATCGCCGCGCATGAATCACGGGCGCATGGTGAAGGTCATGGGGAGGGCTGACGCTGTGCGGAACACATGGCGCGTTCAGGCTGTGGGCGGTTTTCTGACGACATTTGACCCTGACGCTCCGGACGACGTCGCCAGTCATTCGCAGCAAAGCACCGCAACGCTAGGTGCCGACCGCCTGCGCCGATGCGCTGGGCCAGCGCGGTCATAATGATTTGAGCCCCAGCTAGGCAGGCCGCAAGCCTGACCGAAAGACACGGCCCCCGACGTGTCCCGCTGGGGTTTCTTTCATTGGGGATGCACGGGGGTGCATGTGAAGAGACCGACGCTCAAGGGGCGCCAGTACACCAGGCGCCGGGTGACCACGCACGAGACAGAACACGGTCCGGTGGAGCTGTGGGAGGTCAAGCCCAACCGCGTGAGCCTGCGCGCCCTGCCGGGCCTGAAAGTAGAGGCGTTGGCAGTCATCGAGGGCGAGGGCATCACGACAGGCCCCCTGCTGAATGAGGCGCCACACGGCACCCTGCTGAGGGCTGAGGTCATCGACCAGCGCCAGCATCCGGGCGACTCCATCACGGGCCTGGCTGCGCGCATCTATGAGCACGCGGCACATGCCGAGGGATACCGGCTTCTTGGGGCCATCGACCAGGCCATGAACATGATGGCCGAGCTGGGCGCGTTGGTAGCGGTCTTCGATATCTACAGGCAGGCGTCGGCAGAAAAGGCCAAGGCTGGCGCCGAGAGCGCGAGAAGCCGAGGCGGGAAGAGGCAGGCTGTCGAGGCTATTAACGCCAAGTTGAAGTGTGTGGACACCCGCAACCGGGTAAACATCATCGTCCAGCGCGCGGCCGCACAAGGGGTGACGGTGACGCAACGATACGTCCGAGAGGTCATCTCAACGAGGCGGAACTGAGCTTTGTTCGCTTCCGCCTGAAATCGGAGCCTGCGGTCATGTTCAACGAACCTAGAGGTTCAAAGCATGACAGCGAAAGTTGTTCAACTGACGCCCCTTGAATTCGAGCCGAGGGCGGCACTCCCAACGCCGGAAGCGGCGGCCCATCTCAACCGTGCCCAGCAGACATTGCGCCTGTGGGCCTGCCTTGAAAATGGCCCCATCCGCCCCATCCGCGTCAATGGCCGCCTGGCCTGGCGCGTCGCTGACATCAAGGCACTACTGGGGGTGCAATGAAAGAGCGCCCGAGTCCCAGAAAGGGAAGCCCGAGCGCCGAGAGCAAGCGCCATTTTGCGGGAACCGACAACCCGCGTCACCTCCGCATCATCAACGCCCTGCAAGTCAGGCCCCGACCGCGTGAGGACGTGGACCGCATCTCTGGTGCATCGAATGGCCCGGAGCTGATAGCCGAGCTGCGCCGCCGTGGCCTTGATGTTCCGTGCAGCCGCACCCCTTGCATCGACAAGGACGGCTTTGAGGTGCTGCGGGGAATCTACCACCTGACCGACTCAGACAAGGCCCGCTTGTGTGCCTGGCTGGCGCGCCGTGCGAAAGGTGGCCGCCCATGATGTGGATTCATCACCGCGCCTGGGCCTGGTCCTACCGGCTGGAAGAGCTGCGCGAACGTGCCCAGGCCGAGCGCCATTTGTGGACACAGGCAGCCGCCTGCGTGGGTCTGGCCATCCTTCGCCGCTGGGGGTGCTGACGCATGACATACCCACCAGAGCAAGCCCGCGACGCCCTGCAATTCATCGACCCAGGCTGCGACCGTCAGACCTGGGTGAAGGTAATGGCCGGGGCCAAAGCCGCCGGCCTGGATGTTGATGACGTGACAGCGTGGAGCTCCACCGCGTCGAACTTCAAAGGCGAGCGCGATGTGATGAACGCATGGCGCAGCATCGACGAACGCGGAGCCGTTCAGGCTGGCACCTTGTTTCACATGGCCCGCGCCAATGGCTGGAAGCCCCAGCAAGACGCGAACAGGCCCACCCCTGCACGTGCGCCGGCCCCGACCCGCAAAGAGCCTCCACGGGCCGCTATACGCCCCGGCATGAGTGCTGCTGAGGTCTGGCAAGCCGCCGCACCTGCAACGGCCGAGCATGGCTACATCACCCGCAAGGGCGGCCGCCCCGATGGCCTGCGCGTGTGCGCTGGTGGCCTGCGCATCGGTGGCCGCGACATGGCCGGCGCTTTGCTGGTGCCAGTCCAAACGCCGGCCGGCGAGCTGGTCAGCCTGCAATGCATTCCCGCCGATGGCCCAAAGATGAACCTACCCGGACACCCCATGCGGGGCGTATTCGTGGTGGGTGACCTTGAGCCGCAAGGCCGAGCCTATGTGGTCGAGGGCATCGGGCAGGCCTGGGCCTGTTGGAAGGCAACAGGCTGCGCCGCCGTGGTGGCTTTCGGCTGGGGCCGGGTTTCGACCGTCACCAAGGAGCTGCGTGCAGCACATCCTGGCTTGTCGCTGGTGGTGGTGCCTGACGCTGGCAAGGAAGACGACGCCGAACGCATCGCCAAGGACACGGGCGCGCGGTGGGTGGCCATGCCCGAGGGCAGCCCGCGCAACCATGACGTCAACGACCACATGCAAGAGCATGGCGCCGAAGCCCTGGAGGCGCTGCTTGAGCAGGCCCAAGCCCCGGCCCACCGCTTCAGGCTGATGTCAGCCGATGAACTGATGATGCTGCCACCGCTGCAATGGCTGGTGCGTGGCGTGCTGCCTGCTGCTGGCGTGGCCTGCCTGTATGGCCCCAGCGGAAGCGGCAAGTCTTTCCTGGCCATCGATGCCGCCGCGCACATTGCCGCCGGCCGCTGGTGGTTCGGCCATCGCGTTACGCAAGCCCCGGTGGTGTATTGCGCCCTGGAGGGCGAGCACGGCATTGCCCAGCGTGTGCACGCCTGGAAGATGCGCCGGGGCGCTTTGCCGCAGTCCCTGCACTTCATGGCGCAGCCCTTCGCCCTGCTGGAGGATGCCCAAGCCCTGGCCGAGGCCATCAAGGCAACGGGGGCCGGGGGCGGCGTGGTGGTGATAGACACCCTCAACCGCGCCGCCTCTGGCATCGATGAAAACAGCGGCGCCGAGATGGGCCTCGTCATTGACGCCTGCAAGGCCCTGCAAGCCGCAGCCGGCGGGCTGGTCCTGCTGGTGCACCACACAGGCAAAGACCTGACCCGTGGGCTTCGTGGTCATTCATCCCTACACGCGGCACTGGATGCCGCCATCGAAGTGACCAGGGGCGACGCTGGCCGCGCCTGGAAGGTGGCCAAGTCCAAGGAGGGCGAGGACGAAGCCGCGCACCCCTTCCGCCTGGAGGTGGAAACCATCGGGGCCGATGACGAGGGCGACGCCATCACGTCATGCGTGGTGGTGCCTGATGAGACCGTGCAAGAGGTCAAGGCCGCCAAGCTGCCAGCCGGTGGCAATCAGCGCCTCATCCTTGACGCACTGCGCCCACTGTTCAAGGCGTCGCACGACTTCGGCAAAGGTGGGGGGCCTTCGGTGCGCCCATGCCTGGAGCTGGAGGCGGTGCTGCCCAAGCTACGCGACAGCCTGGCCGTGGAGCCCGACCGCAAGACCGAGCGCACCAGGCAGGCGATTACCGGGCTTGTCTCACGCGGGGTTTTGGGGCTTGGCGAGGGGTGGATATGGCTGACCTGAACCACCCCGCCGGGCTCCCCGAATTCCCCCGGCCCCCTATAGGGGCCTTCGGGGATTTTCGGGGTACTGGGAACACCCGGAAAACCCCGAACCACCCCGAAACGGGGATTTTCGGGGCAACGCCTCATCGCATGGCTTGCGCTTCTTGTGGTGCTGCCGCCCCGATGGACCCGGCATGGCAGGCCCTGTGCCCATCCTGCTGGTGGGCGCTGGTCAACAGGTGGAGGGCTTGAGCATGGAAGCCTTACCCGACCTGTTCGGCCTGGAGCCCATCAAACCACGGCACCACACGAAGCCCGAAGCCGCAGCACTGGCCGAGGTACTGCGAGCCCTGAGCACCCATCAATCTGTCGCCTGGGTGCGACGCATGAACAGCGGCGCCGCAAAGGTGGGGAACCGCTTCATTCGGTTTGGCTGGCCTGGATGCCCCGACCTGCTGGGGCAGATGAAAGACGGCCGCCTGCTGGGCGTAGAGGTCAAGCGCGCCAAAGGTGGCCGCGTGAGCGACGAGCAGCGCCACTTTCTGGCGCTCATCAAACAGGCCGGCGGTGTGGCATTCGTGGCCCGCAACTGCCAGGACGTGTTCAAGGAGCTGGGGCGATGAGCTGCGAGACCTGCACACAGCGGCTGGACATCACGCTGTGGGGCCTGTGGCTTCACACAGTGTGCAAGGCCGGTCTGTCCATAGGGCCAGGGTGCCCATCCTTCCGCCCTCAGCCCAAGGGCAACAACCAGCCGGCCACATCACCCAACGACATCACCAGCCCGAAGCACTACAGCATGAGCACACCAGGTTCCCAGGCATTCGCCCACATCGTCCAAGCGCTGGCCGGCACCGCGGGCAACAAGGATGCGCGTCAACCGCAGCAGATGGCACGGGGCCGGGCGCACCCCACCCCACCCCGCCCGGGGCAGGGGGGGCTTCAATCTCTGGAAACGCCCGCCCCCTTGACCAGCCGGTTTCTCACGCGCGGATTAAATCCGCCCCTTGAACTGGAAATCAAACGCCGAGAACCTGATGCCCGGGGAAGCTGGGCCGTTTGAATGGCAGGGAATCAGCAAATCAGCGTGAAGGCCCGAGGTCAGCGGCTGGAAGACGAGGCCCCGAGCGGCATTGGCAGAGACCGAGCAAAACAGTCTTACATCCGCCCTTACATCGAGCCCAGAAACAACAAAGCCCCAGACACTGTCTGAGGCTAAGTTGTTGATTTCATTGGTGCCGGAGAAAGGAATCGAACCCTCGACCTTCTCATTACGAATGAGCTGCTCTACCGACTGAGCTACACCGGCACGCGTGGTGTGATCTGCTCAACGCAGATCACACCACAGCCAAAAATTATAACGGGTTTTTTGCCACCGTTTTCACTTCGCTTCACGGTGGTAAGCCGTGACGCGCTCCACCTCGTTCTTCGAGCCCAGCACCACGCTGACGCGTTCGTGCAACTGGCCCGGTTGGATCTCCATGATGCGCTGCAAGCCGTTGGTCGAGGCACCACCCGCCTGCTCCACCAGGAAGCTCATGGGGTTGGCTTCGTACATCAGGCGCAGCTTGCCGGGCTTGTTGGGCTCGCGCTTGTCCCAGGGGTACATGAAAATGCCGCCGCGGGTCAGGATGCGGTGCACGTCGGCCACCATCGAGGCGATCCAGCGCATGTTGAAGTCCTTGCCGCGCGCACCGTCCTTGCCCTGCAGGCACTCGTCGATGTAGCGTTTCACGGGGGCATCCCAGTGGCGCATGTTCGACATGTTGATGGCGAACTCCTTGGTGTCTTCCGGGATCTTCACCTGATCGGCGGTCATCACCCACGAGCCCTGCTCGCGGTCCAGCGTGAACATCACCACGCCGCGGCCCACGGTCAGCACCAGCGTGGTTTGCGGGCCATACACGCAGTAGCCGGCGCAAACCTGGTCGGTGCCCGCCTGCAGGAAGCTGTCGTTCGTGACGTCGCCGCCCTTGTGCTTGAGCACCGAGAAGATGGTGCCGATGCTGACGTTGACGTCGATGTTGCTGGAGCCGTCCAGGGGGTCGAATAGCAGCAGGTATTCGCCCTGTGGGTAGTGCAGCGGCACGGCGTGCATGTCGTCCATTTCTTCGGAGGCCATGCCGGCCAGGTGACCGCCCCATTCGTTGGCCTCGATCAGCACCTCGTTGGCGATGATGTCGAGCTTCTTCTGGACTTCGCCCTGCACGTTCTCGCTGCCGGCGGTGCCCAGCACGTCACCGAGGGCGCCCTTGTTGACGCTGATGGCGATGGACTTGCAGGCACGCGCGACGACTTCGATGAGCAGGCGCAGTTGAGCAGGGATCTGCGCTTCGCCGCGCTGCTGCTCGATCAGGTACTGCGTGAGGCTGATGCGTTTGGACATGGTGGTGGTCTCGGGGTCTGAAAACGGGGAAGGCTCAATCCTGCAACGCGCGTGTGACGATCTCGCGGACATCGTCCGACAGCTCGGTGCGCGCCGCCACGCGGCTGAGGGCCTCGCGGGCTGCCGTGCGGTAGGGCTCGGCCAGGCGGCGCCAGTGGTCCATGGCGCGGGCCAGGCGGGCGGCCAGCTGCGGGTTGATGCCGTCGATCTCGATGACGCGGTCGGCCCAGAACACGTAGCCGGCGGCATCGGTGCGGTGGAAGGCGGCCGGGTTGCTCTGGCACAGCGCCATCAGCAGGCTGCGGGCCCGGTTGGGCGTGCGCAGGGTGAAGTCGGGGTGCAGCATCAGGGCCTTGGCACGGGCAAAGACCTTGCCGTCCTTTTCAGGCGCCAAGGCCTGCAGGCTGAACCACTTGTCGATGACCAGGGCTTCGCCACGGAACTGCTGGTGGAAGTGAGCGAGGGCCTGCTCGGCCTGCTCGGCATGCGCGTTCACCAGGGCGGACAGCGCGCCCAGGCGGTCGGTCATGTTGTTGGCGTCCTGGAAGCGCTGCAGGGCCTTGCCCGTCCAGACGGGGTTGTGGCGCACGCTGCCATCCAGCACCAGCATGCCCAGGGCCAGGTTGGCCAGGGCGCGGCGGCCGGTGCTCACCGGGTCGGGGGAGTAGCCGCCCAGCTCGTGGTGTTGCTCGTAGGCCCAGGCCCAATCCTCGTGCAGGGCGTGGGCAAACTGCAGGCGCATGCCTTCGCGGGCCGCGTGGATGCGTTGCGGGTCCACCAGGTCGAGCTGTTCGGCCACGTAGGCCTCGCTCGGCAGGGTCAACACCAGTTCTTTGAAGGCGGCGTCCAGCTCGGGGTGGCGCAGCACGCCGCGCAGGGCTTCGACGAAGCGGGCGTCCAGCTCGACGTGGCCGCTGCCCGCCACCGCGGCCAGCAAACGGCGCAGCGACAGCTTCTGGGCGGCTTCCCAGCGGTTGAAGGGGTCCTGGTCGTGGCTGAGCAGGGTGAACAGGGCGTCGTCGCTGAGTTCGGCCTCCAGCACCACGGGCGCAGAGAAGCCGCGCAGCAGCGAAGGCACGGGCTCGACCGGCACGTGCACGAAGGTGAAGGCCTGTTCGGGCTCGGACAGCACCAGCACGGTGTTGTGGCCCACCGACGCCAACTGTCCTTCGAAATGCAGGTTCAATTGCCGGCCATCCGGCGCCACCAAGCCCATGGCCACGGGGATCACGACAGGGGCCTTCACCGGCTGCCCGGGCGTGGCCACGCAGCTCTGCGACAAGGTCAGGGTGTAGATCTGGTTGGCGGCGTCATACACGCCATCGACCTTCACGCGGGGCGTGCCCGCCTGGGCGTACCAGCGCTTGAACGCGTCCAGGCGCTTGGCCAGCTCGCTGTCAGGGTTGGCATCGGCGATGGCCTGGGCGAAATCGTCGCAGGTCACGGCCTGGCCGTCGTGGCGTTCGAAGTACAGGGCCATGCCCTGGGCAAAGCCCTCATCGCCCACCAGGGTGTGCATCATGCGCACGACCTCGGCACCCTTCTCATAGACGGTGGCGGTGTAGAAATTGTCGATGGCCAGGTAGCTGTCGGGGCGCACAGGGTGGGCCATGGGGCCCGCGTCTTCGGGGAACTGCAGCTGGCGCAGGGTGCGCACGTCCTCGATGCGCTTGACGGCACGGGCGCTGGGGCTGCCGGCCATGTCCTGGCTGAACTGCTGGTCGCGGAAAACGGTCAGGCCTTCCTTGAGCGACAGCTGGAACCAGTCGCGGCAGGTGACGCGGTTGCCGGTCCAGTTGTGGAAGTACTCGTGGGCGACCACGCTTTCGACGTTGCCGAAATCCACGTCGGTGGCGGTGGCCGGGTTGGCCAGCACGAACTTGGTGTTGAAAATGTTCAACCCCTTGTTCTCCATGGCGCCCATGTTGAAGTCGCTCACGGCCACGACCATGAAGCGCTCCAGGTCCAGGCTCAGGCCGAAGCGGGCCTCGTCCCAGGCAATGGACGCGATCAGCGAGTTCATCGCGTGCTCGGTCTTGTCGAGGTCACCGGCGCGCACGTAGATCTGCAGCAGGTGGTCGCGGCCCGCGCGGGTGCGGATGCGCTGTTCGCGGCGCACCAGGTCGGCGGCCACCAGCGCAAACAGGTAGCAGGGCTTGGGATGCGGGTCTTCCCAGACGGCAAAGTGCTTGCCGCCGTCCAGCTTGCCCTCTTCCACCAGGTTGCCGTTGGACAGCAGCACAGGGTACTTGCGCTGGTCGGCTTTCAGGGTCACCTTGTAGGTGGCCATGACGTCGGGGCGGTCCAGGAAATAGGTGATGCGGCGAAAGCCCAGGGCCTCGCACTGCGTGAAGAAGCCACCGCTGCTGGTGTAAAGGCCCGACAGCTGCGTGTTCTTCTCGGGCGCGCAGGTGCTGCGGATTTCCAGATTGAAAGGCTGCTGCGGCAGGTTCTCCAGCACGAGCTGGCCGCCTTCGGTGCGGAAGGACACCGGCTCGCCATCGACCAGCACGCGCGTGAGGTTGATGTCTTCGCCGTCCAGGCGCAGGGGCGCGCCGGGCAGGGCCGGGTTGGGGGCCACGGTCATCTTGTTGATGACCAGGGTCTTGGCCGGGTCCAGATCGAAGGTCAGATCGACCGTCTTGATCCAGAACGCCGGCGCCGCATAGTCTTCGCGGCGAATCAGCGGAGCGCTGCCTTCACGCATGGGGTGTCCCTTTTGAGGTGAATCCGTGTGGCTGACGGGTGTCAGATGCCTTGCTTGAGGCTGGCTTCGATGAACTGGTCGAGGTCGCCGTCGAGCACCTTCTGGGTGGCCGAGACTTCGACGTTGGTGCGCAGGTCCTTGATGCGGCTGTTGTCCAGCACGTAAGAGCGGATCTGGTGGCCCCAGCCCACGTCGGTCTTGCTGTCTTCGAGCTTTTGCTGCTCTTCCTGGCGCTTGCGCAGTTCGTGGTCATAGAGGCGCGAGCGCAGTCGCTTCCAGGCCACGTCGCGGTTGCTGTGCTGCGAGCGGCCATCCTGGCACTGCACCACGATGCCCGTGGGGATGTGGGTCAGACGCACGGCCGAGTCGGTCTTGTTGATGTGCTGACCGCCCGCACCGGAGGCGCGGAAGGTGTCGGTGCGCACGTCGGACGGGTTGATGTCGATCTCGATGGAATCGTCGATCTCCGGGTACACGAACACCGAGGCGAAGGAGGTGTGGCGGCCGCCGGACGAGTCGAACGGCGATTTGCGCACCAGGCGGTGCACGCCGGTCTCGGTGCGCAGCAGGCCAAAGGCGTATTCACCTTCGACCTTGATGGTGGCGCTCTTGATGCCGGCGGTGTCGCCTTCGGTGATGTCTTCCACCGTTGCCGTGAAGCCCTTGCGCTCGGCGTAGCGCACGTACTGGCGCAGCAGCATGTTGGCCCAATCGCAGGCCTCGGTGCCGCCGGCGCCGGCCTGGATGTCCACGAAGGCGGGCAGCGGGTCGGCCGGCTTGTTGAACATGCGGCGGAATTCGAGGTCGCCCACGCGGGCGGCCTGCGTGGCCACATCGGCGGCAATGGCCTGGATGCCATCGAAGTCACCATCGGCCTTGGACATCTCGAACAGCTCGGCGTTGTCGGCCAGGCCCGTTTGCAGCTCGGTGATGGTCAGGACGACGTTTTCCAGCGCCTTCTTCTCTTTGCCCAGTTCCTGGGCGCGCTTGGGGTCGTTCCAGACGGCGGGGTCTTCGAGCTCGGCGTTGACTTCGCTCAGGCGGCGGGATTTTTCATCCCAGTCAAAGATACCTCCGGAGCTCAACGGTGCGCTGAGTCAGGTCAGAGATCTGTGCGCCGAGGGCGTTGATGTGTTCGATGTCCATGGGGTGCCTGCGAAAGTGTCGGGGTCGGTGTGTGAAGGGGCCGCGGTCATGCCACGGCCCGAATGGCGTCATTTTCTCATGAGGCCGGGGCGCTGCGTGACATGCAAGCCAGCGGCCAGGGGCGATCAGGTGGTGAGGAAGCCCGCCAGGTGGGCCGCCAGCGCCTCGGGTTGGTCATGGTGCAGCATGTGGGCGGCCTGGTCGATGGTTTCGAGGCGGAAATCCGGCACCAGGGCCACGCGCTGCAGGAACTCCTCGCGGCTGAATTTGCCGTCAAAGAACATGAAATACAGCGTTTGGGCGCCTTCGACGAACAAGACGGGGCAAGCGATGCGAGACAGGAAGGCGTTGACCTCCTCGACGCGGTAGAGGAAGGGCTGCGGGCGCTTGTGCGCCGGGTCGGCGTTGATGACCCAGCGGCCGTTTTCCTCGCGCGCCCAATGCTGGGCCAGCCATTGCGCGAACTCGGCGCGCAGCAGCGGGTTGGTGGTCTGCAGGCGCTTGGCGACGGCGTCCAGGCTGTCGTAATCCTTCAGGCGCACGGGCTTGTGGATTTCGTCGAGCCACTTGATGTAGCGCTGCGGCGCATCGCCCGGCTGGGTGGCCGGCATGCCGAAGCCTTCGAGGTTGACGAGCTTGCGGATGCGCTCGGAGCGCACGCCCGCGTAGAGCATGACGACGTTGCCGCCCATGCTGTGACCGAGCAGGTCCACCGGGCGACCCGGCGAGAGCTGATCGAGGATGGCGTCGAGGTCACCCAGGTAGTCGGCAAAAAAGTAGCTGTCGGTGGCGGGTGGCGTTTCGGTTTGGCCGAAGCCGCGCCAGTCCAGCGCAACGATGGGGCGCTCGGCCCAGCCGGGCTGCGCGCGCAAGGCGTCCACCATGAACTGGAAGGACGCGGCCGTGTCCATCCAGCCGTGCACCATCAGCAGCAGCGGCTGGGCGTCGGTGGCCCGGGCGAGGTCGCCCCACACCAGAAAGTGGTAGCGCAGGCCGCGCACGCTGTGGTGCTCGGAGCGGGCTGGGAAAACAGGGGCGTACATCGGCGCGGGAGAGGCAGTCTGTGACATGGGGCGGCCGTCAAAATCTCTGGATGTGGAAGCTGCGGGACAACCCGCCCACCCAAAAGGGTGGTTGCGAACGAGTCGTTTGGCATCATCGCCGATCTGACGGCGTTTTCACCTAAGCTGTCGGATTGGCGTCGAGCCACGCAGTCAACGTGACATGAGCGCAGTGCCCCACCCTCCCCCGCCAAGCCAGACCCCTGCGACCCACACTGCGACGGTCGCGGCTTTGCCGATGCCGGCCCTGGGGCGCTTCGGGCCTTTGGCGCTGTCGGTGGGCGCACTGGCGGCCATCAGCATGGGCCTGATCGCCTGGTCGCACCTGGGCTGGAACCGCTTGCAGCAGCAGGCCCACGCCTTCGACACCCACCTGTCGGCCGCTCGCTTCGAAGCACGGCAGGCGCAGTGGCTGCTGGGCACGGCCCCCGCGGCCGCCGGCCAGCCAGCCCCGTTGGTCACCCCTTTGATGCACGCGCACAACGCCCTGGCGGCATTGCAACCGCATGCGCCCGAGGCCGTGAAAGCGCCCTTGTCGCTGCTGCAGACCCAGGTGGTCGCGGCCTTGCGCCAGGCTGAAGCAGCCCCCCAGGACGCCGCCAGCATGGGCGAGGCCATCGCGGCGATGGACCAGGCCCTGAACGCCACCAGCGCCCAGTGGGAGCACACGCTGGAGCGCGCCACCCGCGACCAGCACCACCTCGACCGCCTCAACGTGGCGCTGGTCGGCTGCGTCACCCTGATGCTGCTGGTGCTGATGGGCCGCGCCCACCGGCAGCGCGAACTGGCCATCGACAAGGTCAAGGCCCGCGAAGCCCAGTTGAGCGCCTTCGCAGAAGCCCTGCCCGACCTGGCCTTCCGCATGGACGCAGAAGGGCGCTACCTCGACATCTACGGCAACAACCTGCCCCTGCTGGGCCGGCCGGCGCACGAGCTCATTGGCCGCCGCCTCGGTGACCTCTTTCCGCCGGACATGGCCCAGCGCTTCCTGGGCGTCCTGCGGCAAACGCTGGGCACGCGCAGCACCCAGACCATCACCTTCAACGTCACCATCAACCAGTCGCTGCGGCACTTCGACAGCCGCTGTGCGCCCGTGGGTGACACCGACCAGGTCGTCTGGATGATCTGGGACATCACCGGGCGCCGCCAGACCGAGCGCCGCCTGCGCCGCAAGACGCGGATGTACGACTTCCTCAGCCACGTCAACCAGGCCATCGTGCGCTCGGACGATCAGGGCACTCTGATGGCCCGCGTGTGCCGCGTGGCCGTGCAGCACGGCCAGTTCCGCAAGGCCTGGGTGGCGCTGTTCGACCCCGACACCGCCGGTGCGCTGAACTGTGTGGCCGAGGCCGGCGACGCGCGCCCGCTGCGCGACAGCCTGAGCTTTTCGCTGAACGTCATGTCACAGGCTGACAACGCCCTGGACGCGGCCCTGCGCCAAGGCCACACCTTCCGCACCCGCGACCTGCAATCCCTCAAGCCACAGGGCCCCGCACCCATGTGGCTGGACGAGGCCGTGGCCGCAGGCACGCCCGGCTGCGTGATCGTGCCGCTGCGGCGCGAGCAAGCCCTCATCGGCCACCTGATGCTGCTGGGCCGCCGCGTGGACGACACCGATGCCGACGAACTGGGCCTCTTCGAAGACCTCTCCAGCGACCTGTCGTTTGCCGTCACCAACCTGCACCGCGAGGCCCTGCGCGACCGGGCCGAGGAGCGCATCCGCCTGCACGCGGCCGCCCTCGAAAGCACCCGCGACGGCATGATGGTGCTCGACAGCGACAGGGTGCTGGTGTCCATCAACCCGGCCTTCACGGCCCTGACCGGCTACGACGAGCACGAAGTCATCGGCCGCTCACCCGAGTTCCTGCTGACCGACGCCCCGGACGAGTTCATCGCCCAGTTGCGCGAGCACCTGCTGAGCTACGGCAGCTGGCAGGGTGAGGTCTGGTTCCGCCACCGCAATGGCGACCCGTTCATGACCAAGCTGTCGGTGGCGGCCGTGCACAGCACCCAGGGCGAACCCAGCCACTTCGTGGGCGTGTTCACCGACATCACCCAGCTCAAGCAGACCGAAGAGCGCCTGGCCCGCATGGCCCACTACGACCCGCTGACCGAGCTGCCCAACCGCGTGCTCATCCGCCAGCGCCTGGCCCACGCCATCAACCTGGCGCAGCGCCACCACACCCTGGTCGGCGTCGTCTTCATCGACCTGGACAACTTCAAGACCGTCAACGACGGCCTGCTCAAGCAAGTCGCCCAGCGCCTGCGCCAGCGCGTGCGCCAGGAAGACACCCTGGGCCGCCTGGCCGGTGACGAGTTCGTGCTCGTGCTCGAACACCTGCGCCACCCGCAGCAGGCCGCGCACGTGGCCACGGCCATCCTGGAGACGCTCAACCAGCCCTTCACGCTGGACGGCGGCCAGCAGGTCTATGTGCGCGCCTCCATCGGCATCAGCATGTACCCCGACGACGGCCAGGACGAGTCCGAGCTCGTGCGCAATGCCGACGCGGCCATGTACGAGTCCAAACGGCGCGGGCGCAACAACTTCAGCTTCTACACCCAGGCCTTCACCACCGAAGCCACCCTGCGCCTGCAGATGGAAACCCTGCTGCGCCGCGCCGTCGAGCACAGCGAGTTCACCCTGCACTACCAGCCCATGGTGCGCCTGTCGGACCGCAAGGTGATCGCCCTCGAAGCGCTGGTGCGCCTGAACACGGCGGGGCAACACACGGCGGGCACGCTGGGCGGCTCGGTCACGCTCAGCCCCAACCAGTTCATCCCCGTGATGGAAGACACCGGCATGATCACCTCGCTGAGCGAGTGGGTCATCGAAGAGGCCTGCCGCCAAGGCCGCGCCTGGCTGGACGCCGGCCTGGATTTCGGCCGCGTGGCCATCAACCTGTCACCCAGCGAGATCCGCCGCGGCGGCGTGGTCGAGCGGCTGGCGGAAATCCTCGTGCGCACCGGCCTGCCGCCGCAGCACCTGGAAATCGAGATCACCGAAGGCGGCCTGATGGAGTCCGGCATGGGCGCCGAGCAGTTCCTGCAGCACCTCCACCAGCTCGGCGTCTTCCTGACCATCGACGACTTCGGCACCGGCTACTCCTCGCTGGCCTACCTCAAGCGCTTCCCCGTGCAACAGCTGAAAATCGACCGCAGCTTCGTGCAGGACCTGCCCAGCAACGACAACGACGGCCAGCTCGTCAGCACCATGATCTCGATGGCGCACGGCCTGCGCCTGCACGTCGTGGCCGAGGGCGTGGAAATGCCCGACCAGGAGGCCTTCCTGAGCAGCCTGGGCTGCGACGTGGCCCAGGGCTACCTGTACAGCCGGCCCGTGCCCGCCGCCCAGATTTCCCAGATGCTGACGCGCCACTGAGCCGGCCCTGCCCACAGCGGGGTCAAAACGACGTCAACGCGCAGCGCACACAAAAAAGCACGATCGTTCGATAATGCCTCACCCTCACACGACGTGCCTGCCATGAACCTGTTCGCCCCCACCTCCGCCGAGGCCGCTGGCCCGACCGCCACCCTGGCCGAGCTGCTGTCCCGCCGCGAACGCACCGACGCTGGCTCGCTGCACCGCGTGCGTTTCGACGTCAGCCCGGATTGGCAACAAGGCCGCACAACCTTCGGCGGGGTGCTGTCCGCCCTCGCCGTGCAGGCCATGCGCGACGTCTGCGGCAGCGACTGGCCCTTGCGCGCCCTGCAGACCAACTTCGTCGGCCCCGTCAGCCCGGGCCGTTTCGACATCGAGGTCGTGCTGCTGCGCCAGGGCAAGAACATCCGCCAGGTGCAAGCCCGCGTGCTGCAAGCCGATGAAGCCGGCGTCGAACAGGTCGGTGGCGTGCTGCTGGGCGTGTTCGGCGCGGCGCGCACCTCCACCCTGCCTCACCTGCGTCCGGACCACCACCCCGTGGCCAAAGACCCCGACAGCGCCTTCCTGTGGCCCTTCGTGCCGGGCATCACGCCGGCCTTCACGCAGCACCTGGAATTCCGCCAGGCCGAAGGCGGCATGCCGTTCACCGGCTCGGACGAATGGCACAGCCGCACCCACGTGCGCCTGCGCGCGCCCGGGGGCATCGACAACGAGCTGCAATCGGTGCTGCTGGCCGACGCCGGCCCGACTCCCGCCCTGGCCCAGCTCAACGGCTTCGCACCGGCCTCGTCGGTGTCCTGGGCGCTGGAGCTGCGCCCGGTCGAGCTGGGCACAGGCTCAGACACTGGCTTTTGGCGCATGGACAAAGACGCCCTGGCCACCGGCGACGGCTACGTCAACGAAAAGACCACACTGTGGACGCCCGACGGCCAGCTCGCCGCCTTGGGCTACCAGGTCGTGGCCGTGTATGGCTGACACGCCAGCACTGGCCCGCCCGGCCTCGTTGCGCGAGCTGTTCATCGCTTTCACTGTGCTGGCCTTGCAGGGCTTTGGCGGCGTGATCGCCGTGGCGCAGCGCGAGCTGTGCGAGCGCCGCCGCTGGCTGGACGCGCGCGAGTTCGTGGACATGCTCGCCTCGGCCCAAGTGCTGCCCGGCCCCAACGTCTGCAACCTGTCGCTGATGATCGGTGACCGTTTCTTCGGTTGGCGCGGTGCCCTCACCGCCCTGGCCGGCATGATCCTGGCGCCCATGGCCTTGATGCTGCTGCTCGCCTGGGGCCTGGGCGAGGCCAGCAGCCTGCCCCAGGCGCAAGGGCTGATCCGGGGCGCGCTGGGCGGCATCGCAGCGGTGGCGGCGGGCCAGATCATCGGCACGGTGCTCAAGCTGTCGGCACCGCTGCGTGAGCACGAACTGGGCTGGCCCGCCTGCTTGGGCCTGGCCGCACTGGCACTGGCCCTGGTCGTTCAATGGCACTGGCCGCTGGTGCAGGTGCTGCTGAGCCTGGGCGGTGCCGCCTGCCTGGTGAGCTACGCCCTGCTCAAACGACAGGCCGCGCGGCGAGCGCAAGAGACGCAGGCATGAGCGTGCCGGTCTGGTCCTGGTCGCCCGAGGTCTGGTGGACGCTGTTCGGGCATTTCCTTGCCTTGTCGCTGATGTCGATCGGCGGGGCCATCACCCTTGTGCCCGACATGCACCGCCGCCTGGTGCAAGACAGCGCCTTGCTCAGCGACGCCGACTTCACCGGCGCCATCGCCCTGGCCCAGGCCGCTCCCGGCCCCAACGTGCTCTTCGTGGCCCTGATGGGCTGGTACGCGGGCGGCCTGGGTGGCGCGGTGGTGAGCATGGTGGGCATCATGCTGCCCTCGACGACGCTGGCGCTGGCCGTCTCGCGCTGGGTTTCGGTGCGGCGCCACTGGCTCGGCGTGCGCGCCTTCCAGGCGGGCATGACGCCCGTCACCGTGGGTCTGCTGCTGGCCACGGGCTGGCACCTCATGCCGCCGCTGGACGGCCAACCACGGGCCTGGGGCCTGGCGGTGGCCGTGGCCTTGCTGGTCTGGCGCACGCGCATCCGCTTGATCTGGCTGGTGCTGGCCGGTGCGGTGCTGGGCGCGCTCGGGGTGGTCTGAGGCACACTGAAAGCCATGAGCCGCACTGCCACACCTGCCCAAGCCACGCCCTTGGCCATCCAGCACCACGCTGGCACCGGGCGCTTCGAAGCCATGGTCGAAGGCCTGCGCTGCGAGCTCGACTACCAGCTCGACGAACGCCTCATGCGCATCACCCATACCGGCGTGCCACGGGCCCTCGAAGGCAGGGGCATTGCCGCTGCGCTGGTCGCCCACGCCCTCGCATGGGCGCGTGCGCAAGGCCACCAGGTCCAGCCGCTGTGCAGCTATGTGCAGGTGTACATGCGGCGCCACCCCGAGTGGCAGGACCTGCTGGCCTGACGCTGGCGCTTGGGCTCAGCCGCTGGGCTCAGCCGCTGGGCTCAATCGCCAAGGTCAGCGCCCTGCTGCGTCTTCTGGTAGTGCCCCCAGCACGCGCAAACGCTGGGAAGGCGACAAGGCTGCAGCCAGATCGCGTGCGAAAACCTCCTGCCAGCGCCAGCCCGCATCGGCGTTGGCATTGATGGTGGAGAGGCGCACCAGCAGGCCATCGGCCAGGCCGCGGCGGCTCAGCCCCGCGATGAGCTGGCGCCACTTGAGGCTGGCCTCGTCACGCACAGGCTCATCACCAAACAAGCGCCAGTAAGTGATGGGCTCAGGGCGCTCTGGCAAAGCCGCCACCAGACGCACCACAGGCAGGCTGGATGAGGCTGTGGCACCGGTCAATGCCAAGCTGCCCGGCGTGACATCGCTGACCCGAAAGCCCCCGGCCCGGTAGCAAACCTCGGGGCGGTGCATCTGCAAACCCACCGATTGCTGGCGCCCATAGGCCACCGACAGCATCACCCGCTGGCCGCTGGGGTGCACATAAGTGCGTTCCAGCACCTGGTCGTACATCTGGAAGCGCCGCGCTGCTTCGAACGCAGGCCTCACCATGCCAGAAGCCACCGGGTCCAATCGCCAGGCACTGCGCGGCGCGCTGGCTGGTCCGTCGTCCTGGGTCGGTATCTCCAGCGGGAACAACGATTCCAGAGGCACCTGCGCACGCGCCTCGGCCTCAGTCGAGATGCCAGGTCGCAAGCACCAGCCGGCCCATGCGGCCACACCGAGGCAGGCAGCCAGGACCAGACCGCGCCTGGCCGAGGACACGCCCGTCGGCGTTGGCGTTGGCTTTGGCGTTGGCATCGGCGCAACCGCCGTCCCATGCCGGTCGGCCGAAGCACCGGCAGACACACGCCGATCAGGCCAGATCAGACCGAGCACAGCGTCTGCAATCGCCATCAACACCAGTGCGACCGCGAACAGTGCCAGACCGGCAAAATTGTGGACAAAGCCCTGACCTGCCGCGTCGCCGAAATGGTGGGTCACCACCACCAGGATCATCACCCGCACCACATTGGCCAGGAAAGACACCGGCACGGCCAGCACCGCGAGCAAGCCGTTGCGCCACCACGAGGTGTGCTGCGCGAGGTGGCTGTAGAGCAGGCCCATGGCCTCCAGGATGAACATGGAGTGCAGCCCGGCACAGGCCTCGGCCACCAGCAGTTGGTACTGCCCCACCGTGATGACGACGCCACTGCGCCCCACCGGATACCCCACGCCGGACAGCACGGTGGTTGCCACCATGGACACCGCCTCCTTGAGCGGCGCCGTCAGCGCCAGCACCAGCGAGAACGGCAGGGGCATGGCGAACAGGCAGAACAGCCAAGCGAACCAGGTGCGGCGCAAGCCCTGCCAGCCGCGAGCCGACCACATCACCAGCAAGGCCGACAACCACAAAGACAGCAACTCGATGCGGATGAACTCCTGCGAGCGCCCCAGCACATAGCCCAGCAAGCACAGCACCCAGGTCAGCCAGAAAATGGCGCCCAGGCGGACGGGCCGCCCTTCCGACGTGGCGTCTCGCTGGCGCCAGACCAACCAGCCCGCCACGCCCAGCAACAGCAACTCATGACCTTGACTGTAGGCGGTCCAGGTGCCGAACAACCAGTCCCACAGGCTGGGGATGGCCAGGGTCAACCAGGCCAGGGGCAAGAGCAAAGACAGTGACACAGGCAGAACTCCGTGTGTTCAGCGCGGCCCAGGCACCGCGCCAGGCACCGCGCCAGGTACAGGCACGCTCAGTGACTGGCCGACGGCTCAGGCGCGCTGGCGACGTCCGCGGCCGAAGCGGCAGAGGCGACTGCCGCAGCCTGAGCCATGAACCGGGTGATCTTGGCCTGCTCGCGCAAACGGGTCATGCCGTCGCGCACGGCTTCCTGCCGGCGTTGTCCAGCCAGCACCGCCTGGATGGCCGGCGTGGCCTGGCCCAGCAGCACTGGCGCGTCTTCCGTCTTGATCACCGTCAGCATGTAAACGCTGTCAGGTCTGCGCAAGGCGATGGAATGGCCAGGCTTGAGCTTGGCCAGACGGGGCAGCAACTCCAGCGGCAGCCCCTCGGCCCACTGCGCAAAGCGCCGGCTCTTGCGCGGCACCGTCTGTTGCGCAAGCCAAGCCTGCAGTTCTTCCACGCTGCCAGTTGATTCAACCTTGCGCAACCAGGCATCCACATCGCCGGCGGGAACCTGGGCCACGGTCTCCTCCAGCAAGTACTGGCGGCGCTGCGAGAACAACTCCGGGTGCTCGTCGTAGTAGCGCTCCACCGCACTGGTGTCTGGGAGGGATGCCTTTTCGGCCAGTTGATCCTGGTAGGCGCGCGCCAGCACCTCCCGACGGGCCAAGGCCAGGGCCTGCAAAGTCCTGGGACTGCTGTCCAGCCCAGCCTGCACAGCGGCCTGGGCGGCCAACTCCTGCTCGATCAGGCTGTCGAGCGCACGGGCCGAAGCCTGCTCACCAAACCTGGCCCCCAGCGCGGGCTGCAATTGCAGCAAGGCCTCCACCTGGTGGACCGAGACCTCCCCTTCGTTGACCTGGGCGGCCACCTGGGACTCACCTGCCGCAGGCGCTGCGTCCTTCTTGCTGCAACCGCCCAGCAAAGCCACCACAGCCACGAAACACACCCAAGTTTTGTCCAAACCCAACTCCTGTCATGGGGCTTGACCCGCCCGTGAAACCCAAAAAAAACGGACCCGAAGGTCCGTGATGGCACAAACGGGCATGACCCGCTTGTGGATGGCCCGACAGGCCACCGGCAGTGGCAACAGCCTGATCAGGCGGCCTTGCGGCTGCGGCGCAGCAGCAAGCCAACGCCAGCCAAGCCCATGGCGGTCAGTGCCAGGTCAGCGGGCTCGGGTGCCGGCGAAGCCACCGAAGCGGTCGTGCGGATGGTACCAGCGTAAGAAGCCGACCGATTGTCGCCAAGCGTCACAAAACCCGTCACTGCCAACTTGTAGCTGCCAGCGCTCAGGTTGGAGAAGCTGAAAGTGTTGGTGGTGCCGTTGAAGGGGATGCCGAGGTCCACACCGTAGTAGGAGCCGAAGCTGGTGTTGCCCAGGATCAACGAGGTCAGGACCACGTCCTTGTCAAAGGACAGCAAGGCGTTCAGCAGAGAGCCATCGGTCGTCGTGCCAGAGACCGTGCCGCTGCCACCGATGCTGAACGTGTAGTAGTCGGTGAAGCCCGGCGTGGACGCGTAAAACGTGTTGCCGAAGGTCTTGTCCGCTGCGCTCAGCGTGCCAAGGTTGGCCTCGAGTGCGGATGCCCCAAAGCATGCCAGGGACAGGACTGCACCGATAGAACCAACTCGAATCACGTTTTTCATGACAACCTCACTGCGTTTCCAATGTCTGAACGATACACAAATCAGTTGCAGATTGTTACCCCCCGATCACGGGGCATACACAAAACGGAGTATGTCAACCGACATGCGCTTCGACGCCCCCTGGTGCTGGCGTGCAAACGCCCTGGCTGCTGACTGCGCGGATGAAGCCCCTTCTGCCAGCCAAACCTGTGACGCATGCACAGCCTCCGGCCAGTCAGCCACTCGTCGCGATGCCCCTGCCGCCAAGCTCAGTTCTGCTGCTTCCGAGAAATTGTACGTCGAAGGCCCCAGGATCAGCGGGCATCCACAGGCCGCAGCTTCGATCAGGTTTTGCCCGCCCAGCGGCGCGAAGCTGCCGCCCAGCCAGGCCACGGTGGCCGCAGCGTAGTACGCCGGCATCTCGCCCATGCTGTCGCCCAACCACACGTCGGCACCCAGGGCGACCGCATCGGGCTGATGGTCAGGCCAGCTGCTGCGCCGCGACAGGCTCAGACCGCGCTGCGCCACGAGCGCCGCCACCTCGTCAAAGCGCTGCGGGTGACGCGGCACAATCAGCAAGCGGGGCCTGGGGATCGGAGATGCCTTCGGCGCGGCCAACCAGGCTTCGAGCAAACCGGCCTCCTCGCCCTCCCGCGTGCTGGCGGCCAGGCACAGGGGACGGGCATCGGCGCCCCGCCAGCGCCGCCCCAGCGTCAGCAGCTCGGGTGACGGCGTCATGTCGAACTTGAGGTTGCCACACACCTGCACCGGGTCCGCACCCATGGACCGCAGGCGGTCCGCGTCACATTGCGTTTGCGCCAGGGTCAGGCTCAGGGCCTGGGCCGCGGGGCGCAACAAGGCCGCGAAGCGTTGTCCTTGCCGCAGGCTTTTGGCACTCAGCCGCGCATTGGCCAGCACCATGGGCACCTGGGCCAGGCGGGCTTCGTGCAGCAAATTGGGCCAGACCTCGGTTTCCATCAGCACGCCCACGCTGGGCTGGAAATGGCGCAAGAAACGCCGCACGGCCCCCGGCGTGTCGCAAGGCAACCAGCTTTGTGCATCGCCCGGCTGCAGCAGCGCGCGACCGGCTTCGCGGCCCGTGGCGGTGGTGTGGGTCAGCAGCAGGCGCAGCCCTGGCCGCTGCGCGCGCAAAGCGGCGATCAGCGGCGCGGCGGCGCGGGCCTCGCCCAGCGACACCGCATGCACCCAGACCCGGCCGCCGTGTGGATGTCGGCTGCCCTCCAGGCCCGCGCTTCCTCGGTAAAAGCCCAGGCGCTCAGGCCAGTGTGCGCGGTAATCGGGCTCTTCGCGGCCACGCGACCACACCCGCCACAGGTAGAGGGGCGTGCCCAGTCGCAAGACGAGGGTGTAGGCCTGGCGCGCGAGCCAGGCCTTGACAGGAGAATCGGCCAAAGGGGGGTGATGCGGTTTCAAGCCCGCGATCGTAGCCTAGGCCGGACCTGCCAGTCGCGCGAACCGCGAACGCTCAGTGCGCCGAGGCGCCCACGTGCGCGTCCGGCTTGACCGCCAGGATGGCGGCCATGAAGTGCGCGCGGATGCGCTCCAGCGCTTCGGGCGTCTGGCCCTCGAAACGCAGCACCAGCACCGGCGTGGTGTTGGAGGCACGCACCAGGCCGAAGCCATCGGGGTAGTCGGCACGCAGGCCGTCGATGGTCGTCATCTCGGCGCCCTCGAAGGTGGCCGTCTGGCGCAGCTTGTCGATGACGGCGTGGTGCTCGCCCTCGGCGCAGGGCACGTTCAGCTCGGGCGTGCTGTGGCTGGTGGGCAGGGCGTTGAGCACGGCGCTGGGGTCGGCCACCTTGGACAGGATCTCCAGCAGGCGGGCCGCCGTGTAAGTGGCGTCGTCGAAGCCATACCAACGCTCGCCGAAGAAGATGTGACCGCTCATCTCACCGGCGAACGGCGAGGCCATCTCCTTGAGCTTGGCCTTCACCAGCGAGTGGCCGGTTTTGTACATCACCGGCACGCCGCCGGCTTCGCGGATGGCCACGGCCAGGCGTTGGCTGCACTTGACGTCGAAAATGATGGGGGCACCCGGCACGCGCGAGAGCACGTCCTTGGCGAACAGCATGATCTGGCGGTCCGGGAAGATGTTGTGGCCTTCCTTGGTGACCACGCCCAGGCGGTCGCCGTCGCCATCGAAGGCCAGGCCCAGGTCGGCGCCTTGCGCCTTCACGGCCGCGATCAGGTCGGCCAGGTTCTCGGGCTTGGACGGGTCGGGGTGGTGGTTGGGGAAGTCGCCATCGACCTCGGAGAACAACTCCGTGACCTCGCAGCCCAGCGCGCGCAGGATGCCCGGGGCCGAGGCGCCAGGGATGCCGTTGCCCGAATCCACCACGATCTTCAGCGGGCGGGCCAGCTTGCAGTCGCCGATGATGCGCTGGGTGTACTCGGCCAGCACGTTCAGTTCGGTCAGGCCACCGTTGCCGCTGGTGTAATCCTCGGCCTCGATGCGCTGGCGCAGGCCCTGGATGTCGTCGCCGTGAATGGCGCGACCGGCCAGCACCATCTTGAAGCCGTTGTAGTCCTTGGGGTTGTGGCTGCCCGTGACCTGGATGCCGCTGTGGCAGCCGACATCGCCGCGGGTGGCGGCCACGTAGTACAGCATGGGCGTGGTGACGGCGCCCAGGTCGATCACGTCGATGCCTGTGGCGCGCAGGCCGCGGATCAGGGCTGCGCTCAACGAAGGCCCGGAGATGCGGCCGTCGCGGCCGATGGCCACGGCCTTCTCGCCCAGCTTCAGCGCTTCGGTGCCGAAGGCCCGGCCCAGGTGCTCGGCCACGGCTTCGTTCAAGGTCTGCCCGACGATGCCCCGGATGTCGTAGGCCTTGAAGATGGAAGCGGTGACTTGCATGGTGGTCCTTTGCTGGATGGAGTGTTGTTCGCAGATTGTAGAGACGCCCAGATGACAGTTCGTGCCGCCCATGCCCCTCGGTCTGCGGGTGTGGATGCGGATGTGGGCGCCGCCAGCTATGATCGTTTTCACATGAATCCCAAAGACTTGCTGGCCATGATCGCGCTGGCCGCCATCTGGGGGGCGTCCTTCCTCTTCCTGCGGGTGGCGTCCCCGGCCCTGGGCCCCTTGGCGGTGGCCGCCGGTCGCGTGGGCCTGGCCGCGGCCTTGCTGCTCCCGCTGGCCTGGCAGGCCGGGCAAGGGCGCGCCATGCGCCTGGCCATGTGGCCGTTGGCGGCATCCTCGCTCTTGTCTTGCGTGCTGCCCTTCCTGGCACTGAGCCGCGCCGCGCAGACACTGCCCGCCGGGCTGATGTCCATCCTGAACGCCGCCACACCCATGTGGGGCGCGCTGGTGGGTTGGGCCTGGGCTGGCGAGAAACTGGGCCGCGCGCGCATGCTGGGCCTGCTGGTCGGCATGGTCGGCGTGACCTTGCTGAGCGCCGATGCGTCGTCCCTCATGCCCAAGGGGCAGTGGCACGAGACCTTGCTGGCTTGCGCCCTGCTGATGGCCGGCACGCTGATGTACGCCATGTCGGTGCACTTCAACCAGCGCTTCCTGCCTGGCATGAGCCCCATGGCCATCAGCGCCGGCACCATGGGCTGGGGCGGTGCCTGCTTGCTGGCACCCGCCTTGTGGACAGGGCCGATGCCGATGGCGCATGCCGGCCTCGGTCAAGGCGCAGTCCCAGCGCTGTGGGCCGATGTGCCTCTGGCCGCCTGGGTCTCGCTGGCTGGGCTCGGCGTTCTGTGCACCGCCCTGGCTTATGTGATGTTCTTCCGACTGATCCAGCGCATCGGGCCCAGCCGCGCGCTGACCGTCACTTTCCTCATCCCCGTGTTCGGCATGCTGTGGGGCGCCCTGTGGCTGGGCGAAGTCATCACGCCCACCATGCTGGTCAGCACGGGCATCATCGCCTGGGGCACCTGGCTCTCCAATCGCCGGCCTGCCTTGCCGGCCGCCCCCGCTTTGTCCGCCACCACCCACACCTGACCGCGGAGCTCCCATGCCATCCGAACCCCCAAACGCCGCCAAACCCGATGTCCGCTGGCATTGGGAAGATTTCCACGAGGGCCTGAGCCTGACCTTCGGCCCCAAACGCGTCGAGCGCGATGAGGTCATCCGCTTCGCCACCGATTTCGACCCCCAACCCTTCCACCTGAGCGAGGAGGCGGGCAAGGCCTCGCTGTTCGGCGGGCTGGCGGCCAGCGGCTGGCACACGGCCGGCATGGTGATGCGGCTGATGTGCGACGGCTTCCTGCTGGACTCCAGCAGCCTGGGCTCGCCGGGGCTGGACAGCCTGAAGTGGCTCAAACCGGTGATGGTGGGCGACGAGATCCGCGCGCGAATGACCATCCTGGGCACACGCCCGATGAAGAGCAAAGCGCACGTGGGCCTGGTGCAGTCGCGCTGGGAAGCCATCAACCAGCGCGACGAGGTCGTGATGGTGATCGAGAGCTGGGCGATGTTCGGCCGGCGCGAGGCGGCCACGGAAAGCCACGCTGCGGGGCTGTGAGGGCCAGCAAAAAAGCCCCGATGGCGGACCATCGGGGCTTTGCATTTTTGGCGGAGTGGACGGGACTCGAACCCGCGACCCCCGGCGTGACAGGCCGGTATTCTAACCAACTGAACTACCACTCCACGTGGCTGACGACTTTCACTGCTTTCGCAGCACAAGCGCCGTCAAAACTTGGCGTCCCCTAGGGGATTCGAACCCCTGTAATCACCGTGAAAGGGTGGTGTCCTAGGCCTCTAGACGAAGGGGACTTCGTGCTTCTGAACTTCAAACTTCTCAATTGCTTGAAACGTCGCCGTGCCTGCCTGCGCCCTGACAACCGCCACACGTTGCGGACATCCGCAAGGTGTTTTGGTGGAGGTAAGCGGGATCGAACCGCTGACCTCTTGCATGCCATGCAAGCGCTCTCCCAGCTGAGCTATACCCCCATCGTGTTCGCACATGCGCCTCACGAGGCGGGCGCCAGACTGGCACCGAAACCGTTTCAACGATGCCGCTGTGTCACCAGCAACATCTTCTTCCAAAGAACTTGGCGGAGTGGACGGGACTCGAACCCGCGACCCCCGGCGTGACAGGCCGGTATTCTAACCAACTGAACTACCACTCCGCGTGGCTGACGTCTGTGGCTGCTTGCGCAACCCAAGTGCCGTCAAAACTTGGCGTCCCCTAGGGGATTCGAACCCCTGTAATCACCGTGAAAGGGTGGTGTCCTAGGCCTCTAGACGAAGGGGACTCAATCCTTCATGCATCTTGTTCGACGCTTCACTTGGCCCAACCGCAACCGGTTCACCGCGCAACCTGGGTTGCTGGTGGAGGTAAGCGGGATCGAACCGCTGACCTCTTGCATGCCATGCAAGCGCTCTCCCAGCTGAGCTATACCCCCGTCAAACTGGCTTGCAGCTTTCACTGCCAACGTAGCTTTTCGGTTTGCCCGGCTGCTTTGTTCTCAAACAAAGCGTCGTTCAAGCGAGACCAAGAGTATATACCGGTTTTTGCGTGTCTGACAAGCAGATGTCAGGCGCGGCGCAAACGTTGCACAACGACATCACGCTCGAACAGGGCCAGGGCCGCGTCCACCGACGGTGTTTGCGAACGACCGCACACCAGCAGGCGCACCGGGATGGCCAGTTGCGGCATCTTCAAGCCATGCTCACCCAGCGTGTCTTTGAGGGCCTGGGCGATGCCGGCCTTGTCCCAGGTGGCGGTCGTCAGGCGCTCGGCCAGGGCGGCCACGGCGGGCTTGACGGCCTCGGTGAGCTGCGCAGCCAGTTCCTCGGCCGGCGGGGTGACATCGGCCACGTACATGGCCAGCCAATCGGCCAGCTCCACGGTGGTGGCGCAGCGGTCTTTGTAAAGCGCGCACAGGGCGATCAGCCTGGCATCGCCCTCCCCTGCCTGCAGCAAGGCGGGCAAGGTCACGCCACGGCGGGCGAACTGCTCGCGCACCAGGCCGGCCAGCAAGGCGTCATCGGCCGTCTTCATGTGTTGCTGGGCCACCCAGCGCAGCTTGGCCTCGTCGAACTGGCTGGCGCTCCTGCCCAGGTGGTCGAGGTTGAACCATTCGATGAACTGGGCGCGCGAGAAGATCTCGTCGTCGCCGTGACTCCAGCCCAGGCGGGCCAGGTAGTTGACGATGGCGTCGGCCAGGTAGCCTTCGTCGCGGTACTGCGTGACGGCCTTGGCGCCATGGCGCTTGGACATCTTGGAGACGTGCTTCTCGCCGTGCTCGTCCACCGTTTCGGTCATCACGGTGGGCAGGTGGGCGTAAACCGGCGGCTCCTGGCCCAGGGCGCGCAGGATGTTGATCTGGCGCGGGGTGTTGTTGACGTGGTCGTCGCCGCGGATGACGTGGGTGATGCCCATGTCCATGTCGTCCACCACGACGCAGAAGTTGTAGGTGGGCGTGCCGACGAAGCTGTCGCTGTCGGCCGCGGCCGGGCGGGCGATGACCAGGTCGTCGAGTTCGTCGTTGCTGATCTCGATGCGGCCCTTGACCTTGTCTTCCCACACGACGCTGCCGCCTTGCGGGTTCTTGAAACGCAGCACGGGCTTGACGCCAGCGGGCACGGGCGGCAGGGTCTTGCCCGCCTCGGGGCGCCAGGTGCCGTCGTAGCGGGGCTTTTCCTTCGCTGCCATCTGGCGCTCGCGCAGGGCGTCGAGTTCGGCCGAGCTCATGTAGCAGGGGTAGATCAGGCCCTTGTCCAGCATCTCCTGCACGACCTGCTTGTAGCGGTCCATGCGCTGCATCTGGTAGAACGGGCCTTCGTCGTGGTTCAGGCCCAGCCACTGCATGCCGTCCAGGATGACGTCAACCGCGGCCTGCGAGGAGCGTTCCTCGTCGGTGTCTTCGATGCGCAGGATGAACACGCCCTGGTTGGCGCGCGCAAAGGCCCAGGGATAAAGGGCCGAGCGGATGTTGCCCAGGTGGATGAAGCCGGTGGGCGACGGGGCGAAACGCGTGCGGACAGGGGTGCGGACGGACGTCATGGGTTCTTCAGGCGATCTTCAAGCGTTCAGGGTGTCGAGGCCGCGGGCCAGGTCGGCCGTGAGGTCGTCGATGTGCTCCAGGCCCACGGCCACGCGGACCATGCCCTGCGTGATGCCGGCGGCCAGGCGCTGGTCTTCGGTGAGGCGCCCGTGCGAGGTGCTCGACGGGTGCGTGATGAGGGTTTTGGTGTCACCGAGGTTGGAGGTGATGGAGCACAAGCGGGTGTGGTCGATCACATGGAAGGCGCCCTGGCGCAGGCGCATCGCGTCTTCGCTCAGGGTGGCCGGCCCGGGCACGGTGACAGGGCCTTGCGCAGGCTTCGTGGTGAAGGACACCACCGCGCCGCCGCAACCGTTTTGCTGCTTCATGGCCAAGGCGTGCTGCGGGTGGCTGGGCAGGCCGGGATAGAAGACCTGGTCCACCTGCGGCTGCGACTCCAGCCATTGCGCCAGCTTGAGCGCGTTGGCGCTTTGCGCGGCCATGCGGATGGACAGCGTCTCCAGGCCCTTGAGCACGACCCAGGCGTTGAAGGGCGACAAGGCCATGCCCGCACCGCGCAGCGTGGCCATCAGCGGGCCGTTGACGATCGCGTCCGGGCCGCAGACGGCACCGGCCAGCACACGGCCCTGCCCATCGAGGTACTTGGTGCCGGAGTGGATGATGAGGTCGGCGCCCATCTCCACGGGCTTTTGCAAGGCCGGTGTGCAGAAGCAGTTGTCCACGGCCAGCAAGGCGCCACCGGCGTGGGCGATCTCGGCCAGCGCGGCGATGTCACAGACCTCGGTCAAGGGGTTGCTGGGCGTTTCGGCGAACAGCAGCTTGGTGTTGGGCTGCATGGCGTCGCGCCACTGCTGCACATCGGTCTGCGACACGAAGGTGGTCTGCACGCCGAACTTGCCGAACTGGTTGGCCAGCAGCGAGATGGTCGAGCCGAACACGCTGTGCGAGCACACGACGTGGTCGCCCGACTTCAGCAGGCCCATCACCATCAGCAGGATGGCGCTCATGCCACTGGCGGTGGCAATCGCCGCCTCGGTGCCTTCGAGCGCCGCCAGCCGACGCTCGAACATCATCGTGGTCGGGTTGGTGAAGCGCGAATAAACGAAGGCTTCTTCTTCGTTGGCAAAGCGGGCGGCGGCCGTGGCGGCATCGGGGTGGTTGAAGCTGCTGGTCAGGAACAGCGCTTCGGAGTTCTCACCCCACTGCGTGGCGGGCAGGCCCTCGCGCACGGCCAGCGTCTCGATGCGGGCATCGGGCGGCAGGTCCTTGCGCGGCAGTTTTTTCTTGTCGGTGTCGGCCATGGCGGCCCTCCTGTCGGATCGAGAAACAGGCTTGGGGGCTCAGTCCGGCTTGTTCTGCAAGGCCAGGCGCGAGTTGGAAGCGGCTTCCTCGTCGGTCTGGGTCAGGCGCTGCGACTCGATGGCGGCGAAGTCGGCCGCGCTCACATCGCCCGTGATATAGACGCCGTCAAAGCACGAGGCCTCGAAGCCCTGGATGGCCGGATTGAGCTTGCGCACCACCTGCTTCATGGCGTCCACGTCCTGGTAGATCAGGGCATCGCAGCCAATGATCTTGCGGATGTCGTCGAGCGTGCGGCCGTGGGCGACCAGCTCGGCCTTGGTGGGCATGTCGATGCCATACACGTTGGGGAAACGCACCGGCGGCGCGGCGGAGGCCAGATAGACCTTGTTGGCACCCGCCTCGCGGGCCATCTGCACGATTTCCTTGGACGTGGTGCCGCGCACGATGGAGTCATCGACCAGCAGCACGTTGCGGCCCTTGAACTCCAGGCCGATGGCGTTGAGCTTCTGGCGCACGGACTTCTTGCGGGCACTCTGGCCCGGCATGATGAAGGTGCGACCGACGTAGCGGTTCTTCACGAAGCCTTCGCGGTACGGCTTGCCCAGGCGCTGCGCCAGCTGCATGGCCGAGGGGCGGCTGGACTCGGGGATGGGGATGACGACGTCGATCTCCGAGGGCGGCATGGTCGAGATGACGCGCTGGGCCAGGGTCTCGCCCATTTCCAGGCGGGCCTGATAGACCGACACGCCGTCCATGACCGAGTCCGGGCGGGCCAAATAGACATACTCGAACATGCAGGGGTTGAGCACCGGGTGATCGGCGCACTGCTCGGCATGGACCACGCCATCGAGGTCGATGAACAGGGCTTCGCCCGGAGCCACGTCGCGCACGAAGCGGTGGCTGGTGCCTTCCAGCGCCACCGACTCGCTGGCCACGATGACTTCGCGGCCCTCGGGCAGGTCGGCCTCGCCATAGCACAGGGGGCGGATGCCGAAGGGGTCGCGGAAAGCGACCAGGCCGTAGCCGGCGATCAGGCAGATCACGGCGTACGAGCCCTTGATGCGCTTGTGCACGGCGCGCACAGCCTTGAAGACGGCTGCGGGCGTCAACGGCAGCTCGCGACCGGCCAGCTCCAGCTCGTGGGCGACGACGTTGATCAGCACCTCGGTGTCGCTGTCGGTGTTGAGGTGGCGGCGGTCGATGTCGAACAGCTCTTTGCGCAGGTCGTGCGCATTGGTCAGGTTGCCGTTGTGCACCAGCACCAGGCCAAACGGCGCGTTCACGTAGAAGGGTTGGGCCTCTTCTTCGTTGAAGGCATTGCCGGCCGTCGGGTAACGCACCTGGCCCAGGCCCACATTGCCGGGCAAGGCGCGCATGTCACGGGTGCGGAACACGTCCTTGACCATGCCGCGGGCCTTGTGCATGAAGAACTTGCGGCCATGGTCGTCAGGACCTGCCGTGACGATGCCTGCCGCGTCCTGACCCCGGTGCTGCAGCAGCAGCAACGCGTCATAGATCAGCTGGTTGACGGGCGTCTTGGAAATCACCCCCACGATGCCGCACATGGTTCACCTCTCCGCGGACGGCGGTCCGCTCTCAAACATCAAAGAAAAAATCTGGCCGCACAGGGCTTGTCACGTGATGGCTCAAAAGGCCACAGGCTGGGGCTCTGGCCGGGGCCCAGGCAGGAATTGGAGCACCTGAACGGGCAGGATGGGACGAAGCCCCTCCAACAGCACCTGACTCCAGCCCATGCTGCGTGAAGAGCGCCACAACTCGGTCTGCGCCAGCGGCGTCATCTGAACCAGCGTGGCCACCACCAGGGCCACCAGCACACCACGCATCAGGCCAAACACGGCCCCGAGCATGCGGTCGGTGCCGCCCAGGCCCGAGGCCTTGAGGATTTGCGCCAGCCCCCAGGACAGCACGGCCCAGCCCAGCCAGGTCACCACGAACACCACGACCATGCCGGCCAGCACGTTCATGCGCGAGCCGGGCTCGCCCACGGGCAGGCGCAAGCCGGTGTCAGGGCCCAGGAACTGCGCGGCGAAATACGCCACGGCCCAGCCCAGCAGGGCCAGCAATTCGGTCAGCAGGCCGCGCCAGGCGCCCACCAGCACGGACACACCCAGGCCGACCGCCACGACAAGGTCGATCAAGGTCCAGGAAGCGGGCAAGGCTGGCAGCGCTTGCGAAGCAGCCTGCGCCACCTGTGCCACCTGTGCAGCCTGGTTGAGGGCGTCCACCGTGGGGGTCATCGGGGCGTCATCCGGGTGTCATGCCAGGCATCACCGCGCGCTCACAGCGTGAGCACGGCGCCAGGCAGGCCGGCTTTGCGCAGGGATGCCGCCGCCTTGTCGGCCTCGGCCTTGTCGGCATAGGGGCCCAGGCGCACGCGGATGCGCTTGCCCTGGGGGGTGTCCACCTGCTGTGCATAGGTTTTCAGGCCCAGGCGCTCGGCCTTCATGCGCGCCTCGTGGGCCGAGTTGGCGTCCGCGAAGGCGCCGAACTGCACCACGTAACGGGTGCCGGCTTTGTCCTTGTCGGACTTGTCTTTGTCGGATTTCTTATCAGTGGGCTTGTCTTTGGCCTTGTCGGCCGTGTTCGCTGCGGGCTTGTCAGCCGCCTTGGGTGTGGCCTTGGAAGCCGCCGCCACCGCAGGCTTGCTGGCCGCTGGCTTGGTCACGGGCACGGATGCCACCGCAGCCGCACGGGGCGACGCGTCGGTCACGAACTCTTCGCGATCGGCCTCGGGCTGTGCCCCCCGGGCTGCCGGAGCGACCGGCGCGGTGACCGCCGCGATCGTCGCACCCGGTGTCGGGCCGCTGGCAGCGGACTGCGGCGTCTGCTGGGCCTGTTGCGCTTGTGGGGCCTGCACGATCTGGATCTCACCCGACATGGGGCGCGGCTTGGTCTCGAACAACCAGGGGAAGCCCACGACGCCCGCGCCCACGAGCACCACCATGCCGATCAACCTGCGGCGCGCACGCACCCGCATCACCTCGACGTCCGACGACGACAGGGGCACGGCATCGGGCGTCACAGGAGACCCACGGCGGAAGCGCTCAAAGAAGGAAGGCAAAGGCATGCAGAGGTGTCAGGCGGGAAGCGGTCTGGCGAACGAGGCAAGGAACAGGGCAAAGAACGGGGCTGTGGGCAAAGCGGTGTGCGTCAGGGCGCCGGGAGCGCGGCCTCAGCCGCGGCCAGGTGCGGCGCGTTCAGCCTGGGCAGGCCTGCGTGCAGCACGCCACCCACCGTGAAGAACGACCCGAAAACCACGATTCTATCCGTCGGGTCGGCGCCAGCCAGGGCCGCGTGGAGGGCTGTCAGCGGGTCGGCATGGCGGTGAACCGTCGCCTTGGGCGCCGTCGCCGAAGGGTGCGCAGCGGTGTCTGCCTCGATGGCATCCTGCAACTGCTGGGCCGAGGCCGCACGCGGCGTGGGCAGGTCGCAGCAATGCCAGGTGTCCACCAGCGGGCGCAGCTTGTGCACCATGCCGGCCAGGTCCTTGTCGGCCATGGCGCCCCACACGGCATGGGTGCGCGGGAAAAAGCCCATCTGGTCGAGGTTGACGGCCAGCGTCGCCGCGGCATGCGGGTTGTGGGCCACGTCCAGGATCAGCGTGGGCTGCCCGGGGATGATCTGGAAGCGGCCCGGCAACTCCACCGTGGCCAGGCCGGTGCGCACCGCCTGGGCCGACACCGGCAGGCGGTTGCGCGTGGCCTCCAGCGCGGCCAGCACGCCCGAGGCGTTGAGCAGCTGGTTGGCACCGCGCAAGGCCGGATAGGCCATGCTGTTGAAACGCTTGTGGCGCCCCCCCCAGGACCACTGCTGCCGGTCGCCTGCGTAGTTGTGGTCACGCCCGAACAGCCACAGGTCGGCGCCGATGCTTTCGGCGTGTTGCTCCAGGCTGGCCGGCGGTTGCGGGTCCGAAACCACCGCAGGGCGCCCGGCGCGCATGATCCCGGCCTTCTCGAAGCCGATGGCCTCGCGGTCCGGGCCCAGGTAATCCATGTGGTCCAGGTCGATGCTGGTGACGATGGCGCAATCGGCATCGATGACGTTGATGGCGTCCAGGCGACCACCCAGGCCCACCTCCAGGATGACCGCGTCCAGCCCGGCGCAGGCCAGGGTGCGCATGATGGCCAGGGTCGTGAACTCGAAATAGGTCAGCGGGATGTCACCGCGCGCGGCCTCGATGGCCTCGAAGTGCGGCAACAGTTCGGCCGCCGTGATCAGTTGCCCACCGACGCGGCAGCGCTCTTCGAAATGCACCAGGTGGGGCGAGCCATACACCCCGGCCTTGAAGCCCGAGGCGAGCAAGATGCCCTCCAGCATGGCGCAGGTCGAGCCCTTGCCATTGGTCCCCGCCACGGTGAAAACCACCGGTGCGCCATCCACGGGCTCCTGGCCCAGGGGCGTGCCCAGCGTCACGCCGGTGCGCTGCCAGACCTGCCCGACACGGTCCAGGCCCATGTCGATGCCCACCGGGTGCAATCGCTCGCAATGGGCCAACCAGTCATCCAGGGTGCGTGGGGTCGAGGCAGTCATGGGCTTCAGTTGAGGGCGCAGGCGCGCACATGCAAGGCGGGAAACAGGACAGGAAGCAAAACGGGCTGCTCAGCGCAGCCCGCTCAGGAGGGGTGCAATCACGCAGATTGCGCGGGGTCGATCAGGCCGACACGGCGTCTGCCGGCTGGCGCAACATCACGGCCAGCTGACGGGCGATGGCGCGGCGCAGCTCGCGGCGGTCCATGATCATGTCCACGGCACCCTTTTGCAGCAGGAACTCGGAGCGCTGGAAACCCTCGGGCAGCACTTCGCGCACGGTGTTCTCGATCACGCGGGGGCCCGCGAAGCCGATCAGGGCCTTGGGTTCGGCGATCACCACGTCGCCCATGAAGGCGAACGAAGCCGACACACCGCCCATGGTCGGGTCGGTCAGCACACTGATGTAGGGCAGCTTGGCTTTGGCCAGCAGCGTCAGCGCCGCGTTGGTCTTGGCCATCTGCATCAGGCTCAGCAGGCCTTCCTGCATGCGGGCGCCACCGGTCGCGGTGAAGGAGATGAAAGGCGTCTTCTGCGCCACGGCGGTTTCCACGCCACGCACGAAACGCTCACCCACCACCGAACCCATGGAGCCGCCCATGAAGTCGAACTCGAAGCACGCGGCCACCACCGGGATGCTGTGCACCGAGCCGCCCATGACGATCAGGGCATCGGTCTCGCCGGTGGCTTCCATGGCCTGCTTGAGGCGCTCGGTGTACTTGCGGCTGTCCTTGAACTTCAGGGCATCGACCGGCAGCACTTCCTGGCCCAGCTCGTAACGGCCCTCGGCATCGAGGAAAGCGTCCAGGCGGGCGCGCGCACCGATGCGGTGGTGGTGACCGCACTTGGGGCAGACGTTGACGTTGGCCTCCAGGTCGTTCTTGTAGAGCACCGTCTCGCACGACGGGCACTTGACCCACAGACCTTCCGGCACCGAGCGGCGCTCAGACGGGTCGGTCGGCTGGATCTTCGGGGGCAGCAGTTTCTCAAGCCAAGACATCTCGGTCATCCTTTCAGGGAATCCAGTGCAGCGCGGATTTCGGCGATGAAGCCGCGGGCCGCTGCCACCACGGTTTCAGGAGATTGGGTTTCGAGCAGCTGGACCAGCCGCGAACCGATGACGACGGCATCCGACACCGCGGCCACGGCCTTGGCGGTTTCGGCATCGCGGATGCCAAAGCCCACGCCCACGGGCACGCTGACGTGCGCCTTGATGCGCGGCACCATGTCGGCCACGGCGGCGGTGTCCAGGTGGCCCGCGCCCGTCACGCCCTTGAGCGAGACGTAGTAAACGTAGCCCGCAGCGATGCGGCCCACCTCGGCCATGCGCTGTTCCGAAGACGTGGGCGCCAGCAGGAAAATGGGGGCCAGGCCCACCGACTTCAAGCGCGCCGCGAACTCTTCGCACTCCTCGGGCGGGTAGTCCACCACGAGCACGCCATCGACGCCGGCGGCTTTGGCATCGCGCACAAAGCTGCCCGGGCCGTGGCGCAGGTCGTGGTTCTCGATGGGGTTGGCGTAGCCCATCAGCACGATGGGCGTGGTGGCGTTTTTCGCGCGGAAGGCACGGACGTCGTCCAGCACGTGGTTGAGCGAGATGCCCTTGACCAGCGCACGCTCGGCGGCCTTCTGGATGACCGGGCCATCGGCCATCGGGTCAGAGAAAGGCACGCCCAGCTCGATCACGTCGGCGCCGGCTTCGGCCATGGCCAGCATGATGTCCACGGTCTTCTCGGGGAAGGGGTCGCCGCAGGTGATGAAGGGGATCAGGGCCTTGCCGCCTTGCGCCTTGAGCGCGGCGAAGGTCTGGTCCAGGCGGGTCGGTGCGTGGCTCATCACAGGCCTCCCTTCACCGATTGGCCGCGGCAGGACGGGCGGCAGTAGAACTCGGCGCCGGTCAGGTCGGCCACGGTGCCGATGTCCTTGTCGCCACGGCCCGACAGGTTCACCAGGATGTGCTGATCGGGGCGCATGGTGGTGGCCAGCTTCATGGCGTAAGCCGCGGCATGGCTGGACTCCAGCGCAGGGATGATGCCCTCGGTGCGGCACAGGCGGTGGAAGGCTTCGAGCGCTTCCTTGTCGGTGATGCCGACGTACTCGGCCCGGCCGATGTCCTTGAGGTAGGCATGCTCGGGGCCGACACCTGGGTAGTCCAGGCCGGCCGAAATCGAGTGCGTCTCGGTGATCTGACCGTTCTCGTCTTGCAGCAGGTAGGTGCGGTTGCCGTGCAGCACGCCGGGCACGCCCATCTGCAGCGACATCGAGTGCTTGCCGCTGGCCGCGCCCTCGCCTGCCGCCTCCACGCCGATCAGGCGCGTGCCTTCGTGCGGGATGTAGGGGTAGAAGATGCCCATGGCGTTGGAGCCCCCGCCCACGCAAGCCACCACCGCATCTGGCTGGCGACCGATGGCCACCGGCATCTGCTGCAGGCACTCCTCACCGATGACGGCCTGGAAGTCGCGGACCATGGCGGGGTACGGGTGCGGGCCCGCCACCGTGCCGATGATGTAGAAGGTGTTCTCGACGTTGGTGACCCAGTCGCGCATCGCTTCGTTGAGCGCGTCTTTCAGCGTCTTGCTGCCGCTTTCGACGGGCACGACCTTGGCGCCCAGCAGGTGTATGCGGTAAACGTTGGGCGACTGGCGCTTGACGTCTTCCGCGCCCATGTACACCACGCATTCCATGCCGTAGCGGGCGCAGATGGTGGCCGTGGCCACGCCGTGCTGACCGGCACCGGTTTCAGCGATCACGCGGGGCTTGCCCATGCGCTTGGCCAAAAGAGCCTGGCCAATGGTGTTGTTGATCTTGTGCGCGCCGGTGTGGTTGAGGTCTTCGCGCTTGAAGTGGATCTGGGCACCGCCCAACTCGCGGCTCAGGCGGTCGGCGTGGTAGATCGGGCTGGGGCGGCCGACGAAGTTGGCCAGTTCGCGGCGGAACTCGGCCTTGAAGTCGTCGTCGTGGCGGTAGTGCTCGTAAACGTCCTTGAGTTGGCTGAGTGCCAGGATCAGCGTCTCGGAGACGAAGGTGCCGCCGTAGGGGCCAAAGTGGCCGCGGGCATCGGGTTGGTCGTATGTGAACATGTCAATGCTTATTGTTTGCGCGTGCCGGCTCAAGCGGCAGGCGTCAGGAGGGGTTGGGCCAGAGAAGACACCTCGGCATCGGCGAGCCGCACGGCCCGGCAAAACGCGCGCAGCAGTGCGGCGTCCTTGAGGCCTTTGCCCGCTTCCACGCCCGAGCTGACGTCCACGGCCCAGGGCCGCACGCGCCGGACGCCTTCGCCCACGTTGCCGGCATGGAGGCCGCCCGACAGCACCAGTGGCAGGGGCAGCTGCCCCGGCTGGGGCAGGAGGGCCCAGTCGAACACCTGGCCACCGCCGCCGTAGCCTTCCACATGGGCATCGACCAGCAAGGCCTGCGCGCCGGCGAACTGCCGCGCGAAGTCTGCCAGGTCCAGCCCAGGGGCCATGCGCGCCGCGCGCAGGTAGGGGCGAGACGCCGCCGCGCACTCGGCCGCGGTCTCGTCGCCATGGAACTGCAGCAAGGCGTCGGGGACAGCGTCCAAAGCGCGCTGGCGCAGGTCGGCGTCCGCGTTCACCAGCAGCACGACCGGGGTGACGAAGGGGGGCAGCCTGCGCGCGAGCACGCCAGCGCGTTCGGCGCTGACATGGCGGGGGCTTTTGTCGTACAGCACGAAACCGATGGCATCGGCGCCGGCTTCGACCGCGGCATCCACGTCCGCCTCTCGGGTGAGGCCGCAGACCTTGATGCGCGTTCGGTGAACAAACTCAGAAGACATCCAGTGGCCGGGAGGTCCAGCATCCCGTGGCGGTGTCGATGGTGAGATTGTCTCAAAAAACCGGGGCTTTTCCCGGGGGTGGCCCAGGGCATCACAGGGTCATCTGCCACGATGCGGAAAAACCCCCGCTGGCGGGCACTCAAGTCGGCAACCAGTCCATGCCGGGCACGTGCTCGGGCAAGGCGTGCTCGGGGTCGTAACGCGGGCCCATGAAGTACAGGCCGTCCGGTGAAAACGTCGGGGCGGCCACCTTGCGGTCGCGGGCCTCGCGCACCTCACGCACCCAGTCGGGCGGCTGCACGCCCGTGCCGACCATGATCAGGCAACCCATGATGTTGCGGATCATGTGGTGCAGGAAGGCCTGGCCCTCGAAATCGAAGCGCCAGTAGGCGGTCGGTGCGTCGGCTGGGCCGCAACGGCGGATGCGGATCTCGCGCAGGTGCTTGACCGGCGTGGGCGACTGGCACATGGACGAGCGGAAAGAGCTGAAGTCGTGCTCTCCGACCAGGTGGGCGGCCGCGGCCTGCATGGCCGGCAGGTCGAGCGGTCGGAACATCCAGCCCACCCGTCCCGACTCCATGGCCGGGCGCACGGCCGATTCCAGCAGCACATAGGTGTAGCGCCGCCCGCGCGCGCTGTTGCGGGCATGGAAGTGCGGCGGCACCTCGGCGGCCCACTGCACGGCGATGTCGGACGGCAGGAAGGTGTTGGTGCCGCGCACCCAGGAAAACGGCGCGCGGTCGATGTCGGTGTCGAGGTGCACGACCTGGTTGATGCCATGCACCCCGGCGTCGGTGCGACCGGCGCACATCACCTTCAGCGGGCGCACGGCAAAAGCCGCCAGCGCGGCTTCCAGCGCGTCTTGCACCGTGCCGCCGCCAGGCTGGCTTTGCCAGCCCTTGTAGGCGCTGCCGACGTAGGAAACACCGAGGGCGATCCGTCGGATCGCCCTCGTGGGTGCACCTTGCGGCGCCTCGGGGAGGGCCGCGCCCTCCCCTGGTTCACTGCCCATGGCCATGCGTCATCAGGACAAGCTGTCGAGCATGTTCTGCGCCTTGCCGCGCAGGCCACCGTCTGTGGCGTTGTCGATGACTTCCTGCAGCAGCTCGCGGGCGCCGTCGGCATCACCGATCTGGCGGAACTCCTCGGCCAGCTCCAGCTTGCGCGCCATCGGGTCGCTGGACAGATCGGACAGGCCTTGCTGGCTGTCCATCGGCTCTGCGGCAGGCGGCGAACCGGCACCCAGGTCCAGGCTGATGTCGCTCAGGTCAAAGGCCGGCGCCTGGGCGGGCTCTGCCGGGGGCAACACGCTTTCCAAATCGAAGTCCAGGCCATTCGATGCGGGTTCGGGCGAGGCAGCGAGCTCGGGCATGTCCAGGCCCTGATCGAGCCCCTGGTCCAGGCTTTCCAGCGAAGGCAGGTCCATCGGCTCAGGCGCGCCAGACGTGAAAGCCGCAGGCGCGGTGGCCTGGGCCAGCGGCAGGTCTTCGCCGAACTCGGGCAGGCTCAACGAAGGCAGATCGCCCGCCTCGGTCGTGGGCGACACGGAGTCGGTCACGGCGTCCAGGGACGAAGGCGCAGAGATGTCCAGGTCCAGGTCCAGGGCCGACGAGGCCGCGGCAGGTGCCAGCTCGGACACCGGCGGCGCGATGGAATCCAGCGCGCTGGGTGCGGGCATCACCGAGTGCGGGATGGTGCTGGCGCCCAGCATGTCTGACGGCGACTCGACGCTCAGGGGCGTCGAAGACGGCTGACCGCCAGGCTGGTAAAGCGGGTTTTCAGGATCGATGCTCAGGCCGAGCTCCTGGGCCTTGGCCCAGTCTTCGCCCTGACCTTGGGTCAGGCCGTGCAGCTGCGCGGCCAACTGCTCGTAGCCCTTGGTGTCACGGCGCTTGGCATAGACCTCCAACAGCTTGCTGCGGATGGCCAGGCGGTCCGGCGTGCTGCGCAGAGCTTCCTTGAGGATTTCCTCGGCCTGCAAATCGCGGCCATAAGCCAGATAGACATCGGCCTCGGCGACCGGGTCCACGTCACCGATGGCATCGAGCTGGCTGAGCGAGTAGCTCATGGACGAGGGGCCGCCGGTGGCATCGCGGGTGTCAACGCGCTGACCACCGCTGGCACCGAAGAAGGAATCCGGCTGCAGGCGGCTTTCCAGGAAGGAGGTTTCGCCCGTGTCAGAGCGACGGCGCGAGCGCAGGAACATCGCCACACCGGCCAGCAAGGCCACGCCAGCGCCACCGGCGGCCAGCAGCATGGGGTTGAGCGACTCCAGGAAACCAGGCTCTTCGGCCTGCGGCTCGGGCGGCGGGGCCACCGGCGCGGTCACGGCAGGCGCGGGACGTGAAGGCTCGACCGCTGGCGCAGAGGCCTGGTCGGCGACGGCCGTGGCCGCACCTTCGGACGAGCTCGATGCCGCGCTGGCCATGGCTTCGGCCAGCACCGCAGAAGCGGGGGCCGATGGCGCCAGCGGGGCGGGGGCGGGGACAGGTGCCGGTGAGGGCACTGGCGCGGGGGGCGGTGCCACTGGCGCCGGAGCAGGTGCAGGCACGGGTGCCGCGGCCTTCGCAGGCGCCGACGCCGGGCTGGTCGCCGACTTCTCTTTCAGCTTGCGCAGCTCGTCGAGGTTCTTCGACAGCTCGGCCACGCGGGCGCTGCTGTCTTCCTTGGCGCGGGCCTTGGCCACGCGGTCTTCGACACCCGAGGCCGAGCCGGAGCTGATGCCACCCTTGCTCAGGGTGAGCTTGTCGGGTGTGGGCACTGCCGCTTGCTTGCGGTCCTGGACCTCGGCTTCGACCTTGCCCTTGGCTTGGCGCTCAGGCTGCTCGTTCGGCGCGGCCACCACGGTGCCGGCGAGGCGCTGGCGGTAGGCCGAGAAATCGGCGCTTTGCGCCACGATGACCTGGCGCGCCTCGGGCTGGCTGACCTTTTGTGCCTCCTCGGCCGAGGGCACGTTCAACACGGCACCCGCCTTCAGGCGGTTCATGTTGTTGCCCTGGAAGGCTTGCGGGTTGTTGCGGTAGAGGCCCACCAGCATCTGGTCGAGCGACACACCGGCGGCGGCATTGCGCTGCGCGATGAGCGACAGCGAATCGCCCGACTTCACGCGCACGCTGCGGCCGTCGGCATCACCCGAAGGGGCCGTCGAGGAAGGGGCAGGCGCAGGTGCCGGTGCAGCGGCAAGCGAAGGCTCGACCGACGACGCGGCAGCGGCCGATTTCACAGGCGCTTTCGGAGCACGCGACTTGGTCGCCGTGGTGCCAGGCGACGCGGCTTCGGCCACCACAGGCGCACGGGAGGCAGACTTGGCAGCACCCTTGGCAGCATCGGCCTGGGCGTCCATCACCGGCGCGGTCGGGGCGGGCGCAGCCTGGGCGGCCTGGCGCACAGACGGGGGATCGAACAACAGGGTGTACTCGCGCACCAGTCGTCCCGAAGACCAGTTCAGGTCCAGGATGACATCGACAAAGGGCTCTTGCACCGAGCGGTCGCTGGCGATGCGCAGGTAGGGCCGGCCGTCGGCGCGGCGCTGCAGCGTGATCTGGGTGGACGACAGCACGCCGTTGAAATCCACGCCCGCGGCGCGGTAGGTTTCAGGGGTGGCGACCTTGACCTGCAGCGTGGCGCTTTCTTCTGGCGTCAGGCTGGAGACGTCGATTTCGGCGCGCAGGGCCTCGCCCAGCGCGGATTGCACGTTCAATTTGCCCAGGCCCAATGCCCAGCCCGAAACCGGCAGGGCCGACAAGGCAGACATGGCGGCGGCAATGGCCACCCGATTCAGGACAAATCGCCCTGCGGACAACGAATGATCTTTCAAGGCGTCTCCCAGCTCATCATGGGTCGGTGTATGGGCTCAAAGCAGGCTGTGCGTGGGCGCCGATGCCCACGGCCATCTCTGCAGGTGATGTGCATAAAACACAATAGCATCAGGCAGATAGGGTGACAAGCTCATGCAATGGCTGATCTCGGGAGAGCCCAGGACGAAAACCCGCCCCAGGCATCCGGTATTGCGCAATTGTCGCCCGCTGGCAACATGGCTTTTTGCGGATATTGTTTCCAGACGTTGCAAAACGCCCCGGAATTGGCCCGATGTGGGCCACCAATTCACGGCATCCCGCCGGAATTGGTGGCACTGATTGGCCCAGGTTGCGCTTCCCGCACCGCGGGAGCGGAGGGATCAGCGGTCCAGCAGGATGCGCAGCATGCGGCGCAGGGGCTCGGCCGCGCCCCACAGGAGCTGGTCACCCACGGTGAAGGCGCCGACGTACTCGGGGCCCATGGCGAGCTTGCGGATGCGGCCCACGGGGATGGTCAGCGTGCCGGTCGTGGCCACGGGCGTCAGGTCACGGATGGTGGCCTCGCGGGTGTTGGGCACGACCTTCACCCACTCGTTGTCGGCGGCGATCATGGCCTCGATGTCGGCCAGGGGCACGTCCTTCTTGAGCTTGAAAGTCAGGGCCTGGGAGTGGCAGCGCATGGCACCGATGCGCACGCAGAAACCGTCCACCGGCACGGCGGGCGAACCAAAGCCGTCGCCTTGACCCAGGATCTTGTTCGTCTCGGCCATGCCCTTCCACTCTTCCTTGGATTGGCCATTGCCGAGGTCCTTGTCGATCCAGGGGATCAGCGAGCCACCCAGGGGCACGCCGAAGCTGGCGGTCTCGACCTCGGTCAGCGAGCGCTGCTTGGCGATGATCTTGCGGTCGATTTCCAGGATGGCGCTCTTGGGGTCGTCCAGCAGCGAACGCACTTCGGCATTCAGCGTGCCGAACTGGGTCAGCAATTCGCGCATGTGCTGGGCACCACCGCCGGAGGCCGCCTGGTAGGTCTGGGTGGACATCCACTCGACCAGTCCCGCCTTGTACAGCGCACCCACGCCGATCAGCATGCAGCTGACCGTGCAGTTGCCGCCCACCCAGTCCTTGCCACCGTTGGCCAGGCTGTTCTTGATCACCGGCATGTTGACCGGGTCCAGCACGATGACGGCGTTGTCCTTCATGCGCAGCGTGGAGGCGGCGTCGATCCAGTGGCCGCTCCAGCCCGTTTCGCGCAGCTTGCCATAGACCTCGGTGGTGTAGTCACCTCCCTGGGCCGTGACGATGATGTCGCAGCGCTTGAGCTCGTCGATGTCGTAGGCGCTCTTGAGGGCCTTTTCGTTCTTGGCCATCGAGGGTGCGGCACCGCCGGCGTTCGAGGTCGAGAAGAACAGCGGTTCAAAGTGGTCGAAGTCACCCTCGGCCTGCATGCGGTCCATCAGCACCGAGCCGACCATGCCGCGCCAGCCCACCAAACCAACCAGAGTCGTAGCCATGATGTGTTCCTTCAGTCAACGTGTTGGATGCGCGGGGCGATCAGCCCTGTGCCTGGAGCGCCGCCACGACGGCCTCGCCCATCTCGGTGGTGCCCACCTTCTTCGTGCCTTCGCTGAAGATGTCCGGCGTGCGCAGGCCCTGCTCCAGCACGGACTGCACGGCGCGCTCGATGCGGCTGGCGGCTTCTTCCTGGTTCAGGCTGAAGCGCAGCATCATCGCGGCGCTCAGGATGGTGGCCAGCGGGTTGGCCACGCCCTTGCCTGCGATGTCCGGTGCCGAGCCGTGGCTGGGCTCGTACAGGCCCTGGCCCTTGGCGTTCAACGAGGCCGAGGGCAGCATGCCGATGGAGCCGGTCAGCATGGCCGCAGCGTCGGACAGGATGTCACCGAACATGTTGCCGGTGAACAGCACGTCGAATTTCTTGGGCGCCTTGATCAGCTGCATCGCGGCGTTGTCCACGTACATGTGGTCCAGCTCGATGTCGGGGTACTGGGCGTGCACCTCGGTGACGACGTCCTTCCAGAACTGGAAAGTTTCCAGCACGTTGGCCTTGTCCACGCTGGTGACGCGCTTGCCGCGCTTGCGGGCCGCCTGGAACGCCACGTGGGCGATGCGCTCGATCTCGGGGCGCGAGTAGCGCATCGTGTCGAAGGCCTCGGGCGAGCCCTTGAACTCGCCATCCGGGGCCTCACGGCGGCCGCGCGGCTGACCGAAGTAGATGTCACCGGTCAGTTCGCGGATGATGAGGATGTCCAGGCCCGCCACCAGCTCGGGCTTGAGGCTCGAAGCGTGGGTCAGCTGCGGGTAGCAGATGGCCGGGCGGAAGTTGGCGAACAGGCCCATGTGCTTGCGCAGGCCCAGGATGGCTTGCTCGGGGCGCAGCGGGCGGTCGAGCTTGTCGTACTTCCAATCACCGACCGCGCCGAACAGCACGGCGTCAGAGGCCATGGCCAGGTTCAGCGTGGCTTCGGGCAGCGGGTGGCCGTGGGCGTCGAAGGCGGCACCGCCGACCTTGGCTTCGTCCAGCTGGAAAGGCAGGTCCAGGACCTTCAGCACCTTGACCGCTTCGTGGACGATCTCGGAGCCAATGCCGTCACCCGGCAACACAGCAATCTTCATGACCATGGTGGTTCTCAGTTCTTCTTGAAAATCAAACGATGCGGTTGTTCAGCCAGGGCTTCTGGGCCAGGCGCTCGGCTTCATAGGCCTTGATCTTCTCTGCATGGCGCAGGGTCAGGCCGATGTCGTCGAAACCGTTGAGCAGACAGTACTTGCGGAAGGGCTGGACGTCGAAGGGCAGCTCTTCGCCGTCGCCCTTGACGACCACCTGGCGCTCCAGGTCGATGGTCAGCGCGTAGCCGGGGAAGGCCGCGACTTCGTTGAACAGCTTGTCCACCTGGGCCTCGCTCAGGACGATGGGCAACACGCCGTTCTTGAAGCAGTTGTTGAAGAAGATGTCAGCGAAGCTGGGCGCGATGATGGCGCGAAAGCCGTACTGCTCGAGCGCCCAGGGTGCGTGCTCGCGGCTGGAGCCGCAACCGAAGTTCTGGCGCGCGATCAGCACCGATGCGCCCTGGTAGCGCGGCTGGTTCAGCACGAAGTCCGGGTTGGGCTTGCGCGAGGCCGGGTCCTGGCCGGGCTCGCCCGCGTCCAGGTAGCGCCATTCGTCGAACAGGTTGGGGCCGAAGCCCGTGCGCTTGATCGACTTCAGGTACTGCTTGGGGATGATGGCGTCGGTGTCGACGTTCTCACGGTCCATGGGCGCCACGAGGCCCTTGTGAATGCGGAAGGCTTGCATGGTGGGGTTACTTCTTCGCGGCGTTGGAGATGGCCTCGCCGGCCTTCTCAAGGTCCTGGCCCACGCCGTGCACGGTGTTGCAGCCGGCCAGAGAGAAAGCAGCGATCAGGGACAGCAGGGTGGTCAGACGGTTCATGGTCGAAAGCTCCGGATCTGAAGGGTTCAAGCCAGGCGGCGCACGTCAACGAAGTGGCCCTGCATGGCGGCCGCGGCGGCCATGGCAGGGCTGACCAGGTGGGTGCGGCCACCCGCGCCCTGACGGCCTTCGAAGTTGCGGTTGCTGGTGGAAGCGCAGCGCTCGCCGGGCTCCAGGCGGTCGGCGTTCATGGCCAGGCACATGGAGCAACCGGGCTCGCGCCACTCGAAACCTGCGGCCTTGAAGACCTGGTCCAGGCCTTCGCGCTCGGCCTGCTCTTTCACCAAGCCAGAGCCCGGCACAATCAGGGCCAGCTTGATGTTGGCGGCCACGCGGCCACCGATCTTGCGCACCACGGCAGCGGCTTCGCGCATGTCTTCGATGCGGCTGTTGGTGCACGAACCGATGAAGACCTTGTCCACGCGGATGTCGTTGAGGGCCTTGTTGGGCTCCAGTGCCATGTAGGTCAACGCGCGCTCCATGGCCGAACGCTTGACAACATCCTTTTCCTTGTCAGGATCAGGCACGCGATCTTCGATGGACAGCACCATCTCGGGCGAGGTGCCCCAGGTGACTTGCGGCGCGATCTGTGTGGCGTCCAGCTCGACCACGGTGTCGAACGTCGCGTCGGCATCGGAGTGCAGCGTGCGCCAGTAGGCAATCGCCTGTTCCAGTTCGACGCCGGTCGGGCTGAAGGGGCGGTTCTGCACGTAGGCGATGGTCGTGTCATCGACGGCCACCAGGCCCGCACGGGCACCGGCTTCGATGGCCATGTTGCACACGGTCATGCGGCCTTCCATGCTCAAGGCACGGATGGCGCTGCCTGCGAACTCGATGGTGTAGCCCGTGCCGCCAGCTGTGCCGATGCGACCGATGATGGCCAGCACGATGTCCTTGGCGCTCACGCCCTTGGCCACGGCGCCTTCCACCTTGACGAGCATGTTCTTGGCCTTCTTGGCCAACAGCGTCTGCGTGGCCAGCACGTGCTCGACCTCGGAGGTGCCGATGCCGTGGGCCAGCGCGCCGAAGGCACCGTGCGTGGAGGTGTGGCTGTCGCCGCAGACCACGGTCATGCCAGGCAGCGTGGCGCCTTGCTCAGGGCCGATCACATGGACGATGCCCTGGCGCTTGTCGCCCATCTTGAACTGGGTGATGCCGACGCGGTCGCAGTTCTGGTCCAGCGTGTCCACCTGCAGCTTGGAGATGGGGTCGGTGATGCCTTGCGAGCGGTCGGTCGTGGGCACGTTGTGGTCGCTCACCGCCAGGTTGGCCGACAGGCGCCACACCTTGCGGCCGGCAATGTCCAGCCCCTCGAACGCCTGCGGGCTGGTGACTTCGTGCACCAGGTGGCGGTCGATGTAGAGGGTGGCGGTGCCATCTTCCTCGGTGTGGACGACGTGCTCGTCCCAGATCTTGTCGTAGAGGGTGCGTCCCATGGTGCTCGTTCAAGAGGGGGCTGAAATGACCCAATGAGGGCAAAGATGAGATTTTACGGCAGCCGATCGGCGCATGCCGCATCAGGGCTGAGGTGCGGCCCGCCATGGTGCGCGCGCCAGCTGGGCCTCTTCCATAAAAAATCAAATCCATAAAACACGTTTTGTTACTTTTATTGTCTTTACGAGTGCATTTTGCACACGTACATTGGGTGTGTCCCGCCGGGATGCCAGCACAGCGGACACGCCGTCTGGCCCATCAACAGACAAGGAACACACCATGAACAAGATCGCACGCACCGCCTTCGCCGCCACCTTGGCCCTCGGCCTGATCGGCCTCGCCCAAGCCCGCGCCGAGCGCCCTGAGAAGGCAGAAAAGCCCGAGAAGGTGGAGAAAGTTGAAAAGATTGAGAAGGTTGAAAAAGTGGGCGCCGTGGCCTCGTCGCGCCTGACCGCCTGATCCGCATCATGACAATGGCCATGCGCAGCTTGTGGACCCGGCTCCTGCCTGGGTGCTGGCTGTGCCTGGCCGGCTTGGCCTCTGCCGAGGTCGTGCCAGACCTGCCCCCACCCGACAACATCGACCTGCAACTGGCCTTCGAAAACGCCACCGGGCGTTATGGTGAGGCCAAGTCCTCCGGCATCCGCCAGACCACCTTGAGCACCCGCTACCGCAAGGGCAACTGGCTGCTGGGCCTGGACGCGCCCTGGTTGCAAATCCAAGACCGGGCGCCAGATGCCGACCACCCGCGCGCAGAAGGCGTCGGTGACGTGGTGCTCAGGCTGACACGCACGCTGCGCGACCTCGACACCCGAGGCCCCGGCATCGACATCACCACGAAGGTCAAAACACGCACCGGGAACGCCGGGCTGGGCCTGGGCAGCGGCGCCACAGACGTGTCCCTGCAAATCGACGGCACCCAGCTGCTGAGCCGCAGCACCTTGCTGTTTGGCCACATCGGCAAGCGTGAAACCGGCGACCTGCCCGGGCGCAAACCTTTCAAAGACCCCTGGTACGCCGAAGCGGGCTTCCAGACGCGCTGGGCGAACCAGCACGACGCCGGGGTGTACCACAGCGTCCGCGGTCGCATCGGCGCCCTGGGCCCCTTGCGGGAGTGGACGGCGTTTGCCGGCACCCGGGTGGACGCCATGCGGTTCCAGGTTTACCTCTCTCACGGCGTGAGCCGTGCCAGCGCAGATTGGGCAGCTGGCATGATCGGCCGCTACCGTTTTTGACCTGCACGCCAAGCTGCACCTCTGATGACCGACGCGCCCTCCCCTCTGCCCAGCGACGATGCCCCCGACCGGGCGCCGGGCCTGACCGCTGCCGTGCGCGACATCGTCGCGCCCTTGGCGCAGTTGGCGATCGCCAAAGGCATGCGCTACCCCGAGCTCGACGAGCTGCTGAAAGGGGCCTTGGTCGAGGCGGCACGCCAGGCCCACGCCGACGTGCCCTTGAGCCGAGTGGTCAGCCGCATCAGCACCGCCACCGGCATCAACCGCCGGGAGGTCACCCGCCTGACTCACCAAGCGTCCACCGAGAGCAGCAAACCGCGCTCCGTCGTCAATGAGCTGTACGCGCGCTGGTCCACCGACCCCGGCTACCTCCAACACGGTCAACCCATGCGACTGCCCCGCCTGGGCGCAGACCCCAGCTTCGAAGGCCTCGCCACCTCGGTGAACAAGGACGTGCGCCCCCGCAGCCTGCTCGATGAGCTCTGCCGCCTGGGCATGGCCAAGGTGCACGAGGACGACACGGTCGAGTTGCTGCAAGACAAATTTGTGCCCAGCCAGGACGAGCGCCAGATGTTCGCTTTCCTGGGGGCCAACGTGGGCGACCACCTGCAAGCCGCAGTGCACAACGTGATGGGCCACGGCGTGCGCACGCTGGAGCAGGCCTTGTTCACCGATGCGCTCTCGGCCAGCTCGGTCGAAGTCATCCGACCGAAGGTCAGCGCGCAGTGGCAATCCGTGGTGCGCAGCCTGGCGCCCGAGGTGCAATCCCTCATGGACCACGACAAGGCCCAGCAGCATCCGCAGGACCACCGACTGCGTATCGGCATGTACATGTACGCGGCGCCCCTGGCCCGCACACCCGAAGCGGACGAAGCATCCGCCCCCCCGAAAAAGGAGACCCCATGACGTCCAAACCTCCACGCGCGGCCCCCGCTGTCTCAGGCCTGAAACAGCGCTTCACAGCCTGTGCGCTGGGCTGCCTGCTGGCCCTGTCGGCCTGCGGAGGCGGAGGTGGCGGGAGCCCCTCCGCATCGAACGGGGTGGGCGTGGGAGGCACCGGCTCGGCGGCTGGGCCGGTGACGGGGTTTGGCTCCATCATCGTCAACGACATCCGCTTCGATGACAGCACCGCCCTAATCTTCGATGACGACGACACCAGCAAGAATCGCAGCGACATCAAGCTGGGCATGCTGGTCGACGTGCGATCGGGCGTGTTCACCGACGATGCGACAACGGGCTTGCGCAACGCCACCGCCACCCAGATCATTTACGGCAGCAGCCTGAAGGGCGTGGTGACGGCCAAGGGCGCCTCCAGCATCACGGTGCTGGGTCAGGTTGTCAACGTCACCAGCACGACGGTGTTCGACGGCTTCGCTTCTGGCCTCGCCAGCGTGACGACCAGCAGCCCGAACAACCTGGTGGAAGTTCATGCCTTGTTCAACCCGAGCACCAGCCAATTCACGGCCACGCGCATCGAACGCAAGAGCGCACCTTTGAGTGAATGCAAGCTGACCGGGCTGGTGAACGCGCTGAGCACCAACGCACAAACCTTCTTCATCAATGGTTTCTCGGTGGCCTATGCCGGCGCCACCCGCGTCAGTGGCTTGGCGGAGGGACAGCGTGTCAAGGTGAGGCTGGCCTTCAATGCGGGCAACTGCACCAACAATGCCACACGCATCGACGGTGCCCAAACTGCCTTCGCAGACAACAGCAGCGCGGAAGTCGAAGGCTTCGTCAGCAACTTCATCAGCAGCGCTGGCGCCATCACCTTCAAGGTGAACGGCGTGCCCGTCAGCGCCACCACGGTGGCCACGGGCGTCGCTGATGGCATCCGGGTGGAGGCCGAGGGCGTGGTGCGCAACGGCGTGCTCGTGGCATCCAAGGTGGAACGCAAGGACTTGCCCAGCACCGACAGCGTGAGGCTGTTTGGTTCACCCAGTGGCCATGCCCCCTCGACAGCCACCACCGGGACATTCATCGTCCAGGGGCAGACGGTGTACTACGACACCGCGACGACCCGGTTCGACAACTTCTCGGACAGCAACACCTTCAACAACCCATCGGCATCTCTGGAAGTGCGCGGTGCGCCGGACAACTCGGGCACCGTGAGCCCGGGCACCGTGATCATCGCGTCTGAAATCAAGCTCAAGAACTGAAGCACCCTGCCCCATGAAAAAACCCCGCCAAGGCGGGGTTTTTTTGCGCCTCCGCCGAAGCGGTGACCGTCAGGCCGAGGCCTCGGCTCAACGCTGGGCGATGGGCTTGACGTCGCGCTTCTCGGCGCCAACGAACAGCTGACGCGGACGGCCGATCTTGTACTCGGGGTCGCCGATCATTTCGTCCAGCTGGGCGATCCAGCCCACCGTGCGGGCCAGCGCGAAGATCGCGGTGAACAGCTGCACGGGGATGCCGATGGCGCGCTGGACGATGCCGGAGTAGAAGTCCACGTTCGGGTACAGCTTGCGCGACACGAAGTAGTCGTCTTCCAGGGCGATCTTTTCCAGGGCCATGGCCAGCTTGAACAGCGGGTCGTTCTGCAGGCCCAGCTCGTTCAGCACCTCGTGGCAGGTCTCACGCATCAGCTTGGCGCGCGGGTCGTAGTTCTTGTACACGCGGTGACCGAAGCCCATCAGCTTGACGCCGGAGTTCTTGTCCTTGACCTGGGCGATGAAGTCGCCGATCTTCTCGACGCCACCGTTCTTCTGGATGTCTTCCAGCATGGTCAGGGCGGCTTCGTTGGCGCCACCGTGCGCCGGGCCCCACAGGCAGGCCACGCCAGCAGCGATGGCCGCGAACGGGTTCGTGCCCGATGAACCGCACAGGCGCACGGTCGAGGTCGAAGCGTTCTGCTCGTGGTCAGCGTGCAGGATGAAGATGCGGTCCATGGCGCGCACCAGCACGTCGTTGACCTTGTAGTCTTCGCACGGCGTGGCGAACATCATGCGCATGAAGTTCTCGGTGTACGACAGGTCGTTCTTCGGATAGATGAACGGCTGGCCGATCGAGTACTTGTAAGCCATGGCCACGAGCGTGGGCATCTTGGCGATCAGGCGGATCGCGGCAATCTTGCGGTGCTCGGGGTTGTTGATGTCGGTGCTGTCGTGATAGAAGGCCGACAGGGCGCCGACCAAGCCGGTCATGACGGCCATCGGGTGGGCGTCACGGCGGAAGCCACGCAGGAAGAACTGCATCTGCTCGTTGACCATCGTGTGGTTGGTCACGCGGGTGACGAACTCCGACTTTTCGGTCGCGTTCGGCAGTTCGCCGTTCAGCAGCAGGTAGCAGGTTTCCAGGAAGTCGCAGTTGGTGGCCAGCTGTTCGATGGGGTAGCCGCGGTACAGCAGCTCGCCCTTGTCACCGTCGATGTAGGTGATCTTGGAATTGCACGAAGCCGTCGACAGGAAGCCGGGGTCGTAAGTGAATTTGCCGGTCTGGCCGTACAGCTTGCGGATGTCGATCACGTCAGGGCCGACAGAGCCCTTGTAAATCGGCAATTCCATGCTGGGGCTGCCGTCAGAAAACGACAGGGTGGCTTTCACGTCGGACGGTGTCATGAGCACTCCTAGGGGTCGGTCTTGTGTGGGAAAAAAGTGTTTGATGCAGGGCCCCGGCCGGTCACCGGAGTCGCTGAAAACGCGACATTATCGGGTCAAGAACTTGCCCCGAGCGTCTGCGACAACCGCCCAATCGTGTGGATGTGGACGACGTCGCCCACAGTCACGCCTGGGACACCCTCATCAACAACAGCACCCGCCTGACTTCGGCGTTGTCCAGATCACCTTCGGGCTCCTTGCGGGCCAGCAGGAGATCCAGCAGGTCATTGTCAGACAGGTCCATGAGTTCAAGCAAGCCCTGTACCAGCGCGTTGGTCAACTGCCCGCCGTGCTGCTCGAAAAAACGGTCAATGAAGATGTCGTTCTCGAGCAAGCCACGGCGGCACCGCCAGCGCAAGCGCCTCAGCACGTCCTCGTCGGGCGTCTGGTCGGCTTCGGGCTGGGCGATGGCGGTCATGGCAAGGGGCAATGGTTGACGTTCGGTACAGGTCAGCAAGGGACAGCGGTGAAGCGCGTCAAACGGCGCGACGCACCATCAGTTCCTTGATCTTGCCAATGGCCTTCGTGGGGTTCAGGCCCTTCGGGCACACGTCCACGCAGTTCATGATGGTGTGGCAGCGGAACAGGCGGTACGGGTCTTCCAGGTTGTCCAGGCGGCCAGCGGTGTCCTGATCGCGGCTGTCAGCGATGAAGCGGTAGGCCTGCAGCAAGCCGGCGGGGCCGACGAACTTGTCGGGGTTCCACCAGAAGCTGGGGCAGCTGGTCGAGCAGCTGGCGCACAGGATGCACTCGTACAGGCCGTCGAGCTCTTCGCGCTCTTCCGGGCTCTGCAGCCGCTCCTTGTCGGGCGGCGGCGTGTCGTTGACCAGGTAAGGCTTGATCGAGTTGTACTGCTTGAAGAACTGCGTCATGTCCACGATCAGGTCGCGGACCACGGGCAGACCGGGCAGCGGCTTGAGGGTGATCACGCCAGGCAGCGTCAGCATGTTGGTCAGGCAGGCCAGACCGTTCTTGCCGTTGATGTTCATGGCGTCCGAACCGCACACGCCTTCGCGGCAGGAGCGACGGAAGGACAGGGTCGGGTCAACCGCCTTGAGCTTGATCAGGGCGTCCAGCAGCATGCGCTCGTGACCGTCGAGTTCGATCTCGATGGTCTGCATGTAAGGCTTGGCGTCCTTGTCCGGATCGTAGCGGTAGATGTTGAAAGTGCGCTTCATGGTGCGTTCCTAATTCGTTTGACCGTCGATCAGAAGGTGCGGACCTTCGGGGGAACCGATTCCACCGTCAGCGGCGTCAGGTTCACCGGCTTGTAGTCCAGGCGGTTGCCTTCGGAGTACCACAGCGAGTGCTTCATCCAGTTGGCGTCGTCGCGGTTCGGGAAGTCGTCGTGGGCGTGGGCGCCACGGCTTTCCGGACGGGCGGCAGCGGCCACCATCGTGGCCTGAGCGGCCTCGATCAGGTTGTCCACTTCCAGCGCTTCGATGCGGGCGGTGTTGAAGACCTTGGAGTTGTCCTTCAGACCAATCGACTTGACGCGCTCACGCACAGCAGCGATGCGCTGAACGCCTTCGTCCATGGACTTCTGGGTGCGGAACACGCCGGCATGCTTCTGCATGGTGGCACGGATCTCGTTGGCCACGTCTTGCGAGTACTCACCGCTCTTGGCCGAATCCAGACGGGCCAGGCGCGACAGGGTGTAGTCGGCGGCGTCCTTGGGCAGGGGCTTGTGGTTCTTCGTCTTGAGGTTGGTCTCGACGATGTGGTTGCCTGCGGCACGGCCGAACACCACCAGGTCCAGCAACGAGTTGGTGCCCAGGCGGTTGGCGCCGTGCACCGACACGCAGGAGCACTCACCCACGGCGTAGAGGCCGTTGACGATGTCGTTGTGCTTGCCGTTGTTCGGCACGACCACCTGGCCATAGACGTTCGTCGGGATGCCACCCATCTGGTAGTGGATGGTCGGCACCACGGGGATCGGCTCCTTGGTGATGTCAACGTTGGCGAAGTTGTGGCCAATCTCGAACACCGAAGGCAGGCGCTTCATGATGGTCTCGGCGCCCAAGTGGGTCATGTCCAGCAGGACGTAGTCCTTGTTGGGACCGCAGCCACGGCCTTCCTTGATTTCCTGGTCCATCGAGCGGGACACGAAGTCACGCGGGGCCAGGTCTTTCAGGGTCGGGGCATAACGCTCCATGAAGCGCTCGCCGTTGCTGTTGCGCAGGATCGCGCCTTCGCCACGGCAACCTTCGGTCAGCAGCACGCCCGCGCCGGCCACGCCGGTGGGGTGGAACTGCCAGAACTCCATGTCTTCCAGGGGGATGCCAGCGCGCGCTGCCATGCCCAAGCCATCACCGGTGTTGATGAAGGCGTTGGTGGAAGCCTGGTAGATGCGGCCGGCGCCACCGGTGGCGAACAGCACGGTCTTGGCGTGCAGCACGTGCACGTCGCCGGTTTCCATTTCCAGGGCGGTCACGCCCACGGCATCGCCATCGGCGTCACGGATCACATCGAGGGCCATCCACTCCACGAAGAACTGGGTGCGGGCCTTGACGTTTTGCTGGTACAGCGTGTGCAGCAGGGCGTGGCCGGTGCGGTCAGCCGCGGCGCAAGCGCGTTGCACGGGCTTTTCACCGTAGTTGGCGGTGTGGCCGCCGAAGGGACGCTGGTAAATGGTGCCGTCGGCGTTGCGGTCAAACGGCATGCCGAAGTGCTCGAGTTCGTACACGACCTTCGGTGCTTCGCGGCACATGAACTCGATGGCGTCCTGGTCGCCCAGCCAGTCGGAGCCCTTGACGGTGTCGAAAAAATGGTAGTGCCAGTTGTCCTCGCTCATGTTGCCCAGCGAAGCACCGATGCCGCCCTGGGCAGCGACCGTGTGCGAACGGGTCGGGAACACCTTGGACAGCACGGCCACGTTCAGGCCAGCCAGAGACAGTTGCAGCGACGCGCGCATGCCGGAGCCGCCGGCCCCGACGATCACGACGTCAAACTTGCGGGTAGGAAGAGAGGTAGCGGTCATTTTTTACAGTCTCCAGAGCACTTGGATGGCCCAGCCGGCACAGCCCACCAGCCACACGAGGGTGAACACCTGCAGCGACAGGCGGATGCCCACCGGCTTGATGTAGTCCATCCAGATGTCGCGCGCGCCAACCCAGGCGTGGTACAGCAGCGAAACGATGACAACAAAGGTCAGCGTTTTCATCCACTGCTGAGAGAAGATGCCCGACCAGCTGTAGTAGTCGAGGCTGCTGGCCGTCAGCACCTGCACCAGCAGGACGATGGTGAACAAGGCCATCAGGACGGCGGTGATGCGCTGGGCCAGCCAGTCGCGCAGACCATAGTGCGCGCCGGTGACGATGCGCTTGGTTCCGTAGTTTTGAGACATGGTTGTTTTCCTGGAACGGGGATGCAACGGGGGATCAGAACAGGCCGAACAGCTTGGCGCCCAGCACCACGGTCAGGCCGATGCTCAGCGCCAGCGTCACGATGGCGGTGGAGTGGCCCTGTTCTTTGCTGACGGTGTGGGTGGCGTCCATGATCAGGTGGCGCACGCCTGCGATGAAGTGGTGCAGGTAAGCCCAGATCAGGCCGAGGGCGAGCAGCTTGAAGAACCAGCCGAAGTCACCGCGGAAGACCGAGGTGAACTCATCGAACGAGACTTCGGACGAGACGCTGGTGTCGAACATCCAGATGATGAAAGGCATCAGCAGGAACATCACCACGCCGCTGATGCGGTGCAGGATCGACACGATGCCGGCCGGAGGCAGGCGGTACGAGACGATGTCCGTGACGTGGATGTTCCGATAGACGGGACGTGGGGTTTTCGCGTTATCAGCCATGTTGGTGAGGGCTCCTGCCGAGCGTCAAAAATCTGTCGAAAGAATCAGGGGATTTTAGGGCAATCCCCATGCCCTGGGTGTCGCCTGTCCTGTGGTCATCTGCGAGACAGGTCACAGCGCAGGCGAGAACACGTTCTCGGAAAATCCGTTAACTCAATTCATTGCGGTAGTAATGGCGGTCTGTGCGGTACAAACCGCGTCGCAACTCCACGGGCTGGTCGCCGTAGGTGAAGGCCAGTCGCTCCACGCTCAACAGGGGCGCGCCGGGCTCCACTTGCAGCAAATGCGCCACAGAGGGCTGCGCAGACACGGCGCGCAGCTGCTCTTCGGCGCGGATCATGCGCACGCCGAATTCGGTTTCGAACAGGCCGTACATGGGGCCGCGGTATTCGCTCAGGCGCTCGGCGGTCAGCCCCTTGAAGAGGTGGGCCGGCAACCAGATGTCGTCCAGCACCACGGGCTGGCCGGAAAAATGCAGCACGCGCCGGACTTCGACCACCTGCTCGCCCACGGGCAGTTGCAGCGAGGCTGCCACGTCGGGCGGTGCGACCAGGCGACGGCAGTCGAGGAATTCGCGGCGTGCGGCACCGGGGGTGTTGTCGGGCACGTCGGGGGCCAAACGCAGGAAGCGGTACTGGACCTGCTCTTCCGCGTGGGTGGCCACGAAGGTGCCCTTGCCCTGGCGGCGCACCAGCAGGTTCTCGGCAGCGAGTTCGTCCACGGCCTTGCGCACCGTGCCCTGGCTGACCTTGAAGCGTGCGGCCAGGTCGATTTCAGAGGGGATGGCCTCGCCCGGACGCCACTCGCCGCCCTGCAGGCTGCGCAGGATCAGCGTCTTGATCTGCTGGTAGAGGGGGCTGAACGACGGGGCCAACATGGCCGCGGTGGCTGCGCCCGTGACGCCGGCATGGAGCGGCGCGCCGCTGGAGGGCGGCATCTCTGGCGGCATGCCAGGCACAGCAGGGAGGGACGGAGGGGTCACCACGGCGTTTCAGTGAAAGGGGGCGATCGGGTGGATCGGCAGCGGCCCGAACCGTGCCAGGGTGGGGCTCGGCCGAACGGACGCCATTGCACCACAAGTGCGCAGCAAAGTCCACGCAAGGGCTGGAAGATGTCTTATATAAGACATAAGAGCGTTGACGTCACGGGCCTTTGTCCATAGACTGCCGCGCGACGCTACACTTGCGGTCTTACCCTTACCCCCTTCTCATTTTCGGAGTTGCCATGAGCAAAGCACCCGTTCGCGTCGCCGTCACCGGCGCCGCTGGCCAAATCGGTTACGCCCTCCTGTTCCGCATCGCCTCGGGCGAAATGCTGGGCAAGGACCAGCCTGTCATCCTGCAGCTGCTGGAGATCCCCGATGAGAAGGCCCAGAACGCCCTGAAGGGCGTGATCATGGAGCTGGAAGACTGCGCTTTCCCGCTGCTGGCCGGCATCGAAGCCCACTCTGACCCCCTGCAAGCTTTCAAGGACACCGACTACGCCCTGCTGGTTGGCGCCCGTCCCCGTGGCCCCGGCATGGAGCGCGCCGACCTGCTGGCCGCCAACGCCCAGATCTTCACGGCCCAAGGCAAGGCACTGAACGCCGTGGCTTCGCGCAACGTGAAGGTGCTGGTGGTGGGCAACCCCGCCAACACCAACGCCTACATCGCCATGAAGTCGGCCCCGGACCTGCCGGCCAAGAACTTCACCGCCATGCTGCGCCTGGACCACAACCGCGCTGCCTCGCAGCTGGCGGCCAAGACCGGCACCAAGGTGGGCGACATCCGCAAGCTGACCGTCTGGGGCAACCACTCGCCCACGATGTACGCCGACTACCGCTTCGCCACCACCAACGGCAAGTCGATCAAGGACCTGGTCAACGACCAAGTCTGGAACGCCGACACCTTCCTGCCGACCGTGGGCAAGCGTGGCGCCGCCATCATCGCCGCTCGCGGCCTGTCGTCGGCCGCTTCGGCTGCCAACGCCGCCATCGACCACATCCGTGACTGGGCCCTGGGCTCCAACGGCGAGTGGGTCACCATGGGCGTGCCTTCGAACGGCGAGTACGGCATCCCCGCCGGCATCGTGTTCGGCTTCCCAGTGATCACCAACAACGGCGAGTACAAGATCGTCGAAGGTCTGGAAATCGATGCCTTCTCGCAAGAGTGCATCAACAAGACCCTGGCCGAGCTGCAAGGCGAGCAAGACGGCGTCAAGCACCTGCTGTGATCCTGAAGTGATGCAAGGCGGCGCAAGCTGCCGCACAATGAAAACCGGCGGCCTTCGGGCTGGCCGGTTTTTTTCTTTTCGGCTTGTCTTTGTCAGGATGCCCAGATGTCCACGCTGACCACCATCCACCCTCGCCACGCGCTGTTTGGCGCCGAAGCCGCGACCCACCACCTGCCGGTGTGCGACCACTACGCGGGCGTCGAGGCGCGCATGCGCAAAAGCCTGGCCTTGCAGGCCGAGATGGCCGAGACCGCCGGCCGCGCCGTGTTCGACGTGACCCTGGACCTGGAGGATGGCGCGCCGGTGGGGGGCGAGCACGAGCACGCCTTGCTGGTGGCCGAGTTGCTCGACAGCCCGGCCAACGCCTGGGGCCGTGTGGGCGTGCGCGTGCACGACGTGGGCCACAAGCGCTTCGAGGACGACCTCGACACGCTGATCGGCCGGGTGGGCGCGAAGCTGGCCTACATCATGGTGCCCAAGCTGGCGGGCGTGGACGACACGCGCCGCGCCATCGACGCCATCAAGGCCGCGCGCGTCAAGCATGGCGTGAGCCACGTCATCCCGGTGCATGGTTTGATCGAGACGCTCAGCGGTTTGCGGGACGTCGCGCAGATCGCCGCCCTGCCCGGGCTGGAGTCGCTGTCTTTCGGGCTGATGGATTTTGTGTCAGCGCACCGCGGCGCGATCCCCGCATTGGCCATGGGCGCACAGGGCCAGTTCGCGCACCCGCTGGTGTTGCGCGCCAAGATGGAAATCGCCGAGGCCTGCCACGCGGCGGGCATCACGCCCTCGCACTGCGTGGTGACGGAGTTCAAGGACACCCGCGCGCTCTCCAAGGCGGCCGAGCGCGCCAGCCGCGAGCTGGGCTACACGCGCATGTGGAGCATCCACCCCGACCAGATCCCCGTGATCATCGACGCCTTCGCCCCGGTGACCGCCGAGGTGGACGATGCGGTGGAGATTTTGAGCGCCGCGCAGGCCGCGCACTGGGCGCCCACGTCCTACCACGGCGTGCTGCACGACCGCGCCAGCTACCGCCACTACTGGTTCGTGCTGGAGCGCGCCTGGCTGACCGGGCAGCCGTTGCCGGCGGAGATCCGACAGGCTTTCTTCGGCTGAGGCCAGTCAGGCCGCCCGGGCTTCAGCCGCGGGTCAGATCACTCAAGGCCCGCGCGACGAACTGCCGCGGCACCGTGGGGCGCGAGACGCGCACATCGAACCAGGCGCGCACGTCCTGGTCGAGCAGGTTGCCGTGCATGAAGTTGTAGATCGCCTTCTTCAGAGCCACGCCCAGGCGGTCGTGGTCCACGCCCGTCGGATCGATGAAGCCGACGTCGTTGCGCGCAAAGTTGCCTTCGGGCAGAGGCACGAGTTCGATGCCGTACTCGGACGGGTTCAGGCCCACGGGCGAGTGCACCGTGCAGGCGAAACGGTGGAAGAAGCCGGAGTGGATGCAGCCGGCCTCGAACAGCTGGCGCACGTACTCCAGCGCATCAACCGTGTCTTGCACCGTCTGCGTGGGGAAGCCATACATCAGGTAGGCGTGGACCATGATGCCGGCGTCCGCGAAGGCCTTGGTGACGCGCGCCACCTGGGCCACGGACACGCCCTTTTTCATGAGCTGCAGCAGGCGGTCTGAGGCGACTTCCAGCCCGCCTGAGATGGCGATGCAGCCGCTTTCGGCCAGCAGCTCGCACAGCTCGGGGGTGAAGGTTTTCTCGAAGCGCACATTGCCCCACCAGCTGATCTGCACGCCGCGCTTGAGCAGCTCTTCTGCCAGGGCGCGCAGCACCTTCGGCGGCGCGGCCTCATCGACGAAATGGAAACCGGTCTGGCCGGTCTCGGCGACGATGGCCTCGATGCGGTCCACCAGCACCTCGGCCGACGCGGCTTCGTAGCGGGAGATGTAGTCCAGGCTGACATCGCAGAAGCTGCATTTCTTCCAGTAGCAGCCGTGCGCCACGGTGAGCTTGTTCCAGCGCCCGTCGGACCAGAGCCGGTTCATGGGGTTGAGCATGTCCAGCAGGGACAGGTACTTGTCGAGCGGCAGGCCGTCCCAGGTCGGCGTGCCCACGTCGCTGAAGGGCACATCGGGCTCTTGCCATTGCATGAGCTTGACGGCGCCTGCGTCGTCGCGCACGAAGGTGCGCACCAGGCGCTCGCGGCTGCGGCGGCCGGCCACGTGTTCGAGCAGGGCCAGCAACGGGCGCTCGCCCGCGTCCAGCGAGACGAAATCAACGAAATCGAACACGCGGGGCTCGGCCAGCTCGCGCAGCTCGGTGTTGACGAAGCCGCCGCCCAGGGCGATGCGGATGCCCGGGTGCTGCGCCTTGATCGCCTGGGCGATGCGGAAGGCCGCATAGACCGCCCCTGGGAAGGGCACGGACAGCAGCACCAACCCAGGTTGATGGCGCTGGATGGCATCGAGTGCCAGTTCGCACAGCGTGGCGTCCACCAGGTTGTGCGGCGCAGCCAGGGCCTCGGCCAGCGGGTCGAAGCTGGGCTGGCTCATGGCCAGGGACTCGGCGTAACGGACGAACTCGAAGCGCGGGTCGATGGCGTCGCGCAGGACGTCGGCCAGGTCGTTGAGGTAGAGCGTGGCGATGTGGCGGGCGCGGTCTTGCAGGCCCAGTGCACCGAAGGCCCAGGCCAGTGGGTCGCCGCCATCGTCTTCGTCAAGGACGTAGTGGTCGAGTGCAGCGAAGCGCGGGCCCTCGGGCAGAAAGCCGCGGCCGGCGATGCGGTGGGCCAGCGTGGCGTCCCGGCCCTGCAAGAAGGCGATGGTGCGGTCGATGGTGGCGAGGTAGGCGTCGGCCTGCTCGGCGAACGAGCGCACCGCCGCGCTGCGGGCAGCCGCCGATGAGGCCGGCAAGGCATCGACCACCTCGCGCACCGACTGCAGGCCGGCTCGCGACAGCAGGCGCAACACCAGGGCCAGGGCGAGGTCCTCCTGCGCCGCGTCCACGCCCTGTTGGCGCAGGAAGCCGGTCAGGTAGGCGGTGGACGGGTACGGCGTGTTGAGCTGCGTCATCGGGGGGATGAACGACAGGACACGGGGCGTCGCGCGCGCATTGAGCGCATTGGAAGCATTGAGCGCGGCGGGCGCTGCAGGCTGGGTCATGCGAGGGCCAGGCGAGGGCCAGGCGGGACAGCAAGAGGAGGCGGCATTGTGCCAGCGCGGCCGCGGCGCGTCAGCCGAAGCTCGGACAGCCGCAGGGTTGCGCCCTCCGCATCGTGGCGTCACTTTTCACCCAGTGGCCGACCGTGCGGACATATTCACGCTTTGCCAGCCCGGTGGGGCTGGACCTCCTCCACATGAGGGGGCGCAGGCCCGCTGCGCGCTGGGCGCCATTCGCGTAACATCCCCCCACAAAGTTGTGCTTGTCACAGGAAGTACCCATGCAGTTCACCCGCCTTGCCTCCGCCGCCGCTCTGAGCGCCCTGCTCTGCCTGTCCGGCGCAGCAGCCCACGCAGCGTCCATCGTGGTCAACGGCTCCCTGACGGGCTCGACGGTCAACATGGGCACGCCCGATGGCTGGCGCATCCTGGAAGGCACGCCCGACACCCTGGACGGCGGCAACAACGTCGGCGTGGCGGGCGCCACCGACTTCGGCGTGGCCCCCACCGCATCGCCCGACGGCGGCACCTGGGTCGGCCTGGGCATCAACGGCAGTTATGTCGAGCGCTTCGGCCAGATCCTCCAAGGCTTGTCGGTCGGTCAGACCTACACCGTGAGCTGGTTCGCCGGCAACTTCGGCCTGAACCGCCCGGACGCCGCCTCGCCGGTGCAGTACCTGGGCAGCAATGCCATCGACGTGATGCTGGACGGCGTCTCGATCGGCCATGGCAGCACGCTGGGCCTGTCGTCGAACTGGCTGAGCGAGTCGCTGGTCTTCACGGCCACGTCGGCCAGCCCGCAGCTGTCTTTCCGCCTGGCCGACACGACCAAGGCCTACCTGTCGATCGACGGCATCGCCGTGGTCACGGGCGGCACGACGCCAGCCGTGCCCGAGCCCGGCACCTGGGCGCTGATGGGCGCAGGCCTGATCGGCCTGGCCCTCGCCAAGCGCCGCACGCTGGGCTGATTCAGCAAGCAGGCTTCAGCCCGCGCGCAGCTTGCGCCACAAGGTGGTGCGGCTGATGCCCAGGCGCTGACAGGCCAGGGCCTTGTCCTCGCCACACTCGGCCAGGGTGGCCAGGATGTGCTCGCGCTCGCTCAGGCGCTGGGCGGGCCTGAGTGCATGGGCACGGCCATCGCGGCCACCGATGTCTTGTCTGTCCTCCCCACCCGATGGGGACTGCACAGCGCCAGGCACGGCGCACAGCTCGGGCGCCAACTCGCGCAGCCACTGCGTCGCCTCAGCAGATGACAGCACCGCCGCGGGCGGTACGCACACCACCAGGCGCTCGATGAGGTTGTCCAGCTCGCGCACATTGCCAGGCCAGCTGTGGTGCGGGGCTTGTGCCATCAAGGCCTGCCAGACGGCGCCCCAACCCTTCCCCTCACCCGTCCCGAGGCGCTCGCGCACCTTGGCGAGCAAAGTGGCCGCGATGTCGGGGATGTCGGCCAGGCGCTCGCGCAGCGGCGGCACCTCGATGCGCAAGATGTTGAGCCGGTAATACAGATCGAGCCGAAAGCGCCCTTGCGCCACCTGCTCGGCCAAGTCGCGGTGGGTGGCCGCGATCACGCGCACCTGCACAGGCGTGGGCTCCACCGCGCCGACGCGCAGCACCTCGCGCTCCTGCAGCACGCGCAGCATGCGGGTCTGCAAGGCCAGCGGCATCTCGCCGATCTCATCGAGGAAGATGGTGCCTTTGTGGGCCGCCTCGAACAGGCCGATCTTGCCGCCGCGGCGCGCGCCGGTGAAGGCGCCCTCCTCGTGGCCGAACAGCTCGCTCTCCAGCAGGGTCTCGGACAGGGCCGCGCAGTTCACGGCCACGAAGGGCATGTCGCGGCGGTCACTGGCGCGGTGGATGCCCTGGGCGACGAGTTCCTTGCCGGTGCCGCTCTCGCCCAGCAACAACACGGTGGCCGAGCTGTGTGCACATTGCAGCGCAAGCGCCTGCACACGCTGCGTGGCCGCACTGCGCCCTGCGAGCTGCGAGAGGTCGTAGCGCGCCGAGGCGGCCTGCGAATGCGCTCGGGCGCGGATGTGCCGGTCAACGCGCTGGATGGCCACCGCGTCCTGGGCCGACAGCACCGCGCCGGTCAGCACGCCCTGCTCGACGATGGGGATGCGGTTGACGATGAGCTGGCGCCCACGCACGCGCTCGATCTTCTCCAGCTCGGGCAGGCCCAGGCGCAAGGTCGATTGCAGGCTGAGCTCGGGGCAGGCGGCACTCAAGCGACGGCCTTGCCACGCACCGGCATCGATGCCCAACCATTGCGCCATGGCCGGGTTGAGCGTCTCGATGCGCTCCTGCGTGTCCACGGCGATCACGCCATCGCTCAGCTGGGCCAGCAAGGTGTTGAGGCGCTCACGCTTGGCCTGCTGGATGCGGGCAGCGCGTGCCACCTCGACCGCATCGGCCAGGGCTTCGCGCACGGCGTCCATCGAGTACAGGAACAGCCCGGTCAGCCCCAACTGCTCGGCCACATCAACGGCCACCCCTGAGCCCACCACGACCTCGGTGCCGCCTTGCTGCAGTGCGCGCACGCAGGCACGTGCCTCGTCTTCGGTGCGGTAGCTGCGCTGCGCAATCGCGAAGTCGAACAGCTGCTCGAAGCGCTGCAGGTCGGGGGCCATGCCGTCGTACGTCACGAGACCGATGCGGTCAGACACCCGGCGCGCCTGCGCCAGGGCGTGCATGAGGTCGAAGCCACCCACCTTGACCAGCACCACGGGCACATCGAGGTGCTGACGAAGGTAGCCACCGTTGGAGCCTGCCGCCACGACCACATCGACCGGCTGGCGGGCCTGCAGCGCCTTGACCCGCGCCACCGCCTCCTCGAAGCCCACGTCCAGCACGTCCACCACCGCGCGGTCGGCCACCACGGGCGCCAGCTCCTGCAACATCTTGTTGATGCGGCGAAACCCCACGGCCACGATGCGAGGCATCGAGCGGGCGGGCGGGTGCATGTACGGCGGCGAGCGGCCAGAAGTCATCTGAGGTGCAATGGTGTTCCACCTCATTGTTTCATAAACGGAACGTTCGCCGCTAGACCTCGCGACGCGGACAGGCCGCGCGAAGTGCACAGAGGACAAGTCGCTCATTCTCCCGCCTGAACGACCACCGGGACCCTGAAAACAACTGTCAGCAGTCCGCTGGGTGATTGATGGCTTGCCAATACGGGCATGCATACCCGCGTACGGACCGCACGATCACCGGCCTGAACGAGCTCGGTCACAAGGTAGCAACCCTCGCCGGGGATCGGCTGGGGGCTGGTGGCAACGTAAGCGCCGACCTTGTACTTCCGCAAGACGTCAAAAAGATCGAGATGACTTGCGTAGCGATCAAGGAAACCCCTGTCCATGACCAAACCCTCGAGCTGGACTACGCTCGCACTGGTCGCGTAGCCGACTGCTCCAGCCCTGTCCCCCATGGCAAGCACATCAATCCCGTTTTCGAGTGCAACATCGGCCACAAATTTACCCACCGCCATCATTTCACTGTCCTGCTTGCGTGTTTTGAATTGATCTACCGCCTTCGAAAACACCATGCCGACCGAGATCAGGAAAGTGGCCACCAAAAGAATTCTCATGCCCGGGCCTGACTTCTTTGCAAAACCTGCCGCACCTTCGGACAAGCCAATGACCAGGATATGCAGCAAGAAATTATACTGATACCAAGGCCACACACCGTAATCGGACCTGAAAGCGTGCAACACATAAAACACAAAGATCAAGAAAAAGCTGACCGCGATGATGAGGCGCTTATTGGGTAGCAAATAAAAAAGTACGGGCGTAACAAGCACACTCCACATCAAAAACACTGGCGGCCTCGGCGAAAGCAAGAACGATGTAAAGGTTTGGGCGTGGAAGGAAAACACCGGGGCATTCTTGGCCAAGCCCGACACTGGCATCCAGAGCCCAAAGAAGAACTTGTTGGCAAGGCAATACAGCGCCACCAAGGTGGTCAGCAGCAGAAGCGAGCGCATCAAATGTTTTTTAAAGCCCCAAAGCAGAAGGCAGATCATCGGTAGCCAGTAAACCATGCTGTCGATGCGCGACAGAAAACAGCCGAACAAAGCAAACCCAATGACCGAGGAGGAGCGCCCTCCCCGGCCCACATGCAACATCAAAATGGTAGAGAAGAAAAACAGGGCCGGAACCTCCATGCCCATGTTCAAAAACAAATACACCACGCCCGAGCAAAAAACCAAGGCAAGAACTCCCTCGTCCGAAAGCCTTCGGTTTTCCCTCAGCACCAACACCACGGAGAACAAACAAATCGCTGCACTCAGCACATACACCACTCGCAAGGGTGACCATCCTGATACTTCAGCGCCGTACGCCGCAGCAATGACCAAGAACTGCCACAAAGGCTGGTAGCCGTTTGTCAGCACACCTTTGAAATAGCTTGTTCCATTCCCAGATATGAAATTTCTCGCAACAACCAGATAGTAATAAAAATCGTCCTCGTACAGACCTTCGATGTTTGAAAAGTGGAGCGTGAAAACAATGCCAAAAAGCAAGGCGCCGACGCCAACCCAAGACAGGAATCTACGAACTACAATATACGAATCCGGGATGCCTTCAACACTGGGCGGCAAAATCAAATAACGGTCATTCATTTCAACATCTCCCCTGTATTTTATAAATCAAACCGACAAAATCAAATCATCACTGCGCGCATTCAAGCGCATCGATCAGATGTCAGCGTGTTTGCAGCAACTCGCGATCAAGCGAGGTCTGGGCCCGCACTCGGGCATGCGCGAATCAACGGAACCCCCAGGAGGGGCGGTACCCCACCGGAGCCCAGCCACGCTCCAGCCAGCCAGAGATGCGCAAACGTCCGCGTAGTCAAACCCACGACCCCCCGCTTGGCGAGGCGAACATGGGCAAGATCATTCCCTGCTTTGTTTGTTTAATTGCTACTGACTTTAGGTCGTCGAGGCAAGCGACACAAGTGAGCAATCCTTCCTCAAGCCATTGTCTTTCTTCAGGAAGCTGAAATTACAGTTTTTTACACCTGGCGGGTTGCTCACCTATGAAACGGAGAAAACGTCAAGCGAATCACAAATGAAACGTAGTTTCACTTTCGAAACATCAAGATCCATTGAGTCACACGGCGACACGCCAGCCAACCCAGCATTCACACGTTGAATCAAGGACTTAAGCTCCGGCACATGCGCCCTCTCATCGCGAAATGCCGCATGGCATAGACGTTGCTGCGTCCGCCCCGTATCCTGTTGGATTGATCAAGTGAGAGAGCAACCATGAACACCCTGTCCCCCGGCGCACGCTTTCGCCAAGCCCTGAAGGAAGAATCCCCCCTTCAGATCATCGGCGCCATCAACGCCAACCACGCCCTGCTGGCCCAACGCGCCGGCTACAAGGCCATCTACCTGTCGGGTGGTGGCGTGGCGGCTGGCTCGCTGGGCCTGCCTGACCTGGGCATCAGCGGCCTGGAAGACGTGCTGATCGACGTGCGCCGCATCACCGACGTGTGCGACACGCCGCTGCTCGTGGACATCGACACCGGCTTCGGGCCGAGCGCCTTCAACATCGAGCGCACCGTCAAGAGCCTGATCAAGGCCGGCGCCGCCGCTTGCCACATCGAGGACCAGGTCGGCGCCAAGCGCTGCGGCCATCGTCCCGGCAAGGAAATCGTCACCACCGAAGAGATGGTGGACCGCGTCAAGGCCGCCGCCGACGCCAAGACCGACAAGGACTTCTTCCTGATCGCCCGCACCGACGCCATCCAGGTGCACGGTGTCGATGCCGCCATCGAGCGCGCCATGGCCTGCGTGGAAGCAGGCGCCGACGGCATCTTTGCCGAAGCCGCCTACGACTTGCCGACCTACGAGAAATTCGTCAAGGCCGTCAACGTGCCCGTGCTGGCCAACATCACCGAATTCGGCAAGACGCCGCTGTTCAGCGTGGACGAGTTGCGCCCCACCGGCGTGGGCATGGTGCTCTACCCCTTGAGCGCCTTCCGCGCCATGAACAAGGCCGCCGAAGCCGTGTACACCGCCATCCGCCGTGACGGCCACCAAAAGAGCGTCGTGGACACCATGCAGACGCGCGACGAGCTGTACGACCGCATCAATTACCACGCATTCGAAGGCAAGCTGGACGCCCTGTTCGCTGCCAAGAAATAAGCCACACACCTTCATCCCCAGGAGACCCCGACCATGAGCGCCACCCCCGAGACCCCCACTGGCTCTACCGCGCCCGGCTTCAAGCCCAAAAAGTCCGTCGCCCTGTCCGGCACGGCAGCTGGCAACACCGCCCTGTGCACCGTGGGCCGCACCGGCAACGACCTGGCCTACCGCGGCTACGACATCCTCGACCTGGCCACGACCAGCGAGTTCGAAGAAATCGCCTACCTGCTGGTGCACGGCAAGCTGCCCACGGTGGCGGAACTGGCTGGCTACAAGGCCAAGCTGAAGTCGCTGCGCGGCCTGCCCGCTGGCCTGAAGACCGCGCTGGAACAGCTGCCCCCGTCGGCCCACCCGATGGACGTGATGCGCACCGGCGTGTCCGTGCTGGGCTGCCTCTCGCCCGAGAAGGACGACCACAACCACCCCGGCGCCCGCGACATCGCCGACAAGCTGATGGCCTCGCTGGGCTCGATGCTGTTGTACTGGTACCACTACAGCCACAACGGCAAGCGCATCGACGTGGAGACCGACGACGACTCCATCGGCGGCCACTTCCTGCACCTGCTGCACGGCCAAAAGCCGCGTGACAGCTGGGTGCGCGCCATGCACACCTCGCTCATCCTGTACGCCGAGCACGAGTTCAACGCCTCGACCTTCACCTCCCGTGTGGTGGCCGGCACGGGCTCCGACATGTTCAGCGCCATCACCGGTGGCATCGGCGCCCTGCGTGGCCCGAAGCACGGTGGCGCCAACGAAGTCGCCTTCGAGATCCAGAAGCGCTACGACAACCCCGATGAGGCCGAGGCCGACATCCGCGCCCGCGTCGAGAAGAAGGAAGTCGTGATCGGCTTCGGTCACCCGGTCTATACCGTGAGCGACCCGCGCAACGTGGTCATCAAGAAGGTGGCCGAGGACCTCTCCAAGGAAGAGAACAACCTGAAGATGTACGCCATCGCCGAGCGCCTGGAATCGGTGATGTGGGAAGTCAAAAAGATGTTCCCCAACCTGGACTGGTTCAGCGCCGTGAGCTACCACATGATGGGCGTGCCCACCGCGATGTTCACACCGCTGTTCGTGATCGCCCGCACCAGCGGCTGGTCGGCCCACGTGATCGAGCAGCGCATCGACGGCAAGATCATCCGCCCCTCGGCCAACTACACCGGCCCTGAGGACCAGAAGTTCGTGCCGATCAAGGACCGCAAGTGATGAACACCTCGTTCCGCAAGAACCTGCCCGGCACCTCGCTGGATTACTTTGACGCGCAAGCCGCCGTCGAAGCCATCCAGCCTGGCGCCTGGGCCACCCTGCCCTACACCTCGCGCGTGCACGCCGAGAACATCGTGCGCAAGGCCGATCCAGCCATCGTGACGCGTTCGCTGACGCAGCTCATCGAGCGCAAGCGCGACCACGACTTCCCCTGGTTCCCTGCTCGCGTGGCCTGCCACGACATCCTGGGCCAAACCGCGCTGGTGGACTTGGCCGGCCTGCGTGACGCCATCGCCAAAGAAGGCGGCGACCCCGCCAAGGTGAACCCCGTGGTGCCCGTGCAGCTGATCGTGGACCACTCGCTGGCCGTGGAGTGCGGCGGTTTCGACCCCGACGCTTTCCAGAAGAACCGCGACATCGAAGAGCGCCGCAACGAAGACCGCTTCCACTTCATCAACTGGACGAAGAAGGCCTTCGCCAACGTGGACGTGATCCCTGCGGGCAACGGCATCATGCACCAGATCAACCTGGAGAAGATGTCGCCCGTGATCCACGCCGACCAGGGCGTGGCCTACCCCGACACCTGCGTCGGCACCGACTCGCACACCCCGCACGTGGACGCCCTGGGCGTGATCGCCATCGGCGTCGGCGGCCTGGAAGCCGAGAACGTGATGCTGGGCCGCGCTTCGTGGATGCGCCTGCCTGAAATCGTGGGCGTCAAGCTCACCGGCCAACGCCAGAGCGGCATCACCGCCACCGACGTGGTGCTGGCCCTGACCGAGTTCCTGCGCAAGAGCAAGGTCGTGGGTGCTTACCTGGAGTTCCACGGCGAAGGCGCCTCGAAGCTGACGATCGGCGACCGCGCCACCATCTCGAACATGGCCCCCGAATACGGCGCCACCGCCGCCATGTTCAGCATCGACGACCAGACGCTGGAGTACCTGACCCTGACCGGCCGCGATGCAGCCCAGGTCAAGCTGGTGGAAACGTACGCCAAGGTCGCCGGCCTGTGGTCGGATTCGCTGAAGAGCGCGGTCTATGAGCGCGAGCTGACGTTCGATTTGAGCACCGTGGTGCGCAACATGGCGGGCCCCTCGAACCCGCACGCCCGCGTGGCCACCACCGACCTGGCGGTCAAGGGCATCTCGGGCCAATGGGCCATGCCTGCTGCGTCGGAAGGCACCATGCCCGATGGCGCAGTGATCATCGCCGCCATCACCAGCTGCACCAACACCTCCAACCCGCGCAACGTGATCGCCGCCGCACTGCTGGCCCGCAATGCCAACAAGCTGGGCCTCACGCGCAAGCCTTGGGTGAAGTCCTCGCTGGCCCCCGGCTCGAAGGCCGTGGAGCTCTACCTGAACGAAGCGGGCCTGATGGGCGACCTGGAAAAGCTCGGCTTTGGCATCGTGGCCTTCGCCTGCACGACCTGCAATGGCATGTCGGGCGCGCTCGACCCGGTCATCCAGCAAGAGATCATGGGCCGCGATCTGTATGCCACCGCCGTGCTCTCGGGCAACCGCAACTTCGACGGCCGCATCCACCCCTACGCCAAGCAAGCCTTTCTGGCCTCGCCCCCGCTGGTGGTGGCCTACGCCATCGCCGGCACCATCCGTTTCGACATCGAAAACGACGTGCTGGCGGTGGTTGACGGCAAAGAGATCCGCCTCAAGGACATCTGGCCTTCGGACGACGAGATCGACGCCGTGGTCAAGGTGGCTGTGAAGCCTGAGCAGTACCGCGCCGTGTACGAACCCATGTTCGCCATCAAGGCCGACGATGGCGTCAAGGTGAGCCCGCAGTACGACTGGCGCCCGCAGTCCACCTACATCCGCCGCCCGCCTTACTGGGACACGGAAGGTGTGGGCGCGCTGGCCGCGAACCCTCGCACGCTCAAGGGCATGCGCCCGCTGGCCGTGCTGCCGGACAACATCACCACCGATCACCTGTCGCCTTCCAACGCGATCATGATGAACTCGGCCGCCGGTGAATACCTGCACAAGATGGGCTTGCCTGAGGAGGACTTCAACTCCTACGCCACCCACCGCGGTGACCACCTGACCGCCATGCGCGCCACCTTCGCCAACCCGACGTTGAAAAACGAAATGGTGCGCGACGCCGACGGGAAGGTGAAGGCCGGCTCGCTGGCCCGCATCGAGCCCGAAGGCAAGGTCGTGCGCATGTGGGAGGCCATGGAGGCCTACCAGGAGCGCAAGCAGCCGCTGATCATCGTGGCCGGCGCGGACTACGGCCAGGGCTCCTCGCGCGACTGGGCCGCCAAGGGCGTGCGCCTGGCCGGTGTGGAAGCCATCGCCGCCGAAGGCTTCGAGCGCATCCACCGCACCAACCTGATCGGCATGGGCGTGCTGCCCCTGGAGTTCAAGCCCGGCACCACCCGCCTGACGCTGAACATCGACGGCACCGAAACCTACGACGTCGAAGGCGACCTGAAGCCCCGCACCGACCTGACCCTGGTCATCACCCGCAAGAGCGGTGAGGTCGTCAAGGTGCCCATGACCTGCCGACTGGACACGGCCGAAGAGGTCTCGGTGTACGAAGCCGGTGGCGTGCTGCAACGCTTCGCGCAAGATTTCCTTGCAGCGAACAAGGCGGCCTGACCCCTAGGAGACAACGACATGGCTCACGCCCCCCAAGTGAAGATCCCCGCCACCTACATCCGTGGCGGCACCAGCAAAGGCGTGTTCTTCCGCCTGCAGGACCTGCCGGCCTCGTGCCAGCAACCCGGCGCCGCGCGCGACAAGCTGTTCATGCGCGTCATCGGCAGCCCCGACCCCTACGCCGCCCACATCGACGGCATGGGCGGGGCCACGTCGAGCACGAGCAAGTGCGTGATCCTGTCGAAGTCCAGCGTGCCCGACCACGACGTGGACTACCTCTACGGCCAGGTCTCCATCGACAAGGCCTTTGTCGATTGGTCGGGCAACTGCGGCAACCTCTCCACCGCGGCAGGCGCCTTCGCCATCCACGCAGGTCTGGTGGACCCTGCGCGCATTCCCGAGAATGGCGTGGCCGTGGTCCGCGTCTGGCAGGCCAACATCCAGAAAACCATCATCGCCCACGTGCCCGTGACCAACGGTCAGGTGCAGGAAACCGGTGACTTCGAACTCGACGGCGTGACCTTCCCCGCCGCCGAGATCGTGCTGGAGTTCATGGACCCGTCCGACGATGGCGACGAAGGCGGCTCGATGTTCCCCACCGGCAACCTGGTGGATGACCTGGAGGTGCCCGAGTCCGTGGTCAAAGGTGGGACGCTCAAGGCCACGATGATCACGGCTGGCATCCCCACCGTGTTCGTCAACGCCGCCGACATCGGCTACAGAGGCACCGAACTGCGCGAGCAAATCAACGGTGACGCCGACGCCCTCAAGCGTTTCGAAGCCATCCGCGTGGCCGGCGCCCTGCGCATGGGCCTGATCAAAACGCCTGAGGAAGCGGCCACCCGCCAGCACACCCCGAAGATCGCCTTCGTCGCGCCGCCCACGACCTACACCGCCTCCAGCGGCAAGACCATCGACGCCGGTGACGTGGACCTGCTGGTGCGCGCCCTGTCCATGGGCAAGCTGCACCACGCCATGATGGGCACCTGCGCCGTGGCCATCGGCACGGCGGCGGCCATCCCCGGCACGCTGGTGAACCTGGCGGCCGGCGGCGGCGAGCGCGAAGCCGCGCCTGAATCTGTCTGTTTTGGCCACCCCTCGGGCACCCTGCGCGTGGGCGCCCAGGCCAGCCAGGTCAACGGTCAGTGGACGGTCACCAAGGCCATCATGAGCCGCAGCGCCCGCATCCTCATGGAAGGCTGGGTGCGCGTGCCCGGTGACGCGTTCTGACAAACCGCACTGACACTTGTCACACACTGGCGCGCCCGATCGGTGGCAAGATCGGCAGATGAGCAACGCTGCGGGTGCCACGCACCCCACGCACGTCCTGACCCACGACCCGTTCCGCCCCGAGGTTTGCAGCAACATGAAGTCATCCGCCGTCATCCGTCGCCACCAACGCATCCGCACCTGGGCCCTGTCGGCCGGCATGGTGCTGGGCATGGTGGCCGCCACCTTCGGCCCGCAACTGGCGCACGCCGCTGTACCGGCCAAGGCCTCCAAGGCCGTGATCAAAGGCGCCGCTGCTGAGAAGCCCTTGGTGCTGGCCGCGGCCGATGACGTGCAGATGCAGGCGGCGGACCGCGTGCTGCTCGGTCGCTACGAGTGCGAGTTCGGCCGCCGCATCACGGTGGACCGCAACGACACCCACCCCGGCTACGTCAACCTCGCTCTGGACCGCCAGGCCTGGGTGATGAAGCCCGTGCAATCGGCCACCGGCGCCATCCGCCTCGAAGACGTGCGCGGCCAGGCCCTGCTGGTGCAGATCCTCACCAAGTCCATGGTGCTGGACACCAAATCGGGCAAGCGCCTGGTGGACGCCTGCGTGCACGAGGTGCAGCGCAAGGCCGAAGCCGACCTGGCCAGCCAGCCCCCGCGCCCGTCCATTTTCGACGCGCGCTGAGGCGCCAAGCGCTCCTTGTGCCGTGATGCGCGGCACCTCCCGCAAGCCCGCCACCGTGCGGGCTTTTTTCATGGCTTGCGCGCACCACAAGCCCCACAAGAAGCCCTTCAAAACATGGTCAAAACGCCATTCCTGAGCGACAATGGCCATCTGTCCAAGTCTTCTATAAGACTTGAGCGTCGGCAGCGTGACCCGCGCCCACGCGGACAACCCGTTCCTGTCCCCATCCTCACCAGGTGAACACCATGTTGCAAGCCTACCGCCAACACGTTGCCGAGCGCGCCGCGCTGGGCATTCCCCCGCTGCCCCTGACCGCGCCTCAAGTCGCCGAACTGATCGAGCTGATCAAGAACCCGCCGGCTGGCGAAGATGCGTTCCTGCTCGACCTGCTGACCCACCGCGTGCCCCCTGGCGTGGACGATGCCGCCAAGGTCAAGGCCTCCTTCCTGTCGGCCGTGGCCCACGGCGACGTCGTGGCCAAGCTGATCTCCAAGGCCAAGGCCACCGAGCTGCTGGGCACCATGGTCGGCGGCTACAACGTCAAGCCCCTGATCGACCTCCTGTCCGACGCCGAAGTCGGCGGTGTCGCCGCTGAAGCGCTGAAGAAGACCCTGCTGATGTTCGACGCGTTCCACGACGTGTCCGAGTTGTGCAAGTCGGGCAACGCCAACGCCAAGGCGGTGATGCAGTCCTGGGCCGACGCCGAGTGGTTCACCACCCGTCCGAAGGTGGCCGAGAAGATCACCGTGACCGTGTTCAAGGTGCCTGGCGAGACCAACACCGACGACCTGTCGCCCGCTCCGGACGCCTGGAGCCGCCCCGACATCCCGATGCACTATCTGGCGATGTTGAAGAACACCCGTCAGGACTTTGGTGCTCCTGGTGGGGCGGCCTTCAAGCCCGAAGAAGACGGCAAGCGCGGCCCGATGCAGTTCATCGAAGACCTCAAGAAGAAGGGCAACCTGGTTGCCTACGTGGGCGACGTGGTCGGCACCGGCTCTTCGCGCAAGTCGGCCACCAACAGCGTGATCTGGGCCACCGGCGAGGACATCCCCTTCGTGCCCAACAAGCGCTTTGGCGGCGTGACCCTGGGCGGCAAGATCGCCCCCATCTTCTTCAACACGCAAGAAGACTCCGGCTCGCTGCCCATCGAAGTCGATGTGACCGCGTTCGAAATGGGTGATGTCATCGACATCTTCCCGTACGAAGGCAAGATCGAGAAGAACGGCGCCGTGGCTGCGAAGTTCGAGCTGAAGTCGCAAGTCCTGCTGGACGAAGTCCAGGCTGGCGGCCGCATCAACCTGATCATCGGCCGCTCGCTGACCGGCAAGGCCCGCGAGTTCCTGGGCCTGCCCGCCTCCACCAGCTTCCGCCTGCCCGTGGCCCCGAAGGATTCTGGCAAGGGCTTCACCCTGGCCCAGAAGATGGTCGGCCGTGCGGTCGGTTTGCCCGAAGGCCAAGGCGTGCGCCCCGGCACCTACTGCGAGCCGAAGATGACCACCGTGGGTTCGCAAGACACCACCGGCCCGATGACCCGCGACGAGCTGAAGGACCTGGCTTGCCTGGGCTTCTCGGCCGACCTGGTCATGCAATCGTTCTGCCACACCGCCGCTTACCCCAAGCCCGTGGACGTGAAGATGCACCGCGAGCTGCCCGCCTTCATCAGCAACCGCGGCGGCGTGGCCCTGCGTCCGGGCGACGGCGTGATCCACTCGTGGCTGAACCGCCTGCTGCTGCCCGACACCGTCGGCACCGGTGGCGACTCGCACACCCGTTTCCCCATCGGCATCTCCTTCCCCGCTGGTTCCGGCCTGGTCGCCTTCGGCGCTGCCACCGGCGTGATGCCCCTGGACATGCCCGAGTCGGTGCTGGTGCGCTTCAAGGGCGAGATGCAGCCTGGCGTCACCCTGCGTGACCTGGTGCACGCCATCCCCCTGTACGCCATCAAGGCTGGTCTGCTGACCGTGGCCAAGGCCGGCAAGAAGAACATCTTCTCGGGCCGCGTGCTGGAAATCGAAGGCCTGCCGAACCTGAAGGTCGAGCAAGCGTTCGAGCTGTCTGATGCTTCCGCCGAGCGCTCTGCCGCCGGCTGCACCATCAAGCTGAACAAGGAACCGGTTGCCGAGTACCTGAAGTCGAACATCGTTCTGATGAAGAACATGATCGCCGACGGTTACGCCGACGCCCGCACCCTGCAGCGCCGCATCGAAGCCCAGGAAGCCTGGCTGGCCAACCAGACCCTGCTGGAAGCCGACGCCGACGCCGAGTACGCCGCCATCATCGAGATCGACCTGGCCGACATCAAGGAGCCGATCGTCTGCTGCCCGAACGACCCGGACGACGCCAAGTTCCTGTCCGAAGTCGCCGGCACCAAGATCGACGAAGCCTTCATCGGTTCGTGCATGACCAACATCGGTCACTTCCGCGCCGCCGGCAAGCTGCTGGAAGGCAAGAAGGACATCCCGGTGCGCCTGTGGGTCGCCCCGCCGACCAAGATGGACGCCGCCGAGCTGACCAAGGAAGGCTTCTACAACACCTTCGGCACCGCCGGCGCTCGCACCGAGATGCCCGGCTGCTCGCTGTGCATGGGCAACCAGGCGCAGATCAAGGAAGGCTCGACCTGCATCTCGACCTCGACGCGCAACTTCCCGAACCGCCTGGGCAAGAACACCAACGTGTTCCTGGGCTCGGCCGAGTTGACCGCCGTGGCCTCCAAGCTGGGCAAGCTGCCGACGCCGGCAGAGTACCTGGCCGAGATCGGCGTGGTCTCCAAGGACGCCGACAAGATCTACAAGTACCTGAACTTCAACCAGATCGACGAGTACGTGGAAGCCGCCAAGGACGTGAAGGCCGCCTGATCACGGCCTGACACCCTCTGACCGTGCCCTGGCCAACGCCGGGGCCGTCGCAGGGTCTCACATCCAGCCCGCCCGGGAAACCGCGGCGGGCTTTTTCATGGCCGCCCAGACATGCTTCGACACAGGCGGTGCCCGCCCGCGCGGGATAATCCGGCGGTTGCTGCTTTCGCAGACGCCGACCTGGCGCCCGCACCCACCGCATGCCTGTCCTGGCCCTGCCCCGCGCCCGCCCTCGCCCCCGCCGCCGCCCCTTGCGCGCCATGAACCCACAACGCGGCCTTGTGCTCGCCCTCGTCCTGGGGCTGCTTGCACTCATGGCCGCGGGCGTGCTGAGCCTGCTCGTCACGGCGGTGGTGCTCTCCCCCCAACTGCCCGACACCCGCGGCCTGGCGCACTACCAGCCCAAGCAGCCTTTGCGCGTGTACACGGCAGATGGCATAGAGATCGGCGGCTTTGGCAGCGAAAAGCGCCAATTCCTACCCTTCGAGAAAATCCCGAAGCTGATGCGGGACAGCCTGCTGGCGGTGGAAGACAGCCGCTTTTACGAGCACCACGGCATCGACCCCATCGGTGTGCTGCGCGCGGTGGTCGCCAACGTGACGGGCGGGCGCACGCAGGGGGCCTCCACCATCACGCAGCAGGTGGCGCGCACCTTTTTCCTGACCCGGGAGAAGACGCTGAGCCGCAAGCTCAAGGAGGCGCTGCTGTCGCTGAAGATCGAGCGCGAGCTGAGCAAAGACCAGATCCTCACGCTCTACATGAACCAGATCTACCTGGGTGCCCGCTCCTATGGCTTTGCCGAGGCCGCGCAGACCTACTTCGGCAAACCGCTGAGCGCGCTGTCGGCCGCCGAGTGCGCGATGCTGGCCGGCCTGCCCCAGAACCCGGCCAACGTGAACCCGATCAAGAACCCCACGCGGGCGCGGGCACGCCAGCTGGTGGCGCTGTCGCGCATGCACACCGAGGGCGTGCTCAACGACGAACAGTACGCCGCAGCCAAGGCCGAGAAGCTGAGCGTGCGCAACCCGGCCGAGGCCGAGGTGCACGCCGAGCACGTGGCCGAGATGGCCCGCGCCCAGGTCTTTGCGCAGTATGGCGACAAGGCCTACACCAGCGGCATGAAGGTGGTGACCACCTTGCGCGCCGCCGAGCAGCAAGCTGCCTGGAAGGCCTTGCGCAAGGCCCTGATCGACCGCGAGGTGGGCCAAGCCTGGCGCGGCCCCGAAGGCCAGGAGGACCTCGAACGCGATTTGGAGGACACCGACCCGGCCGTCTCGCAGGTGCTCAACGACTACAACGACGACGAGATGCTGCACGCCGCCGTGGTGACCCAGGTCAGCGCCAAGCGCGTGACGGTGGTGCTGGCCGGCGGCGAGGTCATCCCTGTCAGCGGCAAGGGGCTGCGCCAGGTGCAGGCCGCGCTGGCGCCCAAAGCCAGCGACAAGCTCAGGCTGCGCCGCGGCTCGGTGGTGCGCGCGGCCCAGCAAGGCGGTGACTGGGTGATCACGCAGTGGCCCGAGGCCGAAGGCGCCGTGGTCGCGCTGGATCCGCGCGACGGGCAGGTCCGCGCCATGGTGGGCGGCTTCGACTTCCAGCGCAACCAGTTCAACCACGCCACGCAGGGCTGGCGCCAGCCGGGCTCCAGCTACAAGCCCTTCCTGTACGCCGCCGCGCTGGAAAACGGCGTGATGCCCGAAACCCTGGTCAACGACGCGCCCCTGAGCGTGGGCGACTGGAGCCCCTCGAACGCCGACGGCCAATTCGAGGGCCCCATGCCGCTGCACACCGCGCTGGCCAAATCGAAAAACATGGTCAGCATCCGCCTGGTGCAACTGCTGGGGCCGCAGGCCGCGCGCGCCTGGACCGGCCGTTTCGGCTTCGACGTGGACAAGCAGCCCGACAACCTGACCCTCGCCCTCGGCGCCGGGGCCACCACGCCTTTGCAACTGGCCAGTGCCTATGCGGTGATCGCCAATGGCGGGATGAAGGTGTCGCCGGTGGTGATCCGCCGCATCACGAACGGCGATGGCAAGGTGGTGTTCGAAGCGCCAACCAAGGTGCTGGACGAGGGCGACCGCGTGGTCCCGGCCCGCAACGCCTTCCTCACGGGCACGCTGCTCAACGAGGTGGCGCGCAGCGGCACGGCAGCGCGTGCTCAGGCCCAACTCAAGCGCCCCGACCTGTACGGCAAGACGGGCACCACCAACGACGTCGTGGACGCCTGGTTCGCCGGCTTCCAGCCGCACGTCGCCGCGGTGGTCTGGCTGGGCTACGACACGCCGCGCAGCCTGGGCAGCCACGCCTCGGGCGCCTCGCTGGCCCTGCCGGTGTGGATCCAGTACATGGCCACGGCCCTCAGCCGCGAGCCCGTGCTGGCGCTGCCTGTGCCCGAGGGCGTGGTGCGGCAGGACAGCGGCTGGCGCTACCGCGAATGGGCCGACGGCGGCTTCCTGCGCGAGCTGGGAATGGACGACACCCCCATCGGGCCGGACCTGATCCCCCAACCGCCCGAGGGTGGCGCCTCGCTGGGCACGCAACTGGAGGACCGCCTCAAGGCCTTCATCGACAAGCTGTTCTGACGCGCCAGCTCAGGCTTCGGCCACCCCCGGCATCAACCCCAGGTCACGGGCGGTGAGCCACAGCCTCAGGTCGAACTCGTGCTGGTGGTAATCGGGCGACATGTGGCGGCACAGCTGGTAGAAGGCCTTGTCGTGCTCGCGCTCTTTCAGGTGCGCCAGCTCGTGCACCACGATCATGTTCAAGAACTCGGGCGGGGCCTCGCGGAAGAGGCTGGCGATGCGGATCTCGCGCTTGGCCTTGAGCTGCCCGCCCTGCACGCGCGAGACGCGGGTGTGCGTGCCCAACGCATGCTGGATGACCTTGAGCTTGCTGTCGTAGGCCACCTTGCTGATGGGCGCGGCACCCCGCATGCAGCGGGCCTTCAGCTCGGTGACATAGTCGTAGAGCGCCTTGTCGGTGCGCACCTCGTGCAGCGTGGGGTAACGCTGGCTCAGGGTCTCACCCAGGCGCCCTGCGTCGATCAGGCCCTGCACTTGCTGCAGCAGGTGCGCCGGGTAGCCACCCAGGTAGCGCAGCGGCTGGCTCGGTGGCTGTCTCAGCGCTTGCGCCAGCGGCTGTTCAGGGTGCGATCTGCTCGGCATAGTCGTAGAGCGCCCCCAGGATGTCCTGGCCACGCTCGTCGTCTTCGGACAGTTGCTCGCTGAGCTGGTCGATGCGCTCGAAGAACGCCGACATCGACAAACCACCGCCTGCGCCTTCCAGCAAGCGTGCGCTGCGCAGGGCGTGCCAGCGGCCTTGTTCTTCCTCGTTCAGGGTGTCGGGGAAGTTGCGTGCGCGGTAGCGGAAGACGATCTCTTCCAGGCGCTCATCGGCGAAGCCCGGCGAGCGGCCGGGCGACGTGCGCTGGGCGAGTTCGTCGGGCGACAAGGCCTTGAGGCGCTGCAGGATGCGGCGGTCCTCGTTGCCGACGAAGCCGCCGTAGAGGTCTTCGTCCACGTCGGGTGCGGCGCCCTCGCGGAGTTCGGGGCGGCTGTACACCTCGGCCCAGATGCCATCCATGCGCTGGCCCAGCGAGGCGGCGATCTCGGCGTGGCGCGCAGCCACGTCCAGGTCCACGCCCCACTTCTGCTGCAAGGCGGGCGTGAGGATCTTCAAGTTGCCGATGACGATGGGCGATTTGTTGATGTGCAGGCTCTTGAGCGGCAGGCGGGTGACGCCCTCGGGCAGGTCGGCCGTCTTGCTGAACAGGCGCTGGCGGATGGTCGCCACATTCAGGTCGATCAGCTCGGAGGGGTCATGGGCCAGGTCCCACAGCAGCACTTCGTTCTTGTTGCTGGGATGCTGGGCCAGCGGCCAGACCAGGGCCATGCAACCGCGCTCGTGGCCGTACATGCCGGAGATGTGCAGGAAGGGCTTCCAGGCGCTGCGCGGTTTGTCCAGGCCGGCTTCGGCCAGCACGGCGTCCTTCTTGCGCAGCTTCAGGCAGAAGTCCCAGAGCTTGGGCTGGGCCTGCTGGAGGATGCGGGCCAGGGCCACGGTGGCGCGCACGTCGGACAGCGCATCGTGCGCAGCCTCGTGGCTCAGGCCGTTGGCCGCGGTGAGGTGCTCCAGCTTGAACGATGGGCGGCCATCGTCGTGCTTGGGCCAGGTGATGCCCTCGGGGCGCAAGGCCCAGGTGGTGCGCACCACGTCGAGCAAGTCCCAGCGGCCGCAGCCGTTTTGCCACTCGCGGGCGTAGGGGTCGATCAGGTTGCGCCAGAACAGGTGGCGCGTGACCTCGTCGTCAAAGCGGATGGTGTTGTAGCCCACGCCGATGGTGTTGGGCTGGGCCAGCGCCTGCTCGATGGCATCGGCGAACAGGTGCTCGGGCACGCCGCGCTCCAGGCAGGTCTGCGGCAGGATGCCGGTGAGCAGGCAGGCTTCGGGGTCGGGCAGGGAATCGGGCGCAGGCTGGCAGTACTGCATCAGCGGCTCGCCGATCTCCTTGAGCTGGGCGTCGGTGCGCACGCCGGCGAACTGCGAGGGGCGGTCACGCCGGGGCACGCGCCCGAAGGTTTCGTAGTCGTGCCAGTAAAAGGTGAAGTCGTTGCTCATGGTGCACCGGACAAAGCAAACGGCCCGCTGGATGCCAGACGGGCCGTGAAGAACAGGGGGAGAGGCCGCTCCGCTGGCACGATTGTGCCCGCAAGCCGACCGGCTGGGGCTCCCACCGATGGGGGAGCGCCAGCGGCATCAACGCTTGCGCAAGGCCACCGACCCCACGGAGTAACCCGCGCCGAAGGAACAGATCACGCCCACGTCGCCCGACGTCAAATCGGCGCGGTGGCGGTGGAAGGCGATGATGGAACCCGCTGACGAGGTGTTGGCGAACTCGTTGAGGATGAGCGGCGCGATGTCGGCAGTGGGCTCGCCATCGGTGAGCTTCTTGATGACCAGCTGGTTCATGGCCAGGTTGGCCTGGTGCAGCCAGAAGCGGCGCACCGCCGTGGGCGCAATGCCCAGGCCAGCGAGCTGGCGCTCGATGTGGGCGGCCACCATGGGCACCACTTCCTTGAACACCTTGCGGCCTTCCTGGCGGAAGGTCTTGTCACGGGCCTTGGGGTCGCTGTCTTCGCTGCGGTTGAGGTAGCCGAAGTTGTTGCGGATGTTGTTGGAGAACTGCGTGGCCAGTTGCGTGCCCAGCACTTCCCACTGGTCGGCTGACGTGGCGGTGTCGGCACGCTCGACGATGGTGGCCGTGGCCACGTCACCGAAGATGAAGTGGCAGTCGCGGTCCTTCCACTCCTGGTGGCCCGAGGTGATTTCGGGGTTGACCACCAGCACGCACTTGGCGGAGCCGCCACGCACGGCGTTGACGGCCTGGTCCAGCGCGAAGGTCGCGGCCGAGCAGGCCACGTTCATGTCGAAGCCGTAGCCGCCTGCGCCCAGCGCCTGCTGGATCTCGACGGCCATGGCCGGGTAGGCGCGCTGCATGTTCGAGGCCGAGCAGATCACGGCGTCGATGTCGGCAGGGGTCTTGCCCGCGGCGGCGATGGCCTTGCGGCCAGCGTCCACGGCGATTTCGGCCATCAGCGAGAGCTGGTCGTCCGGGCGCTCCTGCAGGCGCGGGTACATGCGGGTGATGTCGAGGATGCCTTCCTTTTCCATCACGTAACGCTGCTGGATGCCCGAGGCCTTCTCGATGAACTCGCTGCTGGAGTGCGTCAGGGGCTGGCGCGTGCCGGCTTCGATGTCTGCGGCGTGTTCGGCATTCCAGGCGTCCACGTAGGCGTTGAACGAAGCCACCAACTCGTCGTTGGTGATGGTGTGCGGGGGCTGGTACAAACCCGTGCCGCTGATGACAACTGCGCTCATGGCATCGCAAGTTCAAGACGAAAACCCGGATTCTGCCACCAATCCCCTGCTGCACTCCCGGGTCTGCCCTGGGGTCAACACCGCTGCAGCGCAGCATGTCTGTGCGACGATACCGACACCTGCATGGAGAAGACCGCATGAGTGACGATGTGCTGGCAGTGCCCACCGACCTGAATGGGCTGCGCAAACGTGCCTTGCGCGCGGCCTTGATCTGGGCGATGGTGGCCGTCACTGCGACAGCGGCCTTCACCTGCGTGCGGCTCAACAACTTCTACCGGGACGCCCACGCGCGCGGGCAGCAACGCCTGGAGATCCTGCGCGACAACGTCGAGGCCCACTTCCACACCATCGCCGGTTTGTCACATGCCCTGGCGGCCCAGCCGGACATGGCGCAGTTCCTGCTGCACACGTCCGTGCCTGCCATTGCGGGCACCCAGGCACAGCAGCGCCTGCGACTGCAATCCGAGCTGCTGTCGCGCGACACCGTGCAGCGCATGAGCACGCGACTGGAAGAACTGGCGCACTGGTTCCACCTCCGCCAGGCCTACATCCAGAACACCGAAGGCACGTCCGTGGCCGACAGCGACCTCAGCCCCGAGGCCTCGACGCTGGGTGCCAATTTCGCGCAACGTGAGTATTTCCAGCAAGCCATGTCCGAAGGGCTGGGCTTCCAGTTCGTGATGGGGCGGATCAGCCAGAAGCCGGGCTTCAACTTCTCGGCCCGCATCAGCGACAACGGGCACCCGCTGGGCGTGCTCATCCTCAAGACCGACCCAACGGCGATGCAGCGCCTGTTCCAGGACACGGTGGGGCGGGTGATCAGCATCGTGGACCGCAACGGCGTGGTCGTGGCAGGCAACCGCCCGTCCGACCTGCTGCAATCCGTGCCCGATGCCCGTCCCTCGAACCTCACCGCATCGGAAATCCTGGCGGTGTACCTGCAGACGCCGCAACCCCTGCCCTGGCAAAAGATCTCGGTGGGCTTGGTGGGTGACGCCTGGCCTGGCACGGTCATCGACGGCAAGCGCCACCTGGCGCAAAGCCTGGCGCTGGAGGGCTACCCCTATCGCCTCTGGGTCTGGACCCCGTTGACCCAGGAAGCCGACATGATCGCCTCCGGCGTCATCGCAGCCCTGGCCATGACCGGCCTGGGCTGGGCGGTGCTGTGGGCCTGGTGGCGCCGCAACGAACGCAGGCACGCGGTCGAGCATGCCCGCCACGAAGCCCTGGAGATGACCCGCGCGCTGCCCCTGGGCCTGTTCCGCTGGCGCGTCAGCCCCGATGGCAGCGGCCATTTCAGCCACGTGGGGCCTGGCGTCGAACGCATTTTTGGCGATGCCTGGCCCGCGCTGCAAGCGAACGCGCAGGACCTGTGGCGCCTGGCCAGCCCGGATGCGTCGGGCCCGCCGCCGCACGCCGTCGAATTCGAATGGCGCCACGGTGGCCAGTCGCGCTGGCTGAGCGTGAACAGCGCGGTCGCGCAAACGGCCGACGGCGACGCCGTCCATGACGGCTACTGGCTTGACGTGACCGCCCGCAAGCGCGCCGAAAGCCGCTTCGACCTCGCCTTCGAGCACGCCCCGACGCCCTTCCTGTTCGTGCACCGGCACAAGGGCATCGTGCGGGCCAACCCGGCGGCCGTGGCGCTGTTTGGCGACCAGGGCGGGCGAGGCATCCTTGGCCTCAAGCCCTGGCAGCCGCCGCTGAGCGACCCGCACCCCGAGGGCAAAGCCGCCGTGGAAGCCCAGGTGCAGACGATGATGGACCGCTGCCGCGAGGGCCGCAACGCGATGCGTTTCGATTGGCGCCACACCCGCGTCCTCGGCACCGGGGCGCTGGAGCCCTTCGATGTCGAGGTGCGCCTCATCAGCCTGGCCGAGGAAGACCCGGACCTGTACTTCTTCATGATCGAGGACGTCACGCAGCGCCGGCAAACCGCCGCGGCCTTGCAAGCAGCCACCGAAGCCGCCGAGGCCAACACGCGGGCCAAATCGGCCTTCCTGGCCAACATGAGCCACGAAATCCGCACGCCCATGAACGCCATCATCGGCATGACCCACCTGGCGCTGGAGGAACACCCGCCGGAGAAGGTTCGCGGCTATGTGGCCAAAGCCCACCAGGCGGCCAGCAGCCTGCTGCAGATCCTCAACGACGTGCTGGACCTGTCCAAGATCGAAGCTGGCCACCTGGTGCTGGAAAGCGTGGATTTCGCACTGCAGCAGGTGCTCGACCAGGTCAACGACGTGCTGGGTTTGCCTGCCGACCGCAAGGGCCTGGAGCTCTTGTTCAGCGCACCGCCCGACCTGCCCAGCCACCTGCAGGGCGATCCGACCCGGCTGCGCCAGGTGTTCGTCAACCTGGGCTCCAACGCCGTGAAATTCAGCGAGTCCGGCAGCGTGACCCTCGGGCTGGAGATGCAATCACAAAGCGGCCAGGACGTGGTGCTGCACGGCTGGGTGAGAGACAGCGGCCCTGGCCTGGCCAAGGACGACATCGAAAGGCTGTTCCGGCCGTTCACGCAACTCGACGCCTCGACCACACGGCGCCACGGTGGCACGGGCCTGGGCCTGACCATCTCGCGGCAACTCGTGGAGCACATGGGCGGGCGCATGTGGGTGGAGAGCGAGCCCGGCCACGGGGCCACCTTCCACTTCACGGCCCGCCTGCAACTGCCCGCCCAGCCACGCCCGATGGCGCCAAGGCGCGAGGACTGGCGTGGCAAGCGCTTGCTCATCGTTGACGACCACAGCGATGCCCGCGAGGTGCTGGCGGCCATGGCCACCGGCCTGGGCCTGCACGCCGATGTCGCCGCCGATGCCAACGAAGCGCTGCGCCTGCTCGATGCGACCGCTGCGCCCTACGACTGGCTCTTGCTGGACTGGCTCATGCCCGGTGTGGATGGCGTCAAGCTGGCGCGGCAGATCCTGGCGCGCCCCAGCGAACAGCAACCCTGCATCCTGTTGGTGACGGCGTTCAACCAGCAAGAGGCCATGGCGGCCGCGAGCGATGTGGCGCTGGCGGGCATCCTGACCAAGCCCGTGAGCCCCTCGACGCTGTTCGACGCCCTCAGCCGCAGCGCGGTGGTGACGCTCGCCGAACCCGATGCCGGCATCGCCCCGCCCACCGCGCCCTCCTCCCTGGGTGCCATCGGTCCAGCGACCAGCACATCCGCACGCCCCATGCCGCCGGCCCGCCCGACGCCCTTGGCGGGCACCCGCATCCTGTTGGTGGAAGACCAGCCGCTCAACCAGGAGCTGGCACTCGAACTGCTGGAGCGCGCCGGCGCCACGGTCACCCTGGCAGGCGATGGCCAGGCCGCGCTCGACACGCTGGCCACCACCACCACCCCCTTCGACTGCGTGCTGATGGACTGCCAGATGCCGCGCATGGACGGCTACACCGCCACCGCTCACATCCGCCGCGACGCGCGCTGGCAGCACCTGCCCATCATCGCCATGACGGCCAGCGCCCTGGTCACGGACCGCGAGCAAGCCCTCTTGGCCGGCATGAACGACCACGTGCCCAAACCGCTGGACGTGCAGCAGATGTTCAGCGTCATCGAGCGCTGGGTGAAGGCGGGTCGCCAGGCAGCGGCACGAGGTGCGCCCCACTGACAGGCGCCGAGGGGCTGCTCAGAACGGCACATCGCTGCACCAGCGCATGGGTTCTCCGCTCAAGGGGTGCGGCAGGCCCAGCTCGGCTGCGTGCAAGAGCATGCGAGCAGGCGCATCGGTGCCGTGCGCCATCTGCGCCGCCGCGTAGAGCTCGTCGCCCACGATGGGGTGACCCAGCGCCAGCAGGTGCACGCGCAGCTGGTGAGAGCGCCCCGTGACCGGCTCCAGCGACACCCGCGTGCGCTGCGTGGTCACATCTCGTGAGACGACGGTGAAGCGCGTCAGCGAAGGCTTGCCACGCTCGAAACACACCGTCTGCCGAGGCCGGTAAGGCCAGTCGGTGATGAGCGGCAGGTTGATCTCGCCAGCGTCGTCGGCCACCACGCCATGCACGATGGCCTCGTAGCGCTTGTGCGCCAGGCGCTGCTCGAAAGCCAGGCTGAGGGCGCGCTGCATGGCCGCGCCCCGGCCCATCACCAGCAGACCGGAGGTGGCCATGTCCAGGCGGTGAACAATGAGCGCATCGGCAAAGCGCTGCTGCACGCGCAGGGCCAGGCAGTCCTGGCGGTCGTCGCCCCGCCCCGGCACCGACAGCAGCCCGGCCGGCTTGTGGAGCACCACCAGGGCATCGTCGGCGTGCACCACCTCCAGCCCGGTGTCTGGCGGCGGGTGGTAGGCGATGCGCTCGGCAGGCAAGGCTCACACCACCTTGCGCGCAGGCGCACCGCCGTCGCGGGCCGCATAGCGGCGCGCCATGACCGCGCACACGAACAGTTGCAGCTGGTGATAAAGCATGATCGGCAAGATCAGCACGCCCATGGCCGCACTGCCCCCGAACAGCAGCTGGGCCATGGGCATGCCCGACACCAGCGTCTTCTTGGAGCCGCAGAACACCGCGACGATCTCGTCTTCCACCGACAGGCCCATCGCGCGGGCCATGCGCTTCGTCACCCACAGCATAGGGAACAGGAACAGCGCCGCACCGGCCATGGCTTCGGCCAGCAGCAGCGGCCCGTGGCGCGTCCACAGCCCATCGGCCACCGAATCGCTGAAGGCCGACCACACCAGCAGCACGATCACGCCGCGGTCGAACACCGTGGTGATGGGCTTGATGCGTGCGAACCAGGCCGACAACCAGGGCCGCAGCAAGTGCCCGACCACGAAAGGCAGCAGCAGCATCTGTGCGACCTTGAGCATGGTCTGGCCCACGTCCAGCGCCTGGCCTGCCGCCTGCAACTCGGCACCGATCACCAGGCTGACCAGCAAGGGCGTGATGAACACACCCAGCAGCGTGGACAAGGTCGCGTTGACCACCGCCGCGGCCACGTGCCCGCGCGCCAGCGCCGTCATGGCCACCGAGGACGAGACCGTGGACGGCAGCACCGCCAGGTAGAAAAAGCCCATCAGCAGGTCGTGCGGCACGTTCTTGCCCAGCACCCCGGCCCACAGCGCCCACCACAGCGGGAACAGCACGTAGGTGCACAGCTGCACCAGCAGGTGCAAGCGCCACTGCGCCGCGCCTTTCTTGAGGCTGTCGGTGGACAGGCCCATGCCGTGCAGGAAAAACAGCAGGAAGACGCCAATGTCGGTCACGCGACCGAGGTGCAACACGCCCTCGCTGCGCCCCCAATCGGGCTGCACGCTGGCCAGCGCCACCGCGGCCACCATGGCGATGAGGAACCAATCGGCGGCGCCACCGGCGCGGCGGCGTGGCGAACGCAGGGGGCGGGCGGCAGAGGTGGCGGAAGTGGCATGCGGCATCTGGGAGGGGCTCACGGGCAAGGCACAGGCAAGACGGTGGCACAAGCGACACCTCGCCGGCCGAGGCGATATTGTCTCCGCTGGCGCACGCTGCCCGCTTGCTGCCAGAATGGCAACCACGCAGACACCCACGGAGTTCCAGCATGGCCCACCCTTTTGCCAAGACCGTCCAATCTTTCGAGACCGCCTCTGGCAAGTCCCTGAAGTTCTACTCCCTGCCCGCGCTGGCGAAGGTGCACCCGGCGGTCAAGCGCCTGCCGGTGTCCATCCGCATCGTGCTGGAGTCGGTCCTGCGCAATTGTGACGGCCAGAAGGTCACGCCTGAGCACGTGGCCCAGTTGGCCAACTGGAAGCCCACTGCCGAGCGCACGGACGAGATCCCCTTCGTGGTCTCGCGCGTGGTGCTGCAGGACTTCACCGGCGTGCCCCTGCTGGCCGACCTGGCCGCCATGCGCAACGTGGCGCAGTCGCTGGGCAAGGACGCCAAGCGCATCGAGCCCCTGGTGCCCGTGGACCTGGTTGTCGATCACTCCGTGATGATCGACCACTATGGCGACAAGAAGGCGCTCGACCTGAACATGAAGCTGGAGTTCCAGCGCAACGCCGAGCGCTACGAGTTCATGAAGTGGGGCATGCAGGCCTTCGACACCTTCGGCGTCGTGCCCCCGGGCTTCGGCATCGTCCACCAGGTCAACCTGGAGTACCTGGCGCGCGGCATCCACAAAGCGAAGGATGCCAACGGTGACACCATCGCCTACCCCGACACCCTGGTCGGCACCGACAGCCACACCACCATGATCAACGGCATCGGCGTGGTCGGCTGGGGCGTGGGCGGCATCGAGGCCGAAGCCGGCATGCTGGGCCAGCCCGTCTATTTCCTGACGCCCGATGTGGTCGGCTTCGAGCTGACCGGCAAGCTGCGCGAAGGCGTCACCGCCACCGACCTGGTGCTGACCATCACCGAGCGCCTGCGCAAGGAAAAGGTCGTGGGCAAGTTCGTCGAATTCTTCGGCGAAGGCACCGCCGCGCTGACGCTGCCCGACCGCGCAACAATAGCCAACATGGCGCCCGAGTACGGCGCGACCATGGGCTTCTTCCCGGTGGACGAGCGCACCCTCGACTACTTCGAAGGCACCGGCCGCAAGAAGTCCGAGATCGAAGCGTTCGAGGCCTACTTCAAGGCCCAGAAGCTGTTCGGCACGCCCAAGCGCGGTGACATCGACTACTCCAGCGTCGTCACGCTGGACCTGGGCACCGTGGCCCCCTCGCTGGCCGGCCCCAAGCGCCCGCAAGACCGCATCGAGATCGGCCAGCTCAGCAGCACCTTCACCGAGCTGTTCGCCAAGCCCACGTCCGAGAACGGCTTCAACCAGCCCGCCGAGAAGCTTGGCCAGACCTACCCCACGTCCAACGGCGTGGACCTGCACAACGGCGATGTGCTGATCGCGGCCATCACCTCCTGCACCAACACCTCCAATCCCGGCGTGTTGCTGGCCGCGGGCCTGCTGGCCAAGAAGGCCGTCAAAGCGGGCCTGAAGGTGCAGCCGCACATCAAGACCTCTCTGGCCCCCGGCTCGCGCATGGTCACCGAGTACCTGGACAAGGCCGGCCTGCTGCCCTACCTGGAAAAACTGGGCTTCAACGTGGCGGCCTATGGCTGCACCACCTGCATCGGCAATGCCGGCGACCTGACGCCCGAGATCAACCAGACCATCACCGACAACGACCTGGTCTGCGCCGCCGTGCTCTCCGGCAACCGCAACTTCGAAGCGCGCATCCACCCCAACCTCAAGGCCAACTTCCTGGCCAGCCCCCCACTGGTGGTGGCCTATGCCATCGCTGGCAACGTCACGCGCGACCTCATGACCGAGCCGGTCGGCCTGGGCAAGGGCGGCAAGCCTGTCTATCTGGGCGACATCTGGCCGAGCAGCGAAGAAATCGCCAAGCTGATGAAGCACGCCATGAACGGCAAGGCCTTCCGCAAGAACTACGAGCAGGTGGCCAGCAAGCCGGGCAAGCTCTGGGAGAAGACCCAGGGCGTGAGCGGCCAGGTGTATGACTGGCCGAAGAGCAGCTACATCGCCCGCCCGCCGTTCTTTGACGGCTTCGAGCCCACGCCGAAGGATGCGGGCCTGGGCGTGGGCCTGAGCGGCCAGCAGGCGCGCATCATGGCGCTGTTCGGCGACTCCATCACCACCGACCACATCTCGCCGGCCGGCGCCATCAAGGAAGCCTCGCCCGCCGGCCAATACCTGGTCTCGCTGGGCGTGAAGAAGGCCGACTTCAACAGCTACGGTTCACGCCGCGGCAACCACGAAGTGATGATGCGCGGGACCTTTGCCAACGTGCGCATCAAGAACCTGATGCTGCCCGCGCTGGCCGACGGCAGCCGCGAAGAAGGCGGCTGGACGCTGTTCCAGAACCCGGGCGCTGCGCAAGGCGAGAAGCAGTACATCTACGACGCGGCCATGAGGTACATCGCCGAAGGCACGCCCACCGTCATCTTCGGTGGCGAGGAGTACGGCACCGGCTCCAGCCGCGACTGGGCGGCCAAGGGCACCCAACTGCTGGGCATCAAAGCCGTCATCGCCCGCAGCTTCGAGCGCATCCACCGCTCCAACCTGGTCGGCATGGGCGTGCTGCCGCTGCAGTTCAAGGGCAACGATTCGTGGCAGTCGCTGGGCCTGAAGGGCGATGAGCAGATCGCCATCGACCTGGGCGCCGAGATCAAGCCCCAGGCCGACGTGAAGCTGCGGATCACCCGCGCCGATGGTCAAACCGAGACGGTGGTGGTCAAGCTGCGCATCGACACCCCGATCGAGGTGAGCTACTACCAGCACGGCGGCATCCTGCCCTTCGTGCTGCGCCAGTTGCTGGCGGCCTGAGCGCTGCAGCGCGCTGGCGGGGATTGACCCGCGGTGTGCCCCTGACCGGGCCAGGCACGGATTGAAAACACGCCCCCGAGTTGTTATGGTTCATAACATTCCAACTCAGGAGAGCTCCATGCGCCTGCTCCGCAAGATCCTGCTGGCTGCCACCAGCGCCCTCGTCGCCGTGATGGGCTCGCACGCCCACGCCGCCACCGCGTCCACCGAAGCGGCCACGCGCCACCCCATCGTGCTGGTGCACGGTTTCATGGGCTTCAAGGACATCTTCGGGGTCGATTACTTCTACCAAGTGCCCGCGCTGCTGCGCAAGAACGGCGCCAAGGTCTATGTGGCAGCCGTCTCGGAGGTCAACAGCAGCTCGCTGCGTGGCGAGCAATTGCTGCAACAGATGAAGCAGTGGTCCGCCAAGGACGGCGTGACCAAGTTCAACCTGATCGGGCACAGCCAGGGCGGCCCGACCATCCGCTACGTGGCCGGGGTGGCACCGCAGATGGTGGCCAGCGTGACCTCGATCGCCGGCCCGACCATCGTCACCGATGCGCAAGCCGCCGAGAGCAACATCAACAAGCTGATCACCAACTACGCCTCGATGATCGAGTTCGCTGGCAGCTTCGTGGCCTGGATTTCGGGCAACGGCTCGCTGCCGCAAGACGCCTCCGCGCTGACGCTGAAGGCGGAGCTGGACGACTTCGCCAAGCGCTTCCCGGCCGGCCTGCCCGCCACGTACTGCGGCGAAGGCGCGCCCGTGGTGGCAGGCATCCGCTACTACTCGGCCACCGGCCAGGGCGTGAAAACCAACGCCTGGGACATCTCCGACCTGGCCATGCAGCAAACCGCGGAGCCCGGCGACGGCGCCATCATCGCGTGCGCTGCCCACCTGGGCAAGGTCATCCGCGACGACTACCCCTGGAACCACATCGACGAGATGAACCACATCTTCGGCCTGATCGGCAAGGGCGCGCCCGACCCGGCCCAGTTCTACCTGACGCACGCCACGCGCCTGCGCCTGGCCGGGGTCTGAAGCCTGGCAGCGACAGGCTCAGGCCTTCAAACGGGCCGCGACCTTCGCCGCCTTGGCCTCGTCGAAGCCCACGCTCAGCACCTCGCCGTCCAGCTCGATGACCGGGCGCTTGATGACGCTGGCGTGCTGCAGCATCAGGGCCTTGGCGCTGGCCGCATCGACCACGCCTGCCTTGACGGTCTCGTCGAGCTGGCGCCAGGTCGTGCCCTGGCGGTTGACCAGCACTTCCCAGCCGACCTGGGCGATCCAGGCGTCCAGCCGGTCGGCAGGCACGCCCTGCTTCTTGTAATCGTGGAAGGCGAAAGCAGCACCCTGCTCATCGAGCCAGGTGCGGGCTTTCTTGACGGTGTTGCAGTTGGGGATGCCGTGGACCAGCAAAGACATGTTCGGAGCTCCAATGCATCAGGTCGATGCGTGAAGCCCGAACTGTGGCACAGCCTGGTGGGCCAGCGCCGCCGTCTCCTCGTCGGTGAACAGGCGCGATCGCGTCACGAAACACAGACCCAGCGAGCTCTCCAGTGAGAAGGAATCGCCATGGCCCTTCACCACGTCCACAGTCAGCTGCGCGTGCTGCCAGTAGGCGAACTGCGAGGGGCTCATGTGGAAGCCCACGCCACCGATCTCGCCCAGCCGGATGTCCGTCGGGCTCAGCAGCATCTCGCCTTCGACCAGGCACATCGGTGAGCTGCCATCGCAGCAGCCGCTCGACTGGTAGAACATCAAGCTGCCGTGCGCGGCCTGCAGCCGCTCGATGACGGCCAAGGCCTCGGGCGTGGCGGTGACGCGCACGACGGTGGCCATGGCCTGGCGCGGTTCGGTGTTCAGAAGAAGCCCAGCTTGTTGGGGTCGTAGCTGACCAGCAGGTTCTTCGTCTGCTGGTAGTGGTCCAGCATGACCTTGTGGGTCTCGCGGCCGATGCCCGATTCCTTGTAGCCACCGAAGGCCGCGTGCGCCGGGTAGGCGTGGTAGCAGTTGGTCCACACGCGACCGGCCTGGATGTGGCGGCCGAACTGGTAGGCGCGGTTGCCGTTGCGCGTCCACACGCCAGCGCCCAGGCCATACACCGTGTCGTTGGCGATCTGCAGGGCCTCGGCCTCGTCCTTGAAAGTGGTCACGGCCAGCACCGGCCCGAAGATTTCTTCCTGGAAGACGCGCATCTTGTTGTGGCCCTTGAACAGCGTGGGCTGCACGTAGTAGCCACCGGCCAGGTCACCGCCGAGCTTGGCGGCCTCGCCACCGATCAGCACCTGCGCGCCCTCTTCCTTGCCCACGGCCATGTAGGACATGATCTTGTCCATCTGCAGGGCCGAGGCTTGCGCGCCCATCATCGAGTCGGTGTCCAGCGGATCGCCCTGCTTGATCGCGGCCACGCGCTTGAGCACGCGCTCCATGAACTTGTCGTAGATGGATTCCTGGATCAGCGCGCGCGATGGGCAGGTGCACACCTCGCCCTGGTTGAAGGCGAACAGCACCATGCCTTCGATGGCCTTGTCGAGGAAGGCGTCGTCGGCGTCCATCACATCGGCGAAGAAGATGTTGGGGCTCTTGCCACCCAGCTCCAGCGTGGCGGGGATCAGGTTGGTCGCGGCGGCTTGCGCGATGACACGGCCGGTGGCGGTGGAGCCCGTGAAGGCGATCTTGGCGATGCGCCTGCTCTGCGCCAGCGGCATGCCAGCTTCACGCCCGTAACCGTTGACGATGTTGAGCACACCCGGGGGCAGCAGGTCGGCGATCAGCTCGGCCAGCACCAGGATGCTGATGGGGGTCGATTCAGCGGGCTTGAGCACCACGCAGTTGCCAGCGCCCAAGGCAGGCGCCAGCTTCCAGGCCGCCATCAGGATGGGGAAGTTCCAGGGGATGATCTGGCCGACCACGCCCAGGGGCTCGTGGAAGTGGTACGCGATGGTGTTGCCGTCGATTTCCGACAGCGAGCCCTCTTGCGCACGCAGGCAACCGGCGAAGTAGCGGAAGTGGTCCACCGTCAACGGGATGTCGGCGTTCAGCGTTTCGCGGATGGCCTTGCCGTTGTCCACGGTTTCGGCGTAGGCCAGCTTTTCCAGGTTCTGCTCGATGCGGTCGGCGATCTTCAGCAGGATGTTGGCGCGCTCGCCGGCCGAGGTGGCCGCCCACTTGTCCTTGGCGGCGTGGGCCGCGTCCAGCGCGCGTTCGATGTCGGCCGCGCCAGAACGTGCCGCTTGCGTGAAGACCTTGCCGTTGATCGGTGAGATCACATCGAAATACTGACCCTCCACCGGCGCCACGAACTGGCCGTTGATGAAGTTGTCGTACTTCGGCTTGAAGGTAACGGGGGCTCCTGCGGCGCCGGGTGCGGCATAGATCATGGCGTGTCTCCTGTGTCGGTCGGTGGGTGCGTCGGTCGCTTGAAATAGGTGCGGTGACAGGGCTGGTGGAGGCAGCCTGTCTTGGGCTTGTGGCCCACCGCCTCCATGACAGCGCAGGGCGCGTGCCAGTCAGGGTTGGCCCGAGGTTCGCACCGCGGCGGGTGCGTCGGCATGCAGGGAAACACAACGCGCGACAAATGGCACGGTGGGTGTCACCCTGTGACATGGCACACACCCGCGCCCCGGCACACTGCGCCAAAATGACACAGGGTGTACCCGCGTGTGGCAGCTGGCGGGCGGCGGGATACTGCGCCAGCCCTGGCATCGCCCCTGCAGCCAAGGCATCCCACCCCGCAGCCCTCCCCCCCAACGCCATGTCCCTGAGCGCCACCCCCACAGCCTCCCCGGTCGATCTCGGGCTGGCACGCCGCTGGCTGATCGAAGGCGGCGAGGTGCCCAGCGGCCTGGTTGACGAGTCGCTCAGCCGCTCCTGGGAGCGCAGCCGCCACGCCGGCCTCAGCCCGGTTGACGGCCTCACCGAGCCGCCGCTGTGCGCCGATGGCGAGCTGCGCCAGGCCCTGTCGGCCGAACACGATTTCCTGGCCCAGGCCCGCCCGGTCATGGATTTCGTTTTTGGGCAGATGCGCGACTCCGGCAGCCTCGTCGTGCTGTCCGATGCCCGCGGCCTGCTGCTGCACAGCCTGGGCGATGCCGATTTCCTCAGCCGCGCCGAGCTCGTCTCGCTGCGACCCGGTGCGCTGTGGCACGAGGCCGACCGCGGCACCAACGCCATCGGCACGGCCCTGGCCGAACGCCGCGCCACCGTCATCCACGGCGCCGAGCACTACCTGGAGCGCAACAGCTTCCTGACCTGCTCGGCCGCGCCCGTGTTCGGCCCGGCCGGCCAGTTGCGCGGCGTGCTGGACATCTCCGGCGACCACCGCAGCCGCCACCCGCACACCTTCGCGCTGGTGCGCTCGGCCGCCCGCATGATCGAGGACCGGCTCTTCCACGCACGCCACACCCACGAACGCATCGTGCGCCTGCACACCCTGGTCGAGGGCCTGGGCGGCGTGGGCGAGGGCCTGCTGGCCCTGTCGGAGGATGGCTGGGTGGTCGGCGCCAACACCCTCGCGCAACAATGGCTGCAGCTGGAATCGGCCGGCATCGGCGCGTGCACGCTGGAGCAACTCACCGGCGCCCGCCTGGCCCTGTGGCCGCCCGGCAAGGTGATGCGCCTGGCGCGGGCGGACCGCCCCTCGCTTTACGCCCGGCTGGACGTGCGCCACGCGGTCTCTGTCGGTGGCTTCGGCACGCACACAGGCACGCCAGCCAGCGCGCCCATCTCACCCTCATCCTCGGCAGCTCCAACGGCATCCCCCGACGCCCGCCAGGCCGAAGCCCCTGCGCCCGCCCACGCCGGCCCCGCGCTGGACCCGCGCGTGCAGGAAGCCCTGTCGCGCGCCCGCCGCGTGCAACTGCAAGGCATCGCGGTGCTGGTGCAAGGCGAATCCGGTTCCGGCAAGGAAGTGCTCGCACGCAGCCTGCACGACGAAGGCCCCCGCGCGCACCGGCCCTTCGTGGCCGTGAACTGCGCCGCCCTGCCCGAAGGCCTGATCGAAGCCGAGCTGTTCGGCTACGTTGGCGGCGCCTTCACCGGTGCGCGCCGGGAAGGCTCGCCAGGTCGCATCCGCGACGCCGATGGCGGCACCCTCTTCCTCGATGAAATCGGCGACATGCCGCTGAGCCTGCAGGCCCGCCTGCTGCGCGTGCTGCAGGACCGCGCCGTGGTGCCCGTGGGCGGCAGCAAGCCCGTGCCGGTGGACTTCCAGCTCGTCAGCGCCACCCACCACCAGCTCAAGGACGCCATCGCGGCCGGCCAGTTCCGCGAAGACCTCTACTGGCGCCTCAACGGCCTGACCGTCACCCTGCCGCCCCTGCGCGAGCGTCAGGACTTCCACGCCGTGGTGCACCAGATGCTCACCCGCATCGCCCACGACATGGGCCTGCCCCGCGCCCCCGAACTGCACCCCGGCCTGCGCCAGGCCCTGGCGGCCCACCGCTGGCCCGGCAACCTGCGGCAACTCCACGGCGTGCTGCGCACCGCCTGCGCCCTGCTCGAAGCCGATGCCCACAGCCTCGACTGGCGCCACCTGCCGGAAGACGTGGCCGACGCGCTGCGCGAGCCTGCGCACCCAACCGCCAAGGCATCGGCCCCATCTGACGCCAACACCGACGCCGACGCCCGCATCCCCGAAGCCAACCTGCGGCGCTTGTCAGGCCAGGCCATCCGCCAAGTGGTGGCCGACACCGGCGGCAACATGTCGGAAGCCGCCCGTCGCCTGGGCATCAGCCGCAACACCCTCTACCGCCGCCTCAAGGACATGGGCAGCGGCGCCGAGCCCTGACCCTTGACCCACTCGGCACGCACAACGCCGGCCGCGCACGCCGCCCGGCGCAAGAAATCGCCTGCGACCCGGGGGTGACGCCGTCGCAAAGCCCACGGCATTGGTTAGCATCTCGGTCATGACCAACGCCGACCCCCAAGAACTCGCCAAATTCTCCGAGCTGGCCCACAAGTGGTGGGACCCGGAGAGCGAATTCCGCCCCCTGCACCAGATCAACCCCCTGCGCCTGGACTGGATCGACCAGTTCGCCGCCATCCGTGGCAAGCAGGTGGTGGACGTGGGCTGCGGTGGCGGCATCCTGGCCGAATCCATGGCCCGCCGTGGCGCCACCGTGTTGGGCGTGGACCTGGCCGACAAGCCCTTGAAAGTCGCGCAACTGCACGCCATGGAAGGCGGCGTCGCCAACCTCGACTACCGCAGCGTCTCGGCCGAAGACCTCGCTGCCGAGCAAGCCGGCGGCTTCGACGTCGTCACCTGCATGGAAATGCTGGAGCACGTGCCCGACCCCTCCTCCATCGTGCGCGCCTGCACGGCCATGGCCAAGCCGGGCGGCTGGGTGTTCTTCTCCACGCTCAACCGCAACCCCAAGTCCTACCTGTTTGCCATCGTCGGCGCCGAGTACATCCTCAAGCTGCTGCCCAAAGGCACGCACGAGTTCTCGCGCTTCATCCGCCCGGCCGAGCTGGCCCGCTGGGCGCGCGAAGCCGGCCTGGACCTGCAGCAGTTCAAGGGCCTGGAATACAACCCGCTGACACGGCGCTATTGGCTCTCGGGCGACACCAGCGTGAACTACATGATCGCGTGCCGCAAGCCGCTGGTGTCGTGATGACGGGCGCGCCCTTGGCCGGCCCCGGCAACATCGCAGGCCTCACGGGCCGCATCGACTGGCCGAAACCCGCCACTGCCGTGCTGTTCGACTTGGACGGCACCTTGGCCGACACCGCCGGTGACCTGGGCGGCGCGCTCAACCGCCTGCGCACCGACCGCGGCCTGGCCCCCCTGCCGCTGGACATGCTGCGCCCCTATGCCTCGGCGGGCGCGCGCGGCCTCATCGGCCTGGGCCTGGACGTCCACCCCGGCGATGCCGAGTTCGAGTCGCTGCGCACCGCCTTCCTGGCCGCGTACGACCAGTGCCTGTCAGAAACCACCGTGTTGTTCGATGGCGTGGCCGAGTTGCTCGACACGCTCGAAGCGCAGGGCCTGAAGTGGGGCATCGTCACCAACAAACCGCACCGCTTCACCCTGCCGGTCCTGCGCGGCCTGGGCCTGGAGGCGCGCTCCGGCGCGAACATCAGCGGCGACTCCACCGCCCACGCCAAGCCCCACCCCCTGCCCTTGCTGACGGCTTGCGAGGAACTGGGCGTGGACCCGGCCACGGTGCTCTACGTGGGCGATGACCTGCGCGACATCCAGGCCGCACAGGCCGCGAAGATGCCGAGCGCCGCTGCCGGCTGGGGCTACATCGGCCACAACGGCGACATCGCCTCCTGGGGCGCCGACGTCATCGCCGCTCAGCCCCTGGACTTGCTGCACTGCCTGCGCTGAAGCCGGTCAGGCCGCACCCTCAGGCCTTCAGGCCGAGACTTCACGCAGATCGGCCGTAGTTGTCCTGGAAGCGCACGATGTCGTCTTCGCCCAGGTAACTCCCCGACTGCACCTCGATGATCTCCAGCGGGATCGCACCCGGGTTGATCAGGCGGTGCACCGTGCCCAGCGGGATGTAGGTGGACTGGTTCTCCGACAGCAGCACGACCTTGTCGCCCACGGTGACCTCGGCCGTGCCACTCACCACGATCCAGTGCTCGGCGCGGTGGTGGTGCATCTGCAGGCTCAAGGACGCCTTGGGCTTGACCATGATGCGCTTGACCTGGAAGCGTGGGCCCATGTCGATCGAGTCGTACCAGCCCCAGGGGCGGTGCACACGGCGGTGCAGCGTGCCTTCGGAGCGCGACGCGCTGGCCAGCTTGTTGACGATCTTCTTGACGTCCTGGCTGCGGCTGCGATCGGCCACCAGCACGGCGTCGGGCGTCTCCACCACGACCACGTTGTCCAGGCCCACGGCCGCGACCAGGCGGCTGGTGGCGTGCACCAGGGTGTTGTGGCTGTCTTCGATCATGGCGTCGCCTTGGCGAACGTTGCCGTCGGCATCCTGCGCGCTGACCTGCCAGACGGCATCCCAGGCGCCGAGGTCAGACCAACCCGCGTCCAGCGGCACCATGCGCACGTGGAAGCCGCAGCCGGGCTGGGCTGGGCACTGCTCCATGACGGCGTAGTCCACCGACTCGGACGGCACGGCCTGGAAAGCCTCCTTGCCCGGACGCACGAACTGCGCATCGGTGGTGCGCACCTCGAAGGAAGCCCGGGTCGTGTCGGCGATGTCCTGGCGGAAATACGCCAGCGCGGCCAACCAGCGCGAGGCGCGCATGACGAACATGCCGCTGTTCCAGAAATAGCCGCCATCGGCCACATAACCCTGCGCCGTTTCGAGGTTGGGCTTCTCGACGAAGGCCGCGACGTTGCGCACGCCCTCGGCGTCGGCCGCCGCGGTGCGGATGTAGCCAAAACCGGTTTCCGGGCGGTCCGGCGTGATGCCCAGGATGACGATGTCGCCCGACGCCGCAGCGCACACAGCCTTGCGCAGCGCGTCGGTGTAGGCCGCCGCGTCGGTCACGGTCTGGTCGGCCGGCGTCACCACGAGGATGGGGTCGCTGCCATCGGCCGTGGCCTGCAGCGCGGCCAGGGTCACGGCCGGCGCGGTGTTGCGGCCTGCCGGCTCCAGCAGCAGAGAGGAAGGTTCGCCCTTCAGTTCGCGCAGTTGGTCCAGCACCAGGAAGCGGTGCTCTTCGTTGCCAACCACGCAGGGCTTGGCCACGGCGATGCCATCGCACGCCAAATCCTGCAAGCGCAGGTGGGCTTGCTGGAACAAGCTCTGGTTGCCCTGCAGGATGAGGAACTGCTTGGGGTAGAGCGCGCGCGACAGCGGCCACAGGCGCGTGCCGGAGCCACCGGCCATGATCACGGGCAAGACAGACAGAGCGGAATGGGTCATGGTCATCAACCTTCGAAACCTTGGGGGTTGGTGGACTGCCAACGCCAGGAGTCCACGCACATCTCTTTCAAACCACGGCGCGCCTTCCAGCCCATCAGCGACTCGGCCAGCGCCGGATCGGCATAACAAGCGGCCACGTCGCCAGGACGGCGCGGCGCGAACACGACCGGGATCTCGCGGTCAGCGGCATCGCCATAGGCCTGGGCCAGCTCCAGCACGCTGTAGCCCTGGCCCGTGCCGAGGTTGACCGTCAGCGACGCGTTCATGTCAGCAAGGTAGCGCAAGGCGGCCACATGGCCTTCTGCCAGGTCCAGCACGTGGATGTAGTCGCGCACGCCGGTGCCGTCGGGCGTGTCGTAATCGTTGCCGAACACATTGAGGTGCGGGCGCTTGCCCACGGCCACCTGGGCCACATAAGGCATCAGGTTGTTGGGAATGCCGCGCGGATCTTCGCCGATCAGGCCGCTGAGGTGGGCACCGACCGGGTTGAAGTAGCGCAGATAAGCGATCTTCCAGCGCGCGTCGCAGCGCTCCAGCCCGCGCAGCAGTTCCTCGCCGATCAGCTTGGTCTGACCGTAGGGGTTGGTGGCGCTCAGGGGCGAGTCTTCGGTGATGGGCAGGCGCTCGGGCTGGCCATAGACCGTGGCCGACGAGCTGAACACCAGGTTGAAGACGCCATGGCGCTGCATGGCCTGGCAGACCGACAGCAGGCCACCGAGGTTGTTGTCGAAGTAGTCCAGCGGACGCTCGACCGACTCACCCACGGCCTTCAACGCCGCGAAGTGCACCATGGCCTGGACGCCGCCAAAGCGCTCACGGGCCAGCTCGAAGCAGCGGTCCATGACAGCGGCATCGCGCACATCGCCCTGCACGAACACCGGCTCACGGCCGCTGAGGGTGGTCAGGCGGTCCAGCACGCGGGGCGAGCTGTTGACCAGGCTGTCCACGCCGATCACGTCGTAGCCCGCCTCCTGGGCGGTGAGCCACATGTGGGAAGCGATGTAGCCGGTGGCACCGGTCAGCAAAATGCAAGGCATGGAGCACTCCGCGGTTGCCCGCTCAATGACGGTCAGGGGTCGATGGTGAAGTTGGCGCCGCAGTCCACGGAATGGCCGTCGTAGCGGGGACGGCTGACATCGGCAGATTGCTTGTAGAACTGCAGCGCACAGTTCACACCCAGCCAGCGGTAGGCCGCGTAATTCGTGGACCAGGACAAGGATTGCAAGCTGCTGCTGGAACTGGAGGACGACGCGTTGTTGCCAAGCAGTTGATCCACCACCGCAACGTTGGTGGTCGAACGGTCCCGCGCGCTGTTCTGCTCGAACCGCGTGAAGCCGTAAGACAGTCCCGTCGAAATCTTGCCGGTGATGGCGGCCGACGCCGACAGGTTCAGCGAGGTGGTGATCGTGTCCAGCGCCACGTTTTGCACCGAGCGAAGGCTGTTGCCGAACAGCGAGAGTGCCTGCACGTCCTGGAAGCGGTCAGCGTTGGTGGCGCGCGTCAGGTTCAGGCCGTAAGAAATGCGCCCACGCGGCGTGTAGCCCCAGCCCAACGAGCCCGTCACAGTGTTGATGCGGCGGCTGCCCGTGAGGCCCTGCTCGCTCTCGCGAGCGCTCAGCAAGGCATTGAGGCTGCTCAGGCCCGTCACCCGCCAGTTCACGGTGAAGTCGAGGTTCTTGTCCTTGGCCTCGCCGATCGTGCTGTTGTTGGGGTAGCGGGTGCGCACCCAGCGCGGGCCGAAGCCAAAATTCAACAGATCGGTGGCGTTGTAGATCAGCCGCAGGCCCTGCGAGTTCTGCTGTGAGTTCTGGAACTGGAACACGTCTTCCGAAAAACTGATCCGGTTGTTGTCGAACGTGCCCTGCACAGCCCAGGTGCCGCCGTTGCCGTACTGGATGGAGCCATTCACCCCGCGGACGTTTCGGATGTTGCGCAAAGCGCGGTTGTTCAGCGGATTGTCCTGGGGCGCGACCAGGCTGGTGGTGCTGTTGGCGTTCAGCGAAGTCTGCCAGTTGGAGGCAAACTGAGACGTGACGCCCAACCTCAGGTCCTTGGCATCGTTGTCCAGCCGGTTGAACTCGTCGTAGCGCACGCGCGCGAATCGGGCCGACGCACTGTAAACCTGGCGCCCGTAGGCCTTGTTGAAGTTGCCCTGCACCGCCGTGGTGCTGACTGTGTCGCTGCGGGCGTTGGTCGAGCGCAGCAGGTTGCTGTCACGGCGCAGGTTCTGCGACAGGGTCAGGGACAGCGGGGTGTCTTCGGCGTGCCCCACCGAAGGCATGGCCACCAGCACACTGCAAGCGGCCAGTGCCGCCCTGGCCACGGCACGCGGCACCATGGCGTTCGAAGATGTGGACAGGCTCTTCACTCTCACCTCGACTGTTTGTAGGGGGAAGGACACAAGCTCATGAAGCACCCAAGGAGCGCCCAGTGAATGCTCAGTAAGCGTTGCGGTCGAACAGCATCAAGCGGATGGTGCGGATGATGATCTGCAGGTCCAGGCCCAGGGACCAGTTGCGCAGGTATTCCAGGTCGAACTCCACCCGCGCCTGCATCTTCTCGATGGTTTCCGTCTCACCGCGGTAACCATTGACCTGGGCCCAGCCCGTGATGCCCGGACGCACCTTGTGGCGCACCATGTAGGACTTGATGATGCGCCGGTATTCCTCGTTGTGGGCCACGGCGTGCGGGCGCGGCCCGACGATGCTCATGCGGCCCTGCAGCACGTTGATGAACTGCGGCAACTCGTCCAGCGAGGTCTTGCGGATGAAGGCCCCAAAGGGCGTGATGCGCGAGTCGCCCTTGGTCGCCTGCTTGACCACCGCGCCGTTGTCCTGGGTGCGCATCGATCGGAACTTGTAAACGATGATTTCCTCGCCATCGAGGCCATTGCGCTTCTGGCGGAAGATGACCGGCCCGGGCGACGACAGCTTCACGCCGATGGCCACGCCCACCAGCAAGGGCAGGATCAGCACCAGGATGATGCTGGCCAGGATGATGTCAGAGACGCGCTTGACCAGCTCGTTGGTGCCGGTGAAGGGCGTTTCGCAGATGCCGACCACGGGCACGCCGTTCATGTCCTGCAGGCGGCCCTGGATGATGCTGATGCCGAACACATCGGGCACGAAGTACAACGAAGCGGTCGTGCCCTGCACGGCTTCGAGCAGCTCGACGATGCGCGGTTGCGAGCCCAGCGGCAACGTGATGTACACCTCGTGGATGCCGTGTGCATAGACATAGTTGGCGACGTCGCGCAGGCCCCCTAGGCGCATGCTGACAGCCTCGGGCAGCACACGGCTGTCGGTGCGATCGTCGAAGTAGCCGACGAACTCGACGCTCTGGTCGCGGTTGCTTTGCAGGGCGCGGGCCACCTTGCCGCCCAGCGGACCGGCCCCCACCACGATGGCGCGGCGGCGGGCGCCCGGTTGCGCCGCCTGGTGCTTGAGCACGGCCTTGCCGATCAGCACGGCCACCCACTGCACCACGGGCGTGACCGCCGCCCAGGTCAGCATCACGTCGAAGTCAAAAAAGAGCAGGCTGTTGGTGGCGTACCCGCACAGCCACAGGATGGCCAGCATGGACACCCAGGAGCCGACGATGTCGATCAGGGCTTCCAGCTTGGAGACCTCGAAGCGGTTGCGCCCCGGGAAGGTCAAGGCGAACACCAACAGGCACAAAGCCATGGCCGCACGCCCCATGGGCTCGTCGCCATAGGCCATCGACCCCGTCAGCGTGGCCACCGTGATGAATGGCTCCAGGAATGCCGCCACGAACGAGGTGACCGACTGCGGGGCGTTGAAGAAGGTGCGGTTGTAGTTGCGGTTGTTGAACATGGATACCAGGAGCGCTGCCAGAATCAGGAACAAAGCACGACGCCGCACCATGCTGGGCCGCCGGCTTGCCCTCCCGAAAAGAGGCCATGAGCCGGCCAGCACGCGCCTGGCACACCGCCAGACACAGTCCCGAACGAACATTGTGGATCAAAAAAGATGACAGATTGACCGGGAATCGCCCGCGCACCCCCAGGGATCCAGGGTGGTGTCGGGGGGCCCCTACAATCGCGTCATGCCCTCATCCCTGACTTCCTGGCTGGCCCCGGCTGCGCTGGCCCGCCTTGTGCTGCTGCTCAACCACGTGGTCGCCAGCGAGCCCCAGGCTGGCCTGCGCCTGCGCCCTCACGCTGGCCGCACCATCGACCTGCGCTTCAGCGGCAACCCGCTGGCCCAGCTGCCACCCATGCTGGCAGGCCTGCTGCCCGCTGGCCTCACGCCGCCACCCGTGCGCCTGCGCGTGACGCCGGCCGGGCTGTTCGACATCGCCGAGGAAGCGCCAGGCTCCGCCAACCCAGCCCAACCCGAGGCCGGCGGCCTGACCCTGACCGTGCGTCTGGACGACCCGCTGGCCATGCTGCGCCAGGGTTTGCGCGGCCAGCGTCCCGAGGTCCAGATCGAGGGTGACGCGGCCCTGGCCGAGGTGGCTTCCTGGCTGATGAAGAACCTGCGCTGGGACGTGGAAGACGACGTCGCCCGCTGGCTGGGCCACACCCCGGCCGAGCTGCTGCGCCAACTGGGCGAACAGGTCCGCCAGGCCCTGCAACGCTTCAAGCCGCGCTGAAGCGGCACAAGCCCCCATGCGCGCTGTGCTCCGCTCGTTCTTGCGCCCCCTCTTCATCGGCGGGATCGTCCTGCGCCACGGCCTGGACGGCCTCTTGCTGGACAGCCTGCGCCGCCCCGCCCTGACGAAACTGGCCCGTGTGCTGACCTTGGGCCGGCGCTTCAACGGCAGCCGCGGCCAGCGCCTGCGCGAAGCGCTGGAGCAGCTTGGCCCCATCTTCGTCAAGTTCGGCCAGATGCTGTCCACGCGGCGCGACCTGTTGCCGCCCGACGTGGCCGACGAGCTCGCCCGCCTGCAGGACGACGTGCCGCCGTTTTCCAGCGCGGAATCCGCCCGGCTGGTGGAAAAGGCCCTGGGCCGCCCGCTGAGCGCCGTGTTCAAACAGTTCGACGCCGACCCCATCGCCAGCGCCTCCATCGCCCAGGTGCACTTCGCCGTGCTGCACGATGGCCGCGAGGTGGCCGTCAAGGTGCTGCGCCCGGGCATGCTCGACGTCATCGACGACGACCTGGCCATCATGCGCACACTGGCCGGATGGGTGGAGCGCCTGTGGGCCGACGGCAAGCGCCTGAAGCCGCGCGAGGTGGTCGCCGAATTCGACAAATACCTGCACGACGAGCTGGACCTCGTGCGCGAGGCCGCCAATGCCGCCCAGCTGCGCCGCAACATGGCCGGCCTGGACCTGGTGCTCGTGCCCGAGATGATCTGGGACTTCTGCACCCCCACCGTGATGGTGATGGAGCGCATGAAGGGCGTGCCCATCAGCCAGCTGCAGCGACTGCGCGATGCCGGCGTGGACATCCGCAAGCTGGCGCGCGACGGTGTCACCATTTTCTTCACCCAGGTCTTCCGCGACGGCTTTTTCCACGCCGACATGCACCCGGGCAACATCCAGGTCAGCCTGGACCCACTGAGCTTCGGGCGCTACATCGCGCTCGATTTCGGCATCATCGGCACGCTCACCGAGGTTGACAAGGACTACCTGGCGCAAAACTTCATCGCCTTCTTTCACCGCGACTACAAGCGCGTGGCCGAGCTGCACATCGAAAGCGGCTGGGTCCCGGCCAACACCCGCGTGGACGAGCTCGAAGGCGCCATCCGCACCGTGTGCGAGCCCTACTTCGACCGCCCGCTGAAAGAAATCTCGCTGGGCCAGGTGCTGCTGCGCCTGTTCCAGATCTCGCGGCGCTTCAACGTCGAGATCCAGCCCCAGCTGGTGCTGCTGCAGAAAACCTTGCTCAATGTGGAAGGCCTGGGGCGCCAGCTCGACCCCGAGCTCGACCTCTGGAGCACGGCCAAGCCCTTCCTGGAGCGCTGGATGCACGAGCAGATCGGCTGGCGCGGCATGCTCGGCCGGCTCAAGCGCGAAGCGCCCCGCTACGCCAAGCTCCTGCCCGAGCTGCCCCGCCTGCTGCACCACCAGCTCGCACACGGCGACCGCGCCTTGCGCCAGGACCTGCAAGCCATCTTGAAAGAGCAGCGCCGCACCAACCGCACGCTGTCTGCGGCGCTGTGGCTGGGCCTGGGCTTCGCGCTCGGTCTGCTGGTGGCCCGCCTCTTGCTGACCCTGCACTCGCAGGGGGCGCTGTGACGCCACACGCCAGCGCCGCGGCCTGAGCCCGGTCTAAACTGCGCGCCCTGAGAAGTCCCCTCCGCCCTGCCCACGCACCATGAACACGACGCTGCTCGCTTTTGTGATCCTGTACCTGGTGGGCACCATGGGCATCGGCATCTACGCCGGCACGCGTGTCAAAAGCACGGCCGATTTTGCGGTCGCCGGGCGCAGCCTGCCGCTGGCCATGGTCATCACCACGACGTTTGCGACCTGGTTCGGTGCGGAAACGGTCATGGGCATCCCGGCCAAGTTCGTCGATGCCGAGCATGGCGGCCTGCGCGCCGTGATCGAAGACCCCTTCGGCGCCTCGATGTGCCTGGTGCTGGTCGGCGCCTTCTTCGCCACGCGGCTTTACAGGATGAGCCTGCTGACCATCGGCGACTTCTACCGTCACCGCTTCGGCAAGGGCGTGGAAATCTTCTGCTCCATCGCCATCATCCTGAGCTACCTGGGCTGGGTGGCCGCCCAGATCACGGCCTTGGGCCTGGTGTTTGCGGTGCTGTCGGGCGGGGCCATCGCACCCCCGGTGGGCATGGCCATCGGCACGACGCTGGTGCTGATCTACGTGCTGATCGGCGGCATGCTGGCCGTGGCCTGGACGGACTTCGTGCAGATGATCGTGCTGGTGGTGGGCCTGAGCCTGATCGCCGTGATGGCCAGCGAGCAAGCCGGCGGTGCCAGCAAGGTGATGGCGCTGGCACACAGCAACGATTGGTTCCGCATCCTGCCCGAGCACACCCCCAACGGCTGGTTGTTTTTCATCGGCTCGGCCATCACCATGATGTTCGGCTCCATCCCGCAGCAGGACGTGTTCCAGCGCGTGATGTCGGCCAAGGACAGCGACACGGCGCGCAAGGGCGCCATCATCGGCGGCTTCGGCTACCTGGCCTTTGCCTTCGTGCCCATGTTCATCGTGGCCTCCTCGCTGATCATCATGCCGGATGAGACCAAGGCGCTGCTGGCCCATGACCCGCAGAAGGTGCTGCCCACGCTCATCCTCAGCAAGATGCCGCTGGTGGCGCAGATCTTCTTCTTCGGCGCCCTGGTGTCGGCCATCAAGTCCACCTCGTCGGCGACGCTGCTGGCGCCGTCCACCAGCTTCGTCGAGAACATCCTCAAGAACATCAAGCCGGGCATGAGCGACCAACAGGTGCTGCTGTCGCTGCGCATCACCATCTTCGTGTTCACCGCGCTGGTGCTGACCTATGCCATCCTGATGCAGGGCACGGCGATCTACGACCTGGTGTCCTCGGCTTACCAGATCACCCTGGTGGCCGCCTTCGTGCCGCTGACGCTGGGCCTGTTCTGGTCGCGCGCCACGACGCAGGGCGCGCTGCTGTCCATCGCCTCGGGCGTGGGCGTGTGGCTGGCCTTCCTGCTGGTGCCAGGCTGGGGTGAGGCCTTTCCGGGGCAGCTCGCCGGGGTGCTGGCGGCGCTGGCCGGGATGTTGCTGGGCTCTCTGGCACCGCAGCTCGTGGCCGACCACCGCAGCCACGTGGCGCACATGGCTTGAACGCGGGCAGCGGGTCCCCATCTAAAATGCGCTGTTCTTCGAGGTTTTGAGCCATGCCCATCTACGCTTACCGCTGCAGTGCCTGCGGCCACGCCAAAGACGCCTTGCAAAAGATGTCCGACGCCCCTTTGACCACCTGCCCCGCCTGCGGCGCTGAAGCCTTCAGCAAACAAGTGACGGCCGCGGGCTTCCAGCTCAAGGGCTCCGGCTGGTACGTGACCGATTTCCGCGGTGGTTCGGGCGGCGCCAGCGCGCCTGCTGCAGCACCTGAGGGTTCGGCACCTGAGGCCGCAGCGGCCGGCACCACGGCGACCGACACGGCCAAGGCAGCCACCCCTGCACCGGCTGCGGCCTCCACCGACAGCGGCAGTGGCAGCGGCAGCTCGGGCACATCCTCCGGCGGCGGCGCGTCATCCACCTGTCACTGAGTCGCCTGCCGGCTGCCGTATAGTCCATTCAGTGCCCCACCTCGGTGAGGCACGCCGCGCGGAAACGGGCCTGGCACTTGCCGGGCCTCGCCGCTTTCGGGCGTCAACCGCCTCCTTCTGCCCCCTCACACGCCCCTCTTCGTGAAGAAATACATCTTTACCGGCCTGCTCGTCTGGCTGCCCCTGGCCATCACGATCTGGGTGCTGATGAACGTCGTCGGCGCCCTCGACGGCGTCTTCACCTGGCTGCTGCACGCCGTGATGGCCGTGCTGCCCACCGAGCTGCACCAGCCCCTGCTGGGCCTGCGTGACGTCCCGGGCTTGAGCGTGCTCATCCTGGTCACGGCCCTGTGGGTCACGGGCGTGGCGGCAACGAACATCGCGGGCCAGTGGCTGGTGAACCAGTCGAACAGGCTCATCTCCCACATCCCCATCGTCAAGAGCATCTACACCTCGGTCAAGCAGGTGTCGGACACGCTGTTCTCCAGCAGCGGCCAGGCCTTCCGCCAGGCGGTGCTGGTCGAGTACCCGCGCCAGGGTTCCTGGACGATCGCCTTCGTCACGGGCAAGCCCACAGGCGAAGTCGGCGCCCTGCTGCCCGAGGACATGCTGACGCTGTACGTGCCGACCACGCCCAACCCGACCTCGGGCTTCATGCTGATCGTGCCGCGCAGCGACGTGCGCGAGCTGCACATGTCGGTGGACGAGGCCCTGAAATACATCATCTCGATGGGCGTGGTGGCGCCGCCGCCGACCCAATCCTGAACGACAATCGAGGGTTTGGGGCCCGCACCGCGGCTTGCCCCAACCGAGACATTGGCCACATGGCCGCCGCGTGCACCCTGCGCACGCCCTTTGCCGGAGAACACAACAATGCGCACCACTTACTGTGGTCTGGTCAGCGAAGCGCTGATGGGCCAGACCGTGACGCTGATGGGCTGGGCCCACCGTCGCCGCGACCACGGCGGCGTGATCTTCATCGACCTGCGTGACCGCGAAGGCCTGGTGCAGGTCGTGTTCGACCCCGACCGCGCCGACTCCTTCAAGGTCGCTGAAGACGTGCGTGGCGAGTTCTGCCTGAAGATCACCGGCCTGGTGCGCCCCCGCCCCGCCGGCACCGAGAACGCCGGCCTGACCAGCGGCAAGATCGAGATCCTGGCGCACAGCCTGGAAGTGCTGAACGCCTCGGTGACGCCCCCGTTCCAGATCGACGACGACAACCTGTCGGAGACGACCCGCCTGACGCACCGCGTGCTGGACCTGCGCCGCCCCTACATGCAGAAGAACCTGATGCTGCGCTACCGCGTGGCGATGGAAGCGCGCAAGTTCCTGGACGAGCACGGCTTCGTTGACATCGAAACCCCGATGCTGACCAAGTCCACGCCCGAAGGCGCGCGCGACTACCTCGTGCCCTCGCGCGTGCACGACGGCCAGTTCTTCGCGCTGCCGCAGTCGCCCCAGCTGTTCAAGCAGCTGCTGATGGTGGCCGGCTTCGACCGCTACTACCAGATCACCAAGTGCTTCCGTGACGAAGACCTGCGCGCCGACCGTCAGCCCGAATTCACCCAGATCGACATCGAGACGAGCTTCCTGACCGAGCAGGAAATCCGCGACATGTTCGAAGGCATGATCCGCCATGTCTTCATGAAGGCGCTGAACGTGGACCTGGGCGCCTACCCGGTCATGAAGTACGCCGACGCCATGCACCGCTTCGGCTCGGACAAGCCCGACCTGCGCGTCAAGCTCGAATTCACCGAGCTGACCGACGTGATGGGCGACGTGGACTTCAAGGTCTTCTCGACGCCCGCCACGACCAAGGGCGGCCGCGTGGTGGCCTTGAACATCCCGGGCGGTGCCGCCATCAGCCGCGGCGAAATCGACGCCTACACCGAGTTCGTCAAGATCTACGGCGCCAAGGGCCTGGCCTGGATCAAGGTCAACGAAGTCGCGAAGGGCCGCGAGGGCCTGCAATCGCCCATCGTCAAGAACCTGCATGACGCGGCCATCGCCAAGATCCTGGAGCGCACGGCGGCCAAGGACGGCGACCTGATCTTCTTCGGCGCGGACAAGGAGAAGGTCGTCAACGACGCCATCGGCGCCCTGCGCCTGAAGGTCGGCCACTCCGACTTCGGCAAGAAGAACGGCCTGTTCGAAGACCGCTGGGCCCCGCTGTGGGTGGTGGACTTCCCGATGTTCGAGTACGACGACGAGTCGGAGCGCTGGAACGCCGTGCACCACCCCTTCACCGCGCCGAAGGACGGCCACGAGGACTACATGGACACGGACCCGGGCAAGTGCATTGCCAAGGCCTACGACATGGTGCTCAACGGCTGGGAACTGGGTGGCGGCTCCATCCGCATCCACCGCGCCGACGTGCAGTCCAAGGTGTTCAGCGCCCTGAACATCAGCAAGGAAGACGCCCAGGTGAAGTTCGGCTTCCTGCTGGACGCCCTGCAGTACGGCGCGCCCCCTCACGGTGGCCTGGCCTTCGGCCTGGACCGCCTGGTGACGCTGATGACCAAGGCCGAGTCCATCCGCGACGTGATCGCCTTCCCCAAGACCCAGCGCGCCCAGTGCCTGCTGACGGGCGCCCCGTCGAACGTGGACGAAAAGCAGCTGCGCGAGCTGCACATCCGCCTGCGCAACGCCGCGGCCGCAGGTGGCGCCACGGCAGCCTGATCGGCGAGATGCGCCACCACACGCTCCCCGGAGCACGCCACAAAGCCACCTCCGGGTGGCTTTTTTTCAGGGGTCAGATTGTTCCGGTGCCCTGCATGGACGTGAAGAATGCGCCACAATGCGATGGCTGATGGCGTGATCGAGCGCAAGCTCGTTTACCCTGGACCTCCTGCCCACACCGTGGTCGAGGTCACGGCCCACCCCACACACCCTGCTGCATGCGCCCCGCCCTGCTCTGGCTGAGAACCCTGATCATCCTGACCACCGTCATGCTGACGATGGGCAAGGGTGCGTGGGCGCTGGAGATCACACCGGCCGCCGGGTCTGATGCGCCCGATCGCTGGGTGTGCGTGCTGGAAGATTCCCAGCAAGACCGGGGCAGCGATGCCGAGCAAGACCGGCACACCTTCTCCGGTGGCGACGACGATCGCGGTGAGTTGCTGATCCTGCACAAGCCCTGGGTCCCTTCGACCCACCCTGAAGTGCACCCCGCCATCCTCACGGACCTGGGTCCGGCCCAACCTTGGCTGAGCCTGCCCTTGCGCCCACCCAGGCTGATCGCCGGCTGACCGCCGGCCCCACCCCCTCGGGGTGGTTCAGCGCGCACCTCGCTGTTCTGGCAAGTGCGCCCCCCTATTTCCAGCAACTCCGCTCGCCGGCTGCCATCTGGCGCCGGCGGCACCCACCCATGTCGAAACACACCCTCCCTCCCTCACGCCTGGCTGGGCTGGCCTGGCTCTGCCTGGCAGGCCTGACCCTGCCAATCCACGCTCAGGTGACGCCCGCCCCGGCGAACACCCAGGCCGCCGCGCCACCGGCATCGGCCAGCGCTGCAGCGACGGCCGCCGAGACCGTCCGCGTGCTCTCGCTGGACGAGCTGATCGCCACCGTGGTCGCCAACAACACCGAATTGCTGTCGGCCCAGCAAGCGCGGGTGACCGCCACGGCAGGCATCCAGACCGCAACGGCCTATGCCAACCCGCGGCTGGAGTGGCAAAGCGGCCGCAACCAGGCCCGCATGCCGGGTGCCGTGCCGGGTGCGGTGCAAGGCTGGGGGGTGTCGCAGATGATCGAGAACCCTTCGGCGCGTGACGCCCGCCGGGGCGCTGCCGAGGCGGCCGCACGCGGTACCGAACACGCGATCACGCTGACGCGCAATGCCGTGGTCAGCGAAACCCGCCTGCGCGCCAGCGAGTACCTGCTGCGCCGCGCCGAAGCCGGCGTCACCAGCGAAGACCTGGCCCTGCTGGAGCAGGTGCGCGAGCGCGTGCGCTTGCGCGTGGCCAGCGGCGAGGCACCGCGCTACGAAGTCATCAAGGCCGATGCCGAAATCGTGCACGCCCGCGAGCGCCAGCAGACGGCCGCCTTGCAGGCCGAGCAGGTGCTGCTGACCCTCAACCGCATGGCCAGCGGCCGCCTGCCGGCGCGTTGGAGCCTGGCGGGCTCGCTGCAGGAGGACAACCCCCTGCCCTCCCTGGCCGAGCTGATGGCGCAAGCCGAGACCGACAACCCCGAGCTGCGTGCCTTGCAAGCCGAGGTCGAGCGTGCGGAGGCGCAAATGCGCGGCGCGCGCGCCAGCCGCTGGCCGGGCGTGGAGCTGCGCGTGGGCCAGACGCGCGAGCCCGACCTGCGCCACTCCAGCGTCGGTGTGAGCGTGCAGATCCCGCTGCTGGACCGCCGCGACGGCGCCATCGGCGAAGCCGGCTCCGAACTGCGCCGCCTGCAAGGGCGCCTGGACGGCCGCCGCGCCGAGCTGCGCCAGCAGCTGCAGCATGCCTGGCAGGCCCTGGCCATTGCGCGGCTGCGCGTGCAGGCCCTGAGCGAAGGTGTGGTGCTCGACGCCGAGGCCGCGCTGAAAGTCGCGCAGGCCGCCTACCGCTTCGGCGAGCGCGGCATCCTGGACGTGCTGGACGCACAACGGGTGCTGCGCTCTGCGCGCCTGAACCTGCTGGAAGCCCGCTTCCAGTCCCAGGCCGCCCGCATCGAACTGGAAACCCTGGCAGGCCGCTTCGCCGCCTCGCCCACCACCCCGCAGTGAGCCAAGACACGCCATGAAGACACCCACGAACTCCCTCCCGCTGGCCCTGTCGGCCAAATCCGCTTTCACCCTCAGCCTCACTGTCTCCGCCATCCTGGCCTTGAGCCTGGCGATGTCCGCCTGTGGCGATGCGAAGAAAGACGGCACGGCCGCCGCAGCTGCCGCATCCGGCGCCTCCGCAGCCTCTGACGCCTCGGCGGCAGAGGCGATGGACGTCACCATCAAGCCCGACATGGCGGCCAATTTCAAGGTCGCCAAGGTGGCCCGCGAACCGATTGCCATGGTGCAAGAGGTGAGTGGCCGCATCGAGGCCAACGAGCGCCAGGTGACCCGCATCGGCGCGGGCGTCACCGGTCGCGTCACGCAGGTGCTGGCCGAGGTCGGCGACCGCGTGCGCCCCGGCCAGGTGCTGGCCCATGTGGCCAGCCCGGAGCTCGCCACCGCGCAGCTGTCCTACCTGCGCGCCCACGCCTCGACCCAACTGGCCGAGCGCGCCGTGGAGCGCGCCCGCCAGCTCATCCAGGCCGATGTGATCGGCTCGGCCGAACTGCAGCGCCGCGAGTCCGAGCTGTCCATCGCGCGGGCCGAACTGCGCGCCGCCGGCGACCAGCTCACGCTGGTGGGCATCCCGCGCGATGCCATCGCCAAGCTGCGCGACTCGGGCAGCCTGTCGCCGCACGCGCTGGTGGTGGCCACGCAAGCCGGTGTGGTGGTCGAGCGCAAGGTCAGCCAGGGCCAGGTGGCCCAGCCGGGCGACCCGCTGTTCACCGTGGCCGACCTGGGCAATGTCTGGGTCGTGGGCGCCCTGCCCGAGCAAGCCGCCCGCAATGCGCGCATCGGCCAGCAGATCGAGATCAGCGTGCCGGCCATCGGCAAGCAGCTCTCGGGCCGCGTCATCCAGATCGCCGACACCGTCTCGCCCGAAACCCGCACCGTGCCCTTGCGCACGCAGGTGGACAACGCCGCACACGAGCTCAAGCCTCAGATGCTGGCCACCATGCGCATCGCCGGCACGCCGGTGGATGCGCTGGCCGTGCCGACCTTGGCCGTGGTGCGTGACAACGACCGCGACCACGTCTTTGTGCAGGTCTCGCCCACACGCTTTCGCCTCACGCCCGTCGAGCTGGGGGCGGCCAGCGAAGGCCGCCGTCCGGTCCTCAAGGGCCTGGCCGAGGGCACGCCGGTCGTCGTCGAAGGCGCCTTCCACCTGAACAACGAGCGCAAGCGCGCCGAACTGGAGTAAGGCCATGATTGCATCCATGATCCGGGCTGCGCTCGGACAACGGCTCATCGTGGTCGTGCTCGCGCTGGTCGTGTGCGCCTTCGGTGTGCGCGCCGCCCTGCACCTCTCGGTGGACGCCTTCCCTGACGTGACGAACGTGCAGGTGCAGATCGCCACCGAAGCGCCCGGCCGCTCGCCGGAAGAAATCGAGCGTTTCGTCACCGTGCCGCTGGAAATCGCCATGACGGGCCTGCCCGGTGTGGTCGAGATGCGCTCGCTCAACAAGAGTGGCCTGTCCATCATCACGCTGGTGTTCACCGATGCGACCGACGTGTACTTCGCGCGCCAGCTCGTCACCGAGCGGCTCATCGAGGTCACGCCGCGCATGCCGGCCGGCATCACGCCGGTGCTGGGCCCCGTCTCCACGGGCCTGGGCGAGGTCTATCAGTACACGCTGGAAAAGCCCGATGACGGCAAACGCGCGCTGACCCCGACGGAGCTGGCCGAGCGCCGCACCGTGCAGGACTGGGTGGTGCGCCCGCTGTTGCGCTCGATCCCCGGCGTGGCCGAGATCAACTCGCAAGGCGGCTACGTCAAGCAGTACCAGGCGCTGGTGGACCCCAGCCGGCTGCGCCACTACGGCCTGTCGGTGCAGCAGGTGGTGCAGGCGATTGCCTCGAACAACGCCAACACCAGCGGCGGCATCCTGCCCCAGGTCACCGAGCAGTACCTGATCCGTGGCGTGGGCCTGATCCGCACGCTCGACGACATCGGCAACATCGTCGTCAAGGAAGACGCCGGCGTGCCGGTGTTCGTCAAGGACGTGGCCCAGGTCGAAGTGGGCAGCGAGGTGCGCCAGGGCGCCATCATCAAGGGTGGCTACACCGAAGGCGTCTCGGGCATCGTGCTGATGATGCGGGCCGGCAACGCCAAGGAAATCGTGACCCGCGTGAAAGAGCGCGTGGCCGAGATCAACGGCAAGGGCATGCTGCCCGATGGCCTGCAGATCGTGCCTTACTACGACCGCACCGACCTGGTGGACTCGGCCCTGTGGACGGTGGGCAAGGTGCTGATCGAGGGCATCTTCCTGGTGGTGGTGGTGCTGTTCATCTTCCTGGGTGACGTGCGCTCCAGCCTGATCGTGGTGGCGACGCTGATCATCACGCCGCTGACCACCTTCATCATGATGAACCACTACGGCATCTCGGCCAACCTGATGTCGCTGGGGGGCCTGGCCATCGCCATCGGCCTGATGGTGGACGCGACCGTGGTGGTGGTGGAGAACGTCTATCACAAGCTCGGTCAGGCGGGCGACAGCATGGGCGCTCGCGTGCGCACGGTGCTGGCCGCCACCACCGAGGTGGCCACGCCCACCATCTTCGGCATCGCCATCATCATCCTGGTGTTCCTGCCGCTGATGACGCTGCAAGGCATCGAGGGCAAGATGTTCGCGCCGCTGGCACTCACCATCGCCATCGCGCTGGCCGTGTCGCTGGCGGTGTCGCTGTTCCTGTCGCCGGTGCTGTGCTCCTACTTCCTCAAGGGTGGCTCGGACCACGACACCAAGCTCATCGCCTTCCTCAAGCGCCACTACCTGAAGATGCTCGACGGCGCCACGCGCTCGTACCGCATCACCATGACGGCCTCGGTGGCGCTGCTGCTGGGCTCGCTGGCGCTGTTCCCGCTGCTGGGCAAGTCCTTCATGCCGACGATGAAGGAAGGGGCGCTCACGCCGCAGATCAACCGCGTGCCCAGCATCTCGCTGGACGAGTCGATCCGCATGGAAATGGCGGCGATGAAGACCATCTCGGAAGTGCCCGGGGTGAGCATGGTGGTGTCCAAGCTGGGCCGTGGCGAGTCGCCGGCCGACCCGGCGGGCCCCAACGAGTCCGACCCCATCGTGCTGCTGGACCCCAAGTCCGGCCGCAGCCAGGACGAGGTGGACGAGGACATCCGCCAGCGCCTGTCCACCATCCCCGGTGTGCAGATCGTGCTGTCGCAGCCGATCTCGGAGCGCGTTGACGAGATGGTGACGGGCGTGCGCTCGCAGGTCGCCATCAAGGTCTTCGGCGACGAACTCGGCGAGCTCAAGCGCGTGTCCGAGCAGATCGCGCGCCTGCTCAAGGGCGTGGAGGGCAGCCGCGACATCCGCATCGAGCGGCTGTCGGGCCAGCAGGCACTGACGGTGGACATCGACCGCCAGGCCATCGCCCGCCACGGCCTGAACGTGGCCGACGTGCAGGCGCTGATCGAAACCGCGATCGGTGGCAAGGACGTGACCACGCTCTACGAGGGCGAGCGCCGCTACAGCGTGGTGGTGCGCTTCCCGCCGCAGGTGCGCCAGTCGGCCGAGGCCATTGGCAACACCTTGCTGTCGGCACCGGGTGGCGGGCAGGTGCCGCTGTCTTCGGTGGCCACGATCAAGCTGGTGGACGGCCCCGCACAGATCAGCCGTGAAAGCGGCAAGCGCCGTGTGGTGGTGGGCGCCAACGTGGAAGGCCGTGACCTGGCCGGCTTCGTGGCCGAGGTGCAGCAACGCATCGACCAGGAGGTCAAGGTGCCCGATGGCTATTACTTCGAGTACGGCGGGCAGTTCGAGAACATGGAGCGCGCCATGGCGACGCTGTCGGTGATCGTGCCGCTGACCATCGTGGCCATCTTCTTCCTGCTGTTCCTGCTGTTCAACTCGGTCAAGCTGGCCAGCCTGATCATCCTGGTGCTGCCCTTCGCCTCGGTGGGCGGCATCATCGGGCTGTTCCTGACGGGCGAGTACCTGAGCGTGCCGGCCTCGGTGGGCTTCATCGCGCTGTGGGGCATCGCGGTGCTCAATGGCGTGGTGCTGGTGACCTGCATCCGCCGCCTGCGCGAAGACGGCATGGCCGTGCTGGAGGCCGTGCGCGAAGGCTGCGTGCAGCGTTTCCGCCCGGTGATGATGACCGCCACCGTCGCCCTGCTGGGCCTCGTGCCCTTCCTGTTCGCCACCGGCCCGGGCTCCGAGGTGCAGCGTCCGCTGGCCATCGTGGTGATCGGCGGCCTGATTTCCTCGACCCTGCTGACCCTGGTGGTGCTGCCCACGCTGTACCGTTGGTTCGACGAGAAGCCCACCGAGGCTTGACCCCGGAAGAAGGAGTAACCCATGAAAGAAATCCGAGCCATCGTGCGGCCCAGCCGCCTGGACCGCCTGCGCGACACGCTGCGTGCCATCCCCAACTTCCCCGGCGTGACGATCTTCAAGGCGGAGGGCTTCACGGCCCCCGCCGCGATCGACAAGCGCACCGTGAAGGAGGAACTCACCGACTTCACCGGCAAGCTGATGGTGTGCGTGCTGGCCGACGACGACATGGTCGAGCCCATCCGCGAGGCCATCATCGACGCCTGCAGCACCGGCGTGATCGGCGACGGCCTGGTGTGGACGGTGGACATCGCCACCATCCACCGCATCCGGGATCACTCCACGCTGTGAAGTGACGCTGAGCGCCGCCCCTTCTCCGGGCGGCGCAGGGACACGCAGGCATGCCACACTGCTGGCATGTCTGCCCCCGAACACAAGATCCCGCAATCCGTGCTCGTGGTGATCCACGCGCCCAACCTGGACGTGCTGCTCATCGAGCGCGCCAAGCAGCCTGGCTTCTGGCAGAGCGTGACCGGCTCCAAGGACACGCTGGACGAAGACTGGGCCCTCACCGCCATCCGCGAGGTGGCCGAGGAAACCGGCATCGCCGTCGGCGCCCCCGACGTGCCGCACAGCGCCCTGCAGGACTGGGCCCTGGAAAACATCTACGAGATCTACCCCGTCTGGCGCCACCGCTACGCCCCCGGCGTGACGCACAACACCGAGCGCGTCTTCGGCCTGACGGTGCCCCGCGACACCCCCATCACCCTGGCCCCGCGCGAGCACACCCAGCACGTCTGGTTGCCCTGGCAGGCCGCGGCCGACCGCTGCTTTTCGCCGTCCAACGCCGAGGCCATCCTGCAGTTGCCACAGCGTCTCGGCCAGCGCCTGGCGCGCACCTGAGGCGGGGGAACCGAGCCGTGCTGAACCCGCTCCAGTCCTCCCTGCTGCCGCCCTCGACGGTGGGCTCGTCCTGCCTGCGCGTGGCGACCTACAACATCCACAAGGGCGTGCGCGGCATGGGGCCGGCCAAGCGCCTGGAGATCCACAACCTCGGCCTGGCCGTCGAGGCCCTGGACGCCGACATCGTCTGCCTGCAGGAGGTGCGCCACTTCCACGAGGCCGAGGCGCGGCGCTTCTCGCGCACCCAGTTCGGCCACCTGGGCTGGCCGTCGTCGCCGCAGGCCGATTACCTCGCACCCGAGGGCTACGAGGTGGCCTACCGCACCAACGCCGTGACGCGCGGCGGCGAGCATGGCAACGCCCTGCTGGCGCGCTGGCCGCTGGGCGATGTGGGCCACCACGATGTGTCCGACCACCGCTTCGAGCAGCGCGGGCTGCTGCACGTGCCCGTGCACTGGCAGGACGTCACCGTGCACGTGGTGGTGGTGCACCTGGGCCTGATCCACGCCAGCCGGGCGCGCCAGGCCGAGCGCCTGGCCGCGCTGGTGCGCAACGAGATCCCGGCCGGTGCGCCCGTGGTGGTGGCCGGCGACTTCAACGACTGGAACGAGAAGCTCGACGGCATCCTGCAGGACGCCGGCTTGCAGCGCGCCCTGGGCCCCGACGACAGCCGCGTGGCCACCTTCCCCTCGCTGGTGCCCGTGCTCTCGCTGGACCGCGTTTACACCCGCGGGCTGCGCTGCGTGTCGGTGATGGTGCCGCGGGGCTCGGCCTGGGCGCGCCTGTCGGACCACCTGCCGCTGGTGGTCGAGCTGGAGCGGGTGGGCTGAGATGCCGGGCAAAGATGCTGGCGAGGCGGCAGATCGCGCAGCGGATCACACAGCAGAAACCGCCACCGCCGACTTCCACGCCCTGGCCGGCCTGGCCTGGTACGCGCAGCGCAAGCCGGTGTTCACCGGCGGCAACCGGGTGCGGCTGCTGCAAGGCGGGCGCGACCTCTTCCCGGCCCTGACCGAGCGCATCGACGCGGCCCAGGACAGCGTCTGGCTGGCGCTCTACATCGTCTCGCCGCTGGGCCAGAGCGGCGGCGTGCTGCAGGCGCTGATGCGGGCGGCGCGCCGCGGCGTGCAGGTGCACCTGGTGGTGGATGGCCTGGGCTCGCGCGAGGCGCCAGAGGCCCTGTGGAAAGACATGGCCGCGGCCGGCGTGCAACTGGCCGTGTACCGCCCGGTGAAGGGATGGTCGGCCATCTTCGATGCGGGCCAGTGGCGGCGCATGCACCTCAAGCTCTGTGTGGTGGATGGCGCCCACGCCTTCATCGGCGGCATCAACCTCATCGACGACCACTACGACCTGCACCACGGCTGGTCGGACCAGCCGCGGCTGGACTACGCCCTGCAGGCCCAAGGCCCCGTGGTGACGCCCGTGCTGCACACGGTGAAAGCGGTGTGGACGCGCGCGCAGTTCGGCCGCGACTGGCGCGACGACCTGACCCAGTGGGCACAGGACCCGAACCGCCTCAAGCGCCTGCAGGAGCTGCTGCGCCAGGCCCGCTTGCGGCTGTCGCCGCAGGAGCAATCGGACATCGCCCAGGCGGTGAACCTCAGCCTGCCCATGCGCAGCGCCTTCGTGATGCGCGACAACCTGCGCCAGCGCCGCACCATCGAGCAGGCGTCGCTGCAGGCCATCCTGCAGGCGCGCCAGCGCATCGACATCGTCACGCCCTACTTCTACCCGCACCGCGCCATCCGCCTGGCGCTGCGCTCGGCGGCCTCGCGCGGGGTGGAGGTGCGCCTGCTGCTGCAGGGCAAGCTGGACTACCGCATCGCCGGCCTGGCCGCGCAGGTGCTGTACCACGAGCTGCAGTGGCACGGCGTGCGCATCTTCGAGTACCAGCCGGCCTTCCTGCACGCCAAGGTGCTGTGTGTCGATGACGAGTGGGCGACGGTGGGCTCGTCCAACCTGGACCCGCTCTCGCTGGTGCTGAACCTGGAGGGCAACCTCATCGTCAAGGACCGCGGCTTCGTGCGCACGCTGTCGGCGTCGCTGAACGAGGACTTCGCCCTCAGCCGCGAGGTGCCGCCGCCGCCCAACGGCCACCGCCCAGGCTGGTGGGCGCGCGTGCGCCGCGGCTTCGTGGCCTGGGTGGCGAAAACCTACCTGCGCCTGGCGGGCGTGACGGGGCGCTACTGAGGCTGTTTGCCGGGCATACCGAGCTTTTTGCCGCAGCGGCGCACCCATCTGGTGCGCATGCCGAGCTCAGAGCTCGGCGCGTGCACCTGTTTGGTTCTCCGTCCGAGCTCAGAGCTCGGTGCGCGGAGCTTGGCTGCTCGGCGCGCGGAGCTCCAAGCTCGGTGCACGCACCAAAAAGGTTCGCTCATGGAGCTCAGGGCTCGGCTGGCGGAGTTCGGAGCTCGGCGTGTGGCGCTCAGAGCTCGGCGCATGCACCTCGGAGGTGCGTTGACGGAGTTCAGAGCTCGGACGCTGCAGCCCGCCACTCGGTAGGCGCACGGTCACAGCCCGCGCCAGCGGCTGCCGTACCGGGGCGCCGAGGGCCATTGCCCGGCGCTGGGGATGGCCGCGGCACCGTGCAGGCGCCACCACTGGCGCGCCAGCATCCAACCCGCGTGGGCCACGACCGTGGCGCCAGGCACCGGGGGCGCCCAGGCGGCGGCGCGCGCCAGCACCTGGCGCAAAGACTCGCCACCGCCGGGGGCGTGGTCGGCGAAATCGGCCACCCAGGCATCGACCTCGTGGCGCGGGATGTCGGCCCAGGCACGGCCGTCCCAATGGCCAAAGCTGGCCTCCAGCAAGGCGGCATCGACCACCACGCGCCAGCCCAGGCGGCGCAGGTGGCGGGCCACGTCGCGGCAGCGGCGCAGCGGCGAGCAGCAGACCACGCGGGGCGTCGGCTGAGCGGATGCGGTCATGCCCTGTGCCGCCTCGCGCAGCGCCTCGCGGTGGATGCGCCGCGCCAGGCGGCGGGCCTTGCGCGGGTCCACGGCCACGTCGGTGCGGCCGATGCAGCGACCAGCCACGCCGCGCGGGCGGGGATGGCGCCAGGCGCATACCTCGGCGTGCACCTCGGCGCACGTGTCGCCCGGCCGGGACGCTGGCGTCAACGCCCTCATGCCACCGGGTGAACCACGCTCAACCACGCCAGCAAGGCCATGAGCTCGCAGAGCTGCTGGCTGGCGCCCAGGGCGTCGCCGGTGAAGCCGCCCAGGCGGCGCTGGAACCAGCGGTGGCAGAAGACGCCCGCGATCACGGCGGCCCCCAAGGTCTGCCCCATGGCCGCCAACAGGGTGCCCGTGGGCCAGCCGGCCTGGGCCAGGCACAGCCACATCGCACCTGCCACCAGGGTGGTGCCCCCTGCGGCCGCCAGCACCTGCGCGCCACTCACCTGCATGGCCAGGGGCTTGGCCTTGGCGTGGTCGGCGTCGCCCGCGTAAGGCAGCAGGCGGATCAGCACCACCGGCACCAGGCGCGACAGGGCGTGGCACCACACCAGCGCCATCGCCGTCCAGGCCAGCAGCACCTCGCGGACGTGGCTGGTCTCGGCGCTGTTGAGCTCTTGCAGGCGCGGCGTGGCCAGCGAGGCCAGCACGGTGGCCTTGAGGCCCAGCATCAGCACGAGGCCGATGGCGCCATAGGCACCGATGCGCGAGTCTTTCATGATGGTCAGCGCGCGCTCGCGGCCGACGTGGCCGCCCAGGGCGTCGCAGGTGTCGGCCCAGCCGTCTTCGTGGAAGGCGCCGGTCAGCCAGACGGTGGCCGCCATCGACAGCCCCACGGCCACGGCGGGTGGCCACCACTGCGCGGCCAGCACCAGCACCAGCGCGCCCCACAGGCCCACCATGGCGCCGACCAGGGGGAAGTGGCGCAGACAGCTTTGCAGCCACTGCGGCTGCCAGCCCACCCAGGCGGGCACGGGCACGCGGGTGAGGAATTGCAAGGCGACGAAGAACAGGCGCAATTCGTGGCTCAGTGTGTGGCGAACGGCGTGCAGCAGTGAGGTCATCCGCGCATCATGCCCGCGGCTCGGCAGTGCCACCCCCGGCCGTGCTGACCCCGGCGGCCTCGAAGCTGGCCATGTCGCACAGGAGGTGGCAGGCCGACACCAGCAGCGGCCAGGCCAGGGCCGCGCCGGAGCCCTCGCCCAGGCGCAGGTCCAGCTTGAGCACGGCCTCGGCGCCCAGGTGCGCCAGCATGCGGGCGTGGCCGCTTTCGTCCGACTGGTGGGAGAACACGCAGCGCTGCAGCACCTGCGGCTGCAGGGCCTGGGCCACCAGCACGGCGCTGCTGACGATGAAGCCATCGACCACGATGACGCGGCGCTCGGCCGCGGCCTGCAGGATGGCGCCCACCATCATCGCGATCTCGAAGCCCCCGAAGGCGGCCAGCACGGCCAGGGGCTCGCGCACCTCGGCATGGCAATGCAGCGCTTCTTGCAGCACGGCGAGCTTGCGCACCAGGCCGCTGCGGTCCAGGCCGGTGCCCCGGCCCACGCAGTCGGTGAGCGGCTGGCCGCTCAGGCGCGCCATCAAGAGCGAGGCGCTGGAGGTGTTGCCAATGCCCATCTCGCCCAGCAGCAAGGCATTGCCCTGCAAGCCACGGACCACGTCGGCGCCGGCCCGCAAGGCTTGCTCGCATTGGGCTGCGCTCATGGCGGGGCCCTGGGTGCAATCGGCGGTGCCGGGCGCCACCTTGGCATCGACCAGGCCCGGGTGCGCCGGCAGCGCGCTGGCCACACCGGCGTCCACCACGGTCAGCGCCAGGCCATGCTGGCGCGCCAGCACGCTGACCGCCGCGCCACCGCCCAGGAAGTTGGCCACCATCTGCGCCGTCACTTCCGCCGGGAAGGCCGACACGCCGCGCGCGGCCAGGCCATGGTCGCCCGCGAACACCACCATCTGGGGCTGCTGCAGCACCGGCCGCTCACTGCCCAGGACCAGGCCGATCTGGCGGGCCAGGCCCTCGATGCGGCCCAGCGAGCCCAGCGGCTTGGTCTTGTGGTCGAGGAGGTGCTGCAGCCGCGCGGCCAGGGCTGCGTCGTGCAGGTCGGCCACCTGCGGGATGAGGTCGTGCGGGGTCGCGTGCATGGGGTGGGCCACTCAGTCTTCGATGCCGCGCTGCGCCGGGATGCCGGCCTCGTAGGCGTGCTTGACCTTGCGCACCTCGCTGACCGTGTCGGCGATGGCGATGATTTCGGGCGGGCAGTCGCGCCCGGTGATGACGACGTGCACGTGCGAGGGGCGCGCGCTCAGCGCCTTGACCACCTCGTCCAGCGGCACCCAGCCGTAGATCAGCGGGTAGGTCATTTCATCGAGCACGACCATGAAGGTCTCGCCCGCGGCGATGACTTCGGCGGCCCGCGCCCAGCCTTCGCGTGCCAGTTGCGCCGAGTGTTCGAGGTCTTTGCTTTTCCAGCTGAAGCCGTCGCCCAGGCCTTCGATGGCGATGCCGAGTTGCTCCAGGGCACGGTGCTCGCCGAAGCGCGCGCTGGGCACCTTCATGAACTGGAAGATGCGCACGGACTTGCCACGGCCATGGGCGCGCAGGGCCAGGCCAAAGGCCGCCGTGCTCTTGCCCTTGCCGTCGCCGGTGTTGACGATGAGCAGGCCGCGGCGCTCGGCCTTCTCGCGCTGTTGCGGGGCTTCGGTGGGGGGGGTCTGGATGTCCATGGTGTGCGCTTGAAGGGGTTGTGTGCGGATGGGTTTCAGTAGCAGGGCAAGGCCGTCCAGCGCCCATCGACCTGGGCGATGCGCACGGCCTGCGCGAAGACGGTTTCGATGGCACGGTGCACGGCGGGCTCACCGGCATCGCCACAAGCGAGCAACACGCCCGATTGCATCACAGCGATGCGGTCGGCGGCCAGCGCCAAAGGCAATTCATGCAAGACGCTGACGACGGCACGGCCGCGCTGTGCCTGCGTGCGCAGCACCTGGGCCAGCAGGCGTTGGTGCGGCGCGTCGAGGTGGGCCGAGGGCTCGTCGAGCAGCAGCACCGGCGCCTGGGTGGCCAGGGCGCGGGCCAGGTGGGCGCGCTGGCGCTCACCGCCCGACAAGGCCTGCAAGGCACGGTGGCGCAGGGCGAGCAAGTCGGTGTCCTGCAAAGCCTGTTCGATGGCCTCGCGGTCGGCCGCCGAGTGCGCCGGCCAGCCCCACCAGCCCTGGTGCGGCAGGCGGCCCAGGGCCACGGTGTCATCGACCGAAAGGGCCTCGTCGCCGGGTGGGGTCTGGCCCATCCAGGCCAGCTGTCGGGCGCGTTGGCGGGCATGTTCGCGGGCATGTCGGCGGGCCGACACCCGCGCACCGCTCTGGCCATGCAACAACACCTCGCCCGAGGCCACCGGCCACAGCCCGGCCAGGGCCTGCAAGAGGCTGGACTTGCCCGCGCCATTGGGCCCAACGATGGCCAGCCACTGGCCCGCATGTGCCGCCAGGCTGACGCCGCGCACCACCGTGGCCTGGCCGCGCTGCACGCTCAGCTCGCGGGCCTGGAGCACAGGGACGTTCGGTGCCGCGCTCATGCCGGCCTCCGGTGCAGCAACACCAGCAGGTACAGGCCACCCAGCACCGCGGTCAACACACCGACGGGCAATTCCTGCGGCGGCAGCAGGCCGCGCGCCAGCACGTCGGACACCAGCATCAGCACGCCGCCCATGGCGCTGGCCGCCCACAAGAGCACGCGGTGGCGCCCGCCGCTGATGCCGCGCACCAGGTGGGGCGCCGCCAGGCCCACGAAGGCCACCAGACCGGCCTGAGCCACGGCCGCCGCGGTGGCCGCCGCCAGCACGCCCACCAGCACGCCGCGGGCCAGGCCCAGCGGCACGCCCAGGCTGCGCGCGGTGTCTTCGCCCAAGGCCAGCGCGTCCAGCACGCGCGACAGGGCCAGGGCCAGCGGCAAGGTGAGCGCCCACACCCCGGCCATGAGGGCACAGGCGTCCCAACCGAGCAAGGCGGTGTTGCCCAGCATGAAGGCCTGCATGGCCCGCCAGGCTTCGGCCGACCACAGCATCAGCCACTGCGTGAGCGCGCCCAGCACCACCCCGACGACGACGCCGGCCAGCAACAAGCGCAGGGTGTGGGCCGCGCCGCGGGCGAGCAAAAGCGTGAGCAACACGCCGCCCAGGGCGCCGACGAAGGCCAGGGCCGTCAGGCTCAGGCGCGCACCCAGGCCGGATGCCACGGCTGCGTCATTCCCCCCCGGCAACCAGCCCCAAGCACCGCCCGCGGCCAGCGCCAGGGCCATGCTCAGGCCGGCCCCGGAAGCGCTGCCCAGCAGGTGGGGCTCGGCCAGCGGGTTGCGGAACAGGCCTTGCGCCACCGCGCCGCCCAGGCCCAGCAAGGCCCCCACGAGGAAAGCCCCCAGGGTGCGCGGCGCGCGGATGTCCCACACGATGGCGCGCTGGCCGGCGTCGCCCCAGGCCTGCCAGGGCGCTTGCCAGCCCTCGGCGCCCATGCCCAGGCCCAGCAAGGCCAGCACGGCGACCAGGGCGAGGCCGGCGGCCAAGGGCACCGCCGGGTGCGTGGCTTGGCGTGCAGTTGGGAGGGGGTGCGGCGCCGTCATCGGGGCGCGGCAGGCGCGTGGTCCTGCAGGCAACGGGCCAGCACCATCGCCGCCTGGCCGACACGCGGACCGGGCCGCGACAGCACGTCCATGTCGGCCGGTGACAAGGCGCAGATGCGGCCCTGCCGCACCGCCGCCATGGCGGCCCAGCCGGGGCGCTGGGCCAGGCCTGCGCGCTCGCCGGCCGACACCACGATGAGCGCCGGCCGGGCCTTCACCACGAACTCCGGGTTCAGCTTGGGGAAAGGCCCCAGCGCAGCGGGCACCACATTGCGCGCGCCCAGTTGCGTCAGCAATTCGCCGATGTAGGAAGACTCGGACGCCGCGTAAGGCGCGCTGCCCACCTCGACGTACACGGCGATGCCGCGTGCGCGCTCCGGCACGGCCAGGCGCGCCACGCGCAGTTCATCCTGCAGGCGCTGCCACTGCACGGCTGCGGCCTGCGGCTGGCCGATGAGCGCCGCGACCTTGTCCAGCACGCGCCGCACCTGGCCCAGCTCGGTGGCGTCCAGCTCGGCCACGGCCAGGCCCAAGCTGCGCAGCCGCGCGCTCAGGCGCGACGAGGGCGCCAGCAAGACCAGGTCCGGGCGCAGGGCCACGATGCGCTCCACGTTGGCATCTTCCAGGCCGCCCAGCTTGGGCAGGTGGGCCACTGGCGCGGGCCAGTTCGACCAGCGGTCGGTCGCCACCAGGCGCTCGCAAGCGCCCAGCACGCACACGGATTCGGTCAAAGACGGCAGCAGCGACACGATGCGCTGCGGCGGTGCCGGCAAGGTCACGGGGGTGCCGCGGTCGTCCACCAGGGTGATGGGGGTGGGTGTTTTGGCGGTGGCGGTGGCAGTGGCGGTGGCGGTGGCGGCCACCAGCATGACCGAGGCCGCCCATGCCCTCAGGCCGGTGCGCCGCGTCAATCCCAACGCTGCACCTGCTGCGTGAAAGGCTGGCCGGCGGCCATCAGCGTGATGTGGCCGCAGCAATGGGCCACGTCCTGGTGCAGGCGCCCCAGTTCATCGACCACGCGGCGCACACCGGCGCCCAGCGGGATCACGCCCATGCCGATCTCGTTGGACACCAGCACCACCGGACCCTCGCGCTCGCGCAGGGCCGCCAGCAGGTCCAGCCGGCGCTGTGCCCAATCGGCCTCACCCACCAAGCCATCGGCTCGGGCGTCGGCCCGGGCATCGGCGGCACCGTGCAGGGGCATCAGCACATTCGTCACCCACAGCGTCAGGCAGTCGATGAGCACCAGGCGCTGCGGGTCGCGCACGCTGCGCAAGGCCCCAGCCAGGTCCAGCGGCGCCTCGGTGGCATCGAAGCTCGCCGGGCGGTCCAGCCGGTGCCGCGCGATGCGCTCGCGCATCTCGTCGTCCGACACCATGGCCGTGGCCACCACCGTCACCCCGTGCTGCGGCGAACGCTGCAACCAGGCTTGCGCCAGCCGCTCGGCATGGCGCGACTTGCCGCTGCGCTGGCCGCCGAGGATGAGGTGGTGTGGGCTCATGGACGTTGGGGTCGGTGCGAGGGTGCGCCAGCGACGCTTCAGAAGCGCCGCGTGACGGCGAGCTTCAGGCTGCGGCCGGCGTAGGGGTACACGCCACGCACCGTGGCACTCGCACCGCAGGGGTTCGAGCCGTCCAGGGTGTAAGCGTAACCGTAGTCGAAGCCACGGCGGTCGGTGAGGTTGTTGCCACTGACGGCCAGTGTCCAGTCGCGGTCTGACCACGCATAGCGCGCGTCCAGCAGCGTGGACGAGGGCACGCGCATCGAGCAACCGTTGCTTTCATCGCCGCTGTAGCGCGATGCGGCCAGGAACTGCACACCCGCGTCCAGGGTCTGGTGATCGTCGATGCGCCAGCTGGCGCGCAGCGTGGCCGAGCGCGGCGCCACCAGCACCATCTCTTTGCCCGCATTGACGCCCTCGCGAAAGCGTGCGGTGAGCTGCTGCACCACGGCCGACACGCTCAAGCGCTGCGTGGCCTGCCAGCGGCCTTCGGCCTCGACGCCCTTGCGCTGCGTCGGGTCGATGTTGGCATTCGCAAAGACCGAAGCGTCATAGACGATTTCGTCGCGCGTTTTCTGGGTGAAGTAGCGCACCGTGGCCGACTGCGCACCCTGCGCCCACTTCACACCGATTTCGCGGTCGCTGTTGCGCTGCGGGCGCAGTGGGCCCTGGCTGGGCGTCAGGCGGTTTTCGTCGATGTTGGCCAGGCGGTAGGACGTGGCCGCGCGGCCATAGACCTCCCACCCGGGGATCACGGTCTGGCTCAGGCCCAACTCGCTCGCGTAGAGGTGATCGTCGCGGTTGTAAACCGAGGCAGGCAGGCCGAACGAGCCGCCGGTGCCGGGGAAGTTGCCCACCTTGTTGACCGTCTCGCTGCGCCAGCCCGCGCTGATGCGCGTGGCCGTCGGCAGGGCCACATCGCCACGCGCAAAGAAAGCGCGGTTGCGCTGGGTGCCCGTCTCCAGGCCCAGGCTGCCGGTCTTGTCGAAGCGCCACTCCTGCAGGTCCACGCCCGAGACAGCCTTCACATCCACACCGGAGAAGTCCTGCGCGTAGCGCACGGTCGGTGTCAGCTGCGACTGCTGGCTGTTGCTGCGCACCTCTGCAGACCCGAACGACACATAGCGCGAGGCCGATGTGCGCTCGCGCTTGCCTGCGTCCAACTGCAGCGCCCAAGCTGGTGAGGCCTGCCACGCGAGTTGCGTTGTGTAGCGCATTTCACTGGCATTGGCGTAGTCCCTGGGCGTGTCGGTGCTGCGCGGACGCTGGCGTGCATCCTCGAAACTCAACGCTCCCGGCAGGCGCGAAGCCTGGTCTTCGTGCTGCACGCGAAACGCTGCGCGCACGTCCTTCAGCCGCAACTGGGCGCCGAAGCTGCCCACGTCCTGGCGGTACTCGGCGTTCTCGCGCCAGCCACCGTCGCGCACGCGTTTCACGGCAGCGTCCAGCAGCCAGGGGCCCATGCCGTATTCGCCACTGGCGCCCAGCTCATGGCCACCGAAAGACGCCACCGCCGCCTGCACGCGGCCCGACGTCACCGCTGCGCCGTCACGCGCCCCTTCGGGCTGCTTGAGGATCACGTTGATGGCGCCTGCCGAGGCGCCTTCGCCCCACATCACGCTGCTGCTGCCACGCACGATCTCGATGCGGTCGATGCGGTCCAGGGGGATCGCGCTGAGGCGGGCGGTGACGTTCTCGTTCTCGCTGAGGCGGATGCCATCCACCAGCACCACCACGTTCTGGCTGGCCGCATCGCCAAAGCCGCGCAGGTCGATCTTGTTCTCGCGGCCATTGGTGAGGTCCGCGCGGGCGGGCACGCCGCCCAGCTTGCGGATGGCCTCGTTGGCGTCCGACACGCCCGAGCGCTCGATCTGCTCGGCGGTGATGACGGTGGCGCCGATGGGCGCCGTGCGCAGCAACTGCGGCATCCGGCTGGCCGACACCACCACCGGGTCCACCTCATCGGCCCGCGCCGCGCCCCACGACAAAGCAGACAGCACACCACACGCCACGGCCACGGCCGAACGCACCCCGGGTGCGACACGCACCGAGTTCACAAAAAACATGATTGAAACAGACAGGCAAGAGCCCGAGCCAGCGTCCCCGCAGGCATGGGCGGAACAGCCCGACGGCATCGCTGCCATCGAACCCCTTGCTGGCCGGTATCCGGGCTGGGCGATGCGACCTGTGAAACCTTCCCAGGCCCGAAGACCCAGTGGCTGAAGCACACAAGCGGAGCACACGCAGCGATGGACAATCACTGCACGGCTCGACCGCCGACCGTTGCGGGGGCAGCGCAAGTCAGGCTGGCATCGGCGATGCGCAGACCCTCTTGCTTCCCGTTTAACTGCACCGGCGGAACACCGGTGCGAGCACCAACGGGGCGGATTCTACGCCCTGGCGCCCCGCCCTCCAGCGCACGCCTACAATCCGGCAACGTCCGACGCCTTTGCCGACGCTCCAGGTGGCCGCGCCCCATGTCCAGAATCGACGAACTCACCGACCGCATCGAACGGCTCCTGCTGCGCCACGAAGAGCTGCGACGCACCAACGACCTGCTGGCCCAGCAAGTCACGGTGATCACGCAGGAGCGCGACTCCCTGCGCGCGCGCCTGGCCGCCGCCCGCGGTCGCATCGACGCCCTGCTCGACAAGCTGCCGCTGCCCGCCACGGGCGCCCACCCCGGCATGGACGCCGACGTGGATGCCGATGACGTGGACGCGGCCGACCACGGCCATCCCCAGCCCCCCGACGCCTGAGCCCCATGAACCAGATCGAAGTCTCCATCATGGGCCAGAGCTACCGCCTGGGCTGCCCCGAAGGCGGTGAGGCGCGCCTGCGCGAGGCCGTGGCCCAGGTGGACCGCGAGATGTGCGCCATCCGCGACAGCGGCAAGCTCAAGGCGCGCGAACGCATCGCCGTGCTGGCCGCGCTCAACCTGGCCTATGTGCTCAGCGAACGGCAGGTGGCCGCGGCCGCACCGGCAGCAGGGCCGTCGCCATCGCCCGCACAGGCCAGCCGCCCGGACACCGACGCAGCCACCCCCACCGACGCCGCCTACATCGACCAGCTCATCGCCCGCCTCGACCAGACCCTGGGCCAGGACGGCCACCTGATTTGAGGCCCTGGCCACGGCCTGCGACAACACGATGTCAGTGCACCGCAAGCCCCTGTGAAAGGGGACGACATCGGCGCAATTTCTCGCCCACGCCGCGCGCCAAGTCGTAGAATGGAAGCGTCCGTCGGGTTCGTGGTTGTTTTTATTTCCTTGAACCGATGCTCTTAGAGCCAGGGCTTGGAACATCGCCCACTGGTGTGATCGTCTCGCGTCAGACGAACCCGAGGTGGTGCTGACCTCGCCCACCTGAATCCCCTGGGTTCAGGAATGCGGCAACCAGTTTCCGGCGGACCTTGCATGCACAACGGCCAGACACCTTCACAGGGTCTGGCCGTTTTTTTTGTGTGGCTTTGCTTTGTGTGGCTTTGCCGAACGCTCGACGCGGGCTCAGGTGGCTGGCGTGAACTGGATGCTGGCCAGCACGATGCGGTTGCCGCCTTTTTCGCGGGCACCGGCCAGGGCACGGTCGGCGCTGCGCATGAGCTCATCGACCAGACCCGCCGTGTGCGGGAAGCTGGCCACGCCCATGCTGACCGTGAAGGGGATGGGCTGGCCGTTGTGCGCCACGATGTGCTGGGCGCACTGGCGGCGCAGCTGCTCCATGCGCGAATGCGCCGTGGCCAGGCCCACGCCCGACAGCAGCACCACGAAGCGGTCACCGCCCAGGCGGCAAGGCGCGTCCATGGCGCGGGTGCCGGCACGCAGCAGGCGGCCCAGGGATTCGATGACGCGCTCGCAGCCGTCCAGGCCGTGGTGCTGTCGGATCTCGTCCATGTTGTCCACGGCGATGGCCACCAGGGCAAATTCGCGCTGCTCGCGGCTGGAGAGGTCGGCCTCGCGGCAGAGCTGCTCCTCGAAGTGCGCGCGGTGGTAGAGGCCCGAGAGCGCATCGCGCACCTGGCTGCCCTCGACGTCACGGCGCAGGTTCTCGTTGGCCTTTTGCTGCTGCTCCAGCTGGGCGAGCGCACCTTGCAGCTGGGCTTCGCGCCGCCTGGCGTCGGTGACATCCTGCCAGACCGACACCAGCTTGCTCGCGCCCTCTTCCGGCGTGAAGGCCTGGCGCCAGGCGGTGAATTCGCGGCGAACGCCCGCCAACTCCAGCTTGTGTTCAGAGATCACACCGCCGGGCGTGGCCTTGGCCTGCAGGTCGGCGGCACGCAGCGCCACGGCCAGGGTGGCATCGAAGAGGTCGGCGTCTTGCGCACCCACCAGTTCGCGGCCTTCCAGGCCCAGCAGGCGGGCGACCACGGTGTTGGCGAGGTCGTAGCGACCGGTGGACAAATCCTTGACCAGGACGCCCACGCCCAGCTGGTCAAGCGCGTGCAGCACCGCGATGTTCAAGGCGGTGCCGTCCAGCAAACCCGGAGCGAGGAGATCGGCCATGTGTGTGTGAATGAGTTCCGGGCCGCCTGCGCCGGACAGGTGCCGGGCGACCGATGTGTCGATGTTCGCTGAAATTCCAGCATGTGGCTGTCCTTCAAACGAGGGATCCACCTGGGGTTTTCGCGAAAGTCGTGGCATTTCGCACAGGCATTGGCCTAACCACTTGCCTGTTTGTTGCATCCCGGACAATACGGCAAGTCCGGAATCCCTGCCGCTGCTGCGGCCTCCCGCCCATGTCGAACACCCCCTCGCACGTCGCTCACATCGCTCTTTTGGGTTGCGGCCTGATGGGCCAGCCCATGGCCCGCCGCCTGCTGCAGGCCGGCCACACCCTCACCGTCTGGAACCGCACCCGCAGCAAGGCCGAGGCGCTGGTCGGCGATGGCGCGCAGGTGGCCGCCACGCCCGCGTCGGCCGTGGCGGGCGCCGACGTGGTCATCACCATGCTGGACAACGGCGAGGTGGTGCGCCAGGTGCTGTTCGAATCTTCGGGGCACGGCGGCTCGGCGGCCGATGCCATGCGCCCCGGTTGCCTGTTCATCGACATGGGCTCCATCCTGCCGGCGCAGGCCCAGGCGCATGCGCGCGACCTGGCGCCCCGCGGCCTGCGCGTGCTGGACGCGCCGGTCTCGGGCGGCACGCTGGGGGCGCAGGCGGGCACGCTGGCCATCATGGTCGGTGGCGCTGCGGCCGACTTCGACGCGGCCGTGCCGGTGCTGTCGGCGCTGGGGCGGCCGGTGCACGTCGGCCCGGCCGGTTCGGGGCAACTGGCCAAGCTGGCCAACCAGATGATCGTGGGCATCACCATCGGCGCGGTGGCCGAGGCGCTGCTGCTGGTCGAGCGGGGCGGGGCCGACCCGGCAAAAGTGCGGGAGGCGCTGCGCGGTGGCTTTGCCGAAAGCCGCATCCTGGAAGTGCATGGGCAGCGCATGGTCGAGGGGGATTTCGCCAAGCGCGGCTCGCTGGCCATCCAGCTCAAGGACCTGCGCAACGCCCTGCACACGGCTGGCGAGATGGCCTTCGACGCGCCCATCACCGAAGCGCTGAGAGGGCTTTATGCCGATGCCGCCGACCACGGCATGGGCGATCTGGACCAGTCGGGCCTGTTCTGCGAATTGCGGCGCCGCCAGGCAGGTTGAACGCGCTGCGCGGCTTCAGCGGCGCATTCAGCGGCGCATGGCCGGCATGCCCTCGAACACCTCCGCGACCCACTCCACGAAGGCCTGCACTTTGGTGGACAGGTGGCGACTGGATGGGTAGATGGCGTGCACCGGGAATGACTCGACCTGCCAGTCGGCCAGCAGGGGCACGAGGCGACCGGCGCGTTCGTGCCACTCCACCAGGAAGGCGGGCAGCTGGCCCACGCCCAGCCCGGCCACGCAGGCATCTTCATAGACGTTGGAGTCGTTGAGGGCGAGGCCGCCGTCGAACTTCAGCGCCAGGCGTTCGCCGTCCTTTGTGAAATCCCAGCCCACCACGCCGCTGCCATCGAAGTAGTTGATCCAGCGGTGGCGGCGCAGTTCCTGCGGGTGTATCGGCACGCCGTGCTCGGTGAGGTAGGACGGCGCCGCGCAGGTCAGAAAGCGCATGGAGCCGATGCGCCGTGCCGCCATGGCCGAGTCCTGAATGGCCCCGATGCGGATGACGCAGTCCACGCCCTCGCTCACGAGGTTGATGGGGCGGTCGGTGCAGCCCAGCTCCAGCGCGATGCCGGGGTGACGGCGCAGGAAATCGGGCACGGCTTCGCGCACCAGGTAGCGGGCCATGGCCGAGGTCATGTCCACGCGCAGCCGGCCGCTGGGCGCGCCTTGGCGGGACGAGACCGACTCGTCGGCCTCGCGCACATCGTCGAGCACCTGCACGCAGCGCTCGTAGTAGGCGGCGCCATCGGCCGTCAGCGTGACGCGGCGGGTCGAGCGGTGCAGCAGCCGGGTGCCGAGTTGGGCCTCCAGGTCCTGCACCAGGGTGGACACCGTTGCCTTGGGCATGCCCAGGGCCTCACCGGCACGCGTGAAACCGCCGGTGTCCACCACCTTGACGAAGGCTTCGAAGGCCTTGAGCTTGTCCATTGTTCAAATTCCTGAACAGTGATTTCAATGACAGGCAGTTTATTGAATAAAAGAAAGTCAATAAAGTGCAGCCCACGATGTCCCCACTCCCCTGCCTGCGCCATGTCCACTGATTCCTGCACGTCGGGCCCCAACGCCTCGGCCGATGCCCAGTTCGACTGGTCCGGCCACAGCGGCCCGCTGCACCTCAAGCTCTACAAGTCGCCCGCTCACCCGGTGGCTTGCGGCAGCCTGCTGGTGTTTTTCCACCCGGGCGGCTTTTTGGTGGACGACCTCGAAGAAGCCGATCACTGCCTGCGGGTGGTGGCCGATGCCTGCGAGGTCCATGTGCTGGCCCCGAGTTACGCCCTGGCGCCCGAGCGCCCCTTCCCTGCCGCGGTCGAGGACGCCCACGCGGTGCTGGGACAGGTCAGCGCGCACAAGCGCCTGCTGGGGTGGAAGGGCACGCACCTGTTCGTGGGTGGCGTGGAAGCCGGCGGCAACCTGGCCGCGGTGTCGGCCCTGGTCAGCCGCGACCGCCATGGCCCGCCGCTGGCCGGGCAGATCCTGGTGATGCCCATGCTCGACGCCAGCCTGGGATGCCACTCCATGCGCTGCGCCGAAGACGCCCAGGACGGCGGCAGCATGGCCCGCACCCTGGCCGACAGCTACCGCCGCTACCTGCCCCGTCCGGCCGACCGCCTCCACCCCTACGCCAGCCCGCTGAAAGCGCGCCGCCTGGGCGAGCTGCCACCGGCCCTGATCTTCCACACCGAGGGCGACCCCCTCGCCGACGAGGCCGTGGCCTACGCCGACAAGCTGCGCCAAGCGGGCAACCACGCCAGCGACATCGCCCTCCCCCCTGCCGACGTCAAGGACAACCAGGACCGCTGCGAGATCACCGCCGACGACCCCTGCATCCTCGCCATGAAACGCTTTCTGGCCGACATCGCCCAGAACGCCCATCCGCCTGCCACATCCAGCACACCCAACACATCCGCCAAGGGAGCTCAACCATGAACGCCACATCCCGCCCCGATCTCCACACCCGTGCACGTGCCCGCTTGCGCCCCGTGGCCCAGGCCATCGCCACCGCCATCACCATCGGCATCGTGAGCGCAGGCGCTCTGAGCCTGAGCGGCTGCGGCAAGGAACAAACCGCCCAGGCCGCCGCGCCCCAGGCCCCGCAAGCCGCGCCCGTGAGCGTGGCCGAGGTCATCACCCGCCAGGTGACGCAGGAGCGCAGCTTCTCCGGCGTCATCGAGGCCATCGAGCGCGCCCAGCTGCGTCCGCGGGTGGCCGGCACCGTCGAGCAGGTGCGCCTGCAGCCCGGCGCGCTGGTGCGCAAGGGCGATGTGCTCTTCGTCATCGACCCTCGCCCCTACCAGGCCGAGGCAGCGCGCCTGGAAGCCGCCGCCGCCAGCTCGCAACTGAAGGCCGAGCTGGCCCAGGCCGAGCTGGTGCGTGCACAGCGCCTGCTGGCCGACAACGCCATCGCCCAGCGCGACCACGACGAGCGCCAGTCCACCGCCCGCCAGCTGGAAGCCGCCGCCCGCGCCGACAAGGCCTCGCTGCAATCGGCCCGCCTGAACCTGGAATGGACGCAGGTGCGCGCGCCCTTCGACGGCCGCGTCGGCAAGGCCGAAGTCACCACCGGCAACCTGGTGGACGGCAACACGGTGCTGACCACGCTGGTGTCGGCCAACCCGATGTACGTGAGCTTCAACGGCGACGAAGGCACTTTCCTGCAAGTGGGCAAGCTGGCCCGCAGCAACCCCAAGGCGCTGAAGGTGCGCTTGGGCCTGGCCAACGAAGACGGCTTCCCGCACGAGGGCCGCCTGGAGTTCGTGGACAACCAGATCGACCCGCAGGCCGGCAGCGTGCGCATGCGCGCCGTGGTGGACAACAAGGACGGCCTGCTCACGCCCGGCCTGTTCGCCAAGGTGCAGATCGGCAACGACAACCAGGCCGGCGCGCCGTCTGCCCTGGTGGCCGAGCGCGCCATCGGCACCGACCAGAACCGCAAGTTCGTCTGGGTGGTCGATGACAAGAACCAGCCCGCCTACCGACCCGTCCAGCTCGGCACCCAGGTCGGCGACCTGCGCGTCATCACCGCGGGCCTGAAGGCCGGCGAGCGCGTCATCGTCGATGGCCTGCAACGCGTGCGCCCTGGCGCGCCCGTGGCGCCGCAGCTGGTGCCCATGAGCGGCCCGGCAGCCTCTGCCGCCCCAACGTCTGCCGCCTCAGCCGCCACCGCCGCCAAGTGAGGCCCACACCATGAACTTCTCACGCTTCTTCGTGGACCGGCCGATCTTCGCGGCCGTGCTGTCCATCCTCATCTTCATCGCGGGCACCATCGCCATCGTGCGACTGCCCATCTCCGAGTACCCGGAAGTGGTGCCGCCCTCCGTGGTGGTGCGCGCGCAGTTCCCCGGCGCCAACCCCAAGGTGATCGCCGAAACCGTGGCCGCGCCGCTGGAAGAGCAGATCAACGGCGTCGAGCACATGCTGTACATGTCCTCGCAGGCCACCACCGACGGCGCCCTGACGCTGACGGTGACCTTCAAGATCGGCACCGACGTGGACCAGGCCCAGACCCAGGTGCAAAACCGCGTGCAGCGCGCCTTGCCGCGCCTGCCCGAGGAGGTCCGCCAGATCGGTGTGACGACCATCAAGAGCTCGCCCAACCTGACGATGGTGGTCCACCTGCTGTCGCCCAAGGGCAGCTACGACGACGTCTATCTGCGCAACTACGCCACGCTCAACGTGAAGGACCGCCTGGCGCGCCTGAGCGGCATGGGCGACGTGCAGGTGTTCGGCGCGGGCGACTACGCCATGCGCATCTGGCTGGACCCGCAGAAAGTGGCCCAGCGCAGCCTGACGGCCGGCGACGTGGTGGCCGCCATCCGCGAGCAGAACGTGCAAGTGGCCGCCGGCGTGATCGGCGCACCGCCCGACACCAAGGCGCCGTTCCAGCTGTCGGTGAACGCCTCGGGGCGCCTGCAGACCGAGGAAGAGTTCGGCAACATCATCGTCAAGACGAACGCCGACGGCGGCATCACCCGCCTGCGTGACGTGGCCCGCATCGAACTGGGCGCCAACCAGTACGCGCTGCGCTCGCTGCTCAACAACAAGCCGGCCATCGGCATGGGCATCTTCGAGGCGCCGAATGCCAACGCGCTGCAGCTGTCGGCCGATGTGCGCAAGCTCATGGCCGAGCTGAAGAAGGACTTCCCCAGCGACGTGGACTTCGACATCGTTTATGACCCGACGCAGTTCGTGAGCGCGTCCATCGATGCCGTGGTCAAGACCCTGATCGAGGCCGTGGCCCTGGTGGTGCTGGTGGTCATCGTCTTCCTGCAGACCTGGCGCGCTTCGCTGATCCCGCTGTTGGCGGTGCCCGTGTCCATCGTCGGCACCTTCGCCGTGCTGCTGGCCTTCGGCTTCTCGATCAACACGCTGTCGCTGTTCGGTCTGGTGCTGGCCATCGGCATCGTGGTGGACGACGCCATCGTGGTGGTGGAGAACGTCGAGCGCAACATCGCCAACGGCCTGACGCCGCGCGAGGCCACCATCCAGGCCATGAAGGAGGTCTCCGGGCCCATCATCGCCATCGCGCTGGTGCTGTGCGCCGTGTTCGTGCCGATCGCGTATGTGGCGGGCCTGACGGGCCAGTTCTACAAGCAGTTCGCGATGACCATCGCCATCTCCACCGTGATCTCGGCCTTCAACTCGCTGACCCTGTCGCCAGCCCTGGCCGCTGCGCTGCTCAAGCCGCACGATGCGCCAAAAGACGCCCTCTCGCGCGGCATGGACGCGGTGCTGGGCGGCTTCTTCAAGCGATTCAACCGCGTCTTTGACCGGGCCTCGCACCGCTACCAAGGCGGCGTGGGCGGCACGCTCAGGCACAAGACGGCCACCATGGGCGTCTATCTGCTGCTGTGCGTGGGCGCCTTCTTCGTCTTCAAGGCCGTGCCCTCGGGCTTCGTGCCGGCGCAAGACAAGCAGTACCTGGTGGGCTTCGCGCAGCTGCCCGATGCGGCCTCGCTGGAGCGCACCGACGCGGTCATCCGCCGCATGACGGACATCGCCCAATCGGTGCCGGGTGTGGCCAATGCCGTGGCCTTCCCCGGCCTGTCCATCAACGGCTTCACCAATGCGCCCAACGCCGGCATCGTGTTCTACACGCTGGACGACTTCGCCAAGCGCAAGGGCCCCGGCCTGTCGGGCAACGAGATCGCGGCCGAGGTCAACAAGCGCCTGGGTGCCATCCAGGACGCCTTCATCATGGTCTTCCCGCCGCCCGCGGTGGAAGGCCTGGGCACCATCGGCGGCTTCAAACTCTTCCTCGAAGACCGCGGCAACGTGGGCTACGACGAGCTCTACAAGGCCACACAGGCCCTGCAGATGAAGGCCTGGCAGACGCCCGAGCTGGCCGGCGTGTTCAGCAGCTTCCAGATCAACGTGCCGCAGCTGTTCGCCGACGTGGACCGCACCAAGGCCAAGCAGCTGGGCGTGCCGCTCTCCAGCATCTTCAACACGCTGCAGATCAACCTGGGCTCGCTCTACACCAACGACTTCAACAAGTTCGGCCGCACCTTCCAGGTGGTGGTGCAGGCGGACGCGCCTTACCGCGCCTCGCCCGACAGCATCGCCAACCTCAAGGTGCGCAGCAACTCCGGCGAGATGATCCCGCTGGGCAGCCTGCTGAAGATGTCGGATTCGTACGGCCCGGACCGCGTGCAGCGCTACAACGCCTACGTCTCGGCCGACATCAATGGTGGCCCCGCCCCAGGCGTGTCTTCGGGCCAGGCCCAGGCCGCGATGGAGCGCATCGCCGCCGAAGTGCTGCCCAAAGGCGTCGGCATGGAATGGACCGACCTGACCTACCAGGAGATCCTGGCGGGCAACACGCTGGTCTATGTGTTCCCGCTGTGCGTGCTGCTGGTCTTCCTGGTGCTGGCCGCGCAGTACGAAAGCTGGACGCTGCCGCTGGCCGTGATCCTGATCGTGCCGATGTCCATCCTGTGCGCGCTGGCGGGGGTCTATCTCACCCACGGCGACAACAACATCTTCACGCAGATCGCGCTGTTCGTGCTGGTGGGGCTGTCGGCGAAGAACGCCATCCTGATCGTGGAATTCGCCCGCGAGCTGGAGCACCACGGACGCAGCATCGTTGAAGCTGCGCTGGAGGCCAGCAAGCTGCGCCTGCGCCCCATCCTGATGACGTCGATCGCTTTCATCATGGGCGTGGTGCCGCTGGTGCTGTCCACCGGCGCTGGCTCGGAGATGCGCCATGCCATGGGCGTGGCCGTGTTCTCCGGCATGTTGGGCGTGACGCTGTTCGGCCTCTTCCTCACCCCCGTGTTCTACGTGCTGCTGCGCAAGTTGGCCGTGAAGCTGGAGGGTCAGCAGCCTTCCTCCAAGACCGCCACGACCACCACCGCAGCCACCCACGACCTGCCCGCTCCGGAGGCACCATGACCCATTCCCTCTCTCTGCCCCAAGGCCCTGTGACCTTGCCAGTGACGATGCCATCGACGCCCACCACACGCCCACGCCAGCGCACGCACGCCTTCACCGCCACGGCGGCGGCCGTGCTGGCCACCCTCGTGCTGGCCGGCTGCAACACCGCCCCGGCCAGGCCCGACGCCCGCATCGCCATGCCCGAGGCCTACAAGGAAGCCTCCGCGCTGGCCGCCGCTCAAGCCACCGACCTGGCCCAGCCAGCGGCCGACGGCAGCCGCTGGAAGCCCGCCGAGCCCTCCGAGGCGCAAGCCCGCGGCGCCTGGTGGGAAACCTTCGGTGACCCCACCCTCAACCAGCTGGAACAGCAGGCCGAAGCCGCCAACCCCGGCCTGGCCGTGGCCGCCGCCCGCGTCAAGGCCGCGCGCGCCCTGCTCAGCAGCAGCCAGGCCAGCCGCCTGCCACAGCTGGGCGTGAGCGCGGGCGTGGCCCGCCAGAAGCCGTCTGCGGCCGAGCAAGGCCTGAGCGCCGACCAGAACATCGCGCCCAGCAGCCTGTGGCAAGCGGGCCTGTCCGCCAGCTACGAGGTGGACCTGTTCCAGCGCGTGGCCAACAGCGTGCAGGCCGCCGAGGCCGATGCCCTGGCCTCGCAGGCCAACCACCGCTCGGTGCTGCTCAGCCTGCAAGCCGATGTGGCACAGACCTACTTCCAGCTGCGCACGCTGGACGCCGTGGTCGCGCTGCTGACGCAAACAGCCTCCCTGCGCGAGCAGAGCCTGCAACTGGCGCAACGCCGCCTGGCCGCGGGCGATGTCTCCGAGCTGGACGTGGCCCGGGCCCACACCGAGCTGGCCACCACCCAGGCCGACCTGCAAGCCCAGCGCGGCGAACGTGCCCGCACCGAGCACGCCCTGGCCGTGTTGCTGGGCCAGCCCCCTGCCGCCTTCGGCCTGGCCGCACAGCCGCTGCCCGCCGATGCGCGCGTGCCCCTGGTGCCGGCCGGCCTGCCCTCGGCCCTGCTGGAGCGCCGCCCCGACGTGGCCGCCGCGCAAGCCCGCATGATGGCCGCCACCGCCCGCGTGGGCCAGGCCCGCTCGGCCCTGTTCCCGGCGCTGCGCCTGACGGCCGATGGCGGCTTTGCCTCCTACGAGCTGCGCGACCTGTTCCTGTGGAGCGCGCGCAGCTGGGTGGCCAATGCCGTGCTGTCGATGCCGATCTTCGATGGCGGTCGCAACCGCGCGGGCGTCAACCGCGCCGAGGCCGTGCTGGAAGAGTCGGTGGCCGACTACCGCCAGACCGTGCTGGGCGCGTTCGGCGATGTGGAAGACAAGCTCTCGGGCCTGGGCAGCGTGCGCGCACAGACCCTCTCGCTGAGCGAAGCCGTGGTGGCCGCGCGCCGCTCGGCCGAACTGGCCGACAAGCGCTACCGCGCCGGGGAAGACAGCTACCTCACGCTGCTCGACACCCAGCGCAGCCTGCTGGCGGTGGAACGCCAGGCCGTGCAACTGCGTGGCGCCTGGGCCACCGGCACCATCGGGCTGATCCGCTCGCTGGGCGGCGGCTGGGCACCCACGCCCCCTGGTCAGCCTGCGGCGGCGCAACCGACCAAGTCCTGAAGGCCTGACGTCCCGGTGAAGAGGTGCAGCGCCCCGGCGGCGCTCAACCCGATGCGGCCAGCGTGGCAGGCAGATCGTCGCCATCCGACAGCTCTTGTCGGATGCGCGTGCGGTCCGCCTCTGCCGCGATCAAGGCCTCCACGCAGCGCGCGTCCAGGCGGTGCAAGGCTGCTTCGCGGCGCAACTCGGCCACGCACTCGGCCTCCGACCATGCCCGCTTGTACGGCCGCGTCGATGAGATCGCGTCATAGACATCCGCCACCGCCACGATGCGCGCCTCGATGGGGATGTCGTCCAGCATCAGCCCCTGCGGGTAGCCCGAACCATCACCGCGCTCGTGGTGGTGCGCCACCACATTGAGCATCACCGACGCAGCGAGGTCGTTGTCGATGCCCAGGTCGCTGACGATGTTGCGCGCCAGCTGCACCCCCACCGGCACGTGCTGCTGCATGCAGCGCCGCTCCTCGTCGTCCAGCTTGCCCGGCTTGAGCAGGATGCGATCGGGAATCCCCACCTTGCCGATGTCGTGCAGCGGCGCGAACAGGTGCAGGTACTCGATGAACTCGTCGCTCAGGCCCAGGCTGTCGGCCAGCGCCACGGCGATCAGGCGGGAGTAGCCGGCCATGCGCTCCAGGTGCGCGCCGGTTTCCACGTCGCGCATGCGGGCCAGGCCCTTGGCCACATCGACCGCACCCACCAGCGTGTTGACCGCCGCCATGCGCAGCACATAGAGCTGGGCCAGGATGTCGGCGATGACGTCAAGGTCGGTGGTGATGTCGGGCGTGAAGGCCCCGGGCTGGCGGGAGTCGAAGAACAGGAAAGCCGACAGGCGGTTGCCGGCGTACACCGGCACCGTGTAGCTGCTCTGGTAAGACTGGGACTTGAGCCACAGCGAGTGCAAGGAGGGCTCGCTCAGGGCGAGGTCCATGTTGTCGATGACACGGGGGATGTGCTCGGCCGCCAGCGTACGCAGGGAGGGCACAGCCGCCAGGTGGACCTCGTAGTGGCGCAGCGGCTGGCCGTCGTCCGAACTGCTGGCGAAGGTGCGCAGCAAGTCTTTGGCGGGTTCGTACAGCACCAGTGCGATGCGGTTGACGGCAGGGTGACGGGCCCGAACGATGTCATGCAGCCCCGCGAGGCGGCCCGTCATGTCGGAGCGCGACATCGCGATGTTCTTGAGGACCAGGCTGTCGAAGGGCATGTGAAGAGGTTCGAGCACCACGGAGAAAGCGGTGTGGCCCGCCAGCGCACTGGCTTGACAGCCAACGCCACAGTGTCGGATGTTCGAAGCGGGGCATGCGCCTGTCAATCAAGACAAGCCCGCAAAGCGTGCAGCCCTCACGAACGGCCAGTCACCCAAGCCACCCAGACGCGCCACGCGCGTGGCTCAGCGGCGACGCCCCGACGCCATCTGGGGAAACGCTTTCTGCAAGGTCTCGACCTGCCCGCACTTGACGGCCGAGTAACCCGGCAGGGCATTGACCACGGCGTGGAAGGCCTCACCGCGCATCACCTCCAGCACCGCCTGCAGCTCGGGGCGCTGCAAATCGGCATCGCGGCACAGGAAAAAATAGCGCTCGGTGGCCACGGGCACGAAGTCCAGCTTGAAGCGGCGCGCCGGTGGCTCGACCCCGAAGCCCACATCGGCCATGCCGCTGGCCACGTAGGCCGCCACCGCCGCGTGCGTGAACTCGGCCAGCTCCCAGCCGGCAATCTGGCTGGTCGGCACTTTCGCCTGGCGCAGGCAGCACTCCAGCAGGAAGCGCGTGCCCGAACTGGGCTGGCGGTTGACGAAGCGCACGCCCTTGCGCGCCAGGTCCTGCACGCCGTAGATTTCCAGCGGGTTGCCATGCGCCACGAACAGGCCCTGACGGCGCGTGGCCATGTGGATGACGCGGCTGTGCTTGGGGCTCAACCACTGTGCGTAGTGCTGCAAGGCCACGTCCTCGAACACACCCTGCGGCACGTGGAAGCCCGCCAGGTCGCACGAGCCCGCGTGCAAGGAGGCGACGCCCTCCTGGCTGCCCACGTACTTGCGGTCGATGCGCTCGCCACGCTGGGCCAGCACCTCGAGGAGTTTTTCCACCGCGAAGCCGTGGCTGGCATGCACGCGCAGGCCGGTGGCGCCTGCGGACAGCACCCGGCCGAGTTCGGCTTCCAGCTCGGAGGCCAGGCTCTCCAGCGTGGGCGAGAGGCGCGCCTGGATGCGGTGCCCCGCCCAGACCAGGCGCTCGGCCAAGGGGGTGAGGGTCGAGCCCTTGCCGCGGTCCATGTTGAGCAGGGGCATGCCGAGCTGCGCCTGCCCCTGGCGGACGAGGTTCCACGCGTGCCGGTAAGACGCGCCCGTGTGCTTGCAGGCGCCCGAGAGGCTGCCGTGCTCCTGCACCTCGGCCAGCAAGCTCAGCAAGCGCGGCGACAACTGCTGACCGCTGTCGTCGGTGATGGTCCAGTGAGGGGTGATGGAAACGGTGTGCAAGGCAGGCCAAAGTTATGCTGTCAACAGCATGAAATATATGCTTTCACACATCGAACAGTTTCGTGGATATCCCCATCTATGAGTGAAAGACGACAACCCCTAAGATGCATGGTGTGCTGTCAAAGCATATGAACAACATCCACCCAGCGTGACGGGCTGTCCGCCTGCAGGAGACAACATGGCGATCGAAGCGCTCGGCAACCCCTCCGGACCGCCGGCCACCCAGGCCGGCTTCCTCGACAAGGAACGCATCATTGCGGGGTCCGGCTTCAACCGCTGGCTGGTGCCACCGGCTGCGCTCGCCATCCACTTGTGCATCGGCATGGCCTATGGCTTTTCGGTGTTCTGGCTGCCGCTGTCCAAGGCACTGGGCATCAAGGAGCCCCTCCAGTGCGGCGCCAACGTTGGCTTCTTCGCCGAACTGTTCACCACCACCTGCGACTGGAAGGTCTCCACGCTGGGCTGGATGTACACCCTGTTTTTCGTGCTGCTGGGCAGCTCGGCCGCGCTGTGGGGCGGCTGGCTGGAACGCGCCGGTCCGCGCAAGGCGGGCGTGGTCAGCGCGGTGTGCTGGTGCGGCGGCATGCTGATCTCGGCCCTCGGCGTGCACCTGCACCAGTTCTGGCTGATGCTGCTGGGCTCGGGCGTGATCGGTGGCATCGGGCTGGGCCTGGGCTACATCTCGCCGGTCAGCACCCTGATCAAGTGGTTCCCTGACCGCCGCGGCATGGCCACGGGCATGGCCATCATGGGCTTCGGCGGTGGCGCCATGATCGGCTCGCCGCTCGCCGCCGAGCTGATGAAGCGCTTCGCCACCGACACCAACGTGGGCGTGGCCTTGACCTTCGTCGTCATGGCCCTGATCTACTTCGTGTTCATGATGGCCGGCGCGCTCGGCTACCGCGTGCCCGCCACCGGCTGGAAGCCCGCAGGCTGGACGCCCCCGGCAGCCCAGACGGGCAACGCCATGATCACCTCCAAGCACGTGCACGTGAAGAAGGTGTGGGGCATCCCGCAGTTCTGGCTGGTGTGGATGGTGCTGTGCATGAACGTGTCGGCCGGCATCGGCGTGATCGGCATGGCCAGCCCGATGCTGCAAGAGGTGTTCGGCGGCAGCCTGATCGGCGTGGCCGCGAAGTTCAAGGACCTCGACAAGGCCCAGCTCAAGGACATCGCCGTGGTGGCCGCGGGCTTCACCGCCCTGCTGAGCCTGTTCAACATCGGTGGCCGCTTCTTCTGGGCCAGCCTGTCAGACAAACTGGGCCGCAAGCTCACCTACATCGTCTTCTTCGTGCTGGGCGGCCTGATGTACGCCAGCGTGCCGGCCAGTGCGCTGGGCGGCAACAAGCTGCTGTTTGTGGGCGCCTTCTGCGTCATCCTGAGCATGTACGGCGGCGGCTTCGCCACGGTGCCGGCCTACCTGGCCGACCTGTTCGGCACGCAGATGGTGGGCGCCATCCATGGCCGCCTGCTCACGGCCTGGGCCACGGCCGGCATCCTGGGGCCCGTGGTGGTGAACTACATGCGCGACTACCAGATCGGCCTGGGCCTGCCGCGCGAGCAGGTTTACAACCAGACCATGTACATCCTGGTGGGCATGCTGGTGGTGGGCCTGCTGTGCAACCTGATGGTGCGCCCGCTGGACCCCAAGCACTTCATGACCGATGCCGAACTGGCCGAGGAAAAGCGCCTGGCGCACGAGAAGGCCGCGGCCAGCGAGGTCGGCGCGGGCTCCGGCGCGGCTGGCCAGACGAGCAGCGCCATCGTCCTGCTGGCCTGGCTGGGCGTGGGCATCCCGCTGGCCTGGGGCGTCTATCGCACCGCGCTGAGCGTGGCCAAGTTCTTCAACTGACCCGTGACCTGACAGGTGGTGCATGCCATGACTTCGCTGACCGACATCCCGCGTGAGGCCGAGGTTCGCCGGCTCATCGCGGTACACGCCGACATGCCTGGCGGCCTCATGCCGCTGTTGCACGCGATCCAGGACACCTGCGGCTTCGTGCCCCCCGACGCGGTGCCCCTGATCGCCAAAGGCATGAACCTGTCGCGTGCCGAAGTGCATGGCGTCATCACCTACTACCACCACTTCCGCAGCACGCCGCCGGGGCGCCACGTCGTGCACATCTGTCGCGCCGAAGCTTGCCGCTCCTGCGGCTCGGAAGCGCTGATGCAGCACGCCCAAGCCGTCATGGGTTGCGCCGAGCACACCACCCGCGCCGACGGGGTGGTGACGCTCGAATCCGCCTACTGCCTGGGCCTGTGCGCCAGCGCTCCTTCGGTGCAGATCGATGACCGCGTCCACGCCCGCATGACGCCCGCCAAGCTGGACAAGCTGCTCAAGCAACTGGAGGTGAGCCCGTGAGCCAAGCCCCCGTCACCGTGTTCGTGCCGCGCGATTCGGCCGCACTCGCCGTCGGTGCCGACGAGGTCGCCCAGGCTTTGACCGAGGCTTGCACTGCACGCGGCATCGGGCTGCACTTGGTGCGCAACAGCTCTCGCGGCATGTTCTGGCTGGAGACGCTGGTCGAGGTGGCCACGCCCCAAGGCCGCATGGCCTTCGGGCCCGTGGAAGCCGACGACGTCGGCGCCCTGCTGGACGCGGGCCTGCTGGACGGCAGCACGCACGCGCAGTCGCACCCGCTGAGCCTGGGCCTGACCGAGCAGCTGCCTTGGCTGGCCAAGCAGGAACGCCTGACCTTCGCCCGCATGGGCCTGACCGACCCGCTGTCGCTGGCAGACCACGAAGCCCACGGTGGCTGGGCCGGCCTGCGCCGTGCCATCGCCCTGGGTGGCGAGGCGGTGGTGCAGGAGGTGCTGGACTCGGGCCTGCGCGGTCGCGGCGGCGCGGCCTTCCCCACGGGCATCAAATGGCGCACGGTGCGCCAGACGCCCGCGGCGCAAAAGTACATCGCCTGCAACGCCGACGAAGGCGACTCGGGCACCTTCTCCGACCGCATGACGCTGGAGGGAGACCCCTTCATGCTCATCGAGGGCATGGCCATCGCCGGACTGGCCGTGGGCGCGACCCAGGGCTACGTCTACGTGCGCTCGGAGTACCCGCACGCCATCGACACCTTCAATGCGGCCATCGCGCTGGCCACGCAAGCCGGCTTCCTGGGTGACGACGTCTGCGGCAGCGGTCAGGCTTTCCACCTGACCCTGCGCAAGGCCGCGGGCTCCTACGTGTGCGGCGAAGAAACCGCCATGCTGGAGAGCATCGAGGGCAAGCGCGGCATCGTGCGGGCCAAGCCACCGCTGCCGGCCATCGAAGGCCTGTTCGGCATGCCCACGGTCATCAACAACGTGATCACGCTGGCCAGCGTGCCCATCATCCTGGCCAAAGGCGCGGCTTTCTACAAGGACTTCGGCGTGGGCCGCTCCAAGGGCACGCTGCCCTTCCAGCTGGCCGGCAACATCCTGCGGGGTGGGCTGGTCGAGAAGGCTTTCGGCCTGACGCTGCGCGAGCTGGTCGAAGACTTCGGCGGTGGTACGCGCAGCGGCCGGCCCATCAAGGCCATCCAGGTCGGTGGGCCGCTGGGGGCTTACGTGCCCCCGTCGCAATGGGATGTGCCACTGGACTACGAGGCCTACGCCGCGCTCGGCCTGGTCGTGGGCCATGGCGGCATCGTGGTGCACGACGAGACGGCCAACCTGGCCGAGCTGGCGCGCTACGCCATGGCCTTCTGCGCACTGGAAAGCTGTGGCAAGTGCACGCCCTGCCGCATCGGCTCGACCCGTGGCGTGGAAGTGATCGACCGCATCACCCGCAACACCGGCGAAGTGCGCGAGCAGCAGGTCCACCTGCTGCGGGACCTCTGCGACACGATGCTGAACGGCAGCCTGTGCGCCATGGGCGGCATGACGCCCTACCCCGTGCTGTCGGCGCTGAACCACTACCCGGCGGACTTCGGGCTGGACGCCACGCCGGCCACCGGCAAACCCGCGACCGCCACCGCCTGAACGCCATCCCGCATCCACGTCGCCATCCTGACGACCCTGCCACGGAGCACCCCATGCTCGACCACTTCAAGCAAGACATCGACTTCGGCACGCCCGCCAGCACGTCCACCGAGCTGGTGACACTCACCATCGACGGCCAACAGGTGGCAGTGCCCAAGGGCACCTCGCTGATGCGCGCGGCGGTCGATGCCGGCGTGCGCGTGCCCAAGCTCTGCGCCACCGACAGCCTGGAGCCCTTTGGCTCCTGCCGCCTGTGCCTGGTGGAAGTCGAAGGCCGCAAGGGCTACCCGGCCTCGTGCACCACGCCCGCCGAGGCCGGCATGGTCGTGCACACGCAGACGCCCAAGCTGCAGGACATCCGCAAGGGCGTGATGGAGCTCTACATCTCCGACCACCCGCTGGACTGCCTGACCTGCAGCGCCAACGGCAACTGCGAACTGCAGGACATGGCCGGTGTGACGGGCCTGCGCAATGTGCGCTACGGCACCGCGGGCCAGGACGTGGCCGGCGTCAGCGGCGAGCACCATTGCCATGCCGAGAAAGACGAGTCCAACCCCTACTTCACCTACGACGCCAGCAAGTGCATCGTCTGCAACCGCTGCGTGCGGGCGTGTGAAGAAACGCAGGGCACCTTCGCGCTGACGATTTCAGGGCGTGGCTTCGAGAGCCGTGTCTCGCCCGGCCAGGACCAGGCCTTCATGGACAGCGAGTGCGTGTCCTGCGGCGCCTGCGTCGAGGCCTGCCCGACGGCCACGCTGCAGGAAAAAACGGTCACCTTCTACGGCCAGCCCGAGCACAGCGTCATCACCACCTGCGCCTACTGCGGCGTGGGCTGCGGCTTCAAGGCCGAGATGAAGGGCAACACCGTGGTGCGCATGACGCCCTGGAAAGACGGCAAGGCCAACGAAGGCCACAGCTGCGTCAAGGGCCGCTTCGCCTGGGGCTATGCGACCCACCAGGACCGCATCACCACGCCCATGATCCGCGCCAGCATCCACGAGCCCTGGCAGGAAGTCAGCTGGGAGGTGGCACTCACGCACGCGGCCTCCGAGATCAAACGCATCCAGGCCAAGTACGGCCGTGACTCGGTGGGCGGCATCACCTCCTCGCGCTGCACCAACGAAGAGGCCTACCTCGTGCAGAAGCTGGTGCGAGCGGCCTTCGGCACCAACAACGTGGACACCTGCGCCCGCGTCTGCCACTCGCCCACCGGCTATGGCTTGGGCCAGACCTTCGGCACCTCGGCCGGCACGCAGACCTTCAAGTCGGTGGAACACGCCGACGTCATCGTGGTCATCGGCGCCAACCCGTCCGATGCCCACCCCGTGTTCGCCTCGCGCATGAAAAAGCGGCTTCGCCAGGGTGCCAAGCTCGTCGTGATCGACCCGCGCAAGATCGACCTGGTGGCCTCGCCGCACGTGAAGGCGCAGCACCACCTGCCGCTCAAGCCGGGCACGAACGTGGCCGTCATCACCGCCATGGCCCATGTGGTCGTGACCGAAGGCCTGGTGAACCAGGCTTATGTGGCCGAGCGCTGCGACGACAAGAGCTTCCAGCAGTGGTGCGATTTCGTGGCCCGCCCCGAGAACTCGCCCGAAGCCTTCGAGGCCGACACCGGCGTGCCCGCCGCCGAGCTGCGCGCCGCTGCCCGGCTGTACGCACAAGGCCCCAACTCGGCCATCTACTACGGCCTGGGCGTGACCGAGCACTCGCAAGGCTCGACCATGGTCATGGGCATCGCCAACCTCGCCATGGCCTGTGGCATGGTGGGCCGCGAAGGCGTGGGCGTGAACCCGCTGCGCGGCCAGAACAACGTGCAGGGCAGCTGCGACATGGGCAGCTTCCCGCACGAGCTGCCGGGCTACCGCCACATCTCCGACACCACCACGCGCAGCCTGTTCGAGCAGGCCTGGGGCGTGACGCTGAACCCCGAGCCGGGTTTGCGCATCCCCAACATGTTCGAGGCCGCGCTCGACGGCGAGTTCAAGGCGCTGTACTGCCAGGGCGAGGACATCGTCCAGTCCGACCCCAACACCCAGCACGTGGCCGAAGCGTTGTCGCAGATGGAATGCATCATCGTGCAGGACATCTTCCTCAACGAGACGGCCAAGTACGCCCACGTCTTCCTGCCGGGGTCCTCGTTCCTGGAAAAGGACGGCACCTTCACCAACGCAGAGCGCCGCATCTCGCGGGTGCGCCAGGTGATGCCGCCGATGGCGCGCTACGCCGACTGGGAGACCACGGTGAAGCTGTCGGAGGCCCTGGGCTACCCGATGCACTACACCCACCCCGAGCAGGTCATGGCGGAAATCGCCGCGCTCACGCCCAGCTTCGCCGGCGTGAACTACGCCAAGATCGACCGCCTGGGCAGCGTGCAGTGGCCGTGCAACGACGACACCGACGAGGCCGGCACCCCCACCATGCACATCGACCGCTTCGTGCGCGGCAAGGGCAAGTTCTACCCGACGCAGTACCTGGCCAGCTCGGAGAAGGTCACCCGCCGCTTCCCGCTGTTGCTGACCACGGGCCGCATCCTGTCGCAGTACAACGTCGGGGCCCAGACGCGGCGCACGGCCAACAACGCCTGGCACAGCGAAGACCTGCTCGAACTGCACCCGCACGATGCCCAAGAGCGTGGCGTGAAAGACGGCGACTGGGTCGGCATCGAAAGCCGCGCGGGCCGCACCGTGCTGCGCGCCCTGGTCAGCGAACGCATGCAACCGGGCGTGGTTTACACGACTTTCCACTTCCCCGAATCGGGCGCCAACGTCATCACCACCGACGCCTCCGACTGGGCCACCAACTGCCCGGAGTACAAGGTGACGGCCGTGCAGGTCGTGGCCGTGGCGCAGCCCTCCGAGTGGCAGGAACGCTACGTGGCCTTCAACCGCGAACAAATGGACCACCTGGCCCGGGCGAAATCCCCCGCCGTGACGCCATGAACCTCGACAGCCCCTTGCAGCCACCCGCGGGTGCGCGCGCCGTCCACGTCACCGAGCACCGGGGGCACGGTGGCGCGCTGCAGCGCAGCGACTGGCTGGCCGAGGAGGTGCCCGTGGCCCTGGTGTTCAACGGCATCTCGCACGCCGTGATGATGGCCAGCCCGCAAGACCTCGAAGACTTCGCGCTCGGCTTCGGCCTGACCGAAGGCCTGCTGCTGAGCCCGGGCGAGCTGCACGGCGTGGAGGTGTTGCCCGTGGGGGACGACCCGCACATGGCCCAGGGCATCGAGGTGCAGATGGCCGTGTCCTCGGCCTGCGCCTGGCGGCTCAAGGGGCGCCGCCGCAGCTTGGAGGGCCGCACCGGCTGCGGTCTGTGCGGCACCGACAGCCTGGCCGACGCCTGCCGCGCTGTGCCGACGCCAACGCCTCGGTCGGTCGCCCCACAGGCACTGGCGCTCGCCATGGCCAGCCTGCGCGACTGGCAACCCCTGCAGCAGCTCACGGGGGCCACGCACGCGGCCGCGTTCTGCGACCTGGACGGCGCCGTGCAGCTGGTGCGCGAAGACGTCGGTCGCCACAACGCCCTGGACAAGCTCGTGGGTGCCATGGTGCGGGCCCGCCTGGCGCCCGACACCGGCTTCATCGCCATCAGCAGCCGGGCCAGCTACGAGATGGTCCACAAAACAGCGATGGCCGGCGTCTCGGTGCTGGCCGCGGTGTCAGCGCCCACCGCGCGCGCCGTGGACACCGCCCTGGCCGCTGGCATCGCCCTGGCAGGCTTTGTGCGCGGCCAGGACTGCGTGGCCTACACCCACCCGGAACGCCTCCACCCCGAAGGCATCGGCCTGCACACGCCGTGAACCCGAAAGGCCGTGACCATGAACACCGACCACCTCGTCCAGATGGCCAACCAGATTGGCAGCTTCTTCCAGTCTTTCCCGGATGCCGCCGAGGCCCGCCAGGGCATCGCCACCCACCTGCGCAAATTCTGGGAGCCGCGCATGCGCAAGCTCATCCTGGAACGCGCTCGGCAAGGCGAAGCCAGTGGCCTGGACGCGCTGGTACTGCAAGCCCTGCTGGAGCACCAGACCGCGCTGCAGCCCCAGGCATAACCTCATTGGGTTAGCAGCCTCACATCCGAAGCCATGGCACAGGCCTGCGTGCGGTTGCTGACGTGCAGTTTCTGCCGCACGCTCTCGACCTGGTTCTTGATGGTGTGTTCGCTGCGCCCGCAGATGCGCGCGATTTCCCAGTTGGTCTTGCCCTGGCACATCCAGTGCAGCACCACGCGCTCACGCTCGGTCAGGCGCTCGAGCCAGGCCGGCTGCTTGTCTTCGCCCATGTCCTCGGCAAACAAGGCCCGCTGCAGGGCCAGGGCCATGTGCGGCGTCAACAGGCGCAGCAGCGCTTCGGTCTGCTCGCCCGGGGTGTCTTCCATGCGCGACAAACAGAAGTAGCTGGCCGAGCGCGAGCTGTGGTCCAGCACGCCGTGGGCGGCCATGTTGTGCAAGCCCATGTCGTGGAACACCTCGTGCCAGCGGGTGTCGCCCAGGCTGGCCGTGTCTTGCGCACGCACGAGCTGGGGCTTGCGCTGCAGCGCCCATCGCCCGATGACCGGGCTGCGAAAGCGCCCGCCCTCCAGGGTCAAGGCGTCGAAATAGCCTGGGGGCCAGCCCTGCTGCAGGACCCGGCGCAGCACCACGCCTTCCCGATCGGTGCGCAGCACACCACATGCCATGCTGGCGTGGGGCAACACGGCCTGCAAAGGGCCCGTGGCCCAGGCCAGGAAATCGGACTGGGTGGCCACATCTTCAAGGGCCTGCTGCAGCGCGATGACGCGCAACAAGGTGCTCGCTTCGGGCTGAGGGCATGGGGCGGTGTACGGCATGTCGGGTCTCCAATGCCGTGTTTTACGGATGCCGCTGCGCGGCAGATGCATCGGAAACCCTGGCAGACACCCCCTGAACGGGTTATGACTCAGCCAAATTCATCGACAGATGGCGCCAAACACCCGAAAGCGACCTCTCACGCCCAGGTGAGCACCTCAAGCCGCGGTCCGCCGCCTCACGCGCATCTTCAAACCCACGGGCACCATGGTCAGGGCCATGTGCTCTTGCGCAGGGCGACCGTCCGGTGTGTCCACGGCGGCAATGTCGAAGGTCTGCAGCAGCATGGCCGCGGCGAGCTTGATCTCCAGCATCGCCAGGAAACGCCCTGGGCAGATGCGCGGGCCCGCACCGAAAGGCATGGACACCCGCTTGGCCGAGGCCGGCGCCAGGTGCTCGGCCTCGGGCAGCCAGCGCTCGGGCAGGAAGCGCTCGGCCTGGGGGAAGACCTCGTCGCGCACCGTGTCGTGGCGCATCACCAGCAGCACCGGGGTGCCTGCGCGGATGGGCACGCCGGCCACCTCGGTGTCCTTGAGCGCCTCGACCAGGTTGAAGGGCCCCACCGGTTTGAGGCGCATGCTTTCGTGGATGCAGGCCTCCAGCCAGTCGAGCTGGGCCAGGTGCTCGGGCGTCCACTGCGCCATCGGCAGGGGGCCTTCGGGCGTGGCCAGCAGGCGGTCGATCTCCTCGCGGGCGCGGGCCAGGGCGACGGGGTTGCGCCAGAGCTGCTCGATCATCCACGACAAGCTGGTGGCGGTGGTGTCTTCGCCGGCCAGCAGCATGGTGAACACATTGCCGGCCACGTCCTCGTCGCTCATGCCGCTGTCGGGGGCGTCGGCGGCCACCAGCATCGCCTCCAGCAGGTTTTGCGGCGCGGCACGGCGCTCAGGCGCTTGCAGGCGCACACGGGCCTGGGCCATGAAGTCGCGGATGGCGCCATTGACCAAGCGCATGCTCTCGTCGAGCGCACGGTCGCGAGGCAGCTTGACGACCTGCCAGTACGGCACCAGGGCGTGGGCGCGTCGCCAGATGGTGGGGAAGATTTTGTCGAGGTGGCGCTGGATGACGTCGTCGTTGGACTGCAAGGTGTTGACGTCAACCCCGAAGGCCAGGCCGGAGATGGCGTCCACCGTGAAGCGCATCAGGTCGGCCTGCAGGTCGATGTCCTGGGCGCCTTCGGTGGCCTGGTCTGCCGTGTGCAGCCAGCGCGCGCGCAAGCAGTGCGCCACGTTCAGCAGCGCAGGGAAGTAGGTGCGCACCTGCTGCGGCGCAAAGCTGGCCATGACCATGCGGCGCTGGCGGGCCCAGTGCTCACCCTCGGCCACGAAGACGCCATCGGGGATGCCCATCTCCCGCATGATGGCCTGCATGCGCGAGGGCCGGCGGAAGGTCTCGGGGCGTTCGCGCAGCAACTGGCCGATGAGGTCGGTGTCGGCCACCACCATCACGTGGAAACCGGCCAGGCGCACCTGCATCAGCGGGCCATGGACCTTGACCCAGTCTTCCATGTTCTGGTGCATGCGGTGCAGGCTGACCTGCAAGGCGTTGCCCACCACGGGCCAGGGTGGCGGCCCGGGCAGGTCGCTGAACCGGCGGGGCGGGGCCTGGGTGCTGACAGCTGCGGACTCAGGCGCTTCAAGTGTGGCGTGCTTCATGGTGACCGACTGTGCCGCCTGGTAAGGCGGATGTCATTGGCCGCACACGCCAGTGGCTTGTCTTCTGGTGCCAGCAGGGCCTGTCGCTGATCTACCATCGGCGCTGTGAGCCACCCTCCCGCCACCCCCTCTCCGTCTTCCTCGCCTTCCCAGCCTGCCCCCTCCTGCGGGCTGGGCTTTGCCGCCAGCTACGCCCGCCTGGTGGCCGACCACGTGCGCGCTCGCGACCTCGACCCGCGCCCCGTGCTGGCCGCCTTGGGATTGGACCTGGCTTCGGACGACGCCGACGGCAGCACGCCAGCATTGCCCGACAACCCCATCGGGGGCAGCGATGCCAGCACGCGCTGGGTGCCGGCCACCCGCCTGGCCGAGGGCCTCGCCGTGGCCGCCGAGCTGTGCGGTGACCCGCACACCGCCTTGCACATCGCGCAGCAGGTGCGCCCGGCCAACATGGGCGCCTTGGGCTACACCTTGATCAGCTGCGCCGCTTTCGAGAACGGCCTGGCCCTGTTCGAGCGCCTGCAAGGCCTGATCTGCACCCAGGTGCGCGCGGTGCACGTGCTGCAAGGCGAGCGCATCCGCAGCCGCCTGGAGCCCCTGGGCGAGGTGCCCCGCGACACCGCGCTGTGGACCTTCGCCCTGGCCACCCGCCTGGCCTTTGCGCGCTGGGTGTCGGGCCGCCACCTGGTGCTCGACGCCGTCTGGCTGCCCTGCACCGCCCCGGCCGACCCGGCGCCGCTGCAGGCCTATTTCGGCTGCCCCCTGCACTTCGATGCCGACGTGGCCAGCGAACTGGCGCCCGCCGCCTGGCTGAACCTGCCCAACCCGCACGCCGACCCGCACATGCACCGCCTCATGAGCGCCGTGACCGACCAGCAATGGGCGCAGCAGGCGCACGACGGCAGCCGCCTGGCCACGGTGCTGCGCCAGCACATTGCCGCGCGCCTGCAAGCCGGTCACCTGCCCCTGCTGGAAGACCTGGCCCCCGCGGTCGAGGCCGATCTGGGCACCTCGCCGCGGCAGCTGCAGCGCCGCCTGGCCGAGCAACACCTCAGCTTCAAGGACCTGGTCGAGCAGGTCCGCCGCGACCAGGTGCTCCACGAATTGCGCCACACCACCCTGCCCCTGGCCGACATCGCCCAGCGCGCCGCCTACGCCGAACCCAGCTCCCTGCACCGCGCCGTGCGCCGCTGGACGGGGCTCACGCCCCTGGCCGTGCGCCAAGGCCACGCCGCGTCGGGGACAATCGACACCGCCCTACCTCCGTCAGCATCGCCCCCCACATCGCCCCCATGAGCAAGAAACTCCACATCGCCGCCGAAGACATCCGGCCCCTGGCCACCGGCCTGGGCACCTGCATCGCCACCGACAAGATCACCGTGGCCGGCCTGCCCGTGCGCTTCATGTACCGCGAAGACCCCATCGGCCAGAACGACAGCGGCTGGCGCTTCCTGGCCGGCACCGAGAGCGATGCCTACATGGAGAACGCCAAGAACCAGGGTGCTTACGACGTGAACATCCTCGCCAACCTGGACCCGTCCATCATCCCCTTCCTGCAGGCGCCCATCGGCGCGGCCTTCCAGAAGATCGAAGCCGGCGGCACCTTCGAAGAAGCCGGCGACTGGGAACCCGACGAGGACTGAGCCGCCATGCCGCCTTCCAGCCGCCTGCACGCCGAATGGCTGCGCCTGTACGCTGCGGACACCACGGCTGACCCCACGGCCACGCCCGCGCTCGTCGATGCCCAAGGCCGCACCCGCACCCTGGTGCTGGCGCTGGGGCGCCCGGCCGACTGGGCCACGCTGTCGGCCGTGTGGCAAGCGGTGCAGGCCGAAGGCGGGCTGCCGGCGCCGGGCATCGCGGTGTCCGGCACCGACAGCTTCCATCTGTGGTTCTCCCTGGCCGAAGCGGTGCCTGTGGCCGAGGCCCACGCCTTCCTGCGCGCCCTGTGCCAGCGCTGCCTGGGCCACATCGGTGCCGCACGGCTGAGCTTGCTGCCTGCCTTGGACGATGCCTCGGTGTCGCACGGCGCACAAGCTGCCACCCTGGGTGGCACCGCCGTCGGCGCCCAGGTCGGCACCCAAATCGTCACCCAGGTCGGCCCTCATCACGCCGCCGCCATCCCGGCCCAGCAAGGCGAGGCCGAGCAATGGTCGGCCTTCGTGGCGCCCGACCTCGCGCCCATGTTCAATGGGGCACCGTGGCTCGACCTGCCGCCCAGCCCGGAGGGCCAGGCCGAGCTGCTGTCGCGCTTGCGCAGCATCCAGCCGACCGAATGGCGCGCAGCGCAAGCCTGGCTGCATGACGCAGGTGGTGCAGGTCTTGCCAGCGGCGCGCATGCTGCGCCGACAGACACCGCCGCACACCTCGCAGCACACCTCGCTGCGCCAGCGCCAGGCAGCGGCGCCCTCGGCCCGCACGCCTTCCTGCGCCAGGTCATGAACGATGCCTCGGTGCCATTGGCCCTGCGCATCGAAGCGGCCAAGGCGCTGCTGCCGCACACCCCGCCATGCCCTTGAGCCTGGCCAGCCCGGTTCACAGCGAGCTGGTCATCAAGAAAAGCCGCTTCATCGGCTGCGTGCAGGCCGTGGCCGACCGCGCAGAAGCCCAACAGGTGGTGGCCCGCCTGTGGGCCGAGCACCCCACCGCCACCCATGTGTGCTGGGCCTTGCTGGCAGGGGGCCAGTCGGCCGCGGTGGATGACGGCGAACCCAGCGGCACCGCCGGGCGACCCATGCTCGAAGTGCTGCGCCGGCAGGACCTCGAAGGCGTGCTGGCCACCGTGGTGCGCTATTTCGGCGGCGTGCAGCTGGGCGCAGGCGGCCTGGTGCGCGCCTACACCGACAGCGTGGCCCAGGCCCTGCTCAAGGCCGAGAAGGTGCCCATCACGCGGCACTGCACCGCGTCCTGCCGCGTGCCGTACGCGCTGGAAGGCCTGCTGCGGCGCGAGCTCGATGCGCATGGCGCGCAGTTGCTGGACGTGGCCCATGGCGACGATGTGAGCGTCACCTTCAGCCTGCCAGACAGCGCGCTCGCACCTCTCCGAACACGCTTGAACGACGCCGCACACGGCCGCATCGCCTGGACGACCGAGGAGGCCCACGGTGAACCCTGAAGACCTGCTCAAACTGGTCACCCACACCATGCCCTTTGGCAAGCACAAGGGCGTGGTGCTGGCCGACCTGCCCGGCAACTACCTGAATTGGTTCGCGCGGGAGGGCTTCCCCAAAGGCGAGATCGGCCGGCTGCTGGCGCTGATGCAGGAGATCGACCACAACGGCCTGAGCGGGTTGCTCAAACCGCTGCGCCCGGGCCGCTGAAACCCCGATGAGGCGCGGTGAAGCACGGTGAAGGGCGTCGAGGCCCGCCGCGCGGCGCCTCAGTCCTTGAACTCGGGCGTCTGCTTGGCCATGGAGGCCATCATCGCCGTCGTCAGGTCCTTGGACATCAGCATGGCCGCGTTCCAGCTGGCGATGTGCTGCAGGCCATCGGCCACGCTGTGGTCGCGGGTGTGGTTCAGCACTTCCTTGGTGCCGCGGATGGACAGCGGCGACTTGGCCGCGATCTGCAGCGCGATCTCGCGCACGCCGGCATGCAGGTCATCACGCGACTCGAACACCCGGTTGACCAGGCCGATGCGCAGGGCCTCCTCGGCGTCCACCTTGCGGCCGGTGTAGGCCAGCTCGCGCACCAGGCCCTGGCTGCCGATGATTTTGGGCAGGCGCTGCAGCGTGCCCACATCGGCCACCATGCCGATGTCGATTTCCTTGATGGTGAAGTAGGCGTCTGCCGAGCAATAGCGCATGTCGGCGCAGCTCACCAGGTCCACGCCCCCGCCGACGCAACCCGAATGGATGGCGGCCAGCACCGGCTTGCGGCAGCGCTCCAGGCTGGTCAGCGTGTCTTGCAGTTCGAGGATGAGGGCGCGCAGCTTCTCGCGCATGCGGCCGTCGCAGTCGTCCTGGATCTGGCCTTGCAGGCCCATCATCATCGTCAGGTCGATGCCGGAGGTGAAGTGCTTGCCCTCGCCCTGCAGCACCACGGCGCGCACACCGGGCGTGCGGTCGGCCCACTGCATGGCCGAGCGGATGTCCTGCCACATCTGCCAGTTCATGGCATTGGCCTTGTCAGGCCGGTTCAGGGTGACGGTGGCGACCTTGTCGGCCAGCGACAGGCGGAGGGTTTCGAGCGTGGGGATGGCGTCTGACATGGGGGTCTCCTCGCGGTCAATATGGGTCGATCAGGGTCGGCTCAGAGCGCCGCGGCCAGCTCGGTGCCTTGCTTGATGGCCCGCTTGGCGTCCAGCTCGGCGGCCACGTCGGCCCCACCGATCAGGTGCACCTTCTTGCCAGCGGCCTCCAGGCCGGCCTGCAGGGCGCGCAAGGGCTCCTGGCCAGCACACAGCACCACGTTGTCCACCGGCAGCACCAGCTCCTGCGCACCCACGGTGATGTGCAGGCCTGCGTCGTCGATCTTGCGGTAGGTGGCGCCAGCGATCATCTCGACCTTGCGGTTCTTGAGGGACGTGCGGTGGATCCAGCCCGTGGTCTTGCCCAGGCCGTCACCGACCTTGCTGGTCTTGCGCTGCAGCAGGTAAATCTGGCGCGGCGGGGTGTCCAGGTGCGGGGCCTTGATGCCACCGCGCTCGGCGTAGCTGGTGTCGATGCCCCACTCGGCGTAGAACTTGGCCGCGTCCAGGCTGGGGCTGCTGCCTTCGTGCGTCAGGTACTCGGACACGTCGAAGCCGATGCCACCGGCGCCGATCACGGCCACGCGCTTGCCCACGGGCTTCTTGTCGCGCAGCACGTCGAGGTAGCTCATCACCTTGGGGTGGTCCACGCCCTCGATGTCCGGGGTGCGCGGCGCCACGCCGGTGGCCAGCACGACCTCGTCGAAGCCACCCGCGGCCAGCTCGTCCACGCCCACGCGGGTGTTGAGCTTGAGCGCCACGCCGGTGAGTTCGATCTGCTTGCCGAAGTAGCGCAGCGTCTCGTAGAACTCTTCCTTGCCGGGAATCTGCTTGGCGATGTTGAACTGCCCGCCGATCTCCGAGGCCGCATCGAACAGGGTGACGTCGTGGCCACGCTGTGCGGCGGTGGTGGCGAAAGCCAGGCCAGCCGGGCCCGCGCCCACCACGGCGATGCGCTTCTTGGCCGATTGGGTCGATGCCAGCGGCTCGATCTTCAGGATGGTTTCGTGGCACGCACGCGGGTTGACCAGGCAGGACGTGATCTTGCCGCTGAAGGTGTGGTCCAGGCAGGCCTGGTTGCAGCCGATGCAAGTGTTGATCCGGTCGGCCTGACCGGCGGCGGCCTTGTTGACGAAGTCGGGGTCGGCCAGCAGCGGGCGCGCCATCGAGACCATGTCGGCCTGGCCCTTGGCCAGGATGGCCTCGCCCACTTCCGGCGTGTTGATGCGGTTGGTGGTGATCAACGGCAGCTTGACCTTGCCCTGGAGCTTCTCGGTCACCCAGGCGAAGGCCGCGCGCGGTACGCTGGTGGCGATGGTCGGGATGCGGGCCTCGTGCCAACCGATGCCGGTGTTGATGATCGTGGCACCTGCGGCCTCGACGGCCTGGGCCAACTCGACCACTTCGTCGAAGGAGGAGCCGCCGTCCACCAGGTCCAGCATGGACAGGCGGTAGATGATGATGAAGTTCGGGCCCACGGCCTCGCGCACCTTGCGCACGATCTCCACGGGAAAGCGCATGCGGTTGGCGTAGGAGCCGCCGAATTCGTCGGTGCGCTGGTTGGTGCGCGCGGCGATGAATTCGTTGATCAGGTAGCCCTCGGAGCCCATCACCTCGACGCCGTCGTAGCCGGCGACCTGGGCCATCTTGGCGCAGTGGGCGAAGTCGTCGATGGTGCGCTTGACCTCGTCGGTGGTGAGCTCACGCGGGGGCATGGGCGAGATCGGGGCCTTGATGGGGCTGGGGCCGACCAGGCCGGGGTGGTAGGCGTAGCGGCCGAAGTGCAGGATTTGCAGGGCGATCTTGCCGCCGGCCTCGTGCACGGCCTGCGTCACCACCTTGTGCTGCTCGGCTTCTTCCAGCGTGGCCAGGCGGGCACCACCGGGATAAGGGCGGCCGTCGTCGTTGGGGGCGATGCCGCCGGTCACCATCAGGGCCACGCCACCGCGGGCGCGCTCGGCGTAGAAGGCGGCCATGCGGTGGAAGCCGTCCTTGGCCTCTTCCAGGCCCACGTGCATGGAGCCCATCAGCACGCGGTTTTTCAGGGTGGTGAAGCCCAGATCGAGGGGGGCAAGCAGGTGCGGGTAGGCGCTCATGGTGGGGTCTCGCTCGGTGTCCTGGATGGGGACGTGGTGGGGATGTTGTGGGGGACGTCGTGGGGAAATTCGTTGTCGTGCAGAACTATGCAACCAGTTGCATGACTGCGAGCCATGAATGTAGGAGATTTGGCGTCACCCTGCAACTGGTTGCATACCGGAGTGCCCGCCGTTTAGACTGCACCCCATGTCCCTGGCCCACGCACTGCTGACCTCGCTGCAGGAGAAGTCCTCCTCGGGCTACGACCTGGCCCGCCGCTTCGACAAATCCATCGGATTTTTCTGGCGCGCCACCCACCAGCAAATCTACCGCGAGCTCGCCCGCATGGAGGCCGCGGGCTGGATCGCCTCGCAGGCCGCCCCGGACGGCGGCCGCACCCGCAAGAAGCTCTACCAGGTCTGCCCGGCTGGCCGCAAGGAGCTCAAGCGCTGGGCGCGCGAGCCCGCCCCCATGGTCGAGCTGCGCGACGAGCTCATGGTGCGCCTGCGCGCCGACGCCGTCGTCGGGCCGCTGGGCCTGGACAAGGAAATCGAGCGCCGCGCCGCCCTGCACGCCGAGAAGCTCGCCGCCTACGAGGCCATCGAGGCGCGCGACTTCCCCGCCGGGGCCGAGCTCTCCCGCGAAGCGCGCATCCAGCACCTCATCCTCAAAACGGGGATCATGTACGAAGCCAGTTGGGTGGCTTGGTCGCAAGAAGCGCTGGCGGTGCTGCAAGACGCCAAGGGCTGAGCCCTCAGCCACACCCGCCACTGTTCGCGCCCATGCAGTGGCGATCGCGCCCATCCCGCTTGGCCTGGTACAGCGCGGCATCGGCCTGGCCCGCCACCGCCGGCAACTGCTTGCGGTCGGTCGCCGGGCAGGCGAGTGCCGCCCCCACGCTGATCGTCACCACCCCGTCCACGCCGCCGCCACCGTGGCGCAGCCCCAGCATGCGCACCGCGGCGCACAGGCGGGCAGCCACCTCCTCTGCCAGGGCCACATCGGCGTGCGGCAGCAGCACGATGAATTCCTCGCCACCCCACCGCGCCAGGGCCGCATCGGGCTCTCGCAGGGCGGTCTGCAAGGCTTGCGCCACAAGCTTGAGGCACTGGTCCCCCGCGGGGTGGCCATGGTGGTCGTTGTAGGCCTTGAAATGGTCCACATCGACCAGCAACACCGCCAGGCATTCGCCCGAACGCTCGTGCTGGCGCCACTGCGCTTGGGCCACCTCGTCAAAGCGCCGTCGGTTGGGCACACCGGTCAGGGCGTCCTGGCGCGACAGCGCCGCCATCTGCGCCTGTGAGGCCTCCAACTCGCTGCGCAGCACGGCCTGGCGCTCCTTCTGCTGGAAGCGGCGACGCTCTTCCTTCTCCATGCGCAAGTTCATGATGAGGGTGTAGCCCGCCACCACGACCAGCACGAGGAAGGCGGGGGCTTCGATCTCCGGGTAGGGCGAGGGTTGGCCCATGGCCAAGCCCACCGAAGCCACATGACAGGCCACCACGCAGGCAGAAAACAGCAGCGCGAAGCGGAAGCGAAAGCGCTGCACCAGCGTGCCATACACCAGGATGGGCAAGAGCCCGCAGCGGTACATGCCCGCGTAAGGGCTGTCGGTGCTCACCAGCACCACCGTCAGGCACACCGCCGCCGCCACACCGCTGGCCACGACGACGCCCTCCAGCCGGTGGGCAGGCATCGCCTTCACCAGCTCGATGTGCCGCCAGGGCGTGTACAAGACGGCCAAGGCCACGGGGGTGAACACCAGCAAACGCAAGCGGACCGCCAGCCAGAAGGTGTCGGGCGCCATCAACCAGTCGGACAGCAAGAAGAGGTTGAAGATCACCAGCGCCACCACGCCGCTGACCATGAAGTGGCGGATGCGCGCCTCGTGGGTGCTGTCGATGAAGCGCTGCTCCTGCGCCTCATCGAAGCGCAACACAGGCTGGCGGTGGTCCCTGCGCATCCAGTCGCGCACAGCCATCACGATGCTCATGCCCTGCCCTCCCCGCCCGCCGGCGTGCAGCGGATCACGCCGTCGCTGCCCATGTCACAGACGCGGTTGCGGCCCTGCGCCTTGGCGGCATAGAGCGCGTCATCGGCACGTTTCATCAGCAGCAAAGCCTCGTCGCCCGGCCGCGGCCGCATCGACGCCACGCCCACGCTCACCGTGACGACCGGCACGCTTGGCGAGCCGCCATGGGGCACGCCCAGCGCCTGGACGCTGGCCTGGATGCGCTGGGCCACGCTCAGGGCCGAAGCGTGGTCCACGTCGTTCATGATGAGCACGAACTCCTCGCCGCCCAAGCGCGCCACCAGATCGCCCGCCCGGCGCGAGCAAGCGCTGAGCGCCCGCGCCACGGCCTGCAGGCAACGGTCGCCGCTGAGGTGCCCATGGTGGTCGTTGTAGCGCTTGAAGTGGTCGATGTCGATCATCACCAGCGCCATCGGCACCTGCCGCTGCTGCGCGTGCGCCCAGGTCTGCGCCAGGAAGTCTTCGGCATGGCGGCGGTTGGCCACCTCGGTCAGGGCATCGGTGCGCGCCATGCGGGCCAGTTGCTGGTGCGAGGTGTGCAGCGCGTCCTGCAGCGCCTGTTCGCGTTGCGCCAGCAGGTAGGCCATGCGCTCGTCGCGCTCCAGGGTGTAGTTGCCGTACAGCGTGAACACGGTGACGGCGCCCAGCAGCAAGGTGGTGTTGATGGCCAGCACACCCGTGAAGTCGGGCAGCGTGGTGGCCAGGCCCAGTTGCACCGCCATGGTGAACGCACCGAGGGCCAGCGCCGGCCAGAAGCGCGCCAAGGTACAGGTATAGACCACGATGATGTTGATCTCGACCAGCCTGGCCACCGCCCAGCGCCCCTCTGCCTGCAGCAGGATCAGCGCCGTCAGCGTCACCGCGAACATGCCCGCCAGGACGATCAGCCACTCGGTGAGCCAGGGGATGCGCAGCGCGTTCAGCACGGCCAACCCGACCAGCACGACGGGCCCGAACACCAGCAGGCGCACGGCCAAGGCGAACTTCACGGTGTCTGGCGTCAGCAATGCGTCCGCCACGACCATGCCGGCGAACAACATGACGGCGGCCAACCCGGCTTCGGTGATGGCACGTCGGCGACTGCCTTCGGCTTGCGCCAGGAAATGGGTTTCCAGTGCCGCAGGGAACGACAGCGCAGGCAAACCCTGAGCCAGGGTTTGCTCGACCCGCTCGGCGTGTTCGGCTTCCACCGACATCGCCCCATCCGACCGCATCACTGCCGTGCCCACGCCAGCCACTCCCGTACAGCCTCAGCCACATCACAGGGAAGGTTGCCATCCCCCACGGAGATGACTATGGCCCCGAGCGGCGCAAAACACACCCGGGATAAACGCCGTGGTCGCTGGCCGGGCCCCGTCAATGCGGGAGTGCACATGTCACGCCGCGCCGGCACGCTGGGCAGTGCTGCCCCAGGGATGACACTGTGGATCTCAGCGAGGGGCCTGGTTGGCCTCGCCATCGCCACGCTGGCGCAGGCGAGGCTGGCTGAACGGCAGGTTCAGTCGCGCGTGCTCGATCAGCACAGGCATGGGTGGCATCGGCCCCTGCAGGCGGAAGGCCATCTGCCGGCCGATGCCCACCCTCAGGTTCCCCCGCACCTCGGGGCGCAAGCGCAAATCGACGTCCAGCGGCACCTGCAAAGGCGCGCGCAACTCGCCGCTGGCCAGCACGTCCAGGTCGAGCGGCACCTCGATCTTGATCGGCACGTCCAGCTTGACGGGCAAGTCCAGCACCAAGGGCACGGTGACCTCGAAGCGCGGCAGCCAGCTCACCACCGGCACGCTGAGCTGCAGCGAGGTGCGCACCGGCACGCTCTGCGCGACGTGCACCACCGTGTCCACGGGCACACGGGTCTGCAAGCGGGCCCGCGCCTGCAGGCTGTCAGACACCTCGACCGCCAAAGTCTGGTGCACCGGCACCACCACCCGTGGCGCCAGGTTCACCCGGGTCTGCAGGGGCGCCGAGACCTCGGCCAGGGCTTGCAGCCCCTCGGGCAGGCGCAATGTGATCGGGTGCTGGCGCAACTCGACGATGGCATCCCAGCGGGCATAGACGTACCAGGTGGCCGCAAGCATCAGCAAGCCCCACAGCAAGAGCACCGCGACCCCGACCAGCACCAGCGCCACCGGGCGCACCGGGCGGTTCCAGCCGCGCGGTGGGTGCGCGCCGTGCAGGGTCGCCACAGGCTTCACGGCGCGGCGCCCGTGCTGCGGCGCAAGGCCATGGTCACCGCCTCGAAAGGCACGGTCAGGTCCATCAGGTCCAGCCCCGCCTTCACCTGCTGCTGCGGGAAGGTCAGCCGGGCCGCCACGGGCTCGGTGATGGGCAGGCGCATGGCCTCGTGGATGGGCACCTGGGTGTGGATGACCGTGTCGATGCGGGTGCGCAGCGGCTCGGTGATGCGCACCTGGGCCAGCGTGGTGAACGCGATCGGCAGGTCTTTGTGCACCGGGATGACCATGTCCACCGGCACATCGGCCTTCACCGGCACGCGCCCCTGGATGGGCAGGGTCAGGTTGAAGCCCAGCACGCGGGTGCGCACCTGGGTGTCGATGTCCACCGTCTGGTCGAGGTGGATGGTCTGGCGCACCGGCACGTCCAGGCGGATGGGCAAGACCGTGTCGATGCTGACCTGCACGGGGATGGCGTCTTGGATGGGGATGAGCAGGTCTTGCTGGATGGGCACCCGGACCGGCAAGGTCTGGTCGATCCGCACAGCCACCTGGCGGGTCAGCTCGGCGCGCACCGACAGCGCATCGGGCAGGCGCACCAGGGCCTGCTGCTCGCGCAAGGCCACGTTCACGACCAGGTGGTGCCAGGCCCACCAGCCCGCCGCCACGGCCAGCGCCGACATCAGCAAGATCAGCAACAGCGCCGTCAGGATGAGGTGGCGCCAGGTGATGGTGTGACCATAGACCGCGAGCATGGGGCTCTCGGCCATGGCGGATGCAGTGGCGCTGGGGGTGTCGGGGGTGTCGGGGGTGTCGGGGCTCACGCTTTGACTATGCCACGGGCACAGCGCGCCAAAGGCGGCCAGGCTGGCTAAGATGCCGCCTGTGTCGCCAGCCAGCCCCGCCGGCTCATTGCCACCTCTTGCCCCAGACATCACACCGTGTCCGACCCGTTTTTCAGCCAAGCCTTGTTCACGCAGCCCTTGTTCGAGCTGGCCACGGCCCAGGCCGTGTTTGCAGCGCTGCAGTCGCTCGCCCAAGCACGGGGTGTGAGCCTGCGCGCGCCGCCGCCCGAACCCACCACCTGCTGCGGCCGTGGCTGCAACGGCTGCGTCTGGGAGGGCTTTTACGCTGCCGCCACCTTCTGGCGTGACGAGGCCCTGCTGGTGCTTGACGTGCTTTAAGCCCCAGCCGCGATCGGCTCAGTCCACCTGGAAGGTGAAATCGCCCTGGGCGTCGGTGCCGACGTGGATGCGCTGCAGGCGACCGCCCTGTGCCATGCGCGCCAGCACGTGGTCGGCCACCGCTGGCAGGAGGCTGCCGTTGAGGATGTGGTCCACCGCACGCGCGCCGGTGTCCACCTCGGTGCAGCGGGCCAGCACGGTGTCGATCAAGGCCTCGTCGTAGGCGAACTCGGCCTGGTGCTGGGCCTGCACGCGCGACGCAATGCGCTCGAGCTTGAGGCGGATCACCTCGGCCAGCACATCGTCGTGCAAGGGGTAGTAGGGCACCACCTTCGTGCGGCCCACGAACGCGGGCTTGAACGTCTTGTAGAGCACCGGCCGCAGCCCCTCGGCCAGCGTGTCGGCGTCGGGCATGGCCTCGGGCGCTTTCATCACGGTCCCGCCGACAGCCTCGTCCTGGGCGAAGCAGGCCTGCATGATCTGCTGGGAGCCCGCGTTCGAGGTCAGGATGATGAGGGTGTGGCGGAAGTCGATCTCGCGGCCCTCGGCATCGTCCATGCGGCCTTTGTCGAAGACCTGGAAGAACATCTCCAGCACGTCGGGGTGGGCCTTCTCGACCTCGTCAAGCAAGAGCACGCTGTAGGGCTTGCGGCGCACCGCCTCGGTCAGCACCCCACCCTGGCCGTAGCCCACATAGCCCGGGGGCGAGCCCTTGAGGCCGCTGACGCTGTGGGCCTCCTGGTACTCGCTCATGTTGATGGTGATGAGGTTGCGCTCGCCGCCGTAGAGGCTGTCGGCCAGGGCCAGGGCCGTTTCGGTTTTGCCCACACCGCTGGGCCCCACGAAGAGGAACACGCCGCGCGGCTTGCACGGATCTTCCAGGCCGGCGAAGGCGGTGCGCACGCGCTGCGCGATGGCCTCCAGCGCGTGGTCCTGCCCGATGACACGGGCCTGCAGCGCCGCCGACAGGCCACGTGCTGCGGCGACCTCGTCCTGCACCATCTTGCCCAGGGGGATGCCCGTCCACGACGACACGATGTCGGCCACGACCTGCGCGTCCACCTGCAGGGGCACGAGCGGGCTGGCTGGCGCATCAGCATGCGCCCCCCCTTGCGCCCCCCCTTGCACACCCTCTTGCCCGCCACGCTGCAAGGCTGCCAGACGGGCCTGCAGCCCTTGGAGTTCGGCGCGCTCGGCCTCGCTCAGGCCACCGGCGTGCTGCTCGGCGCGCTGGCGCAGGGCCAGGATGTCCTGCACGGCCTGCTGCTCCAGGTGCCAGCGGGCCTCGTCGGCCTGCAGGCGGGCTTGCAGATCCATGCGCTGCATGCCGAGGGCGTCGAGGCGAGCGGCATGGGAGGCAGGGTGGGCGCTCGGGTGAGAGGCCAGGTGAGCGCCCTCCAACGCCAGGTGCACGCCTGCGGCGAGCTCGCGCTGCAGCGCCTGCGATTCGGCATCGATCTGCGCCAGGCTGCGGCGGGTGTCTTCGATGCGGGCAGGCGTGCTGCGCTGACCCAGGGCCACGCGAGCGCACGCTGTGTCCAGCACGCTCACGGCCTTGTCGGGCAGCTGACGGCCGCTGATGTAACGCGCCGACAGGCGCACCGCCTCGGTGATGGCCTCGTCAAGCAGCTGCACGCCAAAGTGCTGGGCCATCAGCGGCGCCATGCCGCGCAGCATGGCCGCGGCCACAGGCTCGCTGGGCTCTTCGACCTTGATGACCTGGAAGCGCCGCGCCAGGGCCGCGTCTTTCTCGACGTGCTGCTTGTACTCGCTCCAGGTGGTGGCCGCGATGGTGCGCAACTCGCCGCGCGCCAAGGCGGGCTTGAGCAGGTTGGCCGCGTCACCGCCACCGGCGGGGCCGCCCGCACCGATCAGCGTGTGCGCCTCGTCGATGAACAGGATGATGGGGTGCGGGCTCTGGCGAACCTCGCCGATGACGTTCTTCAGGCGGTTCTCGAACTCGCCCTTGACCGAGGCCCCGGCCTGGAGCAAGCCCATGTCCAGCACGTGGATGGCCACGCTCTGCAGCACCTGCGGCACGTCGCCCGCGGCGATGCGCAGGGCCAGGCCCTCGACAACCGCCGTCTTGCCCACGCCCGCTTCGCCGGTGAGGATGGGGTTGTTCTGGCGCCGGCGCAACAGAATGTCCATGGCCTGGCGGATCTCGGCATCCCGACCGATGACGGGGTCGAGCTGCCCGGCGCGGGCGCGCTCGGTGAGGTTGGTGGTGAACTGGTCGAGCGCGGGGGTGCGCGCGGGCTGGGCCACACCGGCGCTGCCTTCGCGCGCACCCTCACGCACACTTTCGTGCAGTGGCTCGCCCGCGCGGGCAGTCGCGGCAGGCACCTCGAACACAGCCTCAGGTGACGCGGAGGTCAGCTCGGCCAGATGGTGCTTGAGCTCGGCCAGCGGGAACTGCCGCAGGCGTGCCGAGGTCTGCACCGCCAGCTGCGCCAAGGTGGGTTCCGTCATCCAGGCCAGCAACAGGTGCCCGCTGCGGATGCGGCCTTGTGGCGACGCCAGCGAGGCCATCAACCAGGCCTGCTCCAACAAAACAGGCACATGCACCGAGAACACCGGCGGGCGCATGCTGTGGCGGGTCTCTCGCTGCAGTTCAGCCTCCAGGTCCTCGCGCAAACCTTCCAGGCTCACACCGGCATGGCGGCACAGCAGGATCAGGTCATTGGCCGGCTGGGCCAGCAAGGCCAGGAAGATGTGCTCCAGGTCCACCTCGTGGTGCCCGCGCTGTTTGCACAGGACCACGGCCTGTTCGGCCGCGCGCCGGGTGGCGTCGTTGAGCTTGGCGATCAGCAGTTCGAGCGAATGGGACATGGTGTTCAGGCGAAAGCAAAGAGGCGGGGCGCCGGTGTGGTCGAGGTGGCGGTTGCTGGGCGGTCGGCCGCAGCACAGGCAGAAGAAAGCGGCTTCACAGCGGCAGGGCCGCCGGACACCAACGGAGGTTCAGGCTCACCGGGGCGGATGTCGTAATGCACGTCCTGTCTGTCGGACGACGCCGGCTCGGTCAGCAGGAAGGTGTCCCAACCCAGCCGTCCGGACAGGGGCGACCGCTCGGCGTCCAGTGCGCAGCCTCGCACCGCGTCGCGGCACAGCAGCAGTTGCACCTCCACCTCCAGCGCCGGCCCCAGCAACAGGCCCAGCCATTGGTGCAAGGCCTGTGCCCCCGCACCGCCAGGCAGAAAGCGCAAGAAAGGGGTGTGGTCCAGGGGGCCGAGCACAAGGCGAACGCAGAGGTTGCGTTGCCACACGCGTTCGCCCAGCAAGGCCGAGCGGCCCAGCACGCCGGAGCCGCCCGACACCGCCGCACCAGCACCAGCACCAGCACCAGCAACAGCACCAGCAACAGCAGCACCACCCAGCACCGTGCGCCCGGCCTCCGGCACCCGGTACCAGCGCCCCACGAAGGGCTCGATGCGCACCGGCACGCCCAGGTAATGCGACAGCAGGCGCTGCAAGTGCGCCATGGGCAAGGTGCGCTGCTGCAGGATGCCGGAGAAGTACGCCAAGGCCTCGTCGCTGACCCCACCGCGCTCGGCCCCCAACCGGTGCCTCAGGCCCTTGAGGCCCATGCCTGACAAAGCCAACGCTTCGGACACCAACGCGCGCGGCGCGGGTGAGACGCCCTTCGACTCGCGGTGACGCACAGCCTCCTGCTCGTGGCGCAGCGCCAGGCGGTGCTTGCACCAAGCCTGGTAGAAAAGCGTCACCGAGCGGTGGCTGAAGACGTCCAGAAAAGCCCGCGCCGCGGCATGCCGCCCCTTGACCTCCGCCTGGGCCAGCCACTCGGTGTAGAACAGAGGCAAAGCGCCAGACACCCCCAGCAAGCCCAGGCACGCAGGCGTCAGGTCGATGCGCTGCACGCCCTCGGCAGACACCACGCCATCGCCTTGCAAGGGCAGACCCACCACCTCGGGCGAGGTCCAGTGCGCTTGCAGGGATTCGATCTCGCTGGCCGGAAAGCTCAGCGACACCGAGTTGTGGAACTGCACACGCTCCAGCCCCACCCAGCGTTCCAGCAGGCGCACGGCCTGGAAGAAGCCGAACTGCTGCGGCGCATGCAGCAGCTGTGAGATCACAGCAAGGGGCGCGCGCCATGCCGGGGTGGACATGCGATCAACTCCTCGTGGGTGCGTGCGGACAGCACGGTCAGCCGGACGTAGCTGTTGATGTGGACATACAGCCCGAAAAAGTGGTCCAGCACCGTGGCGAACAAGCTCAGGCCCGTGCCCACGAAGCCCTGCTCATCAACGGTGAGGCGCACTTCGGTGCCGCGCACGAAAGTCGCAAACGGCTCACCCGGCAACCAAGCGGTGTCCGGCTTGAACGCGATGGCCACCAAAGCCTCCACCTGGCGGCGGTTGCTGAGGCTGTGCGGCAGGTCGTAGAGTCGCAGCAGCTCCTTGAGCGCGTCGATGCCGCCGCCGGTGAGCGACAAGTGGTTGAGCGACAGGTGCGAGATCAGGCGCCACAACATGCCTTTGTCGCGACGCACCCGCTGGCTGCGCGTGGGCTTGCGCAAGAGCACCACCTCGCGCGCAGGCCCACCACCGCCCATGAACAGGTCGCCACCTGGGGTGCCCGGCGCCAGCAAATGCGGCAAATCACGGTTGGTGGCCAGCACGTCCAGCGAAAGCGTCTCCACCGAGGGCGTGGTGAGGCGCTGGCTGGCGTCCACCAGGGTCAGCAGCAGCTCATGGCCTGGGCTGCGCTCGGCCAGGTCCTCGTCGCGGTGCAATTGCCAGTAGGCGGCGATGGCGCCAGGCGCGCTCGCTGCGCCTTGCGGGCTGAGGCCATCGTCGGCCAGCAAGGCGCCGTGTTGCAACGAAAAGAAGGGCTTGACCTCGTCGATCACGTCACCGTGTGCCGTCTGGCGCACCCGGTACACCCGCTCCAGGGCATGCACTTCGTGGCCATGGGCGCGGCGGCCATCGACCACCACCGCATGGCTGTCCTGCTGGTGGGTGATGCGGATCGGGTCGGCCGCCTGGCGGAACAGGTTGACCACCGGCGCGGCCCCCAGCACGATGTTGTGCACGGCCACCGCCTCCAACAGGCGGCTGGCATCGGCATCGGCGCGCAGCCCGGCCACCAGCACATGCACCGTCAAGCGCGATGCCAAGGCGCCCTCACCCGCGGCGCTTGGCGTAACGCCTGTCGCAAGGCCTGGTGAGGTGGGAACGGAGAACAGCGCCGGCAGGTCCACGAACTGGAACTTGTCCGGGAAGGCGAAGTACTCCGTGAGCAAACGGTAGGCTGGGTGGGAACGGTCGTCCCAATCGATGAGGGCCTCATCTTCGGCAAAGCCCACGCCCTGGGGCAAGGCCGCTTCGCCACCCGCCGCGTGGCGCCAAGGTCGGCCTGCGTCGGTCTGCCACATCACGCCGACGGCCTGGCGGCACAGGGCTTCGCGCAAGGCACTGACCTGGGAGGCCTCGCCGTCCAGGTAAATGCGCAGAGGGGCCGACAAAGCCGCTTGCCACGACAAGGCCGGCGAGAGCTTGTCAAGCGTGATGGACAGCACCGACGTGGCCTGCGGCGGCAAGGGCGTGCCTGCAGGCGCACCCAGGGCATGCCGGAAGCCGACGCTGGCCACGCGCAGGGGCAAGAGCGTGGTCGCCTGGCTGGTGCGGAAGCGGCACGGCACGCCTTTGACCGGGCGCGACGTCAGCTCGGTGCCACGCGGCAGGATGGCAGGCTGGCTCATCTGCAAGGCCTGGGCGCTGAGGTCGAAACGCGCCACAGCGCACGACGGGAACGGGCGCAGGTAGTGAGGGTACAGCACCTCCAGCAGGGCTTCGGTGAACAGCGGGAAGTCGTCGTCCAGGCGCTTGTGGACGCGCGCGGACAGCAGCGCGAAAGACTCCATCAGGCGCTCGACGTGCGGGTCATCGCCCACATCCCCGGAGAGCTGCAAGCGCCCAGCGATCTTGGGGTAGCGCTGTGCGAAATCGGCCGCGCGGGTGCGCAGGAAGGCCAACTCGCGTTCGTAATGGGGCAGGAGGTCGTCCATGGAACGGCAGGGGACGGTGAAGGGCGTTGACCGACCGAGCAAGGCTCAAGCGGCGTGCATGAAGCGGGACTGGGTGACGTGGTAGCGCGAGGCCGCGGGCATGAGCACCGCGTCAAAGCTCACGCCTTCTTTCAGAGGGGTCACGACCAGCATCGCGCGGACGGTGAACTGCAGGGCCGTGCCGGTGCTCGCATCCAAACGGAAATCGACGCTCACATGGCGCAGGCGGGGCTCGTGGCGCTCAATGGCCTGGGTCAGGCTGCGCGCGATGTGGCGCTGGTCCTCTGAGCTGGCCAGCACGCGGGAAGCGAAATCGCGCACACCGAAACTCAGCACGGAGCGACGCGCGTGAGGCCCCAAGGCCTCGCTGTCTGCATGCAGCGCAGTGCGCGTGTTCAAGAGACGTTCCAGGTCGGCTGCCACGGCGTCACGCAACTGGTCGAGCGTGTACGTGGGCATCACGCCATCTGGCACGTCCTGATGCGCACCCAGCAGGCGATCGAACAGGCTGCGGCGGATCCGCAAGGAGGATGACATCCGGGGCTCCAAGGGCAGAAAAAAAGCATCCGACGCACCATCCGCCGGATGCAAAACCTGATCCCCCGGGGTCCACACCGACCCCAGGTTTGACGCCTGACTCAGGTCAGACTCAGTTCGGCGCGTCGAACGCGGCCTTGTTGGTGGCCAGGCTCCAGGAAGCGACTTGACCCGGCTTGGACTTGCCGTCCATGGTCTGCTGGGTGTAGGTCCACTGGACAGCGGAGTAGCGCAAGCCGAAAGTTTCTGTCGGCAGGCCTTCCGACTCGACCTGAGGCACCACCTGCGAGATCAGCACCTTCTTCAGCTGGATCTTGAGGTACAGCACGCGGTCATTGGTGCCGTTGGCGCGCATGAAGTGGATTTCCACGTCGTCGTACAGCGTACCGGCCGAGCAAGCCTCCCACAGTTGAGGACTGACCAAGTCCAGGTCCTTGGTGAAGATCATTTCGCCGTGCTCGCAGCGCTCGGCGGTGTGACCACCCGCGGTCGACGCCGTGGCCGACTTGGGCTGGCGGATGATGTGGTTCCAGCTGATGGCTTCGAACCAGGGCGCAGCGTGCTGGGTGCCAGCACCGGCATCACGCGATTCGCCCTTGATTTCCTTGCCGTTCAGCGGCTTGCCGAACTTGATGTAGATGTCTTTCATGATTCACTCCTGTGTTGTTGTGCCGCCGCGGATGCCTCCACCCGCGGTCGAGCTGGTGGGAAAGGTCACTTCGAGCCTTGCGGCAACTCGGCAACCAGACGCAGCGACACCGACAGTTCGTCCAGCTGGTAATGCGGGCGCACAAAAGCCACCGCGCGGTACGAGCCGGGGCGCCCCGGGACTTCGCTGACTTCGACGCTGGCCTCACGCAGCGGCTTCTGGGCACGGATCTCCTGAGAGGCGTCCTGCGCATCCACCACGTACTGCATCAGCCAGTTGTGCAAATAGCGCTCGACGTCCAGCGTGTTGGCGAAGCTGCCCACCTTGTCGCGCATCATGGCTTTCATGTAGTGCGCAATGCGGCAGACCGCGAACATGTACTGGAGTTGAGCCGACAGGGCCGCATTGGCATTGGCCGCATCGCTGTCGTACTTCTTGGCCTTCTGGGCCGACTGCGCACCAAAGAAGGCGGCGTAGTCCGTGTTCTTGCAATGCACCAGGGGGATGAAGCCCAGGTCGCTGAGCTCCTTCTCGCGGCGGTCGGTGATGGCGACCTCGGTGGGGCATTTCAGCGCGATCTCGCCGTCGTCCGTCTTGAAGGTGTGGGTGGGCAGGTCTTCGACCAGGCCACCGCCCTCGACGCCACGGATGGCGGCGCACCAGCCGTACTGCTCGAAGGCCGCCGTCAGCCTCGTGCCCATGGCGTAGGCGGTGTTGACCCACAGGTAGCGGCTGTGGTCGCTGCCATCGACCTCTTCGACGAAATTGAAGCCCTCGGTGCTGGTGCCTTCCTTGGGGTCGTAAGGCAGGCGACCGAGGAAACGCGGCACGGTCAGGCCCACGTAGCGGGCGTCTTCCGATTCGCGGAAGGACTTCCACTTGGCGTAGTCCACCGTGTCGAAGACCTTGGCCAGATCGCGGGGTTTGCCCAGCTCGGTGAAGGCTTCGAGGCCAAAGAGCTCGGCCGAGGCAGAGGAGATGAAAGGTGCATGGGCGGCGGCCGCCACATGGGCCATCTGCTCCACGAAGAACATGTCTTCTGCGCCTCGGCCGATTTCATAGTCGCCGATCAGGGCACCGAAGGGCGCGCCACCGAAGGTGCCGAACTCTTCCTCATAGACCTTCTTGAACAGCGTGGACTGGTCGAAGTCGATGGCGGTCTTGAAGTCCTTGACCATGTCCTTCTTGGTGGCGTTGAGCAGCTTGATTTTCAGGCGCTCGCCGGTGGACGTCTGCTTGCAGAGGTACTGCAGGCCGGTCCAGGTGGACTCCAGCTTCTGGAACTCGGGCGCGTGCATGACGGCGCTGAGCTGGGCCGAGATCAGGCGGTCGATGTCGGCGATGCGCGCATCGATGCTGGCCGAGAGGTTGTCCGACACCGTCACGGTGCCCGCCATCACTTCGCGGACGAGCTCACCGATGATGTCCTTGGCGCGGGCATGCTCGACCTCTGTCTTGGCGACCTTGCTGCGCGCGACGATGTCATCGAGCAGGCTCTGGGCTTCGGCGGCCGCAGGCTGGCCATGGGGTTGCAGTTGGGCGCTCATGGTTCACTCCTGATGGGTGGTGTCGGAGGCCACCTGGGCCTCGGCTTCCAGCAGGCGGCGCTGCTCGGTGTTGCCCAGCACTTCGCCCAGGGCGTCTTCCAGCTTTTCGTTGCCGGCCAGCTTGTTGCGCAGGTCGGAGAGCTTGGTGCGCGCCTCCAGCAGCTTGCGCAGGGGCTCGACCTGCTGCACCACGGCCTCGGGGCGGAAGTCGTCCATGCCCTCGAAGTCCAGGTTCACGGCGAACTCGCCACCTTCGGGCGACAACAGGTTGGGCACGCGGTAGCTGGCACGTGGCGCCATGCCGGCCATGACCTCGTCAAAGTTGTCCATGTCGATCTGGACGAACTTGCGGTCCTTGAGCTTGGCCAAGGGCTTGTCAGGATCGGGCTGGCCGGTGAAATCCGCCATCACGCCCATCACGAAGGGAATTTCCTTTTGCTCGATGGCATCCCCGACTTCCACGTCGTACGTGAGCTGAACGCGGGGTGGGCGAACGCGCCCCAGGCGCTGTTGAACGCTGTCTTTCTTGGCCATGGCCGGACTCCTTGATTGAACGGGTTTACTGCAAAGCCCCAAAGGGGTTGGTGCGCGCGGAGGGAACAGGGGACGGTGCCTGCGTGGGCCGCGGTGCAGCGACCGGCGCTGCGGCAGGCACAGCACCCGGGGCCTGAGACACCGGCGCTGCGGGGCGGGGCCGCACGACAGCGCCCCGGGCGCGGCCATTGCCGGCGACCGGGCCGGCGGCAGGGGCAGACGCCTGCGCGGGCGCAGACGCGGCCGGAGCCGACAGCAAGATGGGTTCGCCCAGGGCCTCGTGGATGATGCGGGCGACGCTCTCGGCCTCGCTGCGGGTCGAGCCATTGACCTCGTTGACCTTGCGCAACTGCTCCAGCGCCTGGGCGCTGACCCGCAAGCCGCTGACGGCCAGGATGCTCTGCGCGGTGAGGTCGCGCACATCGCGCTGCAGCACCTCCTGGGCCTCGGTGATGGCCAGCCCGTACTGGCGCGCCTCGAAGTGGATCTGCGCCTTCTTCAGCCACGGCTGCTTGGCAGCCGGGTCCACCTGGATGGCACTGTCGAGTTGAGCCAGGGCCTGGTCGGTCTGGCCCTGCTTGAGGGCCTTGTCGGCCGCGGCCATGCGTTCATCGACCTTCTCCTGCAGCGCCAGCTTGTCGGTGACGCCAGACTTGCCCGACATCGAGCCGCAACCCGCCAACACCGTGACCGCCGCCGCGCTGGCGAGCAGCGCCATCCACCTGTGACCGGCACGCGGACGCACCCCCAAATGGGCCGCGCCCACAAGCGCACGGCTCTTGTCATTCGAATGCAATCGAACACTCCCTGATGGTTCAAATGTCGGCACCGGCTTCATGTTGAGTCGGTTGCCTTTGCGGCGGATTAGAGCCGAATTCAGAGGTCGTGCATTCCCCCATTGGAGGGTGATTTACAGACTCTTGCATTCGGTTGCATGTGCGCTCCCCTCTTGTGGGGGGACGCCGCCAAAGAAGCCACCGCAGCTGCCTACACTACGCGCGGCGATGGGCGCAGCTTGCCCCGCACACACACATGAACCCAGGGATCCACGGACGCTTTTCAGCGGCCCCGGCCGCATCGTTGCTGGCTGGGCGCCTGACGCTGCTACTGGCGTCGTGCCTGGCGTCGTGCGCATCGGCACCACCGATCACCGATGCGGTGAGCGCCGCGGGCACGGCCGGCGCAACAGGCGCAGAGGCCCCGAGCGGGGTCATGGGTTTGCTGGGCTCGGTGGCCGACAAGGCCCTGGAAGTCACCGGCATCAAGGCGCCCGCCAAGCTGCCGGACAACCTGCCTGACAGCGTCCTGCCCGACCGCCGCATCCGCTGGCAACTGCACGCGAGCAGCTCACTGAACGCGACCGACAACGGCCAGCCCCTGGGGCTCGTCACGCGCATCTTCAAGCTGCGCAACCCTGACAGCTTCCTGCAAGCCCAGGCGGACGTCTTCGGCGACCCGGCCCGGGAAAAACAAGCCCTGGGCGATGACCTGGTGGCCGTGCGGGAAGTGCAACTCGTGCCCGGCCAGCACCACGAGGCCACCGACAAGGTCGCGCGCGATGTGCCCTACGTCGGCATCGTGGCGCTCTACCGCCGTCCAGCAGCTGGCCGATGGCGTTACGCCTTCAAGGCGGCCGACGCCGAACTCGGTGGGCTGTCGCTGGGTGCGCACGCCTGCGCCCTCAGCGTGCAATCAGGCACCCCCGTGGGCCAGGCGGCAGGCAGCGCGCGCTCGGTCGCGGTGAGCTGCCCCTGACATCGCACACGCACTGACACCACATCCAGCAAGGAGTACCGCCCATGATCCCGTCTGCCAAGGTCCTGTGGGGCGAAGGCTTGTTCCTGAGGCCCCAGCATTTCCAGCAACAGGACGCTTACCACGAGTGGCGGCTGGCCCAAAGCATGCGCGCCTTGCATCCCTACGCCTGGGGCGTGCGACATCTCAAGGTCGATGCCGATGCACTGCAAGCTGGGCGGCTGCACCTGCTGGAGCTGCAAGTGGTCTTCCCCGACGGCGAACTGCTGAACGCGCCCGCCGAAGACGAGTTGCCGCCGCCCATCGACCTGGGCAGCCTCGGCCAGAGCCCCTCCGATGTGCATGCCGAGGGCAGCACGCTGGCCTTCCACCTGGCCATGGCCCCCGTGCGCCACCAGGGCAGCAACCTGGCGGCGACCCAGGAAGAGGCCGACACGGCCGTGCGTTACCACCGCGTCGCGCAGCACATCGGCGATGGTTACACGGCGGCGGTGTCGGCGGAGGTCGTCACGCTGCACAAGTCGGTGCGGCTGCTGTCCGAGCCAGTACCCCGCTCGCACCTCATGAGCCTGCCGCTGCTGCGGCTCAAGCGGACCTCTGCGGGTGGCTTCGAGCTGGACGGGCGCTTCATGCCGCCCTGCGTGCACATCCAGTCTTCGCCGATGTTGTCCCTGCACCTGCGGCGCCTGCTGGAAGTGCTGCAGGCCAAGGTCGATGCGCTGTACGGCATGCACCGCGAGCCTTCGCGCAACGTCATCGAGTTCCGCTCGGGCGATGTGGCCTCGTTCTGGCTGCTGCACACGGCCAGCACGGCGCTGGCAGGCCTGAGCCACCTGGCCCGCCACCCGGCCCTGCACCCCGAGCGCCTGTTCGAGAAACTGCTGGAGCTGGCCGGGGCGCTGATGACTTTCTCGAAAACGTTCACGCTGGCCGACCTGCCCAGCTACGACCACCAGCAGCCGGGACCGGGCTTTCAGCGCCTCGACCAGATCCTGCGGGAGCTGCTGGAAACCGTCATCTCCACGCGCTGCTTCGCGATCGCGCTGCAAGAGCGCATCCCGTCCTTCCACCACGGCCAACTGGCGTCGGAGCAGATCACCCAGGGCACCCAGTTCTTCCTGGGCGTGAGCGCGGCCATGCCACCGGCCGAGCTCGTCGAGGTGGTGCCGCAGCGCTTCAAGGTCGGTGCGCCGGACGATGTGGACAAGCTTGTGCTGTCGGCCATGCCCGGCGTGCGCCTGGTGCATGCGCCCCAAGTGCCGGCCGCCGTGCCGGTTCGCCCTGGCAGCTATTACTTCAGCCTGGAGCCCCGCGGCAGCCTGTACGAGCGCATGCTGCAGGCGCAAGCCCTCACGCTTTACGCACCCACCGGCATCCAGGACCTGCGCCTGGAGCTGGTCGCGGTGAACGCCTGAAAGGCACGCTCCCATGATGTCTTCATCGCCCGCATCCCCTTCATCGCCATCCTTGATGAGCGAACCGACACCGCGCACCGCCGTGGCCACAGCGCCGCCTCAGCCCGCGTCCGCCCCCATGCCGGCGCGCCTGCTGGACCTGATGTACGACGGCTTTTACCTGCTGTTCCTGGTCAAGGGCAAGCACGCCCCGCAGGATGCCGACGTCTTCCGCGACCGCCTCAAGCAGTTCCTGACGCAGTTCGAGCGCGGTGCCGGCAAGCTGGGCGCGTCCACCGAAGACATCTACGCGTGCAAGTACGCCTATTGCGCGACGGTGGACGAGGCCATCCTGACCTCTGGCTTCAAGGTGCGCGACAGCTGGCAGCGCTTGCCGCTGCAAGTGCAGTTGTTCGGCGAGCAACTCGCCGGCGAGCAGTTCTTCCAGAAGCTCGAAGAACTGCGGCAGCAGGGCCTGCCCCGGCTGCAGGCGCTGGAGGTGTTCCAGATGTGCCTGTTGCTGGGCTTTCAGGGCAAGTACCTCATCGAGGGCACGGAGAAGCTGGGTTACCTGACCGCCCGCCTGGGCGACGAGATCGCCCGCATGAAGGGGCAGAGCGTGGGCTTTGCGCCGCACTGGGCCGCACCCGACCGCATCCGCCACCAGCTGCGTCACCAGGTGCCTCTGTGGGTGGTCGGCGCGGTGTTCGGCGCGATGGCCTTGCTGGCCTTCACAGGGCTGCGCTGGCAGCTGGGCGAACACACGCAGGTGGCCCTGGGCGCTTACCACCACGTGGTGCAACTGGCGCCCCAGGTGGCGAACATCACGGTGACGCTGCCTTGATGTTGCACGAACTCTGCAATCATTGGGGTTTTTGCGCGACAATCTGTGCATGCGTGCCTCACACCCCACATTCAGCAATACAGCCCAGACCACCTCCCGCACGGTTCAGGTCCGCGCCCCGCGCGGCGGCCTGCGTTCAAGCGCGGGCTCGCCCATCTGGCGCCCGCTGAGCGCTGCGTTCCTGCCTTTGCTCCTGTCCTTGGTACTGCTCCTTGGCAGCCAGGGCACGGCCTGGGCCCAGAGCACGCCTGCGGGCGAGTGGCAGACCATCGACGACCACTCCGGCAAGGCCGTGTCCCACGTGGTGGTGAAAGAGGTCGGCAAGACCTTGCAAGGCAGCATCACCCGCATCCTCGACCCCAACAAGGTCAACCTCCAATGCGAGGCTTGCGAGGGTCCGCTGCGCGATGCGCCCTTCATCGGTCTGACGATCATCCAGGGCGTGGGGAGCGTCCCCACCGAACCCCTGACCTGGGAAGGCGGCCACATCCTCGATCCCAAGAGCGGTCGCAGTTACCGCGTCCGCCTGCGCCTCAAGGACGAGGGCCAGACGATGGAAGTGCGTGGCTATTTCGGCTCGCCGTACTTCGGTCGCACGCAGATCTGGCGTCGGGTGACGGCGCCGTGAGTTGGCGCGACCGCTGATCAGTCGCTGGCGTCTTTGTCGGGGTCCGCACGCCCGTCTGCGGCCAAGGTACGCAACTGCGCCACGCGGTCCGAAATCTTGATCTCCAGACCGCGGGGCACCGGCTGGTAGAAGGCCTGCGGCGCCATGCCGTCGGGGAAATAGCGCTCGCCGGCGGCCACCGCATCGGGCTCGTCGTGGGCATAGCGGTAGCCCTCGCCGTGCCCCAGCGTCTTCATCAGCTTGGTGGGCGCGTTGCGCAGGTGCATGGGCACGGGGCGCGTGGTGTCTTGCTTGACCCAGGCGCGCACGGCCTTGTACGCCGTGTAGGCCGCGTTGCTCTTGGGCGCGATGGCCAGGTAAATCACGCATTCGGCCAGGGTCAGCTCGCCTTCGGGTGAGCCCAGGCGCTCGTAGGTTTCGGCGGCATCGAGGGCCATGCGCAGGGCGCGCGGGTCGGCCAGGCCGATGTCTTCGCTGGCCATGCGGATGAGCCGGCGCACGATGTAGCGCGGGTCCACGCCGCCATCGAGCATGCGCACCAGCCAGTAGAGCGCGGCGTCGGGGTCCGAGCCGCGCACCGATTTGTGCAGCGCCGAGATGGTGTCGTAGAACTGGTCGCCACCCTTGTCGTAGCGGCGCAGTTGCTCGCCCAGGGCGCGCTGCAGCAGGGCCTCGTCGATCAGGGCGTGGCCCTTGAGCATGCCGCTCAAGGTCTCGTAGGTGTTGAGCACGCGGCGCGCATCGCCATCGGCATAGGCGATCAGGCGGGCGCGGGCGTCCGGCGTGAGCTCAGGACCCGACAAGGCCTGTTGGCCACGCTGCAACAGCGCCGCCATGGCGTCCTCTTCCACCGCGCGCAGCACATGCACCGTGGCCCGCGACAGCAAGGCGGCGTTGACTTCGAACGAGGGGTTCTCGGTCGTGGCGCCGATGAAGGTGAACAGGCCGGATTCGACGTGCGGCAGGAAGGCGTCCTGCTGGGCCTTGTTGAAGCGGTGCACCTCGTCCACGAACACGATGGTGCGGCGACCGTTGCGGCGCACGGCCTGCGCCTGCTCGACGGCCTCGCGGATGTCCTTGACGCCCCCCAGCACCGCCGAAATCGCCAGGAACTGCGCGTCAAAGGCATGGGCCATCAGGCGCGCCAGCGTGGTCTTGCCCACGCCGGGGGGGCCCCACAGGATCATCGAATGCGGCTGGCCAGACTCGAAAGCCACGCGCACCGGCTGACCCGGTCCGAGCAAGTGGTCTTGGCCGACCACCTCGTCGAGCGTGCGGGGGCGCAGTCGTTCGGCCAGCGGGGCATGGCTGGCAGCCGCGCTGTCATCGGCGCCCGGCTTGGCGTGCGCCCGCCGGTCGGGGTGCTCTGGCAAGTCGAGGGACAGGTTGTCTTGCATGGGGAGATTGTCGCCGCGTGGCGGGCCAACATCGAAAGCCAGAAAAATGACAGTTTGATGAAGGTAAACACTGATTTGAACCTTTCGCGACAGGCGCATCCTTGAGGCTCACACCGGCGCTCGTTCACGGTCGGCTTCCCCCATTTGAGAAGGAAAGCTGAGGTCCCCCATGTTGACATTGACCATCCTTGCCCTGGTCACCATCCCCATGCTGATCGACCTGGGGCTGCGCGGTCGCCACCAGACGATCGAGCTCTCCATGATGCGCACGGGCACGACACTGGACAAACCCTGATATTTGCGCCACAATGAGCGTCTTCGTTCTTCAGAGGACGAAGTTTTCCGTTCATCCCCTCTGACCTTTTTCAAGCCAGGTCGTGGCAGCAACCTCGGAGACACCTCCGGCGCGTTGCCCACAGACCTGAAGCGACGGCGCAGTCCGGGCACAGCCCGCGATGCTCAGATCGTGTCTTGAGTTCCGGTTGGCGGCGATGCCGTCGCTTTCACCGACTCAACGTGGTCATCCACCGCCAGGGCTCGTCAGCCCGCGGTCGTCACGAGGTCTGGACACGAATCCCAGCGACTCCACCCTGGCCGCGGCCAGCCGGCAACTTTGCCGCAACCGCGCCATGGCGTTTCTGACCCCATTTTTCATCCGGGGTCGGCAGCGCATTGCTTTGCTTGAAAGACGTCACATGACTGATTCCTCCCGCGATCAAGAGATCAACCCCATCGCCTCGACCGAAGGCGGCACCGAGACCATTGCCAACGTGGACGCCCACAGCGCTTCGCTGATCGACGCCCTCGCCCGCCGCATCCAGGCCGAAGGCAGCGATGCCGAGTTCGGTGCCGCCGATGAAGCCGACGACAGCACCCCCGCCGAACCCGAAGGCCCCGGCTTTGGCGCCCTGGGCCTGAGCGAGCCGCTGTTGCGCTCCCTGCGCGATTCTGGCTACACCCAGCCCACCACCGTGCAGGTGCAAGCCATCCCCGCCGCCATCAAGGGCGTTGACCTGATGGTCGCCTCCAGCACCGGCTCGGGCAAGACCGCCGCGTTCATGCTGCCCGCGCTAGAGCGCCTCATTGTCGCAGCACGTGGCGAAGGCAAGCGCCGCATCCAAGGCCCGCGCATCCTGGTGCTGGCCCCCACGCGTGAACTCGCCATGCAGGTCGCCAAGGCCGCTTCGACTTACGGCAACCACATGCAGGGTCTGCGCGTGGCCACCATCGTCGGTGGCGTGCCTTACGGCTACCAGCTCAGGGCCCTGAAGGGCCCGCTGGACGTGCTGATCGCCACCCCTGGCCGCCTGCTCGACCACATCGGCACCGGCGCCGCCGTGCTGAGCAGCGTCGAAACGCTGGTGCTGGACGAAGCCGACCGCATGCTGGACATGGGCTTCATCGAAGACATCGAACAGATCGCCGAAGCCATTCCGGCTGACCGCCAGACCCTGATGTTCTCGGCCACTTTCGCCGGCCACGTGGGCCAGCTGGCCCAGCGCCTGACGCGCGACGCCATGCGCATCGAAGTGGCTTCGCACACCGACAGCCACGACAACATCGAGCAGCGCCTGCACCTGGCCGATTCGCTGTCCCACAAGAACGACCTGCTGGACCACCTGCTGACCACCAAGGAAGTCGATCAGGCCGTGGTGTTCACCAGCACCCAGCGTGACGCCGACATCCTGGCCGACCGCCTGGCCGACATGGGCCACGCCGTCGCCGCACTGCACGGTGGCATGCCCCAAGGCCGCCGCAACCGCGTGCTGCAAGCCCTGCGCTCGCGCGAGTTGCGCGTGCTGGTGGCCACCGACGTCGCCGCCCGCGGCATCGACGTGCCCACGATCACCCACGTGATCAACTACGGCATGCCCATGAAGGCCGAGGACTATGTGCACCGCATCGGTCGCACGGGCCGTGCCGGTCGCTCCGGCCTGGCCGTGACGCTGGCCGAGCGCCGCGACATCCCGATGGTGCGCCGCATCGAGCGCTTCACCACGCAGCGCATCCCCGAGTCGGCGATCGCCGGCCTGGAGCCCAAGACCAAGATCATGGCCGACAAGGGTGGCCCGCGCCGCGACAAGCCGATGCCCGGCTACGGTCGCCGTGACGACCGCGGCCAGCGCTTCGGCGGCGGCGGCTACGGTGGCGACCGCGGTGGTGACCGTGGTGGCTTCGGTGGCGGTCAGCGCGACGGCGGTTGGGGCGAGCCCCGCGGCTTCGCACCCCGCGAAGACCGTGGCGACAACCGTGGCTTCACGCCGCGCGAGGAGCGCCCGTCCTTCAAGCCCAACCACGACCCGCGCTTTGAAGGCCAGGGCCGTCCGTCGGAAGACCGAGGCTTCGCACCGCGCGAAGAGCGCAGCTTCGGTGGCCCGCGCTCTGACGACCGTGGCCCGGCCAAGTCCTTCGGCAACAAGCCTTTCGGTGCCAAGCCTTTCGGCGGCAAGCCTTTCGGTGACCGCAGTTTTGGCGACCGCCCCCAAGGCGACCGTCCCTTCGGTGACAAGCCCTTTGGCGACAAGTCGTTCGGCGGCAAGCCGGCTGGCAAGTCCTTCGGTGGCAAGCCCTCCTTCGGCGGCGAGCGCTCGTTCGGCGACAAGCCTGCCTTTGGCGCCAAGCCCGGCTTCAAGTCGGGTGGTCCCAAGCCTGGCTTCGGCGGCAAGCGCCCCGGCTTTGGCAAGCGCGAAGGCTGATCCAGCCTGAGCTGAGGGCAACGGCGGGGATGTCCCTGCCGCCCTCACCGACCTGACCTCACCCGGACGGCGCGAACGTCGTCAGGGTGAGCGTCAAGGTCAAGGTTGCGCCAGCACGTCGGCCCCCTTGGGCGGCGTGAACTGGAAGCGATCGGCCGCCACCTTGGCGTGCGGCTCGAACTGCGTGAATGTCAGGCGCGAACGTTGCCCGAAGCTGTCGAGGATCTCCAGCTCGGCCAGTTGTCCTTGACGGAAGCCCACGCGCACCGACTGGAACTGCCCTTCCTTGTGACGAGGACGGGCCTCCACCCAACTCAAGGCCACTGTCGCTGTGGACGCCCCCGAGGGCGCCACGGCCGACGGTGCCATCGCTTTTGTTGCCTGTTGAGCCGTCGGGGTCGCGGACGCCGCACCCGACGAGGACACAGCCACGATCGCATCCGATGGCACTTGGCTCAGCACGAAGTCTTTGTCCAGTGAACCACCGGCCAGCAAGGCCGCCGGCGTGGCGCCCAGGGCCTGGCCCATGGGGCGCACCGTGACCTGGTTGAGGTCGGCGTCGTACAGCCACACCTGCTTGCCATCGCCCACGATGAGCTGCTCCATCGGCGCCGTGTAGGCGAAGCGGAAGCGGTTGGGCCGCAAGAACTCCAGCGTGCCGGCGGACTTGCGCGTCTTTTTGCCATCGGGCGAAGTCACGGTCTGCGTGAAGCTGCCGCGCCCGGACTGCACCTCTTTGACGAAGGCACGCAGCTGCGCCACGGCATCCTGATCGCGGGGTGCGGCAGCTGTCGCTGCCCCCGCGTTGGCACAGGTCACGGCCAGGGCCGCACCACACATCCACAAAGCTGTTGTCGCCATGCTTGTTCGCATCACACGTCCCACGGTGCCGCGTTGGCACCGCCTTCCCCGCCGCGTTGCGGCACGATGAGTTCACGGTTGCCGTTGGTGGCCATGCTGGACACCAGGCCGGATTTCTCCATCTGCTCCAGCAGGCGCGCGGCACGGTTGTAGCCGATGCGCAGGTGGCGCTGCACCAGCGAGATCGACGCTTTCTTGTGCTGCAGCACGATGGCCACGGCGTTGTCGTACATCGGGTCTTGTTCGCCATCGCCACCGCCCGAAGGCGAGCCGTCCAGGTTGCTGCCCTCGTCGGCCAGGCTGCCACCTTCCAGGATGCCTTCGATGTAGTTGGGCTCGCCCTGCGTCTTGAGGTACTCGACCACGCGGTGCACCTCTTCGTCACTGACGAAAGCGCCGTGCACGCGCACCGGCAGGCCCGTGCCCGAGGGCATGTAGAGCATGTCACCCATGCCCAGCAGCGCTTCGGCGCCCATCTGGTCGAGGATGGTGCGGCTGTCGATCTTGCTGCTGACCTGGAAGGAAATGCGCGTCGGGATGTTGGCCTTGATGAGGCCGGTGATGACGTCCACGGAAGGCCGCTGCGTGGCCAGGATCAGGTGGATGCCGGCTGCGCGGGCCTTCTGCGCCAGGCGCGCGATCAATTCTTCGATCTTCTTGCCAACCACCATCATCAGGTCGGCGAGTTCGTCGATCACGATCACGACATGCGGCAGGCGGTCCAGCGGCTCGGGCTCGTCGGGCGTCAGGCTGAAGGGGTTGGGGATCAGCTCGCCGCGGGCCTTGGCCTCGTCCATCTTCTTGTTGTAGCCGGCCAGGTTGCGCACACCCATCTTGGACATGAGCTTGTAGCGGCGCTCCATCTCGCCGACGGCCCAGTTCAGGGCGTTGCTGGCGAGCTTCATGTCGGTCACGACCGGACACAGCAGGTGCGGGATGCCCTCGTAGACGCTCATTTCCAGCATCTTCGGGTCGATCAGGATGAGGCGCACATCGCGCGCCTCGGCCTTGTAGAGCAGGCTCAGGATGGTGGCGTTGATGCCCACCGATTTGCCCGAGCCGGTCGTGCCGGCCACCAGGCAGTGCGGCATCTTGGCGAGGTCGGCCACCACGGGCGCGCCAACGATGTCTTTCCCCAAGCCGATGGTCAGCATCGACTGGGCAGCGTGGTAAACCTCGGAGCCCAGGATCTCGGTGAGCCGGATCATCTGGCGTTTGGCGTTGGGCAACTCCAGGGCCATCAGGTTCTTGCCAGGAATGGTCTCGACCACGCGGATGCTGACCAGCGAGAGCGAACGGGCCAGGTCCTTCGCCAGGTTGACGATCTGCGAGCCTTTCACGCCTGTGGCCGGTTCGATCTCGTAGCGCGTGATGACCGGGCCCGGCGAGGCTGCAACCACGCGCACCTCGACGCCGAAGTCCTTGAGCTTCTTCTCGATCATGCGAGACGTCATCTCCAGGGAGTCGGCGGTGATGGTCTCCATGCGGCCCGGGGCGGCGTCGAGCAGGTCGATCTGCGGCAGCTTGTTGTCGCCCATTTCGGCGAACAAGGGCTTTTGTTTTTCCTTGACGACGCGCTCTGACTTGGGCACCTCGATCACCGGTTGCTCGATGATCAGCGGGATGGGGTCGGCGGGCAGCTCGTGGCGCACTTCTTCGACCACGCGCTCGCGCTCGATGGCGGCTTGCTCCCCGATGCGCAGGTCTTGTGCCACCTCGCGTTGGGCTTCGTGCTTGTCGCGCAGGCCCTCGATGCGCTCGCCGATGCGCTCGGCCAACTCCAGCCAGGAAAAGCGCAGCGCCAGGGCGAGGCCCGCGACCAACAGCGCGATCCACAGCACGCCGGAGCCGTTGAAGCCCAGCCAGGTCATGCCCAGCTTGCCCAGGGCGTAGCCCAGCACACCGCCAGCGCGCTCGCCAGCCAGCAGTTCTTCGTGGCGGTACAGGCGCGCCCATTCCAGCGCACAGCTCGACGACATCAGCAGCACCGTGCCCAGCCAGACCGTCCAGGCCGGTGCATCAGCTTCAGACGTGCCGTGCGCCGCTTGCTGGGCTTGTCCTCCGACGGCCACGGACACCGCTGTGTCGCGGCGCAACCAGCGCGCCAGGCCGCTCAACCAGGCCCGCCCGCCGATGAGCAGCAGCCACCAGGCCGACAAGCCGAACAGCATCAAGGCGATGTCGGAGACCTGCGCGCCCAAGTTGCCCACCCAGTTGGCAGCATCGCGGTGCTGACCAGACGTGGTGAAAGCCGGGTCCAGCCGATCGTGGCTGATCAGGGCCAGCAGGAACAGCAACCAGGTCACACCGCCCAGCAGCAGCCCCAGTTGGAAACGCAGGGTGTTTTCGGCCGGTGCCGCGGGCGCGGCCACGCGCTGCCCGCCCGGCACACGGTGCAAACGGCCGGAAACCGTGGTGGCCGTGCCCATGCCGCGCACCAGCGACTCATCGCGCCGGTCTGCCGAAGCGCGGGCCGGCTTCGCCCGCTTGCCGCTCTGGGAGGCCGCACCGGCGTCGGTCTGAAGGGAGTCCAGGGGAAAGGTCATGCCACGATTGTGGATCAAAGCAGCGCCCTCACCCGCTCACGGCGCACGCCATTGACCACCCGACACAGTTTCGGGAGGCGCAGCAAAAAGCCGACCCATGGGCCGGCTTTTCAAGGAACTGCTTGTCGGCCAATGAGCGGCCGCATCATGATCAGGCGGTCGCGGCCAGCCGGTCCTTCAGCACCACGCTGCCGGAATCCTGCGTTTCGATCAGGCCGCGCTCTTCGAGGTCCTTCATCACGCGCGACACCATCTCACGCGAGGCTCCCACGTGTTTGGCCAGATCCTGGCGCGACACCTTGCCACGGATGACCTTTTCGCCAGCATCTTCGTCGGCCATGTCCAGCAAGGCGCGGGCCACGCGGCCGTAAACGTCCAGCAGAGCCAGGGATTCGATCTGGCGGTCGGCATTGCGCAGGCGCTGCACCAGGCCACGCAGGATGGCGTAGCTCAGCGAAGAATTCTCGGGCAGGCAACGGGCGAACTCGGCACGGCCCAGCACCAGCACATCGGTCTGGACCTCGGCGCGCACGGTGGCCGAATGCGGCTCGTTGTCGATCAGGCTCATCTCGCCGAGGTAGTCTCCCGCCTCCAGCACGGCCAGGATGACCTCGCGGCCACGCTCGTCGGACGCCACCACGCGGGCACGGCCGGTCAACAGGATGAACAGGGCGTTGGTCTTGCGACCGCGCTCCACGATGAGCTCGCCGCGGCGGTAGCGGCGCTTGACCACACCCTCGGCGATGGCTTCGGCCTGGGCTTGCGTCAGCATCGAAAACAGCGGAACGCGCCGGATCAGGTCAAGGTTGGACAACATGGCCATGGAGGGCTCCTCAGCGGGTATGGAGACGGTCAAGTCCGTCGTGTGACGGGAACTTCAGGTGAAAAAAAGCACCTGCGCGGGTGTGACAAACAACCTGTCTGACCATATTTCGGCATCCGCGCGGGATTTTTTAGCACTTTATGGAATCTCACACCAGCCGCATCGCCGGAACAGCCATGGGAATCCCTCACAGCTCGCAGCCGACGCATCTCTGAGCGAAAATGGCCGCCAACGAACGCACGGCCATCCGCGGCCTGATCCTGCGGCACGCCACCCAGAAAGGCAACCATGAGCACCCCCCAGCACAGCAACGTCCTCATCCTCGGTTCGGGCCCTGCCGGCTACAGCGCCGCCATCTACGCCGCGCGCGCCAACCTGCACCCCACCCTGGTGACCGGCATGGCCCAGGGCGGCCAGCTGATGACGACCACCGAGGTGGACAACTGGCCTGCCGACGTGATGGGTGTGCAAGGCCCGGAGCTGATGCAGCGCTTCCAGCAGCACGCCGAGCGCTTCAACACCGCCATGGTCTATGACCACATCAACCAGGTGGACCTCTCCAAGCGCCCCTTCACGCTCAAGGGCGACAGCGGCACCTACACCGCCGACGCCCTGATCATCGCCACCGGCGCCTCGGCCAAGTACCTGGGCCTGCCCTCCGAGGAGGCCTTCATGGGCCGCGGCGTGAGCGGCTGCGCCACCTGTGACGGCTTCTTCTACCGCGACGCCGTGGTGTGCGTGGTGGGCGGCGGCAACACGGCCGTCGAAGAGGCGCTGTACCTGTCGAACATCGCCAGCAAGGTGCACCTGATCCACCGACGCGACAAGTTCCGCGCCGAAGCCATCATGATCGACAAGGTCCAGGAGAAGGTCGCCGCCGGCAAGATGGAGCTGCACCTGTTCAACACGCTCGACGAGGTTCTGGGCGACCAGAGCGGCGTGACGGGCGTGCGCATCAAGAATGTCAACGACGGCTCGACGAAAGAGATCGAGCTCAAGGGCTGCTTCATCGCCATCGGCCACTCGCCCAACACCGACATCTTCAAGGGCCAACTGGAGATGAAGGACGGCTACATCCTCACCCGCAGCGGCAGCAACGGCTTCGCCACCATGACCAGCGTGCCGGGCGTGTTCGCTGCCGGCGACGTGCAGGACCACGTGTACCGCCAGGCCATCACCAGCGCCGGCACGGGCTGCATGGCCGCACTCGACGCGCAACGCTTCCTGGAGCAAGGCGGCGCCTGAAAAGCGATTGCAGCCGGATTTTGCCAAACGGTCAGAATCTGGCTATAATCGATGTCTTTGCAAATTCGTCCCGACGCCAGTGGCGGGTTCACGGTTTTTCGTGGGCTTGATCACAGTGCTCGGAAGGGTGTTCACCAGGGCTTGCGTCCTGCTCTGTGCACTGGCCACGCAACATCAGCATCGCCCCAAGCGGTGCATATCAGCGAACGGAGAAGCGTCATGGCACGCGTCTGTCAAGTCACGGGTAAGGGCCCGATGTCCGGGAACAATGTTTCCCACGCCAACAACAAGACCAAGCGTCGTTTCCTGCCCAACCTGCAGTACCGCCGTTTCTGGGTCGAGAGCGAAAACCGCTGGGTGCGTCTGCGCATCAGCGCCGCCGCTCTGCGCCTGATCGACAAGAAGGGCATCGACGCGATCCTGGTGGATCTGCGCGCCCGCGGCGAACTGTAATTAGGAGAACACCATGGCTGCTAAAGGCGGACGCGAAAAGATCAAGCTGGAATCCACTGCGGGTACCGGCCACTTCTACACCACCAGCAAGAACAAGAAGACCACGCCCCAAAAGCTGGAATTCATGAAGTTCGACCCCAAGGCACGCAAGCACGTCGCCTACAAGGAAGTCAAGCTGAAGTGATGTGTCGGGGTGCCCCGGCACCCCTCATGCCACACGCAAAGCCCACCTGGCGCCAAGCCCGGTGGGTTTTTCTTTGCGCGCAAGCTTTGTCCTAGCGCGCCACTCGGCTGACTTGCGGCATTCATGTGTGCAGCGCAGCATGGGGCTTTGGCCGCCCTGCTCACCCACCATGCCCGACACCGCCCCCGACGCCACTCACAACACCACTCACAACGGCGACGCCAGCACCCACACCTCGCCCACTCAGGCCCTGCCGCCCCTGCTGGCCGGCAAAAAGGCGCTCGTGGTGGGCGTCGCCAACGGGGACTCCATCGCCACGGGGTGCGCGCGGGCGTTTCGGCTGTGTGGCGCCGACGTCGCCCTGACCTACCAGAACGACAAGGCCCGGCCCCACGTCGAGCCCATCGCCCAGGAGATCGGCGCCGAGATGCTGCTGCCGCTGGACGTGACCCAGCCGGGCCAGATGGACGCCGTGTTCGAGGCCCTGCAGACCCGTTGGGGCCGGCTGGACCTGCTGGTGCACTCCATCGCCTTCGCGCCCAAGGCCGATTTGCAATCGGGCCTGCTGCAGAGCTCCGCCGAGGGCTTCGCCATGGCCATGGACATCTCCTGCCACTCCTTCCTGCGACTGGCCCGACGCGCAGCGCCGATGATGACCGAGGGTGGCACGCTCTTCGCCATGAGCTACCTCGGGGCCAACAAGGTGGTGCCCAACTACAACCTGATGGGCCCGGTGAAGGCCGCGCTGGAAGCCAGCTGCCGCTACCTGGCCTACGAGTTGGGACCGCAAGGCATCCGGGTGCACGCCATCTCGCCCGGCCCCATCGCCACACGCGCAGCCTCGGGCCTGAAAGAGTTCGACGTGCTGCTGGCGCACGCGGCCAGCGAGGCGCCCTTGCACCAGCCCATCGACACCATGGACGTGGGCCTCACCTGCGCGCACCTGGCCAGCCCGCTGGCACGCCACCTGACCGGCTCGACGGTGTACGTCGATGGCGGGCTCAACATCATGGCGTGAGCGCCCAGCTGTCGGACATGAAAAAGCCGCCTCATGGCGGCTTTTGTTGGCGGCGTTTGCTGGCAGCTTTTGCGGCGAACGGCGCCAACCGGTTGAGGCAGCTCAGGCGTGGGCTGCGCGCAGCTTCAGCGAGAACTCCTGCAGCGCCTGGATGCCGCTGGCTTCGGCGCGCTGGCACCAGTTCTGCAGGTCGGCCACCAGTTGCTCGGCGGACACATTGGTGCGCGTCCAGAGGGCACGCAGCTCCTCGCGCATGGCGATCAGCTTGGCCAGGTGCGGGTGGGCCTCACAGGCTGCGGCCACTTCCTGCGGCACGCCGGCGGGCATCTGCTCGACGTCGCGGTGCATCCAGCGGCGCACGCGCGCCAGGCGGCTGGCAGCGCCCTCTTCCCCCGAAGCCTTCAGGCGGTTCAGTTCACTGCGACAGGCCAGGCGCACCTCACGGGCGTAGCCAGCCATCAGCTCGTAGCGGTTGGCCACGATGGCTTCCAGCGTCTTGGCGTCGGCCACGGGCTTGATGTTGCCCAGGGTCAGGCGCGGCGGGGTCTTGCGGACCTTGGCCAGGCCCAGCATTTCCAGGCCACGGATGTAGCCCCAGCCGATGTCGAATTCGTAGGGCTTGACCGACAGCTTGGCCGAGGTCGGGTAGGTGTGGTGGTTGTTGTGCAGTTCTTCGCCACCGATGATGATCCCCCAGGGGGAGATGTTGGTGGAAGCGTCGGGCGCCTCGAAATTGCGGTACCCCCACCAGTGGCCCAGGCCGTTGATGATGCCGGCCGCCGTGATGGGGATCCAGACCATCTGCACGGCCCACACGGTGATGCCGATGGCGCCGAACAAGGCCAGGTCGATCAGCAGCATGGCGATCGGGCCCCAGTTGTTGCGCGGGGTGTAGAGCGTGCGCTCCAGCCAGTCGTCGGGCGTGCCGTGGCCAAATTTCTTGAGCGTGTCGGCCTTGGCGGCTTCCACGGCGTAGAGTTCACGGCCGGTCAGCAGCACAGTCTTGATGCCGTGGGCCACCGGACTGTGGGGGTCTTCGGCGGTTTCGCACTTGGCGTGGTGCTTGCGGTGCACGGCCACCCACTGTTTGGTGACGGTGCTGGTGGTCAGCCACAGCCAGAAGCGGAAGAAGTGCGAGGGGATGGCATGCAGCTCCAGCGACCGGTGGGCCTGGGCGCGATGCAGGAAAATCGTCACCGAAGCGATGGTGATGTGGGTGAGAAGCAGGGTGTAGGCAACAATTTGCCACCAACTGGCATCGGCCAGACCCTGAATGGCCCAGCCCAGCAGGCCGTCGTGCAGGGCCTGCAACAAAGCGGAATCGAACATCAAAAGACCTTTCAGCGGGACGCAAGATTGTAGGTGTCCGCGAGGGTGCGCCCGTCCCTGCCGAAAAGATAAAGGGTTGCCGCGCGGCCAAAGCCACGAGACAACCCTGAGTCGCCGGTCATTTGACCGCTCGGAGGCAGATCAGTCGATCGTCAGCACGGCTTTGACGGTGCCGTCCACCGCCGATTTCTCGATGTAGCCGATGGCGTCGGGGTTGGCCGCCACGAACTTCTTGACGTCGGCCGAGCTGCCCAATTCCTTGGGCGGCGTGGCCTTGCCGGAGAAGGTCAGGCGGGCCCAGGTGGCCTTGACCTGGGCCGAGGTCTTGCCGGTGGCCTTGGTGTAGAACTGCTCGTGCACGGGGCTGCCGTCGGGCAGGTCCACGGGCGCAGCGGTGCTGCCGGACGGCAGGGTGTTGCTCTTGCCCAGGAAGATCGACGAGACCTGCTCGGGCGAGAGGTTGGCGATGGCGCTCTTGGGGTTGACGATCACGGCCACCTGGGCGGATGCCGCGTGGGCCAAGGTCAGCAGGCCGATGGCGACCGCAGACTTCAGCACGGACTGGAGGGTGTGGGGGTGTTGCATGTGTGTGGCTCCCTCAGGCTCAAAACACGAAATCGACGGCCAGGCTCAGCACGTTGACTTTCTTCTTGTTGTTGAAGAAGTCCTGGCCCGAAGCGGTCGTAGCGTCGGGGTTCAGGAACAGGCCGTTGCTGCTGGAGGGCTTGGAGATCCGGTCGAACTGCGCTTTGAGGGCCATGCCCGTGCGGAAGTCCCAGCGGGCGCCCAGGGACAGGGTGTTCTGTGCCACCTTGCCGCTGTTCTGCAGGGCAACGGCGCCGCGATAGGCATCTGCACTGAAGTTGGCCAAAGCAGGGTTCACCGTGCCGTTGATGCCATCCACCGTGAGGCGCGAGACCACGGCGTACGGCAGGACCGAGCCGATGCGGTAGCCGCCCAGGACGTACCAGCCCGTGGTGTCTGCCACCGTGCCTTGCTGGATTTTGCGCACCGTGTACTCTGTGGCCAGCACGATGTTGTTGCGGTCCATGGAGAAGCCTATGCCTGTGAAGGACGAATCGGTGCCGTTGGTGGCGACAGCAGCGGAGGCGCCGGCCGCCAAGGCGCCGGCCTGGGCGCCGAGTTGGGCCGAACCGGTCTGAAGCGCCACGCCCGGACCGAGCAAGGCCAGACCTGACAGCAGGGTGTTCGTCGATGCCGATTCAACGGTCAGCTTGCCCTGACTGTGGCCCAGGCGAACGGTGTAACCGTCGTCGAACTCGGCCTGCAGGTTCAGCCCGAACTGGTTTCGCAACTTGACGACCACCGGGTCCAGGGCAGCACCGTTGCTGGCCAGCGCGGAGGCGTACTTGGCCTTGGTCTGGCCGGCCCACAGGGTGCCCGTGACAGTGGCGCTGCCCAGGGTGATTTGGTGGCTCAGGTCGCCGCCGTCGGTGAAGCTCACCGGCACCTGGCCATAGACGTCCAGCGGAGGACGCACGGGGGTGTTGGCGTAACCCACGTCGCGGAAGTCGGACACCATGAAGAACGGCGCGCCGATGCGACCCACACGCAGCGTGGTCGAGGGCGTGGCTTGCCACTTGGCAAAGGCCCACTCGATCTGGGGCGTGTACTCGCCGGTGGCGCGGTACTTGGTCAGCAGCTGGGCAGTGGCCGAAACCGTGTCGGTGAGTTTGTAGGTGCCTTGCAGGCCCAGCTTGGTGTCGGGGTCGAAGCTGGCCGAACGATCGGCACCACCGCCTTGACCGGGGTAGTTGAAGTAGGCCTGGTCGTTGTTCGTGCGGGACACACCGACGGTGCCGAAGCCGGACAGGCGCAGCTTGCCGTCGGCGAAGGTGTACTCGGCCTGAGCGCTCATGCAGACGACCATGGCGGCTGCAGCCAGGGGCAGGCACCGAAGGTTCTTTTTGGACATGGAGGGACTCCTCAAGGGGTTGGGGTCGATGCCACGGCGCCCAGGCCTCGGTCGAGGAAACCCATGAGCGTCGCAGGCCCTTTGCGCGATGCGGCAAGGGGTGGCCTAAGACTATCGGCCGATGGCCCGAGAAGTTGTCCGAAAAAGCACCCAAATGCTGCGCAATTGTTCACACAAGCGCGCAACACATCTTCACGGCTGAAGGTGGATCAAGTCTGATCGGCTTGATGCGCTGCCTGGATCGCGGCCGACAGGCGCTGCGACATCTCGCTGTGCAGCCGCTCGGTCAGCACGCGGCGGTCGGCGTGGACCACGGTTTCGGCGGGCAGGATCTGCACCGACACCGTCAGGTCCTTGGCGCTGGCCACCATCCACATCGACGTCAGCAACCCCGTGTCGCCGATGTAAGCCGCCGAGGGGCTGACGGCATGCTGGGCGTCGCGGTAGCTCAGCACCACCGGCTGGATGGGCGCAGGCGCGTCGATGGCCGACTGCACGAGGTTGGCATGGAAGTGCATGAGTTCGTGGCCCGCCCCCGTGGTGCCTTCCGGGAAGACGGCCACGCTCTGGCCATCGCGCAGGGCTTGCGCCATCAGGCCCAGCACGCGCATGGCGTCGCGGCGGCGCTCACGCACCAGGAACAGGGTGCCCGCGGCCGTCACCAGGCGGCCGATGACCGGCCATTGCCCGACCTCGGCCTTGGAGACGAAGCGCGAGGGCATGACCGAGTTGATGACGATGATGTCCAGCCAGGAGATGTGGTTGGAGACCACCAGGCGCGCCCCCGCATGGGGCCTGCCCTGGCACTGCACGGTCAGGCCCAGCAGGTTGAGCAGGCGCATCGACCAGGCGATGGTGCGGCGCTCGCGCGTGGCGACGTCTTGCGCATCCCAGACGGTATAGACCAGCACCAGCCCGTAGAGGATGTGCGCCACCACGCGGCTCAGGCGCCAGATGGCGATCGGTGCGCGCCACCAGTTCGTCGCCATCGAGGCTGTGGGCACGGGCCCAGGTGCCGCGGCGCTCATGGGCTTGCGTTCAGGGCGGCAGACTCGTGGGCCACCTGGCCGGCCACCAGGGTCAGGCGCACGCGGCCTGACAGCTCGAAGCCGGTGGTCTCGAACGCGAACGGCGTGTGCTTGCCCTGGCTGACCAGCTCGGCCGGCGTCACCGTCCAGCGCGCGGCGGGGTCGAACACGACCACATCGGCCACGCCACCGGGCACCAGGCGCCCAGCGCTCGACGACAACGAACCCAGGGCATCGCCCAGCACCTTCACCGGGCCTTGCGTGACCACCGACAGCGCGCGGCGCAGCTTGTCGGCCGCGGGCTGGGCCTGGTGGTCGGCACCGGCCCACTTCAGCGCCAGGCTGAGCAGCAGTTCCAGACCGGTGGCACCGGGCTCGGCCTCACCGAAAGGCAGCACCTTCTCGTCTTCGCTGACCGGGGTGTGGTCGGAGACCAGCGCGTCCAGCGTGCCATCGGCCAGGCCGGCCTGCAAGGCGTCGCGGTCGCGGCCCTGGCGCAGCGGCGGCGTCACGCGCATGACCGCATTGAAGTAGCCGATGTCAACGTCGGTCAGCAGCAGGGAGTTGATGCTGACGTCGGCCGTGATGGGCAGGCCCTGCGCCTTGGCCTGGCGCACCAGCTCGACGCCAGCGGCGCTGCTGATGCGGCACAGGTGCAGTCGGGTGCCGGTGGCGCGCACCAGCTCGATGAGGGTGTGGATGGCGATGGTCTCGGCGCTGACGGGCACGCCCGAGAGGCCCAGGCGCGTGGCGACCGAGCCGCTGGCGGCCACGCCCTTGCCCAACCACGGGTCCTGCGGGCGCAGCCAGACGGTGTAGCCGAAGGTGGCGGCGTACTGCATGGCACGCTGCAACACCAGGGTGTCCTTGATGGCGACCTCGGCTTGCGAGAAGCCGATGCAGCCGGCCTCGACCAGCTCGGCCATCTCGGTGAGCGTTTCGCCCTTGAGGCCCCGCGTGAGCGCGCCCAGCGGGAACAAGCGGCAGCGGCTGAGCTTGCGGGCACGCAGCTTGAGCATCTCGACCAAGCCAGGCTCGTCGAGCGTGGGGTCGGTGTCGGGCAGGCAGACCACGCTGGTCACGCCGCCGGCGGCAGCAGCGGCCAGCTCGGACTCCAGCATGCCTTCGTGCTCGTGACCCGGCTCGCGCAGGCGGGCGGCCAGGTCCACCAGGCCCGGCGCCACGATCAGGCCGGTGGCGTCGATGCTGCGGTCAGGCGCGAAATCGGCCGGCACCTTGCCGATGGCGCTGATGCGGCCCGAGGTGATGGCCAGGTCACCGACCTGGTCCAGGCCGGAAGCGGGATCGACCAGGCGGCCGTTCTTGATGATGATCTTCATGCTTCATTCCCCGCGATGATGCCCATCACCGCCATGCGCACCGCGATGCCGAAGGTGACCTGCGGCAGGATGACGCTTTGCTTGCCATCGGCCACGGCCGATTCGATCTCCACGCCGCGGTTGATCGGGCCCGGGTGCATCACGATGGCGTCGGGCTTGGCCAGGGCCAGCTTGGCTTGCGTGAGGCCGAACTCCTTGAAGAACTCGCCGGAGCTGGGCAGCATGCCGCCGGTCATGCGCTCGTTCTGCAGGCGCAGCATGATGACGACGTCGGCATCCTTGATGCCCTCTTCCATGCTGTGGCAGACGCGCACGCCCATCTCGCGCAGGTCGCCGGGCACCAGGGTGCGCGGGCCGACCACACGCACCTCGGGCACGCCCAAGGTGGTCAGCGCGTGGATGTTGGAGCGGGCCACGCGCGAATGCACGATGTCGCCCACGATGGCCACGGTCAGGCTGGAGAAGTCTTTCTTGTAGTGCCGGATCGTGTACATGTCCAGCAGCGCCTGTGTGGGGTGCGCGTGGCGGCCGTCACCGGCGTTGACCACGTGCACGTGCGGGGCCACGTGCTGGGCGATCAGGTAGGGCGCACCCGACTCGCTGTGCCGCACGATGAACATGTCGGCCTGCATCGCGGACAGGTTCGCGATGGTGTCCAGCAGGCTCTCGCCCTTGGAGGCCGACGAGCGCGCGATGTCGAGGTTGATGACGTCGGCGCTCAGGCGCTTGGCCGCGATCTCGAAGGTGGTGCGCGTGCGCGTGCTGTTTTCGAAGAACAGGTTGAAGACGCTCTTGCCGCGCAGCAGTGGCACCTTCTTGACCTCGCGCTCGTTGACGCTCAGGAACTGCTCGGCGGTGTCCAGGATCTGGTGCAGGATGGCCTTGGGCAGGCCTTCCGTGGACAGCAGGTGGATCAGCTCGCCATGCGCGTTGAGCTGCGGGTTGCGTTGGGGTTTTTTCATCACACCCTCTCGAAATGGAACTGGAAGCGACCTTCCGGCGTGCGGTCCAGGGACACGCGCTCGTCGTCGGGCAGGGCAATGCGGGCGGCGGAGAACGCCGGCTCGATGGGCAGCTCGCGGCCGCCCCGGTCCACCAGCACGACCAGGGTCACGCTGGCAGGGCGACCGAAGTCGAACAGCTCGTTGATGACGGCGCGCGTGGTGCGGCCGGTGTAGAGCACGTCGTCGATCAGCAGGATGCGGCGTCCATCGACCTCGAAGGGCAGGTGCGTGGCGTCCTTGCCCACGGCCAGACCGCGCGAGCTGAAGTCATCGCGGTGCAAGGCCGAGGAGATGACGCCGTGCGGCGTCTTCAGGCCGAGGTCGGTGGCGAGGCGTTCGGCCAGCCAGGCGCCGCCCGACCAGATGCCGACCAGGGCCGTGTCCGGCGTGGCCAGACGGCGCACGCCATCGAGAAGGCTGCCGTAGAGGGCCTCGGCGTCGAGGCTCAGGGTGTGGGGTGCAGGGGATGTCACTCGGGCCTCTCGGAGGGTGTGGCGGCGGGGGTGGCAACAGGGGTCGCGACCGGGATCGCGTCAAAGAATTGCTGCAGCAGGATGGCCGCCGAGGCCGCGTCCAGGTCGCGTGCGCCGAAGGACTTCGCCTCGGTGGTCGAGTAGCGCTCATCGACCTCGTGCACGGGCAGGTGGAAGCGGCCCGAGAGCTGGCGGCCGAACTTGCGCGCGCGCAAGGTGTTCTCGTGCTCGGCGCCGTCGGGGTGGTAGGGCACGCCCACCACCAGGGCGGCGGGCTGCCACTCGCTCACCAGCTGGCCGATGCGGGCAAAGCGTGCGTCGCCCTCGGCCGCGATGGTTTGCAGGGGCTGGGCCTGGCACGTGAAGCTGTTGCCCGTGGCCACGCCCACGCGCTTGAGCCCGTAGTCGAAGGCCAGGAAGGTGCGGACCGCGGACGACGGCGTCGGCCCGGTCATGCGTGCCCGGCCTCGCCCATCAGGAAGCTGCGGTCCACGCCCAGCAGAGACAAAGCCTTGTCATAGCGCTGCGCCACCGGTGTGGCGAAGATAAGCTCCGGATCCGCGTTGACCGACAGCCAGCCATTGCGCGAGATCTCGTCTTCCAGCTGCCCGGCGCCCCAGCCCGCGTAGCCCAGCGTGACGAACACGCGCTTGGGGCCAGCGCCGCTGGAGAGCGCTTCCAGCACATCGCGCGAGGTGGTCATCTCCAGGCCGCCCGAGATCTTCAACGTCGAGCTGTAGTGCTCGCCATCGTCGCCCAGGCCCTCGTGCAGCACGAAGCCGCGCTCGGTCTGGACAGGGCCGCCGTAGAACACGGGGCGCGCGGCGAGGTCATCGCGGTCCAGCGACAGGTCCACGCGCTCGAACAGGTTCTTGAGGTTGATGTCCGTCGGGCGGTTGATGACCAGGCCCAGGGCGCCGTTGTCGCTGTGCTCGCACAGATAGACGACGGTGCCCGCAAAGTTGTCATCCACCATGCCCGGCATGGCGATGAGAAACTGGTTGGTCAGGTCGATGGAATGGGAAACGTCGGCAGACATGCCATGATTTTAGGCCAGCCGCCTGCGGCTGCACCAAGACAATGCAAGACAACGCTTTCGGGCCGAACAATGTCATGAACGAAGTCCACTCATCCGCCCTGGTCTGGCTGCGCCGCGACCTGCGTTGCCACGACCACGCCGCCCTCTTCCACGCCTTGAAAAACGCGCAGAAGGTGTGGTGCGCCTTCGTGTTCGACACCGACATCCTCGACGCCCTGCCCCGCCAGGACCGCCGCGTGGCCTTCATCCGCGAAAGCCTGTTTGAGCTCGACGGCGCCCTGCGTGTGCTGGCCGCCAATGCCGGGGCGCCCGCGCCAGCGCTGACGGGGCTGATCGTGCGACACGGCCCGGCGCGCCGCGAACTCCCGAAGCTGGCCGAGCAGTTGGGCGTGCAATCGGTCTATGCCGCCCACGACGACGAGCCCTACGCCCTGCAGCGCGACGCCCAGGTGCGCGGGGCGCTGAGCAACGTCGGTGCGGCGCTCTACACGCTGAAGGACCACGTCGTCTTCGAGCGCAACGAGGTGCTGACGGGCAACGACACGCCCTACGGTGTGTTCACGCCCTACAAGAACGCCTGGTTGAAGAAGGTCGATGACTTCTACGTCAAACCCTACCCGGTGGAGAAGTACGCCGCCCGCCTGGCCACCATCCCAGCCGCGGTCTGCCCGCCCGAGCTGCCGCGCGTGCCCACCCTGCCCGACCTGGACTTCGAACCCGTGGACACGCTCAAGGTGCCCCCAGGCACCCGTGGCGGCCAGGCATTGCTGGGCGACTTCCTGGAGCGCATCGACCACTACGGCGAGACCCGCGACTTCCCCGGCGTCAAAGGCCCGAGCTACCTGTCCACCCACCTGCGCTTCGGCACGGTGTCCATCCGCGAGCTCGCCGGCCTGGCCTGGCGGCGCGCGCAGGCGGGCTCGGAAGGGGCGCGGGTGTGGTTGTCGGAGCTGATCTGGCGCGATTTTTACCACCAGGTCCTCTTCCACCACCCGCACGTGGTCGGCCACGCCTACAAGCGCGAGTACGACCTCATCAAATGGGCCAACGGCAAGCACGCCGATGCGCACTTCGCCGCCTGGTGCGAGGGCCGCACGGGTTACCCGCTGGTGGATGCAGCCATGCGCCAGCTCAACCAGACGGGCTACATGCACAACCGCCTGCGGATGGTCACGGCCAGCTTCCTCATCAAGGACCTGGGGATCGACTGGCGCCGTGGCGAGGCCTACTTCGCCGAAAAGCTGCTGGACTTCGACCTCGCCGCCAACAACGGTGGCTGGCAATGGGCCGCATCGTCAGGCTGTGACGCACAACCCTATTTCCGCATCTTCAACCCCATCAACCAGAGCGAGAAGTTCGACCCGCAGGGCAAGTTCATCCGCCGCTACGTGCCCGAGCTGACCAGCCTGCCCGACAAGGCCCTGCACGCGCCGTGGCTGGCGCGCCCGGCCGACCTGGCCGCGGCCGACGACGTGGTGATCGGGCGCGACTACCCCCAGCCCATCGTGCAACACGACGAAGCCCGCGCCGAGACGCTGGCGCGCTATGCGGTGGTGAAGGCGAACAAGGCCTGAAGCTCGGCCGCCAGCTCAGAACAGCTCGACGTCGCCGATGTGCTGTTCGCTGGACGCCATCACGCCATCGCGCACCAGCGCTTCGTGGCACAGCACCTGGTCGCGGCCCTGGTGCTTGGCGCGGTAAACCGCCTGGTCGGCCCGCGAGAACGTCACGTTGGGCGTGTCGTGGTGCATGACCTCGGTGAAGCCCACACTGACCGTGACGCGCTCCACCTGCGGGAAGGGGTAGCTGGCCACGTTGCGGCGGAAGCGCTCGAACGCGCCCATGGCATCGGCCTCGGTGCCCCCGCGCAGCAGCACCACGAACTCCTCGCCGCCGAAGCGGTAGAGTCGGTCGTAGTGGCGGAAGGTCTGGCGCATGATGCGCGCCACCAGCACCAGCACCTCGTCACCGATGAGGTGGCCGAAGTTGTCGTTGACGCGCTTGAAATTGTCGATGTCGATCACGCCCAGCCAGTAGCCCGCGGCGCTGTTGTGCCGGCGCTCGCCCTGGGCATGGCCGGCCTTGCGCTCGGCCAGCGGCATCGAGGCCTTCAGGAAGGTGGCGTCGAAGGTCTGGCGGTTGAGCAGGCTGGTGAGCGCATCGCGCTGGCTGGATTCCAGCAGGTTCTGGAAGTTGCCAAACACCTTCAGCAGGGTCTGGACCGTGCGCATGGCCTGCACCGACAAGGGCTCGGTGGAGCCCACCTCCAGCACGCCCGCCAGGCCCACTTCGACGGGCAGCGGCAGGGTGACGATGTGGCGGGCCAGCACCGCGTGCTCGCCGTGGCCCATGAGCTGCTCTTCGTCGTGCTCGGGCAGGCGCGATGCCAGGGCGCGCTGGCGGTGGGGGTACTCTTCTTCCAGCGGCAGTTGGTGGAGGTCCACCCACATCGGGTCGCTCACCGTCAGGCTGCCCTTGCGGGACAGCCCGCAGCACAGCCAGCGGCGGGATTCGTCCTCGCGCCCGATCAGGCGATAGACGGCCACGCTGGCCGCGCCCAGCAGGTCCAGCACGCCTTGCGCCAGGGTGACGTCCAGCAGTTCGCGGTCGCGCTGGGCGGTCAGCGCCGCCAGGTGCGTGATGGCGTCGTCCACCCCGGGCACGGGCCCGTGGCGAGCGTCGGATGTCGGAACCTGGGACTGCAAGGTGGTGGCTGCTGTGAAACCTTCAGGGGACCACGGTCGCAGGCACGCGAGCGTAGGTGGCCACCAGGGCCAGCAACTCCTCCTCGCGGTAGGGCTTGCCGAGGTAGTGGTTGACGCCGAGTTCGGCCGCGTAGTCGCGGTGCTTCTGTGCAATGCGTGACGTGATCATGATGACGGGCAGGTCGGCCAGTTTCCGGTCGGCGCGGATGTTGCGCACCAGATCAAAGCCGTCCATGCGGGGCATCTCGATGTCGGACAGTACCACCGTCGGGCGCTCCTGGGCCAGGAATTCAAGGGCTTCCAGGCCGTCTTTTGCCAGCACCACGCGGTAACCCTCGCGCGCCAGCAGGCGCTGGGTGACGCGGCGCACGGTGAGGGAGTCGTCCACCACCAGCACCATCGGCACATCGCGTTCGGCCGGGGTGAGCTCGCCTGCTTGCGGCTTGATGTGGCCGCGGGCGTCCGGCTGCAACCAGCCCGCCCAGGGCTGGCCGTTCAAGCCCAGCTGCAAGGCCTGGCCGGTCAGGGCGTGGGCGCGCTCGCCATAGACCGTGGCCAGGGCCACCGGGTTGTAGATGAGCGAGACGGCCCCCGAAGGCAGCAGCGTCATCCCGGCCAGGCCCGGCAGGCGCGCCAACTGGCTGCCCAGGTGCTTGACCACCACTTCCTGGTTGCCGAGCACTTCGTCCACGTGCACCGCGATGCGCTGCTGCGCCGAGCGCACGATGACCACCGGCAGGCTGCGGGCGCCTTCGAGGCCCACGGGGCTGAGGTCCAGCAATGCGCCCAGCCAGAAGAAGGGCAGGCTCAAGTCGCCGAACGGCATCTGGCCCTGGTGGTAGGCCTGCTCGATCTCGGCGGGCCGCGCGCGGCGCACCATCTCGATGAGGTGGGTGGGCACGGCCACATTGACCTGGCCGCAGCGCAGCATGACCACGCGCGTGACGGCGGTCGTCAGCGGCAGCACCAGGGAAAAACGCGTGCCCTGCCCCGCTTGCGTCTGCGTCTCGATGCGCCCGCCCATGGCGTTGACCTCGGACCGGACCACGTCCATGCCCACGCCGCGGCCCGCCAGTTCGGTGACTTGCTCGGCGGTGGAGAAGCCCGGTGTGAAGATGAGCTGGGCGAGCTCGGCGTCGCTGAGTTGCGCATCGGCCGCGATCAGGCCTTGGGCCACGGCGCGGTCGCGGATGCGGCCCAGTTGCAGGCCGGCGCCGTCGTCGCTGAAAGCCAGGCTGACTTCGTTGCCTTCCTGCGCCAGCGTCACGGTGATGGTGCCGGTGGCGTCCTTGCCGGCTGCCGTGCGGGCCTCGGGCGGCTCGATGCCGTGGGTCACGCAGTTGCGCAGCAGGTGCTCGAACGGGCCGGTCATGCGCTCCAGCACGCCGCGGTCCACTTCGGTGCTGCCACCGACGATGTCCAGGCGCACCTGCTTGCCCGTTTCCTTGGCCGCCTGGCGCACCACGCGGTAGAGGCGCTCGGAGAGGCCTTCGAACTCCACCATGCGGGTGCGCAGCAGGTCGTCTTGCAGGTCGCGCGTCAGGCGGGCCTGGGCCACGAGCTGGTCTTCGGTGGTTTCCAGGCTGCGCTGCAGGGTGCGCTGCACGGTGGCCACGTCGTTGACCGACTCGGCCATCATCCGGGTGAGTTCCTGGAAGCGCGTGTAGCGGTCGAACTCCAGCGGGTCGAACTGCTGGGAGGCGGCCCGCGCGGCTTCCATCCGGGTGGCGACCTGGGTCTCGGCCTGCAGCTCGATGTCGCGCAGCTGCTGACGCAGGCGGTCGAGGTTCTCGGTCAGGTCGGTCAGGGAACCACGGATCTGGCCGACCTGGCCTTGCAGGCGTGAGCGCGTGATGGCGACCTCACCGGCGTGGTTGACGAGGCGGTCGAGCAGCTGCGGGCGCACGCGCACCGCGGCCTGCGAGGGGCCTTGCACGGCCTCGCGGGCAACCGGGCGCAGGACCACGCCTTGCGGGCGCACCAGGGACGACCAGGCGATGGGCGCGAGGGCCTCAGCGGTCGCAACGGTCGCAACGGTCGCGGCAGAGCCCCGCGGCTCGGTCACGCTGGCGGTGTCATCGGGTGCCGGCGACAACGCGCCCTGGTCGAGATCGAGGTCCAGTGCCACATCGGCATCGGCATCGGCATCGAGGCTCACCAGGGGGGCCGACGGCTCGGCGATCGGCACCGCCTCGGGCAGGGCCTCCAGGGCGGGCTGCGCCGCCTGGGCCTGGGCATCGGCCTGGCGCAGGGCTTCGAACACATCGACCAGGCGGTCCACCCGGGCTTCGAGCGGGGCGATGGCGTCGCGGTCCACGGCCCCATGGGCCAGCAGGCGCTCGATGCTGGACTCCAGCCGGTGCGCCAGCTCGCCCAAGCGCATGGCGCCGGCCAGGCGCGCGCCACCCTTGAAGGTGTGCAGCGTGCGCATGCAGGCGGCAGGGGCATCGGGCTGATCGGGGTGGTCCAGCCACTGGCGGGTTTGCGACGACAGCTGGGGCAGCAGCTCCAGCGCCTCTTCCTCGAAGATGGGAAAGAGGTCCGCGTCGATGTGGTCGGCGGCGTCGATGTCGTCTTCGTCGTCCCAGGGCAGGTGCAAGGGCGCCAGGGCGTCGTGCGGGCTGGGCGTGGTGTGGGCGATGGTGTGCGAGATCTCGACCGGCATCGGCTCGTCGCTGCTGTGCACCAGGCGCAGGTGCGATGCAGGTGCCTCGGCAGGCTGGCCGAAATCGCCGGCCTCGATGCGGCGCGAGGCTTCGTGGTCAAAGTCCTCCAGTCGCTGGCGCAGGGGCTCGGAGGGCTCGCGCAGGAAACCGGCGGCGAACTGGTGAAGCAACTGGCGGATTTCGTCAGCGGCTTCGTTGAACAGCTCGGCGGTGTCGGCATCGGCCGGGCCCAGCTGCTGCGAGCGCATCAGGCCATGCTCCAGCAAGCGGGCGAGCTGCGACAGGCCGCTGTAGCCCACGGCCGCGGAGTTGCCGGCCAGCGAGTGCGCCAGGGCCACGGCCTCGTCGCTGACGGGACGGTGCACCTCCAGCGCCCATTCGTTGAGCGCGGTGCACAGGCGGCGCGATTGCTCGTCGGCCTCGTTGAGGTAGATGTTGAACAGCGGGATGCCGATGCGCAGCGGGCCGATCACCTTGACCTGCTCGTCGCTGTCTTCCGCGGGCACCATCGGCTCAGCGGCCTCTGCGACGTCCGCAGCTTCCACGACGTCTGCGGGCTCGGAGAGGTCGATGTCCGGCGCCGCATCCGTGGCCAGCGGCGCAGGCAGGGTCGGGTCGGTGTCGTCGAGCAGCACGACGTCGGTGGGCTCGATGACCTCCAGCGTGCCCAGGTCCAGCGCGATGTCGGGCTCGGCTGCGGACGCATCGGACGCGGTGATCTCTCTGGCGGTGTCGCTGTCGCTGCCGGCCACACCATGCGCAGGTGCTTGGGTCAGCTCAGACAGCTCGGGCAAATCAGGCAAATCGGACAGGACTGGCAGGTCGAGCGCCAGGCGATCTGGCTCGGCGACGGCGTCCAGTTGCATCGCCGGCGGCGGGGTGTCCGGCAGGACATCGCTGAGCGGCAGCTCGGGCCGTGCTTCGGGCAACACCTCGGGCAGAACCTCCGGCAACAGCACGGATGGCAACCGCAGCGGCTGGCGTTCACCGCGCAGGCGCAGGGCTTCGGCAGCGGCCACCACGGGCGCGCTGTGCCAGCCGGCGTCCTGGCCGGTGGCGATGGCCTCGGTCCAATCGGCCAGGACACCGAGCACCTCGTCGGTGAGGCCGGTGAGGTCGTCATTGGCCGGTTGCTGCGAGGCCAGCCAGGTGTTGCAGAGCTGTTCGCAGGCCCAGCCGGCTTCGCCAAACTCCTTGAGGCCCACCATGCGCGAGCTGCCCTTGAGCGTGTGGAAAGCCCGGCGCACGGCCGTGAGGGCGCTGAGGTCCGAAGGCTGGCGCTGCAGCGTGGCCAGGGCTTCGCGCGCCTCGCCGATGACCTCGCGGGCTTCCTCCAGGAAGATGCCGCGCATCTCGTCGTCGTCTTCCAGGCCGGTCGATGCGACTTCGGCCGTGGGCGTGGGCGCCAGCAGAGGCAGCACCTGCGCTGCGGGCTCCTCCGGCACGGGCTCCGATGGGTTCAGGTCGGCCAGGACCTGCGCGACCTGCTCGGCCACGTGTTCGCGGGCGGCGGCCACGGCCTGGGCGTCGGCCTCGCCGTGTGCGCCCTGGCGGGCCTGATCCAACGCGGCTTGCGCGGCCGCGAGCTGGTCGGCCAAGCCGGCCTGGTCCTGCACATGGGGCGTCTCGGCCAGTTTCTGCAATTGCTCGGAGACATCGTCCAGGCCCGCATCGCCCTGCCCCAGCGCCTGCACCACCTCTTCGGCGGCGGCTTGGGCTTCGTCCTTCTCGGCCTGGTGAACGTGGTGGGCCGCGGCCTCAACGGGATCGTCGGGCGTCAGCGGTGTTTTTTTTTCCCGGCCCATCAGCGGCGACAACACGCCGGTGGCCTCGTCGAAAGTGAACAGCGACTTGGCCAGGCCCGGCTGCACGCCCATCATGTCGATGAGGAAGCCGAGCGCGCCCAGGTTGGTGGCCAGGCGGTCGAACACGCCAGCTTGCGCGGCAGCGTCCAGGTCGGTCTCGGGCTGCAGCAGGTGCTCGACGTCGTGGCGCATGTGCACGCTGGCCTGGGCAGCGAGGTCCAGGCCCAGCACGGCCAGCACGCCGCGGACGGACTGCAGTTGTTTGGGCACCTCGATCAGCGGGCTGCGGTCCTGCGGGTCGCGGAAGAACTGGTCGATGTGCTTTTCGGACTCGGACAGCGCCGTGCGCAACTCCTGCACCACGCTGCCAATGGTCTGGCGGTCGGAGACGCGGCGGTAGAGGTCCTCCATCCAGCCTTCCAGCGGGGCGGCCGGCTGGCCTTCGCTGACCTGGCGGATGCGCTCGGCCAGGCGGTGCACGCGGTCGCGCTGCTCGGGCTGGTCGAATTCGGCGTCTTCCAGGCTGGCTTCGACGTACAGCAGGCTGGTGGCCACTTCCATGGCCAGGCCAGCGTCCGGCGCCTGTGCGCGGGCCACGCTGCGTTGCACGGCATCGGTCAGGGCATTGCCCAGAACCTCGCCCTCGGGGAAAAGCTTGCGCAGCGAATCGCCCACGAGCGAGAACTGCTCGCCCAGGCCGCCCAGGCGCAAGACCTCGCCCGCGGCCACGGCCGACCAGCCTTCCTTGGCACTGCCCACGCGCTTGAGCGCCTGGGTGATGACGGCCGGGTCGTGTCGGCCCAGCGCCGATTGCACCAGGCTGACCGGGCGGTGGCGCTCCAGCCCGAAGGTCTGGCGCACGCGGGCCAGCACGGAATGGTCAGAAGGCTGGGCCTCGGCGGCTTGCGCGCAGAAGAACAGCAGCTCGGAGGCCAGTCGGTCGGAGGGCACGCCATTGCCCTTGACGATCACGCGCAGCTGGCTGAGCAGGGACGACAGCACGCGCTTGGCGTGCACGCTGAGCTCGATGTGGCGATCGGACAGCCCTTCCAGGAAACCGCTGGCCAGCATCCAGGTGGCGGCCTCGCGGTGGGCACGGCGCTGCTCGGCATCGCGCGCCAGGCCGGTGCACAGGCCGGCCAGGGTCTGGGCGTCTTCGGGTTGCTGGCGGCGCAGCAGGCTCAGCAGGCCGGCTTCGAAGGCTTCGACGGTCTCGGCATCGGCCTTGCGCGGCGCGACGTCTTCGGGCGCGGCCAGGGTGGACTCCAGCGACAGCGCCGGCCAGTCCTGCGCCCACAAATCGGACGGGCGCGGCAGCGTGCCGCCCACGCGGGCCACCAAGGCCTCGTACTGCGGGAACAGCGCCACGGCCGAGACCTGCTTGCCCGCCACGCGGCGCGACATGTAGTCCAGCAAGGCGAAAGACGCGCGTTCGATGTCGCGCACCGCGTCGGCGCTCAGCGCGCTGGGGCGGTTGACAAACTTCTGCACCACGGCCTCGCTGGCACGCAGCAGGGCGGCACCGGCGGGCAAGCCGGCCAGCTCCAGCGCGCCCACGCCTTGGTGGATCTGCTGGCGCGCGGTGCGCAGCACGGCCGGGTCGAGCGCATCGACGTCCGACTGCGCGGCCGATTGCCGGTCCTTGAGGGCGCGGTGCAGCGCCTTGTGCGCAGCGTCCAGCGACTTGCGCAGTTCCTCCTGCACCCAGGCCAGGGCGCTGAGGTCGTCGGCATGCAGGTCTGACTCGCGTGCGTCAGCGGCGTCGGGGTGGAGGCTGTCCATGGCGTTGGTGTCCCTGTTCGGGCTCAGGCCGAGATCTTGAAGCGGGCCACCGACTGCTGCAGCTCGTCGGCGGTTTTGGCCAGTTCGCGCACCAGCTGGGCGGTGGAGCGCGTGCCCTCACCCGTCTGCTCGGTCACGGCAAAAATGTGCTGGATGTTCGACACCACCACGTTGGCGGAGGCGGCCTCGCGCAGGGCCTGCGAGGAAATCTGCTCGATCAGCTCGGCCAGGCGGCGCGACACGCGGTCGATGTCGCCCAGTGCGGAACCGGCGGCGTCCGACAGGCGGGCACCTTCCACCACACCCTGCGTGGAGCGCTCCATGGCGGCCACGGCGTCTTGCGTGTCGGTCTGAATGGTGCGCACCAGCGCGGCAATTTCGCGGGTCGCGTCGGCCGAGCGTTCGGCCAGGCGCTGCACTTCCTCGGCCACGACCGAGAAGCCCCGGCCCGCTTCACCGGCCGATGCGGCCTGGATGGCGGCGTTCAAGGCCAGCACGTTGGTCTGCTCGGTGATGTCCGAGATCAGTTCGGTGATTTCGCCGATTTCCTGCGAGGACTCGCCAAGCCGCTTGATGCGCTTGGAGGTTTCCTGGATCTGCTCGCGGATGGTGTTCATGCCGCCGATGGCGTTCTGCACGGCGGCCAGGCCGGAGTCGGCCGCGGCCAGCGACTGGCGCGCCACTTCGGCAGAGTGCTGGGCTTGCGCCGACACCTCGTTGATGCGGCCCGCCATCTGCAGCACCGACTCGCCGGTTTCGCGGATCTCGCGCAGCTGCTCGTCGGAGGCGGCCAGCAGCTCGGTCGAGGTGGACTCCACCTGCCCGGTCGTGTCCGACACCCGCGACACCGCGCCCTGCACCTGCGCCACCAGGGTGCGCAGTTCTTCCACCGTGAAGTTCACCGAGTCGGCGATGGCGCCGGTGATGTCTTCCGTCACCGTGGCCTGTTGCGTCAGGTCGCCCTCGGCCACCATCTGCAGCTCGTTCATCAAACGCAGAATGGCCGCCTGGGTCGCGTCGTTGACGCGCTTGGCCTCGCGCTCCTGGCGTTCGGCCTCCTGGCGCTGGGCCTCGGCCACCAGGGCGCGTTGGCGTTGGTCGGTCAGGAAGACGCGCAGCAGGCCATACGCCGCCGCCGCCGTCACCAGCAGGAAGATCAGGATCAGCGCCACGTTCAGGCCGCCGATGCCGGCACCCTCGGTCAGCTTGCGCTGCACCTCCTCCAGGCCCTTGCGCAGGGGTTCCGAATCGTCGATCACGGCCACCTGTGCGTCGCGCGCGGCCACCAGGCCTTGCAGCGAGCCCAGGATGAAGGTGGACTGCGTGCGGGTGCGCTCGAAAATCTTCAGCAGCGCGTCGAGTTGCTCGCGCACCACCGGATCGCGCGAAGCCACCAGCTTGAGATCCTGGTTGCCGTTGAGCAGGCCCTCGGCGATTTCCTTGAAGGCGTTGAGGTCCTTGCCCAGCAGGAACACGGCCTCGGTGGACACGCCTTCCACCGTGAGGAATTCGTTGGCCGACTTGCCAATGCGCTGCGTCAGCATCACCAGCTGGTTCAGGGACAAGGCCTCGGCAGGGCTCACGCCGCCCTTCTCGATGCGGGCCGAGGCGATGCCCTCGGCCAGGTCCAGCAGCTCGGAGGACTGCCCGTTGACTTCGCGCAGCGCCGAGCTCACCTGGGTCAGCGTCTGCTTTTGCGAGAGCACGAAGTTGGCGTTCTTCTCGGCGCGGTCCACCAGCGGGATCAGGCCATTGAGCGCCTCTTGCGCCCCGCCCTGCACCTGGTTGAGGCCCATGCCGCTGTCGCCCTGGGCCAGGCCACGCACGTTGCTGGCCAGCACCTTGGCGCTGTCCGACACCTCGGTGAAGGCCTGCGCGCGGCCGATCAAGGCCTGCGAGACCGACTTGGCCAGGCGTTGCGACTGCATCAGCGCCTGACCGGTGGCACCGGTCTGCGCGGCGCGGCGGTCTGCGGAGTTCACCGACAGGAAGGCGCTGAGCATCAGGCCCAGCACGCCCACGGCCAGCGTGGCACCCAGCACGCGCTGCTGGCGGTCCAGGCGCAGGTGGCCGATCAGGGGCAAGCCCGAGCGGGCCTCGCTGGCGGGCTGGCCGTCGGCATCGGGGTGCAGGCGGGTTTCGTTGTAATCGTCGGGGAACTGCGAGGGCGCGGCTTCCGAGATGATGGAGTCAGACGTCGTGGTCGCGCCGCCCTGGAGGGTCGAGGGCGAGGCCTGCGTGTCCACCATCTGCACACCCGCGGCGGTCACCATGCCTTCCGTGCTCAGGGCCTCAGGCTGGACCTCGTCTCGGTCCTGTGATTTGCCCAGTTCCTTGAAACGGCTCAGGAAACTCATGCTCGCTCTCCAATGACTTCAGAATGATTCGGTGTGCAGACCACGGGCTCAGGCCTCCATGCGCATCAGTGCGCGTCGATGCGCGCGAAAGCTTCGTCCGCGGCCAGTGCCGCCAGGTCGAGCTCATACCAGATGCGGCCCTGGGCGTCGGCCATCTGCTGGCCAATGAAATGGGGTTTGCCGGCTTCTTCGGCGGTAGGCGCGGGCTGCAGCGCGTTGGCGTTGCGCAGGCCCAGCAGGCGGTCGATGAACAGCGCGGCGTTGACCTGCAGTTTGCCGTTGAAGGCCACCAGGCGGGCGCCTTCACGGGCCTCGCGGGTGTCGCGGGCGGGAGCGGCGAGCTGGGCGCGCAATGTGCTGCGGGAGGCGTCGCGCGGCAAGCCAACGAAACCCGCCAGGTCGATCACCCCATGCAGCTGGCCACGCAGGTTGGCCACGCCCAGGAACCAGGGCTGGCTGTGCGGCACAGCGTGCACCGCCGACAACGGGAAGATTTCACCGGCCTGGTCCAGCGGCAGCAAAAAGCCGTGGCCGGCCATCTCGACGGCCAGCCAGTTGCGGGTCGGGGCTTGTTCGCGCACCGTCTGCAGGCGCTGGGCCAGCCGTTGCTGCAGCTCCCTCAGGGCGTCCTTGTTGGCCATGTCCTCGCGCCCCGATCAGCCGAAGGCCTTGATCTTGGACAGCAGCTCTTCGGGGTTGACGGGCTTGACGACGTAGTCGCGTGCGCCCTGGCGCATGCCCCAGACCCGGTCGGTTTCCTGGTTCTTGCTGGAGCAGATGATCACCGGCACGCTGGCGAACAGCGGGTCGCGGGTGATGGCACGGGTCAGCTGGAAGCCGTTCTGGCCGGGCATGACCACGTCCATGATGATGAGGTCTGGCTTTTCTTCCGCCAGACGGCGATGCGCCTCTTCGCCGTTCTCGGCGGTGCGCACTTTGTAGCCGCGCTTGGTCAGCAACTCCGACAGCACATGCAGTTCGGTCTTGGAGTCGTCAACGAGCAGAATCTTCTGGATTGGCATAGGAACCTCATGAAACGCCGCCCTGCGTCATCCCCGGGCTCCGCCGGCGGCGTGGAACTCACATTCTGGCGGCAATGGGTGACACCCACGGGCCCCATTGAACCCAGGTCATCCCTGAGTCTGAGCGGTGCATTGGGCGACAGCCTGCAGCAACTGGTCTTTGGTGAAGGGCTTGGTGAGGTAGTCCTGCGAGCCCACCATGCGGCCTCGGGCCTTGTCGAACAGGCCATCTTTGGACGACAGCATGATCACGGGCGTGCGGGCGAAACGCGGGTTGCGTTTGATGATGGCGCAGGTCTGGTAGCCGTCCAGACGGGGCATCAAGATGTCACAAAAAATAACATCTGGGGCGTGATCGTTGACCTTTGACAACGCATCGAAGCCATCTTCGGCCAGCACCACCTCGTATCCGCCCTGCTTGAGGAAGATTTCGGCGCTGCGCCGGATGGTGTTGCTGTCGTCGATGACGAGGACTTTGGTGGTTGCGGGCTCTTGCGGCTTGTCGAAATCAGACACGGACACCTTCCTCCATCCCTTGCGGGGAGCGCGCAGCGGCCATCAGACCGGCACCATCTCGAAATCGTCCTTGCGCGCGCCGCATTCGGGACACACCCAGTTCATGGGAACGTCGGCCCAACGCGTGCCGGGAGCGATGCCTTCTTCGGGCAGGCCCGCAGCTTCGTCGTAAATCCAGCCACAGATCAGGCACATCCAGGTAGATAAGTCGCTCACGTCGCTTGGGTTCACTTGAATACAATGAACCCATTGTAGCCACGGGCCTGCGGCGCGATTCCTGGGAATATCACAGGGTGTCGCGCCCACCTCGGGCACTGGCTCACGCTTCTTACATTGCTTACCTCACGCATGAATGCCCCCCAGACCGGCCCCCAGAACGTCTCTGACGAGACCCTCGACCCCGCTGACCAAGATGCGGGTGCCCCGGCCTGTGTCTTGAGCTTCAACGCCAACGACCCCAGCGGGGCCTCCGGCATCGCGGCCGACATCGCCACCATCGCGGCCATGGGCGCGCATGCCCTGCCCGTGATCACCAGCCTGCTGATCCGCGACACCGCCGAGGTGTTCGAGTCGGTCGAGATCGACGCCGACGCCATCGCCGAGCAGGCGCGCTCCATCCTCGAAGACGCCACCATCGCGTCGTGGAAGGTCGGCTTCCTGGGCAGCGCCGAGGGCGTGAGCGTGGTCGCCGAGATCATCTCGGACTACCCCGATGTGCCGCTGGTGTCCTACCTGCCCAACCTGTCGTGGATGGAAGAGGATGCCCAAAGCGCCTACCTGGAGGCCTTCCGCGAGCTGATCGTGCCGTCCAGCCATGTGCTGGTGGGCAACCACACCACGCTGACCGATTTCCTGCTGCCCGATTGGGAGTCCGAGCGCCCGCCTTCGGCGCGCGAACTGGCCGTGGCCGCTGCCGAATTGGGCGCGGGCTATGTGCTGGTGACGGGCGTGCAGTTGCCCGACCAGTTCATCGACAACGTGCTGGCGACGGCGCAAGGCGCGGTGGCCGGTGAGCGCTTCGAGCGCTTCGAGGCCAGCTTCGTCGGTGCCGGCGACACGCTCTCGGCGGCCCTGGCGGCCATCATCTCCACCGGCACCGAGCTGGACGTGGCCGTCTCCGAGGCCCTGAGTTTCCTGGACCAGTCGCTCGATGCCGGCTTCCGCCCCGGCATGGGCGGCGTGGTGCCTGACCGCTTCTTCTGGGCCCTGCCGCCGGGCGAGCCGCCTGCCGAAGGCGAAGACGCCACCGAGTCCGGCCATCCCGCGCTGGACGATTCCGTTCCTCCGCCGAGTTCCCGCAATGTCCACTGATGCCATGAGCAACGCCGCCCTGTTCGAACGCGCCCAGCGCGTCATCCCGGGCGGTGTGAACTCGCCCGTGCGCGCCTTCAAGGCCGTGGGCGGCACACCGCGCTTCGTCCAGCGTGCCCAAGGCCCCTATTTCTGGGACGCCGAAGGCACGCGCTACACCGACTACATCGGCTCCTGGGGCCCGATGATCCTGGGCCACGGCCACCCCGAGGTGCTGGCAGCGGTGCAGAAGGCCGCGCTGGATGGCTTCAGCTTCGGTGCGCCCACCGAGCGCGAGGTCGAGCTGGCCGAGGAAATCCTCAAGCTCGTGCCCAGCGCCGAGCAGGTGCGCCTGGTCAGCTCCGGCACCGAGGCGGGCATGAGCGCCATCCGCCTGGCGCGCGGCTTCACCGGCCGCAACAAGATCGTCAAGTTCGAAGGCTGCTACCACGGCCACGCCGACGCCCTGCTGGTCAAGGCCGGCTCCGGCCTGGCCACCTTCGGCCACCCGACCAGCGCGGGCGTGCCCGCCGAGGTGGTGCAGCACACGCTCGTGCTGGAATACAACAACATCGCGCAAATCGAAGAAGCGTTTGCCAGCCAGGGCAGCGAGATCGCCTGCGTGATGATCGAGCCCATCGCCGGCAACATGAACTTCGTGCGCGCCAGCGTGCCCTTCATGCAGCGCCTGCGCGAGCTGTGCACGCAGCACGGCGCCATGCTGGTGTTCGACGAGGTGATGAGCGGCTTCCGCGTGGCCCTGGGCAGCGCACAGAGCGTGTACGCCAAGGCCATTCCCGGCTTCGCGCCCGACATGAGCGTGTTTGGCAAGGTCATTGGCGGCGGCATGCCGCTGGCGGCCTTCGCTGCATCGCGCGAGGTGATGTCCCAGCTGGCGCCGCTGGGCCCGGTCTATCAGGCAGGCACGCTGTCGGGCAACCCGGTGGCCACGGCCTGTGGCCTGACCACGCTGAAAATCATCCAGCGCCCGGGCTTCTTCGAGCAGTTGGGCCAGCGCACCCGCAGCTTGATGGACGGCTTCGTGAAAGTCGCAGGCGATGCCGGCGTGACGCTCACGGCCGACAGCGAAGGCGGCATGTTCGGCTTCTTCTTTGCCGACAGCCTGCCGCAGAACTACCAGACCGTGATGGCCAAGGGCACCGACACCTTCAACCGCTTCTTCCACCTGATGCTGGACCAGGGCGTGTACTTGGCACCGGCCATGTACGAAGCTGGCTTTGTCAGCGCCGCCCACACCGAGCAAGACATCGCCGACACCGTGGCCGCGGCCGCGAACGCGTTCCGCCAGCTCTGACACGGGGCCTGGGCCAGTCGCTGGTCCCGTCTTTGGCCCTTTCTTTCGGAAGTCCCCATGCACATCCACATCCTCGGCATCTGCGGCACCTTCATGGGTGGCGTGGCGGCCCTTGCCCGTGAAGCGGGTCACCGCGTGACCGGTTGCGACGCGGGCGTCTATCCGCCGATGTCCGACCAGCTGCGCGCCCTCGGCATCGAGCTGATCGAAGGCTACGGCGTGGAACAGGTCGCGCTCAAGCCGGATCTGTTCGTCATCGGCAACGTGGTCAGCCGCGGCAACCCGCTGATGGAGGCCATCCTGGACGCGGGCCTGCGCTACACCAGCGGCCCGCAATGGCTGAGCGAACACGTGCTGCAAGGCCGCCACGTGCTGGCCGTGGCGGGCACGCACGGCAAGACGACGACGACGTCCATGCTGGCCTGGGTCCTGGAGGCCGCCGGCCTGCAACCGGGCTTCCTGGTGGGCGGCGTGCCGCAGAACTTCGGGGTGTCGGCGCGACTGGGCCGCACGGACGAGGCAGTGCGCCCGGCCACAGGGCACCCCTTCGTCATCGAAGCCGACGAGTACGACACCGCCTTCTTCGACAAGCGCAGCAAGTTCGTGCACTACCGCCCACGCACGGCCGTGCTCAACAACCTCGAGTTCGACCACGCCGACATCTTTGCCGACCTGGCCGCCATCGAAACGCAGTTCCACCACCTCGTGCGCACCGTGCCCGCCTCGGGCCGCCTGGTGGTCAACGCCCGCGAGGAAGCGCTGGAGCGCGTCCTGGCGCGCGGCTGCTGGAGCGACGTGGCGCGCTTCGGCGTCCGTGGCGACGTGCCGGGCTTGCGCGCCCGCGGCGAGCCCCATGCCTTCGACGTGCTGAAAGCCGGCGTGCTGGTCGGGCGCGTGGAATGGGCCCTGCTGGGCGAGCACAACCAGATGAACGCGCTGGCGGCCATCGCGGCGGCCGAGCACGTGGGCGTGGCGCCCCAGGTGGCCTGCGAGGCGCTGGCCCGCTTCGACAACGTCAAGCGCCGCATGGAAACCAAGGGCGAGGTGCGCGGCATCACCGTCTATGACGACTTTGCGCACCACCCCACGGCCATCCGCACGACGGTGGACGGCCTGCGCCGCAAGGTCGGGCCGGACGCGCGCATCCTGGCGGTGTTCGAGCCGCGCTCCAACACCATGAAGCTGGGCACGATGAAGGCCCAGCTGCCCTGGTCACTGGAAGACGCCGACCTGGCGTTTTGCCACTCGGGCGGCCTGGGCTGGGACGCCCACGAAGCGCTGGTGGAAATGGGCGAGCGCGCCGTGGTGGCCGACACCATCGAGGCCATCGTGGCCAAGGTGGTCAAGGTCGCCAAGCCGGGCGACCACATCCTGTGCATGAGCAACGGCGGCTTTGGCGGCATCCATGCCAAGCTGCTGGCGGCGCTGGGCTGAAGCCTCACGCCACCCGCCGTTGCCCAGGCCCCAAGCTCAGACCCAAATTCAGGCCTGAATGGCCCGCTTCTGGCGACGCGACACCGCGCCCATCAGGCCCAGACCGGCCAGCACCAGGGCCACGCCCTCGGGCTCCGGCACGGCGGCCGTGACGTTGGACAGCACGATCAGCTGCGAGGCGGGGTTGGCCAGCACGTTGCTGCCGTCCTGGACCTGCTCGGCCACCAGGTAGATGGTGCCGTTTTCGTCGATCGTCACGCCTTCGATGCCGTTGTGCGGCAGCACGTTGGACAGGTCGAAGCTGCTCTTGATCACGCCAGCGCGGGTGATCTCGATGAGCTGGCGCGAATCCAGGCTCAGGATCAGCAGGTTCTCGGCAGCGGCGGTGCCGTTCAGGCCATCGACGGCACCCAGCACGGCCACGTCCGACAGGCTGTTCAGGCCGAACAGCGACGTGTAGGTGCTCGAACCCGGGGCCGTGGGCACCGCCGCGAACGACGTGGTCGGCGTGGCATCGGCACCCGCCGTGGTCGAAAAGGTCAGCGCGTTGTAGATGCTCAGAACGGATGGGTCGTCCTGCTTGACGGTCACGAAGTTGCCATTGCGGGCGTCGTAGCTGATGCCTTCGATGCCGATGTTGCCGATGGTCGGGCCGAAGGAAACGAAAGGCGCACCGCCCAGGGCCGCGGTGCCGCCGGCGCTGTAGCTGAACTTGTAGCCGTTTTGCAGGCGCTCTTCGGTGACGACGAACTGGCCATTGCCCAGGTAGGTCAGGCCTTCGGTGTCGTTCTTGGTGGCGCCGGTGCCGGCCCAGTTGAAGGCCATGCTGCCGATGGTCTGGCCGGTGAGCGAGATCTCGATGATGCCCGAGCCTTCGTCACCGACGAAGAACAGCGTGCCGCGGTCGCGGGCGTAGGCGATGGCCGAGCCCTCCAGGCCGGACAACAAGCCGCTGGTGTTGGCGCCGTTGAAAATGGGCAGGCTGTAGGTGCCGGTGACCTGGTAGTTGGCCAGGTTGATCGCATCAGCGGCTTGCGCAGAAACGCAGCCAGCCGCCGCCAGGGCGAGGACGAGGTGTTGGATTTTCATGGTGTGAGCCTGTGTGCTTGTCCGGGGAGATCAGGCTTGACGCTTGCGCGCCACCAGACCGATGACGCCCAGTGCGGCCAGCGCCAGCGCGAGGTTCTCGGGCTCGGGCACGGCCGAGATGCTGCCGGGCGAGCCGATTTCAGCGACATCGTTGGCGGCCACGAAAGCGCCGTTGACACCCACCACGCTCAGTTGCGAGATGGTGACGCCGTTCAGGCCGGCGGCGTTGTCGAAGGTCTGGTAAGGCGAGGTGGCATCGGCAGTGCCGAAGCTGACATTGGCTTGCAGCACGCCGCTGGCGTTGAAGATGTTGACCGCGTCACCGCCGGTGCTGAGGCCCACGCCCGCGCCGGTGTAGGTGCCGATCTTCAAGCTGGCAGGGGCATTGGCGCCGAACCAGGTGCTCAGAAAAGAAGCTGCAGCGGCGTTCTCGGTGAAGATCACCGACTCGCCCGCGGCGATGCTGCCGATGCCGGACAGGGCCACCTTGGCCGAGCCGTTGGAGCTGTCGTCCATCGTCCAGCCGCTGAGGCTCACGGCGGTGCTGCCGAAATTGGTCAGCTCGAACCAGTCGGTGGTGTAGGGTGCATTGCCGCTGGCCCAGGGCGCCACTTCGGTGATGCGGACTTGGGCCTGGGCACCGGTGGCGGCCAGGGTGAGGACGCCGGCAGCGGCGGCCAGCAGGGAAGAGGTCAGCTTGTGCATGGGTGTACTCCTGTGGTGGGTGTGCCCGCAGACACATCTCGAAACAGGCGACCATGCGGGGGCCACATGACCCTCCCGTGACAAGCCCCACACCTCCCCCTCAAGCGCGGGGAGGTGCCAGCGCCGGCTTTGCGGCAGCGCTCAGTTCAGCGCGCTGGTCGGCACCACGGGCAGCACGACGCTGGAGGGGTGCGCCGGGTCGCTCAAGATGGTGCTGACGTTGCCGTTGGCCTTGAGCTGCTGCGGCGTCGGCCACACGCCCTGCGCCTGGTTGCTGGCGCTGATGGCAATGCGCAGCTTGTGGCCCTTGCGGACCAACGCCGCGGCCGGGAAGACCTCCACCGGCACCAGCATGGCCTGGCCCGGCACCACGGGCAACTTCGAGGCCTCCGTGAAGGGGTGCCAGGGCTGGACCATCACGCCCTTGACGACGCGCGAGCGGCTGGCGTCCACCGCGCGGAAGCTGGCCGACATCAAACCCGTGCTGATGGGCGTGGCCACGCCGAAGGCATCGACGTCATCGACGCGCACGGCCACGGCGGCCTCGGTGTTCGTGGTGCGCATCCAGATGTCGGCCTGGATGGGGCCATTGAGGTAGAGGTCGCTGGTGAGGGTCTCGGTCTGGTAGATCAGCGCGTTCTGCGTGCGCTCCACCGTGGCGCTGTTGGTGTAGCAGGGCTTGGGCAGCAGGCCCGCCATGCCCAGGGACCACTGCACGAAGCTGCTGGAGCAGTCGCTGCCGTCGTTGATGGCGATGCTGGCCTTGACCGCCGTGCCGTCGCTGCTCTTCTCGTAGGTGACGACCGGGGCTGCGGGTTCGCGCACGGTGCGCAAGGTGTCGGCGGTGGTGGGCTTTTGCGTGCTCAGGGCCAGGTTGCCGCGCAGGTACAGGCGCTGCGGCGTCATCTGCGGGTGGGGCCAGTCGGTGGCGCGGGCGAAGCGGGTCGTGCCCAGCAGGCCATAGCCCTCGACGAACTGCGTGACGTTGGGCAAGGCGGCCGCACCGGTGTCGATGCCCTTGAGGTACTGGTCGAACCACTGCAGCATCAGCGAGGCCGAGCCCGGCGCGCCGTTGGCCAGCGCGGTGTCGGCGCCGGCCGAGGCCGACAGCACCGCCTGGATGTGCGAGCCCTTGAGCACCACCAGCTTGGTGTTGACGCGGCGCTTGAGCTGTTCGTAGAGCAGCGGCTCGTCGCGCTGGAAGATGTCGTTGCTGCTGCCCACCAGGAAGGTCGGCACCTGGACCTTGGCCGCGCCCTCCACCGGCGAGCGCACGGCCCAGAAGTCGCCATCGTCGCTGGCGTAGCCGGTCTTGCCCGACAGCGAATTGGCCACGGTGGGCAGGTACCAGCTGTCGATGGACGCGATGTGCTGCTGGTTCGCCGCCTTGATCTGCTCGGCATAAGCCGGGTTGTTGTTGATGGCCAGCGAGTTGCCCACGCTCAGCGACTGCGTCAGCGGCAGCCACAGGCTGATGAACTTGGCGTTGAGCAGGCCGCCCACGCCGACGGTGCCGCGGTAGGCATCGCCCATGGGCACTTGCGCGAACACGGCCTTGACGGCCGGGTGCTGTTGCTGCGCCGTCAGCAGGCTGGTGATGCCCAGGTAGGAGGTGCCGGCCAGGCCGAGCTGCCCGTTGAACCAGGGCTGGCGGGTGATCCAGTCCACCGCCTCGCCATAGCCGGCCTGCTCGGGCGCGCCCAGCAACTGGGCCTCGTCGCTCGACATGCCCGAGCCCAGCACGTCAACGGCCACCGAGATGTAGCCGCGCTTGTTCATGAAGCGGTCCTGGCCGCCCACCAGCAAGGTGTTGCCCGTGCCCAGCACGGTGCCGAGCAGCTGGCCCAGGTCGATGCGGTAGGCCGTCTGCGTCAGGATGACGGGGAAGGCGCCGGCCACGGCCCGGCCATTGGCATCGGCCGGCACAGACACCAGCACCGCCAGCTTCTGCCCCGACTTCGTCGTGATGAACTGCAGCGGCAAGGTGACGGAGCCCGGGTGGTCCTCGGCCCGCGCATAGGCCTTCCAGGTGCTGCCCGCGTTGCTGGTGATGGGCGCGTTGGCTTGCGCCAGGCTGCCGCGCGTGCCCAGGGTGGTGGTTTGCGCCAGGGCGTCCACGCCCAGGCTGAGGGCGCACAGGGCTGCCATGGCGGCGGCAACGCCGCGCAAGGCCAGGGTGGCGGGTCGCGTCTTGCGGGTCAGGGTGGCGTGGGTCATGGGGTCTCCTTGGGTGATGGGGTGTGGGGCGCGGGCCAGGCTCAGAAATCGCGCTGCAGGATGTGTTCGATGTTGCGTTCGGCCAGGGCGGCCACGGTCAAGGCCGGGTTGGCCACCAGCGCACCGGGGATGAGCGCGCCGTCCATGACGTAGAGCCGCTCGTACCCCGCCACGCGGCCGAACAGGTCGGTGGCCTTGCCCAGCGGGCAGCCACCCACCGGGTGGTAGGTGCTGCTGTCGGCGAAGGTCTTGCCGCTGAACAGGTCGCTGCGGTAGTGGGTGCCGGCGGCCTGGTTGACGCGGTCGAAGATGTGCTTGGCGCTGCGCACCGCGGGCGCGTTCTGGCCGTTCCAGCGCAGCACCGCGCGGCCCGTGGTGGCGTCGTAGCCGAAGCTGCCCAGCTCGGGGTTTTGCGTCATGACGATGTTCATGTTCGCCCACGACTCCAGCACCAGCGGCAAGGGGATGTTCATGGAGAACACCGGGCGGCCATCCTGGTCGCGCGTGCGAAAGCCCGTGGCCGGCACCAGCGACTGTTTGGTGCCGGTGGGGTTCCACACCGGGTTGCCACGCACCACGAAGATGTCGCTGTTGGCGCTCCATTGCGTGCCGACGGCGCTGTTCAGGCGGGGCAAGGTGCCGGTCTCGCGGGCGCGCACCAGCATCTCGGAGGTGCCCATGCTGCCACCGGCCAGGAAGAGGTGGTCGCAGCCCAGCTCGTAGCGCTGCACGGTGTTGCCCATCACGTCGATTTCCTCGACGGTGACGACGTAGGTCCCATCGGGCGCCTGCGCGATGCGCTTGACCGAAGACATCGCGCGGATGCTCACCAGGCCCGTGCCCACGGCGTCGGCCAGGTAGTTCTTCGTCAGGTTGCGCTTGCCGTGGTTGTTGCCGTAGCCGCCTTCCATGCCCAGCGCAGACTTGGGCACCAGGCCGGCCTCTTCCTGCTCCATGTAGTTGAAGTCGTAGCCCGAGGGCAGGAAGTCCGTGGTGTAGCCGGCGCGGGCCAGGGCCGCGCGGTTGACGCGGGCGTAGCGGTGGTAGGCGCTGCCCTCGAAGTAGGCCGGTCGGATGAGGTTGGCGCCCAACTGGCCCAGGGCCTTGGGGCACTGGCGGCGCAGGAAGTCATCGACGTCGAAGCCGGTCGGCATCAGGCCCTGCAGCACCTCGCGCTGCGGCGTGATCAGCATCGCCATGTTGACCAGCGAGCCACCGCCCACGCCTCGGCCGCAATAGACGTCCATGGCGCCGTTGGGTGCGCGCAGCACGTCGAGCACGCCTGCCGAGTACGGCACCTTGATGTTGATGGGGATGTTGAAGAGGCTGGTGGCCACGGCCGCGGCCTGGGTCGAGAACCACATGGCGCGCTCGTCGGGTTTGAGGCTGTTGCAGAAGATGTTGCCGTCCTTGCCCGGCTTGTTCCACAGCTGGCCCATCTCCAGCAGGGTGACGGGGATGCCGCGCTGCGCCAGGCGCATGGCGGTGACGGCGCCGCCGTAGCCGGTGCCCACGACCAGGGCGCGCACGTGCTGGGTGGCCGCGCTGGCCTGCGCGGCACCGGCCACCGACGCGGCTAGCCCGCCCGCGGCCAGGGACCGGCCCACCGCGCTCATGGCGCCCACGGCGCCCACGCTCTGCAGGCCGAGGCCGGCGGCGGTGTGCAAGATCTGCTGGCCGAGCTGGCGGCGGGTGGGGTGCATCGGGGCCTCCTGTTGCGTGTTGAACGAGGTCCGATGCTAGGCACTCAGCCCGCGCGCACCAATGGCCGGACTGACCAACTCATTGCCCCGGGCGGCCCAGGCTTTCCCCAATGGCCACCCCCTGGTCGCGCCAGGCCGAGGGTGTCACGCCCGACCAGCGCCGAAAGGCGCGGTGGAAGCTGTGCACCGACAAAAAGCCCAGCGCCTCGGCGATCTGCTTGAGCGGCATGCGCCCCTCGGCCAGCAGGCGCTCGGCCACCAGTTGCTGGCACTCCTGCATCAGGGCGGCGTGCGAGGTGCCCAGCAGCAGCAGGTGGCGGCGCAAGGCACGCTCCTGCAGGCCCAGGTGGGCGGCGGTCTCGGCCACCGTGGGCTGGCGCGGGAAGGCCTGCAGCAGCCACTGGCGCACGCGCTCGGCCACGTCGGTGCCCGCGCGCATGGCGGCCAGCACCGATTCGGCCCGGGTGCGCGCCGACACGTAGGCCACCGGGTCGTGCATGGGCATGCGCGCGTCCAGCAGGGCGGGGTTGAAGTCGATGCCGCAGTCCTTGCGCCCGAAGGCGATGCGCGGCCCGAAGGTGGCTTCGTAGCGCTGCGCCTGGCCGACGGGCTCGGCGTAGGGGAAGTCCACCTGGAAGATGTCGGGGTTGCTGGCGCCGGCGAACTTCAGCATCTGCACGGCGCTGGTGGCCACCAGCTCCATGCGGAAGTGGCCGCTGCGGCCGTTGCGCACCACGGGCGTCACCCGCAGGCGCGCGCCGCGGGTGGACTCCACCAGCTCGATCTCGCTGTGCTCGACCGTCAGGCCGGCGAAGCGGCGCAGGTCATCGAGCAGCTGGCGCAGGCTGGGCGTGGACAGCACCAGCGGCGTGATGGTGCCGTGGCGCATCAGCGCGATGCTCTTGCCGGCCACCAGGCCGAAGGCGGCGTCGCCCGTGGCCTCGATGGCGGCGGCCATCATGCGGTCGAACAGCGCCACCGGCAGCCACTCGCCATCGTCCTGCAAGGCCTCGGCGGACGCAAAGCCGCAGGCTTGCAAGGGACCCGACGCGTCGAAGCCTTCCACGTCGAGGGTGTAGGCCAGGATCTTCAGGTTGACGGGGGAGACGCGCATGGGGACAGGGCAGGACACAGGGTCGAACGGATTGCGGGCAATGCAAGCCGGAGGATGGCCCCTGTTGCGGCGCTGTCAGGCTGGGGCTTTCCATGCGCTGCCCCCCTTGATCACGGGGCCTCAGCCGGCCGTCACCATCGCGGGGATGTGGCTGTCGCGGTTGGCCTGGCGGGCCAGTTCGCGCTCGGCGGCCGAGGCGTGGTCGCGGTCCCAGGCCAGCACCTTGGGCGTCATCAGCTTGTGCCACAGCGGCGGGACCATGGCCACGGCGATGGTGGTGAGGTAGCCGCCGATCATCATGGGCGCGTCGGGGAAGGGCTTGAGGTCCTGGTAGGGCACTTCGCCCTGGGCGTGGTGGTGCGAGTGGCGGGTCAGGTTGAACATGGTCCAGGAGCTGATGCGCTTGTTCGTGTTCCACGAGTGGCGCGGCTGCACCGGGGTGGCCGGGTCGCGCACCATGCCGTAGTGCTCCATGTAGTTGACGATCTCCAGCAGCGCCTTGCCCCACAGCGCACAGGCCACGAACCAGGCCGCGGCTTGCGCGCCGCCCAGCCAGGCGGCAGCGCCCACCAGCAGCACGCTCATCAGGTGGCCGCGGATGACGGCGTTGAAGGGCGTGAGCACGCCGTGGCCTGCGCGCTTGAGGCGCTTTTGCTCGATCTTCCAGGCGCTGATGTTGCCCTTGATGGTCGAGGCCAGGACGTGGAAGTACACGTTGCGGCCGCGCGGTGCGGTGGCCGGGTCTTCGGTGGTGGACACGTAGCGGTGGTGGCCATAGACGTGCTCGATGGCGAACACCGTGTCGAAGCTGAAGGCCAGCAGCCAGCGCCCGACCAGCATCGAGACCGGGTCCCAGGTGCGGTGCGTCAGCTCGTGCGCGGGGATGGTGCCGATCATGCCGATCATCAGGCCGGTGAGCACCACGCCCGAGACGTGGTGGCCCCAGTGGGCCGCATCGCGCATGGCGATGGCGTCGTGGCCGGTGAACTGCTGCACCAGAGCGCCCAGGCCCAGGGCGTCACCGGGGCTGACCGACCACACGAAGGCCAGCACGATGGCCGACAGCAGCGGCAAGGCCATCCAGAGCTGGACGGTCAGGATGCCGGTGTGCTGGAGCTTGGGCGTGGCCGTGTCGTCGCCACAGACGGCGTCACCCACCATGTAGATGGCCAGCACGGCGATCAGCCCGACCGTGACCCAGACGCCGCCGGCCATCAGCATGGTCAGGGCCAGCAGGCCAATGGCATGGAACAGGAAGTACTTGAGGTAGTGGAACAGCGTCATGGGGGTGTCTCCTCGGTGGCGATCAGGCGTCGCTTGTCATGTGGATCAGGCAGGGGCGCAGCAAGCGCTCCGGCAGAGGTTCAGGCAGCCGCGGCCAGGTCGTGCTGCGTGGTGAAGCGGTCGGCGTGGATGTGCGCGCCGGGCAGGCCGCGCTGCAGGAGCACGGCGCGGGCGCTGTCCACCATGGGCGGCGGGCCGCAGAGGTAGGCGTGGCTGTCGGCAAAAGTTCGGTCGCTCAGGGCGTGCTCGGCCAGGACGTCCACCACCAGGCCGCGCAGGCCTTGCCAGGACGAGCCCTCGGGCTCTTGCGAGAGCACGGGCACGAAGGCGAAGTGGCGCGGCCATTGGCGCGCCAGCTCGGTGAGGGTGTCCAGGGCGCAGAGGTCGGCCTGGGTGCGCGCGCCGAACAGCAGCGTGACCGGCCGCTTCACGCCCGCACACAGGGCCTCTTCCAGGATGGCCAGCACCGGCGCCAGGCCGCTGCCACCGGCCACCATCAGCATCGGCGCCTCGGCGGTGCGCAGCCAGAAGTCGCCCATCGGCCCTTCGACGCTGACGCTCTGGCCGACCAGCGCTTGCGCGTGGATGTGCGAGGAGAAGACCCCGCCCGGCACCTTGCGCACGAAAAAGCTCACCTGGGCGTCGGGCTGCATGCGCGTGGCGAAGGAGTAGCTGCGCGAGACCCCGGGCAAGCCTGCGATGGCCAGCTGCGCGAACTGCCCGGCCTTGTAGGGCAGCGTGCCGTCGAGCTGGATGCGCAGCCGCACGATGTCGTGGGTGAGGTGGTCTTGCGCGATGACGCGGCCAGCCACCTGCTGGCGCGCGGCGGCGCCCTGGGTGTCCACCGTGACCTTGACGTCGCCCCGGGGCACGCTCTGGCAGGCCAGGATGTAGCCTTGGTCCAGCTCGGCGTCGGACAGGATGTAGCCGGCCTGGGTCAGCTCCTTGACCCGGCCCTCCACCAGGCGGCACTTGCAGGTGGCGCAGCCGCCCACGCGGCAGCTGTGGGGAAAGTCGATGCCCTGGCGCAAGGCGGCCTGCAGCAGCGTCTCCTTGGGCTGGACGGTGATGGCGACGTCGTTGACCAGGGCGGTCACGGGCTTGTCGGCCTGGAATTTGGACAGCAACCAGCGCATGCACGCTCCCTTCGATCAGGCAATTGGCAGGGGCCCAGGCACGGGGCCAGGGATGCGTTCATCGTAGGAAACGGGGCTGGGGTGCGGGAGGGCCCGCGTTGACATCGACAGGTCATTTATTGACAATCGCGGCCCGGAACCCATCCCATGGCCGACACCGACTTCTTTCTCCCCTCCCAGTACGTGCAGCAGATCGCCGGGCAGATGACGCGCATGGGCGTGCGCCTGCCGGACTGGCTGCTGCAGCTGCAGCGCCCCGGCCTGAACGGCGAGCTGGAGGTCCAGCACCTGTCCTTCGCCGACTTCCAGCGCCTGGTGCGCGAGGCCATCGCGCTGACGGGCGAGCCGGCCTTCGGCCTGCTGGTGGGCGAGCGCCTGCTGGTGCACAGCCACGGCATCCTGGGTTATGCGGCCGTCAACAGCCTCAGCCTGCGCCAGGCCCTGCAGCTGATGGAGCGCTACTTCCTCGTGCGCACCTCCCTGCTCAGCGTGCAGGTGGTGACCGACGGGGCGCTCACCCGCCTGGTGTTCTCGGAGCCGCACCCGCTGGGCGACATCCGCATGCCGGTGATGGAGGCCGTCATCCTGACGATCAAGAACCTCGTCGATTACGTGACCCTGGGCGTGTGCCAGGTGGCCACGGTGAGCTTCCCCTTCGAGGCCCCGGCCCATGCCGACCTGGCCCGCGAGCTGTTCGGCTGCGAGGTGCGCTACGGCGGCGACTGGACGGGCTTTGCGCTGAGCTCCGAGCACCTGGACCAGCCGCTGCGCTCGGGCAACCCGGAGGCCCTGCGCGAGGCCGAGCAGCTGTGCCAGCAGGAGCTGGCCAAACTGACGCGCCAGCAGACCCTGTCAGCCCGGGTGCGCCGCCTGATGCTGGAAAAGCAAGGCGGCTTCCCCACGCTGCAGGTGAGCGCGCGCCTGCTCAACATGACGCCGCGCACCCTGCACCGGCGCCTGCAGGACGAGGGCACGTCCTACCGCGACATCCTGGAAGACATCCGCCACCACCTGGCGGTGGAACACATCAAGGCCGGCAAGCTGACGCTGCAGGAGGTGGCCTACATGCTGGGCTACGACGACCTCTCCAACTTCCGGCGCGCCTTCAAGCGCTGGGAGGGGGTGGCGCCGAGCGCTTTCCGCGCTTGAAGGGCGGCCCGCCGCCTTCGGCGAGCGATGCGCCGTGCACTTTCCGCGGCACGTCGGGCACCTCACCCCCATGCGCCGTGCTTTGTGCGACAAGCGCCGCGCAATTGGCGACAAAACTTCCGTCAGCGCGGGCCATCGGCCGCGCGCGGAGGGCCGCGCTCCGCGCTTTTCGCGACACGCTCGGCGCGCCCAGTGCGGCGCTCGGCCCGCGAAGTGCCACGCACGGCACAGCCCGACGCAAAAGATGACTTGCCGACCGCGGTCGATGGCACTGCCAGTGCGGTGCACGGCACTTTCAGCGCGGCACGCCGCCCCGCTCAGGCGGCTTTGGCGCCCAAACGGCGGTACAGCGTCGCCCGGCCGATGCCCAGCAGCTTGGCCGCGGCGGTGACGTTGCCTTCGCAGCGGGCAAGGGCGGCTTCGATGGCCTCGTCCTGCGCTTTTTGCATCAGGTTCGGCACCGGATTCGGCGCCAAAGCCCCGCCCACACCGCCCACCCCGGCCTCCGGCATGGCCTGGCGCAGCGCCGCCACGCCGACCGCGCCCTGCGGCTCGGCCAAAGCCAGCACGCGCTTGAGCACCTGGCGCAGCTGGCGCACATTGCCCGGCCAGGGCTGGGCGGCCAGCCAGGCGCGGGCCTCGGTGTCCAGGCGGCCCAGGGGGCAGGCCATGTCGGCCAGCAAGGCCTGGAGCAAGGCGTCGAAGGCACTGCGCTCGCGCAGGGGCTTGATGTGGAACTCGTAGCCGGCCAGGCGGTAGTACAGGTCCTCGCGGAAGCGGCCTTGCGCCACCAGAGCGCGCAGGTCCTGGTGGGTCGCGCTGACGATGCGCACGTCCACCTTGCGGGATTGCGCCGCGCCCAGGCGCACCACCTCGCGGCTGTCGAGCACGCGCAGCAGCGTGGCCTGCACGCCCAGGGGCATGTCGCCGATCTCATCGAGGAACAGGGTGCCGCCATGCGCGGCCTCGACCTTGCCGCAGGCGCCGCCCTTGCGTGAGCCGGTGAAAGCGCCATCGACGTGGCCGAACATCTCGCCGGCCAGCAACTCGGCCGGCAGGCCCGCGCAGTTCACGGCCACGAAAGGTGACTTGGGGTTGTGGCGCAGGCGGTGGCTGTGCGCGTGCAGCGCCTGCGCCACCAAGTCCTTGCCGCAGCCCGTCTCGCCGGTGATCAGCACCGGCAGGTCGGCGGCGTAGGCGCGGCTGGCCAGGGCGAAGGTCTGGCCCAGGTCGGCATCGCCCAGCTCCAGGGCAGTCACCTTGGCGCTCACATTGGCGGTCACATTGGCGGTCACATTGGCGGGCCAGGGGCCGCCGGCCGGCGTGTCCGTGGCGTCGCCCATGGCCCCCATCGCACCGAACGCACGCTGGCGACGCCCTGCCGCGCCATTGAGCACGCGGGCGCGCAGCTGGATGCCACCGCGCAGGCGCAAGGCCAGGCGCTCGGGGGCGGCCAGGGCCTGGTCCATCCAGTGCTGGAAGCCGCCCTCGAAGACGTCGTCGAAGTGGATGCCATCGACCTCGGGCGCCAGGCTCATGAGCTGGCGCGCGCTGCGGCTGATGGCCATGAGCTCGCCGTCCTCGCCGATGGCCAGCAAAGCCTGGGAGCCGCCACTGCCACCACCGTCCAGGCCCTGGGCCAGGTCCAGCTCGACGTGCAGGAAGGCGGGGCGGGACTCGAACAGCCCGCGCTCGATGCGGTTGGCGCAGCGCTGGGCCAGCCACAGCGAGCTCTCCAGCATGCCGGGCATGTCGCGGCTGATGTCCACCGTGGCCACGATGCGCCCTGAGGGGTCGAACACCGGCACGGCGCAACAGTGGAAAATCTGCGTGGCCGAGAGGTAGTGCTCGGGCCCGAAGATGCGCACGGCCTGGTGCTCGGCCAGGGCCACGCTCATGGCGCTGCTGCCGATGACCTGCTCGGAGACGTCCACCCCCGGGCGGAAGGCGCGGCGGAAGAACACGTTCTGCGACGGTGTGGCGCCCTCGGCCAGCAGCACCACGCCACTGGCGTCGGTCAGCATGACGGCGTAGCCCGCGTCGGCCACGGCACCGGCCAGCGTTTCCACGGCGGGACGGGCCGCGCTCAGCAGCATGGCGTGGCGCTCCAGCAGGGTGCCCAGCGCAGGGCGGTCGAGCTGGCAGAAGTCGATGGCCTCGTCCGGGCGGCGGCCCAGCGACTGGCAGCGTTGCCAGGAACGCAGCACCACGTCCGACACCAGGCCGTGCGGCGCGCGCCCTTCGTCGAAGAAGCTGCGTCGGGCAGACCAGATCTGCTCGGGTCGGTAAGCGGCAACCGCCTGGAAAGAGCGCGTGGGGGACATGGGTGCAAAGCGGAACAACAGTGAGCCGCGACAGTACCCAGCCCGGGGCGAACGCGCAATCGGTGACGGCCCGGTGGGGCCCAGGGGAGGTCCTCGGTGCGCTCTCGGGGGCGCCCAGGGCCTGCCTTGGGCGTGCCTCGGGATGGCCTCGGGCGTGCCTGTCCGGGCCAGCCGCGCGTTCGCATGCCGCACACCGCGCCGCGCCGTTCGTGCCGCCGTCTCAAAGTGAGACGGCCACTGCGCCATGAGACACCCCCTGAGACGAGACGGGCCGAGACAGCGGCATGCCAGACCCTGCCGACACGCTCGGTGTTAACCCGACACCTTCCCTGGGAAGGCGGGCCGTGCGGCGCCGCATGGGCATGAGCTGGATCAATTTGTGCGCTCTGTCAGGCATGGCCAGCGTGGCCCACCGACCACCGACCTGGCCACCCAAGCTGTCCGCCCAGCTGGCGACAGACCACAGCACACCGCAAGAAGCCGCGACCGACCGCGACAGACCGTGACTCAAAGGAGACGAAGTGAATAACCCCGCCAACAACGCGTCCATTCCAAACACCGCCCCGGCCTGGGAGGCCCGCATCTTCAGCCCCGGCTGGCGCGCCTCCGAAGGCGGCCACGTGGCCGTGATGGAGCCCGCCACGGGCGAGACCATCGGCGCCATCGGCGTGGCCAACCAGGCCGATGTGCAGCGCGCCGTGCAGGTGGCCGCGCAGGCCAACGCCGGCTGGGCCGCCACGCCCTTCGACCAGCGCGCCGAGGTGATGCGCCGCGCCGCCACCCTGCTGCGCGAACGCGCCACCGAGTTCCACCACTGGAACGTGCGCGAATGTGGCTCCATCGGCCCGAAGGCCGAGTGGGAGCTGCACGCCACGTACGAACAGCTGCAGATGTGCGCCGCCCTGCCCATGCAGCCCATCGGCGAGATCTACCCCTCCACCCTGCCCGGCCGCATCAACCACGTGCAGCGCGTGCCGCTGGGCACCGTCGCCGTGATCACGCCCTGGAACTTCCCGCTGTTGCTGGCCATGCGCTCGGTGGCCCCGGCCCTGGCCATGGGCAACACCGTCATCCTCAAGCCCGACCTGCAGGCCGCCGTCACGGGGGGCGCCTTGATCGCCCAGCTGTTCGCTGACGCCGGCCTGCCCGAAGGCGTGCTGCAGGTGCTGCCCGGTGGCCCCGAGGCGGGTGAGGCGCTGGTGCAGCACCCGGACGTGGCCATGGTGTCCTTCACCGGCTCGACCGCCGTGGGCCGCCACATCGGTGAGGTGTGCGGGCGCATGCTCAAGAAGTGCATCCTGGAGCTGGGCGGCAACAACGTGCTGATGGTGCTCGAAGACGCCGACCTCGACGCCGCCGCCTCCAGCGGTGCCTGGGGCGCCTTCCTGCACCAGGGTCAGATCTGCATGCAGGCCGGCCGCCACCTCGTGCACCGCAGCGTGGCCGCGGCCTATGCCGACAAGCTGCGCGCCCGTGCCGAAGCCCTGGTCGTGGGCGACCCGCACCGCGCTCAGGTCCACCTGGGCCCGGTCATCAACCGCCGCCAGCACGAGCGCATCGACGAAATCGTGCAGGACGCCGTGCGCGCCGGTGCGCGCCTGCTGACGGGTGGCCCCGTGAGTGGCCCGAACGCAGGCCTGTTCTACCGCCCCACCGTGCTGGCCGACGTCGGCACCGAGATGCGCGCCTTCAAGGAAGAGATTTTCGGCCCGGTGGCGCCCATCACCGTCTTCGACACCGAAGACGAGGCCATCGCCCTGACCAACGCTTCGCCCTATGGCCTGGCCGCTGGCATCCACACCCGCCAGCCGCACCGCGCCCAGCAAATCGCGCAGCGCCTGCACACCGGCATGGTCCACATCAACGACCAGACCGTGAACAACGAGTTCCACGTGCCTTTCGGTGGCATGGGCGCCTCGTCCGGCAACGGCAGCCGCTTCGGTGGCCCGGCCAACCTGCACGAGTTCACCCAGACCCAGTGGGTGAGCGTGATGGCCCAGGGCATCCAGTACCCGTTCTGAGCCCCGTCCCCCTGTTCCGAGCTTTCCCCCACCCCTGCCCATTCCAAAAGGAGACACCCATGAGCCTGTCCAAATCCCTGTTCCCATCCCTGCGCGCATCGGCCCTGGCCGCCGTCGCATGCTGCACCCTCACCAGCCAGAGCGCCCACGCCATCGACATCGACGCCGGTGACTACACCGCCCTGCCCGAAGGCACCAACGTCGTCGCCCTGTACGGCCAGCACGCGCAACGCAACAGCCTGTATGCCCGCGGCGACCAGGTCAACGGCAACTACGGCCTGGACTCCAACATCGGCGTGCTGCGCATCATCCACTTCACCAAGATCGCCGGCTACATCGTGGACCCGCAGATCCTGCTGCCCTTCGGTGAGCTGAAAGCCAAGGGCGATGTGGCCCCCGTGCTGAGCAAGGGCAGCGGCGTGGCCGATGCCATCTTCGCGGCCACGGTCTGGACCCTCAACGACCCGGTCAACCGCCGCTACCTGGGCATCACGCCCTTCGTCTATGCCCCGATTGGCAACTACGACCGCAACAAGGCCCTGAACCTCGGCGAAAACCGCTGGAAGTACGCGCTGCAGGTCGGCTACATCCACGGCATCGGTGAAAAGTTCACGGTGGACCTCGCCGCCGACGTGACGGTCTATGGCAAAAACAACCGGGCCAACGCTGCAGGACAGACCCTGGAACAAAACCAAAGCTACCAATTGCAGGCCTTCCTGCGCTATGACCTGCGCCCGGGCATCGACCTGCGCGCCGGCCTGTCGCGCGGGTACAGCGGCAGCAACCAGCTGGACGGCGTCAGCCAGGCCAACACGGGCAACCGCGTGGACAAATTCCAGCTGGGCACCGCAGCCTTCATCACCCCCACCACGCAGGTCATGGCGCTGTGGGGCAAGGACCTGACGGTGAGCAACGGTTTCAAGGAAAACTCGCGCATCAACGTCCGCCTGCTGCAACTGTTCTGACCCCGGACACCGCCCCACACCCCCACGAGGAGACCCCATGAGCACGTCGATGCCCTCCACCGAGATCGCCGAGATCGCCCAGGCCGCCGCGGCCCTGCGCCAGCTGCCACGGCGCCAGTTCCTGCGCGCGGCCACCGCCGCCGCAGCCGCCGCCACGGCCGCCTTGACCCTGGGCCCCACGCTGGCCTTCGCCGCACAGGCCACCGCCTCTTTGCCCGCGCTGAAGTTCATGAACGCCGACGAGGCCGCCGTGATGCAACGCCTGCTGGAAGTGATGCTGCCCACTGCGGGCACGTCCCTGCTGCCGCTGGCCCAGGTGCCCATGCTGCAAACCCTGGACGCGGCCCTGCTGGCCACCATGGCGCCGCACATCCTCGCGGGCCTCAAGGGCGGCATCGGCTATTTCAATGAAGGCCCGCAGGCCACCTTCGGCAAGCGCTTCGTGGACCTCTCCGACGAGCAGGCCATCCGCTTTTGCGACAGCTGGGCCAACGCGCCCGAAGAGCCCAAGCGCGCCCTGAGCATGGGCCTCAAGAAGCTCCTGGCCCTGTCCTACTTCGCCAACCCGCCCACCTGGGCCCCGCTGGGCTACCCCGGCCCCTTCACGCGCCGCAGCGGCATCCCCTCGTTGGGCAACGCACCTGCCCCACAGGCCTGAAGTCCGACGCACCCCACGGAGACAGACACACCATGAACACCGTTCACATCGCCAAGAACAAGGCCCGCATCCCCGCCGCCGCCGTGCCCAAGCACGGCCTGCAGGTCACCCAGGCCTCGGACATCCGCGACAGCCAGATCAGCTGGGAAGCCGATGCCGTCGTGATCGGCTCGGGCGCTGGTGGCGCCATCGCCGCCTTCGAGCTGGCCAAATCGGGCAAGAAAGTCATCGTGCTGGAGGCCGGCCCCTACGTGCCCTCCGAGAAATTCACCGAGATGCTGGCCGTCAGCATGGGCCAGCTGTATGCCGACCACGGCGGCCAGAACAACGCCACCGGCGACATCGCCATCCTGCAAGGCGCTTGCGTGGGTGGCTCCACCGTGGTGAACGCCGCGCTGTGCTTCCGCACGCCCGACCACTACCTGCACGCCTGGGGCAAGGATTTCGGCCTGACGAACCTGACGCCCGCCGTCATGAAGCCCTACTTCGAGCTGGTCGAGCGCAACCTGCGCATCAACACCGTGGCGGGACACGAAACCAGTGCCGGCGCCGAGTTGATCGGCAAGGGCCTGGACAAGCTGCGCCTGCCGCGCGGCAAGGCCCGCCGCAACGTCAAGGACTGCGTGATGAGCGGCGCCTGCTTCTCGGGCTGCGCCTCCGACCGCAAGCAGTCCATGCTGGTCACCTACCTGCCCTGGGCCGTCTCGCACGGCGCCAAGATCGTGGCCGACACCCGCGTCACGCGCATCCTCACCACCGAGGGCCGCGCCAGTGGCGTCGAGGCCGAGGTGATCGACCCGGCCACCGGCCAGAAAAAGGCCGACGTGGTGGTGAAGGCGCCCCTCGTGGTGCTGGCCGCCGGCCCGGTGCAATCGCCCGTGCTGTTGCTGCGCAGCGGCATCGCCAACAGCAGCGGCCAGGTCGGCAAGAACTTCGCCTGCCACCCGACCATGTCCGTCACGGGCATCTTCTCGCAGGACGTGCGCGATTTCTTCGGCGCCACCCACTCGCTGTACATGGACAAGTACACCCTGCCCCAGGCCGGCGGCTACCTGCTGCTCAACGCCGTGCAGGACCCGGTCGAGGCCAGCACCCAGGTCGAGCCCGGCACCGGCAAGCCCTATGCGGCCTACATGACGCACTACAAGAACACGGTGCGCCTCATCAGCCTCATCCACGACAAGAACTGCGGCGAAGTCACCTGGAACAATGGCGTCAAGGAGATCAAGTACGACGTTGACGACGAGGACTTCGAGGCCATGAAAAAGGGCCTGATCACCACGGCACGCGTGCTGTGGGCCTCGGGCGCCAAGACGCTGCACATCCCGGCGTCGCAGAAGGTGGAGATCACCCGCGAGCAGGACATCGTGCCGACCATCATGGCGCTGAAGAACGAGAAGTCGCGTTACCGCTACACCTCCTTCCACCCGCAAGGCACCTGCCGCATGGGCGCCGACCCGAAGCGCACCGTGGTCAACCCGCAGGGCGAAACGCACGATGTGCGCAGCCTCTACGTGGTGGACGCCAGCCTGCTGCCCACTTCGATTGGCTACAACCCCTCGGAGACGGTCTATGCCCTGGCCCACTACGTGGTGGACGGCATCACCGGCAAGAGAAAGGCCTGATCACAGGCACGGGCTGATCAGGCGATCAGCACGTCGGGCACCAGGTTCAGCCCCGGGCAGGCGCCCAGCCGGGCCTGGGGCTCGAACAGGTCCACGCGGTCGGTGACCATGCCGTCCAGGCCGGACAACCACAGCGTGCCGGCGCGCTCGGCGTCGTTGACGGTGTAGGCCAGCGACTTCATGCCCGCGGCGTGGATGGCCTCGATGCGGCGGGCGTTCAGGAAGGCCTGGTGCACCACCAGGGCGCAGCAACCCAGCCGGTTGGCCTCGTCGATGCCCTCCGGCTGCCAGCGCTCCAGCAACAGGGCGCGTGGCAATCCGGGCTGGGCTTCGGCCGCCGCTTCCAGGGCGGTCACGCTGAACGAGCTCAGCAGCGGCTTGACCTCGCTGCGTGCCCACAGCGCAGCCACGCGCTCGGCCACGACGCGGCCGGTGCGGACGTCGTCGCCCGGGTTGGGCTTGATCTCCAGGTTGACCATCAGCCCCAGGCCTTGCAACCAGCGGGCCAGGGCCTCCAGGCGCAGCAGCGGCTCGCCCGCATGGGCGCGGCCATGCCAGCTGCCAGCGTCCAGGCGCGACAGCGCGTCCCAGCTCAGCAGCGCGGACGCCCCCTGGCCGTTGGTGGTGCGGTCGAGTTCCGCATCGTGCAACAGGAAGGGCTCGCCATCGGCACTGAGCTTGACGTCGCACTCGAACATGGCGAAGCCGTGGTCCGCCCCCAGGCGGAAGGCCGCCAGGGTGTTCTCAGGGGCCAGCGTGCCGGCGCCACGGTGGGCAATCCAGCAGGGATAAGGCCATGGCGCGAGGTGGGAATCCGGCATCGTCATGGGCATGAGCATACCCAGATGCCCCCGCCTTGAAGCGATCCACAAGGCCCGAGGAAGTGGCCTTTTCCCGGGAAGGTCAAGGTGGCTGCGTTACCATTCCGCCTCAGGCGCGAAGACACCTCCCCATGAACGCACCCACCGAGCTGAACCACATGACCGCCCAGGCCGCCAAGGTCCTCACCGACGGCCTCCCGCGCCTGCGCGAGATCCCCTACAACTACACGTCCTTCTCAGACCGCGAAATCGTCCAGCGCCTGCTGGGCCAGCGTGCCTGGGAGGTGCTCAGCCTGCTGCGCACCGAACGCCAGACCGGCCGTTCCGCGCGCATGCTCTATGAAGTGCTGGGCGACATCTGGGTGGTGCAGCGCAACCCCTACCTGCAGGACGACCTGCTGGACAACCCCAAGCGACGCGGCCAGCTCATCGAAGCGCTGCAGCACCGCCTGGGCGAGGTGGACCGCCGCCGCCACAGCGCCGACGTCCAGGCCGATGCCGCCCATGCCGCGCAGGACGCTTCCCGCGACAAGCTCGTGGCCGAGCTGCTGGCCAGCGCCCGCCAGGCCATCGACCGCTTCGCCAAGGCCTTCGACCAGACCGCCACGCTGCGCAAGCGCACCGCGCAGGTGCTGGGCGCCGTCACCCGCGCCGACAACATCAAGTTCGATGGCCTGAGCCGCGTTTCGCACGTGACCGACGCCACCGACTGGCGCGTCGAGTACCCCTTCGTCGTCCTCACACCGGACACCGAAGAAGAAATGGCGGCCCTGGTCAAGGGCTGCGTCGAACTCGGCCTGACCATCATCCCGCGTGGGGGCGGCACCGGCTACACCGGCGGCGCCGTGCCACTGACCTGGAAGAGCGCGGTCATCAACACCGAGAAGCTCGAACAGATGACCGAGGTCGAGATGGTGGCCCTGCCCGGCGTGGACAAGCCGGTCGCCACCGTCTGGACGGGCGCAGGCGTGGTCACGCAGCGCGTGGCCGATGCCGCCGAGCGCGCCGGCTTCGTCTTCGCCGTGGACCCGACCTCGGCCGAAGCATCGTGTGTGGGCGGCAACGTCGCCATGAACGCCGGCGGCAAGAAGGCCGTGCTGTGGGGCACCGCCCTGGACAACCTCGCCTCGTGGCGCATGGTCACGCCCGACGCGCAATGGCTGGAGGTGGTTCGCCTCAACCACAACCTGGGCAAGATCCACGACGTCGAGACGGCCAGCTTCGAGCTGCGTTATTTCCAGGCCGATGGCAAAACGCCCATCCGCACCGAGCGCCTCGACATCCCCGGCCGCACCTTCCGCAAGGAAGGCTTGGGGAAAGACGTCACCGACAAGTTCCTCGCCGGCCTGCCCGGCATCCAGAAAGAAGGCTGCGACGGCCTGATCACCAGCTGCCGCTGGATCGTCCACCGCATGCCCAAGCACACCCGCACGGTGTGCCTGGAGTTCTTCGGCAACCCGACCCTGTGCGTGCCCTCGATCGTCGAGATCAAGGACTTCATGTTCGCCGAAATGGCGCAACCAGGCGGCGCCATCCTGGCCGGCCTGGAGCACCTCGACGACCGCTACCTCAAGGCCGTGGGTTACGCCACCAAGAGCAAGCGCACGGTGGCAGGCTCCGGCCTGCCCAAGATGGTGCTGATCGGTGACATCGTCGGCGACGACGAAGACCGCGTGGCCCGCGCCACCAGCGAGGTCATCCGCCTGGCCAATGGCCGCAACGGCGAAGGCTTCGTGGCCGTCAGCTCGGACGCCCGCAAGAAATTCTGGGCCGACCGCAAGCGCACCGCCGCCATCGCCAAGCACACCAACGCCTTCAAGGTGAACGAAGACGTGGTGATCCCGCTGCCACGCATGGGCGAGTACACGCTGGGCATCGAGCGCATCAACATCGAGCTGAGCCTGCGCAACAAGCTGGCCCTGCTGGACGCCTTCGACGCCTTCTTCGCGTCCGAGCCGGCCCACATCGCCAACTTCATCGGCAAGACCGACGACCCGTCCGAGCTGCCCAGCCCCGAGCAGCTCACCGAGAAAATCGACGCCGCCAAGGCCTTGCTGGCCGAGGTGCGCGCGCGCTGGCGCTTCCTGCACGACCGCATCGACACACCGCTGAGCGAGGTCGATGCCGAACTGGTCGCACTGGGCTACCTGCAGCACCGCGACGGCACCTATGTACCCGACGAGATCACCAAGGGCCGCGACACCGTCTTCAACCTGCTGCAGACGTGGAGCATCCGCGCCGGCTGGAAGAAGGAAATCCGCGAGCCGCTGGCCAAGGTCTTCAATGGTGCGGCCATGGCGCCCGTGGTGGACGAGCTCAAGCGCATCCACAAGCAGGTGCTGCGTGGCCGCGTCTGGGTGGCCCTGCACATGCACGCCGGCGACGGCAATGTGCACACCAACATCCCCGTCAACTCCGACAACTACGAGATGCTGCAGACGGCGCACGAGGCCGTGGCGCGCATCATGAAGCTGGCGCGTGGCCTGGACGGCGTCATCTCGGGCGAGCACGGCATCGGCATCACCAAGCTGGAGTTCATGACCGACGACGAGATGGCCAAGTTCACGGCCTACAAGTCCAAGGTGGACCCCCAAGGCCGCTTCAACAAAGGCAAGCTGCTGCGCGGTGACGCCCTGAAGAACCTCGGCGACGACGTCCACGCCGCCGACCTGACCGAGGCCTACACGCCCTCGTTCGGGCTGATGGGCCACGAGTCACTGATCATGCAGCAGTCGGACATCGGCGACATCGCCACGTCCATGAAGGACTGCCTGCGCTGCGGCAAGTGCAAGCCGGTGTGCGCCACCCACGTGCCGCGCGCCAACCTGCTCTACAGCCCGCGCAACAAAATTTTGGCCACCTCGTTGCTGGTCGAGGCCTTCCTGTACGAAGAGCAGACGCGCCGCGGTGTGTCCATCAAGCACTGGGAAGAGTTCGAAGACGTGGCCGACCACTGCACGGTTTGCCACAAGTGCCTGACGCCCTGCCCCGTGAAAATCGACTTCGGCGACGTGTCGATGAACATGCGCAACTTGCTCAACAAGATGGGCAAGAAGAGCTTCCGCCCGGCGGGTGCGGCGGGCATGGCCATGCTCAACACCAACAACCCGCAGACCATCAAGCTGATCCGCTCGGCGCTGGTGGACGTGGCCATGCCGCTGCAACGCATGGCCAACGACGTGATGAAGGTGGTGGCGCGCAAGCAGACCGACGCTCCGCCCGCTTCGGTCGGCAAGGCGCCGTTGAAGCAGGAAATCGTCCACTTCATCAACAAGAAGATGCCGGGTGGCCTGCCGAAGAAAACGGCGCGCGCGCTGCTGGACATCGAAGACCGCGACTACGTCCCCATCATCCGCAACCCCAAGCAGTCGGCCGACACCGAAGCCGTCTTCTACTTCCCCGGTTGCGGCTCGGAGCGCCTGTTCAGCCAGGTCGGCCTGGCCACGCAAGCCATGCTGTGGCATGCCGGCGTGCAGACCGTGCTGCCGCCGGGCTACCTGTGCTGCGGCTACCCGCAACGCGGCGCCGGCCAGTTCGACAAGGCCGAGAAGATGATCACCGACAACCGGGTGCTGTTCCACCGCGTGGCCAACACGCTGAACTACCTGGACATCAAAACGGTGGTCGTGTCCTGCGGCACCTGCTACGACCAGCTGCAGGGCTACCAGTTCGACAAGATCTTCCCCGGCTGCCGCATCATCGACATCCACGAGTACCTGCTGGAAAAGGGCATCACCCTGCAGGGCAAGGGCGCCTTCCTGTACCACGACCCCTGCCACACGCCCATGAAGCTGCAGGACCCGATGAAGACCGTCAAGGCCCTGCTGGGCGACGGCGTCGTCAAGTCCGACCGTTGCTGCGGCGAGGCCGGCACCCTGGCCGTGAACCGCCCGGACATCTCCACGCAGATCCGCTTCCGCAAGGAAGAAGAGATCCGCAAGGGCGAGGCCGAGCTGCGCGGGCAAGGCCTGATCGGCCTGAAGGACAACGTCAAGGTGCTGACCTCTTGCCCGGCCTGCCTGCAGGGCCTGAGCCGCTATGGCGAAGACACCGCCAACGGCTTGCTGGAAGCCGACTACATCGTCATCGAGATGGCCCGCCAGATCCTGGGCGAGAACTGGATGCCGGAGTACGTGGCCCGCGCCAACAACGGCGGCATCGAGCGGGTGCTGGTGTGACGCACGGGCCTCGCGGTTCGTGTGAGCTGTGCGAACGCGACGGCGGCCTGCTGGTCTGGCGCAGTGACAAGCTGCGCGTGATCCGCGCGGTGGGCGATGCGCAAAGCACCGACCACCCCGGCTTCTACCGCGTGATCTGGAACGCCCATGTCGCCGAGTGGACCGACCTGGCCCCGGCCGACCGCAGCCACCTGATGCAGGCCGTGGCCAAGGTCGAAACGGTGCTGCGCGAAGCGTTGCAGCCCACCAAGGTCAACTTGGCCAGCCTGGGCAATGTGGTGCCGCACCTGCACTGGCACGTGATCGCGCGTTTCGACTGGGATGCCCGCTGGCCCGCGCCGGTGTGGGCGCCTGCCTTGCGCCACGTGCCCGATGCGGCCTCGCGCCTGGCCGTGCCCCTGGACGTCCTCGACGCCCAGGTGGCAAGCGCCCTGCAAGCGGGCTGAGGCTCAAGCGCCGTCTGTGGTGCCTGGGCTTGTCGCCATGGCCTGTGCCTTGCGCGCCAGCTGCTGCTCCATGCGCACATAGTGGCTCACCATGTGGGCCAGGCCATCGACCAGCTCGTCGTAGGTGATGGGCGGGTTGGGGTCCGACATGTGCCGGATCACCGTGAACATCCCTGCGTTGACGAAGATGTAGCTCATGGCCGCAAAGCGCTGCATGCGCGCGTGCTGCGGGTTGTGCAGCAGGTACTGCACGATGATGTCGCCCAGCAGGCGTGAGACTTCGGCCAGGTCCAGGCGCAGGTCGGCGTTGAACACCTCGCGCGCGTACTTCAGGTAGCGCTGCTCGTCGCGCAGCAGGAGCTCCTGCACCCCATAGAGGATGGTCGGGATGGCCTCGGTCAGGGGCATGCGCACGATGCGCGGCGTCAAGGGTTGCAGCACGCCCACCAGGTCGCGCACGAAGCGCGCCAGCATGGCTTCGTAGATGGCTTCCTTGTTCTTGAAGTACTCGTACAGCGAGCCCACGCTGACACCCGCGATGTCGGCAATGTGCGTGGTGGTCGTGCCCGCCAGGCCATGTCGGCCCAGGCTGATGTAGCCGGCGTCCAGGATGGCTTCGACGGTGGACTTGGCGCGCTGCTGTCGGGGAATGCGGGGCATGGGCAGGAGGCTGCGGAGATCCGAATTGAATCCGAATGAATATTCGGAACACACTGTCGTCAATTATCGCGCACGTCAACCTGACCCGCCGTACTTTGGAGACGCCAGCATGACCGACACCCTCGCCCGCCGGAACCTGACCGGAGCCCAAGTGGGCATCCCGCCCCGCCACATCGACTTCCGCTTCTCGCAAGCGCAGCAGCGCTATTTCTTCTTCGACCAGAACCCCCTGGCCAGCCTGGTGTTCGTGGTGTTCTCCGGCATCTTCCCGCCGGGCGAGCGCTTCTTCATGGAGTCGGTGCGCAACTTCCGCGACCGCATCACCGACCCGGTGCTCAAGGCGCAGGTGTCCGGCTTCATGGGCCAGGAAGCCTTGCATGGCCGCGAGCACGACCGCCTCAACGACTTCTTCCGCGAACGCGGCTTCGACGTGGACCTGCCTGCGCGTTACGTGCGTTTCGGATTGCGCCAGCTGGCGCGCTTCTCACCCCGGCTGCAGCTGGCCTGCACGACGCAGATGGAGCACTTCACCGCCCACCTGGCCGAGCAGTGGCTGACCGACAAGGCCCTGGCCGCATCGTCCGACCCCGAGATGCTCAAGCTCTGGTACTGGCACGCGCTGGAGGAGCTGGAGCACAAATCGGTGGCCTACGACGTGTTCGACCTCATCGGCGGTACGCAGCGCGAACGCAAGCAGGCCGGCTGGCTGGTCGGCTTCTTCATCGGCCTGCCGGTGGTGGCCAGCTGGGTGCACCTGCTCGTCAAGGAAGGTCAGCTGTTCCGGTTCAAAGAGAACCGCCGGGGCCTGAAAGCACTGTTCGGACGCGGGGCCCTCATCAGCGAGGTGCTGCGCCACATGCCCACCTTCTGGCGCCGCAAGTTCCACCCCAGCCAGCAAGAAACGCAGGCGCTGGAGGCTTCGTGGCGCGAGCGCCTGTTCGGTCAAAACGGCGATCTGGTCGATGTCCATCGCAACCCCAAGGCCGCGGCCTGAGCTGGCCAGACGCTTGACGCAGCGCCCAAGCCTCAGGCCCGCAGGCGGAAACGCCCCACCACGGTGGCCAAGGTTTCGGCCTGGTCCTTGAGGCTTTCGGCGGCCGCGGCGGACTGCTCCACCAGGGCGGCGTTTTGCTGCGTCATCTGGTCCAGGCGGGTGACGGCCTGGCTGACATGGCCGATGCCTTCGGACTCCTGATCGGCCGCCTGCGTGATCTCGCGGATGATCTGGGTGACGTGCTCCACCCCGGTCACGATGCCCTGCATGGAAGCCCCGGCCTCCTGCACCAGGCGCGAGCCTGCTTCGACGCGCTCGGTCGAGGTGCCGATCAGGGTCTTGATCTCCCGGGCGGCGTCCGCACTGCGTTTCGCCAGCGAGCGCACCTCGCCCGCCACCACCGCGAAGCCGCGGCCCTGCTCGCCGGCACGGGCCGCTTCCACGGCAGCGTTCAGCGCCAGGATGTTGGTCTGGAAGGCGATGCCGTCGATGACGCTGATGATCTCGTTGATCTTGCGCGAGGCGGTGTCGATCTCGGTCATGTTGCTGACCACCTGCTGCATCACCTCGCCGCCATGGCGGGCGGCCGCGGTGGCGTCGGTGGCCAGGCTGTTGGCCGAGCGCGCGGACTCGGCGGTCTGGCGCACGGTGCCGGTGAGCTGGTCCATGGAGGACGCGGTTTCCTGCAAGCTGGACGCCGTGGTCTCGGTGCGCTGGCTGAGGTCCTGGTTGCCGGCGGCGATTTCGCTGGAGGCCGTCTCGATGGACTGCGCGGCACGCTGCACGGTCTGGATCGACGACGACAGCTCGTGCGTCATGCGCGCCAGTGCGCCCAGCAGCTGCCCGATCTCGTCGTCACGCTGGCTGTGCAGGTCCACATCGAAGCGGCCATCGGCCACGTGGTTGGCCGCGTCCAGCGCCAGGTGCACATCCTGCAGGATGCGTTTTTGCATGGCCCAGGCAAAAGCGAAGGCACCCAGGCAGGCCAGCAGACCAATGGTGCCGATCACCACTTCCTGCAGCACCAGCCCATCGCGCAAGTCGGCCAGATCGGCCTCGGAGTCGGCCTCCACCTGCTTGAGCAAGGCGGTCAACGAAGCCATCATGGCCTTGTGGTCTGCATCGGCAGACTGCAGCGCAGCGATGCCCGTGTTGGGGTCGATGGCGGAGAGATCCACCGCGGTGTCTGCGCTCTTGAGGAAGCTGCCCAGGCTCTTGTCAAAGGCCTTGGCGACATCGGTGTTGGCATCGCTGCCCGACAGCACCTCGCTGACCGACGCGCGGCTGGCCTTGCCCAGCTCGCTCAGCTTGCCGCGGAAGGCGGTGATGTCCGCGTCGCTCATCGATCCGATCACCGTGATCGTGCGGTACAGCCCGGCGTGGGCTTCAGACAGCCGTTGCCGCGCGGTCGAGATGGTGTCCTGATGGGCCGCGCCCTGTGCGTGCGTGGCCGAAACGCGGGTCTCGTAACGGTTCATGGCCATCAGCACGGCCACCAGGCTGGCCAACAGCACCAGGCTGACCGCGGTGGGCGCGGCCATCAGTGTCGTGCGCAAATTCATGTTCTTGTCTCCTTGGACCCACGGGCCCTGAAGGCCCGTCGTCGTCACCTGCGGGTCATTTGTAGATGCCGCCGCACACCACCGTGTCATCGAGCTTTTCGCAGTACATGCTCTTGGGCTCGATCTTCTTGTTCTCGGGGTTGGTGAATTTGTAGTCCTGCCAGAAACTGGCTTGCGACTTGGCCATCTCGACGCGCTCCTTGACGAAGGGCTTGCCGTCGATGTCCTTGAGGTCGATGAGGTTCTTGCCCACCATCTTGGCGTTGGCACCATGGGCGTGCACGGTGCCGTCCAGGCCATAGACGACGATGTAGAGGTCGCTCTTGTGCCAAGCAGCGCTGGCCTTGTCGCTGAACTCGGCGTAGGCCTTGTCCTTGCCAGACGACTTCACGTAGGCCACGCCTTTCTTCACCATGGTGATGGCGTCGTCCTTGGTGGCGCCGCCTTCGGCAGCCCAGGCTGGGGCGAGGGTGGTGAGGCTGGCCGTCAGGGCCAGGGCGGCGATGCGGGAGATGTGCTTCATGTGGGTGTCCTCGTGCAGAAAGATGCCGTGCAAGAGTGACTCCGCTCACGGCCGCGGTCCGGCTGTCAGAGCAGCCAGTTGGCAGGTGTCAGTCGATCAAGCCCATGTCCTGGCTCATCAACATGCTCTCGATGTCGAGCAGGATGACCATGCGCTCGCCCACCTGGGCGAGGCCACGGATGTAGGTGGCGTCGATGGCCGAGCTCATTTCGGGGGCGGGGCGAACGGCCTCGACCGGGATCTCCATCACGTCGCTGACCGAGTCCACCACCGTGCCGATGGTGCGCTGGCCGATGTGCAACACGATGGTCACCGTGAAGGCGTTGTACTCCGAGGAGGTGCAACCGAAGCGCAGGCGCAGGTCCACGATGGGGACGATGGTGCCGCGCAGGTTGACCACGCCTTTGAGGAAGTGCGGCGCGTTGGCGATGCGGGTCGGGTTCTCGTAACCGCGGATCTCCTGCACCTTCAGGATGTCGATGCCGTATTCCTCGTCACCGAGCCGGAAGGTCAGGTACTCACGTGCCAATTCAGATTGCACGTCCAGTTTTTCCATCATGCCCATTTGGCTGCTCCTCTTGTTGCGTGGCGTGCTCAGTGGCGATGTCAGTGGCGCGAACGGCGCACCAGGCTGCCCACGTCCAGGATCAGTGCCACACGGCCGTCACCCATGATGGTGGCGCCCGACACGTCGTTGACCTTGCGGTAGTTGGTCTCCAGGTTCTTGACCACCACCTGTTGCTGACCCAGCAGTTCGTCCACCAGCAGGGCCACGCGGCCGCTCTCTGCTTCGACGACCACCATGATCCCGCTGTTGTGCTCCCAGTCGAAGCGGGGCACGTTGAAAACGCGCTCCAGTTCGATGACGGGCATGTATTCGTCGCGGACCTCGACCACGCGGCCCGAGCCGCCCACGGTCTTGATCATCTCGGTGCTGACCTGGAAGCTCTCGACCACCGAGGACAGCGGCAGGATGTAAACCTCTTCGCCCACACCCACGCTCATGCCGTCCATGATGGCCAGGGTCAGTGGCAGACGCACCGCCACGCGCATGCCATAGCCTTCGGCGGAGTCGATCTCGACCGTGCCGCCCAGCGAGGTGATGTTCTTCTTGACCACGTCCATGCCGACACCGCGGCCAGACACGTCGGTGACCTCGTCGGCCGTGGAGAAGCCCGGCGCGAAGATCAGGCTCCAGACCTCGGGGTCGGTCATGGAGTCCGGCGCGTCGATGCCCTTTTCGCGGGCCTTCTTGAGCAGCTTCTCGCGCGACAGGCCCTTGCCGTCGTCGCGCACCTCGATCACGATGGAGCCGCCCTGGTGAGACGCCGCCAGGGTGATGGTGCCAATCTCGGGCTTGCCAGCCGCCAGGCGGTCGGCCGGCATCTCGATGCCGTGGTCGCAGGAGTTGCGCACCAGGTGGGTCAGCGGGTCGGTGATCTTCTCGACCAGGCCCTTGTCCAATTCGGTGGCTTCGCCCTGGGTGACCAGCTCGACTTTCTTGCCCAGCTTGTTGGCCAGGTCGCGCAGCATGCGCGGGAAGCGGCTGAACACCGTGGACATCGGAATCATCCGGATCGACATCACCGCTTCTTGCAGGTCGCGGGTGTTGCGGTCCAGGTCGGTCAGGCCGGTGACCAGTTGCTGGTAAACGACCGGGTCCAGGCCGCGGCTGTTTTGCGCCAGCATGGCCTGGGTGATGACCAGTTCGCCCACCAGGTTGATGAGCTGGTCCACCTTTTCCACCGACACGCGGATGGTTGAGGCCTCCAGCGCGGCGGCAGGCTTGTCGGCTTTGGGTGCAGCGGGCTTGACCGCAGCGGCCACGGGCTTGAGGACAGCGGGTTCGGCGGCAGCGGCGGCCGGGGCCTTGTCGGGTGCACCGGGGGCGTTGTCGAAGAAGCCGTAGCCCTTCTCTTGCGGCTCGGCGGCCGCCGTGGCGGAGGCCTCAGCGGCGTCAGGCGCGTCGAAGAAGCCGTAGCCGGGGTCGGCAGGCGCGCTCGCGGCTGCAGGCGCATCGGCCAGGTTGACGAAGGCCACTTGCTCACGCGCCACGTGGAAGGTGAACAGGTCCAGCAGCTCGGACTCGGCGGCGGCGGTGCTCACCTGGAAGCGGCGGATGCCAGCCAGGGCGGCATCGTCCGGCAAGGGCGAGATGGTGCCCAGGTCGGTGATTTCCTTGAACAGGTCAACGAGGTTGTCTGCCTGGGCCGGGTCGCTCAGGGGGCCGACACGCAGCTCGACGGTGCGCTGACCCGAGGTCGCAGCAGCGGCGGACGTGGCGGACGTTGCGGCAGTCCCAGCCGGGGCCGCAGCGGAGGCAGCGACAGGCGCCGCCTTGGCCGGGGCCGCCACAGGCGCAACCTGGGCCACAGGGGCCTCGCCGGACGACATGGCGCGGATGTTGAACAGCAGCTCGGTGGTGTCCACCACGGCGCCACCGGAGCCCTGGTGGCGGCCCAGCATGGACTTGAGCGCATCGCCCGACTGCAGCAGCACGTCCACCATCGGCGCGGTGGGCGCCAGTTCGTGGCGGCGCAGCTTGTCGAGCAGCGTCTCCATCTGGTGGGTCAACTCGGCCACATCGGAGAAGCCAAAGGTCGCAGCGCCCCCCTTGATGGAGTGGGCGCAGCGGAAGATGGCGTTGAGTTCTTCGTCGTCGGCGGCCTCGATGTCCAGCTCCAGCAGGAGCTGTTCCATGTTTTCCAGGTTCTCGCCCGCCTCTTCGAAGAAGACTTGGTAGAACTGGCTGAGGTCAATCCCTGCCGAAGACGTGCTGTTGTCGGTGCTCGTGTCTGCCATGTCTGGCTCCCGATGTTCGTGGCGATGCTTGCGGGCACGTGCGCCGGCCCGTCAGCGGATCCCTGTGTTCAGCGGATCACCTTCTGGATGACTTCGATCAGCTTGTTCGGGTCGAAGGGCTTGACCAGCCAGCCAGTGGCGCCGGCGGCACGGCCGGCCTGCTTCATCTGATCGCTGGACTCGGTGGTGAGGATCAGGATCGGCGTGGCCTTGAACTGTGCGGTTTCACGCAGTTTCTTGGTCAGGCTGATGCCGTCCATGCGGGGCATGTTCTGGTCGGTGAGCACCAGATCGAAGCTGCGGCCGCCGGCCTTTTCCCAGGCATCCTGTCCGTCCACGGCCTCGATCACGTTGTAGCCAGCGCTTTTGAGTGTGAAAGAAACCATCTGACGCATGGATGCGGAATCGTCAACGGCAAGAATCGAGTGCATGGCGCTCTCCGGTACTTGATGAACTTTGCGTGTGGACAGGCAGGGTCAAATCAACTTGACTGACTTTGCAACTTTTTCGTATTTCGGCAGACGGGATGGAATCTTTAGCCACGGTTCAGAACAATTCCACTGAACCAGCGTCCATCTCGTCCTGCGTGACGGGGTTGGGCTTGAGCGGCCCTTCCTCGACCACGGCGGCGCCGTCCGGATCGTCGTCGCCAAGGGCGTCGCGGGCGATCTGGTCGGCGCAGTTGCGCAGGCGTTTGTTGGTGTGGGCGATCAACTGCGTGGCCATGTCCTGGAACTGCAGGGCCGTGACCGCCTTGAACAGCGTTTGACGCACTTCGGTCAAGTGCGGCGTGATTTCGTGGCCCTGGTCGATCACGGTGCCGAGCTGGCCGGCAGAATCGTGAAATCCTTCCATGAGGGCCAGGCAGGCGTCGTCCAGCAGGCGCTGCAAGCGCTCGAGGTCGTTGCTGGCCGTCATCAGGTGGTCCTGAAGGCCGGCGGCCAGCAGCAAAGACATCTCGGGGGGCTGGGACGCGACGTTGTCGTCGTGGCTCATCGTGGCTCCACTCAACCAAGGTTAATGTCGGGGGTCGTCAGAACGACCGGGTACATCGGGTTGTCGGCAGGTTTGCAGTGATCCTGAGGGCTTTGCATCAACGGATCACGCGCTTTGGCCGGTTGGTAGAATTTTTCACATTCCCCGTCCAGCGGTGTCCACAATGACGTGGCGAAACTGGGCGTAAATCGAAGGATCGAAGCTTGCCTGTGCCGGAGTTCTCATCCCCCCCACCCCTGGTGAGCCCCAACGGGCTGCAACCGGGCCAGCAACCCGTGCGCCTGCGGGTGCTGCACCTGGAGGACAACGAGGGTGACCACGCCCTGGTCGCGGCACACCTGATGCGCGGCGGCATCCAGGCCGACATCCACCGCGTGGAAACCGAGTCCACCCTGATCGAGGCCCTCGCGGACGACTGGGACCTCATCCTCTCCGACTACAACCTGCCGGGCTACTCGGGCCTGGCCGCGCTCGACAAGGTGCGCTCGCTGGGCAAGCTGGTGCCCTTCATCCTGGTGTCCGGCGAAATCGGCGAAGACATCGCCGTGCAGGCCATGCGCAACGGCGCCAACGACTACCTGCTCAAAAGCAACCTGACCCGCCTGGCGCCTGCGGCCCTGCTGGCCATCGAGGCCAACCGCACGCGCATCGCCAAGCAGCGCGCCGACCACGCCCTGACCCGCTCGCGCCAGCAGCTGCGCGAGCTCGCCCAGCACTTGCAGACCAGCATCGAGCAGGAGCGCGCGGCGATCGCCCGCGAGATCCACGACGACGTCGGGGGCGCGCTCACGGCCGTGAAGTTCGACCTGGCCTGGATGGCGCGGCATGCGCCCTCGCCCGAGATCGCCGAGCGGGTGGCGCAGGCGCTGGAGTCGGTCAACCACGCCCACGAGGCCAGCCAGCGCGTCATGCACAACCTGCGCCCGGCCATCCTGGAGCAGGGCCTGGTGGCCGCACTCCAATGGATGACCGACCGCTTCGGCAAGCGCACCGGCCTGGAAGCCACCTTCCGCACCAGCCATGAATCCATGCAACTGGCGCCCGGCGTGCCCCTGGTGGCCTACCGTTTCGCCCAGGAGGCGCTGACGAATGTCTCCAAACACGCACAGGCCACCAAGGTGAGCGTGGATGTGTCTCAGGCGGGCGGCGTTCTGTCCATCGAAGTGACAGACAATGGCAAAGGCCTGAGCGGGGAAGACTTGGCCAAGGCCCGGTCCTTCGGCATCCGTGGCTTGCACGAGCGCGCGGAGACGGTGGGTGGCTGGGTGGACATCAGCAGCAAGCCCGGCGGCACCACGCTGATCCTGTCGGTTCCTCTGTCCGGCCCCGAGAACGGCTTCATCGACCGCCTGCTGCCCGGGCTGGACGGTGACGTCGCCAGCATCGACCACGACGACCCTGACGACCCGACCGCCTGGGGCAAACTATGATCAAAGTCATCCTCTGCGACGACCACGCCCTCATCCGCCGGGGCATCCGCGACACGCTGGCCGATGCGGCCGACATCGACGTGGTGGGCGAAGCCGCAGACTATGGCGAGTTGCGCGCCCTGTTCCGTGACCAGACCTGCGACGTGCTGGTGCTGGACATCAACCTGCCTGGGCGCAGCGGCCTGGACGTGCTGCATGTGCTCAAGGAAGAAGGCAACCCGGTGAAGGTGCTGGTGGTCTCGATGTACCCCGAAGACCAGTACGCCATGCGCGCGCTCAAGGCCGGGGCCTCGGGCTACCTCAACAAGGGCAGCGATGCTGCGCAGATCGTCGCGGCGGTGCGCACCGTCTCGCAGGGCCGCAAGTACGTCACGCCCGAGATGGCGCAGATGCTGGTGGACAACCTGACCACCCCCGCCCAGGAAGACGCGCACCAGAAGCTCTCGGACCGCGAGTTGCAGACGCTGGTGATGATCGCCTCGGGCAAGCGCCTCTCAGACATCGCCGAACAATTGCTGCTCAGCCCCAAGACCGTGAGCGTTTACCGCGCCCGGGTGTTGGAAAAGCTGGGTCTGACCAACAACTCCGAGCTCACGGTGTACGCCATCCGCAACGGGCTGGTGTGACGTTGTGAAGTCCGCGCCCCAGTCGGCCCTGGGCGCCCTGGCCTGGATGACCGCATCCAGCCAGGTCGGCTTCCTGACTGGCTTTGCCAACAGCGTGTTCATCACACGCGGCCTGGGGCCGCACGACTATGGCCTGTACGCCTACCTGATCTGGATGGTGGGCATGGCCATCAACCTGAGCACCGGCGCCCTCAACATCACCACCATCCGCTTCGTGGCCGAAGCCGTCGGGGCCAAGGACGAGGCCCAGGCCCGCGCGGTGTTTGGTTTCCTGCGCAAGCTGCTGTGGCTGGGCCTGCTGGCCATGGCCGCCGTGCTGGGCGTGACTTGGTGGTTTGCCGGCGTGCACCCTGCAGCGCTCAATGACCGGTTGGCGCTGTACCTGAGCTTCACGGTGGCATGCGCCGCGCTCAAGGCCACCTACATGTTCGAGGCCTCGGTTGGCAAAGGGCACGCGCTGTTTCAGGCCGAGGCCCTGCCACCGGCCCTCATTGGCCTGGCCACCCTGCCGCTGAATGCCCTGCTCTGTCTGAGTGGCCAGGCACTGGACGCCTACCTGCTGTTGTTCGCCGGCGCCTCGCTGGCTCACCCGCTGCTGGCGCACCACATGCTGAAGCGGCAAGGTCTGCTGCACGACGACACCCCGCTCGCCCACGAGACCCGCACCCGGGTGTGGCGTGCGCTGGGCTGGCACACGAGCTTCACGCTGGTGGGACTGCTGTCCACCAAATCCATGGACACCTACCTGCTTGGTCTGCATGCGCTGCCAGCTTTCGTGGGCTACTACAACATCGCGTCATCGCTCGCACGCGCCGGGCTGGACCTGCTGTCCAGCGGCTTTTCATCGGTGCTGCTGCCCAGCATTGCCCGCGCTGGGGCCGAAGGCGGACGCGACAAGGTGCAAGCCATCTTCGAGGGGGCTGTGCGCCTGTACCAATGCATGGGCATCCTGGTGGCTGCGGGCGCCTGGCTGCTGGCCAAGCCTCTGGTGATGCTGCTGTACGGCACCGCCTACCTGGAGGCCGTGCCAGCACTGCGTGTCATGGCCTTGGTGGGCGGCATCCTGCTGCCCAATGCTGCGTACTCGGCGGTGTTCATTGCCAGCGACCACCACCGCGCCCGGCTGATGTTCATCGCACTGTCGTCGGCCATCTCCGTCATCACCTCGCTGACCTTCATCCCCTGGCTGGGATGGGAGGGTGCGCTGATGTCGGTGTTCGCCGGCAACGTGGTCACCTACATCCTCGTGGCCGTGCTGGCCCACACCGTGCTGAAAATCCGCTTCCCTCTGGGACATGTGCTGCGGCACTGGCTGTGCGGAGGCCTGGCCTTCTTGGCCGTGCTGTGGGCCTTGCCCGCAGACCCAGGCGCCGCGCTGGCGCTGCTGGGCTGCGGCGTGTTCGGGATGTTGTACCTGATGCTGTCCCTCCGCCTGGGGGCATGGCATGACAGCGACCTCGCCCTGGTGCGAGACAACAGCAGGCACCTGGACCGCCTGCTGTCCATCCTGACTTTGCGCAGACACCGGACATGACGCACCCCCTGCTCCAGGCAGCGCTGCGCGAGCTCGACGCAGTGCACCGCCCCGATGCCGCCATACCGCCATGCGTGCACATGACCGCGCGCAGCAAGCACCTCGATGAGGCTTTGGCCGACAACCTCGCACGCATCCGGCAACACAACCCGGGCTGGTCGCTGACGCTCTATGACGACCAGGACATCGAGGCCTTCCTGCAGGCCCACTACGGCCCTGCCGTGCTGGCGATCTACCAGCAACTCAACCCGCGCTACGGTGCAGCCCGTGCCGACCTGTTCCGCTACCTGTGCATCTACCGGCTTGGGGGCGTTTACCTTGACATCAAAAGCGGCACCACGATGCCGCTGGCGCAATGGCTCCGACCCGAGGACCGCTTCATCCTGTCCCAGTGGGACAACGGGCCGACCGGCCGCTACTCGGACTGGGGCCTGCACCGACCCATCCGCCACATCCCCGGTGGCGAGTACCAGCAGTGGTTCTTGGTGGCCTCGGCCGGACACCCTTACCTGCGGGCGGTGTGCGGGCGGGTGCTGCGCAACATCGTGAGCCACCGCGCGGTGCCGGCGAAGTACGGCCGGATGGGCGTGCTGGAAGTGACCGGCCCGATCGCCTTCAGCCTGGCCATCCACCCCATCCTTCGGCGCCATCCGCACCGCTTCGTGGACGTCGAACGCGAGGGCGGCCTCTGCTACAGCTGCCACCCTGGACAAGGTGACCACATCGCGCGCGACCCGGGGCATTACTCGCGGCTGCAGGAACCCGTGGTGCGTCTGGGCGCCGGCGCGCACCGCTTGTTCACGCTGGCGCGTGACTTCGACCAGCAGGTTCAGCGCTGGCGGCGGCGGCTGAGGCGCTGAAACAGCATCCACGGGGTCGAGAGCAACAGCTTGGCGCCCTCGCGGGCTTGCCGCAGGCCCAGGCCGTGGTGCAGACCGTGGCGCAGGCCGATGGCCCAGAAGCGCCAGGCATCGGCAACACGGTGCTGGCTGCGCGCGAAGTAGCCGAGGTCCAGACAGGCGCGGACCAGCGCCCGGCGAATCTGCACCCGGTCGCTGGCGCCTAGGCGAGGCCAATTCAGGTACTCGGCAAACAGCATGAGCCCTGTCCGTTCGATGCGTTCGTGGTTCTGGGTCAGATCGGCCGTCAGGCTCTGCGCGTGGCGGTGGTACACGCCGCTGGCTTGTGCACGCACAGCCCAGGTCGCACCCCCGAGGTGCACCGAGCGCAAGGCCCAGTCCACATCCTCGCTGCAGCGCAGCCGCTCATCGAACATCGTGCGCTCGAACACCGCACGGCGCACCACCGTGGCTTGCATGTGCACGAAGCAGCCGCTCATCAGGGCGCCGACAAAGCCACCCTCCACGCGGCGGGTGAGCGGGTCCAGCGCGGTCGTTCGCAAGCGGGCCAAGGCCTCGTGACGCAGGGCGAACCAGCTGCCATGGTGCTGTTGTGTGTGCAGGTCAACGATGTCGAAGTCCTGCAGCACCACGTCCACCTCAGGGTGAGCATCGAGCACGGACAGGGCCCGAGACAGGTGCTCAGGCAGCCAGACGTCGTCGGCATCGAGGAAGGCGACGACATCGCCATCGACCGCGCGGACGCCCGCATTGCGCGCCGCTGCCACGCCCTGGTTGTGCGGCAGCCGGAGCAGTCGCACACGCCCCGCCAGGATGTGCTGCGCCAGCGCCGCATGGATGTCATCGGGCGAGGCATCGTCCACAACGATCACTTCGGCAGGCGGGGGCTGCTGGGCCAGGACACTGTCCACCGCCCGGCCCACGAAAGCCGCTGCCCGGTAGGCCGGGATGACCACCGACACCCGCTGGCAGGCAAGCTCCGGCGGGAACGGGCTCACTCTTCCAGCAGCGAGCGCAGCATCCAGGCGGCCTTTTCGTGCACGTCCAGGCGCTGGGTGAGCAGGTCGGCCGAAGGCTCGTCAGAGGCTTCATCGACCAGGGGGAACAGGGCGCGCGCGGTGCGGGCCACGGCCTCGTGCCCAGTCACCAGGATGCGGATCATCTCCCTGGCCTTCGGGGGCTGCGCGGGTGCATCGGGCAGCGTGCTGGCCTGGGTGAAATCGGCAAACGAGCCGATGGCGGGGTAGCCCAGGGCGCGCACGCGCTCGGCGATCGGGTCCACCGCGTTCCACAGTTCGGTGTACTGCGCCATGAACATGGTGTGCAGGGTGTTGAACATCGGCCCCGTCACGTTCCAGTGGAAATTGTGCGTGGTCAGGTAGAGCGTGAAGGTGTCGGCCAGCAAGCCGTTGAGGCCCTTGGCGATGGCAGCACGGTCGCTCGCGGCGATGCCGATGTCGATGGCGGCGCCCTTGTTGGCAGGCTTGGCAGCTGATTTGCTGGCGGGCTTGGTGACGGGCTTGGTGACAGCCTTGGCGGCGGATTTGTCTGCAGCTTTGTCAGCGGGTTTCTTGTCGTTCTTGGCCATGGGGCGGATCTCCTGACGAGGTGGGCAATGTGGGGCTGGACGCCATGGGGAAGACTTTAGCGCGAGCCGGCGCTGGCGGACACCGGCCCACAGGCCATTCACTCGATGGGCGTCAGCTTGGCCACGCTCAGCATCAGCCACTTGGTGCCGTGGCGGCCAAAGTTGACCTGCACGCGGGCGTCCGGGCCGTTGCCCTCCAGCGTCAGCACCACGCCCTCACCGAACTTGTTGTGGAAGACGCTCTGGCCCACGCGGAAACCACCGGCCGTCTTGGACTCGGCCATGGCCTTGGGGATGGGCGCGGTGAGGTCCTTGAAGTTGTCCTCGCCACGCTTGCCGCCGCCCCAGGCCGGTGCCTGGCGGAAGGGCTGGGCGCCGGCGCCCACCATCGAGCCCATGCCCTTGCCGCTGGCCCAGGCGTCGCGGTAGGGCTTCTCGAAGCCGGAGCCGAAGCCCTGGTTGCGCGGCGTCAGCCACTTCAGCGCGTCTTCGGGCAGCTCGTCGAGGAAGCGGCTCTTGACGTTGTAGCGCGTCTGGCCGTGCAGCATGCGCGTCTGGCTGAAGCTGATGTAGAGGCGCTGGCGGGCCCGCGTGATGGCCACGTACATCAGGCGGCGCTCTTCTTCGAGGCCGTCGGTGTCGCTCATCGAGTTCTCGTGCGGGAACAGGCCCTCTTCCAGACCCGTGAGGAAGACGTGGTGGAACTCCAGGCCCTTGGCGGCATGGATGGTCATGAGCTGCACGGCATCCTGCCCAGCCTGGGCCTGGTTGTCGCCGGCCTCCAGCGAGGCGTGCGTCAGGAAGGCCAGCAGCGGCGAGATGATCTCGCCCGTCTCGGCGTCGGGCAGCAGCTCGACCGCGGCCACGGCGGCCGGCAGGCCCGCGGCGATGGTGCCGGCAGGTTCATCGACGGGCAGCGCGATGGCGTCCTTGCCAAAACCTTCCTGCGTGACGAAGGCCTCGGCGGCGTTGACCAGTTCGGCCAGGTTCTCCACGCGCTCCTGGCCGTCTTTCTCGGCGCGGTAGTGCTCGGCCAGGCCCGAGGCCTCGACCACGTGCTCGATGATGTCGCGCAGCGTCAGCCCACGGATGGCCTCGCGCAGGGTGTCGATCAGGGCCATGAAGGCCTGCAGATTGGCGCCGGCCTTGCCCGCCACGGCGGTCACGCTCTGCGCCAGACTGCGGCCACTGGCACGGGCGGCATCCTGCAATTGCTCGATGCTGCGCGCGCCAATGCCGCGGGCGGGGAAGTTCACCACGCGCAGGAAGCTGGTGTCGTCGCTGGGGTTCTCGATCAGGCGCAGGTAGGCCAGCGCGTGCTTGACTTCGGCGCGCTCGAAGAAGCGCAGGCCGCCATAGACCTTGTAGGGCACGCCTGCGTTGAACAGCGCCGATTCGATCACCCGCGACTGCGCGTTGCTGCGGTAGAGCACGGCCACTTCGTACAGCGGATGCCCCTCGCGCTTGACCTGGCGGATCTCGTCGAGCATCCACTGCGCTTCGGCGAAATCGCTGGCGGCCTCGTGCACGCGGATGGGCTCGCCCAGGCCGGCGTCGGTGCGCAGGTTCTTGCCCAGGCGCTTGCTGTTCTGCGCGATCAGGGTGTTGGCGGCATCGAGGATGTGGCCGTGGCTGCGGTAGTTCTGCTCCAGCTTGATGACGTGGGGCACGCGGAACTCGCGCTCGAAATCGGCCATGTTGCCGACCTGCGCGCCGCGGAAAGCGTAAATGCTCTGGTCGTCGTCGCCCACGGCGAACACGCTGGTGCCGGTGACGCCGGGGCTGCCGGCGAAGGCCTTGAGCCAGAGGTACTGCAGGCGGTTGGTGTCCTGGAACTCATCGACCAGGATGTGCTTGAAGCGGCGCTGGTAGTGCTCGCGGACCTCGGGGTGGTCGCGCATGATCTCGTAGGTGCGCAGCATCAGCTCAGCGAAGTCCACCACGCCTTCGCGCTGGCACTGGTCCTCGTAGGCTTGGTAAACGGCCAGCTGCATGCGGCCGAGCTCATCGCGCGGCTGGAGGTCTTTGGGGCGCTGGCCAGCGTCCTTGGCGTTGGCGATGAAGTAGCTGGTGGCCTTCGGGATGCACTTTTCCTCGTCGAACTTCAGCGCCTTGATGACGCGCTTGACGGCGGAGAGCTGGTCCGAGGTGTCCAGAATCTGGAACGCAGCAGGCAGGCCAGCCACCTTGGCATGCGCGCGCAAAAAGCGGTTGCACAGGCCATGGAAGGTGCCAATCCACATGGCGCGGGTGTTCACCGGCAACATGGCCGACAGGCGCGCCTGCATCTCCTTGGCGGCCTTGTTGGTGAAGGTCACGGCCATGATGCCCGCCGGCGAGACCTGCCCCGTCTGCATCAGCCAGGCGATGCGGGTGGTCAGCACGCGCGTCTTGCCTGAGCCCGCGCCCGCCAGGATCAACGCCGGCCCCGGGGGTGCGGTGACGGCGGCAAGCTGCTCCGGGTTGAGTCCGGCCAGCAGAGGCGACGAGAAAGCGGCGGACGGCACCGGTGGCACAGCGGAGGACGACACAGGTGGCGCGGAAGGGTCTGAGAAGGGCATGGCTGGATTGTAGGGACCGGCAGCCCGTTCACGGGGGACGCGCCGTGCGCCCTTCATTCGCCGCGGGGCTTGCTGCATGATGTCTCCCAAACGAACAGGAGGACCGCCATGAGCACCCGCGCCGCCATGCTGCACACCGTCACGAAACGGCTGATCCTGATGACCGCCACAGCCCTGACGGGCGTTGTCGCGGTGTTTGGCCTGACGCTGTTCTGGCACCAGCGCTTCATGATTTCCTGGGTGTGCTTCGGCTGCGGCCTGCTGGGTGGCTTCGTCAGCATCCAGCAGCGGCTCAAGACGCTGGGCGACGAGGAGTTGGCCTTGCTGTCGCGGTCGTGGTTCCAGATCCTGCTGGTGCCGATTTACGGCGGCATCTTTTCGCTGGTGCTGTACGTGGGGCTGCTCAGCGAAATCGTCAAAGGGCCGCTGTTCCCGCACTTCGCCATCCCGCCCTTCACCGAGCCGCTGCCCATGCGCGACGACGTCATCCGCTTCCTGAGCCAGACCTACCCGACCTCGGGCCAGGACGTGGCCAAGCTGCTGTTCTGGTCTTTCGTGGCCGGCTTCTCGGAGCGCTTCGTGCCACAACTCCTGGCGCGCAGCGAGCAAGGCGACAAGGCCGCTCAAAAAGACCCCGCCGACAAGCCCTGACGAGGCGGCCATGGCCACTGGCTTGCGCCACAATGGCACATGCTGTTTCAATACGCGCGCCGCCTCATCGGTCGGGACCGCACGCCGGACGCCAACCGGCACCTGGGCATCGCGCTGGCGTTCGTGGCCGGCGCCACCAATGCAGGAGCCTTCCTGGCGGTGCGGCAGTACACCTCGCACATGACGGGGCTGGTGTCCTCGATGGCCGATGACATCGTGCTGGGCAACACGCCCCTGGTGCTGAGCGCGCTCGGCGGGCTGGTGTCCTTCATCCTGGGCGCGGCCACCACGGCGGTGCTGGTCAACCTGGCGCGCCGCCACAGCCTGCACAGCCAGTACGCCCTGCCCTTGCTGCTCGAAGCGCTGTGGATGCTGATGTTCGGCCTGATGGGCTCGCAACTGGCCGAGATTGGCGAGGACTTCGTGCCCGCCACGGTGGTGGTGCTGTGCTTCATGATGGGCCTGCAGAATGCCGTCATCACCAAGATCTCGAATTCCGAAATCCGCACCACCCATGTCACCGGCATGGTCACGGACATCGGCATCGAGCTGGGCAAGCTGTTTTACTGGAACCGCATGCCCGAATCGGTGAGCCCGCCGGTGCGGGTGAACCTGCGCCGCCTGGGCACGCTCAGTGCGCTGGTCGGCGCCTTCTTCCTCGGCGGCCTGATCGGTGCGCTGGGCTTCAAGCACCTGGGCTACGCCATGACCCTGCCCCTGGCCTTGCTGCTCGCGTCGCTGGCCCTGGTGCCTGCGGCCGACGACGTTCGCGCGCTGCTGGGCAAATCCACACAAGGCCATCGCACATGACACCCATTCACACCTGTCGGTCCCTGAGTCTGGCACTGCTGCTGGGCGCGACCCTGATCGCCCTGCCCGCACAAGCGCGGCTGCGCGATCGCCCCGCGGGCCATGAGGCCACAGCCAGCACCATCCCTGACACCGCTCCCACCGTTGCGCGCATCACCGCGCCCGGCGACCACGAATTCACCCTGCAGCACGGCGGCCTGACGCGCCACTACCGCGTGCACGTGCCGCCCAGCCACAAGCCAGCGCAAGCCACGGCCGTGGTGCTGGCCTTCCACGGCGGCGGCGGCAACATGGACGTCCAGGCCAACGACCGCTACTACGGCCAGATCAGCAAGGCCGACCAGTTGGGCCACGTCGTGGCCTTCCCCAACGGTTACAGCCGGCTGCCCGGCGGCAAGCTGGCCACCTGGAACGCGGGCGCCTGCTGCGGCGCGGCGCGCGACAAGGGCATCGACGACGTCGGTTTCGTGCGGACCTTGCTCGCCCAACTCAAGCAACAGCTCAACGTGGACCCGGCCCGGGTGTTTGCCACCGGCATCTCCAACGGCGGGATGATGCCGTATCGGCTGGCCTGCGAGATGGCCGACAGCTTCACCGCCATCGCCGCCGTGGCTGGCACCGACAACACCCTGAACTGCACGCCCTCGCGGCCGGTGTCGGTGCTGCACATCCATGCGCGCGACGACGATCGCGTGCTCTTCAACGGCGGCGCGGGCAGCCAGGCCACACAGATGACGGACTTCGTCTCCGTGCCCCGCAACATGGCCAAGTGGGCATCGCTCAACGGCTGCCAGCCCGAGCCGAAGCGCGTGCTGGAGGTGCCTGGGGCCTACTGCGAGGCCTACAGCGGCTGCCGTGGCGGCGCGCAGGTCAAACTCTGCGTGACCGAGACCGGCGGCCACAGCTGGCCCGGCGGGCGCAAGCCGCTGGGCGGCGCGCAGGGCTCCAACGCCATCTCGGCCACCGAGCTCATCGGCGACTTCTTCATGAAGCGTTGAGGCCCCGGCAGCGCACCCGCAACGGAACACTCAGGCCAGTCGGAAGGTCTCGCGGTAATCGGGCACACGGGCTTTCCAGCCCAGTTGCTCGGTGATGCGCAGGCGCAGGGTGTCGGCGGCCTGGGGCTCGCCATGGTTGACGAAGACCTGCTGCGGCGCCTGGCCCAGCGCCTTCAACCAGGCCAGCAGCCCGGCCTGATCGGCGTGGGCCGAGAGCCCCTCGATCTGGCACACCTCGGCACGGATGCTCACGTACTCGCCGAACAGCTTGACCGACTTCGCGCCCTCGGCCAGCGACGCACCGCGCGTGCCGCCGGCCTGGAAGCCACTGAGCACGACCGAGTTGCGCGTGTGCGGCCCGTAGTTGGCCAGGTGGTGCAGCACCCGCCCGCCCGTGACCATGCCGCTGCCCGCGATGATGACCATCGGGTAGCGCTGGCGCATCAGCGCCTTGGACTCTTCGACGTCGCGCACGAAGCGCGTCATGTGCTGGATGCCCTCGCACTCCTCGTCGGTGAGGCGGTGCAGGTCGTTGTGGCGGTGGTAAAGCCCCGTGGCCGCGATGCCCATGGGGCTGTCGAGCACGATGGGCAGGTCGGGGATGGCGCGCGCCTGCTTGAGGCGGTAGAGCGCGTACAGCAGCCCTTGCGTGCGCCCCACGGCAAAGGCCGGGATGATGACCACGCCGCCGCGCGCGGCCGTGCGCCGGACGATGTCGCCCAGTTGCTCGGTGGGGTCCAGCTCGATGTGCTGGCGGTCGCCGTAGGTGGACTCGATCACCACCCAGTCGGCCACTTGCCCGGTGGCGGGCGGCAACATGACCTGGTCGTCTTCCCGCCCCAGATCGCCCGAGAACAGCACCGAGCGCCCCTCGTGCGCGATGCGCACGCTGCTGGCGCCCAGGATGTGCCCGGCCGGGGTGAACTGCACCTCCACGCCATCGCCCAGCTGCAGCAGGCCGTCATGGCCCACGGCGCGCATGTGCGCCAGGCTGTGCTTGGCGTCCTGCACGGTGTAGAGCGGCTCGGCCGGCGCGTGCTTGGTGGCGCCATGGCGGTTGCGGTAACGCGCCTCTTCTTCCTGCAGGTGGGCCGTGTCCTGCAGGAGGATGCTGCACAGCTCGGCCGAGGCGGCGGTCGTCCAGATGCGACCCTGGAAACCCTGTCGCATCAGCAAAGGCAGGGCCCCGCTGTGGTCGATGTGGGCATGGGTCAGCAACACCGCGTCCAGCGTCGCCGGGTCGAAGGGCAAAGGCGCCCAGTTGCGCTCGCGCAGCGTCTTGAAGCCCTGGAAGAGGCCGCAGTCCACCAGCAGGCGTTTGCCGCCCACCTCCACGAGGGTCTTGGAGCCGGTCACGGTGGCGGTGGCGCCGTAGAAGGTCACGTCCATGGGATAGCGTTTCCTCAGGGTTGAGATGGGGGCAGGCGCCGGAGTCGCTGCCAGGTCTGCCACAACCACACGCCCCTGCTGGCCAGCGACAGCAGGGCCGAGGGCCGCCGCATCAGCCAGGCCGCTCCCAGCGTCGCCGCGCCAGCCACCAGGGCGGGGTGGGCGCGCAGCCAGTGGGCACCTTGGCGGGCCCGGTCGGCCACGCGCTGCACCGGCGCCACGGTCTGTTGCCAGTCTGTGGCGAGTTGGTGGCGCAGCAAGGCGCTGTGCGCACGCAAAAGGCGCTTCTTGAGGACCAGGTCGGGGTAGCGTGTGCTCATGGCGCACCTTTGTGCAAGGCCTGGCGGTCGGCATCCAGCTCGGCCAGGGTGTCGCGCAGCATGCCTTGCGACTCGCACAGGCGCATCCGCACTTGCCAGAACGCCAGCCCACAGGCGACGCCAAACGCCAGCACCAGCCCGCCCAGCACCGCCAGGCGGTGGGTGTCCCAGAACAGCACGCTGACGAAAGCGGCCAGGAAGACCAGGCTGACGCTGGCCATCAACACCCCGAAAGCGCCCCAGGCCATCACGGACAGCAGCCGGCGCTTTTCCTCCTCCACCTCGGTGGCGAGCAGGTCGAGCCGCGTGTGCGCGATGCCCAGCAGCGTGCCGCCCAACTGGCGCAGGGAGGCGCCGAGCCCCCCAGCACCAGCGCCCACACCAGCCTCAGGCCCAGGCACAGGCGCACCCGCCATCAACGGCGCCCGATGATCGCGCCCACCAGCAGGCCCACGCCCGCGGCGATGCCGATCGACTTCCACGGGTTGTCGTGCACGTACTCGTCCGTGGCTTTGGCCGCGACCTTCGCCTTGTCCACCACGGCCGCTTGCGCCTCGATCAGGCCGGTCTTGGCCTGGGACAGCGTCGCCGTCACGCGGCTGCGCAGGCGCGTGACCTCCTCGCCCGTGTCATCGGCCGTGGCGACCAGCAGGGCTTCGGCATCGGCCAGCACCCGCTTGAGGTCGCTCATCAACTGGTCTTTCTGGTTTGCGCTCAGATCGCTCATGGTGTTCTCCGTTCAAGTCAAGGCAACAAGGGAAAGGCAGGAAGCCGCTCAGTGCACCACCAACAGCGGCACCTGGCTGTGCGCCAGCACGCTCTTGGTCAGGCTGCCGTGGATCAGCGCGTCCAGGCCGTGACGGCCGTGCGTGGCCATGACGATGAGGTCGCAGTTCTGCTTGCGCGCCAGGTCCACGATGGCCTGCTGGACGTCGTCGGTGATGACGAACTGGCCATCGAAATGCACGCCCGCTGCCTGTGCCTGGGCCGCGAAGGCCTGCAGCAACTCGCGGGCATGGGCCTCGCAGCGCTTGTCGTGGTCCTGGAAGGTGGCCACGTCGTAGGCCACGGCGGCCTGCTCCACCACCAGCACCGGCAGCGGGGGCTCGGCCGTGAAGCCGGTGATGGATGCGCCCAGCATCTTGGCCAGGCCAATGGCGTGCGTCATGGCCTTGTGGGAGAGCTCGCTGCCATCCACAGGCACCAGCAAATGTTCGTACATGGTTTCCCCTCCGTCCGAAATTCCTGGGCGGCCCGCCTCAGGCCACCCCTCGGGTTCATCCTAGGCCCATCCACACCACACGCCAAGCCCCTGCGCCATGGCACTGTTGGCGTATCCGGCACACCCTTGATCTGGCTCAGGTTTTGCCCATCCTGCGTCGGTGGCCCGCGTCCCGCCGCCACGGACCTAAAATCACGGTTTGCCCACGCGCGACTTCCTTGCGCTCCACCTTTGCGCTTTGCCATGCACGCCCCGGGCGCATGACGCCGCGGCCGCAGCTTCCACGCACACCATGACCGAACTCGCCAAATCTTTCGAACCCGGCCCCATCGAAGCCAAGCACGGCCCCCTGTGGGAGCAGCGCGGCCTCTACAAGCCCACGCTGGACGCGTCCAAGCCTTCGTTTTGCATCCAGCTGCCGCCGCCCAACGTCACGGGCACGCTGCACATGGGCCACGCCTTCAACCAGACCATCATGGACTCGTTGACGCGCTACCACCGCATGAAGGGCCACAACACGCTGTGGATCCCCGGCACCGACCACGCTGGCATCGCCACGCAGATCGTGGTGGAGCGCCAGCTGCAGGAAAAGGGCGTTGAAGGCGAAAAGAGCCGCCACGACCTGGGCCGCAAGAACTTCGTCGCCCGCGTCTGGGAGTGGAAGGAGCAATCGGGCTCCACCATCACCCAGCAGATGCGCCGCATGGGCGATTCGGTCTCGTGGGACCACGAATACTTCACCATGGACGACAAGCTCTCCAAGGTGGTGGTCGAGACCTTCGTGCGTCTGCACGAGGAAGGCCTGATCTACCGCGGCAAGCGCCTGGTGAGCTGGGACCCGATCCTCAAGTCCGCCGTGTCTGACCTCGAAGTCGAGAGCGAGGAAGAAGACGGCTTCATGTGGCACATCCGCTATGCCGTCGATGGCAGCAATGACAGCCTCGTCGTGGCCACCACCCGCCCTGAAACCCTGCTGGGCGACACGGCCGTGATGGTTCACCCCGAAGACGAGCGCTACACCGCCCTCATCGGCAAGCAGGTGCGCCTGCCCATCACCGGCCGCCTGGTGCCCGTGATCGCCGACGAGCACGTGGACAAGGACTTCGGCACCGGCGTCGTCAAGGTCACCCCGGCCCACGACACGAACGACTACCAGGTCGGCCTGCGCCACCACCTGCCCATGCTGACCATCTTCGACCTCGAGGCCAAAGTCAGCGCCCACGAAGCCACCGACATCCCCGCTGAATACGTGGGCCTGGACCGCTTCGTGGCCCGCAAGAAGATCGTCGCCCAGCTCGAAGCCGACGGCCAACTCGTCGAGGTCAAGAAGCACAAGCTGATGGTGCCGCGCTGCGCCCGCACCGGCCAGGTGATCGAGCCCATGCTGACGGACCAGTGGTTCGTGGCCATGACGAAGCCCGGCGCGTCCAAAGATGGCAAGCCAGGCGTCAGCATCGCCGACCAGGCCATCGAGGCCGTGGCCTCGGGCGACGTCAAGTTCGTGCCCGAGAACTGGGTCAACACCTACAACCAGTGGATGAACAACATCCAGGACTGGTGCATCAGCCGCCAGCTGTGGTGGGGCCACCAGATCCCGGCCTGGTACGGCAGCAACGGCGAAATCTACGTGGCCCGCTCGGAAGAAGAAGCCCGCGCCAAGGCCACGGCCGCCGGCTACACCGGCGAGCTGACCCGCGACGAAGACGTGCTCGACACCTGGTACTCGTCCGCGCTGGTGCCCTTCTCGACCCTCGGCTGGCCCGAGCAGACCAAGGAGATGGACCTGTTCCTGCCTTCGTCGGTGCTGGTCACCGGCTACGACATCATCTTCTTCTGGGTCGCCCGGATGATCATGATGACCAAGCACTTCACCGGCAAGGTGCCCTTCAAACACGTTTACATCCACGGCCTGGTGCGCGACGCCCAGGGCCAGAAGATGTCCAAGTCGGAAGGCAATGTGCTGGACCCCGTGGACCTGATCGACGGCATCGAGCTCGGTCCCTTGCTGGACAAGCGCACCACCGGCCTGCGCAAGCCCGAGACCGCGCCGAAGGTTCGCAAGAACACCGAAAAAGAGTTCCCCGAAGGCATCCCCGGCTACGGCGCCGATGCGCTGCGCTTCACCTTCGCCGCACTGGCCAGCCTGGGCCGCGCCATCAACTTCGACGCCAAACGCTGCGAGGGCTACCGCAACTTCTGCAACAAGCTCTGGAACGCCACCAAGTTCGTGCTGATGAACACCGAGGGCCAGGACTGCGGCCTGGACAAGCACGCACCCGGCGCCTGCGTCACGGGCGAGTACCTGAACTTCAGCCCCGCCGACAAATGGATCGTCTCGGAACTCCAGCGCGTGGAGGCCGCCGTCGAGCAAGGCTTCACCGACCTGCGCCTGGACAACGTCGCCAACGCCATCTACCAGTTCGTCTGGGACGAGTACTGCGACTGGTACATCGAGATCGCCAAGGCCCAGCTCAACGCCGCCAAGGCCGAGGGCAACGAAGCCAAGGCCCGCGCCACCCGCCGCACCCTGATCCGCGTGCTGGAAACCGTGCTGCGCCTGCTGCACCCCATCACGCCCTTCATCACCGAAGAGCTCTGGCAGGTCGTGGCACCGGTGGCCGGCCGCAAGGCAGCTGACAGCGACGACACCCTCGTGCTGGCGCCCTACCCGCTGCCCGACCTGGGCCGCGTCTGTGCCGAGTCAGACGCCTGGGTGGCCAAGCTCAAGGCCGTGGTCGGCACCGCCCGCAACCTGCGCAGCGAGATGAGCCTATCGCCTGCCGAGCGCGTTCCCCTGCTCACCACGGGCGATGCGGATTTCATCCGCCAGGCCGCGCCCATCCTCCAGGCCCTGGGCAAGCTCAGCGAGGTCCAGCTGCTGGACGAAGCCGCCTTCGCCGCCGCCACCAGCATGGCCCCGGTGGCCGTGCACGGCGAAGCGCGCCTGGCCCTGCACGTCGAGATCGACATCGAGGCCGAGAAGGTCCGCCTGGGCAAGGAAATCACCCGCCTGCAAGGCGAGATCGCCAAGGCCCAGGCCAAACTGGGCAACGAGAGCTTCGTGGCCCGCGCACCGGCCGCCGTGGTGGAGCAGGAGAAGGCCCGCGTGGCCGACTTCTCCGCCACGCTGGAACGCCTGCAAGGCCAGCTGCAACGCCTGGCCTGAGTTCACAAGGACCCCGATGTCGTTTGCCCCGAACACCCCCATCACCAAGGCCATCTTCCCGGTGGCCGGCCTGGGCACCCGCTTCCTGCCGGCCACCAAGGCGCAGCCCAAGGAAATGCTGCCCGTGGTGGACAAGCCCCTCATCCAGTACGCCGTGGAAGAGGCCTACGCCGCCGGCATCCGCGAGATGATCTTCGTGACGGGGCGCCACAAGCGCCCCATCGAAGACCACTTCGACATGGCCTTCGAGCTCGAACACGAACTTGAGCTGGCCGGCAAGCACGAGTTGCTGCAGCTGGTGCAGTCCATCAAGCCCGACGACATGGAGTGCGTCTTCGTGCGCCAGCCCAAGAGCCTGGGCCTGGGCCACGCCGTGCTGTGCGGCGAACGCCTGGTGCGCGGTGAGCCCTTCGCCGTGCTGCTGGCCGACGACCTGATGGTCGGCGAGCCGGCCGTGCTGGCGCAGATGGTCGAGCAGTTCAACACGCTGCAAGCCTCCATCCTGGCGGTGCAGGAAGTGCCTGCCGAACACACCAAGCGCTATGGCATCGTGGCCGGTGTGGCCGCGGGTGAACGGCTGGTCGAGGTGCAGCAAATCGTGGAAAAGCCAGCGCCCGAGAAAGCGCCCTCGCGACTGGGCGTGGCCGGCCGCTACATCCTCACCCCCACCGTGTTCGACCAGATCCGCCAGCAGCCGCGCGGCGTGGGCAATGAAATCCAGCTGACCGACGGCATCGCCGGGCTGCTGCGCTCAGAGAAGGTCTTCGCCTACCAGTACGCGGGCAAGCGCTACGACTGTGGCAGCAAGGAAGGCTTCCTGGAGGCCAACGTCGAGCTGGCCCTGCGCCACCCGCAAATCGGTGCGGGCTTCCGCGCTTACCTCAAGGCGCTGGATCTGGGCTGACGGCGGCGTCGTGCCCCAAGGCCGGCAGCAGCCCGGCCATGTCCATCTGCATCATGATCATGTTGACCAGGGTGGACACCGAAGGCCGCCCCGTGTCCACACGGTGGTGCGCCACTTCGTCATAAAGCGGGTGGCGCTGGTCGTACAGCTCACGCAGCTTGGCCAGCGGGTCGGCAACCTGCAGCAAGGGGCGCTGGGTGTCATGGCGCAAACGCCGGTAGAGCTCTTCGGGCGTGGACCGCAGGTAAATCACCGTGGTGCGCTCGTGCAGGCAAGCCCGGTTGGCCGGCCTCAGGACCGAGCCGCCCCCCGTGGCCAGCACCAGGGGCGCCCCACCCTCCCGGGTGAGTTCGTCGATCACCTGTTCTTCCAGGTCACGGAACGCCGCCTCACCGTGCTGCTCGAAATAGGCACGGATCGGCATGCCGATCCGTTCTTCCAGCACGATGTCAGCGTCGAGGAAACGCGCACCCAGGCGCCGGGCCAACTGCCGCCCGACGGTGGACTTGCCGCCACCCGGCAGGCCCACCAAAGCAACCACCGATTTCAAAAGCCACTTTCTGTCAGCGCAAGGCTGCCTTCTCCGACACCACCTTGGGCGTCAGGAAAATCAACAATTCAGAGCGTTTGGTGGAACGGCTGTTGTTCTTGAACAGGTTGCCCAGCACCGGGATGTCACCCAGCACCGGCACACGCTGTTCGGCATTGTTTTCGCTCTGCTGGAAGATGCCGCCGATCACCACCGTGCCGCCATTTTCCACCAGAACCTGGGTCTGAACGTGCTTGGTGTCGATCGCGAAGCCCGCGGTGGTCACCTGACCCACGCTGTCCTTGTTCACATCGACGTCCAGGATGATGCTGCCCTCGGGCGTGATCTGGGGCGTGACTTCCAGCTTCAGGTTGGCCTTGCGGAAGGTGATGGCCGTGGCGCCGCTGGACGTGGCCGTCTGGTAAGGCAGTTCCGTGCCTTGCTCGATCAGCGCCTTGACCTGGTCGGCCGTGATGACGCGCGGGCTGGACACGATCTTGCCGCGACCGTCGGCTTCCAGGGCGGAAATTTCCAGGTTCAGCGCATGGTTCACGCTGGAGGTGAACAGCGACACACCCATCGTGGCCGCGTTGAAGCCGTTGATGCCCTGGCTGGGCAGGTTCACAAAGTAGCTGTTGGCCACCGACGACACACCGCCCAAGCCCTGGTCGGGCGAAGCCACCGTGCCGGAGTAGTTGCCATTGATGCCCAGGTTCAGGTTGCCCGAAGACGCCACCGCCGTCTTGTTGCTGGTGCCCAGACGCACACCCAGGTTGCGGCTGAAGTTGTCGTCGGCCTCGACGATGCGGGCCTCGATCAGCACCTGGCGCACCGGGATGTCGATCTTGGCGATCATCGCCTGGATCTCTTCCAGCTTGGACGGGATGTCGTTGACGAAGAGCTGGTTGGTCCGCGTCTCGAAGATCACGCTGCCGCGCGGCGACAGGATGCGGGTGCTGTTGCCCGAACCACCACTGCCACCTGTGCGGCTGCCCGTCAGGCCCTTGGCGATTTCCTCGGCCTTGGTGTAGTTGAGCTGGAAGGACTGGTTGCGCAGCGGCTCCAGTGCGGCCACCTGGGCCTTGGCTTCGAGGTCGATCTTTTCCTTGGCGTTGATCTCGTCCTTGGGTGCGATCCACAGCACATTGCCGGACTTGCGCACGCCCAGGCCCTTGGCCTGCAGGATGATGTCCAGGGCCTGGTCCCAAGGCACGTCTTTCAGGCGCAAGGTCACGCTGCCGTTGACCGTGTCGGACGTCACCACGTTGAAGTTGGTGAAGTCGGCGATCACCTGCAGCAGGGCGCGCACTTCGATGTTCTGGAAGTTCAGCGAGAGCTTCTCACCCGAGTAGCCCGGGCCTTGCGTCAGTTTGTTGGGGTCCACCTTGCGCGAGCGCACTTCCAGCACGAACTGGTTGTCGCTCTGGTAGGCCGAGTGCTCCCAGTCGCCGCGCGGGTTCACCACCAGCTTGACGCGGTCGCCCGTCTGGGTGGCCGTGACAGCCTGCACCGGGGTGCCGAAGTCGGCCACGTCGAAGCGCTTGCGCAGGCGCTCGGGCAAGGAGGCACGCACGAACTCGACCACCAGGGACTGGCCCTGCTGGCGGATGTCCACGCCGACCTGGTTGTTGGGCAGCTCGACCACGACGCGGCCGGCGCCATCCTGGCCACGGCGGAAGTCGATGTCCTTGAGCGCCAGCGGTGCGACGTTCTTGTTCTCGGCAAAGTGCAGGGCGTCATCGGCCTTGTCGGCCTGGGGCTTGGCCAGCACCGCAGCGGGTGCGGCGGCCGGTGCCGACGCCACGGAGGGCTCCAGGTAGACCATCAGCGTCTTGCCTTGCAGCTCAGCGCGGTAGGTCGTGGCCTGGCGCAGGTTCAGCACGACACGCGAGCGGTCACCGGCATTGGCGACGCTCACGGTGCGCAGGTTGCCGTTGTTGATGTCCACCACATTGCGCGCCAGGCTGCTGGACACGCCAGGCAGGTCGAGGGCGATGCGCGGCGGGCTCTGCACCACGAAGCCAGCCGGCAAGGCGGCCAGGGGTTCGGACAGCTCGATGCGCACCACTTCGGCGCCAGCCTGCTGGGTGCTGGTGATGGCCTGGATCGCAGCGGCGGCCCAGCTCAGGGGCGATGCCAGCGCCAGGCCAAGCCCGACCATCGCAAGACGCCACGGTTTCATAGACAGGTTCTCCAGCTTCATCATCATTTGCCACCCTCTTGCAGTTGCAGGGTGGTGGGCCGCTCGATCCACTCGCCAGCGGCGTCCTGCACGATCTCGCGCAGCGAGACTTCGGTTTCGGTGATCTTCAAGATCTTCCCGTAGTTCTGGCCGATGTAGTCACCGGCCTTGACCTGGTAGAGCAAGCCATCCACCTTGAGCAAGGCGAAGGGCAAGCCCTTTTTCTGAACGCTGCCGACCATGGACATGCTGTCCAGCGGAAAGGCCTCCAGCGGCTCCTTGCGGCGGTTGAGCTCAGCCGCCACAGCAGAATTCGGCTGCCGTGACTCCTGCTTGAGGGCCCCTGCCAGCTTTTGTGCACTGAAAGGCTCCACGCCATCCATGCCGGCATAGGCTTGCGGGTTGAACTTCTGCGGCGGCGACAGCGGCTGCACATTGGGGCGCACCTGCTGGCGCTCCTGGTCCATCCAGGTCTGCAACTCGTTGTGGTCGCTGTCGCAGGCACTCAGGCCTGCCGACAAGGCCACGGCCAGCACCGACCAGGCGAACGAACGGGGAAGATTCGGGCGCGTCATGGCTTGGGGCCCTTCTGCTTGGCCTTCTCGGCGCGGATGGCGTCCAGCTCGGTCTGGTCCAGGTAGCGGTAGGTGCGAGCCGTGGCGTCCATGAACAGGTTGCCCTGGGCGTCCTTGGCGGCCACATTGCCGACAACCATGTTGTGCAGGGTCACGATGCGCGAGAGGTTGGCGATGTCGGCCGTGAAGGCGCCGATGTCATGGAAGCGACCGGTGACGCGGATGGCGATCGGCAGCTCGGCGTAGTAGTCCTTGACCACGACCTGCCCCGGGCGGAAAAGCTCGAAGTCCAGGCCACGGCCCAGGCCGGCCTGGTTGATGTCGGAGAGCAGCGCGTCCATGTCGGCCTTGCCGGGCAGCTGCTTTTCGAGCTGCTTGACGTATTCCTCGACCTGGATGCGCTGTTTGCGCAACTCGGCCAGGTTGACGGCCTGAGCGACCTTGGCCTGGTACTCGCTCTTGAGCTGAGGCTCCTTGTCACGCTCGGCCTGGAGTTCGTCGCTCTGGCCGGACAGCAAGGCCACCCAGCCCAGGATCACGACGACGACGATGGCCAGCAGGAAGCTCGCCAGCTTGGGCAGCAAGGGCCACTGGCCCGGCTCGTTGGGGTTGAGGCCGCTGAACTGACCCTGGGCCTGTTCGAACAGCGTGTTCAGATCGATGTTGAGGTTTTTGGCCATGGTGTGCTCCTCAGGACTGCGGGGCAGCCACAGGGGCGAGCGCGGGACGGCCAGGTGCCTTGCGGCCCTTGGCACCCGCGGGTGCGGCGGCGCCGCCAGCGGCTTCGTCCACGTCTTGCGGCTGCTTGAGCGTCAGGCGCATGGAGAACTCGAACAGGCGCTTGGGGTTGCGCGCATCCTTCTGCGCCACGGCAGACACCTTGATCTCCTGCAGCTCAGGGCGTTCCAGCCAGGTCGAACGGTTGCCGGTGTTGCGCAGGAACTCGGAGACGCGCTCGTTGGTCTGGGCCATGCCCGTGACCATCACCGTGCGGCCGTCCTGGCGGATCGAGCTCAGGTAGATGCCTTCGGGCGTCTGGGCCACCAACTCGTTGAGCAAATAGACCGGCATGTTGCGGTTGGTCTGCAGGTCTTCCACGGCACGCTGGCGCGCCTTGAGGGACTCGATCTCGGCCTTCAGCGCAGACACGTCCTTGATTTCCTCGTCCAGCTTGCGGTTGGCAGCGGCCAGGTAATCGTTGCGCGCCTGCTGGTTGGAGATCATCTGCTGCTGCACGGCATAGCCGCCAGAAACCAGCAGACCGCCCACGCCCACGGCCAGGCCCAATCCAGCGAAGAAAGCCTGCTTGCGCAGGCGGCGTTTTTCCTCGCGGTGAGGCAGGAGGTTGATCAGGATCATGCGAGGAACCTCCGCATGGCCAGACCACACGCCGTCAGGTAGGACGGCGCCTCGCGCCGCAACTTGCTTTCACGCACCGAGGCTCCCAGCTTCATGCCATCGAAGGGGTTGACGACCATGGAGGCAAAGCCGGTCAACTCGGTGACGCGGTCTTTGAGTCCAGGCAAGGTGGCCGTGCCGCCCGCCAGCATCACGTAGTGCACCTTGTGGTGCGGCGTGCTGGTGAAGAAATACTGCAGGGCCCGACCGATTTCCTGCGACAGGCTGTCCACGAAAGGGCTCAGGATGGTGTTCTGGAAGTCTTCGGGCAAGTCACCGGCCAGCTTCTTGGTTTCGGCTTCCTCGAAGGAAAAACCGTACTGACGCGAGATCAGCTGGGTGAGCTGGGCACCCCCGAATGCCTGGTCGCGGTCGTAGAGCAATTCGCTGTCGCGCAGCACCTTCAGGCTGGTGTTTTCCGCGCCGATTTCGAACAACGCAACCAGCGCGTCCTTGCCCTCGCCGGGCAGTGCGGCCACCAGGCGTTGCATGGCCAGGCGCGAAGCGTGCGATTCGATGTCGAGGATGGCGGGCTTCAAGCCCGCGGCTTCGGCCAGACCTTGGCGGTCCTGGACGCGGTCCTTGCGCGATGCGGCAATCAGCACCTCCACGTCACCGGCAGACGTGGTGCTGGGGCCGATGACGCAAAAATCGAGGCTGACCTCGTCCAGCGAAAACGGGATGTACTGGTTGGCTTCGGCCTCGACCTGCAGCTCCATTTCCTCTTCACGCAAGCCGGCCGGCAGCATGATTTTCTTGGTGATCACGGCCGACTGGGGCATGGCCATGGCCACGTGCTTGGTGCGGGTGCCACTCTTGGTCACGACTTTGCGCACGGCTTCGGCGACCTCGTCGAATTTCTCGATCTGCCCGTCGGCAATCCAGCCCTTCTCGAACGGCTCGGACGCAAACCGCTCCAGGACATATTCACCCGTGTTTGTCTGGCTCAACTCCACCAGCTTCACGCTGGACGAGCTGATGTCCAGCCCGATCATCTGCGCGTGCTTGCGGCCCAAGAGCGTGTCTAGAAAGCTCACACCGTCCCCCGTGCGCCGAAGTTAGCGCAGGAAAGTTAATAAACCACTTGAATCCTATCAGCAAAGGTTTTGATCGCGAATGCAGATAAAGCAGGAGAAATCCCCCACACGTTGCGGTATGCACACGCCTTACAGACCGTTTCAAAATCAACCATTTGCAAGCATTTCCCCCGCCTCACCCAGGCCGGGCGTCGGGGGCGTGCCAGGGTTTCTATAATCCCTCCACGTCTGCGAGCACCATCCATGAGCGATTCCGCCCCTTCCGGTTCTTCTTCACCCTCTGCCAGCCGCACCAGCGGCGGCGCCCGGCCCTGGTGGCGGCAATGGTTCATCCGCGCGCCCCTGATCCTGGCGGGGCTGGGCCTGGCGGGCCTGCTCAGCGGCGTCTTGCTGGTGGGCGTGGGGCTGGCGGTTGCCTACCCCAACCTGCCCGATGTCAAGGGACTGACCGACTACCGACCCAAAATGCCCATGCGGGTGTACTCGGCCGACCAGGTCCTGATCGGTGAGTTCGGCGAGGAAAAGCGCAATTTCCTGCCCATCCAGGACATCCCCCCGGTGATGCGCAACGCCGTGCTCGCCATCGAGGACGCCCGCTTCTACCGCCATGGCGGCGTGGACTTCCTGGGGGTGTTGCGCGCCGGCCTGGCCAACTTCGGTGAAGCAGGCAGCCAGGGCGCGTCCACCATCACCATGCAGGTGGCGCGCAATTTCTACTTGCCCACCGAGAAGACGCTGACGCGCAAGATCTACGAGATCCTGCTGGCGCTGAAAATCGAGAGCCTGTTGAGCAAGGACCAGATCCTGGAGCTCTACATGAACCAGATCTACCTCGGCCAACGCGCCTATGGCTTTGCAGCCGCCTGCGACACCTACTTCGGCAAGCCCATCAAGGACATCTCGGTGGCCGAGGCCGCCATGCTGGCCGGTCTGCCCAAGGCGCCCTCGGCCTACAACCCGGTGCGCAACCCGCCGCGCGCGCGCCTGCGCCAGCAGTACATCATCGACCGCATGTTCGAGAACGGCTTCATCACCGCCGAACAGCGCAGCACCGCCAAAGCCGAGGAGCTGCGCTACCGCACCAAGGCCCCCATCCCCGTGCACGCCGAGTACGCCGCCGAAGCCGCCCGCCTGCTGATGCAGGACCAGTACGGTGCGGAGGCCTACAGCCGCGGCCTGAACGTGCACACCTCGATCAACATGGCCGAGCAGGAAGCCGGCTACAAGGCCCTGCGCAAGGGCCTGCTGGACTTCGAGCGCCGCCAGGCCTGGCGCGGCCCCGAGGGCTACATCGACCTGCCGGCCGACCCCAAGCTGGTGGACGTGCGCATCGCCGAAGCGCTGGAAGAGCACCCGGACAGCGACGACATGCGCGCCGCCGTGGTCATGGGCGCAGCGCCCAAGCGCATCCAGGCCGTGCTGCAATCGGGCGAGCAGCTCGACATCGGCGCCGATGGCCTGCGCGCCGTGGGCAACGCCCTGAGCGACAAGGCCAACCCCAAGCAGCAGATCCGCCGCGGCGCCATCGTGCGCGTCGTCAAAGACGGCAAAGGCAACTGGAGCGTGGTGCAGATCCCCGAGGTGCAAGGCGCCTTCGTGTCGCTGGATCCGCGCACGGGCCTGATCCGCGCCATGGTCGGCGGCTTCGACTTCAACCGCAACAAGTTCAACCACGTGACGCAGGCCTGGCGCCAGCCGGGCTCGAGCTTCAAACCCTTCATCTACTCGTCGGCACTGGAAAAAGGCTTCACGCCCGCCACCACCGTGAACGACGCGCCGCTGTTCTTCGATGCCGGCACCACCGGCGGTCAGGCCTGGGAGCCCAAGAACTACGACGGCAAGTTCGAAGGCCCGATGACGCTGCGACGTGGCCTGGCCAAGTCCAAGAACATGGTTTCCATCCGCGTGTTGAAGTCGGTGGGCGCCAAATACGCCCAGGACTGGATCACACGCTTTGGCTTCGAGGCCGACAAGCACCCCGCCTACCTGACGATGGCGCTTGGCGCAGGCTCGGTCACACCGCTGCAGATGGCCAATGGCTACGGCGTGTTCGCCAACGGTGGCTACCGCGTCAACCCGACGCTGGTCACGAAGGTGAGCGACAACCGCGGCCATGTGCTGGCCCAGTACCGCCCGGCCACGCTGGACGAAAGCATGCGCGTCATCGACGCCCGCAACGCCTTCGTCATGAGCAGCCTGTTGCAGGAAGTCACCCGCTCAGGCACGGCCGCACGCGCCCAGGCCACGCTCAAGCGCCCCGACCTGTACGGCAAGACCGGCACCACCAACGATTCGATGGACGCCTGGTTCGCCGGCTACACCGCCCACAACGTGGCCGTGGTGTGGATCGGTCACGACCAGCCGCGCAAGCTGGGCGACCAGGAAACGGGCGGCGGCCTGGCCTTGCCGGTGTGGATCGACTTCATGGGCACCGCGCTCAAAGGCGTGTCCGTGGAAGAGCCCTCTGTGCCCGAGGGGCTGGTCAACATCGGTGGCGAATGGTTCTACGAGGAATACACCGCCAGCACCGGCGTCAAGGAGCTCAGCCCGGACGCCGAGGACCGCAGCACCCCGGCCCCCACCTCGCCCGAGGAGAAAAAGGGCATCCTCGACCTGTTCGGCAACAGCGCCAACAAGAGCGAGTGAGGCGGCGCGGCAGGACGCCGCGCTGTCGCTCAAAACTGCAGCGTCACGCGGGACTGCTCCGAGGCGCACTCGGACAGCAGCGCGAAGAACTCCTGCCCGGAGCGGGAGTCTCGCCAGGCGCCCGTGGCGTCCAGCTTGAAGTGGAAACCACCGCGGCGGGCCGCCAGCCACAGCTCCTGCAGCGGCGGCTGTGCGTTGACGATGAGCTGGCTGCGGTCCGGCAGGCTCAGTGTGAGCATGTTGCCGGTGCGCGCGCCATCAATGTCGATGACGTCGTCCTCCAGCCAACGGTCCACCGTGCGTTCGATGCGCGACAGCGCGGCCTGCACCGCCTCGTGGTACTGGACATCGCTCAAAGTTGCCACGGAGGGGGAGACAGCGCCAGTTTCGGCGGGCGTGGCGGGGATCGGCATGGCGGCTTCCTTAGAATGTGGGCATGATTCGCAATCCTCAAATTCTAGGCAGTCGCGCGCCTGTGCGGCGCGGCACCGTGTGGGTGACCCTGTGCCTCACGTTGTCCGTCGCGCCCTTGCTGGGTGCTTGCGGCCTCAAAGGCCCGCTGTACCTGCCGGGGCCGCCGACCACCGCCACGTCGGCTGACACGTCCGCACCAGCGCCTGCCACTGCGCCCTCCACCCCGAACACACCCGCACGATGACCCTCCCCGGCTCCCCCTTCCTGGCCTGGCAAGGCCCCGACCTGTGCCTTGACGGCGTCAACCTGCGCGAGCTGGTGCGCCAACACGGCAGCCCGCTGTACGCGTACTCGCGCCAGGCCATGCTGGCGGCGCTGGCGCCCTACCAACAGGCCTTGCAGGGCCGCGAACACCTGATCTGCTATGCGGTCAAGGCGAACTCCAACCTGGCCGTGCTGCAGACCTTCGCACAGGCCGGATGCGGCTTCGACATCGTCTCGTCGGGCGAACTGACACGCGTGCTGGCGGCCGGTGGCGACGCGGCCAAGGTGGTGTTCTCAGGCGTGGGCAAAACACGCGCCGAGATGGCCGAGGCGCTGAAGGTCGGCGTGAAGTGCTTCAACGTGGAAAGCACGGCCGAGCTGGAGGTGCTGTCGCAAGTGGCGCACGGCCTGGGCCTGACCGCCCGCGTGAGCCTGCGCGTCAACCCCGATGTCGATGCCGGTACGCACCCCTACATCTCCACAGGCCTGAAGGGCAACAAGTTCGGCGTGGCACATGACCACGCTCTGGCCACCTACGAGCGCGCGGCCAGCCTGCCTGGCATCGAGGTGGTGGGCATCGACTGCCACATCGGCTCGCAAATCACCGACGTGAGCCCCTACCTGGACGCGCTCGACCGTGTGCTCGACCTGGTGGACGCCATCGAAGCCAAGGGCATCCGCATCCACCACCTGGACCTGGGCGGCGGCCTGGGCATCACCTACACCGACGAAGTGCCCCCGAAGGCCGACGAGCTCATCGCCCAGCTGCTGGCGCGCATCGACGCCCGTGGCCACGGCCACCGTCAGGTGATGTTCGAACCCGGCCGCTCGCTGGTGGGCAATGCCGGCGTGCTGCTCACCGAGGTGCTGTTCCTGAAGGAAGGCGAGCAGAAGAACTTCTGCGTCGTCGATGCCGCCATGAACGACCTGATGCGTCCGGCGCTGTACGAGGCCTGGATGGGCATCGTCAACACGCAGCAGCGTGCGCCAGAGCAGGCGCAGGTGTGGGACGTGGTGGGCCCGGTGTGCGAATCGGGCGACTGGCTGGGCCGCGACCGCGCCCTGAGCGTCGAGCCCGGCGATGTGCTGGCCGTGCTGTCGGCCGGCGCCTACGGCATGACCATGGCCAGCAACTACAACACCCGTGGGCGTGCGGCGGAAATCATGGTCGATGGCGGCCAGACCTGGGTGATCCGGGAACGCGAAACGGTGGCGCAGTTGATCGCCAACGAGCGCTTGATCTGACCGGTTGAACCGAGGCTGGCCTGACGGGTCAGCAGACACGACGACGGGCCCACCTCCAGCAGGTGCGGCCCGTTTGTCATGGTGTGTGTGCCAGCACGATGCCGACATGAAAAAAGCCGCCCGAGGGCGGCTTTCAAGCTGATTCGAACTGTGGGCTCGGATCAGAAGTTGTGGCGAACGCCCAGACCGAACATGCTGACCTTGCCGTCCGGAGCGGGCGGCACGCTCAGACCCAGCGACGGCACTTCGCGGATACCGGTCAAGGCGAAAACCACGGCCGGGCCGGTGCCGCTGTCCTTGACTTGGGCATAGCGGGTGTACAGGGTGGTGCGCTTGGACAGCGAGTACTCGGCACCCAGGGTGATGCCCTGGTTCTTGCCGCGGCCTTCGTTGCGGAACTTGACTTCAGACCACTGGGCCAGGAAGCCCATGGCACCGATGTCGTAGCGGGTGCCCAGCACCAAGGAGCTCACAGCCAGGCTGCCGGTCTCAAGGCCCAGAACGTTGCGTGCGATGGCAGCGCCGCCAGCGGAGACGTTCGCCAGAGAAACGTCATACGTGCCGCGGCCGAAAGTACCGTTGAACGTCAGGCCCAGGTCCTTGAGGACGTACTTGGCACCCAGGTTCCACACCTTGTAGTCGCCCAACTGGAAGAGCGCAGTGGGAGTCGACGAAGCCGTCAGCAGGCCCACATTGACGTTCTTGAAGCTGGTGGCGCCGTAGCCCAGGCTGAGGGTCAGGTCTTGCAGGTTGTAAGCACCAAAGGCGCCATAGCTGCGGCCACGGCCCGAAGTCTTCTCGCTGGAGGAGCCGCTGTTGTTGCCACCCAGGATGGAGCCATTGGCATCGCCGCCGGCTGCCCCACGGTTGGCGTTGACGAAGTCAGCCACGCCAGCATTCGGCGAGAAGCCCAGCTGGCCACGGAAACCGTCCACTTGCGCAGAGTAGGTGATGGCATTGTCCCAGCGGATGTTCAAGGCGTTGGTCAGACCGCCTTCGACGAACTGGTCGGTGCCACCGAAGCGCTCGGTGGTGATCACTGCGCTGGAGAAGAAGATCGGAGCGTACTGACGGCCCAGGCGCAGTTCGCCAAACGGAGTGGTCAGGCCGACAAAGGCTTGGCGACCGAACAGCCGGCCGTCGCGCAGCAGGGCGCCGTTGTCGATGCCCATCTGGCCTTCCAGGACAAAGTTGCCCTTGTAGCCACCGCCCAGGTCTTCCACACCCTTGAAGCCCAACGACGATTGCGAGCTCATGTCAGGGCCGACACGGGTGATGCTTTGGCGACCGTTGATGGCGGCGTTGCCAGCCGAGCCGATCAAGGCGGTGTAGTCGGCGCTACCGGCGTCCTTCTTGATGCGGTCGAAGGAAACGTCGATGTTGCCGTAGATGGTGACGCTGGATTGAGCCAGAGCGGAGCCCGAGGCCAGGGCGGTCAGGGCCAGAGCGATGGCCGAGGACAGAACGCGCTTTTGCATGTGATTCTCCTGAAACCCCCCTTGAATCGGGGGCGTGAGAAATTGTTGCCGAGGCGTACGCGCCGCATCCTCAGGTTTGCCATAGGTTGTTGCGCCACGGCTACATAAAACACGACAGACTTTGGATGCAGCGCAAAGGAACGCGCAGGCCAGCCAGATGAGCAACGGGGCCGAAGCCCCGCATCGCCCGTGAACAGGCATGAAAAAAGGGGCCGAAGCCCCTTTTTGCGATCAGATCAGGCGAGAGCCAGATCAGAAGGCGTGACGGATACCGACGGCCAGACCGCGCGACGACTTGTCAGCAGTCTGGGTGGTCGCGTTGACCAAAGCCAGGTTAGCCTTGTCGCTGTTTTGCACTTGCGTGAACAAAGCGTAAGCAGCGGTGCGCTTGCTCAGGTCGTACTGGGCCTTCAGGGTGATGATGCCAGCGTTGTCGTTCTTGGCGTTCTTGCCAGTCACGCCGGTAAGCGCGTTGGCAGCGAAACCAGTGGTGGACACGGTGGTGCCGACGTTGCGAGCGTAGCCGTAGCCACCGCTCACGGTCAGGCCGGTGGCCACGGGCACAGCGGCGTTGATGCCGTACAGGCGACGGCCATCGAAGCGGCGGTTGCCGTCGTTGCTGTCGTCGTTGTAGTAGGCGGTCAGCTTGGCCACGCCCAGGTCGTAGGCACCGTAGATGAACAGGCCGACGTTCTCTTGCTCACCCGTGGTGGCAGCCTTGTTTGCGCTGTTCACTTGGATGTAGCTGGCACCAGCCGACAGGGGACCCTGCACGAAGTTGGCCGAGAAGCCAAAGCCACGGCCAATCACAGAGCCAGGAGTGACCGACTGAGTTTCTGCGTTGTTGGCAGTGTTGGAATCCATCGCAGTGCTGTACTGAGCCGACACGGTCAGACCAGGCACGAAGGTCGGGGCGATGTAGGTCAGGGCGTTGTCGATGCGACGGAAGGTGGAGCCACCCAGGGTCACGGCCACAACGGAAGCGTCGTAAGCATAAGCGCCGATCGCGTCAACGATCTGGGCACCGATCAGGGAGTCCTGACGACCGATGCGCAGTTCGCCGGCTTCAGCCGAAGCCAGACCAACCCATGCAGCGCGGTCGAAGAAACGACCACCGGAAGCAGAAGCGCCAGTGTCAGCAGACACAGCGGCTTCCAGTTGGAACTTGGCCTTCAGGCCACCACCCAGGTCTTCCACGCCCTTGAAACCCAGGCGCGAGGTGACCAGGTTGCCGGAGGAAACGCGGTTGAAGGTGGTGCCCTTGCCAGCGGTGTTGCCCTTGACGGACTCAACGGAAGCGTCGACCAGGCCGTACAGGGTCACCGACGATTGAGCGAAAGCGGCAGAGGAGGCGGCGATGGCGGCCAGGGCCAGCACAGTCTTTTTCATTGAAATCTCCAAAGTTGAACCAGAGGCTTCAGCAGATCGCGACCGAGGTGGTGCGGGTGAGGTGATCAGGGTTGTCACCTCTTTTCAGGCTGCTGAAACTGCACTGCATTGCACCAGATTTTTCAAAGGTGGGTGATGACAGGGTTGTCATAACGATAGTCCAAGCGGCTCAATGTTGCCTCACCGCAACAGATCAGGACGCCGGATAATGGCCGCATGAGCATCCAGACCGACGATTTCGGCCCTGCGGGCAAGCGCGCCACCCCGCGCCAGGCCCAGCGGGACACCCCACGCAGTCCGGGCGCAGCGCTGGACGGCGGCCTGCCGGCACGCATGGTGGAGGCAGGCGTGGTGTCGCCCCACGAGGATGCGCTGGAACGCGCCTTGCGACCCAAGGACCTCGACGAGTACGTCGGGCAGGTGAAGGCACGCGAGCAGCTGGAGATCTTCATCGGCGCGGCGCGCAAGCGGGGCGAGGCCCTGGACCACGTGCTGCTGTTCGGCCCGCCCGGCCTGGGCAAGACCACGCTGAGCCACATCATCGCCACCGAACTGGGGGTGAACCTGCGCCAAACCTCGGGGCCGGTGCTGGAAAAGCCCAAGGACCTGGCCGCCATCCTGACCAACCTGGAGCGGCACGATGTGCTGTTCATCGACGAGATCCACCGGCTGTCGCCCGTGGTGGAGGAGATCCTCTACCCCGCGCTGGAGGACTATCAGATCGACATCATGATCGGCGAAGGGCCGGCGGCGCGTTCCATCAAGCTCGACCTGCAGCCCTTCACGCTGGTGGGCGCGACCACGCGCGCCGGCATGCTGACCAACCCGCTGCGCGACCGCTTCGGCATCGTGGCGCGGCTGGAGTTCTACACGCCCGAGGAGTTGCAGCGCATCGTGACGCGCTCAGCGGGCCTGCTGGGGGCGCCCATCGACGCGGTGGGTGCGATGGAGGTGGCGCGGCGCTCGCGCGGCACGCCCCGCATTGCCAACCGCTTGCTGCGGCGGGTGCGCGACTATGCCGAGGTCAAGGGCGATGGCCGCATCGACAAGGCGATGGCCGACAAGGCGCTGGCCATGCTGGACGTGGACCCGATCGGCTTCGACGTGATGGACCGCAAACTGCTGGAGGCCATCATCCACCGCTTCGACGGCGGGCCGGTGGGGCTGGACAACGTGGCGGCGGCCATCGGCGAGGAGCGCGAGACCATCGAGGATGTGATCGAACCCTACCTGATCCAGCAGGGCTTCCTGCAGCGCACGCCGCGTGGGCGCATCGCCACGGCGGCAGCGTTCAGGCACCTGGGGCTGGCGGCGCCGCAAGACGGGGATGCGCCGGGGGACGCCTGATTGGCATCTGCCAGCGGGTGGGGTCAGCGCCGGCGCAAGAGGTGCACGTACTCGGGCTTGCCGTTGACTTCGCTGGCTTGCTGCTCCAGCAGGTCGTTGCCCGTCTGGCGGGCAAAGGCCTGGAAGTCGCGCACGGAGCCGGGGTCGGTGGCCAGCACTTTGAGCACTTCGCCGCTGTGCATGTCCGACAGGGCCTTCTTGGCCTTGAGGATGGGCAGCGGGCAGGTGAGGCCGCGGGCGTCGAGTTCCTTGTGGATGTCCATGGGTGCCATCATGCAGGAAAGACGCCGGTGGACAAATAGCGGTCGCCACGGTCGCAAACGATGAAGACGATGGTGGCGTTGCTCACGGTTTGCGCGAGTTGCAGCGCGACCCAGCAGGCGCCGGCGGCCGAGATGCCGCAGAACAAGCCTTCTTCGCGCGCCAGGCGGCGGGCCATGTCTTCGGCATCGGCCTGGCTGACGTGGATGATTTCGTCAACGCGGCTGGGCTCGTAGATCTTGGGCAGGTAGGCCTCGGGCCATTTGCGGATGCCGGGAATGCGCGAGCCTTCCTGCGGCTGGGCGCCCACGATGCGCACCTCGGCGCGCTGCTCTTTCAAGAACTTCGAGACGCCGGTGATGGTGCCGGTCGTGCCCATGGCGCTCACGAAATGCGTGACGCGGCCTTGCGTGTCGGCCCAGATTTCGGGGCCAGTGGTGTCGTAATGCACCGCCGGGTTGTCGGGGTTGGCGAACTGGTCGAGCACCACGCCCTTGCCTTCGCGGACCATCTGGTCGGCGAGGTCGCGGGCGTATTCCATGCCGCCGCTCTTGGGCGTGAGGATGAGTTCGGCGCCGAAAGCCTTCATGGTCTGGGCGCGCTCGATCGAGAGGTCCTCCGGCATGATCAGGACCATGCGGTAGCCGCGGATGGCGGCGGCCATGGCCAGCGCGATGCCGGTGTTGCCCGAGGTGGCTTCGATGAGGGTGTCGCCGGGCTTGATGTCACCACGCTCTTCGGCGCGGCGGATCATGTTGATGGCGGGGCGGTCTTTCACCGAGCCGGCCGGGTTGTTGCCTTCGAGCTTGGCGAGGATGACGTTGCCGCGGGCGTCGCAGGCGTCACGGTCGGCTCCCGGCACGCGTTGCAGGCGGACCAACGGGGTTTTGCCGATGGCGTCTTCAAGGGTGGGGTAGCTCATCGCGCACAGTGGTGCCCCGGGACGGACTCGAACCGTCACTCCTTGCGGAACCGGATTTTGAATCCGGCGCGTCTACCGATTTCGCCACCAGGGCACTGGTGAAAGGCGCGAGGATAGCACAAGGCGAGACAGCGAGAGACCGTGATGGATGTCCGCATCGCCTGGCAGGCCATGCGCCCTGCGTCAGCCCCGCGCAACGGGTGGGCGTCGGTCGGGCCTATCATGCAAGGTCATTCCACCTCCCCCGTTGAGCCCATGCCGCCGCTGCCCCCCGTCACCCAGGCACTCATCCTCGTCAACGTGGCCCTGTTTTTCCTGGACGAACTGCTGGGGCGCGCACTGACATTCAACATGGCGCTGTGGCCGCTGCAAAGCGGTGGTTTCATGCCCTGGCAGGTGCTGACCTACGCCTTCCTGCATGGCTCGCTGGGGCACCTGTTCTTCAACATGCTGGGCCTGTGGATGTTCGGCAGCGAGCTGGAACGCATCTGGGGCCAGCGCCGCTACATGGAATTCCTGGGCGCCAGCGTGCTGACGGCCGCGGCCACGCAGTTGCTGATTTCGGCGCTCGTGGGTTGGGGCAACCCGACGGTGGGCGCCTCGGGCGGGCTGTTCGGGCTGCTGCTGGCCTTCGGGATGATGTTCCCGGAGCGGACAATCATGCCGCTGTTCCCGCCCATCCCGATGAAGGCCAAGGTCTTCGTGGCGGTGTACGGCGGTCTGGAGCTGTTCATGGGCGTGACCGGCACCGCGTCGGGCGTGGCGCACTTTGCGCACCTGGGCGGCATGCTGGGTGGCTGGCTGATGCTGCGCTTCTGGCGTGGGCAGCCGCCGTTCAAGTCGCGCCGCGGTTCTGGCCGCGGTCGCTTCTGAGCCGGACCCAACCCGAAGACACGGCGATGCCTGCCGTGATCAAAAGCAGCGCGCAAGGGTGGTACCAGCGGGGCCATTGGCCCAGGAACAGCGCGGACCACAGCGCCGCGAACACCGGCGTCAGGTTGATGAAGAAAGCCGCCAGGTTGGGCCCGACCGCCTGCACACCCAAACCCCAGCAGCGGTAGGCCAGGATGGACGGGCCGATGGCGATGAAGAGCAGCCCGGCCCAGGTGCGCCACCCCTGAGGCCACCAGGACACCGCGGGTGCGCCCGGCAGGGTGTGTGCGCCGAGCCAGCTGGCTTCCACCGCGCTGCAACCCAGGGCCCACAGGCCGCCGAAGAGCACCTGGACCCAGAGGAACTCGGCCCAATCCCAGTCAGGTCGCGCATCGCCGCGCATGTGGGCAGGCGGTTGGGCCAGCCACCAGCTGTAGAGCGCCCAGGCCAGGCTGGCCAGCAGCATCAGCAGGTCGCCCGGCACAAGCTGCACCTGGCGCAGCACCGACCACTGGCCCTGCGCCAGCACCAGCAACACACCCAAAATGGACAGGGCCGCGCCCACCAATTGACGCGCCTGCAGCGTCTGCCCGAAACCCACGCGCCCCACCAGCATCATCCACACGGGGATGCTCGCGCCGATCAGCGTGACGTTGATCGGGGTGGAGGTCTGCAGGGCCAGGTATTGCAGCGCGTTGTAAGTGCCCACGCCCAGCATGCCGACGAGGGCGAGGTAAGGCCAGCGCAACAGGATGCGCCGGGGCGCCAGGCAGACGCGCCAGGCCAGCGGCGCGAGCAGCACGGCCACGAGGCCCCAGCGCAGGGCGTTCATGGCCACGGGCGGCATGGTGCCGACCAGCATGCGCCCCACGACGGCATTGCCGGCCCACATCATCGGTGGGATGACCAGCAGGGCCAGGGTGCGCAGGGAAAGGTTCACAGCGAGGAAGGCAAAAAAGCGGCCTGTCTGATGCGGATGAACGCATTAGAGCAGGTCGCTCAAACTTCCTTTTCGGCAGGGGCACCCGCAGGTGCCCTCATCGCAACGCTCAGACCATGCGGCGGCGCAGGCCAAGGCCGATCAGGCCCAGGGCGGCCAGCGACAGGGCCATGCCGGTGGGCTCGGGCACGGGCGCGGCGGTGGTGACGGTCAGGCCGATGACGGCAGAACCCAGGCTGACGCCGGCCTGGCCGAACAGGCCCAGGTAGGTCAGGGAAGGTTGCTGGCCGCTCAGGTTGACCGAGAACAGCCAGTTGTCGCCGGTGAATTCGTCGGTCAACGAGGCATAGGCGATGCCGGAGGCCGACACGTCGAAGGACGACACGCTGGTGGTGTTGACGCCCACGAGCGCGCCCAGACCCATGGCCATGTCCAGCATCTTGAGGTCGGCCACGTAGCTCAATTGGCCGCCGTTGGCGTTGACTTGCTGGTAGAGCGCATCGCCGCGGGCGTCGATGGCGTACAGGCTGGTGCCGGTACTGGCATCGCGGTCGTTGTTCGTGTAGGCCGAGGCCACCACGCTGGGCGACGTGCCATTGGGGTTGGCGACCACGACGTTGATGGGGGTGTCCACCCGCACCAGGCCGGCATTGGCGCCATTGACGTTGATGCGCAGGTTCTGGCCGGTGTTGCTGACCACGCGCAGGGAGGGCAGGCTCTGGCCCAGGTCGGGCACGGGGTTGAAGTCGAAGCCGAAGGACTGGCCGCTCAGGCCAGTGAAGGCCGTGTTCGAGGCGCCCAGGGTGGCGTCGGCGCGCAGGCTGCCGGCGAAAGTGGCGGCGCCGGTGGTGGCGCTCAAGGTGAACAGGCGGCCAGCGCTGCTGAGGGTGTAGAGGTCACCGGTAACGGGGCGCTGGTCCAGGCCCAGCAGGCGCTCGCCAACCGCCAGGTTCAGCCCTGTGATGTCGATGACGGTGCCAGCAGCGGTGTTGCCGCTGTCGAACTGGACCAACTGGTTCTTGTTGGTCAGGGCGAGCATGCCCTCGGCTTGGGCGCCGAAGGCAGCAACGGACAAGGCCGCGGCGATGAAAGAGGGTTTGAACATCTGTGAACTCCATGAGGGCTGGGGCAGGAACATCGGCTTGGTTGGCGTTGGCCAGACCATCACCGGCTTGCAGTTGAGCTTAGCCAGCGACCATGGCAGGCCTGGGTCACACATCCATAGCAATTAACCCGTTCGGGCTATTCACGAAGAAAAATCACCGAAGTATCTCTGCTGAATTGGCGTCAAATTGACGGCAATGCGCATCGTTATCTGTACAACTTTATGGCTATCAATGAAAAAACCTGCCAAACGTTGCAGAACGCATTGGCAGGTCGCTGGCAGCCCCGGCGCAGGGGCTGGAAGAGGATGTCGCGTCAGGCCTGGCGGCGACGCATGACCAGGCCCATCAGACCCAGGCCGGCCAGCATCAGGGCGACTGAGGTCGGCTCGGGCACGGCAGCGGTGAGGCCGACGATGGGCGCAATGGCGGTGTTGCCGTTGATGCCGAAGTCGCCGATGAAGGTGGTTTGGCCGTCCGCGGCCAGGCCCAGCGCGTACAGGCCGCTGTAGCCGTCGGCCGAGGTGAAGCCTGCGAAGGCAGCGCCAGAACGCGAGATGTCGAAGCCGAACACGTTCAGGCTGCTGGCGCCCAGGTCACGCACGCGGCTGTAAACACCACCACCGGGACCCCCGGTGAAGTACAGGCCATTGGAGGCCGTGTCGATGGCGTAGAGCTTGACGGCCGTGGTGGCCAGGTCGGCATCGTTGTCTGCGTAGGCGGCACCGGTCAGGGCGAGCTTGGCGGTCGAACCAGCGGCGGTCACCGCGGTTTGCGTGGTCACGGTGCCGTTGTTGGCGTTGACGGCGTAGTTGCTGCCACCGGTGGTGAGCACGCGCAGGGACACCGCGCCGTTCACGTCGGCCACCGGGTTGAAGTCAAAGCCAACGCTGCCCGTGATCGGGGTGCTCAAGGTCGCCACGAAGGACGCCTGTCCGTCGGTGCCCAGGGTGTACAGCTTGCCGGCGCTGCTGATGCTGTAGAGCAGGCCGTTGCTGGGGCGCAGGTCCAGGCCCAGCAGGCGCTCGCTGGCGCCCAGGCCCGTGATCGACACGGCCGAACCCATGGTGGGCGCCGCGCTGTCGAGGGTGATGAGCTGGTTGTCGGTGGTCAGCGCGTACAGGGTTTCGGCCTGCGCGCCCACGGATGCCAGGGCGAGGGCCGAGGCGATGAGGGAAAGCTTGATCATCTGGAACTCCTGGTGGGTCGGTCGTGGGTGCAATGCGCACCCCTTCAATGCCGGCACGCTTGTGTTCGCACCGCCTGCCCACCACTACGCCCGCCGAGGGCGTGGAGTTTCACTCGGTGATCACACCCCCCTCATTTGGGTGGCCACGGCGCGCGTTCATCGCGGCACCGCAGCACGGTAGGCGTGCCACGACGCGTGCCCCAGCAGCGGGCCAACCAGCAACAGGCCCAGGAAGCCGGGCACGAGGGCCAGCAACGTGAGCCCGGCGATCAGGGCCGCCCACCACAGCATCACCCCGGTCTGCGTGAGCACCAGGCGCATGCTCAAGAGGCCGGCGGAAACGGCATCGACCTGGCGGTCCAGCAGCAAGGGCATGCTGACCACGCTGATGGCGTAGATGAGGCCGGCGAACACGGCGCCGACCAGGGTGTAGATCAGGGCGAAGGTGATGTATTCCTCTGTGAGGAAGCTGGCCAGGGGTTGGTTGAAGTCGGGCACACCGTCCAGGCTGATGGCGAAGACGATCATGGCCGCGCGGCCCCAGAGCATCTCCAGGACCAGCAGCACGGCCGCGAAGATGGCCAGTTGCGCGCCGCTTTGCCGCCACGCCGTCAAGGCCGACCCAAAGCTCGGGCGGTGCCCTTCTTCCAGCTCGCGGCTGGCGTGGTACAGGCCCAAGCACAGGAAGGGGCCCATCAGCAGGAAGCCTGCGGACAGCGCCAGGGTGTATTCGGGCGCACGGCGGAAGGTGCCCACCAGGGCCCAGCCCATCAGCACGAAGCACACGCCGAAGAACAAGCCGATGTGGGGCGCGCGGCGGAAGTCTTGCCAGCCTGCGGCCAGCCAGCGCAAGGGGTCACCGAAGCCGAGCGTCGTCAGGGGGAAGTCCAGGGCGCTGGGCACGTGCGGGGCGTCAAAGCCCAGGGGCGCCAGGCCATCGGCGTTGGGCTCGGGCAGTGGCGTGGGCAGCGCCACATCTGGCGCCGCGCCGATGGCATCGTTCCAGGCGAGCTTGCGCCGCACGACAGGCTTGCGCCGCGTCACGCGGCGGCGGGACACCAGGTGGTGCTGAGACAAACGGCTGGCCACGCCCATGGATCCTCCTTCGCAGGGGTCGATGGACAGACCTTACGCCGCCGCCGCAGCCCGGGCATCCGGAGGAACACCCGGTCGGCATCGCAGGCGCAACGTCACGCCTTGACGCGGACGGGCCGCTGCGTCAGGCCGGCATCACGGCTTGGACGCCGTCACGGCCTCCAGCGCCTGCGCCAGCTGCTGCACGGTGCGGTCCACGTGGTGCCATTTTTCCAGGCCGAACAGGCCGATGCGGAAGGTGCGGAAATCGGCCGGCTCGTCACACTGCAGCGGCACGCCGGCGGCGGTCTGCAGGCCCTGGGCGAGGAACTTCTTGCTGTTCTGGACGTCGGGGTCGGTGGTGTAACTCACGACCACGCCGGGCGCCTGGAAGCCCTCGGCGGCGACGCTGGGATGGCCGTGGCGCACCACCAGTTCGCGCACCTGGCGGCCCAGGGCGATTTGCTCCTGGCGCACCCTCTCATAGCCGTAAGCCTCGGTTTCGGCCATGGCATCGCGCAGGCGCAGCAGGGCGTCGGTGGGCAGGGTGGAGTGGTAGGCGTGGCCGCCGCCTTCGTAGGTCTCCATGATCTGCAGCCACTTCTTGAGGTCCATGGCGAAGGTGGTGCTCTGCGTGGCGTCGATGGCCCGGCGAGCCCGCTCGCTGAGCATGACCATGGCGCAGCACGGCGAGCTGCTCCAGCCCTTTTGCGGCGCGGAAATCAGCACGTCCACGCCGGTGGCGGCCATGTCCACCCACATGGCGCCCGAGGCGATGCAGTCCAGCACGAACAGGCCACCCACGGCGTGCACGGCATCGGCCACGGCCTTCAGGTAGTCGTCAGGCAGGATCATGCCGGCCGCGGTTTCGACGTGCGGCGCGAACACCAGGGCGGGCTTCTCGCGGGCGATGGTGGCCACGACCTCGCCGATGGGCGCGGGGGCCCAGGCGGCTTGCGGGCCGTCGGCGATGCGGCGGGCCTTGAGCACGGTGTGGCTGGCGGGGATCGAGCCCATCTCGAAGATCTGCGTCCAGCGGTAGCTGAACCAGCCGTTGCGGATGACGAGCACGTGCTTGCCCTGGGCGAACTGGCGCGCCACGGACTCCATGCCGAAGGTGCCGCTGCCCGGCACCAGCACGGCCGAGGGGGCGCCATAGACACGTTTGAGCATGGCCGAGATGTCGGTCATCACGCCCTGGAAGCGCTTGGACATGTGGTTGAGCGCGCGGTCGGTATAGACCACCGAGAACTCGAGCAAACCGTCGGGATCGATGTCGGGAAGGAGGCCGGGCATGGGAGTGGCGTGTGCAGTCAAGTCGTTGAAATCAGCGTAGCACACGCCCCTGACGGTGGTGCGTCAGGCTATCCCTTGTGCGGCGGGGGCTGGCTTGCGGTGGAACAGGCGGTCCAGCGCCAGGTAAACCACCGGCGTCGTGTACAGCGTCAGCACCTGGCTGAGCAGCAGGCCGCCCACCACGGCATAGCCCAGCGGCTGGCGCAACTCGGCGCCGGTACCGTGGCCCAGCATCAAGGGGACAGCGGCCAGCAGCGCGGCCAGCGTCGTCATCATGATGGGTCGGAAGCGCACCACGCAGGCCTCCTGGATGGCCTCGCGCGGGCTGATGCCGCGTTCGCGCTGGGCCTGCAGGGCGAAGTCCACCAGCATGATCCCGTTCTTCTTGACGATGCCGATCAGCAGCACCACGCCGATGAGCGCCATGATGGAGAAGTCCTGCCCGCTGAGCCACAGCAACGCCACCGCGCCAATGCCCGCCGATGGCAAGGTGGACAGGATGGTCAGCGGGTGCACGAAGCTCTCGTAGAGCACGCCCAGGATGATGTAGACCGCCAGCAGCGCCGCCAGGATCAGGAAGGGCTGGGTGGCCAGCGAGTCCTGGAAGGCCTGGGCGGCGCCCTGGAACTTGCCGGCCACGCTGTCGGGCACCTGCAGCTCCTGGCGCACCTGTTCCAGCAGCTTGACGGCATCGCCCAGGGCCACACCGGGCGCCAGGTTGAAGGACAGGTTCACCGCCGGCGCCATGCCCAAGTGGTTGATGCTGACCGCGCCAGTCTCAGGCGGCTCCAGGCGGGCCACTTCGGCCAGCGGCACCATTTGGCCGGTCTTGGTCGAGCGCAGGTGCAGCCAGTTGAGGCTGTCGGTCTGGCCGCGCAGGGCGGGGTCGATCTCCAGGATGACCTGGTACTGGTTCTGCTCGGTCTGGGTTTCGCCGATCTGGCGCTGGCCGTAGGCGCTGTACAGCACCTGGTTGATGTCGTCCACGCTCAGGCCATGGCGGGCCGCGGCGGCGCGGTCGATGGTCAGGCGGGTGATGCCGGCGCCCAGTTGCAGGTCGTTGGAGACGTCGCGGAATTGCGGCAGGCGCGAGAGGCGCTCGGTCAGACGGTCGGCCCACAGGCCCAGGGTGGCGCTGTCGTCGCCCAGCAGCGCGTACTGGTACTGGGTGCGCGGCGAGCCGGTGCCCAGGTTGATGTCTTGCGCGGAACGCATGAACATCGTGATGCCCGGCACCTGGGCCATCTTGGGCCGCAGGCGGTCGATGAAACCTTGCGCGGAAACATCGCGGTCAGCGCGGTCTTTGAGCACGATGAAGAAGCGCCCGCTCGACAAATTGCCGCTGCCACCGCCGCCCGAGGCACCCACCACCTGGTTGTAGCCCAGCACGGCCGGGTCCTGGTCGAGGATCTTGGCCAGCGCGGTGTGCTTCTCGACCATGGTCTCGAAAGACGCGTCTTGCGCAGCCTGGGTGGTGCCGAACACGAAGGCCGTGTCCTGCAGCGGGAAGAAGCCTTTCGGGATGAGCACATAGCTCACCACCGCCATGGCCATGGTGGCGAAGAACACGAGCAGCATCAGCCACGAGTGGTTCAGCGCCCAAGCCAGGCTGCGGCCATAGCCGTCGATCAAACGCTGCACCCAGCCGCCTTCGTGGTGGGCCGGTGCACGCGACATCCAACGCGACGCCAGCATGGGCGCCAGCGTGAGCGAGGTCAGCACCGACACGCCGATGGCCGCGGTGACGGTGACCGCGAACTCGCTGAACAAGCGCCCCACCACGCCGCCCATGAAGAGCAGCGGGATGAAGGCCGCCACCAGCGACACGCTGATCGACACCACGGTGAAGCCCACCTCGCCCGCGCCTTTGAGCGCGGCCTCTCGCATGGGCTCGCCCAGCTCCAGGTGGCGGTGGATGTTCTCGACCACCACGATGGCGTCGTCCACCACGAAGCCCATGGCGATGATGAGCGCCACCAGCGTGAGGTTGTTGAGGCTGAAGCCCAGGCGCTCCATGGCCGCGATGGTGGCGATCATGGACACGCCCAGCACCGCCGTGACGATGACCGTGGCCGAGACCTGGCGCAGGAACGCGCCCATCACCACGACCACCAGCACGAAGGTCAGGATCAGGGTGACCTCGACCTCGTGCAGCGAGGCGCGGATGGTGCGGGTGCGGTCGTTGAGCACCTCGACGCTGACGCTGGCGGGCATGCGGCTGGTCAGCTCGGGCAGGGCCGCCTGCACACGATCGGCCGTCTCCACGATGTTGGCATCGGGCTGGCGGCGCACGATGATGCCCAGGCCTTGCTTGCCGTCTTGCCAGGCACGCACATAGTCGGTCTCGGCCCCGGCCAGGACCTGGGCCACATCGCCCACCCGCACGGGCACGCCGTTGCGGTCGATCAGGGTGAGGGCCTCGTAGTCGGCGGGGTTGAAGAGCTGGTCGTTGGTGGCCAAGGTGCTGCTGCGGCCCTCGCCGACCAGGGCCCCCTTGGGCTGGTTGACGCTGGCCTTTTGCACCGCGGCGCGGATGTCGGCCAGGCTCAGGCCGTGGGCGGCGAGCCGAGCAGGCGACGCCTGGATGCGGATGGCCGGCTTTTGCTGCCCCGAGATCGCCACCTCGGAGACCCCGTCGATCTGGCTCAGTCGCCGCGCCAGCACGGTTTCGGCCAGGTCGCTGAGCTCGGTCATGCCCAGCGACTCGGACTGCATCTTGAGGATGAGGACGGGGCCGTCGGCCGGATTGACCTTGCGCCAAGTGGGTGGCGAGGGCATGCCCAAGGGCAAACGCCCCGCCGTGGCGTTGAGGGCCGCCTGCACCTCCTGGGCCGCCTCGTTGATGTTCTTCTTCAGCGTGAACTGCAAGGTGATGGAGACGTTGCCCAGCGAGCTGGTGGACGACATCTCGGTGATGCCCGGCACACCGCTGAGGGCCACTTCCAGCGGCGTGGCCACGGCCGAGGCCATGGTCTCGGGGCTGGCGCCCGGCAGGCGGGCACTGACCTGGAGGGTCGGGAAGTCGGCCTGCGGCAAAGGCGCGACGGGCAGGCGCGGGAAGGCGAACAGCCCCAGCAGCACCAGCGCGAGGGTCAGCAAGACGGTGGCCACCGGGTGGGCGATGCACCAGGCCGAGAGCCCATTGACCCGGCTGACGGTGGGCGTGACGGGCGCGATGAGAGGCGTTGGGGGCGGGGGCGGGGGCGGCGCTGCGGTTTGGGAAGCAAGGCTCACGTTGGGTCTCCGTCGCTCACGGCTGGCTGGCCGAGCGGGCAACATCGCTTGCCGCAATCAGCACCCTGACCGCCGCTTTGGGCTTGAGGCGGGACTGGCCATCGACCACCACCTGGTCGCCCGGCTTCAGGCCATCGGCGCGGGCCGCCACCACCACCCAGGTGTCGGACTGCCAGCGCGGCTGCACGGGCACCATCTGCGCCTGGGCAGCGCCCTCGGCTTTCGCCACACGCCACACGAACGGCCCCTTGAGGCCGCGCTGGACGGCGGCGGCCGGCACGCTCAGGGCCCCGGCGATGGCGCCCGTGTCGAGCCGAACGGTCACGAACTGGCCCGGCCAGAGGCGGTCTCCCTGCTGCTGCGGCGGCGCCAACTCGGCCTTGAGCTTCAAAGAACCAGTGCCCGCGTCCACGGCGTTGTCGGCCGAACGCAAGCGCCCCTTGGCCAGGGTCGGACCGCCCTCGCGCTCCGCCACGCTCACCACGGCACCCTGGGGCTGGGCGATGGCCTGGCGCACGTCGCTCAACCGGGTTTGAGGCACGCTGAAGACCACCATCAAGGGCTCGGTCTGCGCCAGGGTGACGATGCCCTGCACGTCCAGTGGCCGCACGATGTTGCCCACATCGACCAGGCGCAAGCCCACACGCCCGCTGAAGGGCGCGGTGATCACGGTGTAGGACAGTTGCGTCTGGATCTGGCTCAAGCTTGCCTGCTGCGACTGCACCTGCGCGACCAGCTGCGCCACCTGGGCCTGCTGCTGGTCGCGCTGCTGCGTGGACACGGCCGACTGCGCGGCCAGATCCTGGTAGCGCTGGAGGTCCAGCTGCGCCAAGGCCAGCTGGGCTTGCAGGCGGCGCAACTCGGCTTCTGCCTGGGCCACCTGGGCACGCAGGCTGCGGTCATCGAGGCGGGCCAGCACCTGGCCCTGGCGCACTTGCTGGCCCTCTGTGAAGCTCACCTCGGTCAGCAGCCCGTCGATGCGGGACTTCACCACCGCCTGGCGCGCGGCTTGGACCTGCCCCACCGCGCTGAGCGACAAGGCCTGGTCCTGCACCTGCACCGTGGCCACCTTGACGGGCACTGGCGGTGGCGCCTTGCCGCCTGCCGCTTTTTGCGCCATTGACGTTGACCATGGCCACAGCAACGCCGCGCTCAGGCCAAGGCAAGCGACGGCGGCGATGGCACCAGCGGTGCGCCAGCGGTGAGGGGTCAGGGCGGGCATGGACGGTCGGACAAACAAGGTGCCCGATCGTAAATGCAGGGCGGTGACCGGCAGACCGATCCCTTGGGCGAAGAACGCGCAAAGGTATGCGGAATGTGAGTCAGCCCCGCCGCACGCGTCGCAGCTCGTCCAGGATGAGCAAGGCCGCACCGATGCTGATGCCGCAGTCGGCGATGTTGAAGGCCGGGAAGTGCCCGCCCGGGAACATCGGGGACAGGAAGGCCCAGTGGAAGTCGAGGAAGTCCACCACGTAGCCGTGCACCAGGCGGTCGATGACGTTGCCGATGGCACCCCCCAGGATCAGCGACAGCGCCCAGGCGAACAGGCGCTGGCCGCCGTGCTGGCGCAGCATCCACACGATGAAGCCCGTGGCCACCGCGCCCAGGCCCACGAAGAACCAGCGCTGCCAGCCCCCCGCGTGCGCCAGAAAGGAAAACGCCGCGCCCGTGTTGTGCACCCGCACGATGTTGAAGAAGGACGTGACCGCGTGGCTGTGCCCCAGCTCATAGGCGCCCACGATGAGCACCTTGGTGAACTGGTCGGCCAGGATGAGCAGGAAGGCGATGCCCAGCCAGGGCATCAGCGAGGCGTTGGACGATTTGCCGGCCATGGTCAGGCGTGCGCGCGGTGTTCACCGTCGCCGTGCAGGTTGCTGTCGCAGCGGCCACAGATCGTCGGGTGCTCGGGGTTAACGCCCACGTCGTCGCGGTAGTGCCAGCAGCGCTCGCACTTGGCCGCCTTCGAGGGGTTGACCTCGATCTGCGTGGCGTGGCCTTCGGCCAGTTCGACGCCCGAAACGATGAGCACGAACTTCAGGTCATCGCCCAGGCTGCGCAGGTCGGCCAGCAGGCGCGCGCCCTGCTCGTCCTGCCTGCCGATGGTGATGAAGAGATTGGCCTGCAGCGAGGCACCGACGTCGCCACGGGTGCGCACGTCCTCGATGCGGCGGTTGGCCTCTTCGCGCAGCGCACGGATGCGCGCCCACTTGGCCAGCAGCTCGGCGTCGGCCACGCTGTCATGGCCTTCACCACGCTCACCAAAGTCCCAGTAGGTTTCGGTGAAGATGGTGCCGCTGGTGCTGCGGCCGCCATCGAACACCTGCCAGGCTTCTTCGGCCGTGAAGCTCAGGAAGGGCGCCATCCAGCGCAGCATGGCGTGCGTGATCTGCCACAGCGCGGTCTGGGCCGAGCGGCGGGCGTGGCTGCCGGCGGCGCTGGTGTAGAGGCGGTCCTTGAGGATGTCGAGGTAGAAGGCGCCGAGGTCTTCGGAGCAATACACCTGCAGCCTGGCCACGACGGGGTGGAACTCGTAGCGCTCGTAGTGCGAGAGGATGTCGGCCTGCAGCTGCGCGGCGCGGGCCAGGGCGTAGCGGTCGATTTCCAGCAGCTCGGACACCGGCACGGCATCAGACGCGGGGTTGAAGTCAGACGTGTTGGCCAGCAGGAAGCGCAGGGTGTTGCGGATGCGGCGGTAGCCGTCCACCACGCGGGCGAGGATCTTGTCGTCGATGCCCAGGTCACCCGAGTAGTCGGTCGAGGCGGCCCACAGGCGGATGATTTCCGCGCCCATCTTGTTGCTGATTTCCTGCGGCGCGACCGTGTTGCCCAGCGACTTGGACATCTTGCGGCCCTGGCCGTCCACGGTGAAACCGTGGGTCAGCAGACCCTTGTACGGCGCGCGGCCGTAAATGGCGCAAGCGGCCAGCAGCGAGCTGTGGAACCAGCCGCGGTGCTGGTCGTGGCCTTCGAGGTAGAGGTCGGCCTCGGGGCCTTGCAGGTGGCCGGCGTGGGCGTGGCTGCCGCGCTCGCCATTGAGCACGTGGAAGAAGGTGGTGCCGGAGTCGAACCACACATCGAGGATGTCGGTGGACTTGCTGTACTCGGCCGCTTGCTCGCCCAGCCACTCAGCCGGATCCAGCTTGGCCCAGGCCTCGACACCGCCCTGCTCCACCAGGGCAGCGGCGCGGTCCATGAAGGCCAGCGTGTCGGGGTGCAGCTCGCCCGTGACCTTGTGCAGGAAGAAGGGCAGCGGCACGCCCCAGTTGCGCTGGCGGCTGATGCACCAGTCCGGGCGGTTGGCGATCATGTCGCGCAGGCGGGCGCGGCCATTCTCGGGGTAGAAGGTGGTCTGGTCGATGGCGTCGAGCGCGGTCTGGCGCAGGGTCTTGGCGGGCTTCTCGACGGTGAAGACGCCCTTGTTGCCGCCCTCCTCTTCGTCCATGCGCACGAACCACTGGGCCGCGGCACGGAAGATGACCGGCGTCTTGTGGCGCCAGCAATGCGGGTAGCTGTGGACGATGTCAGTGGATGCCAGCAGGCGGCCGTGCTCGCGCAGCGTCTCCAAGACCACAGGGGCGGCCTTCCAGATGTGCTGGCCGCCGAACAGCGGCAGCTCGGCTTCATAGACGCCGTTGCCTTGCACAGGGTTGAGGATGTCGTCGAACTTCAGGCCGTTGGCGATGCAAGAGTTGAAGTCGTCCACGCCATAGGCCGGCGCTGCGTGCACGATGCCGGTGCCGTCTTCGGCGCTGACGTAGTCGGCCAGGTACACAGGCGCCACGCGGTCATAGCCTGCGTGAACCTGGGTCAGCGGGTGCTTGAACGTCAGGTGCTCCAGCTTGGCGCCGGTGGTGGTGGCCAGCACCTTGACCTCGTCGGCCGCGAAGCCGTAGCGGGTCGTGGCCTTCTCGACCAGGCTTTCGGCCAGCACCAGCAGGCCCTTGGGGGTGTCCACCAGGGCGTACGTCAGCTCAGGGTGGACGTTGAGCGCCTGGTTGGCGGGGATGGTCCAGGCCGTCGTCGTCCAGATGACGGCGAAGGCGTCCTTGGCCAGCGAAGGCAGGCCGAAGGCGGCGGCGAGCTTGGCAGGCTCGGCGCTCAGGAAAGCCACGTCCAGCGTCTGGGACTTCTTGTCGGCGTACTCGATCTCGAACTCGGCCAGCGAGGAGCCGCAATCGAAGCACCAGTACACGGGCTTGAGGCCGCGGTACACATGGCCGCGCTCGATGATTTTCTTCAGCGCGCGGATCTCATTGGCCTCGTTGCCGAAGTCCATGGTGCGGTAGGGCCGCGCCCAATCGCCCAGCACGCCCAGGCGCTTGAAGTCGTTGCGCTGGCCGTCGATCTGCTCGGCAGCATAGACGCGGGCCTTGGCCTGCACGTCTTCGCGGCTGAGGTTGCGCCCGAAGGTCTTTTCGATCTGGTTCTCGATCGGCAGGCCATGGCAGTCCCAGCCGGGCACGTAACTGGCGTCGAAGCCGGCCAGCTGGCGGGCCTTGACGATCATGTCTTTGAGGATCTTGTTGGCCGCGTGCCCGATGTGGATGACGCCGTTGGCATAGGGCGGGCCGTCGTGCAGCACGAACTTCGGCGCACCCTGGCGGGCGGCGCGCAGCTTGCCGTAAATGCCCTTGGCCTCCCACTCGGCCACCCAGCCCGCTTCGCGCTTGGGCAGGTCGCCGCGCATCGGGAAGGGGGTGTCGGGCATGTTCAGCGTGGCGCGGTACTTGGATTCCGGCGCATCCGCCCCGCCCTTCGCGGGTTTGGCAGGCTTGGCAGATGGGGCAGATGGGGCAGAAGGGTCTTGGCTCATGGCGATCTCGGTCAAAGCAGACCCGTCGCGGGCGCTGCAAAGGGCAGGCGCGTCCGGCGCGGGTCTGAAAGCATGGGGGGCGGCACCTTCCGACGTGGCGCAGCGGGAGCGACGGGTGCGGGCTGTCCACCGGCCAGGGCCGGCGGGTCGTCAGCCCGCGTCAAATTCGGTCGCGCGAGGTCTGGCGATGCTGGGCCTGGAAAAAGGCCTTGGCGTCGGCGATGTCCTTGTGGATGGCCGCCTGCAAAGCGTCCAGCCCGTCGTAGCGGGCTTCGTCTCGGAGTTTGTGCAGCAGTTCCACCCGCACGATTTTACCGTAGCCCCCTTCGCTGCCGAGTTCGCTGGGCCAATCGAAACAATGGACCTCCAGCAGCACGCGCCCCGCATCTTCCACCGTGGGGCGCACGCCCAGGCTGGCCACGCCTTCCAGCGCCCGCCCGCCCAGGCCGTGGGTGCGGACCACGAAGATGCCACTGGTGGCCGGTTTGTCGTGGCCGAAACGCACGTTCAGCGTGCGGCAATCCAGGCTGCGGCCCAGCTTGGCGCCATGCACCACGTGGCCGCTGACGGTGTAGGGGCGCCCCAGCAGCGTGGCCACACGGGCCATGTCGCCGGCCGTGAGCGCCTCTCGCACCACCGAGGACGACACCCGCTCGCCGTGCACCTCGTAACTCATCATCCGGGCCACGTCGAAACCGCGGGCCTGGCCGACGGCGTCCAGCATGGCGTAGTCGCCCACGCGCTTGGCGCCGAAGCGGAAGTCGTCGCCGACCAGCACGTAGCGCGCGCGCAGGCCCTCTTCGATGACCTGCTGGATGAAAGCATCGGGGCTGAGCGAGGCCAAAGCCTGGTCAAAGGGCAGGATGACGACCTGGTCCACGCCACAGCGCTCCAGCTCGGAGAGCTTGTCGCGCAGGGTGGCGATGCGGCTGGGTGCCAGCTCGGGCTTGCCCGACAGCGCGGCGAAGTAGTCGCGCGGGTGCGGCTCGAAGGTCAGCACGGTGGCGGGCAGGCCGCGGTGCTGGGCCTCGTTGCGCAGCAAGGCGAGCATGGCCTGGTGCCCCCGGTGGACGCCATCGAAATTGCCGATCGTCAGGGCACAGGCCGGGGCCAGTGCCGCATGGTGGAACCCGCGGAAGACTTGCATGGGGTCAGATTATCAGGGCTGCACTCAAGGCAACACCACGGCGACATCTTCCACCCAGCACCATTGCCCCACGGGCAAGTCCTCGGGCAGGGCCAGGCGGCCGACGCTGCTGCGGTGCAGGCCCTCGACGCGGTTGCCCACGGCCGCGACCATGCGCTTGACCTGGTGGTACTTGCCTTGCAGCAGGGTCAGGCGCAGGTGCAGGGTTTCGGTGTCCACATCGGGCGGGGGGCCATCGACAGACGGCGGCCAGATGCGCTCGGCCGCGTGGGCGGCCACGGGCTCCGGGTCGTCGTCCAGCACCACGCCCTTGAGCAGCTTGTCGCACATGGCCTGCGTGACAGGGTGCTTGCAGGTCACTTCATAGACCTTGGGCACGTTCTTCTTCGGCGAGGTCAGCTTGTGCAGCAGCGGGCCGTCGTCGGTCAGCAGCAGCAGGCCAGTGGTGTCCTGGTCGAGCCGCCCCACGGGTTGCAGGCCGCGGCGGCGCAGCGGCACGGGCAGCAGGTTGTGCACGCCTGGCCAGGCGCCGGGTTTCAGCGAACACTCGTAGCCCGCCGGCTTGTGCAGCATCACCAGGGCCTTCACGTGGGTCACCCAGGGCAGGCCATCGACGTCGAGCACCAGGCGGTCTTCGGGGAAAACGGCGTCGGGGTCGTCCACCACCTCGCCATTCACTTTCACCAGCCCTTTGAGGACGAGGCCGTCGCAAACGCGGCGCTCGCCGAAGCCCTGGGCAAACAGGATCTGGGAGAGGAGTTCGTGGCCGGCAGGCAGGCGGGTGCGGGGAGGCATGGCAGGCAAAGACAGACGCTGGTCAAACCCCGATTGTGCTGCCATGATGCACATCACCTCGGCTTTCTGCGTTGACGGCATGCGCGTGCACCACCTGAATTGCGGCTCCATGTGCCCGCTGGGGCGTCGTTTGATCAATGGCGACGGCGGCTGGCTGGCCTCGGGCCACATGTGCTGCCACTGCCTGCTCATCGAGGGGCGCAACGGCCTGATCCTGGTGGACACGGGCCTGGGCACGGGTGACGTGGCCCACCCGGGTCGCCTGGGCACCCTGTTCAATGCGGTGACACGACCGCGCCTGCTGATGCAGGAAACCGCGCTGCACCAGATCCGCGAGCTGGGCCTGGACCCGCGCGACGTGCAGCACATCGTGCCCACCCACCTCGACCTCGACCACGCCGGCGGCCTGAGCGACTTCCCCCAGGCCCAGGTGCACGTATTCACCCGCGAGTTGCAAGCCGCCACAGCGCGCGCCAGCCTGCAGGAAAAAGGCCGCTACGTGCCGGCACAGTGGGCGCACGGGCCGAAGTGGGCTGAACACGGTGTGAGCGGTGAGCGCTGGCTGGGTTTCGACGCCATCCGCGCCCTGCCCGACACCGATGAGGAAGTGCTGCTCGTGCCGCTGACCGGCCACACCCAAGGGCACTGCGGCGTGGCCGTGCGCACAGCAGATGGCTGGTTGCTGCACTGCGGCGATGCCTACTTCTACCGAGGCGAGATGGACGCCGACCCGCACTGCACCTTCGGCCTGAAGGTGTTCCAGAACCTGGTGCAGATGGATGGCGTGCAGCGCCGCGCCAACCAGCAGCGCCTGCACGCGCTCAAGCAAGCGCATGGCGACGAGGTCACGCTGTTTTGCGCGCACGACCCCGTCGAGCTGGCCCAGCTGCAGCGCAAAAGTCACGGCCAGCACGGCCGCGTGAACGGTGCCCAAGGCGTCCGTGGCAACGGCACCCAGCGCGCCGCCTGACGCCGCACCGTCCTCAGCACACCCCTCAGTACCGCCGCGTCAGCGTCATCACGTCGTTGTCGCGCTTCATCTGAAAGCGCGTCAGGAAGCTGTTGCCCAGCAGCACGTGCGGCATGCCCTGCGGCACCACGACCGCGTCCACTTCATTCACCTCCACGTCCTGGATGCGCACCGAGCGCAGCTTGACGCGGTACATCCAGACCGTGCCATTGGCCGTGCTACCGGCCAGACGCGGGGCTTTTTCGAAGTCGATGCCCATGTGGCGGGCCTCGTCGGCCCCCATGGCCACGCTGGTGGCGCCGGTGTCCACCATGAACTGCGTGCTGCGCCCGTTGATGCTGCCCAGCGTCAGGAAGTGGCCGCCCGAGCTGGCCGTCAGCACGATCTGGCTGCCGCCGCCCCCACCTCCACCGCCGCCGCCCACGCTGACCGGCGCGCCGCCCAGCGTCACGGTCTGGCGCTTGCCGCCGACCTCCACCGTGGCCTGCTCGGCCCCGACGCTCAGCACCTTCACGCCCTGGTGGGTGTCGCCTGCGGCCAGGGCCTTGGGCGCGCCACCGTTGACCACCAGCAAGGCCTTGCTGCCCATGCTGCCGGTCATGGCCACGCTTTGCGACCAGGCTGGTGCGCTCACCAAGGCCAGCACCCACACCAGAGGCAGGCCCAGCAGCCTGGCGGAGCACGCCCTTCTCACCTCATTCACCTTCACAGCCATCCCCTTGTTGTGTTCGTGGGCTGCAGGGTGCAGCGTTCTTGCCGGCCATGAGTGGCCATGAACGGCCAGCCCTGGCTCAATCGCGGTAGTTGCCGAAGTCCAGTGGCACGTCGTCGATCTCTTTGCGGATCAGGGCCTGGGCCGCCTGCAGGTCGTCGCGCTTGGTGCCCTGGATGCGCACTTCCTCGCCCTGGATGCTGGCATTCACCTTGATCTTGCTGTCCTTGATGAGCTTGGTGATGCGCTTGGCCAGCTCGGCCTCGATGCCGGCTTTGACCTTCAGCACCTGCTTGACCTTGTCGCCACCGATTTTCTCGACCTTGCCGACGTCCATGAAGCGGATGTCCACCTTCTGCTTGGTCAGCTTGTTGTAGAGCACGTCGCGGACCTGGTCGATCTGGAAATCGCTGTCGCCCAGGACGATGATTTCCTTTTCCTTCTTCTTGAATTCGACGGCGGCGCTGGTGCCCTTGAAGTCGAAGCGGGTGCCGATCTCCTTGGACGTGGTGTCCACGGCGTTGCCGACGGCGTCCAGGTTGGGGTCGAGCTTGGTGTCAAAACTGGGCATGTGTGTTCTCCGAGAAGGTCTGCTGCGTCCGTTGTCTGCGAAAATTCTCGCATGCACAGCGCCCTGGCCGTCGAACACGGCGTCAATCTCAAGCCTTACAACACCTTCGCCCTGCCCTGCATGGCGCACACGCTGGTGCGCATCCACAGCGAGGCGGACGTGCGGCGCGTGGTCGATGACCCCGAACTGGGCCGTGCGCCGAAGTTCATCCTGGGCGGCGGCAGCAACCTGATCCTCACACAGGACATCAAGCCCGTCGTGCTCAAGGTCGAGGTGCCGGGCCTGCGATTGCTGGCAACGCGCGACGACGCCTGGATCGTCGAAGCCGGCGCCGGCGAGCGCTGGCACGACCTGGTGAGCTGGTGCATGGACGAGGGCCTGCCCGGCCTGGAGAACATGGCGCTGATCCCCGGCACGGTGGGCGCGGCGCCCGTGCAGAACATCGGCGCCTACGGCATCGAGCTGAAAGACCGCTTCGAGTCCCTGGACGCCGTGGACCTCATGACCGGCCGCACCATCACGCTGGACGGCGCGCAATGCCGTTTCGACTACCGCGACAGCCTCTTCAAGCAGGCCCTGGCCGGCAAGACCGTCATCACGCGGGTGCGCCTGCGCCTGCCGCGTCCGTGGCAGCCCATGCTGGGCTACGCCGAGCTGGAGCGCAAGGTCGCCGAGACGGGCATCACCGCGCCCAGCGCCCGCCAGATCTTCGATTGGGTCGTGGCCGTGCGCCGCGCCAAGCTGCCAGACCCGGCCGCCATCGGCAATGCCGGCAGCTTCTTCAAGAACCCGGTGGTGACACCAGAGCAGTGCCGCGACATCATCCAGCGCGACCCGGAGATCGTCCACTACCCCATGCCGGACGGCAACTTCAAGCTGGCCGCTGGCTGGATGATCGACGCCTGCGGCTGGAAGGGCAAGACGGTGGGCCAGGCTGGCGTCTATGAAAAGCAGGCCCTGGTGCTGGTCAACCGCGGTGACGCCCGCGGCGCCGAGGTGGTGACGCTGGCCCGCGCCATCCAGGAAAGTGTGTACGGCCGGTTTGGCATCCGCCTGGAGCCCGAGCCGGTGGTGATCTAGGGGGAGTGGCGGGACCAGGCCGCAACAGTGCTTGGACGTGACATTGTCAAACGCTACACTGCGGCGAAAAGCTGCTTTGTGTGGCCTTTGTCACCGTTTCAGGAGAACCCATGTCCAGCGTCCGCCATCGTTCCTCCCTGGGGCTGTCTGCCCTGACCCTGGTCACCGCCGCCGCCATGGCGCTCATGTCCGGTTGCGCCACCGACCCCTCCTTGGGCGGCAACAAAGGCACGGTCAGCGGTGCGGCCGGCGGCGGCACGGCAGAGAACAGCAACAGCACCCTGGAGCGCTGCCCCGAATCCCTGGGCACGCTGGCCATCGAAGAAGACACCGCGGCACCCTGGTACATCACCTTGCAGCAGTACCGACTGGGTTCGACCACCCCGGTGCTGCGCCTGATGATCCAGCAATCGAACTGTTTCGTCATCGTCGAGCGCGGCAAATCGCTCAACAACATGATGCGCGAGCGCGATTTCGCCCGTGGTGAAGAAAGCCGCGCCGGCAGCAACTTCCAGAAGGGCCAGATGGTCGCGGCCGACTACACCATGAGCCCGTCCATCCAGTTCTCCGGCAAGACCGGTGGCGGCGGCGGTGGTCTGGGTGGCTTTGGCGGCGGCCTGGGCATGGTCGGCCTGCTGGCGGGCAGCGTCAGCAAGAACGAGGCGTCCACCACCCTGCTGCTGATCGACAACCGCTCCGGCGTGCAGATCGCAGCAGCCGAAGGCACGGCGGGCAACTTTGACTTCGGCATCTTTGGCGCAGCCTTCGGTGGCGGCGGCTTCGGCGGCGGTGGCGGCTTCGCCAAGACCCCGGAAGGCAAGGTCATCACGGCCGCGTTCGCGGACTCGTTCAACCAGATGGTCAAGGCGCTGCGCAATTACAAGGCACAAACCGTCAAGGGCGGCCTGGGCACGGGCGGCCGACTCGGTGTGTCGGGTGGCGAAACGGCCGCTTCGAAGGAGGTCGATGCCGCCAACAACCCGAAGCCGGCCAGCAAACCCGCGGCCAAACCTGCGGCCAAGTCCACAGGCACCACCACCAAGAAGTGACCTGACGCGGGAGCCCCCAGATGCACACACCCTTCACCTTGCGTGGCTTGGCCACGGCCCTGCTCGTCTGGGGGGCTTGCGTCGGCGCGGCATCGGCCGCCGAATACAACCTCTACCTGAAGTGCGAAGGTCAACTGACAGCGGCCGGCAAATCCAGGGCGTCGCAGCTGGAACTGGCCCTGCGCGACAGCAACAACATGGCGCTGATCCAGCGCTCCAACGTGCTGCCCGTGGGTGAGCGCCTGCACTACACGCCCACGCCCGTGGCCTACACGATGCTGTACAAGCTGCGTCAGCCGGGCACGCACGTCTACCAGGACTGGCTGCGCGGCCAATGGGTCATCTGGCAACCCAACCTCAAGCGCCTGGCCACGATCCGCCTGTCCATCGACCGCCAGGATGGCAGCCTCGAAGGCCAGTTGCTGGACTTCAACGATGAGCTCCTCGGCACCGTGCGCATGGACTGCGACGTGGTGGACCCTGACGAGCTGCCGCCGCCGAAATTCTGAGCGCACCAGGCCAGCGCACCAGGCCGGGGCAGAAAGCCAGCGAAGAAAGCCAGAGCACAAGGCCCATCACTCAGCCTGGCACACGGGCACAAAAAAGCCGCTGTGTTCGCAGCGGCTTTTTTTCATGGCGCCGACCGCAGCCGGCGGGCCATGCACCTCCAGGGCGCATCAGCCGAAGTGGCAGATGTAGTGGTAAGGCTCCCCCTCGACCTTGATCTCGAAGGACGAGTTGCCCGGCACGTTGAAGCTTTCGCCGGGGCCGTAGGTCTGCCACTCGCTGGCACCGGCCAACTTGATGGTGGCCTTGCCCGCGACGGTTTCCATGATTTCGGGAGCGCCAGTGTTGAAGGTCAGCGTCGCCGGCAGGATGACGCCAACCGACTTGCGCACGCCGTCGGCGAGCGTCACGGTGTGCGAGACGCACTTGCCATCGAAGTACACATTGGCTTGGGTGGCAACGGTGCCGGCCAGGGTGGTGGTGGTCATGGGGGTGATCTCCAGGGGGTTACTTGGCGGCTTTGGCGGCAGGCTTGGCAGCGGGCTTGGCTGCAGCCTTCTTGGCCGCCACCGGCTTGGCCTTGGCCGAGGCAGCGCGCGCAGCCTTCACGTTGGCGCCGATGCGCAAGCGCAGGGCGTTGAGCTTGATGAAGCCAGCTGCGTCAGCCTGGTTGTAGGCGCCGCCGTCGTCGTCGAAGGTCGAGATCTTGGCGTCGAACAGGCTGTCGGTCTTGGACTCGCGGCCCACGACCAGGATGGTGCCCTTGTACAGCTTGAGCTTGACGGTGCCGTTGACGGTTTCCTGGCTCTTGTCGATCAGGCCTTGCAGCAGTTCGCGCTCGGGGCTGAACCAGTAGCCGTTGTAGATCATGCGGGCATAACGCGGCATCAGGTCGTCCTTCAGCGCCAGGACTTCGCGGTCCAGGGTGATGGATTCGATGGCGCGGTGGCCGCTCAGCAAGATGGTGCCGCCGGGGGTTTCGTAGCAGCCGCGGCTCTTCATGCCGACGTAGCGGTTCTCGACCTTGTCGAGGCGGCCAATGCCGTGCTTGCCGCCGATTTCGTTCAGCTTGGTCAGCACGGTGGCGGGCGACATCTTCACGCCGTCGATGGCGACCACGTCACCCTTGGCGTAGGTCAGCTCGATCACCTGGGCCTTGCCAGGCGCCTTTTCGGGCGAATTGGTCAGGCGCCACATGCTGGCTTCGGGCTCGAAGTTCGGGTCTTCCAGCACGCCGCCTTCGTAGCTGATGTGCAGCAGGTTGGCGTCCATCGAGTACGGGGCGCCGCCCTTGCGCTTCTTGAAGTCAACCGGGATGCCGTGCTTGTCGGCGTAGGCCAGCAGCTTTTCGCGGGACAGCAGGTCCCACTCGCGCCACGGTGCGATCACCTTCACGCCGGGCAGCAGCGCGTAGGCGCCCAGCTCGAAGCGGACCTGGTCGTTGCCCTTGCCGGTGGCGCCGTGCGAGATGGCATCGCCCTTGGTCTTCTTGGCGATCTCGATCAGGCGCTTGGCGATCAGCGGGCGGGCGATGGACGTGCCCAGCAGGTACTCGCCCTCGTACAGCGCGTTGGCGCGGAACATCGGGAAGACGAAGTCGCGCACGAACTCTTCGCGCAGGTCTTCGATGAAGATGTTCTCGGGCTTGATGCCCATCTTCAGCGCCTTGGCGCGTGCGGGCTCGATCTCTTCGCCCTGGCCGATGTCGGCGGTGAAGGTCACGACCTCGCAGCCGTACTCGTCTTGCAGCCACTTCAGGATGATGGACGTGTCCAGGCCACCCGAGTAGGCCAGCACGACCTTCTTGACGCCCTGACCAGCCTTCTTGGCGACCACAGGGGCGCTGGTGGCGACAGGCGTGGCGGCTTTCACGGGCTTGGTGACCGGAGTTTGTGTGGCCGGCGCTTGGGAGGCTTTTGCGGTTTTGGACATGGTCGTGCAAAAAGAGGAACGGAACCCGTGATTCTAGTCGTGCACAGGCTGGGGCCCGCGTGCTTGAATCTTGGCGAACACCGACAAAAGCCTGGGAAGCCGCATGGACCACGCCGACTTCGTCCACCACGTCCGCGTCAACGAGTACCTGAGTGCCCAAGACCCGAGGGGCTACCGCCGCCGCGTGGCCCTGTTCGCGGCCCTGGGTTACGCCTGGATCGCGGGCAGCCTGGCCGCGGCCGCCATGGTGGGCCTGTGGGCCTTGCGCCACCTCGGCTCGGGCCACGCCCGCATGGCGTGGGGCTTCGTGCTGCTGGGCGCCATCGGCCTGGGCTGGACCAGCCTGCGCGCGCTGTGGGTGCGTCTGGACGCCCAACCCGACGGCCACCGCCTGACGCCCGAGCAGGCCCCCGCCTTGTTCAAGCTGCTGGCGCAGGTCCGTCGCAAGGTGAAGGGCCCCCGGCTCGACGAGGTCTGGCTGGACGACCGCTTCAACGCCAGCATCTCGCAGGTGCCGCGCTTTGGCCTGGTGGGCGCGCCGGTGAACCGCCTGCGCATTGGCCTGCCGATGATGATGGCGCTGGACGTGCCCCGCCTGAGCGCCGTGCTGGCCCACGAATACGGCCACCTGCGCGGCAACCATGGCCGCTTCGCTGCCTGGATCTACCGCACCCGCCTGAGCTGGATGCGCATGAACGAGCACCTCGCCGAGGACGACGGCGCGGCCGCCTGGCTCAACCGCCGCTTCATGGCCTGGTACGTGCCGCGCTTCCTGGCACGCAGCTTCGCCCTGGCCCGCCAGGACGAGTACGAGGCCGACCGCATCTCCGCGCGCCTGGTGGGCGCCGAGACGGCCGGGGCGGCGCTGGTGGAAATCGAGGTCAAGTCCAGCTGGATGGCCGAGCACTTCTGGCGCCAGCACTGGCAAAGCGCCACGGACCAGCCCTTGCCCCAAGGCCCGCTCAAAGCCTTGCGCCACTTGCTGGCCACGCCCCCGGACGACGCCTTCGCACACGAAGCCTTGCGCAAAGCCCTGCGCCAGCTGAGCCATGTGGACGACACCCACCCCGTGCTGAAGGAACGCTTGGCCGCCCTGTCGGCCCCGGCGCGCTTGCCCACGTGGTCGCGCAAAAGCGCCCTGGGCCTGCTGGGCCCGCAAGCCGAGGCCTGGGTGCAGCGCTTCGATCAGGCCTGGTGCCGCGACCGCGCCAGCACCTGGAAGGCCCACCACCAGCGCCAGCAAAGCCTCAAAGCCCGTGTGCAGGGCTGGCGTGAGCGCGCCGACAGCCTGGGCAGCGACGAGCTGACGATGTGGGCGACCTGTGAGCGCCGCCTGCACAGCGCCGTGGACACCGGCGCCCTGTACGCGCAGGTGCTGTCGCGCAACCCGGCCCACGCGGGCGCGCTGCGGGGCCTGCTGTCGGTGCGCGAAGACGCCCCGCTGGCCGAGCGCCTGGGCTGGCTGGAGCGCCTCTGGCAGGCCGGCGACGACCACCGCAGTTGGGCCGCGCGCCGTGCCGTTGCCTGGCTGGAACGCCCAGCGCCCGGGATCGCGATGGACGATGTCGGCCTCAAGCTCTGGCGCCAGCGCCTCAAGGACGCCCAAGCCCAGGACGATGCCGTGTGGGACGCCTTGTGCGCGCCACCCTGGTTCCAGCACCTCTCCCGCCACGACCTCAACGAGCTGGAGGTGGACGATGTGCGCACCGCGCTCGGCTGGCACAGCCCCATCGAGCGCGCCTGGCTGGTGACGCGGCGCCTGCCCGAGCACAGCCAGCGCCGCGCCTACCTGCTCTTCATCGACTGCCCGCAGCTGCCCGAAGCGCAGCGCCCCGGCCTGTGCCGCCAGCTCATCCAGCAGCTGGACCTGCCCGGCCCCGTGTTGCCACTGTGCGCCGACGACGAGCTCAAGCTGGCCGACATCGAGCGCCACAGCTTCGGACCGTTCTTCGGACCACTGCCCCCGGGGCCGTCAGAACAGGCTGCCTTGCGGCGCTGAGTCGCTGGGCGCCATCGGCTTCAGCAGCGTCGGGTCGAAGGCGCTGACATCGAGCTGCGGACCGCCGTGGCCCAGGCCATGGCGCGCTGCGGCACCCCGCACGCGCTGGCGGATGAGCTCGGCCCACACGCCCTGCCCTTTCATGCGGGTGCGGAAATCGGCGTCGTGGTCGCGCCCACCACGCATCTCGCGGATGCGCGCCATGATGCGCGCGGCCCGCTCGGGCACGTGGTGGTCCAGCCACTCCTGGAACAGCGGGTTGACCTCCCAGGGCAGGCGCACGATGGTGTGGTGGATGGCATGGGCACCCGCCTGCGCGGCGGCCTCGACGATGCGCTCGATCTCGGGCTCGTTGAGGAAGGGGATGATGGGCGCGACGTTCACGCCCACAGGCACGCCCGCCGCGGCCAACTGGCGCACGGCGTCCAGGCGGGCCCAGGGCGCGGCGGCGCGCGGCTCCAGGCTGCGGCTCAGGCGTCCGTCCAGCGTGGTGATGCTGACCATGACGTAGCCAAGCTGGCGCTCGGCGGCACGGGCCAACAGGTCCAGATCGCGCAGCACCCCGGCCGATTTCGTGACCAGGGTGAAAGGGTGGTGGCAGGCGCCCAGCACCTCCAGCACGGCACGGGTCAGGCGCCACTCGCGCTCGATGGGCTGATAGACGTCGGTGGCCGAGCCCAGGTTGATGGGGCTGCACACGTAAGCCGGCTTTTGCAAGGCGGCGCTCAGCCGCTCGGCGGCGTTGACCTTGGCCACCAGGCGGGTTTCGAAGTCCAGGCCTGGCGAGAGGTTGAGGTAGCTGTGCGTGGGCCGCGCGTAGCAGTAGATGCAGCCGTGCTCGCAGCCGCGGTAGGGGTTGAGGGCCTGGCTGAAGGGGATGTCGGGCGAGTCGTTGTGCGTGAGGATGCTGCGCGCCTGCTCGGGCGTGACCTCGGTGCGTGGGGGCGGCAGCTCGGCATCGCCGTCTTCCATGAAGACGGGCGCCTCGCCATCGCTGACCCGGTCGCGGGTGTCGAAACGGTGGGCCAGGCGCGTGGCCGTGCCCCGGCCCTTGAGCGGGTCGGCGCGTCGGCGCGGGTCGGGCAGCGGGGTGAAGTCGTCGTCAGGCACACTGTATTTTCATACAGCATCCGTGCCTTCACAAGCCCCGGTTCACAAGCCCCGGTTCAAGACCACGTCACGCTCGCGGAGAACACATAGCCCGCGCCATAGACCGTCTTGATGGTGCGCGGCTCCATGGGGTCGGGCTCGATCTTGCGGCGCAGGCGCGAGATGCGCACGTCGATGCTGCGGTCGGTGGGCGACAGGCCGCGGTGGCCGACCAGCTGTTCGCGGCTGAGGATCTGGTGCGGGCGCTCCAGGAAGGCACGCAGCACCTGCACCTCGGCCACGCCCAGCAGGTGCTCGGTGCCATCGTCGGCGCGCAGCAGGTTGGCGGCGCAGTCCAGCGTCCAGCCCGAGAAGCTGGCATAGCGGCGCGGTGTGCCGGTGACCAGGCCGGTGCGCGGCGCCCGCCGACGCAGGATGCTGCGCACGCGGGCCACGAGCTCGCGCGGCTCGAAGGGCTTGGTGACGTAGTCGTCGCCGCCCAGCTCCAGGCCCATGACGCGGTCCACGGTGTGGCCGCGCCCCGTGAGGATCAGCACCCCGGCGTGCGACTGCTGCGAGATCTGGCGGATGAGCTCCAAGCCGTCCATGTCGGGCAGGCCCAGGTCCACGATGCACAGGTCGGGCTTGAGGGTCTGCAATCGCCGCAGCGCCGCTGCACCGGTGCTGAAGCCCTCGGCACTGAAGCCGAAATCGGCCAACACCGAGAGCACCAGGCGCGCGATGGCCAGGTCGTCCTCGACCACGAAGACCAGCGCGGGCGTCTGCGTGTCGCCGGTGCCGCCGGTGCTGCGGCCGTCACGGCCGTCACGGCCGTCATCAGGCGGCAAAGGCGGCAAAGGCGCATGGGGCAAGGCACTCATGCGCCAGCCTCCATCGCGCCCAGTGCCGTCAGCGCCCGGGCCAGCTCGGCCGTGGTGAAGGGCTTGGCCAGCACGGGCAGGTCGGCCAAGGCGTCCATGCCGGGGGCACAGCCGCTCATCAGCAGCACATGCCGCGCCAGGCCTTCGCTGCGGGCTGCGCGGCCCAGGGCGCGGCCGTCCAGGCTGCCGGGCATCATGATGTCGCTGAGCAGCAAGGTGATGCCGTCCATGCGCTGCAGGATCTCCAAGGCCTCCGGCCCATGGCCGGCTTCGATGACGGCATAGCCCAAGTCCAGCAGGCTGCGGCGGACGACCTTGCGCACATCGGCATCGTCCTCCACCAGCAAGGCCACGCCACGGCGGGTGGCACCGGGCACGGGCCCGGGCTCGTCCAGCGGGGCCAGCTCGACCGGGCAGCACTCGGCCGCGGGCAGCCACAGGCTCACCACCGTGCCCTCGCCGGGTCGGCTGCGCACGTCCACCACCCCGCCCGACTGCCGCACGAAGCCATAGACCATGGCCATGCCCAAGCCCGTGCCAGAGCCCGGCCGCTTGGTCGTGAAGAAGGGCTCGAACACGCGCGCCAGCGTGGCCGCGTCCATGCCCACGCCCTGGTCTTGCACCTCGATGCAAACGTGCGGCCCGCGCTGCAGCTGCAAGGCCGCGGCCTGGGCGGCATCGACCTGGCGCGTGCGCACACGCACGTCGATGTGGCCGGTGGCGGGCGTGGCGTCGCGCGCATTGAGGATGAGGTTGACCAGCGCGTTTTCCAGCTGCATGGCATCGGCCCAGACCCAGGCGGCATCGTCACCGGTGTGGGCCTGCAGGCTCAGGCAGGCCGGCAAGGCGGGACGCACCAGGCGCACCACCGAGGCCACGAGGGCACCGACATCGACAGCGCCCGCTTGCAGGGGCTGCTGGCGCGCGAAGGTCATGAGGCCGCGGATGAGCTCGGCACCGCGACGCGCCGCCGTGATCGCCGGCTCGGTGAACTCGGCCACCTGGGCATCGTCGGGCCGGGCATCGCCCAGCGCCGTGAGGTTGCCGAGGATGACCGTGAGGATGTTGTTGAAGTCGTGCGCCAGGCCGCCGGCCAACTGGCCCATGGCTTCCATTTTCTGGGCGCGCAGGATGAGCGCCTGCGAACGCTTCTGCTCGGTGACATCGAAGGTCAGCTCGAAGCAGCCCACCACGCGGCCATCGGTGCCGCGGTCGGGCACCAGGGTGGTCCGCACGCACAGGGCCTCACCGGCTTGGGTGCGCAGCGTGTAGTCGAAGGTCACGGCTTCGCCGGACAGGGCGCGCCGGACATAAGGCCGGATCCCCTCATAGACCTCGTGGCCGAGGAAGGCCCGCGCGCTGACGCGGTCGAGGCGTTGCGGGTCCAGCCCGAACCAATCCTGGTAGCCGCGGTTGATGTACTCGTAGCCGTGGTCCACGCTGAAGTAGGCCACCAACGCGGGGATGGAGTCGGTGACCAGGCGCATTTGCTGCTCGCTGCGCCGCAAGGAGGCGGTGCGGGCCTGCACGCGCGACTCCAGCTCCAGGTTGGCTTGGCGCAGGGCCTGCTCGGTGCGGCGCTGCTCGGTCACGTCGGAGTACAGCGTGACGAAGCCGTGGCCCGGCAAAGGCTGGCCGGTGATGTGCAGGATGCGGCCATCGGGCCGTTCGCGCTCGATGTCGTGCGGCAGGAACTGCAGGGCCAGGTCCACGCGCTGGCGCACGGCATCCTCGACCGGCTCGTCGCCGTACTCGCCACGCTGGGCGTTGTAGCGGATGAAGTCCTCGAAGGGCGCGCCGATGCGCGTCATCTCGGGCGGGAAGGCCAGCAACTCCAGGAATGCACGGTTCCAGGCCACCAGGTGCAGCGAGGAGTCGAAGACGGTCAAACCCTGGTCGAGCAGGTCCAGGCCCGCTTGCAGGGTCTGCTGGCGCCAGCTGCCGCCGTCGGGGGGGACGTCGGTGCTGACGTCGGCGGCGACATCGGTGGGAATGTGCTCCATCGGCATGCGGCCCATTCTAGGCAGCACGCCGAGGCTGCGCAGAGGCGCGGGGCCGGACCCACAGGGCGACGCAAAGATTCGTCACATTTGCTGGGAGGCCATGACAAGGTCGTCTCCCATCATCGCGGCCGTCATTGCCCCACAAAGTCCGTGGGCGGTGCTCGACAAGGAAAGCCACATGATCAGTGTAAACCCTTACGACCTTGGTTTGGAGAAAAACGCTGCCAACCACGTCAGCCTTTCGCCTCTGAGCTTCCTGCGCCGCGCAGCAGCCGTTTACCCGCGCCGCACGGCCATCGTCTATGGCGAACACCGCCAGACCTGGGCAGAGACCGAAGCGCGTTGCTGCCGCCTCGCCAGCGCCCTGCGCGCCCGAGGCATCGGCCGGGGCGACACGGTGGCCGTCATGCTGCCCAATGTGCCGGCCATGTTGGAGGCCCATTTCGGCGTGCCGATGACGGGCGCCGTGCTCAACACGCTGAACACCCGCCTGGACGCCGAAGCCATCGCTTTCATGCTGGACCACGGCAACGCCCGCGTCTTGCTGACCGACCGCGAATTCTCCAAGGTGGTCGGCAAGGCGCTGACCCTGGTGAAGCACCACATCCTCGTCATCGATGTCGAAGACGACACCGCCCCCGCTGGCGAGCACCTGGGCACGCTGAGCTACGAGGCCCTGCTCGCCGAGGGCCAACCGCAGCCGACCGGCTTCCTGCCCGAAAACGAGTGGGACGCCATCGCGCTGAACTACACCTCGGGCACCACCGGCAACCCCAAGGGCGTGGTCACCCACCACCGCGGCGCCTACCTGAACGCGGCCAGCAATGTCATCTCCTGGAGCCTGCCGCAGCACGCCACTTACCTGTGGACGCTGCCCATGTTCCATTGCAATGGCTGGTGCTTCCCCTGGACGATGGCCCTGGTCGCCGGCACCAGCGTGTGCCTGCGCCGCATCGACCCATCGGTCATCTACTGGCTGCTCAAGACGCACCACATCACCCACATGTGCGGCGCGCCCATCGTTTACAACCTGATGATCAGCGCGCCCCCGAAGCTGCGCGAAGGCCTGAACCACACGGTCAATGGCCTGATCGCTGGCGCGGCGCCGCCGGTGGCGGTGATCGAGGGCTGCGAGGCCGCGGGCATCAACCTCACCCACGTCTATGGCCTGACCGAGGTCTATGGCCCGGCCGCCGTCTGCGCCAAACAGGAAGAGTGGAACGCGCTGCCGCTGGAAGAGCGCGCCCGCCTCAACGGCCGCCAGGGCGTGCCGTATGCGCTGCAAGAGGAAGTCACCGTGCTCAACCCGGAGACGCTGCAACCCGTGCCCTGGGACGACCACACCATCGGCGAAATCTGCTTCCGCGGCAACGTCGTGATGAAGGGCTACCTCAAGAACGAGGCGGCCACGCGCGAGGCCTTCGCAGGCGGCTGGTTCCACACCGGTGACCTGGCCGTGCGCGACGCCAGCGGCTACATCAAGATCAAGGACCGCAGCAAGGACGTGATCATCTCCGGCGGCGAGAACATCTCGTCGGTCGAGGTGGAAGACGCCCTGCACCACCACCCCGCCGTGATGCTGGCCGCCGTGGTGGCCGAGCCCGATGCCAAGTGGGGCGAGGTGCCCTGCGCCTTCGTCGAACTCAAGCCCGGCCAGGACGTCGGCGAGGGCGAGTTGCTCGCCTTCTGCCGCGAGCACATCGCCCGCTACAAGGTGCCCAAGCGCGTCGTCTTCGGCGAGCTGCCCAAAACGGCCACCGGCAAGGTCCAGAAGTTCATCCTGCGCCAGCAGGTGAAGTCGGCCAGCGCCATCGAATGAGCGCCATGCCTGCCGACGCGGACGCCTCCGTCCAGATTCTCAACAAGGAAACACAGATGAGCCAAGACGTTTACCGGCGGGTCGAGTCCGACCCCGCCTTCCAGCAACTCGTCCAGCGGCGCGGTCGCCTGGCCGTGCGCTTGTCCCTGGTGGTGCTGGGCACCTACTACGCCTTCATGGCCGTGGTGGCCTTCGCGCCGGGCGTGTTCGGCCAGGCCCTGTTCGAGGGCAGCACCCTGACCGTGGGCGTGCCCGTGGGCGCAGCCCTGATCGCGGGTTCGTGGTTGTTGACCGGCCTGTACGTGCGCCGCGCCAACACCGAGTTCGACCAACTCACCCGTGACATCGTGGAGCGCAACACATGAAGCCGACCCTCAAAGCACTGATCGCCTCGACCGCGCTGCTGGCCGCCACCTGCGTGCTGGCCGGCCCCGCCGACGTCACGCAAACACAGAAGCAGCCCATCAACCTGACGGCCATCGCCATGTTCCTGGTCTTCGTGCTGGGCACGCTGGGCATCACCTACTGGGCGGCCAAGCGCACCACCTCGGCCTCGGATTTTTACACCGCCGGCGGCGGCATCACGGGCTTCCAGAACGGCCTGGCCATCGCGGGTGACTACATGTCCGCGGCCACGCTGCTGGGCCTGAGCTCGCTGGTTTTCCTGCGCGGCTACGACGGCTTCATCTACACGATCAGCTTCTTCATCGGCTGGCCGGTGATCCTGTTCATGCTGGCCGAGCGCATGCGCAACCTGGGCCGCTTCACCTTCGCCGACATCGCTTCGTACCGCCTGCAGCAAAGCTCGATCCGCACCTTCGCGGCGTTCTCTTCGCTGACGGTGGTGTGCTTCTACCTGATCGTGCAGATGGTCGGTGCAGGCCAGCTCATCAAGCTGCTGTTCGGCCTGGACTACCCCGTGGCCGTGGCCGTGGTGGGCGTGCTGATGGTGGTTTATGTGACCTTCGGCGGCATGATCGCCACCACCTGGGTGCAGATCATCAAGGCGGTGCTGCTGCTGTCGGGCGGCCTGCTGCTGCTGGCCCTCGCGATGAGCCAGTTCGGCTTCAACATCGAAACGCTGGCCTCGTCGGCCGTGGCCGCGCACAAGGACGGCGCTGCCATCATGCGTCCGGGCAGCATGCTGGCCGACCCGATCACGGCGACCTCGCTGTCGCTGGGCCTGGTCTTCGGCACGGCCGGTCTGCCGCACATCATGATGCGCTTTTTCACCGTGCCCAATGCCAAGGAAGCGCGCAAGTCGGTGTTCGTGGCCAGCGGCTTCATCGGCCTGTTCTTCCTGGTGGTGTGCCTGCTGGGCCTGGCGGCCATCGTGATCGTCGGCCAGGACCCGCAGTTCTTCGAAAAGGGCGAGATCGGCGGCAAGCTCATCGGCGGCAACAACATGCCGGTGATGCACCTGGCCAAGGCCGTGGGCGGCAACCTCTTCCTGGGCTTCCTGTCGGCCGTGGCCTTTGCCACCATCCTGGCGGTGGTCTCGGGCCTGGCGCTGGCCGGTGCCTCGTCGATCGCCCATGACATCTATGCCCGCGTGCTGCGCAAGGGCCAGGCCACGGAGGCCGAAGAGATGCGCGTCTCCAAGTTCGCCTCCATCGGTCTGGGCATCGTCGCCGTCATCCTGGGCATCCTGTTCGAGAAGCAGAACGTGGCCTTCCTGGTGGGCCTGACCTTTGGCATCGCGGCCTCGGCCAACTTCCCGGTGCTGATCCTGTCGCTGTACTGGAAGGGCCTGACGACGCGCGGCGCGCTGATCGGCGGCGTGGCCGGCCTGGTCTCGGCCGTGCTCTTCGTCGTGCTGTCCAAGGCCGTGTGGGTGGTGGTGCTGGGCAACGCCAAGCCGATCTTCCCCTACGAGCACCCGGCCCTGTTCTCGATGCCGCTGGCCTTCTTCGTGACCTGGCTGTTCTCGGTGACCGACCGCAGCGCCCGCGCCGCGCAGGACATCGCCGGCTACCGCGACCAGGACATCCGCGCCCAGACCGGCATTGGCGCCGCGGCGGCCAGCGCGCACTGACATCCTTCTGCACCTGATCTGAAACCGACCTCGGTGGCCTTCGCGGGCCCCCGGGGTCATCCCATTGAAAGCACCCCATGTCTGCTTACCAAGCGCCCCTGCGCGACATGCTCTTCACCCTCCAGCACATCGCCGGCCTCGATGCCATCTGCGCCCAGCCTGGCTTTGAAGACACCTCCCCCGACCTGGTCGAAGCCATCCTGGAAGAAGCGAGCCGCTTCGCCACCGGCGTGCTCGACCCCATCAATTGGTCGGGCGACCAGCAAGGCGCCCGCTGGGACCAAGGCGTCGTGCACAGCGCCGATGGCTTCAAGGAGGCCTACGCGCAGTTCTGCGAGACCGGCTGGAACGGCATGCCCGCGTCGCCCGAGTTCGGCGGCCAGGGCCTGCCCACGGCGGTGTCCACGGCCGTGCTGGAGATGTGGAAGTCTTCGAACATGGCGTTCTCGCTGTGCCAGATGCTGACGCTGGGCGCCGTCGAGGCCCTGGCCCGCCACGCCAGCCCCGAGCTGCAACAGCGCTTCCTGCCCAAGATGGTGTCCGGCCAGTGGACCGGCACCATGAACCTGACCGAGCCTCAGGCCGGCTCCGACCTCTCGGCCATCCGCAGCAAGGCCGTGCCCGAAGGCGACCACCACCGCATCAGCGGCCACAAGATCTTCATCACATGGGGTGAGCACGACATGGCCGAGAACATCGTCCACCTCGTGCTGGCCCGCCTGCCGGATGCGCCCGAAGGCGTCAAAGGCATCTCGCTGTTCGCCTGCCCGAAGTTCCTGGTCAACGCAGATGGCTCGCTGGGCGCGCGCAACGACCTGATGTGCACGGCCATCGAGCACAAGCTGGGCATCCACGCCAGCCCCACGGCGGTGATGTCCTTCGGTGACCAGGGCGGCGCCATCGGCTACCTGGTGGGCGAAGCGCACAAGGGCCTGGGCCACATGTTCACGATGATGAACCACGCCCGCCTCAACGTCGGCCTCGAAGGCGTGGCGATTGCCGAGCGCGCCTACCAGCGGGCGCGCGCCTACGCGCTGGACCGCGTGCAGGGCCGCACCCTGGTGGCCGGCTCGCCCGCCATCATCGGCCACCCCGATGTGCGCCGCATGCTGATGACGATGAAGGCCCGCGTGGAGGCCATGCGCGCCCTGGCCTACTTCGCCGCCGGCGAAATGGACCGCGCCCATGGCCACCCCGACGAGGCCGTGCGCACGCAGAAGCAGGCCCTGGTTGACCTGCTCATCCCCATCGTCAAGGGCTGGTGCACGGAGACGGCGCAGCTCGTCGTGGCCGACGGCGTGCAGGTGCACGGCGGCATGGGCTTCATCGAGGAAACCGGCGCGGCGCAACACCTGCGCGATGCCCGCATCACCACCATCTACGAAGGCACCACGGGCATCCAGGCCAACGACCTCATCGGCCGCAAGCTGATGCGCGAAGGCGGCGTGACGATGAAGGCGCTGCAGCGCGCCATGTCGGCCGACGCCCACCGCCTGGCGGAGGCCGAGGACGCCGCCCTTCGCCCCCTGGGCCTGGGCCTGCAGCGCGGCCTGGATGCCCTGTCGCAAGCCACCGAGTGGCTGCTCACCTGCGGACCGCAACGCCCGGCCGCCGCGGCCGCAGGTGCCGTGCCCTACCTGCACCTGGCGGGCACCGTGATGGGTGGCTGGCTGATGGCCCGTTCGGCCGAAGCCGCGCAAGCACGCTTGCTGCGCCAGGACGGCGATGCGGCCGCGCTGGGCGCCAAGGTCGCCACGGCCCACCACCACCTGCACCATGTGCTGGTGGACGCCCCGGCCTGGCGCGACCGCGTGGTCAATGGCGCGAGCAGCACCCTCTCGCTGCAGGACGCCCAGTTCTGAGCCCGAAGCGCGGCACGGCCCCTGCGCGCGGCAGGGCACCCACGATGGCGCCGGCCGCAGGGTTTGTCGTTTTTTCACCCCATCGCACACCCCATTCGGGATAGTCCGTCCCCCAATCAGGTGCTGGTGGCCCGGCCAGGGCGCTGTCACATCGGTTAGATTTTGTTGACCGGGTGCGACAGCCGTTCCATCGCTCCCTTTTTTCAATTCGGGCCAGTGCGGCCCTGCTCGGAGCACCACCATGAACCTGATCTCTCACATCAAGACCTTCCTGCAAGACGAAGAAGGCGCCAGCGCCATCGAATACGCCCTGGTTGCTGCCCTGATCGGCCTGGCCGCTGCCACCGCCATGACCGACGTCGGCACCCAGCTGGGCACCTTCTTCACCAAGATCAAGACCAAGCTGCAGTGATGCGGTTCGGGCCCTGGGGCCGTCCGGCTCCCGAGGCCCGACCCAACTGGAAGGTGCAGGTGCCATGCTGACCCCGTCGGCCGCCGCGGGCGTGCTGACCGTCTGGGCCTGCGCCGTGGCGTGGATGGACCTGCGCCACCGGCGCATCCCCAACGTGCTGTCGCTGGGTGGCTGGGTGATCGGCGTGCTGCACCTGCTCATCGTCGGGCACAGCCCGCTGGGCGCTTCGGCGTCGTCTTCCTGGCTGGCCGCTGGCCTGGCGCTGCTCGTGACCCTGCCGGGATACATGCTGCGTCAGCTGGGGGCCGGTGATGTCAAATTCCTCGTGGCCCTCGGCCTCCTCACATCATGGCCGCTCACCCTGAACAGCTTCGCGATCGGCGCCCTCCTGGGTGCGGCGGTGGGCTTGGCGGGGCGCAACCGGCTGATGCTGCTGTCCTCGCTGCCGGCGGCCTGGCAAACGCCGGGCTCCAGGCTGGCGCGCTGGGCTGCCTCGGCGCCGCAGAAGAAGCGCCACCTGCCCTTCGGCGCCTGCCTCACCGCTGGCTTGCTGCTGGGCCTCTGGCTGACCGGCCTGCCTGCGCCTTGATGCCGACCCGGCCCACGCCCGCAACGCCAACGCACTCGGGGTCGGTGCGCTCTGCCTCGGTGCGGCCCGGCCGACGCCCGCAATCCGGCGCCGTGGCCCTGGAGATGGCGCCCGCCTTCTTGCTCTTCTTCGCCATCTTCTACGCCATCGTGAGCTACTCCATGGCGATGATGATGAAGCAGGCCTTGACCCAAGCGGCCGCTGAAGGCGCCCGCGCCGCGGTGAAGGTGGACCCCCTGAACTACACGTCCGCCCTCAGCTACGAGACGGCCACCCGCGCGGTGGCACGGGCCCGCGCGACCGAATCCCTGAACTGGTTGCCGGCCGATGCCCTGGCCACGGTGCTCAGCGGCGTGGCCGTGAGCCTGACCGCCTCGGGCGCCGTGCAAGTCACCATCACCTACAACGGCTACAACGTCGCGCCGCCCCTGCCCATCCTGGACCTGCCCATCATCGGCAAGGTGCCGGACCTGCCGGACAAGCTCGTCGGCCAGGCCGTGGCGCAACCGGGTTGATGCCAGCATGCGCCCGCTGATGCTGCCTCACCCACATCCAGACCCTCGGCCGCACCGCGCCCGCGCCACTGCGCCTTCAGCAACTGCGCCTTCACTTTGGCCTTCGCCGTTCCCCGCCCCATGAACAACAACGTCCTGAAAATCATCGCTGGCTTGCTGGCCCTGGGTGCGGTCGTGGTGGCCCTCATCGGCGTGCGCCTGAGCGGCAAGCCCAGCGCGCCGACCACGGCGTCTGCGCCCGCGCCGGTGCCCACCGTGAACGTGATCGTGGCCGCCAAGGACGTGCCCCTGGGCCACGTGCTCACCGCCGACGACCTCGCCGTGCAGGCCCTGCCCACGGCGCCGGCTGGCGCCTACAACCAGATCCAGCAGGTGCAGGGCCACGTCACGGCCAAGGCCATCGCCAAGGGCTCGCCCATCCTGCAAGCCACGATCGCACCGGAGTCGCTCGCTGCGCTGCTGCAACCTGGCGAGCGCGCGGTGGCCGTGCTGGTGGACGAAGTCGTCGGCCTGGGCGGCCACGGCAAGCCCGGCGACCACGTCGATGTGCTGCAGTTCGCCAGCGCCAGCAAGGAGTCGCAAGACACCACTTTCGCGCAGATCCTGATCCGCGATGCGCGCATCCTGACCTTCGGCGATGCCACCCAGCTGGACACCCCGCCCAGCACCTCGGGCGACAAGGCCCAGGCCGAGGCCATGAGCCAGAGCGGCGCCAAGACCGCCGTCGAGTCGCGCGAGCGCCGACTGAACCTGCGCTCGGCCGTGCTGGCCATCCCCGAGGCCGACACCCCCGCGCTGATGCTGGCCGCCAACACCGGTCAGCTGCGCCTGGCCCTGCGCCCGCAAGCGTCCGAGCCTGCAGCATCGGCTGGGCGCCTGCCCGCCCGCGTGGCCGACCTCTCGCCCGTCAAGGCCAAGCCGCCCGCCTCGGCGGATGGCCCGCCCCCCGTCATCATCCAGGAAGGCAGCAAAGAGCGCCGCCTGGCCCAGACCTCCAACGCGTCGCAACCATGACCGCGCCTGATTCACTGCTCGACGCCCTGACCCGCCATGCCCTCGCGTTCACCGCGGTGGCCGCGGTGACCGTGGCCTGTACCGCGACGGCCCACGCCGCCCCCGCCACCCTGAACCTGGACGTCGGCCAGCAGAAAACCTGGACCCAGCCCCGGCCCATCGTGCGCGCCGCCACGGCCAACGACGACATCGTCGGCATCAACGTGGCACCGCCCAGTGGCGTCATCGTCACGGCCAAGAAGCCCGGCTCGGCCACCATCTCGGTGTGGGACAGCGGCAGCGCCAGCACGCCTGCTGCGCAGTTCAACGTGGTCGTGTCACCGGGTGGTGGCGTATCGAAAATCGACAGCGGCGCCCAGCTCGACAGCAGCGGCACCAAGCTGCGCCTGAGCGGTCAGCTGTCCTCGCTGGAGCGCCACGCCGCCATCGAGCGGTCCGTGAGCGAAGACCCCACCAAGCCCGCGCCGAACGTGGTGGACGCCAGCACCAGCAAGTTCGATGTGCAGGTGCAGATCGACGTGAAAATCGTCGAGGTCAGCCGCAAGAAGCTGATGTCCTCGGGCTTTTTCCTCGAGAATTTTCACAACGGCAAGTCGCAAGGCATCTCGGGCCCCAGCAACCTCTCCGGCTTGGTCACGGACGCCGCATCGGGCAACCGCACGCTGCAGTCGGCCACCGGCTTCATCCCCCGCCCCGACGCCTTCAACATCTTCAACTGGGGCACCAACACCCTGGCCGTGTTCAGCGCGCTCGAATCCAACGGCTTCGCCTACACCCTGGCCGAACCCAGCCTGACGGCGCTCAGCGGCCAGACGGCCACCTTCCTGGCCGGCGGCGAGATCCCCATCCCCATGCGCACCGGCAGTGGCGGCGACAGCACGGTCACGGTGTTCTTCAAGGAATTCGGCATCCGCCTGGGCCTGTCGCCCACGGTGCTCGACGAGCAGCGCATGACGCTGAAGGTCTCGCCCGAGGTCAGCGAGCTGGACAGCACCCTGTCCGTCACCGCCGGCGGCTTCAACATCCCCGGCCTGCGCGTGCGCCGCACCGACACCACGGTGGCCTTGGGCGACGGCGAAACCTTCGTGCTCAGCGGCCTGGTCAGCCGCTTCAACACGGCCGACATCGCCAAATTCCCCTTCCTGGGCGACATCCCCGTCCTCGGCGCCTTCTTCCGCTCCGACCGCATCGACCGCGAAGACAAGGAGCTGCTGATGATCGTCACGCCGCGCCTGGTGCGGCCCTTCGCGCGCAACGCCCGCCTGCCCAACCTGCCTGGCGAAGAGCTGCGCAGGTACGACCCCGGTTACCTGCACATGCTCTTGCTCGAAACGGGCAAGTTCGACAGCAACGAATTCGGCTTCACCCGCTGAGGCAGGACTGGCATGAGCGCCCTCAACCACTTCCTCGTGATCACCAGCAGCAAGGACATCACCCACTGGGTGCAGACCACGCTGCATGACGAAGGCGAGGTCCTCCAGGTGGACAGCGACAACCTGGAGCGCGTGCTGCAACTCGTCGATGCCGTGCAGGCCCGCGCCGTGCTGTGCGAGCTCGGCAGCAGCCGCCTGTCGCAAGACGCCGGCTTCATGGAAGGCCTGACCGCCGCCAAGCCCCTGCTGCCGGTCATCGCCCTGGCCGAAACGCCCGATCGGCAATCGGTGCTGACCGCGCTGCGCGCCGGTGCGCGCGATTTCATCTCGCCGGACATGCGCCCGGGCGAGGTCGTCAGCCTGGTGCGCCGCGCCGTCAGCCGCGAAGGCAGCGAGCAACAACGCGCCGGTGCCGGCAACGAGGGCCAGATGACGGCCATCGCCAGCGCCCGCCCAGGTGGCGACGCCACGATGTTCGCCTTGCACCTGGCGCTGGCCCTGCGCGAGGCCCAGCCCAAGCACGACATCCTGCTGCTGGATTTGGGCGTGCCCGCCGGTGACAGCCTGCAGTACCTGGGCATCGAGCCCAGCTACACCTTCGTGGACGCCATCCGCAGCCTGCGCCGCCTGGACGACACGCTCATCAACACCGCCTTCCCCAAGCACGACAGCGGCCTGCGCATCCTGGCCATGCCCGAGGACGCGCTGGACGCCGGCCGCATCACCTCGGCCGATCTGTACGTGCTGGTCAACGTGCTCAAACGCCATTTCCACCAGATCGTGGTGAACCTGGGCGGCGTGCCGGCCTCGGAGTTCCTCTACGTGCTGCTGGGCCGTGCCGACCGCACCCTGATGTTCGTCGAGCAAAGCGTGCCGAGCTGCAAGCAGAACCGCAACCTGCTGCAAAAGCTGCGCGACAACAAGGTTGACAAGGTCGGCGCCGGCCAGGTCAGCCTGATCGTGGACCGCTACCTGTCCAGCGTGCCGCCCGATGCCGAGACCATCGCCAAAGGTTTCGGCATCCCGCTTTTGAGCACCCTGCCTTCCTCCGGCATGGCCCGCCTGACCATGATGAACTCCGGCGAAAGCCTGTTCACCTCGGCCCCGCGCGACCCCTACACCGTGGCCGTGCGCAAGATCGCCCAGGAGCTGCAACGCGAGCCCGGCACACCGGTGCGCGCGGTGCCGCAGACCACCGGCTGGCTGGCCAGTCTGAGCAACCGCCTCAAGGCTGGCTGACCCGGAGACCGCCATGGACTTCCGACCCCTGGGCGTGGACTACAGCCTGAAAAGCAGCGACAGCTACCAGGACGTCAAGCTCCGCTTGCACCACTACCTGATCGACCGCATCGACATCGAGCGCGTTTCGGTGGGCGACATGGGCCGCAACGAGCTCTCGGACTTCGTCCTGGGCAAGGTCTCGCAGTACGTGGCCGAGCACCGCCTGCCCGTCTCGCGCCACGAGATGGAGAACCTCAGCCGCGAGATGGTCGATGAGCTGACCGGCTACGGCCCGCTCGAGGAGCTGATCCGCGACGACCGCATCAACGACATCCTGGTCAACGGCACGCGCCACATCTACGTGGAACGCGCCGGCATCCTGAGCAAGACCGACCTGCGCTTCATCGACGACGAGCACGTGCTGCGCGTCATCCGGCGCATCCTGGCGCCGCTGGGCCGCCGCATCGACGAGTCCAGCCCCATGGTGGACGCGCGCCTGCCCGATGGCAGCCGGGTCAACGCCATCATCCCGCCGCTGGCGCTCGACGGCCCCTGCCTGTCCATCCGCAAATTCCGCAAGGACCCGCTGCAAGCCGGCGACCTGCTGGCCGCGGGCACCTACAGCGAGGACATGCTCACCTTCCTGGAGCACGCCGTGAGCAAGCGCTGCAACGTGCTCATCAGCGGAGGCACCGGCGCCGGCAAAACAACGATGCTCAATGTGCTGAGCCGCTTCATCTCGCCCTACGAGCGCCTGGTCACCATCGAAGATGCGGCCGAGCTGCAACTGGGCCACGAGCACGTGGTGCGCCTGGAAACCCGCCCGCCCAACGTCGATGGCCGCGGCGAGGTCTCGGCGCGCGAGCTGATGCGCAATGCGCTGCGGATGCGCCCCGACCGCGTGCTGCTGGGCGAGGTGCGCAGCGTCGAAGTCATGGACATGCTGCAGGCCATGAACACCGGCCACGACGGCTGCATGAGCACGGTGCACGCCAACAGCCCGCGCGACGCGCTGCTGCGCCTGGAGATGCTGGCCGGCTTCTCCGGCTTCCAGGGCCAGGACGTCACGCTCAAGAACATGATCGCCACCGCCCTGGACCTCGTCATCCAGGTCGGGCGGCTGACCGACGGCCGACGCCGCATCCTGGCCATCAGCGAGGTGCTGGGCGTGCAGGACGGGCGCATCGTCACCAATGAGCTCTTCGTGTACCAGCCCGAGCGCAAGGTCTTCGAGGCCACCGGCCTGAGCCCTGCGAACCCCAAACTGCGCCTGCGTGACGACGACCAGGCCGTGAAGTTCCACCGCTCATGGTGAGCGCCATGCTCTTCCTGGTGGCCTTGCTGATGATGCTGGCGGCCGTGTTGTCGGTGCTGCGGGCGCGCCGGCTGGACCAGGTCGCGCGCGTCAATCAGCGCCTGGCCGAGGTGGCTTTCCTGACGCCAGACACGCCGCTGCATCGGCCCACGGTCAACCCGCTGCTCGAAGAGCTGGACCGCTGGCTCAAGCGCGTGGGCCTGAACGTCACGCCGGCCATCGCGCTGCTGGTGCTGGCCGCCGCCGTGGCCTTCGGTGTGCTGCTCTGGCAGCAGCTCAACCCGCTGGTGGCCCTGGCCTGGTGGGCGTTGTCCATCGTGCTCACGGTGCTGGTGCCGCAGGTCCGCTACCGCCAGCGCGTCAACAAGATCATCTCCCAGATCCCGCTGTTCATCGACCAGGTGGTGCGTGGCCTGGTGACCGGCCGCAACCTCGAAGGCGCCATCAAGCTGGCCGCCGAGGACCTGCAGATGCCGCTGCGCGAGCTCATCATGAAGGCGCAGAAAAACGTCGAGCTGGGCGCCGACCTGGGCGATGCGCTCAAGGACGTCGCGCACTTCCACGACATCAAGGAGCTGCACCTGCTGGCGCTGACCATCCACAGCTCGCGCGTCTATGGCGGCAGCCCGCGCGACATGCTGGAGAGCATCGTCAACCTCATCCGCCAGCGCGAACAGGCGCAGGAAGAGCTGCGCGCCATGACGGGTGAAACGCGCGTCACGGCCTGGGTGCTGGGCGCCACGCCCGGCCTGCTGGTCGCCTACATCCTGTGGCAAAGCCCGGACTACATGATGAGCATGTGGCACGACAGCACAGGCCAGACCATCCTCGTGGCCGGTGCCGTGATGCAGGCGCTCGGCGTGCTGGTCATGTGGCGCATGATCAAGAGCTTGTGAGGACACCATGACGACGCTCTGGCTGCTGCTCGCCCTCATGCTCTTCGGCCTGGCCGCGGTGCTGCTGATGCTGACCCGCGAAGACAGCATCGCGCCCGAAGCCGAAAAGCGCTTCAACGAGGTGCTGGAAACCCCCGACGACGTGAGCTGGATGACCCAGCGCCGCTGGCGTCGCACCAACTCGCTGTCGGACCGCTTCCGCCGCGTGCTGGAGCGCATCCCCGGCACCGACATGCAGGAGATCGAACTGCTGATGCGCCAGGCCGGCCTGGTCGATGACCGAACCCGCGCCCGCGTTTATGCCTCGCTGTGGATGGCGCCGCTGGGCCTGGCGGCGATGGGCCTGCTGGCCGCGTCTTTCAAAGGCTGGCCGATGTTCCAGAGCGGCTTCGCGGGGCTGACCATCGGCTTCATTGGCTCGCGCAAGGTGCTGCGCTGGCTGGCCGAACGGCGGCGCCAGGCCGTCCGCGAGGAGATGCCCATCGTGCTCAACCTGATGCGCCTGCTGTTCGACGCCGGCCTGTCGCTGGAGCACACGCTCAAGGCCATCGGCGAGCAAGGCAAGCACATCACGCCCCACCTGGCCAGCGAGTTCAGCTGGGTGCTGCAGCGCATCCAGCACGGCCAGGAGCGCGGCGATGCGCTCGAAGACATGGCCCGCCGGCTGGACGTGGACGAGCTCACGTCCACCGTGTCCATTCTCAAGCAGGCCGCGCGCTACGGCGGCAACCTGCGCGATTCGCTGATGCGCTACATCAAGCTGATGGAGGACCGCCGCATGACCGAACTGCGCGACAAGGTGGGCAAGATGTCCGCCAAGATGAGCGTGGTGATGATGCTGTTCATGTTCCCCGCGCTCATCCTCTTCCTGGCCGGCCCGGGCTTCATGGCCGTGGTCCGCACCCTCAAGTCGATCTGACGCCATGACCCACCGCCTGCCCCCACCCTTGCGCGCACGCTGTCTCCTGGCCGGCTGGCCCACCTTGGCGCTGACATGGGTGTTGCCATGGACCATGGTGGCCTGCGCGCCCATCGGCCCCCGACAGCACGATGCCCCGGTGGACCCGGCCGTGTGCAGCGCGGGCCTGGGCCCGGCGGAAAACACCCGCCTGGCCGCCATCGAGCAGGTCCTGCGCGATGGCAAGCCCTATGCCGCCCTGGCCCAGCTCGACGCCATGCGCAGCGAGGCACCGGGCGTGCAATTGGTGCGCGCCGATGCGCTGCGCCGCATCGACCGGCCCCACGAAGCGGCTGCGCTCTACCAACAGCTGCTGTCGGGCTGCCAAAGCGCCCAGGCCCACCATGGCCTGGGGCTGCTGCTGGCCAACCAAGGCAAGCTGAGCGAGGGCCTCACCCACCTGCAGGCCGCCCGCACCGCCGCCCCCACCGACGTGCGCGTGCGCAACGACCTGGGCTACGCCCTGCTGCTGGCCAACCGCCCAGACGAGGCCCGCTTCGAACTCCTGACCGTGCTGGACCTCAGCCCCCGCGAACCCCGCGCCTCGCGCAACCTCGTGCTGCTGACGATGCGCGAAGGCCGCCCTGAAAAGGCCCGCGAGCTGGCCGCCAGCCTGGGCCTGGACGCCGCCACGCTGGAGCGCCTGGGCCAGCAGGCCAGCCAGTCCCAGGCGGCGCCGCCCCTGCCCGAGCCGGCGCCCACGCTGGTCGCCCCCCCCCTGCCCGCCAACGCCGCCAACATCGTCAAAGAACCCGCACGACCATGACCACGACGCCCATCCCCCACCGCCTGCGCACGGCGCTTGGTGTGCTCGCCCTGCTGCCGCTGGCCTGGGCCCAGGGCACGGCCCACGCAGACACCCAAGCCGACACCCCAACCGCTGACGGCAGCGCCCAGCACGGGTCGGCACAAACTGCGCCCGCCGCCCCCGCACCCGCAACGGGCGTCATCACCCGCCAGTGGGTCAACGCCCAGGGCCAGCGCGAGCAAGCCTCGGCCACCCGCCAGACGCTGTCCGGCCCGGTGATGCGCCGCGTCCACGACCGCTACCTCAAGAGCTTCGAAACCGAGGTCCCCACGCGTTTGAGGGACACCGAATCCTTCGGCAAGCGCTAACCTGTCCACACCATGAACCGCCGCATCCGCTTCACGCCCAGCACCCGAACCCACCAGGGTGGCGGGATCAGCGTGCTCGCGGCGCTGACCCTGATCCTCGCCCTGATGTTCACCGGCCTGGCCCTGGACACCGGCCGGCTGTGGATGGCCAAGCGCGAACTGCAGCGCTCCGCCGACATGGCCGCACTCGCCGCCGCCCGCTACACCGGTTGTGGCACCACGGCGCTCCAGGCCTCGCAAGCGGCCCAAAATGCCCTGAGCAAGAACAAGCTTGCCGGTTACACCCTGACGGTGCAGCGTGGCGTGGCCGGGGTGGAAGCCACCACCCGCTACAACGCTTTCACGCCGCAAGACAACGAACTGAGCAACGCCGCGCAGGTCACGGTCAAGCAATCGGTGCCGTCCAGCATCATGGCCGGTGGCCTGCTCGACGACAGCGTCACGCTGATGCAAGCCACGGCCACGGCCAAGGGCGGCCCGCCGGCGGCCACCTTCTCGATTGGCAGCTTCGCCAGCATCACGCAGAACCAGGCGAACTTCATCAATGCGCTGTTCCGCGGCATCCTGGGCAACAGCAGCCTCAACCTGGGCGTGGCCGCCCTGACCGACCTGGCTGGCACATCGGTCAACCTGGCCGCACTGCAGGCCGCGGCGGGTGCGGCCACCATCGAAGAACTGCTCAACCGCCAGGTGCCCCTGAGCCAGTTGCTGCAGTGGCTGGCCACGTCCTCGCCCTCTGCCACGGCGGCCAGTTCGCTGAGCCAGCTGGGCTCGGTGTCGCTGAACTCGGGGCTCACGGTGCGCCTGCGCGATGTGCTGAACGTGCAGGTCCCGGCCAGCACCGCGACCGCCTCGGTGGACATCAATGTGCTCGACCTCGTGCAGACCAGCCTGCTGGTGGGCAAGGGCAAGGGGCTCATCAACATCGGGCTGAACATCGCGGGCGTGGGCGGCATCAGCCTGAACCTGCTGAACCCGCCCAAGATCGCGGTGGGGCCGGCGGGCAAGTCGCTGAGCGGGGCTTGGTGCACGGCCACGCAATCGGCGCAGTTTTCGCTCAAGGTCGGGCTAAATCCACTGAAGCTGGGCTTGGTGGACATGGCCTTGTTCCTGGACCTGCTGTCCACCTCGGGGCACCTGGCCTCCTTGAACATCGCCCCTGGCAACAACACGGGCCAGTTGGAAGTCGGCAGCACGCTGATCGGCCTGCGCCTGCGCAACAACGCCGACACCAACCTGGCCTCCGTCGGATTTGGCCTGGTGCAAGTGGGCCTCAACCTGCCCGTCGGTCAGGCCACTGGCGCCACGGCGCCGTTCACCGTGATCTCGGATGCGAGCTTGCCCATGACGGTTCAAACCAGCGGCGTGGGCAGCGGCACCATCTCGGGCCTGATCGGCCAAGACACCAGCCTGATCGTCAAGGTGCTTGGGTTGGGTGGCGATCTTTTTGCGCCGTTGGTCAACCTGGTGGTGTCGCCCCTGCTTGGCCTGGTCGGCGAGGGCCTCATCGAACCCCTGCTGCAGCTCTTTGGCTTCGACATCGGCCTGGTCAAAGTCCGCCTGATCGACATCGACGCGGCCAAGCCAGTGCTCATCCTCTGAGCTCAGGTTCAGCCCTCCCCATACACCACCTGCGCGCTCGCCTGCGGCATCAGTTCCTTGCAGCGCAGCAGCGCCTGCTCGCTCGGGAAGACGCGGGCGGTGTCGCCCAACTCCAGCTCGGCGCGGGCTGACAGTTCGGGCGTGCGGCGCTCCACCACCACGCGGATGGGCAGGCCCTGCACGCTCTCGGGCAGGTCGGGCTGAGGCGCCGGCACGCGCCGCGCCGGGAACTCGCGCAGCAGCTCGGCCACCGGCAGCTGCGTGCCATGGGCCTGCAAGCGCACGAAGCGCGCGAACTTGCAGCGCGCCGTGGCCAGGCTCATCACCTGCTGGACGTTCAGGCGCAGGCCACCCGAAAAGCGGTCGTTCTGCACCTTGCCCGTGATCACCACCAGCTCGTCGTCCTTGAGCAGGTCCTTGTTGGCGTCCAGCGTGTCCTGGTTGGCCACGGCCTCGATCACATCGCTCTTGTCGTCGAGTTTGAAGATGGCCACGCGGCCACGCGCACCGTTGATGACGCGCAGCTCGCTGACGATGCCGGCCACCACCTGCGGGTCGCGGCTGTCCTTCAAATCACCGATGCGCTGGCGGGCAAAGCGCCGCACCTCGGACTCGGCCTCGTCGAACAGGTGGCCCGAGAGGTAGAAACCGATGGCCGTTTTTTCCAGCGACAGGCGCTCTTTCAGCGTCCAGGGTTCGGCCGTCACCAGCTCGGGCTCGTTGGTGGAGGCGGCATGGCTGTCGCCGAAGTCGAACAGGCCGCCCTGGTCGGCATTGGCCACGAGGGTGTCGCCGTACTCGAAGGCCAGGCCCACGCTGGCCAGCAGGCTGGCGCGGTGGGGCTCCAGCGCGTCGAAGGCACCCGCCTTGATGAGCGCCTCGGCCACCCGCTTGTTGACCTGCTTGCGGTCCACCCGCGCGCAGAAATCGAAGAAGCTTTTGAACGGGCCATTCTCTTTGCGCTCGCGCACCAAGGCCTCGATCGCGCCCTGGCCCGTGCCTTTGACCGCGCCCAGCGCATAGCAGATGGTCTTCTTGCCCGTGGGCACGAAGCGCCACTCGCCCTGGTTCACATCGGGCGGCGTGAAGGTGATGCCGAAGTTCTGCGTGGCATCGTCGTGGAAGATCTTGAGCTTGTCCGTGTCGTCACTCGACACGCTCATGTTCCCGGAGAAGAACTCGGCCGTGTAGTGCGCCTTCAGCCAGGCCGTGTGGTACGCCAGCAAGGCGTAAGCGGCGGCGTGCGACTTGTTGAAGCCGTAGCCCGCGAACTTCTCCATCAGGTCGAAGATCTCGTTGGCCAGCGGCGCTTCGATGCCGTTCTTGGCCGCACCGGCCGCGAAGATCGAGCGGTGCTCGGCCATCTCCTCGACCTTCTTCTTGCCCATGGCCCGGCGCAGCATGTCGGCGCCGCCCAGTGAGTAGCCCCCCACCTTCTGGGCCACCTGCATCACCTGCTCCTGATAGACCATGATGCCGTAGGTCTCTTCGAGCACCGAGGCCATCAGGGGGTGCGGGTACTCCACGGCTTCGCGGCCGTGCTTGCGCGCGCAGAAGGACGGGATCAGGTCCATCGGGCCCGGTCGGTAGAGCGCCACCAGCGCGATGATGTCCTCGAAGACGCTGGGCTTGGCGTCGCGCAGCATCCCTTGCATGCCGCGGGATTCCAGCTGGAACACGGCCACGGTCTTGCCCTCGGACAGCAGCCGGTAGGCGGCCGCGTCGTCGAGCGGGATCTTGGCGAAATCGAAGTCTTTCTGATCGGGGTGGCGCGCGACGATGTAGTCCTTGGCCAGCTCCAGGATGGTCAGCGTGGCCAGGCCCAGGAAGTCGAACTTCACCAGGCCGATGGCTTCGACGTCGTCCTTGTCGTACTGGCTCACGGCCGAGTCGCTGCCCGGCTGCTGGTAGAGCGGGCAGAAGTCGGTGATCTTGCCCGGCGCGATCAGCACGCCCCCCGCGTGCATGCCGATGTTGCGCACCATGCCTTCGACGCGCGTGGCCAGCTCCAACAGCGAGGCCACCTCTTCTTCGGCGGCTTCGCGCTGCTCCAGTTCGGGCGCTTCCTTGCGAGCGTAGATGATGCCGGGGTCGGGCTCGGCGGGCACCTTGGCCAAGGTCACGGTCTTGCCCGGTGGCGCGGGGATCAGCTTGGCGATGCTGTCCACGTGGCCATAGCCCATGCCCAGCACGCGGCCCACGTCGCGCAGCGCGGCCTTGGCGGCCATGGTGCCGAAGGTGGCGATCTGCGAGACAGCGTCGCGGCCATAGCGGTCCTTCACGTAGTCGATGACGCGGTCGCGGTTGCCCTGGCAGAAGTCGATGTCGAAGTCGGGCATCGAGACGCGTTCCGGGTTCAGGAAGCGCTCGAACAGCAGGTTGTATTTCAGCGGGTCGAGGTCGGTGATCTTCAGCGCGTAAGCCACCAGCGAGCCTGCGCCCGAGCCCCGGCCCGGCCCCACCGGGCAGCCGTTGTTCTTGGCCCAGTTGATGAAGTCCTGCACGATGAGGAAGTAGCCGGGGAAGCCCATCTTCAGGATCGTGTTGACCTCGAAGTCCAGGCGCTCGACATAGTGGGCGCGCTGCGCGTTGCGCTCGTCTTCGTTCGGGTAGAGCTGCAGCAGGCGCTCTTCCAGACCGATGTGGGACAGCTCGCGGAAGTAGTCCTCCATGGGCTGGGGCTGGCCATCCGCCATGATCGGCGTCGGGAAATTCGGCAGTTGAGGCTTGCCCAGCACCAGCGTCAGCGCACAGCGCCGCGCAATGGCCACGGTGTTGGCAATCGCCGAGGGGATGTCGGCGAACAGGGCCTGCATCTCGGCCGTGGTCTTGAAGTGCTGCTCGCGCGTGAAGCGCTTGATGCGCTTGGGGTTGCCCAGGGTTTCGCCTTCGGCGATGCAGGTGCGCGCTTCGTGGGCCTCGAAGTCGTCGGGCGTCTGGAACTGGATGGGGTGGGTGGCCACCACCGGCAGCTGCAGGCGCGCGGCCACCGGCACGGCGGCGCGGATGTGCGCCTCGTTGGTGTTGTGCCCGCCGCGCTGCAGCTCGATGTAGAAGCGGCCCGGGAAGGTGTCTGCCAGCTTGCGCGCCCAGGCCTCGGCCTTGGCCACATCGCCCATCAGCAGCGCTTGGCCGACGATGCCCATTTCGGCACCGGCCAGGCAGATCAGGCCCTCGTTGCGCTCGGCCAGCGAGGCCCAATTCACCCAGGCGTGCGTGCGCTGGCCCGGCGCCGTCCAGGCCTCGCCCAGCAACTCGCACAGGCGCAGGTAGCCCGCGCGGTTCTGGATCAGCAACAGCAGGCGGGTGGGCGCCTTGCCGGCCTCTTCGGGCTCCAGCCAGACATCCGCACCGATGATGGGTTGAACGCCTTTTTTGCGCGCCGATGAATACAGCTTGACCGCACCGAACAGGTTGGAGAGGTCGGTCACCGCCACTGCGGGCTGGCCATCCTTCTGGGCGGCCTTGACCAGGTCGTCGATGCGGACGGTGCCGTCAACGACGGAAAATTCGGTGTGGGAGCGCAGGTGAACGAATGCCATCCGGGGATTGTAGGGAGCTTGGCCGCGGCGGCATGCTGGGAGACGGTCTGGCCGTGTTTCCTACAATGCGCGGATGTCTGCGGTGCTCAACATCTCCTCCTACCTTTTCGTCACCCTGCGTGACACGGCCGAGCTGCGCGAGCGCCTGCACGCCGAGGCCCTGGCGCGCGGCCTCAAAGGCACGGTGCTGATCGCCGAGGAGGGCATCAACCTCTTCCTGGCCGGCCCGCCCGAGGCGGTGCGCGGCTGGGTCGCGGTGCTGCGGGCCGACCCGCGTTTCGCCCAGCTGGCGCCCAAGGAGAGCTGGTCGGACACCGTGCCCTTCAAGAAACTGCTGGTCAAGGTCAAGGGCGAGATCATCCGCATGAACCACCCCACCATCCGCCCGGATGCCGTGGGCGATGCTGGCCGCGCCCCGGCCGTCGAGCCGGCCGTGTTGCGCCAATGGCTGGCCCAGGGCCACGACGACGCGGGCCGCCCCGTGGTCACGCTGGACACGCGCAACGACTTCGAGGTGGACTACGGCACCTTCGAGGGCGCCATCGACTGGCGCATCGCCAAGTTCAGCGAGTTCCCCGAGGCCGTGCAGGCGCACAAGGCCGCGTTCGAGGGCAAGACCGTGGTGAGCTTCTGCACGGGCGGCATCCGCTGCGAGAAAGCCGCGCTGTACATGCAGGAGGCGGGCATCGAGCACGTCTATCAGCTCGAAGGCGGCATCCTCAAGTACTTCGAGCTGACCGACGGCGCCCACTGGCAAGGCGACTGCTTCGTTTTCGATGGGCGCGAGGCCCTGGCCGCCGATTTGCAGGTGGGCCAGGCGGCCAGCCGCCGCGCCACCAAGGCCACCAAGGCCGGCAGCGGTCAGGGCTGACGTGCTGAAGGGCTGAAGCTCGGCCCAGCTCAGGCGGGCTTGCCGGCCAAGGACATCAGGCCCTGGTAAGGCAACAGGTTGGTCTGCACGACCTTGTCGATGGGTTCGGCAAAGCCATCGTGCATCCAGCGCGCAGCCAGCAAGACGTTCAGGCCGATCATGCCGTCGGCCAGCAGGTCGAGGTTGACGTCGCCCACCTGAGGCTCGGGCACCAGCAGGTGCAGATAGTGGCGCAGCATGGTCGAGTAGTCGCGCGCGGTGGCACCGCTCAGCGCGGCGACCTCGTCGTTCACGCCCAGCGAATCCACCAGCATGATGCGGCCCCGGCGCGGGTCGTCGCGGATGAACTCCAGGAAGACGCGGATGGCCGGCTCCAGCATGCCCAGCGGCGTCGGCTCGGCTTTTTTGAGCGCGGCCAGCGTCAGCGCCATGAGCTGCTCGCGCAGGTCGGCGTAGGTGGCCAGGAAGAGCTGGGGCAGCGTCTTGAAAGATTCGTAAAAATAGCGCTCGGTCAGGTGGGCGGCCACGCAAACCTCGCGCACGGTGGCCGCGTGGAAGCCCTTGGTGCCGAACACCTCGATGGCGCCCTCGATGAGCTTGGCGCGACGCAGGCGCTGGCGCTCTTCGGGCAGCACGCCACCGTAACGGCGCTTCGGGGAAGGTGGGGTGTCAGGCAAGGCGGATTTCATGGTGATCCCTATATTGACATGGATCATTGTCAAAGTTATTCTGACAAGAATCTTTGTCAAAAGTCAAGGCAAGCTTCCCTGACACACCGGGCCACCGCCACCATGAAACCGCACGATTTCCAAGCAGCACACGGCACCGGCCAGGGCCCGGCGTCACCGGCCCCCGGCGTGGAGCGCCACCGCATCACCGTGGTGGGCACGGGCTTTTCGGGCCTGTGCATGGGCGTGAAGCTGCGCGCGCAAGGCGAGGAAGATTTCGTGCTGCTGGAGCGCGCGGGCGATGTCGGCGGCACCTGGCGCGACAACACCTACCCGGGCTGCGCCTGCGACGTCGAATCGCACCTGTATTCCTTCTCCTTCGAGCCCAACCCGCACTGGTCGCGCCTGTACGCGCCCCAGCCGGAAATCTTCGCCTACCTGAAACACGTCGCCACCAAGTACGACCTGCTGCGCCACGTGCGTTTCCACGCCAAGCTGGTGGGCGCCCGTTACGACGAGGCCCGCCAGCTGTGGGTGGTGACGGCCGAAGATGGCCGCGTCTTCGAGTCCGAGGTGCTGGTGTCGGGCATGGGTGGCCTGAGCAACCCGGCCATCCCTCAGATCAAGGGCCTGGAGACCTTCGCGGGCAAAGCCTTCCACTCGGCCACCTGGGACCACGGGCACACGCTGGACGACCAGCGCGTGGCGGTGATCGGCAGCGGTGCCAGCGCCATCCAGTTCGTGCCGGCGATCGCGCCCAAGGTGGGCAAGCTGACTTACTTCCAGCGCACACCACCTTGGGTCGTGCCCAAGATGGACCGCCCCATCCGCCCCGACGAGACCGCCGACTTCGCCGCCAACCCCTGGCGCCAGCGCATGGCCCGCACCCGGCTGTACTGGACGCTGGAGGCGCGTTTCCTGGCCTTCAAGTTCAAGCCCGAGTGGATGAACCTGGTGGCCAAAGTCGGCAAGCACCGCATCCGCAAGCACATCAAAGACCCGGTCCTGCAGGCCAAGCTCACGCCCGACTACACCCCCGGCTGCAAGCGCCTGCTGATCTCGAACGAGTACTACCCGGCCCTGGCGCGCACCAACGTCGAGGTCGTCACCGAAGGCATCCGCGAGGTGGTGCCGCAAGGCGTCGTCACACAGGACGGCCGCCTGCACGAGGTGGACACCATCATCTTCGGCACGGGCTTCAAGGTGCAGGATCCGATCCCGCCAGGCACGGTGTTCGGACGCGGTGGCCGCGACCTGGCCGAGGTCTGGAAAAACGGCCCGGAGGCCCACATGGGCATCGCCGTGGCGGGCTTCCCCAACTTCTTCATGCTGATGGGCCCCAACACCGGCCTGGGCCACAACTCGATGGTGTTCATGATCGAGTCCCAGGCGCACTACATCGTCGAGGCGCTCAAGGCGATGAAGGAACATGGCGTGAAAGCCATCGACGTCAAGCCACAGGTGCAACAGCGCTTCGTGGACGGTGTGCAGGAGGAGCTCCAACGCACCGTCTGGCAATCGGGCTGCAAGAGCTGGTACCTCAACGAACAAGGCCGCAACACGGCCGCCTGGCCCGGCTTCACCTTCGCCTACCGGCTCAAGACCCGCCGCTTCAAACTTTCGCAGTACTTCACGGAACGCGCATGAGCATCCAATCCTTCATCACCAACCTCGTCCTGCGTCACCAGTTCAAGCGCCAGGGCCGCGGCCCCTTGAACGTCGAGAAGGCGCGCCACATGGTCAGCAAGATGGCCAAGCGCTATCCGCCGCCGCCCAAGAGCATCACCCACACGCCGGTGCCTGCACAAGCGCAGCACAAGCTGTGTTCGGCCGAGTGGCTGAGCGTCGCCCACCCCAAGCACACGGTGCTGTACTTCCACGGTGGCGGCTACTTCTTCTGCGGCCTGGACACCCACCGCCCCACCTGCGCCTACCTCGCCCGCACGGCGCAGGCGCGCGTGCTGTCGGTGGACTACCGCATGGCGCCGGAACACGTTTTCCCCGCCGCGGTGGACGACGCCGTGGCCTGGTGGCAAGAGCTGCTGCGCCAGGGCACCGATCCGCGCACCGTGGTCTTCGCCGGTGACTCCGCCGGTGGCGGCCTGGCCGTGGCCTGCATGGTGGCCGCGCGCGACCAGGGCCTGCCCCTGCCCGCAGGCGCCATCCTGTTCTCGCCCTGGACCGACCTCACCTGCTCCGGCGAAACCATGAAAACGCTGGCCGACGCCGACGTGATGTTCAACCCCGAATCGCTGCCGGAAGCCGCCGCGCTCTACCTGGCCGGCAAGCCGACCACCACGCCGCTGGCCTCGCCGCTGTTCGCCAACCTCAAGGGGCTGCCTTCGCTGATGATCCACGCCAGCCGCCACGAGATCCTGCTGGCCGACTCGACCCGCCTGCACGAGCGCGCCATGGCCCAGGGCGTGACCAGCGAGATCCACCTGCGCGCCAAGATGCCCCACGTCTGGCCGACGATGCTGATGCTGCCCGAGGCCCGCCAGACGCTGAAGGAATGCGGCGAGTTCGTCGCCCGCGTGGCCCGCAGCGCGCGCTGACGATCACGACAACACCCGCCGCACCCCATCGAAGCCGAACAAAGCCCCCCCACAAGGAGACCCCATGAAATCCTTCCAGAACAAAGTTGCCGCCATCACCGGCGCCGCCTCCGGCATGGGCCGCACCCTGGCCGTCGAACTGGCCCGCCGCGGCTGCCACCTGGCCCTGAGCGACGTCAACGAGGCCGAGCTGGTCAAGACGGCCGAGCTGGCGTCCGCGCACGGCGTCAAGGTGACGGTGAAGAAGGTCAACGTCGCCGAGCGCGATGCCGTGTTCGCTTGGGCCAACGAAGCCGCGCGCGACCACGGCCGGGTCAACCTGGTCTTCAACAATGCCGGCGTGGCGCTGACCGCCAACGTCGAGGACGTCAAGATCACCGACTTCGAGTGGATCATGGGCATCAACTTCTGGGGCGTGGTCCACGGCACCCAGGCCTTCCTGCCCCACCTGAAGGCCTCGGGCGACGGCCACATCGTCAACACCTCCAGCCTGTTCGGCCTGATGGCCGTGCCCACGCAAGGCACGTACAACGCCAGCAAGTTCGCCGTGCGCGGCTACACCGAGGCCTTGCGCATGGAGTTGGAGATGGAGGGCGCGTGTGTGAGCGCCACCTGCGTGCACCCGGGCGGCATCGCCACCAACATCGCCATGGCCGGCAAGATCGACGCGTCGGTCACGGCCAAGACCGGCGTGAGCGAAGCGGACCACAAGCGCGCGGCCAACAAGCTCATCAACGTGACCACGGCAGAGTCCGCGGCCCTGCAGATCCTCAAGGCGGTGGAGCACAACGAACGGCGCGTGCTGGTTGGCCCCGATGCGCGCTTCCTCGACAAGATGGTGCGCCTGCTGGGATCGGCCTACCAGGTCCTGGTGATGCGGCAGGTGCGCAAGATGAACAGCGCCCGCAGCCACCGGGCCGCCGCTGCCACTCGGTGACATCCCTGAGCCCGCGAAGCCGGATGCGATGCGGCAGTGCGGCATGATGCGCAGATGAAATGGCTCAAGCGTTTGTGGTGGATCGGGCTGCTCGTCGGCATGGCGGTGTCCGTGTTCGTCTGGGCGGCCTGGGAACCTGACCGCCAGCTCGGCCAGTTGCTGGCGCGCTGGGCGCCCGAGCCATCGACCTTCCTGGAGCTCGATGGCATGCAGGTGCACATGCGCGACACCGGCCCGCGCAACGACCCCACGCCCATCGTGCTCCTGCATGGCATGGCCTCCAGCCTGCACAGCTTCGAGGGCTGGCAAACCTCGCTGCAGGACCGGCGCCGCGTCATCAGCGTGGACCTGCCCGGCTTCGGCCTGACCGGCCCCAGCCCGCAAGGCGACTACCGCATCGACGCCTACACGCGCTTCGTGCTGCGCCTGCTCGACACCTTGGGCGTCAAGCACGTGGTGCTGGTGGGCAATGCGCTGGGCGGTGAAATCGCCTGGCAAACGGCCGTGCTCGCGCCCGAGCGGGTGCGCAAGCTGGTGCTGATCGACGCCGACGGCTACCCGCCTGCGGTGCTGTCCATGCCCGCGGCCTTCCAGGTGGCCAGCATGCGCGGCATGCGTTGGGTGTCCGAGCGCATCCTGCCGCGCGCCATGGTGGCGACCAGCCTGCGCAGCGCCTTCGGCAGCGACGAAAAGGTCACGCCCGACAAGATCGACCGCTACTTCGAGCTCAACCTGCGCGTGGGCAACCGCCGCGCGTTGTTCCAGCGCATGGACCAGGCCCAGTTCGGCGCCTCGTCGGCCTTGATCCGCCGGGTGCAGCAGCCCACGCTGGTGATCTGGGGCGAGCGCGACGAGATGATCTCGCCCGAGCACGGCAGCCTGTTCTGCCAGGACATCCCCCACTGCCAGCTGGTGTCGTTCTCGGGATTGGGCCACCTGCCCCAGGAGGAAGACGCAGAACGCACCTTGCGGCCGCTGCGCGACTTCCTCGCCAAGTGAGGCGGCAGGCGTTTCAAGCCAGGCGCCAGCGCGCCTGCTTGACGACAGAGGCCACCAGGCGGTCCAGCACCGCGTCCAGCTCGGGCTTGGCCAGGCGCTCGCGGTCCGCGCGCTCGGCGCTGAGCTGCTGGTCGGCCAGCGGCAGGGCGAGCTGCTCGGGCACCACCACCATCGCGAAATTGGTGCTCAGGTAAGTGCGCACGATGGGCAAGGCACGGATGCCGCCCAGTGCCCCCGGCGAGGCCGCCAGCAAACCCACCGGCTTGCCCGCCGTGGCACCCGTGCCCGAAGGCGCCTCGCCCTCGGCCTGCACCACCGACAACCAGTCGAAGGCGTTGATGAACAGCGGCGTGGGCAGGGCGTTGTACTCGGGGCTGGCCAGCAGCACACCGTCGTGCTGGGCCATCCAGTCGCGCAACTGCAGGGCGCCTTGTGGCATGCCCTGGGCCTGCAACAGGTCGGCATCGAACACCGGCAGGCCCAAGGCCCGCAGGTCCACCGTGCTGGTTTCGGCGCCCAGAGCGCGGGCCTTGTGGGCCGCGAGTTCGGCCAGTTCGCTGTTGAGCGAACCGGTGCGGGCGCTGCCGGAGATCACCAGCAGGCGGGGTGAGCGGGTTGCAGAAGTGGCGGTCATGGATGGCTTTCAGCGTGACAGGTGACGGAGCGGGATCAAGCCGAGAATTTTGCCGTGACAGCGGCCACGCGGGCACCGAACAGGCGGGCCGTTTCCAGATCACCAGGGAGCATTTCGTCAGGGCTGGCGTCCGACGGGGTCTGCGCCATGGCACCGCTGAACGAAGCGACGTAGTTCACGTCGTTGCGCGTGGCGGCCTTGCTGTTGCTCGGCATGAGGCCCGTGCCCACCCAGATCATGCTGTGCTGCTGCGACAGGGTGAACAGGTAGTGCAGGGTGGAGAGCTTGTCGCCGTTCATCGAGGCCGAGTTGGTGAAACCGGCGGCGATCTTGTCCTTCCATTGCTGGCTGTACCAGGGCTTGGAGCTGGCATCGATGAACTTCTTGTACTGCCAGGGCACGCTGCCCATGTAGGTGGGCGCGCCGAAGACGATGGCGTCGGCCGCGGCGAGGGTTTCCCAGCCGCCTTCGGGCAGGTTGCCGTCCTTGTCCACGGCCAGCAGGGTGCCGCTGGCGCCTTGCGCCACGGCCTCGGCCATGCGCTGGGTGTGGCCGTAGCCGCTGAAATAGACGATGACGATGTTCTTGCTCATGGTGTGACCTTTCAAAGGGAGAAAAATGGATTGGGGCAGTGTGGGCCCGTCAAAAAAGACACACGGAACGTGGGCCAAAGGGCTGCAAACCCGCTAACCTTCGCCCATGTTCAGTTACCGACACGGCTTCCACGCGGGCAACCACGCCGATGTGCTCAAGCACATGGTGCTGGTGCAGATGCTTGAGCACCTGCTGCAAAAAGACAAACCTTTCTGGGTGATCGACACCCACGCCGGCGGCGGCATCTACGACCTCACCAGTGGCTACGCCACCAAGAGCGCCGAAGCGGACTCGGGCGTCAACACGCTCTGGTCCTTGCGCAACAAGAAGGCCACGCCCGAGGCGGTCAAGAGCTACCTGAAGCAAGTCGCGGCGCTCAACAGCGGCGACACCCTGCAGTGGTACCCCGGCTCGCCTCAGCTCGCCGCGCAGATGCTGCGCCAGGGCGACCACCTGCGCCTGTACGAGCTGCACCCCACCGAAATCAAGCTGCTGCGCGGTCACTTCGAGTCGGTGCGGCGCGGCGTGAGCATCGAAGAGGCCGACGGCTTCAACGGCCTGCGTGGCATCCTGCCGCCGCCGCCCAAGCGGGGCCTGGTCCACATCGACCCGCCCTACGAGGCCAAGGAAGACTACAAGCGCGTGCTGCAGACGCTGAAAGAGGCCATCCCGCGCTTCGCCACGGGCACCTACGCCGTCTGGTACCCCGAGGTGGCGCGCATGGAATCGCAGCAATTCAGCGGGCAACTCAAACGCCTGGGCGGCTCGCTGGAGAAGGTGGACTGGCTGCACGCCACGCTGCGCGTCAAGGGCGCCGAGAAGGGCGGCCTGGGCCTCTACGGCAGCGGCATGTTCATCGTCAACCCGCCGTGGACGCTCTACGACCGCCTGGCCGAGGCCCTGCCCTGGCTGGTCGAGACCCTGGGTGTGGACGACTACGCCGCCTACACCCTGGAAGCACAGCAGAGCTGACACCTCACTCGCCTCAGGCGGCCAGGTCGAAGACCAGCACTTCGGCCTGCTCACCGCCTTGCAGCGTGAGCGAGGCCTCGCCTTCCAGCTTGAGCGCATCGCCCGCCTTCAGCGCCTGGCCATTGGCCACGATGGCACCGCGGGCCACGTGCACATAGGCCTTGCGGGCGGGGTCCAGCGCCAACTCGGCGCGCTCCTCGCCGTCGAACAGGCCCACGCGCAAGCTCGCATCCGCATGGATGGTCACCGAGCCCTCGCTGCCGTCGGGCGAAGCCACCAGGCGCAGGCGACCGCGCTTGTCGGCATCGCTGAAATTCTTCTGCTCGTAGCTGGGCGCGCCGCCCTTGTCCTTGGGCTCGATCCAGATCTGCAGCAGGTGCACGGGGTCGCGCAGGCCCTGGTTGAACTCGCTGTGCATGATGCCTTTGCCGGCACTCATGCGCTGCACATCGCCGGGCAGGATGTCGGCGCCATTGCCCAGGCTGTCCTTGTGGCTGAGCTTGCCTTGCAGCACGTAGGTGACGATTTCCATGTCGCGGTGGCCGTGCATGCCGAAGCCGCGGCCGGCCGCCACCACGTCGTCGTTGATGACGCGCAGCGGGCCGAAACCCATGTGGGCCGGGTCGAAGTAATCGGCGAAGGAAAAGCTGTGGAAGGACTGCAGCCAGCCATGGTCGGCGAAGCCGCGTTGCTCGGAAGTGCGCAGGGTCAGCATGGGGTCTCCTTCTTCAAGTGGCCGGGACGGGGCGCCTGGTGCGCCGTGTCCATGGATCCCACTGTAGGCTCGCAAGCTGTCGCGACGTGTGCACGCGACTGATGGCATCATTCAAACCGTTTGAATGAACAAGGCCCTTCGGCCCACGCCATGTCCGACCGCCACCCCCACCAGCACCACGCGCTGTCGCCCGACGCCCTGCAGATGGTCGTCACCATCGCGCGCACGGGCAGCTTTGCCGCCGCCGCCCGCGAGCTGGGCAAGGTGCCCTCGGCCCTGACCTACAGCGTGCGCCAGCTGGAAGACGCGCTCGATGTGCTGCTGTTCGACCGGCGCAGCCGCCAGGCCCGCCTGACCGCGGCCGGCGAGGAGCTGCTGCGCGAAGGCACCCTGCTGCTGCAGCAGATGGACGCCGTGGCCAACCGCGTGCGGCGCGTGGCCTCCGGCTGGGAGACCGAGCTGACCATCGCGGTGGACAAGGCGATCGCGCCCCATGCCGTCTTCGACCTGATGGAGGCCTTCCTGAGCCTCAAGCCCCCCACGCGCTTGCGCATGCGCAGCGAGGTCATGACAGGCACCTGGGAGGCCCTGGCCTCGGGCGAAGCCGACCTGGCCATCGGGGTGTCCAGCGAACGCGCCTCGGGCCCGGACATCCGCTGCGAGCCCATCGGCGAGCACCACTTCATCCTGACCGTGGCCCCCCACCACCCCTTGGCGACGGCTGCGGAGCCGCTGAGCCCCGCCACCGTGGCAGCGCACCGCATCATCGCCGTGGCCGACACCGCCAAGCGGATGGAGCCCATGACCGTCGGCATCCTGCCTGGCCAGGACGTGCTGACCCTGCCGTCGATGTCGGCCAAGCTGGAGGCGCAGCTGCGTGGCATGGGCATCGGCTACCTGCCCGAGCCGATGGTGCGCCCCCACCTGGCCAGCGGCCGCCTGGTGCACAAGGTGGTGGCAGGGCCGCGCCGCGTCATCACGGCGCACTACGCCTGGCGCCAAAGCGTGGCCCAGCCGGGCTTGGCCTTGACCTGGTGGCTGCACCAGCTGGCCAGCACCAAGACGCGCCAGGCCTTGCTGGACCTGCACGAGGGGCTGCTGTTGTGAGCCACCTGCCCGCCCGCTGCGTGGGCCGGTTCGCGCCCTCGCCCACCGGGCCGCTGCACGCCGGCTCGCTGGTGGCGGCGCTGGCCTCCTGGCTGGACGTGCGTGCCCACGGTGGCGTGAACCCTGGGCAAAGCGGTCAGCAGGGCGGCCAGTGGCTGGTGCGCATTGAGGATGTGGACACACCCCGCTGCGTGCCCGGCGCCGACGCCCTCATCCTGTCGCAACTGGCCGCCTGCGGCCTGCTGCCCGATGCGCCACCCGTGTGGCAAAGCCAGCGCGGTGCGCTCTACCAGGCCGCACTCGACCAGCTCATCGCGCAAGGCCTGGCCTATGGCTGCGCCTGCACCCGCGCCGACATCGCCCGCGCGCACGAAGTCGCCGGGCGGCACAAGCCACGGCATGGCGAGCTGGTCTATCCCGGCACCTGCCGGCCCGACGCGCACGGCCTGCAGGCGGGCCTCCAGGGGCGCACGCCACGCGCCTGGCGCCTGCGTGTGCCCGATGGCGAGGGCGAGGGCAGTGGCAATGGCGCGCACCTGGCCTGGACCGACCGCCGCCTGGGCCCGCAATCACAACCGCTCGACACCGCGGTGGGCGACTTCGTGGTCAAGCGCGCCGACGGCCTGTGGGCCTACCAGCTGGCCGTCGTGGTGGACGATGCCGCGCAAGGCATCACCCACATCGTGCGCGGCGAGGACCTGGCCGACAACACGCCCCGCCAAATCTGGCTGCAGCGTTGCCTGAACCTGCCCACGCCCAGCTACCTGCACACACCCCTGGTGCGCGGCGAAAACGGCGAGAAACTGTCCAAGCAAAACGGCGCAGAACCGCTGGACCTGCGCGACCCGTGTGCGGCGCTGACACAAGCCGCGCGCGTGCTGGGCCTGGCGCTGCCGGCAACCACCGCATCCACCACCGTGGGCGATGTGCTGGCGCAAGCGGTGAGCGCCTGGCAACAGCGCTGACAACGCCTCCCCGCTCACTTCACCAGGAAGTGCTCGCGGTAGTAGGCCAGCTCGTCGATGGATTCGTGGATGTCGGCCAGCGCGGTGTGCTTTTGCGCCTTCTTGAAACCCTCCGACAGGCCCGGCTTCCAGCGCTTGGCCAGCTCCTTGAGCGTGCTGACGTCCAGGTTGCGGTAGTGGAAGAAGGCTTCCAGGTCCGGCATGTAGTTGGCCAGGAAGCGGCGGTCCTGGCAGATGGAGTTGCCGCACATGGGCGACTTGTTCGCCGGCACGTACTGCTTGAGGAAGGCGATGACGTCCTTGGCGGCCTGCGCCTCGGTCACGGTCGAGGCCTTGACGCGGTCGATCAGGCCGCTGCGGCCGTGCGTGCCCTTGTTCCAGGCGTCCATGGCGTTGAGCGCGGCGTCCGACTGGTGCACGGCGAACACCGGACCCTCGATGCGCACGGTCAATTGCGCGTCGGTCACGACCACGGCGATCTCGATGATGCGGTCGCTCTCGGGCTTCAGACCGGTCATCTCCAGGTCGATCCAGATCAGGTTCTGGTCGCTCTTGGCGAGGGTGGCGGCAGGGGCCGCGGTGGCCAGGTCGGTGCTGGAGGTCTGTTCGCTCATCAAGGTCTTTCGGGAGGGTCGCGTCGCCTGGACATTCTCAAGGATTTGACATGGCTGTCAGACCGCCGATTGTGCGGCAAACGTACACTCATGGGCATGCACCCCAGCCTTGTGACCTCGCTTTTCGTGACCTTCGTCCTGGCCTCGATGCTGACCCGCCTCTGGCTGGACAGCCGCCAGGCCCGGCATGTGGCGCGCCACCGCGGCGCCGTGCCAGAGGCCTTTGCCCACGAGGTGCCGCTGCACAGCCACCAGCGCGCCGCCGACTACACGCTCGACAAGCTGCGCTTTGGCGCCGTGAGCCACCTGGTGGGCGCCGCCATGCTGCTGGGCTGGACCCTGCTGGGCGGCCTCGACGTCCTCAATGACACGCTGCGCGAGGCCCTGCTGCCCCGCGTCGGCCCGCTGGGCTACCAGTTGGGTTTGCTGGGTGCGTTTTCGGTCATCGGCGCCCTGGTGGAGTGGCCCCTGGCCGCCTACAGCACCTTCCGCATCGAGCAACGCCACGGCTTCAACCGCATGGGCTGGCGCCTGTGGGTGCTCGACCAGCTCAAGCAATCGCTGCTGGGGGTGCTCATCGGAGCGCCCATCGCCGCGCTGATCCTCTGGCTCATGGGCGCAGCCGGTCCGGTCTGGTGGCTGTGGGCCTGGGGCGTCTGGGTGGCCTTCAGCCTGCTGCTGATGGTGATCTTCCCCATCTTCATCGCGCCCTTGTTCAACAAGTTCGAACCCCTCACCGACACGAGCCTGGCCGAGCGCGTGCAAGCGCTCATGGCCCGTTGCGGCTTCCAGGCCCAAGGCCTGTTCGTGATGGACGGCAGCCGCCGCTCGGCCCATGCCAACGCCTACTTCACCGGCCTGGGCGCGGCCAAGCGCGTGGTGTTTTTCGACACCCTGCTCAAGCGCCTCACGCACGGCGAGGTCGAGGCTGTGCTCGCCCACGAGCTGGGCCACTTCAAGCACAAGCACGTGCTCAAGCGCATGTTGATGGTCTTCGCCATGAGCCTGGGCGGTTTCGCGCTGCTCGGCTGGCTCACGCACCAGACAGGCTTCTACCTGGGCCTGGGTGTGCGCCCCAACCTGAGCGCGCCGAACGACGCCCTCGCGCTGCTGCTGATGCTGCTGGCCCTGCCCCCGGTGATGTTCTTCGTCGCTCCGGTGATGTCGGCCTTCTCCCGCAAAGACGAGTACGAGGCCGATGCCTACGCCTGCGCACAGGCCAGCGGCACCGACCTGGCGCGCGCCCTGATCAAGCTCTACAAGGACAACTCCTCGACCCTCACGCCCGACCCGCTGTACGTGCGCTTCCACTACTCGCACCCACCGGCCACCGAGCGCCTGGCGGCCATGCTGGCCCTGCCCTCCCGCTGACCCGCATCCGACACCCAAGCCATGCACACCCCGCCGAGCCACCCCACGCCCCTGCTGCAACAACGCTGCAGCCACCAGACGGGCCCCGCGCTCGACGACAGCCAAGCCGCCAGCCTGCTGACCCAGCTCACCGCCTGGGACATCCAGCGCGCGGCCCAAGGTGACAGCGCGGCCGTGGTGCTCACGCGCACCTTCACCTTCTCTGACTTCCACCGCACCATGGCCTTCGTCAACGCCGTCGCCTGGATCGTCCACGAGCAGGACCACCACCCCGACCTCACCGTGGGCTACAGCCGCTGCACGGTGAACTGGTCCACCCACTCGGTGGGCGGGCTGTCGGTCAACGATTTCATTTGTGCGGCGCGCATCGACGCCCTCGTCGCATGAAGCGCGGACACGGCAGCGCGGCCCCCACGCGCCCGGGGCGCACCAAGGCCAAAGGCGGCACCGCCTCGACCGACCCCGGTGGCCTGGTGGTCGCCACCCACGGCCGCCATGTGATGGTGGAAGACGATGCCGGCCACCGCCTCATCTGCCATCCACGCGGCAAGAAAAGCGAAGCGGTGGTGGGCGACCGGGTGCGCTGGCAACACACGCTGGAAGGCGGCGACGAAGGCGTCATCACCTCGGTGGACGAGCGCCGCAACCTGCTGTGGCGCCAGGACGAATGGCGCAGCAAGTCCTTCGCGGCCAACCTCGACCAGCTGCTGATGTGGATCGCCGTGGAGCCCGTCTTCAGCGAGATGCAACTCACGCGGGCCCTCATCGCCGCGCGCTCGGCCGACATCCCCGTGACCGTCGTGCTCAACAAGATCGACCTGCCCGGTGCCGACACCGCCCGCGCGCGCCTGGCGCCCTACCGCGCCATGGGCTACGACGTGGTCGAGCTCTCGCTCAAATCGGAAGAAGACGCCGCACGCGCCCAGGTCATGCCCCTGCTGCAAGGCAAGGCCACCCTGGTGCTGGGCCCCTCGGGCGCCGGCAAAAGCACGCTGATTAACACCCTGCTGCCCGAGGCCCGTGCGCAAGTGGGCGAAATTTCGCAGGCGCTGAACTCTGGCCGCCACACGACCACCTCCAGCCTCTGGTACTGGCTGGACGGCGCACCGGGCGACGCCGAGCGCAGCGCCATCATCGACTCGCCGGGCTTCCAGGAGTTCGGCCTGCACCACATCGCCGCCACCGAACTCACGCGCTGGATGCCCGACCTGGGCGCCCACGTCGCCAACTGCCGCTTCCACAACTGCACCCACCGCCAGGAACCCGGCTGCGCCGTGCGTGCCGCGGTGGAGCGTGGTGAGGTCAGCCCCATCCGCCTGAGCCTCTACACCGACCTGTTCGACGAGCTCAGCCAGCCGCGCTGGTGAGCGCATGACGCCAGCCCGATGCGCAAGCCCAGACACCGCCCCAAGCCCCTTTAGCGCCATGACAGACCGACTCTCCGCCCTGCCCCTCACGCTCGAAGCCTTTGCCTGTGGCGACCTCTCGGTCACCGACCTGGCGCGCGTCTGGCGCGATGCTGCCGAGACGCACCAACCCGCCTTGCCGCAACGCTATGTGGACGTGCTGGAGCGCCTGCTCAGCCAGATCGAGAGCGCTGCGCTGTTCAGCGAGGAAAGCTGCTCCTTCAGCCGCACCGACATCCTTGCCGCCCTGGCCGACTGGCTGGGCAAGGCGCGGGCGCTCAAAGCCTGAGCAGGCGCAGGGCCCCGGTCTGCGGGCTTGTGATCAACCGATCAGGTTGGCCAGCGACAGCAGCGCCAGCAGCAGCATCCACAGCACCACCGAACGCCAGATCAGGCCGACCACGCTGCGCAGGTGGGCCATCGACGGCGGTGTGCCCTGGGTGCTGCCCTCGGCCTCGATGAGGCTGGGCGAGTCGCCCTGGTTGAGGGTGCGGCTGACATCGCGTGCGCCATCGGCCGCGACCGGCGCGGCTTGGCCACCCAGCCGAACGCCCAGGGCGCCCGAGGCCGCCGAGAGGATGGTGCCCTCGTTCGGACGCAGCCACAACACGGCGTGCCGGCGCCAGGCATCGACCGCATCCTCGAAATTGCCAACCACGGCAAAGCCGAAGGCGGTCATGCGGGCGGGCACGTGGTCCAGCCAGCCGAACAGCGTTTGCGACAGGTCCATGAGCCGGTCGTGCGTGGGCGTGCCCGTCACGCGGCTGCGGTAAGCCCAGTAACGCCCGGCGAACTCGGCCAGGCGGTAGAGCACCGCGCCGGCCGGGCCCAGGCCCAGGCTGGACAGGGCCACGAACCAGAAAAACACGCCAAACACATGGCGGTGGGCGGCCAGCAACGAGTACTCCAGCACATGGCGCAGGATCTCGGTGCGCGGCAACTCGCTGGCGTCCAGGTTCTGCCAGTGCGCCAGCAGCTCGCGGGCGCGGTTTTCCTGGCCGGCTTCCAGCGCATCGCGGATGGCCGTGAAGTGGTGGCTGAACTGGCGAAAGCCCAGCGTGAGGTACAGCACCACCACATCGAACGCCAGGGCCAGCACCGTGCTGTAGCGGTTGATGAAGTAATAGCTGACCGCCACCAATGCCGAGGGCGCCAGCACGGTGATGGCCCAGACCACGCGGGCATGCACATCGGCACCCGCGTCGAAATTGCGCCCGGCCCAACGCACCCAGGCCGCCAGCGCGTGGTGGATGGGGTTGAGGTTGGACAGCGGTTTGAGCTGCTCCGCCAGCAAGGCGAAGAGCACGGCAAAAAAGCTCATGCCTTGATGATAGCGGTCGGGCCGCCTGCCCATGCGCCCGTTTGCAGCGGAAGGCTCATGCGGAGAGGAAGCGGTATAAATTTCGCAACATCGCGGCGGTCGCACCCCAGATGAAATACTCCTTGCCGGCCTCGGACGACCACGGCATCGAGAAGAACTCCAGCGAGGTGCCCGACAGGTCGAAAGCGCGGCGCTGGTGGTGGCGCGGGTCCATCAGGAAGTCCAGCGGCACCTCGAACACTTCCTCCACCTCGCCCGGATCGGGCTGCAGGCTGAGCCAGGGGTGGTCGTGGTCGTGCGGCACGATCAAGCCCACCACCGGCGTGACGATGAAGCCGGTGCCGGTCGTGTAGGTGGGCAGGCTGCCCAAGACCTCCACGCGCTGCGGGTCCAGGCCCACTTCCTCCTGGGCTTCGCGCAGGGCGGCGGCCACCGCATCGGCGTCGGTGGGCTCCATGCGCCCGCCGGGGAAACTGATCTGGCCCGCGTGCTTCCTGAGGTGGGCCGTGCGCTGGGTCAGCAGCACCGAAGCCCGGTCGCGCATGACCAGCGGCACCAGCACGGCGGCGTGGACCGGGTCGGGGGCACAGTACCACTTCTCGACATCGACATCGGGCTGCCACTGCGGCGGCTGGGCGAAGCGGCTCAGCAGCGCATCGCGCGAGAAATGCAGGGGCGAGACGGGTGGCAGGTGCTGGTCGTGCCCCAGCAATTCGGCGGCACGGGGGTCGATGGAAATGGCCATGGCCTCAATGATCGCAGCAATGTCCGACACTCGGGGGCCGCCATGAGAAAAGCCGCCGACGCGCGGGGCGTGGGCGGCTTGGCTTCGCAGGGCAATGAGGCTGTGAGGCCCGCTTTTGCCTGCGGCGAAAGCTCAGGAGAGCTTTTCCTTGATGCGTGCGGACTTGCCGGAGCGCTGGCGCAGGTAGTACAGCTTGGCGCGGCGGACGTCACCGCGGCGCTTGACTTCGATCGAAGCGATCAGCGGGCTGTACAGCTGGAACGTGCGTTCCACGCCTTCGCCGCTGGAGATCTTGCGCACGATGAAGCTGGAGTTCAGGCCACGGTTGCGACGGGCGATCACGACGCCTTCGTAAGCCTGGACGCGCTTGCGCGTGCCTTCGACCACGTTGACGCTGACGATCACGGTGTCGCCAGGGGCGAACGAGGGGATGGTCTTGTTCAGACGAGCAATTTCCTCTTGCTCGAGCTGCTGGATGATGTTGGACATCAAAGGCTCCTAGTGATCGTGCCCGCGCTGAAATTTGCTCTGGCTGGATGCCATTTGCTTCGATTTGCCGGGCAGAGGATCTGCAAAACCGCAGATTATAGCGTCAATTCACGAAGGAAGTCTTCGTCTTTTTTCGACAGCTCGCCACGGGCCCGCGCAGCCTCGATCAGCTCGGGACGGCGGCGCGCCGTCAGCGCCAGTTGCTGCTCGCGGCGCCATCGCGCGATCTGCGCATGGTGGCCTGACATCAGCACCGGCGGCACGGGCCAATCCACCCCACCGGCATCATCTGGCACGCCCGCCACCTCGGCCGACAGCAGCTCCGGGCGGCTGTAGTGCGGGCAGTCGAGCAGGCCATTTGAGAAGCTGTCCTGTTCGTGCGAGGCCGCGTCGTGCAGCACGCCCGGCTGCAGGCGCGCCACGGCGTCGATCAGCGTCAGCGCGGGCAACTCCCCGCCCGACAGCACGTAGTCGCCCAGGCTGAGCTCTTCGTCCACATGGGCGTCGATGAAGCGCTGGTCCACGCCCTCGTAACGGCCGCACACCAGCACGGCACCGGGGCCGGCGGCCAGCTGCTGCACGCGCTGCTGGGTCAGGCGCTGGCCTGCGGGGCTGAACCAGATCACCGGCAGGCGCGGGGATGGGGCCTGGCCACCGGCGGCCTCGGCAGCATGGGCAGACTGGCTCGCGCGGATGGCCGACAAACAGCGCACCAGCGGCTCGACCAGCATCACCATGCCCGGCCCGCCACCGAAGGGACGGTCGTCAACGCGGCGGTAGGCGCCCTCGGCATGGTCGCGCAAGGGCCACAGGCGCACATCGACGGCCCGCGTCTCGAACGCACGGCGCGTCACGCCCACCTGCTGGAAGGGCGCGAACAGTTCAGGAAACAGGGTGATGACGTCGAAGCGAACGGCCATGGGCCCCCCATCGGCTGGCGCCATGACGGCGCCGAGGGTCAGTAGTCCAGACCCCAGTCGGCCACGATGCGCTTGTCGGCCAGGCTGACGCTGAGGATGTAGGCGGACACGAAGGGGATCAGGCGCTCGACGGGCTTGCCATCCTCGCCGGCTTCGCCCTCGAGGCGCAGCACGCTGTTGGGGCCGGTGTCGATCAGGTCCACGACGCGGCCGAGGGCCTCGCCTTGCGGATTGGACACGTCCAGACCGATGAGGTCGATCCAGTAGAACTCGCCGTCGTCGGGCGTCGGGAAGGCCGAGCGCGACACAAACACGCGGGCGCCCTTGAGGGCTTCGGCGGCGTTGCGGTCGTCCAGGCCTTCGCAGGTGGCGACCACGATGTCGCTTTGCTCACGGGCGCTCTTGACCTGCAGGAAACGCGGCGCGTTCAGTCGGGCGGCTTGCGCGGCTGATGCCACGGCCGAGACCGGCTTCGCACCCGCACCCGCACCCGCACCTGCGCCCGTACGCACGACGGCGCCCGCAGCCGCTTCGGCGGGGCGCAAAAACCACTTCTTGGTGCAGAACAGGGCCTGAGGATCGGACGAGAACGGCATCACCTTGATGCCGCCCTTGACGCCCCAGGCATCGACCACGCGGCCCACCTCCACCGCGTCTTCGGGCCAGACGACACCGTCGTCCAGCAGCAGCGGGGAGGGGTTCGCGTGCTCGCTCATGCCAGCCTGTTCTGCTTGGGCATTCAGGCTCAGGCGGCGACAGCCTTGGCCTTGGCGTCGCGGATCAGGCGAGCAACGGTGTCGGAGGCTTGAGCGCCATTGCCGACCCAGTGGTCCACGCGGTCAAACGCGATGCGCAGGGACTCGGCGTTGCCGGAAGCCAGGGGGTTGTAGAAACCCACGCGCTCCAGGAAACGGCCGTCACGGCGGTTCTTTTGCTCGGCAACGACGATGTTGTAGAACGGGCGCTTCTTGGAGCCGCCGCGGGAGAGTCGAATCACGACCATGGTGTGTCCTTCACAAATGGGGGCGATGGCTGCGTCCCGGGAGACACTCGGGGGGCAGTCATCAGGGTGATCATCTGGGCATTCATCTGGGTCGGCACTTGCCTGTGTTTGTCACAGACTTGCACCCACCCACAAGCCCGGCTTGCTTAGATACGCGCTGGTCCGACCGGGAAAACCTCCCCGAACGCCCAGCCCAAGCCGGAAAACCGCGGATTATAGTCTGACCTCACCGGAATGTGCAAAACCTGCACCGCCAAGCCCATGTCACCCCGCCCCACCCGCATCCATTCCAAGACCGTGGCCACTTGGGCCGCCTTCGTGGGTGGCGCCTTCGGGCTGCACCGCTTCTATTTGCACGGGCTGCGCGACAAGGCGGGTTGGTTGCTGTGGCTGCCCACGCTGGTTGGGCTGTGGGGTCTGCACCGGGTCTCGCTGTACGGGCAGGACGACCAGCTCGCCTGGCTGCTCGTGCCGGTGCTGGGCTTCACGCTGGCGGGCACCATGCTGCAGGGCATCGTCTTCGGCCTGACGCCCGATGCGGCCTGGCACGCCCGGCACAACCCGCATCTGCAGACCGAACAGGCTCCCATCAGCGGCTGGCCGGCCATCATCGGGGTGATCCTGTGCCTGCTGATCGGCGCCACGGTGCTGATGGCGAGCATCGCCTTCTCGGGCCAGCGTTACTTCGAGTACCAGGTGGAAGAAGCCCGCAAGATCAGCCAGTGAGGCTGACTCGCACCCCAAGTCGGGGCAAAGCACGGATAATCCCGCCTTTGCGCCACCAGACCTCCTGCTCACGCCATGACCGCCGCCACGCCCAACCCGTCCGCAGCTCCCCTCACCTACGACCAGGCCGGTGTCAACTACGACCTGATCGACCCGCTGAAGGTGGCCGCCCAGCGCGCCGCGGCCGAAACCGGCACCCACCTGGCCAGCCACGGCTTCAGCGAAGTGCTGGCCTCGCGCGGTGAGTCGGCCTATGTGGTCGATGTGGGCCCGATGTACCTGGCCTCCATCGTCGAATGCCTGGGCACCAAAACCCTGGTGGCCGATGAAATGGCCCTGCTGACGGGCAAGAGCTACTACGACGGCATCGCCCAGGACACCATCGCCATGGCGGTCAACGACCTGATCACCGTGGGCGCCACGCCCCTGGTGGTGCAGGCCTACTGGGCCGCGGGCGGCTCCGACTGGTTCGGCGACAAGGTCCGCGCCAATGCGCTCGTGGCCGGCTGGAAGAAGGCCTGCCAGGTGAGCAATGTCGCCTGGGGCGGCGGCGAGACCCCCGCGCTGGCCGGCATCGTGGCCGATGGCCGCGTGGACCTGGCCGCCTCCTGCACCGGCATCATCAGCCCGAAAACCCGCCTGTCCGTAGGCGACAAGCTGGGCGCGGGCGACGCCATCGTCTTCCTGGCGGCCAGCGGCATCCACGCCAACGGCCTGTCGCTGGCGCGCAAGCTGGCCGAGCGCCTGCCCCAGGGCTACCTGACCGACATCGGCAACGGCCAGACCTATGGCGAGGCCCTGCTGGCACCGACCACGCTGTACTCGCCCGTGACCGAGGCGCTGGCCAGGGAAGGCATTTTCCCGCATTACTGCGCGAACGTGACCGGCCATGGCTGGCGCAAGCTGCTGCGTCACCCCAAGCAGTTGACCTACCGCATCACGGCCGTGCCGCCCAAGACGGCGATCCTGGCCTTCATGCAGAAAGAATGCGGCCTGGACGACCACGAGGCCTACGGCACGCTGAACATGGGCGCCGGTTTCGCCTTGTATGTGGCGGCCGACCAGGCACCGCGCGTGGTGGAGATCGCGCAGGCGCAGGGCATCGACGCCATGGTTGCGGGTCGGGTCGAAGACGGCCCCAAGCAGGTGGTGATCGAGCCTCTGGGCGTGACATACGGCGCAGAAGAGCTGCAACTGCGCTGATGTAGGTGCCATTTGGCGCCACGGACACCCCAGGGTTTACACCCGGGCGTGTTCAGTTTGCCCACAGAACGTCCGATAAAGCATTCGTTCGTGACGGATTTCACCCGCTCGCCCGTCGGCAGGCGGCGAGATGATCGTCACGGCGAAGCGCAGTCTGGACTTCGTGGACAAACACATGCTCAACATCCGCAACATCCGCATCGGTCAACGGCTGACGATGGGCTTCGGCCTCGTCATCGCATTGATGGTTCTGCTCGCGGGCCTGGCGCTCACGCGCATCCAGGGCCTCAGCCAGGAAACCACCGAGATCGTCGGCAGCACCTACCCGCAAACGGTGACCGCCAACCGGATGAAGGCCAACCTCAATGAGATTTCGCGCAGCATGCTCAGCGTGCTGGTGATGAGCGATGAGGAGCAGATCAAGGGCGAGTTGGTCAACATCGCCAAGTACGAAAAGCTCAACGTCGAGCTGGCCACGGGTGTGGAAAAGGCCCTGACGGGCGAGGCCGACAAAGAACTGCTGGCCAACCTCGGCAAATACCGCGAGCGCTCCAACAAGGCGCAGAAAGCCTTTGTGGAACTGGTTCAGGGCGGCCAGAAGGACGAAGCGCTGACCAAGTTCCTGTTCTCCGTGCGTTCGATGCACACCAAGTACTTCGAGGCGCTGGAGCAGCTCAACACCCGCCAGCACGCGCTGATGGAAGCCACCGGTGCGCGCTCGGCCGAGACCGCCCGCAACACCACCCTGTTCATCGTGGCCCTGGCGGGCGCCATCGTCGCCGTGAGCGTCGGCGTGGCCTTCTTCGCCACCCGCAGCATCACCCGCCCGCTGAACCGCGCCGTCAAGATCGCCGAGCAGGTGGCCGCAGGCGACCTCAGTGCCCGCATCGTCAGCGAGAGCGAGGACGAGACCGGCCAGCTGATGCGCGCCCTCGATGAGATGAACCGCGGCCTGCAACGCATCGTGGGCGATGTGCGCCAGGGCACGGTGGCCATCGCGTCGGCGTCCAGCCAGATCGCGTCGGGCAACTCCGACCTGTCGGTGCGCACCGAGGAGCAGGCCTCCTCGCTGGCGCAGACGTCGTCGGCCATGAACGAGCTGACCCGCATCGTGCGCCAGAACGCCGAAAACGCTTCGCAGGCCAACCAGCTGGCCTCGGCCGCATCGAACATCGCGACCGAAGGCGGTCAGGTGGTGGCCCAGGTGGTGGACACCATGGGCGCCATCGACGCGTCCTCGCGCAAGATCGTGGACATCATCTCCGTGATCGACGGCATCGCCTTCCAGACCAACATCCTGGCGCTGAATGCCGCCGTGGAGGCCGCCCGCGCCGGCGAGCAGGGCCGCGGCTTTGCCGTGGTGGCGGGCGAGGTCCGCACCCTGGCGCAGCGTTCGGCAACGGCCGCCAAGGAAATCAAGACGCTGATCAACGAGTCGGTGGAGAAGGTCGAGCAAGGCAGCAAGCTCGTGTCCTCGGCCGGCGGCACCATGGACAACGTGGTGGCCAGCGTGCAGCGCGTCACCGACATCATTGGCGAGATCACCGCGGCCAGCCGCTCGCAGAGCGAAGGCATCGAGGAAGTCACGCGCAGCATCCACAAGATGGATGGCGTGACGCAGCAGAACGCCGCCCTGGTCGAACAGGCCGCGGCGGCCGCCGAATCCATGCAGAACCAGGCGCACAGCCTGGCCGAGGTGGTGAGCGTGTTCAAGCTCGAAACAACCGCCTGAGCCTCGCACGTCAGCATCGACACCCTCCCGTCCTCTCCCACTTTTCCGCCCTTCCGACCACCAAGGACCCTCCCGATGAAAGCTCGCATCACCGCCCTCATGACCGCAGCCGCCCTGGCCCTGGGCGCGCTGTCCACCGCCCACGCCGTTGAAGTCCAGGGCGCGAAGCTCGAAGACACCGCCACCGTGGCGGGCAAGAATCTGGTGCTCAATGGCGCCGGCGCCCGCATCAAGGCCGTGTTCAAGGTCTATGCGATCGGCCTGTACCTGACCGAGAAGAAGACCACCACCGCCGACATCCTGGCCCTCAATGGCCCCAAGCGCTTCAAGATCGTCTTCCTGCGCGACCTGAGCTCCGAAGAGTTCGGCTCGGCCTTCCTGGCAGGCATCAACAAGAACCTGGAAAAAGACGAGAAGACGAAGTTCGTCAACCAGATCACCAAGTTCGGCGACCTGTTCACCGAGTTCGAAGGCGTGAAGAAGGGCGAGGTCATCATCGGTGACTACAACCCGGCCGTGGGCACCACCATCACGCTCAACGGCAAGCAACTGGGTTCGCCCCTGCCTGACATCGGCTTCTACAACGCCATTTTGCGCATCTGGATTGGCGCGAACCCGGCCGACAACATGCTCAAGCCGCTGCTGCTGGGCGACAAGCCCTGAGCTGACTGACACCCTCTTTGCCGAGGGTCTGCACGCCCAGGCCCGCCAGGACGGCCGGCCTCGCGTACAATGGTCGGTGACGGGCCTCCTCGCATGGGGGCGCGGCCAACCGGGTCAGATCGGGAACGAAGCAGCCCTAACCGAATGCCTCCAGTGCCGGGGTCAGGCTCGTCACCTTCTTTCTTCGCGCTGTCGTTCTGACAGCGTTGGATGCCCCACGCGTCGCGGCCGGGACCGAACTTCCGCGAAAGTTCGGGGCGCTTCTTGAACGCGCCACCCGCGCACTCTGCCGCACCCCGCGTGAACGCATGGCATCTGCACCCGTTTCCTCCGCTGCCCCGCAACTGTCCACCACGGCGCCTGCAGGCCATTCGGTCGTGCCCATCGACTTGGGCGAGCGCAGCTACGACATCCTGATCGGCGATGGCCTGCTGAAGGCCGAGAGCTTCGCCGGGCTGCCCCGATCGGCCAAGGCGCTGATCGTCACCAACACCACGGTCGGCCCGCTCTACACCGCCCAACTGCGCGCGGCCATCGCACCGTTGCACCAGCAGGTGCTGGACGTGGAACTGCCCGATGGCGAGCAGTACAAGGACTGGCCGGCCCTCAACCAGGTGTTCACCAAGCTGCTGGAAGAGGCGGCCGACCGCAAGACGGTGCTGTACGCCCTGGGCGGCGGTGTCGTCGGTGACATGACCGGTTTCGCAGCGGCCTGCTACATGCGCGGCGTGCCCTTCGTGCAGGTGCCCACCACGCTGCTGGCGCAGGTGGATTCGTCCGTGGGTGGCAAGACGGCCATCAACCACCCGGCCGGCAAGAACATGATCGGTGCGTTCTACCAGCCGCTGCGTGTGGTCTGCGACATCGACACGCTGGACACCTTGCCGCAGCGCGAGTTGCTGGCCGGCCTGGCCGAGGTCATCAAGTACGGCCCGATCGCCGATGCCGAATTCCTGTCCTGGCTGGAAACCAACCTCGACCTGCTGCTGGCGCGCGACCGCGCTGCGCTCAGGCACGCCATCCAGCGGTCTTGCGAGATCAAGGCCTGGGTGGTGGGTCAGGACGAGAAGGAATCCGGCCTGCGCGCCATCCTGAACTACGGCCACACTTTCGGGCACGCCATCGAGGCGGGCATGGGCTATGGCGCGTGGCTGCACGGCGAGGCCGTGGGCTGCGGCATGGTGATGGCGGCCGACCTGTCTGCCCGCCTGGGCCTGATCGACGAGGCCACCTCGCAGCGCATCCGCGCGCTGGTCGAGCGAACCGGCCTGCCCGTGCAGGGCCCGGACCTGGGCGCCGACCGCTACATCGAGCTGATGCAGGTGGACAAGAAGGCCGAAGGCGGCGAGATCCGTTTCGTGGTCGTCGGGCCTTTGGGTCAGGCGGGCATGCGGGGCGCGCCCGATGCCATGGTGCGCGATGTGATCGCCGCGAACGTGCGCTGAACTGGCACGGCTTTCCGCCATGTTGACCGCCCCTTACGCCAGCCAGCCCGACCGCTCGCGGGGGCGCCAGTTCCCCGAGCCCAGTGCGCCGACGCGCAGCGAGTTCCAGCGCGACCGCGACCGCATCGTGCACAGCACGGCTTTCCGACGTCTGGTTTACAAGACGCAGGTCTTCCTCAACCACGAGGGCGACCTCTTCCGCACGCGGCTGACGCACTCGCTGGAAGTGGCGCAGCTGGGGCGGTCCATCGCGCGCTCGCTGGGCCTCAACGAAGACCTGGTCGAGGCCGTGGCCCTGGCGCATGACCTGGGCCACACGCCCTTCGGCCACGCGGGCCAGGATGTGCTCAACGACTGCATGGGCGAGCACGGCGGCTTCGAGCACAACCTGCAATCGCTGCGCGTGGTCGATGAGCTGGAAGAGCGCTACCTGCCCTACAACGGCCTGAACCTGACCTTCGAGACGCGCGAGGGCATCCTCAAGCACTGCTCGCGTCGCCACGCCGAGATGCTCGAAGCGCGCGAGCCCGGCGGTGTGGGCCTGCGCTTCCTGAACGGCACCCAGCCCAGCCTGGAGGCACAGCTGTGCAACCTGGCCGATGAGATCGCCTACAACGCCCACGACATCGACGACGGCGTGCGCTCCGGGCTGATCACGCTGGAGCAGCTCGAAGCCGTGCCCCTGTTCGTGCGCTTCCGCGACGAGACGCTGCGCGAGTTCCCGCAGGCCAAGGGCCGCCGCTTGTTGTTCGACAGCATCCGCCGCATGCTGTCGCAGCAGGTCTATGACGTGATCGACGCCACGCGCGCGCGCATCGCCGAGCACCTGCCGCTCAACGCCAACGAGGCGCGCCAATGCCCGCCACTGGTGCGCTTCAGCCCAGGCATGCGCGAGGCCAGCACCCAGCTCAAGCGTTTCCTGTTCAAGGAGCTGTACCGGCATCCGCAGGTCAACGAGACCACGGCGCGGGCCAAGCAGGTGCTCAGCGAGCTGTTCCACGCCTACGTGGCAGCGCCGCAAGAAATGCAGAGCGCTTTTGCCGAACGCGGCGACCGCCACCGCGCCGTGGCCGACTACATCGCCGGCATGACGGACCGGTTTGCCGTGCGGGAGCACGAGCGGCTGACGGGGCAGAAGTTGTTTTGACCTTGTCAGCCCATTCGGGCTTCGCGAAGGATGGCCCAGGGCCCCTCCTCGATCACGCCCATGGGCGGAACTCGCATTTCGATCGCACACCAGTGAGGCCAATCTACGCTTCGCAAGAAGCGCAAATTCGCCAGCTGTGGTGCGCACGGCGCAGAGAATCCACCCAGTTCGGGCTCGCTCATCTGGTAGTGGACCCAGCGCTGTCCCCTTGATTCTTCCCACAGGTCCTCAATGGACTCTTCCGCGGCAAACAAGGCCGCAGCATCGATGTGCACGCCGAGGCCAGGGTGGTCCACCGCAGCAACCAGTTGAGACACCTCCGCTGTGGTGATGCAGAAATCGCCCCCGTACTCAGGCCGCGCCGGCTCCAGCGCCAAGCATGAGCCGGCATCGTGGAATGTTTGCGCCAGCCGTCGCAGCAAGGGAATGGCGCGGTCGACCGCCTCGGCCATGGGCAAATCTCCTCGGAGCCGCTGGCGTGGCGCGCCGAGCACGGCAACACCGGCGCCCAGGCCTTCACCGAGTTCGGCGACAAACTCCAGGTGTTCGACAAAGGCATTCCCACCGTCTGCGCCAAACAGACAGGCGTCGGCCTTGCCAAACAGCAATGCCTGCATCGACGGCAATGAGAACCCTTGATCGGCCATGCGCTTGCGCCACTCACGCGCGCCAGCAGGTGTTGCGCCATGCCAGTTGGGCCAGAGACGTGTCGGCGCCACCTCAATGCCACCCACGCCTTGGGCCTGCAGCCATGGCAGCACGGCCGCCTCCTGCGCATCGGTCCACGCAATGTTGGAACAAGCCAGTTTCATTGTCATGGTCATGCAGTGACGTGGGCCACAGGCACTGGCGAACGCAGCCACGTCTGCAATGCGTCCATGACGGCTCGGCGATCCATCCAGTACGGGCCAGCGCCTCCAAACAGTTGCGAATGCTCGCTCTGCATGTCGTACCGCACGGGGCTACTGGGTTGACTCTGCAATTCGCGGGAGGGAAAGAAGCGCTCGGCGATGTCCCTGGTGCAAATGGGCTCGGTGGCAGCATTGACGAGGGGCAAGCCCGACGATATCAAGGCCTCGATGTCGCTGGACAGGCGGGCAATGGGGTACCACTGGAACGCCGACTCAGGATGGATGCGCTCCGTCATGTGGTCGCGAACCAGGTCGTGCAGCACGTTCTTCTTCAACCCAGAGCCAAACAAACCGGGCAATCGGATCATGCTGGAGCGCGGAAACTGCCCCGCAACCCATCCCTCGAATTCATGCCGATGCTTGCCATAAGGCTGAGCGGCGGCGACGTCAATCGGCGAGCTTTCGCTTACCCCCATTGGCGATGGATATACGTCCACAGTGGAAACAACGACCACCTGCTTCGCGTTCACGGACGCCAGGGCACCTTGCAGGGCCCTCATGTTGCAGAGATCTCCAACAGGATCCTGGTTGGCCCGCCATTTTTCAGCGGGCAGTCCGGCGATCACCAACAAGTCGGCCTGAACGCTCTGCAAGTCGCGCAAATTGCTCCTGTTGACGCAAAGGTCGAACGACCGCTGCTGGAGCAGATTGCTGCCTACAAAACCGGTGTATCCGACGAGAACGCGTTCAATTTCCATGCTGCATCAAAGCAAAGCGCCCAGAATTCGATCGGTGGCATAGAAGATGTTATCGATTTTTCCTGACTGCACGTTGAAGCACCGCCCGTTCGCGGCGACACCACAAGCTCGATTCTCAGACAAACCTTTGGGTTTGGTCTTGATCGCAAACTGTGGGCCAACAAATGTAAACGTCTCCTTGAAGCCAGGCATGTAGGGGTGAACCTCTGCCTCCATGGACCTGCGCTTCTCATCGATCAGGTTCGCATCCACTGCGGCAAGCCTTTCGTAGGCGCGCGACTTGTTTTCGTAACGCCCCAGAGGCGTGTGGGTCACAGAAGACAGGGTGAAAACGCCAGGGTCCTCGGTGGGGTAGATGGACCACAAATCGCCGTCCACCAAAGTGATGGCAGGAAATGGCGCGGAGAGGTCTTCGCGCAGACGGTAGTAAAGAAGCAGCGTTGGCTCGAAGTAAACGCTGCCGGATTCACCGCTTGCACTGGGCAAGGCGCCCCACGTGGCGTCAATGAAATGATCGTACGCCACGCCATCGACCCACACGTGTCCATCGCGCTGCTGAACCTCTGTCACGGCATGGTTCAGGTTCACCGTGCCGTTCAAGCGCTTGGTGAAGTAACCACGGGCAGCGGAGGTCAGCACAACGCGCTCTTGGCAACGCACAGCGCCTTCAAACCTGCCTGCGTCAATGTGATCGATGCTCTTCAATGGGATTTTCTCAATGGAGATGCCACTGGAAAGCATGATGGAGAAGTAGGTGTCAAAGTCGATCAGCGAAGCTTCTTTGGGCACGAGATAAATGTTGTTCTCGACCGGCGTGGACAGTTTGGGATAGCGCTCAGCGAAACGGTGATAACCGTCGCGAGATTGGTAACGCGTTTGCGCCGACCTGGCGTAGTGCAGCCCTTGGTGCAGCCGGAACTGGTTGTTGCCTGATGCTTCGCTGAACAAGCAGTCGTTCTTCTCAAACAGGTCCACGCTCACGCCATGCGCCTTGAGCGAAGAAGCAATGTGGCAGCCGTACCAGCCGCCGCCTGCGACTGCGACCCTCATGATGCGACGGCCTCGGTTGCGATCAATGAGGCCCGGTGGCGCGTGAGAAGTGTGCGGATGCGCTCGTTCCATCCGCAGCGAAGCATCGCCGCGGAGGGCTCGCTTTGAGGGGCAGGCCGTGCCAGCCACTCATCGGCGACTGCCGCGAGGTCGGGCGCGTTCGGTGAGAACGCGTGAACCATGGCTGCGGGCACACGTTCCTCAACAATGGCAGCGTTGTTGTGCGTCATCACCGGCACACCCTGCGCCCACGCAGAATACGCGCGGTCATGGCAACCCCAGTCCCAGTTCGGGTCGAGGTTCAAAACGCCTCGGTAGAGCGGCATCAAGGCAGGCAACTGGGCATGCGGCATCGAGCCCAGGAAGCGGAAGCCATCCTGATCCCCAAAGGCCTGGTCCCAACCCGGCCCGATGAAATCGACAGGCACGCCACGCAGAGATTCCACAGCGAGTACCCTGCGGACTCGCTTGAGGAAAGAGTCGCCCGCACACATCAAGGTCATCATGCTGTCGGTGAACAAGTCTTTGCCGCTCAGAGACAAGAGGGCGTGCGCCGTCACCAAGGGGTTACCGGCGGCATTGGCGCTCATCATGGCAGCAGCCAAGGCATGCACATCGGAGTGAGCCAAACCCGGAGCGTTGGCGGACATCAGAGTCGCCTCGAGGTCCTGCCGGATGGCGGCTCTTGAGAGCTCCTGGCCCAAAGCGCCGATCACCAGGATGCGCTGCTGCTGAGGCAACTCCGCTGCAGAGCGTCGGCTCTCATCGGGCGCTGTGAACGCGGCGAAAGGCAGGTAAAAGGCTTGTGGTGGCAACAGAGGCTGTGCCCCGCCCTGGCCCAATTGCAAATAGCTTCGCTCGGCCAGGATTGGAACCAGTTTCTCGTTATCCCAGGCACGACGGATGAAGTCCCGCGTGGCAGGAACGCGGGCCAAGTCATAAATGGGCGAGTCAAGGAGGTAGGCATAAACCGGGCATTCAAACAGCTCAGCCAGCGGCCTTCCACCCACTTGGATGTTCAAGGGCAAGGCGCCTATCGTGATCACGCCCGAGAGCGTCGCCGGCAGGCGCGACCACTGGGCGGACAAGTCCGTCGACATGTTCAGCTCGACAACGGCTTCCCCCTCAGCCCGCAAGGCGGCCGCCATTTCGTGGGAAAAATTATCGGTAACGCCGTCGTCGTGAGCAGGGTAGATGAGCACCCAGGGCGCAGGGCTCGGCTCCGTGCGCTTGCCCACAACAACAGTTGGCTGCGAGGCCGTCTCGGGCACGTCCGAAGGCGGTGCATCGTCGTGCGCGAACACGTCCATGTCGTCCGGCAGCCCGCCGAAGCTCGCCTGCATCGTCCGAGCCGTCATCCGCTCGCCCAAGGTGGTCGCCTGTTTGGTCAGGGTGACTCGCATGAAGTTGGCAGCATCACGCGCACACTCGCGGAGACTGCCGTCCAGGTAGGCAAACTTAGCAACTTGGAACCGGCGATCGAACCACCCCAGATACCAGAACCAATCGGCGTAATAGATCCATGAGTTCTCGTTCATGGCGCGGACGTGCGTTGGGTCCTGCCAGGCAGCGTTCGCGCGCTCGTAAGGCACTTCGATCTGCATCTGACCGCCATCGCGCAGCAGCGTCAGACAGTTGCCCATCAGCGTGGTCAAGTCGGGGACGTGCTCCAACACGTTATTCGCATAGATGACATCCAGCGAATCGGCGCAGAGCTCCACATCGCCGACCTGATCACCGTGAACATGCAAAGGCCACTCAAGCGGCTGCGCAAGGTTCAACACCACATCGGGCTCGGCGGATGCGAGGATGTCAACGTTGAGCCAACCCGGCTTGTAATCCTTCCCCGAGCCAATGTGCAACTTGTTCGGGCGCCATGGGCCTGATGCCAGATTAGAGAGATGGGTCTGGGTGTAAGCGAGCGCAAAAACCAACGCATCGGCATACGGCTCGATCACATCATGCTGGCGGAAAGCTTGCAGCTTGGCTCGGCCCTGCACGCCAAAATCCGGCGCTCGGAGCTTCTCCCGAACGAACCCCGACCAATCGCCATCACGCACCCAAAAAACAGCGTCCTCAAACTGCGCGGGAGGTGCAGCTGACAGCAGGCGCTCACTGACAACAGGTGCGCCAAGGGACAAGCACTGGAAGACACGCGCCTGTTCAAAACGAGCGCTTTCGTAATAGTGGCAATTCAAGACGGCTTTGGCTTGGCGGATCAAGTCATCGCGTTCCGGGCCATACACAGCGCCGTTGACGACAGTCACGCTGCCACCAGCGTCTTCGATCTGCTGGATGATCCGCTTGCGCCGCTCGTTCATGCTCCCAAAGAAAAGCAGGTCGATGGGCCGGTCTTCGATGGCCACCGCAGCGGGCGCCAGGTAGGGCGCGTGGGAGAACGTGATGATGGGGACGTCGTCCACATGGGGGGTGTAGGCCGCCACGTTGCCTGGGTCGTAATCGAAAACAGCCGACGATGCCAGCAATCGCAGGTACTCCGGGGACACGCTCGCCCCACCGCTGCCGATCTGCTCCAGGTTCACGAAGATGCAGCTGTAGCGCGTGCGCAGCTCAGCGTCAAAACCCAGGTGAGCACCGAAAACCACATTGACCGCGTCATGCCGGAGGCGGTTCTTGGAGAGCGTGACTTCAGCGCCCAGTCGCCTGAATTGGTAACGCAGGTATCTCGCCTGGTCCAAGAACCCGAGGGAATGCACGTAGCCGACGGGCTGAACGATGCAAATGTGAACGGCGCGCATTTCCATGAGGTTTTCCTGAAAGACGTGATGCCAGTCTATGGAACGGGCGGCGCCATGAGCGCGCAAAAAGCCTGGCCAACCGATGCCACTAATGGGACTCAGGCAGGACGCGCATCGATTGCGGCGAGGTGGGTCGCTCGCGCGCCATGATCGCGCCGCACCACCATGCGCTCCAGCAACTGCTCCAAGTCGGCCGTGTAACGCGCGCTGTCAAACAGAGGCGCTTGATCGCGCGCCTCGGCCAGTTGCGCTCGGATGCGCGCCCGCTCGGCCGGGTCTGCCGCCAAGGCCAGCACCTTGGCGCGGTAGGCCGCCAGGCTTTCGGTGGCCAACTCGGACAGGCCGACCGCGTTGAGCAAGCTGCCTGCCACGCGTGACGCAAAGGTCTGCCCCATGAAGGTGACCACCGGCAGGCCGGCCCACAACGCGTCGCTGGCGGTGGTGTGCGCGTTGCAGGGCCAGGCATCGATGAAGATGTCGGCCAGCTGGGTGCGGTTGATGTGATCGGCCAAGCCCAGGCGCGGCGCCCAGCGGATGCGGGCCAAGTCAACGCCACGCACCGAGAGCTCTTCTTCCAGGTGCGGGCGGGCCTGGCCGTGCCAGTCCAGCAGCCACAGCACAGCGTTCGGGATGTCGCGCAGGAAGCCGCACCAGACGTCCAGCACTTCGGGCGAAATCTTGTAGGCCTGGTTGAAGCCGCACAAGACCAAGGCGTCCTCCGGCAGTCCCGCCGCCTTGCGGTCCATGGGCTGAGGGCGCGGACGTTGTCGGTCGTTGGGCTGGTAGCACACAGGCAGCTGCGCGATCTTTTCAGAGAAGTGCGCCTCGTGTGCGAGGGGCGTGACGACAGGGTCACCGATGATGTAGTCGATGAAGGTGGACCCGGTGGTGCCCGGGAAGCCCAGGTAAGTGGCTTGCACGGGCGCAGGCCGGCGGGCGAACACGCCCATGCGGTTCTGCGCGGTGTAGCCCTTGAGGTCAATCAGCAGGTCGAGCTGGTCATCGGCGATCCGCTGTGCGATGTCCTGGTCGGACGCGCCAGCCAGTTCGACGAAGTGCTCGGCAGCGGCCTCGATGCGTTGGCGCATGGGCGTCTTGTCGTCGGGGCCGTGTGAGTAGAGGAAAACTTCGAAGCGGCTGCGGTCGTGGTGCTCGAACACTTCGGCCATGAGTACACTGGTGGCGTGCTGGTGGAAGTCGGCGGACACATAGCCCACGCGGATGCGCTCGCCATGGCGCACGCGTTCCCGGCGCACCACCGGCTTGATGTCGGCAAAGTTGTTGGACATCAGCCGGCACGCCTTGAGCTGGTGCAGGGGGTCATCGGTCAAGGTGACGTGGGCGAACGGTGCGGTCATCACGCGCGCCGTGTCGTCGAGCGCGTCCACCATGCTGCGCATGTTGGCCTCTTCCTCGGCGGCCTGCACCCAGCGGCAATTTTCGCGCTCGGCGTAGGCCAGCATGCCGTGCACGTGCAGGGCGTTGGCACCCAGACCAAGCACCAACCCCGTGCGGAAGCATTCCGAGGCTTCTTCCTTGAGCTGCATCTCATAAAAGGAAATGCCCATGCGGTAGTGGGTGATGGCATCGTCCATCTGGATGGTCAGCGCTTCCATGAACGCCGTGATGGCTTCTTGCTGCTTGCCGGTGTTCTGCAAGGCACAGCCCAAGGCGCTCCAGTACTCGCGGTTGTTGCGGCGCTCCTCGGGCACGCTTTGCAGGTAAGCCAGCGTTTCCGCATGGTTCTGCATGCGTTGCAAGGCGGCCACCCGGATGAACAAAGCCACCTCTGAAGCGGGATTGCGTGCCAGCGCACGCAAGCTGTAGTCCAGCGCCTGCTCGATGCGGTCGCTCTCCAGGGCTGCCTTGGCAGCATTCACCAGATAGACGTCGTCCTTGGGTGCGATCTTGAGCGCAGCCTCAAAAGCCCGCAGCGCCTCGCCCCACTGTCCCTTGCGCGACTGCGCCACCCCGCGTTCCCAGTGCTGGTGCGCCTGGCGGCTTTGTCGAGATGCGGGCTTGTGGATGACGTTCATGGCGACCCCGGGAAGAGACTGGAAATGGCGGTTCAAGCCCTTTTTCGGGGCCTGACCAGTCTAGGAAAACAAAGTCCTCAAGATCCTGGCAAGTGCGCCGAAAAGATTCCTCATTTCAAAAAAACGTCAAGCAGCGGCTGTGCACACAAGCTTGCAAAACGAGGAAAAAGTCACTCAAGACCGCAGCACCCCGGGACGATAAACAAACCATCGGGATCGCAAGGTTTCGGGGTCCGGTTAGCCGGCCAAGGGCTTCGAGTGGTTTCACCACGAGGGCGCATGGGCTGACTAGCGTCGGGCAGGAAAGCTGAAGAGTTTCCAACCCCTCAGCACTTGTTCGCCGGCGCTATCGCCGGGTAGTAAACACCGCCAAAGGATCACATCATGGCCGCTTCTGTTAACACCAACGTCGTTTCGCTGAATGCGCAACGCAACCTGTCCATGTCGCAGTCCAGCCTGTCGACGTCCATGCAACGCCTGTCTTCTGGTCTGCGAGTCAACTCGGCCCGCGACGATGCAGCAGGCCTGGCCATCGCCGAGCGCATGAGCGCTCAAGTCAAGGGCATGAACGTCGCAGTGCGCAATGCCAACGACGGCATCTCGCTGGCGCAAACCGCTGAAGGTGCCCTCGGCAAGATCGGCGACAACCTGCAGCGCATGCGTGAACTGGCCGTCCAGTCTCGCAACGCCACCAACAGCGCTGGCGACCGCGACAACCTGCAAAAGGAGTTCAAGGAACTCCAGTCGGAAATCGACCGCACCGTGCAAGGCACCAAGTTCAACGGCACTGCCATGTTCGCTTCCGGTGCATCGTCCACCCTGTCCTTCCAGGTGGGTGCAGGCACCAACAGCACGGACCGCATCGACATCGCTGGCGCCGTGCTGGGCGGCGGCACCTCGGTGTCGGTGGCCTCGGCCATCGCTTCGACCTCGGCCACCGCCGAGCAGGACCTGGTCTCCACCGTGACCGGCACCTGGGACGGCACCAAGGGCATCGCCATCGGCGGCAACGTCAACGGCTCCAGCACGGGCACCGCTGCCGGCGTCTCGCAAGTGGACGACGCCATCAACGCCATCGACAAGGCCCTGGACCTGGTCAACAACAAGCGCGCCAACTTCGGTGCTTCGCAGAACCGCTTCGAGGCTGTGATCTCGAACCTGCAGACCAACATCGAGAACCAGGCTGCCGCACGAGGCCGGATCGTGGACGCTGACTTCGCCACGGAAACCGCGAACCTGTCGCGCTCGCAGATCCTGCAGCAGGCCGGCACCGCGATGGTGGCCCAGGCCAACCAGTTGCCCCAGCAGGTGCTGTCGCTGCTGCGCTGATCCGGCACACGCCTCAGGACGCCACCCACGCGTGGTGTCCCGACACCAAGGCCGCCCTTCGGGGCGGCTTTTTTCATGGGGCGACGCAAGACGAGAACTGAAGGGCAAAAACGCTGCACATCCCGTTTTTGCGTGAGGGCGAATGGGCCGAATATTCAACCCACAGGTCGAAGGTTTTCGCAAAGTCTTTGGCCAGCTTTTTCAGTTTGAAGCCGGCCGGCATGCGAGCCGGGAGTCTCTCGATTCTTTAGGAGTGCACCATGCCCCAAACGATCAACACCAACGTGGTTTCGATGAATGCTCAGCGAAACCTCAACATGTCGCAGAACTCGCTGGCCGTGTCGATGCAACGCCTGTCTTCAGGTGCACGCGTCAACTCTGCCAAGGACGATGCGGCCGGCCTGGCCATCGCCGAGCGGATGAACACCCAGGTGCGCGGCATGAACGTCGCGATCCGCAACGCGAACGACGGCATCTCGCTGGCGCAGACCGCAGAAGGCGCGCTCGGCAAGATCGCCGACAACCTGCAGCGCATGCGTGAACTCGCCGTCCAGTCCCGCAACGCCACCAACAGCGCTGGCGACCGCGACAACCTGCAGAAGGAATTCAAGCAGCTGCAGGCTGAAATCGACCGCACGGTGCAAGGCACCAAGTTCAACAACCAGGCCCTGTTTGCCTCGGGTGCTGCGACCACGCTGTCCTTCCAGGTCGGCGCAGGCACGGCCTCCACGGACCGCATCGACGTCACGGGCGCCCTGCTCGGCGGTGGCACCGCGGTCTCTGCCGCTTCGGCACTGGCCTCGACCTCGGCCTCTGCGGTGCAGGACCTGATCTCCACGGTCACCACCAACTGGGACGGCACCAACGGCCTGGCCATCGGCGGCAACATTTCCGGCTCGACGGCTGGCACGGCCGCCAGCGTCTCGCAAGTGGACGACGCCATCAACATCATCGACAAGGCCCTGGACGCCATCAACGACAAGCGCGCCAGCTTCGGTGCCACGCAGAACCGCTTCGAGGCTGTGATCTCGAACCTGCAGGTCAGCGTGGAAAACCAGGCCGCAGCCCGCGGTCGGATCATGGACGCCGACTTTGCCGCGGAAACCGCCAACCTGTCGCGCTCGCAGATCCTGCAGCAGGCGGGTACTGCCATGGTGGCGCAGGCCAACCAGTTGCCTCAGCAGGTGCTCAGCCTCTTGAAGGGCTGATATCGCCAGAAATTCACGGCCACGGGGCTGAGCGGATCAAGTTTCCCCGGCAGAAGTCGATGAGCACGGCGTCCGGGTGGCCAAAAGCGGCTTCCCGGGCGCTACCGCATTTGAGAGGAACACACCATGGCCTCGTTGAGCTCACTCGGCGTTGGCAGCGGTCTGGACGCTGAAAGCATCGTCACCAAGTTGGTGGCGCTGGAAAAGCAGCCCGCAGACACGCTGACCACCAAGAACACCAAACTGCAAACCCAGGTTTCGACCTGGGGCAAGATCCAGAGCAACTTCTCCGCCTTGCAAGACGCGGCGTCCAAGCTCATGGACAGCAGCTTCTGGAGCGCGACCACCGCGAAATCCAGCGACGACACCGCCGTGAGCGTGACCACCAGCAGCGGCGCAGCGGCCGGCAACTACGCCGTCAGCGTGACGCAACTCGCGGCGGCGCAGTCCGTGGCCAGCTCGGCCTTCACCGCCAGCAGCACGCCCGTGGGCGAGGGGACCTTGCGCATCGAGCTGGGCAGGTACACCACCAACAACAGCACGACCCCGCCTGCCGTGACCTTTGCAGCCAAGGCCGCAGCCACGGCCGTGGACATCAGCATCGGCCCCGGCGACAACACGCTGGAGAAGATCCGTGACCGCATCAACACGGCCAACGCGGGCGTGAGCGCCTCCATCGTGACCGACGCCTCGGGCGCACGCCTGGTCATGCGCGGGCAGAACGGCGAAGAGAACGCCTTCCGTGTGTCCGTGACCGAATCAGGCACCGCACCCGGCCTGTCTGCACTGGCGTACAGCGCCGCCACCGGCGACACCAGCGCCATGTCGCGCACGCAGACGGCACAGAACGCGCAAGCCACCATCAATGGTCTGAATGTGTCCTCGGCCTCGAACACCATGAGCAACGTGCTCGAAGGTGTGACCCTCAAGCTCAACAAGACGACCACGACCCCGGCCACCGTCAACGTTGACCTGGACACCGCCAGCATCAGCAAAGGTGTGAACGAGTTCGTCACCGCCTACAACAGCGTGGTCAGCACCATCCGCGTGCAGACCCTGTACGACGAGACCTCGAAAACGGGTGGGCCGCTGCAAGGCAACGCCACCGCACGGGGCCTGTTGTCGCAGATGCGCGGCCTGATCAGCTCCAACACGAGCGCCTCCAGCACCTTCGGTCGCCTGTCGGACATCGGCATCGACATCAACAAGGACGGCACGCTGAGCACCAAGTCAAGCAAGTTCAACGACGCCATGGGCAAGCTGGGCGAACTGCAGAAGTTCTTTGCCGGCAGCAGCGAGACCGACTCGTCGCTCAATGGCATCGGCACGCGGGTGAAGAACCTGACCAAGCAGATCCTGGACACCACGTCGGGCGCCATCGCGAACAGCACCAGCGGCCTCAACAGCACGATCAAGCGCAACAAGGACAAGATCGATGACATCAACGACCGTGCAGGCTTGATCGAGACGCGACTGCGCAAGCAATACAGCGCGCTCGACACCAGCATGGCCAAGCTCACCGGTCTGTCCACCTACGTGACGGCACAACTGGCCGCGCTCAACAAAAGCGCTTGAACAAGGGCCTTGATGGGGGCTTGTTCCATGGCTGCGGCCTTCAAGCTTTCCCGCCGCAAGTCGATAACACATTCAACACTGATCACCTCGCAGAGCTTGAAGATGTACGCACCTGCCAGCCCCTTCTCCCGCCCCCTGCCCACAGGCGACCGCACGCAGTCCAACCTCTACCGTCAGGTGGGCGTGGAAACCAGCATCAGCGGCGCCTCGCCCCACCAGCTTGTGAAACTGCTGCTCGACGGCTTTTTCGAAGCCCTCACCGATGGCCGTGGCGCCATGCGCAAGGGCGACATCGAAGCCAAGGCCCAAGCCCTGTCGCGCGCCCTGCGCATCGTGGACGAAGGCCTCAAGGCCAGCCTGGACCTGCAAGCCGGCGGCGAGCTGGCCCAGAACCTCCATGGCCTCTACACCTACGTTTGCCTGCGCCTGACCCAGGCCAACCTGCGCAACGACGAGGCCATCCTCGACGAATGCCAGAACCTGATGCAGCCCATCCGCGACGCCTGGCAAAACATCAAGCCCACCCAGACCGACGTGGTCCGTGGTGGCATGGAGGTGCACGCATGAACGCCCCTGAACTGATCACCGCCCCTGACGAAGAGGCCCTGGCCGGCAACCTGCTGAGCTACTACGAAGCCATCGAGCACGCCAGCCTGGACATGCTGAACGCCGCCCGATCGGGCGACTGGGACCGGGTCGTCAAGCTCGAAGGCGCCTGCGCGGTCCTGATTGGGCGCCTCAAGCACGCCGCCACGGAACACCCGATGGGCCCATCCGAGTTGGCGCTCAAATCGCGCATCATGCAGCGCATCCTGGTCAACGACGCCGAGATCCGCAACCTGGCGGAGCCCTAGCTCAACGAGCTCGGCCACATGGTCGGCGAGCCCGGCAGAATGCACTGACGCGGGCCGACACCCCGCCACCCCATGCCCACTTCACGCGCTGTCCAGGAATCGCTGGACGACTACCGCATCACCGCCAGCATCGACATCCTGGCGCTGCTGGAGCAGGTCCAGGCGCAGCGCGCGCTGGTCACGCTGTCCAACGCACAAGGCGACAGCTACACCACGCTGCTGTGCGGCATCGACACCCGGCTGGGCCTGATCTCCTTCGGTGCCGACGGCAGCGACGACGCCATGCAAGCGGTGCTCACCTCGGACGAGGTGGTCGCGGTGGTCTTCCTCGATCGCATCAAGGTCCAGTTCGACATCGACGGCCTGGTGCATGTGCGCGGCCCCAACGAAGCCCTCAACGCTCGCCTGCCGCAAGTGGCCTTCCGCTTCCAGCGGCGCTCGGCCTTCCGCGTGCAACCGCTGTCGTCCCACGGCCCGGTCGCCGAGTTCCGCCACCCGGCCATGCACGACATGCGCCTGTCCCTGCGCGTGCTGGACGTCAGCCTCAGCGGTGTGGCCCTCTTCCTGCCCGACAACGTGCCGGCCATCTCGTCGGGCGTGCGCATCGGGCAATGCACCATCCGCCTGGACGCCGACACGGTGATGGACGTGGGCCTCGTCATCCACCACATCACGCCCATCCACCCCGACACCCGCGGCGTGCGCCTGGGCTGCGAACTGACCCAACTGCAGGGCCACGACCGCAGCCTGCAGCACTACATCCACCAGACGCAAAAACGCCGCAGCGCACTGACGGGCTGAGGGGTTGTCGGACTCCGGTCGCACAGCGCGGCTGTTAGCATCGGCACATGACCGCCGATACGTCCACGACACCGCCCACCCTGCGCCCCTGGGTCATTGCCACCCGCGAAAGCCGACTCGCCCTGTGGCAGGCCGAGCACGTGCGCGACCTGCTCCAGCAGCGCTTTGGCCGCACCGTGAGCCTGCTGGGCATGACGACGCAGGGCGACCAGATCCTCGACCGTGCGCTCTCGAAAGTCGGTGGCAAGGGTCTGTTCGTCAAGGAGCTCGAAGTCGCGCTGGAAGCCGGTCACGCCGACCTGGCCGTGCACTCGCTCAAAGACGTGCCCATGGAGCTGCCCGAAGGCTTCGTGCTGGCCGCCGTCATGGCGCGCGAAGACCCGCGCGACGCGCTGGTGTCGCCACACCACGCCTCGCTGCAAGACCTGCCGCAAGGCGCGGTGGTCGGCACCTCCAGCCTGCGCCGCCTGACGCAGTTGCGCGCCTTGCGCCCCGACCTGCGCATCGAGCCCCTGCGCGGCAACCTCGACACCCGCCTGCGCAAGCTCGACGAAGGCTTGTACGACGCCATCGTGCTGGCAGCCGCCGGCCTCAAGCGCCTGGGCTTGGGAGAGCGCATCCGCCAGTTCATCGACACCGACACCATGCTGCCCGCGGCCGGTCAGGGCGCCTTGGGCCTGGAAATCCGTCAGCTGCCAGGCACCAGCCCTCACGCCACGCCAAGCGAGCTGCAGACCGCACTGCTCGACCTGGCGCACCAGCCCACCTGGCTGGCCACCGCCGCCGAGCGGGCCGTCTCCCGCGCCCTGGGCGGCAGCTGCTCCATGCCCCTGGCCGCGTTCGGCGACTGGCAGACCTACGCTGGCCAGGACGTGCTGCGCCTGCGTGTGCGCCTGGGTCACCCGGAACAGGCTGGCCTGCTGTCGGCCGAACGCTGCGCCGCGGTGCAGACCCTGGCCGATGCCGAGGCCCTGGGCCGCGAGGCCGCTGCTGCGCTGCAGGCCCAAGCCCCGCAAGGCTGGTTGAGCGCACCTGGCACCTCAGGCTGAGCGGCACACGCCCGGGCCCCCACACACACCACGGCGCGCCATGCCCACCCTCGTCACCCGGCCCGAGCCCCAGGCCAGCGGCTGGGCCGAGGCGCTGGCGGCGCAAGGCGTGGCTGCGCAGCCCCTGCCCCTCATCGCCATCGAGGGCCCGCCTCACCCCGAGGCAGTGGCCCGGCTGTGGCACACCCTGGCCCACCAGCGCCTGCTGATGTTCGTCAGCCCGGCGTCGGCCGAGTGGTTTTTCCGCCTTCGCCCTCAGCCCTTGCGGGACGGCAGCCCGGCGCCCGCGTGGCCGGCACAGACACTGGCCGCGGCTCCCGGCCCTGGCACGGCCCAGGCGGTGCTGGCCTTGGGCGCCGCGGCAGGTTTGACGCCCGACCGCATGGTCTCCCCCCCTGAGGACAGCACCCAGTTCGACTCCGAAGCCCTCTGGCCCCTGCTGGCGCCGTTGGACTGGCCAGACCAGCGCGTGAGCATCGTCAGCGGTGGCGACACCACTGGCGCCCGGGGACGCACCTGGTTGACTGCGCAATGGCAGCGGGCTGGCGCCCACGTCGAGGCCGTGCAGGCCTACCAGCGCGGCCCAGGCATGTGGGCGAGCGCTCAGCAAGCCCTGGCGCGGCAAGCCCTGGCCGCCCCTCAGGCGCACGTCTGGCTGTTCAGCAGCTCCCAGGCCATCGACCACCTCGTGGCACACCACCTGCCCGCCTTGGGCCACGCCTCACCCCGGCCCGACTGGCAGCGCATGCGCGCGCTGTGCACCCACCCCCGCATCGCCGAGCACGCCGCTGCTCAGGGGTTTGGTGAGGTGCGTCAATGCGCCCCCACGGTGGCTGCAGTGGTGCAGGCACGACGCTCGGCGCCCTGATGCGCCGGCTGCTGCGCGAACTCTGGCGCCGCAAGCAAGCCACGTCGATACAATGAAATCATCGTGAGCGAACTCCCCTCCCCCATTTCGGCCGTGCCCCTTGCCCACGAGGCGACCGCGCAGGCCCCCGAAGCAACGCCAGACGCCTTCTTGCAGCAAGGCCCAGGCTGGGTGCGCCTGGCCGTGCTCGTGCTCAGCCTGGCCGCAGGCGGTGCGGGCTGGCTGGCCTGGCAGACGCACAAGCGCGTCCAGGGCCTGGAGCAGGAACTCGTGCGCCGCCAGCAAGACAGCCAGGGCCAGGCCACCGAAGCCCGCGTGGCCGCCAGGCAGGCGCAAGAGCTCGCTCGCGAAGCCGCGGCCCGCGTCACCCTGCTCGACACCCGCCTGAGCGAGGTCGCCCTGCAGCGCTCCCAGGTCGAAGACCTCATCAAGACGCTCAACGTCTCGCGCGACGAAAACCTCGTCTATGACCTGGAAGCCGGCCTGCGCGTGGCCAGCCAGCAAGCCGCGCTGACCGGGAGCGCCGAGCCCCTCGTCACCGCCCTGCAATCGGCCGATGAGCGCCTGACCCGCGCCAAGCAACCCCGCCTGGACAACGTCCGCCGGGCCGTCGCGAAAGACCTCGACCGCGTCCGCGCCACCCGCGTGGCCGACATCAACGCCCTGACCATCCGCCTCGACGAAGCCGTGCGCCTGGTCGATGAAATCCCCCTCATCAACCAGCCGGAAGCGGCCGGCAAGCTCCCTGCAGCAGCCCCCAGCCAAACCAGCAACGGCAAGGCCAGCCGCAACGCATCGGGCCCGGGCAACGGCATCAGCGGCGTCGCACCTTCCGACGACAGCTGGCGCAACACCGTGCTGAGCTGGACGCGTGGCGCCGCCGAATCGGTCTGGAGCGAGACCCGCAGCCTGGTGCGCGTGACCCGCATCGCCCAGCCTGAAGGCATGCTGATCGCACCCGATCAGGCCTTCTTCCTGCGCGAAAACGTCAAGCTGCGCCTGCTGAATGCCCGCCTCGCCCTGCTCAGCCGCCAGACGGCCCAGGCCGCGGCCGACCTGCGCCTGGTCGAGCGCACCTTGCCGCGCTACTTCGAAGCGCAGTCACGCAAAACGCAACTGCTGCAGTCCATGGTGAGCGACGTCATCGCGCAAAGCCAGCAGACCGCCGTCCCGCGCCCCGACGACACCCTGGCCGCCCTGGCCGCGGTGGCCGGCGGGCGCTGAAGCCTGAGGACGCACGCGTGCACGGCATCGTCTGGACCCTCTTGCTGGCCGTGGCGGCCGTGGTGGGCGCCACCGCGCTCGGTGGCAACGACGGCCTCGTCACCATCTTCTGGATGGGATGGCGCCTGGACCTCTCGCTCAACCTCTTCCTGCTGGCGCTGCTGCTGTTCGTGCTGGCGGTTTACTCGATGGTGCGCGGCCTCGACAGCCTCTTCGATTTGCCAGAACGCGCCCGAAAATGGCGCGTGGCCCAGCGCGATCGCCAGGCCCAGGCCGCCCTGCGCGAGGGCCTGGCCCTGTACATGGCCGGCCGCTACACCCGTGCCCACAAGGCCTGCCAGCGCGCCGTCGCCATCCAGGCCGACACGCCCGAACTCGCGCTGGACGCCGAATTCACGGCGCTGGCCCACATGCTGTCGGCCGGCAGCCTGCACCGCCTGCAAGACCGCACCAAACGCGACGAGCACCTGCAGCGCGCCATCGACCTCGCCCTGCTGACCCGCAAGCCGCGCCCCACCGAGGAAGGCGCGCGCCTGCTGGCCGCCGAGTGCGCCCTGGAAGACCGCGACGCCCCCCGCGCCCTGCGCGCCCTGGAAGAACTGCCCCCAGGCGTGGGCCGCCGCACCCAGGCCCTGCGCCTGAAACTGCAGGCCAGCCGCCTGGCGCGCCAACCCATGGAGGCCCTGCGCACGGCCCGCCTGCTGGCCAAGCACCAAGGCTTCACCAGCGTGGCCGCCGAAGGCCTGCTGCGCACCTTGGCCACCGAGGCCCTGGCCGCCGCGCGCGACACCGACCAGCTGCGCGCCCTGTGGCAGAACCTCGATGCCCACGAGCGCCGCGACCCGCTGGTGGTCGCCCACGCTGCGCGCCGCATGGCCGACCTGGGCTCACCAGCCGAAGCACGCCAGTGGCTGGCCCCGTTGTGGGACCAGGTCCACGCCACCTCCGTCGAAGGCGCCACCGCCCTGGCCCACGCGCTGCGACACGCCCTCAACGGCCTGGAGGCCGAATGGCTGCCCCGGCTCGACGCCACCACCCAGGCGGCCTTGCGCAACCCTGCGCTGGCCTTGACGCTGGGCCTGGCGCTGGCCGAACGGCAACTGTGGGGCAAGGCCCGCAGCATGCTGATGTCGGCTGCCAACGACCACGACCTGAGCGACGACGGCCGCCGTCAGGCCTGGGCCTGCCTGGGTCGCCTGGCCGAGCGCGAGCATCGCGAGGAAGAAGCCGCACGCTATTTCCGCCAGGCCGCCCTGCTGGATCGGCACTGAGCCACTGTGGCATCGCCACAAAAGTGTCACGCCAGGTGGCAAAGTCGCGAAACCATGCTATAGTCTCGTTCTCTTTGGCGGCTGTAGCTCAGTTGGATAGAGTACTTGGCTACGAACCAAGGGGTCGTGGGTTCGAATCCTGCCAGCCGCACCAAAGAACTTTCAATGCACACGTTGCAGCAAACCAGCGAAGGCTGGCCTTGTGGTCAACAGTGTGACAAGGAATGTGCCTGGCCCGTTGGCTGTTGTGTCTGCGGGCCTTCTCATTTCATGCGGCTGTAGCTCAGTTGGATAGAGTACTTGGCTACGAACCAAGGGGTCGTGGGTTCGAATCCTGCCAGCCGCACCATGTCAAAGCCCACAGGTTCACGCCTGTGGGCTTTTTCTTTGACCGCGCCGCTGACTGCGCTTCCACCACCAGCCGCCGACCGCCAGCAGCACGATGGCCAGCAGGCTCAGCCATGCCGACATCGGCACGCTGGGCGCCTGCCAGGCGGACAGCAAGCGATCGGTGAACAGCGAGATGAGCACCGTGCCGGGCAAGAGACCCAGCGCCGAGCCCAACACGAAGTCACGCGGTTTCACGCGCAAGGCCCCAGCGGCCAGGTTGACGACCATGAAGGGCGCCACCGGCATGAAGCGCACCAGCGCCATGGTGAGCAAGCCCCGCTGGTGCAGGTGCCGGCTCAGCAGGCCCAGGCGCCCTTGCGTCAGGCGGTCCATGCCTTGTGCGCCGGTGAAGCGGCCAAAGGCAAAGGCCACGGTGGCCCCCGTGACCATGCCCACCAGCGAATAGGCCATGCCAGGCCAGGGGCCGAACACGGTGGCGCCCACCACGATCAGGGCCAGCACCGGCACGGCCATCAGCACCAGCAGCACATAACCAGCCACCACGGCGATGGGCCCCAGCGGCAAGGCCAGCAAGGCATGGCCCTGCTGGCTGAGCCATTGCGGGTCCAGCCAGTGCGCCCAGGCCGGGTCTCGGGCCAGCACGCTCACGCCGACCAAGCCCATCACGTAAGCCGACAACAGGGCCCAACGCCACCAGGGGGTCTGGCGAGGACGGGCAAGGGCGGGCGATGGAACCGGGGCTGACACGGGCTGGGACTTCCTCAAACAGGCCTGCGGCACAGGCTGCCGACATCTTGGGGCAACTTGCCAGGCGTGTCAGTCAGTGAAGCCCGCACTCTGGGTGCGCAGCCCGCATTCCGGGGATGCGCATGCGACGTCTCACGCCAACGATGCCAGCCCCGCAGCTGCCGCAGGCTCCGCAGGCACCCCCACCGCGGGCACCCACAGGATGACCGTCGTGCCCACGCCCAGCTCGCTGGTGACCGAGGCCTGGCCGCCGTGCAGTTCCAGGATCTCCTTGACGATGGTCATGCCCAGACCGGTGCCGGGGATGTTGCCCGAGGTGTCGGCGCGGAAGAAGCGGTCGAACACTTTCTCGCGCTGCGCTGGCGTCATGCCCAGGCCCTGGTCGGTGATGCGGATGCCGCACTCCGGGCGCTCGTTGCGGTCGCGCCAGACCAGGTCCAGGGCGATGTCGCCGCCTTGTGGCGAGTACTTGTAGGCGTTGGACAGCACATTGGTCAGTGCCAGCGACAGCTTCTGGCGGTCCACGTCCACCCAGACGGGCACTGCGGGCAAGGTGCACTCGACCTTGCGCGGATCGTTGTGGACCAGCAAGCCTTGCACGGTGCTGTCGATCAGGGACTGCAGTTGCAAGCGCTCGCGCTGGAAGTCCTTGCCACGACGCGACTCGATGCGCGCCAGGTCCAGCAGCTCGTTGACCAGGTTGATCAGCACCGAAGCCTGGCGGTGGATGGTCGAGAGCATGTCCTTGCGCCGCTCCTCGTTGAAGGGGCGCTGGAGCAGCAACTCGGTGAAGCCGAAGATGCTGACCATGGGCGTGCGCAACTCGTGCGCTGCCATGGCCAGGAACTCGCTCTTCATGCGGTCCACCTCGAGCTCGTGGGTGATGTCGCGGAAGTACATGACGGTTTCGTTGTCGTGCCCGCCATGGCGCACGCGGCGCACCAGGGTGCGGATGCTGGGCGTGTGCATGTGCAGCAGCTCGCGCGTGGCAGACGGGCCGACCTCCGCATCGCCCACCCCAGCCATGAGACCCGCGACCGTCTGCGCGTCCACCTCGCTGGCCTGACAGCGGGCCATCAATTGCTCTTCGAAGGCCGACAGCGAGTGCCCTACCAGGTCCGCGGCCAGCAAGCCCGTCATGCGCTCGAAGGACGGGTTGACGATGCTGACCTCGCCGCGCTTGTCCAGCACCACAAAGCCATCGGGGCTGAGGTCGAACACCGCGTTCAGCCGCTCGGTGCGCAGCAGCAGCACTTTTTCCGCCGCGATGCGGTCAGTGATGTCGGTGGCCACGCCCACGTAGTGCGTCAGCACGCCCTCGGCACCGAGCACCGGGGAGATGGCCAAGTCGTTGTAGAAGAGGTCACCACTCTTGCGGTAGTTGCGCAGCACCACCTGGCAGCTGCGCCCCTCGCGGATGGCCTCGCGCATCAGGCCGATGCCAGGCTGCTGGGTGTCATCTTGCTGGAAGATGCGGCAGTTGAGCCCCAGCAGCTCGTGCGCCTCGTACCCCGTGATGGCCTCGAACGCGCGGTTCACGTAGATCATCGGCTGGTTGGGCAAGGTCATGGAGACGATGACCACCCCATCGGCCGACGAGGCCAGGGCACGGTCGCGCAGGGTCAGCTCCTGCTCGGCCCATTTGGCATCGGTCGTGTCGCGCACGATGAAGGTCTGGATGAAAGCGCCATCGACCTCGGTGCGGCTGGCCGACACCGCCACGGGGAAGAGCACGTCCTCGTTGCGGCGCCCGGTGGTCTCGTGGCCAATGACGCGGTTGGAAAAGCCATAGGTGGCGAACCAGGCGTCCAGGGTGTCTTGCCCCAGGCTGGGCAGCACGACCTGCAGGTGCTGGTCGAGCAGGTCCTCGCTGGTGCGCCCGAAAATGCTGGCCACGGCCTGGTTGCACCATTGCACCTTGCCGAAAGCATCGACCATGAGGATGGCGTCAGGGGCGGTGTCCATCACCGCCTGGTTGCGCGACTGGGTGCGTTGCAGGGCGGCGCCCATGTCCCTCGACATCTCGCGCGCACGGCGCCGGGTCGAGATCAGCATCAGGTACACGTGCAAGGCCGCCAGCGTGAACAGCATCCCGGCGCCCGCGGCGATCCACATGCCGGCACGGCGGGAGACCAAATCCTGCCAGGTGCCGCCGAGCTGCTCGCCGGTCACACGCAGCGTGAGCTGGCGGCCCGCCACGCGCAAGGGATGCATGCTTTGCAGTGCCGATGCGGCCTGGGTCGGCACCGCGTCCAGCAACTCGCCCTTCAGGCTCACCACCGCTTCGTCGGGCGGCATGGCCAGCAGGGCCTCGGCCCGCAGTGGCACCGTGACCCAGCCCGAGCCCGGTGCCTGGACGCGCTCCGCCAGCAGCCAGGCACGGAGCGCCTGGCCTGGCAGCGACATGGGGCACAGCCAGGCGCTCTGCTGCGCAGGCCAACGGCCCATGCACTGCGCGATGGCGCGGGCCAGGGGCTCGTCCACCCCAAGGCGCTCGGCCAGCGGGCCGGCTTGCAAGGCAGGGCGTGGCCAGACCGTCACGCCCTCGAACGACCACGTGCCGGTGCGCACACTGGCCGCCTGGGCCTGCTCTTTCGCCCAGCTGGCCACCTGGTGGACCATCACACTGCGTTGGTCCAGGCGGTCCTGCACCAGCATCTGGAAACGGGCGGCGGCGGCCTCGAACTCTCGGAGCACGCGCTGGCGCTCGGCCCACCAGACAGCGGCCGTGGTCAGTGCCGTGACCAGCAAACCGACCGCGATGATCAGCGCCACGGTGCGTGCCACCGGCATGCGGCCCGTGATGCGCTCCAGGCGCTGGAGCACCCGCAGCACGCTGTCGGGGAGCTCGTCGTGTGCGGCGGCGTCAGGCATGGGGCTCCAGCGATGCGCAGCCGCTGCGCTCAATCGGAGATGGCTGTGGTGGTGGCTGCGGAGGCCGCCGCGGCCATGGCCTCGACCCGCTCGATCAACTCCAGCGGGCTGAAGGGCTTGACGAGGTAGGCGTCGGCACCGGCCGCCTCGCCCGCGGCCAGGTCGGTGGCCTGGCCACGCGCTGTCAGCATCACCACCTGGATGCCACGCAGGCTCGGGTCCTGCTTGATGCGGCTGCACACCTGGTAACCGTCCAGCAGGCCCGGCATCATCACGTCCAGCAGCATCACCGTGGGCAGGGTGGCGCGGGCCATGTTCAAGGCGCTTTCGCCATCGTGGGCTTCGTGGATCTCGAAGTCACCGAACTCCAGCGTCATGCGGATGAGCTTGCAGATGTCCGGCTGGTCTTCGACGATGAGGATGCGATGGGGCATGGACAACTCCGGTGATCAGGGCTGCGGATGCACACGCTTTTGCATGGCGCGCGCCATCAGTTGCGACATGTCGCGGGCATAGCGCTGGGCCTGCTCGACCGACAACTGGGCGTCCTGTGAAGCCGGCGCACCGGCCGGGATTTCCAGCACGAAGTCCACCGACTCGAAGTCGTCCTCGATGCGCACCGAGCCGCCGTGCTGCTCCAGGATGCGCTGGCTCAAGGCCAGGCCAATGCCTCGCCGTGGCTCGGCCGGCTTGGCCGAATCGCCCACCCCGAAGGGCACGAAGGCGCTGCGACGCTCGTGGTTCGAGACGAACATGCCGCGGTTGCGGGCGCGCACCATCACCCGCGTGCCGGAAGCCTGGACGGACAACTCGACCAGGCCGCCCGGCTGCGCGCTGCGGATGGCCTGCTCCAGGTACTCCGCCACGGCCTTGCCCAACCAGTGCGCACTGCCATAGACCGAGGGCAGGCGATCGTCCAGCCCCGGCGTGGCCAGGGTGACGTTGCGTGCCTGGGCCTGTGGCAACACCTCGGCGATGGCGCTGCGCACCAGCTCGGGCAGGAGGATGCGCTCATCGCGCTGGATGGCGCTCTGGCCGAACACGCTGACCAGGTCGCGCAGCTTGCCCAGCTTGCCCGACAGGGTGTGGGCCTCGGCGACCAGCTGGGCCAGCTCGCCGGTGCTGTCGGGCTGCTGCACGAGCTGCGCGATCTGCGGCAGCTTCTGGGCCAGCGCTTCGATGGGGTGGGCCATCTCGGCCTCGATGTAGCCGACGAGGTTTTCCAGCGCGTGCGAGTACCAGCGCTCCTCGGAAACGTTGTTGAGCACGACCATCAGGTCCTTGCCCACCGGCGCGCCGATCACCACCGCGCGGATGGTGTCTGGCGTGGCCTCCTGCGTGGTCAGCTCGAACTGAAACGGCAGGCTGAGCATGTCCTGCCCAGCGGCCTTGACGGTGCGCGCAGCGACCGGGTCCAGCATGGCCTGGCCCAGCATGACGGGCGTCATCTGCACGGCTGCTTTGTTGGCGTAGCGCACGGTGCCGTTGCGCTCGACCCAGACCACCCCGCTCTTGACCTGGTCAAAAAGGAGTCTGAAGGCTTCGTTCATGGTGGACTCCGAGGGTGTTGTCGTGGATGGCGATGTCGCTTCAGCTGACCCTTTGGCCCAGCAACCAGCGCCCCACCCTCACCGCCACGGCCTCGGCCGAGACCGGCAGGTGCAGCAGCTCGGCGCACTCGGGTACGCCACCGCGGCGGGCCAACTCGTGCTCGTCCAGGTGGGTGAGCGCCAGCACGCGCATGCCGGCCATGGACTCGCAACGCTGCAGCGTGCGCAGCATCGCCAGGCCGTCCATGCCGGGCAACTCCAGGTTGGTGATGAGCAGGTCCGGTGCGGACTGGCCGATCTGCAGCAGCGCGAGGTAGCCGGTCTCGGCAAAGCGCAACTTCACCGCCGAGCCGAATGGCGCGAGGGCCTGCTTGCAGCGGTTCTGCCAGGCATCGTCATCGGCCACCAGCAGCACGTCCACCTGCGGCATCGCCAGTCCCATGCCACCGACATGACGGCGCGCCTTGGGCGGGGCATCGCGCAGGGGTTCGGCCGTGAAATCTCCGCTCGGGCGCAGCCGTGAGGGGCGCGCCAGGGGCTCGCCGCCCAGGCCGGTGCTCAGCGCCAGCGCCTCAACCGCGTTGTAAGGGATGCGGCGGTGGCCGCCGGGCGTGCGTGCCGCCGGCAGGATGTCTGCCTCGACCCACAGTTGCACCGTGCGCAGGGACACGCCCAGGCGCAAAGCCGCTTCACGGGTGGTGAGCATGCGGGCACCGGGGCCCAGGGGGATCACGTGTGACATCTTGCACAACTCCGACAGCAACTGCAGTACATCCGGGTGGCCATGCGCACCTCACTTTCTGAGACACCGCACACGGCCAGCCACCGATATTTCATTTTTGCGAGATTCGCCGCTGCGTGGGGGCACCGCCTGGCCACAAAGCCGTGCGGGCCGTGAACAAGTGGCGCAATCCCGCAGGCGCTGTCGGAGCCGGTGCGGATTCGGCACAATCCCAACCCATGAGCAAAGCCTTCACCAAGGAATCGGACGGCGGCGAGGACGACGACGACCTCAGCCTGCCGCCCCTGCCCGCGGGCACCCGCAACTACATGACGCCGCAGGGCTACCTGCGCCTGCGCACCGAGCTGATCAACCTCATCGACACCGAACGCCCCAAGGTCGTGGAGATCGTCCACTGGGCCGCCTCCAACGGCGACCGCTCCGAGAACGGCGACTACATCTACGGCAAGAAGCGCCTGCGCGAAATCGACCGCCGCATCCGCTTCCTGACCAAACGCCTGGACATCGCCGAGGTGGCCGACCCCAGCCAGCACCACGGCAGCGACCAGGTCTTCTTCGGCGCCACCGTGACCTACGAAACGCAGGCGGGCGTCAGCCGCACCATCACCATCAAGGGCATCGACGAGGCCGACGCGCTGCAGGGCGAAGTGAGCTGGGTGTCGCCCGTGGCACGGGCGCTGTTGAAGTCACGCGAGGGCGACGAGGTCCAGCTGATGACGCCAGGCGGCCTGGAGCGACTGGAGGTCATCCAGGTGCGCTACCCGGCCCCACCGACCGCGCATTGAGCGGCCCACCGTCTCAAGCCCACCGGTTCAGGGACAGACGCGGTCCACCTTGAGCACCACCGGGCAACGGCGCAGGATGCGCATCACATCGGCCAGGTGCTCGGTGTCGCGCACGGCCACGGTGAGCTTGAGCTCGGCCGTCTCGCCCAGACGCTCGTCGCCCATCTCGATGTGGGTGATGTCGGTCTCGGCGCTGCTGATGCTGGCCGCCACCTGGGCCAGCACGCCCTTGCCGTTGGCCACCAGCACCTTGATCACGGTCTCGAACAGGCGGGTGGGCTCCTCGGACCAGCTCACGTCGATCCAACGCTCGCTGTCGCGCTCGAACAGGCGCTTGCCCGTGCCGCAGGTCTGGGTGTGCACGACCAGACCTTCGCCACGACCCAGGTAGCCGGCGATCGGGTCGCCCGGCACCGGGCAGCAGCACGCCGCCAGCTGCACCGTCGCACCCTCGCTGCCATCGATGGTCACGGCCGCCAGGGCCGGTGCCTCTGAGGCGGCAAAACGGCCCAGCGTCAGCGTGAGCGCATCGGGGCGCTCGCCCTGCTCGGCCATGATCTGGGCCAGGCGCTTGGCCACCATGGTCGCGATCTTGCGGCCCAGGCCGATCTCCACCAGCAGCTCGTCGCGACTGCGGTTGCCGCCCCAACGGGTGAGGGACTGCCACAGTGCGCCGGTGTCGCCTTCGCTGTCTTCGGCGCCCGGCGGCAAGGTCAGGCCCTCGGCGCGCAAAGCCTGCGTCAGCAGCTTCTCGCCCAGCGCCAAAGACTCTTCCGCCTCCATGTTCTTCAGGTAGCTGCGGATCTTGGAACGCGCACGCCCCGTGGCCACGAAGTTCAGCCAGGCCGGGTTGGGCCGCGCGCCCGGCGCCGTGATGATCTCCACCACATCGCCACTGCGCAAGGTCGTGCGCAAAGGCACGGCCTCGCCATTGACCTTCACCGACACGCAGCGGTCGCCCACCCCCGAATGGATGGCGTAGGCGAAATCCACCGGCGTCGCGCCCTTGGGCAAAGCCACGATGCGTGACTTCGGCGTCAGCACATAGACCGACTCGGGGAACAGGTCGATCTTGAGGTGCTCCAGGAACTCGGCCGAATCGCGGGTCTCGTGCTGGATGTCGATGAGCGACTGCAGCCACACCGCCGCCTGCTGGGGCGAGGTGCCGGTTTCAGCGCCCTCCTGCTCCTTGTACATCCAGTGCGCGGCGATGCCCTTCTCCGCCACGGCGTGCATGGCCTGCGAACGGATCTGGAACTCCACCGCCGTGCCCACCGGGTTGACCAGCGTCGTGTGCAGGGACTGATAACCGTTCGCCTTGGGCATGGCGATGTAGTCCTTGAAACGCCCGGGCAGCGGCTTGTAGAGCTGGTGCAGCACGCCCAGGGCGCGGTAGCAGTCCAGCAGCTCGCGGGTGACGATGCGGAAGCCGAAGATGTCGCTGACCTGCGCGAAGGTCAGGCGCTTTTCGATCATCTTGTTGTAGATGGAGAAGATCGTCTTCTCGCGGCCATAGACCTCGACGTGCATGTCGGCGTCCGAGAAAGCCTCTTCGACGTCCTTGCGGATGCGCTCCACCAAATCGCGGCGGTTGCCCCGCGTGCGCTTGACGGCCTTGGCCAGCACCGCGTGCCGCCAGGGGTTGATGTACTGGAACGACAGCTCCTGCAGCTCGCGGTAGGTCTGGTTCAGGCCCAGCCGGTGCGCGATCGGCACGTAGATTTCCAGCGTCTCACGGGCGATGCGCGAGCGCTTGTGCGCCACCATCGCTGCCATCGTGCGCATGTTGTGCAGGCGGTCGGCCAGCTTGATGAGGATGACGCGCACGTCGCGCGCCATCGCCAGCAGCATCTTGCGGAAGGACTCGGCCTGAGACTCCTCCTTGGTCGAGAACTGCAGCTTGTCCAACTTGGTCAGGCCATCGACGATCTCGGCCGTGGGTGCGCCGAAGCGCTCGATCAGCTCGATCTTGGTGACGCCACAGTCCTCCATGGCGTCGTGCATGAGCGCGGCCATGATGGCCTGGGCGTCGAGCTTCCAGTCGGCGCACAAGCCCGCCACCGCGATGGGGTGCGTGATGTAGGGCTCGCCACTGGCGCGGAACTGCCCCAGGTGGGCCTCGTCGGCGAAACGGTAGGCGTCACGCACCCGGCGGATGTCCGCCTCGTCCAGGTAGTCCAGTTTGTGGGTCAGCGCGGCAAAAGAAGCCGCTGCCGCGTCGGTGACTGTGCTCATGGACAAAATGTAGCGCGGATGGGGCGCCCCTGTGGGGGAGAGGATGAATGGAAAAGCGGGTGTGCAAGACGGTGCGCCATGCGAAATTCAATGCAAAAGGCCCGCGCGAAGCGGGCCTTGCGGCGAAAGACCTGCTTGGGCGGGCCTTCGGACGGTCCAGAGACCGTCAAACAACGTTCAGGTCGTCGGCACCTTGCGCAGCATTTCCAGGCCCACGTGGCCACCGGCGATTTCGCGCAGGGCGGTCACGCTGGGCTTGTTGCGCGATTCGATCTTGGGCGTGTGGCCCTGGCTCAGCATGCGGGCACGGTAGGTTGCGGCCAGCACCAGCTGAAAGCGGTTGGGGATCTTTTGCAGGCAGTCTTCGACGGTGATGCGGGCCATGTGTCTCTCCAAAAAGCCAAGACCTGGTCAGACCAGGTGGAGCGCACGGAACACGGCTGACTTGTTCCGACGCTGAGCAACATATTTTAACCGCTGCGAGTGAACAATGGCCTTCAAATCGAACAAAGCCGACTCGAACAGGGCATTGACCACGATGAAATCGAAGTATTGCGCCTGCGCGACCTCGATGCGCGCGTTCGCCATGCGCAATTCGATGGTTTCGGGCGAATCCTCGCCGCGGCGGTTCAGGCGCTGCAGCAGCTCTTCGTAGCTGGGCGGCAAGATGAAGATCAGCACCGCGTAGGGAAACGCCTGCTTCATCTGCAGGGCGCCCTGCCAGTCGATTTCGAGCACCACGTCCTCGCCGCCCTGGATGCGCTCCTCGATGGCCTTGCGCGAGGTGCCGTAGCAATTGCCATGGACCTCGGCGTGCTCGAAGAAGTCACCGCGCTCGACCATGGCCTGGAACTCCTCTTTCGAGGTGAACCAGTACTCGCGGCCGTGCTGCTCCTGGCCACGCGGTGCGCGGGTGGTGTGCGAGACGCTGACCCGCAGGTGCGAGTCCAGCTCCAGCAGCGCCTTGACCAGGCTGGATTTGCCCGTGCCGCTGGGCGCCGAGACGACGAAGAGGTTGCCGGGGTAATCCATCGCAGTGTCCTGTGGGTCTTGGGCCGAAGTCATGGCCGGTTCATTCGAGGTTTTGCACCTGCTCGCGCATCTGCTCGATGAGGACCTTCATGTCCACCGAGATCTGCGTCAACTCCAGCGCAGCCGCCTTCGCGCCCAGGGTGTTGGCCTCGCGGTGCAGTTCCTGGATGAGGAAATCGAGGCGCTTGCCGACCTCGCCGCCTTTTTTCAGCAGGCGACCGATCTCGTCGAGGTGGGCCTTCAGGCGCTGCAGTTCTTCGTCCACGTCGATGCGCAGCGCGTAAGCCGCGGCTTCCTGCAAGGCGCGCTCCTGGGCGACCTCGGGCGTCACGTTGCCGCCCACGGCCTGCAGCGCTTCCTGGTATTTCTGGACGAAGCGCTCCTGCTGGCGCTGCACGGCCTGGGGCACCAGGGGCTGGGCCTGCTCGGCCAGGGCCTTCAGCGCCAACAGCTTGTCTTTCAGGATGCCGACCAGGCGGGCGCCCTCGCGCTCGCGGGCCTCGGCCAGGGCCACGATGGCCTGGCGGGCGGCTTCCAGCGCGGCCTCTTCCAGCTTCACCGAGGGCGCCGCGGCGCGGCACCAGTTCAGCACCTCGTTGACCGACAGCGGCCCGGCCTTGGGCAGCCAGTTCTGCACCGTGCCCTCCAGGCGGGCCAGGGTGTGCAGCTGCTCGGGCTGGGGCTGGGGCCAACCGGCGTCGGCGGCGCGCTGGGGCTGCATGCGCAGCTCGATCTTGCCGCGCTTGAACGAGGCCGTCAGCAGGTCGCGCAGGGCGGGCTCCAGGGCGCGGAACTCGTCGGCCAGCTTGAAGCTCAGGTCCAGGAAGCGGCTGTTGACCGAGCGCAACTCGGCGCCCACCGCCCCGCTGGCGTGCCGGCGCGATGCGCTCGAAGCCCCGTCGTCATCGGTGTTTTCACCGACGTGGTCGGGGGCCGACGCCACCGCGCTGGCAAAGCCGGTCATGGAGTAGACTGACATGGATATTCACCCAGACAAAACGCGATTATGTCAAAGCCGAAACCCGCTCCGCTGCCCTCGGGCACCGTCGTGGGTGGCTACCAGATCGTCAAGAAGCTCGCCGCAGGCGGTTTCGGCGTGGTTTACCTCGCGGAAGACCCGGACAAGCGCCTGGTCGCCCTCAAAGAATACCTGCCCGCATCGCTGGCCGAGCGCTCGGCGGGCGAGCTCATCCCGCGCGTCAAGCCTGACAAGCAGCCACTCTACCGCCTGGGGCTGAAAAGTTTCTTCGAAGAAGGCCGCTCGCTGGCCCAGATCGCCCATCCGAGTGTGGTGTCGGTGCTGAACTTCTTCCGCGAGAACGAAACCGTTTACATGGTGATGAACTACCTCCAGGGCGACACCCTGCAGGATTTCATCGTCACCGCGCGTGACTTGAAGCGCGACAAGGTGTTCCGCGAGTCCACCATCCGCAGCCTGTTCGACGAGATCCTGCGTGGCCTGCGCATCGTGCACCAGCACAAGATGCTGCACCTGGACATCAAGCCGGCCAACATCTTCATCACCAACGAGAACAAGGCGGTGCTGCTCGATTTCGGTGCCGCGCGCGAGGTGCTGTCCAAGGAAGGCAACTTCATCCGCCCGATGTACACGCCCGGCTTTGCCGCGCCCGAGATGTACCGCCGCGACGGCTCGCTGGGCCCCTGGACGGACATCTACGCCATCGGCGCGTGCATCTACGCCTGCATGCAGGGCTACCCTCCGAACGACGCACCCCAACGCCTCGAAAAAGACCGCTTGGGTCTGTCTTTGTCCCGACTGCGCAATGTCTATTCGGATAACCTCATCGAGGTGACCGAGTGGTGCATGTCCCTGGACCCGCTGGCCCGGCCGCAGAGCGTGTTCGCGCTGCAAAAAGAGCTGGCCCGCGAGACCGAGCGCCGCTACTCCAAGCTGACCTTCTCCGAACGCGTGAAGCTGCAACTCGAAAACCTCAAATCCGGGGCGAAGGCCTGAGGACGACCTGGAAGGCATGGCGCTGGCATGAGATTCTCCGTTTACCAGATCAGCCGCAAGGGCGGCCGCGAGAAGAACGAAGACCGCATGGGTTACTGCTACACGCGGGACTCCGGCCTGTTCGCGCTGGCCGATGGCATGGGCGGACACCCCGAAGGCGAGATGGCCTCGCAGCTCGCCCTGCAAACCATGGCGGCCTTGTACCAACGCGACGCCAAACCGCGCCTGGCCGACCCGATCCGCTTCCTGCAGGACGCCATCATGGCCGGCCACCACCAACTGCTGCGCTACGCCAGCGAACGTGGCCTGATGGACACCCCCCGCACCACCCTGGTGGCCTGCATCCTGCAAGGCAACACGGCCTACTGGGCGCACTGCGGCGACTCGCGCCTGTACTTCGTGCGCGGCGACAAACTCATCGCCCGCACGCGCGACCACTCCTACTCGGAGCTGCAAAACACCATCTCCTCGGTCGTGCCGCTCAACGAGCGCTACAACCGCAACGTGCTCTTCACCTGCCTGGGCAGCCCCGGCAAGCCCGTGGTTGACACCGCCGGCCCCTTGCTGCTGCAGGAAGGCGACCGCATTTTGCTGTGCTCCGACGGCCTGTGGGGCACGGTGGAAGACGAGCTCATCACCCACAACCTGGCCACCCGCGCCATCTCTGACGCCGTGCCCGAGCTGGTCGAAACCGCGCTGCGCAATGGCGGCGCCAAGTGCGACAACGTCACCGTGCTCGCCATGGAGTGGGAGTCGGCCTCCAACGAGGAGCAGCCCGGCGTCTCCACCGAGAGTCTGGGCGACGAGGTCTTCGCCTCGACCATCCAGGCCAGCGTGGGCAACACCGGCAGCCCAGGCGACAATGGCGATGCCGACGAGCTGGACGATGCCGAGATCGAGCGCTCCATCCGCGAGATCAACGAAGCCATCCGCCGCTCGGCCAACGCCAAAAAGAACTGAGTTTTGCGTACCTGCGCCAGGCCGTGACCCGTCCCAGGTCACGGCTTCTGCCATTCCCGAACACCCCTGATCCTGTGGAGCTTCCATGACCTACATCCGTGCCAACGGCCGCACCGCCGACGCGCTGCGCCCCCTGACCATCACCCGCGGCTACACCATCCACGCCGAAGGCTCGGTGCTGATCTGCTTCGGCAACACCAAGGTGCTCTGCACCGCCTCCGTCGAGGAGAAGGTGCCGCCGCACAAGCGTGGCAGCGGCGAAGGCTGGGTCACGGCCGAGTACGGCATGCTGCCGCGCTCCACCCACACCCGCAGCGACCGCGAAGCCGCCCGCGGCAAGCAAAGTGGCCGCACGCAGGAAATCCAGCGCCTGATCGGCCGCAGCCTGCGCGCCGTGGTGGACCTGGCCAAGCTGGGCGAGCGTTCCATCGTCATCGACTGTGACGTCATCCAGGCCGATGGCGGCACCCGCACCGCCGCCATCACCGGCGCCTATGTGGCCCTGGGCGATGCGGTCCAAGGCCTGATCGCCGCCGGCAAGATCGCCGTCAGCCCCATCGTCAACCCGGTGGCCGCCATCAGCGTGGGCATCGTCGAAGGTACGCCGCTGCTCGACCTCGAATACACCGAAGACTCGGCCTGCGACACCGACATGAACGTCGTCATGACCGGCGCCGGCCATTTCGTCGAGGTGCAGGGCACGGCCGAAGGTGCTGCGTTCAGCCGCGCCGAGATGGACCAGTTGCTGGCCCTGGCCGACAAGGGCATCCGCGAGCTGATCGCCGCGCAAGCTGCCGCACTGGCCCAGCCCCTGGTCAAGGGCTGAAAACCACAGAGCAGCACACGGGAAGACCGCCATGCCCAAGCGCCTCATCCTCGCCTCCAACAACGCCAAGAAGCTGCGCGAGCTGCAGGCCTTGATCGCGCCGCTGGGCGTTGAGCTGGTCACGCAGGGCAGCTTGGGCATCCCGGAGGCCGAGGAACCCCACCTCACCTTCGTCGAGAACGCCCTGGCCAAGGCCCGCCACGCAGCGGCCCTGGCCCAAGCGCCCGCCCTGGCCGACGACTCCGGCCTGTGCGTGGACGCGCTGGGCGGTGCGCCGGGCGTGCGCTCGGCCCGCCACGCGGTGGACGCCGGCCGCATCGCCGAAGGCCTGCCGCGCGAGCAGATCGATGCGGCCAACAACGCCTGGCTGCTCACGCAGATGGCCGGCCAGGCGCAGCGCGGCGCCCACTTCACCTGCCTGCTGGTGGCCGTGCGCCACGCCGACGACCCCGAACCGCTCATCGCCGAAGGCCAGTGGCGTGGCGAGCTGCTGCAAGCCGCACAGGGCGAGCATGGTTTCGGCTATGACCCGCTGCTGTGGATCCCCGCCCACGCGCAAAGCGCCGCGCAGCTCGACCCCGCCATCAAAAACGCCATCAGCCACCGCGCCCTGGCCTGCGGCCACTTGCTGGAGATGATGCGCACGCGATGGGGCCTGGACGCTGCAGCCTCGGCCGCCACACCCTTCTGGCCCTGGCAGGACCACCCCGAGCGATGATCACCCTGCAACGCCCCGGCGCCCTGAGCGCCCTGCCGCCACTGTCGCTTTACGTGCACCTGCCCTGGTGCCTGAAAAAGTGCCCGTACTGTGACTTCAATTCCCACGAATTGAAGTCCGATGCCACCGAGCGCGCACCGCTGGAGGCCCGCTACCTCGACGCCCTGCGCGCCGACCTGGAAGCCGCCCTGCCGCAAATCTGGGGCCGTCGCGTGTTCACCGTCTTCATCGGCGGCGGCACGCCCAGCCTGTTCTCACCCGACAGCATCGACCGCCTGCTGGCCGACATCCGCGCCCGCCTGCCACTCGAAGCCGCCTGTGAGATCACGCTGGAGGCCAACCCCGGCACCTTCGAGCGCGACCGCTTCAAGGCCTTCCGCGAAGCCGGCGTGACGCGCCTGTCCATCGGCGTGCAGAGCTTCGACGACGCCAAACTCAAGGCCTTGGGCCGCGTGCACGACCGTGCCCAGGCCCTCGCCGCCGTCGAGGAAGCCCAGCGTCACTTCGAGACCTTCAACCTCGACCTGATGTACGCCCTGCCTGGCCAGAGCCCGGCAGATCTGGACGCCGACCTGTCCCAGGCCCTGGCCTTCGAGCCACCGCACCTGTCGCTCTACCACCTCACGATGGAGCCCAACACGGCCTTCGCCACGCGCCCGCCTGAAGGCCTGCCCGACGAGGACACCGCCTTCGACATGCTCGACCACCTCGTCGAGCGCACCGCTGCCGCCGGCCTGCAGCGCTACGAGGTCTCGGCCTACGCGCGCACCGGTCATCACTGCGCCCACAACCTCAACTACTGGCAGTTCGGCGACTACCTCGGCATCGGCGCCGGCGCGCACAGCAAGATCAGCTTCCCCGATCGCATCGTGCGCCAAGTGCGCTGGCGCGAGCCGGCCACCTACATGGACAAGGCCGCGCAAGGCCTGGCCGTCTCCAACGAGCAGGACGTGGCCCTGTCGGCCCGCGGCTTCGAGTTCATGATGAACGCCCTGCGCCTCAAAGACGGCTTCGAGCTGCTGCGCTTCACCGAGCGCACCGGCCTGACCCTGGCCAGCATCCAGCAGCCCCTGGCCGAGGCCGAAGCCAAAGGCCTGCTGCAGCGCGACCTGGCCCGCGCGTGGCCCACCGCCAAAGGCTTCGACTTCCTGAGCGACCTGCAGGCGATGTTCCTCAAGGACTGAGGGACTGAGGGACTGAAAGACTGAGGCAAGCCCCATGAAAAAAGCCGCTGGCTCACCACCAGCGGCTTTGTCACGTCAGGGCCCATCCAGGCCCGTCATGGCCTGAAGGTCAGGCGGCCTTCTTCTCGTCGCGCAGTTCGCGGCGCAGGATCTTGCCCACGTTGGTCTTGGGCAGGTCGTTGCGGAACTCGATGTGCTTGGGGCACTTGTAGCCGGTCAGCTGCTCGTGGCAATAGGCCTTGAGCTGGGCTTCGGTCAGGGTGCTGTCCTTGCGCACCACGAACAGCTTCACAGCCTCGCCAGACTTGTCGTCGGGCACGCCCACCGCCGCGCACTCCATCACGCCGGGGTGCAGGTTCACCACCTGTTCCACCTCGTTGGGATAGACGTTGAAGCCCGACACCAGGATCATGTCCTTCTTGCGGTCCACGATCTTCACCTGGCCCGACGCGTCCATCACGCCGATGTCGCCGGTGCGGAAGAAGTTGTCGGCGGTCATGACCTTGGCGGTCTCGTCATCGCGCTGCCAGTAGCCGGCCATCACCTGCGGGCCACGGATGGCGATTTCGCCCACGCCACCGATCTCCAGGTGCTTGCCGTCGTCGTCCATGATGGCGATCTCGGTCGAGGGCAGCGGAAAGCCGATGGAGCCGTTGAACTCGGTGTTGTCCAGGCGGTTGGCCGTGGCCACCGGCGAGGTCTCCGACAGGCCGTAGCCCTCCACGATGGCGCAGCCCGTGACCTTCTTCCACTTCTCGGCCGTGGCCTGCTGCACCGCCATGCCACCGCCCATCGACACCTTCAGGCCGGAGAAGTCCAGCTGCGCGAAGTCGGGGTGGTTGGCCAGTGCGTTGAACAGGGTGTTCACGGCGGGGAACTGGTTGACGCGGTAGTTCTTCAGCGTCTTGATCACGCCCGGCAGGTCACGCGGGTTGGGGATCAGGATGTTCATGCTGCCCATGCGCGCGCCCATGAAGTAGCACACCGTCAGCGAGAAGATGTGGTACAGCGGCAGCGCGCACACGGCCACAAGCGGCTCGTTGCCCAGCTTGGCCAACTCAGGCTTGAACCAGGCTTCGTTTTGCAGGATGTTGGCCACCACGTTGCTGTGCAGCAGCGTCGCGCCCTTGGACACACCGGTGGTGCCGCCCGTGTACTGCAGGAAGGCCACATCGCTGGCTTTCAAAGACGGTCGGGTGTACTTGACCGAGCGGCCCTTGGCCAGCGCGTCCTTGAACGTCAGCACCTTGGCCTTGTCGGTGGGCAGGCTGAAGGCCGGCACCATCTTCTTGACATGGCGCACCACGAAGTTCACCAGCAGGCTCTTGGGGAAAGGCAGCATGTCGCCCATCGACGCCAGGATCACCGACTTGATCGGCGTGCGGGGCAGCACTTCCTGCAGTGTCGTGGCGAAATTCTCCAGGATGACGATGGCTTCGGAGCCCGAATCCTTGAGCTGGTGCTCCAGCTCGCGCGGCGTGTACAGCGGGTTGACGTTGACCACCACGTAGCCCGCGCGCAGCACCGCAGCGATGGCGACCACGTACTGCGGCACGTTGGGCATCATCAAGGCGATGCGGGCGCCCTTGGCCAGTCCGATGGACTGGAAATAGCCGGCCAGGGCACGCGACAGGTCATCGACCTGCTCGAAGGTCCAGTGCACGTCCATGAACGCGGCCATGTCACGCTTGGCGAACTGCTTGAAGGACTGGTCCAGCAGGTCCACCAGGGAGCTGTACTCACCGGGGTTGATCTGATGGGGCACACCGGGTTCGTAACTGGCCAGCCAGGGCTGAGAGATCGTCATGTGTCTTCCTCGAATGGGTCGGTAACTTGCGGGCGCCACGTCAGGTCAACAGCGCCGACGGGGGCATTCTCCGCTGCAGGCATTCTGCAACATTCGTGACTGAGGGTATTCCCGCAATTTGTGGCGCCAACTTGTCATCGCCAAACGCCACCGCCCATTGAACACAATGTGGGCAGCCCCGGGCTGAGGGAAAGCGCGCAGACCTTCACATGCACAATCTGGGTGTGATTTGACTCACAATCTTTCCACATTGTTCAGGCCCTCCAACGGAAGCCACACACATGGTTGACCGCGCGATAGATCACCCCCTCACCCCCAAGCGCCGCTGGTTCCTCAAGACGGCCCTCGCCATCGGCGCGATCGGCGCCAGCCTGGGCGGCCTCGTTTACTGGCAGCGTGGCATCAGCGACGGCAAACTGACCAACAGTGGCCGCGACGTGATGCGTGGCCTGGCCATCGGCATCGTCGGCCCCATGCTGCCCAAGGACACCGCCGAGCGCGACGCCATCCTGGAAGGCCACCTCGCCCACGTGGAGGTGTTCCTCAGTGGCTTGCCGAACGTGCTGCAGGTCCAGATCGGCGCCATCCTCGGCCTGCTGGGCAATCTGGCCACCCGCAAGATGCTGACCGGCCTGGGCAGCAGCTGGGGCGAGGCCACGGAAGCCGACATCGCCGCCGCCATCGAGACCATGCGCATGAACCCCCTGCCCACCACCCGCCTGACCTACCAGGTGGTGCGTGGCGTGACCTGCATGGCCTTCTTCTCCAACAGCGACCACTGGAAGTTGACGGGCTACCCTGGCCCCATCGCACTATGAGCAAGCTCCCTGATCCTTTCCGCGAAGGCCTGGCGCGTGGCTGGAAGGCCACCCACAGCGAGGCTGGCCTGCCTGAGCAGGTCCAATGCGACGTGGCCATCATCGGCTCGGGCGCAGGCGCCGGCATCACCGCCGAGTTGCTGACCAAGGCGGGCCTCGATGTCGTCCTGATCGAAGAAGGCCCGCTGCGCACCAGCTCCGACTTCAACCAGAAAGAGTCCGAGGCCTACGCCACGCTGTACCAGGAAGGCGCCGCGCGCAAGACCGTGGACGGTGCCATCACGCTGCTGCAAGGCCGTTGTGTGGGCGGCACCACCGTCATCAACTGGACGAGCTCCTTCCGCACGCCGGCCAGCACGCTGGGCTACTGGCAGGACCAGTTCGAGCTCAAGGACTTCTCCGAACAGGCGATGGCGCCCTGGTTCGCTCAGGCCGAAAAGCGCCTGAACATGCACCTGTGGGAAGAGGTGCCACCGAACATGAACAACGAACTGCTGCGCACGGGTGCCAGGAAGCTGGGCATCTCGGCGGAGGTCATCCCGCGCAACGTCAAGGGCTGCTACAACATCGGCTCCTGCGGCCTGGGGTGCCCCACCAACGCCAAGCAGTCGATGCTGGTGACGACCATCCCCAGCGCGCTGCAGGCCGGCGCACGCCTGTTCCACCAGACCCGCGCCCAGGAATTCGAGATCGAGGGCGACAAGGTCAAATCCCTGATCTGCGTGCCCATCCGCATCAACGGCACCAAGACGTCTGACAAGGTCATGCGTGTCACCGCGCGTCACTATGTGGTGGCCGGTGGCGCCATCAACTCGCCGGCCCTGCTCAAGCGCTCCAAGGCGCCGGACCCGCACGGCCTGCTGGGCACCCGCACCTTCCTGCACCCGGTGACGATGTCTGCCGGCGTGTTCAACGAGCGCGTGGAAGCCTGGGCCGGTGCGCCGCAGTCCATCTACTCGGACCATTTCGTGCACAACGCGCCGTTCAACGGCCCGATCGGCTACAAGCTCGAAGCCACGCCCCTGCACCCGGGTCTGGTGTCCGTGCTGCTGGGCAGCTATGGCCAGAAACTGGCAGAGCGCTTCGCCGCCTACCCTCACACCCAGATGATGCTGACGCTGCTGCGTGACGGCTTCCACCCGGAGTCGCAAGGCGGCACGGTGATGCTGAACGTGGACGGCAGCCCGCTGCTTCACTACCCGCTGACCGACTACGTGATGGCCGGCCTCAAGCAGTCCATGCTGTCCATGGCGGAAATCCAGTTCGCGGCAGGCGCCAAATCGGTGCTGCCCACGCACGAGCAGGCCGACGCATACACCAGCTGGGCCCAGGCCAAGGCCGCCATCGAGGCCTTCGAGATGAAGCCCTATTACGCGGGCGTCGGCTCGGCCCACATCATGGGTGGCTGCCGCATGGGTGGCACGGAGAAGCTCGGCGTCGTGCGACCCGACGGCGTGCATTGGCAGCTCAGCAACCTGTCGGTGCACGACGGCTCGGTCTTCCCGACCAGCATCGGCGCCAACCCGCAGTTGTCGATCTATGGCACGACCAACCGCATGGCCACGCAGCTGGCCAAGCGCCTGAGCGGCAAGGACGTGACGCTGGTCTGACCCCTGCCCGCCGGGCCCGGGCCCGCAAAAGCAGCAAGGCGACCTCCGGGTCGCCTTTTTTCTTGCGCTCAACGTGGCCCACCGATGAGCAACGCGCCAAGGGCGATCGCGTTCAGGCGAAAAAAAGCCCCACGCACAGCGCAGGGCTCTTCGGGTGATCAGTGGGGTGCGAAACCTGCCATACAGCAGGCGTCAGCTCCCCGTCAGGATCACTTGGCGCGGGTGCCGACCACTTCGATTTCGACGCGGCGGTTCTTGGCGCGGCCATCGGCAGACTTGTTGTCGGCCACAGGCTGCTTCTCGCCCTTGCCTTCGACGTAAACGCGCGAAGCCTCAATGCCCTTGCCCACCAGGTAGGACTTGACGGCTTCCGAGCGCTTCTCGGACAGCTTCTGGTTGTAACCGTCGGTGCCCACCGAGTCGGTGTGACCGACGGCGATGATGACTTCCAGGGTGATGCCCTTGACCTTGTCGGCCAGATCGTCCAGCTTGGCCTTGCCTTCGGGCTTCAGCACAGCCTTGTCGAAGTCAAAGAAAGCGTCGGCAGCGAAGCTGACCTTCTCGGTGGCAGGCGCCACGGGCACAGCGACGGGCGCCGGAGTCGGTGCAGCAGCCGGTGCCGGAGCAGGCGCAGCAGGTGCCGGGGCAGCAGCGGGCGCGGGCACGCCGTCGCAACCTTGGACGCCAGTGGCCGGGGTCCAGGGGTTGTCGCGCCAGCAGTATTCGTTGGTGCCATTCTTCCAGACGGTGCCGTCGGTGGCGCGCCAGTTATCGACCGTGGTTTGGGCGGTTTGGGCGAATGCGCCACCAGCCATGGCAACCGTGGCAAACAGGGCAGCAACCTTATTGAACTTGTTCATGCAGATCCTCACGAATTAGACGCAGCAAATGGCTGCGAACGGCCTGGTGACAGGCGACTCCCCAGGTACAAGACCCGACGAGACTAACGAATTCATTGTGCCACAGCGAAAACTCCGCTCAAGTGGCACCCGCGTTCGCAGCGGGGAACGTGACATCTTGTTGTTTCGTCACGACATGACGGGCCAATTACAATGCACCTTTCGCTTCCCTGCCCGTCATCCGCGCGACGTTTTCGGTCGTGAGCTGGTGGGCCACAACGGCAAGGCGGCCCGGGCCGCCTCGGGCCGTGTCCCTCTCAATGTGAAGCACGCATGACGTCATTCGCCAAGGAAACCCTGCCCATCAGCCTCGAAGAGGAGATGCGGCGTTCGTATCTGGATTACGCGATGAGCGTGATCGTCGGGCGCGCCCTGCCGGACGCCCGCGACGGCTTGAAGCCTGTGCACCGGCGTGTGTTGTTCGCCATGCACGAGCTGAACAACGACTGGAACCGCCCTTACAAGAAGTCGGCGCGCATCGTCGGTGACGTCATCGGTAAATACCACCCGCACGGCGACTCGGCCGTGTACGACACCATCGTCCGGATGGCGCAGGACTTCTCGCTGCGCCACATGCTGGTCGATGGCCAGGGCAACTTCGGCTCGATCGACGGCGACAACGCCGCCGCCATGCGGTACACCGAAATCCGCCTGGCCAAGATCGCCCACGAGATGCTGGCCGACATCGACAAGGAAACCGTCGATTTCGGGCCCAACTACGACGGCTCCGAGAAAGAGCCGCTGGTGCTGCCAGCGCGCCTGCCCAACCTGCTGATCAACGGCTCGGCCGGCATCGCAGTCGGCATGGCCACCAACATCCCGCCGCACAACCTCAACGAGGTGGTGGATGCCTGCCTGCACTCGCTGCGCAACCCGGACTGCTCGGTCGATGAGCTCATGGAGATCATCCCGGCCCCGGACTTCCCCACCGCCGGCATCATCTACGGCCTGAGCGGTGTGCGCGAGGGCTACCGCACCGGCCGTGGCCGCGTGGTCATGCGCGCCCGCGTGCACTTCGAAGACATCGGCAAGGGCGACCGCCAGGCGATCATCGTTGACGAGATTCCTTATCAGGTGAACAAGAAGAACCTGCTGGAGCGCATCGCCGAGCTGGTCAACGAGAAGAAGATCGAAGGCATCAGCCACATCCAGGACGAATCCGACAAGTCCGGCATGCGCGTGGTGATTGAACTCAAGCGCGGCGAAGTGCCCGAGGTGGTGCTGAACAACCTGTACAAGCAGACGCAGCTGCAGGACACCTTCGGCATCAACATGGTGGCCCTGATCGACGGCCAGCCCAAGCTGTGCAACCTGAAGGACCTGATCACGGTCTTCCTGGAACACCGCCGCGAGGTCGTGACCCGCCGCACCGTGTTCGAGCTGCGCAAGGCGCGCGAACGCGGCCACGTGCTGGAAGGCCTGGCCGTGGCGCTGGCCAACATCGACGAGTTCATCGAGACCATCAAGACCTCGCCGACGCCGCCGGTGGCCAAGACGGCCCTGATGGCCAAGAGCTGGGATTCGGGCCTGGTGCGCGAGATGCTGTCGCGCGTCGATGGCAACCCGCAGCTCTACCGCCCGGAAGGCCTGCCACTGAGCTTCGGCATGCAGTCGGACGGCCTGTACCGCCTGTCGGAAGACCAGGCCGGCGAGATCCTGCAGATGCGCCTGCAACGCCTGACGGGCCTGGAGCAGGACAAGATCATCGGCGAGTACAAGGACGTGATGTCGCAGATCGCCGATCTGCTGGACATCCTGTCCAAGCCGGAGCGCGTCTCGACCATCATTTCCGACGAGCTGGGCGCCATCCGCACCGAGTTCGGCCAGACCAAGCTGGGCGCGCGCCGCTCGACCATCGAGCACAACGCGCAAGAGCTGGGCACCGAAGACCTGATCACGCCCACCGACATGGTGGTGACGATTTCGCACACCGGCTACATCAAGAGCCAGCCGCTGAGCGAGTACCGCTCGCAAAAGCGCGGCGGGCGCGGCAAGCAAGCCACGGCGACGAAGGAAGACGACTGGATCGACCAGCTCTTCATCGCCAACACGCACGACTACATCCTGTGCTTCAGCAACCGCGGTCGCGTCTATTGGATCAAGGTCTGGGAAGTGCCGCAGGGCTCGCGCAACTCGCGCGGCAAGCCCATGGTCAACATGTTCCCGTTGGAAAAAGACGAGCGAATCAACGTGGTGCTGCCGCTGACCGGTGAGTTCCGCAGCTTCCCCGAAGACCACTACGTCTTCATGTCCACCAAGATGGGCACGGTCAAGAAGACCCCGCTGACCGACTTCAGCAACCCCCGCAAGGCCGGCATCATCGCCGTGGGCCTGGACGATGGCGATGTGCTGGTGGGCGCGGCCCTGACCGACGGCAAGCACGACGTGATGCTGTTCTCTGACGGCGGCAAGGCCGTGCGCTTCGACGAAGACGATGTGCGTCCGATGGGCCGTGGCGCCCGCGGCGTGCGCGGCATGATGCTGGAAGACGGCCAGTCGGTCATCGCCATGCTGGTGGCCGAAGACGAAACACAGAGCGTGCTGACCGCCACCGAGAACGGTTACGGCAAGCGCACGGGCATCGTCGAGTACACCCGCCACGGTCGCGGCACCAAGGGCATGATCGCCATCCAGCAGTCCGAGCGCAATGGCAAGGTCGTGGCGGCCACGCTGGTGCGTCCGGAAGACGAGATCATGCTGATCACCGACAAGGGCGTGCTGGTGCGCACCCGCGTCGCTGAGATCCGCGAACTCGGCCGTGCCACGCAGGGCGTGACGCTGATCGCGCTGGACGAAGGTGCCAAGCTGATCGGCCTGCAACGCATCGTGGAAAACGATGCGAACGTGCCGGCCGAGGGCGAGGATGGCGGCGAAGACATCGGCGACACTGACACCGACACCCCCGACACCCCCAACAGCGGCGACGGAACCTCCGAAGCCTGACGCCACTCTGACACGCAGCGGGGCCAAGATGCGGCCCCTGTTTCCACGAACCAAGGACCCCCGATGAACTTCCGTCAAACCGCCTGGGCTGCCGCTGTGACCGCCACGCTGACCCTGATCGCCCTGCCGGCCCACGCCGACAAGCGCGAGCAGATCCTGCGCCTGCCGATCGCGCAAAAGCAGGCCCTGGATGGCCTGGCTTCCGACATCACCCAAGCCCCGGCGCGCCAGCTGATGGGCCAGTTCGTGCAGCCCGCGATCGGCCTGGTGCCGCCCGAGAAGCGCGAAGCCACCGGTCAGCAGATCGATGCCGAACTGCAGAAGTACCAGGAGACCGCGACGCCCGTGGTCAAGGCCAGCGCCGCCAAGGTCGGCCCCGCCGCCGTGGCCAGCGTGCTGGAAGACAAGTTCACCGAAGAGGAGCTCAAGCAACTGGGCGTCATGCTGGACTCGCCGGTGCTGAAGAAGTACCAGAGCGTCATCCCCGAGCTGCAAAAGACGCTGATCGACAAGGTCTCCGCGGACGCCCGCAGCCAGGTGGACCCCAAGCTGCAAGCCCTGCAGGACAACATCCGCAAGATCATCGACACCGCCAGCGGTGGCAAGCTGAGCCAGGCCATGGCCAACCAGAACGCCGCACAAGGTGGCGATGCGCCTGCTTCGAAGCCGGCCGCCAAGCCCGCCAAGAAGTGACCCCTCGACGGTGAGCTCCTGACGCCTGCGTCGCCCGCACCTCTCCCGCGCCTGCCCATGTCCACATCGCCTCGCCCCTTCAACTTCTCGGCCGGTCCGGCCACGCTGCCTGAAGAGGTGCTGCAACAGGCCGCGGCCGAGATGCTGGATTGGCGCGGCTCGGGCATGGGCGTCATGGAGATGAGCCACCGCGGCAAGGAGTTCACCTCGATCGCCGAGCAGGCCGAGGCCGACCTGCGCACCCTGCTGGCCATCCCCTCGCACTTCAAGGTGCTGTTCATGCAGGGTGGTGCGATCGCCGAGAACGCGATCATCCCGATGAACCTGTCGCGCGGTGGCGTGGTGGACCACGTCATCACCGGCTCCTGGTCGCAGAAGTCGGCCAAGGAAGCGCGCAAGTACTGCACGGCCAAGTTGGCGGCCAGCAACGAGGCCGACCACCACACCACGCTGCCGGCCCATGGCAGCTGGCAGCTGTCGGACGACGCCACGTATGTGCACGTCTGCAGCAACGAGACCATCCACGGCGTGGAGATGCACGCGCTGCCCGACCTGGCCGCGCTGGGCTCGACGGCGCCGCTGGTGATCGACTGCTCCTCGCACATCGCGTCGCGACCCATCGATTGGTCGCGCGTGGGCCTGGCCTATGCCGGCGCCCAGAAGAACATCGGCCCCTCGGGCCTGACCCTGGTCATCGTGCGCGAAGACCTGATCGGCCACGCCCTGCCCGACACGCCCTCGGCCTTCGACTACCAGGTGGTGGCCGACAACGGCTCCATGTACAACACGCCACCCACCTATGCCTGGTACATCGCCGGGCTGGTGTTCCAGTGGGCGCTCAAGCAGCGCGAAGTGACGCCGCAGGGCGAGCTCACCGGCCTGGCCGCCATCGAGGCGCGCAACATCGCCAAGGCCCAACTGCTGTACGACTACATCGACGGCTCCGGCTACTACACCAACAAGGTGGCCAAGGATTGCCGTTCGCGCATGAACATCCCCTTCTTCCTGCCGGACGACAGCCTGAACGCGGCCTTCCTGGCCAGCACCCAGGGCGCCGGCCTGCTGCAGCTCAAGGGCCACAAGAGCGTGGGCGGCATGCGCGCCTCGATCTACAACGCCATGCCCCTGGCCGGCGTGCAGGCCCTGGTCGATCACATGAAGCAGTTTGCGGCAAGCCATGGCTGACACGATCGCCAACACCCTCCACTTCCAGCCCGACGGTCGCCCGGTGGACGAGCAACTGGGCGAGCTGCGCGTGAAGATCGACACGGTGGACCAGCAGCTGCTGGCCCTGCTCAACCAACGCGCGCAACTGGCCCAGGCCGTGGGCGAGGTCAAGAAGCTCGATGGCTCGCCGGTGTTCCGCCCGGACCGCGAGGCGCAGGTCATCGACCGCGTGAAGAACGCCAACCCCGGCCCGGTGCGCCATGACAGCATCGCCCCGATCTGGCGCGAGATCATGTCGGCCTGCCGCGCGCTGGAAGGTCGCCAACGCGTGGCCTTCCTCGGCCCCATCGGCACCTTCAGCGAACAGGCCGCGCTGAACTACTTCGGCTCGTCCATCGACGCGGTCGTGTGCCCCTCGATCGACGAAGTCTTCCGGGCCACCTCGGCCCAATCGGCCGATTTTGGTGTGGTGCCGATCGAGAACTCGACCGAAGGCGTGGTCGCCCGCTCGCTGGACTTGCTGCTGCAATCGCCGCTGTCCATCGTGGGCGAAACCAGCCTGATGGTGACGCACAACCTGCTGCGCAAGGACCTCGGCCGCGAGGGCATCGAGGTGGTGGCAGCGCACCCGCAGGCCCTGGCGCAGTGCCAGGGTTGGCTCAGCCAGCACCTGCCGCAGGCCGAGCGCCGCGCCGTGTCGAGCAATGCCGAAGGCGCCCGCATGGCCGCACAAGACCCGCGCATCGCGGCCCTGGCCAGCGAGCGCGCCGCCAGCCAGTACGGCCTGCACGTGGTGCAGCCCGCCGTGCAGGACGAGGCCCACAACCGCACGCGCTTCGTCATCGTGCGTCCGCAGTCGGTGGCCACGCCGGCCGCACCCACCGGCCACGACTGCATCAGCCTGGTGGTGTCGGTGGACAACCGCCCCGGCGCCGTCCACGACCTGCTGGTGCCGCTCAAGCGCCACGGCGTGTCCATGAGCCGTTTCGAGTCGCGCCCGGCGCGCTCCGGCCAGTGGGAGTACGTTTTCTTCATCGACCTGGCCGGCCACCCCGCCCAGGACAACGTGGCCGCTGCGCTCGACGAGCTGCGCGCCCAATGCTCATTCTTCAAGGTGCTCGGCAGCTACCCGCTGGACGTGCACTGAGCCGCAGGACACCCCACCCATGTTCAACCAGCTCGGTCTGATCGGCTGCGGCCTGATGGGCGGCTCCTTCGCGCTGGCGCTCAAAAAAGCGGGCCTGGTCAAGCGCGTCATTGGCTACAGCAAGTCGCCCTCCACCGTCGAGAAGGCGCGCCGCATGGGCGTGATCGACGTAGCCGCCGAGTCGGCGCTGCTGGCCGTCTCTGGCTCGGACATCGTCCTGATCGCCGTGCCCGTGGCCGCGTCCGAAGGCACCTTCAAGGCCATCCGCCACCTGGTGGACCCCGGTGTGCTGTTCATGGACGTGGGCTCCACCAAGCGCGATGTGGTCGATGCCGCCCGGCGCGTGCTGAAAGAGCGCCTGCCATCGTTCGTGCCAGCCCACCCGATCGCCGGGCGCGAGGTCGCGGGCATCGAGCATGCCGACGCGGCGCTCTACCAGGGGCGCAAGCTCATCCTCACGCCGCTGGAGCAGACCGACCCGGTGCTGGTGCAAAAGGCCACCGACGTGTGGGCGGCCGTGGGTTGCCAGGTGCTCAAGATGACGCCCGAACACCACGACGCGGCTTTCGCGGCGGTGAGCCACCTGCCGCACCTGCTGGCTTTCGCGTACATGACGGCCATGGGCCAGCAGCCGGGCGGCCAGGAGTACCTGTCGCTGGCCGGCCCGGGTTTCCGCGATTTCAGCCGCATCGCCGCGAGCGACCCGACCATCTGGCGCGACATCCTGCTGTCCAACCGCGAAGAAGTGCTCAAGCAGTCCGAAGCCTTCCGCCAGGCGCTGGACACGCTGGAAGCCCAGATGCGCGCCTGGGACGGCCCCGAGCTGCAGCGCATGATCCAGACCGCCTCCGACGCCCGCAGCAAGTGGCAACTGAACCCCGCGCCGCTCAACCCAGCGTCTGCCGGCAAACCCGGGGCCCGCTGAACACCCGCACGGCCCCACCCTGTTCTGATCTGTCCTGTCGGCCCACGAAGCCGCCTGTGAGACCGCCTCCGCATGTACACCACCGCCTTCCTCGACCTGCCCCCGCTGCTGACCGCAGGCGGCACCGTGCGCCTGCCCGGCTCCAAGAGCATCTCCAACCGGGTGCTGCTGCTGGCCGGCCTGAGCGAAGGCACCACCGTGGTCCACGACCTGCTGGCGTCCGACGACACCCGCGTGATGCTCGAAGCCCTGCGCGCCCTGGGTTGTGAACTCGACCAGCAAGGCGACACCGTCCACATCACCGGCCTGGGCGGCAAGCTCGCGGTGCTGCACGCCGAACTCTTCCTGGGCAATGCCGGCACGGCCATGCGCCCGCTGACCGCGGCCTTGGCGCTGCTGTCGGCCACGCAGGGCGGCGTCTTCACGCTCAGCGGCATCCCGCGCATGCACGAACGCCCCATCGGTGACCTGGTCGATGCCCTGCGCCCGCTGGGCTGCATCGTCGAGTGCACAGGCCAGGAAGGCTACCCGCCGCTGCGCCTGGCCGGTGGCCAACTCAAGCTGTCGGCGCCCATCCAGGTGCGTGGCGACGTCTCCAGCCAGTTCCTGACCGCCCTGCTGCTGTCGCTGCCGCTGGTCTCGCAAGACCAGGCCCTGACCATCGAGGTCGTGGGCGAGCTCATCTCCAAGCCCTACATCGAGATCACGCTGAATCTGCTGGCACGCTTCGGCATCCAGGTGCGGCGCGAGGGCTGGCAGCGCTTCATCATCCCGCAGGGCAGCCGTTACCAGTCACCGGGCCACATCCACATCGAGGCGGACGCGTCTTCGGCGTCTTACTTCATTGCCGCCGGTGCCATCGCCGGCATCGACGAGCCGGTGCGCATCGAGGGCGTGGGCAACGCGTCCATCCAGGGCGACATCCGCTTCATCGAAGCCGCTCAGGCCATGGGCGCCAAGGTCACGTCCGGGCCGAACTGGCTGGAAGTCCAACGCGGCGCTTGGCCTCTGAACGCCATCGACCTCGACTGCAACCACATCCCCGACGCGGCCATGACCCTGGCCGTGATGGCGCTGTACGCCGACGGCACGACCCGCCTGCGCAACATCGCGAGCTGGCGCGTCAAGGAAACCGACCGCATCGCCGCCATGGCCAAGGAGCTGCGCAAACTCGGCGCCACCGTGGTCGAAGGTGAAGATTTCATCGAGGTGACGCCACCGGCCAGCCAAGGCGAGCAGACCGCCTGGCAACACGCCAGCATCCACACCTACGACGACCACCGCATGGCCATGTGCTTCTCGCTGGCCGCCTTCAACCCGCTGGCGCCCTCGGCGGTGAAAGCCAAACCGATCTCGGTCCGCATCGACGACCCGCGTTGCGTGGCCAAAACCTTCCCCGACTATTTCGAGGCGCTCTTCCAGGTCGCGCGGACCCACCCGGACTGGATCCCCGTCATCACCGTGGACGGCCCCACCGCCTCGGGCAAGGGCACGCTGGCCAGCGCCCTGGCCACCCGCCTGGGCTACCAGTTCCTCGACTCGGGCTCGCTCTACCGCATCACCGGCCTGCTGGCGCTGGAGCAAGGCACCGACCTGGACGACGCCCACGCGCTGGAGCAGCTCGCCCGCCAGTTGGGCGAGGGCATCGCGCTGCGCTTCGACCGCGACCACATCTGGGTGGACGGCCGCGACGTCAGCGAAGCCGTGCGCCGCGAAGAAATCGGCCAGGCCGCCTCGCGGCTGTCGGCCTACCCCGGCGTGCGCCAGGCCCTGCTGGAGCTGCAAAAAGCCTTCCGCGGCCTGCCCGGCCTGGTCGCCGACGGCCGCGACATGGGCACGGTGGTGTTTCCCGACGCCGCCCTGAAGGTGTTTCTGACCGCCAGCGTCGCCCAACGCGCCGAGCGGCGGCATAAGCAATTGATTTCTAAAGGGTTTTCTGTTACCCTTGACGAGATCTGCGCAGACTTGGAAGCGCGCGACCTGCGGGACACCTCCCGCGCGGTGGCGCCCCTGGCCCCTGCTGCAGACGCCCGAAAACTCGACAACTCCGCACTGAGCATCGACGAATCCGTTGATGCCGTGCTGGGCTGGTGGGTTCAGGGCTGGCCCCACGTCATCGTTCGGCACTGAGCTGCGCTCCTGCCAACGCCGACCGCCAGGCCGAAGGTCACACACCGTGACAACAAGGCTGTGACGCCCCGTCCCTGCTGCCAGGCAAGGACGCGAGCGATCAGGGTGGTTCCTCCTTTTCGAGCCGCCCGGGTGTCATGTTCTTCAACCCAACCCGCTTTGGTCGTTCCTGTCGATTCCAGAGCGTTTCCGCTGGTTCACGCCAGCACAGGAAATTCCATGTCTGAATCTTTTGCCGCCCTTTTTGAAGAGTCGTTGCAGCGCACCAACATGCGCACCGGCGAAGTCATCACCGCCGAGGTGGTCGCTGTCGAACACAACTTTGTGGTCGTCAACGCCGGCTTGAAGTCCGAGGCCTATGTGCCCCTGGACGAGTTCAAAAACGACCAGGGCGAGATCGAAGTCCAAGTGGGCGACTTCGTGTCCGTGGCGGTTGACGCCATCGAAAACGGCTACGGCGACACCATCCTGTCGCGCGACAAGGCCAAGCGCCTGGCATCGTGGCTGTCCCTGGAAACCGCGCTGGAGTCCGGCGACTTCGTGACCGGCACCGTCAACGGCAAGGTCAAGGGCGGTCTGACCGTTCTGGTCAACGGCATCCGCGCCTTCCTGCCCGGCTCGCTGCTCGACACGCGTCCTGTCAAAGACATGTCGCCGTTCGAAGGCAAGACCATGGAATTCAAGGTCATCAAGCTGGACCGCAAGCGCAACAACGTGGTGCTGTCGCGCCGCGCTGTGGTCGAAGCTTCGATGGGCGAAGAGCGCGCCAAGCTGATGGAAACGCTGCGCGAAGGCGCCATCGTCGAAGGCGTGGTCAAGAACATCACCGAATACGGTGCGTTCGTGGACCTGGGCGGCATCGACGGCCTGCTGCACATCACCGACATGGCATGGCGCCGTGTCCGTCACCCGTCCGAAGTCGTGACGGTGGGCCAGGAACTGACCGCCAAGGTCCTGAAGTTCGACGCCGAGAAGAACCGCGTCTCGCTGGGCCTGAAGCAGATGGGCGACGATCCGTGGGTTGGCGTGTCGCGCCGTTACCCCGCCGGCACCCGCCTGTTCGGCAAGGTCACCAACATCGCTGACTACGGTGCCTTCGTCGAGATCGAACCCGGCATCGAAGGCCTGGTGCACGTCTCCGAGATGGACTGGACCAACAAGAACGTGGCCCCCAACAAGATCGTCAACCTGGGCGACGAAGTGGAAGTCATGGTCCTGGAAATCGACGAAGACAAGCGTCGCATCTCCCTGGGCATGAAGCAGTGCAAGCCGAACCCTTGGGACGATTTCGCCCAGTCGTTCAACCGCGGCGACAAGGTCAAGGGCCCCGTCAAGTCGATCACCGACTTCGGCGTGTTCGTGGGCCTGGCTGCCGGTATCGACGGCCTGGTGCACCTGTCCGACCTGTCTTGGAACGAGCCTGGCGAAGCCGCCGTGCGCAACTACAAGAAGGGCCAGGAAGTCGAAGCGATCGTGCTGGCCATCGACGTCGAGCGCGAGCGCATCTCCCTGGGCATCAAGCAGCTGGACTCCGACCCGTTCACCAACTTCACGACCCTCAACGACCGTGGCGCCACCGTCACCGGCATCGTCAAGACCGTGGATGCCAAGGGTGCTGAAATCACCCTGGGTGACGACATCATCGGCTACCTGCGCGCTTCGGAAATCTCCCGCGACCGCGTGGAAGACGCCCGCAACGTGCTGAAGGAAGGCGACGAAGTCACCGCCCTGATCATCAACGTGGACCGCAAGACCCGCGGCATCCAGCTGTCGATCAAGGCCAAGGACAACGTCGAGCAGCAAGAAGCCATGCAATCGCTGCGCGCCGACACCACCAAGGAAGGCTCCGGCACCACCAGCCTGGGCGCCCTGCTGAAGGCCAAGCTGGACCAGAACAACGGCTGATCCAGCCTGCGTTTCTGACGCCTCACCCCATCGCGCCCAGGCTTCGGTCTGGCGTGATCGGGGATTGAGTTGAGCGGGGCTCAGGTCACCGACCCGATGCCGCCGCTCACCTCAGTCCCTCCCGGAGTCACTCTCCGGACACCCCAACCGGACGCCAGCTTCCGCCCGCACCCATGACCCGATCCGACCTCGTCGCCCGGCTGGCCGAACGCTTCAGCCAGCTCACCCAGCGCGACGCCGAATTCGCCGTCAAGACCATCCTGGACGCCATGTCGGAAGCGCTGGCGCGGGGACACCGCATCGAAATCCGTGGATTTGGCAGCTTTTCCATCAACCGCCGCCCGCCCCGCATGGGCCGCAACCCGCGCTCCGGCGAGCAAGTCCTGATCCCCGAGAAGCTGGTGCCGCACTTCAAACCTGGCAAAGCCCTGCGCGAAGGCGTGGACACGGTGGATACTGCGGGGGAGGCAGCGGCCACACCGACCGTCGCCGACACCCCATCGACTTGAACACCCAGCTGAACACCCATGCGAGCACTGACCTGGTTGTGGCGCGGCCTGCTGTTTTTCGTGTTGTTCGCCTTCGCACTGAACAACCAGCACCTTGTCGAACTGAAATGGATGTTCGGCTGGCACTGGCAGGGCCCGATTGTGTTCGTGGTGCTCGGCGTGTTCGCACTCGGTTGCGCCACGGGCGTGCTGTCGATGGTGCCCAGCTGGTGGCGCCACCGCCGTGACGCGCGCACCCGCCAACTGCTGATGCCCGAGCCAGTGCCAGGCACCGCCAAATCAAGCGGCAAAGCAGGGACAGGCAATGCCAGCGACGCGGCCGGACCGCCCTCGCTGCCCAGCGAACTGCCCTTCCCGCCCGACATGCCTGCGCCGCGCAAGCCGGCGAAATGAGCTTGGCCCTGGTGGCCTGACACACCCATGGACTTCAATTTCTACTGGCTGCTGCTGGCCCTGCCTGGCGCTTTCGTGCTGGGCTGGATGGCCTCGCGCATGGACCTGCGCCAACTCAAACGCGAAGACCAGGCCTCGCCCCAAGCCTATTTCAAAGGCCTGAACCTGCTGCTCAACGAACAACAGGACAAAGCCATCGACGCCTTCATCGAGGCAGTGCAACACGACCCCGACACCTCGGACCTGCATTTCGCCCTGGGCAACCTGTTCCGCCGCCGTGGCGAGTACGAACGCGCCATCCGGGTGCACCAACACCTGCTGGCCCGCGCCGACCTCAAGCGCGACGAGCGCGAACGCGCCCAGCACGCCCTGGCCCAGGACTTCATGAAGGCCGGCCTGTTCGACCGCGCCGAAGAGGCCTTCCAGGCGCTGGCCGGCACCGCCTTCAGCACCGATGCCCGCCTGGCGCTGCTCTCGCTGCACGAGCGTTCGCGCAACTGGCACCCGGCCATCGAGATGGCCCACCAGCTGGAAGCGGCCGGCACGGGTTCGTTCTCGCAGCGCACGGCCCACCACTGGTGCGAAATCGCCCACGAGGCCGATGCACGCAGCCACCCGGAAGAAGCCGCCCAGGCCTTGGTGCGCGCCCGCGAAGCCGCACCGCAAGCCGCCCGCCCCCTGGTGATGATGGGCCAACGCTTCATGCGCATGGGCCAAAACGCCGAGGCCTTGCGCGCCTGGGAGGAACTGCTGGCCGTGCAACCGCAGGCCTTCGCACTCATCGCCATGGACTACGCGCGCTGCGCCCAAGCCTGCGGACAAACCGCCACGGCCCTGGGCAAGCTGGAGAGTCTGTATGCACAGGCCCCTTCGGTGGACGTGTTGCTGGCCCTCAACGCCCTGCAGCCCGATGGCGACCTGCGCCGCCAGGCCCTGATGACCCACATCTCCAGGCAGCCATCCTTGTCAGCGGCGCAAGGCCTGATCCGCGAGCGCCTGCTGACGCACAAGCCCTTGGAAGAGCCGGAAATCGAGCGCATGCAGCAGGCCCTGGCCACCGCGGCCCAACCGCTGCAACGCTACCGCTGTGCGGCCTGCGGTTTCGAGAGCCAGCACTACTTCTGGCAATGCCCTGGCTGCCAGGGCTGGGACACCTACCCCCCCCGGCGCCTGGAAGATCAGTGAGCGTGTTGGTGCTTGTGGTCGTGGCTGCCGTCGTGACCATGGGGGTGGCCGCCCTCTGACGGCACAGCCTCTGCCGCAGGCCCCTTGGCCTTGACCGGCACCACCACCGTTTGCGAGAAGGCCGTGCCATCGGCCGCCTTCAGCTTCAGCACCACCTGGACCTTCTCGCCCGCCTTGAGCTGACGCTTCAGGCCCATCAGCATGAGGTGGCGCTGTCCTGCGCCCGGCTGCAGGGCCACCGCGGTGCCCGCTGGCAGCGACAAAGCAGCCGACTCTCGCATTTGCATCACGTCACCGTTCATCACCATTTCGTGCAGTTGGGCTTCGGCCGCCACGGGGCTGCTGAAGCCGAGCAACTGCAGGTCTTGGGATGCGGTCAGGCGCATGTAGCCCCCGGTCGCCGACTGCCCAGCCACCGTGGGGCGCAACCAGGCGTCCTGAACCTGAACCTGTGCTTGTGCGCGCCCCTGGGGCTGCGCCTGCGGTGACTGCCCCCGAGGGGCCTGCGCCCACACCGTGCCCACAGCCAGGCTTGCCAGGCACAAGCCCGCCAGCCAGGGTCGCACCCTCGGTGCGCTGGTGGCCCGGGCGCGGGCGTCATCGGGGGCGGATGCAAAAGTGGCCTTGGAAGACATGGATGTGGCTCCGATGACGGTGAGGGATGGGTGGGGTGCTGGTGGATGCCTGATGAGCGTTGGCTCAGGCCAGAACCTGCAGTATGCCGACACGCCACCTCAGGCAGAAGTCAAGACCCTCCGGTGCTGGATGGCCTCGGCCATGTGCGCCGATGCGATGCGCGGTGCTCCGGCCAGGTCCGCCACCGTGCGCGCCAGCTTGAGCACGCGGTGGTACGCACGGCCCGACCAGCCCAGCTTGGTGCAAGCCGCCTGCAGAAAGGCCAGCGCTGCCTGATCGGCCTGGGCGTGCTCGTCAAGCAGCGACCCGGACAATTCGGCGTTGAGCGCCCCCTGGCGCTGCAGCTGGCGCGACCGGGCAGCCTGCACCCTGGCCGCGATGCTCGCCGAGGCCTCGCCATCCGGGCTGCGCGCCAGCACCTCGGGCGGCACGGCAGGCACCTCCACTTGCACGTCGATGCGGTCCAGCAAGGGGCCGCTGAGGCGCCCCTGATAGCGGGCCACCATTTCGGGCGTGCAGCGACAGGCCTTGATCGGGTTGCCGAAATGCCCGCACGGGCAGGGGTTCATGGCGCCCACCAATTGGAAGCGCGCTGGAAAGTCATGCCGCCGCGCCGCGCGCGAGATGGTGATGTGGCCGGTTTCGAGCGGTTCGCGCAGGGCTTCCAGGGCGGCGCGCGGGAACTCGGGCAACTCGTCCAGGAAAAGGACGCCGTGGTGCGCCAGGGAAATCTCACCCGGGCGTGGGGGCGATCCGCCGCCGACCAGCGCCACGGACGAGGCCGTGTGGTGAGGCGCGCGCAGCACCCGCTGGCGCCAGTTGGCCGCGTCAAAGTGACCGGCGAGGCTGAGCACGGCCGCCGAGCTCAGGGCCTCCTCCTGGGTGAGCTCGGGCAGCAGCCCCAGGAATCGCTGCGCCAGCATGGACTTGCCCGTGCCAGGTGGCCCCACCATGAGCAGGGAATGGCCGCCGCCGGCCGCCACCTCCAGCGCGCGCTTGGCCGCCGACTGGCCCCTCACGTCGCGCATGTCGGGTAGCACACGGTCGAGCAGCGCTGGAATCTGGGCGCGCGCCCGTGACAAGTCCGCGCCCGAGCCCTGGCCGTCGGGTCGCAAGGCCTCCACCACCTCCAGCAGGTGCCGCGCGCCGTACACCCGGGCGCTGTCCACGAGGGCGGCCTCGCAGGCACTGGCGTGAGGCAGCACCAGCCCGCGCTGGCGCACACCTGGCATCTGGCGGTGCCAGGCCAGGGCCATGGGCAGGGCGCCCCGCACCGGGCGCAACTCCCCACCCAAAGACAGCTCACCCGCGAACTCCAGCTCGGCCAGCTTGGCTGCGTCCACGTGGCCCATGGCGGCAAGGATGCCGAGCGCGATCGGCAAGTCGAAGCGCCCTGATTCCTTGGGCAGGTCGGCGGGGGCGAGGTTGACCGTGATGCGCTTGTTGACCGGGAACTCCAGGCCGCTGTTGCTCAGCGCCGCGCGAACGCGCTCGCGGGCCTCCTTGACCTCGGTGTCCGCCAACCCAACCAAAGTGAACGAGGGCAGGCCGTTGGCGAGGTGGACCTCCACGGTGACTTCCGGGGCCAGCAGGCCATCGAGGGCGCGGCTGTGAACGATGGCAAGCGACATGGCTTTGGATTCTGCCCAGATCAGGCCGGTTTGACCCTCCCTCTGAAGGGGGTGTTGCGCAAAGGGTGGGCCAGGGGGGTGACCATCCGCAATCGCACCATTCAGGTGCGATCCACGCATGTCCCCACCTGACCCGTCAGACCGCGCACCTTTGGCGTGCGCCTTGCGCAGCGCTCCGCCAAAGCGGTGCACAAGCCCATGCACCAAAGGCAAGCTCGCCACGGTCAGCTCACCGTTTTGGCGCGCTGGCACAGATCATGCAGTTGATGGTCCACACCCATCTGTCCACCCTCACCGGAGAAACAACCATGAAAATGGTGACTGCCATCGTCAAGCCCTTCAAGCTTGATGAAGTGCGTGAGGCCCTGTCTGCCATCGGCGTCCAGGGCATCACCGTGACCGAAGTCAAAGGCTTCGGCCGCCAGAAAGGCCACACCGAGCTGTACCGAGGCGCGGAATACGTGGTCGATTTCCTGCCCAAGGTCAAGATCGAAGCCGCTGTGGACGAAGCCATCCTGGACCGCGTCATCGAGGCCATCGAGACCGCAGCGCGCACCGGCAAGATCGGCGACGGCAAGATCTTCGTCACCGCCCTGGAGCAGGTCATCCGCATCCGCACCGGCGAGACCGGCCAGGACGCGCTCTGACACCCACACGCCCGATCCCCTGAACCCTTCTGTGTGGCCGCACCCGCGTGGTGTGCGCGCCGTCCCCCTTCATTTCGACCCTTCGAGAGGCATTTCATGAGAAAGCTCATTGCGTCCATCGCGCTGGGGCTCGCCGCCTTCGGCATCCTGGGCGTCTCGCACGCTCAGGACACCGCAGCGTCGGCCCCGGTGGCGGCATCGGCCATGGCCGAGTCCGTTGCACCTGCAGCAGCACCCACCGCAGCACCTGCACCGGCCGCTGACGCCAGCGCCCCCGCAGAGGCCGCTGCGGCCGCCGCCCCCGTGCCCAACAAGGGCGACACCACGTGGATGATGGTGTCCACCCTGCTGGTGATCCTCATGACCGTGCCGGGCCTGGCCTTGTTCTACGGCGGCTTGGTGCGCAGCAAGAACATGCTGTCCGTGCTGATGCAGGTGATGGTCACGTTCTCGCTGATCGTCGTGCTGTGGTTCGTGTACGGCTACAGCCTGGCCTTCACCGAGGGCAATGCCTACATAGGCGGCCTGGACCGCCTGTTCATGAAGGGCATCTGGGACAACGTTGCCGGCACATTCGCCGTCACCGGCACCTTCAGCAAAGGTGTGCCGATGTACGAGATGGTGTTCGCCGCCTTCCAGGCCACCTTCGCCGGCATCACCTGCTGCCTGATCGTGGGCGCCTTCGCTGAGCGCATCAAGTTCTCGGCCGTGCTGATGTTCATGGTGCTGTGGTTCACCTTCAGCTACGCCCCGATCGCGCACATGGTCTGGTTCTGGATGGGCCCTGACGCCTACACCAGCAAGGAAGTGGTCGATGCCATGAACGGCAAGGCTGGCCTGATCTGGCAATGGGGCGCGCTGGACTTCGCCGGCGGCACCGTGGTGCACATCAACGCCGCTGTCGCTGGCATCGTGGGCGCCTACATGGTCGGCAAGCGCGTCGGCTACGGCAAGGAGTCGTTCACCCCGCACTCGCTGACGCTGACCATGGTCGGTGCCTCGCTGCTGTGGGTGGGCTGGTTCGGCTTCAACGCCGGCTCCGCCCTGGAAGCCAACGGTTTCGCCGCCCTGGCCTTCATCAACACCTTCATCGCCACCGCTGCCGCTGTGCTGGGCTGGTGCCTGGGTGAGGCGCTGCTCAAGGGCAAGGCCTCGATGCTGGGTGCCGCTTCCGGTGCTGTGGCTGGCCTGGTCGCCATCACCCCTGCCGCCGGCAACGTCGGCCTGGGTGGCGCCGTGATCATCGGCCTGCTGGCCGGCCTGATCTGCCTGTGGGGCGTGACCGGTCTGAAGAAGATGCTGGGTGCGGACGACTCGCTCGACGTGTTCGGTGTGCACGGCGTCGGCGGCATCTTCGGTGCCCTGGCCACCGGCATCTTCAACTCGCCCAACCTGGGCGGCCCCTCGGCCGTAGGCGACTGGGTGACCGCTTCGGTGATCCCCGCGGCCGACTACGTGATCTCCACCCAGCTCATCACCCAGGCCAAGGCTGTGGGCCTGACGGTGGTGTGGTCCGCGGTGGTGTCGGTGATCGCCTACAAGATCGTCGATGTGGTGATCGGTCTGCGCGTGCCGGAAGAGGAAGAACGCGAAGGCCTGGACATCACTTCGCATGGCGAAACGGCCTACCACAAGTGATCAGCCCATGAGCTGAGCCGCTCTTCGGAGCGTCACACCAGGGTCGCCTTCGGGCGGCCCTTTTTTTTTGCCGAACAGGCACCATCTGCTCTTCTTCCTAGAATGAACGGGTGTTCCACGTCCGACACCTCCGCCCCCCATGGTCCCCCACCTCATCACCGCACTGACTGGCCCCATCAACGAGCTGGAGCAGCGCATGCTGGAGTCCATGCCCGCCATCGAACGCTGGTTCCGGCTGGAATGGATGGAGCACACGCCGCCCTTCTACACCTCGGTGGACCTGCGCAACGCCGGCTTCAAGCTGGCGCCGGTGGACACCAACCTCTTCCCCGGCGGCTTCAACAACCTGACCAACGAGATGCTGCCGCTGGCGGTGCAGGCGTCGATGGCGGCCATCGAGAAGATCTGCCCCGAGGCCAAGAACCTGCTGCTGATCCCCGAGAAGCACACGCGCAACACGTTTTACCTGGCCAACCTGGCGCGCCTGGTTCAGATCTTCACGCTCACGGGCCTGAATGTGCGCCTGGGCACACTGGACGAATCCATCAAGGAGCCCACCGACATCGAACTGCCCGACGGCAGCAAGCTGACGCTGGAGCCGCTGCTGCGCACCCAGCGCCGCCTGGGGCTCAAGCACTTCGACCCCTGCACGATCCTGCTCAACAACGACCTGTCGGCCGGCATCCCCAAGGTGCTGGAAGACCTGCACGAGCAGTACCTGCTGCCACCGCTGCACGCCGGTTGGGCGGTGCGCCGCAAGAGCAAGCACTTCGAGCTCTACGAAGACGTCGCCAAGAAGTTCTCCAAGCTGCTGGGCATGGACCCCTGGCTGATCAACCCCATGCACGGCGAGTGCGACGAGGTGGACTTCCAGGACGGCGCCGGGCTGGAATGCCTGCAGACCCAGGTGGACGCGCTGCTGGGCAAGGTGCGCCGCAAGTACAAGGAATACGGCATCAACGAGAAGCCCTTCGTCGTGGTCAAGGCCGACAACGGCACCCACGGCATGGGCATCATGACGGTGCGCGACGCCAAGGAGCTGGCCGACCTGAACCGCCGCACGCGCAACAAGATGTCGGTGGTGAAGGACGGCCAGGAGGTCACGCAGGTGATCATTCAGGAGGGCGTGCCCACCTACGAGCGCATGAACGAGGCCGTGGCCGAGCCGGTGGTTTACATGATCGACCGCTACGTGGTGGGCGGCTTCTACCGCGTGCACGCCGAGCGCGGCATCGACGAGAACCTCAACGCACCAGGCTCCAGCTTCGTGCCCCTGGCCTTCGCCGAGCCCACCCAGCTGCCCCGCCCCGGCGTCAAGCCCGGCGCCAGTGCGCCCAACCGCTTCTACATGTACGGCGTGATCGCCCGCCTGGCGATGCTGGCCGCGAGCTACGAGCTGGCCGTGACCGACCCGAACGCCGAGGTTTACGCCTGAGCCGTGGGGAAGCCTGGCTCCGGGTGAGAGCACGACACGGCCGATTCGTCAAGGGACGCGTCGCCGGCAAGGGCAAGGCCCCCACAGTGGGGTGGGCGCGCCGGCTGAACGGGCGCAAAATGGCGGATCGGTCGTTTCTCGCCCCAATTCTGTGCAGCATCCATCCAACGCTCCGCTCAGCAAATCCCAGCTCGCCGCATTGACTCTGGGCGCCCTGGGGGTCGTCTATGGCGACATCGGCACCAGCCCACTGTACGCTTTCAAGGAAGTCTTCGCGCACGGGCACCTCCAGCCCACGCCGGAGAACATCCACGGCATCCTGTCGCTGATGTTCTGGACGCTGACGGTGATCGTGTCGCTGAAATACGTCACGCTCATCCTGCGCGCCGACAACAACGGCGAAGGCGGCCTGATCGCCATGCTCGCGCTGGCCTCCACCGCGGTCAAAGACAAACCCCGAACGCGGTCGGTGCTGCTGGCCATCGGCATCTTCGGCACGGCCATCTTTTTCGGTGACGGGGTCATCACGCCGGCCATTTCGGTGCTCTCTGCCGTCGAGGGCATGGAGGTCGCAGCCCCGGGGCTGGAGCGCTTCGTCGTGCCCATCACCCTGGTGGTGCTGACGCTGCTGTTCATGGTGCAAAAGCACGGCACGGGCGGCATCGGCAAGTTCTTCGGGCCGATCACGGCGGTGTGGTTCATCGTGCTGGCCGTCATGGGCATGCAGCACATCCTGGCCAATCCCTCGGTGCTGGTGGCCATGAGCCCGCACCATGCCCTGGGCTTCATCGTGAACCACCCCGGGCTGGCCTTCATCGCCCTGGGCGCCGTCATCCTGTGCGCCACCGGGGCCGAGGCGCTCTACGCCGACATGGGGCACTTCGGCAAGCTGCCCATCCGCCTGGCCTGGTTCAGCCTGGTGATGCCGGCACTGGTCATCAACTACTTCGGCCAGGGCGCCATGCTGCTGGCCCACCCCGAAAACATCGGCAACCCCTTCTTCGAGATGGCGCCGCAATGGGCGCTGTACCCGCTGGTCGGCCTGGCCACCTGCGCGACCTTCATTGCTTCACAGGCCTTGATCTCTGCGGCGTTCTCGGTCACCAAGCAGGTCATCCAGCTGGGCTACCTGCCGCGCCTGCGCGTGCTGCACACCTCCGAGAAGGAAACCGGCCAGATCTACATCCCCTTCGTGAACTGGAGCCTGTACGCCTGCATCGTGATGGCCGTGATCTTCTTTGGCTCCAGCAGCAAGCTGGCCGCGGCTTACGGCATCACGGTCACCATCGACATGCTGATCACGACGGTGATGACCTTCTTCGTGATCCGCTTCGCCTGGGGCCTGGGCCTGGCGCTGTGCGTGGCCGCCACCGGGGTGTTCTTTGTCATCGACGTGCTGTTCTTCAGCGCCAACGTGGTCAAGGTCATCGACGGCGGCTGGTTCCCCCTGCTGATCGGCGTGGTCATGTTCAGCCTGATGCAGACCTGGAAAGACGGCCGCGCCTTGCTGAGCGAACGGCTGCGCTCGGACGCCATCGACCTGCACCCCTTCCTGGAAGCGGTGTTCTGCAGCCCGCCGCTGCGCGTGGCCGGCACGGCGGTGTTCATGAACGCCGATGCGGGCACCACGCCCAACGCGCTGCTGCACAACCTCAAGCACAACAAGGTGCTGCACCACCAGAACCTGTTCGTCACGGTGCGCTCGCACGAGGTGCCCTGGATCCGCGATGCCGACCGCATCGAAGTCGAAGACATGGGCAACGACTGCTGGCAGATCATGCTGCACTTCGGCTTCAAGGACGAGCCCGATGTGCCACGTGCGCTCAAGTTGCTGCAAGCGCACGGCGTGCAGATCGACGACATGGAGACCAGCTACTTCCTGTCGCGTGACATCGTCATCCCGACCATCGGCGGCGGCATGATGCCCTGGCGCGAAAAGCTCTTCGCCAGCATGCATCGCAACGCATCGGGTGTGGCCGACTTCCTGAGCCTGCCCACCAACCGCGTGGTGGAGTTGGGCTCGAAGGTGGAGATCTGAGCGCGTGCGGCATCTGAAAGAGATGCTGCGTGACACCTCTCTGTCGGCGGTGTCGGCCGGCTTCGTGGCCACGCTGGTGGGCTTCACCAGCACCATCGCGCTGATCTTCCACGCGGCGCGCTCGTTGGGCGCGACGCCCGACCAGATCACCTCCTGGGTGCTGGCCTTGGGGCTGGGCATGGGTCTGAGCACGCTGGGCCTGTCGCTGTGGACGCGCGCGCCCATCCTCATCACCTGGTCCACGCCAGGTGCGGCAGTGATCGCCGGCGCGGCCACGGGCGTGAGCCTCTCCGAGGCGGTCGGGGCCTTCCTCGTGTGTGGCGTGCTGATGTGGCTGTGCGGCGTGACCGGCTGGTTCGAGCGCATCATGAACCGCATCCCGCTGGCGCTGGCCTCCAGCCTGCTGGCGGGCATCCTGGCCAAGTTCGCGCTGCTGTCGTTTGCCGCGGCCACGCCACAGCCGCTGCTCATCGTCACGATGCTGATGGTCTATCTCGTGGGCAAGCGCTGGTGGCCGCGTTATGCCGTGCTGGGCGTGCTGCTGGGCGGCACGGCCGTCGCAGCAGCCCAAGGCCTGCTGGACACCTCGCAAGTGAAGCTGCAATTCGCCCAACCCGTGTTCGTGATGCCGACGTGGTCCTGGCACGCGGTGCTCAGCATGGGCGTGCCGCTGTTCATCGTCACCATGGCCTCGCAGGCCGTGCCGGGGGTGTCGGCCATCCGCGTGTCGGGCTACCAGCCACCGGTCTCGCCCTTGATGAGCTGGTCGGGCATCACGACCGTGCTGCTCGCGCCTTTCGGTGGCTACGCCTTCAACCTGGCCGCCATCACCGCGGCCATCGTGCTCAACCCGCACGCCCATGCCGATGCCGGCAAGCGCTACACGGCGGCGATGTGGGCGGGCCTGTTCTACATCGCCATGGGCTTGCTGGGTGGCGCCGTGGCCGGGCTGCTGGCCGCCTTCCCGGCGGCGCTCATCATGGGCGTGGCGGGCATGGCCTTGCTGGGCACCATCGCCAATGGCCTGGCCACCTCGCTGGCCGAGCCAGGCAAGCGCGAAGCGGCGCTCATCACCTTCCTGGTGACGCTGTCGGGCGTGACGTTGCTCGGCGTGGGTTCGGCCTTCTGGGGCCTTGTGGCCGGTGTGGTCACCCTCTTCGTGGAACACTACCGCATCAGGCCACCCTCGCACGAAGGGCCCGACGAGCGTTGATGCCATCTGGCCCCACACGCTCCAGCGCGACCGCCAGCCCCACCCTCCACCGCCGCCATGCCACAGCTCCTCTTCGTCGCCGATCCGCTCGAGACCTTCAAGACCCACAAGGACAGCACCTTCGCCATGATGCGCGAGGCGGCCTCGCGCGGGCACACGCTGTGGGCCTGCGAGCCGCAGCAGCTGGTGTGGCAACGCGGTGGCGTGGTCACGGCGCACGCGCGCCGCATCACGCTCACAGCTGATGCGCACGACTGGTTCGACGAAGTCGAAGCCGCCGACATCGCCCTGTGCCAGCTCGATGCCGTGCTCATGCGCAAGGACCCGCCGTTTGACGCCGAGTACCTCTACACCACCCACCTGCTGACCCAGGCCGAGCGCGAAGGCGCGCGCGTGTTCAACAGCCCCGAGGCCCTGCGCGCCCACCCCGAGAAGCTGGCCATCCTGGAGTTCCCGCAGCACATCGCGCCCACCCTCGTCACGCGCAGCATCGCCGCCGTGCGCGCCTTCCACGCCGAGCACCGCGACATCATCCTCAAGCCGCTCGATGGCATGGGCGGCGCCGGCATCTTCCGCGTGAAAGAAGACGGCCTGAACCTGGGCAGCATTGCCGAGACGCTGACGCGCGACGGCGCCCAGACCATCATGGTGCAGGCCTTCCTGCCGGCCATCAGCGCCGGGGACAAGCGCGTGCTGCTGATCGACGGCGTGCCCGTGCCTTATGCCTTGGCGCGCATCCCGCAAGGCGGCGAAGTGCGCGGCAACCTGGCGGCCGGCGGCAAGGGCGTGGCCCAGCCTTTGAGCAACACCGACCGCGCCATCGCCGAACACCTCGGCCCCATCCTGGCGGCGCGCGGCCTGCTGCTCGTGGGTCTGGACATCATCGGTGACCGCCTCACCGAGATCAACGTGACCAGCCCGACCTGCTTCCAGGAAATCACCGACCAAACCGGTTGGAACGTGGCCCAGCGCTTCATCGACGCGCTGGAAGGCAAGCTGGCCGCCTGACATCGCCAGCAGACAGCGTCACGCCAAACAGCGACAATACCGGGTTGTCCGGCCCCACGGGGGCCCCTTGCTGCTTACCCGGATCCTCCATGGCTGTCCTGACCCTGAACGACGCGTGCCTGGCCTTTGGCCACGTCGCCCTGCTTGACCACACCTCTTTTGCGCTGGAGACGGGCGAACGCGTGGGCCTGATCGGCCGCAATGGCACGGGCAAGTCCTCGCTGCTGAAGATCATGGTCGGCATCGACAAGCTCGACGACGGCCAGGTGCAGGCGCAAAAGGGCATCGAGCTGGCCTATGTGCCGCAGGAGCCCTCGTTTGCCGACGGCGCCACGGTGGAGACCACGGTCAGCGAGGGCCTGGGCGACATCCGCCAGTTGCGCGAGCGTTTCGAGGCCATCACCCATGGCGAGGGCGATGCCGACCAGATGGAATCGCTCATGACCCAGATCGAGGCCCGCAACGGCTGGAACTGGGAGCAGCGCGTCGAGGAAACCTTGCAGCGCCTGAACCTGTCGGCCGACCTGGCGATCGCCAGCCTGTCTGGCGGCATGAAAAAGCGCGTGGCCCTGGCACGTGCCCTGGTGGCCAGCCCTGACGTGCTCTTCCTCGACGAGCCGACCAACCACCTCGACCTCGACGCCATCACCTGGCTGGAAGACCTGCTCAAGGACTTCCAGGGCAGCATCGTGTTGATCTCCCACGACCGCGCCTTCCTGGACAACGTCTGCACCCGCATCGTCGAACTCGATCGCGGCCAACTGCGCAGCTACCCGGGCAACTTCGCGGCCTACCAGAATCTCAAGGAACAAGAACTGGCCGACGAAGCCGTGGCCAACGCGCGCTTCGACAAGCTGCTGGCGCAAGAAGAGGTCTGGATCCGCAAGGGCGTGGAAGCCCGCCGCACGCGCTCGGTGGCGCGCATCAAGCGCCTGGAAGTCCTGCGCGACACGCGCTCGTCCCGCCGCGACGTGGTGGGCCGCGTCAAGCTGGAAGTGTCGCAAGGCGACCGCGGCGGCAAGATCGTGGCGGAGCTGGAAGACGTCTCCAAGTCCTACGGCGGGCGCACCATCGTCAAGGGCTTCACGGGCACCATCCTGCGTGGTGACAAGGTCGGCCTAGTGGGCTCCAACGGCGCGGGCAAGACCACGCTGCTGAAGATGATCCTGGGCGAACTGGCCCCCGACAGCGGCACCGTCAAGCAAGGCGCGAACATGCAGGTCGCCTACTTCGACCAGATGCGCGACCACCTCGACCTCGACGCCACGCTGGCCGACTTCATCAGCCCGGGCAGCGAGTGGATCGAGATCAACGGCTCGCGCAAGCACGTCATGGGCTACCTGCAGGACTTCCTGTTCTCGCCGGCCCGCGCCAACTCGCCCGTGCGCACGCTCAGCGGTGGCGAGCGCAACCGCCTGCTGCTGGCGCGCCTGTTCGCCAAGCCCAGCAACGTGCTGGTGCTCGACGAGCCCACCAACGACCTCGACATCGACACGCTCGACCTGCTCGAAGACCTGCTGGCCGAGTACCCGGGCACCGTCTTCCTGGTCAGCCACGACCGGCGCTTCCTGGACAACGTCGTCACCTCGACCCTGGTGGCCGAAGGCCAAGGCCATTGGCGCGAGTACGAAGGTGGCGTCGAAGACTGGCTGATCCAGTCGCGCCGCGCGCAAGCCATCGCGGCGGGCAAGCCGGGTGCGGCCGCCATCGCCGCCTCGGTCAAGCAGACGCCTGAGGCCAGCCTGCGCACGCCCGTGGCCGTGGCTGCCGACACTGCACCAGCCGTGGCACCCGCCGCACCCGTGGTGGCCAGCCCGAAGCGCAAGCTCAGCTACAAAGAACAGCGCGAGCTCGACGAGTTGCCGGCCCGCATCGAAGCGCTGGAAACAGAACAGGCCGAGCTGAACAAGCAGTTGGCCGACCCGGACATCTACCGCAAGGAAGCGGGCAACGTGGCCACGATGCACGCCCGCGTCGAGGCCATCGACGACGAGTTGCTGGCTGCGTTGGCGCGCTGGGAAGAGCTCGGTCAGCGCTGAGGCTGAGCCAGCAGATCAGGCCGCCATCGGCTTGGGGGCAATCGCCGCCGCGCCGGTCAGCAAGGCCTGCGTGCAGGCGGCCTCCGGGTCCTCGCAACTCAGCACCTGGTCCAGCAATGGCGCCAGGCGGCGCGTGTCGGCGCGCAGCACGCGCTGCTTGACCGAGGCGATTTGCGTGGGGTGCATCGAGAAGCTGCGCAGCCCCATCGACAGCAACAACTCGGTGAAGGCCGGGTCGCCGGCCATCTCGCCGCACACGCTCACGCCCTTGCCCGCCGCGCGCGCCTGAGCGATGGTGGTGTGCAGCAGCTGCAAAACCGCGGGGTGCCAGGGGTCGTAGAGGTGGGCCACGGCCTCGTCGGCGCGGTCAATGGCCAAGGTGTACTGGATCAGGTCGTTGGTGCCGATCGAGACAAAGTCGAAATGCCGCAGGAAGATGGGCATGGTCAGCGCCGCCGCCGGCACCTCGATCATGGCGCCCAGCTCGCACTGGCCGAAAGGCTTGCCCGCATCGGTCAGTTGGCGCTGCACGTGGGCGATGTTCTCCAACGTCTGGCGGATCTCGCGCTGGCTGGCCAGCATCGGGATCAGGATCTTCACCGGGCCATGCACCGCGGCACGGAACAGCGCGCGCAACTGGCGGCGGAACATGCTGGGCTCGGACAGGCTCCAGCGGATGGCACGCAGGCCGAGCGCCGGATTCAGCACCGACTCATGGCGCAGCTCGCTCGACGACATCCCCTCCAGCGGCTTGTCCGCGCCGATGTCCACCGTGCGGATGGTCACGGGCAAGCCCTTCATGGCCTCCACCGCGCGGCGGTAGGCGTCGTACTGCTCTTCCTCGTCGGGCAGGTTGCCGGCGCGGTTCATGAAGAGGAATTCGGAGCGGAACAGGCCCACGCCCACGGCACCGGCTTCCAGCGCACCGGGGCTGTCTTCCGGCATCTCGATGTTGGCCAGCAGCTCGATGCGCTCGCCGTCCAGCGTGACCGCTGGGGTGTGGCGCAAGCGGGCCAGGCGACCGCGCTCCAGCTCGGCCTGGCGCTGGCGGAAGCGGTATTCCTCCAGCACGATGGGGGAGGGGTCCACGATGACCAGGCCGGCGTCACCGTCGATGATGATGCAGTCGTCCTGGCGGATCAGGCCACTCGCCTGGCGGGCGCCCACGACGGCCGGGATGTCCATGCTGCGCGCCACGATGGCCGTGTGCGAGGTCTTGCCGCCCACGTCGGTCACGAAGCCGCAGAACACGCTGCGCTTGAAGCTGACCATGTCGGCCGGCGCGATGTCGCTGGCCACGAGGATGAGCGGCTCGTCACCGCCGAAATCGCGGGCGTTCTGCCCCGGATCGGGCATGGGCGAGGGGCTGCCGCGGCCGATGCTGCGCAGCATGCGCTCGACCACCTGCTCCAGGTCCACCTTGCGCTCGCGGATGTAGGCGTCTTCCATCTCGTCGAACTGGCGGGCCAGCACTTCGAGCTGCGCCGACAGCGCCCATTCGGCGTTGTAGTGGCGCTGTCGGATCCAGTCCAGGGCGGCCCCCACCAGGGCCTCGTCCTGCAGCAGCATCTGGTGCACGTCCAGGATGGCGGCCAGCTCGGCGGGCGCATCGGCGGGCAGGTCGCGCTTGAGCGCATCGAACTCGGTGGCCACCACGTCACGGGCGGTGAGCAGGCGCGCGATTTCTTCCTCGGTCCGCGCGGGATCGATGAAAACGTGCGGGACGTCCACCCGGCTGGAAGCGATCAGCACCGCGCGGCCAATGGCCACCCCGCGCGACACCGGCAAACCGAAAATCTGGATGCTCATACTGTAGATGCTATCAGCGTGCGTGTATGCTTGGCCTCCGGATTTGCCAGGCGAATGAACATTCCACGCCAAATCCATCCTCCATACGGCGTCACCCGCATGTCACCCGCTGTTCACGACTTCGTCATGTTGCCGCCAGACACTGCCAACCATCGACTGAAAGCCCGAGACTGGAGATGACAATGCGCGACATCCCGCTGCCCACCCTGCCCATCGCAGGCCTGTCCAACCAGCTGTCGGCCGACCGTGCCGCACGGAGGTCACTTCACCCGGGCTCCACGCGCCAAGGCTTTGAAGTCGTTTGGGCTCGCACTGAAGAAGATGTTCGCGCGGCGCAACGCCTGAGGCACGACATTTTCGTCGGCGAAATGGGCGCGCGCCTGAGCGTGCCCGCCGGCAGCCCTGACGGCCACGACATCGACCTGTTCGACCCCTACTGCGAACACCTGCTGGTGCGCCTGCAGTCGGACGACGGCGAACCGGGCGAAGTCATCGGCACCTACCGCGTGATGACGCCCGATTCGTCCAAGCGCATCGGTGGCCTCTACAGCGAAACCGAATTCGACCTGACCCGCCTGCGCGGCCTGCGCGGCAAGATGGTCGAGTTGGGTCGCTCCTGCGTGCACCCCGACCACCGCAACGGTGGCGCCATCATGGCGCTGTGGGGCGCCCTGGCCGAGTTCATGGTCCGCAACGACCTGGACACCATGATCGGCTGCGCCAGCATCTCCATGCGCGACGGTGGCCACGTGGCCGCCAGCCTGTGGGAGCAGCTGCGCCAGACCCACCTGGCCCCCATCGACCTGCAAGTGCGCCCCCGCCTGCCCCTGCCGGTGGAAGAGCTGGACCGCCACCTGGACGTCGAACCGCCCGCGCTGATCAAAGGCTACCTGCGTTGCGGCGCCAAGATCCTGGGCGCACCCGCCTGGGACCCCGACTTCAACACCGCCGACCTGCCGATGCTGATGCGCATCGCCGACCTGCCGGCACGCTACCGCCGCCACTTTTTGGGCGACTGAACCTCAGGGATTGAACCTGGGCGAACGAAGCCGCACTGCGGACTCCCCACAACGGCCGCGTCTGCTTGCAGCGCGGCCGTTTGCATGAGGACACGCCAGCCCGGCCTTGATCTGCGCATAGACTGCCCGGCATGTCCCAGCGCCCCGCCTCCTCCGCTCCCGCAGCCCCCCGCACGGCCACCCCGGCCCACCCGCACAGCCTGCCACTGTGGCAACTGCTCAGCCGCTGTGCCGAGGCCGTGGCCGCCGTGCGCCAGGGGCAATCCCTGACAGATGTGCTCGCCGCCCTGCCCCCCGCAGAGCGCCCAGGCACCCAGGCCCTGTCCTTTGCCGTGCTGCGCCGCCTGGGCACCGCCCTGGCCCTGCGCCAGGCCCTCGTGCCCAAAGCCCCGGCCCCCTGGGTGGACGGCCTGCTGCTGTCGGCCCTGGCCCTGGCCTGCGGTGACGAGTACGCCCGCCACACCCTGGTCGATCAGGCGGTGGACGCTTGCAAGCGCCGCGCCCGCCCCGCCAGCGGCCTGGTCAACGCGGTGCTGCGCCGCTTCCTGCGCGAAGAGGCCGATTTGCTGGCCGCGCTGGAAGACGACGATGTCGCGCACTTCAACCACCCCGCTTGGTGGATCCGCCGGCTCCAGCGCGACTGGCCCGAGCATTGGCAGGCCATGCTGATGGCCAACCAGACCCAACCGCCCATGACCCTGCGCGCCAATGTGCGCCACGGCAGCAGCGCGGCCTACCGCGCGCGCCTCATCGAAGCGGGCCTGCTGGCACCCGACAGCGCCCCGACCGCTACCGCGCAGGCCAGCGCCCCCCCCCTGGAGCCCGAAGGCTTCGACCCCATCGTGCTGCCCCGTGGCGTGCCCGTCCAGCAGCTGCCGGGTTTTGCCGAGGGCGATGCCTCGGTGCAAGACGCCGCCGCGCAACTGGCCGCGCCCCTGCTGGTGCACGCCGGTGGGCGCCCCCTGCCCGCCGGCGCCCGCGTGCTCGACGCCTGCGCCGCGCCAGGCGGCAAAACCGCCCACCTGCTGGAGCTGGCCGACCTGGACGTCACCGCGCTCGACAGCGACCCGCAGCGCCTGGTGCGGGTCAACGAGACCCTGCAACGCCTGGGCCTGGGCCCCAACGACCACACCCGCACCGTGGCCGCCGACGCCAGCCAGCCAGCCACCTGGTGGGACGGCCAAGCCTTCGACGCCATCCTGCTGGACGCCCCCTGCAGCGCCTCGGGCATCGTGCGACGCCACCCCGACGTGCGCTGGTTGCGCCGCGAATCCGACCTCACGGCCCTGGCCCGCACCCAGGACGCCCTGCTGGACGCGCTGTGGCCGCTGCTCAAACCGGGCGGCCATCTGCTGTATTGCACCTGCTCCATCTTCCGCATCGAGGGCCAGGAACGCATCGACGCGTTTTTGCAACGCACGCCGGGCGCCCGGGCGCTGCCCTCCCCCGGGCACCTGCGCCCTGTGGTCGAATACTTGGACCCCATCGCCGCCCCAGCGAGCCGCGGCATGGGCGATGGCTTCTTTTACGCCCTGCTGTCCAAACCCTCCTGACGTGCGTGATGCCCCCGATGCCCCGCCGCGACCTGCTCAAGCACAGCGCCCGCCTGGCGCTGGCAGCGGCCGTGGCGCCGGCCAGCCAGTGCGCGCAAGCACAAGCCAGCACCGCGCGCAGCGGCATCGAACTCACGGCCCTGTACGCCCAGCAAAGCGATGAAGGCGTGCTGCTGAGCTATGCCGTGCGCTTCGAGCTGTCACGCGAGGTCGAGCAGGCGCTGAGCCGGGGCGTGGCGGTGGTCTTCGCCGCGCAAGCCGAACTGCTGCGCAGCCGCTGGTACTGGATGGACCAGTCCCGCGCCCTGGCCACACGCCGCTGGCGCCTGGGCTACCAACCCCTCACCCGGCAATGGCGCCTGAACGTCGATGGCCTGAGCCGCCACTTTGCCCAGCTCAGCGAGGCCCTGGACGTGGTGCGCAAAGGCACACGCTGGCGCATCGCCGACGCCGTGTCTCCTGGCGAAGAGCCCGACCACCACATCGAATTCAGCTTCAAGCTCGACACCGACGAGCTCCCCCGGCCCTTGCAGATCGGGCTGGGCACGTCCACGGGCTGGGACCTGTCCGTGCAGCGCCGCATCCAACTCGCGCCCATCAGCCGCTGAGCGCGACACCACGCCGTGAGCACCATCAAAGCCAACCGCTGGGCCTGGATCGTCTCCGGCATCGTCATGGCCGGCGGCGCCCTCGTGCTGGGCTTCATGCTGGTGCTGGCCACGCAGAACAGCGATCGCTTCGAGCGCCACTTCGGCTGGCTGGTGTCGGCCAACATGGGCATCGCGGCCTTCCTCACGCTGATCATCATCGTGGCCCTCGGGCGCCTGGCCATGCGCCTGAGAAGCCGCAAGTTCGGCAGCCGCTTGCTGCTCAAGCTGGCCGGCATCTTCGGCGTGCTGGCCCTGGTGCCGGGACTGATGATCTACACGGTGTCCTACCAGTTCGTCTCGCGCAGCATCGAGACGTGGTTCGACGTTCGCGTCGAAGGTGCCCTGGAGGCGGGCCTCAACCTGGGCCGCAGCACCCTGGACACCCTGACACAGGACCTGGCCAACAAGACCCGCGTGGCCGCATCCCGCCTGAGCGAGCAGACCGAGCCGCTGGTGCACCAACAGCCCTCGCTGCTGGAGCTGGAGCGCCTGCGCGAACAGCTGGGCGCACACACCGTGGCCTTGGTCAACGAATCAGGCCAGGTGGAGCTCAGCGCCGGCGGCGACGGCACGCGGCTGCTCAGCAGCGAACGCCTGCCCCTGCCTTGGCGTACCGAGGCGCGCAACAAGGGCGTGCTGGCCCAGGTCGATGGCCTCGATGACCGCAACGATGCGGTCAACACACCGCACCAGCCTGCACGCATCCTCGCCATCGCCTGGATGCCCGACCGCAGCTTCAGCCTGCAGGCGCATGGTCACTTCCTGATGGTCACGCAGCGCCTGGCGCCCGACCTCGTGCGCAACGCCCTGGCCGTGCAGACGGCCTACCAGGAGTACCAGGAACGCGCGCTCAGCCGCAGCGGCCTGCGGCGCATGTACATCGGCACCCTGACGCTGGCGCTGGTGATGGCCGTGTTCGGCGCCTTCCTGCTGGCCGCCATCATGGGCCAGCAACTGGCCAAGCCCCTGCTGCTGCTGGCCGAAGGCGTGCAGGAGGTGGCGCGTGGCGACCTGCGCCCCAAAGCCATCTTCGGCTCGGGCGACGAGCTCGGCGGCCTGACGCGTTCGTTTGCCGACATGACCCAGCAACTGGCCGACGCGCGCACCCTGGCCGAACGCAGCGTGCAGGAGCTCGACAGCGCGCGCGCCCACCTGCAGACCGTGCTGGACAACATGAGCGCGGGCGTCATCGTGTTCGACGCCGCCGGCCACATCGAGATGGTCAACCCCGGCGCCACCCGCATCCTGCGCCTGCCGATTTCGGCCTACCGGGGCCGCCCGATGTCGGACATCGCGGGCCTGCAAGGTCTGGCCGAATCGGTGCGCCAGCGCTTCGAGATGGTCGCCAACGACCCGACCCCCGGTGAGCGCCTGCAATGGCAGGATTCCTACGAACTGCAGCTGCCCAGCCAGCCCGAGCCGCTGACCCTGCTGGTGCGGGGTGCGGAGCTGCCGCCCGATGAGCGCCTCATCGTGTTCGACGACCTCACCGAGGTGGTCTCGGCCCAGCGCGCAGAAGCCTGGAGCGAGGTGGCACGCCGCGTGGCGCACGAAATCAAGAACCCGCTGACGCCCATCCAGCTGTCGGCCGAGCGGCTGCAGCTCAAGCTCGAAGACAAGCTCGACGAGCCCGGCCAGCAACTGCTGACGCGCTCGGTCAACACCATCGTCACGCAGGTGCAGGCGCTCAAGAACCTCATCAACGAGTTCCGCGATTACGCCCGCCTGCCCTCGGCCAAGCTGCTGCCACTGGACCTCAATGGCCTGGTCAATGACGTGCTGGCGCTGTACGGCCAGGCGGTCGAGCAAGGCACCATCCAGCTGGCGCTCAAGCCCGATCTGCCGCCCATCCTGGGCGATGCGGCCCTGCTGCGCCAGGTCGTGCACAACCTCGTGCAAAACGCCCTGGATGCCGCACAGGACGCGGCCAGCCACCGCAAGGACGGCCCTGTGCCGCAGGTCATGCTGCGCACCGACACGCCGCTGCACGACGATGGCAGCATCCGCGCGGTGCGCCTGACCGTGCGCGACAACGGCCCGGGCTTCCCCGAGAAAATCCTCAAACGCGCCTTCGAGCCCTACATCACCACCAAACCCAAAGGCACGGGCCTGGGGCTGGCCGTGGTCAAGAAGATCGCCGATGAGCACAAGGCGCTCGTGCGCATCCGCAACCTGGTCAGCGCCACAGAAAAACCCGCTGACACGGCCTCGTCGCAAGGGTATCCCGCAGCACCGGGCACGTCTGGCGGGGCACAAGTTTCGCTATCATTTTCGGTGCTGTCATCCATCCCACTCCAAACTGGGTCACACTAGTGCAGAACCCAACCGGGGTAGCAGAAATTCATGGCCACCATTCTTGTTGTTGACGACGAACTGGGCATCCGTGCCTTGCTTTCAGAAATCCTGAGTGACGAAGGTCACTCGGTGGAAGTCGCGGAAAACGCCGCGCAAGCCCGCGCCCTGCGCGAACAGTGCCAGCCCGATCTGGTGCTGCTGGACATCTGGATGCCCGATGTGGACGGCGTCACGCTGCTCAAGGAGTGGTCCGCCAGCGGTCAGCTCACGATGCCCGTGATCATGATGTCCGGCCACGGCACCATCGACACGGCCGTGGAGGCCACCAAGGTCGGCGCACAAGCTTTCCTGGAAAAGCCCATCACCATGCAGAAGCTGCTGCGCGCAGTCGAGCAAGGCCTGAGCAAACCCGCCCCGCGTCAGGCTGCGCCGCAAAACACGATGCAAGCCGTGCACCTGGCCACGGTCACCCCGATCACGGCCGCTTCGTCGTACAACCCGGCCTACAACCCCGGCGCGAACCAGAGCGCCCATGGCATGGCGGGCTATGGCCACGCTGCGGTGGGCCGCAACGAACTGGCCGGCAATGGCGCGGCGCACGGCCTGGTGAATGGCATGAACAGTGCGATGTCCGGCGGCATGGGCCATGGCCTGGTCGGCGGACTGAACCATGGCGTGGCCGAGATGGCCGCGCATGCACCGGTCACCGGCAGCGTGATGTACGGCCACGCAGGCCATGCGGGGCACCATGGCATGTTGCACAACGGCGGGCACAACAGTGGACACAACGGCGTGCAGGGCCCCTCGCACGAGCAGAGCTTCCAGCTTGACCGCCCGCTGCGCGAAGCCCGCGACGATTTCGAACGCGCCTACTTCGAGTTCCACTTGGCACGCGAAGGCGGCAGCATGACCCGCGTGGCCGAGAAAACCGGCCTGGAGCGCACCCACCTGTACCGCAAACTCAAGCAATTGGGCGTCGATCTCGGTCGCAACAAAAAATCGGCCGTGAATTGATGTATAGTCGTGGTCTTCGCTGATTGCGACAAAGCATCGGCAAGACACAAAACGGCCTGGTAGCTCAGTTGGTAGAGCAGCGGATTGAAAATCCGCGTGTCGGTGGTTCGATTCCGCCCCAGGCCACCAAAATTCAAAGGCCCCGCAAGCTGTTGCAGCTCGCGGGGCCTTTCCACATTCGTGAACGTCGCCGACGTTGCGTGCCGGCTTGAGGAAGCAAGGGCCGTTCGACGGCCCTTGCTTGATGGATCAACGCTGAAGCTGGAGGTCGCGCACAGGGTCGATGGCCGCTGCGGACACACCCTCCAAGGTCACGAGCGGGCGTGAGGTGCTCGGACCAGATGCACCGTCAACGTCGATCATGACGAGCACGCCGCCGCTCACATCACGCAGCGTCACCACGCCCTGCGGCCACGCGCTGCGGGTGCTTTGACCGATGCTGGCCAGCAAGCGACTCAGGTCCAACCGATCGGTGCCCGGCACGAAATCAGTGATCTGATCCAACGCATCGCGGATGGACTCGAAGACGAAGATGTCTGCGCCCTGACCGCCACTCATGAGATCAGCCCCCGCACCGCCAATGAAGATCTCATTGCCGGAGGTGCCCATCAGCGTGTCTCCGCGCGGCGTGCCACGCACGGTGTTGACTTGCATGCCAAGGTACACATACACCTCGGTGGAGGCGACCAACTGGCTGTTGGAGTCGAAGGCATTCGCCTGCAGCGAGTAAGTGCCTGGCGCCGCCTTTTCAATGACCAGCTCGCTGGCATAGCTGCCCTCCCCCACGGCCACCCCATTCTGGCCGGCGATGGATCCGTACGGCACCGGATCGGTGCCATCGTCCAGGTACAGGGCCTGCAAGTTGTAGTTCACTTTCACGATGTCCTGGTCACTCGGCGCATCGAGCTCCACCGGGTAGCGGTAAAAGCTGGTGCGGCCCGGATAGTCGAGCAATTGCCAGTTCCAGCCTGGGCGGCGGATGCGGATGAGGTACTCATCCCCCTCCATCATGAACAGGCAGCCGCCCAGTTTGTCGAACTGTGAGGTTTGCCCGCTGAGCCGGTCGGTCAACTGCACCGGCACTTCAAAGCAAGCGTCACCGCTGGCTGCCGCGGTTGCTGGCGCCTCGACTTTGACGATCGCGTGTGAGGTCTGTTGCGGGCGGACCTGCAAAGTCTTCGGCTCCACGGTGGCCACCATGCCCTCGGGCAACGGCAGTGTTGTCAGATCCACGTGTTGCTCGCAAGCCGAATCCGCCGCTGCGGTGTTGGTCAATTGCAGCTGGTAGTACAGGGTTTGCGCTCGCCCGCGTTGCGCGGCCTCACTCGTTGACGATGCCTCGACTGCCAGGGCAGACGGGCAGCCCTGCAGGCGAAGCTGGGCAGTTGCCGTGCTGGCCACAGGCGCCTTCAGCGTGACAGGCCCGGGGTGGGGCAGCCACGTGCTCGACAGCGTTTGCCACGGATCGTTGGCCGTGGCGCGCGCCTGGATGGTGTGGCGCTGGTTGCCGCGCAGCGAACGCGTCTGGACCACGTACTGGCCGTTGCTGATGGCAGAGACCGGAGCGTCGGTGAAAGGGCGGGCCAGAGGGTCGCCCAGGAACAAGCCCTGACCAGGCGTTCGCACCGACTTCCAGTAAGCCTCGATCAAGGTGGCGCCACGGTAGTAGTGGTCGATCATCACCGAGGCGCGAGGGAATTTGTCAGCCACGGCATAGGGCTCTTCAACGGTGCCATAGCTGCCTGTGGTGCCAGCCTGAAGCCACTCGGTCGCCTCCATCTGGGAGGTGCCCGACAGGACGCCTCCGAAGGAGGTGAGGTGATCTCCCACCGCGCCAGGCACGAAGAAGTTGCTGGCCAGATCGGGCACCACGGTCAGTCCCGTGAAGTAAAACAGCACGGGGCTTTTGCCCGCGATCGCATTGGAGCCGCCGCCCTGGGTGGCGTCGATGTAGTTCAACTGCAGGCCTCCGTCGAAGCGCCATGCGCTGGGAAGCTTGGAAAAATCCTGCCAGCGCGGGCCACTGCGTGCCGAGTCCGTGGTGCGGATCAGATAGCCATCGCCAGCGGGGTAGGTGGCCTCCGAACTCAAACCACGGTGGATCAGGTTCACGGCATCGGCATAGGTGGCCGCGCCCAGCATCATGGACGGGCGGATGCCGAGTTCGGTCCAAGGGCGCGTGGTGTCTGCGTCGTAATAGGCGACCGGCGCGGTGAAGACAGCGTTGCAATACTTCACGTCATAACCCAGCGCAAAGGCGCTGGTGATGCTCATGCCGCAAGCGCCTTGCACACGGAAGGGGCGCGTCCAAGTCAGCAAGGTCGCCTGGACATTGGCCGGCAAGGCGGCCGTGATTTGGGCCCGGGCGCTCGCCAGCTGGCTTGGCGTGATGTTGTTGGCCCCCACCGGCAGGCTGATCCGCACGACGTTGGCGGCAGGTATCCCACGCACAGACTGGTAGTAGGTGCCAATGGCCTCCGAGGTGGGATCGCCCTGGAGGATGATGACGCCCAGGTCCGCGGGCGTGATGGACGCTCGGGGAACTGGCACGGTCTGCGCGCTGGCTGCGAAGGAGGCGCAAACGGCACAGGCCGCCGCCGTCACGCGCTTGAGGTAGCCGGGCAGGCCTGGTCCTGCGGCGGTGCGGGGCTGGAGGCAGTTGGGTCGGTTCATGTAGAGTCCCTGGTGTGTTGTGGGTGGAATCAAATTCTGAGGAGAACTCCGTGACCTGCATCGGACGAGCGCATGGTCCGGATGCCGTCAAACGGACCACCAGCCCGCCTTCTTTTTTGCTGTCGCGCCGCGTCAACACCCTTCTCCATGAACCGATCGATACATGCGGTTGACATCGACCGCCCCGACACCTGGACGCGCTACCGCCCGGGCCTGTGCGACAGCTGCGTGGCCAACTGCTGCACCATGCCCGTGGAGGTCAAGCTGGCCGACCTGGTGCGCCTGACGCTGGTGGACCCCTTCGAAGCCGAGCACGAAGCGCCCAAGCAAATCGCCAAGCGCCTGAGCAAGGCTGGTCTGATCGACCACTTCAACTTCAAGCACGAGATCTTCACCCTGGCGCGACGTGCCAGCGGCGATTGCCGCTTCCTGGACGCCGCCACGCGCCGCTGCACCGTCTATGAGCAGCGCCCCAGCACCTGCCGCAAACACCCGCAAGTCGGCCCACGGCCAGGTCACTGCCCCTACGGTGCCCGGCCCCGCAGCGCCTGAGCCAAGCGGCCTGCGGTACATTCGGCACCCTGAGCACCACGCCCTCGCCCGCCCGCCGTCCATGAGCCACCTGCCCCCGGTTTCAGCCCCGGCCTCACCGCCGATGTCGATCCTGATGTACCACCAGATCGGCCTGTACCCGCGCCCTGACGCGCACCGGGCGCTGTTCTGCCACATCGACCGCTTCCGATCGCAGCTGCGCTACCTCAAGCTGATGGGTTTCGAGGTGCTCAGCCTGGCGCAAGCCCATGCCTGCCTGTTCGAAGGCCAGCCGCTGCCCAAGCGCTCGGTGGTCATCACCGTGGACGATGGCTATGACGACTTCCGCGAGCACGCCTGGCCCGCGCTGCAGGAGTTCGGCTGCTCGGCCACCGTGTACCTGGTCAGCGACCTGATCGGCAAAACCGCGAGCTGGCTGACCGACTGGCCACACCAGCCCCAGCTGATGGACGCCGCGGCGGTGCGCCAACTCAAACGCGAGGGCTGTGACTTCGGCTCGCACGCGGTGACGCACCCGCGCCTGTCCATGCTGAGTGCGGCCGAGCAACGCCGCGAGATCTTCGACAGCAAGAAGGCCTTGGAAGACGTGCTGGGCGCGCCTGTGCCCGACTTCTGCTACCCCTATGGCGACTACTCGCTGCGCGCGCGCGACCTGGTGCAGGAAGCCGGCTACCGCACGGCCACGACCTGCATCCGCGGTGCGGCCAACCTGTCGGACAACCCCTTCGAGCTGACGCGCAAGGCCATCTCCTACGGCGACAACGTGCTGGGCTTTGCCTTCAAGCTGCACGCCAAGCAGGCGCGCAAGGGCCAAGCGGCGGTACCGGACCGCATCGCCTCGTGACGCGCACTGCCAAGCCCATGCGCATCGTCCACGTCCTGCACAGCCACGGCTATGGCGGCGCCGAAAGCCACGTCATGATGACGATGCAGGGGCAGCGCGCAGCAGGGCACGCCGTGATGTTCGCCGGGCCGCTGGACTCCTGGCTGGGCAAGGCCTGCGCCGAGGCCGGCATCGAGGCGGTGCACATCCCCATGCACGGGCTGTACGACCCGTGGTCGCACTGGCAGATGCGGCGCCTGGTTCAGCGCTGGCAGCCGGACATCGTCCACGGCCACCTGATCCGCGGGGCGGCCTACGCGGGGCGGGCCGGCCACATGCAACGCAAGCCGCTGGCGGTGTGCACGGCGCACGCCACCACAGCCGCCACGCACATGCAGCGCTGTGCGCGCATCATCGCGGTGTCCGAGGCCGTCAAGCGCAACCTGGTGGCGGCCGGGTATGCGGCCGAGCGCATCCGCGTGGTGCACAACGGTGTGCCGGATGGCCCGTGGCAAGGCACGCCCGATGAGCTGGCCGTGCAGCGCGTGGCCCTGCGCCGCGAGCTGGGCATCCCCGATGGCGTGTTCGCAGTGGCACATGCGGGCCGCTTTGTCCGCGACAAGGGGCAAGACTTGCTCGTGCAGGCCATGCTGCAAACGCAGGGCGATGCGCAGGCCGGCGTGCACCTGTACCTGATGGGCGACCCCCACACCGAGTTCGGCACCCAGCTGCAGCACACCCTGCAAGCGGTGCGCGACACCGACGCCCGCGTGCCCGAACGCATCCACCTGCTGGGCTACCGCCAGGACGTGCAGCGCCTGCTGCCGGCGTTCGACATGTTCGCCCTGGCATCGCGCCGTGAAGAGATTTCGCTGTCCGTCATCGAGGCGTTTGCGGCGCACCTGCCGGTGGTGGCCACCGCGGTGGGCGGCGTGCCGGAAATCGTGCTGCACGAGGACACGGGCCTGTTGGTGCCCACAGAAGATGCCGCTGCGCTGGGCCAGGCCATGGCTCGCCTGCACGGCGATGCAGACCTGGCAGCACGCCTGGCCGCATCGGGCCGTCAGCGCTTCGAGCAGCACCTCACCGCCGAGGGCATGGTGGCGCGCACGCTGGACGTGTACGCCCAAGCGCTGGCTTCGGCCCCATCGGCCCGCTGAATCCCCACCACGACGATGCCCACCCCAGCCACCCACCCCACACCGCGCCGCATCCTCGTCGTCCGCCTGTCGGCACTGGGCGACATCGTCATGGCTTCGGGCCTGATCCCGGCGCTGAAAACAGCCTACCCCGATGCCGAGGTGTCGTGGTTGTGCGAAGAGGGCTGCGCGCCCTTGTTGAAGCACAACCCGCGCTTGAAGCAGGTGCTGATCTGGCCGCGCACGCAGTGGGAGCAACTGTTCAAGGCCAAGCGCTACCTGGCGCTGTGGCGCGAGGTGCGGCAGTTCCGCGCCATGCTGCGCGCACAGCAGTTCGACCTGGTGCTCGATGCGCAAGGCCTGCTCAAAAGCGGCCTGCTGGCCTGGTTCACGGGTGCGCCGCGCCGCGTCAGCATCATCGCCCGCGAAGGCAGCCACCGCCTGGTGCACGAGGTGGTGACGCCCACGCATGGCGCCGACCCGGTGATGGGCTCGGAGTACCGCTTCCTGTCGCGCTACCTGGGCGCACCGCAAGGCAGCTTCGTGCACGACCTGGCCGTGGGCGAAGCACAGCAGGCCCGTGCGCGCCAGGTGCTGGCCGAAGCCCTGCAGGCCGCGCACACGCCGCACTCTGGCCGCCCGCTGGTGGTGCTGTGCCCCTTCACCACGCGCCCGCAGAAGCACTGGGTCGAAGCGAATTGGGCCGAGCTGGCGCAAGCGCTGTGGGACCAAGGGCTGCAGCCCGTGGTGCTGGGTGGGCCGACCGACCGTGAAGCCGCGGCGCGCATCGTGGCCGACGTGCCGCAAGTGCCCTCGCTGGCCGGTGTGCTCAAGCTGGACGAGAGCGTGGCGCTCATCGCCGACGCGCACTTGCTGGTGGGCGTGGACACCGGCCTGACGCACATGGGCTCTGCACTGCGCGTGCCCACGCTGGCCCTGTTCGGCTCGACCCGGCCCTACCTGCAAGGCCCCACGCCCATGACCCGCGTGATGTACGACGCCCTGCCCTGCTCGCCCTGCCGGCGCCGCCCGACCTGCAACGGCGACTTCACCTGCATGAAGCAGCTCACCGTGGAGCGCGTCAGCCTGCAGGCACTGGAGCTGCTGGCACTGCGGGCCGCAGAGCCCGGCCTGGCGGCGGGAGGCGAGGCATGAAGGTCTTGCACGTCGAAGCCGGCATGCACCTCTACGGCGGTGCGCTGCAGGTCGTGTTCCTGCTGCGTGGTCTGAAGGCGCGCGGCATCGACTGTGTGTTGGCCTGCCCCACCGGCAGCGCCATCGCCACCGAGGCCGCGCCACACGCCACCGTCGTCCAGATGACGATGAAGGGCGATGCGGACGTGGCCCTCACCGGCCGGCTGCGCGCCCTCATCCGCGAGGTCCAGCCCGACGTGGTGCACCTGCACAGCCGCCGTGGCAGCGACATCTGGGGCGCGCTGGCCGCACGGCTGGAAGGCGTGCCCGTGGTGCTCAGCCGCCGCGTGGACAACCCCGAATCGCGCTTCGTGGTCAAGCTCAAGTACCGGCTCTACGACGAAGTGGTGACCATCTCCGATGGCATCCGCCAGGTGCTGCTGTCCGAGGGTGTGCCGCCGGCCAAATTGCACTGTGTGCTCAGCGCGGTGGACACGGCGCACTACCGGCCAGACCGTTCGCACCAGGCCTGGTTCCGCGAGACCTTCGGCCTGAACGAGGGCGAGCTGGTCATCGGCATGGTGGCGCAGTTCATCGCCCGCAAAGGCCACAGCACGCTGCTCGACGCCCTGCCCGCGGTGCTGGCGGCGCACCCGAACGCGCGGGTGCTGCTGTTCGGCCAAGGCCCGCTGCGCGATGAGATTTCCGCGCGCGTGCAGGGCGATGCCCTGCTGACCCAGCACGTGCAACTGCCCGGCTTCCGCAAAGACCTCGACCGCATCCTGCCCTGCCTGGACGTGCTAGCCCACCCGGCGTTCATGGAAGGGCTGGGCGTGTCGCTCTTGCAGGCGGCGGCCTGTGGCGTGCCCCTGGTGGGCGGTCGCGCAGGCGGCATCCCCGAAATCGTCCAACCGGGGCTGAATGGCGAGCTGATCGAGCCGGGCGACACCGCCGCCTTGACGGCTGCTTTGAACAAGCTGCTGGGCTCAAGCGATGTGCGCCAGCGCTACGGCCAGGCCGGCCGCGCCTGGGTGGAGCAGAGCTTCTCGATCGACGCGATGGTGAGCGGCAACCTGGGCGTGTACGGGCGTGCCATCGCGCGGCACGCTGCACGCTGAACTCAGCCCTTCATCGGGCTTTCAGCAAGGCGTCCACGCAGGCTGCCAGGTCGGCATGCGCCGCATCGGCACCGGCCAGACCATCGACAGATTCGGCATTGTCCGACCGCACGATGTATGCACGGCCCACGCCCGCGGCACGGGCCGCTTCGATGTCCGAAGGCTTGTCGCCCACCATGAAGGAATCGGCCAGCGACAGGCCATGCTCGCGCGCAGCCCGCAAGATCATGCCGGGTTCGGGCTTGCGGCAATCGCAATCCACGGCCAGCTCGGGCACCGTGCCCTTGGGGTGGTGCGGGCAGTGATAGACCGCCTCGACCTCGGCACCGGCCTCTTTCAACGCGGTGCGCATGTGCGTGGTCAGCACCTGGAACTGGTCCTCGGTGTACATGCCGCGCGCCAGGCCCGACTGGTTGGTCACGACGATGAGCACATAACCGGCTTCGCGCAAGCGGCGCATGGCGTCCACCGCACCGGGCACAAACTCGAACTCGTCCCACTGGTGCACATAGGCCCGGTCCAGGTTGATGACGCCGTCGCGGTCCAGGAAAGCGGCCTTGCGCGGTGACGTCAAGGCCGAGGCCTGCGGCACGGCCTCCGACGATTGCCCGGCGCGGATGCGCTTGACCAGCGAGGTCGTGGAGTAGCCATCGACGAAAGGAATCGCCAGCGCCTCACCGCCCCAGGAACGCACCACGGCGGTCTCTTCCAGGGTCTCCATGTCGTAGTCGCCGCCCTTGACGTAGAGGTCGGGGCGCGCGTCCTTGATCAGCGCCACGGGCGTGCGCTCGTCGAAGAAGGTCACCAGCGAGACAGACGCCAGCCCGGCCAGCACGGCGGCGCGGTCTTCGGCCTTGTTCAGCGGGCGGTCCGGGCCCTTGCCCAACATGCGCGCCGACGCATCCGAGTTCACGGCCACCACCAGCGAGCCACCCAGTTGGCGGGCCTCGTGCAGGTAGGCCACGTGGCCGCGGTGCAGCACGTCGAACACGCCGTTGGTGAAGACGACGGGCTTGGGCAGCGCGGCCATGCGCGCAGCGATGTCCTCGCGCGCGCAGACCTTGTCCATCAGGGATTGGAAGGGGTGGCCGCTCATGCGAACAGCTCCTCGTAGCTCAGCGTGGCGGTGCCGAACTTGGCCACCACCAGGCCGCCGGCGCGGTTGGCGTGCGCCATGGCGTCGGCCATCGACAGGCCGCAGGCCATCATCAGGGCCATCGTGGCGATGACGGTGTCGCCCGCGCCGGTGACATCGGCCACCTCGCGCGCCTGCGCCTGCACATTGCTGACCTGGCCCGGCTCGAACAGCGACATGCCTTCTTCGGAGCGCGTCAGCAGCAAGGCGTCGAGGCCCAGCTGCACGCGCAGCGCCTCGGCCTTGGCGATGAGATCCGCCTCGTCCTTCCAGTTGCCAATGACCTGCTGCAGCTCCGCGCGGTTGGGCGTGATGACGGTGGCGCCGGCATAGCGGGCGTAATCGCTGCCCTTGGGGTCGATGAGGACGGGCTTGCCGGCCTGTCGGGCCATCTCGATCATGCGGGGGATGTGGGCCAGGCCACCCTTGCCGTAGTCCGAAAACAGCACGACGTCGTGGTTGGCGAGTTCGCGCTCGAAATCGCCCAGCATCTGCGCCAGCACCTCGTGGGTGGGTTCGCGCTCGAAGTCCACGCGCAGCAGCTGCTGGTTGCGCCCGATGATGCGCAGCTTGACGATGGTCTGCATGCCCGGGTCCTGGCCCAGCACGGTGGCCACGCCGTGGGCCTCCAGCAATTCGCGCAGGCGGCGGGCCGGCTCGTCCTGGCCGACCATGCTCAGCAGGGTGACGCTGCCACCCAGGGTCTTGACGTTGAGCGCGACGTTGGCGGCACCGCCCACGCGCTCCTGCTCGCTGGCCACACGGACCACGGGCACCGGGGCTTCGGGCGAGATGCGCTCCACAGCGCCGAACCAGTAGCGGTCGAGCATCACATCGCCCACCACCAGCACACGGCGGCTGGCGAGCGTCTGGCGGTCGGGGCAAACGGTCGGTTTCATGGCGGTCGGTCCGGCAAGCAAAAGAGGTCTGAGGAAGACCCGTATTGTCGGCACAAATGTGTCAGTTCTCATCAACGGCAAGACCAAGCTCGGGGCAAGGCAAAATACCGGGTTAGCCGTCCGCCCACCTTTTGTGCATGCCCACTTCGAATGACTCCCGGCCCCGCACCGTCGTCTTGCTGCAATACGCCGGCATCGGTGACCTGGTCTGGCACATCCCCTACTTCAAGCTGATCGCCGACCAGAGCCAGGACGGGCGCGTCACCGTGGTCGCCCAGCCCTCGACGCTCACGCGCGCCTTCATCGGCAAGGAACCCTGGGTGGCAGAGGTCATCGACCACGACCACCGCCCCCGCCGTGGCGAAAAACGCCGCGGCAAGCACGCGGGTTTCGCGGGCATGTGGCGCATGGCACAACAGCTCAAGGCCGGCCGCTTCGACCGCATCGTCCTGTTCTCTGGCCGCCCCAGCCGCGGCCTGGTGGCCTGGCTCAGCGGCATCCGCATCCGCCAAGGCTTCGGCTACCGCTTCCTGCAGCGCATGTTCCTCAACAGCGGCCCCTTCATCGAGGCCTACCAAGGCCCCTCGCTGGCGGTCTATCCCGAGGCCAGCGCCTTCATGGTGGCCCACGGCTACTGCCCCGAGCCCATCGTGCCGCACCTGCACCCGCCCACCGAGTTGCTGGCGCAGATGCAGACGCGCCTGGCGAACATGCCCCACCCGCTTTACGCTTTTGCCATCGGCACCAGCGAAACGCACAAGCAGTGGGGCGTGCAGAACTACGCCGATCTGGCCTGTGCCCTGATCGCCGAAGGCGCGGGCGTGATGCTGCTGGGCGGCCCGGGCGAGGTGGCCCTGGCGCGCGAAATCGAAGCCTTGATCCCTGACAAGGCCCGCCACGCCCTGACCCTCGTGACCGACGCGCCCGTGCTGGGCAGCGCCGCGGCCTTGCAAGTGGCCGATTTCTGCGTGGGCAACGACACCGGCATGGTCAACGTGGCCGCCGCGGTGGGCCGCCCCAGCTTCGTCATCATCGGCTCGCGTCCGACGCTCGACCAGGACCCGCACAACATGCGCAACGTCACGGCAGCCCGCCTGTCCGACATCACCGTCGAGCGCGTGCTCGACCTGCTGAGAGAGGCCCGTCATGGCGCAAACGCCTGATCAAGCAATGGAACTGAAGGAAACCGGACGCAAGATCCTCGCGTACGGCAAACCCCACTGGAAGAAGTTCGCCGGGGCCTTCCTGCTCTTCACGGCGGGGGCGGCGGTCGAGCCGGTCATCCCGGCCCTGTTCAAGAAGCTGATCGACTCGGGCTTCAAGGAAGGGCTCAACTACCCCCTGTGGCTGGTGCCCATCGTCATCATCGGCCTCTTCCTGGTGCGCGGCCTGTTCAACTTCGCGGGCAACTACGCGATGACGGACAGCGTCTCCAGCGTGGTGCTCAGCCTGCGCCGCGACCTGATGCGCGGCCTGCTGCGCGCCGATGCCAGCTTGTTCACCTTGATCAGCCCCGGTGTGGCCGTCACCAAGATCATCAACGACCCACAGTTCGCCTCGCAGACGCTGGGCAACGTCGTGATTTCCGTGATCAAGGACTCCATGACCCTGGTGTTCCTGCTGGGCTACCTGCTGTACCTGAACTGGCAGCTCACCTTGCTGTCCTTCGTCAGCATGCCGCTGCTGGGTTTCTTGCTCAAGCGCGTGCAAAAGCGCCTGCAGCATGTGGGCCAGGCCCAGTACGAATCGCAGCAGCGCCTGGTCAACACGGTGGACGACAACGCCCGCGCCTGGCGCGTGGTGCGCACCTTCGACGCCGCTGACTTCGAGCTGGCCCGCTTCGACAAGGAAGCCCATGTGCTGCGCCGCATGGTGCTCAAGACCATGGCCACCAGCTCCCTCATCACCCCGATGACGCAGGTCGTGGCCGCCATCGGCGTGTCGATCATCATCACCCTGGCCATCCACCAGGCGAGCCAAGGCTCGACCACGGTGGGCGAATTCGTCTCCTTCATCACGGCCCTGCTGATGACGATCTCGCCCATGCGCCACCTCACCGACGTGTACCAACCGGTCACCGGTGCGCTCATCACCGCGCGCGGTGCCTTCGACCTGATCAACGCGCCGGTCGAGCCTGACAACGGCACGCTGGAGATGCCCATCTCGCGCGGCGACATCGCCTTTGACAACGTCAAGGTGCATTACGAGGGCGCGGCCGCGCCATCCCTCAACGGCTTCAAGCTGCACATCGAACCCGGGCAAACGGTGGCCCTCGTGGGGTCGTCGGGCGCAGGCAAGACCACGGTGGTCAACACCCTGCTGCGCTTTGCCAACCCGTCCGAAGGGCACATCCTGCTCGATGGCACTCCCATCGAAGACCTCAAACTGGCCAGCCTGCGCCGGCACTTTGCCGTGGTGTCGCAAGACATCGTCCTGTTCGACGGCAGCGTGGCGCAGAACGTCGCCTACGCCAGCCCGCTGGGCATCGACCGCGCCAAGGTGGAGCAATGCCTGCGTGCGGCCAACCTCTGGAACCACGTGTCCACCATGGCCCAAGGCATGGACACGGGCATCGGCACCAACGGCAGCATGATGTCGGGCGGCCAGCGCCAACGCCTGGCCATCGCGCGCGCCCTGTACCGCGACGCCGCGGTGTGGATCTTCGACGAAGCCACCTCGGCGCTCGACTCGGAATCCGAGGCCGTGGTGCAACGCTCCATCGAGGACCTGCGCCACGCCAAGACGCTCATCCTCATCGCGCACCGCTTGAGCACCATCAAAAATGCCGACGTCATCTGCGTGATGTCTGAAGGGCGTATCGTCGAGCAAGGCACCCATGCCGAGCTGATGGCCCTGGGCGGCATCTATGCCGGCATGGTGCGCATCCAGTCTGCGGACTGACCGGAAAGGCTACCTGTTCATGCCTTGGCGCCCCTGCCAAGCGGCATATTCCAGCGGGCGAATGCCAAAGCGCACGGCATTGCCAGCATGCATTGCAGCCAACTCGTTCAGCACCAACTGAACAAACGGTTCGCGCTCTGAGGGGGCCACTGTGGGCGGCACCTTGCCTCTCACTGCCAGCGCCGTGGCCACGTCCCCTTGCCTCACGATGGCCGCGATCACCTCTGCCAGCGCCTGACGGTGGCGCAAACGGAAGAGGTCAGGCGGCACGAGGGTTTGCTTCACGGCGACGTACTGCTGGCAAGAGCGCTCGTAAGCCCACACAAAAACATCGCGCAGCAACTCCACCCTGTTCAGCTCGTACACCCCCAGCATGGCTGCCACATAGGCTTGTTGAGGCACGTCGATGAACGACAGCGGGCACAGGTTGTGCCTGATGAACGGAATGTTCGCCGCCAGGCGCGACACGCGCTTGTTCACATCCTCGAAGGGCTGCAGATAGGGCAAGTGCACCATCAGGAAAAAGGCTTGCTCGAACGGATCCTCGATCTCCGCGGCCATTTGAACCACGATGCCGAAGAGCTCCTCCAGGCGCTGAGGCAGGGCAATGGGCAAATAGACACTGCCGCCGATCTCCACTGCGCGTCGACGGATGCGACCCACAGCAGCAGGGTCCGCCATCAAGCCGTCTGACAGAAACGCATGCAAGGCAATGAGCGTGTTCGCTTCCACCCTGGCATTTTCCGGGTTGAGCACGAGGTACTCGATGGCCTGCTTGTGGTTCAGGATCATCTGCGTCTCCAACGCATCCTTGCCCTCGGCGACCTGACCGAACTCGATCAGCCGTTCAGTGTCCAGCCGGCTGTAGGTATTGCCCTCCAGGTGCGACGAAGCCCATGACAAATCAATCAACAGCCTGTTGAGGATGTCTCTGGCAAAAGTGCCTGCGGGTGTTTGCGCTGCTGGCGAGCGGCCCAAGGCATGCAACTGATCACGCAAATCGATCGGTAGATAGGCGGTGCTATTGGGCTGGTACTGTTCAAGGAACTGCAGGCGATAGCCAACCGGGCTGCGCAAATGACGGGGCTTGGCAACATGGGCACGGATTTCCGCGCCCTGCGCTGAAACCGGCACATCGCTTTCCGTCGAACCCGGAAATGACAACCCCGCCGCATGCAGGATGCGGTAACGCGTGGCCCGCCGGGCACCGACCATCTCGACGCGCTGCAGCGCCACCAGCAAAGCCAAACGGCGTTGCAGGGTTCTGCGCTGACCGCCCTCGCCCAACTGCCGCAGGATCGCGTCGATGCCCAGCCCCTCGGGCTCGGCCCCAATCATGGCCACCAGCGCGTCCAATTCTTCAGGTGGGATGGTGCGTGCCATGCTGTGGGCTCCTTGCGACCGAGGCCGTATCGCGACAAATGACTGTCGCACAGAATTTTATGCGCCAAATGAACTGTCGCATAACAGCATTCGCTCATGCCTCACACGCTACACACCACATCCAACGGCGACATCCAGGCTGCTGGGCTCAGTTCAGCGGAGCGTAAAAAGGCCGCGGGCATAATCTGGCTCTCATTTCAGACTTGAGCCCACCCCATGATCATCGTCACCGGCGCCACCGGCTTCATCGGCTCCAACATCGTCGCCGACCTCAATGCACGCGGCCGCACCGACCTGCTGCTGGTCGATGACCTGGGCACCCACGGCAAGTGGAAGAACGTGGCCAAGCGCCGCTTCCTGGACATCGTGGACTACCGCCAGATCGACGGCCTGCTGCCCAAGCTGAGCAAGGCCGATGCGGTGTTCCACATGGGCGCGAATTCGTCCACCACGTCCACCGATGGCGATGAGATTTTGCGCGTCAACCTGCGCGCCACCATGGCCTGGTGGCAGTGGTGCACGCACAGCGGCACGCCCTTCATCTACGCCTCGTCGGCAGCGACCTATGGCGACGGCCAGGAAGGCTTCGACGACAACCAGGCGCCCGAGGCCCTGGACCAACTCGCCCCGCTGAACCTGTACGGCTGGTCCAAGCACCAGTTCGACAAGTGGGCCGTGGAGCGCGCTGCCGAAGGCAAGGCCCCGCCGCAATGGGCCGGCCTGAAGTTCTTCAACGTCTATGGCCCCAACGAGTACCACAAGGGCGACATGAAGAGCCTGGTGGCCAAGAACACCGAACTGATTGCCCGCGGCGAAACCATCCGCCTGTTCAAGTCACACAAGGAAGGCTATGCCGACGGCGCCCAGCTGCGCGACTTCGTCTATGTGAAAGACTGCTGCGCCGTGATGATGTGGCTGCTGGACCACCGCGAAGCCAGCGGCGTGTTCAACCTGGGCACCGGCCAGGCCCGCAGCTTCGTGGACCTGATGCAGGCCATTGGCTCAGCGCTGAACAAGCCCGTGAACATCGAGTACGTGGACATGCCCGAGAGCATCCGGCCGAACTACCAGTACTTCACCGAAGCGAAGATGGGCAAGCTGCGCGCGGCGGGCTGTGATGCGGCGTTCCATTCGCTGGAACAGGGTGTGTCGGATTACGTGGGGCAGTACTTGACCCGGGCGGATGTTTACCGCTGACAAACTACAGAACCTACCTCGATCCAACTCACCTCAAAGATGTCCTCTGCGCCTGCCTTCTTGCTGATCATGCCGTCGTACAACCAGGCGCACTACATCGCCGCAGCGGTTGACAGTGTGCTTGCACAAGACGATGCCAACTGGGTGCTTTGGGTGATCGACAACTCGACAGACCACACGCCAGAGGTGATGGGAGAGTACAGTGACCCGCGCATACAGTTTGTGCACATACCCCAGCGCATGGACCCAGGCTCCTGCTTGAACTGGGTGCTTGAGCGAGAGGGCCACAAGTACCGTGACTTCTCCTATGTCCACACGGACAACCATCTGCGTCCAGACTACGTACGTCAGATGCGACGAGCCCTTGCGGCCTCGGACAACACGCTCGCTTACTGCGACATGCGCAGCATGGATGGCCAAGGCGCACTGACGGGCGTGTTCCGGCGAGGCACCTTTGATCTGGCCAGGCTGTTCAGCCTCTCTCCTCTGGGCGTACCGTTTTCAGCGACGACAGCGTTGGCACGTGAACTCGGCGGCTTCAGCCGCATGGACGTCGCAGACGATGTCGTTTTCTGCCTGCGTGCCTGGCCGCGTGCCCGTTTCGTACACCTCCCGGACGCGCTCATGGACTATCGCCTGCACAGCAACAGCCGGACAGAGGCGCACGGTGGCGCACTGGAAATCAACCGCTCATTCCTCAGCGCATACCACCGACTCTTACCCGACGTGATAGCGCATGACTGCGATCCCATCCAAGCACTGCTCACACGGCTGCAGCGCCTGCAAGGTGATGTGCAGATGCGGTTAGAGGACACCTGGTATCGAGAGCGCGAAATCACGGCCAGACTGTTGCAACAACCCAGCCTGCAGACATTTTTTGACCTGGCGCTGATCGATTTGCCCAACATCAGCGACGCGCCCCCTCCGCTACGGGTGGATCGGCCTGAAACAGGCTGGGTGCGCCTAAAGAACAAGCTGTACAAACGGCTGCGACGTTGGCGGGGGCAACTGCCGCTCAACAAGGAACTTACGGTCCCTGATCTCCACTCGCGCATTGCGCGGCACTGTGCGTGGGACTTGTCCACCCAGTTGTGCGACCACGCCGTACCTTGGCTTTACCTGTCGGTGCAACACACCGGCGGCGACATCCAGCGCCTGCGCCTTGCGTCAACAGACATCTATACGTTGTGGATTACGCTGGTGTTGCACCGCATGTGCGGCTGGCGCTTCAAGGTCGACCAAGGGGCTGCAACGCCCAACCTGAACCTGAGCGCATGGCCTCATCTGGACGCGGTTGACTGCCAAGAAAGCGGGGCGGAAACGCTCATTTCGCTGGCGCCAGGGAATGTCTGGGTGAAGTCCGCGGCGCTTGCTCGCGACACTCAGCCACCAGTGCACCCAAACTTTCCGCAAACGTCGCCTTGCTGAATCGCGCGCTGTTGCTGAGTCCTGACTGAGACAACTGCTTCAAGCGCGAAGGCTGACTCACGAGTTCATCCAGCGCCACACCCAGCGCCCGCACATCCTCGATCTGCTCGACCAACATCGCGGAATCGCCCAACACCTCGGGCATGGTCGATCCAGCCGATGCCAGGACTGGACAACCGAACGACTGCGCCTCCAGCACCGGGATGCCAAACCCTTCGACCAAGGTAGGAAATGCGAACAGGGCAGCGCAACGCAGCAGCACCAACTTGTCGATTTCGGATATCCGCCCCAGCAGTAGCACATCGGACACCGACTCGCCATCGCCAGGAATGCGTTCCAGCCCCGAGGCATCCTTCACAGTCACCAAGCCATGCTGCGCCAAGTAGCCAGGCTCAGCCATTCCCGCGATGACCAGCGTCAGCCGGCTCGCGTGTCTCGACTGTTGATGCGCCCTGATCAAGCGCGCCACGTTCTTGCGCTCCTCAACGGCACCCACATACAAAATAAACTGTTTGGGCCGGAGCCCCCATCGTCTCAGCACCTCGGCTTGCAGCCCATCCTGGGCACTGCGTGCGATGGTCGGCTCGTCAGCAGGGATGGGCTGGTGCAGCACGCGGATTCGGGGCCCAGCCTCGGGGTGATGCTGCAGGATCACGTCCCGCGTGTACGCCGACATCGCGAGCACCATGTCCGCATGCTTGACACACGCCTCGATCTTTCGGCGGAACTTGTGTCCATTCGAATTGGAAACGGGCACGTCGTACAGGAACATGTCGTGAACGGTTTGCATGATTCTCACAGCACCCGTTCTTGACTGAATGGCGCAAGGCGCCGTCGTCAGCACCAAGTCCGAGCCCTGCCTGCGCAGAAAATCCACTTGCACTGGGGGCACGAAGGGCTTGCTACTGGCAAGGCGGATGACCTCATAGACCATCTCTACATTGACCAAGCCACCCGCTGTGTTCAAAAATGCACTGCGATCTTCAAGTTCGACCGCATCGGGCACATCCCACAGTCCTACACGGACTGCGCGGGCGCGCATCATCGCCAAGTAGCGAGGCAACATCTGCAAAGCGCGGATCTTCATCTTGCGCGGATGCTCGATGTCCTGAATGAGGCCCATGACGTCTGCGTGATCATCTCCCGTCGACAGCGCGTCGGTCAGCAGCCTGTAATTTGGCTCAAACGTAGCCACGGCGGCCATCAGCGATTTAGCGTAGAGGTAAATCCCCCGCTGATAGGTCACCCGCAGATCCGGGTGCATGACTGTCAGCCATGGGGGTTGAACAACTTGCGTCATTGGGTTGGATCGCGTGCGAACTCAGCTTGGGCGAGGCAACAAAAAGAGCCACGCAAACCCAAGCGACTGAGCAAAAAACAGCCTAAAGACTGTAGATGATACCGGCCATCATCTGATCGTTGAGCAGCAGCAAAGCTGCACGAAGCGCACGCCATCGGCTCTCTATCGCCCTTACAAATGGGCTTACACTGCCGCGACATTCATCAAGGTCAGTGGAATGGCATCTCCCTCAACCGTATTGATCACAGGCATCCTAGGGCAGGATGGCAGCTACTTGGCAGACCATGCGCTGCGCCTCGGGTATCACGTGCTGGGGGGCATCCGCGGCGAGCCCACGCCCGATAGAACATGGCGTTTGCGCCACTTGGGCATCCACGAACAAGTCTCCTACATCCCGTTTGATCTGGGCAATGCCGACTCCATTCACACCGCACTGCGCCAGAGCCAGCCGAACCTGATTTTCAACTTTGCTGCGCAGAGCTCGGTCGGCGACTCCTTCAAGATGCCCGTGCAGACGGCTGAAAGCGGCGGCATGGGCGCGCTCCACATTTTCGAGTACGCACGGACCGCGGATCACCCATGCAGAGTGTTCCAAGCCTCCTCATCGGAGATCTTCGGCGACATCACCGACTCGCATCATTCGGAAGACAGTGTCTTCAACCCAAAGACGCCCTACGGTGCGACAAAGCTGTTTGCGCACATCATGGCCGAGGCATACCGAGCAAGCTACGGCACGCATGTATCGACGGGCATATTGTTCAATCACGAAAGTCCCTTGAGAGGGGGCAACTTCGTGACCAAGAAAATCACCAAAAGCATGGTGGCAGTCAAGCAAGGACGCATGTCCTCGTTTTCTTTGGGCAATCTGGATGCACGCAGAGATTGGTCTCATGCCAAAGACTTCGTCGATGCCATGTGGCGAATGCTTCAGCTCGATCAACCAGACAACTTTGTGTTGGCAAGCGGTCAACTCACGTCGGTGCGTGAATTTGTGAACCTGACTGCGCAGGCCCTGGACATGAAGCTGGACTGGCAAGGCACAGGCACCGAGGAGCGCGGCGTCGACACAAAGACTGGGCGCACCATCGTGCAGGTGAATCCCGAGTACTACCGCCCCTACGACCCCGCACAGCCACTTGCTGACGTCCGCAAGGCTCGGCGACTCCTCAACTGGTCACCAAAGCACTCGCTGACGGACCTGATTCAGGACATGGTGCGCTTCGACCTTTCACACGACATCTGACAACATGAAAAAAGCTCTCATCACTGGCATCACGGGCCAAGACGGCGCCTACCTCGCAGAGTTCCTGCTGGGCAAGGGCTACGAAGTGCATGGCATCAAGCGCCGCTCGTCGCTCTTCAACACCGACCGCATCGACCACCTCTACCAGGACCCGCACGTCAACAACCGCAACTTCGTGCTGCACTACGGTGACCTGACCGACTCCACCTCCCTGGTGCGCATCGTCCAGAAGGTCCAGCCTGACGAGATCTACAACCTGGCCGCGCAAAGCCACGTCGGCGTCAGCTTCGAAGAGCCCGAGTACACCGCCAACGCCGATGGCCTGGGCGCGCTGCGCCTGCTCGAAGCCATCCGCATCCTGGGCCTGGAGAAGAAGACCCGCTTCTACCAAGCCTCCACCTCCGAGCTCTACGGCCTGGTGCAAGAGATCCCCCAGAAGGAAACCACCCCCTTCTACCCGCGCAGCCCCTATGCGGTGGCCAAGATGTACGCCTACTGGATCACGGTGAACTACCGCGAGGCCTATGGCATGTACGCCTGCAACGGCATCTTGTTCAACCACGAAAGCCCGGTGCGCGGCGAGACCTTCGTGACCCGCAAGATCACCCGCGCCATCAGCCGCATCGCACTCGGCCTGCAGGACTGCCTGTACCTGGGCAACATGAGCGCGCTGCGCGACTGGGGCCACGCCCGCGACTACGTCGAGATGCAGTGGCTGATGCTGCAGCAAGACCAGGCCGATGACTTCGTGATCGCCACGGGCGTGCAGTACAGCGTGCGCCAGTTCGTGGCGTTCGCAGCGAAAGAGCTGGGCGTGACGGTGACCTTCGAAGGCGAAGGCGAGGCCGAAGTGGGCCGCGTCACGAAGATCGAGCCCATCACCAACGCCAAGGGCGAGGCTGAAATTCTGGCCAAGTGCCAGGTAGGCGACGTGATCGTCAAGGTGGACCCGCGCTACTACCGCCCCACCGAGGTGGAGACCTTGCTGGGCGACCCGAGCAAGGCCAAGGCCAAGCTGGGCTGGACGCCCAAGACCACCCTGGCAGAGCTGGTCAAGGAGATGGTCATCAGCGACTACACCTCGGCCAAGCGCGACAACCTGGTCAAGCAAGCAGGGTTCCAGGCCTATGACTACCACGAGTGATGTGAAGCGGATCTATTTCGACATCACGGACATCGTTGAGTACGCACGGGTCTACAACCATGTCTCGGGTATTCAACGTGTCCAGATTCGAATCATTGCTGCGCTGGCGAAACAGCATGGCGGCAAACGCATCGTCTGCTCATACTGGAACCGTGCCACCAGCACCTATTGCCAAGTACCTGGTGATGGCGTTTTCACAAGCAGCGCCTTCAACTCAACCGAGTTGCTTTTGAAGCTGCGAGCCAGCACGTCACATTGGCTGCTAGACAAAAGCGATGCGAAGAAGGCGCTTGCCAAATACAACGGCCAAAAGCAGTACAGGGCGCTCAAGAAACTAGAGCTGTACCTCACAGCCTTGTTGTGGCCGGCAGGCCTGAAGCGCTTTGGCATCCAACCCAAGCAGTCGTTCAATCACATTCGCCCCCTTGAGGTCCAACAACTCACGGACATCCCAGCCAACGAGACCTTGGTCTTTCTTGGCTCAAATTGGAACACTCCGGAATTGCTGGAGGTGGGAAAACGGCATCGGCAGGCTGGGGGTCAGGTCGTTCAGATGATCTATGACCTGATTCCGCACACGGCCCCTCAGTACTTTACCCAAGGCTTGGTCAACGCATTCAACCAGTTCCTCGATAGCACCCCTCAGTACGTGAGCAGTTTCACCTGCATTTCAGATTGGACGGCCTCAGACCTGCGCCAATTTGTTCAACACATCCCAGGCTACGCCCCCTTGATTCAGACCGTGCCGCTGGCGCACGAGTTCGCAGGCTTTGCACGCAATCAAGACGAGATCAGCCCAACGGACGCGTCCTTGATTCAAATGGTCAAGCAACGTCCTTACGTTGTCTGCGTGGGCACCGTTGAAGTCCGCAAAAACGGCCTGGCGTTGCTGCAGGCTTGGCAGCGGCTGATCGGTGAACTCGGTGAACGCACGCCCCAACTGGTGTTTGGTGGCAAATACGGCTGGAAAATCGACGAATTCAAAGACCTCCTCAAGCGAGATGCGCAACTGGCGCGCTACGTCACGATCATTGCGAACGCGAGCGACCAGGACTTGGCCTACCTCTACAAGCACTGCGCCTTCAACATCTACCCCAGCTTCTACGAGGGGTGGGGGCTTCCGGTGGGCGAGGCCGCATGGTTTGGACGCACTTCTGTGGTGTCCTCGGCCACATCCATGCCCGAAGTCTGTGGAGATCTAGTGGACTACGTCGACCCGAACGACATCCAGGCAATTGCAGACAAAGTCAAGCACTTTGTCTTGAACCCAGAGATCGTCAAACAAAGGGAGCAACGCATTCGCGAAGCACCCTTGCGCGACTGGCTGACCGTTGCCAATGATTTCTACGACTTCGTCATGGCAGACAGCGTTTCCCTCGGCTCCCAAGCCGCTTGATTTCCTGCCAAGCCACGCGCGTCGACGCAATGAAACACAAGCTGATCTCGTTCGCTTTGTTCGGCAACGACCCCAAGTACCGAACGGGGATGATGGCCAATGTACGGGCAGCATCACGCTACTACCCTGGGTGGAAGCTCGTCATCTATTGCGATCGAGTGAACCACGATGCCCTCGTCAAGGAAGACTTGGGCCCCTCCGTTGAATGCATCCTGCAAAAGGACGAAAGCCAGGGCGTTGAGGGCATGAGTTGGCGATTTTTGGCGGTGCTCAGGGATGACGCCGAAGTCGTCATTTTCCGAGATGCTGACTCCATCTTCACAGCACGCGAAACTGCGGCAGTGTCAGAGTGGCTGACCTCCCGGAAGGACATGCACATCATCCGTGACCACCCTTATCACCGCTCGCCAGTGATGGGTGGACTTTTCGGAGTCCGTGGCCGGGCACTGAGCTTGCTCGCGGAACTCGTGCGCGCGCGCATGCTGTCGCACAGGCTCACCGAATACGGCGATGACCAAGTTTTCCTGACCAAAGATTTGTATCCCAAGGTCGTCAAGACAACGCTGGTGCACACCAATTGCGTGCGCTTTTTCCCGGAGTTCACCCGGCCGTTGCCGCCTGATCAGCCTGGCGATCACTTCATTGGGGCATATGCCCTCCTCACCGACGAGGAACATGAGGAATATGAAGCCATCCGACGCCAATGGGCCCCCGTGACCTTGATCCCAGAGACTTGGCAGCACCACCGTTACCGCATCCTGCGCAAAATCTACCGGAAGTACCATGGCATCCAACGCATCAGACACGGTTGGCGGTGGTGCATCTGAGCGCTCCTGAGCCGCCGATCTCATTCACCGCGAGTTGTTTTCAGCTGGTGCCGCCGGGCATACGGCCTCTGAACAGTCCTTGCCATACACCTGAGTCACCATCATGAGCACCATTCTCAAGAAAATCACCCGCATCATTGGCAAGCCAGATGAAACCCGACGCACAACCGACGCTGCCGAAGGCGAAGTGAACATTTACAAGGAGTGGGAGCAGCGAGGCTTCACGGCCCCCAGTCCGCACCTCATCAAGCAAGCCGTCGTGTTGCGCAATGGAATTCCTGGTGCCACCTGGGTGGAAACAGGTACGTACATGGGACAAACCACAGAGTTGCTGTCGCGTCATGGCAGCAAGGTCTACAGCATCGAGCCGGAGCCCACGCTGTACGCCAACGCCAAACAGCGATTCAGAAGCGTGTCGAACGTCGAAATATTGAATGGCACAAGCGAGGACATTTTCCCAACACTCGTACCGACCCTCACAGGTGCTGTGAGCTTCTGGCTCGATGGCCATTATTCAGGAGACGGCACTCACAAAGGCCCGCTGGACACCCCTGTCGAACGGGAAATGGCATGCATCGCCGACAACCTTCGTCACATGGACAAGGCCGTCATCATGATCGATGACATCCGCCTGTTCAACGGCCAGATTCATGCCTACGGCAACTACCCAACATTGGATGATCTCGTGAACTGGGCGCGAGCCAACGGCCTGGCTTGGCACATCGAGCAAGACATCTTCATTGCCAAGAAAACCTGAGCCGATCAGCCACCTGACTCGCAGCCACCGCACCAAAAGCATCAGGCCTTCTTGAAGGTATAGATGCCGCACCCGTATGAGACATCGGGGCGATCCGACTGCAGATCCACCTGCTTGTGCAGGTCACCGCGATCGTCCACATAGTCAAATCGCAGCAGGGACAACTGATCGGCTGGCGTGATCCAGTTGAAGATCTCCAGGGGATCAAACACCCTATGGGCATTGAAGTGAACCTCATTACCCTTGCCAATCGGAAAGCTGATATGAAGCGTTCCTGAGGGCTTGAGCATGCGAACGATGTTGCGAAACCCCTTGAGGTGTCCCGCCGGATCCAATGGATCGCCATAGCGTCCCAAGCCGAAATGCTCCAGCGCATGCAGGCAGGATATCGAGTCGGCAATACCCTCCTGCGCGTTGGCCTCGTCCATCAAATTGGCCTTGATGAAAGAGATGTTCTCGTGCCCAGTGTCACTGAGATCTCGGACATCGATCACCTCAATCTTGCGGAAAGAAGCCACATGGGCCACGAATCCGTCAACGCGTGACCCGATGTCAATGTGGCGCTGTGGATTATTCTGGTGGATCAGTGAAGCCACCAACAGATCCTGGTGAAAGTAGTGCCCTGTGGCCGTTCCCGCCTGGTCCTCATAGTCGGACAAAATGGGAAAATGGTGCGTGATGACGCCGCCAAGTTCCTGGAAGCGCTTCATGTCGTCGTTGTATCGTTGGTTAAGACGATTGTCTGCGGCGGGCCGTGGCTGCCCCCCCCAACGCAACAGCATCGCGCCGGAGGCAAGGCTCAAGCGCTTGAGTCGCTTCTGAATGGACTTGAGAAGTGGCATGAGTTCAATCCGAAAAAAGAATAAGGGCTGGCGACTCAAAGACGAACCCAACGACTGGGCACGATGTGCGACTGCGCAGCCGCTGGGTCAAGAAACCAGCATTGGGGCGCAATGGTGACCCCATCCGATGCGCCCAACCAAGCCCCCCACCAGCTGAAACTGCTGTTGGCAATGATGTGGTGACGACACAAGCTCATCAGCCAGATGTCCTGCGCCGGGCTGGAATTTTCGCACTCCACCAATGTGATGTTGCTTGGCAGATTCGCCTCCTGCTTCACCCACTGAGGGTCATCAGAAAACACATACAGGTCAAGCTCCCCAAACATCTGGCGCAGATGTTCAATGCCCGCATGGTAGTAACTGTTGGAGCAGGTGCCGTGGAACTTGGCGGCGGAGGGAAGACTGACATAGTCGCCTCGCCGGAAGTGCACCGAAACACTGTTGCTCGCCCCCCGAATGCGCTCAGCAATGCTGGCCACATGCGCATTGGGCTGCGCGGACAAAGCAAAATCCTTCAAAAGCTGCGGTCGTATCGACGAGAAAAAACGCTCCGACTGCCAGTGCCCCGAGATGCTGACATTACCTTTGATTTTGCGTGGCCACTCGCCCGGCACCTCACCCTCCTCCAGCACCGTCAACTTCGACCATTCGTCTGGATTCAAGTCATCCAGGGTTGCCCGGATTTTGAATGCATCCAGCCCATAAGCCCGGGGAGTGTGGTCCGCTTTGACATGAAGCGGGGCCGTGTCCAGCACCAAGTCGCCATGGAGGCGTGCGGCCAGAGCCCTGCCAGCTGCGTACTGGAACATCTGGTTTCCCAAGCCACCGATCAGCGAAGACACGATTTTTTTCCGCGGGAAAAGGAATCGAAACATGCTCACTTTGTCCCCATGCCTGTTGATGAATCACTGCGCCAAAACGCTGAAAGCTCGTCTGACACACCGATTTTGAAAAAAGCACACACACGCATCTGAAAATCACGATCATCATGGATGCTGACCCGATTTTCCAGATTGTAAAACCCCCCAACAAATTCCCAGGCAGACTTCAGAAAAGTGCAACCCGTCATGGTCATGTCGATCGAATTGTCGTGGCTGAAGTGCCTGGCATCATCGGGCCCATGCATTCGAAACCCAGATTGCGGCTGGTAATTGCTCTGACGCAAGGTCTGCGCCATGTGCTTTTCCGATTGCGGGAAATGATTGAAGAAACAAATGTGCTTGCCCCCCAACAAAGAAATATCTGTCTCTCCGAATTTCCCAAGAGCGTAACTCACCCAGGCTGGCAGCAAATAGTCATCGGCATTCGCAACGATGAACAAATTGTTTTCTGATTCGGCAATGGCTTTGTTAAGCGACCCCGCCTGACGAAGATTCACAGCATTGCGGATGACCTTCAACCCGTGCTTTCGTTGGAGGTTGTCAATGATCTCGCGTGTTTCGGCATTCGAATTGTCATCGATCACGGTAACCGGCACATTGACGTCTTGCAAAACATCGACCAAGTTGCCGATGAACGCACCGTGGTTGTAGCAAGGAATCAATATTTCAGGGCGTAACACACCTTCTCGTGGACCTGGCTGGCGATGCTGGTTCTGCTCGATGTAGCGCAGCATCTTGTCGTTCAGCGATGGCTCATGAGGGAGAGGAGGCTGCGCCTCCTTCACTTTCTTGCCTTTGAACCACTTGCGGAGAACCTTGAACCTTGCTTCACCCACGACACAGATCCTTTGTTTGATGCGCCCAGAGCCGGGTGGAGCAATTGTATTGACGCGCGCAAGTCCAAACGACCGTTGTCCACCAGCAGCCGACTGCCCCCCCGCCCCAGTCACCTCCGCTCACAAAATCCGCCCCAAAGGGTGATTCCCAACCTCCCTGTGCCTTCCTAAAGTGCCCCTCGGCCCGCCCATCTCGGCGGTCCGCAACCAAGCATTCACACAGGAATCACCATGTCCCAAAACCTCATTTCGCTCAGCCTGACCGACGCTGACTACGCCGAGATCGACGCCGCCCTGGCCGTGCTGGAGCGCCACTTCAAGTCGCTCATCGACCTGTCCATCGCCGAACGGCGCAGCCTCACCAAGATGGGCGACAAGTCCGAAGCCTTCTGCCGCCAGGCCCTGCGCGTGCTCGACCAGAACCGCCAGGTGCTGCCGCCCACCCTCGACCTGGCCGAAGCGCAGCGCGATCTGGCACAGCTCGACGCCCTCAGCAGCCGCGCCGTGCGCCTCGACGTGCTGCAAGGCAAGGTGGACGACAGCATCATCGCCCTGGGCAGCGACATCATGAGCGCCGCCCTGGAGGGCTACGCCCTGCTGCGCGTGGTCGGCGAAGGCTCGGGCCTGGAACACCTCCGCCAGGACATGTCCGCCCGCTTCTCGCGCCGCAGCACCACACCGAAAGAAGCCGTCGCCAAGGCCTGACACCCCGTCTGCAAGGCCCCAGGCCCTGCGCGCAGAGCTCCAAGCTCGGCCCGCAGGGCTTTTTGCTTTGCGCGCAAGGTTCAAAGGCTGGCGCGCGAAGCTCTGAACTCGGCACGCAAAGCTTGGTGCTCGGCCGGCAAAGCTCAAAGCTTTGCGCGCCGAGTGTCTGAACCTTGCCCGCCGGCTTCCAAGCTTTGCGAGCGAAGCCAAAAGCCCTGCGGGCAAAGCCCCGAGGTCGGCGCGCGAAGCCCTCCCACCTCGCGGTCCGAGTTCAGAGGCTTGCGCTCGAAGCTCAGATGTTCGCATTCCGGGCCATGCAGGCGCTTCACCGAGCAAATCGCGCCGGAAGGCGGGCGTCAAGCCTGTGCCGGCGCAAATGGGTTGAAAACGTCCAGCCCAAGCGCATTGAAGTCACTGACGTTCCTCGTTGCGACCGTCAAGCCGTGCACTTTCGCGGTGGCCGCGATCATGGCGTCTTCGTACAGCGTCTCGGATTTCCTGTGCATCAAGCGCGCCCAGGCCCTGAAGGTGTCAAACCACCTCTGGTGCGGTGACGAGGGTGCTGCTTTCGCGGTTGGGGGCGACGCGCAGAGCGCTGTTGCATGTAACGCACAAGGCCCGCACAATGCGGGCTGTAACGACAGGGTCTCTCATGACAAACGTCAACTCAAGGGTCAAGAAGCACCGCGAAGGCCTGCGCATGGCCGGCTTGCGTCCGGTGCAGATTTGGGTGCCAGACACGCGCCGTCCTTCGTTCACGGAGGAATGCCGTCGTCAGTCGCGCCTGGTGTCACAAGCAGACAAGGGCGATGCCGACATGCAGCAGTTCATGGCCGAGGCCTTGGCAGACGTGGATGGCTGGACGGAATGAAGCGGGGAGACCTCGTCCCCATCGCCATGCAGGGAGACTTTGGCAAACCAAGGCCCGCCCTGGTGGTTCAGGCAGACCAGTTCGACGAGCACGCCACAGTGACCGTGCTGCCGGTCACCAGTGCGTTGGTGGCTGCACCCTTGTTGCGCATCACGGTCCTGCCAGATGCCACCAATGGCTTGCACAAGCCATCGCAGGTGATGGTGGACAAGGCCATGACCGTGAAACGAGACAAGGTGGGGCCCACCTTCGGGCGCATCGATGTGGATGCCCTGGTGGAGGTTGAGCGCTGCCTGGCCGTGTTCCTTGGCATTGCCAAGTAGGCTCAACTCAGACGCAAGTGAGGCCCTCAACCCCGCAACACCACAGCGGCCGCCGGGTTACAGTGCGCCAGCCCACCCAGATGCCCCCTTCCGTGCAAGCCAGCCCAATCCCCCCCAGAGCGATCCCCCGCGTCATCCACCAAATCCTGCTGGACAAGCACCACATCGCGCCCAGCATCGCGGACAACATCGCCCGGCTGAAAGCCCTGAACCCCGGCTGGCGCCACGTGCTGTACGGCAACGACGAGATCCAGCAGCACATCGGCACGCACTTCGGTGCCGACGTGCTGAAGGCCTACAACAGCATCAACCCCCTGTACGGCGCCGCCCGCGCCGACTTCTTCCGCTACCTGCTGATGTTCCAGGACGGCGGCGTGTACCTCGACGTCAAATCGGGCTGCACCCAGCCGCTGGACAGCATCATCCGCTCCGACGACGAACTGCTGCTGTCGCGCTGGAACAACCAGCCAGGCGAGAAGTTCGCCGGCTGGGGCGCGCACATCGACGACGGCGTGCCCAGCGAGTTGCAGAGCTGGCACATCATCGGCCGCCCGGGCCACCCCCTGATGCAGGCCGTCATCGACACCGTGCTGGCCAAGCTGCGGGGCTACTCGATGCGCCGCGACGGTGTCGGCAAGTTCGGCGTGCTGCGCACCACCGGGCCGATCGCCTACACCAAGGCCATCGAGCCCCTACTGGCGCAGCACCCGCACCGCTTCTTCGACAGCGACGCCGCCGGGCTGGTGTACGTCGCCCTGGTGCTGCCACCCGGGCAAAGCTCGCACATGGGCCTGTTCAAGCAGCACTACACCCGGGTGAAGATGCCGCTGGTGTCCAGCGGACCGCAGCGGCCCTGGCATTACGCGCGTTACAAGGCGCTGCGCCTGCTGGGGCTGATGCGCTGATGCACCGATGCAGCCCGGCTCAATCAGCCCAGCAGACACCCGCCTTCTCCGGGCTTTCCCCTGGCTGCGCGCGTGGCACATTGCGCATCAAGCTGTACCATCAGCCGATTGTCTGACACCGCTTTTCCAAAGTCTTCATGGCAGCTGAGTCCACCCTGGCCGATGCTCCCGGCACGCTCTCAGGCGTGGCCCGGGTGCTGGTCAATGCCGGCAAGCTGGACGCCAAGTCCGCCGAAACCCTGACCCGCACCGCCCGCGAGCAAAAGCGCAGCTTCGTCAGCACGCTGGTGGGCAGCGGCGCCATCCAGCCCACCGACCTGGCGCAAACGCTGTCGCAGGCCCTGGCCGTGCCGGTGCTGGACATCTCCGCCATCGACGTGCAGCGCCTGCCCAAGGGCGTGATCGACAACAAGCTGTCGGCCCAATACCAGGTGCTGGTGCTGTCCAAGCGCGGCAACCGCCTCTTCGTGGCCGGCGCCGACCCGACCGACCAGGAAGCCATCGAGCGCATCAAGTTCGCCACCCAACTCACGCCGGAGTGGGTCATCGTCGAGCACGACAAGCTCGCCAAACTGCTCGAAGGCCAGACCGCCTCGGCCGAAGACCAGCTCAACGCCATCGCCTCGTCCGACTTCGAGTTCGATGTCACCGACGACGCCAGCCCCGCCCCCGAAGCCGATGCCGCGGCCACCGAGGTCGAAGACGCGCCCGTGGTGCGCTTCCTGCAGAAGATGCTGATCGACGCCATCAACGCGCGCGCCTCCGACCTGCACTTCGAGCCCTACGAGTACAACTACCGCGTGCGCTTCCGCGTGGACGGCGAGTTGCGCGAAGTGACCCAGCCGCCGGTGGCCATCAAGGACAAGCTGGCCTCGCGCATCAAGGTCATCTCCAAGCTGGACATCGCCGAAAAGCGCGTGCCGCAGGACGGCCGCATGAAGCTGAAGTTCGGCAACAAGGCCATCGACTTCCGCGTCAGCACCCTGCCCACCCTGTTCGGCGAGAAGATCGTGATCCGCATCCTGGACCCGTCTTCGGCCAAGCTGGGCATCGAGGCGCTGGGCTACGAGCAAATCGAGAAAGACCGCCTGATGAAGGCCATCGTGCGGCCTTACGGCATGGTGCTGGTCACGGGCCCCACGGGCTCGGGCAAGACGGTGTCGCTCTACACCTGCCTGAACATCCTGAACCAGCCCGGCGTGAACATCTCGACCGTGGAAGACCCGGCGGAAATCAACCTGCCCGGCATCAACCAGGTCAACGTCAACGACAAGGCCGGGATGAACTTCCCGACCGCGCTGAAGGCCTTCCTGCGCCAGGATCCGGACGTGATCATGGTCGGTGAAATCCGCGACCTCGACACCGCCGACATCGCCATCAAGGCCGCCCAGACCGGCCACATGGTGATGTCCACCCTGCACACCAACGACGCGCCCACCACGCTGACCCGCCTGATGAACATGGGCGTGGCGCCGTTCAACATCGCCTCCAGCGTCATCCTGATCACGGCGCAGCGTCTGGCGCGCAAGCTCTGCGAGGTCTGCAAGTCGCCGGCCGACTACCCCCGCGCGGCGCTGTTGCAAGCTGGCTTCAAGGAAGAAGAGCTCGATGGCAGCTGGAAGCCTTACAAGGCGATTGGCTGTTCATCCTGCAACAACGGTTACAAAGGCCGCGTCGGCATTTACCAGGTCATGCCCATCAGTGAGGAAATCCAACGGATCATCCTGACTCAAGGCACCGCCATGGACATTGCCCGTCAAGCCAAGGTCGAAGGCGTGCGAGACTTGCGCGAATCGGGCCTGGTGAAGGTCAAGGCCGGCCTGACCTCGCTCGAAGAAGTCATCTCGGTGACCAACGAGTAAGCCCCCGCAGATACCTGTCACGGAGCCCCGACATGGCCACGGCAACCGCCAAAAAACCCCAGGAAGCCATTTACGAATGGGAAGGCAAGGACCGCCAGGGCAAAGTCGTGCGCGGTGAAATGCGTGCCGGCGGCGAGGCCGTGGTGGGCGCCACGCTGCGCCGCCAGGGCATCCTGGTGCAGAAGGTCAAGAAGCGCCGCCTCAAGACCGGCGGCAGCGTCAAGGGCAAGGACATCGCCATCTTCACGCGCCAGCTGGCCACGATGATGAAAGCCGGCGTGCCACTGCTGCAGTCCTTCGACATCGTCGCGCGCGGCAGCACCAACCCCCGGGTCACCAAGCTGCTCAACGACATCCGCGGCGACGTGGAAACCGGCACCAGCCTGTCGTCGGCCTTCCGCAAGCACCCGATGCACTTCGACGCCCTGTACTGCAACCTGGTGGAAGCAGGTGAGGCGGCGGGCATCCTGGAAACCCTGCTGGACCGCCTGGCCGTCTATCAGGAAAAGACGCTGGCCATCAAGCAGAAGATCAAGTCGGCGCTGACCTATCCGATCGCCGTGATGGTCGTGGCCTTCGTGGTGGTCGCCGTCATCATGATCTTCGTGATCCCGGCGTTCAAGGAAGTGTTCACCTCCTTCGGCGCCGACCTGCCCGCCCCGACGCTGTTCGTGATGGCGATGTCAGAGATTTTCGTGTCGTACTGGTGGGCGATCTTCCTGACCATCGGCGGCAGCATCTATTTCTTCCTGCAGACCTGGAAGCGCTCGGAGCCCATGCAAAAGCGCATGGACCGCCTGCTGCTGAAGATGCCGATTTTTGGCGACCTGCTGTTCAAGTCGGCCGTGGCGCGCTGGACGCGCACGCTGTCCACCATGTTCGCCGCGGGCGTGCCCCTGGTCGAGGCGCTGGACTCGGTCGGTGGCGCCGCGGGCAATGCCGTGTTCGCCGAAGCGACCGAGCAGATCCAGAAAGACGTCTCCACCGGCACCAGCCTGACCAACGCCATGATGGCGGCCAACCTCTTCCCCAACATGGTGCTGCAGATGTCGGCCATCGGCGAAGAGTCCGGCGCGCTCGACCAGATGCTGGGCAAGGCGGCCGACTTCTACGAAGAAGAGGTGGACGAAGCGGTGAAGTCGCTGTCCAGCCTGATGGAGCCCTTCATCATCGTGATCCTGGGCACCATCATCGGCGGCATCGTCGTGTCGATGTACCTGCCCATCTTCAAGATCGGCCAAGTGGTTTGACGACGGGCCCGACACCGCATGCAGTTCGATGACGTGTGGCCGGTGCTGACCGGCGTCCTGCTGACCCCCTGGGGCCTGGCCGTGCTGGGCCTGTGTGTGGGCAGCTTCCTCAACGTGGTCGTCCACCGCATGCCGCTGATGCTGGACGCGCAGTGGAAGCGCGATGCCGCCTACACCCTGGGTCAGACCGTGCCCGAGCCCGACCCGGCCCAGGCGCTGAGCCTGTCCAAACCGGCCTCGCGCTGCCCGGCGTGCGGCCACCAGATCCGCTGGTACGAGAACATCCCGCTGTTGAGCTGGCTGGCCTTGCGCGGCAAGTGCTCGGCCTGCGGCACGCGCATCTCGGTGCGCTACCCGCTGGTGGAGCTGCTCACCGCTGGCCTGTTCGCCTGGTGCGGCGTGCATTTCGGTGCGCAACCCACCACGCTGCTGTGGTGCGGTTTCGTGGCCGTGCTGGTGGCCGCATCCCTCATCGACTGGGACACCACCCTGCTGCCCGACGACCTCACCCTGCCCCTGCTGTGGGCCGGCCTGCTGGTGGCCGCCCTGGGCTGGAACCTGCCCCTGAAAGACGCCTTCTGGGGCGCGGTGGCGGGCTACCTCTCGCTGTGGTCGGTCTATTGGCTGTTCAAGCTGACCACCGGCAAGGAAGGCATGGGCTACGGCGACTTCAAGCTGCTGGCCGCGCTGGGCGCCTGGCTGGGGGCGAGCATGGTGCTGCCCATCGTGCTGGGCTCGTCCGTCATCGGCGCGGTGGTGGGCATTGGCATGAAGGTCACAGGGCAGTTGCGCGAAGGCGTGTACGTGCCTTACGGGCCCTTCCTCGCAGGCGCGGGCCTGGTCGTCACGCTGGCCGGGCCTCAGCAGGTGCTGGCCTGGATGGGCTGGGCATGAAGCCCCGCCTTGTCATCGGGCTGACCGGTGGCATTGGCAGCGGCAAGTCCACCGTCAGCCAGATGCTGACCGAGCTGGGCGCCCACCTCGTTGACACCGACGCCATCTCCCGCAGCCTCACTGCGCCCGGTGGTGCGGCCATTCCCTTGATCGCGGCGCAGTTCGGCGACCACCTCATCGACGCGCAAGGCGCGATGGACCGCGGCCGCATGCGCGAGATGGCCTTCGCCGACCCGAGCGTCCTGGCACGGCTGGAAGGCATCCTGCACCCGCTGATCGGGCAGCACGCCGACGCCCACGCCGGCCTCGCCTTGCCAGACCAACACATCGTCTATGACGTGCCGCTGCTGGCCGAATCCAGCCAGCGATGGCGCGACAAGGTTGACCGCATCCTCGTGGTGGACGCCGAGCCCGACACCCAGATCGCCCGCGTGATGGTGCGCTCGGGCTGGCCGCGCGAGGCGGTGGAGGCGGTGCTGGCCAAGCAGGCCACGCGCGAGGTGCGCCGCGCGCTGGCCGACCACGTCATCCTCAACGAGGGTTTGAGCCTGGAAGAACTTCGCGCCGAGGTCCATAAGCTCTGGCGGCTGTGGAACAATGGCGCCTGAGCGTTTTCAGACGTTTTCAGGTGGCGCGTTGATCCTCTACGAATACCCCTTCGGTGAAAGCATCCGCACGACCCTGCGGTTGGAACACTTGTTCGACCGTCTCACCACGCTGATGTGGCGTGAAGACCCGATCGATCACCACTTTGCGCTGGCCTCCATCTTCGAGATCATGGACGTGGCCGCCCGCGCCGATCTCAAGAGCGACCTGCTGCGCGACCTGGACCGCTACAAGGCGCAGTTCATGTCCTGGCGAGGCAACCCGGCCATCCAGGAAGGTGCGCTCGACGAGGTGCTGGCCCGCATCGAACACGCGCACCATGGCCTCAATCAGGTCAGCGGCAAGGCGGGGCAGAGCCTGTCCACCAACGACTGGCTGATGGGCATCCGCAGCCGCATCAGCATTCCCGGTGGCACCTGCGAGTTCGACCTGCCCTCCTACTACGCCTGGCAGCACGAAGCCGCCGCCAAGCGCCAGCAGGACCTGCAGCAATGGGTGAGCACGCTGGCGCCGTTCGCCGAAGCCGTCAAGCTGGTGCTGGGCCTGCTGCGCGACACCGGCCAGCCGCACATGGTGGCCGCGCCCTGTGGCCAGTACCAGCAGAACCTGAAGGATTCGCGCAGCTACCACCTGCTGCGCCTGCGCATCGACCCAGGCCTGGGCTTGGTGCCTGAAATCAGCGCCAACCGCCTGATGGTGTCCATCCGCCTGATGCGCCCCGATGCCGAGGGCAAGCTCAAGATCGCCTCGGACACCGACGCCAGCTTCGAGCTGACGCTGTGCGCCTGACCCCGAGCCCCTGCCCGCCCCTCGCCTGAGCACCATGTCGTCCCCTGAACCCCAAGGCGCCACCGGCGCGCCCCAAGGCCTGCAGGTGCGCTGCCCGTCCTGCGGCGTCATGCACACCTACAGCACCGACAACCCCTACCGCCCGTTTTGCGGCAAGGGCTGCAAGGCCATCGACCTGGGCGCCTGGGCCAGCGAGAGCTACCGCGTCGAGGCCAAGCCCACGACGGAAGACCTCCTCGACGATCCGGGGACGTGACGCACAGCCCCCCTTTTTGACGCCGGCACGCCCTGCCCATCGGGCGGGTGTGCCTCAGAATCCACCCCCGTTTTGGAAGAAACCATGAAGACTTATCAATGCGTTGTGTGCGGCTTTGTGTATGACGAAGCCAAGGGCCACCCGGAAGACGGCATCGCGCCCGGCACCAAGTGGGAAGACGTGCCCGCTGGCTGGGAATGCCCGGACTGCGGCGTCGGCAAAGCCGACTTCGAAATGATCGAAATCTGAGCCTGGAGCACAGCGCATGCATGAAGCGGTCGTGATCGTCGGCGCCGGCCTGGCGGGCTACAACGTGGCGCGCGAGTTGCGCAAGGCCGATGCGGCCGTGCCCATCGTGCTGGTCAGCCGGGACCACGCCGGCTTTTACTCCAAGCCCATGCTGTCCAACGCCCTGGCCAGCAAGAAAACGCCGGCCACGCTGGTGATGAAATCGGCCGAGAAGATGGCCGAGGAAGTCCAGCTGCGCGTGGTGGCCCACACGGCCGTCACCGCCCTGGACACCACCGCGCGCACGCTGACGCTGTCCAGCGGCGAGGTGCTGCCCTACCGCGACCTGGTGCTGGCGCTCGGCGCCGACCCCATCCGCATCCCGCTGCAAGGCGATGCCGCCGACACCGTGGTGTCGGTCAATGACCTCGACGACTTCGCCCGCTTTGCCGAGCTGCTGGACAGCGCCGCGGGCGGCCAGGCCGTCCAGCGCGTGGCCATCCTGGGTGCCGGCCTGATCGGCTGTGAGTTTGCCAACGACTTGCTGCACCGCGCCATCCAGCCCACCGTGCTGGACCTGGCCGAGCGCGTGCTGCCCCGCCTGCTGCCGCCCGAGGCCAGCGCCCGCCTGCAGGCCAAACTGCAGGAAGGCGGCGCGAGCTTCCGCTTCGGTGTGGGCGCCGTGGCCGTGAACCGCGCGCCAAACGGCCAGGGCCTGGTCGTGACGCTGTCCGACGGCAGCACGCTGGACACCGACCTGGTGCTCTCGGCCATCGGCCTGAAGCCGCGCACGCAACTGGCGGCCGACGCCGGCATCGCCGTGGGCCGCGGCGTGCAGGTCAACCGCGAACTGCGCACCAGCGTGCCGCACGTCCACGCCATCGGCGATTGCGCCGAGGTGGACGGCCACCTGCTGCCCTATGTGCTGCCCCTGATGGCCCAGGCCCGTGCCCTGGCCGCCACGCTGGCTGGCAAGCCCACGCCCGTGAGCTACCCGGCCATGCCCGTCGTCGTGAAGACGCCGGCCTGGCCCACCGTGGTCTGCCCGCCACCCGCCGAGGCTCAGGGCCAATGGCAGGTCAGCGAAACCGACGAAGCCGTGGAAGCGCGCTTCGTGGGCACCGCCGCCGATGGCAGCGGGCTGCTGCTGGGTTTTGCCTTGCAAGGCAAGGCCGTGTCACAGCGTCAGGCCCTGGCCGCGCAGGTGCCGGCCCTGCTGGCTTGAATGGCAGGCCCGAACTGCGGGCCTGAACTGCCAGCCTGAGCACCACCCCAGCGCCAAGGCCTCAGCCCGACTGGCTTTGGACCTTGACGCGGATTGCGGTAACCTTGAGCCCACTGTCGGCCAGCGCCATCGCCAAGCGAGGCTGAAGCTGGCGCAATTTGGCCGACACGGCCGCATTGGCCGCCAGCAAGGTCCAACCTTCTTCGTCCAGCGGGCCCGCTTTGACGTGCGCTGCCAGCGCAGGTGGCAGGCATCGCTTGACCGCCGCCAGACAGGCCTGTGAAGCCTGCAGGCGTTGCAACAGGCCCGCCAGTGGCGCGGCGCGGTCGAGGGCGCGGGCCAGCGGTGGCACGTCGGGCACCATCGGCTTCAAGGTGGCCGTGGGCGCGATGTAGATGTGGCGGCGATCGGGCCGCGGCGGGTCGCTGGCGCTCATGGTGTCATTTCAGCAAGGACGAGCTGCATGCAGATTCTCATCACGACCAGCGTGCTGTCCAGGCCCCGGGTCGTGCAATTCACCCCCTGGCGCCTGGCCCTGGCCCTCTTGGCCCTCACCCTGCCGCTCATGGTGGTGAGCCTGTTGTTGTACCACGCGCTGCTGCTCAAGGCAGCGCACGAGCACTGGCCCATCATTTCGGAAGCGGTGCGCTTCGTGGAGCGCCAGGAGTTGGCCCAGCGCGACCGCTACATGCGCGAAAACCTCGACGCCATGGCCGTGAAGGTGGGCGAAATGCAGGCCCGCATGATGCGGCTGGAGGCGGTCAGCGAGCGGGTCGCCGGCATGGCCGGCCTCAAGCCGGACGAGCTGAAGAAAATCGAGGCTGAAACGGGCGCAGCAGCCGGTGGCCCCCTGGTCAGCCTGGCCGAGGCCAACCGCGATGAGCGCCGCACCTCCAACCAGCTGCTGCAGGATCTGAACACCCAGATGGACAGCTTGCAGGGCCTGGGCGACCGCCATGGCGACGTGCTCACGCTGATCGAATCCCACCTGTTCGAGAAGCGCCTGGACGCCCTGATGGTGCCCAGCATCGCGCCGGTCGATGGCCCGGTGGGCTCGGGTTTCGGCTTCCGTGCCGACCCTTTCACCCACCGCGCGGCCCTGCACACCGGCCTGGACTTCCCCGCCGAACCTGGCACCCCCATCCTGGCCGCGGCCGGCGGTGTCGTGCTGTCGGCCGAGCCGCATCCGCAGTACGGCCTGCTGGTCGAGCTGGACCATGGCAACGGCCTGGTGACGCGCTACGCACACACGTCGAAGATGCTGGTCAAGCCGGGCGACCTGGTCAAGCGCGGCCAGGCCATCGCGGCGGTGGGCAACACCGGGCGTTCCACAGGCCCGCACTTGCACTTCGAGGTGCTGGTGGAGGGCGTGCAGCAGAACCCCGCGCGCTTCCTGAACGCGGCTTTGGCGGCACCCGCCGCGCCGACTTCACAAAAGAGCAACGCACGTGGGGTAAATTGACGCGATGTTGTTCTCTGGCATGCGCTCATGGCTGTCGCGACGCGGTGCATCCGGTGCACGCGTCTGGCTGCTGCATGCCCTGGCCGCGCTGGTGCTGCTCACGCAGCAAGCCGGTGTGCTGCACAGCATCCAGCACGAGCGGCGCGACGAGGGCGCAGCCACCCACAGCGTCTGCAAAATCTGTCTGGCCTTCCACGCGGCCGACCACACGGTCGCCACGCAGCCCACCACCTGGGTGGGCGCACAGGCCGATCACCTCCTTTCGGAGCACCACGGGCAAGCGCAATGCGCCACCGGGATTTTTGCGGGCTTTCAGCCCCGTGCACCGCCGCACGGCCTGAGCTGAGACACCCGCCTTGAGCACGCTGTGCGGCGCGATGCGCCCACAGCATCCGTGCTCGCCCGTCTGACCTGGCCATCCCCGCTTGTCGCCACGCCCCAGTAGCTTGGCGCGTTTGGCATGGGGGCCAGTGCCCATCCTGAGAGTTTCCGAATGTCCTTCCTCCGACACCCCACCCGGCTGGCGCTCGCCGCCGGCTTGCTGCTGAGCACCACGGCGCATGCCCAGGGCAAAGCACCCACGCTGGACGCCAACGGCCTGCAGCAGTTGCGCCAGCAAATCGACGAACTCAAGCGCAGCTACGACAGCCGCATCCAGGCCCTGGAGTCCCAGTTGCAGCAAGCGCAGCAGCAGCTCACGCAACAGGCTGCGCAACAGCAAAGCACCGCGGCGGCCGTGGCAGCAGCCACGACGTCACTGGCTGCGCCAAACACCACCATCGCCGCAGATGGGGCTGGTGCGGCTTCCGGCGGCGCCAACCGCTTCAACCCGGCGGTCTCGCTCATCCTCACGGGCGGCTATGCGGGCCTGTCCAAGAGCCCCGACACCTGGCAGCTCAGCGGCTTCCTGCCCAACGGCGGCGAGATCGGTCCCGGCAAGCGCGGCTTCGGCCTGGGCGAGTCAGAGCTGACGCTGAGCGCCAACATCGACCACCTGTTCTACGGCGCCGTCACCCTGGCGGTGTCGGGCGAAAACACCATCTCGGCCGAAGAGGCCTTCCTGCAGACCACCGCGCTGCCGGCAGGCCTCAAGCTCAAGGCGGGCCGCTTCTTCGCGGGCCTGGGCTACCTCAACCAGCAGCATGCCCACAACTGGGACTTCATCGACGCACCGCTGGCGCAGCAAGCCTTCCTGGGCGGACGTCTCCAGCAAGAAGGCGTGCAAGCCCGTTGGGTGCTGCCGCTGGAGCGCTACGTGGAGTTGGGCCTGGAGCTGGGCAACAGCAATGGCTTCCCAGGCAGCGAGCGTGACCGCAACGGCACCGGCGCCACACTGCTGTCCGCCCACACCGGCGGCGACATCGGCTTCAGCCACAGCTGGCGCGCAGGCGCGTCCTGGCTGCAGACGCGCGCAGATGGCCGCGAGTGGACCAGCACCGACCCGATCGACTCCGCCACCACGTACACCAACACCTTCAGTGGCCGCAGCCGCATCTGGGCGCTGGACGGCGTCTGGAAGTGGGCGCCCAATGGCAACGGCCGGGTCACCAACTTCAAGCTGCAGGGCGAGTACTTCCGCCGCACCGAGAGCGGCCAGGTCGCGTTCGACACCGCCAGCCTCAACAGCATCGACAGTTACCGCTCGGCGCAATCCGGCTGGCACCTGCAAGGCGTCTATCAGTTCATGCCGCAATGGCGCGTGGGCCTGCGCCACGACCGCCTGGACAGCGGCCGCAACGACTTTGGCGTCAACGCCCTGAGCCTGGCCCTGCCCTCGCACAAGCCCCAGCGCGACACCCTGATGGTGGACTGGTCGCCCAGCGAGTACAGCCGCTGGCGCCTGCAGTTCAGCGACGACCGCGCCCGCCAGGGTGTCACCGACCACCAGATCTTCCTGCAATACCAGATGAGCCTGGGCGCCCACGGCGCGCACAGCTACTGACCGCACACGAAGGACACACCACCATGATGAACAAGACCTCGCTGCTGGGCATGAGCCTCACCGCTGCCCTCGTCAGCATCGCCCTGCCCGCCCGCGCCCTCAAGGTCGTGGCCTGCGAACCCGAGTGGGGTGCGCTGACGCAAGAGCTGGCCGGCGAGCACGCCAGCATCTACGTGGCCACCTCGGCCCTGCAGGACCCGCACCACATCCAGGCCCGCCCCAGCCTGATCGCCGCCGTGCGCAACGCCGAACTGCTGGTGTGCACCGGCGCCGAACTGGAGGCGGGCTGGCTGCCTGTGCTGCTGCGCCAGGCCGGCAACGGTGCCGTGCAAGTTGGCCAGCCCGGCATGTTCTACGCCGCCGATTTCGTGCGCAAGCTGGAAGTGCCCACCCGCCTGGACCGGGCCGACGGCGACGTGCACGCCTCGGGCAACCCACACATCCACACCGACCCGCGCAACATCGCCGCCGTGGCCCCGGCCTTGGCCAGGCGCCTGAGCGAGCTGGACCCGGCCCACGCGGCCGACTACGCCAAGCGCCTGGCCGACTTCCAGGCCCGCTGGGGCCAGGCCACACAGCGCTGGACCCAGGCCGCAGCGCCGCTCAAGGGCCTGCCCATCGTGGTGCAGCACAAAGGCTTCCCCTACCTGGAGAACTGGCTGGGCCTGCAGCAGGTCGCCACGCTGGAGCCCAAACCGGGCGTCGAGCCCAGCAGCAGCCACCTGTCCTCGGCGCTCGGCAAGCTGCAGCTGCAGCCGGCCAAGCTCATCGTGCGGGCGGCCTACAACGATGGTCGCAGCGCCCAGTGGCTGGCCGAGCGCACCCAGCTGCCCGTGGCCGTGTTGCCTTTCACCGTGGGCGGCAGCGAGCGCGCCAAAGACCTCTTCGGCCTGTTCGATGACACCGTGGACACCCTCCTGAAAGCCGCGAAGTGACCCTTGGCATCGATTGGGGCATCGTCGGCCCCGCCCTCATCGCCGGCCTGCTCGTGCTCGCCACCCACGTGCCCCTGGGCCTGCAGGTGCTGCGCAAGGGCATCGTCTTCATCGACCTGGCCATTGCACAAATCGCAGGGCTGGGCGTGATCGCGGCCGACGCGCTGGGCTGGGAGCCGCAAGGCTGGGCGGTGCAAGCCTCGGCCATGACGGCGGCGGTGGCCGGCGCCCTGCTGATGACCTGGATGGAGCGCCGCTGGCCCGACATCCAGGAAGCCCTGATCGGTGCCTTGTTTGTGCTGGCCTCCAGCGTGGGCATTCTGCTGCTGGCCGGCAACCCGCATGGCGGCGAGCACCTGAAAGACTTGCTGGTGGGGCAGATCCTGTGGGTGACGCCCGGTCAGCTCTGGACCGAGGCCGGCCTGACCGCCGTGCTGCTGGCGCTGTGGTTTGGCCTGGGGCCCCGGCTGGGCCGCGTGGGCTTTTACCTCTTGTTCGCCGTGGCCGTCACGGCTTCCGTTCAACTGGTGGGCGTCTTCCTCGTCTTCAGCAGCCTGATCATGCCGGCGCTGGCCGTGCGCCACGCCACCGCACGCTGGCAACTGCCCCTGGCCTGGCTGGGCGGTGCCCTGGCCTACGCCCTGGGCCTGGCCCTGTCTGCCGTGCTCGATCTGCCCTCCGGTGCGGTGGTGGTGCTGGTGATGGCCGGCGTCTGCAGCGGGGTCGCGGTCGGCCTGTCCCTGCGGCGCGCGGCCGCCTGACCCCTGCCCCCAGAAACCCCGTAACCCCCGGAACCGAGGGCTGGCCAACCCTGCCACGCTCTGGTCACCCCCCGGTGCTACACTTTTTGGCTTTGGTTGACTGGGCCACGTGCGTGCCCGCGTCAACCGCGCAGCTTGCCTGCGCACCCCCGACCCGCACCGCACGACCGGATTGACCGCTCCATGTTGCCCAAGCTTCTCACCTCGATTTTCGGTAGCCGTAACGAACGCCTGCTCAAGGAATACCGTCGCACGGTCACCAAGATCAACGCGCTGGAGTCCAGCTTCGAGCCGCTGACCGACGAGCAATTGCGCGGCAAGACCGAAGAATTCAAGCAGCGCATCGCCCAGGGCGAAGCACTCGACGCCATCCTGCCCGAGGCCTTCGCCGTGGTGCGCGAGGGCTCCAAGCGCGTCTTCAAAATGCGCCACTTCGACGTCCAGATGCTGGGCGGCCTGGCCCTGCACAACGGCAAGATCGCCGAGATGCGCACCGGCGAAGGCAAGACCCTGACCGCCACCCTGCCCGTGTACCTGAACGCCCTGACCGGCAAGGGCGTGCACCTGGTGACGGTGAACGACTACCTCGCGCGCCGTGACGCCGAGTGGATGGGCAAGCTCTACACCTTCCTGGGCCTGAGCGTGGGCATCAACCTGCCCCAGATGCCCCGCGAAGACAAGCAAGCCGCCTACGCCGCCGACATCACCTACGGCACCAACAACGAGTACGGCTTCGACTACCTGCGCGACAACATGGTCTATGAAGTGGCCGACCGCGTGCAGCGCGGCCTGAACTTCGCCATCGTGGACGAGGTGGACTCCATCCTGATCGACGAGGCCCGCACGCCGCTGATCATCTCCGGCCAGGCCGAAGACCACACCGAGATGTACGTGAGCATCAACGCCGTGGTGCCGCGCCTGAAGAAGCAGATCGGCGAGGCCGACCCGCGCACCGGCGAGGGCGTGATCGAACCCGGTGACTTCACCGCCGATGAAAAATCCCGCCAGGTCTTCCTGACCGAAGCCGGCCACGAGAACGCCGAAGCCCTGTTGCTGGAAGCCGGCCTGCTGGTCGAAGGCGCGTCGCTGTACGACGCGGCCAACATCACGCTGATGCACCACCTGTACGCGGCCCTGCGTGCACACCACCTGTTCAACAAGGACCAGCATTACGTGGTCCAGCAGGGCGAAGTCGTCATCGTGGACGAATTCACCGGCCGCCTGATGTCGGGCCGCCGCTGGTCGGATGGCCTGCACCAGGCCGTCGAAGCCAAGGAAGGCGTGCAGATCCAGGCCGAGAACCAGACCCTGGCCTCGATCACCTTCCAGAACTACTTCCGCATGTACGGCAAGCTCGCCGGCATGACCGGCACGGCCGACACCGAAGCCTACGAATTCCAGGAAATCTACGGCCTGGAAACCATCGTCATCCCGCCCAACCGCATCCTGGCGCGCAAAGACCAGCTCGACCTGGTCTATAAGACCGCACAAGAGAAGTTCAACGCCATCGTCGGTGACATCCGCGACTGCCACGAGCGCGGCCAGCCGGTGCTGGTGGGCACGACCTCCATCGAGAACTCCGAGCTCATTGCCCAGCTGCTCACCCGCGAGAAGCTGCCGCACCAGGTGCTCAACGCCAAGCAGCACGCCCGCGAGGCCGACATCGTCGCCCAGGCCGGCCGCCCAGGCATGATCACCATCGCGACCAACATGGCCGGCCGCGGCACCGACATCGTGCTGGGCGGCAACGTCGAGAACGACATCAAGCTGATCGAGGCCGACGCGTCCCTGGACGACGCCGCCAAGGAAGCCAAGATCACGGCGCTGAAGGCCGAGCAACAGGTGCTCAACGCCAAGGTCAAGGAACTGGGCGGTCTGCGCATCATCGCCACCGAGCGCCACGAATCCCGCCGCATCGACAACCAGCTGCGTGGCCGTGCCGGCCGCCAGGGCGACCCCGGCTCCTCGCGCTTTTACCTGTCGCTGGACGACACGCTGATGCGCATCTTCGCCGGTGACCGCGTGCGCGCCATCATGGACCGCCTGAAGATGCCCGAGGGCGAGGCCATCGAGGCCGGCATCGTCACGCGCAGCATCGAGAGCGCGCAACGCAAGGTCGAAGGCCACAACTTCGACATGCGCAAGCAGCTGCTGGAGTACGACGACGTCTCCAACGACCAACGCAAGGTCATCTACCAGCAGCGCAACGAGATCCTGGAAACGGTGGATGTGACCGAGTCCATCGTCAACCTGCGCAAGGGCGCCATGACCGACGTCGTGCGCACCTTCGTGCCCGCCGACAGCCTGGAAGAGCAGTGGGACCTGCCCTCGCTGGAGAAGACGCTGGCCGACGAATGGCAGCTCGACGTGGACCTGGTCAAGTGGATCGACGCCCAGCAGGCCGCCGAAGCCGACGACGTGCTGGAGCGCGTGGTCAAGGCCGCCGACGCGGCTTACCAGGCCAAGGTCGAGGCCGTCGGCCGCGAGCAGTTTGTCTCCTTCGAGCGCATGGTGCTGCTGCAGTCCATCGACACCCACTGGCGCGAGCACCTGGCCGCCCTCGACTACCTGCGTCAGGGCATCCACCTGCGCGGCTACGCCCAGAAGAACCCCAAGCAGGAGTACAAGCGCGAGGCCTTCGAGCTGTTCGGACAGCTGCTGGACGTGGTCAAGATGGACGTCACCCGCAAGCTGCTGACCGTGCGCGTCCAGAGCCGAGAAGAGGTCGAAGCCGCTGCCCAGGCCATCGAGCAACGCGGCGAAAGCTTCATCAACGTCACCTACACCCATCCCAACGAGGATGGCTCGGTGGCCACCGAGACCGACCCGGCCACCGCCGCCCAGCCGGTGGCGCGCGTGGGCCGCAACGATCCCTGCCCTTGCGGCAGCGGCCAGAAGTACAAGAACTGTCACGGCAAGCTGGGCTGAGCACGGCGCCTGACGCCCTCGGCTCACACCCACCGACAAGGCCCTCCGCGGGCCTTGTTGTCTTTTCGGGCCGGAACGTGTCGAACCCTGTCGCATTTTCAACCACATGACAAGAGGCGCCAAGACGCGCCCTGACTGGAGCCACCTTGAGCACATCGCGCCCCACCCACCCGCTGGGTTCCTCCTGGCTGAGCCGCCTGACCACCCTGGCCACGCTGGCGTTGCTGCTCCTGACCCTGGTCATCAGCACCGGCGAGATGGTCCACGGCCAATTGCTCAAAGTGGGCGAAATGGTGTTCAACGACCCCGCCCACCAGGTCCAGTACTTCCTGCTGAGGGCCGACCCCGAGAAACCCGCCTGTGACCCGACCGTCAACGTCGATCGGGAGATCGCCCGCCAGGCCGCAGCAGCCGCCAGTGGCGCCACCACCAGCCCCAAGCCGGACGACCTCGACGACCTGCTGGGCGCCAAGACCTTCGACGAGGCCGCGACGCGCGCCTCCTTGTCGGCCACCGTGCAGAACTGCATCGAGCGCCACGCCCTGCACAACAGCCTCGTCGCCCACATCACGCCGCAGCTGAAGGCCTTCCGCGCCCTGGAGACCAGCTTTTTCGGTCTGTTCCAGTTCGGCAGCGACAACCGTCCCCTGATCCTGCTGCTGCTCATGGGCGTGACCATCCTGGCCACCACCGTGGGATACCACCACATCAGCCTGGTCGCGCCCCGCCACCCGCGCGACTTCAAGGTGCAGGCCTGGACCATGCTGGCCGCCTCGTCGCTGTCCATGTGGTCAGCGGTGCGCTACTACCAGATCTCCGGAGACTCCGGCGTGCCCATCGAGGACCCGCACATCCACTTCGGCTGGATGCTGATGTTCGGCTCGCTCATGCTCGTCAGTGCCTGGCAAACCCTGCGCCCCCACCGGCCTGACAACAGCCAGCAACTGGGCGAAGGCAGCTGGCTGAACGCCCTCAAAGCCGTGCCCCTGGCCGGCCTGATGACCTTGAGCTCGGCGCACTACTTCTTCAGCACCGACCACCCCTCAGGCCTGGCCATCTACACCAACGCGCTGATGGAGTTCCCGAACCTCCCGCTGCAGCTGGCCTTGTTCATCTGGGGCGGCATGTTGTTCAAGCAAAGCCGCATGGTGGACGTCTTCATGAACTTGTTGCGGCCGTGGAAGCTCTCGCCCGAGGCCCTGACTTACATCATCTTGCTGGCAGCCGCCATCCCGACGGCCTACACGGGCGGCTCAGGTGCCTTCGTGATGGCCGCAGGCGCCATCACTTACCACGAGATCCGCGCGGTGGGCGGCAGCAGCCAGTACGCCCTGGCGGCCACCGCCATGTCCGGCTCGCTGGGTGTGGTGCTGCGCCCCAGCCTGCTGGTGGTGGCCATCGTCGCGGTCAACAAGGAAGTCACCAGCGACGAGCTGTTCCACTGGGGCTTGTACGTCTTCTTCCTGACCTCGACGCTGTTCTTCGTGGCCTCGCAAATGCGCCGCGAACGCCACACCATCGAGGTCGCTCCCGCACGCCAGGCCCTGCCGGCCATGCTGCGCCAGGTCCCCACGCTGCTGCCCTACATCGCCGTGGTGGCGGCGGTCATCGCTTTCTACGATGGGGTGCTGGACGCTTCACTCAACGAAATCACCGCGCCCATCATCATGCCGGTGATGATGATCTTCATCGTCGTCTTCGACAAACTGCTGCTGGCCCGCGGCTTCGGCCCCAAGTCCGAGCACCTGGCCTTCGCCATGCACCGCGAGAAGGGTGTGAGGTCGTCGCTGGGCGTGGCCACCGTGGAAACGGTGGAGCACCTCGGCGGCTACATGTTCCTGATCCTGCTGTCCCAGGCTGCTGGCGGTGTCATCGAGCGGTCGGGCATCATCCACCTCGCCCCCGACGTCTTTGACAGCGCCTGGACCGCCATGACCTTCATGTCGATCAGCCTGGTCGTGCTGGGCATGTTCATGGAGCCGCTGGGCGCCATCTTCCTGGTCTCGGGCACCCTGGCGCCGCTGGCCTACAAGAGCGGCATCGACCCGGTTCACTTCTGGGTGATGGTGCTGGTGGCGTTCGAACTCGGCTACCTGATGCCACCGGTCGCCCTCAACCAGCTGCTGGCCCGTCAGGTGGTGGGCGACGACCTGATGGCGGCCGCCGACAAAGAGGTGGCCTCGCAATCGTTTTACCGCCGCTACGAGCGCTGGATCCTGCCCTGTGCAGTGATGACGTTGGGGCTGGTCATCGTGTCGTTCGCACCGCTGGCCGTGACGTCCGTCCCCGAGCTGCAGGCATGGTTCAAAGGCTGGATGCTGCCCTCACAACCCTGAGCGCCCGCGCGCCGGGACGGCAGGGGGCCACGCCATGCTGCACAATCGGGTTTCCCCTCCGCAGCACGCCTTGAAGCCCGCACACCATGCCTGTCAACCTGACCGCCCCGAACCCCTCTGACCTGCACCCTGTGCCCGGCGTGAAGCTGGGCATCGCGATGGCCGGCGTGCGCAAGGCCAACCGCCGTGACCTGACCGTCGTCACCCTCGACGAAGGCAGCGCCGTGGCCGGTGTGTTCACCCAAAACCGCTTCTGTGCCGCGCCCGTGCAGCTGTGCCGCGAGCGCCTGGCCGGCCGCACCGACATCCGTGCCCTGCTGATCAACACCGGCAACGCCAACGCCGGCACCGGCGAAGACGGCCTGGTGCGCGCCCGCGCAAGCACCATCGCCCTGGCGCGCCAGCTGCACCTCTCGCCCGAACAGATCCTGCCGTTTTCCACCGGCGTCATCATGGAAACGCTGCCGGTCGAGCGCATCGAAGCCGGCTTGCCCGCCGCCATCGCCGACCTGAAAGCCGACAACTGGGCCGTGGCCGCCGAAGGCATCATGACGACGGACACCCTGCCCAAGGCCGCGTCCCGCCAGATCACGATCGGCGGTGCCACCGTCACCATCACCGGCATCAGCAAGGGCGCCGGCATGATCAAGCCCAACATGGCGACCATGCTGGGCTACGTGGCCACCGACGCCAAGGTCGCGCCCGGCCTGCTGCAGGCCATGGTGACCGAAGCCGCCGACGCGTCCTTCAACCGCATCACCATCGACGGCGACACCTCGACCAACGACAGCTTCGTGCTGATCGCCACCCGCCAGGCCGCCCACGCCGAAATCACCGACCTGAACAGCGCCGAGGGCCAAGCCCTGCGCGCCGCCATCGTGGCCGTGTCGCAGCAACTGGCCCAGGCCATCGTGCGCGACGGCGAAGGCGCCACCAAGTTCATCACCATCACCATCGAGGGTGGCCGCGACAAGGCCGAGTGCGCCAAGGCCGCCTACGCCATCGCCCACTCGCCGCTGGTCAAGACCGCTTTCTTTGCCTCCGACCCCAACCTGGGCCGCATCCTGGCCGCCGTGGGCTACGCCGGCATCGACGACCTCGACCAGAGCCTCATCGAGCTGCACCTGGACGACGTCCACGTGGTCACGAAAGGCGGCCGCCGCCCCGAATACACCGAAGCAGACGGCCAGCGCGTGATGAAGCAATCGGAAATCACCATCCGCGTCGGCCTGAGCCGCGGCACCGCCTCGGCCACCGTCTGGACCTGTGACCTGTCCCACGACTACGTCACGATCAACGCCGATTACCGCAGCTGATGGGCCGCTGACACCGCCGTCCTCAGGGTAAAGCCGCTCAAGCCCGGGCGGCGCGGGCCGATATCCTCGACACGCCATGCTGTGGCGCACCAGGAGACCCCATGTCCCTAGCCCTGACCGACGGCGGTTTCCAGACTGCCAACCCCCACGCCCTGGCCATCATCCTGGAGGCCAGCGAAACCCGGTCGATCATCGCTGCGCGCGACATCTTCGACATCCACGGGATGAAGCTGTGGGCGCGCGACCAGCCGGTCTCCCGCGAGCTGCAGCGCAGGCTGATGGACCGTGCCCTTCAGCATCCGCTGGAGACCTGCCTGATCGCCGAGAACGGCGTCACCGCCGAAGCCCTGCGCCTGGCCGTGCGGCAGCTCATCGAAGAAGAAGGCCCGCTGGCACCGCTGCTGCGCCAACACGCCGCGGCCTTGCAACACGGCGCCGAGGCCGTGCGCCTGCACCCGGTGGCCCAGCTGCTGCTGAGCGCCAGCCAGAGCGCCCGCCCGCAAGCCTTTGCCCACGCCGTGGAGGCCATGGCGGTCGCTGGCGCCCTGATGCATGCCCAGACGCTGACGCGTGGCGCCGACGCCCGCCTGGTCGTGCTGGCCATGACGGCCGGCTTGCTCCATGACATCGGCGAGATGTACATCGCCCCCGAATTCGGCGAAGCCGATGCCGGCAAGGCGCTGGACGTGGCCACCTACCGGCAACTCGTCGTTCACCCGCACATCGGTCAGCTGCTGCTGTCCCAGCTGACCGACTACCCGAAAGACATCGTCCGCGCCATTGCAGAGCACCACGAGCACCTCGACGGCTCGGGCTACCCCCACCGCCTGCAGGGCGATCAGATCTCACCCCTGGGCCGCCTGCTGGCCGCCACCGAGATGGCCCTGGCCGCCTTGCGCCAGCCCGGCGCCAACCTGCACCACGCCAGCGTGGCCCTGCGCGTCGTGCCCGGCGAGTTCGACGAGCACCTGGCCGGACCGCTGGCCGCGGCCGCGCGCATCGTCACGCCCCTGGTGACGCGGCACTCCACCGAAGACCTGCTGCACCACATGGCCCAGCTCGACTTCGCGCTGCAAGGCGCCCTCAATCGCCTGGACACCGCCCTGCCCCCGGACCCCAGCCCCGGCTTGCAACGCGCCGCCGACCTCAGCCGCCACCTGCTGCACAAGCTGCGCCAAGGCTGGAACGAGAGCGGCCTGTGGAGCCCGGGCGCCATCGGCGTGGACCAGATCGCCGAAGCCGAGGCCGTGCAAGACGCCTTGCGCGCCCGCCTGCACACCATCGAACGCATGGCGCGCCTGAGTGCCGGCGAGCTGTCTGCCGACGACGAGGAGGTGCTCGACCAGCTGTGCCGCAGCCTGACCGCCGATGTGAAGGCCGATGCGAGCTGACGCCCCTTGAAAAGCCTCCGCGGCACCCCAGATGACAGATATGTCAGCGGCGGCGGGTCATACCGCCTACAATGGCACTCTCTCCCTGGGGCCGACCTGGTTTCGACGTTGGTGCGGATTCGGGACAGGGCATGTCGAGCACCAGTCAGCTCGTAAATCCATCTGGAAAAAAACCAAACGCCAACGATCAATCGTTCGCACTCGCCGCTTAATACCGGTGAGCCTCGCAACAGTCGGCCCATGGGCTGGGTCTGAGCCGCAAGGCAAGGACTGCGAGGTCACTTTCATGGGCTGGGTCTGCACCGGGTCACTCGGTACAGGTCGAGATTCAGTGACTGGCTGGACTGGTAGCGTGCTGCTGCGCGATCAGGACGGTGAGAATCAAATCAGACAGCTAAACATGTAGATCTGCTCGTTGATGGCTGACGGACGGGGGTTCAATTCCCCCCGGCTCCACCATACACCCGCCTCAAGCACCCCTCTTGAGGCCCAAAAAGCCCTGAGTCACACCGACTTGGGGCTTTTTTCTTGTGGCAAACGCCGCATTGAAATTTCACATCGTGCGCAAATAACGCCTCGCATTACGCGCGTTTCACGAAGAAACACTCCGAAAGATTCGCTTACCGGTCTGCAACACGTTGTTTCCAAATCCACCCCTCAGGACGACCCCATCCCGCACGCAAGTCAAGGCAACTCGGTACAAAGTCTCCCAAAGGCCGCGAATTCGACGGCCTGCATCACGGAGGAAGCCCCATGACCCAGCCCCACTTCTACGAGCTCGTCCGCTCGGTGCTGATTTTCCTGCACCTGGCCTGCCTGATCGCCGCCGGCATCTCGATCGCCTTCGGTGACTACGCCATCCTGAGGCACCGCCCCGTGAACCGGGAACTGATGCTCAAGGCCAGCCGCGCGGTCGCCTGGTCACTGTTGGCCTTGTGGCTGACGGGGCTGTCCGTCATCGCGCTGGACATGTCCACCGTCGCGCTCTCGCTGGCCAAAGCGCCCAAATTGCAGGCCAAGCTGACGGTCGTGGCCATCCTCAGCCTCAACGGCTTCCTGCTGCACCGCTACACCCTGCACGCCCTCGGTGAGACGAAGATGCCCACCGAGTCCGACGTCCGCCTGGCAGCCATCCTGGGAGCCGTGAGCGCCGCCTCCTGGGGCTATGCGGTTTTCCTGGGCATGGCCAAGGCCTGGACGCCCATCCTGGGCTACAACGGCTTCATGGCCCTGTACGTGCTGGCCGTGCTGGCGGGCATCGCAGTGTCGCTGCGCTGGGTGCGTCCCCTGTTGCTGGAACAGACCCCGCTGGGCACCACGAGCGCCCGCACCCACGCACGGAACAAGGGCCTGGCAGCCGAAGACCTCAACGCGGCCATGGGCTGAAGCACCTCGACGAGCATCGACCACCGCACAAGATCCTTCGCTTTTTCCTGCCTTTTGGGCCGTTGGCCTGTCACGCTTGTCATGCCAGAATCAAGGGCATACACAAGACAACAGCCAGGCCATGGACGTTTACCTTGACCGCACGGTGGAGCTGGGGCAGCAACGGCCCTATGGCCCGCCCGACTTCGGCATCGAGCTGGGCGACCACGTCTTCCATGTGGCCGAACCTGGCTCGGCCTGCCGCACCTTGCCCGTGCGGCTGTCGGCGGCGGTCTATTGCGGCATGACCGATGTGCTGTACTTCGTGGCCCAACCCCTGGACGAGGCCCTGGCGGCACGCTGGGTGCAGCTGGCCGACCTCCTGCATGGCCCCTTGGGCGAGCTGCCCCGGCTGGCCTTCGACCCGGAGCGCATCGAGCGGATCGCGCAAGCCAATGCCGAGGCGGCCATCGGCCCGGAGCACGCGCGGCTGCGCGGCTTGTCGGTGACCTCTGGCACCGACGGCCGGCAACACCTGCAGCGCGACCCTCTGGCCCAACCTCGGCTGTTGAGTGGTGTGCGCTCACACGACCAACAGGTGCGCCTGACCGCTGCCAACGCGCAAGGTTTGCCCACGGCCGAGCTGAGCGTCAGCCTGGACGAGCTCACGCCCGACGCCCGCCAGACAGCGCTGGAGTGGATGTCGGCGCGCCACGCGGCTCTGGCCGACATCGACGCCCTGCACGCCTTGCAGCCCGCGCTGCGCGCCATCAGCCGCGCACGGCGCCAACGCAAGGAGCGTGGCAACCCTGACACCGTGACGCACACGATCCGGGAGCACCGCGCTCGCGCGCACGAGGACCTCTCCCGGCTGCTAGACAGCCTGCGCGAGCCTTCGCAGGACTGAGCCCTGGGCCGATCGGCCTGCGCCCGCATCACGGCACCGTCAAACGCCCCGCGCACAGTCCGGACGATCCATCGTCATCGGAGTGCACACCATGGGCCGTCCCAGCCACGTCAAACCGCAACGCACCGGCACCAGCCGCCGCGACTTCTTCAAGCGCTCTGCTGGCGGTGCCGCCATGGTCGTGGCCGCCACGCCGCTCGTGCCCATGGGCGGCCTGTCGGCGGCATCGGCCGACCGCAGCGGCGCCAGCGCCAACCCCGTGTTCCAGCATGGCGTGGCCAGCGGTGACCCGCTGCAAGACCGCGTGATCCTCTGGACCCGCGTGACGCCCCGTCTGGACGCCACCGAGCCGGCGCCGGCAGGGCGCGAGGACGATGAGCGCGAGGACGACGACGTCCGCCGCGACGGCAAAGTCATGGTGCACTTCGTGGTCGCCCTGGACCCTCGTTTCAAGCGCCTGGTCGCCCGCGGCAAATTCAAGACCGGCCCCGAGCGCGACCACACGGTCAAGATTGACGTCACCGGCCTGCGCCCTGACACGACCTATTACTACCAGTTCCGCGCCCAGGGTGTCATCTCGGCCATCGGCCGCACCAAGACCCTGCCAAAGGGCAACGGCAAGGGCGAGGCCCAGCACCTGCGCATGGCCGTGGTGAGCTGCTCCAACTTCGCCTACGGCTACTTCAACGCCTACCGCCAGATCGCCGAGCGCGCCGACCTGGACATGGTCGTGCACCTGGGCGACTACATCTACGAATACGGCGATGGTCAGTATGGCGATGTGCGCCCCTGCGAGCCGGCGCACGAAATCGTCACCCTGGCCGATTACCGGATGCGCCACGCGCAGTACAAGCGCGACGCCGACTCCCAGGCCATGCACCGCCAGCACCCGCTGATCGCCATCTGGGACGACCACGAAACGGCCAACAACGCCTGGCTGGACGGCGCCGAAAACCACCAGGGCGACACCGAAGGTGCCTGGCCCGAGCGCGTCAAGGCCGCTCTGCAGGCTTACTACGAATGGATGCCCGTGCGCGTGGTGGACCCGGCCAACCTGCGCCGCAACAGCCGCAGCTTCGCCTTCGGCAACCTGGTGGACCTGATCATGCTGGAGGAGCGCCTGGCCGGCCGTGCCCAGCAACTCGACGGCAGCATCCCCACGCCGCTGGGCCTGGCCTTCACGCAGACCGGCGCCTTCGCCGACCCGGCCCGGCAGCTGCTGGGTGCCACAGACGAGGCCTGGCTGTTCGACAAACTGCGCACCAGCACCGCGAAATGGAAGGTGCTGGGCCAGGGCGTCATGTTCGCCCAGCTCAAGGTGCGCGGTGCGCCCAATGCCCTGGGCGGCGGCATCTTCTTCAACTCGGACCAGTGGGACGGCTACCAGCCCGCCCGTAACCGCGTCTATGACGTCATCAAGGGTGTGAACGGTGCTAACAACGGTGCCAAGCCCGTGAACAACGTGGTGGTGCTGACGGGCGACATCCACAGCGCCTGGGCCGCCGACCTGACGCAAGACCCGAACAACCCCGAGCCCTCGTTGGGCGGCTACAACCCGCTGACGGGCGAAGGCTCGCTGGCCGTGGAGTTCGTGGGCACCTCGGTGAGCTCGCCCGGCGTGAACGACCCGACCGGCGCCGTGGCCAACAGCCTCAAGCCGGCCAACCCGCACTTCAAGCACATCGACCTGGACAAGCGCGGCTACATGCTGATCGACGCCAACGCCCAACGCTGCGTGTGCGAGTTCTGGCAGGTGGACACCGCCGCAGCCATCAGCAACGTGCAAACGCTGGGGGCGGCCCTCGAGGTACGCGACGGCCTCAACCGCCTGCAGGTGTCGTCGATCACCGCGCCGAAGGCCAACCCGGCCAAGCTGGCGCCCTGAACGAGCCGGCGAGCCGGGGGCGCCGCGCGCGCTCAGGTCTGGTTCAGGCCTTCCACGGGAGCGGCGGTGCCTGCAAGCGGTGGCCGCCGTCACCCGGGACCCGGCCGAACCGGGGCGCGCCGGACTCCCAGTCGGCCTGCGCCCGGACGATGTGCGCCTGGCTGGGTCCGACGAAGTTCCACCACATCACCATGGGATGCGGCCAGGGCTCGCCGCCGATGAGCAGGACGCGGCTGCCCGGAGCCAGCGTCAGGCGAGCCTGATGGGCGCCGGGCGCCAGATGGGCGAATTCGCCCGCCACCAAGCGCTGCGGGCCCTCGGCACCGTCGATGTGCACTTCGCCCTCCAGCGGCAAGAGGCCGTGCTCGAAGTCCGGCCGCAGTGGCAGGTCGATGGGCACGTTCATGGGCGCATTCAGCCCCGAGGCTGGCGGGCCGGCGATGTCCAGCCCGACCAGAGGCGAATGGACCCGCGTGGGCGCCGTGTGCCCGCCCCAGTGGCCCACCAGCAGGGTGACATCGCAGCCGTCCTGCGTCCAGCGGGGCAACTCGGCGTGGTGCTCGAACGCCGGATCGCCCTCGGCGGCTTCCGGGGGCAGCGCGATCCAGAGCTGTGCGGCGTGCATGCGCTGGCCAGGCGCCACCGAGTCTTCCGTGTGCACGATGCCCCGTCCCGCGGTCATGAGGTTGACCTGTCCTGGCCGGATGACCTGGTCGCTGCCCAGGCTGTCGCGGTGCCATATCTCGCCTTCGATCATCCAGGTGAAAGTCTGCAGGCAGGTGTGCGGGTGCGCGCCCACGTGCAGGCCTTGCCCGGGCCCGAAAGCGATGGGGCCAATGTGGTCGAGGAAGCACCAGGCACCGACCATGCGGCGCTCCCGGGTGGGCAGGGCCCGTCGGATGCGCAGGCCCTCGCCCAAGGTCGATTCGCGTGCGGCGATCCGCGCGATGATGGGGTTGTCCATGGCAACTCTCGGGGTGGCGACACCCCATTTTGCATGCCAAGCCGGCACCGGCTCCGGCACCATCCAGCAGCCGCACCTCCCATCCACATCCCGACATGAACGTGCCAAAGCCTTCCCGTCGCCGCACCGGCCCACCCCTGACCCGCCTGCTGGCCGCCTGCGCGCTGGGCCTGATCACGGCCTGCACCTCGGCACCCGAAAACACCCCGCGCAACCGCGGCCTGACCGAGTCCACGCCCCCCGCAGTCGCACGCCTGGACCCCAGCGACACCCTGACGGAGACCTCGGTGATGCTGTCCTTCTCGGGCGGCGGCGCACGGGCAGCGGCCTTCGCCCTGGGCGCCTTGCAGGGGCTGGATGATCTGCCCAACGGCGAGGGCGGCAGCCTGCTGGACCAGGTGCGCTTCATCACCAGCGTCTCCGGGGGCTCCATGACGGCGGCCTACTTCGGCCTGCATGGCAAGGCCGGCCTGCCCGAGTTCCGCCGACTGGCGCTGCTGGGCGACAGCGAGCGCACCCTGCGCACCAGCCTCTTCAACCCGCGCAACATCTGGCGACTGCTCTCCGGCGGCCTCAACGACCGCAGCACGCTGCCGACCTGGCTGGACCAGACGGTGTTCAAGGGCGCCACCTTTGCCCAGATGAGCCAGCAGGGGCGCCCGGTGGTCTGGATCAACGCCACCAACCTGCGCCAGCGCATCGCCTTCCCCTTCCACCAGCGGGCCTTCGACGCGCTGTGCAGCGACCTCTCCAGCTTCCCCGTGTCGGAAGCCGTCGCGGCCTCGATGGCCGTGCCCGTCGTCTTCACCCCGATCGTGCTGGAGAAGCACCCTGAGCGCTGCCAGGCGCCCTTGCCCGACTGGGTGGACGGCTACGGCCTGGCCTTCGGAGAGTCCATGCTGGCCAGGTCGCTGCTGCAGACCCTGCACGATTTCCGCGACCTCGGCACGGGCCGCTACGTCAAGCTGGTCGATGGCGGCCTGAGCGACAACTTCGGCCTCAGCAGCATCCAGCAATCGCGCCTGTTGATGGGCACGCCCCATGCCCCCTGGTCGGAGCGCGATGCCACCCGCATCCGCCACCTGCTCTTCGTGGTGGTCGATGGCGGACAGCAACCGGGCGGGAACCTGAACCAGGCCCTCGACGGCCCCAGCGGCATCGACCTGGCCATGGCCGCCATCGACGCGGCCATCGACACCAATGTGCGCCTGAGCCACGACAACTTCGTGCAACTGGTTCGCCGTTGGCAGGACGACACCGTCCGCTACCGCTGCAAGCTGTCCGAGGAAGAGCAGCGCCACATCCGAACCCAGCAACCCGGCTGGCGCTGCGACGACGTGCAGTTCACTGTGACACGGCTCTCTTTCGGCGACCTGGCGCCTGCGCGCGCGCAAGCCCTCAACGCCATCCCCACGCGGCTGAAGCTGCCTGAGCAGGACATCGACGCCCTCGTCGCGGCCGGCCGCGAGGCCATGGCCCACAGCCTGACGGTGCGCTACTTCACGGCCCGGGCGCAAGGCGTGACGGACAGCTTCTGGCGGCCCGCTCAGGCCACCACGGCACCCACTTCCGCACCACCGATCACAAACGACAACGCCGCGAGATGATCCCCGTGGGGACACCTTCGCGGCGTGACCATGTGCAATCCTGGTCGGGGTGAGAGGATTCGAACCTCCGGCCTCTACGTCCCGAACGTAGCGCTCTACCAGGCTAAGCTACACCCCGATGTCGATCTGCTTGCATTGCATTCCAGCAAACGCACCCGCAGCCGTCAGCTGGAGCGGTGGATCGAATCAAACGACAATTGTAGCAGAGCTTCGCGCCATTCGGACGATGGCAGCGCGCTCAGGCTGCGCTGGGCCTGGTCCACCTGGGCCTGGGCGGCCTCGCGGGTGGCGTCCAGCGCGCCCGTGGCTTTCACGATCTCGACGATCTGGGCCATGCGCTCGACCTCGCCGTGCTCGATGGCGTGGCGGATCAGCGCGGCCTGCTCGGGCGTGCCGCGCTGCATGGCCACCAGCAGCGGCAGCGTCGGCTTGCCCTCGCGCAGGTCGTCGCCGATGTTCTTGCCCAGTTCGGCCGTTGAGCCTTCGTAGTCGAGCAGGTCGTCGATGAGCTGGAAGGCCGTGCCGAGCGCGCGGCCGTAGTCGGCGCAGGCGGCTTCCACCTCGGCAGGGGCGTCGGTGATGACAGCGCCCAGGCGGGCCGAGGCCTCGAACAGCTTGGCGGTTTTGTACTCGATGACGCGCAGGTAGTCGTCCACCGAGATGTCGGGGTCGTGCATGTTGATGAGCTGCAGGACCTCGCCCTCGGCGATCACGTTGGTGGCCTCGGCCAGGATCTCCATCACCCGCATGCGGTTGGTGGAGACCATCATCTGGAAGGCGCGCGAGTAAAGGAAGTCGCCCACCAGCACGCTGGCCGCGTTGCCGAACAGGGCGTTGGCCGTCTTGCGGCCGCGGCGCAGGTCGGACTCATCGACCACGTCGTCGTGCAGCAGCGTGGCGGTGTGGATGAACTCGACCACGGCGGCCAGCTCATGCCGTTCGCTGGAACGGTTGCCCAGCGCCCCGGAAATCAGCAGCAGCAGCATGGGGCGCACGCGCTTGCCACCGGCACTGACGATGTAGTGGGAGATCTGGTTGACCAGCACAACCTGGGATGCCAAGCGACGGTGGATGACCTGATCGACCTCGGCCATGTCGGCGGCGGCAAGGGTGCGGTAGCTGGCGGGGGAGGGGGTGGAGGTCACGCGGTCGGCAAGCGGTAAGCGCCCTGAGAACGCCTCAGCAGCGTCGTCCCGGAGGGGGGACAAGTGCGGATTATAGAAAGCAGCGCCATCCCGACTGTGTCAGTGTCCTCAAAGCACCTCACAATGTGTGGTGCGTGCGACCCGCTGGGGCCCTGGCGCCTGCGTTCGGCGCCCAGCCAGTCGCCCCATGACGCCCCATGACGCTCCATTTGCCCGAGACCTCGCCATGCCCGCCGCCCAGCCCGAACTTCCGCCAGATGCCAGCGCCCCGCGCGCGCCGGCCTCGCCGCCCTTGCGCCTGGCCATCGTCGGCGCCGGCCCTGCGGGCCTGAGCCTGGCCTTGCAGGCCGCGCGCGCCCTGCCCGAGGCCCACATCACGGTGTTCGATGCCCGCCCGGCCGATGTTGACGTCTCCGCCGACGCGCGCACCCTGGCGCTGTCGCAAGGCACGGTGCAAGAGCTGAGCCGCATCGGCGTGTGGGATGCCATCGAGCGCGGCGGCCGCCAGGCACCGATCCGCGCGGTGCACGTGTCGCAGCAACAACCCACCGTGCTGTGGCCGGGCGCCAAACAGCCCGAAGTGCGCATCTCGGCCGCCGAGCAAGGCGTGCCGCAACTGGGCGCGGTGGTCAGCTACGGCACGCTGGTCGCGCCGCTGCAAGCCGCCTGGGTGCAGGCCGTGGCACAAGACGAGCACCGCCTGGCCATGCGCTTTGGCACGCCGGTCAAGGGCCTCAAGCCGGTGGCAGATGGCGTCGAGGTGGACGCCGACATCGCCGAGTGCCATGACCTGGTCGTGGTGGCCGAGGGCGGCGTGTTCGCGCACCAGCCCAAGCTGAGCTGGCCCGACGGCCTGAGCCACGATTACGCACAGACCGCCTGGGTGGGCCAGGTGCTTCTGGCAGATGGCACCTCAGACGCCGCAGACACCGCAGATGACGGCACCGCCTATGAGCGCTTCACCCCGTCAGGCCCGGCCGCCTTGCTGCCCCTGCCCCCCGGCCCGGTCGTGGCAGGGGGCGCCAGCGGTCGCCGTGCGGCCTTGGTGTGGTGCGTGCAATCCGATGACGACCCGGTGCGGGACCTCGACGAGGCCCAGCGTCTGACCCTGCTCAACACGATCTTCCACCCGCGCGTGGGCCGCATCCTGCAGACCTCGCCGCTCCAGGCCTTCCCGCTGGGCCTCAACGCCCACCGGCGCCTGGTGAGCGAGGGCGCGGTGGTGCGCATCGGCAACGCGGCGCAAACATTGCACCCGGTGGCGGGCCAAGGCTTCAACCTGGCGATGCGGGATGTGCATGAGCTCCTGGCCGCGCTGAAAGCCGAGGCCTGGCACACCGAGGCCGATGTCCAGCCACAGGTGCGGCGTGCCTTGAACCGTTTCGAGCGCCGCCGCCAGCCGGACCGGCTGGCCCTGCTGGCCACGACCGATTTCCTGGCGCGCAGCTTCACCTGGCCTGCGCCCATCCTGGCGACGGCGCGCGGGCTGGGGCTGGGCGTGGTGCAGCAATTGGGGCCGCTCAAGCGCCTGGTGGCGCGCAGCATGATGTTCGGCTGGCGCTGAGTGGCGCTCAGCCAGAGGCCTGAGCAGATTCCGGCAGGCCTCAGCGCATCGCCATGGTCTGGGCCGCGAAGGGCCCGGCGGTGAACGCGGTGTCCGCCGAACTGGGGCCGTGCGCCAGGTGCATCGCCCAGACAGCGACGGCCACCAACAGGGTGTGTTGCAGCAGCTTCTTGCGCATGGGGCCTCCTCGGGGTGTCGTGGCTGGGTCGGTGAGGCCATCGTAGGCAAAGCGGCCTGGCGCCATCGCCGGAACAAGCCCTGCGACAGGCCTCATTTCGTGCCGGATTCCGCCCCATTGGCGGGCGCAGCATGGTCTGGCTGCGTGAGCACGTCCAGGCTGGCATCGCAGCCGCTGCCCGCAGAGATCAAGCGGCGCACCCAGGCCAGCCAGACACGGCGCCACCACGGCCCCGCCCGCCAGTCCGGCGCGCCTGGGCCGACCGCACGCAACACCAGGCCGCACTGGTAGCGCGCAGGGGCAGCGCCACTCGCCTCGGACCACACCAACGCATCGCACGCCCCATGCCGCTTGCGGCTGACCAGCATGCCCGCGGGGCAAGGCTCGGCCAGGCAGCACACACCGCAGCCATTGCAAGGCGCGCCCAGCGTCGGCTTGGGCGGGGCCTCGGGGTGGATGTAGATGACTTGGTGGTCGCGGGGCATCAGGGCATCAGGGCATCAGGGCATCAAGGCGGCGTGACGGCGAGGCGAGACAGGACGCCACCGCAGCATAGCGGGTGCAGGGTTGGCCGGGGTTTGAGACAATCGCGGCATGAACACCGCCGCATCCACCTCCGCCTCTGGCTCTGCCTCCGTGGCTTGGTCCGAAGGCCAGCCCCAGTCCGAGTCCCAGTCCATCCCCGACTACATGGACGCCGTGGGCCGTGCCGCCCGCACCGCCGCCACGGCCATGGCCGCCGCCAGCACCGCCGCGCGCAACAACGCCCTGCTGGCCCTGGCCCAGCAGATCCGCACGCACGCTGGCGAGCTCAAGGCGCGCAACGCCAGCGACATCGCGGCCGCACAAGCCCATGGCCTGGCCGCCCCGATGGTGGACCGCCTGCGCCTGACCGACAAGGTCATCGCCACCATGGCCGAGAGCTGCGAGCAGGTCGCCGCACTGCCCGACCCGGTCGGCGAAATCACCCACATGCGCCGCCGCCCCACCGGCATCAGCGTGGGCCAGATGCGCGTGCCCATCGGCGTGTTCGGCATGATCTACGAGTCGCGCCCGAACGTGACGCTCGAAGCCGCATCGCTGGCCATCAAGAGCGGCAATGCCTGCGTACTGCGCGGAGGCTCCGAGGCCATCCACTCCAACCTCGCGCTGTGGAAGCTGGTGCAAGCCGCCTTGGCCGACGCCGGCCTGCCGACCAACGCCGTGCAGTTGGTGCAGACCACCGACCGCGCCGCGGTGGGCCAACTCATCGCCATGCCGCAGCACGTGGACGTCATCATCCCGCGCGGCGGCAAGGGCCTGATCGAACGCATCAGCGCCGAGGCGAAGGTGCCCGTCATCAAGCACCTGGACGGCAATTGCCACACCTACATCGACAGCGAGGTGGACCTGGCCCTGGCCGTGACGGTCACGGACAACGCCAAAACGCAGAAATACAGCCCCTGCAACGCCACCGAGTCGCTGCTGGTGCACAGTGCGCAGGCCGCGGCTTTCCTGCCGCTGATCGGCCGCGTGTTCGCCGACAAAGGCGTGGAGATGCGCTGTGACGCCCGCGCCAAGGCCATCCTGTCGGACGTGGCTGGCGCGCAGGTGGTCGAGGCCACCGAGCAGGACTGGTTCGAGGAATACCTCGCCCCGGTCATCGCGGTGAAGGTGGTGGACTCGCTGGACGAAGCGATTGCGCACATCAACCGCTACGGCTCGCACCACACCGACGCCATCCTGACGACCAACCACCCCAATGGCATGCGCTTCGTGCGCGAGGTCGATTCGTCCAGCGTGATGATCAACGCCTCGACCCGTTTCGCCGACGGCTTCGAGTACGGCCTGGGCGCGGAAATCGGCATCAGCACGGACAAGTTCCACGCGCGCGGCCCGGTGGGCCTGGAGGGCCTGACCTCGCTGAAGTACGTGGTGCTGGGCCAGGGTGAAATCCGCAGCTGACCTGCCTGCGCTTTGCTGGAGCTGACCCCCGCGAACATCGGCCTGATGCTGCTGGCCTCGGCCAGCGCCGGGCTGGTGGACGCCATCGTGGGCGGCGGCGGGCTCATCATGGTGCCCTCGCTGTTCGGGCTGTTCCCGCAGGCGGTGCCGGCCACGCTGCTGGGCACGAACAAGGCCGCTTCGGTGTGGGGCACGGGCTGGTCGGCCTGGCAGTTCGCACAGCGCGTGCGCTTGCCATCGGCCCGCCTGTGGGGCGCCATGGTGGCCGCCCTGATCGGGGCGCTGCTGGGCGCCTGGCTGGCCACGCGCGTGCCTGCGGCGCACTTCCGCCTGGCCCTGCCGCCCGTGCTGGTGGCCGTGTGGGCCTACACCCTGTGGCGCAAGGACCTGGGCCATGCCCACGCCCCGCACCTGTCACACCGGCAGGAGGCGCTGGCGGCCACGGCGCTGGGCGCGGGCATTGGTTTTTACGACGGGGTGTTCGGCCCGGGCACGGGCAGCTTCTTCGTGTTCGCGCTGGTGCGCGGCCTGGGCTGGGATTTCCTGCACGCCAGCGCCGCTGCCAAGCGCCTGAACTTCGCCACCAACGTGGCCGCGCTGGCCTGGTTCATCCCCCACGGGCACGTGGTGTGGGCGCTGGCACTGCCCATGGCCGTGGCCAATGTGGCTGGCAGCGCCCTGGGCACGCGCCTGGCGCTGCGGCACGGTGCCGGCTTCGTGCGCCTGGCTTTCCTGGTGGTGGTGGGGGCGCTGATCCTCAAAACGGGCTGGGACGCAGGCGCACACTGGCTGGCGCCCTGAGTGGCTCACCCAGGAACTCACTTCGGCGGGTAAGCCATCCAGCCCACGCTGTGCGCATGCAGGCTCTGCACGAAGAGCTTGCCATCGGCCTCGGTGGCCGCGGTGGTTTCGGGATAGGCGCCTTGCGGGTCTTGCAAGTCGGCCAGCACCCGGCCGTTGTCATCGAAAGCGATCAGGTGGCCGTAGGCCTTGGGCACGGGCCACAGCGCGCGAGGCAGGCGCAGGGTGATGCTGCGCAGCATCGGGTGCTTGGCCGCGGCGTCGATCACCGGGCTGCGCGGCTTGGTCAGGCCCACCCAGATGCGCCCGCCCTCGCCCCGCGTGAGGTTGTCCGGGTAGCCTGGCAGGTTGTCCAGCAAAACGGTGGCCGCGCCCTGCTGCATGGCCTGGGCCAGCGTGGGCACGCCGGTGTGGCCCGACGCGGTGCGCACCAGCGAGAGCTTGGCCAGATCCAGCTTGAGGATGCGGTAGGTGCCGGTCTCGGACAGCAGCATCTGCTTGCCATCGGCCGTGAAGGCGATGCCATTGGGGAAGCACAGGCCGTCCAGCGCCACGCGGGCTTGCAGGGTGACCGGGTCTTGCGCGATGAGCCGGCCGGTGCAGCTGTGCTCCAGGATGTCGAGCACGCTGGCCTCGAAGGTGCCGCCCAGGTCCTTGGCGCCAAAGCGGCGCGTGGCGTCGGTGAGCCACAGGGTGCCGTCGGGGCCCACTTTGATGGCATCGGCGTAGCGCACCGGGTCGTTGGGCACGGGGTGGGACACGGTGGCCAGCAGCGTTTCGGTCCGGGCCTCGGCGCCCTGGCCGGTCACGCGCAACAGGCCCTTCATGGCGTCGGCCACCAGCAGGCGGCCTTGCGCATCGACGTCCAAGCCCAGTGGGCGACCGCCGGTGTTGACGACCACGCTCTGGCGCTCGCCGCGGGTGTCCAGGCGCAGCACGTCGCCATTGGACAGGCCGCTGTACAGCCAGCCGCCATGCGCGAGGATGTGCTCCGGCCCTGCCTGCCCGGCCCCCAGCGGGATCTGCTGCAGCGGCGTCAGGCGGGTGTTGGCGGCATGAGCCCCGCTGTGGCCCAGGTTGGTGGGCGCGTCCCAGGCCACGGGGGTGACGGGTGTGGGCCAGAAGAGCAGGTAGGCCGCCGCCGCGATCAGGGGCGTGAACCAGGAGGCCAGCCAGTGGATCCGGCCTGAAGCGGCTGAAGTTGGGGTCGGGCGCGCGAAGGCGCTGGGGAACACAGGCATGGATGGACTCCGTTGGACCATGAAGTATTCAACAAAGCCGCGCCGCTGCCATGGGCACGACCCCGAACAGGGGGGCCGATGGCCTGCGCCTATCGGGGTGATGCAGACGCTTGCCTTGCGAAGTGGCCCGCCATCAAGATAATGAGAATCATTCTTGATTGAGAAACAACCCGGAAAGGAGCTCCCCATGGCCAAGACCGCAACTTTCGGCGCCCTCCACGTGGGCACGTCCTTCGGGGTGACCTATGCCCTCACGGGCAACCTCGCGGTGGCGGGGGCCGTGACCTTCGTCGAGCCCCTCGTCAACACCGTCATGCACTACTTCTTCGACACCTACTGGGACCACCCGAAGGTGGCCGCCATGCGGCGTCACTTCTCGACGAAAGCCCGCTCGATGACGTAGTCGCCGGCCTCACCCTGCGAGGGCGAGATCTTGAAGCCGCGGGCGTCCAGGATCTTGCACAGGTCGGTCAGCATGGAGGGGCTGCCGCACATCATGGCGCGGTCGGTGTGCGGGTTCAGGGGCTGCAGCCCCAAGTCGGCGGCCATCTTGCCGTTCTCGATCAGGTCGGTCAGGCGGCCCTGGTTGCGGAATTCCTCGCGGGTGACCAGCGGGTAGTAAAGCAGCTTGTCGCGCACCAGCTCGCCCAGCAGCTCGTGGTCGGGCAGCTCTTGCGAGATGAAGTCGTGGTAAGCCAGCTCGCTGACCGTGCGCACACCATGGACCAGCACCACCTTGTCGAATTTCTCGTAGGTGTAGGGGTCCTGGATGATGCTCATGAAGGGCGCCAGGCCAGTGCCGGTGCCGAACAGGTAGAGGTTGGGCGCGGGCTTGAGGTCATCGACCACCAGCGTGCCCACGGCCTTGCGGCTGACCAAAATCTTGTCTCCCACCTTCAGGTGCTGCAGGCGCGAGGTCAGCGGGCCGTTCTGCACCTTGATCGACAGGAATTCCAGGTGCTCTTCGTAGTTCGCACTGGCGATGGAGTAGGCGCGCATCAGCGGCTTGCCATCGACTTCCAGCCCGATCATCACGAAATGACCACTGGCAAAGCGCAGCGCCGGGTCGCGCGTGGTCTTGAAGCTGAACAGGGTGTCGTTCCAGTGGTGGACGTGGGTGACGGATTCTTGGTTGAACGCGGCCATGGTGTCGGGAGCGCCTGGTGACGGCTTTGGGCTGGGAGGAAACCCTCTATTGTCGCGCAGAACCGGCGCCCACGGTGCGCAGGGACATGCCCCGGATCGCGGTGGGCCCGACGGCCCTCGGCCATGGACTATGCTCTGGCCCATGCTTCCCCCTGTCGCAGCCCCATCCCTGTCGCACCTCGACCCGCGCACCGCCCTGGTGGTGTTTTCCGGTGGGCAGGACTCGACCGTGTGCCTGGCCTGGGCCCTGAGCCGCTACGCACGCGTCGAAACCATCGGCTTCGACTACGGCCAGCGCCACCAGGTGGAGCTGGATTGCCGACCGACCGTGCGCGCGGCCCTGAGCGCGCAATTCCCGCACTGGGCGGCCCGCCTGGGCGATGACCACCTGCTCGACCTGCGTCTGCTGGGGCAGATTTCCGACACCGCCCTGACCGAGGCGCGCGCCATCGAGATGCAGGCCAATGGCCTGCCCAACACCTTCGTGCCCGGGCGCAACCTGCTGTTTTTGACCTTCGCCGCGGCCGTGGCCTACCGCCGCGGTGCCTCGGTGCTGGTGGGCGGCATGTGCGAAACCGACTTCTCCGGCTACCCCGATTGCCGCGACAACACCCTCAAAGCGCTGCAAGTGGCCGTCAGCCTGGGCCTGGACAGCCCCATGACGGTGGAAACCCCGCTGATGTGGTTGACCAAGGCGCAGACCTGGGCCCTGAGCGCGCAGCTCGGGGGCGAGGCGCTCAACGCGCTCATCGCCGAACACACCCACACCTGCTACCTGGGCGACCGCAGCCAGCGCCATGCCTGGGGATACGGCTGCGGCAGCTGCCCGGCCTGCGTGCTGCGGCGCGATGGTTTCGCAGCGTTCAGCCAAACGGTCACAGAAACCGCGGCCAAGCTCTGAAAAAATAGCCTGATCTGCACAAAGAAATTCCGGGAGACACCTTTGGACACCACCATGCTGCTGTTGCTGGGCGCCGTCGCTTTCACGGTGGTCTGGGCCACCGGCGCCTACAACCGCCTCGTGCGCCTGCGCAACGACATCGCCAACGCCTTCGCCCTCATCGACGTGCAGCTCAAGCGCCGCCATGACCTGATCCCCAACCTCGTGGAGGTGGCACGCAAGTACATGGAGCACGAACGTGACACGCTGGAGCGCGTCACGGCCGCACGCGCGCAGGCCATCGCCGCCAACGACCTGGCGCGCAGCAAGCCGCTGGAATCGGGCGCGATCAAGAGCCTGACCATGGCCGAGTCCTCCCTGGCCAGCGCGCTGGGCCGCTTCCAGGTCGTGGCCGAGTCCTACCCCGAGCTGAAGGCCGATGCGCAGATGCGCGACCTCTCCGAAGAACTCACGCACACCGAAAACAAGGTGGCGTTCTCACGGCAGTACTTCAACGACGCCACCCTGCTCTACAACAACGCCGCCGAGGCCTTCCCCACGCGCATCGTCTCTGGCCTGTTCGGCTTCAAGAGCGCCGCCATGCTGCAAGCGACCTCGTCCGAGGCCGAGCGCGAGCCGGTCAAAGTCAGCTTCTGAGCCCTGAGCCCTCCTCGCCATGCAGTTCCGCGAGCACCAGCAACAAGCCCAGGCGCGCACCGTGCGCCTGTTCGCCTGCTTTGCCCTGCTGCTGCTGGCCCTCACCGCTTTCATCAACCTCTTCCTGGCCCTGGCCTGGCGCCTGCTGACGCCGTTCGGCCATGGCTATCCGGCCTTGTTTTTCGAGGCCAACACCGCGGTGGTGATGCTGTTCGTGCTGGGCGGCTGCTGGGTCGAATCGCAGCGGTTGAAGTCTGGTGGTGGCCCGCGCGTGGCGCGCTGGCTGGGCGGCCGGCCCGTGCAGGACGAGGGTGACGCGCTGTCGCGGCGCCTGCTCAATGTGGTGGACGAGATGGCGATCGCCAGCGGCCAGCCCGTGCCCCAGGTCTTCGTGCTGCCCCGCGAAGACGCCATCAACGCCTTCGTGGCCGGCTGGGGCCCGCAAGACACGGTGCTGTGCGTGACCCGCGGCGCACTGGAACGCCTGCAACGCGCCGAGCTGCAAGGCCTGGTCGCCCACGAGTTCGGCCACCTGCAGGAAGACGACCTGCCCCTGACCATGCGCATGCTGGCGCTGGTGTGGGGCCTGTCGCTGGTGCACGGCTGGGGCCAGAGCCTGATGGACACCGACGACGCTGGCCACGTCACCCCCCTGCGCTGGCTGGCCGGCGTGGTGTTTGCCGGCGTGGGCTGGCTGGGCTGGCTGGCCGGGCGCCTGCTGCAGGCCGCGGTCACGCGCCAACGCGAATTCCTCGCCGACGCCTGTGCCGTGCAGTTCACCCGCACGCGCGACGGCCTGGGCGGTGTGCTGCGCAAGGTCTGGTACGACCAGGAAGTGCTGGCCGGCCGCATGCGCCACCCGGCGGCCGACATGGTCTCGGCCCTGCTGCTGCACAACACCGGCGGCAGCCCCTGGCTGGCCACCCACCCGCCCTTGCCGGAGCGCATCCGCCGCATCTGCGGCTCGGCCCTGCCGCCGCTGCCCGCGCCGCTGATCCGACTGGAGGCCACCGAGCCGCGCCGGGTGGTGGTGACATCGCCCGTGCCCGAAGGCGCCCTCGCTGCCGCCACGCCGTTTGCCGCGCAGGCCAGCCTCTCCCCGGGCGAGTTGCGCCGCCAGCAGCTCGCGGCCGACCGCGAAGCCCTGGAGCGCCTGCGGCTGCTGGGAGGCCCGACCGAATTGCGCCTGCTGGTGCTGGCCCTGATGATGGACCCCGACAATGGCCGCGAGTGCAAACTCTGGCGCCAGCTGGCCGATGGCGTCCACCAGAGCGAGCGCATCCTGGCCGATGTCGCCATGCTGCTGCCGGCGCGGCACGTGCCGGAGTTCGAGCGCGTGACAGACCAGGTGCGCGAGGCGCCCATCGAACAGCGCCGCACCCTGGTCGAGCACGCCCGCGACCTGCTGCGCGCCGATGGCAAGGTCAGCCCGCGCGACCGCCTCTGGTGGCTGGCCCTGCGCCACCGCGTGGGCGAGCACCGCCCCACACCGGGACAGATCCTTCGGCCCATCGCGAACCAGGGAGAGGCCCTCAGCGAGCTCAACGCCGAGCAACGCCACCACGCCGCCGCGCTGACGGCCTACCTGGCGCGGCTCGTTCCGTGCGACTCGGCGGAGGCCACACTCCCTGCGGCGAACACCGCCTGGTTCGCCGCCGTGATGAAACGCTGCGGCGCGCTGCACCAGCCCGGGGCCGACCAGCAGATGCCCGACGCCGACGCCCTGGCCCACGCCCTGTCGGCCATCCAGGAGCTCTCGTGGATGCTGCGGCCGCAGCTGCTCAAGGCCTGGGTGGAAGAAGCCTTCAACCACAGCCCGCACGGGGTGCTGTCAGACGCGAGCGCGGACGCACTCAGGTTGACCGCGCGCTTGCTGGACGCGCCCTTGCCACCGATGCTGGAAGCGCATTACCCGCGGGCCTGATCGGCGGATAGGCCATTCAAGCGGCCACTCCAGCAGCCGATCAGTCGCCCGCGCGCGGCAGCCGGGTCAGGCCCAGCAATCCGTTGCGCAAGTCTTCCGGCGCGTTCTGCCCGATGTACATGCGCAAATAGACCTGGAAAGCCAGTTCATCGTTGATGGACAGCGTGTTGCCACCATCGCCCGTGAGGGACTTGCCGTTGTGCGTGGCCATCCAGCCCACGCCGGGCACCCAGTCGAGGTTGACGACGTCGCCCTTGCTGACGCGCTTGACGTTGGCATAAGCCGCGCCGATCTGGCCGATGGGGCCGATCAGGCGCTTGAACTCTTCCTCGGTGGCCGACTGCTTGAAGTCCGCCAGGAAGATCCGCGTGATGGTGGACGAGGTGAACTCGCGCAGGATGTTGAGCTGGATGCGGCGGATGCCGTTGAGCTTGTAGATGGCGTCCGGCGTGGTGCGCTTCTCGGGCAGGTACAGGGCCGTGACGTCGGCCTTGAAGTAGCCGCGCTTGCGCACGCCGGCGCCATTGAGCACCAGCTTCTGGCCGTAGGCCGTCGTGGTCTCGGGCAGCTCCACACCTTCGAGCTCCACCGCGGGCGGCGCAGCCTGAACACTCGACGCCCAGGGCAACAGCGCCGAAGTGGCCGCCGCGCCCAGCAGATCGCGTCGGCTGACACTGGGTGGGGTCAACGTCACATTCAAAGGGTCTTGCTCGGATGGATCCAACATCTTCCAACCTCCTGCCACCATCAAGGCGACATCACAGGGGCTTGGACACGGTCAGCCAGAAGGCCTGACCCTCGGTGCGGTTGCGGGCGCCGAACTCGCGCAGGAACTTGCCCTCGACCATCATCTCACCGCCGTTCATCAGCCAGCCCACGGCCGGGCCGATGGCGTTCACGCTGCTCTTGTTGCCCGAGGTGATTTCCTTGCGCAGGTTGCGCTGCGCGATCTCGGTGCCGGTGAAGCCGCTCAGGTCCTGGGTGTCGCGCGAGAGCTGGCGCACGAAGTAGCCTTGCAGGCCCACACGCCAGTTGTCGCTGACAAAGGCCATGGCCTGCCAGTCGAGGTTGAACATGTTGCCCGAGTAGTAGCCGTTGTCCTTGTTGCGGGTGTTGAAGGACAACACCGTGCGGGCGCCCACGTCCCAGCCATCGCCCACGAAGCTGTACTGCACCGAGGGACGGAAGGTGTAGAAGTTGCCGTAGCCGGTGTTCACGCGGCGGCTGACGTTGTAATTGCCGGTGGGCAACACGACCGTGGGCGCGAAGGTGACGGCCTGGTGGTCGCCGATTTCCCAGTGCAGCACGGGCGAGATTTCGAGGTCGCCGAGGCCGGTCTGGTCGCCGTCCTGGGTGGCATCGACACGGGCGTTGATGCCGGCGGTGACCAGGGGCTGGAAGCCTGCGGCAGAACCCGCGTAAGGCGTGCCGGCGTAATTTGGCGCAGCCGTGAAGTTGGCTCGGCGGTTCATCACCGGCAGCATCACCGTGAAGCCGACATTGGCCCCCAGCAGGCGGTGCGCGCTCAGGTAGGTGAGGCGCGGCAGGAGCGCGTAGGTGTCGGCAGCGATGTCGATGTTCGAGCGCAAACCCGGCTGCGCCGGCACGGGGCCTTGCGCATCGACTGGCGTGGCGCTGGTGGCCTGCTTGCCGTCGTTGCCCTTGATTTTGCTGGCGTGGTAAGCCACCAGCGGCACCTGCACGTACCAGCCAGGCACCAGGGGCGCGGTCATGTCGCTGCCGCCCACGCCAGGGGAATAGCGCTGCAGGCCGTTTTCAGCCGCACCCACCTGCGCGCTGGCCAGGGCCAGGGCAAATGTCAGGGGCAGGGCGATCACCGAGGCGAGGCCGGGGGCGCTGAGGCGCAGGGACGGATGCGAGGAAAGGCGCGGGTGAACCATCTTGGACTCCTGAATGCGTGGCGGCCACCTTGATGCACATCCAACGCTCATCGCGCATCGTGTCCGGCAACCTTGGGGTCAGACTGTGCCAATTTCGCGCAGACCGTGGCGGCGCGCTGTGGCCTGTTCACGACAAACGCGGCACTTTTTGCGGAAGATGACCGCGTTTCACGCCTGAATGAAGGGGGTGGTTGCCCGAGATCGGGCTCACTCGCCTTCGCCGAACTTGTCGTTGATGAGGGCGATCAAGGCCTTCATGGCGTCGTCTTCGCGCTCGCCCTCGCACTCCAGCTCGACGCTGCTGCCCAGGCCGGCGGCCAGCATCATCACGCCCATGATGCTTTTGGCATTGACGCGGCGGTCATTGCGGCTCATGTGCACCTGGCAGGGATAGCTGCTGGCGAGTTTGGTGAGCTTGGCCGAGGCACGGGCGTGCAGGCCCAGCTTATTGCTGATGGTGACGGTGGTCTTGATCATGGGTGGGCTGACTGGCCTGGTTCTGGGGCCGGCTGGTGGCGATCTGCATGACGCCCTGGACGCCACCTGCCACCGCCCGGGTGATGAGGATGTCCAGCGTTTCGGAAGAATAGTTCAGCGCGCGCCACAGCATGGGCAGGTTGACGCCGGTGACCACCTTGGCGTGCACGCCATCGGCCAGGCGCTGCACGGTGTTGCAAGGGGTGGCGCCAAACACGTCGGTGAGGATGAGCACCTCGCCGCGGCTGTCACCGCTGCGGGCGGTCTCCAACATGATGCGGGCCTGGGCCTCCAGCTCTTCGGGCGTCTGCTGGGCGTGCACGTCCAGCGCCTGCAGGCTGGCGGCGGCCTCGGGGAAGCAATGCTGGGCGGCCATTTTCAGGGCGGAGGCCAGCGGCGCGTGCGCGATGATGATGAGGCCGGACATAGGTGCGCGATTATCGGCGCCTCAGCCAGGAAAGTGGAAGCCCCGCAGGAAGGTGGTGACCCCTTCCCGCCCGGAATGCGCACTCGCGGCCTCGCCCGGCTGCCAGACCGAGGCCTGGAAGACCGTGAGTCCGTGGGAAAAATGCGACGCCGTGACGGTCAGGGGCACGCTCGCGCCACCGCCTTCCCCTGGGCGGCGAGCTTCGAAACGCCAGGTGCGGGAGTCCGATTGGGGCGTCATGCGGGGCACGGCGGCGGGCGGCAGCTCGCTGGCACGCACGGCCGGCTGGGCCAGGGGCTCTGAGCCTGCTTGGGCCGAGGCGGCCTGGGCTTGCCTGGCGGCCTCGCGCGAGGCCGCCTCCAGGTTGCCCCGGGTGGCCGCGGCCAGCGCGCGCAGGGCGACGGGCACCAGGCTGGCATCTGGCACGCTCAGGTGGCTCAGCGCCCAGCGGCTGCCGTCGGCCTCGCAGCTCAGCAGGTGGACGGTGACGACATCCGGCAGGCCGGGCAGCGGAACCTGGCGCTGCGCTTCCTGCGGCTTGCAGGGGAAGGTGGCGAGCAGGCCCTCGGCGCCGGCCGGGCGCACCTCGCGCCAGTTCAGGGCCGGAGCGCAGGCCGAGAGCCCGACGGCGCACAGCACCAGCCAGCGGCGGGGCCGGATCGGGGGGATCGGGGGCGTGGGCACGGTGATCCAGGCGCTCAGGCCGAGGCCGGCGCCGCCAGCAACTTCGCCAGCAACGCGTGGAGGGCCTCGAAGTCGGGCTCGCCGACGTAGCGCTTGGCGATCCGGCCCTGTCGGTCGATGACGAAGGTCGTGGGCGTGAGCTGCACGTCGCCAAAGCCCTTGGCGATGCCGCCGTCGTGGTCGATGGCCACGCGGAAGGGCAGCTGGCGCGTCTGGGCGAACTGCATGACGTAGGCCGGCGGGTCGTAGGACATGGCCACCGCGAGGAATTCGAGGCCCTGGGCCGCGAAGCGGCGGTGGGTCGCGACCATCTGGGGCATCTCTTTGACGCAGGTGGTGCAGCTGGTGGCCCAGAAGTTGACGATGGCGACCCGGCCCTTGAACTCCGTGGTGCGGTGCGCGCTGCCATCGAGCTGGGTGAAAGGCAGATCGGGCAACTGGCTGCTGGCCTGGTCAGCGCAGCCGCTCAGCCAGGCGGGTGCCGTGACCAGGCCGCCCAAGCCGCCCCAGGCGATGGCAGCGGGCAGCGCGGGGGCGGACTGGAGCAGGCGGCGGCGGGTGAGCGTCATGGCAAGGCGGCAGCGGGGCGGCAGAGCGGTTCAGGAAGCCCCATTGTCGGTCAGGGCGAAGACCCTTGCGCGGGCTCGGGGCTGGCGTCCGGGCGCGGGCCACCGCCCTTGGCCACCTGCGGGTCGGCCCAGGGGCCAGTGACCCAGAATTCGCGCGTGGCGGCCTCCGACACCTGCTTGCGCAACAGCATCTGCGCCAGGAAGGTGCCCAAGCCGACCACGGGGTTGATGGCGGCATAGGCCAGCGAGGCGGTGCCGGCGTTGATCTCGGGCACCACGAAGACGTGCAGGTTCTGCGTTTCCTTGACCAGGTCGGCCTGGCCCTCCATCAGCACGATGGCCTGGACGCCGCGCATGCGCAGGTTGCGGGTGGTGGCCACGCCCTGGGCGATCTTGACGTCGCCATCGATGCTGTCGAAGGCGAACCCTTGCTGGAAGAGGTCGCGGAAATCCAGCACCAGGCGGCGCGGCAGGGCCTGCAAGCTGAGCACACCCAGCAGCTTGGCCATGCCGGGGTCGGCCTTGAGGAACTGCCCCTCGTTAATCAGCACCTTGACGTCGCCACCCATGCTGCGGATGTCGAGGTCCAGCGGCGAGCCCAACCAGCTGATCTGCCCGGTGAGCGTGCCCTTGCCGCCCTTGACGGCCTGCGGCATGCCCAGGCGGGCCAGCAGGGCGCCGCTGTTGTGCAGGTCCAGCGTGAACGCGAAGGCCGAGCGCGGCTTGCTGCGTGGCACCGCGGCTTGGGCAGACACGGGGCTCTGCGCCGAGGCATTGGGCGTCGCCTGGGCGCCGAGCGCCGTCCAGTTGCCGGTGGCGTCGAGCTGGGCATCGGCATTGCTCAGGCGCAGGCGGGTCATGCGCCACTCGGGCAAGGCCGGGCCGTTGGCCACGGGCACCTGGCGGTTGACGGCCTCGACCTCGATGCGCCCCAGGTTCAGGCCACGCCATTCGAAGCGGTCGATGACGATGTCGAGCGCAGGCAGGGTGGTGGCCTCGCTGCCCATCATTTGCGCCGACGCCTGCTCTGCCAGCGCCTGGGCTTCGGAGGGCGGCACCGACAGGCGCGACAGGCGTGCGACCAGGCGGCTGGCCGCGCCACCGCCGGCCACGGGCGTGCGGTCGGGCAACCACTCGACCTGCCCGGCCAACTGGGGCGACTCGACCTGGGCGCGCCAGATGCCCGGCCCCGGGTGGGCCACGGTCAGCGAGATGTCCTTGAGGGTGCGCTGGCGCCAGTTCAGCGCCGAGCTGCTGATGGCGATGGTGTCGGGCACGTAGCTGTCATCGGCGCTGGTGTCGGCCACTGCGGCGGGGTTGGCGCGCAAGGCGGCGGCCTTCGCGGTGCGCGCAGCGGGCGATGGCGCCAGGTCGAACACCGCGGTCAGGGCCTCGCGCCAGGCATCGACGTCCAGAGGTCCACTGGCCACCTGCACCGCCATGCCTTTGGCCGGCAAGGGCTGCAAGGCCGTGGCGCCGCCCAGCCCGGGCTGCACGAGGCTGACCACGCCGCGCTGCAGGCGGGAGGCCTCGGTGCGGGTGTCGCGGCGCAGGTCCACGCGCAACCAGGGCAAGGTGCTCGACGTCATCTGCGCGACCTGGGGGTTGCCCAGGTCCACCAGCACGGCATCGCTGTGGCCCTCGTCGTCTTCCAGGCGGTAGGTGAGCTTGAACGGCCAGTTGGCCTGCGCCGGTTTGTTCAACGGCACGGGCAGCGCCGCGGCCACCCCGCGCAGGTTGGACACCACGGTGACCTCGGTGCGCGCCGGCTGGCCATTGGGCTGCTTGCCGCCCGCGCTCACGGACACCGTCACCGGCGCCTCGCCGCTCAGGCGCGGCGCCAGGCGGGCGACGAAGGGGTATTCCTCGGCCTGGCGCAGCGCTTCGGCGGTGATGCTGCCTTGCGCACTGAAGCGCAGCAGCCCCTCGGCATTGCGCTGGCCTTCGACGGCCATCTCCTGGCCCCACACCTTGGTGCGTGCCGACACATTGAGCAGGCTCTCGGTGAAGGTGATGCGGCCGCGCACCGCCGTCATGGGCGGGATGGTGGCGCCCAGCTTGAGCGTGGCGCGGTCCTTGTCCTTGAGGTTGACCTCGCCTTTGAGGCGGGTCTCGGCGCTGCGGTTGAGCGGGATCTCCAGCGCCAACTGCATCGCACCACGGCCCTGGCCCTGCGCCTTGGTCAGGACGCTGCCCAGGCGGCTGGACAAGGGCGAGGCGGACAGGTAACTCAACACGTCCTGCAAAGGGCCCTCGCCCTGGCCACTGATTTTGAGCAGCGGGTCTGGGTCGCCCAGGTCGTCGATGCGGCCTTCGACGTTGACCAGCTCGAACTTGCCGCTGGCCACCGTGCCCAGGCGGGCGCGGCCCCGGTGGATGAGCAGGCGCTGTCCTTCGAACACCAGGTCGCCATCGAGCGCGGTGAAAGGCGGCCAACGCAGCTGGGCGTTGTCGCTGCCCATGAGGCCGGCCGGGGCGTAGTCCAGGGCGACGTCGCGCAGCGGCACCTTCACGCGGAAGCGGCCGCCCTTGTCGTCCTTGAAGGGGAATTCGGCGAGCTCGCCCTCGGCCTCGAAGGTGGCGCCCTCGGAACGCCCGCCCTGGATGGCCAGGCGCACGTACTCGCGGGCTGGCGCTCCGATCATCAAGGGCAGGTAGCGCCACACGCGCGAGGCCTCCACCCGCTTGAAGCCACCTTTGAGCGTGAGCATGCCGGGCAGGCGCGCCACCGGGGCCGTGCCGGTGCGCCAGGTCGCTTCCAGCTGACCCGCCACATCTGCATTGGCAAAACGGGCTTGTTTGACATCCACCTTCCACTGCGAGGGCTCGCCCGGCTGGCGGCCCGGCTGCACCGTCCAGTTCACCTTGGCGGCCAGTTCGTCCAGCTCCAGGCGGGGCACCTCGAACACGCCAGGCAGGGCCAACCAGCCGCGCTGGATCTGCAACTCGGCCTTGCCACCGGCCTCGTTGGCGCTGATGGTGACATCGGCCCCCGACAGGCCCGGCCGGCCTTCGGCGGGCGATTCGGCCAGGCTCAGCCCCTTGACGCGGCCTGCCAGCTTGTAGGCCGTGGGCGCGCCCGCCGGGCCATCCCACTGCCAGGACAGCCCTTCGACCACGCCGTGCGGTGAGAGCTCGGCCAGGCGCGCGCGGGCCTGTGCCGCCAGGGGCAGGCGATCGGCCAGGGCGGCCAGCAAGGCGAGGTCCAGGCGGTCGGCGCGCAGGCTGCCGGCCAGGGTGTCCGACCAGGTGCCCGCGGGCCAGCCCTGCGGCCACGGCGGGTGCTGCCAGGACAGGCTGCCGCTGCTGGCCGGCCAGCTCACGCCGTCGTCCAGCGTGAAGGCCAGGCGCGTGTAGGACAGGCTGGCCTTGCGGTCCTCGTTGGCGGCCGACACCTCACCGCTGAGGCGCCGGAACGCCAGCGGCTGCACATCGGGCGCCAGGCGCAGGCGCACGGCCTGCAGGTCGGTTTGCAGGCGCACGCTGTCGATGCGGCCGCTGCGCAGGGCCAGCGAAGCGCTCAAGGCGCCGTGGCCGCTGTCCACCTCGATGGGCAGGCGCACGTGCTGGCGCAGGCGCTGCACATCCACCCTCGGGAAGGTCGCGGCCACCTGGCCCGACCAGGTCTGCCAGTCGGACGGGCGGGTGCTGTCCACGCCCCAGTGCCGCGCCCAGAACACGGCGCGGTCCAGCGCATGCTCCAGCCAGGCCACCGGTGCGGCGGCGGCCATCGCCAAGGCCTGCGGCTCGGCCGGAGCACGCCCCACCAGCCACAGCGGCTGGGACACCGCCCCGTGCAGCTCGAAGCGCTGGCCAAAAGCCTCCGGCGGCGTGGCGGCCACGTCCAGTTCGTGCACGCGCCCGCGCAGGCTGGGCCGGCTGCGCAGCTTCACGTCCACATCGCGCAAGGCCAGGGTCGGCGCGCGCATCCAGTCGTCGCTCCAGCGCACGGTGCCCTGGCGGATCTCGATGCGCGACTGCGACAGCACCCAGTCCAGCCCACCGCCGCTGTCGGCCGATGTCGCCGAGGCCGCCGGCAATTTCAGCCCGGCGATGTGGATGTCACCGGCCGCATCGCGGCGGATGTCCAACGCGGGGCGCACCAGGGTCAGGCGGTCCAGGCGCAACTCGCCATCGAGCAAGGCCTGCGGGCTCAGGGTGGTCAACGACAGGCGCGCATCCACCTCGGGCAGGCTGAGCGCCACACGCCCATCGGCGTCGAGCAGGCGCACGTCTTGCAAGGCCAGGGTGGGCCAGATCCCATCGGCGCGGCCCCGCACCTGGCCGATCTCGACCTTCAGCCCCAATGCCTTTGTGGCTTGCTGCGCCAAGTCAGCACGCCAGCCATCCACACGCGGCAGAATCGCCCACAACAGGACAGCCCAGGCCACCACCATGAGCATGACCAGCCCGCCCAAGCCCCAGGCCACCGCCTTGAACAGGCCGCTGCCTGCCCGGCCCAGCCACCGCGCGGAAGGTTGGCGCGGCGTGGCCGACGGGCTTGGCGATGCGGCCCCGTCGCCGGGAGAAGAAAACTTGTCTGACATGAAATGCGGTGGCGTCCGTCTATTCCCCGACTCGCAGGCACCAGGTGGTGCACTAACATCGGCGCATGGGATTGGCCCATGGGCTCGCAGGCAGCGGGGTTTGACCAGCGCGAACCCTAGCACAGACCTGCCGTCGCACCTTCTGAACGCATGATGGATTCCCTCCCCGACGCCGCTTCCCGCGCACACCCGTCCACCGTCACAGCGGCGCACTCCCGCTACGTCCAGCGCATCCGTCGCCGCTACGAGAGCGAGCTCGCCGATTTCGCTGTGGCCACGCCTGGTCTGCCGCGCAGCGCCGACATCGCCGCCCTGATCGCCCGCCTGCAAACCGGGGGCCGCGACCTGACCAGCGCCCTGCGCGTGGCCCGCCAGCTCGTCATGGAACGCCTGGCCGTGCTCGACGTCGAGCAATCCGCGCCCATGCAGGACGTCACCACGGTGATGACCGAACTGGCCGAAGTCACGCTCGACCACGCCCTCGCCGCCGCCAAGGCCGAGCTCGACCTCAAGCACGGCGCCCCGCTGAACGAACAGGGCCAGCGCATCGACTTCTGGGTCATCGGCATGGGCAAGCTGGGCGGACGCGAGCTCAACGTCTCGTCCGACATCGACCTCATCTACGTCTATGAGGAAGACGGCCTCACCGCCGGCGTCAACGGCCAGCCCCACACCCAGGTGACGGCGCACGAGTACTTCGCCCTGGTGGCGCGCAAGCTCAGCACCCTGATCGCCGACACCACCGAGGACGGCTTCGTCTTCCGCGTGGACCTGGCGCTGCGGCCCAACGGCAACTCCGGCCCGCCGGTGGTCAGCATGGGCATGCTGGAAGAGTATTTCCTCGTGCAAGGCCGCGAATGGGAGCGCTTCGCCTGGCTCAAGAGCCGCATCGTCGCGCCGCGCCACTGCATGCCGGGTGGCGCGCACCACGCCCGCGCCCTGGCCCTGCGCGACCTGGTCATGCCCTTCGTCTATCGCCGCTACCTCGACTACGGCGTCTTCGAAGGCCTGCGCCAGCTGCACCGCAAGATCCGCGACGAGGCCACGCGCCGCGCCGCCGGTCGCGCCGACCGCGCCAACGACGTCAAGCTCTCGCGCGGTGGCATCCGCGAAATCGAGTTCACCGTGCAGCTGCTGCAGGTGGTGCGGGGCGGGCAATTCCCCGAGATCCGAACCCGTTCCACGCTCAAGGCCCTGCCCCGGCTGGTGGCGCGCGGCCTCATCCCCGAGGCCACGGCCACGCGCCTGGCCGAGTGCTACATCTTCCTGCGCCGCGTGGAGCACCGCATCCAGTTCCTCGACGACCAGCAAACCCACATGGTGCCCACGCAGGACGCCGACGTGGACTGGATCGCGCGCAGCCTGGGCCTGCAGCAAGGTGGCACCCACGAAGCCCAAGCCGCCTCGACCGCCGGACACGGCGACTGCCTGACCGCCGCCTGCCAGCTGCTGCACACCCTGTGCGAGGTGCGCGAATTCGTCGCCATGGAATTCGACGCCCTGCTGCACGACGGCCGCGAAGGCGGCAGTGGCAGCAACGGCGGTTGCAAAGGCTGCAATGGCCCCGCCCTGCCGGTGGACCACGAAGATTTCGCCGCGCGCCTGCCCGCCGAGCTGGCCCCGCACGTCACCGAGTTCGCCCGCCAGCCCAAAGTGGCCATGCTCTCTGACACCGCCAAGCTGCGCCTGGCCAAGCTGATCGGCCGCGCCACCAAGCTGGCCCTGAGCACCCCCGAAGACGCCGATGGCGACGCCACCGAGCCCCTGGGCTTGGACGCCGTGCGCCACTTCATCGACTGGCTCAACCCGCTGCTGCGCCGCGACAGCTACCTCTCGCTGCTGGCCGAACGCCAGGAAGTGCTGCGCCGCCTGCTGCGCCTGCTCGGCCTGGCCAAGTGGCCGATGCGCTACCTGCTGCGCCACCCGGGCGTGATCGACGAACTCGCCGACCCGCGCCTGCTCGAAGGACGCTTCGACGCCACCGCCTACCAGCGCGAACTCAACGAGCGCCACACCGCCTGGGCGCGCGCCGGCCAGGCCGACGAAGAAGCCCTGATGGACACGCTGCGGCGCGCCCACCACGCCGAAATCTTCCGCACCCTGGTGCGCGACATCGAAGGCCTGCTCACCGTCGAGCAGGTCGCCGACGACCTCTCCGCCCTCGCCGATGCCACGCTGGAAACCACGTTGCGCTGGTCCTGGCGCGAGCTGCAGCAGCGCCCCGGCAAACAAGGCAAATGGGCGGTGGGCCGCGAGCCGCACTTCGCCGTCATCGCCTACGGCAAGCTGGGCGGCAAGGAGCTGGGCTACGGCAGCGACCTCGACGTCGTCTTCGTCTTTGACGACCAGCAAGACGCCCTCGACGCCGACGGCCAGGCCGACGCGGGCCCCGACACCCCCAGCCCCATCGACGCCTACCTGCTGTTCGCGCGCAAGCTCATCAACTGGCTGACGCTGCGCACCGCCGCCGGCGAGCTCTTCGACATCGACACCGCGCTGCGCCCCAACGGCAACTCCGGCCTGCTGGTGACCTCGTACCACGCCTTCGACGACTACCAGCGCCAGCGCGGCAGCAACACCGCCTGGACCTGGGAACACCAGGCCCTGACGCGGGCACGCTGGTGCGCGGGCGACGCGGGCCTGGCCGAGCGCTTCGAAAACACACGCCGCGGCGTGCTGTCCTCAGGGCGTGACGTGGCCGCGCTGCACGAAGAAGTGGTCGCCATGCGCCAGCGCCTGCGCGACGCCCACCCCTGCCCTCCCGAGCACTTCGACATCAAGCACAGCCCTGGCGGCATGATCGACGTCGAGTTCGCTGTGCAGTTCCTGGTGCTGGCCCACAGCCACGCCCACCCCGCCCTGATGGACAACCTGGGCAACATCGCCCTGCTGGTGCGCGCCGCACAGGCCGGCCTCATCCCTGCCGATGTGGCCGAGGCCGCCGGCCAGGCCTACCGCGAACTGCGCCGCATCCAGCACAGGGCGCGCCTCAACGAAGCACCCACCGTGCTGTCGGGTGACGCCCTGCAAACCGCGCTGCACCATCGGGACGCCGTGTGCACGCTGTGGCGGGCCGTCTTCGGTGATTCAGCGCACTGAACGTTCAGGCCTTCGCCTGTGGTGGGCGCTGTGCCTGGCGCTGGCCCTGCCCACCTTGCTGCTCAACGCCGCACTGCGCACCTGGCTGCCGCAGGGCAGCGTGCCGCTGGACATGGCCGTCACAGGCTGGCCGCCACTGGCCCAGGCCCTGGTGATGCGTCCGGACGCCGGCCTGGCACAGCCCGTCTGGGTCTGGTGGACCACAGCCTGGCTGCACGGCAGCCCCCCGCACCTGCTGCGCAACCTCGCGGGCCTGGCCCTGATGGCCGCACTCGGCACGCTGCTGCGGCCCTCTCGCCCAGCGGCACTGGCCGGGTGGCTGGCCTGGCCGCTCACCCAACTGGGCATGCTGATGCAACCGTCCCTGGGCAGCTACGTCGGACTCTCTGGCGTGCTGCACGCGGGTGTGACCGTGCTGGCACTGCATGCCGCGATGGCACCGTCGCGTCAGCCGATGCCGCGCACCCTGTTGCACCCCTTGCCGCGCACATTGTCGCCATTGGCCCCCTCGGTCACGGGCCTCCGCCTGGGTGGCCTCGCCTTGTTGTCAGCGCTGGCAGCGAAAATCCTCATGGAAAACCCCTGGGGTCAGGCGCTGGTGGCGTCCACTTCGTCGGCTATAAACGTGGCCCCTTGGGCCCATTTGAGTGGCTGCGCGGCAGGCGCGCTGGTCACCGGGCTGCTCTGGGTGCTGGCCGCAGGGAGCCGGTTGGCGCGCCGATGTCACTGAACGACAACGTTGCATGAGCTGACATCTGCGCTGCGTACACTCGTTTGAGTGTCCATGTGTGTTCCGCGGGAACTTCATGGCCGCTTCATGAATCTCGCACAGAAGCCGATAAACCCGGCAACTTTGCATCCTCACCGACCAACCTCCTCAAACCCGACCATGCAACACCGCCTGCACGCCCTTGCCCAACCCCGCGCCCTGCGCCTCCTGGCCCTGCTGCCAGTGGTCGTGGCCGCCACCCTGGCCGCCGGTTGCGGCGACAAGTCCAAGTCCGAGGGCAAGGCCAGCCAGGCAGCTGCCCGCGTCGATGGTTCCGAGATCACCGTCCACCAGATCAACCAGGTGCTGGAGCGCCAGCAAGGCCTGCGTCCCGAGCAGGCAGACGCCGCCGGTCGCCAGGTCCTGGAAGGCCTGATCGACCAGCAACTCGCCGTGGCCAAGGCCGAAGAGCAAAAGCTCGACCGCGACCCGCAAGTGCTGGCCGTCCTGGAAGCCACCCGCCGCAACATCCTGGCGCGCACCTACATCGAGAAGGCCTCGGTCGCCGGCACCACCGCGCCCACCGGCGACGAAATCCGCAAGTACTTCGACGCCAAGCCCGCCCTGTTCTCGCAGCGCAAGGTCTATGCCCTGCAAGAGTTCACGGTGCCCTGCACACCCGCACAGTCCAAGGAGCTGATCGAAAAGCTCAAGACCGTGCGCACCCCGAGCGAGTACGCCCAGGCCATACAGGCTGCCGGCCTGAAGTTCACCACCAACCAGGTGACCCAGGGCGCCGAAGGCCTGCCGATGCCCATCATCGAGCCCCTCTCCAAGGTCTCCAACGGCGAGTCCCTGTTCCTGACCGCCAAGGACGGCTTCAAGGCCCTGCTCGTGATCGCCAGCAAGGACCAGCCCGTGACCTTCGAACAGGCCAAGCCCGCCATCGAGCAATTCCTGACCGTTGAGCGTCGTCGTGAATTCGCCCAAAAGACGGTGAAGGACATGCGCGCCGCCGCCAAGATCGAGTACATCGGCAAGTTCGCCGAGAAGGCCGCTTCGGGCGCAGCCTCGGGCGCCGAAGCTGGTGCAAGCGCTGTCTCGCCGCTGGCACCCATCGCGCCGTCGGCACCTGCAGAAGGTGCCAGCACGGCGCTGGATGCAAACACCCTCAGCAAAGGCCTGAACGGGCTGAAGTAAGCTAAGCCACCCCAGACTGATTGACCAGCCTGGGGTGCAATCACTGCACAACATGAGCTTTACCGACTTCCTTCGCGTCATCCGCGCTCGCTGGGTTCTGGCAACCAGCATCTTTGCCGTTCTCACGCTGGTGGCCTTGATCGGCAGCCTCGTGTGGCCGAAGAAGTACACGGCACAAGCCACGCTCATGATTGACCTCAAGGTCGATCCTGTGGCTGGAACATCTGCAACAGGCGTGATGCCGTCGGCAGCGTTCCTGACCACCCAGGTGGACATCATCGAAAGTCAACACGTCGCGCAGAAGGTCATCGCCAACCTGAAATTGGCAGACGACGACGGCTTCCGCCGCAATTGGGACAAGCAAGGGCGCAAAGGCGATTACGCCTCGTGGCTCGCCGATGCCATCCTGGCAAATCTGAAGGTGGAGGCTGCGCGGGAGTCCAACATCGTCAACATCAGTTACTCGCACACCGACGCCAAGCTCGCGCAAGCCATGGCCAACAGTTTTGCCAAGGCGTACATCGACTCCACCGTCCAGTTCAAGACGAATCCCGCAAGGCAATACTCGGAATTTTTCGAGGAACGCGCCAACCTGGCTCGCCAGAAGCTCGAAAAGGCGCAGGTACGTTTGTCAGAGGCCCAACAAGCCAAAGGCATCCTGGTCACCGACGAGCGGCTGGACGCTGAAACGGTCAAGTTCAACGAACTCTCCAGCCAACTGACCAGCCTTCGTGGACTCCTCGCCGATTCCGGCAGCCGCAGTCGCCAGGCAGTGCGTGCAGGTGACATCGCGCCTGACGCCATGTCGAACTCCCTCGTCACTTCGCTGCGCACCGAGCTTTCCCGCCAGCAGGCCAAACTCGATGAAGCCCTGGAGCGCTACGGCGACAACCATCCCAGCATCTTGGAGACCCGAGCCAACATCGCCTCGATCCAAGACAAGCTGGGTCAGGAAACATCCCGTGTGACCCGCAGTCTGGGCGCAACAGACCAGATCAACCAAGGGCGTCTGGCCGCCATCCAGGCCGCCTTCGACGCTCAGAGGGACAAGCTGCTGAAGCTCAAGGAAGACCGCAACGAGTTGATGGTCATCGAGCGCGAGGTGGGCGCAGCCCAGCGTGTATATGACGCCATCCAGGCACGTCAAAGTCAAATGAGCCTTGAAGGCAGCAATAACCAGAACAATGTGGTCGTTTTGAGCACCGCCACCGAACCCGTGACGCCCTCGGCGCCGCGCGTCGGGGTCAACACCGTGATCGGCGCACTGCTCGGCACGGTGCTGGCTGCTTTCGTGACAATTCTGATTGAGCTGGGAGATCGGACTGTGCGCAGCACCTCCGACATGGTCAACTTGCTGCAGACCCCAGTCATCGGCTACCTGTCAGCACGCCAAACCCGCAGGCGCTGGTGGCATGGTCGAGACGAAGCCGTTCTCTACCCACTTGAGCGCAATGCATATCCTGGCTTGGAAACAGCCAGTTCCCCAACGCCCGGTCGCCTGAGCTGAACCATGGACAACGCCAAGAAGTTTCTCAATTCGGGCTACGTTGCGGGCGACGCCCCCTTCCCCGACACGGCGCAGATGGATCACAGCGAGTCCAGCATCGGCGAAATCATCAGCAAAGCCAACAACCTGTCGCCGGATCAGCTCGAGTCCATCCTCCAGTACCAGCGCGAACACAAGGTTCGGTTCGGCGAAGCCGCCGTCGCCATGGGGCTGGCCAATGCCGACGATGTCATGTGGGCGCTGGCGCAACAGTTCCACTACCCCTACAGCGGCGAGAAAGAAGACACCTGCAGCAAAGAGCTGGTGGTCGCCACGAGCCCTTTCTCAGCCCAGGCCGAGGCGTTTCGCACGACCCGCAGCCACCTCATCATGAAGATGTACAGCGGCAGCACGCCTCGCAAGGCACTCGCTGTGCTGAGTGCCGACACTGGTGATGGCAAAAGCTATTTCGCGGCCAATCTGGCTGCAGCGTTTTCACAGCTTTCCGGACGGACGCTGCTGATCGACGCCAACATGCGCAACCCGCGTCTGCATGAAATCTTCAAGCTGAACAACGCTTCTGCGGGCCTGTCCAGCATCCTCACGGGGCGCGCTGTCAACAACGTCATCAAATCGGTGAAGTCGATGCCAAGCCTGTTTGTGATGCCCGTTGGCACGGTACCGCCCAACCCGCTCGAACTGGCCGAGCGCCCTGCTTTTGGCTTGTTGGTCCGTGAGTTGCTGACCAAGTTCGACCACGTCATCGTGGACACACCCGCACTTTCGCACGGCATGGACGGTGCAGTGATCGCCTCCAGATGTGGGGCTGCGGTGATTCTGGCTCGACAGAACATCACCCGCGTCAACAAATTGCAAGCGGTGGTGGGTGCCTTGCGAATGTCTGAAACCAGCATTGTCGGCAGCATCGTCGTCGATCACTGACATGCGACGGAGCGCTGCGCTGCTGCTGCTGGCTGTGGGCTTTGCGAATGCGGCGCAGCCAGGGCAAGCGCAAGGCGCAGGCAAGGTGGGCGCTCCCACGGCTTTCTCAGGTTGCCCCCCTGGGGCCAGTCAACGCCCTGCTGGCCAGCTCAGTCATCACATTCAGCAAGCCATTCGCAAGGCAGGTCCTGGCGGCATGGTCCGGCTCTCTGGCGAATACACCATTGAACAGACGCTGGAGCTTCTGGACGGCAGCACCTTGTGCTCCGACGAGGGCGCGACGCTGACCTGGGCGGACAGGGGCCGTGGCGGCATGATGATCAGCGCAACGAGCGCGCAAGGCACACGCATACGCAGCCTCGTTCTGGATGGAAGAGGAATTGCCATCAAGGGAGATGGTCACGCCATCGAGGGCAACCTCATACGCAACGTCCAGGCCGACAGCCCTGCCAACAACCGATGGGGTGAACGGCACGGCGTCTTCATCGTGGATCGCGGAACGCACCTGATCATCCGCAACAACATCTTCACGCAGATCGTTGACACGGGGATCATCGGCCACAACGTGCATCGAAGCCAGATTGAGGCCAATGGCTTTGTGGACATGCACGAAGGCATCCATCTGTTTTCGGTTGCGAACACGCAGATCCGTGACAACACAGGATCACGTTTGCGCGCCATGTGCATCGAAATCCAGGGAGACAACCTTCCCGGTCTGCTGGTGGAGCGCAACCGATTCAGCAAGTGGCATCCAGCGCACAGCAGCAAGGCCTACGTGATGTCGGTTGTCGCAGGGCTGGGGGCTGTGATCAGAGGCAACGTCATCGAGGGCAGTCCGGACATGTCGGCAGGCTTGGAGGTCGGCGGCGATGGTCCTCAGGTCATGGACAACACCTTGTGGGATGCAAACTTGGTCATCGCCGATGCACCGGACGCGCTCATCAAGGGCAACAAACTTGTGCGGGCCTCCATCCTCAAGGACGTGAATCGCGTCACTCGCGGCAGCCTTCTGATCGAGGGCAACACCATTGAGGACGCGCCGCGGGTCGCCCTGTTCGCTGATGAATGGGGGGGCTATGAGCAGGTGACGATCAGAGGCAACCTCATCCGCAAGAAACTGACGGAAAGCACCATCGATTTCGCGGCCATCGTCGCCTCACCGTTCCGCAAACGACCCGTGGTCATTGCCGACAATGTGATCCGGTTCGAGCTCGCTGGACGCAAGCGCCCGGTTCGTGCTGTGTGCATTGCGAACGCGGGTTATCAAGGCAACTTGCAAGGCATGCAAGTCAACGGCAACACCTGCGACGGCGCAGGCGTGGCCCTTTTTGGTGACAGCAACTCCTTGGGCGGGCACATCGGCGTGCGCTACCAGCGCAACAAGTTGATGAACCTGCAGAACACCATCACAGGCCACACAGATGGCTTGCAAGCCACTGGCAATGAATTGTCGGGAGTGGCAGCAGACCATGGCAAATTGAAAAATCCATGAACACTGCTCACTCGGTTGCACCGCCTCGCCACCCCGTTGGCCGCCACACGCACCACCTCGTCATTCTGTGCTTGCTGGCGTGGCTGTGCCTGCATGGCGTCGCATTCACGGATTTCCGCGAATTCAAGCTGCTGCTGGCCCCCTGGAGCCAAGTGACCCTGCCACCGGAAAAGCAGTACCTTTATTCATCGCCTTGGCTTGCAGGCCTCGGTCGCCTTGTTTCCACCTTGCTGAGCCCTTCTCTGTCCTACGCGGCGCTGTGCGCCCTGGGCCTGCTGCTGCTCGCCTCGGTGCTCCACAAGAGCTTCTTGCGCGAACACGGTGAAAACGAGGCATGGATCGCATGGCTCTTGCTGATGGCCACGCCCTTGCCCATGGTGTGGCTGCAATGGATTGGTAAAAGCGACACGTATCTGCTGTCCGCATGGTTGCTCATGCGCCTGACGAACAGGCCCGTCATTCACGCAGCACTGGCAATGGTCATGGTGCTCTGCCACCGTGAACTGGCATTGCTCATCCTGATGATGGATGTCTTGCTGTCACGACGTCTCCGCCCCGGAACACTCGTGGGTGCGTTGACAGGCATCGGATTGATGGCGTTGTATCACCACGTCGTGCTGGAAGCGGCACCGATGGGGCGCATTGCGTATGCCACTCAGGACCGGTGGTCCATCCCTCTGGGCAACCTCTCTGTGTGGCCCGCCATGCTGGCGTGCAGCATGTCCTGGTTCTGGATCACGGCGATCGCTTTTTGCCGGCCGGGCTGGCGTGACGCCATCGTCCTGCTGGCCTGCATGGCGGTGGCAGCCATGACGCTCGATTTCACCCGCGTCTTTGGCTTGCTGAGCATGCCCTGGATACTCGACCTTCTCCAGCGAGGTGTGCCCGCAGCGGCCCACGCTGCACGCACGTCTCGTCTTTGGCATGCCGGCATCATCCTGCTGGCCATCATGCCCTCTGCACAGCTGATCAACTTCGAGGTCAAAGGCTCTCGCAGCCTGGACAACATCACGATGATGTTGGGCGCCGTTCACAAGACACCTTGACCCCTCAACGCAGCGACCACGTTTGACCGGATCCGACGACTTCCGAAACATCTTCCAGCGTTCGCACCCTGCGGTCTGCCCGCTCCATCACACCAGCGCCCAACCACGCCAAGAGCAGACCCAGGCTCAATGAAACAGGCACGTAATAGGCAAGCTTGGGGAACCAGCTGTCGGTGGGCATGGTCGCTGCGCTCATCAGCCGAACATCGGCACGAGGTGCCTCCCGGTTCAGTACTGCAATTTCTGCGTTGGTAAGCGCCTCCTCGTACCGTTCGCCTGCGCTCTCGACACCTTGCCGAGATGCTTCGTAGGACAGTCGACGTTGTTCACGCTCCAGCAGTGTCGATCTTGTGTCCATGTCGTTGCCACTCACCGAGCGGGCCACATCGCCACGAATCTGCACGCCCAGCGCCGACGCTGCCCTCCGTTTTCTCTCATGCGCCTCAATGGTCGCCTCTACGGCTCGGATAGAGGCGTCCAGCGCCTTGACCACGGGATGACCATCGCCCATGTTGCTCTTGGCCTCGGCACGCTGCCCCGTCAGCACGGTCAATTTCTGACGTTGGGTGTTGAGAAAACCATCGTCCAGCAAACTGCCAGGATCACGCCCTTGATCAAGCACCCGTTGCTGCGCCTGGCCCTCCAGGTGCGAGCGGACGAAGGCCGATGTTTGCCGACTGCCACTGAGGAAGGCCCTGATGCCTGGATCGGTCAAGCCCTCACCCAACAACTCTGCGCTGCCACGCTGCCTCAGCGCCTCTTGAGCTGCCTTCAGTTCCACGCGCGATCTGGCCTGTGCCGACGCAAAAGCCTGATCGGCAAAACGGTCGGACCCCTTGTTCAAGAGATCGGAAACGCGGATCAAAGCATCGGCGTAGGCATTCGCCAGGGCCTTCGCTGGCTCAGGCGTTGTGGCTGCATACCCAATCTTCAAAACCATGGAGCCCCGAGAGCCATCCGGGACGATCCCGGCCATCACAACGCTCTGAAGCCACTGCTCATAAGACATTCCCGCTGGCGCACCGGTCTCCCAGTTCTCCCGCATCACATCGCTGCGGTCCAGCCCAGTGGTCCTGATCACCTCCTCGGCAACCAGGCTGCTGGTCAGCAAGCTCACTTTGGCGGCCAGGACATTGGCACGCTCATCGTTCGCCACCAGGCGTGTGGGCGATGGCCCTGGATCCAGCAGCACCACCGCTTGCGACAAGTACTGATGCGGCAGCATGAACCAGCAGGCCACGGCCATCCATTGAGAAAAGAAAAAAATGAAACCGGCCAACCAGCGCCGGTGCTGCAAGGCCTGCCAACTCATCAATGCCGTCTTCGAATGCTTCATGACCGCCCCTGCATGGTTGCCTTGGTCGCTGCCACACCCTGCCGCAGAGCCTGCCACACGCCATCGGCACAGCGCTCCCAAGACAGGTCCGATGTGATGCGATGGTGCGCTTGCGAACTCAATGCCTCGCGCTGCGAAAGCGTCCAAGGAGCATCGCAAAGGCGATGCATGGATTGCCCAACCTCGTCAGAGGATTGGGGCGCGACATGGTGCGCCAAACCTCCCGTGACCTCCTTCAACACACCGAGGTTTGAGCAAAGAACCTGTGTACCCACACGCAATGCCTCAATGGGCGGGTAGCCGAATCCTTCCATCAAGGAAAGGAACACAAAGAGGTCTGCGTGCCGGTACAAGGCCAGCAATGCTTTCTCAGACACCCGGCCCACCGGCAGCACACCGCTCTGGCGGACATCACTGGCGCCGCACAGAACCAATGGCAAGGCACGGGCACCCGCCAACCGGCAATAAGCCGCATAAGCCGCGAGCACACCTTGCTGATTTTTGTGCGGCAGCCCTGATGCCATGGCAAAAATGAAGCGCCCCTCAACGCCCGCGGGCAAGTCTGAACGCACGGCCTCCACCGCCTCGGCAGCGTCAACGCCATTGAGCACCACGCTCACGCGTCGAGACGGAACACCGTGCTCAGCCAGTGCACGGCCGGTCTCTTCGGAAATGGCGATCAGGCGGTCGGCACGCCGGAAAGCGTGCTCAAACGCACCTGACACCAGCCAGCTTTCCAGGCGACCGAAGTACCCGGGCCACTGTTTGAAATACCAGAAAGGAATGAGATCGTGGATCACAGCGACTCGCGCCACCCCGCGTGGCCATGCCGTGCTCCTGGGGATGAAGCCTTTGGGAGACAGATAGACATCGGCACCCATGCGACGCAGGCACAGCGCTGCGCCCAGCCTCATCCACCACTGACGCCAGATGTGCCCTGGCATGCGCGGCTGAATGCACACCACGGAGCCCTGCCCAGGCACCACCCGCCTCTGGAAATCAGCCAGGTTGTCGCCGTTGCAGACCAACACCACGTGATCGTCGGGACCACACCGCCTCACCAGCTCAGAGAAAAGACCCAAGGCATAACGGTAAATGCCCACGCTCTTGGCGGAAACCGGGGTCAACTCACTGGCGTCAAACAGGAGTTTCATACCCTCCTCCGCTGAGCAAGCGGCTGCAAAGGCACCGTCAACTTGCCAGTCACCACCATGAACTCCACCAGGGCCATGCCAGCCACGAAGTAGTACATCGATGCAATCGAGGGCGTTTCGAAAATGGGCTCCGAGAGGCTGGTCAGCAGGTACATGCCCATCAAGATGACGCTCCAAGTGGCCACACCTCTGTAGTGGCCGTTGTCGGATTCGCTGACCGGCGCACGCTTGGCCCCCCTCGCAGCTGCAAAAAACGGTATCAGCACGATGTACGCCCACAGGCAGAAGTACACCAGCCCCCCTCGGGACAAGCTTGAAACAGCGCTGTTGTGAGGTTCACGAACAGCCACACCTTCCCCGTAATCGCCACCAGGTGAAGAGAAATTGGTCAGTGCCTGGCCGTAGCCTACGCCGAACAGGATCGTTTCAGGGGATGCGCTCCACTTGTCAAGAGACGACATCCACCAATCGAGACGCTGGTTCACGCCGTGCGCACCCGCCTCGTCACCATGCTTGCCTGACAACGTCATGGCCCGATCGATCATGGCCGACAAGGTCACCTCGTTGATGCGCCCGGGGATCTTGATCCCGAAAACCTCCACCACACCCAGCCCAGCCACCAACAGCACCACCCCCACCATCGTGGACACGAAAGCCTTGCGGTAGCCGAAGTACGCGAGCACCAATGGCAGCCCAAGGAAAATGGCGTAGTAATTGCGAGACTGCGACACGGCCACCATGATCAATGCGTTCAACATGAGCAGCACCACAAACGGGTACTTGAGCCAGGCACGCTGGGGGAAGAGATGCGGCAAGGCGAACCAGGCCGCAACGGCAACGGCCGAATTGAATGCTGCGGTCAGCATGTGGCCGAGAACCGGCACCGTTTGTTGGTAACTCTGAAAACCCGGGGACAGCGCACGGATGTAGGGCGAGATCGGACTGAGCAGGCCATAAACCACACCCATCACGATCCACAGGGTCAACAGCCGGTTGCGCCAGGACACCCACTTGCCTTGCGACAGGCCATACACCGTGACCGCCAAGCCACCCATGAAATAAATCAGATCAACCACAGACAAGATGTCGCGCACCGCAGACATGCCATGGCGCTGCATGTCGCCATACAGATGCACCGCAATGGGCACGGCCATGGCAACCAAACAGACCCAGAAGGCCGGTATCTTTTTGAGCACGTGGATTGTCTTGGGCAACAGGAAAAGCAGCCCCAGGAACACCGACAGTTCGGCCACCGTGACTTTGGCGCCGCCCGCACCAACCACCATGTTGGAGAACCCGTAGTTGAGGATCGCCTGCCCCAGGATCACGCTCATCACGGCGCGCACGTACCACGGCGCATCGGTGCTCACGAAATGGAAAGCGGCCAACAGCACCACGCCGACAACGATGAAGCGCAACACCATCAGCACCGTGAAGGGGCTGCTCACCATCCAGAAATTCACCAGCAAGGGAATCAGCACACCCAGCACGAGGGTCAATGAGATTCCCAGCAGGTTTGCTCTGAGCCACATGAGTCGCTGGAGGGCAAACGAACCGGCGCGGACAGTCAAAGTTCCCATCTCACCTCCTGGGCATGAAGCGACGACCGAATTTCACCCCCGGCATCTCGACGGTACGGTGCAGAAACGCAGACACCGCCAAGACGATCACCGTGCAAACCGGCGCGGCGATCGCAAAGCGCTGTGCAGGGCTGAAAGCAGAGAGCCTCCAGTGCTGCTCAAGCCACCACAAGACAGGAAACACCAGGAATATATGGACGAGGTAAATGCCATAGCTCCAGTCCCCCAGTTTTCCGAACACGCGGCGTGAAAAAAACGCAGCCAGTTTGGAGTTCGGTGAACTCAAAAGGTACATGAACAAGGCCAAGAACATCCACACCTGCGGCCGCGAAGTGAGCAAAGAGACCGCCACCAACACCACAGTTGACAGCGCAGCCCCATCCCAACGCGCCCCGCGCACATGCCACGCTGCCACCAGCATGCCCGCCACAAACACATTGAGCTTGAACAGGATCATGCTTGGCTGAACGAAGTGGTACCAGGCGCCAGGCTCGGCATAACGGCCAAAGTAGGCAGGAACCACCCAAGATAGCACTGCGCTGGTCACAACCAATGCGACACGGCCGACGGGATGCTGCCAGGCCCAGGGTGCCATCAAGGGGAAGAGCAGGTAGAACTGCATCTCCAGTGAGAGGCTCCAGTCCGGCAAGGGCACCGAATTGACCAGCGACGGGATCAAACCAAAGGCGAAGGTCAGGTGCGCGACGACCCCAGGCCAGCTGGCCAGCCCCGTCATTTCCTCGTAGGCAACGGCATGGGGGCCGTGCAGGGCCTGGTGCCACTGTGTGCGCAGCTGGTCCCACTCCGCGGCCACCGGTGCACAAGCAAGCAGCGTCAGGTAGTAGAGGGGCGCGATCCTGAAAAATCGCCCCAGATAAAAAATCCAGGCGTTGCGCACAGTGCTTGCTGCGCCCAGTGTCTTGCGGGTCGTGTAAACCATCAAGAAACCCGATACCAGCATGAAGCAGTCCACAGCCGAACCTGGGGTGGCCAGCACAGGTACATGCCAATCGCAGAAACCCGACAGGTGCCCCAAGAACACCCACATGGCCAGTCCAGCGCGCAGGGCGTCCAGGTATGCCAGCTTGGCGTTTTCACCGCTCATGCAATGCCTCATAAACAGCTGTCACTTGTCGATCCCAGGTCAAACGGCTCGCTTGATCCAAAGCAGCACGGAACATGGTGCTGCGGTCCGCATCGCTTTTGGCGGCATGAGCCACGATCGCATCAGCCAGTGCACTCACCAGATCAGCCCGGCTTTTACCTTGGGAATGCACGATCACACCACATTGGTCATTCACGAAACAGGCTGGCCCCCCCAGGTCCAGACAGATCACCGGCAAGCCGCGAGACAGAGACTCCAACACCACATTGCCACTCGAGTCGTGCAGGCTCGGGAACAAAAACGCATCGGCTTCTTGGTAGAGCTGCATCAACTCTGACTGGGGCACGCGGGCGCGCAACTCGAACCGATCGCCCAACCCGTTCCTGGCCGCTTGTGCGAGGATCACCTCGCGCAGAGGCCCGTCCCCCACCGCCAGCAACGCCACATCCGCCCCGCGTCTGACTGCCTCGGCCAAAGCATCCACGGCGAGATGCAGCCCCTTGAATGGGATGAGACGACCTGCGAAAAGAAAGCGCGTGCGTGCTTGCGCTGGGCGCGTTGGACGCTCCACAACAGCAGGGGCGCCGATCTCCATGCAGACCTTGGCCTTGCGCGCCAAGTGGGGCGGCAAGAACTCTGCCGTGTCCTGGGTCTTGCAAAAGATGTGCTCAGCGCGCGCGAGGGCAAACTGGGTGAGCGGATCCACCTTGAATGACCAGAGCACCAAATCTCTCAGTGTTTCCTTCAGGCGCTGCTTGACGGGCAAACCGGAGAAAAAGCGGGCAGGCGCCCGTTCACCGCCGCCCAAGGGCCCGACGATGAAGCGCGCACCCAGCATGCCCAGCCAGCTGGGATATCGGATCGTGCCCCAAGTCAAATGGTGAACCACATCAAAACGCTCGCGCCGGTGCAGTGCTTTTGCGAACGCAAGCACCTTCCATTGCCACCAAGCGTAGTAAATCTGACTGTCCAGGTGCGCTCGCGTGAAGGTGCCAGCAAGCGGGTCAACACCGAAATAAACCACCTTCAAGTTCGGCTGAGGGCATGAAGCCAAAGCCCGCTCCACATCGTCTTTGAACCAGGCATGGGTGAGCACGGTCACATCGTGGTGCTTTGCCAAGATCTGTGCCCAATGCCAGCCCACGCCGCATTCAGAGCCAAGGATGGGAGAGTAGGCAAATGCAGACAAAAGGATTTTCATGCTCGCTGCTCCTTGGCGACGCAGCGCAGGTCTCGGCGAAACGCCACAACATGCCACAGCGCTGGCACCAAAACGCCAATGTTGGAAAGCCAGACCGCGCCCAGCAATCCCCACTGAGGGATCATCACAGGCGCCAATGAAAACGAGAGGACGGTTCCCACGACATAGGCCCAGAAAACCTGTTCAGTGCGCCGAATGACCAAAGCGCCAGCCTGCGACACCAGAGTGAACATCGTCAGCAACTGCCCCACCGCTGCATGAGGCAACAGCGCCACCGCTTCACCAAAGCGCGCCCCAAACAACAGGTCCACAAGCACCTGACCAAACCCCACGAGCACCACCATGATCAACACAGACAAGCCCAGAATCCAGGAGGCGGACTTCCACAGATACGCCTGCAATGCCTCGGCGCCACCCTCTTGAAACTTGCGCGCAGCCGCGATGGGCAGATGGTTGCCCAACGCCTGTCGGATGACATTGAGTCCATTGAGGATGGACCCTGCTGCGTTGTACTGAGCCACCCAGATCGGCTTGCCCCACTCCGCAATCTGGAAGGGCACGAGCATGAACGAGCCAAACATGAACAGCTGACTGAAGCACACCCAACGGGACTCCCGCCAATGCTCCGTAGCGGCGCTTCGCGTTGCGGGCCAATTGGGCCAATGGGCATGGCGAGCCCCGAGAGGAAGGCTGACATAGACCAGCCAGGCCGACACGAAGAAGGGGACGGAGGCAAGCAGCAACAGCAAGGCGAGCGGTGCCGTCTCATCGGCGAACCAACCCCACCAAGCCGCCACCATCAGTTGCCCGCCATAGGCCAGACCGTCCAGCGCACTCACTCGCCGCATTCGGCCCAACACAAAGAGCATCCGCCTCATGGTTTCCTGCAGCAAGAAGGCAGACGTGAAGACCGATGCTGCCACTGCCACAGCCATCGACGGCAAGTATCGCAAAGCCACGCCCATGAAGAGCAAGGCCACCACAGGCCAGCCAAGAAACTGCAACAGCAGCACCTTCTTGAGGCGCGCGCCCCACGCCTCTGCGGATTCACCGACCGCCGCAATGGCCAGAGGTTGCGTCAGGTACGACCGGTGGATGGCGCTGACGAACCACAACAGGATGGTTGTCAACCCATAGGCAGAGAAATCGTCCAGCGTGACGCAGCGCGCAACGAGCAACGTCATCGTGAAATTCCCCGCCGACACCAGGACCTGGTCGCCCAGAGCCCAAATCGCAGGCGACCTGAGCACGCGCACCCAGCTCACTCGTGGTAGTCGTAGGCTTGAAACCCGGCCTGCTTGACCAGGTTGTCGCGCTTGGCCGAGGTGTAGTCGCTGATGACCATCTCCTTGACCAGCTCGGCCAGGGTGGTCTTGGGCGTCCAGCCCAGCTTGGCCTTGGCCTTGCTCGGGTCGCCCAGCAAGGTCTCCACCTCGGTCGGGCGGTAGTAGCGCGGGTCCACCTTGACGATCACATCGCCCACCTGGCACTTGGCCAAGATTTCGGCTTCGCCCTTGGCGTTGGTGATGGGCTCGATCTTCGTGACGCGGCCCACTTCGGCCTCGCCTTCGCCTTCGAAGCTCACCGTCACGCCCAGCTCTTTCGCTGCGAACTCCACGAACTGGCGCACGCTGTACTGCACGCCGGTGGCGATGACGAAGTCTTCGGCGTGGTCCTGCTGCAGCATCAGCCACTGCATTTCCACGTAGTCACGCGCGTGACCCCAGTCGCGCAGCGCGCTCATGTTGCCCAGGTACAGGCAGTCCTGCAGGCCCAGCGCAATGCGGCTGATGGCGCGGGTGATTTTGCGGGTGACGAAGGTCTCGCCGCGCACCGGGCTCTCGTGGTTGAACAAGATGCCGTTGCAGGCGTACATGCCGTAGGCCTCGCGGTAGTTCACCGTGATCCAGTAGGCGTACATCTTGGCCACGGCGTAGGGGCTGCGCGGGTAGAAGGGCGTGGTCTCCTTCTGCGGGATTTCCTGCACCAGGCCGTAGAGCTCGGAGGTGGAGGCTTGGTAGAAGCGCGTCTTCTTCTCCAGGCCCAGGATGCGGATGGCTTCGAGCAGGCGCAGCGCGCCCAGGCCATCGGCGTTGGCGGTGTACTCGGGCTCTTCGAAGCTGACGCCGACGTGGCTTTGCGCGGCCAGGTTGTAGATCTCGTCAGGCTGGACTTTCTGGACGATGCGCACCAGGGAGGTGGAGTCGGTCAGGTCACCGTAGTGCAGCACGAAGTTGCGGTTGTTGACGTGCGGGTCCTGGTAGAGGTGGTCGATGCGGTCGGTGTTGAACAGCGAGGAGCGGCGCTTGATGCCATGCACCTCATAGCCCTTGCCCAGCAGGAACTCTGCGAGGTAAGCGCCGTCCTGCCCTGTCACGCCCGTGATCAGGGCCACTTTATTTTTCTGATTCATGGTGAGTTACATCAGCTCCGGCCGAAGAGGCGCGGACGTTGCTCAGGAGACATCGCACGCTCAAGGTCGCGCATGAACTCCTGCTGGAGGTTGAACTGCTCGGCCTCGTCTGCACCGAACGATGAGATGCGAACCAGGAATCCGTCCACGATCATGCCTTGCAGTCCATAACGAATCTGCTGGAGCTTGCGGCTCAGTCCTGGCGTCGCCGCAGAGTCGTGCAGCGTCACCCAGTAAGTGATCGGCTCATGGAGGCCACCCCGGTCAGCAGCCAAACGAATCACTTCGATGCCATGACCATTCAACTCCAACCGCCCCTTGCCGCGCTCATTCACAACGAATCCTTGCGCCCGGTAGCAGAACTCGGGGCGATGCGCCGCGGTGTTCCATGAGTTCTGGTTCTTGCCGTACGCCAAGGCCAGCATCATGGATTGGCCCTTGCTGTTCGTGTAAGTCGCATTCAAGGTTTGTGAATAAACCTGCTTGAGGGTCGCTTCCACGGTGGGGTCAAAGATCACCGCGGGTCCAGACCGATTGACGCGCCAATCTCCGAACTGCTCCGGCAGCAAGGTTGGCATGGCGATGGGTGAGAGCTCCTCGGCGACAACGCGACGGGGCTTCATCCATTCGGACAGACCGAGCGCGCACAGCATCAATGCTGCAGCAACCAGCACCGCCACAGGCAGCTTGAATCGGTGAAGTGTTCGATCAGCGATGGCCACGAGCGCCTCCTTCGTCATCAACGAAACGTGCGAGCACCCTGTCAAAACCGTAGGTCAAAACCAGCGCCACCATGAACAGCACCATCCCTGCAAAGTCATGCGCAAAGCCTTGCCCCGCCTCATCGCCGTAGTAGTAGGTGATCAACACCAGAACGATGACCCGCGTGATGTTCGAAATGAATGAGATCGGCACGATCATGATGGCCAGCGCGATGTTGCGCGCACGGGACTTGTAAGCCATCAGGTTCATGTACAGCAGACCGAGCGCTTCCAACGTGAACAGGGAGTTCAAACCCGAACAGGCGTCCGCGACAAGCAGCTGGTACTGGCCGATCGTGAGCGTGACGCCCGTGCGCGCAATGGGGTAGCCCAATTGGTGAAGGATTTCCTCGGCAACCACGGACACTGCGCTCTTGAGAGGCATCGTGATGGCTTGAACAAGCGAGCCGGGCAGCGGCACAACAAACAACAAGAATGCCAGCGGAAACCATGCAAGCTTCAATGCACGCTCGCCCTGGAGCAAAACCAAGCCACCAGCCAGCACAAGGATCTGACTGAACGTCTCAATTTCGATGACCGACTGCGACCGGCCCACAACGAACATGGTCAGCGCCGATCCGATGAGGGCGAAACCGAGCCATGGCGCAGGTTGCGGATTGCCGTCAAAGATCTCGTCCTTCTTTGTCCAAAGCAGCCATGCAGATGCCGCCAGGATGAGCGGCCCGTGACCTTGCTCATCGGTGGACCAGACGGTGTGGGCCAGCTGGATGTAGGTGCCGGCGTACAGCGCAACAAACGCCAGCATGAACACAACGATGGCAGGCAGCGCCTGGAACATGCCAGCAGCGCGGTGGACGCGATCGCGGTCAGAGTCAGGTGGGTGTGCAGGGACGGTCATCGGAGGCAATAGGCGAGGGGAAGGCAAGGCAAGGGCGGACAGTCAATCCGTCCCCCTGCGCCTGTAGAACGCCTTTCATTGTGGCGCATACCGCCCATAAGTTCCGTGCAACGGCAGCAATTGGGGAAGAACGCCAGCCGCACCCCTGCACCCACGGGGTGCCGCACAACCTCGCACCGAGTGCGCCCCCTCCAACGTCACCGGGCCTCGGTGCGTTTTGCCCGAACCAGGGGAACTCCCGCAGCCCCAAAGTGCGCTCACTGACGCTTTGTGACATTTCACACCGCGCTTGGGGGGATCATCCGACGGACCGAGCGCTTTCCCTGAACTTTGGCGAATAACGCGACTCGTAAACTTGCTTCCATGGCTCGTCGGTCCGGTGACCGATGGCAACACCAGCATCCCCGAGGTGGGTGGTATGAGACATCCTGATCCCAATTTTGGTTACCCGACACTGTCTCTGACCGAACGCGAACGTATGCTCGCGGGCGTCAAACAGACCACTCCTAGCAAGGCCTTCATGCGTCGCGGCGCAAACGTTCTCGACTCGCACATCGATGCTGCCTCCTGGGAGGAAGCCATCTCGCGCATCGCGGGATGGGCTGCGCATCGTCAGTCGCGTTTCGTGGCGCTGTGCAATGTGCACTCTGTCGTCACGGCCAGCCAGGAAGCCGAGTTCAACCACGTGATCGCACAGGCCGACCTCGCGCTGCCCGATGGCGCGCCGGTGGCCTGGGCCCTGCGCCGCGAAGGCTTCCCCAACCAGCAACGCATCAACGGGCCCGACCTGATGTGGCGCTACCTGGGTGTGGCGGAGCAGCTGGGCCAGTCGGTGTTCTTCTACGGCAGCAGCAACGACACCCTGGACCGCCTGATGGTCCGCATCAAAGCCGCATTCCCGAAACTGAAAATCGTCGGCCTGGAGTCGCCCCCCTTCCGCGCGCTGACGGCCGAAGAGGACCAAGCCTACGTTGACCAGATCAACAAATCAGGCGCCCATGTGGTGTTCGTCGGCCTGGGTTGCCCCAAGCAGGAAGGCTGGATGGCCAGCCACCGCGGTCGCATCAAAGCCGTGATGCTGGGCGTCGGTGCCGCTTTCGATTACCACGCAGGCACCATCGAGCGCGCCCCGCTGTGGATGCAAAAGATCGGCATGGAATGGCTGCACCGCCTGATCAGCGAGCCGCGTCGGCTGGCCAAACGCTACGCCGTGACCAACAGCGTGTTCATCTACCGCATGGCGAAATCCATGTTGTTGGGTCACAGCACTTCGCAGCACGAAGAAACACGCTGACACGCAGGGCTTCCGGCACGCGCCGGGCTTGCCGCCACACAACGCCGCTCGATGAGCGGCGTTTTTCATGGCACGTTGAACTGCACCACCCCGCTTGAGGGCGCCGAGATCGGGGCCTCTGCATCCCGCGCAGGGCAGTCGAAGTGTCATCTTCCGTCGATACACTCGCCGCCAGAGTCCTTTCGGACTATCCTGAGACCCGCCCATCCAAGGGGTAACCCGGGAACCTCGCCGGGTTTTCGGGCTCAGAGAGGGGCCCTTCAGGATTCAACCGCAAACGCAGACATGCTCCCAAATTCCAAGATTTTCGTGGCCGGGCACAAAGGCATGGTGGGTTCAGCCATCGTGCGCCGACTCCAGGCCGCCGGCTTTGCGCAGGTCATCACACGCGATCGCAGCGAACTCGACTTGCTCGACCAGCGCGCCGTGCACGACTTCATCCGCGCCGAGCGCCCCGACCACGTCTTCATCGCCGCAGCGAAGGTGGGTGGCATCCAGGCCAACAACGTCTATCGCGCCGACTTCCTCTACCAGAACCTCGTCATCGAGGCCAACCTGATCCACGCCTGCCATGTGGCTGACGTGCAGCGCCTGATGTTCCTGGGCTCCAGTTGCATCTACCCGAAGATGGCGCCGCAGCCGCTCAAGGAAGACTACCTGCTGACCGGCCCGCTGGAGCCCACCAACGAGCCCTATGCCATCGCCAAGATCGCCGGCATCAAGCTCTGCGAGGCCTTCAACGCCCAGCACGGTCGCCAGTACATCAGCGTGATGCCGACCAACCTCTACGGCGTCAACGACAACTACGACCTGAACAACAGCCACGTGCTGCCAGCGCTCATCCGCAAGGCCCACGAAGCCAAGCATCGCGGCGACAAGAGCCTGGTCGTCTGGGGCACGGGCACGCCCATGCGCGAGTTCCTGTATGCCGATGACCTCGCCGATGCCTGCGTGTTCCTCATGCAGCAAGGCTACGACGGCCCGCTCGTCAACATCGGCACGGGCACCGACGTGACCATCCGCGAACTCGCCGAAACGGTGGTCAAGGTGGTCGGCTTCCAGGGCGACCTCAGCTTCGATGCCAGCAAGCCCGACGGCACGCCACGCAAGCTGATGGACGTCTCCCGGCTGCATGGCCTGGGCTGGCAGGCCCGCACCGGGCTGGAAGATGGCATCGCGCTGGCCTACCAGGACTTCCTGGCGCGCCACCCCGATTCGCACTGATCTCATTCGATCGCACTGAAGCAGGACCCCCCATGTCGCTTGAATATGTGTTTGCCGTGCTGCGGGCACGCTGGCTGATCGCCACCATCACCCTGGTGGCCGTGTTCGGCGCAGTGGCTGCCTATACCTGGATGATGCCGCGCAAGTACATCGCCACCTCCTCGGTGGTGCTGGACATCAAGAACCCCGACCCGATCGCCGGCGCGGCTCAGGCAGCCATGGGCTCGCCCACCTACATGCTCACGCAGATCGAGGTGATCACCAGCACGCGGGTGGCCGAGAAGGCCGCGCGCATCCTCAAGCTGGACCAGGTGCCCGAGTTGCGCGCCAACTGGCAGAAGTCCACGGGCGGCATCGGCAGCTTCGAAGCCTGGGTGGCCAACGTCATCAAGGCGGGCCTGGAAGCACGTCCGCTGCGTGGCTCCAACATCATCACCTTCATCTACACCTCGGAAGATCCGAAGTTCGCGGCGGCCGCGGCCAACGCCTTCATGCAGGCCTACCTGACCACGGCGGTCGAGTTGCGGACCAACCCGGCCAAGCAGTTCAACGAAGAGTTCGACGCCAAGGCCAAGGAACTGCGAGAGAAGTACGAAGCCGCACAACGCCGCTTGTCGGCGTTCCAGCAGGAGCAAGGCCTGGTGGTGACCGATGAACGCGTGGACATCGAAACCAACCGCCTGAGCGCCCTGTCGGCCGACTACCTGCAAATGCAAGGCGTCATGGCCGATTCGAACAGCCGCCAGAGTGCTGCTCGCTCCAGCCCCGACCAGTCGCCCGACGTGATCTCCAACAGCACAGTGTCTGGCATCCGCAGCGACATCATCCGCCAGGAAGCCGCGCTGGAACAGCTCAGCTCGCGCCTGGGTGACCAGCACCCGCAGGTCATCGAACTGAAAACCAACCTCGCCGAACTGCGACGCAAGCTGGACACCGAATCCAAGCGCATCGTGGGCAGCGTCTCGGTGGCCAACAACGTGACCTCCGCCCGCCTGGCCCTGATGAAGGCCGCGCTGGACGAGCAGCGCACCAAGGTGCTCAAGCTCAAGTCCATCCGCGACGAGGCCTCCATGATCCAGCGCGATGTGGAACTCGCCCAGCGCTCGCTGGACGCCGTGACCGTGCGCATGCAAAACGCCACCCTGGAAAGCCAGGCACCGCAGGCCAGCGTGGCGCCGCTGGAATACGCCACGCCGCCAGGTGGCCCGAGCAGCCCGCGCGTGGGCTCCAACCTGGCACTGGGCGGCGTGCTGGGCCTGGTCATGGCCATCGCCCTGGCCTTCCTGATCGAGCTCTTCGACCGCCGTCTGCGCACCGCCACCGACATCGAGGCCCTGCTTCTGCTGCACAGCATGGGTTCGGTGCCTCGCTTCAAGAACAAGCCCGCCAAGGCCGGTGGCCTGGGCAGCCGCCTCCGTTTGGGCAAGCCGGCCCTCAACGCCCCCGCCCCGTGAGTGGAGCCCGCATGAACCCAGCATCCCAAGCCAACGAAGTCGCACACGCCCTGGAAGTGGCCCGCCAACACACGCAGGGCGGCTCGGGCAAGGCCGATGTCAACGCGTCCATGGGCGACATCCTGCGCCGCACCAAAGGCCTGTCGGCCGAGCAGGTCAACCAAGCGCTCGAGTACCAGACCAGCAAAGGCGTGCGCTTCGGTGAAGCCGTCGTGGCGCTTGGTCTGGCCAAGCCGGAGGACGTGTTGTGGGCTCTGGCCCAGCAGTTCCACTACCCCTACAACCCGCAGCAGGCCGAGCACCGCCTGAACGAAGAGTTGGTCGTGGCCAACGACCCGTTCAGCCCCCAGGTTGAAGCCTTCCGCGACCTGCGCACCCAACTCATCCCCTTGATGATGGGCGACGAGCAGCAACGCCACGCCATCGCAGTGGTCAGCGCCGAAGTGGGTGACGGCAAGACCTTCATCACCGCCAACCTCGCAGCCGCATTCAGCCAGTTGCCGGGGCGCACCCTGCTGGTGGACGCAGACCTGCGCACACCGCGCATGCACGAGCTGTTCGGCGTTGAGCCGGGCACGGGCCTGTCGGGCATCCTGGCCGGTCGCGCCGAGCCCAACGTCATCAAGCCGGTCGAGCACCTGCCCAACCTCTACATGCTGCCGGCCGGCATCGTGCCGCCCAACCCGGCAGAGCTGCTGCAGCGCGCCTCGTTCAGCCTGCTGATGAAAGAGCTGCTGGAGAAGTTCGATTACGTGTTGGTGGACACCCCTGCTGCCTCGCTGGGCTCAGACGCGCGCGTCATCGCTGGGCACTGCGGTGCTTGCATGGTCGTGGGTCGCAAGAACAAGAGCCGCACGCCCGCTGTGCAAAGCCTTGTCAAACAGCTGACCAAATCGACCGTCAAGATCAGCGGTTTCCTGATGAACGACTACTGAGCGCCACACCATGCAAACACCAAAGAAGGTCGCCCTGATCACGGGCGTGACCGGCCAAGACGGCGCCTACCTCGCCGAGTTCCTGCTGGGCAAGGGCTATGAGGTGCATGGCATCAAGCGCCGCTCCTCGCTGTTCAACACCGACCGCATCGACCACCTCTACCAGGACCCGCACGTCAACAACCGCAACTTCGTGCTGCACTACGGTGATCTGACCGACTCCACCTCCCTGGTGCGCATCGTGCAGAAGGTCCAGCCTGACGAGATCTACAACCTGGCCGCGCAAAGCCATGTGGGCGTGAGCTTCGAAGAGCCCGAGTACACCGCCAACGCCGACGGCCTGGGCGCGCTGCGCCTGCTCGAAGCCATCCGCATCCTGGGCCTGGAGAAGAAGACGCGCTTCTACCAAGCCTCGACCTCCGAGCTCTACGGCCTGGTGCAAGAGATCCCGCAGAAGGAGACCACGCCTTTTTACCCGCGCAGCCCGTATGCCGTGGCCAAGATGTACGCCTACTGGATCACGGTGAACTACCGCGAGGCCTATGGCATGTACGCCTGCAACGGCATCTTGTTCAACCACGAGAGCCCGGTGCGCGGCGAGACCTTCGTCACCCGCAAAATCACCCGCGCCATCAGCCGCATTGCGCTGGGCCTGCAGGACTGCCTGTACCTGGGCAACATGAGCGCGCTGCGCGACTGGGGCCACGCCCGCGACTACGTGGAAATGCAGTGGCTGATGCTGCAGCAGGACCACGCCGATGACTTCGTCATCGCCACCGGCGTGCAGTACAGCGTGCGCCAGTTCGTGGAGTTCGCAGCGAAAGAGCTGGGCGTGACGGTGACCTTCGAAGGCGAAGGCGAGGCCGAAGTGGGCCGCGTCACGAAGATCGAGCCCATCACCAACGCCAAGGGCGAAGCTGAAATCCTGGCCAAGTGCCAGGTGGGCGACGTCATCGTCAAGGTGGACCCGCGCTACTACCGCCCCACCGAGGTCGAGACGCTGCTGGGCGACCCGAGCAAGGCCAAGGCCAAGCTGGGCTGGACGCCCAAAACCACCCTGGCCGAGCTGGTCAAGGAGATGGTCATCAGCGACTACACCTCGGCCAAGCGTGACAACCTGGTCAAGCAAGCAGGGTTCCAAGCCTATGACTACCACGAGTGATGTGAGCGGCGTGCCCGCCACCAAGCCCGCCCCCCAGTTGCTGCCCCTGGCCAGCAATGTGGTGGTGCTGATGCTGGGCCTGTTCGGCATGTTCGCGCTGACGCTCCATGACCTGTTCTTCAGCGTCGATGCCGGCCTGTGGAACAAAGACGAGCACAGCCACGGCCCCATCATGCTGGGCCTGGCCATGTGGCTGATGTACCAGCGCTGGCAAGAGTTCGACGGCAAGACCGATGGCACCGCCCCCGGCGCCTGGCTGGCCTGGGTGATGTTCACCATCGGTGTCGTTTTCTACGTGCCGGGCCGTGCGCTCAACATCATCTACTTTGAAGTCTTCGCCTTCCTGCCCATGATCATCGGCGTGGTCGCCCTCATCGGCGGCTGGCCCTTGCTGAACAAGCTGAAGTTTCCGCTGTTCTTCCTGGTCTTCATGGTGCCCATCCCTGGCTTCGTGCTCGACCCCATCAGCCACTTCGTCAAGCTGCACATCTCGGTCACCGTCTCCGAGATCCTGTGGTGGCTGGGCTACCCCATCTCCCACACGGGCGTGGTGCTGAGCATTGGCCAATACCAGCTGCTGGTGGCCGATGCCTGCGCCGGCATGCGCACCCTGTTCATGCTCGAAGCCATGGGCATCTTCTACCTCAACGTGGTGCGCCACAGCTCGATGCTGCGCAACGTCATGCTCGCGCTGCTGATCGTGCCCATTTCCTTCCTGGCCAACATGCTGCGCGTGCTGTTCCTGGCACTGCTGACCTACCACTTCGGTGACGAGGTCGGCCAGGGCTACCTGCACGGCTTCGCCGGCATCGTGCTGTTCGTCATCGCGTTGGTGCTGACCATCTCCACCGACGGCCTGCTGCGCTGGATCTCTGACAAGCGCAGCACGCCTGCACCCCAAGGAGCCGCATCGTGATCTTCAAGCCCCTGACGCTGAAGCCCGCCGTGCTGCTGGTCAGCCTGGCCATCATGTTGGGCTCGGTGGCCGTTGCACAGCACCTCAAGCCCAGCAAGTACTGGGCAGACCACACGGGCGAGCCCGACTACGAGAAGCTCATCCCCCACCGCTTCGGCGAATGGGAAGAGGTGCCCTACGCCAACCGCGGCGTGGTCAACCCTGTGCAGGAAGAGAACCTGCGCCGCATCTACAGCCAGACCTTCGCGCGCACCTTCGTGCACAAGCCCACGGGCCGCGGCATGATGCTGTCGATCGCGTACGGCCGCGACCAGACCAACGACACGCAGCTGCACACGCCCGACCAGTGCTACCCCTCGCAGGGCTTCCGCGTGGAAAAGCGCGAAGACATCGATCTGGCCTCGCCGGTCGGCCCGCTCAAGGCGGTGCGCCTGGTCACCATGCTGGGCACCGAGCGCAAAGAGCCGCTGACGTACTTCATCCGCGTGGGTGATGCCGTGACGCGCGGCTCCAAGGAACGCAACCTGGAGCGCATCAAGCTGGCCCTGCGCGGCTATCTGGTCGATGGCACGCTGTTCCGCGTGTCCGAAGTGACCCGCCGCGAAGACCCGTTCCCGCTGCAAGACCAGTTCATCAACGACCTGCTCAAGGCCATGCCCGCGAACGACCGTGGCTACATCGTCGGCCAGCGTGAAAGCTGAGCCAAAGGCCGTCACGACCATGAGAGTTGTCCTGTCGGTGATCGGCAAGTTCCACACCTTCGACCTGGCCCGATCCCTGCACGAGGCTGGCAACCTGGCCGCCATCTACACCGGCTACCCGCGCTTCAAGTTGCGCGACGAGGCCCTGCCGGCATCCCTGGTGCACACCTACCCGTGGCTTCACACGCCTTTCATGGCGATGTCGAACAAGCCGTGGATGACGCGCCGCGTGGCGGACGAATGGCAGCACCTGTCACGCGTGCTGTTCGACCGGCACGTGGCCGCACACATGCCGCCCTGCGACGTGTTCGTGGGCCTGTCCAGCTGCGCCACCCGCAGCGGTCAGCAAGCGCATCGCCAGGGCGCCAAGTACGTTTGTGACCGGGGCTCCACCCACATCCGAGAGCAGAACGCTCTGCTGCAGGAAGAGCACGACCGCTGGGGCGTGCCCTACACCGCCATCGACCCGCGCACGGTGGAGCGAGAAGAAGCCGAGTACGCCGAGGCCGACGTCATCACAGTGCCCTCCCAGTTCAACAAGGCCAGCTTCGTCAAGCACGGCGTGCCCTCTGAGCGCGTCCGTGTGCTGCCCTACGGCGTCAACCTCGGCCGCTTCCATCCGAGCGGCACACCCGACCCGAAGCACTTCGACGTGATCTTCGTGGGTGGCATGAGCGTGCGCAAAGGCGTGCCGGACCTCGTCAAGGCCTTCATGGACTTCCGCCACCCCGGCAAGCGCCTGAGCTTCGTCGGTTCGCCCTCCCCCGAGCTGATCGAAGACCTGCGCGCACGCGGCCTGTGGTCCGACGATTTCCGCGTGCTGGGCCACATCCCGCAAGAGCGCCTCAAGGACATCATGAGCCGCGCCCACGTGATGGTGCTGCCCAGCATCGAAGAGGGCTTGGCCCTGGTGCAAGCCCAGGCCATGGCCTGCGGTTGCCCCATCATCGCCACCACCAACACGGGCGCGCAAGACCTGTTCGAAGACGGCGTACAAGGCCACATCCTGCCCATCCGCCGCCCCGACCTGATCACCGAACGCCTGCAAGCCCTGGCCGATCAACCCGAGGTGCGGGACGCCATGGGCCAACGCGCGCTGGCACGGGTGCAGCAAGCCGGCGGCTGGAAGCAGTACGGCGAAGCGGCCATCAGCCTCTATCGCTCGCTGCTGGCCCAGCCCGCGAAGGCGTGACATGGCGCAGTCCAGCCCTCTGCGCGTGACCCTGTCGGTCGTCGGCAAATTCCACACCTTCGACCTGGCGCAGGAACTGAACCAACGCGGCCACCTCGCGGCCATCTTCTCGGGCTACCCGCGCTTCAAGCTCGCGGACAACAACGTGCCCAAGCACAAGGTTCACACCTTCCCCTGGTTGCGCGTGCCCTACATGCTGCTGTCGCAGTCGGGTGCGCTCTCGCACCAGCAACAGGGCTACCTGGACTTCCTCTGCTACAGCACGCTGGACCGCTACACCGCCTGGCAGATGCCCCCCTGTGATGTGTTCGTGGGCCTGTCTGGCGCCGGCTTCCTCTCCGGGAAAAAGGCCCATCAACTCGGTGCCCGCTATGTCTGCGACACCGGCTCCAGCCACATCCGCACGCAGAACGAGTTGCTGACCCAGGAGCGCGACACCTGGGGCGGCGACAGCGAGGCCGCGCATCCGCGCGTCATGGCGCGCGCCGAAGCCGAGTACGCCGAGGCCGACATGATCACCGTGCCCTCGTCCTTCAGCGCACAAAGCTTCGTGGCAAAAGGTGTGTCGGCCGCCAAGTTGCGCATCCTGCCGTATGGCGTCAGCCTCGGCGCCTTCCACCCGGACGGCACCCCCGACGCCGATCACTTCGACGTGCTGTTCGCCGGTGGCGCCTGCCTGCGCAAAGGCGTGCCCTACCTGCTGAAAGCCTTCCAGAAACTGCAACACCCGCGCAAGCGCCTGTGGTTCGCAGGCGCCTTCCCCAAGGACCTGATCGTGCAGATGCGCCGCGCCGGCCTGTGGTCTGACAACATCCACTTGCTGGGCCACCTCAACCTGAGCCAACTGCGCCAGCGCATGAGCCGCAGCCATGTGCTCGTGCTGCCCAGCATCGAAGACGGCTTTGGCCTGGTGATGGCGCAAGCCATGGCCTGCGGCTGCCCCGTCATCGCCACCGAGCACACCGGAGCCGCCGACCTGTTCCAGCATGGCGAGGCCGGGTTCATCGTGCCCATCCGCCGCGCCGACCTGCTGGCCGAACGCATGCAGCAACTCATGGACGAGCCCGCCACGCGACAGCAGATGTCACAGCATGCCCTCGCACGCGTCAGCGCCCTGGGCGGCTGGCAAGACTACGGCGACCGTGCCGTGCGCGCCTATGCTGCACTGACCCAGGACACCCCATGAGCCAGCGCATCCTCTACGTGGGAGACGACTCGCCGGCCAGCACCTCCCGGCACCGTGCCGACGCCCTGCGCCGCCTGGGCCACGAGGTCACCCACATCAACCCCTACCGCGACCTGCGCAAGCACCTCACGGGCTGGCGCATCATCATTCACTACCGCACGGGCTACCTGTTCATGCAGGGCGCCGTCCAGCGCTGGCAGCAGGCCCAGCAGGCCCGACTGGCGCCAACGGGTCGTTTCGATGTGTGCTGGGTCGATGGCGGCGAGTTGCTGGGCCGCCAGGTCACCGACGGGTTCCGCCAGATGGCCGGCAAACTGGTGCTGTTCAACCACGACGACCCCACCGGCCACCGCGACGGCAACCGCTTCCTGACCATGCTGCGCACCATTCCCCGCTACGACCTGTGCGTGGTGGTGCGGCCCTTCAACGTCGATGAATACCGCCAGCGCGGTGCCCGCGACGTGCTGCGCGTGTTCATGAGCTACGACGAGGTCCGCCATGCCGCTCCGCCGGACGATGGCAGCGTGCCACCGCAGTTCGACACCGACATCGCCTTCATCGGTCGCAACATTCCCGGCGAAGGGCGCGATGTGTTCCTGCACGAACTGGTGAAGGCCGGCCTGAAGCCTGCCATCTGGGGCGACAACTGGCAGACCTCACCGGTCTGGGCCGCGCTGCAGCCCTTCTGGAAGGGCCCATCGATTTCAGGCACAGACTACGTCAACGCCATGCGGCACGCGCGCATCTGCCTGGGCATGCTGTCCAAGGGCAACCGCGACGAGCACACCACCCGCAGCATGGAAATTCCCTACGCGGGCGGCCTGCTGTGCGCAGAGCGCACCAACGAGCACATGGCGCTTTACCGCGAGGGTGAAGAAGCTGTGTTCTGGCGTGATGCCGCCGAGTGCGCAGACGTCTGCCGCGCGTTGCTGGCCGACCCCGAGCGCATTGCGCGCATCAAGGCGGCAGGGCACCAGCGTGTGCGTGCCAACCAGGTGGGCGCGGAGGATGTGGGGCGTGCGGCGCTGCAGCGGCTTCTGGCTGACGGAAAGGCATTGACATGACCAAGGCACCCAGCATCAGCCCTCCGGCCATGGCGCTGCTTGCGCTGACCATGGGCGTGATCCAGCTCATGGGGCATGCCTATGCGTGGCCTTTCTGGGGCTCGATGATGGTGTTGACCGTGATCGGCTTCTGGGGCCTGGCGCGGCTGATTTTCGTACCTTCCTTTGTCACCGCGTGGACGGTGTATGGCGTGAGCCTGGCGCTGGCCTACGGCTTTGGCACACTCAACACCATGACCAGTGGCTATGTGGATGGCTCGGCCATGTACATGGTGAACTACGCGGGTCCCAGTGCGCTTGGGCGCGCTGAAGGTCTGATGCTGCTGATCGTGGCAGCCATGCTCTACATCGGCCACATTGACCCGAACAAGACGATCCCCACCGAACCCTTCACAGACACTGAACGATCCGCAACGCTGGTGCTGCTCATCGTGGTTTGCGCAGGTACGTTCATTGCATTGGCTACTGGACAGCTAGGGTTCCAGGGTGTGCAGAACGGTGCAGGCGACTCGGCCTTGGTATCCCCGCTGGCATCGCTGGTCACGTCCTGCCTGACCCCTGCCACTGCGCTGGCCATCCTTGCTTATGGAACCCAACCTGGTTCACGCACGCGTTCGTTGGTCATCTTCCTTTGCCTGCTGCTGGCACTCACGCAAATGACCCAAGGGCGTCGCCTGCTGATGTTCAATGTGCTGACTCTGCTCATGGCCTTTTTCGCTGTGCGGAGTGCCAAGGGCTTCTTCTCACCCAAGGTCATCGTGGCACTACTGGTGACCGTGGCTGTCGTGGCCGGTGCATCTCGCTTCTTCGTGTCCATGCGCATCGCGAGTTACTCACTGCCGGTCGATGCAACTTTGGCCGAACGCGTCGAGGGCGCTGTGGACGTCATCACCCGCCCTGAGCAGTCTGGCCTGAACGAACATCTGGAGCAAAACCAGAGCACCCGCACCTTCGTCTTGGGCTATGTGGGGGAGCTCATTGAGGCCTACGACAAGACCGGCCGCACCACACAAGGTGACCTGCTCACACTCAACGTTGCAGCAGCCATGCCCACGGCCATCTGGCCGGGTAAATGGCGCATCATCAGCCAAATTGGCTCCGATGAAACCGCCTGCCACGCCAAGCTGGGCATGCCTGCCTGGGATGCAGCCAACACGGTCATCACCGAAGGACTGTGCGATTTCGGCTGGACGGGCATGCTGCTGTATCCCATCGCCATGGCTGGCTTGATGACGCTGGCCGTCGTTGCCGTGCGACGCACCAACATCCTCATCCGCGCTTTGGTCGGGTTCGCCACCATCAAATCCCTGCTGGGCGTAGAGGGCGTGCTGACGGGCTACATCGTGGACCTGCGCAACACGGCGGTACTGGCCATTGCTGCGGCTTTGCTGGTTGCCATCTTCAACTGGTACCAAAAGCAGCCCCTTGTGATTCACCACCGAGAACAACGTGCCTTGCGCAAACAGCGCCTGGCCGAACTGCGCGCAGGCAGGCCGTGACAGCGCCCGAAACACATTCTTGACACATCGCGGCCACACAATCTGTCACTTCTTTGCCCGACCAGCCCACCATGACCCCCGTCTCGGTCCTCATCCTGACCAAGAACGAAGCCCAAGACCTGCCCGGGTGCCTGGACAGCGTCGCGTGGTCGGACGACGTGCACGTGCTGGACTCGGGCAGCACGGACGAAACGGCAGCGATTGCCACCGCCCGCGGCGCCAAGGTGTCGGTTCGGCCTTTTGACGGCTACGCCTCGCAGCGCAACGCGGGGTTGAAGCTGCCCTTCCTGCACCCATGGGTGCTGGTGCTGGATGCCGACGAGCGCATCCCGCCTGAGTTGGCCCGTGAAATGGGCGGGTTTGTCGCCAAGGCGCCCGCGAACGTGGCGGGTGGTCGCATCCGCCGCCGCGACATCTGGTGGGGCACCTGGCTCAAGCACGCGCAGATTTCGCCCTTCTATGTGCGCCTGGTGCGCGTGGGCCGCGCCCACTACGAGCGCGAGATCAACGAGGTCATGGTCGTCGATGGCGACATCCTCGACCTGGGGCAGAGCTTCGACCACCACCCCTTCTCCAAGGGCCTGGACCACTGGATCGCCAAACACAACGTTTACTCGCGCATGGAGGCGCAGGTCATTGCCAGCGGCCAGCGCGGCCAGCCTTCATGGCGCGAAGCCTTCTTCAACCCGGACTTCAACGAGCGCCGGGTGCACCAGAAAGGCTTGTTCTACGCCATGCCGGGCCGCCCCTTCATCAAGTTCGCCTACATGGTGCTGGCGCGCCGGGCCTTTCTGGATGGCTGGGCCGGCATCCGTTACGCCATCCTGCAATCCATCTACGAATACTTCATCGTCCTCAAGACCAAAGAGATGCGTGAAGGCCAGGGGTCCGGCTCATGAAGATCGTCCTCTACAGCGCCAACTTCGCACCCGAGCCCACGGGCATCGGCAAGTACTCGGGCGAGATGGCCCGCTGGCTGGTGAGCCAGGGCCACCAGGTGCGCGTCATCTGCGCGCCGCCCTACTACCCGAACTGGAAGCTGGCCGAGGGCTATGAATCGCCCACCTGGCGCCGCGAGTCCTGGCAGGGTGTGGACGTCTGGCGCGCACCGCTGTGGGTGCCGGCCAACCCGGGCGGCCTCAAGCGCGTGCTGCACCTGCTGAGCTTTGCCATCACCTCGCTGCCCGTGGCCCTGTGGCAGGTGCTGTGGCGCCCCGACGTGGTGGTGTGCGTGGCCCCGGCCCTGGTCAATGCGCCGGCCGCGCACGCCGTGGCGCGCCTGTCGGGTGCCCGCGCCTGGCTGCACATCCAGGACTTCGAGGTCGATGTCGCCTTCAACATGGGCCTGCTCAAAGGCGCCCGCCAGCGCCGCGTGGTGACCTGGCTGGAGCAACGCCTGCTGCGCCGCTTCGACGTGGTCTCGTCCATCTCGGAGCGCATGGTCGAAGGCCTGCGCCTCAAGGGCGTGCACGAAGACCGCATCCGCCACTTCCCCAACTGGGTGGACATCGGCCACATCCAGACGCTGAGCCGGCCCAGCACCTACCGGGCCGAGCTGGACATCGCGCCCGACACCCAGGTCGTGCTGTTCTCCGGCACGCTGGGCGGCAAGCAGGGCCTGAGCGTCATCCCCCAGGTGGCTCGCCTGCTGGCCCACCGCAGCGACATCCTCTTCGTCATCGGTGGCGACGGCGTCATGAAGCCGCAGCTGCAAGCCGAGGCCGAGGGCCTGGCCAATGTGCGCTTCCTGCCCCTGCAGCCGGCCGAGCGCCTGGGCGAATGGCTGGGCCTGGCCGACATCCACTTGCTGCCGCAAAGCCCCGAGGCCGAAGACCTCGTGCTGCCCTCCAAGCTGGCCGGCATGCTGGCCAGCGGCCGCCCGGTGATCGCCACATGCCGCGCCGGCACCGAGCTGGCCAAGGTGGTGTCGCAGTGCGGCGCCGTCGTGCCACCCGAAGACGCCCCCCGCCTGGCCGAGGCTGTTCTGGCCCTGGTGGACGATGCCGAGCGCCGCAGCCGCCTGGGCGCCCTGGGCCGCCGCCACGCCGAAGACCACCTGGCCCTGGAAGGCGTGCTGGGCCAGTTCGAACAAAACTGCCAGGAACTGCTGCCCACACCCGCCGTCACCCGCGTGCGGCAGTGAGGGGCGCGCCGTGACCGTGAGTGCCCACGCCGACCATGGCGCCACCCTGCGCCGCCTGCGCCGGGTGTTCTCGGTCGGCATGATCGGCAACGGCCTGACGCTGCTGACCAACTTCCTCATCCCGCCGCTGTTCATCGCCGCGCTCGGCACCGAGCGCTATGGCGCCTGGCTCTACCTGTTCACCATCCCCACCTCGCTGGCGATGTTCGACCTGGGCGTGTCGGCGGCGTTCTCCACCGACGTTTACAAGCACCACGCCTCGGGCGACAACGCCCTGGCCGCACGCTCCTTCAAAACGGGCGTGAAGGTCATCGGCGGGCTCATGGGCCTGGTGTTGCTGGTGGCCGCAGGCCTGGTGGGTTGGCGCTATGCCGCGGGGCCACAGGGCCCGGTCGATGTCGAGTTCCACGTCACGATGCTCCTGCTGTGTGCCTACGTGCTGTCGGGCTTCTTCTCGGAGCTGATGTCATCGAGCTACAAGATCGCGGGCCGCTACGACCAGTTCCAGCTGTTTGGCCTGGTCAGCAAGGCGGTGGAAATCGGCGTGCTGCTGGCGCTGATCCCGCTCAATGACTTCCGCCTGATGGCCCTGGCCATGCTGGGCGTGCGCGCCCTGACCATGTGCGCCACCACCGTGCAGGCCTTGCGCCTGACGCCAGAGCTGGCGCGCGGCCCGTGGCGCGGCCACATGCCTTTCAAGCACCTGGTGCTGCCCTCTCTGATGTACGCGGTCAACCCGCTGATCATGTTCATCGCGCTGCAAGTGCCCCTGCTGGTGATCGCGCCCTCGGCGGGCCTGACGGCGGTGGTGGCCTACACCACGGTGCGCACCCTGTCGCGCCTGCCTCTGCAAGTCAGCTCACAGATCAGCTTCTCGCTCTACACCGAGTACACGCGCCTGCAGGCCGCAGGCGAGCACACCACCGTGGCGCGCCTCTACCGCAAGGGCCAGTGGATGATCGCAGCGCTGTTCGCCGCCTACGCCCTGGGCGGCATGCTGCTGGGCCCCACCGTTTACTCGCTGTGGCTGAAGCACCTGCCACCGGAATTTCACATCCTGTTCGCGATCCTGCTCTTGGATGCGGTGTTCGAGTCCTTCATGCGCCACCGCATCTGCCTGAGCTCGTCCACCAACCAGCACAGCCGCGACACCAGCTTCCAGCTGTTCGCCGTGGGCCTGGCAGTGGCGTCCATGTGGGCGGTGTCGCACTGGACGCAGCAACTCAGTCACCTGCTCCTGCCCGCTTCGGTCGTCACCCTGTGCGCCCTGCTCTGGAGCCTGTGGCGTGACCGCCGTGCCCTGCCCTCGACCTGAACACACCATGCCTTTCCAGCCCCAAGACCTGCAGGTCGTCTTCATCACCTACAACCGCTCGCACCTGCTGGCGCAGTCGCTGGAGCGCATCCGCCAGCAGCCCCAACTGCAGGGCGTGAAGGTGATCTGCTCGGACGACTGCAGCACCGAAGAGCACCAGGCCGCCATCGCCCGCATGGGCTTTGACCGGGTGGTGAGCGCCCCCAAGAACGGTGGCCTGGGCCGCAACAACAACAAGGGCCTGCGCGCCTGCGACAGCAAGTACCAACTGATGGTGCAGGACGACTGCATGCTGCTCAACGTGCAGGCTGTGCTGGACTCGGTCGCCATCCTGGAAGCCGACCCCAGCGTGGGCATGGTGCGGCTGCATGGCAACCCTTCCCACTTTCCTCTGATTGAGCGCGAAGTCCATGGCGTACGCTACTGGGTTGCCGATCACACAGCACCTGCGTACGAAGCACAGAAAGGCACGTTGCCACGACGCCGCGTGTACTCGGACCAGCCGCATGTGCGTCGTCGCGAACTGCACGAGCGCGTGGTGGGTTACTACGCCGAAGGCATCCAGATGGAGCGGACCGAGCGCGATTACGAAGACCGCATGGACGCCCAATCGGAGCTGTTCGTGGCCTTCCTGCACCCCACCGAAATCAACACCTTCGACCACCTGCAGCATGGCGAAAGCATCCGGCTGGCGTCGGCCAAGAACCGCATGGATCGGATGATCCTGAATGTGCTGGAGCCGCTCAAACTGCGCGACACCTGGCTGTACAAAGGCCTACGCAGCCTTTACCGCAAGGTACAGGACGCACTGGAAAACGCTGGCTTGTTGAGATGAGCATGGACGTTCCGCACCTCATCACCAAAATGGCAACCCTGCAGCGCGGCGCTGCGCTGTTCGTGCTGGCCTGGTTGTTGGTGCAAGTGCTGGCGCGCACCCCGTTCCTGAACGCACCGCTGCAACGCTTCTCGCGCGCCGTCACACCCATGTTGCCCTGGTGGCTGCTGGCCTGTGCAGTGCTGTATGCCGGGGCCTACCTGGCCTACCCCACCCATGCAGACCACGTTGAAGCCTCGGTGCTGGTGCTGGGCGAGCACGTGCGGCGCGGCCTGCCCCTGTACCCCACCGACCTGGGCTACACCATGGACGGGCTGCTCTATGGCCCCCTGCTGGCCGTGCTCAATGCCTTGGTGCTGAGTCTGTCCATCGATGCCTTCCTGGGCAGCAAGCTGCTGGCCCTGGCCAGCACCGTGGTGGCCGTGGGCCTGTGCGCCACGCAACTGCGTGACCGATGCGCCCTGCTGTACCTCGGCTTCCTGGGCGCGTTCGACCTGCTGTTTTTCAACCGGGCAGAGCCTCATCTGTTGTTGCTCACCGCCCTGGCTTGCCGCTGCATGGGCATGAGCGACGCAGGCCGGCGTGCCTGGCTGCTGGGCTTGCTGGCCGGCCTGGCCGCCTCGCTGAAGGTGCATGGGGTGCTGTACATCGCCGCGGTGTACCTGTGGGCGCAGCCTGATGGCCTGCGCCGACCGGCCCTGCTGCTGCGCGTGGCTGCGGGCGCCCTGGTCACAGCCCTGCCCTGGTTCCTGCTGCCCGGCATCAGCCTGCCCGGCTACCTGCACTTCCTGAAGCTGGCCAGCCTGCACGGCATCGAGCCGCGCATCCTGCTGGACAACGGCATCTTCCTGCTCGCCTTGTGGCTGCCGCTGCTGGTGCTGCGTTGCCCCTGGCGCAGCGTGCTCGGCATTGCCGCGCTGGAGTTGCTGGTGGCGGTGTTGGGTGCCAAGAAAGGGGCGGGCTGCTGGCACCTGCTGCCCTTCGTGGTGCTGCATGCCCACATGCTCGACGCCTTGCTCAGCCAACGCAGCCCAGCCAACCGCCACCCTCGCGCCGAACTCATGGCCTTGCTGCCCATGCTCAGCCTGGCAATGAGCACCGCCTTCGCCTTGGCGCCCGGCATCCGCCACCACCTGCAGCAGCGCGACGACATCGCCCAGGCGAGGGTGGCGTTGCGCGAACTTGCAAGCAGCCACCCCGGCCTGGTGCTGGCCACGGGCGCTGAACAAGGCTATGAACTCAGCTACCTGCGCATCGACCTGGAGCAGCTGGGCGTGCGGCAAATCGATGTGCCCGCTTTCATCGACCTGCAATGGGCTGGCGTTCAGGATGCCCCCCTGGCGGAGGCCCTGGGCCAATGCCGCATCCCTCACCTCGCTGTGCCGAGGGGCGAGCCGGCTTTCGCCAACCTCAGCGGCTACAGCGGGCGCCCCTTGTTCAGTGATGCCGTTCGCCTGGCCTTCGCTGCCCGCTTCGTGCGTGTGGTGCAGACCGCTCATTTCGACCTTTACCGCTGCCAGGCACCCACATGAACGCCCCTGCCACACCCCGCCTCCACCTCCAGGCGCTCGACATCCTGCGCGGCATGTCGGCCCTGGCCGTGTACGTGGCTCACCTCACACAGCAGTTCCTGCACCCCGACGCCATGGGCTGGGCCGGCCAGGCGCTGGAGCTGCTCGGCGTGGTGGGTGTCGCCGTGTTCTTCGTGCTCAGTGGCTTCCTGATCCACATGGGCGGGCTGCGCGAGCGCGAACGCTCGGGGCAGCAGGACTGGGCCCAGTACGCGCGCCGCCGTTTCCTGCGCATCGTGCCGGCCTATGTGCTGGCGCTGGTGGTGTACGCCCTGGCCAGCCCGCATGTGCACTCCAACATGATCACCGAAGCCACCTGGCGGGGCTTCGTGTCGCACCTGTTCTTCGTCAGCAGCTTCGTGCCGGGTGAGTACCAGTCCATCAACGCCATCTTCTGGACGGTGGTGGTCGAGCTGCACTTCTACGCCCTGTACCCGCTGCTGCTGCGCCTCACACGCGGGTGGCAGCCTTGGGCGGTGTTTGGCAGCACTTGGCTGCTGGGCATGGTGTTCTTCTTCGGAGCATCTGCGCTCACACAGGCCGGCGACGTGCGGGTGATGTGGCAGCACATGGCGCCCGGCCTGTTCTGGAAGTGGACGCTGGGCATGTTGCTGGCCGAGATGGCTGTGCGCAGCCATGCACCGTGGCTGCGCACCTTGCTGTCGCGCACATGGCTGCTGCCCGCCGTGCTGCTGGGCATCTGGGCAGGCACCTTCCTGTGGCAACAGCCTGCGCTGGCCTTGAACTACAAGCGCTTCGTGCTGCCTTTCTTCTGCGCAGCGCTGGTGGGCCTGTTCCTGTTCTCAGGCCTGCGGCACTGGCGTTCGGCCCTGGGTGAATGGCTGGGCGACATCTCGTACTCGGTTTACTTGTGGCACCCGCTGGCGCTGGCCGCAGCCGCCGCACTGCCGCTGCCCAACTTCGGCACACAGGTGTTGGTTTCGCTGGGGCTCACGCTGCTGGTGTCCCACCTCAGCTTCAAGTGGGTTGAGCAACCCATGATGCGGCTGGCACGCACAGCCCCACCCGCCGTTTCGCACACACGTCCCAACCTTTCTGAGACCCGGTCATGACACACCGCGCTTTGCTTGCCAAATTCAAGGGCCCCCTGCTGGCCCTCAGCCTGCTTTGGGTCGCCGGCTGGCTCTGGTTCACCTGGGGTTACTGGGAAGACGACGCCTACATCCACCTGGAGTACGCGCGAAACTTCCACGATGGCCGAGGCTTCATGTTCAACGGCCTGGTCAGCAATGGCGACACCTCACCCCTTTGGGTCGTGCTGCTGGCGGCTGCCCTGGGCACCGGCCTGGCCTGGCTGGTGGCGGGCAAAGTCCTGACCATCTTGTGCGCGGCCTTCACCATGATCATGCTGTGGCGCTTTGCCAGCCGCCTGCGCGAAGACGCTGAACTGGATGCCAACAGCCTGCCGGCCTGGATGCTGCTGATCTTCGTGGCCAGCCCCTACTTCTGCTACTGGGCCTTCTCGGGCATGGAGGCCGTGGGCGCAGCGGGCTGGCTGATGATGCAGTCCATGCTGCTGATGCCGCGTCGCGCGAGCCTGGGCACCCTGATGGCCGCGGCTCTGAGCATCGGTTTGGGCCCCGTGATCCGACCGGAAATGGTGCTGATGTTCGCCGCCGGCGGCCCCTTCCTGCTCTACCAGTGGTGGCAGGTCACGCAAGGCATGTCGGCCGCGCGCCGCGGTGCCGTGTTCCTCACTGCGGCAGTGCTGCTGGCACTGCCTCTGGCGGTATGGAGCGCTTACGCCCTCCAGGCTTTCGGCTACGTCATGCCCAACACCAACGCCGCAAAGCGGGCTGCGCCTGACAGCTCGGTCGTGCTGCGCATGCTCAATGTGTTCGGCTTGGGCTTCCCCGGCGTGCTGCTGGCACTGGCTGGCTTGGCAGCAGCGCTCGGTGTGCCCGCATTGCGTGCAGCCACCGCCGGTACACCGTCGCGCACCCGCATGCTGCTGGGCATCCCAGCCAGCGCGGCGCCCATGGCTGCCTGGCTGGCCTTGGTCACGCTGTTCTATGTGTTCAACCAAACCTATGTGCAGACGCGCTATGCGCTCGTCATGGCGCCAGGCCTGACCTGCCTGCTGTGGGTGCTCGCGCTTCGCCACATGCGCAGCGGGCTGGTCAATGCGCTGTCGGTGACCACGGTGGCCTTGTGTGTGGCTGGCAGCCTGTGGATGGCACGCCCTCACCTTCGCAACAAGATGGAAGTGATCTCAGCCATCGACCAGATGGCGCGCCACATCCAGGCCACCGTGCCGGCAGGCCAGGGCATTGCCGTGTACTCCATCGGGCAATACGGCTTCCAACTGCGCCAACACCCCCTGATCGACATCGGTGGCATCACCCGGCCCGAAGCCAGCAAATACCTTTTCGAAGGCGGCGACAAGATGCTGGCCTGGGCCAAGCGCGAAGGTGCTCGCTACTACATTTCTGGCGAATCGCCAGAACCTGGCGCAACCCTGCTGTACGAAACACAAGGTCGTGTGACGGGTTGGTACTTCCAAACAGGGGCTTACGACGCGCCGGCCATGCACCGGCTATGGCTGCTACCAGCCACCGCGCCTTGACTTGACCCAGGTGGCGGCACCCTGTCAGCGGGGCAGGCTTTGCAAGGGCCGCCCCAGTGCCTGTTCATAAGCCGTGTCATAGAGCACGCGCGGCCCGATGTGCACCGCGCCATGCTGCGTCAGATGCACCCGATCAGGTGTCAGCAGGTGGCCTTGGGCATCCGTGATGGGCATGCGCCATTCGCCCACCATCACCCGATCGTAGATTGACACGAAGTGGCTGGGGGGCACCTTGCCCTTCAACGCCAACTCCTCATCGCGCGCCACTTTGACCACCGCGTTCGATTGATTGGCTCGCTCTGCCGCCGGCAAGCGCACCACCCAGTTCAGGTTGTAGCCAAAGTGCTTGCCCCCCATGTAAAAAATGGCCTTGCCAGCTTTGTGAGCCGCCGCGATGTTCTCGGTGACGCACCGGATGCGGGCCCCGCCACTGGCATAGACGATGACGTCTGCCTGCCGCAACAAGGTGGCGTGCACCCCCGTGACCTCGCCCAGGCACTCGGGGAAATCGTCGCGGTACACGAACTCAAGCTTGGCCTGTTCGAAGGCCTCCAGGTTCATGTTGACGAAGTCGCGGGCATAGCTGTTGCCCTGCACCAGCACCTTGCGCACACCGGGCACATCGCTGCGCGGGAAGGCATCCAGCTTGCGCTGAAAGATGCGCTGGTTGTAGCCGATGTACATGCCGGGCTGCTGGGCCACTGAGGCATCGAACATGCGCTCCGGCATGCCCTGGCGCAGTTGCACGTAGCCGCCCACGGCCACGAAGCACAACGAACCCACCAGCGCACCGCCGAACACCATGGCCCGGCTGACCCGGCCCTTGGCCCGGAAAGGGGCCTCGATGAAACGCCAGCTCAGGTAAGCCAGCAGCAAGGACAGCACGCTGAGGGCAAGCATCAAGCTGGGCGTTGGCGCCTCTGCCTCAAGGATGCGCGCGAACGCGAACAAGGGCTGGTGCCAGAGGTAGGCGCTGTAGCTGATCAGCCCGATGGTGACAGGCACCTTGCTCGCCAGCAGGCGCTGCACCCAGGTGCCCGGCGTGGCACACACGATGATCAGCACCGCCCCCAGCGTGGGCAACAAGATGAGCAAGCTGGGCGATGGCACGGACTCGTCGAACGTGAGAACAGACACCACGATCATGGCCAGGCCCGCCAGGCTCAGGCCTTGGCGCAACCCGGCAGACAGCACCGGCTGCGGGCGCAGCAAAGGAAGGGCCGCGGCCATCGAGCCCATCAACAGTTCCCAGGCACGGGTGGGCAGCAGGTAGAAGGCCGCATTGGGCCAGGCGCGTGAACCCCACTCTGCCGCCACCAGGCTGCACAGCGCCAGCAACGCGAACAGGGCCATGAGCGCCGCGGGGCGCCAGCGCCGGCACAGCATCAGCAACAAGGGGAAGAGGATGTAGAACTGCTCCTCCACGCCCAGGCTCCATGTGTGCAGCAGGGGCTTGAACTCGGACGCCAGCGACCAGTAACCCGAGGTCACCATCAACAGCACGTTGTTGGCAAACAGCGAGGTCGCCACCAGGGACTGCCCGAAGTTCTTGAACTCGTTGGGCAGCATGCCCCAGTAGGCGACGGGCAGGCACGCGGCCATGACCACGAACAGCGCAGGCAGGATGCGCCGGGCCCGGCGCTCGTAAAACGTCAGCAGGCTGAAGCGCCCTTGCGATGTCTCGGCCAGCAGGATGGAGGTGATCAGGAAGCCGCTGATCACGAAGAACACGTCAACGCCCACGAAACCACCGTGGAAGATCTTGAAGCCAGCGTGCGAGAGGATCACGGGCAACACGGCCACCGACCTGAGGCCATCGATTTCGGGGCGGTACTGCATGTGTGAGGTGTGAGGGGCTTGCATGGACAGGTCGCGCAGGAGATCACCCAACGGTGTGCGGCTCAGAAGCCGGCCAGTGTGTCAGGAAGTGACGGCAATCCCATGACGCACCGCCCTTGATCTCGGGGATCCTCGCCCGACACACACACCCTTCAGTGGGATGCATGCCCGCCATGGTTTGGCTAAGGTGCCCCCGACCGCCCGGCAAGGGGCCGCGGCGGCCACCCACGCAGTACAACGAAAGACAGAGATGAGCCAAAACTTGATCCAACTGACCCTCACCGCAGAGGACTACGCCGCCATCGACGGCGCACTGACGACCCTGGAAACCCGCCTGGCGACCCTGATCGACCTGAGCGTTGAAGAGCGCCGCGGCCTGGTCCGCATGGGCGAGAAGTCCGAAGCCTTCTGCCGCCAGACGCTGATGGCCATGAACGAGAACCGCAACTTCATCCCCGCCAGCGTGGGCCTCGACGACGCCCAGGCCGACCTGGACCAACTCGACGCCCTGCGCCGCCGCACCCTGCGCCTGCAACGCCTGGCGGGCCGCTGCGAAGACACCACCACCGCCCTGGGCAGTGACGTCATGAGCACCTCGCTGGAGGGCTACAGCCTGTTGAAGATGCTGGGCAAGGGCAGCGGCCTCGCACCGCTGCGCGAAACCATCGCCAGCCGCTTCAGTCGCCGCAGCCGCAGCGCCACCGATGACACCGCCACCGCGGAAGGTGGCTCGTCCGGAGCGATCTCTGCGCCAGCCAGCGCTGGCAACGCCGCGTAAAGCGCGAGCCTTGGCGCGCGCAAGGGTCAAAGTCGTCGCTTTTCACGACAAGCCTGGCCCCAGGCGACGCGATTTTTGAGTCGCTTCGCGCAAACGACGCCCCTTTTTGGGGCGTCGTTGTCGTTCAGGCTGGGCAACTTCGGCGCACAAAGCGCGAACAGAGGCGCAGGGCGACAAAAAAGATCGCTTGCGGAGGGGGAAAGACGGCACTTAAAGCGCCACGGCATCCAAGCCTCAGTCTCGCGGCACCTTGTAGATCAAAGCTTCGACACCGCCGTGAAGAAGCGCTCGAACGGCTCGCGGGAGGAGCCCACGTAATGGTCAGCTTCTGGCGCCCTCGTTCTCGGCGTCTGGTTGCTCGGTTTGTTCAGCATTGGCTTCGGCTCAACAGATCGCGTGACACGCTGGATCAACGCTTGGCTACCATCTGGCCTGGTGCGACAACTCGGGTTGCTGACCTTCCCTCTGTACTTGCTGCACAACAACGGTGGTCTGCTGCTCAAAGACGCGTTGCGCGGCCAAGGCGTGCCCAACAACAGCGCGACCCTCATCAGCGTGACAGCCATCCTGGTGATGGCAACGGTCATCGCAAGGCACATCGAACCACCGTTGGCCCAGTGGTTGAAGACGCGGTTGCAGCCACTCGCGCACCGCCCGTGACTCAACGCCCCCGAGAACCGGGTGTGGGGTCAACGCCCCGGGTGAAAGCACTTGCCCCATCCCCCGACGCCTTCCAAGCCGCAGGCAACACCCACGCCAGCATCGTCACCTCCACCAGCAGCAAGGCCGCCAGCAACCCTTGCATGCCGCCCCAGTTGCCAGCCAACGCCGCCAAGCCCAGGCCCACGGTGTTCGCCCCCAGGAAGACCACGCTCAGGCGCACATGGGTGTTGGTGGCCGTCAGCACGATGGAGCTCACGTTCCACACCGCCGACACCCACGACACCGCCAGCAACCACAGCAGGGTGCCCTGGTCGTGGTGGCCGTGGCCCAACCACGCTTGGCTGATCCACGGGCCCAAGAGCCCCAGCGCCCCACAGGCCAGCAGGCCCAGGCCAGCGGTGAGCGCCCAGGCGGTGCGGTGCAGGCGCCGGATCTTGCCCAGGTCGCCCTCGCCATGCGCGCGCGACACCTCGGGCGACACGGCGTTGTTCAGCACATTGGTGAGCTGCACCGGCAGGCGCGCCAGCGTGCGCATGGCCGAGAACACCGCCACCGCTGCGCTGCCGTACAGGCTGCCAATGAGCAGGATGGGGCCTTGCAAGGCCAGGGCATAGGCCACCGGGAAGGCCATGAAGGCCAGCGAGGGCCACAGCAGGCGGCGCAGCATGTGGGGGTCGGCCGGCACGGCGGGCTGGAACAACCAGGCGCAGCGCCGCCGCAGCAAGGCCCACTGCCACACCAGCATCAGCGCGCGCACCGCCAGCGTGGCCGCGCACAGCGTCAAGGCCGATTGGCCCAGCCCCAAGGCCAGGGCACAGGCCAGGGCCTCGGCCAGCCGGGCCAGGTTGGCCCAGGTTGTGCCCAGGGCGTTGAAGCCGGCACAGCGGAAGCCCGCTTGCACCACGCTGCCCGAAAAGCCCAGCGCCACCTGCAAGCTCAGCATGAGCAGGATCAGGGCCGCGTCATGGCCCGGGATGTGCGACAGCGCTGGCCACCCCAGGCCCATGCAGCACAGCGCCAGCACCACGCCGAGCAACACGGCCAGGGCCGCAGCCATGCGGGCCACGCTGCGGGCGCCGCGGAAGGTTTGCTGCGCACCGACCAGGTTGCCCGCGCCTGCGCGCATGGCCATCTCGTTGCCGGCGGCGGAACTCACGCCCAGGTCGGCCAGCGCCAGGTAAGCCGGGATGGCCGAGAGGATCAACCACTCGCCATACAGGCCCGCGCCCCAATGGTGGAAGTACAGCGGGGTCAACAGCAGTTGCGTGCCGATGGTCACGAGCTGGCCAAAACCGTTGGCCGCCAGGGCCGCGACGATGCGTTGCTTGGCCGACATGCTGTTCAAGCCACCCGCCGCAGCGCAGCCAGGGCACGCTCGGCATCGGCCTCGGACTGCCGCGCAAAACCCGCTGCGCCCTGCCGCTGCAGCCAGTCAGCCACAGACTCGCCCGACGCCAGCAGGCGCAAGGCCACCACGGCTTTGCCGTTGCGTTCGATGTCGATGCGGCGCGGGTAGAGGCACTCGGTGCCCACGGTGCTGCCGAAGTCGAGGAAGGCATTGCCCGCGTAAGCGGCAGCGTCGTAGGGATCGAAGTGGGGCTGCTGGCCGAACTCGATCACGCGCAGGCGCTCGGTGCGCTGGGCCAGCAGCGACAGGGTGTGCTGGCGGTGCAGCAGGTTGAGCACATTGAACAGGCAGGCCCACTCGGGGGCGTGGGTGGCGTTTGGCACGGCTTGCACGGCTTGCACGGCTTGCAAGGCCTGCGCTGCACGCTGCAGCTGGGTCACGGCTTGGCGGATGCGGGCCTGGGCCCGCGCCGGTTCGGTGCGCCAGGGCAGGCCGATGAGGTCGTCCAGCTCGGCGCGCAAGGCGGGCAACCGGGCGCCGCGGAAGCTGTCGTCCAGCAACATGCGGTTGTGGCGCACGGCCCCACAGAACACCAGGCAGCCGCCTTCTGACAAGGCCCGGTGGGCCGCTGGCTGGCGCAGCCGCTGCACGCAGGGCCTCAGGGTGCGGCGGGCCCAGGCGCGCCAGCGCACGTTGGCAGGCATCGGGAAGGCTGCAGCCTGGGGCAGGCCCGCGTCACCGCGCGGGTACAGGGGCTGCGCACCCGCAGGCATGGCAGCCTCGGCTTCGGGCAACTGCCCCACGTACAGCACCTTGGGGGCAGCCTTGGCGGCGTTCGCTGCTTGCAGGGCTTGCCACTCGATCAGGCTGTTGAGCCCGTCCCACAGCACCACGTGGGTGGCCGGCCCGGACCAGGGCAAGCGCGCGCCGCCGTTCAAGGCGATGCTGTCGGTGAGGCGGGGTTCAGGCGCATCGGCCAGCAGGCGCTGCCGCAACCCGGGGTGCACCCGCAGGGCTTCCAACGCCCAGCGCAGGCGGTTGAAGTCGCTGAAGGCCAGGTGCACCGGCTGGTGCGGCGCTTCGGGCAGGGTGATGCGGCAGGCGTCCATGGGATGTCGTGCCAGGCGGGGCCCCGGCGGTGCGACATCCTAACGTGGGCACATCACGCCTTCATGAAGCCCAGGTCGGCGCTGCCGAAGCGGCTGAGCGTGGGGAACACATCGGCCAACTGTGTGCCGCTCAGGCCGAACCAGCGGCCCAGGGTGGCGCCCATCTGCACCGCAGACTGTTTGGGCAAGAGCACGCCGTTGTAGAGCTGGTCAGGGCTGCCCGGGAAGTCGTTGTTCAGCGTGTTCTTGGCAGTGAACACCGGGAAGGCGCCGTGGATGTCACCGCCCTTGACGGCGCCACCCATGACGAACTGGTGGCTGCCCCAGCCGTGGTCGGTGCCATCGCCATTGCTGGTGAAGGTGCGGCCAAAGTCAGAAGCGGTGAAGGTGGTGACTTGGTTGCTGACACCCAGGGACTGCAGCACGGTGTCGAAATAGGCCAGGCCGTGGTCAAGCTGCATCATCAGCTCGGTGTGGCGGTTGTTCTGGCCGCTGTGGGTGTCGAAGCCAGGCAGCGTGACGAAAAACACTTGGCGCTTGAGGCCCAGCTTGGGCGCCGCTGCGATCATGCCTGCCACCATGCGAAGCTGATGCGCCAGGCCATTGCGCACCTTGCCAGAGCCAAGCAACTGGACATCCATCAACGAGGCCGGGCCATAGGGCGCAGCTTCCACGTCGGGCAGGGCACCGGCCAATTGGGCTTCGGCCTGGATGCTGGCCTGGTGGATGGCCGCGAGGTCTTTCATCAGCACATGGTTGACGCCTGGCTGGGTGGCTTGTCGTTTGATGGCAGCAGCTGCCTCAACACTGCCGCCAATGCGCTCGATGCCTGCGGCATCGCGGGAGAAGCCGTACTTGATGGCACCGAAGGGGTTGATGCTGTACTGCCGCACCGTTCTGCCCGACAGCCACACCGCATTGCCCGCCACCGACACAGCGGTGAAGAGGGACTGGTTGTTGTCGGCAGCGAAGGCATCGGCCAGACGGCCGCCCCAGCCCTGCGATGCACCCTCGCGCGCCATCGCCAGCCACTGGCTGGCCTGATCGTTGTGGGAGAACAGCGGATCGGGCAGCTTGGCTTTCCCTGCCACGTAGGTGGCCTTGTCCACCGGCTCGTCCAGGGTGCCCACATTGCTGAGGATGGCCAGACGCTTGTCCGTGTTGAACAAGCGCTGCATCTGCCCCAGGCTGGGGTGCAGCGCGAAACTGCGCCCTTGGGTGGTGGTGGGCTGCAGGGCGCGCACGCCGCCCAGCCAGGCGGGGGTGGCAGGCACCGCAGAGGTGTCGGGGGCCACGTCCTTGAGCAGGGAGATGCTGTCGTTGCCAGCCTTGCGGGCCGCCTTGTAGAAGTTCCAGCTGTCGGTATCGGTGGCCAGGACGGTGTTGTAGGCATCGTTGCCACCGGTCAGGAACACGCACACCAGGGCTTTGTAGTCGGTGGCGCCTGCGGCAGCAGCAGGGCCGAGCGCTGCCAGGTTGAGCGCCATGGGCGCCGCAGCGCCAAGGGTGCCGAGGGCTGCGGCTTGCTGCAGGAACAGGCGACGAGAGGCTTGGGAAGGATGGGACACGGTCAGGGAACCTCTCAGCGCTGGACCAGGAACTCTGGCGACGTCAGGATGATGTGCACAGCCTTGGCGAAGCGGTCGGGCTGGCGAATCTCAGGGTGGGGGTCGGTGATGGACTTGACCACTGCAAGCACGTCCTGGCGCAGGCTGGCGGACATGGTGCCGTACATGAGCCGCTGGTTCAGGGTTTCGACCAACTGCTCCGGGGTGTCGGTCAGGGTGCGCCAATTGCTGCTGGCGTTGCGCTGACCGTCCACATAGACATCTGGCAACTTCACACCATTCAGACCTGCCCCGAAGTTGGGGATCGAGCCCTGCCCGTAAGTCAGCAGCCCGAGCATGTTGTTGGCGTAACCCGCCACCGAGGTTTCGTTGGCGATTTGCAGTTCAGGCGCCACCAGGCCGCGCGCAGCACTCAGCGAGCCCGGTGCCGCATAACCGGGGCGGAAGAAGTTGAACACCGAGGGGGCCATCAGCGGGGCCTGGTTCAGGCCACGGTCAGGCTCGGGCGTCCAGCCCACCATGAAACGGCCCGTCATGGAGCGCCCGTCCAGGGCACGCAACGCAGCCGTCATCCGCAGGATGGGTTCACGCACTTTGCCGAAGCTGTCGCTGGCCAGGGCGTTGGCGGTGTTGCGTGCCTCCGGGTCCATCAGCACGGCCTGCACCGTGGTGCCGATGTTGCCCTTGGAGTTGTTGAAGGCCGCCGCCACGCGCGCCACATAGGCCGGGCTGGGGTTGCTGGTCACCAGCCTTTGGATGAGCTGCTTGCCCAGGAAGGGCCCGACGTTGGGGTGCGCCGCCAGCGTGTCGAGCGCAAAGCGCAGGCTGGCCCAGGCGCTGGCGGTGTCTTGCGCCGCAATCGTCTTGCCCAGGAAGGTTTTGGGCAAGGTGGAGTGGAATCGGTCATAAGCCACCATGGGCTTGATCCACTTGTCCGGATCGGGGCCCGACCCGGCTGTGCCCAGCGTGAAGCACACATCCTCCATGGGTGAGGGGCAATTCCAGCTGAAGCCGGTGAACACGCGGGCCAGGCCAGCGATGTCGCTGGGACCATAGGTGGGCACCGGCGCACCGTTCACGATCACGGGTGTGCCATCGGGGTTGAGCTGGTACAAGCCGATGGAGAACAGCTGCATGACCTCGCGCGCGAAATTCTCATCGGGCACTCGGCCCGTGGTGGCGTCGTCCTTCTGGTTGCCCACATGGGACAGGAAGCAGCCCATGATGGGGTGCAGGGTGACGTCCTGCAGCAGCTGACGAAAGTCGCCCAGCGCATTGCGCTGCAGCATGTCCATGTAGGAGGCGTAGCCGCGGCCGAAGGGGTTGCACGTGTCGTTGAGCGACACCACGAAGATTTCCGACAAGGCCAGGGCCACCCGCTGGCGGAGTTGGTCCTCTCCCACCAGGGCATTGCGCCAGATGGGATCGGTGATGTCGGTGGGCCCCGCACGCCCCCCGCCCCCAGGCAGCGCCATCCACTCCGCGTTGCGCATGTCGAAGTACGACACATAGCTTTGCGCCGGCAGGGGCTTGGCGAGCTGCGACTTGAACCACTCGGTGTACCCCAGCGCCTTGACGTTGGCCACGTCCGCTGGCGTCGGCCCGAAGGTGGCCTGGGTGAGGAAGCGTGCGGCGTCTTGGTCAGAGATGGGGCCGATCTGGGCCCATTGCGCCGTCGAGGTGGACGCGATGGACGACGTCAGGCCCGTGATGGAGCGCAGACGGGCCGAGTCCACCTCGCCACTGCCCGATAGCGCGGCGGCACTGCTGGTGTCGGTCGCGGCTGCGCTGCCGCCGCCACCACCGCCGCCGCAAGCCTGCAAGACCAAGGCGAGGGGCACCGCGTACCACCACCTTTTGACATTCGAACGCACAGTCATGATCACTTTCACCATCCGATACCTGCATCGTCGGTGAGTTTCCAACATGTGAACAGGCGAAAATTCACAGCCAGCCCAGGCCTTACCAGTTCTTACACGCACGTCACCGTCATGCACCCACCAAGCCCCCCCGCCTTGAGCGCCCAGCGCAGCGCGTTCCTGAACTGGTTCTGCACACAGGCCATGCCGCTGTGGACCACCGCGGGCGTGGACCTCGCCCAGGGTGGCTTCGCAGAGAAGCTCGACGTGCACGGGCAGCCGGTCGATGAACCGCGTCGCACGCGGGTCGTCGCGCGCCAGCTTTACGTCTGGGCCGTTGCGGAAAACCTGGGATGGCCCCACGACACCTCGGGCCTCATCGCCCACGGCCTGGACTTCCTGCTGACCCGCCTGCTGCAGGCCGATGGCACCTTCGCTTCCTCGGTGACGCCGCAAGGCCAGGTGGTGAACGCGCAGTTCGATTTGTACGAGCAGGCCTTCGCCCTGTTCGCCATGGCCACGGTGTACCGCCGCCGCCCCGAGGCGCACGCCGAGCTGCTGGCCGTGTCCACCCGCCTGCTGACCGCCCTGCGTGCCGGCTGGGGGCACCCTCTGGGCGGCTTCGAGGAAAGCCAGCCGCCCACCCTGCCCTTGCGCGCCAACCCGCACATGCACCTGTTCGAGGCCGCGCTGCAGTGGGCCGAGGCCCTGCAAGGCGCCCAGGCCGACCAGGCCGTGCAAGCCCCGTGGTGGGCCCTGGCCGACGAGATCGCCGAGCTGGCGCTGGCGCGCATGGTGGACGCCCCGTCCGGCCTGCTGACCGAACTGTTCGATGGCGACTGGCGCCCCATGCCCGGCGCCGACGGCACCCTGGTCGAGCCCGGCCACCAGTTCGAGTGGGGCTGGTTGCTGGTGCGCTGGGGCCGCCACCGTGGCCGTGCAGACGCCCTGGCAGCGGCGCAGCGCATGGTCGAACTGGCCGAGGCCCGCGGGGTGGATGCCCAGCGCGGCGTGGCCATCAACAGCATGGGCACGGACTGCGCCTGGCGCGATGCCAACGCCAAGCTGTGGCCGCAAACCGAGCGCATCAAGGCCTGGGCCATCATGGCGTCACGGGCATCGGATACAAGGGAAGCGTCGCGGTCTCTGGACCACTGCAGCGCCGCCATCGCGGGCCTGATGGGCTACCTGACGCGCCCGCTGGCGGGTGGCTGGTACGAATCCCTCGATGCCCAGGGCGCCTGGAGCGCCGAGCCGGTGCGTGCCAGCAGCCTGTACCACGTCGTGTGTGCCCTGGAGACCGTGGCCCACACCGCCGCTTGAAGATCACACGGAACCTGCATGACCGCCACCTCGCCGACCGCCACCCAGCCCCGCACGGTCGTGATCTACCGCCTGGGCAGCCTGGGTGACACCCTGGTCGCCCTGCCCTGCTTCCACGCCATCGAGCGCGCCACGCCTGGCGCCCGTCGCGTGGTGCTGACCAACTTCCCCGTGAGCGCCAAGGCCGCGCCGCTGGAAGGCATCCTGGGGGGCAGCGGCCTCATCGACCAGGCCCTGGCCTACCCGGTGGGCACGCGCTCGCTGAAGGCCCTGTGGACCCTGCGCAAGCAGCTGCGCACGCTGGGCGCCGACACCCTTTACTACCTGACCCCGGCGCGCGGCATGGCCGCCGTGTGGCGCGACATCCTCTACTTCAAGCTCTGCGGCTTCAAGCACATCGTGGGTGCGCCCAGCACGCCCGCGCTGCAGACCTGGCAGGTCGTCAACGCCCAGGGCGAGCTGGAGCCCGAATGCGCGCGCCTGGCCCGCAGCCTGTGCGCCGATGGCAGCGTGCCGCGCATTGATCTGCACGACCGCAGCCTCTGGGACCTGCGCCTGAGCCCCACCGAGCTGGCCAACGCAGACCGCATCACCAGCCACCTGGACGGCGTGCCGCGCCTGGTCATCAACATGGGTGGCAAGGTGGCCGAGAAGGACTGGGGCGAAGGCAACTGGATGGCCCTGCTCAATGGCCTGGCCCATGCCCACCCCAACCTGGGCTTGCTGGTGGTGGGCGCGCAGGAAGACAGCGAACGCGCCCGCCGCGTCACGGGCCAATGGCCTGGACCGGTGGTGGACGCCTGTGGCCGCCTGAGCCCGCGCGAGAGCGCTGCGGCCATGCGCCGCGCCAGCCTCTTCATCGGCCACGACTCGGGCCCCATGCACCTGGCGGCCAGCGTGGGTGTGCCCTGCGTGGGCCTGTTCGGTGGCTACAACCGCCCTGTGGTGTGGCACCCGTTTGGCCAGGGCCACCGCGTCATCCACCGCATGAGCGGTGTGCAGGACATCGGCGTCAACGAGGTGCTGACGCAGGCTCTGCAGGCGCTGGCTGACCTGGCAGAGACACCGACTGCGCAAGCATCGCGTGGATGAGTGACTCGGCCGCACGGTCGATGCGGAAGCGCGCGTTGAAGCAGGCCTGCGCATTGCTGCCCATGGCCCGCCACTCGGGCTGAGGTGTGGACAGCCACTGCGTGAGCAGCGCTTCGGTGGCGACCTGGGTGTCGTCGCCCACCAGGCCAGCCCGGTCGGCCTCGATCTCGCGCCAGATGTTGACCTGGTTGCTGATGAGCACCGGCACACCGCAGGCCAGGGACTCGGCCACCGAGATGCCGAAGTTTTCCTGGTGCGAGGGCAAGGCGAAGGCGTCCGCACAGCGGAAGGCGCCCCACTTCTCCGCGCCCGAGACCATGCCCGTCCACACGGTGATGTCGTTCAACCCCAGTTGCGTGGCCAGCTGCTGCATGCGCTGCCCGTAATCGTCATTGGCGGGGCCAGCCATGACCAGGCGCACGCCCTCGGTCAGCGCGGGCTGGCGGGCGCGCACGGCAGCCAGGGCCTGCAGCAGCAGGTCCACGCCCTTTTTTTCGTGCAGGCGCCCCAGGAAAAGCAGGTTGCGCGTGCTGGCCAGCTGAGGGAAGCGCGCGAGGAAGGCCTGGCGCTGGGCCTCGACTTCACCGGGCGGCACGCTGGTGCCGTAGTTGACGACCACTTCGTTGCACCGGTAGAGCCAGAAGGACTGACGCGCCAGACGGCGTTCGTCTTCCGAGGTGAAGAGCACGGCAGCGGCATCGCGCAGCAGGCGGTATTCGGCCCAGGGCCAGAACAACCACTTCTTGAGGTGCTTGAGCGGGTAACGGCGCTTGAACCAGGGGTCCAGCATGCCGTGGGTGTAAACGAAGTAGGGCGTGCTGGTGCCGCTGAGCGCCCGCCACGCCGCGAAGGCGTGGTACTGCCAGATGCCATTGACGATGACAACGTCGTAACGGTGGCGGTTGGCCTGCAGCCAGGGCACCAGGCGCGGGCTGTAGCGGTAGTTGCCGATGTGGCTGGGGCCCATCGCATGGCAGGGCAGCGGGCAGCGCCGCACCCACTCGGCCTGCGGGTCGTCAAGGCTGGCGACTTCGATCTGGTGGCCGTGTGCCCCATTGACGCGGGCCAACTGCACCAAGCCCTCGATCGGCCCCCCGCCTTGGGGGTTCACAGAAGAAATGACGTGGAGGATGCGGAGCGACATGGAACTGGCCGGTTTGCACATTTGTTGCGGACTATAGCGCCCGAGATGTACGCCTTTGTGACCGGTTTCCCGTGGCTTGTAAGCAAAGCCATCGGCCTGCCACAAGCATGACATCTGCCGGGCGTCCAATCTCGGCTGTTCGTCAGTTCGCACCATCCATCATGACCAAAGCCATGATCCTGGCCGCCGGCCAGGGCACCCGCATCCGTCCGCTCACCAAGGGCATGCCCAAGCCCATGATTCCCATCCTGGGCAAGCCTGTGCTCGAGTTCATCATCGAGCAACTGGCCCGCCACGATGTGCGCGAGATCATGGTCAACGTGGCCTACCACCACTGGAAGATCGAGAACTACTTCGGCGACGGCCACCGCTGGGGCGTCGAAATGGGCTACAGCTACGAAGGCCGCCGCGAACACGGCGAGATCGTGCACAAGCCGCTGGGCTCGGCCGGCGGCATGCGCCACATCCAGGATTTCTCCGGCTTCTTCGACGACACCACCATCGTGTTGTGCGGTGACGCCATCATCGACCTCGACATCACCGCCGCCCTGGCCGAGCACAAGGCCAAGGGCGCCATGGCCAGCGTGGTGACGCTGGAGGTGCCGCGCGACCAGGTCAAGAACTACGGCGTGGTCGTGGCCGACGAGCAGGGCCGCGTGCTGAGCTTCCAGGAAAAGCCCAAGCCCGAAGAGGCGCTCTCCACCCTGGCCTCCACCGGCATCTACATCTTCGAGCCGGCCGTGCTGGAGATGATCCCGCGTGGCCGCGAGTTCGACATCGGCAGCGAGCTGTTCCCGATGCTGGTCAAGCAGGGCCTGCCCTTCTACGCCCAGACCCGCCCCTTCCACTGGATCGACATCGGCCGCGTGAGCGACTACTGGACCGTGCTGCAGCGCGTGCTGTCGGGCGAAGTGGCCGACATGCGCATGCCTGGCAAGGAAGTGCGCCCGGGCGTGTGGACCGGCCTGAACACCCAGGTGGACTGGGACACGGTCGAGATCACCGGCCCGGTGTACATCGGCTCTGGCTCGTGCGTGGAACCTGGCGCCAGGATCGAAGGCCCGGCCTGGCTGGGCAATGGCTGCCTGCTGCGCGCTGGCAGCAAGCTGACGCGCTCGGTGCTGTTCGACTACACCCGCGTGAACGCCGGCTGCGAGTTCAAGGAAGTGATCGCCTCGCCGCAGTACGTGGTGGACCGCGACGGCCACACCTTCTACCAGGGCGAAGAGGGCACGACGCTGCGTTGGGGCGATGCGCGCGCTTGAGCGCCAGCGCCTTCGCGCCCACCCGCTCGGTACACTGACGCCATGACCTTGTCGCTCGTGATGCCCACCTACAACGGTGGTGAATTCCTGAAGGAAGCCGTGCGCTCGGTGCTAGCGCAAACGCACACCGACTGGAAGCTGCTCATCAGCGATGACGGCTCCAAGGACGGCACGCGCGAGTACCTCGCCTCGCTGTCCGACCCGCGCATCCAGGTCTTCTTTCAGGAAAAGAACCTCGGCATCTTCGGCAACCTGAACTTCCTGTTCCAGCAGGTGCGCACGGACATCACCCAGATCTTCTGCCAGGACGACTGGCTGGTCGATGAGGGTGCGCTGGCGCGCTTGGTGGCCACCTGGCAGCAATTGCCTGCCGACGTCGCCTTCCTGCGCGCCAACCATGGCGCCGAAGAGGGGGGCTCCAGCCTGGCTCGGCTGGAGCGCGACGTGCTGCCGGACGTCGTCACGCCCGACAAGTCAGACCTCTATTTCTTCCTGTTTGGCTGCATCCCGGGCAACCTCTCGAACGTCAGCCTGCGCACGCGCATCGTGGCCGAGCACGGCTGGTTCGACCAGCGCCTGCCCTACGCGGGGGACTTCGAGTTCTGGAGCCGCGTGGGGCACCGCGAGCGTTGGGCGATTTCGCCGGTGAAGGTGGCGACCATCCGCGTGCACGCGGGCCAGGCCTCGGCCACGCTGAACAAGGCCGGCGAGCTGATGCCGCAGATGGCCTCGGTGCTGGGCACCCTGTACGACCGGCTGACTGCACAAGGCGTGTCGCCGCTGCGGCTGCAGACGGTGGCCTCGGTCTGCTACATCAGCACGCACCGCTGGCAGGGCCTGCAATGGCTGCGCAAGTCGCGCTCATGGCGCTACCTGGACATGGTCAACCAGCACCTGGGGCGGCAGCGCTTTGCACTCGGCTTCCTGTCGGGCTGGCTGGCCTTCCTGGCCACCGCGGGTGGCCGCCTGTGGCGCCTGCAGGCCGCGCGCTGGCTGCTGGCACACTGACGGCCAAGCCACCCAGCGCACCGATGTCCACCCCCGACCTCATCACCGACCGCAAGGCCTTCGATGGCCCGACCTTCAGCCTGGCCAACCGCCTGCGTCGCCTGGCGTGGTCAATGACCTGGTTGCTGCTGGCCCGCTGGACGCCACCCCAGGCCCGGCTGTGGCGCCTGGCCTTGCTGCGGGCGTTTGGCGCCAAGGTGTCGTGGCAGGCGAACGTGTACGCCAGCGTGAAGGTGTGGGCGCCCTGGCACCTGGAGATGGCGCCACTGGCCGCGCTGGCACCGGGTGTGGAGGTTTACAACATCGCCCCGGTGAGCATCGGCGAGAAGGTGGTGGTGTCGCAAGGCGCCTACCTGTGCACCGGCACCCATGACCACCGCGACCCGGCCTTCCCGCTGTACGCGCGGCCCATCGCCATCGGGCGGCGTGCCTGGATCTGTGCCGAGGCCTTCGTGGGCCCCGGTGTGATCGTCGGTGAAGGCGCTGTGCTGGCCGCACGCGCCGTGGCGTTCAAGCCGCTGGCACCGTGGACGGTCTATCAGGGCAACCCGGCAGTGGCGGTGAACACCCGCCCGGAAATCAAAGCTTGAGCTTGACGAACACGAACTCGGGGATGTGCTTGATGATCAGCATGATCAAGCGCCAGAAGCCCGGCGTGTAAACGATGCTGCGGCCCTTGTCCATGCCACCCACGATGTCGCGCGCGACCTGATCGGGCTTGGCCCACAGCGGGCCGCCCTTGGGCAGGTGGGCCGTCATGGGGGTATCGACAAAGCCCGGCTTGATGGTCACCACCGACACGCCGACCTTGTGCAGGCGCTGGCGCAGGCCCGAGGCGAAGGCCGAGACCAAGGCCTTGGCGCTGCCATAGACGTAGTTGCTCTGGCGACCGCGGTCACCCGCCACCGACGAGATCACGCCGATGCAACCCTTGCCCTGCTGGCCCAACTGCTCGCCCGCCAGCGTCATGAGCGCCACCACCGAGCTGCCGTTGATCTCGATTTCCTTGAGCGCGTAAGGCACGTCCTTCTGGGCGCGGTCCTGGTCGGACAGCGTGCCGTGCGCGATCAACACCGTGTCCAGCCCGCCCATGGCCTGGGTGGCATCGGCCAGCAGCGCGGCGTGCTGCTCGAACGCGGTGGCATCGAACACCTTGAAGCCCGCGAACTTGGCGCCGCGGGTGCGCAGGTCGTCGGCCACGGCCTTGAGTTGGGCCTCGCCGCGAGCGGCCAGGAAGACACGGTCGCCGCGCTGGGCCCAGACGCGGGCGCAGGCTTCGGCGATGGCCGAGGTGGCCCCGATGATGAGGACGTTGTTCATGGGTTCTCCGCGGCATGGCCGCTGGTTTGGCCGCTGGTTTGCCCCGTCACCCGGCGCCAGAAGCCAGAGCTGAAACGGGGATCGACAAATTCTGAAAAAGCCCGCCATTGCGGGTGGCCCGCCTGGAAGATGGCCGCGCCGATGCGGCCGTCCTTGGCGGGGTAGAGGCGCCCACCGGCGGCCAGCACGATGCGGTCGAGCTCGTCGAACAGGCGCATCAACTTCGGACCGCTGTTGGGGAAGTCGAGCGCCAGCGTGGTGCCCGGCTGCGGGAAGGACAGCATGCCGCGCGAGCGGGGCTCACCGAACTGCTTGAGCACGGCCAGGAAGGAGCCCATGCCGCTGTGCGCGATGGTTTGCAGCATCTGGCGGGTGGTGGCCAGCGCACGTTCGGGCGGCACCACCGACTGGTACTGGTAGAAGCCTTTGGGGCCGTAGATGCGGTTCCACTCCAGCAGCGCGTCCAGCGGGTAGAAGAAGGGCCGGTAGTGCACCAGGCCGCGCTCCACATCGTTCCACTGCTTGTGGAAGTACAGCGTGTTGAAGGACTTCAGCGACAGCGTGTTGATCAGCGAGATCGGCGGCGTGAGGGGCACGCGCTTGGCGGTGTCTGCCAGGGTTGCAGGCAGCCCCTTGGGCAGGCGCGAGGTGTCGATGACGGCGGGTGCGTGGTTGGCCCGGTTGAACAGGCCCCGGCCCAGGCGCTTGCCCTCGAAGGCGCAATCGATCCAGGAGACGGTGTATTCGAAGTCGCGCTCGGAGGCCGCGTTCAACTCGAAGAACTCCTCCAAGCTGCGAAAGCGGATGGACTCCGAGTCCATGCAGGGGTTGGCCACGCGCTTGAGCTGGATTTCCGCCCAGGTGATGAGGCCCGTGAGGCCCAGGCCACCGATGGTGGCGTCGAACCACTCGGTGTGCTCGGTGGGCGAGCACAGGCGGCGCGTGCCATCGGAGCGCAACAGCTCCAGGCAGCGCACGTGGTTGCCGAAAGAGCCCGCCAGGTGGTGGTTCTTGCCATGCACGTCGTTGGCGATGGCACCGCCCACGGTGACGAACTGCGTGCCCGGCGTGACCGGCAGGAACCAGCCCTGCGGCACGATGAGCTTGAGGATGGTGTGCAGCAGCACGCCGCCCTCGCAGCGCAACACGCCGGTGGCGGGGTCGAAGTCGATGAAGCGGTCGAGCTGGGCGCCCAGCAGCAAGGCGCCGCCGGGGTTGAGGTTGCTGTCGCCGTAGCTGCGGCCGTTGCCGAAGGGCAGCACCGTGCCGCCCGAACCCGTCGGCATCGGCAAGGGCGCGTGGCGGCTGCTCAAGCCCAGGGCTTCGTGCGGCTCGCGCAGCACGAAGCCCCATGACTGGAAAACCTGGGTGGCCATGGAGGGCTGCAGGCCTCAGACGGCCAGGGCCAGCACGACCGCCGCCATGGCGCCCGTGATCAGGCTGACGCGGTCTTTCAGGGCATAGACCAGCGGGTCGTCGTGCATGTTGCCGCGGTGGGTCTGCATCCAGATGCGGCTGACCCAGTACAGCATGATCGGCACCAGCAGCCACACCAGCTTGGGCTGGTGGTACATGCGGGCGATGTCGGGCGTGTTCAGGTAGAGCGCCAGCACCAGGATGCTGAGGTAGCCCGAGGCACCGCCCAGGCTTTGCAGCAGGCTGAGGTCTTCGACCTGGTAGCCACGGCCCTGGGCCTTCAGCTTGCCCTGCACCTTCATCTGGTGCAGCTCGGCGTAGCGCTTGACGATGGCCAGGCTCAGGAAGATGAAGATGGCGAACATCAGCAGCCAGAAGGACAGCGGGATGGCCGTGGCCGCGGCACCCGCGACGATGCGCACCGTGTAGAGGCCCGCCAGCGTCAGCACGTCGATCATGACCATGCGCTTGAGCGAGAAAGAGTACGCCAGCGTGACGACGTAGTAGCCCGTGAGCACCAGCAGGAACTTGGCCGGCAGGCACAGCGAAATCAGCACCGCCGCGACCAGCAGCAGCGGCGCGGCCATCAGGCCGAACAGCAGGCTCAGCGTGCCCGCAGCAAAGGGCCGGTGGCACTTGCTGTGGTGTTGGCGGTCGGCCGCCAGGTCGAGCATGTCGTTGAGCAGATAGACCGACGAGGCGCACAGGCTGAAGGCCACGAAAGCCATCAGGGCCTGGCCAATCACGGCCACATCGCCCAACTGATGCGCCGCAGCCACCGGCACGAAGATGAGCGCGTTCTTGGCCCACTGGTGCACGCGCAAAGCCTTGAGCACGACCTTCAGGCCGGCCGGCTTGAACGGGTACTGGCCCAGCACCTGGGTCACGCGGGCGGCCGCGGCCGCGAGGGGCGCGCTGGCATTGACCACGATGGCACCGCGCGCATGCGGCCACACGCGCAAGTCCACCTTCTCGTTGCCGCAGTAGTCGAAGCCCTTCTCACCGAACTTGGCCACCAGGGCCGCAGCCTTGTTGCTGCCCGAGAGGTTGGTCTGGCCGTTGCTGGCCAGCACGCCATCGAAGAAACCGAGGTGGTCGGCCACGGCGCGCGCCAGGCTTTCGTCGGACGCCGTGCACAGCCAGAGCTGGCGGCCCGCGGCCTTCTGCTCCTGCAACCAGGCCACCAGGGGCTTGGTGTAGGGCAGCGCCGAGCCATCGAGCTTCACGCGCGAAGCGATTTCGCGCTTGAGCCGGGCCTTGCCGCCCAGCAGCCAAAACGGCACCAGCAGCAGATAGAACGGGTTGTCCTTGATCAGCAGCAGGAAGGACTCCAGCAGGAGGTCACTGTGGATCAGCGTGCCGTCGAGGTCCACGCACAGCGCAACGTTGTCAGACATTCGGTCCCTGTTCAGATGTCAATGCAGATTCGTTCACCAGGCCAACTCAAGCCAACTCAGGCCCGCTCATGCCGCAGCAGCCACACGCAGGCCCAGCCAATCAGCACGGCCAACCACAGGGTCAGCACGCGGCAGATCAGCGTGAGCAGGATGGCTTGCGGCGTGGAAAAGCCGTGCGCGTAGAGCAAAGCGGCCATGACGGCCTCGGTGCTGCCCAGGCCGCCCGGCAGGAAGGACAGCGCCCCCACGATGATGGCGATGGCGTAGATGCCCATGGCGCCGGGCACGGTGAGCTTGTCGGGCGAGAGGATGTCGGAGATGAGCTTGAGGCCAACCGCTTCCGCGCCCCAGGCCGCCAGGCCCAGCAGCATGCCGGTCAGCAAGATGCTGGGCGACAGGAACATGCGCGCACTGGCCAGCATGCGGGCCACCGGCGCCACCCACTTGACCAGACCGGCCGCGTCGCGCCGTGCGCCCTGCTCGGCCACAGACGCCCAGGGCACCAGGGCCACCGAAGCCAGCAAACCGCCCACCAGGCCGACGGCCACCCACAGGAACTGGCGGTAGGCCTGCAACTCGGCCAGCACCACCACGGCCAGCAGGATCATGACGACGAGGTCGAGCAGGCGCTCGATGAAGAAGGCGCCCGTGACCGAGGCCAGCGGGATGCCGTGCGGCTGGTAGTAGCGCGCGCGCACCATTTCACCGAGCTTGCCCGGCGACAGCGTGAAGGCAAAGCCCGCCATGAAGGTCAGGCTGACGAAGCGCCAGGGCAGCGTGTGCCCCAGGCGCCGGAGGTACATCTGCCAGCGCACCACGCGCAGGGCGTAATTGAAGAGCGACAAGGCGCCAGCGGCCAGCACGAGCAGCCAACCCTCGGCCACGGGGCGCAGGTCGATCTGGGCGATGTCCTTGCGGAAGGCCATGGCGCACCAGACAGCGAACACGGCGAACACCCCGTACACCAGGGTGCGCCGCCACAGAGGCGATGCGGGCGGCGCCACGCTGTCAGGGAGTGCTTGTTCGCTCATGGCCGGGATTATGGTCTTCCCTCATGGACGCCATGTGTCAGCTCTGTGCACTGCTGACGACAAAACACCCCGCAAACGAGGCCTTGAGGATGAAGGCCTGGGCGCTCAAACGGCAAACGGCGCCCACACGGGCAACTCGGTGGCGGCACGTTCACGGGCCTGCGCCAGCGTCACGGCTTGGGCGTCTTTGGGCGCCACGATGGCGATCCCACCGTTGAGGCCAGCCAGCGGCCACTCGATGCCGATGGCCGGGTCTTGCCAATGGAGGCTGCGCTCGCAGTCACGGGCATAGACGTCGGTGGTCTTGTAGAGGAAGTGGGTGTCGTCGGCCAGGGACAGGAAACCGTGGGCAAAGCCTTCCGGGATCCACATCTGACGGCGGTTGTCGGCGCTCAGCTCCACGCCGACCCATTGGCCGAAAGTGGGCGAGCCCACGCGGATGTCAACGGCCACATCGTAAGCAGCGCCCTGGGTCACGCGCACCAGCTTGCCTTGCGGATTCGGCGGCAGCTGGTAGTGCAGGCCACGCAGCACACCGGCTTTGCTGCACGAATGGTTGTCCTGCACGAAGGCGCGCGGTGTGGGCAGGCCCAGCTCGCGCAGGCCGGCATGGAAGCGCGGCTCGTTGAAGGTCTCCATGAACCAGCCGCGCTCGTCGGCGAACACAGCGGGCTCGACGATGACGACGTCGGGGATGCGGGTCTGGGTGAGTTTCATGGGGGAGGTCCTGGGGTCAATAGACCTTGTCGTTGAGCACCTTGAGCAGGTACTGGCCATAGCCATTCTTCAACATGGGCTGGGCCAGCTTGTTCAGCTGCTCGGCCGAAATCCAGCCAGAGCGGAAGGCGATTTCTTCCAGACACGCGACCTTCAGGCCCTGGCGCTTTTCCAGGGTGGCGATGAACTGGCCGGCTTCCAGCAGGCTGTCGTGGGTGCCCGTGTCCAGCCAGGCGTAGCCGCGGCCCATGATCTCGACGCTGAGCTGGCCTTGCTTCAGGTAGGCCGCGTTGACGTCGGTGATTTCCAGCTCGCCGCGCGGGCTGGGCTGGATGCTGGCAGCGATGTCGCAGACCTGCGTGTCGTAGAAGTACAGGCCGGTGACGGCGTAGTTGCTCTTGGGGGCCTTGGGCTTTTCTTCGATGGACAGGGCGCGCTTGTCGGCATCGAACTCGACCACGCCGTAGCGCTCCGGGTCGGTCACGTGGTAGGCGAAGACGCTGGCGCCGTCGGTGCGCGCATTGGCGCTCATCAACTGGCGCTGCAGGTCGTGGCCGTAGTAGATGTTGTCGCCCAACACCAGCGCGCTGGGGTTGTTGCCGACGAAGTCACGGCCGAGGATGAAGGCCTGCGCCAGGCCGTCCGGGCTGGGCTGCACGCAGTAGCTCAGGTTCAGGCCCCACTGGCTGCCATCGCCCAGCAGCGCCTGGAAGCGCGGCGTGTCTTGCGGGGTGCTGATGAGCAGGATGTCGCGGATGCCCGCCAGCATCAGGGTGCTCAGCGGGTAATAGACCATGGGCTTGTCATAGACCGGCAGCAACTGCTTGCTGATGGCCAGGGTGGCGGGGTGCAGGCGGGTGCCCGAACCACCGGCGAGGATGATGCCTTTGCGTGTCATGTCTCAGCGTCCCAGGATTTCCGTCAGCATGCGGCTGACACCGTGCTGCCAGTCGGGCAGCTGCAAGCCGAAGGCCTGCTGCAGTTTGTCGGTGGCCAGGCGCGAGTTCAGCGGGCGCTGCGCCGGCGTGGGGTACTCGGCCGTGGGGATGGGGCGGATGGCCTCGGGCGCCACCCGGATGGGCTGGCCGGCGGCACGCGCCCACTCGATGACGAAGCTGGCGTAAGCGTGCCAGCTGGTGTGGCCGCTGGCCACCAGGTGGTAGAGGCCCAGGAGCTCGTCGCGGCGCGGGCCTGCCGGCGCACCCTGCACCACGCGGATGGCATGGGCCGTGACGTCGGCCAGCAGGTCGGCCCCGGTGGGTGCGCCGACCTGGTCGTCGATGACGTTGAGCGCGTCGCGCTCGGCCGCCAGGCGCAGCATGGTGCGGGCGAAGTTGCCACCGCGCGCCGCATAGACCCAGCTGGTGCGCAAGGTCAGGTGGCGGCAGCCGCTGACGGCGATGGCCAGCTCGCCTTCGCGCTTGGTCTGGCCATAGACGCTCAAAGGCGCCGTGGCGGCATCCTCGTCCCGCGGGGCCTGGCCACTGCCGTCGAAGACGTAGTCGGTGCTGTAGTGCACCAGCAGGATGCCGCGCTGCGCCGCTTCCTGGGCGATCAGGCCCGGCGTGGTCGCGTTGATCAGGCGGGCCAGTTCGGGCTCGGCCTCGGCCTTGTCCACCGCCGTGTGGGCCGCGGCATTGACGATGACGTCGGGCTGGACGATGCGGATGATCTCCAGCACCTGCTCGGGCTGGGTGAAGTCGGCGCGCAGGTGCGGCGCGGCGTCGGGCCCAGGGCTGTGGGCGTCAAACGCGTGCAGCGCACCCAGTGGCGCCAGGGCGCGTTGCAGTTCCCAGCCGACCTGGCCACCGCTGCCCAGCAGGAGGATGTTCATGCGCGGCCGCCGTAGTTCTGCGCGATCCAGTCGCGGTAGCCGCCGGAGCGCACGGTGTCGATCCACTCGGTGTTGTCGAGGAACCATTGCACCGTTTTGCGGATGCCAGACGCGAAGGTCTCGGCCGGGGTCCAGCCGATCTCGCTCTGGATTTTGCGCGGGTCGATGGCGTAGCGGCGGTCGTGGCCCGGGCGGTCGGTCACGTAGGTGATGAGGCTGGCGTAGGGCTTGCCGTCGGCACGCGGGCGCAGCTCATCGAGGATGGCGCAGATGGTGTTGACCACGTCGATGTTCTTGATCTCGTTGATGCCACCGACGTTGTAAACCTCGCCCGAGCGGCCCTTCTCCAGGACCTGGCAGATGGCTTCGCAGTGGTCGCGCACGAACAACCAGTCGCGGATGTTCAGGCCGTCGCCGTACACCGGCAGGGGCTTGCCTTCCAGCGCGTTCAAGATCATCAAAGGGATGAGCTTTTCCGGGAAGTGGTAGGGCCCGTAGTTGTTGCTGCAGTTGGTGGTCAGCGTGGGCAGGCCGTAGGTGTGGTGGTAGGCGCGCACCAGGTGGTCGCTGCCGGCCTTGCTGGCCGAGTAAGGGCTGTTGGGCGCGTAAGCCGTGGTCTCGGAGAAGGCCGGGTCGGTGTCGGACAGCGAACCATAGACCTCGTCGGTGGAGACGTGCAGGAAACGGAAAGCGGCCTTGTCGGCCTCGCTCATGGCGCTCCAGTAGGCGCGCGTTTCTTCCAGCAGGCTGAAGGTGCCGACCATGTTGGTGTGGATGAACTCGCCCGGCCCGTGGATGGAGCGATCCACGTGGCTCTCGGCGGCGAAGTGCAGGATGGCGCGCGGCTGGTACTGAGCCAGGGCCTGGCGCACGGCCTCGCGGTCGGCGATGTCGGCCTGGATCAGGGTGGCCTGACCCGACTTCAGCTGCGGCGCGATGGTGTGCGGGTTGCCCGCGTAGGTGAGCTTGTCGAACACGACCACGGGCTCGGCGCCCGCTTGCCGCTCGCACCAGTGGTGCACGAAGTTGCCGCCAATGAAGCCGGCGCCGCCAGTGATCAGGATCATGGGTGTGCTGCTGTCCAGAGAAGGCGCCGATGAACCGACGCAAGGGACACATTATGGCGAGCACTTCGTGACGAATCCTCGGTCCCTGGTGTCGCCCGGCCCTCACCACCCTCCATTCGGGGGCATGCTGACCGCGCTGGCCAGGGAACTTTGCCCTGCCTTGCGTCATCATTGCGTCACACGCCACAAAAACAGCCGAAAGACCCGATATGGCAAAAGCGATGATCCTGGCCGCCGGTCAGGGCACCCGCGTCAGGCCCCTGACCAAGCAAACGCCCAAGCCCATGGTGCCCATCCTGGGCAAGCCGGTGATGGAATACATCATCGAGCACCTGGCCCGCTATGGCGTGCACGACATCATGGTCAACGTGGCGTTCAACCACTGGAAGATCGAGAACTACTTCGGCGACGGCCACCGCTGGGGCGTGGAGATCGGCTACGCCTTCGAGGGCGCGCGCGAGCACGGTGAAATCGTGCCCCGCCCGCTGGGCTCGGCCGGCGGCATGCGCCGCATCCAGGATTTCTCGGGCTTCTTCGACGACACCACCATCGTCCTCTGCGGCGACGCCATCATCGACCTGGACCTGCAGGCCGCCCTGTTCGAGCACAAGACCAAGGGCGCCCTGGCCAGCGTGGTGACGCTGGAGGTGCCGCTGGACCAGGTCAAGAACTACGGCATCGTGGTGGCCGACAACGAGGGCCGGGTCACGTCCTTCCAGGAAAAGCCCGAGCCCGAGGAGGCCAAATCCCAGCTGGCCTCCACCGGCATCTACATCTTCGAGCCCAGCGTGATCGACCTGATCCCGCCCGACCGCGAATTCGACATCGGCAGCCAGCTTTTCCCCCTGCTGGTGGAAAAGGGCCTGCCCTTTTACGCCCAGAGCCGCCATTTCAACTGGATCGACATCGGCCGCGTGGCCGACTACTGGGCCGTCTGCCAACGCGTGCTGGCCGGTGAAATCGCCCAGATGGACATGCCTGGCAAGGAAGTGCGCCCTGGCGTCTGGGTGGGCCTGAACACCCGCATCGACTGGGACACGGTGAAGATCAACGGGCCGGTGTACATCGGCTCGGGCAGCTGCGTGGAGCCGGGCGTGACCCTGGAAGGCCCGTGCTGGATCGGCCATGGCAGCCGCCTGCGCCAGGGTTGCAGCGTCAAACGCAGCGTGTTGTTCGAGTACACCCGGGTGTCCGAGAACACGGTGCTTGAAGACGTGGTGGCCTCGCCGCAGTACTGCGTGGACCGCCACGGCAAGACCACCTACCAGGGCGACGAGACCACCTCGCTGCGCTGGGGAGATGCGCGCGCTTGATGCACGCGCTGGACCCGTGGCGCCTGATGGCCCGCGCCTGACGGACAATACCGGCATGCGCAAGATTCTGATCACCGGCGCCGCCGGCTTCATCGGGATGCACGTGTCACAGGCGCTGCTGGCGCGCGGCGACACCGTCATCGGTCTGGACAACCTCAACGACTACTACGACCCGCAGCTCAAGCGGGACCGTGTGGCCTCGTTGCAGGCGGGTCCGGACGCCGGCCGTTTTCAGTTCGTGGAAGCCGACTTGGTGGACATGGCCGGCCTGAACGCCCTGTTCGATGCCCACGGCTTCGACGGCGTGGTGCACCTGGCCGCCCAGGCCGGGGTGCGCTACTCGCTGACCCACCCGCACGCCTACGCCCAGTCCAACCTGGTGGGCTTCGTGAACATGCTGGAGGCCTGCCGCCGCCACCGCACGGCGCACCTGGTCTATGCCAGCAGCTCCAGCGTGTACGGCGGCAACACCCGCATGCCGTTCTCGGAAAACGACGCGGTGGACCACCCCGTCAGCCTGTACGCGGCCACCAAGAAGGCCAACGAGCTGATGGCCCACACCTACAGCCACCTCTACGGCCTGCCGACCACCGGCCTGCGCTTTTTCACGGTCTACGGGCCCTGGGGCCGACCGGACATGGCGCCGATGCTGTTCACGCGCGCCATCCTGGCCGGTGAGCCCATCAAGGTGTTCAACCACGGCAAGATGCAGCGCGACTTCACCTTCATCGACGACATCGTCGCCGGGGTGGTGGCCACGCTGGACCGCCCGCCGGTGGCCGATGACGCCTTCGACCGCGCCGCGCCCCAGGCATCGGGCTCCTGGGCGCCCTACAAGGTGTTCAACATCGGCCACAGCGAACCCGTGCAGCTGATGGACTTCATCCGCACCCTGGAAAGCGCCCTGGGCGTGAGCGCGCAACTCGATCTGCAACCCATGGCCCCCGGCGACGTGCCCGCCACCTACGCCGACGTCAGCGCCCTGCAGGCCTGGACGGGCGTGGCGCCACACACCGGCCTGAGCGAGGGCATTGGCCGCTTCGTTGCCTGGTACCGGCAGTACCACCGCGCCTGAGGCCCCCGGCCATCTGTCAGAATCTCCCCTTCCCTTCACATTCCACAGATCCACCACCATGAAAGTTTCTGTTGTCGGCACCGGCTACGTCGGCCTGGTCACGGGCGCTTGTCTCGCCGAAATGGGCAATGACGTGCTGTGCCTGGACGTGGACCCGAACAAGATCCGCATCCTGGAAGAAGGCGGCATCCCCATCCACGAGCCGGGCCTGGACCTGGTGGTCGCCCGCAATGTGAAGGCCGGGCGCCTGCACTTCACCACCGACATCGAACGCGCGGTGGCGCACGGCACCATCCAGTTCATCGCCGTGGGCACGCCCCCCGATGAAGATGGCAGCGCCGACCTGCAGTACGTGCTGGCCGCGGCCCGCAACATCGGCCGCCTGATGACGGACTACAAGGTCATCGTGGACAAGTCCACCGTGCCCGTGGGCACCGCCGACAAGGTGCGCGCCGCCGTGGCCGACGAGATCGCCAAGCGCGACACCGACGCCAAATTCGCCGTGGTGTCGAACCCCGAGTTCCTGAAAGAAGGCGCGGCAGTCGACGACTTCATGCGCCCCGACCGCATCGTGGTGGGCGCCGACGACGAGCAAGCCATTTTGCTGATGCGCGCCCTGTACGCGCCCTTCCAGCGCAACCACGAGCGCCTGGTGGTGATGGACGTGCGCAGCGCCGAGCTGACCAAGTACGCCGCCAACGCCATGCTGGCCACCCGCATCAGCTTCATGAACGAGCTGGCCCTGCTGGCCGAGAAGATGGGCGCCGACATCGAGCAAGTTCGCTTGGGCATCGGCTCGGACCCCCGCATCGGCACGCACTTCCTGTACGCCGGTTGCGGCTACGGCGGCAGCTGCTTCCCCAAGGACGTCAAGGCCCTGATCAAGACCGCTTCGGACGAAGGCCAGGACCTGAAGGTGCTCAAGGCCGTGGAAGCCGCCAACGACCACCAGAAGCACGTGCTGATCGAGAAGGTGACGCGCCGCTTCGGCGAAAACCTGGCCGGCAAGCACTTCGCCGTGTGGGGCCTGGCCTTCAAGCCCAACACCGACGACATGCGCGAAGCCACCAGCCGCGTGGTGCTGGCCGAGCTGTTCCAGCGCGGCGCCACCGTGACGGCCTACGACCCGGTGGCCATGGCCGAGGCCCAGCGCATCTTCGGTGACGAACCGCGCCTGACCTACGCCGAGAACCCCATGGGCGCGCTCGATGGCGCCGACGCGCTGCTGATCGTGACCGAGTGGAAGGAATTCCGCAGCCCGGACTTCGACCGCATCAAGGCCACGCTCAAGAGCCCCGTGGTGCTGGACGGCCGCAACCTGTACGAGCCGGGCCTGGTCCAGCAGTTCGGGCTGGATTACGAGGGCATTGGCCGCGGGCTGAAGGGCTGACCACCGCTCAGGCCGTCGGCAGGCTCAGCACGAACCGGCTGCCGCCGCCCTCGCGCGCTTCGCAGCGCACCTGCCCGCCGTGGCGGTGGGCGATCTGGCTCACCAGGCTCAGGCCCAGGCCGACCCCGCCTGCGTGTTCGGCATGGCCGGGCAGGCGGTAGAAGGGCTCGAAGATGCGTTCGCGCTGTTCCACGGGCACGCCCGGGCCGCGGTCCAGCACGGCCAATTCCAGCACGCCAGGCGCTGTGGTCAGGGCGAGCGCCACCTCGGGGCCACCGTAGCGGCGGGCATTCTCCAGCAGGTTGCGCACGGCGCGGCGCAGCAGGCGGTCGTCGCCGGTGTAGGGCTGCAGCGGGAAGTCATCGCCCACGATGACCTCGGCACCCACGCGGTTGGCCTCTTCCGTGGCCAGGCCGAGCAGGTCCACCGGCGCGCGCTCCACCTCGCTGCGGGCGTCCAGGCGGCTGGCCAGCAGCACCTCTTCGACCAAGGCGTCGAGCTCCTTGATGTCCTGGTGGATTTCGCTGCGGATGCGGGCGGCGCGCTCGGGCGGGGCCTCGGCCATCAGCGAGACGGCCATCTTCAGGCGCGCCAGGGGCGAGCGCAGCTCGTGGCTGGCGTTGGCCAGCAGGCTGCGGCTGGAGGTGACGAGGTCTTCGATGCGCTGGGCCGCCTCGTTGAAGCTGCGCGCCACGGCGGCCACCTCGTCGGCGCCCTCCACGGCCACGCGGTGCTGCAACTGGCCCGAACCGAACAGCTCTACGCCTTGGCGCAGCGCCGTCAGGCGGCGGGTCAGGCGGATGACGACGGGCCAGGCGCCGATGGCCACGGCCACGAAGAGCAGCACCAGGGTCAATGCCAGGGCGGGCACGCCTTCGGCCAACCAGGGCGGCATCATCCAGGCCAGGGGCGACAACCAGGGCTGGGCGCGCGGCGGCGGTGGCAGCGCCGGCATGCCCGAGGGGCCACCGCCATTGGCGGCATGGCCCGGTTCGACCTCGCGAGGGGGCGGCGGCCCCATGCCAGGACCACCTGGACCGGGTCCGGGCAGGCCGTTGGCCATGCGCAGGCGCATCGTGCCCGGGCGCATCACCCACAGGGTGCGACCATCCGACAGGCGCGACTGCTGCATCTGAATGCGCAAGTCCGGCCAGCGGCGCAGGCGCTCGTCCATCAACTCCGACGTGGCGATGCGCTGGCCCCTGGCGTCGTCCAGGGCCATGGGCATGCGCAGGCGGTCGGCCCAATCGAGGAAGACACGGGCCTGCTCCTGACGCGGCTCGCTGGCGGGCGGCAGGCTGTTTTCAATCAGCTCGGCCCAGGCCGCGGCACGCTCGTTCCAGGCGGTGACGGACTGCACCTGGGTGCGTTCGTGCTCGAGGTTGCGCTGCGCCAGCCAGCCCGACACGAGGGCGAAGACCAGCAGCACCGTGACCACGGTGAGGTAGATGCGCAGTGCCAGCGTCTTCATGCCGGGCGCGTCAAGTCACGGGCACGTCGGCCGCACAGCTCAGGCGGCATCCTGCTCGGCGTCCTGCTTTTTGGCGAACACATAGCCCACGCCCCGCACGGTGAGGATGCGGCGGGGCTCTTTCGGGTCGTCCTCGATGGCGGCGCGGATGCGCGAGATGTGGACGTCGATGGAGCGGTCGAAGGCTTCCAGCGGATGGCCCTTGAGGGCGTCCATGATCTGGTCGCGGCTGAGCACGCGGCCCGGGTGCTGGGCCATCACGCTGAGCAGGTCGTACTGGTAGGAGGTCAGGTCGCAGGGCTCATTGCCCAAGCGCACCTGGCGCAGGCCGGTGTCGATTTCCAGGCGGCCGAAGCGCCAGACGTCGGTGTCGTCCGGATGGGCCGAGGTGCGCCGCAGCAGCGCGCGCACGCGGGCCAGCAACTCGCGCGGCTCGAAGGGTTTGGTGAGGTAGTCGTCTGCACCGATTTCCAGACCGACGATGCGGTCGGTGGGCTCGCCGCGGGCGCTGAGCATCAGCACCGGCAGCGTGCGCGTGCGGGGCGAGGCGCGCAACTCGCGGCAGAGGTCGAGGCCATCGCCATCGGGCAGCATCAGGTCCAGCACCAGGGCGTCCACCGCCTGGCGTGCCAGCAACTCGCGCCCGGCGCTCAGGGTGGGCGCGGAAGAGACCTGGTAGCCGTGGCTGTGCAGGTAGTCACCGACCATGGCGCTCAGGCGCAGGTCGTCGTCAATCAGCAGGATGTGCTCGCTCATGTCCGACATTGTCGCGCGCTCCGGGCTCAGCGGTCCATACCGGGTTTTGCGTGGCGCTCGCGCCTCGCCTTGATCAGCTCGGCGGCCTTGGCGCGCTGCTCGGGCGTCAGCACGTTGCCCACGTCCAGCATGGCCTGGGTCATGCGCTTGCTGACCTGGTCGTGCTGGGCGAGCATCTGCTGGCGCAGCTGCTCGGCTTCGGCAGCGTCCAGCTTGGGCGCCGTCCACAGGGCTCGGGTGCGCTCGTGCAGGCCCTTGCCTTGTTCGTGCAGGGCCTGGACGTCGGCGCGGGCCTTGTCGGTGAGCTGCTTGATTTGCTGGCGCTGGGCGTCGCTGGCCTTGACCTCGGTGAGCAGCCGGTCGAGGTGGCGGCCACTCGGCATCATGCCCATGCCACCGTGGTCACCATGCGACATGCCGGGCTGCATGCGCGGGGCCATCCCGGGTGCCATGCGGGGGGCCGATGCGGCGCTGGCTGTGGCGGTGGCGGTGGCTTTGTCGCCCACCTTGTCAGCGGCGAAGGCCGGAGCACCGGCGCCCAGGCTGAGCGCGACGGCGGCCAGCGCCAGGGCCGAGGCGATCACGGTGGTGCGCAGGGTGCGCGGGCCGGTGTGGGTGGCAGCTTGGGGGGCGGGTGTGGGCAGGTGGGTCATGGGTGTCTCCGTGCGGAACAGACCGGGGGTGGCCTGAACATGGAGACATCTTGCGCGCCGGCCGTAAAGCCAGGGTGGCGCGGCGGTAAAGAACTGTGTCGCTCCCGCCCCTGCTTTGCGCCAGGTCAGCCCGCCCGGCTCAACCGGTGTTGCGCAGCGCCGCCGCGATGCCGTTGATGCTGATGTGGATGCCGGTGCGCACCCGCTCGTCCGTCTGGCCCGCCCGGTAGCGACGAACCAGCTCGACCTGCAGGTGGTGCAGCGGGTCGATGTAGGGGAAGCGGTGGCGGATGGAGCGCGCCAGGGCCGCGTTGTGCGCCAGGCGCTGCGGCTCGCCCGTGATGAGGGCCAGGGCCTCGGCGGTGCGCTGCCACTCAGCCTCGATCTGCGTGAACACTTTCTTGCGCAGGCGGGCGTCGTCCACCAGGCTGGCGTAGCGCGAGCCCAGGGCCAGGTCGCTCTTGGCCAGCACCATGTCCATGTTGGACAACAAGGTGCGGAAGAAAGGCCACTGGCGGTGCATCTTCTGCAGCAGGGCCAGGGCCTTCTTGCGGCCCGCCTCGCCTTGGGCCGCGTCGGCGTTCAGGAAGGCCTGCACGGCCGAGCCAAAGCCATACCAGCCCGGCAAGGTGATGCGGCTCTGGCCCCAGCCGAAGCCCCAGGGGATGGCGCGCAGGTCCTCGATGCCCTGGAGCGCCTTGCGCGAGGCCGGGCGCGAGCCGATGTTGAGCTCGGCGATTTCGCGGATGGGCGTGGCCTGGAAGAAGTAGTCGGCGAAGCCCGGTGTCTCATAGACCAGGGCGCGGTAGGCGTCCATGCTGGCCTGCGAGAGCGCAGCCGCCGCTTGCAGGAAGGTGGGCGTGGCCACCTGTGAGGTCTGTGCGGGCTGCAGCAAGGTGGCCTCCAGCGTGGCGGCGACCAGCGTTTCCAGGTTGCGCCGGCCGATTTCCGGGTTGGCGTACTTGGAGCCGATCACCTCGCCCTGCTCGGTCAGGCGGATCTGGCCACGCACGGTGCCGGGGGGCTGGGCCAGGATGGCCTGGTAGCTGGGGCCACCGCCGCGGCCCACGGTGCCACCGCGGCCATGGAACATGCGCAGCTGCACGGCCGTGGCGGGCACGCCGGCCTCCTTCAAGCCGTGCTGGGTCAGCTCGTCGAACAGGGCCACCAGGGCGATTTCGGCGCGGTAGAGCTCCCAGTTGCTGGTGAAGATGCCGCCATCCTTGTTGCTGTCCGAGTAGCCGAGCATGACGTCCTGCTCGGCACCGCCGCGCTGCACCAGGGCCGCCACGCCGGGCAGGCCGTAGAAGGCGCGCATGATGTGCGGCGCGTTGCGCAGGTCTTCGATGGTTTCGAACAGGGGCACGACGATGAGGTCGGCCAGGCCGCCCTCGTCCAGCGTGCCCGACATCAGGCCCACTTCCTTTTGCAGCAGCAGCACTTCCAGCAGGTCGCTGACGGTTTCGGTGTGGCTGATGATGTAGTGGCGGATGGCGTCGGCGCCGAAGCGCTGGCGCATCTCGCGGGCGCGCTCGAAGATGGCCAGCTCGGCCACGGTGTGCTTGCTGTAGGCCGCAGTCGGCACGCGCAGCGGGCGGGCGTCGTTGAGCTGGCGCAGCAGCACGGCGCGCTTGTCGTCTTCCGACAGGGCGCTGTAGCCGGGCGCGATGCGGGCGGTGGCCAGCAACTCGGCCACGACGCGCTCGTGCTGGTCGGAGCTCTGGCGCAAATCGACGGTGGCCAGGTGGAAGCCGAAGACCTCGACGGCGCGCAGCAGCGGCTGCAGGCGCGGTGTCACCAGCACATCGCCATGGTGGGCGCGCAGCGAGGCTTCGATGGTGCGCAGGTCGGCGAGGAACTCGGCGGCATCGGCGTACGGGTCTTGCGGCTCGACGGCATGGCGCGCGGCCTCTTCGCCCGTCAGGCCGAGCAAGGTGGCGGCCAGGCGGGCATAGACGCCGATGAGGGCGCGGCGGTAGAGCTCGTCGCTGCGGTGCTCGCTGCGGTCGGGCGAGCGTTGCGCCAGGGCCCGCATCGCATCAGACACATCGACCAGGCGCTGCGATTGCGAGAGCTCGGCGCCCAGGTGGTGCACCTCGGTCAGGTAAAAGCGCAGGGCGACTTCGGCCTGACGGCCCAGGGCGTGCGAGAGCGTTTGCGCCGAGACGTTGGGGTTGCCGTCGCGGTCGCCACCGATCCACTGGCCCATGCGCAGGAAGCTGGCCACGGGGTGGGCGCCGAGTTCGCGTTCCAGGTCGGCGTAGAGCTTGGGGATCTCGCGCAGGAAGGTGGACTCGTAGTAGCCCATGGCGTTCTCGACCTCGTCGGCCACCGTGAGCTTGGAAAAGCGCAGCAGCCGCGTCTGCCACAGCTGGGTGATGCGGGCGCGGATGGCGGCCTCGTTGGCGGCCAGCTCACGCGGGCACAGGGCGTCTTGCGGGTTGATGGCCTGGCGGGCGCGCACGGCGTCGCGCTCGGTGAGCAGGCGGGCGATGTCGCGCTCGGCGTCGAGGATGCTCTTGCGCTGCACCTCGGTCGGGTGGGCGGTGAGCACGGGCGCGACGTACGCGGTGGTCAGCGTTTGCGCGATGCTGCGCGGCGCGATGCCGGCATCCCGCAGGCGCTGGAAGCAGGCCTCGATGCTGCCTTCGTGGCTGCGGCCGGCGCGCTCATGCACCTCGCGGCGGCGGATGTGGTGGCGGTCTTCGGCCAGGTTGGCCAGGTGGCTGAAGTAGGTGAAGGCGCGCACAACGCTGACCGTCTGGTCGGCGCTCAGGCCCTTGAGCAGCTTCTTGAGCGCCTTGTCGGCGTCCTGGTCGGCATCGCGGCGGAAGGCCACGGAGAGCTTGCGCACCTGCTCGACGAGTTCGTAGGCGGGGCGGCCTTCCTGTTCGCGGATGACATCGCCCAGCAGGGTGCCCAGGAAGCGGATGTCTTCGACCAGGGGGGCTTCGGTGTCGGTCTTGCGTGAAACGTTCATGGACATGCACCGCCGGGATCGCCAGCGGTGTTCAGTTCAGCGAGCCGGCGCCTCGGGTAGGGGCGGTCGGCTCAGGGTTGAGACGGAGGCACAGTGCCGTCGCCAATATAAACCGCGCCGCATGCGCGATCGCTCAACCCGTGACAGCCACCGATGCCACGTCGGCCGCGATGCCCATGGCCGCGCGCGCCAGGCGCGTGACCTCGTCCCAACGGCCCGCTTCCAGCAAGGCCACGGGCGTCAACCACGAGCCGCCGACCATGGCCACATTGGGCAGGCGCAGGAAGGCGCCCATGTTGTCCACCGACACACCGCCCGTGGGGCAGAAACGCATGTCGCCCAGCGGGCCACCCAGCGCCTTGAGCATGCCCAGCCCGCCGGCCTGCTCGGCGGGGAAGAGCTTGACGAGGCGGAAGCCGTGGTCGCGGGCGCGCATGACCTCACCGGGCGTCATCACGCCGGGCATGAAGGGCAGCTCGGCGTCGAAGGCGGCCTGCACGAGCGCATCGGTCATGCCGGGCGACAAGGCGAAGCTGGCGCCCGCGTCTTTCACGCGGCGCACCTCGTCGGCGCGGGTCACGGTGCCCGCACCGACGTGCATCTGCGGCACGGCGCGGGCCACGGCCTCGATGGCGGGCAGGCCGGCCGCGTGGCGCAGCGTGATCTCCATGACATCGACGCCACCGTCCAGCAGGGCTTGCGCCAGCGGCACGGCCTGGGCCACGTCGGTGATGACGATGACCGGCACCACGCGGGAGGTGAAGGCCGGCGGGGTCAGGGTGGGATGGGCGGACATCGGGCAGCTCCGGAAAATGCTTCGGTTCGGTCTGGAGATGGGGATCAGTGCGACGCTGGCCACAGTGGCGAAGCGCCCTGCTCTGCCGGTGCGGCGTTCTGGCGGAACAGCTCGAAAATCTGACGACCATGGTGCAGCCACGCGGGCTGACCATCGGCGGGTGATGCCGACAAGCGCGGCGTGCGCGCGGCCAACGTGGCGTCATCGACCTCCAGGCGCAACTCGCCGGTGTCGCAGTTGAGCGTGACCATGTCGCCCTCCTCGATGCGCGCGATGGCACCGCCGTCCAACGCCTCCGGGCTGAGGTGGATGGCCGCTGGCACCTTGCCAGAAGCGCCCGACATGCGGCCGTCGGTGAGCAGCGCCACGTGGAAGCCGCGGTCCTGCAGCACGCCGAGCACGGGCGTGAGCTTGTGCAGCTCGGGCATGCCATTGGCGCGCGGCCCCTGCTCGCGCACGACGGCGATGAAATCGCGCTCCAGCTCGCCGGCCTGGAAGCGCACGTCCAGCTGCTTCTGGTCGGTGAAGACCAGCGCCGGTGCGCGCACCACGCGGTGGGCGGGCTTGACGGCCGAGACCTTCACCACCGCGCGACCGAGGTTGCCCTTCAACAGGCGCAGACCGCCGTCGGCGCTGAAAGGCTGGGCCGCGGGACGCAGCACGTCGAGGTCGGCCGACACCGCGGGCACGTCGCGCCAGGCCAAGCGACCGCCATCCTGACCGCCGTCCAGCCAGGGCTCGCGGGTCCAGGCGCGCAGGCCCTGTCCCAGGATGGTGCCCACGTCCTCGTGCAACAGGCCGGCATCGAGCAGTTCGCGCATCAGGAAGCCCATGCCACCGGCGGCGTGGAAGTGGTTCACATCGGCCTGGCCATTGGGATAGACGCGGGCCAGCAGCGGCACGCAGGCCGAAAGCTCGGCGAAATCGTCCCAGTCGATGAGGATGCCGGCGGCGCGCGCCATGGCGACGAGGTGCAGGGTGTGGTTGGTCGAGCCGCCCGTGGCCAGCAGGCCGACCAGGCCGTTGACGATGACCTGCTCGTTCACCCAATGGCCCATGCCGCTGTGCTTCTGCCCCGGCTGGCCCATGGCCACGGCCCGCTGAACGGCCGCATCGGTGAGGGCATCGCGCAAGGGCGTGCCCGGGTTCACGAAGGAAGAGCCTGGCAAGTGCAAGCCCATGATCTCCATGAGCATCTGGTTGGAGTTGGCCGTGCCATAGAAGGTGCAGGTGCCGGCGCCGTGGTAAGCCGCCTGCTCAGACGCCAGCAGCGCATCGCGCCCGACCTTGCCCTGGGCATATTCCTGGCGCACCTTGGCCTTGGCGTCGTTCGACAGGCCCGAGGTCATGGGCCCGGCGGGCACGAAGACCACGGGCAGGTGGCCGAACTGCAGCGCGCCCATGAGGAGGCCGGGCACGATCTTGTCGCACACGCCCAGGCACAAGGCCGCATCGAACACGTTGTGCGACAGCGCCACCGCCGTGGCCAGGGCGATGACATCGCGCGAGAACAGCGACAGCTCCATGCCATCTTCGCCCTGGGTGATGCCGTCGCACATGGCGGGCACGCCGCCGGCGACCTGGGCCGTGGCGCCGAGCGCGCGGGCTGCGGCGCGGATGCGCTCGGGGTAGTGCTCGTAGGGCTGGTGGGCCGAGAGCATGTCGTTGTAGGCCGTGACCACGCCCAGGTTGGGCTGGCGCTCCTGGTTGAGCACGAGCTTGTCGGAGGCGGGCATGGCCGCGAAAGCGTGGGCCATGTTGGCGCAGCCCATGCCGGCGCGGTAGGCACCCGGGCGGCGCGCGCTGTCGATCATCGCCAGGTAAGCCTGACGCGTGGTGGCGCTGCGCTGGCGGATGCGCTCGGTGATGCGCAGCAGTTCCGGGTGCAGGGGAACGGAAGGGGACGAGGCAGGAGGGGTCATGGGCACCTCAAAGGGGCAACCACAGGCTCACCGGCGTGGTGGTCTGGTGGAGGATGTGGGAGATGGGCAGCGCGTCCAGGCCCGGCGGGTTGCGGTCGCGCGCAGCTTGGCTCAGCACGGCCAGCTTGTCAGCACCTTGCACGGGCAGCACGAGGCAACGCGCGCGCAGGATGTGCGCCAGCGTCATCGTCAGGCGGGGGTGGTTGGGCTGCGGTGGTGGCTCGGGCAGGCGCACGGCGCACACGCGCTCGGGCGTGGCCAGGTCGAGTGCGCGGGGCAGGTCAGGCGAGTGCGGGAACAGCGAGGCCGTGTGGCCGTCGGTGCCCATGCCAAGCACGAGCACATCGGGCACGGGCAAGGCCGCCATCAGCGCATTGGCCTGCGCGGCGGCTTCTGCCAGCAAAGGGGTCGGCGCGTCGATCCAGGGCACGAAACGGGCCTGCGCCGCGGCCCCTTGCAGCAGGTGCGCGCGCACCAGGCGGACGTTGCTGTCGGGGTGCTCGGGCGGCACGCAGCGCTCATCGACCAGGGTGACCGTGAGTTGCGACCACGCCAGCGGCAAGGCCCGCAAGGCCTCGAACAAGGCCACCGGCGACTTGCCACCCGACACGCACAGCAGCGCCTGGCCACGGGCCTCGATGGCCTCGCGCAAACGCGCGGCGATGTCGTCGGCCAGCCGCACGACGACCTCGGCCACAGGCGGACAATGGATCTCGACATGGGGCCAGCGCGACCGCGCCAGCGCCACCATTTCAGCGGTGTGCACGCTCAGGACTCCTCGAACCAGGCACATGGCCCGGGAGACTGCAGTGTAGTCAGCCCTGACGACAGAGCGGCACCCCAAAAAGCAAAAAACCCCAAGCGAATCAATCACTTGGGGTTTTGCATTGGCGGAGAGGGTGGGATTCGAACCCACGGTACCTTGCGGTACGCCTGATTTCGAGTCAGGTACATTCGACCACTCTGCCACCTCTCCTGAAAAGGCGCGCCGGGGTCTCGTCGGCGTAGCCCGCTACTGTAGCAGAAATTTCAGGGCTTCAGCACCTCAGCGCCACCGAGGTAGGGGCGCAGCGCCACCGGCACGCGGATGCTGCCGTCGGCCTGCTGGTGGTTCTCCAGCACGGCCACCAAGGCGCGGCCCACGGCCAGGCCCGAGCCATTGAGCGTGTGCACGAACTCGTTCTTGCCTTGCGCGTTCTTGTAGCGCGCTTGCATGCGGCGGGCCTGGAAGGCCTCGCAGTTCGAGACCGAGCTGATCTCGCGGTAAGTGTTTTGCGCAGGCAGCCACACCTCCAGGTCATAGGTGCGGGCGGCGCCGAAGCCCATGTCGCCGGTGCACAGGGCCATCACGCGGTAAGGCAGCTCCAGCTTTTGCAGCACGGCTTCGGCGTGGCCCACCATCTCTTCCAGCGCGGCGCTGCTTTGCTCGGGCGCGGTGATCTGCACCATCTCGACCTTGTCAAACTGGTGCTGGCGGATCATGCCGCGCGTGTCACGGCCCGCGCTGCCCGCCTCCGAGCGGAAGCACGGCGTGTGGCCGGTCAGCTTGATGGGCAACTGGTCCAGCGGCACGATGGTGTCGGCCACGGTGTTGGTCAGCGTGACCTCGCTGGTGGGGATCAGGTACCACTTGCTGTCGGCCACATCGCCATCGCCCGAGGTGACGTGGAAGAGGTCTTGCTCGAACTTGGGCAGCTGGCCGGTGCCTTGCAGCGCCGGTGCCTTCACCAGATAAGGCGTGTAGCACTCGGTGTAGCCGTGTTCCTGCGTTTGCACGTCCAGCATGAAGGACGCCAGCGCGCGGTGCAGGCGGGCGATGGGGCCCCTCATGAAGGTGAAGCGCGCGCCCGAGAGCTTGGCGCCGGTCTCGAAGTCCAGGCCCAGCGGGCCGCCCAGGTCCACGTGGTCCTTCGGCGCGAAGCCATAGGTGCCCGGCGTGCCCCAGCGGCGCACTTCCACGTTGCCAGATTCGTCGGCGCCCACGGGCGCCTCGTCTTGCGGCAGGTTGGGCACCGACAGCAGCATGGCCGAGAGCTCGGTCTGCAGCACGTCCAGGCGGTCGGCGCTGGCCTTGAGCTCATCGGCGATGCTGGCCACCTGGGCCATCACGGCTTCGACCTCGGCCGCCGTGTCTTCCCCTTTGGCGGCCCGGCCCTTGAGCCCGCCGATCTGCTTGGACAGGCTGTTGCGCTGCGATTGCAGCTCTTCCGTGCGGCTCTGGAGGGTCTTGCGCTCGCCCTCGAGTTCACGGAAGCGCGCCTCGTCCAGGAAAGGCTGGGGGCTCTTGCGCTTGTTCAGTCGGGCCAGGACGTTGTCGAGGTCTTTGCGCAGCAGGGCGATGTCGAGCATGGTGGGGTGGGGTGAGAAAAGGTTGTCGGGACGGCGGCTCAGCCGTCGGATCGTTCGGAGGGCAAGGGGCGGTCCAGGCCGGTGCCACCCAGGCCCTTGGGCAGCGGGAAGCGCACATGCTCCTCGACGCCCTGCATGCGGCGCACGGCCACGGCGCCCAGTGCGCGCAAGCGGGCAATGACCTGCTGCACCAGCACATCGGGGGCGGAGGCGCCAGCGGTCAGGCCCACGCGCGGGCGGCCATCGAACCAGGTCTCGTGCAGGTCTTCCGGGCAGTCAACCATGTACGCCGGGGTGCCCAGGCGCTCGGCCAACTCGCGCAAGCGGTTGCTGTTGGAGCTGGTGGGGCTGCCCACCACGATGACCACGTCCACCTGCGGCGCCATGATCTTGACGGCATCCTGGCGGTTCTGCGTGGCGTAGCAAATGTCTTGCTGCTTGGGCTCGCGCACCTGCGGGAAGCGCACCTTGATGGCTTCGAGGATGACGGCGGCGTCGTCCACCGACAGCGTGGTCTGCGTGACCACGGCCAGCTTGCTGGGGTCGCTCACCTGAACGCGCGCCACATCGGCTTCGTCTTCGACGAGGTAGATGCCATCGTGCAGCTGGCCCATCGTGCCTTCGACCTCCGGGTGGCCCTTGTGCCCGATCATCAGGAACTCATAGCCCTCGCGGCGCAGCTTGGCCACCTCGACGTGCACCTTGGTCACCAGCGGGCAGGTGGCGTCGAACACGCTGAAGCCGCGCGCATCGGCCTCGCGGCGCACTTCCTGGCTGACGCCGTGGGCGCTGAAGATCAGCGTGGCACCGGGCGGCACGTCGGCGAGGTCTTCGATGAAGATGGCGCCCTTGGCCTTGAGGTCGTTGACCACGTAGGTGTTGTGCACGATTTCGTGGCGCACGTAGATGGGCGCGCCGAACTGGGCGAGTGCCCGCTCGACGATTTCGATGGCGCGGTCCACGCCGGCGCAAAAGCCACGGGGCTCGGCCAGCAGGACGTCGTCAACGCGGTGGGGGGTGGCGGGGCTCACGTCGGTGCTCACAACACACCGATCAGCTGCACCTCGAAGGTGACGGGCTGGCCGGCCAAAGGGTGGTTGAAGTCGAACTCGGCCCACTGGCCGGCACCATCGACCTCGCGCACGGTGCCAGCGAAGCTGCCGCTGCCGTCCGGCGTGGGGAATTGCACCACGTCGCCGACGCGCCAGGTTTCGTCCATGTCGCCCAACTCGCGCAGCAGGGTCATGGCCACACGCTGGACCATCTCGGGGTTGCGCGGACCGAAGGCCTCGCCGGGCGCCAGCTGCAGCGTGGTGCGGGTGCCCTCGCTCAGGCCGATCAGGCGGGCCTCGATGGCCGGCGACAGCTCGCCCGAGCCGATGGACAGCGTGGCGGGCTTGTCGGTGAAGGTGTTGACCAGGTCGTCGCCGTCCGGGCCGGCCAGCCGGTAATGCAGCGTCAGGAAGGAGCCGGGAACAACGGTAGGCGCGGAAATGGTCATGGTGTCAACACACCCTTTGGGAGGATGGGCTTGCAGGGGCTGGAAAAGCACAATTTTAGGTTTGAGAACGACGCTTCGACGCAAACACCCCATGAAAGACCTCCCAGCCGCCTTGCGGCCCCGCGAAAAGCTGCTCGCCATGGGCCCTGCCGCCCTGGCCGACGCCGAATTGCTGGCCCTGCTGCTGCGCACCGGCCTGCAGGGCCAGGGCGTGCTCAAGCTCGCCGAAAGCCTGTTGCAGCAGCTCGGCGGTTTGAGCGGGTTGTTGGGCGCCACCGCGGCCCAGCTCAAGGGCATCAAAGGCCTGGGGCCGGCCAAGCGCGCCGAGCTGATGGCCGTGATGGAGATGGCGCGGCGCGGCCTCTCGGGCAGCCTGAGCGCCCAGCCCGTGTTCGGCTCGCCACAGCTGGTGAAGGATTACCTGCAGATGCGCCTGGGGCGGCTGCCGCACGAGGTCTTCGCGGTGCTTTTCCTGGACGCGCAGCAGCGCCTGATCGCCTGCGAGGAATTGTTCCGCGGCACGCTGACGCAAACCAGCGTCTATCCGCGCGAGGTGCTCAAGCGCGCGCTGGAACTCAACGCCGCCGCCGTCATCCTCAGCCACAACCACCCCTCGGGCGTGCTGGAGCCCTCCCGCGCCGACGAGTTGCTCACGCAAACGCTCAAGTCCAGCCTGCAGATGGTGGACATCCGCGTGCTCGACCACGTCGTGGTGAGCCACGGTGGCGCCTTGTCGTTCGCGGAGCGCGGCCTGATCTGATCTGACAGCCGCCAGGCCCGGCGCCGGCCAGGACACAGACTTGCTGTAGGCTAGCGCCCTGTGAGCCGCAACACCAAGCCCGCCGCCAAGACCTCGCCCAACACCACGCTGAGCGACTTCGCCGACCTCAAGCGTGCCCTGGGCAAAGCCGCCAAGGAAGCGGCTGCGCGTGCTGAGCAGGAGCGCCTGGAGCGCGCCAAGCGAGAGGCCGCGCAGCGTGCCCAGGAAGTGGACGCCGCCCTCTTCCGCCGCACGGTGGGCCAGGTCAACGGCCTGCCCACGTCCGACCGCGCGGTGCCGCAAACGCCGCGCCCCCAGCCCGTGCCCGCCAGCCGCCAGGCCGACGAGCAGGCGGTGCTGAAATCTTCGCTGTCCGACGAATTCGACGTCGAAAGCCTGCTCGACACCGACGACACCCTCTCGTGGCGGCGCCCCGAACTGGGCGTGGACGTGGTGCGCAAGCTGCGCCGCGGGGTGTGGGCCTTGCAAGGCGAACTCGACATGCACGGCATGCGCACCGACGAGGCCCGCGAGCGACTGACCCAATTCCTGCGCGAAGCGGCCCTCAAAGGCTGGCGCTGTGTGCGCGTGGTGCACGGCAAGGGCCTGGGCTCACCGGGCAAGCAACCCGTGCTGAAAGACAAGGCCAAGCGCTGGCTGGTGCAAAGCGAGCGCGTGCTGGCCTTCGTGCAGGCGCGGGCCGACGAAGGCGGCAATGGCGCGCTGGTCGTGCTCTTGCAGTCGAGCACGGGCAACACCTCGTCCTGAGGCAAGGCCCACGGCCCTCGAGGCAACAGGCTTCAAGCGCCTTGGTTGCGCATCCAGTCGGCGGTTTGGTAGAAAGACGTCTCCAGGCGTGCGGCCAGTTCGGGGTCCACCGCCAACTCGCGCATGGCCTGGGCCATGCAGGCCAGCCACTGGTCGCGCTCGCGGATGCCGATGCGGAAGGGCATGTGGCGGGCGCGCAGGCGCGGGTGGCCGAATTGCGCGATGTAGAGGTCGGGGCCGCCCAGCCAGCCGCTGAGGAACCAGAACAGCTTGTCGCGGGCGCCCTCCAGCGTCTCGCCATGGGCTGCGCGCAACTCGGCGTAGTCCGGCTCCAGGTCCATCAGGTCATAGAAGCGATCGACCAGGGCACGCACGCGCGCCTCGCCGCCCAGCCACTCGTACGCGGTGGTGGCCGTGCCCGGCCCTGGCGCTGCCTCTTCAGCCACGATCAGTCACGATCAGCCACTGTCAACCGCGGGCGTGGAGGCGCGTGGCCACCTGCACCACGCCTTGCGCCGCGGCGCTGCCGGGGTGGAGTTCCAGCAGCAGCTGGCGCTTTTGCACGGCGTCGCGCACGCATGGGTCCAGCGGGATGTCGCCCAGGAAATACAGCTTCGGGAAGCTGCCATTGGCACCCTGCACAAAGCGCTCGACCACCTGCTGCAACTGGTTGCAGATGGCGCGACCATCGCCCTGGCGGGTGACCTGGTTGACCACCAGGTGCAGCTGCTCACGCGATTGCTGCGAGGCCAGCACCTTGATGGTGGCGTAGGCGTCGGTCATGGAGGTGGGCTCGGGCGTGGCCACCACGATGACTTCTTGCGCCATCGACACCGCGTACAGCACCACGTCCGAGATGCCTGCACCCGTGTCGATGAGGATGACGTCAAAGCGCGGCTTGACCGCTTCGAAGATGGTGCTGAGCTGGTCGCGCACCTCGGGCGTCAGGCGGGAGTACTCCACCAGGCCAGAGCCGGCCAGCAGCACCGAGAAACCGCCCGGCGCAGGCAGGATGGCCTCTTCCAGCTCGGCCTTGCCCGTGAACACATCGTGCAGCGTGATCTTGGGATAGAGGTTGAGCACCACGTCCAGGTTGGCCAGGCCCAGGTCGGCGTCCAGCACCAACACCTTCATGCCCTGGCGCGTCAATGCCGCAGCCAGGTTGGCGCTGAAGAAGGTCTTGCCCACGCCACCTTTGCCGCTGGTGATGGCCACCGTGCGGGCGAGTCTGGGCGTCGTGATCGGGGCTTGGGGGGCGGGGGCGGTCATGGACTCCATCATTCCGTTGTTTTCGGCATGGGGTCCCCACTACCTGAGGGTTCAGTGAGGTCAGATTGCGTGAGTCCTGCGAACAACAGGCCTTTTTCTTCTGCGCTCACCACCGTCAGCGGCGGCATGTCGAGGCAAGTGCGGTTGCGGCCTTCGGACTTGGCCCGGTAAAGCTGCTGGTCGGCGCGCTCCGACCACAAGGCGGCCGAAGATCGCACCCAGGGTGGCGCGAACGCTCCGCCGATGCTCACGGTCACGCTCAGGGGCTGTCCACCGACGATGGCGGCCGTCTTGGCGGCCACCTTCTGGCGGATGCGCTCGGAGACCGCCTGGCCGAAGGCAGGTGGGCAATTGGGCAGGATGATGGCGAACTCTTCGCCACCCACGCGGGCCACCAGGTCCATGGGGCGCACGCAGTCTTGCAAGCACTCCGCCACGGCGCGGATGACCACGTCACCGGCGGCATGCCCGTGGGTGTCGTTGACTTTCTTGAAGTGGTCGATGTCGGCCAGCAGCAGCAAGGCAGGCTCGCCAATGCGGGCGACGCGGTCAACCTCGCGGGCGATGGCGGCCTCGAACTGACGGCGGTTGTTCAGGCCCGTGAGGGCATCCCGGCTGGAGAGTTCACACAGGCCATCGATGACAGCTTGCAGCCACAAGGTGGCGCCATGCATCACGCCCTCCGGGGCGGTCCAGCCCGCCTGCACCAGCAGGCTCATGGCCGCGTCCAGGCGCAAACCGTGGAGGGCGGTGGCTGACGCCGGAGCATCGCTGCGGTGAGCGTCCGCGCAGGCCAGGGCGCCGTCACCGGGGCGATCGGCAGGTGGCTGTGACGCGAAGTCGATCAAGGCGATGATGGGCTCCACAAGGGTGTATTTCAACGCTTCCAGTCTAACAGCCGCCCACCACCGCCACTGTGGAATAAGCCCGGGAATGCGGCCGATCTTGCGGGCTAGGCGCGCGGGCCAGGCAGGCAACCTGCTGGGTGTTGGCCAGAAGCTCAAGCTCTGCCGGCCACCTTCCGATATCCCATGACGAGAGTCCCTCCACCGCCGCCAACGACGTCCGAGCCCATGAACCCAGTCCACGACGCTTCGAACCTCACGGTTGACCGTGAGTTCACCTTCCATGCGCGCGACTTCGCTCGGGTGCGCACGCTCATTTACGAGCGCGCCGGCATCAGCCTGCACGAGGGCAAGCAGGCCATGGTCTATAGCCGCTTGTCGCGCCGGCTGCGCGACACAGGTCACCCATCTTTCGAGAGCTACCTGCAATGGCTGGAGAGCTGCGGCCCCAACCAGAACCAGCAGGAGTGGCAGGAGTTCGTCAATTGCCTGACGACCAACCTGACCTCCTTCTTCCGCGAAGAGCACCACTTCCACACCCTGGCCGAGTGGCTGAAGGCGCGCGGCAGCAAGCCCACGCGCATCTGGTGCTGCGCCGCATCGACGGGCGAAGAGCCCTACTCGCTGGCCATCACCGTGGCCGAGAACCTGGGCCTGCACGCGCCGGTCAAGATCCTGTGCAGCGACATCGACACCCATGTGCTGACCACCGCCTCGCGCGGTGTCTATGACGCCAACGCGCGCGGCCTGTCGCCGCAGCGCCTGCGCAGCTACTTCCTCAAAGGCAAGGGCGCCAACGAGGGCAGCATCCGCGTCAAGCCGGAGCTGGCGCGTTTCGTCGAGTTCAAGCCCTTCAACCTGATGCAGACCAGCTGGCAACTCGGCGAGGCCTTCGACATCGTGTTCTGCCGCAACGTGATGATCTATTTCGACGCCCCGACCCAGCGCAAGGTGCTGGAGCGCATCCATGGCGTGATGAAGCCCGGCGGCAAGCTGTTCGTGGGCCATTCCGAGAATTTCACCGAGTCGCGCGACCTCTTCCTCTTGCAGGGCAAGACGGTCTATGACCGGGTCTGACCCAGCCAGCCAGCAAGGACCACCAGATGATCAGCACCGCACCGCTGGGCGCCGCCCGCGCAGGCACACCGCCCCCCGGATCGCCCCCGCCCATGGGCCTGCAACTCAACCGCACCGACCGGCTGATGCGCCTGAAGGCCCGCGTGGCCAAGCCGGGTGAGGCTTCCTTCTTTTTCTACGACGCGCACTTCAAGTCCGAGGCGGTCAAGATCCTGCCCGGCGAGTACTTCTGCTACAACGAAGACTTGCTGATCATGACCACGCTGGGCTCGTGCATTGCCGTGTGCCTGTGGGACCGCCAGGCCAAGGTCGGCGGCATGAACCACTTCATGCTGCCCGACAACGGCGGCGGCGCCAGCGATTCGGGCCGCTACGGCTCGTTCGCGATGGAGTTGCTCATCAACGAGATGATGAAGATGGGCGCCTCGCGCATGACCATGGAGGCCAAGGTCTTCGGTGGCGGGGCCGTCATCAGCGGCATGAGCACCATCAACGTGGGCGAGCGCAACACCACCTTCGTGATGGACTACCTCAAGACCGAGCGCATTCCTGTGGTCTCCAAGGACGTGCTCGACATTTATCCACGCAAGGTCTGCTTCCTGCCCTTCAGCGGCAAAGCCATGGTCAAGCGCCTGGCCCCCAGCAACCCGGATGCGATCGTGCAGCAAGACCGCGCGGCCGCCCAGCGGGTGGTGCCGGTGGCGTCCAGCGGTGGCTCGATCGACCTGTTCTGACCCGGAGACAAGGACATGAGCAAAATCACAGTGGTGGTGGTGGACGATTCCGCCCTGGTGCGCAGCATGCTCACCGAGATCATCAACCGTCAGCCCGACATGACGTGCATCGGCGCGGCCGCCGACCCCTTCGTGGCGCGCGAGATGATCCGCAACCTCAACCCCGACGTCATCACGCTGGACGTGGAGATGCCGCGCATGGACGGCATCGACTTCCTCTCCAAGCTGATGCGCCTGCGCCCCATGCCAGTGGTGATGGTGTCCACGCTGACCGAGCGCGGCGCCGACGTGACGCTGCGCGCCCTGGAGCTGGGCGCGGTGGACTTCGTGGCCAAGCCCAAGATCGGTGTGGCCGATGGCCTGCGCCAATTGGCCGATGACATCACCGACAAGGTGCGCATCGCGGCCAAGGCGCGCATCAACCGGCTGCATGTGCCCGCGACCGCGCCCGCCGGTGCTGCAGGCGCGCCCTCGGCCTCCGTGCGCAGCAGCGGCGCCATGGCGACCCCGGCCACGGCCAAACCCGCGACCACGTCGCCCGGCCTGGGTCGGCTGTCCACCGAAAAAATCATCTTCATCGGGGCCTCCACCGGCGGCACCGAAGCCACGAAGGAAGTGCTGGCCTCGCTGCCGGCCGACTCACCCGGCGTGGTCATCACCCAGCACATGCCGCCGGGCTTCACGCGCAACTACGCGGCGCGCCTGGACAGCCTGTGCAAGATCAGCGTCAAAGAAGCCACCGACGGTGAGCGCATCCTGCCCGGCCACGCCTACATCGCCCCCGGTGGCCTGCACCTGAGCGTGGAGCGCTCGGGCGCCAACTACATCGCCCGCGTGCAGGACGGTGACCCGGTCAACCGCCACAAGCCCAGCGTGGAGGTGCTGTTCAAGTCGGCCGCGCGCGTGGTGGGCCCCAACGCCATCGGCATCATGCTGACGGGCATGGGGGCTGACGGCGCCAAGGCCATGCGCGAGATGAAGGACGCTGGCGCCTACTGCGTGGCCCAGAACGAGGCCACCTGCGTGGTTTTCGGCATGCCGCGCGAGGCCATTGCCGCGGGCGCCGTGCAAGAGGTGCTGCCGCTGACGCAGATCGCGCAGCACGTGCTCGACCACCTGCGTGCCACGGTGGGCCAGGCGCTCAGCCGGGTCTGACGGTGTCGGAGCGGCTCAGCGGGCTCAACGGCATCAGGGCCGCCCGACGAACACCATGAAGGTGGCGCCCACGCCGGGGCTGTGCACGATGGCGCCGTACACCGGGCCCACGGCCGTGTCTGCGCCCAGGTAGAGGCTGGTGCCGGTGCGCTTGCGCGCGCTGGCGAAGTCCTGGCGCTGCTCCCAGGCCTGGCCGCCCTCCCAACTCACACCGAGGAAGGTGCCGCGGGTCAGGGGCGCCGGCAGCAGGCGCACCTGGTAGCGCAGGCGCAGCAGGGCCACCTGCTGGCCGCTCACCTGGAAAGGCGCGAAGCCCGACAGCTGCTGGAAGCCGCCCAGGCCGTAACGCGGGATCTGCGAGGCCACGCCGTCGGACAGGTCCAGCCGCGTGAGCGCGCTGAGGGTGTGCACGCCCCACGAGCGCACGGCCTGCGCCTGCAGGTTGAAGCGGCGGATGGGGCCATCGGCGAAGTCATCGCGGCTCAGGCGCCGGCCCTGCATCCATTGCGTCTCGATGCGCCAGCCCTTGCTGGGGAAGAAGGCATGGTCGAGCTGGTCGAACACGGCGCGCAGGCGCCAGCCACGCTCGTGCCAGCGCTCGCTGCGCAGGCCACCGTCCAGGCCCTGGGCGGCACGCGCCAGGCTGTAGGTGCTGCTGACCAGGGTGGGGTCGTCGCGCCAGAGTTCGTCTTGCAGGCCCAGGCGGATCTCGCCCAACTCGCGCCAGTTCACGCCCACATCGCCATGGAAAGCGACGTTGTGGCGGTCCACCTCGGCATCGGCCTGGGTTTCGGGGACGGCGTGGTAGTCCAGCGTGCGGCGCTGCACCGAGCCCGAGGCGGCCACGAAGCCCTCCAGGCCATCGGGCAGGCGGAAGTTCATGGGCCGGTACAGCTCGGAGACCAACGCCGGCGCGGTGCCCAGGCGCACGAAGTTGCGCCACTCGGCGCCCGAGGCGTCCAGCCAGTGGCGGTTGTGCGCCAGCTTGAGGTTGAAAGCGCTGCGGCCGCGGTTGTCGGCGCTGAAGTCCAGCCCCATCTGCAGGTAGTTCGGGCCCCAGGGCTTGTCTTCCAGATCGAACACCAGGCCCTGCTCGCCGTTGACCATGCGGACCAGGCGGTAATCGGTGCGCAGGTAGTCGCCCGAGGCGGCCAGCATGGTCAGGTCGCGCTCGGCCTTGGCCACGCTGAAGGTCTGGCCAGGCTGGCTGGCCAGCAGGTCCGGGCGCGTTTCGGGGTGGGTGATGTCGGTGCCGGCGAAGCGCACGAACGCCAGCACCGGCCTGGGCTGCACGCGCAGCTTGCGGCGCGCCTGCCATTCGGCATAGGCCTGGGGGCTGAGCTTGAGGTCCTGCATGCGCAGCACCAGCGCTTCGGCCTGCAGCTCGCCCAGGCGCATGAAGTCGATGGCGCGGTCGAAATCGGCGGCGGTCAGGCCATCGAGCTGCGGTGCGATCAGCACGTCCTGCGGCCCCAGCGAGCGCAGGCTCAGCTGCACGTTCTGCTCGGTCAGGATGTTGATCATCTGCGATGTGACGCCGGTGATCGAGCCCAAAGTCTCGCGCCGCGACAAGGGCGTGCCGATGTTGACAGCGATGACGCGCTGGGCGCCCATGCCGCGGGCCACATCGACAGGCAGGTTGTTGACCAGGCCGCCATCGCCCAGGATGCGGCCTTCGACCTCCAGCGGCGCGAACACGCCGGGCACCGACATGCTGCTGCGCAGCGCGGTCGCCAGGTCGCCATCGGCCAGCACCACGGCCTGGCCGCTTTCCATGTCGGTGGCCACGGCGCGAAACGGCGTGGGCAGCTGGTCGAAGTGCTTGACCTGGCCGGCCGCCAGGGTCAGGCGTCGCAGGTGCGATTCCAGCAATCGGCTGGACACGGCACCCAGCGGCGCCTTGAGGCCATCGCCACCGACGCCCACTTCCAGCACCGGCGAGACCTCGAAGTCCTGCTCCTTGCGGCGCTGGGAGAGGTCCTGGCGGTCCACCCGCACGGCGAACACCGAGCCCCAGTCCAGCCGCGCCACCTCGCGCTCGATGTCGGCCGCGTCCAGCCCGCTGGCGTACAGCCCACCGACGATGGCGCCCATGGACGTGCCGGCGATCACGTCCACCGGGATGCGCTCGCGCTCCAGCACCTTGAGCACCCCCACGTGCGCCAGGCCGCGCGCGCCGCCACCCGACAGCACCAGGCCGATGCGCGGGTGGGCGGCCGTGGCCGTTGCCGCGGCAGCACCGTTGGCCTGCGCCACGGCCAGGCCACTCAGGCAGGACAAGGCCAGGCAGACACCAAAACAGACAAGGCGGGGGACAGGCATGCGCATGGCGAAGATTGTGCCGCGTCAAACCGGCATGGGCTCACCCACGGCTTGGCTGCGCAGGTTTGATCTGCATCAGCGCAAGCGAGGGCAAATCGGCGTCAGATGTCGGTGTGGCCCTGACAAGACGGGGCCGAACCCAAGGCAGAACCCACGCAAGAGGAGCCCGACATGCAAGCCTGGATTGACTTTTTCACCACCGACTACGGCATTCTCAGCGGCGTGAGCATCGCCGCCATGCTGGCCGGCCTGGGCTATTTCGTCTGGTACGTGCTCAAGCACGTCAAGGAAGACACCGAGCGCCACGACCGCCTGCTGCGCGAGGCCGGCAAGCACTGAGCGCACCGCCCGGTGCCATGAAAAAAGGCCGCTTCACAGCGGCCTTTCTCTTGGGCGCCCACCCGAGGGCGGGCGCCATGGCGCGAGGGCCAGGGCTTACATGCCCATGCCGCCCATGCCACCCATGCCACCCATGTCGTGGCCACCGCCAGCAGGTGCATCTTCCTTCGGAGCTTCAGCGACCATGCATTCGGTGGTCAGCATCAGCGAAGCGACGGAAGCGGCGTTCTGCAGGGCGGTGCGGGTGACCTTCGTCGGGTCCAGGATGCCCATCTCGATCATGTCGCCGTAGGTGTCGTTGGCGGCGTTGAAGCCGTGGTTGCCAGCACCGGCCAGGACGGCGTTGATGACGACCGAAGGCTCGCCACCGGCGTTCGACACGATCTCGCGCAGGGGGGCTTCGATCGCCTTCAGGATCAGCTTGATGCCGGCGTCCTGGTCAGCGTTGTCACCCTTGATGGCGCCAGCCGATTGGCGTGCGCGCAGCAGGGCCACGCCACCACCGGCCACGATGCCTTCTTCCACTGCAGCGCGGGTGGCGTGCAGGGCGTCTTCCACGCGGGCCTTCTTTTCCTTCATCTCGACTTCGGTGGCAGCACCGACCTTGATGACGGCCACACCGCCGGCCAGCTTGGCCACGCGCTCTTGCAGCTTCTCGCGGTCGTAGTCGCTGGTGGCTTCTTCGATCTGGATGCGGATCTGCTTGACGCGGGCTTCGATGATGTCGGCCGTGCCAGCACCGTCGATGATGATGGTGTTTTCCTTGCCCACTTCCACGCGCTTGGCTTGGCCCAGGTCGGCCAGGGTCACCTTGTCGAGGGCCAGGCCCACTTCTTCGGCGATGACCTTGCCACCGGTCAGGATGGCGATGTCTTCCAGCATGGCCTTGCGGCGGTCGCCGAAGCCAGGGGCCTTCACAGCCACGACCTTCAGGATGCCGCGGATGGTGTTGACCACCAGGGTGGCCAGCGCTTCGCCATCGACTTCTTCAGCGATGATCAGCAGCGGACGGCCAGCCTTGGCGACTTGCTCCAGCGTGGGCAGCAGGTCACGGATGTTCGAGATCTTCTTGTCGTACAGCAGGACGAAGGGGTTGTCCAGCAGCGCGGCTTGCTTCTCGGGGTTGTTGATGAAGTAGGGCGACAGGTAGCCGCGGTCGAACTGCATGCCTTCGACGACTTCCAGCTCGTTGTTCAGCGACTTGCCGTCTTCCACGGTGATGACGCCTTCCTTGCCGACCTTGTCCATGGCGTTGGCGATGATTTCGCCGACGTCGGAGTCAGAGTTGGCGGAAATGGTGCCGACCTGGGCGATTTCCTTGGAGGTGGTGGTGGCCTTCGAAGCCTTCTTCAGCTCGGCGACCAGGGCCGTCACAGCACGGTCGATGCCGCGCTTGAGGTCCATCGGGTTCATGCCGGCGGCCACGTACTTCATGCCTTCGCGCACGATGGCCTGGGCCAGCACGGTGGCGGTGGTGGTGCCGTCACCGGCGTTGTCCGAGGTCTTGGAAGCGACTTCCTTGACCATCTGGGCGCCCATGTTCTGCAGCTTGTCCTTGAGCTCGATTTCCTTGGCCACGGACACGCCGTCCTTGGTCACGGTGGGGGCGCCGAACGAGCGCTCCAGCACCACGTTGCGGCCCTTGGGGCCCAGGGTGACCTTGACCGCGTTGGCCAGGATGTTCACGCCTTCAACCATGCGGTGACGGGCATCTGCGCCGAACACTACGTCTTTTGCTGCCATGTGGATTCTCCGAATTCAGTGATGTGGGGTGGTTGCCTGGGGCCGAAATCGCTTACTTGGCGACGACGGCGAACAGGTCTTCTTCGCGCATGACCAGCAACTCGTCGCCATCGACCTTGACGGTCTGGCCCGAGTACTTGCCGAACAGGACGCGGTCGCCCACAGCGACGTTCAGGGCGATGAAGTCGCCCTTGTCGTTGCGCTTGCCTGGACCGACGGCGAGCACTTCGCCCTGGTCAGGCTTCTCGGCGGCAGCGTCAGGGATGAAGATGCCCGAAGCGGTCTTGGTTTCTTGTTCCAGGCGCTTGACGATCACGCGATCGTGCAGAGGACGCAGTTTCATGGGTTCTCCAATCTAGAGAGACAACGGTTGGACGGTGTTGCCGAGTGAGTGATTGCTCACATCGGTGTCGGAAGGTGACGCACGGGGCGGGTTCAGGCGGTGCTGGCACTCACCCCATGCGAGTGCTAATGATTATAGGGACGGCTTCGAAAGTTTCAAGGGGCGGCGGATCGGGGCACACTCACGGCATGGACCCCGTCAAAATTTTCCACAATCCGCAGTGCGGCACCTCGCGCAACACCCTGGCCCTGATCCGCAATGCCGGCATCGAGCCCGAAGTGGTGCTCTACCTGGACACACCGCCCACCCGCGAGGCGCTGGCCGCGCTGGTGCGCGACTGTGGCCTGACACCGCGCGAGGCCATGCGCGACAAGGGCGATCTGTACGACGCGCTGAAGCTGGCCGAGCCGCACTGGCGCGACGACCAGCTGCTGGACCTCATGGCGCAGCACCCGGCCCTGATCAACCGCCCCATCGTGGTGACGGCCCAGGGCACGCGCCTGTGCCGCCCGTCGGAACTCGTGCTCGACATCCTGCCGCAGCCGCAGCGAGGCGCCTTCACCAAGGAGGACGGCGAGGTCGTCGTCAATGCCCAGGGGCAGCGCGTCAAGTGATGTGATGTGATGTGATGTGATGTGAGGTGAGGTGAAGTCACGGCGCGCGCCGCACCGCCTCGTCCCAGAATGACAGCACCCGCACCAGTGCAGGCTGGCGCAGGTGATCGGCCTCCACCAGCAGGCCGTGGCGGGCCTCGGGCAGGCGCAGGCCGGTGCAGCCACCTGACAGACGCTGGCGACCGGCATTGACTTGGTCGCAGAACACCTGCTGGGCTTCGGGCTCGACGATCACGTCTTCGCCACCCTGCAGCACGAGCACCGGCACCGCGATGCGGGCAGCACCCGGCCCGCGGGCCTCGGCGGCCCCGGCACAGGCCTGGTCCACCCACTGCAGCGTCGGGCCGGCCACACGGGCATCGCCATGGCCGCAATCGGGGCCGTCGCAGCGGCCCGCACGGTTGAACCAGCGCATGCGGTGGCGCACCACGCTGTGCGTCAATGCCGCGGAGGCCGGGTCTGGCAAGGCCTCGAAGGCGGCGAGGTCGGCCGCAAAACCATCCCCGCGCACACGTTTTGCAGACAAGCACGGCAAGCTGAACGGCAGGCCGAACGCGCCGCTGTGGCACCACTGGCGCAGTTGGCGGTCGGCCCAGGGTGCTTTGCGCTGGGGGACATCGCGGGCCGCCACCGTGGGCTCGAACATCGGCGTGACGAGGGCCGCCGCGGCGAAAGGCGTGTCACCACCGCGTCGGGCCAGGTGCAAGGCCACCACCGCGCCGCCCATGGAGTGGGCCAGCAGGAAGATGGGCCGCTGTGCCTGGACGGGGTCGGCCGCACGGGCTTGCCGGACCAGGGCGGTGAAGCGCTCGAAGTCGGCCACGAGGCGGTCGAAGCGGTCCACGTGGCCCTTGTCGGCCTGGTCTTCACCACCCAACAGGCGGCTGGAAAAGCCCTGGCCGCGGTGGTCGTGGATGTAAACGGAGTAACCATTGCGCAGCAGGTCGTGGACCACCTCCTGGTACACCGACAGGCCCTCGGTGAAACCCGGCACCACGATGACGGCGCCGCGTTGCTCGTGGCGGTGCGTGTGGAAGCGGAAGTGGATGCGCACGGGCCGACCCAACATGCCCACGAGCGCGCCGGTGGGCACGCCCTCGAAGGACCCGATGCGGCGCTCGGCCAGTTGCATCGACGCCTGCTCGATGGCCTGCCAGCCGGACTGGGCGAAGCGGGCTTCGTCGGACAGGGTGTAGGCCTGGGCTTGTGCTGGCGAGACCTGCAGCTCGGGCCAGGCGGATGGAGGCGAGGCCTGGACCGGGGCCGTCGCGGGCACATCGCCGGCGCGCGCAGGCCCAAGGGCCAGCAAGGCCAGGGCCAGGGCCAGGGCGGGCAGAGCGAAGCGCCCCTGCGAACGCCAACACGAACGCAAACGCAAACGCACACGCAAGGAAATGGACGCAGACATGGGCATGGCCAACACAGGCACCAGGTGGGTGGATGCGGCCCATTGGACCACGCCCACCCCGCCGCACCGCCCCCTCACGGCGCCCGCAAAGCCGCCTGGATGCGCGCCTCGGTGTGTTCGTAGCCGCCCTCGCCCACGTGCTGGAAGACGACGCGGCCTTGTTTGTCGATGAGGTAGAGCGCCGGCCAGTAGGCGTTGCGCCAGGCCTCCCAGGTGCGGAAGTCGTTGTCCATGGCGATGGGGTAGCCCAGGCCGTGGCGCCGGATGGCGGCCTGGACGTTGGCGGCCTCGCGCTCGGAGGGGAACTCGGGCGTGTGCACGCCGATGACGACCAGCCCCTGGTCCTTGTAGCGCTGGTGCCAGGCCTGCACGTGGGGCAAGGTGTGGATGCAGTTGCTGCAGCCGTGCGTCCAGAAATCCACCAGCACCACTTTGCCGCGCAAAGCCGGCAGGTTCAGGGGCGGTGAGTTGAACCACGGGCCCAGCCCGACCAGCGGTGGCGCGGCGCGCAAGGCCTTGGCCGCGTGGATCGCGGTGACCGGGGCTGCCTGCGAACCCACGGCAGGCGCATCGGCGGCGTGCCCTGGCGTGGCGGGCCACGGCCAGGCGGCCAGGGTGACGGCCAGGGCCAGGGCGGGCCAGGCCCAGGGATGTCGCATCGGCCGCATCGGTCGCATGGGTCGATTCATGGCAGGTTTCATGGGAGGTTTCATGGGGTCTCCTTCGGTTGGGCTTGCTGGGCCAGCTCGGCGCCGGCGCGTTGCCAGTGCTGTGTCTGGCCGAACAGGGGGGTGAACACATAGGGCCGCACCACCAGATCATGGCGTGCGCCTCCGGTGGTGCCGAGGTGCACGCGGCAGCGGTAGGTCCGGCCGTTCTCGCGGTTGTAGATCTCGCCAAACCAGGGGGCACCGCTGGCCTGGGGGTCTTCGCTGGCGGCCAGGGTCAGGCCGCGCAGGATCTGCATGCCCACGGCGGGGCGGGCGTCCACCGGCTGCATCTCGCCATCGCGCGCCATGGAACGGTGGCCCAGCACGCGGGTCACGGTGCCGCACAGGGGCTGGGGCTGGGGCTGGCCGCAAGGTGCGATCTCGACTTCGAGGTTGCCGCTGGCCGTGACCCAGCGGCCCAGCAGGCCGGACGCGGCCTCGCCGGCTGACCGGGGCGAGGCACTGGCGGCAACACCGGCGGATGTCGTCCGGCCCAGCTCGGGAAAGGGCGGCAGGAACAGCTCGGGCGGCAGGGGCTGGGCCGACAGGGGCAGGGTCAGCATGAGGCTGGTGAGGGCGGCGGGGGCGGCGCTGAAGGAAGGGATGAAAGGGAAGCGCATGGCAGGCTCCTGGTGTGGGTCGTGGGAAGGCGTGCAGACCTGACAGCGGCCTGGTGATGTCACTGTGTCCAAAGCCAGGTCAGGGCGTGTGTCGCAGCCCGCCCAGCGTGTGTCTGCAAGGCAGCGCAAGCCCTCTCAGACAAAGAGCGATACACATGCCCCCGCATCGCGGGCCTGCGTGGCCGCCCTGCCGACACCCGGATCGGCTAAGGTTTCGGCCATGGACACCCCCGATCACATCCTCGTGGTGGACGACGACCGGCAGTTGCTCGACCTGGTGGCGCGCTACCTGGCCGACAGCGGCCTGCGCGTGAGCCCGGCGCGCGATGCGGTGCAGGCGCGCGCGGTGATGGCGTCGGCCCGCATCGACCTCGTGGTGCTCGACCTGATGCTGCCCGGCGAAGATGGCCTGAGCCTGTGCCGCTGGCTGCGCAGCCGCGCCGATGTCCACGTGCCCATCCTGATGCTGACGGCGCGCGCCGAGGAAACCGACCGCGTCGTGGGCCTGGAGATGGGCGCCGACGACTACCTCGCCAAGCCCTTCGCCACGCGCGAGCTGCTGGCGCGCATCCGCGCCGTGCTGCGCCGCACCCGCATGCTGCCGCCCAACCTGCAGCCGGTGCACCAGGCCCGCGCCCTGCGCTTTGGCGACTGGACGCTGGACACCACGGCGCGCCACCTGCTGGACGCGCAAGGCACGCTGGTGTCCCTCACCGGGGGCGAGTTCCGCTTGCTGCGCGTGCTGCTTGACCACCCCCAGCGCGTGCTGCACCGCGACCAGCTGCTCAACCTCACCCAGGGCCGCGACACCGAGGCCTTCGACCGCTCCATCGACCTGCTCATCAGCCGGCTGCGCCAGCGCCTGCGCGACGACCCGCGCGAGCCGCGCTACATCAAGACCGTGCGCAACGAGGGCTATGTGCTGTGCGCCGAGGTGGTGGCGGCATGAGGATGCCCCCATGACGCTGTGGCCACGCGCCTTGATGCCAAGCACCTTGTTGGGCCGCGTGCTGCTGGTGGTCTGCGGCGGCCTGGCCCTGGCCCACGCGCTGACCCTGCTCATCCTGTTGCGCGAACGGGGCGAGCAAGGCCTGGCCATGATGCAGGCCTACGTGGGCCGCGACGTGGCCGCGTCAGTGGCCGTGCTGGACCACCTGCCCGCGCCTGAGCGCGCCGCCTGGCTGCCCCGCCTGGCCCGCGCCAACTACCGCTACCAGTTGCTGGACGACACCGGTTCAGGTGCGAGCACGCGCCCCGCCAACACCCCGGTGCGCCACCCTCTGGCCGAGCCCGTGCGCCAGGCCGTGGCCGCCGAGCTTGGGCCCCAGCGCGTGGGCCCCATCTCGGAGGCCGCAGGCACCAGCCCCGCCCAACTGACCTTGCCCCTGAAGCTGCGAGACGGCCACACCCTGCTGCTGCAACTCACGCCGCCGCGGCCCATGGTCTCGGCCACCACGGTGGGGCTGTTGCTGGCGCAGATGCTGGCCCTGATCGCCGCGGCCTGGGGCGTGGTGCGCGTGGCCGTGCGCCCGCTGCAGCACCTGGCGCACACCGCCGAAGACATCCAGCCCGATGGCCCCGAGCGGGTGAACACCGCCGGCCCGCCCCGCACCCTGCCCACCCTGCCCACCGAAGTGGCCCAGGCCACGCGCGCCCTGCAAGCCTTGCAAACGCGGGTGCAGGCCCATGTGCAGGAACGCACCCAGCTGCTGGCCGCCATCTCCCACGACCTGCAAACGCCCCTGACCCGCATGCGCCTGCGCACCGAGCAGGTGGCCGATGCCGAGCTGCGCACGCGCCTGCTGGCCGACCTCGATGGCATGAGCGCGCTGGTGGCCGAAGGCCTGGCCTACGCCCGCAGCACCCACGCCCACCAGGAAGCACCGTGCGCGGTGGACTTGCCGGCCCTGCTCGACGCCCTGGTCTGCGATGCGCAAGACGCCGGCCACGACGTGCGCCTGCACACCGACGCCCCCGACCTGCCGCCCCTGCACACCCGCGTGCAGGCGCTGCGCCGCGTGGTGGGCAACCTGCTGGACAACGCCTTGAAGTACGGCGAGAGCCGCCCGGTGACCGTGACGCTGAGCACGGGTCCGGGCACGGCCCAGCGCATCCACATCACCGTGGACGACGCCGGCCCGGGCATCCCCGAAGCCGATCTGCTCGCTGTGCTGCAGCCCTTCCACCGCGTGGACGCCTCGCGCAACCGCGACCACCGCCACAGCGGCGGCACCGGCCTGGGCCTGGCCATCGCGCAGCAACTCAGCCTGGCGCTGGGTGGCGAGCTGACGCTGGCCAACCGGCCCGAAGGCGGCTTGCGCGCGCGGCTGGCGCTGGGCCAGGCACAGAGCCTGGGCCAGCAGGACAGCCGCTGAAACTGAACAACGCTGTCAGGCCGCCGCCAAGCGCCCCAGCAGCGTGATCTGGTCGATGCTCTCGTGCATGGCGTCCACGCTCTTGGCCAGGTCCTTGAGGTTGGCCAGGCAATCGGAGATGTTGCGCCGGTCCTCGCTGGTCTGCGCGCTCATGGTGGCGATGCGCTCGGCCGCCTCGATGCTCTGCTGCGCCATGCCCTGGGTGGTGGTCACCGTCTGGCTGGCCACGCCACGGATGCGCGCGATGGCATCCACCGCATCCGAGATGTCCTTGCGCGTGGCATCGGCCTGCGATTTGGACGACTGCGCCAGGCGCCGCACCTCGTCGGCCACCACCGAGAAGCCACGCCCTGCCTCGCCGGCACGCGCGGCTTCCACCGCGGCGTTCAGCGCCAGCAGGTTGGTCTGGTCGGCGATGCGCCCGATGCCCGACGTGATCTGGGTGATGCCGTTGGAGATGCGCTCCAGCTCGCTGAGCTCCTGGCCCAGGTTCTGCTGTGCGCCCTGGGTTTGCGTGGCCGCACCACTGAGCGTGCGGATGCTGGTCTCGGCGATGTCCAGCGCCTGCGATTGCGTGCTGGTGGCCTGCTCCAGCTTGGGCAGGGCCTGCAACAGCGGCTCGATGCCCTGCTGGTAGGTGACGATGCGCGAGATCATGCCCGACTGGATGGCGTGCATGGCCTCCCAGCGGTGCAGGGAGCGCAAGGCGTAGTGGGCCGCGTAGCCCGCGTAGGTGACGGGGAAGTTGCCCATGGCTTTGGCGTCCCGGTCGAAGAAGACCAGGGCCGAGAGGGTCTGGTTGATCGGCACGCCCATGACCTCGCCGAAGCTGGAGAAGCCCGCCGCCGGCAGGTCGCGGAAGAAGCGCGCCTGGCCCAGCTCGTTGGCGTTGTTCACGCGGCGCAGCACGCAGTCGTTGAGCAGCAGGCCCAGGGGCTTGGGCTTGTTGGACAGGAACTGCTGCCAGTCGCGCTCGGTGCTGTCGATGAAGCTGCTGGCGCGCATGAGGTGCAGGCGGTCGCCGAACTCCAGGTCGCAGAAGAAGGTGATGCGGTCGGCCTGGATGCTGGCCACCGAGCGGATGAAGTGCTCCTTCTCCACCTGCACGCCAAAGGTGTAGCCGTTGAGCCGATCGGGCAGTTGGGCAGGCTGGCAGCGGAAGTGCTCGCAGAGCGCCTCGATCACCGGACGCGGCCGGTGCTGCGCGTCGAACACCGAGCTCACGGTGCGGGCCACCGGGTCGGCCTCGGCCACCAGCCAGCTCTGGTTCGTGGCCTCGAAATTCTGGCTCTTGAACGGCGCGAAGGACTTGCCCGGCGCCATCTCGCAGAAGATGACCACGGCCTGGTGCTGTAGCACGCCGCGCCGGGTGCCGATGTGGGTCTGGACCATGTCGAGCGAGCCGCCCGCAGAGCCACCGATGGCCAGGCAGGGGAAGCGCCCGCTGGCGTACCAGGCCTGCATCAGGAAACCTTCGGACGCCGACACGCCATCGCAATAGACCAGCGCGAAACTGCGCTCGGCGGACAGCGGCATGCCCAAGGGCAAGCGGTCGAGTTCGGTGCGGATCGCGGCCACGCGGGCTTTGGCCGTGCTGGCCGACTTCAGGTGGAGGTCCACGGTGTGCAACTCGTGCCGCCCGATCAGCGATCCGGGCAACCACAGCCAGCTGCCTTGCTGGCTGTCGGGATCGCAGTAGGTGGAGGACGCCTTGCTGCTGCACAGGGCCCCGGTCGAAGACAAGACCAGCACGGTCAGGCCGTCGCCGGCCAGGGCCTGCCAAGCCGTGTTGACGCGCTCGAAATTCGCACCCGGCGGCACGAACACCATCAGCAGGCCGCGCCCGCCCCGCACGCCGAGCTTGCGCAAGGACGTCGGCGGGTTCTGGCAATCGAAGGTGCCACTGACGGGTGCGCTGGACTTGAGGAAGGATGGCAACACGTTGGAGATCTCCGGCTCAGGATGAAGCACGCCACAACCGTGCCTCTGCACTTATCGGCCGGCATTGAACGGACTTGAACCACCCCCCGCACCGTAGAATCCCTGACCTCCTCTCCCACGCCCGCCACCTTGCACACCCTCCCCCCGACCGCCCCGATGCTGCGCCTGCACGACATCGGTCGCGCCTGGTCGGGCCGCCCCGTGCTGCAGCACATCGATCTCAGCCTGCAAGCCGGCGAGCGCGTGGCCCTGATCGGCCCCAGCGGCGGCGGCAAGTCCACCCTCATCAAGCTGATGGCCGGCGCCCTGCGCCCCAGCCAAGGCCGCATCGAGGTGCAGGGCCGGTCCATGGGCGATTTCAGCTGGCGCGAACTGCAGGCCTTCCGCGCGCGCTGCCGCGTGGTCGAGCAGCACAGCCTGCTGGTGGCCCAGTCCACGGTGCACCGCAACGTCGTCTCGGGGCTGCTGTCCGGCTGGTCCTGGCCGCGGGTGCTGTGGGCCGCGCTGTGGCCCGTGGCGCGCGAGCGCGTGCAGCGCGTGCTGCAGCCCCTGGGCCTGGCCGATCAGCAATGGGCGCTGGCCGGCGAGCTCAGCGGCGGGCAAATGCAGCGTGTGGCGATCGCGCGGGCGCTGATCTCCGAACCCGACATCCTGCTGGCCGACGAGCCCACCGCCTCGCTCGACCCCCACACCGCGCGCGCCGTCACCCAGCTCATCATCGACGCGGCCCTGGCCCGCCAGATGACGCTGGTGTTCTGCACGCACTGGTTCGACATCGTGCGGCGCGACTGCACCCGCGTCATCGGCCTGCGCGACGGCCAGCTGCTGTTCGACCTGCCGCCCGCGCAAGTCACGCCGGCGCAACTGGAGCAGCTCTATGCCGGCAGCGACGAGCGCCTCTGAGCTGCGCCGCCCGTCGGTCGGCTCGCGCTGCGCGCCCTGGCTGTGGACGCTGCTGGTGCTGCTGTCCTGCGAGGTCTGCCTGCGCCTGAGCGGCGCCGAGCTGGGCAAGCTGTTCGACCCCGCCGGCGTGGCCAATGCCCGCGACATCCTGGGCGGCCTGCTGCACCCCGACCTCTCGGCCGACTTCCTGCACCGCGTGCTGGCCCTGTCGGTCGAGAGCCTGCTGATCGGCCTGCTGGGCACCGTGCTGGCGGTGGTGATCGGCTTCGGCCTGGCCTGGCTGGCCACCGCCGTGCCCACCCTGCCCGACCCGCCGCGCCAGCCGCCGGTGCTGTGGCGCCTGGCCGCCAGCACGCTGCGCTGGGCCGCGCGCTTCACGCTGGGCCTGCTGCGCGCCATCCCCGAAATCGTCTGGGCCTACATCTTCGTGCGCCTGCTCGGCCTGGGCCCGGGCGCCGCGGTGCTGGCCATCGCGCTGACCTCGGGCGGCGGCATCGGCAAGGTCTGGGCCGAGCTGGCCGAGGCGGTCGAGCCGCGCGGCGTGCAGGCCCTGCGCGCCAGCGGTGCCTCGCGCGCAGGCGTGCTGGCCTTCGCCGTGCTGCCGCAGGTGCGCCGGCCCTGGGTGGCCTACGCCCTGTTCCGCCTGGAGTGCAACATCCGCAACGGCACCATCCTGGGCGTGGTGGGCGCGGGCGGCCTGGGCAGCGAGATCGCCCTGAGCATCCGTTACTTCCAGTACGACAAGCTGGCCACGACCCTGCTGGCCGTGCTGGCCTTCGTCGTCGTGCTGGAGCTGCTCAGCCTGCAGCTGCGCCAACGCCCGCTGCGCTGGACGTTGGGCCTGGCGGCACTCGGCGCGGTGTGGGCCCTGCTGCGCCTCGACATCCCCTGGGCCGACCTGTGGCAAGCGCCTGGCCTGTCCTTGCTGAGCCTGGCCGACCTGCGGCCCGATGTGCCCTTCGTCACCACCGTGCTGGGCCAGACCGGCGACACGCTGATGATGGCCTGGGCCGCCACCGTGCTGTCGGCGCTGCTCGCCTTCGTGCTGGCCCCGCTGACCGTGACGCCCCTGCTGACGGCCAGCTACCTCAGCGACCCGCCGCGCCGCCCGCTGCTGTCGCGGCTGCTGCGCCAGGCCGCCAAATGGGCCAGCCGCGCCGTGCTGCAGCTCACGCGGGCCATGCCCGAGCTGACGCTGGCCCTGGTCTTCGTGGTCTGGGTCGGGGGCGGGCCGCTGGCCGGCATCCTGGCCATCGCCGTGCACAACATGGGCGTGCTGGGGCGGCTGTACTGCGACGTGATGGAAGAGGCCGAACCCGGCCAGGCCGCGGCCTTGCAGACGCAGGGCGCCAGCGCGCTGGGCACCTACCTGTTCGGCGTGCTGCCGCAGATCCAGGCCCGCCTGGCCGCCTTCACGCTCTACCGCTTCGAATGCAATGTGCGCGCCACCGTGATGGTGGGCTTCGTCGGCGCGGGCGGCATCGGCGACGCGCTCAACACCGCCATCAGCCTCTTCCACACGCGCGACCTGTCATGGTTGCTGCTCACCATGGTGTCCGTGGTGGCCCTGGTCGATGCCGTCGGCGACCACCTGCGCGGGCGCCTGCTCAAGGGGCGGCATGTCCAGAGCGTGCACACTGCAGCCACCGCCCTCCCCGCCACCCCCTCCCACCCCAACGCTTTCACCTGAGAGACCCACCCCATGCGCCACACCCTGTCACGCCTGCTCACGCTGGCCGCCACCGCCTTCACCTTCGCGACCCTGGCGGCCACCCCGGCCCACGCCGAAGACCTCATCCGCGTCTCCGGCATCCCCGACGAGAACCCCACCGAGCTGTCGCGCAAGTACCAGCCCATGGTGGAGATGCTGCAAAAGCAGCTGGGCGTGAAGGTGGTCTATGTGCCCGTGATCGACTACGGCGCGGCCGTCTCGGCACTGGCCGCGGGCAAGGTCGATTTCGCCTGGCTGGGCGGCTTCACCCACGTGCAGGCCAAGGTGCTGGCCGGTGCCAAGCCCGTGGTCATGCGCGACATCGACCGCGAGTTCCAAAGCGTGTTCATCGCCAACACCGCCGCGGGCATCGCCAAGCCCGAAGAGCTGCGCGGCAAGAGCTTCGCCTTCGGCTCGAAAAGCTCGACCTCGGGCCACCTGTTCCCGCGCCACTTCCTGAGCACGCAGTTCCACATCGATGCCGACAAGGACTTCGCCGGCGCCCCGATCTACAGCGGCGCCCACGACGCCACGGTGAAGATGGTCGAGTCCGGCAAGGTGCAGGCCGGTGCGCTGAACATCGAGGTCTGGAACCGCCTGCTCAACGGCGACAAGGTGGACAAGGCCAAGGTCAAGGTGATCTGGACCACGCCGCCCTTCGTGGACTACGTCTGGACGGCCCGCAAGGACCTGCCGCCCGCCACCGTGCAGAAGTTCGCCAACGCCTTCCTGAGCCTGGACGCGACCAAGCCCGAGGACAAGGCCGTGCTCGACCTGCAAGGCGCCAAGAAGTTCGTCGTGGCCAAGCCCGAAGACTTCCTCGTCATCGAACAGGTCGGCCGCTCGACCGGCCTGCTGAAGTGATCAGCCCGGCTTGATCACACCGAGGTCATCACACGAAGGTGATCTCGGCGGCACCGGCCTGCAGCGTGCCCACCACCGCGGCTTCGGCGAAGCCGTCTGCGTGGAAGGCCGCCAGCACGGCGCCGACCGACTCGGGGGCGCAGCTCACCAGCAGGCCACCGCTGGTCTGGGGGTCGGACACCATCGCTTGCTGCCAAGGCTGGGCGCCTGACGGCAAGGCCACCGACGCCCCGTAGGCCGCCCAGTTGCGCCCCGAGGCCCCGGTGACGATGCCCTGCTGCGCGAAGGCCGCGGCCACGTCGATCACCGGCACATCGGCCAGCGCCACGTGCGCGCCCAGGCCCGAGCCCCGGCAGATTTCCAGCAGGTGGCCGGCCAGGCCAAAACCCGTCACGTCGGTCATGGCGTGCACGCCGGGCAGCGCGCCCAAGGCCATGCCCACGGTGTTCAGGCGCGTGGTGTGGCGCAGCATCTCGGCGTAGCCCGCGGCATCGAGCACGCCTTTTTTCAGCGCCGCCGACAGGATGCCCACGCCCAGCGGCTTGCCCAGCACCAGCACATCGCCCGCACGGCCATCGGCATTGCGGTGCACGCGGTCGGGGTGGACCAGGCCCAGCGCCACCAAGCCGTAGATGGGCTCCAGCAGGTCGATGGAATGGCCGCCCGCGATGGGGATGCCGGCCGCGCGGCAGACCTCCGCCCCACCCGCCAGCACCTGGCCGATCACCTCGGGCGGCAGCTTCGCGATGGGCATGCCGACCAGGGCCAGCGCCAGGATCGGGGTGCCGCCCATGGCGTAGATGTCCGACAGCGCATTGGTCGCGGCGATGCGACCGAAATCGCGCGGGTCGTCCACGATGGGCGTGAAGAAATCGGTCGTGGCCACCAGGGCCTGCATCTCGTTGAGGCGATAGACGGCGGCGTCGTCGCTGGTCTCCAGGCCGACCATCAGCTCCGGCGGGACCAGGCCCTGGGGCGCGACGCGTGACAGAATCTCGCTCAACAGGCCGGGCGCGATCTTGCAGCCGCAGCCGCCACCGTGTGAGAACTGGGTCAGGGCAATGGAAGTCATGGGTCAAGCGAAGTTTGCGTCGATTGTGCCAGCCGTGCCTGCACGGCACACAGGAAGCACGGCATGAGCCCCCGCGCCCCCGCCCCCACCCTCGTGCAGGACCGCCACCGCTTCGACGTGCTGATCGACGCGCGCTCGCCGTCCGAATTCGCGCTCGACCACATCCCCGGCGCCATCAACTGCCCCGTGCTCGACGACGAGGAGCGCCGCATCGTCGGCACCATCTACAAGCAGCAAGGCGCTTTCGAGGCCCGCCGCGTCGGTGCGGCCATGGTCGCGGCCAACCTCGCGCGCCACATCGACCAGCACTTCAGCGACAAGCCGCACAACTGGAAGCCGCTGATCTACTGCTGGCGCGGCGGCCTGCGCAGCGGCTCCATGACCACCTGGCTGCGCCTGGTCGGCTGGGATGCGCAACAGCTGACCGGCGGCTACAAGCGCTGGCGCCAACACGTCATCGCCACGCTGGAAGACCTCTGCCCGCAACTGCCCTTCCACGTCATCTGCGGTGCGACCGGCAGCGCCAAGACGCGCCTGCTGCACGCCCTGGCGAAAGAAGGCGCGCAGGTGCTGGACCTCGAAGGCCTGGCGCGCCACAAGGGCTCGCTGCTGGGCGCCCTGCCCGGCCAGCCCCAGCCCTCGCAAAAGGGCTTCGAGACGGACCTGGCCGCGGCCATCGAAGGCTTCGACCTGGGCCGCCCGGTGTACGTCGAGGCCGAGAGCCGCAAGATCGGCCGCATCGCCCTGCCCACGCCCCTGATCGCCCGCCTGCGCGCCAGCCCCTGCACCGAGGTCGTGGCCACGCCAGAAGCCCGCCTGGCCTTCCTGCTGGACGACTACGCCTACCTCGGCAACGACGGCGAGGCCCTGGCCGGCACGCTGGCGCACCTGCACGAGTTGCACAGCCGCGAGACGCTGACGCGCTGGCAAGCCTGGGCGCGCGCGGGCCAGCTGCCCCTGCTGTTCGAAGAGCTGATGCGCCTGCACTACGACCCCTCCTACGCCCGCTCGCAGGCCGCCCACCTCTTCCACTGGGACACGCGCCGCGCCGTGCACACGGCCGACCTGGGCGAAGCCGGCATCGCCGAACTGGCGCGGCAGGTGCTGGCCTTGCCGCCGGCGTGATGCCCCCGCTGCTCTACACCTACCGCCGCTGCCCCTACGCGATGCGGGCGCGCATGGCGCTGCTGCAGGCCGGGCGCCGCTTTCGCGCCTGCGAGATCGTGCTGCGCGACAAGCCCGCCGAGCTGCTGGCCCTCAGCCCCAAAGGCACGGTGCCGGTGCTGGTGCTGCCGGGCGGTGAGGTGCTTGAGCAAAGCTGGGACATCATGCGTTGGGCCTGGTGCGGTGAAGGTGGCCACGCCCCTGGCCCAGACGAAGACGGCTGGTGGGCGCGCGCGCAAACGCCCGAGAACCTCGCGCTGGTGGAGCGCAACGATGGCGCGTTCAAGCGCCTGCTCGATCGCCACAAATACCCCGAGCGTTTCACCGCAGAGGGCGACGCCGCCGCCTGCACCGAAGCCCTGCACACCTGCCTGCTGCCGCTGGAGCGCTGGCTGCAGGCCCAGGCCCAGGCCCATTTCGGCGGCGCCACCCCCTGCGCCACCGACCTGGCCCTCTTCCCCTTCGTGCGCCAGTTCGCTGCGGTGGACCCAGCCTGGTTCGCTGCCCAGGCCCTGCCCGCGCTGCAAGCCTGGCTGGCCGGCTGGCTCGCCAGCCCGCTGTTCGCGGCCTGCATGGCGAAGCTGCCGGTGCAGCGGGTGGTGGATTTTCCTGGCCGCAGCGTCTGATGCCATCACCTGCGCATCACTCGGTGCGCCTGACCCCGTAAAACAGTGCGGGCTTGGATTTTCCGCGCTGTGGAAGGCTCATCAGATACAGGCCATGCACCTTCTGAAACGAGCCGCTGCGCCCCAGGCCATCAAAGTTGAAATTCACGCACAGGAACCGTTGAGGTCCTTGTTGGATGGTTGACCAATCCGCCAGCAGCGGCGTGAAGGTGCTGGGTGTTTCAGGAGGCTGGTTCAGCGGACCTGCACGTTTGATCGGAACGATGGTGCGTCCCCAGATCAACCCATCTCGGCCATCCTTCTCGGCATAGCCCACATCTCGTCCGTGTGCCCTGAAGAGGGTCGCCTTGTGGCCACCCCGGAAGTCGTCGTCACTGCCGACTTCATCCGTCGCGATGGCGGTCCATATCGCGTGGCCGCGAGACTCGCCTTGAAGGCAAGCATCCACCACCTCAGCAGAAGGCTTCGCAGCATGCGCGCTGGCCGTCATGACGGTGACCAACAGCGTGGCAATCACCCTCATGGCATCCAGGACCCGAGCGCCAGCCTGAATCATCGCGTCATCGGCCCAACGCCGCCCAGCTCGGTTTGTCGGGCATGCCGAGGCGGATCCACTCCTCGTACTGCAACAACAAGTTGAAGTGCAGCGTGGCATCGGCACTGGGTGACATCGGCGTGAACTCGAAGCCACTGTGAGCATCAATGCCCTCTTCAGCCTTGGTTCCACGAAGCTTTCAGGCGCACTCTCGGGCCCAGAAGTCTTCGCACGTCAGTGACCCCTACTCGGTAGCACCCCTCCTCAGGGCTGCTACCTTGAAGCATCAGGGCCTCGCCATCGATGTCAATGGTCTTGACGGAAAAGGTCCGCGACGGAAAGACGCCGAAGAACTTGCCCAAGCGCTTCTTGGCCACCTGCTTGAGTTCAGCGTCAAGCAAGGTCACAACGGTCTGCTCTTCCCATGGATCGTTGTAGTCCGTGACCAGCAGGTAGCCTCGCCCTGTGTCGAATTGATCCACAAGCTGCAGACCTTCAATGGCCATGCCGGCTGGCTTGCCATCCACCAGCAACGCAGTGCTCGTGGCATCCAGATCTCGCCCAGGCGTCCGGTGCTCAAAAGCAAACTTATCGATGCGCCTCACTTTGACTCCGGCCAAAAATAATCAAAGACTTCGGCCGAGCCTACCCCAAGCAATGCGGCACCTGCGAACATGCTGAGGCCCACAATCCAGCCGGGTGGGCCTGTCATCGCAAACGCGACAGCCGCGCCAGCGCCAATGCCGCCCACAGCGCCCGCCCCCAAGGTCACGCCTTCTTTGGTGACTTGCCTGGTCTTGTCTTCTGCTTCGATCACGTTATAGACGGCGATGGCGAACGTGAAAATCAACAGGCCACGCCCCACCCGTCCAAACCATTTGGCGCCCGAGTTCATCTTTTGACGCGGCCCACCAGCGGCATGGACGATGTCCATCCAAACAAGCTCTTTTTCGGCCTGACTGAGCGCAGAGAACACGCGCCCGAAGCGCCTCGCCGCGTACTTCTCCTGCAAATCAGCGAGAAGCAATCCGTGCTTCTTCATTTCCGTCGAGATGGACGACCCAAGATCGCTGAGCTTGGTGCGGGCAGCAGCCATGATCTGGTTGCGCATCTCGTTCGCTGTCTTGGCACCCTCGTGGGGCGTGATCTCGCCTGATCTCACCTTGGCGATGATCTCGTCGCAGGCCGCACGAGACTGCTTGATGTAATCGGCCCTGGCGGCTGGATCTTTGATCATGGACTCAGCGAAACCCGCAACCTCGGCCTGCAACGCCTTGATGGCCAGCTCCAGCTCGCTGCCCGTTGCGCTCACCGGCTTGGTATCGGCCTTGACGGTCGAGCGTCCAGATGCGGTGGTGATCAATTTGACTGCTGAGCTGTTAGCCATGGCGTGCGTCCCCCAAGATTTCGCAAGTCACGTCACCGGCTGAACCACCTGTGGCAATCAGTGCAGTTCGCCCCCTCTCGTCTGTGACACCCTCATGGACCTTGCTGCCTGCACGAAGTCGGTACGGTTGGTGCGCCAGCGGCATGTTGGTCAACGAGCAGGTCAACACGAAGTGCTGGTCATAGGTTTCAAGCGCATGAGCTGCCGCGGAAACCGATGGGTGCACGGCATGCGCTGAGCCACCCAGGCCACCAGATGCAGAAGCACCCCCACCCCCACCCCCTCCCTCACCGACCCCCGACACCACCTGACCCGATATCAACGTCGCCCCGCACGCGCACTTGTCGCCATGCCGGGCCACGGGCGCGCCGTCCACGATCATGGTCGGGTCGCCAGTGACGATGACGGTGGTGCCATGCCCCTTCTTCGGGCAGGTGACCTGGTCGCCGACGCGCGCCAGGCGCTTGCCGAAGGTGTCGGTGGTTTGTGTGGACCCGATGACGACGCCGCCATGGTCTGTCGGGTCGCCCACCACGATGAATGGCCGCATGCTGATCCCCTGAGTTTGTTTGCCGAGGATTCTGGCAGCGGCCGTGCGCCATCGCGCTCGGCAAAGGTAACGATGTGCTGCGGACGTCGGACTGCGCGGGCCATGTGCCGCGCGTTTTGCCTCGGGCGCCGGCCTTGTGGCCTCGCGCGCCAGCCGATGCGAGGGGTGCGCAAGCGGATGCGCGTGGCGCGTGCAGTTCCCCCCACTTGCGCGCCACACCGCGTCAGTCGCGCGCCACCGAATCCGGCTGGCGCGCCGCAGGTTTTGGCTTGCGCGCGGCACCCAAAGGCTCGGCCGCTGCAGTTGCCGAGCCTTGCGCACGAGGCTTTCCCAGCGGCGCGCGACCCGAAGTGGGCGACGCACCGCCCGAACCCCGCGGCATGCCGCTCAGCCTCGGCGGTGCACCGCTGCAAACGGTTTGCGCGCAACACACATCGCCTTGCGCGCCAGGCCCACCGCTTCGCGTCCGAGCCTCAGACGTCGGTCGAGATCGCTTCCTCGCGGCGGTAGGGCACTTCCCAGCGCAGCAGCGGGTCGGCCAGGGCGTGCACCGCGATGCGCGGCGCCTGCGACTGCACGGGCCCGAAGATGGTGGCGAAGGACACGTCGGCCGCGTCGCGCCCGGTGCCAAAGCGCACGAAGCCCATCGGGATGGCCGTGCCGGAGGGGTCGAAGATGTACCAGCCGCCGCTGAGATAGACCTCGACGTAGGCGTGGAAGTCGGTCGGGCCGAGCACGGGGTCGGCGCCGTAGTCGATGCCGGTGGCGAAGCGCGCCGGGATGCTGAGTGCGCGGCACAGCGCGATCATCAGGTGGGCGAAATCCCGGCACACGCCGCGCCCGCTCTGGATGGTGTCCAGCGCCGAGGTGCTGGTGTCCGAGGTGTTCGACTCGAAGCGCACGTTGCGGCGCACCCAGTCCTGGATGGCCAGCACGCGGCTGTAGCCCTGCGGCAGGAGGGCGAACTCGCCCATGACCAGCCGCGCCAGCACGTCGGACTGGCAGTAGCGGCTGGGGTAGATGTAGGACAGGGCCTCGGGCGGCAGGCGCGCCACGGGCACCTCGTGCACGTCCTGCGGGCGGGCCAGGTGGTGGTGCAGTTGCACGACGGCGTGGTAGCCCACCGTCAGCGGGCCCGGTTGGGCGCTCAGGCGCAGGTAGCGGTTGTGCGTGGCCGGATCGGTGTAGATCTGCGGCAGCACCTGCTGGCTGAGCGTGAGCTCTTCGCTCTGCACGATCTGGCAACGCGTGTGCGCACCGTGGATGTTGAAGACGAAATCGGCGCCCGGGGGAGCGACGTCGTAGCGCAGCTCAATGGACAGTTCAATGCGGACCAAACGGTGCTTTCAGGGGCCCACACGCGGATGGTGGGCTGGGGTGGCGGGCTGGGGGTGAGGAACTGGGCAGGACGAGCAAGAGCCATGCCCACCTTCCTTTTAGTCTGATTGCGCCCGCAGGGCAAGGCTGGCGGTGAAGCCCTGGCGGCAGGATGGCCGGCCACGCCCCACCGGCCTCAGCCGCGCAGCAAGGCCACGCCCTTGACCTGCGCGAACACGGCCTGGCCCACGCGCAGGCCCAGGTGCTCGGCCGAGCGGCGGGTGATGCGGGCCAGCAGGCGGGGGGCCGTCGTGGCATCGGTGCCCAGCTGCAGGCTCAGCATCACGCTGCCCTGGGCGTCGTCGCGCAACTCGGCCACCACGGCCGGCAGGATGTTGAGGATGCTGCTGTCGCTCGCGTGGCTCAGGCTCACGCTGACGTCGCGGGCCAGCACGCGCACCCGCACGCGCTGGCCGGTGGCGCCCGACACACCGCCATCTCCCATGTGCAGGCCCGTCCACAGCGGCAGAGCCGCACCGCCTGTGCTTGCCCGCCCCGCCACCTGCAAGAGGCTGAGGCCTTGCGCAGCGTCGTGGCGGACCACCTCGGCCGACAGCACCGCCGCGGCGTCGTCGCTGGCGCTCAAGGGCGTGTCCAGGCGGGTCCACAGCGCCTCGGCCGGGCCGGCGGCTTGCACGCGGCCGTCGCGCAGCACCACGAGGTGGTCGGCCAGGCGCGCGGCCTCGTCGAGCGCGTGCGTCACATAGACCACGGGCACGCCGGTCTGGCCCAGGCGCTCCAGGCAGGGCAGCACCTCGGCCTTGCGGGCGGCGTCCAGCGCCGACAGGGGCTCGTCCATCAGCAGCAGCGCGGGGCTGGTCAGCAAGGCACGGGCGATGGCCACGCGCTGGCGCTCTCCGCCCGACAGGCCTTGCGGGCGCCGCTGCAACAGGTGGCCGATGCCCAGCAGCGGGATGACGTCGTCGTGGCGCAGGCGGCGCTGCGCGGGCGGCACGCGGCGCCAGCCGTAGTCGAGGTTGCCTTGCACCGTCAGGTGTTCGAACAGGCTGGCTTCCTGGAAGACCACACCGATGGGCCGCTGGTGCACCGGCCGCCACAGGCCACGGGCGTCGTCCTGCCAGACCTCACCGCCCACCTGCACCCGGCCTCGCGCCCGCTGCGCCGCATCGCCCAAGCCCGCCAAGGCGCGCAGCACCGTGGTCTTGCCGCAGCCCGAGGGGCCCAGCAGCACGCTCACACCCTGGCCTGGCAAGCGCAGCGCCACGTCGAGCGAGAAGCCCGGCTGTCCGCCCAAGCCCGGGTGCTGGACGGACAGGTCGGCTTCGATGGCGTTCACAGAGGCGCCCTCCGCCGGGAGCCTGACAGTGCATCGCCTGGCGCTCGGCCATTCAGCACGTACAGCGCCAGCATCACCGCGAAGCCGAAGGCCACCATGCCGCCGGCCAGCCAGTGGGCGTGGGCCAACTCCTGCGCTTCGACGTGGCCGTACAGCGCCACCGACAGCACGCGCGTGGCGCCAGGGATGTTGCCGCCGATCATCAGCACCACGCCGAACTCGCCCACCGTGTGCGCAAAGCCCAGCACCGCCGCCGTCAGGAAACCGGGTCGTGCCAGTGGCAGGGCCACCGTGAAGAAACGGTCCCAGGGCGAGGCGCGCAGCGTGGCCGCCGCCTCCAGCGGGCGCGCACCGATGGCCTCGAAGGCCTGGTGCAGCGGCTGCACGACGAAGGGCATGGCGTGCAGCACCGAGGCCACCACCAGGCCCCAGAAGGTGAAGGGCAAGAGCCCCAACCCAAGCGCCTGCATGGCCTGGCCCACCGGGCCTTGCGGGCCCAGCAGCAGCAGCAGGTAAAAACCGATCACGGTGGGCGGCAGCACCAGCGGCAAGGCCACCACCGCGGCCACCACGCCCTTCAGGCGCGAGCGCGTGCGGGCCAACCACCACGCCACGGGCGTGCCCAGCACCAGCAGCAGCAGCGTGGTCGTGCCTGCGAGCTGGGCGGTCAGCTTCAGGGCCAGCAGGTCATCGGCAGGCAGCCAGGGCACGCGCGCTCCCGCTCAAAAGCCGTAGCCGAAGGACTGGATCACCGCCTTGGCCGCGTCGGAACGCAGGTAGGCCAGCAAAGCTTGCGCGGCTGGCTTGCCCGCGCCCTTGCTCAGCAAGACGGCATCCTGGCGGATGGGCGTGTGGTGCTTCGCGGGCACCAACCAGTGCGACCCCACGGCGGGCTTGCCCAGCTGCTGCACCTGCAGCACCTGAGACAACGCGACAAAGCCCAGTTCGGCGTTGCCGGTGGACACGAACTGGAAGGTCTGCGCGATGTTCTCGCCTTGCACGATCTTGGGCGCCAGCGCATCGGCCAGGCCCAAGGCCTGCAGCGTCGCCATGGCCGCCGCACCGTAGGGCGCCAGCTTGGGGTTGGCCACGGCCAGGTGGGCGAAGCCGCCCTTCTTGAGCACCGCGCCCTGGGCATCGACCAGGCCCGGCTGGGCGCTCCACAACACCAGCTTGCCGATGGCGTAGGTGAAGGCGCTGCCCTTGACCGCAAAGCCTTCACCGATCAGCTTGCGGGGGGTCTCGTCGTCGGCGGCCAGCAGCACCTCGAAGGGCGCACCGGCCTTGACCTGCGCGTGGAACTTGCCCGTGGCGCCCACCACCGTCACGGCGGTGTGGCCCGTGGCGGCGGCAAAGTCGGCCGCGATCTTCTGGAAGGGGGCCGCGAAGTTGGCGGCCACGGCCACCTGCACCTCTCCAGCATGGGCCACATGGCAGGCGACCATGTGGGTGAAGAGTCCGAGCACGCTCCACAGTCGCAGGGACGGTGCGCGGCAAGGCGAGGGGCACAGCTGGGTCATGGCCGGATTTATAGCGCACAAAAAGCGCACAAAAAAGTCCAGCGCGCCGAAGCGGGCTGGACTGTCACCGAGTTGGCGACGCAGGGTCGCCAGGCTCACTCAGGAAACTCAGGGCTTGTACACGAGCGGCGTCAGGGCGTTGCCCGGTGCGATGCTGCTGCAGTTCTGAGGCGCGACCTTACCGGCGAAGCGGTCATCGAGCCAGGCGGTGGCCCAAGGCAGCCAGTTGACCATGGTCAGGAAGTGGCTGGTGCCCCATTCCTTGTGCTGCACGGGCACGCCCTGTGCGCAGTACTGGCGGGCCAGCGTGCGGACATCGCCTGCCAGCATCACGCCGTCGCCCGCGCCCCACAGCGGCGAAGGCTTGGTGAGCTCGAAGATGCCGCCAGTGCCCTGCCCGATCTGCAGCGGGATCTCGGGCGTGCCGCCCGTGCCCATGATGACCTTGTTCACCGCCGCCACGTACTCGGGGATCTTGGTGCGGTCCTGGAACTCGGGCTTGACGAGGTCCTTCCAGGTCACGCGGCTGTACTGGCCGAGCACATAGGCGATCGAGGCCTTCTGCATCTTGTCGTACACCTCCTGGCCACGCGGGGTGAGGTACTTCTGGATGTCGATGTCATAGGCGCGCGAGACACCGATCACCGCCATGGGCAGCACACCGCCCCAGATGGGCGTGCCTTCGACGTAGGTCAGGTTGTGCTCGGGGCTCACCAGCGTGCCGCCGAAGGCCGCGCCGATCAGGTTGGGCTTGAGGTCGGGGGCGTAGCTCGGGGCCAGCTCGGCGGCCCACTCGGTGGCGATGGCGCCGCCGGAGTAGCCCATCATCACGACCTTGGCGTCACGGGCCAGACCGATCTGGGGGGCGTTGAAGGTGGCGCGGATCGAATCCAGCGTGTTGTAGCCGTACTCCGGGCCGGCCGCGAAGTTGGCCTTCTGACCTTCGGTGTCGGAGATGACGACGGTGTAGCCCTTCTTCACATAGGTGCCGAACAGCACCGTCTCGACCGCCGGCAGCAGGTCGGGCAGGCGCTTGCCGCCCGCGTAGGCACGCGAGGGCGCATCCTCCGGGTTCAGCGAGTCGTAAAACGACTGGTACGAGATCACCTTGCCCTTGTTGGCGCAGCTGGTCTTGCTGCAATCGGGCGCGAACACGGTGGTCACGTTGACCGTGGGCCGCTGCTGGGCGTCGGTCGAGCGATAGACCAGCTGGGTGGCCTTGAGCGTGGTCTTGATGCCGGCGATGTACACCGAAATCGTGCGGCTCTTGAGGACCGTGCCCGGCGCGATGCTGGCCAGCGGGGTGCTGTCCGTGTATTGGTAGAACGGGTCCACGGCCGGGGTGGTGGCCGTGGTGGCGTTCGCCATGCCCGGCAGCAGGAGGGCGGTGAGGACGGTGAGGGCCGATGGGCTCAGACGGAATCGCATGGGGTGGGTTCCAGGTTGCGCAACAGGAGGTCGCGGAGGGGGTCGCAGTTCGGGGCGGTCTGCGATGGAGTGTCCCCGCGCCCCGGCGAACCTGGATGTGCCCGAACGGCCACGGATTGACCACAACGCTCAACGTTCAGGGTTTGACCGCATGGGGTCAGACCTGAGTTGCGCCCGGAGAAACCCGGGGTGATCGTGAAATGATCCTCAAACTGGCCGGGTCAACGCCCGATCATCTGGCGATCACGCGGGCTCGGCCCGGGCGGTGTCCGACTCGGCGCGCGAGATCGCCTGCGCCACCACCTCGCGCGTCAGCGGCGCGGCGAAGGTCTCGATGAAGCCGTACACATAGCCGCGCAGGAAGGCGCCGCGGCGGAAGGCCAGGCGCGTCATGTTGATGGCAAAGAGGTGACCGGCGTCGAGCGCGCGCAGGTTGCGGTCGCGGTCGGGGTCGAAGGCGATGGAGGCCACCACGCCCACGCCCAGGCCCAGCTCGACGTAGGTCTTGATCACGTCGGCGTCCATGGCCGACAGCACGATGCTGGGCTGCAGCCCTTCGCGCGCGAAGGCCTCGTCGATGTGGGCGCGGCCGGTGAAGCCGCCGTCGTAGGTGATGAGCGGGTACTTGGAGAGGCGCGCCAGCGTCAGCGGCTCGCCGTCGAGCAGCGGGTGGTCGGGCGGCACCACGACGCTGTGCGTCCAGGTGTAGCAAGGCAGGGTGACGAGCTGCGGGTACTGGTCCAGCGCTTCGGTGGCGATGCCGATGTCGGCCTCACCGTCGATCAGCATCTGCGCCACGTGCCGCGGCGAGCCCTGGTGCAGGCTGAGCGTGACCTTGGGGAAGCGGTGGCGGAAATCCTTGACCGCGCCGGGCAAGGCGTAGCGGGCCTGCGAGTGGGTCGCGGCCAGCGACAGCGGGCCGGTGTCGTGCGAGGCGCAGTCGCGGGCGGCCTGGCGCAGGTTCTCGGCCTCGCGCAGCAGGCGCTCGACCACGGGCAGCAACTGCTGCCCCGAGGGCGTCATGCCGGTGAGTCGCTTGCCGGCGCGCTGGAACAGCTCCACGCCCAGCTCGTCTTCCAGCTCGCGGATCTGGCGGCTCACGCCGGGCTGCGAGGTGTGCAAGGCAGCGGCCACCTCGGTCAGGTTGTAGCCGCGGCGCGCGGCCTCGCGCACCGAGCGCAGTTGCTGGAAATTCACGCGACACCTCCGGCCACCGGCGCGTTGGCGGGTGCCGGGGCGGGCGTGCCCTCGGCCGTGAACTGGCGGATGCGGCGCGGCTTCAGGTGCGCCACTTCACCCGTGCGCAGCACGCCGCTGTCGCGCAGCGCGGCGAACTCCTCGCGGCTGAGCTCGACCTCGATCTCGCCCTGACCGTCACCGCGCAGGAAGGCCAGGCGCGTGTTGGGCCCCACGGTCAGCGTGTCGATCAGCGTGGCTGCCAGCGAGCCCTCCTCGGCGCGGGCCAGCACCTGGATCTCGTGCGGACGCACATAGCTCACGCCGGCGTCGCCCACCGTGCCGCCTGCGCCCTCGGCCTGGGCGCCATCCACCGGACCCTGTGCGTGGTCGCGGCCATGGAAGAGGTTGACGTCGCCCAGGAACTTGAGCACGAAGGGCGTGGCCGGGTGGTCATAGACCTCGTCCGGGGCGCCTTCCTGCTCGATGCGGCCCTGGTTCATCACCACGATGCGGTCGGCCACTTCCATGGCCTCTTCCTGGTCGTGGGTCACGAACACGCTGGTGATGTGCATCTCGTCGTGCAGGCGGCGCAGCCAACGGCGCAGCTCCTTGCGCACCTTGGCGTCCAGCGCACCGAAGGGCTCGTCGAGCAGCAGCACCTTGGGCTCCACCGCCAAAGCGCGCGCCAAGGCGATGCGCTGTCGCTGGCCACCGGAGAGCTGGTGCGGGTAGCGGTCGGCGATCCAGTCCAGCTGCACCAGCTTGAGCAGCTCGGTGACCTTGGCCTTGATTTGCGCATCGGAAGGGCGCGTGTCCTTGGGGCGCACGCGCAGGCCGAAGGCCACGTTCTCGAAGATGGTCATGTGGCCGAACAGCGCGTAGTGCTGGAACACAAAGCCCACATTGCGCTCGCGCACGGCCACGTGGGTGGTGTCTTCGCCGTTGAAGTACACGGCGCCGCTGTCCGGCGTTTCCAGGCCCGCGATGATGCGCAGCAGCGAGGTCTTGCCCGAGCCCGAAGGGCCCAGCAGCGCGACCAGCTGGCCTGAAGGGATGCTGAGGTTGAGGTGGTCACACACGGTGGTCTGACCGAAACGCTTGACGAGGTTCTTGACTTCGATGCTCATACAGCCTCTCCGGCTCAATGCGATGGGTGCAACGACGAGGACTGCTTCAGCTCTTGCTGCACGCGGCGCTCGACGATGTATTTCAGGACCAGGGTGACCAGCGCCAGGCTGGCCAGCAGGGACGCGACGGCAAACGACGCGGCGAACTGGTACTCGTTGTAGAGGATCTCGATGTGCAGGGGCAGCGTGTTGGTTTGACCGCGGATGTGGCCCGACACCACCGAGACCGCGCCGAACTCGCCCATGGCCCGCGCATTGCACAGGATGACGCCGTACAGCAGGCCCCACTTCACATTGGGCAAGGTCACCTTCCAGAAGGTCTGCCAGCCGGAAGCGCCCAGCACACGCGCCGCTTCTTCCTGCTCCTGGCCCTGCGCCTGCATCAGCGGGATCAGCTCACGCGCCACGAAGGGGAAGGTCACAAAGATGGTGGCCAGCACGATGCCCGGCACCGCGAAGATGACCTTGTGATCGTTGGCCATCAGCCACTCGCCGAACCAGCCCTGCAGGCCGAACACCAGCACATAGATCAGGCCGGCGATGACGGGCGAGACCGAGAACGGCAGGTCGATGAAGGTCAGCAGCACGCTCTTGCCGCGGAAGTCGAACTTGGCGATCGCCCAGGCCGCGGCCACGCCGAACACCAGGTTCAGCGGCACGGCGATGACGGCGGCCGTCAACGTCAACCAGATGGCGGACACCGCATCGGGCTCGGTGATGGCCGCCACATAGACGTCCCAGCCCTTCTTGAAGGCCTCGGCGAACACCGACACCAGCGGCACGAACAGGAACAGCGAGAGGAAGGCCAGCGCGGTGCCGATCAAGAGGCGGCGCACCCAGGCAGGCTCGGTGGTGGCGCGAGCCACATCGGGCGGGGTCGAAGGAGAAACAGCTTGCATCTTGGACACTCCGACTCACTTGCCCTGGCGCTTGCGCGTCCAGGCCTGCAAGCCGTTGATGGCCAGCAGCAGGATGAACGACATCACCAGCATCACCACGGCAATCGCGGTGGCGCCTGCGTAGTCGTATTGCTCCAGCTTGGTGATGATGAGCAGCGGCGTGATCTCCGAGACCATGGGCATGTTGCCCGCGATGAAGATGATCGAGCCGTACTCGCCCAGGGCGCGCGCAAAGGCCAGGGCAAAGCCCGTCAGCAGCGCCGGCAGCAGGATGGGAAAGACCACCTTGGAGAAGCTCTGCCAGCGGCTGGCGCCCAGCGTCGCAGCAGCCTCTTCCAGCTCGGAGGCCATGTCTTCCAGGATGGGCTGCACCGTGCGCACCACGAAGGGCAGGCCGATGAAGGTCATGGCCACGAAGATGCCCACCGGCGTGAACGCCACCTTCAGGCCCAGCGGCTCCAGCCACCGGCCGATCCAGCCATTGCCCGCGTACAGGCCCGTCAGCGTGATGCCGGCCACGGCCGTCGGCAGGGCGAAGGGCAGGTCCACCAGGGCGTCGACGATGCGGCGCCCGAAGAAGTCATAGCGCACCAGCACCCAGGCCACCAGCAGGCCAAAAAAAGCGTTCACCACGGCCGCCAGCAGCGAGGTGCCGAAGGTCAGCTTGTAGGACGCCACCACGCGGGGCGAGGTCACTGTGTCCACGAACTGTGGCCAGGTCAGCTCGGTCGTGCGCAGGAAGGCCGCGCTCAGGGGAATGAGCACGATCAGGCACAGGTAGAGCAGCGTCAGGCCGAGCGCGAGGTCGAAGCCGGGCAGCACGGTGTGCCGCCGCAGCAGGGTCTTGGAGAAGAACATGGGTCAGCCTTCAGTTCACTTGCGGCCGGCCGCGGTGATCTGGTCGTAGATGCCGCCGTCGCGGAAGTGGTCGGCCTGCGCCTTCTTCCAGCCACCGAACACCTCGTCCACGGTGAAGGTGGGCAGACCGATGAACTTGGCCTGGTACTGCTTGAGCAGCGCCGGGTTGCGCGGACGCAGGTTGTGCTTGACGGCGATCGCCTGGCCCTCGTCGGAGTAGAGGTACTTCAGGTAGGCCTCGGCCTGCTTGCGCGTGCCCTTCTTGTCCACCACCTTGTCGACCACGCTGACCGGGTTCTCGGCCAGGATGGTTGTCTTGGGGTAGACGACCTGGTAGTCGCCGCTGAACTCGCTCTGGATCAGGGGCACTTCGCTCTCGAAGGTCACCAGCGCGTCGCCGATGTTGCGCTGCGCGAAGGTCGTGGTGGCGGCGCGGCCACCGCCGTCGAACACGGGCACGTTGGCGAAGAGCTGCGTCACCAGGGCCTTGGCCTGCTCGGGCTTGCCGCCGGCCTTGATGACCGAGCCCCAGGCCGCCAGGTAGGTGTAGCGGCCGTTGCCCGAGGTCTTGGGGTTGGGGATGACGACCGAGATGCCGGGCTTGGCCAGGTCGGCCCAGTCCTTGATCTGCTTGGGGTTGCCCTTGCGCACCAGGATGACGGTGACCGACGTGGTCGGGGCGCTGTTGTGGGGCAGGCGCTTGGCCCAGTCGGCGGGCACCAGGCCACCGCGCTCGGCCAGGATGTCGATGTCGCTGGCCTGGTTCATGGTGATGACGTCGGCGGCCAGGCCGGCCACGACGCTGCCCGCCTGCTTGCTGGAGCCGCCGTGCGACTGGTTGAGCGTCAGCGTCTCACCGGTGGTCTGCTTCCAGTGCTTGGCGAAGGCCTGGTTGTAGTCCTTGTAGAACTCGCGGGTGACGTCGTAGCTGACGTTCAGCAGGGTGGCGTCGGCGTGGGCCGAGGCGGCACCCAGGGCCAAGGTGGCGGCGACAAGCGCTGCAAACGGTTTCTTCCAGAAAAACAGCATGACCAAACCCTTTCAACATGCGAAGACCGCATGTTAGGAGGGGCAGATCATGCTGAGAACAACCGATTGTTCACTTGCTTATGCGGAAAAAGTACAAGCTCAGGCGCGGCGCGTGCCAAGCACCGTCTGCACTTCGCGCATCGACTGTTCCATGCCGCTGCCGGGCACGGTGCTGTCGGCGCGGTCGCTGATGCGCGGCCAGGCAGCGGCCACCTGCTCGGGCGCCTGCGGACCTGTGCCGATGTGCACCGGCGCCGTCAGGCTGACGTGCGAAGCCGCGAACACACCGGCCCCGGCGTTGAGGATGGCGCGGGTGGGCGCCTCGTCGCTGACCAGGAAGAGCAAGCCGGGCGAGACGCTTTCGGGCGTCAGCACCGCCAGCACCTCGGGCGGCAAGATGCCCTGCGTCATGGCCGTGGCCGCCGTGGGCGCCAGGCAGTTGACGCGCACATTGGTTTTCTCGCCTTCCAGCGCCAGGGTCTGCATCAGGCCGACCAGGGCCATCTTGGCGGCGCCGTAGTTGGATTGGCCGAAATTGCCGAACAGGCCGGACGAGGAGGTGGTGAAGACGATGCGGCCGTGTTGCTGCGCGCGCATGGTCTCCCAGACGGCCTTGGTGCAGACGACGGCGCCCATCAGGTGCACGTCCACCACGAGGCGGAAATCGTCCAGCGTCATCTTGGCAAAGCTCTTGTCGCGCAGGATGCCGGCGTTGTTGACCAGGATGTCGATGCGGCCCCAGGTGGCCAGGGTCTGCGCGACCATGGCCTGCACGGCGGCCTCGTCGGTGACGGAACCGGCCGCGGCGATGGCCTGGCCACCGGCGGCGCGGATCTCGGCCGCCACGGCCTCGGCGGGCGCCAGGTTCAGGTCGTTGACGACGACCTGGGCGCCGCGCGACGCCAGGAGGTGCGCATGGGCACGGCCCAGGCCGGCGCCCGCGCCGGTGACGATGGCCACGCGGCCGTCAAGGCGCAGGGAGGCGCCGGAACCCAGGGAGTCAGTGGAAGCGTTCATGGTATGGAAGGCAATGCGGTGAAGCTGGCACAGCGCACATCATGCGACAAGGTTGACGCACGGGTAAACCCGAGCGAGAAAAACGCGTCAGGGCGGCGTCATTCCCTGGGGTGTCGTGCGCGATGCCTGTCTGTCGCATTGACGTGCACGTCAAGCGTGTCGCAATTTCTACACTGATTTCACTGGCCAGGCTCCATGAGCGCACCGGCCCTACCGCAGGAGACACCCCATGAACAACAAGCAGACCCCCGTGAGCCCGAACCCGATCGTGCCCCGCACCGACCTGGACTTCGACATCACCGAGCAAACGCCCCGCTGGTGGTACGGCAACGACGCCTTCAAGACCCGCCTGTTCGATGGCATGCAGGCCGCCTTCCCCGATGGCGAGCGCTACTTCTGCACCAGCGTGCGCGCCTTCCGCCCCCAGATCACCGACGCCAAGATGGCCGAGGACGTGAAGAACTTCATCCGCCAGGAAGCCCAGCACGGCATGGCGCACACCGACTTCAACGACCTGCTGCGCAAGCAGGGCCTGGACGTTGACGGCATCCTGCACGAGGCCAAGGACCTGTTCGACCAGTACACCAAGAACTACTCGGCCAAGTACAACCTCGCCCTGACCGCCGCCTTCGAGCACTTCACGGCCATGATGGCCCAGATGCTGTTCGAGACCAAGGACGTGATGGCCCCTGCCGACCCGAACGTGCGCGCCATGTGGGCCTGGCACGCCATCGAAGAGATGGAGCACAAGGCCGTGGCCTTCGACGTGATGCAGCAAGTGGCCAAGGTCGGCTACGTGATGCGTTGCGTGGCCATGACCCACGCGCTGTACAAGGTCGTGGTGGACAGCATGCGCCTGACCAACCGCCTGCTCAAGGGCGAGGGCTTCAGCTGGCGCCAACGCATGGTGATGTCGGTCAAGGGCGCCTGGTGGCTGTACGGCCGCGGCGGCATCTTCGCGCGCAACACCGCCAACCTGCTGGCCTACTACAAGCCCGGCTTCCACCCCTGGGAGCACAAGGCCATCCACAGCTACCCGGTGTGGGTCAAGACCTACGAAGAAACCGGCAATCCCATGCAAGCCGGTGCCGCGCTCTTTCGGGCCGCCTATTGAGTCGCGTTGCTGGGCTGCATGGCTGCGCCAGCATCGAAGCCGTCCTTGGGGCGGCTTTTTTCATGGTGCAGGCCCCACACGTGAAGGGCTCCTGGGGATGGTCGCCAGGCACCGCACTGCCTAGACTCTCGCCATCGTCCATTGCCCCGCCCTCACCCGCTGTTTTGCCCATGCATGACCCTGACCCGTTCGTCGCCAAAGTCCCGGGCATCGACTACGGCATCCTGGATTCGCTCCTGGGCTACGCGGTGCGCCGCGCCCAGATCCGACTCTACGAAGATTTCATCCCCTCGCTGGCGCCCTGGGGCATCACGCCACCGCGCTTCTCGGCCATGGTCATCGTCTCGCGCAACCCGGGGCTCAAGCTGACGCAGCTGGCGCGCATCATGGGCATCGCGCGCTCGGGCTCGGTGAGCCTGGTGGATGCCATCGAAGCGCTGGGCTACATCCAGCGCCTGCCCATGCCCGGCGACCGACGCGCCTTCGGCCTGGCGCTGACGGCCAAGGGCGAAGCAGACCTCGTCGCCATCAGCGCGGCCGTGCAAGCACACGATGCCCGCATGGCGCAGGCGCTCACGCCGGAAGAGCGCACCGTGCTGCGCGGCCTGCTGACGCGCCTGAGCGAAGCGCAGCCCTGATCCGGGGCGGAGCCTTGCTCGGTGCCAAGGCCCGGGCCGTCACTTGTTCTTCAGCTTGCCCTTGGGCTGGACCGCCGTCATCGGGGCGACGGGGCGGTCGGAAGGGGACGAATTCGAAGTGTCCTTGGAGGAGCCGGTGTCCTTCTTGGGCTTCTTCGTCATCTTGTTGCTGCGCTGCTCGCCTTTGGCCATGGGGTCTCCTGTGAATGGGGCTCAATGTAGCGCGGTTCTCCGGTGAATCGCGCACGCCCTCAGCAGTTGCCCTTCTTGGCTTGCCCGGGCGGGCAGAACTTCCCGTCACCGCCTCTGTGCGGCCCCGCGGGGTCGATGACGACGGAGCCGGACGGCGTGTAAACCGCGCAACCAGCAAGGCTGGACGCAAGGACGGCAAGTGCGATCAAGTACTTCATGTGCAGATCCGGTGTTGAACAGTCGGCAAGGTGCTGACTGGATTGTGGCAGGGCCTTGCCTGGGACGACAAGCACCCCCCCACCGGCCGACTCACACCTTGTTGGCGGACGGCACGACCCCGGCTTGGGCTTCGCTGCCGGTGGCGTCCTCGATGGCCATGTGCATGTTGGCCACCGCCTCCCGCTCGCCCTTGATGGCGTAGGTGTCGTGGCCGCAATGCGGGCACGAGGCCACAAAGGCCGCGTCGATGCCGTGCATGCCCGCGACGTCGATGGGCGCCATCTCGGACAGCTCTGCCTGGCAGTTGTTGCAAACGATGTGCTTGGGCCGCAGCGACAGTTGCCGCTCGATGGCAGCTTGCTTGCGTTGCTCGGGCGTGCCGCGGATTTTTGCTTGTCCCATGGGGGCCTTCTGTCGGTGTTTGGCGCGCGGCGGCGCCCCAGTGATGCTCAGTGCAGCACTTTGCAGGTCAATTGTGCTTTGCGCCTGCCTGGCTCGCAGGCCCGGATGTGGGTCACAGTGCCATTGTGCACGTTGACCACGGCGATGGCGCCTGCTCGGGCGGCCACCGTGAGGTTCTCCAGCCTGCCGTTGCCCTTGTCGTAAGTGTTGTCCAAGTCGGGGAGGATTTTCGCCAGGGCCTGCAGTCAGCCAGGCGCTGACGAATGCCTCAATCTAACCCACCTTCAACCTGAGCAGAAGACCTGCGCGGCACTCAAACCGAGGTGCTCGGTGGCTCGCACGACTGCCGAAGGACAGGCGGCCCACAAGCCCCATGAACACTGGGCATTCAAGCAGGCCTAACTACCAAGTTCAGGGGCGCCCATAAGGCGTAGCCGAAGCGATGCGACGTATGAGCGTCCCCTGCAACGCCCAGTTAGGGTTTCATCCGCCCCTGCGCGGCCATTGTGCAAAGGAAACATGTCGCGGTGATGTGGCAAGGTGGGAGGCGGCACCGCCAAAGACCGGACAGTCAATGGCGCGCAATGCCCGACAGTTAGGGAAGGTCTGCACAAATGAGCGCCGACCATGGTTGGGTGTGCTGAGATGACCGCAATGGCGGCTGGACGCACCTTTGGCAGGCGTTTTGGGCGCG
>NZ_SNXW01000002.1 GCF_004362855.1 Aquabacterium commune
TACGCTCCGAATCTGCCCTTTGAATGCAAAAATTTGTCGTCATCTGAAATAACAGCAGGCGGTCGCCGCGTCAGCGGTGGTTGTGCAGACCATCCCAAATTGGTCGAAACTGGTCCAGACAATTAGAGCAGCGTGCTTTCCTCTGCGACAGGCATATCACCATTGAGTGGCACCTCATCCAGCAGGCGCAACTCTTGAGGCGAAAGCTGAATGCGACGACGAGAATGGCGAGGCACAATCTGACCCTTGAATACTTCGCGCGGAACCTCACCCAGCAGCTTGACGACGGCGGCAACCCGTTTCTTGCCATCATCCTGCGCGGTAGGCAGAAAATCAGAACGAGACAATTCGACCAACTGAGGGCGCATGAGAATGCGATGGAAGTTCACCACCTCTTCAAAGATGGAACGGCATTGCTTCGTGAGCTCGTAGATCTTGCTGCGCCCCTCGCTGTCGCCAATGATGGATTTCGCAGCCATTGTCTTGACCATTCGCACGTAGTAATCAAAGCGATTGATCAGCATGATGACGGAATAACCATAGGGTGACCGGAAGCCCAACTCCACACGATATGGCTTCGGATTCTTCAGCACATGGAAATTGAGCCCCTGCGACTCATACCTCTCCAAATCCCGCTGCATATTTTTGATGCGCTTATCAATTTCTCGACGCACCTCATCCATTCTTTCATCCGAAAGAATCAAAGCGTAGTCGGCGTATGGATTGTCTTTCGAAGACAAGTGCCAAATGGCACGCAAGGCGCTTGCTACGCGACGACCGCCAGTCATTGCATAGCCATTTTCACCAGGCTTGGTTTCACGGCCAAGAAACAACCGGGCGGCATGCATGGTGTGAATATCAACAGAATCACTTTCATCATTGGCAACAGCCAATTTACCCATGTCACGCAACCCCAGAGCCTCGCGATCGGTTACTTCCGTATTCGCACCTTCGCGGCTTTTGTGAGCCACACGCATTTTCGACAACGCAGCTTCACGGTTTTCAAGCTCAACGAGACGCGGGTACCGCGGATCTGTGGGATCAACCTGATCTGAATCGATCAAGTCTTTCAGAAACTCACGCTCGCCGACGATGTCATATCCATCCGGAAACGGCGAACCTGCCGCAATCGGAGACTGAATATCAACGGTTTGATTATTTTCGCTCATGGTGTTTCCCTCTCAAATAAACGGTTGTGTTTGCTACTCAGCCGACTGCACTGCTGTGTTAACCAAAGCCTTGTCGAAAGGCCCTTCGACCAATTCGAACGCCCGGTCATTGCCCTCGGCCAGGGCCACCTGACACCCTGCTAACGCTGGGCGGGATTGGGTGATCCAGGAAGGGTGGCCCGGCCCGGGCCACCCCTCACGGCGCAAGGCGTGCTCGGTCATACGCTGCGCCCCGGACCTGACGGAGACCGCGTGCGGCGGACTCGTTCAAGATGCTCGCGGATGAGATCGCGTGCTTTGAGCGAGGCTTCCGTTGCAACGGGCTGGGGCGTCTCGCCTGAGGCGAACGTCAAGGCTTCAGGCGTGGTGTCGAGACTCGCCCTGTGATCCATGCGAGCTGCGATGTCGGCTGCTGCCTTGCGTCGCCGCTGAATTTCAGGAGCACCTTCAGCGATGAAGGTGCCTTGCGCGACCAACCCCACCAGATGCCGAACGAGGCCCACAGGATTCCTGACCACGCTCTTTGCGTGCGTCCACGCCACCTCATCAAGGACGTCCTGCGCACGAGCAGCAACATGGCTCAGGTGCCACCAAACTCCTGGACGCTGCTCCTCATTGAGGAAGTCAGGCCACACAAGATGGTCCGGACTGGCGCCAACAGCAGGGGCTTGGCTGGGCGGGATTGGGGGATTCTGGGGGGGTGGCCCGGCCCGGGCCACCCCTTCCAGACCGAATTCCAATCCTCGACCTTCATCGACCACCCCCACCACTGGCGGTAAGCCATCTTGTTGTAGTGGGTCTTGTAATCCCCCTCTCTCCATATAAAGGCGGGATTGGGCGATCTGTGCAGGAGGCTTTGGGCAGGCCTTAGAGGCGGGATTGGGATGGGTGGGATTGGGATAGGCGGGATTGGGAGATTCTGATGTCGGGAATCCCGCTGTACAGAATCTCCCAATCCCGCCTACTGTAGGATCCACGGGCTTTTCGGCAACGCTGGCAGATCTCGGAGGCACCCCAGACGCCTTGTCAGCTGGGCGTCGAGACATGGGTTGCGCCTTGACGAACTGCCCCTGTGCATTCTTGTTGAGAGCCCGAACCAGGGCGGCCTGGTCAACCAGCAGGTTCACTCGTCGAGGGAAGTTGCTCTGACGCTCAACCAAGACGCCCAGCGTCCGAAGGTGGCGCCTCGCGGTTTCCCACTCGTCACGCGACATGCACAACTCCCGCAGCCAGTCGCTACGGCTGCGGACCATCCAACGCCCCGCCTGGCGCTGATCGTGGATCAGGCGCGACAGGAGAAGGGCGTCGTTGATGTGGGGGGTCAACTCTGCAAGGACGCGGTGGTACGACACCGCGTTGCCCAGCAGCTGCTTGATGACGATGTCATCGGTTCGAAACAGATCCAGGGAGACGAAGTCATCCTGCAACTGGATTTGAATGAGCTCACTTGTGCGTGAGGCGAACACATTCAAATTCAGTCGATATTCCGTACGGCGCGGCATACCAGAGGTGCGCTCTTCAATGAGACCGCGTGAGATCAGTGCCTTGCGAGCACGCTGCTGCACTTTCCAGCTCATCCCTGTTTCGCGTGCCCACTGCTCAGCAGTTTTATGAATCCAGCCTTGTTGTTCAGCAACGCCGATACCTCGGCGAGTCCAATACACGAGCTGCGACAGCAAGACGCCCGCAGCAGGGCTTCCCGCAATTGCAAGAACGTGGCGGTGGACTGCGATGGGGCGACTGCGCAGCAAGTGCTGCGACAAGGCGGCGCTTGGATTGTTGGGAGCTTGGAACTGGCTCATGAGCTCTGGATGACCTGGTAGCCGGTCAATGCATCCCCTTGGCCTGACGCAACTTCTCTGCATGAGCGAGAAGCAACTGCGACAGTCGTTTGAGATCCACGCGATAGTGATTCACACGACGAAACGCGCTGGTGCCTGGTTCAGTTGCTTCACGCTTGACTTCGAGCAGCCCCAGTTGTTCAAGGCAGTCGCGTGCTGTCTGAAGCTCATCACGAGACAGGCCGATGTCGGCGTGCCACTCGTCATTGCCTTTCGCAAACCAACCTTCTGCATCGGCGACGCCAGGCTCATCGGTCACCTGGATTGCCCAAGAGAGCATCAAAGCCGCTGTCACCCGTCCTGTCAGCGGAATGAATGCTCGCTGCACCACGATGGGCAGATCGAGCATGAAGAGCGCGAACTCAGGGTTCGCATTCAGCTCTCTTGCGAGCTGATCATCAGGGCTGTGCATTTCAATGCTCCTCTCGGGCAAGGACGATTCGCTTCCAGAAGAAGAAGTACCCGGACGTGGTTGGGTAACTCACGATCTGGCCCTCGGCCTTTTTGGCGGGGACCACTGTGGCTCGCAAGGCGGGCTGCACACCCACCAATTCCCATCCCTCCGCACCCATCGCCTGCATGTGGTCCTGGTACTGGCTGGCCTGCACGAAGTCGGCAGTGAGGGGATTCGTGGGCATCGGAGGGCCCTTGAAGAAGAGCATTCCTTCCCTGACCGCCTCATAGGCCAGAGGGAAGTAGCTTGTTGAATACTCAAACCGTTGGCGCTGCATCACCAAGACCTCCTCATCGTGTGTGGCTGACAAGCTCATCGCTCATCAACAGGCTGGCTTGCTCTTGCTCCTTGCGAAGCGCTGCGAAACAAGCCGGATTGAGCCAAAGCACTTCGGTTCTGGCGCCGCCGCTGTCGGCAACGGCATCGCGCTCGAGCTGATGCCAATCGGAAAAGAGCTCTTCATACAGATCGCATGCATAGCCCGACAAGACGACGAGGCCTTGCAGGCCATGGAGAACCTGAGCGAGTTCGCGATGTTGGTCATCGCTCATCTCATGTCGGTAGCCATGGCGGCCGTTCTCGTAGCGTGTGCTTCGTACATACGGCGGATCCACGTAGTGCAACGTGGTCGGCGTGTCGTAGTCCTGCATGACCCCTGTGGCTTCTCTGCTCTCAATCGTCACGGCGGTCAGTCGCTCTGTCAGCGCTGGCACGCTGTCAGGCCAGCCCGCCCACTCGGAGCTGGGCAAGGTGGCGTTGGCGCGTTTTGCGCGAAAACCTGGACGATCGTTGCGCGTCGCGGCATCAGCACCGATACCCATGTACGACTGGATGATCGTCTTGTGCGCGGCGTCCAGGGGGTCGATCGGATCCTCGTAGCTCCACTCGAACTCAGCACGAGCGAAAGGCGTGAGCATCAGCCGACGGCGCAGTTCCTGCGCGGTGGCGGGGTTCCGCACCACGCGAAAGACGTTCACGATGCGATGATCCAAATCGTTGTAGACCTCGGCGCGGCATCGCGGCTTTGCCAGCAGGACAGAAGCCGCCCCACCGTATGGTTCAACATAGGTGTCGTGTGCCGGAAAGTGGCTGATGATCCATGGCGCCATGCGGTACTTCCCTCCGTGGTAACGCAACATCGGGCGTGGACGCCCTCCCGGCTGCCGACGAACGGGTAAGGCCAGCACCGTCATGGCTGGGTGCTCCCGACCCGACCATCACCGCTCGCGGTGCCGGCACCAGGGGCCTGACGCACCTTGAAGGAGGCGATCACGGCCTCCAATTGCGCGATCGTCAGGGTGGGATAGGCCTCGTGCAGCGCACGAAAGTGCTCACGGCCCCGGTACGGCCATGAGTCGTTACCGCGGAGCCGGTGCCAAGCCGTTGTGATTTCAAGCCTGGTGTCGTCGTCAGGCAGCGCGCGGCGACCGATCTGTGAAGTCACGCCAAGCATCAGCTGCATGCGCTTGACATCGGACGGCCGCTTGGTGAACAGGTCCATGATCAAGTTGAGGCTTGCGCCATGCCGCACGAAGTATTCGTACAAGCGCTCGTCCGCGCGCATGTGTTCGTAGCGATTCATGTCCGCCACCAACTTGGTCGGGTTGATGCTGATCTGGATGCTCGTGTCGCGAGAGTGCTGAGCCAGCCGCACCAGATCGGCCGTGGTCAGGTTGCGCAGCCGATCAATCGAAGCCGCATCGAAACCCGCCATCTGGTATTCCTGGATGCAGTCAGGATCGAGTTGATCGAACTGTTGCAGCATGTGCGCGAGCACGATCAGCCTGATGGTCGGGTCGAGGACATTGACAGAAGACACGTGAAACTCCCTGGAAAGTGATTGATTGAATTTGTGGTGGTGGTTGCTAGAAGGCTGTTGGTTTGAAGCGCCGATAGAGGCTGTTCACCAGCACATGCAGCAACAACAAGATGACGCTCAGCCCAGCATCGGTGATGAGCGCTTGGATGGCTTGCCCCTGCCCCAGAGCGAGCGACATTCCTGAGCCCAACATGAAGACACCGCATACAAACACTGGCAAGACTGGTGAGCGAATTACGTTCACCAACGTGGACGCCACAAGGACCAAACTCGCGACCACGTCCACCAGGTGACTCATCTCAATGAGCAGCGGATCTTTTTCTCCCGGGAGCATGGGAACTACCCACCGAGCCAGCGCCATGAGAATGAATGCATAGCTCATGCACCGGACCTCGATGAATTGCTCTCCCGTCGCAGGGTTGTAGAAGGATGGTTTGAAGAACTCGCCGAGCTTCATGACACAGCCCCCTCGAAGCCAGAGGGGTAGCGTTCGCTGACCGCACGCATCAGGACGACAACCTGCAGCAGCTGCGTCATTGCGTCAGTTCCCGGCTTCGTTGCCAAGAGCAGGACGTCATCGATGGCGGAATCGCCGATCAGGCTGCCACTAAGTGACGCGAGAGAGAAATCGTCATTGACGAGTGATTGGTAGAAGCGCGATGTCGGCGGCAGTTGCCGGGCTAGCTCAGGCGCAAGCTGCCCTGAGAGTTTCTGCAATGTCCAGAACACTGCACCTGCCTGAGCCCGAACCAGTAGATCAGCAGCACCCTGCTGGACACTGGGCGACGAGAGCGAGCCCGGCTCTGGATACTCCATGAAGAAGCCGAACGGCATCGAATCGCAGGGCACAAAGCACTCAGCGATACCGACTCTCTCAACCAGGTAGCGCAATTCATGAGTCAAGAGCCCCCGCACGTCCTGACCATCGTGAGGAGCCAGGGTGGGATGCCTCACCATGGCTTGGGCGGCCTGCTCGAGCTGCTGCGTAGACGCCTCGTCAGCGGCTTCATGCCGCGTTTCCGGTGCGCCACCTGCGGCGGAAACGATGCTCAAAGATGCCGGAGATTGTGGTGATGCCGGGCGCAGACTCCGAAGCGCCTCCTGCGGCACTACGGCACCGCGATCTTCGTCATCGGCTGGTGCACCTGCACTGCCAGCTTGAGGTGCATTTGAAGTTCCCGACGAGTTGCCACTACCTCCCTGTCGAGCAACTGCTGGGGGCGGTACAGGCGGTGATGGCGGGGCCTTCAGGTCCGCAAGAGTGACATTGCCATCCATTGCAGACATGAGCTGCAGCATGCGCTTGATGCTTGCTGCGCTCTCGCCGACCCGCTCTGCCAAGGCCACCTCGACCGCGTCACAGATTCGATCGACATCGTAGGTCCGAGCATCTCGGAGAAAGTCTTCACTCACTTGGGCAAGCGTGCGCGACACCACGCTCGACCAGAAATCCTCTGGATCCAACTCGAACTTGCCCGCCAGCCGGCATAGTGAGTTCAGCCTTGGTTGATACTTGGAGAGGACCTGTTGTCCGGTCAGCTCAATCAATGCTTTGTCGAGGGCGCCTAGACGCTTGCGCGTGAAAAGCCATCGGCCAATGAGCGCTCGTTTGGCATGGATGCCCTCAGCGGGCAGCAATTCTTCCAGCTTGCGCTCGCTTAGCGGACCATGCTCTTTCTCGAGGTCGTCGATGATCTCGCCTGCAGCCCTCGCCACTTCCCAGAACTTCAGATCGGAGCGCGCAAGGTTCTCGGATAGCGCGCTGGCCATGACACGGCGATCACCGGGCCACTTCTTGAAAATGAAGTGGCTGTACTCGAACCGCGGATCGTTTTCGTCTCGGAAAATGTCCTGCGCAATGCCCAGGCGAGAGTTCCCGCCCCCGGCCAAGAAGTAGGGCTGTCCAGGGCCCCTGCGAGTGACTTGCAGGGCCACGTCCATGCCGTTGGCCTTCATAGATGTACGAATTTCCTCGTACGACTCGTTCACATACTGACGCGGCTGATAAGGGTTGAACCCAACGTCGGCGTTTTTCAGTCGGATCGTGGCGCCGTCGATGTCCGGATCGTTCAGGTCGACCGTCGATGCCTGAGGGTTTCTGGCGGTCACAGACGCATTGGCCATCGCCTGGCGAATGTCGTTTTCACCAGCCGGCGTGACGGAAGACAGGTTTGGCACGCGTCTTCCCCCGCCAAGGACATGGCCAAGTGTTGTAGCGACACCACCACTCGGCACAGGAAGAGGGGGCAGCGACTTGGGCACTGTCATTGAGCACCCCCTGCTGAGGCGAGCTGCTCGCCACCAGCCTCATCAGCAATCTCACCTCCTGCTGGGTCTTGTGGAGGAGCAAACACCTGATCCGGATCGCCCTTGACTCCCCCTGCAAACCAGCCATAGAGCTCGGGAAACAGTTCCCAGGCCAAACGATGCATGACCTCGAATGCCGACAAGATGCGCTGCCCGCTGACGCGGTTGTGCATGTGTACGGGCACTTGCAACGTCGCAGCCTCGTTGTAGGCCACGGCATCTGGCACGACGGTCGAGAGAAAGCGAACCTCGTCGCTTTCTTTGAACTCGCTCCGCACCGCATTCAACAGCGCCTTGGCGTTGCGCGTGTACCTGTCTTTGGAAATCAGAACATGCAGAGGCGCCAGCAACGCAGTGGGCTCTGTGTCCGAGTGCTCCAGGGCCTTGAGCACCTGCAAAGTGCCTGTGGCGAACTCTCGGATGGACTGGCTGTCAGGAGGTAACGGAGAAATCAGCGTGTGCGCGGCAAAAGCCGCCGCTGTCTGAACCGGGCCAATGGCGCCCTGGGTGTCGATGAGCACGAAGTCGTAGTTGTCATCGATGAGGGGGGCGGCAAGCGCACCCTTCAGACGGGTGCGTTGGTCTGCACGGTTGTAGAGCCAGTGCTGCAGTTGGGCCTTGCCATCGTTGGACTTGATGAGGTGCAGGCGGGGGAGCGAGGTGCGGGAGATGCATTCCTGGTCGATCCACCCTTGGGCGAAGACTTCCACAATCCCCTTCGGGGCCTCGTACTCGAGGGGATAGTGCTTGGACAGTGCGGGCTGGATGTCTGCATCGCACAACAGCACCCGGGCGCCCATGTCGGCGAGTACCGCGCCAAGGTTGGCCAGGTTGGTTGTCTTCCCCACTCCGCCCTTGCTGCTGAGGGCTGTCACTCGTCTTGCCATTTCGATCCTCCGGTTTTGCGAACCGAGAGGGAAATGACAAAAGCCCCGCGTCTCAACCGTTGTGAACGGTTAGGACGCGGGGCTAGGAATTGTTGGTGGGCCCTGTAGGATTCGAACCTACGACCAACGGATTAAGAGTCCGCTGCTCTACCAACTGAGCTAAGAGCCCGCTCTGATGCTTGACGCTTCAGGAACGTTGCCAATTGCATTGCCGCAATCAGCGAAGACATAGATTCTACACAGAAAAACCCAGACTTGTCCAGATTTTTGAGGTGTTGTCACCGTCTAGTCGCATTCTCCAAACTTTGCAAGTTGTGCAAGTTTGCAAGTTCTGCAACTTGGTGGGTCGGGAGGGACTCGAACCCTCGACCAACGGATTAAAAGTCCGCTGCTCTAACCAACTGAGCTACCGACCCCAAGCGAAGCCATAAATTATAGCCCGAATTGAAGCGCGTGACCAACACATGACAAAGCAATCCAGTCCTGTGTGGCCTCAACGCAGCAGTCGGGCCACCATCTCTGCCGCGGCCACCATGCCAAAGGTGGCCGTGACCGTCACGCTGGAGCCATAACCTGCGCAGTTCAGTGAGCCATCGGTCGCAGCAGCGCCCTCACCCTCGGGCATATCGCAACGGTCTTGCGGCGGTCGCACCGCTTCGCGCGAGAACACGCAGGCCAGCCCCATCTTGCCCTTGCGCACACCGCCATAGCGTTGGCGCAGGCGCTGGCGCAAGCTGGCCAGCAGCGGGTCGTGCGTGACCTCGGCCAGGTCGGCCACTTCCACATCTTGTGGGCGGCATTTGCCACCGGCAGCACCCACGCTGACCACGGGCACGCCGTGCTGCGCGCCCCAGGCCGCGATGGCCGCCTTGGCCCGAACCTGGTCACAGCAGTCGATGACGCCGTCGATGGCATCCGCCTGCAGCAGCTCGGCCACATTGGCCTCGTCGATGAAGGCCTCCACCGCCTGCACCTCGCCATCGGGGTGGATGAGCGCGATGCGTTCGCGCAAGGCCTGTACCTTGGCCTGGCCCAGGGTGGTCTCCAAGGCATGCACCTGGCGGTTGATGTTGGACTCGGCGATGTGGTCCAGGTCGATCAACACCAACCGGGCCACGCCGTTGCGCGCCAGGGCCTCGGCCGTCCAGGAACCCACGCCGCCCACGCCCACCACCGCGATGCGCGCAGCGCGCAGGCGGGCGTAGCCGTCCACGCCGTGCAAGCGCCTCAGGCCGCCGAAGCGGCGCTCGGGGTCGGGCAGGCTGGCCTGGACCAGCAAATCGATGTCAGCCAAGCGCGTCGCTCACTTGCCCTTGCGCGACGACTTGCCCGCCGGCGCAGACGACATCGTCAGCAGGCGGTCCCGTGCGGCTTGCGCGGCTTCGGTCTGCGGGTACTGCTTGACGATCTGCTCCAGGGAGCGGCGGGCCGCGTCGTTGTCTTTCAACTCCACCTGGCAATTGGCGATCGACAGCAGGGCTTCGGGCGTGCGGGCGTGCTGGGGCGCGCCGTCCACCAGGGCCTTGAAGGCCACGATGGCGTCCTTGTAGTCGCGCAGGCCGTAGTAGGCATTGCCCAACCAGTACTGCGCAGACTCGCGGTAGCCCGTGTTGGGGTAGCGCTTGAGGAAGCCGTTGAGGGCGGCGGAACCCGCGCCGAAGTCGGCCGCGCGCAGGCGGGCCAGGGCCTCGTCGAAGTCACGCTTTTCCTCGGCATCGGCCTGGAAGGTCTTGCCGTCCAGGGTGATGGCCTGCGGCTCCAGCTTGCGCACGCGCTCGTCGAACGAGGTCTGCACGTCCTTCTGCTTGCGCTGCAGATCGGCCACATCGCGCTGCAGCACCTCGCTGCCACCGCGGGAGGCGGCCAACTCGCTGCGCAGCTGCTCGATGGCGCTGTTCATCTCCAGCAGGCTGCGCTTGAGCACGTCCACCTGGGCGCTGAGCGCCTTGATCTGGGCGTTCGCCGATTCGCTGTCCTGGGCGCGTTGCTGGCGCAGGTCCAGGATGGCACGGCGGGCCTCGTCGTCATCGAAGACGCCCGCGTGCGCCGCCATCGGGCCGACCATTGGACTCAGGGCAGCGGCCACCACCACCGCCCAGCCAGACCAGGCGGCAGACCAGGCGGCAGACCATCGGGGGCCGTGGGGGCCGTGGGGGCCGAGGCGGCGGGCCATGGCAGGGGCGGCTCGCATCAGCGGTCCTTGATCTCGGCGCGGCGGTTCTTGGCCCAGGCTTCTTCGCTGGCGCCGGTCACGGCCGGGCGCTCTTCGCCGAAGCTGACGGCTTCGACCTGGTCGGCCGACACGCCCAGCAGGGTCAGGGACTTCTGCACGGCCTCGGCGCGCTTTTGGCCCAGGGCGAGGTTGTACTCGCGGCCGCCGCGCTCGTCGGTGTGGCCTTCGACGATGACCTTCTTGCCCTTGTTGGCCGTCAGGCGCTTGGCGTGGCCGTCGATGGCGCCGCTGAATTCTTCCTTGACCACAAAGCTGTCGAAGTCGAAGTAGATGACGCGGGGCAGGCCACCGGCCAGGGCGTCGTCGTTCTTGGGCGTCAGCACGACCTGGTTGACGTTGGACGAGGCGTTGGCATTGGCGTCGGCCTGGCTGGACTTGGTTGACGCGTCGGAAATGGGCGCGGGCTTGCCGGCGTTTTCATCGAGCTTGACGCTGGAGCCGCAAGCCGACAGCAGGGCCGCGGCGGCGATGGCGCCCATCAAGGCAAAGCGCGGAGTGAAACGGATCGATTGGTGTTGCATGGTGTGGCTCCTGTTGAGGCAATGCGAGAAGTGTCGGTGAAAAGTTGGGGCAGGCACGAAGCCTCAGCGGCGGGGCTGCAGGTAGGGGCCCCAGACGGGCTCGCGCACGTCGGCCACGTTGGTGGCCAGGCGCGCCTTGATGCGGCCGTCCAGCGTGGTGGTCATGAGCACTTCGCGGCCCTGGGTGCGGGTGGCGTAGATGACCTGGCGGCTGTTGGGTGCGAAGCTGGGGCTTTCGTCGTCGCGGGTGTCGGTCAGGGCCTTCACGGCGCCCGAGGCCAGGTCCATCAGGTGCACGCGGTAGCCACCGGACACCTGCGAGACGTAGGCCATCCACTTGCCGTCCGGACTCAAAGCCGGGCTGATGTTGTAGGCACCGCTGAACGTGACGCGCTGGGGCGTGCCGCCACCGGCCGCGATGCGGTAGATCTGCGGTCCGCCGCCACGGTCGCTGACGAAGTAGATGCTGGCGCCATCGGGCGACCACGCGGCTTCGGTGTCGATGGCACCGCTCTGCGTGAGGCGCTTGACGCCATCGCCGTCGGCGCCCATGAGGTAGAGCTGCGAGCCGCCTTCGCGGCTGAGCGTGACGGCCAGCTGGCGGCCATCGGGCGACCAGGCGGGCGCGCTGTTGCTGCCCTTGAAGCCGGCCACCACGCGGCGGCGGCCAGAAGACACGTCCTGCACCACCACCACGGGCTTGCCGGTCTCGAAGGAGACATAGGCCAGCTGGCGGCCATCCGGCGCCCAGGCCGGCGAGATGATGGGCTGGGGGCTGGTCAGCGGGCTTTGCGCGCCCTCGCCGTCCGAATCGGCCACCAGAAGGTGGTGCTTGCCGCCGGACTTGCTGACGTAGGCGATGCGCGTGGCGAAGGCACCGCGGTCACCGGTGAGCTTCTCGTAGATGTCGTCGGCGATGCGGTGCGCAGCCTGGCGCAGGTCGGCCGCTGGCACGACGAGGCTGAGGCCGCCCTGGTCCTTGCCCTTGAGCACGTCCCAGAGGTGGTAGCGCACATCGAAGCGGCCATCGGCCAGGGGCGTGACGGAGCCGGCCAGCAGCGCATCGGCGCCCTTGCTGCGCCAGTCGGGCAGCGCTGGGCGGCTGGTCTCATCGAGGCGGTCGGCGCTGGCGTCGAGCACCTTGAAGAGGCCGCTGCGTTCGAGGTCGGCCTGCACGATGGCCGACAGCGCCGCCGGCGAGCGCGACTCGTCTCGGAAGCGGCCGATGGCCACGGGGATCTGCGTGGCACCGACGCCCGAAATTTCGACGCGGAACTGCGCCAGGGCCGACGACAGCGGCAGCGCGGCGCCACCGGCCGTCAGGGCCAGGCCGGTCAGCAGCCCGCGGCAGGCCGATCGGCGGGAATCAGAAAACGACATAGGCTGGGGTCTGTGGTCAAGGACGGGGCTCATGAGCGTGAACCCCGATTGTGCCGTGTCGTTGGCAAGGATAACGCCGCGGGCTGGCGTGGCGCCGCGTGGCAGATGTCAATCTGTGTAAACGCCGCGCCGGGCTCACAGCAGCACGATGTCGTACTGCTCCGGGGACATCGACGGCTCGGTCTGCAAGGACACGGGCTTGCCGATGAAGTCGCTCAGGCCGGCCAGGTGGGCGCTCTCCTCGTCGAGCAGCATTTCCACCACCGCGGCGCTGGCCACGATGCGGAACTCCTTGGGGTTGAACTGCCGCGCCTCGCGCAGGATCTCGCGCAGGATGTTGTAGCAAACGGTGCGCGCGGTCTTGACCTGGCCGCGGCCTTCGCAGGTCGGGCAAGGCTCGCACAGCATGTGCGCCAGCGACTCGCGCGTGCGCTTGCGCGTCATCTCGACCAGGCCCAGCGGCGAGAAGCCACTGACCGAGCCCTTGGTGCGGTCACGGGCCATCTGCTTGCGCAGCTCCGAGAGCACGTTGTCGCGGTGGTCCTCGCGCAGCATGTCGATGAAGTCGATGATGATGATGCCGCCCAGGTTGCGCAGGCGCAGTTGCCGCGCAATCGCTTGCGCCGCTTCCAGGTTGGTTTTGAAGATGGTGTCGTCGAAGTTGCGCGCGCCGACGTAGCCGCCGGTGTTGACGTCCACGGTGGTCAGCGCCTCGGTCTGGTCAACGATGAGGTATCCGCCGGACTTGAGGTCCACGCGGCGGGCCAGGGCACGCTCGACCTCGGTGTCGATGTTGTAGAGGTCGAAGATCGGGCGCTCGCCCTTGTAGTGCTGCAGCTTGTCCACGCCGGTGGGCGTGAACTCGGCGCCAAAGGCCTTGAGCGCATCGAACTGGATGAGCGAATCGATGCGGATGCTCTGCACCTGCTCGTTGACAAGGTCACGCAACACGCGCTGGGCGAGGTTGAGCTCCTGGTAGAGCAGCGTGCCAGGCGGTGCTTTCAGGCCGTGCTCGCGCACCGTGCCCCAGGTCTTGCGCAGGTAGGCGATGTCCACGGCGAGTTCATCGTCGGTGGCGTCTTCGGCATTGGTGCGCAGGATGAAGCCACCGGAGCGCGGGCGGCCCTCGCGCGCGTCGGCCTCACCGATGAGGCGCAGCATGCGCTCGCGCAGTTGCTCGCGCAACTCGGGCGAACCGATTTTCTGGGAGATGCCCAGGTGGTCGTCTTGCGGCAGGAACACCAGCAAGCGGCCGGCCACGCTGACCTGGGTGGACAGGCGCGCGCCCTTGGTGCCGATCGGGTCCTTGATGACCTGCACCATCAGCGTCTGGCCCTCGTGCACGCGCTTCTCGATGGGCACCTGCGCTTCGGTGCTGCGGGCGTGCGGCCGGGCGCTGCCGTCTTCGCGGTGCAGGTCGGCCACGTGCAGGAAGGCCGCGCGCTCCAGGCCGATGTCGATGAAGGCCGATTGCATGCCGGGCAGCACGCGCACGACCTTGCCGGCGTAGATGTTGCCCACGAGGCCGCGCTCCAGGGTGCGCTCGACGTGCAGTTCCTGCACGGAGCCACTCTCGATGATGGCCACGCGGGTTTCCTGGGGCGTCCAGTTGATGAGGATGTCTTGTGAATGGGGCATGCCGCAATTTACCGCATGCCGCCTGGCGCGGGCCCCGGGCTTGTCAGGGTGCGCGCGGATCGGGCCTCAGACTTGCCAGCCCAGAGGCTTGAGCAGCTCGGTCGTTTCGAACAAGGGCAGGCCCATGATGCCGCTGTAGCTGCCGTCGATGTGCTGCGTCCAGGCGCCGGAGCGCCCCTGGATGGCGTAAGCCCCGGCCTTGCCGAAAGGCTCGCGGCTGGCCACATAGCGGGTGATTTCGCCATCGTCCAGCACACGCCACTGCACGTGCGAGGTGCTCAGGCGCAGCTGGCCGTGCACGCACACCGCCGTGAGCACGCGGTGGGTCTGGCCCGAGAGCGCGCGCAGCATGCGCTCGGCATCGGCCTCGTCAGAGGGCTTGGCCAAGATGGTGTCGCCCAGGGCCACGGTGGTGTCGGCGCACAGGATGGGGCCCATGGGCCAGGCCTCGGGGTCGCGGAAAGCGCGGGCTTGCAGGCGCTCGATGGCGGCACGCCACTTGGCCTGGGTCACGCGCTGGACGTAGTCTTCGGGCGACTCACCGGCGCGCTCGGCTTCGAGCGATTCGGCGTCCTCGTCGGCATCGGCCAGCAAGAGCGCATGGCGCACCCCGAGCTGGTCGAGCAGTTGTCGGCGGCGCGGGCTTTGCGAGGCCAGGTAGAGCCAGGGCGCCTCGCCCCGGGCGTGCGCCTGGGACAGGTCTTTGGCCAGGTTGCTGGCGGATGCGGGCTGGTCGTGTTCGGGCATGGGCGTTCGCGGCAATGCGGCCCGGTGCCGGCGCCATCACGGCGCTCACGGCTCAGGCGCGGTGGTAAGGGTGGTTGTGCCGCAGGGACCAGGCGCGGTAGAGCTGCTCCAGCAGCATCACCCGGGCCATGGCGTGGGGCAAGGTCATGTCGGACAACCGGATGGCCTCGTCGGCCGTCTGTTTGAAAGCCGGGTCGATGCCGTCGGCACCACCGATGACGAGCGCAACATCGCGGCCATCGCGCTCCCAGGCTTCGGTGCGTTCGGCCAGCTGCACGCTGGTCAGGCGCGAACCCCGCTCATCGAGGATGACGCGGCGCGTGCCCTTGGGCAAAGCCGCCTCCATGCGAGCGGCTTCGGCCTGCATGATCGCGGGCACCGGCTTGCCTTCGCGCGGCTCGGCCTTCACGGCCTTGACTTCGACCTTCCAGTCGGGCGGAAACCGCTTGAGGTAGTCGTCGCAAGCCTCCTGCGCCCAGTCGGGCAGGCGCTGGCCGATGGTCAGCACGGTGCACTTCATGGACGCAGGCGAGGCTCAGCGATCAGACAATGGCCCAGCGCTTCAGCGCGCGGCCTTGCGGGCTGGCGCCTTCTTGGCAGCCACTTTCTTGGCAGCCACCTTCTTGACGGCAGGGCGGGCCACGGCCTTCTTGGCTGCCACCTTCTGCCCGGCGGCCTTGCGGACCGATGCCTTCTTGGCGTCCGGCGCGTTCACGACGATGCGCTGCACCGCCTTCGGGGTGGCGGCTTTCTTCGCAGCCACCTTCTTGACCGCGACCTTCTTGGCGGCAGCCTTCTTCGCGGCCGGTGCCACGGTCTTGCTGGCCACCTTGCGGGTCACGATCTTGCGGGCCGGTGCCTTGGCTTCGACCTCCTTCACAGCGGCGGACTTGCGGGCAGGTGCCTTGGCGGAAGTTTTGGCAGGTGCGGCCTTCTTGGCGGCAACCTTCTTGGCAGCCACCTTCTTGCCCTCGGCCTGCTTCGCCTCGGGCTTGGTCACGGCGGCCTTGCGGGCTGCGGTGGTCTTGCCTGCGGCCTTCTTCGGCTTGACGGGCTCGTCTTCCTCTTCAGGCTCGGACGCCTTGACCAGGCCGGTGCGCTGGGCCTTGAGCTTGATCGCCACCGGCTTGTCACCCCAGATCTCTTCGAGCTGGTAGTACTGGCGGATGGCCGGCTGCATGATGTGCACGACGACGGCGGCGCAGTCCACGATGATCCATTCGCCGTTCTCTTCGCCCTCCGTGCGCATGACCTGCAGGCCTGCCGCCTTGACCGCGACGCGCACGCTGGACGCCAGCGCTTTGGTCTGGCGGTTGGACGAACCCGTGGCGATGATCACGCGCTCGAACAGGGGCGAGAGGTGCTCGGTGTTGAAGACGACGATGTCTTGCGCCTTGACGTCTTCCAGGCCATCGACGATGACGCGTTGCAGTTTGCGGATGTCCATTCAGAGGGGGGCGCCAGAGGCGTAGAGTTGATGGTTGGCAATATAGCGCGCCACGCTGACCGAGATCAGCTCGGGCGCCAGAGATTCAGGGCTTTCACCGAGGGCCAGGCGTTCGCGGACCTCGGTGGACGACACCGCTTGCGGCGCCATCGGCAAATGCACCATGCGGTGCGGGTGTGATCGCAAGGCTTCGGGCGGCACGGGCTCGAAGGGTTCGCGGGTCGCCACGGCCAGCGTCACGCGCTGCAACAGCTCCTGCCAGCCCTGCCAGGTGGGCAGGTTGAGGTACTGGTCCAGGCCGATGATGAGCACCCACTCGCGCACCTCGGGACGGGCCGCTTGCAGTGCGCGCACCGTGTCGAGCGTGAACGAAGGGCCATCGCGCAGCACTTCGGTGAGGTCGAGCACAAAGCGGGGTTCGTGGGCGATGGCGGCCTGCACCATGGCGACGCGGTCGGCCGCAGGCGCCAGGCGGCGCGCCTTCTGCCAGGCCTGGCCCACGGGGATCCAGCGGACCTCGTCGAGCTGCAGGTGCGCCAGGGCCGACGCGGCCAGGGCCACATGGGCGCTGTGCACCGGGTCGAAGCTGCCGCCCATCAGGCCGATGCGCAGCACCTGGGCAGCGTCAGCCTCGGTCTGCGAGCGCGTGGACGACGTGGGCGAAGAAGGCAAACCGCTCAGACCCAATCCCGCGGGGGCAGGAAGTCGGTGTAGAGGCGCGCCTCGGGCGTGCCGGGCTCAGGGTGCCAGTCGTAGCGCCAGTTCACCACCGGCGGCATCGACATCAGGATGCTTTCCGTGCGCCCGCCCGACTGCAAGCCGAACAGCGTGCCGCGGTCCCACACCAGGTTGAACTCCACGTAGCGGCCCCGGCGGTAGGCCTGGAAGTCGCGCTCGGCCTGGGTGTAAGGCGTGTCGCGGCGGCGCTGCAGGATGGGCAGGTAGGCCTGGGTGAAGGCATCGCCCACCGAGCGGATCAGGTCGAAACCGCCCTGCTCGCCCAGCTCGGAGACATCGTCGAAGAAGATGCCGCCCACACCGCGCGCCTCGTTGCGGTGCTTGAGGAAGAAGTACTCGTCGCACCACTTCTTGTAGCGCGGGTGCAGTTCGGGCCCGAAGGGCGCCAGCGCGTCCTTGCAGACTTGGTGAAAGTGGCGGGCGTCTTCTTCGTGGCCGTAGTAGGGCGTGAGGTCCATGCCGCCGCCATACCAAGCCACCACCGTGCCATCGGGCCGGTGAGCCGCCAGCATGCGCACGTTCATGTGCACCGTGGGCACGTGCGGGCTGCGCGGGTGGAACACCAGGGACACGCCCATGGCCTCGAAGGGGCAACCCGCCAGCTCGGGCCGGTGCTGCGTGGCCGAGGGCGGCAGGCTCGGGCCCTTCACATGCGAAAAATTGCAGCCGCCGCGCTCCAGCACGTTCCCTTCTTCGACCAGGCGGGAACAGCCGTCACCCTGCAGGCGCTCGTGGGCGCCACGCACCCAGGCATCGCGCACGAAGGGTGTGCCATCTTCGGCTTCGAAGGCCGAGATGATGCGGTCCTGCAGGTCCAGCAGGTGGCTGCGGACGGCGTCGGTGTGGGCCTGGCTCATGGGGGATGTCCTGCGCGTGAGGTCAGCGGGCAAGGGTTCAGCGGGCCTTGATGGCGCGCCAGCCGATGTCGGAGCGGAACTGCATGCCGTCGAACTGGATGCCGCGCAGGTACTCGTAGGCACGCTGCTGGGCCAGCTTGGCCGAATCGCCCAACGCAGTCACGCACAGCACGCGACCACCGCTGGTGCGCAGCACGCCATCCTCGCCCAGCGTGGTGCCGGCGTGGAAGACCATGGCGTCGTCGGCTTCGGCGGGCAAGCCGGTGATGGCCTGGCCCTTCTCGGGGTTCAGCGGGTAGCCGCCCGCGGCCACGACCACGCCGAGCGCGAAGCGGCGATCCCATTGCAGCTCGACCTGGTCCAGGGTGCCGTCGGTGGCGTGCATGAACAGGTCGATGGCATCGCTCTTGAGGCGCATCATGATGGGCTGCGTCTCGGGATCGCCCATGCGGCAGTTGAATTCCAGCGTCTTCGGCGAACCGTTGGCGTCGATCATCAGGCCGGCGTACAGGAAGCCGGTGAAGGGGATGCCGTCCTTGGCCATGCCGTCCAGCGTCGGCTGGATGATTTCCTGCATGGCCTTGGCATAGACGTTGGGCGTCACCACCGGCGCGGGCGAGTAGGCGCCCATGCCGCCCGTGTTGGGGCCTTCGTCGGCGTCCAGCAGGCGTTTGTGGTCCTGGCTGGTGGCCATCACGGCCACGTTCTTGCCGTCGGCCAGCACGATGAAACTGGCTTCCTCGCCGGCCAGGAACTCTTCGATGACCACGCGCGCGCCACCTTCGTTGTGCTGCACGCCCAACTTGTTGTCCAGCAACATGAAGTCGATGGCTTCGTGCGCCTCTGCCAGGCTCATGGCCACGACCACGCCCTTGCCCGCCGCCAGGCCGTCTGCCTTGATGACGATGGGCGCGCCGTGCTGGTCCACATAGGCGTGGGCCGCGGCGGCGTCGGTGAAGGTTTCGTAAAAGGCCGTGGGGATGCCATGGCGCTTCATGAAGTCCTTGGCGAAGGCCTTGGAGCTTTCCAGCTGCGCGGCCTTCTGCGTCGGGCCGAAGATGCGCAGGCCGCGGGCGCGGAACTCATCGACGACACCCGACGCCAGCGGCGCCTCGGGGCCCACCACGGTCAGGACGATCTTGTTGGCCTCGGCAAAGTCGGCCAGCGCCTTCACGTCGGTGATGGGCACGTTGACCAGGCGCGCATCGCGTGCCGTGCCGCCGTTGCCCGGCGCCACATAGACCTTCTGGGCCTTGGGCGATTGGGCCAGCTTCCAGGCCAGGGCGTGTTCGCGGCCGCCGGAGCCGATGACGAGGATGTTCATGGGGAGGTTTCTATCAGTTCAGTTCGGCGTTGTGGAAGACTTCCTGGACGTCGTCCAGGTCTTCCAGCACGTCCAGCAGCTTCTGCATGCGGACGGCATCGTCACCGCTCAATTCAATGGGGGTGTCTGCGCGCATGGTGACTTCGGCCAGTTCGGACTGCAGGCCCGCAGCTTGCAGCGCCTTTTGCACGGCCTCGAAGTCGGGCGGGGCGCACAGCACCTCGATGGAGCCATCGTCGTGGGTGAGCACGTCTTCCGCACCCGCTTCCAGGGCCACTTCCATGACCTTGTCTTCGCTGGCACCCGGGGCGAACAGGAACTGGCCCACGTGCTTGAACTGGAAGGACACCGAGCCGTCCGTGCCCATGTTGCCGCCGTACTTGCTGAAGGCGTGGCGCACTTCGGCCACGGTGCGCACACGGTTGTCGGTCATGGTGTCCACCATGATGGCAGCGCCGCCGATGCCGTAGCCTTCGTAGCGGATTTCCTCGTAGGTGACGCCATCCAGGTTGCCCGTGGCCTTGTCCACGTTGCGCTTGATGTTGTCGGCCGGCATGTTCGCGGCCTTGGCCTTCTCGATGGCCAGGCGCAGGCGCGGGTTCATGTTGACATCGGCCCCGCCAGCACGGGCGGCCACGATGATTTCACGGGTGAGACGGGTCCAGATCTTGCCTCGCTTTTCGTCTTGACGACCCTTGCGATGCTGGATGTTGGCCCATTTGGAATGGCCGGCCATGGTGCGTGCTCCGGAAAGAAAATAGGGGCGGAATGTGGCGATGGGTCCATGCCGACGCGCACGCTGGTGGCTCACCGGCGCGCGCGCGGCCCCAGGAAAAACCTGGGAGATACTTCGATTTTACCTTCGCGCCGGGTGGCCATCGCCATTCCCGGCCCCGAACCCTGGTCAGCGCCGCTGGCCCAACACCGATTTCAGCGCCCAGGAGACCCCATGACCGACCCCATCCTCCTTGCTGCCCACGGCGAGATCGCCTGCCACCTGCTGCCCGCCCTGGCCAACCGCCACGGCCTCATCACCGGCGCCACCGGCACAGGCAAGACCATCAGCCTGCAAAAGCTGGCCGAAAGCTTCAGCGCCATCGGCGTACCCGTCTTCATGGCCGACGTCAAGGGCGACCTGACCGGCATCTCGCAAACGGGCAAGGTCAGCGACAAGCTCGCCGGCATCCTGCAGGAACGCGGCCTGGACACCCCCACCGCCGTGGCCTGCCCGACCACGCTGTGGGACGTCTTCGGCCAGCAAGGCCACCCGGTGCGCGCCACCATCTCTGACATGGGCCCGCTGCTGCTGGGCCGCATGCTCGATTTGAACGACACGCAACAAGGCGTCTTGCAGCTGGTCTTCAAGGTCGCCGATGACAACGGCCTGCTGCTGCTCGACCTCAAAGACCTGCGCGCCATGCTGCAGCACGTGGGCGACAACGCCAGCCAGTTCACCACCGAGTACGGCAACATCAGCCCGGCCAGCATCGGCGCCATCCAGCGTGGCTTGCTGCAGGTCGATGAGCAAGGCGGCGACCGCTTCTTCGGCGAGCCCATGCTCAACATCGGCGACTTCATGCAGACGGTGGGCGGCAAGGGCGTCGTCAACATCCTGGCGGCCGACAAGCTGATGAACGCGCCGCGCCTGTACGCCACCTTCCTGCTGTGGATGCTGTCGGAGCTGTTCGAGACCCTGCCCGAGGTGGGCGACCTGGACAAGCCCAAGCTGGTGTTCTTCTTCGACGAGGCCCACCTGCTGTTCAAAGATGCGCCCTCCGCGCTGGTCGAGCGCATCGAGCTGGTCGTGCGCCTGGTGCGCTCCAAGGGCGTCGGCGTCTATTTTGTGACGCAAAACCCGCTGGACGTGCCCGACACCGTGCTGGGCCAGCTGGGCAACCGCGTGCAGCACGCCCTGCGCGCCTTCACCCCGCGCGACCAGAAGGCCGTCAAGGCCGCGGCAGAAACGATGCGCGCCAACCCGGGCCTGGACATCGCCACGGTCATCACCGAACTGGGCGTGGGCGAAGCCCTGGTCAGCATGCTCGATGAGAAGGGCCGCCCGGCCATCACCGAGCGCGTCTTCATCCTGCCACCGGGCAGCCAGATCGGGCCGATCACGCCCGAGCAGCGCCAGCAGTTGCTGAAAGACTCGCTGGTGTCGGGCGTGTACGAGCAGACGGTGGACCGCGACTCGGCCTACGAGAAGCTCAAAGGCCGTGCCGCGGCCTCACCGACATCGGCCCAGGCCCCCGCGGGCGGTGCGCGCTCCATGCGCGAAGAAGCCGCCGATGCGCTGCGCGGCGGTGCAGGCGATGCTGCTGCGGGCGCTGCCACGGCGGGCGCTGGCGGCTGGCTGGGCGACATGGCCGGCGACCTGCTCAAGGGCAATGGTCGCAAGGACTCCATCCTGGAGACGGTGGCCAAATCGGCGGCACGCACGATCGGCTCGACCGTGGGCCGCGAGATCATCCGCGGCGTGCTGGGTTCCATCCTGGGCGGCAGCACCAGCCGCCGCCGCTGAGCCGACGGCCCTGCGCAACCTCAGCCGCTGACTCAGTCGTCGCGGCCCCAGGCGTAGCGATCGCCGCGGTGCCCCTCCCAGCGGCCATCATGACGACCCTCATGGCGGCCATCGCCGTAACCGTGGCGGCCTTCGTCATGGTGGTGGCGCCAGCCCCAGTGCGGCGGGCGACGGCGGTGGTCGTGGCCGCGCTGGACGTACACGGGTTGAGGTGCGTACATCGGCTGGGGCGCATACACGACCGGGGGCGCGATCACCACCGGTGCGGGGCCGTACAAGCCCCGCGGCGTGTTGGAGAAAGTCGTGCCGACACGGCCTGCGCCCTGGATGGGGGCGTCCACATTGACCGCCCAGTACACGCCCGGCACGCCCTGGCCTGCCTGGACCGCACCTGGCGCTGCCAGCAAAGACGCCGTCAGTGCCGCCAGCGTGGCCAGGCCAGCCCATCGGGCAGTGGTTCGAATGAGAGGTGTGTGCATGTCAGTTCTCCTGTATGCACACAACGGTTGGGCGCCACGCCAGGCTGACAGCCTTTTGTAAATCTGTGTCAGCCAAATGTGTTCAATGGTTGTGCCCGTCGCTGCGGGCGATGGCCAGCAGACGCCCAACCTCGGCGCTGTGCACGCGCACATTGCGGCGGTGCCACAGCCCGATCAGGCACATGCTCACGGCCACGAAGCACCCGAAGGCCGTGATGGCGCCGTAGGCGGTCAGGCCGCTGCCCGTCAACCAACTGTAGCCAAAGCCCAGCAGCAGGATGCAGGCTTGCTCGTTGAAGTTCTGCACCGCGATCGAACGCCCCGCGCCCATCAGGTTGTGACCCCGGTGCTGCAACAGCGCGTTCATGGGGACCACCAGGAAGCCGCCCAGGCCGCCCAGCAAGATCAGAAAGGGCACGGCCACGACGATGTCGTCCAACACGTTCATGCCCAGCACCAGCACGCCCATGGCCACCCCCAGGGGGATGACGCTGGTGGCCTGGTCCAGGCGCATCTTGGCCGAGGCCACCACAGCCCCCACCGCCGTGCCAATGGCCACCACACCGACCAGCGCCGACGCCTTGGTGGTGTCGTAGCCCAGCGCCACGGCCGCCCAGGCCAGCACGATGTAGCGGAGGTTGCCCGACACGCCCCAGAACAGGGTGGTGGTGGTCAGGGAGATCTGGCCCAGCTTGTCGCGCCACAGGCGCGAGTTGCACGACATGAAATCCTTGAGCAACAGCACCGGGTGGCCCACGAAGTCCTGCAGCGGTGTGTCGGTGCGGGGGATGCGCAGGTTGAAGCCCGCGGCCAGCACGTACAGCGACACCAGCATCGCGATGGCTGCCTCAGGTGGCGAGTCGATGCCCGTGTCAACACCGGGCACATCCAGGCTCAGCAGCATCGGCGCGATGGCGTGGCCCATCAGTTGCCCGCCCAGCACCACGCCAAAGATGATGGAAGTGATGGTCAGGCCTTCGATCCAGCCATTGGCCTTGACCAGCTGTGACGGCGGCAGCAACTCGGTGAGGATCCCGTACTTGGCCGGTGAGTACGCCGCGGCGCCCAGGCCCACCACGGCGTAGGCCAACAGCGGGTGCAGGCCGAACAGCATCAGCAGACAACCCAGCACCTTGACGCTGTTGGAGAGGAACATGACCTTGCCTTTGGGCAAGGCGTCTGCGAAGGCCCCCACGAAGGGTGCCAGCACCACGTAGAACAGCGCGAACATCGGCACCAAGGCCGCGCGCTGCCACTCAGGCGCACCATCGGACTTGAGCAACTCGACCGCCGCCACGAACAGCGCGTTGTCTGCCAGCGAGCTGCAGAACTGCGCCGCCATGATCGTGAAAAAACCTTTTTTCATGCGCGAGCGGTGTGGGTCGTCGAGGCTGGGGATCGCAGGTTATAGCACGCCGACCAAGCTGAACGTGGCGACAATCCCGCAAGCTGCACGACCCCATGCACGATCAGGGGTCGTCTCGCACCCGGGTGGCAAAATGGCACCATGCCCCGCCCGCTTGAAGCCCTGGTCCACCTCGACGCCCTGCAACACAACCTGACACGAGCCCGTGCCTGCGCTCCGGACGCCCAGGTCTGGGCGGTGGTCAAGGCCAATGCCTATGGCCACGGCTTGGTGCGCGCTTTCGAGGGCCTGCGCGCCGCCGACGGCTTCGCCCTGTTGGACATCGCCGAGGCGCGCAAGCTGCGCGAGCTCGACTGGCGCGGCCCCATCCTGCTGCTCGAAGGCGTGTTCGATGCACGCGATCTGGAGTCCTGCTCGCGCCTGGGCCTGTGGCACGTGGTGCACTGCGAGCAGCAGATCGACTGGCTGGCGCAGCACAAAACAGAGTGGCCCCACCGCGTGTTCCTGAAGATGAACACCGGCATGAACCGCCTGGGCTTCACACCGCAGGCCTTCCGCAACGCCTGGCTGCGCCTGAGCGCCCTGCCCCAGGTCGATGAGGTGTCTTTCATCACGCACTTCTCGGACGCCGACAGCGACAAGGGCATCGCCCAGCAGGCCGACATCTTCCTGACCCACACGGCCGACCTCAGCGGCGAGCGCAGCCTGTGCAACAGCGCCGCGACCCTGCGCCATGCACACGACCCGAAGGTCCGTGGCGACTGGGTGCGCCCCGGCGTGATGCTGTACGGTGCCTCGCCGGATTACCCGGAGCACGACGCCGCCCACTGGCAGCTGCGCCCGGCCATGACGCTGCGCTCCAGGCTGATCGGCCTGCAACACCTGCAAGCCGGCGACACGGTGGGCTACGGCAGCCGCTTCACGGCCGAGCAGGCCATGCGCATCGGCGTGGTGGCCTGCGGTTATGCCGATGGCTACCCTCGCCATGCGCCGACGGGCACGCCGGTGCTGGTCGATGGACAGCGCACACGCATCGTCGGGCGGGTGTCCATGGACATGGTCACGGTGGACCTGAGCGCGCTGCCGCAGGCCCAGATCGGCACCGAGGTCACGCTGTGGGGGCAAGGCCCGCATGGCAGCCTGCTGTCGATCGACGAGGTCGCCCTGCACGCCGGCACCATCGGCTACGAGCTGATGTGTGCGCTGTCGCAGCGCGTGCCGGTGCTGACGGTGGGCGACGACCACGGCGCGCATGGCACGGCACCTGCATTCGCCCCCTGACCCTCACACCCGACACGGCTCTCCATGGAACTCGACCACCAACGCCACCAGCTGCACATGACCGTGCTCATGACGCCGGACATGGCCAATTTCTCCGGCAATGTGCACGGCGGCACCATCCTCAAGCTGCTCGACCAGGTGGCTTACGCCTGCGCCAGCCGCTATGCCGGCTGCTACGTCGTGACCCTGTCGGTGGACCAGGTCACCTTCCGCCAGCCCATCCACGTGGGCGAGCTGGTCACCTTCCTCGCGTCGGTGAACTACACAGGCACCTCGTCGATGGAGATCGGCATCAAGGTGGTGGCCGAGAACATCCGCACGCAGGTGGTGCGCCACGCCAACAGCTGCTTCTTCACCATGGTGGCGGTGAACGACAAGGCCAAGCCCCAGGCCGTGACGCCCCTCGCCCCCAACACCCCCGACGAGCACCGCCGCTTTGCCGCGGCCAAGCTGCGCCGCCAGCTGCGCCAGGAACTGGACCAGCGCTTCCGCGCCATCCAGTCGGGCCAGCCCGCCGCGAACTGAGCGCCCAGGCAGCCCCATGGCCAAAGACAAAACCATCTACACCTGCCAGGAATGCGGCGGCACCAGCCCCAAGTGGCTGGGCAAGTGCCCGAGCTGCAATGCCTGGAACACGCTCGAAGAAACGCGGGCCGAGCCCGTGGGCCCAGGCAAGAACCGCATGCAGGCCTTGGCCCGTGGCCTGAACGCGGCCCAGCCGGTGACCACCCTGGCCGACATCGAAGCGGCCGACGTGGCCCGCACGCCCACCGGCATCGACGAGCTGGACCGCGTGCTGGGCGGCGGCATCGTGGCCGGCGGCGTGGTGCTGATCGGCGGCGACCCGGGCATCGGCAAATCGACGCTGCTGCTGCAGGCGCTGGACGGCTTGTCGCGGCAGATGAAGGTGCTGTACGTGACGGGCGAAGAAAGCGGCGCCCAGGTGGCGATGCGTGCGCACCGCCTGGGCCTGGACGGCTCGCAGGTGCGCGTGCAGGCGGAGATCCAGCTGGAGAACATCCTCGCCACGCTGGAGGCCGAGCAACCCGCTTTCTGCGTGATCGACTCCATCCAGACGCTGTTCTCGGACCAGCTCAGCTCGGCGCCAGGCTCGGTGGCGCAGGTGCGCGAGTGCGCCGCCCACCTCACCCGCACGGCCAAGGCCAGCGGCTGCACCGTCGTGCTGGTGGGCCACGTGACCAAGGAAGGCGCGCTGGCCGGCCCCCGCGTGCTGGAGCACATCGTGGACACGGTGCTGTACTTCGAGGGCGACACGCACAGCAGCTTCCGCCTGGTGCGCGCCATCAAGAACCGCTTTGGCGCCGTCAACGAAATTGGCGTCTTCGCCATGACCGACAAGGGCCTCAAGGGTGTGAACAACCCGAGCGCCATCTTCCTGTCCACGCACAGCGAGCCGGTGCCGGGCTCCTGCGTGCTGGTGACGCTGGAGGGCACGCGGCCGCTGCTGGTGGAGATCCAGGCGCTGGTCGATTCAGGTGGCCCCAGCCCGCGCCGCCTGAGCGTGGGCCTGGAACGCGACCGCCTCGCCATGTTGCTGGCGGTGCTGCACCGCCATGCGGGCATGGCCTGCTTCGACCAGGATGTGTTCGTCAACGCCGTGGGCGGTGTGCGCATCAGCGAGCCCGCGGCCGACCTGGCCGTGCTGCTGGCCATCCAGAGCAGCCTGCGCGCACGGCCCTTGCCCAAGGGTTTCATCGCCTTCGGTGAAGTGGGCCTGGCCGGCGAGGTGCGCCCTGCCCCGCGCGGTCAGGAACGCCTCAAGGAAGCCGCCAAACTGGGCTTCACCGTGGCCGTGGTGCCCAAGGCCAATGCGCCCAAGAAGCCCATCGAGGGCCTGACCATCCACACGGTGGACCGCGTCGAAGAGGCCATCAACCTCGTGCGCGAGTTGTGACAGCGCATGCCAAGGCGCTGTTGAGTGCCTTGGCTCCCAACGTCAAGCTTCGAATTTGTACTTGACCCGGAGGTTGAGCAATCGCTCTTCGATGTCGCTGTTGAATGCTTCGAGTTCCTGGCGGTTTTTCTCGCGGATGTCTCTGGGCACCGTGAACGCAAAGCCTGCCTTGATGACGACCTCAATTTCACCGTGCGCCGCTTGGGTGCTCGGGGCCGGCAAGGTCTGCGCACTGGAGACTGCACTCGAAGCCGATGCGGTCGTTGCCGCATTTGTATTCATGTGTGACGCCATCTCAGAGGTTCTCCAGGCTGGACGGAAGCAGTGGCACCAAGCCGGCAGCATGGCTGACGATGCTCTGGACAGAAAAGTCAGACATCAACGCCTCGGAGATGTCTCTGTTGCTGTCGATGCTCAACACTGCGACTGGCCTTTCCTGCAAAGGCATTTGGAGTGTCTCACGATCATTGCTGCTGATCAACGGATAACACACTGTGCTCTCCCAGTCACGCCATAAATTTGCAAGGTCGTACTTCGACATCGGTATTTTTTCGCGTTGCGCAAGGGTGTGCAGGTGTGCGCTGCGCCTCAAACTGACCGGCAGGCGCTGGTCGTGCGCCTGCGGCACACCCTTGCAATCCACATCGATGACGATTTGGTCATCGGTGTCGTCGTGCAGGTTGTGGCTGTGGACAACCTTGAAGCAAGACCGACCGACACGCATGAACACCAGCAAACGCAGCCTGAGCCCTTCATCGTGGGCAACGCCAGACGACTGCACTGCGCGCAATGCGATGTCATGCAATTCAGCCAGCAGTTGCTGCACCTTCTGCCCAGCCTGGACCTGGCGCAAGATGGCTCGGTACGATTGCAGCAGACCGGCCTGATAGGCATCACGCGCCTTGTGCCAGGACACATCGAACGCCAACAGCGCCACTGGGCTTTCGATTTTCACCGAAGTGAGGTCGGAGACAAAATTGTGGGTGATGGCCTGTCCGCCGAAAATGCCCGTGCGCAGCACCCGCTTGGTGTGTCCCAGAAAACCGATGTCTCGCCGACCGAACAAGGCCCAACGCAAGCCACCGACCACACCATCACGCCACAACAAACGCAAGGGCGATGCGAACCAACCAGAGGCTGCCTCGCCATGGCTCAAGGCGTCGCGCAACTCAAAGGCGATGTTGGGCACAGTCTGGTGGGGGTTGAGTCGGCGTTCGTGGTACTTCTTCTCCTCCTTGAACGCCCAGACAGGCAAATTGGCCAGCAAGCCCCCATCGACAAAAATGTGGTCCTTGTAAGCGGTGACGGACGTGATGCGGGCTGGCTTGAAAATCAAGGGGATGCTGATGGATGCAGCCACCACCTCGGCCATGGACGCATCGGGGTGGTGATCGTGCCCGAAAAGCTGGAGCTTGCCGTCGGTCAAATCGGTGGTCGCGATTTTGACTTCGACGAAGGGCGGAGGGTTGTCCAACGCGCGAAATCGGCGTGGATCAATGTCTCTGAAAGACAATTTGCGGTTGTGCGGCAACCCGGAAAAATCAGCCCCCAAACGGCGGCGATCTTCATCTGTGAAACGGTCCAGGTGTCGTTTCACCTCGTGCCGCAGAATCTGCTCGATCGCAGCCTCTACGCGCTCTGGATCAAAAATGCCCTTGTCCCGGATGATGGGCCGTATCAAATAAATGAACACCGAAAGCGTCAGCAACAAGGCCAAACCGGCCAAGGCGACAAGCACGCAGAGCAAGCCTGCGTCCCATGTGCCACTTGAGCCCTGCACCTGCCCCACCAGCAGCCCAAACAGGGAGAGGTAGCCAAACACCAGCACCATGAAGTACAGCAGCGGAAACTGCGACAGGTGCAGCAAAAATTTGAACTTGCGCCACTCCTTGCGCCCCAAGAGGTCGATGGGGCTCATCCCATGGCGGCTCAGGATGTCACGCTGCTCGCTTGTCTGGGCCGAGGTCGGTTCAATGATGTCACCCGGCTCGCAACCCACAGCAATCAAGGCTGCAATGAGCGCGCCAGCAGAGGTGCCAGCCACTCCAGCGATCTGGATGTCCAACTCACGGATGGCGCTGAAGGCGCCCACGTGGCTGATGCCCTGAGCTCCCCCGCCTTGGAAAATACAGAACACGGTTTTCATTGCCCGGCAGGCCGACGCATGCCCTCGTCATCAGACGCAAGGCACGCACCACGGCCACTCCCCCACATGGTGCTTTTGTGAGGATTGTGCAGCACGCAGCGGCCGCACTTGGAGCTGTCAGGCAGCCACCAGGCCTCAGCGCTTGATGGCCTGGCGCAAGTTCAGCCCCGACGCCATCAGCGCGCCAAAGTACACCACGCCCGCAGCCACCAGGCAGCCCGCCATCGCGCCGATGCGCCACAGCGGCTGGGCCCGCATGCCGACCCAGTCCAACTGGGTGCTGGCCATCCACAGGCCCACGCCGAGCAAGGCCGTGGCACCGACAACCCGCAGGCCGAACAAGCACCACCCAGGCGACGGCGTGTAGCGCCCGGCACGGCGCAAGCCCACCAGCAGCCAGGCGGAGTTCACCATCGAGCCCAGGCCGATGGACAGCGCCAGCCCCGCATGCCCCAACCAGGGCACGAAAACGGCGTTCATGGCCTGCGTGATGAGCAGCACGGTGATGCCGATGCGCACCGGCGTGCGGATGTCCTGCGTGGCATAAAAGCCCGGCGCCAGCACCTTCACGCCCACCAGGCCCATCAGGCCGACACCGTAGCATGACAGCGCCAGCACCGTTTGCTGCACATCGTGAGGACTGAAGCGGCCATAGTGGTAGAGCACCGCCACCAAGGGCTTGGCAAACACCAGCAAGGCCACAGCGCTGGGCAAGGCCAGCAACAGCACCAGGCGCAAGCCCCAGTCGAGCAGGTCAGAGAACTCCTTCACGTCACCACTGGCCTGCGCCCGCGACAGCTGCGGCAGCAGCACCACCCCGAGCGCCACGCCCAGCATGGCCGTGGGGAACTCCATCAGGCGGTCGGCATAGGTCAGCCAGGACACCGCCCCCGCGCCCAGGTGGGATGCGATCTGCGTGTTCACCAGCAAGGAAACCTGCGCCACCGACACACCCAGCACCGCCGGCGCCATCTGGCGCAGCACGCGCTTGACGCCCGGGTGCGCCCAGGCGCGCCGCCAGGCCGACAGCGACAGGCCGATGCGCGGCACCATGCCGATGCGCAAAAGCGCCGGCACCTGCACGCCCAACTGCAACAAGCCGCCCAGCATCACGCCCATGGCCAGGGCGTACACCGGCTCGACGCCGTGGTCGCGCAGCAGGGGCGCACCGATGGCCGCGGCCGCGATCACCGACAGGTTGAGCAGCACCGGCGTGATGGCCGGCACCGCGAAACGCCCCCAGGTGTTCAAGATGCCCGCGCTCAACGCGACGAGGGACATGAAGCCGATGTAGGGGAACATCCAGCGCGTCATGACCACGGCGGCGTCAAAACCTCCGCTGTCCTTGAGGCCCGAGGCCATCAACCAGACCACCGCGGGCGCGCCCAGCACGCCCAGCACACACACCACCGTCAAGGCGCCCAGCAGCACCGTGCCGACGGCGTTGACCAGGTCGTGTGTGGCCTCGTCGCCCTGGCGGGCGCGACTCTCGGCCAGGATGGGCACGAAGGCCTGCGAGAAGGCGCCCTCGGCGAACAGCCGGCGCAGCAGGTTGGGGATGCGGAAGGCGACGTTGAAGGCGTCGGTCGTGGCGCTGGCCCCGAAGGCCGCCGCGATCAACAGTTCGCGGACCAGCCCCGTGATGCGGGACGCCAGGGTCATCAGGGAGACGATGGACGCAGATTTCAACAGGCTCATCGCCGCATTATAGGAAGCGCCCCGGGCGCTGCCCGCTCATGTCTCTGGACACCGGCCTGGAAACCCGCTATGATCGCCGGCTTTCCATCTTTCACCCTTGTGGGGTGCGAATTGGTGTGCGCCGGTGGGTCGGCGCAGCCAGGCATCCGCAGGGGCGAACAAGCCTCACACAGGCTTCAAAAGGTTGCTCACCATGGCATCTGCATCCAAAGTCAAGAAGACCGTCCGCATCGCTTCGGGCCGCAAGCGCGTCCGCCAGGACGTCAAGCTGAACGCTGCCAACTCGGCCATGCGCTCGAAGTTCCGCACCGCCGTCAAGGGCGTGCTGAAGGCCGTGCAAGCTGGCGACAAGTCACGCGCTGCCGACGCCTTCAAGACCGCTCAATCCGTGATCGACTCGATCGCCGACAAGGGCATCTTCCACAAGAACAAGGCCGCTCGCCACAAGAGCCGCCTGTCGGCCAAGATCAAGGCCATGGCCGTTGCCGCTTGATCACTGACTGACCTGGGCGCCCCACGCAGCGCCCAACAGCAAGGCCCTCCTCGGAGGGCCTTTTTCATGCCTGTTTGAATGCCAAGGCGAGGGCCAAGGCCAGGCGCCGGCCCATCCGGCGGAGCGTCAACGCTTAACGGGGTTGCGCACGTCTGGCAGCAAACACGCGTCCACCACCTGCAGGTCGTTGTCGCGGGCGAAGTTCATGACGAAGTCCCAGGCCATGGGTTCGATGTCGCGCAGGGCCTCGTTGACCACCACGCACTTGACGTTGTCGATGCTGGTGGGCACGCAGTACGGCGAGTAGCCGATGTGGGCCATGGGCCCCGAGGCCACGCCGCCAGGGCGGAAGCAGGACATGGCGCCGGCCAGGCGCTCGGCCCAATCGCTGGGGCGGAAGGTCCTACCGGCGGAGGTCAGGCCCTGGATGAAAACTTCGCGGGGGGGATGGGATCGGTCTGTGGGCGAGGACGTCGACACGGTGGCGCTTCCGACGGGCTGTGCAATGGGTAAATCGACAGTCGCAACGCCAGATTGTGTCTGGCTGCTGCGGAGAACAAGGAAGGCTCCCGGCGGGTAGCCAGGCGGTCGGTCCTTGGGAGACAGGACGCTATTGTCGCGGACAGACGCGCTGATCGCAACTTGGCGGCGCCCATGACCCGGGAATTTGCTGCACCAGGGGATGCAACCCGCGGGCAAACACCTGCCTGCACAGGCGTTTTGCATAGAATGTCCGCAGGCGCAGTGAGGGCTGCGCCGTTTTCATTTCACAGAGAGATTCGCCCATGAACGCCCCCGCCGCCCCCACCGACGTCATGCCCCACGTCATGCCCACCTACGGCCGCCTGCCCATCGCCTTGTCGCATGGCCAGGGCGCCGAAGTCTGGGACACCACGGGCCGACGTTACCTGGACGGCCTCTCGGGCATCGCGGTCAACACCCTGGGACACAACCACCCCAAGCTCGTGCCGGCCCTGCAGGAGCAGGTCAGCCAGATGATCCACTGCTGCAACTACTACCAGGTGCCGCTGCAGGAGGAACTCGCGAAGATGCTGGTCGAGCGCTCGGGCCTGACCAACGTCTTCTTCTGCAACTCGGGCCTGGAAGCCAACGAAGCGGCGCTGAAAATCGCGCGCAAGTTCGGCCACGACAAGGGCATCGACCGCGCAGAGGTGGTGGTTTATGAGAAGGCCTTCCATGGCCGCTCGATCGCCACGCTGTCGGCCACAGGCAACCCCAAGGTGCACGCCGGCTTCGAGCCCCTGGTCGAAGGCTTTGTGCGCGTGCCACTCAACGACATCGCCGCGCTGGAAGAGGTGGCCCGCACCAACCCCAATGTGACGGCCGTGTTCCTGGAGGTCATCCAGGGCGAAGGCGGCGTCAACCCGGCCCGCTCCGACTACCTGCAGGCGGTGCGCGCCCTGTGCGACAAGCAAGGCTGGCTGTTGATGCTCGACGAGGTGCAATGCGGCATCGGGCGCACGGGCAAGTGGTTTGCGCACCAGTGGTCTGGCGTGCTGCCCGACGTCATGCCCCTGGCCAAGGGCCTGGGTTCGGGCGTGCCCATCGGCGCGGTGGTGTGTGGCCCGAAGGCCGCGCACGTGCTCAAGCCCGGCAACCACGGCACGACGTTTGGCGGCAACCCGCTGGCCATGCGCGCCGGCGTGGAAACGCTCAAGATCATGGAGGCCGATGGGCTGATGGCCAATGCCGCCCACGTGGGCGAGCACCTCATGGCCGCCTTGCGCCGCGAGTTCGCAGGTATGCCGGGCGTGGTCGAGATCCGTGGCCAGGGACTGATGATCGGCATCGAACTGGACCGCCCCTGCGGCATCATCCTCAACCGCGCGCTCGACGCCGGCCTGCTGCTCAGCGTGACGGCCGACAAGGTCGTGCGCTTGCTGCCGCCGCTGATCTTCACCACGGCACAGGCCGACGAGCTGGTGGGCATCCTCGCCCCCATCGTGCGCCAGTTCCTGTCCGAACCCCAGGCCTGAGTCACCGCCATGAAGCCCGGAAACAGCCTGATCAAGCACTACCTTCAGTTCAAGGACCTGCGCGCGCCGGAGTACGAGTACCTGTTCCAGCGCGCAGCCCTCGTCAAGCAGCGCTTCAAGAACTACGAGAAGTACACGCCCCTGGTGGACCGCACCCTGGCCATGATCTTCGAGAAGGCGTCCACGCGCACCCGCGTGAGCTTCGAGGCCGGCATGTACCAGATGGGCGGCTCGGTGGTGCACCTGACCACCGACGGCAGCCAGCTGGGCCGCAGCGAGCCCATCGAGGACAGCGCCAAGGTGATCTCTCGGATGGTGGACATCGTGATGATCCGCACCTACGAGCAGACAAAGCTGACGAAGTTCGCGGCCAACTCGCGCGTGCCCGTCATCAATGGGCTGACGAATGAGTTCCACCCCTGTCAGATCCTGGCCGACATCTTCACCTTCATCGAGCACCGAGGCTCGATCCAGGGCAAGGTGGTGGCCTGGGTGGGCGATGGCAACAACATGGCCAACACCTGGCTGCAAGCCGCAGAGCTTTTGGGCTTCACGGTGCACGTGAGCACGCCCAGCGGCTATGAAATCGACCCGACCGTGGCAGGCATCGCCGGCACCGATTGCTACAAGGTCTTCCAGGACCCGATGGACGCCTGCCGCGGCGCCGACTTGGTCACCACCGACGTGTGGACATCCATGGGCTATGAAGCCGAGAACGAAGCGCGCAAGAAGGCGTTTGCCGACTGGTGCGTCGATGCAGACATGATGGCCGTGGCCAAGCCCGACGCCCTGTTCATGCACTGCCTGCCCGCACACCGTGGCGAAGAGGTCGAAGCCGAGGTCATCGACGGACCGCAGTCCGTCGTGTGGGACGAGGCCGAGAACCGCATGCACGTGCAGAAGGTGCTCATGGAGTACCTGCTGCTCGGTCGCATCGGCTGAGGCAGGTCAGCCCGCCCTGCCCTCAGGCGCGGGCAAAGTGGCCGTGCTGGCGGAACAAGCCCATGGCGTCGGCCAGGCGGTCGGCCTGTTGCTTGAGGCTGTCGGCAGCGGCGGCGGTTTGCTCCACCAGTGCAGCGTTTTGCTGCGTGGCCTGGTCCAGCATGCCAATGGTGGTGTTGATCTGGCCGATGCCCAGGTTCTGTTCTGAGCTGGAGGTGGTGATCTGGCCGACCAGTTCGGTCACGCGGCGCACCTGCTCGACGACCTGACCGATGGTCTCGCCCGTGTTGCCCACCAGCAAGCTGCCTGACTCCACCTGCTCGACGCTGCTGGTGATGAGTTGTTTGATTTCTTTGGCCGCCTCGGCGCTGCGCTGGGCCAGGCTGCGCACTTCGGACGCCACGACCGCAAAGCCGCGTCCTTGCTCGCCGGCCCGGGCCGCTTCCACCGCGGCATTGAGGGCCAGGATGTTGGTCTGGAAGGCGATGCCATCGATCACGCCAATGATGTCGGTGATCTTGCGACTGGACTGCTGGATGCCCGACATGGTGGCCACCACGCGGCCGACGGCCTCGCCGCCCTCCACCGCCACGTTCGAAGCCTGCCCAGCCAGGGCATTGGCCTGGTGGGCGTGCTCGGTGCTGGTGCGGATGGTCGCGGCGATCTGATCGACCGACGCAGCGGTTTCCTGGATGCTGGCGGCGGCCTGCTCGGTGCGCAAGCTCAGGGCCAGGTTGCCGGCGGCGATGTCGTTGGACGCGTCGCGGATGGCGTCGGTGGCCTGGCGCACCTGCTCGATGGTGCGGGCGATGTGGCCCAAGGCCTCGCGCAGCTTGTGAGAAGCAGGGTCGTTGGAGCGGGCCGGCGGCAGGTTCAGGTCCACCGCGCCGTCGTTGGACACCAGGTGCTCGGCGATCTCGACGATTTCTTCGGCCGCACGGAACTCGGCCTGGGCGCGGGCGGCCAGGAAGAGCAGCACGCCGCTCTCGGCCACCACGAACAGCGCGTGCTCGACCACCCGCAGGAAGCTGGCCTCGGCAAAGCACATCGGGCCCCAGCCCCAGGCCTGGAACTGGTTGAAGCTCAGGTGGTGGATGGCGATGCTGACCGCGCCCACCAGGATGGGCATGGCGCGGCGATAGACCACCAGGCAGGCCAGGAAGGCGAACACCGCGAAGTGGGCCTCGTTGTGCCCGCGGGACACATGGATCATCAGGCCGACCATGGCCATGCCCAGGAAAGGCAGGGCCGCGCGGCTGAGGGCCCGCTGGGCCCGGCCCATGTAGGCGACCATCACGCTGATGGCCATCAGGGGCACGCCCAGCATCAGCGCGATGCCGACGTTGTCGAAGGTCACGCCGTAGGCCTGGGTGCCCAGGAAGGTCGCGAAGATGGCCAGAAGCACCACAAGGTCGTTGTGGTGCAGGGCGGGTGTTGCGGTTTCTGAGGCGTTCATGCTGGGTTTATCGGCACATGGACCCCCCCCCTTTAAGCCCGTTCGACGTTCTTCGGCGCGTCGCGCACAGAACTTGAGCTAGATCAAAACCGATACGCCAGTCGCAAGCCGCCCCAATGCCGTCCAGCCACCTCGATGGGGGCGGACGCCTCCTTCAGCAGCACGAAGTTGCCACCGCCCATGTCGCGGCGGTAGGTCTGCAGCAGGAAGGGCCGCGTGTTGCGCGCCGAGGCCAGGCCAGTGCGGTCGTTGAAGATGCGTCGCCAGCGGCTGTGGGCGGTGTTCCAGACCACGTCGCCTGGGCGCTGCGGCTGGCAGTACGCGCGGTTGTGGGTGGAGATGTAGCCGTTGCGGTCGGCCGCGATGCAGAACACGACCTGGGGCAGCGCCTTGAGCGCGGCTTCCTGGAAACCGGGAAAGAGCGCATCGCTCAGGGCGTTGAAGGCCGAGGTGTGCTGAGGCGGCTGGCTGCCGGAGAGGGCCTGGTAGTGCTCGTCGAACAGCTGCGCCTGCGAGATGCGACCTTGCGCCAGGGCCTCGCCGAGCGCGTGGGCGATCTGGCCGGCCACCTGCTGGGCCATGTGGATGTAGGGCGTGTCGGAGGTCTCGACGCCACAGGTGGCGATCAATTCCATCAGGCGCTCGGACACCCCCAGCACCGCTTCGCTGCGGCGCGTGGCCGTGCCCAGCACGTCGCGGGTTTGCTGCACCTCCTGCGCCATGCGGCTGACCTGCTGGTTGATGCCGCTGGAGAGCTGCGCGCTGGATTCGGCCGCACTGACGATGCGCTGCACGGCCGCTTCCACACCCAACAAGGCCTGATGCACCCGGCGGCCGCTGTCCGGCTTGCCCTTGCCGGCCTTGCCACCCACCTGACCCACCCCCTGGCCCTCTGGCACCTCCGAGGTGGTGCTCAGGTCGGCCGCCAGCGACTGGATGCGCTGGTCGAGCGTGGCGACCGTGCCCATGATGGCCTTGGAGATCGATTCCACCTGGGTGGACAGGTCCTTGACCGCATCGGCCACCACGCCAAAGCCCAAGCCGGCGTCACCGGCACGCTTGGCCTCGACCGAGGCGTTGAAGGCCACCAGCCGCGTCTGCAGGGCGACCTGGGTGATCTGGCGCGCGGCCTCGGACACCTGGTGCAGCGTGCTGACCACGCCCGTGACCTCGCTGCCGACGTGCTCGACGCTGTCGCGCGCGCGCTGCAGGGCCTGCTGGCTGAGCTGGGTTTCGCTGTGGATGTGCTGCTGCGCCTGGCCGATCTGCTGGGCCTGGTGGACCAGCTCGGTCAGGGTGCCGACCTGGCGCTCGGCCACGGCAGCAGAGTCTTCCAGGGTGCCGCGCAACTGCGCAGCTTCCAGCCCCAGGCCGCTCGTGTCGCGCTGCAGGGTCTGGGCGAGCGCCTGCACACCGGCATCGGTGGATGCGGCGTCAGGGTGCGCGGAGGCACCGGTCTGTGATGCCGTCTGTGATGCCACCGGAGCGGCATCGCGCTTCTTGAACAAGGCCAACATGGGCTTCCTCTTGGAGGGGAAGGCCATCGCCCGAGGGTGCGCTGGGTCTCAGCTCACCACTCTCTGAGCTTGACTCGCAGCCGGGCGATGGACTGGCTGTGAAGCTGACACACGCGCGATTCCGTGACCCCCAGGACCGCTGCGATCTCTTTGAGGTTCATGTCCTGCTCGTAGTACATGCTCATGACGTACTGCTCGCGCTCCGGCAGGTTTTTGATGGCTTCCACCAGCGCGCTGCGCATGCGGTGGTCTTCGAGCAGGCTCAGCGGGTCGTCGCCCTCGGCGGTGACGTGGCGGTCGAGGTAGTCGTTGTCGCCGTCTTCGCCGCTCATGTCTTCCAGGTAGATGAGCTGGGTGCCGCGCACCTTGCCGAGCATCTCCTGGTAGTCGCCGAGGTCCATGCCCATTTCTTTGGCGATCTCGCTTTCCTGCGGCGCGCGGCCGAGCTTTTGCTCCAGGCTGTGCACGGCGCGTTCGATGTCGCGCTGCTGCTTGCGGGTGCCTCGGCTGAGCCAGTCTGCGCCGCGCAGCTCGTCGAGCATGGCGCCGCGGATGCGCTGGGTGGCGAAGGTCTCGAACTGCACGCCCTGCCCTGCGTCGAAGCGGCTGAGCGCGTCGGTCAGGCCGATCATGCCGACCTGGATGAGGTCGTCGATCTCCACGTTGGCCGGCAGCTTGGCGATCATCTGATGGGCCAGGCGGCGCACCAGCGGGCTGTACTGCTTGAGCAAGCTGTTGATGTCAAGGCGTCCTTGGGCGGTGTACGTGCTGGACATGCGGGGCTCCGTGGGCATCAATTGAGGACGGCAGACTGGCGGGCTGGCAGGGCGGCGCCCGGCGAGACCAGGTGGTCGAAGGCGTTGTCGCCCAGGGTGTGGGGCAAGGCACTGCGCAACAAACCGGCGGCCATGTCCATGAAACGGGCGTCGGGGTCGAGCGATGCGGGCTCGAAAGGGTCCAGGCGCAAGGCCGTGCGCTGGGCCACACCCAGGAACTCATCGGCACAACGTGCCAAGCGGGCGATGACCTCGTCGGCCTGTATGCTGCGGCGCGACGCGCACATCAGCAGGTCGTACGCCATCCAGCCGCCGCGCTGGCTCAGCACCTTGACCGCGGCATAGGCATCGGTGAGGCCTTCGGCCATGTCATTGGTGAAGACCAGTGGGCGCAGGTTGGCGTGGCGGCCGCGGCGGGCAAAGATGCGCACCAACTCGCTGGCGGAGGCATGCACCAGCACCACATCGCTTTGCGGAGAGGCATCGGCCAAGGCGTCGAGCAGGCTTTCGCACGAGCCGCGCGCATCGGCGAAAGTCAGGGGCAGACCGCGGGCGGCCATGTAGCTCACTTGCGAGGACAGGCGCTCCACGCCCTCGGCGAGGTCGAATTCGGCGAGTTCGCCAGGCGGGCGGGCCTGCTCAGACGCATCGACCACCAAGGTGTGCAGCCCACAAGCGCCGTAGGCCGCGCACAGGCGCTCCAGCACCAGACCACCGGCCGAGGCGGCACGCGGGTTGGCGACCACCGGGATGAAGCGCAACACACGGGTGGCGAACATCTGGCGCAAGCCCTGCGCCTGGTCAACCGGGTGCATGGCGGGAGGCTTGAGGGTGTGGGCGGTGCTGGCCATGGGGGTGTTCCGCTCAGGCACCACGGGCGGCAGTCAGCATGTCCGCGACGGCGGGCATGGAGGGCGTGGCCAGGATGAGGCTGACCTCGTTGGGGTCCAGGCGGTAGGCGGGGTTCAGGCTGGCACGCATGGCACGGTGCACCAGGGCTTGTGACGAGAGGCGATGCCAATCTTCCGGCACGCGTTGGCCGTTGGCCACACCCAGCACCTTGAGCTTGTGACGAATTAACGCATCCAGCGCCGGACCGAGCTTCACGGCCTCGTCCAGCTTGGACAGGACCACGCCTGCGCACTGCTGCGCTTGGTAGGCGTGCATGACGTCTTCGATGGCGTCGCCCTGGGCCGAGGCGTTGATGACCAGCAGCTTCTTGATGCTGGGGTGCGAGAGCATGTCCAGCAGGTCCTTGGTGCGGCTGTCGCGCTGGGCCATGCCGGCGGTGTCGATCAGGATGAGCTTCTTGCCCGACAGCAGCTCCAGCAGGTCTTCCAGGGCGGCGCGGTCGTGGGCCATGTGCACAGGCACACCGAGGATGCGGCCATAAGCGCGCAGCTGTTCATGGGCACCGACGCGGTAGGCGTCCAGGGTGATGAGGCCGAGGTTGTTGGCGCCGTGCTTGGCAGCGAAGGTGGCGGCCAGCTTGGCGGTGGTGGTGGTCTTGCCCACGCCGGTGGCGCCGATCAGGGCGAAGATGCCGCCCTGGTCTTCGACGGCACGTTCGGTGTCGGCGGTGTTCAGGTTGCGCTGCAGCACCTGGGTGGCCCAGGCGAGTTCGTCGGCCTGGCCATTGGTGACCTCGGCGGGCATGGCGTCCAGCAGCTTGCGGATCAGCACGGTGGAGAAGCCGCCATCCAGCAGGCGCTGGGCCAGGGTGGCTTGCGCCGGGGTGCGGCCCAGCTTGTCGAGGAAGGCCATGGTCTCGAAGCGCTCGGTCACCATGGCGCGCATGGCACGCAACTCGCCCAGCATGACGGCGTTGGCTTCCTGGGCGGCCTTGAGGGCCTCCAGGGTGGCGCGGTCGGCCTGGGGGTTGGCCGCAGCGGCAGGCTTGGCGGCCTGAGGGCGCTGGGCGGCGGCCGGCATGGCAGCCGGCGCGGCGCGGCGGGCGACGACCTGGTCCATGGTCAATTCGGCATGGGCCTGGGCGGCGCGGGGCTGTTGGCGAGGTGGCTGTTGCGACTCTTCCACCACCTGCGTCAGCACCGGCTCGGCGGCCAGGTCCACGGCGGTGGTGCTGGGGCGCGGTGCGGCCTTGGCCGGCTTGGCCGCGGGGTGGGCGGGCTCGGCAAAACGCTGGGTCAGCTGGGCTTCGGGCGTGGCGGCCAGCGCGGGTTCGGTGCGCTGGATGGCGGCCTGGCGGCGCTTGAGCATGCGTTCGCGCACATAGTCCTGGAAGGACAGCGTGCTCATGGCCAGCTGCTTGACGTCTTCCTGCACGTTGTGGGCGATCTGCGAAACAGACTCCGACACCGCCTGCGACACGCTGCGGCCGCTGGCCGAAGCCGCGGGGGCCTCGTCCTGGGGCTCGGCGCGCTCTGCGCGAGCGTCACGGGGTTCGCGGTGGTCCCGCGCAGGGCTGCGGCCACCCGAGGACGACGACATCGACTCGACCGCGGCCATGCCTTCGGCACCCATCGCCAGAATCTCGATGCCACCTTCCGATGCGGGTTTGGTGGACAGCACGATGGCCTCGTCACCCAGCGCAGCCTTGACCTTTTGCATGGCCTCGCGGCTGTTGCGTCCAATGAAGCGTTTGACGTTCATGCGTGGCCTCCGATCAGGGTACCGATGCGAATCGAATGGGTCTCAGGGATCTCGCTGTGTCCCAGCACCTTGAGACGGGGTGCGGCGCGCTTGAGCAGTCGGGCCACCGAGGGGCGGATCAGGTCGGGCACCAGCAGGCAGGCCGGCTGGCCCATGTTCTCCTGGCGCTGCACGGCTTCGGCGGCCTGGCGGGTGAGGTGGTCGGCCACGCCGGGGTCCAGCATCGGGCCGTTGGCCGAGGTCAGGGCTTGCGTCAGCAGGCGCTCCAGGTCGGGCTCGATGGCGATGACGTCCAGCTCTTTGACCGGGCCGTAAATCTGCTGGACGATGGCCGGGGCCAGGCCCACGCGGATGCGGCGCGACAGCTCCGACGGGTCGTTGACCAGGTTGGGCGCCATGGCAGCCTGCTCGGCGATGGTTTCGATGATGGAGCGCATGTCGCGGATGTGCACGCCTTCCTCCAGGAGGAGCTGGAGCACTTTCTGCAGGGTTGCGATGCCGACCATCTTGGGTACCACGTCTTCGATCAGTTTCGGGGCCAGCTTGGTCACATGCTCGACCAGTTGCTGGGTCTCGACGCGGCCCAGAAGCTTGGCGGCGTGGAGTTGCATCAAGTGTGAAAGATGGGTGGCCACCACGGTCGAGGGATCAACGACGGTGTAGCCGGCCATTTGCGCGGCATCGCGCTGGCGCTCCTCGACCCACACGGCGGGCAGGCCGAAAGCGGGGTCCACGGCCTGGGTGCCAGCGATCGGGTTGGTGACGTGGCCGGGGTTGATGGCCATCAGCATGTTGGGGAAAACCTCGCCCTCGCCCACCACGGCACCGCGCAGGGTGATGCGGTAAAAGCTGGGCTTGAGCTCCAGGTTGTCCTTGATGTGCACAGAAGGCGGCAGGAAGCCGACCTCTTGGGCGAACTTGCGGCGCACGCCCTTGATGCGGGTCAGCAAGTCGCCGCCGCGGTCCTTGTCCACCAGCTGGATCAGGCGGTAGCCCACTTCCAGGCCGAGGGTGTCCACCGGCTGCAGGTCTTCCCAGCTGGCTTCGCCATTCGGATTGGGCGCGGCCTGGGCGGGGGCCTCGGACGGCGGCGGGGCGTTCTTGGCGGCTTCCTGCTTGAGGTGGGTCTTCCAGGCCAGCCAGCCCAGGCCACCGGCGACGGGCAGGAAGACGATGGAGGGCATGCCCGGGATCACACCCAGCATGCCGATGATGCCGGCGGCCACGCCCAGCACCTTGGCGTTCTCGAACATCTGGCCAATGATCTGGCCGCCGATGTCCTGCTCCTTGCCGACGCGCGACACCACCATCGCGGACGCCACCGAGATCAGCAGCGCCGGGATCTGCGCGACCAGGGCGTCGCCCACGGCCAGCAGGATGTAAGAGCTGGCGGCCTCGGAGGGCGACAGGCTGTGCTGCACCACGCCGATGACGAAGCCACCGATGATGTTGATGAACAGGATCAGGATGCCGGCGACCGCGTCACCGCGCACGAACTTCGAGGCACCGTCCATGGAACCGTGGAACTCGGCCTCTTCTCCGACTTCGCGGCGGCGCTTCTTGGCCTCTTGCTCGTCGATCAGGCCCGCGCCCAGGTCGGCGTCGATGGCCATCTGTTTGCCGGGCATGGCGTCCAGGGCGAAGCGCGCGGCGACTTCGGCGATGCGCTCCGAGCCCTTGGTGATCACGATGAAGTTGATGACCACCAGGATGGCGAAGACGATCAGACCGACGGCGAAGTTGCCACCGATCAGGAAGTGGCCGAAGGACTCGATCACCTTGCCCGCGGCGCCCGCGCCGGTGTGGCCTTCGAGCAGCACCACCCGGGTGGAGGCCACGTTCAGCGACAGACGCAACAGCGTGGTCAGCAGCAGCACCGAGGGAAAGGCCGCGAAGTCCAGCGGACGCAGCATGGTGGCCGCCACCATCATCACCATCAGCGACATCGCGATGTTGAAGGTGAAGAACAGGTCCAGCACGAAGGGCGGCAGGGGCAGCACCATCAGGGCCAGCACGCACACCACGACGACGGGCGCGGCCATCATCTGGAAGCGCTTGGGATCGTTGCCGGTGATGGCCTGGAGCTTTTGCAACAGCGGGTGCATGAGGGCACATCCTTACAAAGGGTTGCAAGGATTGTTTTCCGCGCGGGGCCCAAGCTTTAGCGAGATAAGCAGGGGTGGTCTGCTGCTATTCCGGGGGGCTTTCGTGGGGTGAAAGCCTCACCCCTGACACCCCTCGCGACGGCCCGTGACGGATGTCACATCAGCCGGCCGCGGTGGCTGCGCGCTGGGCCCGGGCCGCCCGGGCGGTCTTCGACGCCGGGTGGTGCGGGTCGAGCTCGTTGGGCACGTCCAGGTCGGGCAGGTTGCCCGGCATGGCGCCCTGGCCGGTGAGGGCCTGCTTGAGCTGATAGACATAGGCCAGCACCTGGGCCACGGCGCTGTAGAGCGCCACGGGCACCTCCATGTCGAGCTCGGTGTGGGCGTAGAGGGCACGCGCCAGGGGCGGCGCCTCCAGCACGGGCACGCGGTGCTCGACGGCGAGGTCGCGGATCTTCAGCGCCAGCAGGTCGGTGCCCTTGGCCACCACACGGGGGGCGCCCATGCTGCCCTCTTCGTACTTCAGCGCCACGGCATAGTGGGTCGGGTTCATGACCACCAGGTCGGCCGTGGGGATGGCGGCCAGCATGCGCTTCTTGGTCATCTCGCGCATCTTCTGCTTGATGCGGCCCTTGACCTCCTGGTTGCCTTCCTGCTGCTTGAACTCTTCCTTCATCTCCTGGTGGCTCATCTTCATCTTCTCGGCGAAGAGGAACTTCTGCAGGGGGAAATCGATGATCGCGAAGAAGGCGACGACCAGCAGCATGGAGCCGATGACCTCGGCCAGCGTCACGCCCAGGGTGTGGATGGCGGCCGGCAGGGGCATGGCCAGCAGGTTGGCCATGCTGGGCCAGACCTTCATCAGGAAGGTGATGCCCGCGGCGCCCAGCACCAGCCCCAGGGCCGAGGCCTTGAGCGCGTCCACCATGTGCGCCTTGGAAAACAGGTTGGCGATGCCCTGGATGGGATTGAGCTTGCTGAACTTGGGGCTGATGATCTGGAAGGACATCACCCAGCCGCCCGCCGCCACCGAGGCCGCCACCGAGCCCAGCGCCACGGCCAGGCCGAAAGGCACGGCCACCATCAGCCACTGGCTGGCCCACACGCCCACGCGCTCCAGCATGAAATCGGGGTTGGCCACGGTGCGGGCGTCGAAGCGCAGGCCGGCCTGCAGCAGCTTTTCCATGTGCGACATCCACACCGGCGTCAGCCCCAGCAGGGCCGCGGTGGCCGCCAGCAGGACGAGGAAGTGCCCCAGGTCCTTCGAGCGGACGACCTGGCCTTCCTTGCGGGCGTCGGCCAGTTTTTTGGCCGAGGCTGGTAGCTGCTTGTCTTCTGAGCCTTCGGACATGGGGGTGCGTCACGCGGGACGTGGTGGGAGGGCTGGAAGGGATTGTTCCCCTCCCAGGTGCGCCCCATGGGTCGGATAAGCGGGGCGCGAGGTGGCTTGTTCGGGGCGCGTTTCGCGGGGTGGAAGGTGCCCGACGCTGGCGCAAGCGCCGCTGCGCGGGCCCTCGCCCGAATCACTCGGTGCGCCGCGCAGTTCGGGTCGGGCGCAAGGTTGCGGCACCTGGCACGCCGGCCGAAACAGGCGGTGTGCCGGCCGTTCTGGCTTGCTCGCCGGGTTCCCTAGGTGCGGCACGTCACCCAGATTCAGCGGCGCGCCACCCTTTGCCACTGGCGCGCCGCGCGGATCGGGGCGCGCGCAAGGCCTGCATGCCCGACGCGCCGCTGGCAACGGGCGATGGCCCGAGCTCTGGAGGCGGCAGGCCGAGTTCAGCGGGCGACGCCCGACACACACCGCGCGGCGAATGCACCTGGATGGTGCGATGGTCGTGCGTGGCGGCCGTCAGGCCAAGCGAAATGCGGCGACGCTGCGCCATCGCCCAGCACGCACCGCCCCACGGACGTCACCCGCGCCGGTTGGCGCTCGGCGCTCAGGGCTTCGAAGCCATCTCCTGACCGAGGCGCGCCTGCGCCTGGCCAATGGCCTCGTCCTGCGACAGCTTGCGCGTCTTCATCAACTCGGCGGCATCGTCGAGCAAGCGCTGTTGCAGCGCCTCCTCCTGGCCGAACAGCGCCTCGGCGCGCTCGCCAAAGTACTGGGCGCGCAAGGCCTTGAGCGTCTGCAGTTGCTGGCGGGCCTCGTCCAGCGAAGGGCTGTCGGACGTGGCCCCAATGGCCGTGGTGAGCGCCTGGTTGTACTGGGCGTACTGCTCGTACAGGCCGCGCGCCTCGCGCTGCGCCTGGGCCGGCAGCGTCTGAGTCGCCTCGGTGATTTTCTGCAAGGCCTCGTCTCGGCCGTACAGCCCGGTGAGGCGTTCGATGTCCACGCCGGCTTGGGCGTCGATGTGCAAACCGCCACGGGCATTGGCCTTGAACACAGGGGGTGCGATGTGGTCCAGGGGTGACCTCGGCTGGCCGTCAGGCAGCATGGCCCAGGGGTTGGCACCAGCGGGCCTGGACGTCCCCAGGCCGGGCGTGGCCTGCATGGCCGCCGACAGGCCACCAGCGGCATCGGGTGCGGCGGCATCGGACACCCCGGGGCGTCCGTGCAGCCACAGCGCGGTGCCCGCTGCCAGCGCCACGGCGACCAGCGCCAGTGCCGCGAACTGCCGGCGCTTCATGGACCGAGCTTCAGAACGGCCCGGTGGACACGAAGGTCGCCCAGGCGGCGTCCTGACCGTTCAGGAAGGGGCTGTAGGCCGTGTTGCCGTCGGCAAAGCGCTTGACCCAGGCGATGTTGGTGTAGCTGGCCGGCTCCACCGCCTTGTTGGGGAAGAAGTGGTCGGCGCCCTGGATCACGCCCAGCAGCTTGCGCGTGGTGGCGGGGATGGCGTTGTAGAAGGGCTGGGAATGGCTGGCCACCGAAGCGACGGTGTCGGCCGTGCCGCCGATGATGGCCGAAGGCACCGTGATGGCCTTGTACTTGGTGGACGACAGGTTCCAAGGCGCATAGGCCACCGCCGCCTTCAGGCCGGGGGTGGAGGCCGCGGCCTCCAGCGTGCCGCCACCGCCCATGGACCAGCCCGACACCACCTGGCGGGTGACGTCGATCTTGCCGGCCACGGGGCCGGTGGTCACGGCAGAGGCCGCCTTCAGCGCGGCCAGCAACTGGGAGGCGCGGCTGGAGGGGAAGTCCAGCAGCGTCTTGGTGCCGATGGTCACGACCACGAAGCCGTGGGTGGCCAGGCGCTTGCTGATCTCGGTCATCGAGGACTCGGCCGAGACGAAGCCCGGCACCACCGCCACCAGGGCGTACTTGCCCGCGGCGTTGGGCGAGTAGATGGTGCCCTTGCCAAAGCCCGAACCCGGGATGGTCTGCGAGGACACGGCGTAGGGGCCGTCTTTCTGGAGATCGGCGAGCGACTGCGCCTGGGCGGAGGTGCCGAGGCCCAGGCAGGCGATGGCCAAGGCGGCCGCGGTGTGCTGGAGTGTCATGGTGGCTCTGTGTGAGGTGGTGGATTTCACCCAGCACGGAAGCCAGGCGCACGCAATTCATGGAACGCCTCGCGTTCGATGCATGCACGAGTATGTGCGCGCTGACAGACAGGCCCCATCCGGACATCCACGACGTCCGTTCAGGGGGGGCACCCCGTCCGGACGCTCACGCCATGTTGGCTGGCACCACCGTCCACTGCTGGCGCACATCGCCCTCGCCGTTGATGCTTTCCATGTGCACCGGGAAACCCCACAGGCGGGCCACGTGCTTGAGCACCTCGCGGGTGGCGTCGTGCAGCGGTCGATCGTTGTGCTGGGTGTGGCGCAGGGTCAGCGAGCGGTCGCCGCGCAGGTTCACGCTCCACACCTGGATGTTGGGCTCGCGGCTGCCCAGGTCGTACTGGTGGGACAGCGACTCGCGCAGCGCGCGGTAGCCCGCGTCGTCGTGGATGGCGCTGACCTCGTACGCCTTCTCCTTCTCGTCGTCGCGGATGGCGAACAGGCGGAAGTCGCGCATCACTTTCGGCGACAGGTACTGGCCGATGAAGCTCTCGTCCTTGAAGTTGCGCATGGCGTAGTCCAGCGTGGGCAACCAGGCCAGGTCTTCCGGCGGCTTGCCTTCGGCGCAACCGGCGAAGTCGGGGAACCAGGCGCGGTCTTCCGGTGTGGGCTTTTCGCAGATGCGCTTGAGGTCGGTGTACATCGCAAAGCCCAACGCGTACGGGTTGAGCCCGCTGTAGGCGCGGTGCCCGACCGGTGGCTGATAGACCACGTTGGTGTGCGACTGCAACCACTCGATCATCATGCCGTCGCTCAGGTGACCGTCGTCGTACATGGTGTTGAGCAGCGTGTAGTGCCAGAACGTGGCCCAGCCTTCGTTCATGACCTGCGTCTGGCGCTGCGGGTAAAAGTACTGCGCCACCTTGCGCACGATGCGCACGATCTCGCGCTGCCAGGGCTCCAGCAGCGGCGCGTTCTTCTCGATGAAGTAGAGGATGTTTTCCTGCGGCTCGGGCGGGAAGCGGCGCACCGACTCCTCCTCGGGCCGGTCGGCCTTGCGCGGCAGGGTGCGCCACAGGTCGTTGACCTGCTGCTGCAGGTAGGACTCGCGCTCCTCGCGGCGGGCCAGTTCCTTGTCCAGCGAAAGCTTGCCCGGGCGGCGGTAGCGGTCCACGCCGTGGTTCATCAGCGCGTGGCAGGAGTCCAGCAGTTCTTCCACCGCGGCCACGCCATGGCGCTCCTCGCAGCGGGCCACGTAGTTCTTGGCATAGACGAGGTAGTCGATGATGGAGCCGGCGTCCGTCCACATCCGGAACAGGTAGTTGCCCTTGAAGAAGCTGTTGTGGCCGTAGGCCGCGTGCGCGATCACCAGGGCCTGCATGGCCATGGTGTTCTCCTCCATCAGGTAGCTGATGCAGGGGTTGGAGTTGATGACGATCTCGTAGGCCAGGCCCATGTGGCCGCGGCGGTAGTTCTTCTCGGTGGCGATGAACTCCTTGCCATACGACCAGTGGCGGTAGTTCACCGGCATGCCCACGCTGGCGTAGGCGTCCATCATCTGCTCGGCGGTGATGATCTCCAGCTGATTGGGGTAGGTGTCGAGCCGGTAGCGCTCGGCCGTGGCGCGGATGACGTCGTGGTACTGCTCGATCAGCTCGAACGACCAGTCCGACTGCCCGGGCAGCGGATGTTCAGCCCGAAGATGTTCTGCCCTCTTCATGCGTCCACCCCTTCCTTCTTGAACAGCTCGCGGAACACCGGGTAGATCTGCGAGGCGTCCAGCACCTTGCGCATGGCGAAGTGCTTGTGCGTCTCGGACAGGCCCATGTACTCGTCCCACAGGTTCTGCTCGGTCTGCGCCACCTGCACATAGGCGAAGTAGCGCACCAGCGGCAGGATCTTGTCTTCCAGGACCTCGCGGCAGCGCGCCGAGTCGTGGTGCCAGTTGTCACCGTCCGAGGCCTGGGCCACGTACAGGTTCCACTCGTTGGTGGGGTAACGCGCCTGGATGATCTCGTCGAGCAGCACCAGGGCGCTGGACACCACCGTGCCGCCGGTTTCGGTGGCGTGGAAGAAGTCCTGCTCCGAGACCTCCTGCGCCTGCGTGTGGTGGCGGATGAAGACGAGCTCGATCTTGTCGTAGTGCCGCGTCAGGAACAGGTAGAGCAGGATGAAGAAGCGCTTGGACAGCTCCTTGCGCTGCTCGTCCATCGAGCCTGAGACGTCCATCACGCAGAACATCACGGCCTTGGTGGTGGGCACGGGCACCTTGACGCGGCTGCGGAAACGCAGGTCGATGGGGTCGAGGAAGGGGATGCCCTTCATGCGACCGTGGAGGTGCTGAAGTTGCGCTTCGATGTCCTCGATCTCGGCAGCGTGCTTGCGCACCAGGGCGTCGTCGCCCGCTTCCTGCTCGGCGCGCAAGGCGGCCAGGCGCGCTTCCAGCTCCTGGATCTCACGGCGGCTGGACGCCCCGAGCGCGATGCGCCGGCCCAGCGCCCCGCGCATGGAGCGCACCACGTGCAGGTTGTTGGGCGTGCCATCGCTGCTGAAACCGGCGCGGTGGCTCTTCCACTCGGGCACCTCGGCCAGGGCCGTGCGCACGAGGTTGGGCAAGGCCAGGTCCTCGAAGAAGACCTGCATGAACTCCTCCTTGCTCAGCGAGAAAACGAAATCGTCCTCGCCTTCGCCGGAATCACTGGCCTCACCCTGGCCCTGCCCTTGGCCCCCACCGCCCTGCGGCTTGTCGATGCGGTCGCCGCGCACGTACTCCTTGTTGCCCGGGTGCACCACCTCGCGGCTGCCGCCCTGGCCGTGGCTGAAAACGGGCTCGGACAAATCCCGCTTGGGGATGGCGATGTCCTCGCCCTTCTCGATGTCACGGATGCTGCGGCCATTGATGGCGCGCTGCACCGCATCGCGGACCTGGTCCTTGTAGCGACGCAGGAAGCGCTCGCGGTTGCCGATCGATTTGTTCTTCCCCGCGAGCCGTCGGTCGATGATGTGTTGACGTGTCATGCGCAGTTCGCCGTTTCTGAATCAAGCGGCTACCAGGGATCCGGCTTTGCCGGGCCCTTGGTGGCGCCCCCTTGCAGGGGGAGCGCCGAAAGGCGCTCGGGGGTGGGCCATCAAGAAGACTTTCTGACGCGCAGGTACCACTCGCACAGCAGGCGCACCTGCTTGGCGGTGTAGCCCTTCTGCACCATGCGGTTGACGAAGTCCTCGTGCTTCTTGACCTCGTCGGCGCTGGCCTTGGCGTTGAAGCTGATGACCGGCAGCAGCTCTTCCGTGTTGCTGAACATCTTCTTCTCGATGACCACCCGCAGCTTCTCGTAGCTGGTCCACAGCGGGTTCTTGCCGCCGTTGTTGGCCCGCGCACGCAGCACGAAGTTGACGATCTCGTTGCGGAAGTCCTTCGGGTTGGCGATGCCGGCCGGCTTCTCGATCTTCTCCAGCTCGGCGTTCAGCGCGCCGCGGTCGAAGATCTCGCCCGTGTCGGTGTCGCGGTACTCCTGGTCCTGGATCCAGTAGTCGGCGTAGGTCACGTAGCGGTCGAAGATGTTCTGGCCGTACTCGGAGTAGCTCTCCAGGTAAGCCGTCTGGATCTCCTTGCCGATGAACTCGGCGTAGCGCGGCGCCAGCGCCTCCTTGATGTAGGCGATGTACTTCTGCTCGGTGTCTGCCGGGAACTGCTCGCGCTCGATCTGCTGCTCCAGCACGTACATCAGGTGCACGGGGTTGGCCGCCACCTCGGCGCTGTCGAAGTTGAAGACCTTGGAGATGATCTTGAACGCGAAGCGCGTGGAGATGCCGCTCATGCCCTCATCGACACCGGCGTAGTCGCGGTACTCCTGGATGGACTTGGCCTTGGGGTCGGTGTCCTTCAGGCTCTCACCGTCATAGACCTGCATCTTGCTGAAGATGCTGGAGTTCTCGGGCTCCTTCAGGCGCGTGAGGATGGCGAACTGCGACATCATCTTCAGCGTGCCCGGGGCGCACGGCGCCGCCGCCAGGGACGAGCCCCGCACCAGCTTCTCGTAGATCTTGATTTCCTCGCTCACGCGCAGGCAGTACGGCACCTTGACGATGTAGATGCGGTCGAGGAAGGCCTCGTTGTTCTTGTTGTTGCGGAAGGCCTTCCACTCGCTCTCGTTCGAGTGGGCCAGCACCACGCCATCAAACGGGATGGCACCGAAGCCTTCTGTGCCCTTGAAGTTGCCTTCCTGCGTGGCGGTCAGCAGCGGGTGCAGCACCTTGATGGGCGCCTTGAACATTTCCACGAATTCCAGCAGGCCCTGGTTGGCCAGGCACAGGCCACCGGAGTAGCTGTAGGCGTCCGGGTCGTCCTGCGCATAGGTTTCGAGCTTGCGGATGTCCACCTTGCCGACCAAGGCGCTGATGTCCTGGTTGTTCTCGTCGCCCGGCTCGGTCTTGGCGATGCCGACCTGCTTGAGGATGCTGGGGTAGCGCTTGACCACCTTGAACTGGCGGATGTCACCGCCGAATTCTTCGAGGCGCTTCACCGCCCAGGGGCTCAGGATGCGCTGCAGGTAACGGCGCGGGATGCCGTATTCCTTCTCCAGGATGGGGCCGTCTTCGTTGGGCTCGAACAGGCCCAGCGGCGACTCGTTCACCGGCGAGCCCTTGATGGCGTAGAACGGCACCTTCTCGGCCAGCAGCTTGAGCCGCTCGGCGATCGAGGACTTGCCGCCACCCACCGGGCCCAGCAGGTACAGGATCTGTTTCTTTTCTTCCAGGCCTTGCGCGGCATGGCGGAAGTAGCTCACCACCTGCTCGATGGCGTCTTCCATGCCATAGAACTCTTCGAAGGCCGGGTAGAGCTTGATGACCTTGTTGGTGAAGATGCGCGACAGGCGCGGGTCGTTGCGCGTGTCGATCATCTGGGGCTCACCGATGGCCAGGAGCATGCGCTCGGCGGCGGTGGCAAACGCGGTCTTGTCGCGCTTGCAGATGTCGAGGTATTCCTCGAGCGTGTATTCCTCTTCGCGAGTGCGCTCGTAGCGGGCGGCGAAGTTGCTGATCACATCCATGCTGACCTCCAAGTCATTGACCTGTCCATCAATGCCTGGTGATCCGCCGGCCTACCCGTCTGGTGAACCCGGCGCGACCACACAAGCATCGCCTTCACACCAAAGATCAAGGAAATCGCCCCATCGAGGTGGGTGGAGAAAGCTGCCTTTCGCCCACCAGATGGCGCGACCCGTTGCCCTTATCTTGCACCTTTTTTCCGAAGTGCGTGCGACACGGACACAACAATTCAGATGTTGCTGGTGGCCCGCACTTCTTCCATGCTCGTCAACCCTGTCAACACCTTCTCGATGCCATCCTGTCGCAGTGTTCTCATGCCCTCACGCAAGGCGTGTGCCTGAAGTTCATCCGGGCTGGCACCTGTCTGGATCAGGCGCCGTGTGTCGGCGTTCACCGCCATCAGTTCGTGGATGCCCACCCGGCCCTTGAAGCCGGTGTGGTTGCAGTGGTTGCAGCCCGCGCTGTGGTGATGTTGCAGCGCGCCATCGACGGCAAAGCGCTGCTGCCATTCGGCCAGCAATCCGTCGCGCGTGATGCCCATCTGCTCGGGCGGACAGACGTGCAGGTACTCGTCCAGCAAGCCTTGCACCTGCTCGTGCGTGGCGGGCTCTGACACCTTGCAAGCAGGGCACAGGCGGCGCACCAGGCGCTGGGCCAGCACCACCAACAGGGAGTCAGCGAAGCTGAAAGGGTCCATGCCCATGTCGAGCAAACGCGTGACGGTTTCCGGCGCGCTGTTGGTGTGCAGGGTGGACAGCACGAGGTGGCCGGTGAGCGCCGCTTCGATGGCCGTGCGCGAGGTCTCGGTGTCGCGCATTTCACCGACCATGATGACGTCCGGGTCGGCGCGCAGCAGCGCACGCAAGGCCTTGGCGAAGGTCCAGTCGATCTTCGGATTGACCTGCACTTGTCGCAAGCCGGGCTGGGTGATTTCGACGGGGTCCTCGGCCGTCCAGATCTTGCGCTCGGGCACGTTGATGAAGCTCAGCGCCGAGTGCAGTGTCGTCGTCTTGCCCGAGCCCGTGGGCCCCACGCACAGCACCATGCCGTAAGGCCGCTCCATGGCCTGCTGGAAGCGCGCCAGGTTGGCCGGGCTCAGGCCGATCTTGTCCAGCGGCAGGGGCCTGGCCGAGGTCAGGATGCGCATCACCACGTCTTCCAGGCCGTTGTTGGTCGGGATGGTGGCCACGCGCAGTTCCAGCCGGTGCTGGGGCATGAAGCGGGCGAAGTTGATCTTGCCGTCCTGCGGCTTGCGCTTCTCGGAGATGTCGAGGTCGCACATGATCTTGATGCGCGCGATGATGGCGCTGCGGTAGTTCGGCGGCAGCTCCAGGTAAGGCAGCAGCTGGCCGTCCTTGCGGAAGCGGATCTTGACCTTGTCGCGCCCGGCGTAGCTCTCGATGTGGATGTCCGAGACGCCCTGGTGGTGGGCCTCGATGACCATGGTGTTGATGAGCCGCACCAGGGAGTTGTCGCTTTGCTCGATGGGCTTGTCGTCGGTGCCGAAGCCCTGCCCTTCCTTCTCCAGGTCCTCGACGAGCTTGTCGGCGGCGAAGGGGTCACTCAGCTCGGGGGCGGGGATGTCGTGGTCCAGCGAAAAGGACACGGCCGAGACATCGGCCCCCAGCTTGGCATAGGACTCGCGGATGCACCATTCCAGCTGGCTTTGCGGCGCCAGCACGGGCACGACTTTGCACTGTGTGATGAACTCCAACTCCGACAGCACGAGGCGCTGGCTGGGGTCTTCCACCGCGACGATGAGCGCGCCCTCGCGCAGCAGCAGAGGCACCGCGCGCAGGCGGGCCGCCACGGTGAAGGGCACCTTGTGCAAGGCCAGCGGATCGACCGGGAACTTCTGCAAGTCCACCAGCGGGTAGCCCATCTTGCGGGCCAGGGCCGACAGCAGGTCGTGCCGGGAGATCAGCCCCAGGCGCACCAGCAGCTCGCCCAGGGGCACGGTGCGGTCGGACTGCTGCTGGCGCAGCGCGTCGGCGAGCTGGTCTTCGGAGATGAGCGACAGCGCGATGAGCGCCTCGCCGATGCGCACCATGGGCATGCGGCTTTGCTGCGCCAGCGCCACGACGAGCTGGTCCGGCGTGACCACCTGCTGGTTGAGCAGGATGTCGCCCAGCTTCTGGTTGCGCAGGCTGGCCTGCATGCCCACGGCCTGGTCCACCTGGGCGGCGGTGACGGCCTGATCGGCCACCAGGGCCTGGCCGATGGGCGGGCCGAACTGCGCGTCTTCAATCACCTCGCGCGGCACGAACAGGCGGGAGACGGCGCCGTGGGCGTCTTGCGGCGGGAACAGGAAAAGGCCGAAGGCGGTGTCGCTCCAGCCGATGGTCTGGCCACTGAGCTCGCCGCCACCGCGCAGGCGCAGGGTGTAGTCGGTCACAGGCCGTTGCGCCAGCTCGCTGGGCAAGGCCGCCAGCCCTTCCGCGCCTTGCATGGGCAGAACGCCGCGCTGCAGTTGCAGGCTGCGGAACTGGGTGAAACGCAGCGGCATCGTGGTGCGCGCCGGCGGCACCTGGATGTGCGCCACCTGCTCGTCGGGCACGAAGAAGATGAGCCGCCCGCTCATGACCCGGCCGTTGAGGCCGACGATGTCGCAGGGCTCGTGGTCGATCTGGGCGCGTGCGGGCGGGTAGCTGGCGAACGGCGGGGTGGGCCAACGGAAGCCCGAGGACTCGCCACTGGCGTCCACCACGGCGTCGGCGGCAGGCGTCAGGCTGGCCGCAGGCACGGGAGCCGGCGGCATGGCGGGAGTGAGCGGCGTGGAGGTGTCGGGCATGGCCAGGGGGCACGAGGTTGGCGGGAAGGCGCGCAGGCCGCCCCTCGGGTCATGCTATGAAAGCACCCGCTGGCTGAAGCTCGGAAAAGCGGTGGAAAGCCGGTGAAAGCGCCGCGGTCAGAAGTCCAGCGGCTTGAAGTCCAGCAGCATCACCGGCTCGATGCGGCCCTGCTCGTTGAGGGGCAGCACCTCGGTGCGGTCGAGCGCGCGCAGCACGGCGGCGTCCCAGGCCGGCACGCCGGAGGGGACCAGGATCTTGCGCGAAACGATGCGGCCATCGGGCGCGCAGCGCACCTCGACCTGGGCCAGCGGGTTGCCGTTGATGGCGTCGGTGAAGACGACGTTGGGCTTGATGCGCGCGATCAGCCGGCCGATGTAGCTCTTGCTGGGCCCGGCCGATGCGGCAGCCCGCCCTGCCCCGCCCGGCCCGCCGCCGAGCTCGGACATCATCCGCGCGAGGTTGGCCTGGCGCAGGGCTTCGCGCTCGGCGGCGCTTTGCTTGTCGGCCTTGGGGTCGGCCTTGGGGTCGGGCTTGGTTGCGGGCTTGCTGTCTGGCTTGGCCTCGGCTTTGGACGGGGTTTTCGCGTCGGCCTTGCGGCTGGGCTTGGGCGGCGTGGTGTCGAAGGTCTCCTTCGGCTCCTTGCGCTTTTTCTCTTTGGGCTCTTTCTTGGGCGGCGTGCGCTCGGCCACGATGTCGGGCTTGGTCTCGACCTTGGGCTCGGCCTGCGGGGCGGGCTTGGGGGCCGGCGGAGGCTCGACCTGGGGCGGCACGGGCTTGGGCTCAGGGGCGGCCTGCGGCGGAGGCGGCGGTGCGGCAGCCGGGCCGGCGGCGCGCGGGATCTCCGACCACACCTCGGCCTCCACGGCCACCTCGGTCTGCACCTTCCAGTTCACGACCAGGGTCAGGGCCAGCACCAGGCCCAGGTGGGCCAGCACGGCCAGCGACACGCCGGGGCCCCAGCGATCGTCCTGGCGCGGACGCCAACCCGGCCCGCCCTTGATGGCGACCGCACCGATGGGGTCTTGGCCCTGACCAGCTGCCACCGCCTCAGCCTCCCGTGGTCCGCACCGACAGGCCCACACGGGCCACACCGGCGCGTTGCAACACGTCCATCACGTGCACGACGGACTCGTAGCGGATGTCCTTGCGCGCGCTGATGATCACCGGCACGCCGTTCGGGCCGCCTTCGGCATCGGCCTGCACGGCCTTGACCTGCTCGGGTAGCTCTTTCAAGGACAGGCGCTGCCACTCGGCGCGGTTGACGCGCATGCGCACGCGCTCGTCGTCATCGAGCACCACCTCGACGACCTTCTCCGGCGCCTGTTTCGCCTTGCCGATGCTGGGCAGGTCCACCACCCCCGTGGGCAACAGCGGCGCACTCACCATGAAGATGATCAACAGCACCAGCATCACGTCGATGAAGGGCACCATGTTGATCTCGTTGCGGGTGCGCCGGCGTCGGCCGCCCCGGGCGTTGAGTTCGGCCATGGTTCAGCGTCCCTGCGGCTGGCGCGCGGCCTGCAAGGCGGCCTGCAGACCCGCATCGGCGCCACCTGCCGGCATGGCCGTTGCGACCGGGGCAGCAGGCGCGGCATTGCGCGCCAGGATGTTGGAGAACTCCTCGATGAAGGACTCCATCTGGATGGCGATGCGGTCGATGTCACGCGCAAAGCGGTTGTAGGCCAGCACCGCGGGGATGGCCGCGAACAGGCCGATGGCCGTGGCCACGAGTGCCTCGGCGATGCCTGGTGCCACCGTGGCCAAGGACACCTGCTGCACATTGGCCAGGCCCGTGAAGGCGTGCATGATGCCCCACACCGTGCCGAACAGACCGATGTACGGCGAGACCGAACCGACCGAGCCGAGGAAGTCCAGGCGGGACTCGACCACGTCCATCTCGCGCTGGTAGCTGGCGCGCATGGCGCGGCGGGCGCCGTCCAGCAGCACATTGACGTCGGTGACGCGGCGCTCACGCTGCTTCATGAACTCCCGCATGCCGGCGGCGAAGATGCGCTCCTGCGGCGAGGCCGGGCCATTGCCGCTGCTGGCATCCTGGAAGAGCTCCTGCAGGGTGCGTCCGGCCCAGAATTCGCGGTCAAAGGCATCGTTGTCCTGGCGCACGCGCTTGAGGCCCAGCACTTTGGCGAAGATGATGCTCCAGCTGGTCAGCGAGACCAGCATCAGGATGGCCATCACGATCTGCACCACCACGCTGGCGTGCAGCACCAGGTGAAGGATCGACAGGTCTTGGTTCATGGGGCGAGGGCTCCGTGGTCGGCCTGGGGTTCAGGCTGGGGTGTGGGCGGGGGTGTCGGTGGAGGTGCCAGCGTTCGCAGGCAGCGGCTCGGGCAGGCAGCCCAGGATGCGTTGCGGGATGCGGCCTGGGCGCAAGACAGGCTCGGCTGCATCGGCTGCATCGGCCACCACGGCCTGCACCCAGCCGATGCGGATGCGGCCACTGACCAGCAAGATGCCGTTGCGCCAGACCTCTTGCGCGAACACGACGCTGGCGCGGCCGCGCTCGACCACGGCCACCGTCACGTTGAGCAGGTCGTCGAGGCGCGCGGGCTGCAGGTAGCGCAACTGCGTGTCGGCGACGACGAACATGCCCTCGCCGCTGCGGCGCATGCCCTCCTGGTCGAAGCCCAGGGCGCGCAACCACTCGGTGCGGGCGCGCTCCATGAACTTGAGGTAATTGCCGTAGAAGACGATGCCGCCGGCGTCGGTGTCTTCCCAATAGATGCGCACCGGGTGCTGGTGGTGCCAGCGGCCATCGGTGGCGCGGGGGGAGAGGTCGGGCGCGTTCATGAACCGGCATTATCCCCGTTCGGGCACCGCGCCCGCCGGCAACCGCCCAAGCACCTCAGGCTTCACGCATCTTTGCGCCCAGGCTCAGGCCATGTCGGGCGGCATCACGGCGTGCAGCACCACCTGCTCGTCGCCTTCGCGCTCGCGCGAGCGCAACCACCACACGGCGCCTTTGCGCACCGACCAGGGCTGGTCCTGGCCCGTCAGCAGGCGCGCCGCCAACAACCCCAGCGTGGGCTGGTGGCCGACGATGAGCACCGGGTCGCGTGAGACCGGCCAGCGCGCAGCGGCCAGCAGGTCATCGACGCTGGCCAGCGGGTTGAGGGTGTCCAGCGTGCGCACCTTGCGGCCCAGGGCCGCGGCGGTTTGCTGGGTGCGCAGCGCCGGGCTGACCAGCACGCGGGTGGTGTCGGGCAGGCGCTGGTTGAGCCACTCGGCCATGCGCTCGGCCTGGCGCTGGCCCTTGGGCGTCAGCGTGCGCGCGAGGTCACGTTCCAGCTCGAACGGCAGCACCGTTTCGCCATCTTCTGCCAGCAGCATTTGCGCCTGCGCGTGGCGCCACAGGATCAGGTCCATGCCCCATCCTCCCTTGGTTTTTCATTGGCGCCGCAGTGTACGGACGCCCTGTGGCAGGCGCGTGGCAGCGCGGTCACACCGTGGCACACCGCCATGGTGATGCTCAGGCCTGGCCGCGGTGACGCGCCATCAGGGCACGCTGGGCGCTGTGGCCGCCGGGTTCGTTGATGCGCTCGTAGCGGCCATCGCTGAGCTGGCGCCAGGCGTCGCGGCCGTCCAGCAGGTAGGGCACCAGGCATTCGTCGATGACGCGCTGGCGCAGCGCCGGGTCGCGCACCGGCCAGGCCGCCTCGATGCGCCGCGTCATGTTGCGGTTCATCCAGTCGGCACTCGACAGGTACAGGGCCTCTTCGTAGTCGTCGTTGCCCCAGCGGAAGTACAGCACGCGGGTGTGCTCCAGCATGCGACCCACCACCGAGCGCACGCGGATGCGGTCGGTCAGGCCTTCCAGGCCCGGCGGCAGGATGCAGGCGCCGCGGATGATGAGGTCGATGTCCACGCCCGCCTGACCGGCTTCGATCAGCGCCCTCACCAGTGGCTCGTCGGTCAGCGCATTGCACTTGACGACGATGCGCGCCGGGCGCCCCGCACGGGCCGCATCGGCGCAGCGCGCCATCAAGCGCAGCATCTGGTCCTGCAGGCTGAAGGGCGCCAACTGCAGCAGGCGCGTGGACTTCATCTGCGTCAGGCTGGAGAGCTGCTGGAAGACGCGGTCCACGTCGGCCGTCATGTCCGGCTGGCTGGTCAGGAAGCCCACGTCGGTGTAGAGCCGCGAGGTCTTGGGGTTGTAGTTGCCGGTGGACAGGTGCGCATAGCGGCGCAGGCGCGCGCCTTCGCGGCGCGTCACCAGCATCATCTTGGCGTGGGTTTTCAGGCCGACGATGCCATACACCACCTGCGCACCCAGCGCTTCGAGGCGCTCGGCCCAATTGATGTTGGCCTCTTCGTCGAAGCGGGCTTTCAGCTCCACCACGGCCAGCACCTCCTTGCCGCGGCGCACGGCCTCCAGCAGCAACTCCATCAGCACGGACTCGCTGCCCGTGCGGTAAATGGTCTGCTTGATGGCCAACACATCGGGGTCATAGACCGCCTCGCGCAGGAACTGCACGACCACGTCGAAGCTCTGGAAAGGGTGGTGCAGCAGGCAGTCGTGGTGGCGCAGGTGCTCGAACAAGCCTTGCTGGGGCAGCTCGGCCGGCCAGGCAGGCTCGTAGGGCGCAAAGCGCAGCGCGTCGGCATCGGCCTGGTCGATCAGCTGGGTCAGGCGCACCAGGTTGACCGGTCCGTTGACCATGAAGAGGGCCTGCGGCGGCAGGCTGAACTGCTCCAGCAGGAAGTCGGACAGGTCGGCCGGGCAGGAACGCACCACCTCCAGGCGCACCGACTGGCCGAACTGGCGCGTGCTCATCTTGGAGCGCAGCGCCTCGCGCAGGTCGGTCACGTCGTCTTCATCGACCTCCAGGTCGGAGTCGCGCGTCAGGCGGAACTGCGAGAAGGCCTTGATCTCGCGGCCCGGGAAGAGCTCGTCGAGGTGCGCGCGGATGACGCTGGACAGCAGCACGAAGCCCTGTTGGCCCTCCGGCATCAGCGTTTTGGGCAAGGCGATGACGCGCGGCAGCACCCGCGGGATGCGCACGATGGCGATGTCGTTGTCGCGGCCAAACGCGTCCATGCCCCCTAAGCGCACGATGAAGTTCAGCGTTTTGTTGGCGACCTGCGGGAAGGGGTGCGCCGGGTCCAGGCCGATGGGCACCAGCAGCGGGCGCACCTGGCGGCGGAAGAAGTCGGCCACCCACTCGCGCTGGTTGGCGTTGCGGTCGGCGTGGTTGAGGATGAGGATGCCCGCGTCGTGCAGCTTGGGCGTGACCACCTCGTTGAAGATCTGGTACTGCTCTTCGACCAGGCGGTGCGACTCGCGCGAGACCTCGGTGATGTAGGCGGCGTTGATGCCGGTGCCGGGCGTGCGGGACGCCTCGATGACATCGGCGTAGCGGACTTCAAAGAACTCGTCGAGGTTGGAGGACACGATGCAGATGTAGCGCAGGCGTTCCAGCAGCGGGACATCTTCACGCTGGGCCTGGGCCAGCACGCGGCGGTTGAATTCGAGGATGGCCTGCTCACGGCCGAGCAGCTTGACGCGGGGTTGGTCCAGCACCTGGGTGGGAATCGTGTTGTTCATGTACGCAAAAATGAGCCGAATAACGCCAGCAGCTCCATTCTACGGACCCCGGTACATGGAAATGATGACATTTTGACGAACCTCAGTGCGCCGACTCCCAATTGGGGCCCGAGCCCACCTCGGCCACCAGCGGCACGCGCAGCTGCGCCACGCTGGCCATCAGGCGCGGCACCGCTTCTGTCACCCAGGCCAGTTCGGCCTCGGGCACCTCCAGCACCAGTTCGTCGTGCACCTGCATGATGATTTTCGAGGCGCGGCCTTCGGCGTCCAGCGTGTCCTGCACGGCCACCATGGCCAGCTTGATGAGGTCGGCCGCCGTGCCCTGCATGGGCGCGTTGATGGCGGCCCGCTCGGCTCCAGCGCGGCTGGGGCCGTTGGGGCTGTTGATCTCGGGCAGCCACAGGCGCCGACCGAACACGGTTTCCACGTAGCCCTGGGCCTTGGCCTGGGCGCGGGTGTCGTCCATGTAGCGCTTCACGCCGGCGAAGCGGTGGAAATAGCGCTCGATGTAGGACGATGCCGCCGAGCGCTCGATACCGAGGTTCTTGGCCAGGCCATGGGCGCTCATGCCGTAGATCAGGCCGAAGTTGATCACCTTGGCGTAGCGGCGCTGCTCGCTCGACACCTCGTCCACCGGCACGCCGAACACCTCGCTGGCGGTGGCGCGGTGCACGTCCTGCCCTTCAGCGAAGGCGCGCAGCAGGTTTTCGTCTTGCGAGATGTGCGCCATGATGCGCAGCTCGATCTGCGAGTAGTCGGCCGACACGATGAAGTGGCCCGGCGGCGCGATGAAAGCCTCGCGGATGCGGCGCCCCTCGGCCGTGCGCACCGGGATGTTCTGCAGGTTCGGGTCGTTGCTCGACAAGCGCCCCGTCACCGCCACGGCCTGCGCGTAGTTGGTGTGCACCCGGCCCGTTTCGGCATTGACCATCAGCGGCAGCTTGTCCGTGTAGGTGGACTTGAGCTTGGCCATGCCGCGGTACGCGAGGATGCGCGCGGGCAGCGGGTAGTCCTCTGCCAGCTTTTCCAGCACCTCCTCGTTGGTGGACGGCGCGCCCGTGGCGGTCTTCTTGACGACCGGCAGGCCCTGCTTGACGAAGAGGATTTCGCCCAGTTGCTTGGGCGAGCCCAGGTTGAAGGGCTGGCCGGCCAGCTCGTAGGCCTCCTGCTCCAGCTGCACGATGCGCTGGCCCAGCTCGTGGCTTTGCTGCTGCAGCAAACCGCTGTCGATCAGCACGCCGTTGCGTTCGATGCGCTGCAGCACGCGCGAGGTGGGCAGCTCGAAGCGCTGGTAGATGTCTTTCAGGCCCGGCTCGGCCTCCAGCTTGGGCCACAGCGTCTGGTGCACGTGCAGGGTGAGGTCGCTGTCTTCGCAGGAATAGTGCGCCGCGCGGTCCACGGCCACCTGCGCGAACGGGATCTGCTGTGCGCCCTTGCCCGCCACGTCCTCGTAGCTCAGGCCCATGCGGCCGGTGTAACGCAAGGCCAGGTCGCCCAGGTTGTGCTTGCGGTGGGCCTCCAGCACATAGCTCTGGAGCATGGTGTCGTGCACGTAACCGCGCACCGCGATGCCGTGGTTGGCCAGCACGTGGGTGTCGTACTTGATGTTCTGGCCGATCTTCTGGCGGTCGGCGGCCTCCAGCCAGGGCTTGAGTTTGGCCAGCACCTCGTCGAGTGGCAATTGCGCGGGCGCATCGGGGCCTTCATGGCGCAGCGGGATGTAGCACGCATGGCCGACCTTGTCGCTGAACGACAGCCCGACGATGCGCGCCTTCATGGGCTCGAGCGAGTCGGTCTCGGTGTCAAAGGCCACCACGTCGGCCGCGTAAATGCGTGCGCGCCAGGCGTCGAACACGGGCCAGGTGAGCACGGTGTCGTAGCGGGTGTCCACCTGCACGCCTTGGGGCGCGGCCGGGGCATCGGCTGTGGCGCCATCCGCATCGGCTGAAGCATCGGCAGCAGCGCCGAACAGGTCGCCCGTGTCGGTGTCGCTCTTGGGCTTGGCTTTGGTGGCTTGGCTGGATTTGGCCGATGTGGCCACGGCGGTCGCGCCGCTGCCGGCTGCATCGCCCCGCAACAGGCGCTCGACCTCGACCTTGGCACTGCGGAAACCGAAGCGCGTGTAGAAATCCAGCAAACCGGGCAGGTCCGGCGCCTTGAGCGCCAGTGCGTCCAGCGAGGGCCAGGCGGGCACGTGGCCGTCGAGGTCGCAGTCCAGCTTGACGGTGATGAGGCGGCGGCCTTGCGGCAACCAGTCCAGCGCCTTGCGCAGGTTTTCGCCCGTTGCGCCCTTGAACGCATCGGCGGCGGCCATGATGGCGGCCAGCGAGCCGTGCTCCTGCAACCACTTCACGGCCGTCTTGGGGCCGACCTTCTCGACGCCCGGCACGTTGTCCACCGTGTCACCGATCAGGGTGAGGTAGTCGATGATCAGCTCGGGCGGCACGCCGAACTTGGCCACCACGCCGGGGATGTCCAGCACCTCGGGCGGCTTGGCCATGGTGTTGATCAGCGAGACGTGGGGATTGACCAGTTGGGCCAGGTCCTTGTCGCCGGTGGAGATGACCACCCGATGCCCCGATTCGGCCGCCACGCGGGCCAGGGTGCCGATGGCGTCGTCGGCTTCGATGCCGGGCACCTCCAGCACGGGCCAGCCCAGCAGCTTGACGACCTCGTGGATGGGTTCGATCTGCGAGCGCAGGTCGTCCGGCATCGGCGGGCGGTGGGCCTTGTACTCGGGGTACCACTCGTCGCGGAAGGTCGGGCCTTTGGCATCGAACACGCAGACGGCGTGCTCGGCATCGATGTGCTCGCGCAGCCAGCCCATCATGTTCACCACGCCGTGGATGGCGCCGGTGGCCACGCCGCCGGGCCCGCGCAGGTCGGGCATGGCGTGGAAGGCGCGGTAGAGGTAGCTGGAGCCGTCCACCAGCACCATGGTGGGGCGGCTGGGTGTGGCTTGGGGGCTCTGAGGGGTGTCCGGGGCAGTCATGCCCCGGATTGTGACCGCGGTTTGCGCGCCTGCTGCGCCCAGGTCAGGCCGAGATCAGAACTCGGCCATGCCGCCCACGGACAGCAGGTACTGGCTGTTGTGGCCCTTGAAGAAGGCGTCCACGGTGGAGATCAACTTGATGTCTCGCGTCAGGCGGAAGGCCAGGCCGGCGCCAAGGTAAGGAGCCGTGTTGTGCTGCTTGCTGCGCACCACCGTGTTGTTGAGCAGGACGCGGTCGTTGGTTTGCTCCAGCGAACCCCAGCCGATGCGGATCTGGTTGGTGAAGTCCTGGATCAGCTCGACTTCCCAGTTGATGTTGAGGGTGAAAGCACGCACGCTGCGCTCTTCGGAGGCGTAACCCGTGGCCTGGGCGGCCGCGTTGGCGTTGGTGCGCGTGGTCTTGCCGAACATGAAATAGTTCACTTCGGCGGCCAGGCCAGGGGTCAGGCGCTTGCCGGCGAAGATCTTGCCGCTGAAGGTGGCGCGGTCACAGGTGGCATCGCACTGCCAGTTGTTGATGCCAAAGCCCGCAGTGCCACCGACATAGACACCCAGCGGTGCGCTGGCCGGCTGCAGCACTTGGGCCTGGGCGGACACGCCGACCGACATCAGCAGGGCGGCCGCCACGGAGGCCAGGGAAAGGGGCGAGCGAGTGACAGACGCGTTCATGATGACAGGGGCTTCCTCGGTATCGGTTGAGTGGGTGTGTCTCTGCGGTGGTCCGCTGATGACAGAATCCGAGTGAGTCTGCCACAGCGACTCCTACAATCCTGTGCTTGCCGGAGGCCCGATCCTGAGGGTTTACGCCAAGGGAAGGGGCATTGGGAGCGCCCACACCTTCCTTTGGGGGAAGGGTTCACGCACCCCGCCCGCCCGCTGTCAGAAATTACCCCCGAGCAACCTGCCCGACACTGTCCCATGGCCGTTTTCACCGAAGTCACCCCCGCCGAAGCCGGCGCGCTGTTGTCCACCCTGGGCCTGGGCGCCTTGCAAAGCCTGCAAGGCATCCACTCGGGCATCGAGAACACCAACTACTTTGTCCACACCGACCAGGGCGACCATGTGCTGACCCTGTTCGAGCGCCTGAGCGCCGAGCAACTGCCCTTCTACCTGAACCTGATGCAGCACCTGGCCGCGCGCGGCATCCCGGTGCCGGCACCGCAGGCCAATGCACAAGGCGAGATCCTGCACAGCCTCAAGGGCAAGCCGGCCGCGGTGGTGACGCGCCTGAAGGGCCGCAACCAGATGGCGCCTGAGGCGGCCGATTGCGCCCAGGTGGGCGCCATGCTGGCGCGCATGCACCTGGCCGGTCAGGACTACCCGGCCCAGCAACCCAACCTGCGCGGCCTGGCCTGGTGGGTCGAGACCGTGCCCGTGGTCAAGCCCTTCCTGACCCCGACCCAGACCGAGCTGATCGACACCGAGCTGGCCTTCCAGCAGGCCCTGGCCGCCTCGCCCGAGTGCCAGGCGCTGCCGCGCGGTCCCATCCACGCCGACCTGTTCCGCGACAATGTCATGTTCGACGGCCCCACCCTGTCGGGCTTCTTCGACTTTTACTTCGCCGGCTGCGACACCTTCGTCTTCGACATCGCCGTGTGCCTCAACGACTGGTGCATCGACCTGGCCACCGGCGCGCTCGATGACGCCCGCGCGCAGGCCTTTGTGGCCGCCTACGACGCCGTGCGCCCCTTGACCGACACCGAACTGCGCCTGCTGCCATCCCTGCTGCGCTCGGCGGCCATGCGCTTTTGGCTGTCGCGCCTGTGGGACTTCCACCTGCCCCGCGACGCCGCCATGCTCCAACCCCACGACCCCGCCCATTTCGAGCGCGTGCTGAGCCTGCGCCGCCAGCAGCCCTGGGCCTACCAGCGCGCGCAGCGTTCACAAGGCAAAGCCTCCAACCAAGGCGCATCGGCATGAAACTGCGCATCGTGCCCGCCTCCAGCGGCCTGAACTGGATGCGTCAGGGCCTGCAGGTCCTGCGCCGCCAGCCGATGAACTTCATGGGCCTGGTCGGCATGCTGATTGGCGCAGCCCTGCTGCTGGCCACGCTGCCCTTGCTGGGGCCGCTGCTCGTGGTGGGCGTCATGCCCGTCGTGTGGATGGGCTTCATGCTGGCCACGCGGCGCACGATCCTGGGCGAGCGGGTCACGCCCGGCGTGCTGATCGAGGCCGTGCGCGCGCCCGACGCCCCGCGCAAGACCTTCCTGCAGCTCGGTGGCGCCTACATCGCGGCCGTGCAACTGATGATGCTGCTGGCGTCCTGGGTGGGCCCGGGCGCCGAAGCCGTGGCCGACGCGATGGCCGCCATGCAGGACAGCACCGAGCTGGTGGTCAGCCCCGTGGTGCTGGAAGACATGCTCTGGCGCATGGCCCTGCTGATGCCGGTGTCGCTGGTGTTCTGGCACACCCCGGCCCTGGTGCTGTGGGCACGCCTGCCCGTGGGCAAGGCGCTGTTCTTCAGCGCCGTGGCCACCTGGCGCAACCTGGGCGCCTTCGTCATTTACGGCCTGTGCTGGCTGGGCGCGCTGTTCACGCTGGGCCTGCTGGACCGCCTGCTGCTGAGCGCCATCCCCGTGCCCATCCTGGCCAATGCCCTGGCCTTCGCCGGTGCGCTGGGCCTGGCGGGCGCCTTCTACGCCTCGCTTTACTTCACCACGGTGGACTGCTTCGAGTCGCCGCAGCCAGGCCAGGAAGACGGCGAAGCGTCCATCCCGCCCATGGCCTGATCAGCCGCTGTCATCAGCTGCTCAAGCGGCTGACGCCCTCCAGCGGGCAGGCATAGATGGCGTTGCGCAGGGCCGCGATCGCTTCGTAGCGGGTGAAGCTGCGCCGCCAGGCCAGCACCACGCGGCGCGTGGGGGCCGGCTCCTCGAAGGGGATGTGCACCAGGTGCGGGTGCGGCTCTTTCGGCACCGACAGGCTGGGCACCACGGTCACGCCCATGCCGGCGGCCACCATGTGCTTGATGGTTTCCAGGGACGAACCCTCGAAGCTCTTGCGGATGCCTTCGGCGTCGCTCGAAAACCGCGCGAACTCCGGGCAGACCTCCAGCACGTGGTCGCGGAAGCAGTGGCCCGCGCCCAGCAGCAGCATGGTCTCGCGCTTGAGCTCCTCGGCACCGATCGCTTTGCGCGAAGCCAGGTGGTGCGTGCGCGGCACGGCCACGAGGAAGGGCTCGTCGTAGAGCGGCGCAATCGCCAGGTTGCTGTCGATGAAGGGCTCGGCCAGGATGGCGCAGTCCAGCTCGCCGGCGCGCAGCATCTCCAGCAGCTTGACGGTGAAGTTCTCCTGCAGCATCAGCGGCATCTGTGGCACGTGCTCGATGCACGAACGCACGAGGTCGGGCAGCAGGTAGGGGCCGATGGTGTAGATCACGCCCAGGCGCAGGGCACCGGCCAGCGGGTCCTTGCCGCGCTTGGCGATCTCCTTGATGGCCTGGGCCTGCTCCAGCACCGACTGGGCCTGGCGGATGATTTCCTCGCCCAGCGGCGTGACGCTGATTTCGTTGCTGCCGCGCTCGAAGAGCTTGACGTCCAGCTCCTCTTCCAGCTTCTTGACGGCCACGGACAGCGTGGGCTGGGACACGAAACAGGCTTCGGCGGCGCGCCCGAAATGGCGTTCGCGGGCGACGGCCACGATGTAGCGGAGTTCAGTCAACGTCATGGGAACGCATTGTGGTGCAAGTCAGGCCCGCAGGTCAGGCCGTGGGTCAGGCCTTCAAGTACTCGGCCTTCTGCCCCAGCCAGCGGTGGATGTGGCGCTGCGCCGCCGCCGGGTGGTGCTTGAGCATCACCGCCGCGGCTTGCTGCACACGCGCCAGCATGGCCTGCCCCTCCCCTCCGTCCTCGGCCAGGTCGCCCACATTGGCGAAACGCAGCAGGGCCGCGCCCGATTGCCGCGAGCCCATGAACTCGCCGGGCCCGCGGATGTCGAGGTCGCGCCGCGAGATCTCGAAGCCGTCGGTGGTCTCGGCCATGGCGCGCAGGCGCTGCTTGCCCGAGTCCGACAGCGGCGAGGCGTAGAGCAGCACGCACACGCTGGCCACCGCGCCCCGCCCCACCCGGCCGCGCAACTGGTGCAGCTGGCTCAGGCCAAAGCGCTCGGCGTGCTCGATCACCATCAGGCTGGCGTTGGGCACGTCCACGCCCACCTCGATGACGGTGGTGGCCACCAGCACGCTGAGCTCGCCACGCGAGAATCGGTCCATCACCTCGGCCTTCTCGGCGGCAGGCAGGCGCCCGTGCAGCAGGCCCACGCCGAAGCCGGGCAAGGCATCGCTGAGTTCGATGTGGGTGTGGGTGACGTTGCTGAGGTCCAGCGGCGGGCGTTTGTTGCTGTTGCGGCCAGCGGCCACGTCGGCGGCCTCGTCGGTGGCTTCGGTTTCGTCGATCAGCGGGCAGACCCAGTACACCTGCCGGCCCTTGGCCACCTCGTCGCGGATGCGCTCGATGACCTCCTCGCGGCGCGTGTCGGCGAAGACCTTGGTGACGATGGGCGTGCGCCCCGGCGGCAGCTCGTCGATGGTGCTGACCTCCAGGTCGGCCAGGTAGGTCATGGCCAGGGTGCGCGGGATGGGCGTGGCGCTCATCATCAGCAGGTGGGGCTCCAGGTCGGTGGCCTCCAGCTTGCGGCGCAACTGCAGGCGCTGGGCCACGCCGAAGCGGTGCTGCTCGTCGATGAGGGCCAGGCCCAATCGGGCGAACTCGACCTGGTCCTGGATGACGGCGTGGGTGCCCACCACGAGCTGGGCCTCGCCCGAGGCCACGGCCGCGAGCTGCTCGCGCTTGGCCTTGGGCTTGAGGCTGCCCGTCAGCCAGGCCACCTTCACGCCCAAGGGTTCGAGCCAGCCCACCAGCTTGCGGAAGTGCTGCTCGGCCAGGATTTCCGTGGGCGCCATCAGCGCGCATTGCCAACCCGCCTCCATGGCGATGGCGGCTGAGAGCGCCGCCACCACCGTCTTGCCCGAGCCCACATCGCCCTGCAACAGGCGGTGCATGGGCTGCGGACGGGCCAGGTCGATGGCGATTTCCTCGCAGACGCGGCGCTGCGCACCGGTGAGCTCGAAGGGCAGCACGCCCAACAGCTTCTCGTGCAGGCCGCCCGTGCGCAGCGGCAGCACCGGGGCTTGGAGGTGGGCGCGCTCGGCCTTGGCCTGCAAGCGCGAAAGCTGCTGGGCCAGCAACTCCTCGAACTGCAGGCGCTGCCAGGCGGGGTGGCTGTGCTCGCTCAAGCCCTCGATGGACGCATCGGGCGCGGGGAAGTGCAGCTGCTGCAAGGCCTGGCGCAGGCTGGGCCAGTGCGCGGGCAGCATCGCCGCCACGGCCGAGGGCAGCACCTCGTCGAGTGGTGCGCGGCGCAAGCCAGCCTCCACGGCCTTGCGCAGGTAGCTTTGCGGCAGGCCGGCACCGGCCGGGTAGATGGGCGTGAGCGAGGTGGCCAGCGGGGTGGCGTCGCTGACGGTGCGCACCGTGGGGTGGACCATCTCGCGACCGAAGAAGCCCACGCGCAACTCGCCGCGCACGCGCAGGCGCACGCCGGGCGCCCAGGCTTTTTGCTGCGAGCCATAGAAGTTCAGGAAGCGCAGCTGCAACTCGCCCGTGCCGTCGTCGAGCTTGACGAGCAGCTGGCGCCGACCGCGCATCTCCACGCGGTTCTCGCTGACCACGCCCTCGACCTGCACCGTCTGGCCGTCGCGCGCCTGGCGCAGCGGGGTGATGGCGGTTTCGTCCTCGTAGCGCAGCGGCAGGTGCAGGGCCAGGTCGATGTCGCGCACCAGGCCCAGGCGGGCCATGGCGAGCTGCGGCGCCGAGGCCTTGGCAGATGCCTTGGACGCGGCCTGGGTGTCGGCAGACGCGGACTGGGCAGAGGGGGGTCGGGTCGCCGGCGTGCGCGCCACAGGGGGTCTCCTGAACGGAAGGTGTGGGCGCCATTGTGCTCGCGCCAAACGGCTCTCTCGGCCCCCCCTGGCAGACACCCAAGCGTCACGCAAGCGCCCTAAGGTGGCACACACCTTTTCACACCGAGGAGACCCCATGTCGCAACCCCTGCGCAAGCTGCTGGCCCTGTCGGCCGCCTTGTTCATCGCCGCCCCCGGCCATGCCGCCGACACCGACCGCGCCCTGGAGCGCGCCGAACGTGCCGAGCGCACCGAGCGTCAATCGCAAGCCCTGCCCCTGGTCATTGGCCACCGCGGCGCTTCCGGCTACCTGCCCGAGCACACCCTGGAAAGCTACGCCCTGGCCATCGAGCTGGGCGCCGACTACGTCGAGCCCGACCTGGTCGCCACGAAAGACGGCCACCTGATCGCCCGCCACGAGCCCAACATCGTCAACACCACCGACGTGGCCGACCGGCCCGAGTTCGCCTCGCGTCGCCGCATCGCCGTGGTGGACGGCGCGCCAGAAGAAGGCTTCTTCGCCTCCGACTTCACCCTCGCCGAAATCAAGACCCTGCGCGCCAAGCAGGCCTTCGGTGAGCGCCCGCAGCAGTTCAATGGACAACTGTCCATCCCGACGCTGCAAGAGGTCATCGCCCTGGTCAAGCGCAAGACCCTGGAGAAAGGCCGCGTCATCGGCATCTACCCCGAAACCAAGCACCCCACCTATCACCAGGCCCTGGGCCTGCCGCTGGAAGGCCGCCTGCTGAAGGTGCTGACGCAAGCCGGCTGGAACCACCGCCACGCCCCGGTGTTCATCCAGTCGTTTGAGCAGGCCAACCTGATCGCCCTGAGCAAGATGACCTCGGTGCGCCTGATCCAGCTGATCGACGCCAACGACGTCAACCCCGATGGCTCGCTGGATTTCACCGCCCCCTTCGACCGCCCCTACGACTGGACGGCATCGGGCAAGCCCGAGCTGCTGTCGCGCACCTTCGGCTACCTGACGACCGATGCTGGCCTGAAGGAAGTGGCCAGCTACGCCCACGGCATCGGCCCCTGGAAGCGCTACATCGTCTCGACCGTCGCCAACCCCGACGGCACAGGCCCTGGCGAAGCCAAGCTCAAGCTGGCCGAACCCACCGACCTGATCGACCGCGCCCACGCCGCCGGCCTGAAGGTGCACACCTGGACCTTCCGCAACGAGCAGCGCCGCCTGGCCGGTGACTACGCGGGTAACCCCATCAACGAGTACCTGCAGTTCTACAAGCTGGGCATCGATGGCGTGTTCTCCGATTTCGCCGACACCGCCGTGGTGGCGCGTGAAATGCTGAAGCTGGAGCGCCGCATGGCGGCGCAGCAAGCGGACTGATCGCCGCACAAGCCCCTGAGAAGCCGCCGTGTGCGGCTTCTTTCATTTGCGCAACGCAGAAAGCAGCGCGGCCCGCAGGCAGCCCTGCCCCGCCATCAAAATGCTCATTTTGACCACATGAACATCACCCGAGCGGCACTCACACTGGCCACCTTGCTGCCATGCCATGCATGGCCTGCGCCAACCACATCGCCCAACCCGGCCATGCTGGTGCCTGGCACCTACCGGACAGTTGAAACGATCCGTGGCGACTTGAACAAGGACGGGCACGAAGATGTGGTCCTCCTGGTCAAGGCCACCGACCAGAAAATGGTGGTCACAGGCGATGACGGCAAGCCGCTGGACCGCAACCGCAGGGGATTGATCATCGCTTTCAAAAAGGGCCCATCCTATGACGTTGTCCTGAGCAACCTCCAGTGCTTTTCCTCTGAGAACGAAGACGGCGGCGTTTACTTCCCGCCCGAGTTGGAAGTGAGGATCGACAAAGGCAACTTTTACATCGGGTACAGCCACGGACGTTACGGCCACTGGCGCTACAACTTCCGATACCAGAACGCCGGCTTCGAACTGATCGGCTACGACAGCAGCAGCCATCACGGACCGGTCGTGGAACGCGCTCTGAGCGTGAACATCCTCGCCAACAAGGTCGTCCGAAGGGTCAACACAAACCATGCTGCGCAAGGTGGCGACGAACGGTTCAAAGAGATTCGCTCGACCATCCAGAGGCCCAAGACCATCAGGCTGGGCGACATCCCAGACTTCGACGAACTGTCCGTTGAGCGAACCCTGGGCATCTCGCCATGATCGCCATGAACGCCTGCCCGAACGACAAGCCTGCGCGACGGCCAGCCCACCCAGGCGCAGTCGCGCGCGGCCAACGGCGTGCTGCACCACGACACCGCCCCCCCGATGCGAGGCTGCCAGTGCACCGAATGGAGGATGGCGAGAGGGGCGTCAAAGTGTTAAAAAATTGGCCGCGCGGGGGTGTGGGTGTTCACACGCACCGTGCCACCCACGCCATCCGAGGCAGGCCAGTCCCAGGCTGATGGGTTGAAGGCTTGGTGGCTCAACCGCAATCAAACAAGAGGAGATCACATGAACCACAAAACCACAGGCGCCCTGCTGGCGCTGACCCTCGCCTCGTCCAGCGCGCTGGCAGCGTGGCCCAACATCACGGTGTCTTACCTGCAGCCAACCGGCGTTGCAGAGGCCAACACGCCCATCGAGATGTGGGTGCGGGTGACGGCCGACCGCGAGATCGGCACAGCCGCAGGCTTCCCCTTCGGCTTCGACGTGGCCGACTTGCCCAAGACGGAAACCGTCTACGACTTCTCGACCAACACCCGCAAAACCTACACGTTCGCCAGCTACACCTCGCTGAGCATCATCCCCGGCTGGAGCTGCACGCCCCGGTGCGATCCGCCTGGCTACACCTTTGAATCGTTCTATGCGCCAGCGTCGAGCACAGGCCCTCGGGCCTTCACCAACCTGGCCGGGAGCGAGCGCTTGCTCACGGGTGACTTCCTGGTGGGCAGCTTCACCCCGGACGGCAGCGTGACCTCGGGCACCGTGACGTTCTCGCTGGTGCCCGCCCTCAACTTCAACGTCCAGGGCGTTGCCACCGACGGCACGCAGCTCAACGCCTACCTCGGCCCGGCGAACGGCTTCAACGCCTGCCCGTACGACCAGCGTGACACCTGCAGCTTCACCCGCACCATCACCTCGGTGCCCGAGCCTTCCAGCCTGTGGCTGTGGGGGCTGGGGGTGATCGGGGTGGGCGCGGCGCGGCGCTTGGGCGGCAGGCGCGTGTGAGACGTCATGAAAGGGATTCATTGCATCGCCTTGGCAGCTTTCCTCGTGCACGCGCAGGGACAAGCCAATGAGGCTGACATCGCGCTGGGCCAGCAGTGGGCCAGATGTGCGCAGAAGGCGAAAATCTTCAGCAAGGCGAGCAAAGGCGCTGAGGAGGCCAAGAAGTGGAAAGAGATCGCCGCGGTGCATTTCATCTACGCAGAAGCGGCCATGGGAAGCGAGGCCGTGCAGACCGAGATGCTCAAAACCGAAGCCGACTTTGCAGTGAGCTCGGCGCTCACCAACAAGGGCACGGCCACAGCCTATCTTTCCAGCCACAGCAAACAGGCCGCGGCTGACATCGACGCGTGTGTGGTGTCGCTGGGCCAACACGGCAGCAGGTTCGGCACCAAAGTCGATCAGTTGCTGAAGGAGTTCAAGGCTCGGGAATCACGACCCAATTGACATCTGAGGCCCTGGCCCCTGCTCTGTACACCCGCACCGTCTCATGGACAAAACCTGCACCATCTGCGGCCGCCCGTCCCCTGCCGCGGCCATGATCTGCGGCGCCTGCCGCTCATCGTCTTTCCGGTCAAGCAACGAGCCGCATGTGCCCAACGAGGTGCCGCGCGGCGTGCGGCTCAAGAACGGCATGGTCTCGGTGGCGCTGGTCTGCTACGGCGCCTTCAGCCTTTGGCGCAATGACCTCTACCTGCCACTGGGCAGCCGGCCCAGCGCCTACCCGCGGCCCGGCATCCATTTCCAGAACACCTCGCTCACGCTGGTGATCATCGCCATGGCGTTTGCCGTGATCCATCTGCTGGTCGTCATCCTCGACCACCACGACCACAAGCCCAACGAACGCGTTTACCGCTTCCTCGGGCAAGCCGCCAAGGTGCTGGGCATGGCCTTCTTCGTGCTGGCCTATGTGCTGGACCTGATCGTGGACGGGCACCGATGAAAAAGGCCGAGGCAGCCATGCCGCCCCGGCCTTCACCTCACGGCCTCGCCGACATCAACCCAGATCGAAGCGGTCCAGGTTCATCACCTTGGTCCAGGCGGCCACGAAGTCGGCCACGAACTTCGCACCGGCGTCGGCGCTGGCATAGACCTCGGCCAGTGAGCGCAGTTGCGAGTTCGAGCCGAACACCAGGTCGGCCACTGTGGCCGTGGCCTTCACCGCACCGGTCTTCGCATCGCGGCCTTCCAGCACACCCTCGGCAGCGGCGGAACGCTGCCACTTCGTGCCCATGTCGAGCAGGTTCACGAAGAAGTCGTTGCTCAGGGTGCCGGGGCGCTGCGTGAAGACGCCGTGCGCGGCGTCGTCCACGTTCGCACCCAGCACGCGCAGGCCACCCACCAGCACCGTCATTTCGGGCGCGGTCAGCGTCAGCAACTGGGCGCGGTCGATCAGCAGCTCGGCCGCCTGTCCGGCCAGGCCGGGCTGGGCGTAATTGCGGAAACCATCGGCCTGAGGCTCCAGCACGGCGAACGAGGCGACGTCGGTCTGGTCCTGCGATGCGTCGGTGCGGCCCGGGGCGAAGGGCACGGTCACGCTCTGGCCGGCGGCCTTGGCAGCGGCTTCCACACCGGCATTGCCCGCCAGCACGATCAGGTCGGCCAGCGACACCTGCTTGCCACCCGTGGCCTGGGCGTTGAAGGCCTTCTGGACGGCTTCCAGCTTGGCCAGCACCTGCGCCAATTGCGCCGGCTGGTTCACGGCCCAATCCTTTTGCGGGGCCAGGCGGATGCGGGCGCCGTTGGCACCGCCACGCTTGTCGCTGCCGCGAAAGGTCGAGGCCGAGGCCCAGGCGGTGGACACCAGCTGAGACACGCTCAGGCCCGAGGCCAGCACGTCGGCCTTGAGTTGGGCCACGTCGGCGGCATCGACCAGGACGTGGTTGACTTCGGGCACCGGGTCTTGCCAGATCAGCACTTCGGCAGGCACCAGCTTGCCCAGGTAGCGGGCGCGCGGGCCCATGTCGCGGTGGGTGAGCTTGAACCAGGCGCGGGCAAACGCATCGGCGAACTCGGCCGGGTTGGCGTGGAAGCGGCGCGAGATCTTCTCGTAGGCCGGGTCGAAGCGCAGGGCCAGGTCGGCCGTGGTCATCATGGGTTGGTGGGACTTGCTCGGGTCGTGGGCATCGACCACGGTGCCGGCGCCGGCGTTGCCCTTGGGCTTCCACTGGTGGGCGCCAGCGGGGCTTTGGGTCAGCTCCCACTCGTGGCCGAACAGGGTGTCGAAGTAGCCGTTGTCCCAGGTGGTCGGGTTGGGCTTCCAGGCGCCTTCGATGCCGCTGGTGGTGGTGTGCGCGCCCTTGCCGCTGCCGAACTGGTTGATCCAGCCCAGGCCCATGGCCTCGATGGGCGCGGCCTCGGGCTCGGGACCGACCAGGGACGGGTCACCCGCGCCGTGGGCCTTGCCGAAGGTGTGGCCGCCGGCCACCAGGGCGACGGTTTCCTCGTCGTCCATGGCCATGCGGGCGAAGGTTTCGCGGACATCGCGGGCCGAGGCCACCGGGTCGGGCTTGCCGTCCGGGCCTTCCGGGTTCACGTAGATCAGGCCCATCTGCACGGCGGCCAGGGGGTTGGCCAGCTCGCGGTCACCGCTGTAGCGGCTGTTGGCCTTGTCGCTGGTGGCCAGCCATTCGGCCTCCAGGCCCCAGTTGATGTCGGCCTCGGGCTCCCAGATGTCGGGGCGGCCACCGGCGAAACCGAAGGTCTTGAAGCCCATGGTGTCCATGGCGACGGTGCCGGCCAGCACGAACAGGTCGGCCCAGGAGAGCTTTTGGCCGTACTTCTGCTTGATCGGCCACAGCAGGCGGCGGGCCTTGTCGAGATTGCCGTTGTCCGGCCAGCTGTTGAGCGGGGCGAAGCGCTGCGAGCCTGAACCCGCGCCACCGCGGCCGTCGTGGATGCGGTAGGTGCCGGCGGCGTGCCAGGCCATGCGCACGAACAAGGGGCCGTAGTGGCCGTAGTCGGCCGGCCACCAGTCCTGCGAGTCGGTCATCAGGGCCTTGAGGTCAGCGACGACGGCGTCGAGGTCCAGCGTCTTGAAGGCTTCGGCGTAGTCGAAGGCCGCGCCCAGGGGGCTGGACTGCGCGCCGTGCTGGTGGAGGATGCCCACATTGAGCTGGTTGGGCCACCAGTCGCGGTTGCCGCGGGCGCTTTGCGTGGCCTGCGTGGCCGCAGCGGCGTGGAAGGGGCATTTCGCTTCGTTGGACATCGGTGTCTCCTTGTGGGCTGATCGGGGGGCTTGGGAAGGGATGCAGGCAGTCTAGGAGGCCGAGGCTTTTTCCTCAATCTGGGAATTGCTATGGCCGCCATAGGGGCCACTGACCGCAGCGACGGCGCGAGCTTGTCAATGCTCCAACACTTCAAGTAAAATGGAATCATGCAAGATGAAGACATCGTCAAAGCCCTCGGGGCGCTCGCCCAAGCCCACCGACTGCGGGCCTTCCGCGCCCTGGTAGTCGCCGGTCAGGGCGGTTTGACGCCCGGCGTGCTGATGGAACGCCTCGACATCCCCGCCAACACCCTCTCCTTCCACCTCAAGGAGCTCACGCACGCCGGCCTGGTCACGCAGACCCGCGACGGGCGCCACCTGATCTACCGCGCGGCCTTCGAGCGCATGAACGCGCTGCTCGGTTTCCTCACGGCGAACTGCTGCGAGGGTGCGGACTGTGCCGTCCCGACCACCGCACCCTGCGATTGCTGACCACACCCTCCCCGCCCCCGCCACGCCACCCACCGCCGAGGTCCACACCATGTCCGACAAAACGCGCAACGTGCTCTTCATCTGCACGGGCAACTCTGCACGGTCCATCCTGGCCGAGGGCCTGATGAACCAACTCGGCGGCCCCAAGGGCTTCCGCGCCTTCTCGGCCGGCAGCCACCCCAAGGGCGCCGTGCATCCGCAGGCTCTGCAGACCCTGGCGACCCACCACATCCCCACGGACGGGCTGCGCAGCAAAAGCTGGGAAGAGTTCGCCGCGCCCGATGCGCCTCGCATGGACTTCGTCTTCACCGTGTGCGACCAGGCCGCGGGCGAGGTCTGCCCCGTGTGGCCCGGCCAGCCGATGACCGCGCACTGGGGCCAGCCCGACCCGGCCGTCGCCACCGGCTCGCCCGAAACCCAGGCGCGCGCCTTCGTGGACGCCTTCGTGACCTTGCAGCGCCGCATCCAGCTGATGCTCGCCCTGCCCCTGGCCAGCCTGGAACGCCTGGCGCTTCAGCAACACATCCAAGACATCGGAAAGCAATGACACCATGACCACCAACGTCCTGATCCTGTGCACCCACAACTCGGCCCGCAGCGTGCTGAGCGAGGGCATGTTGAACCACCTCGCCCGCCAGTTGGGCAAGGACGTGCGCGCCTACAGCGCCGGCAGCGCGCCCAGCGGTCGCGTCAACCCCTTCGCCCTGGAGGCCCTCACGAACGCTGGGGTGGATGTGTCCGAGGTGCGCAGCAAGAGCTGGGACGAGTTCGTCGCCCCCGGTGCGCCGGAGATGCGCATCGTCATCACCGTGTGCGACAGCGCCGCCGCCGAGACCTGCCCCTACTGGCCAGGCAGCCCGGTGAAGGCGCACTGGGGCTACCCCGACCCGTCCAACGCCGAGCCCGACAAAAAGCCCCAGGCCTTCGAGCTGACCCGCCAGGCGATTGCCTACCGCATGCTGCAGCTGCTGTCCTTGCCGCTCGAATCCATGGGCAACGCCGAGCTGCAAGCCAAGCTCGAAGCCCTCTACAAGAGCTGAGGTCGGCACATGCCCTTGAACCTCTCTCGACGCCTGCTGGGCGAAGCCCTGGGCACGATGCTGCTGCTGGCCGTGGTGATCGGCTCCGGGATCATGGCGCAGCGCCTGTGCGGTGGCAACGATGGCCTGGCCCTGCTGGCCAACACCCTGGCCACGGTGGGCGGGCTGTACATCCTCATCGAGGTGTTCGGCCCGGTCAGTGGCGCGCACTTCAACCCTGCCGTCTCGGCCGTGATGGCCTGGCGCGGTGAGCTGGCCATGGGCGCCCTGCTGCCCTACATCGTGGCGCAACTGCTGGGCGCCATGCTGGGCGCCTTCCTGGCCCATGCGATGTTCGACCTGCCCATCCTGCAATGGTCGGCCAAGGTGCGCACGGGCAACGGCCAGTGGATCGCCGAGGCCGTGGCCACGGCCGGGTTGCTGCTGGTGATCTTGCGGGCGCCGGCCAGCCGGGTGGCGGCCATGGTGGCGGCCTACATCGGCGCGGCCTACTGGTTCACCGCGTCCACCTCGTTCGCCAACCCGGCTGCGGCCTTTGGGCGCATGTTCAGCGACACCTTCGCCGGCATCGAACCCGCCAGCGCCCCGGGCTTCGTGGCGGCGCAATTGGTGGGCGCGGCCATCGGCGTGGGCTTGCATGCCGCGCTGGGTCAGCCCGCCACGGCGCCGATAAAGCCCCGAGCCACGCCCTGAGCCTCACCCCGACGACACCTGATCTGCACTGACACGCCATGCCCCTGCCCGATCTGCCCAACCTCGACGCCGCCCAGTTCGAGCGCCCCAGCGCCGAGCGCTTCGCCGAGCACCTCGCCGGTGTGGGCCGCAGCACCCACGCGCCGCGCATCCTGCTGCTTTACGGTTCGCTGCGCGAGCGCTCCTACAGCAAGCTGCTGACCCTGGAAGCCGAGCGCCTGCTGCAGGCCATGGGCGCCGAAACGCGCGTCTTCGATCCCACCGGCCTGCCCCTGCCCGATGGCGCCCCCGACACCCACCCCAAGGTGGCCGAGCTGCGCGAAGCCGCGGCCTGGTCGGAAGGCATGGTCTGGACCTCGCCCGAACGCCATGGCGCGATGACCGGCATCCTGAAAGCCCAGATCGACTGGATCCCGCTGTCGGCCGGGGCCGTGCGCCCCACCCAGGGCAAGACGCTGGCGGTGATGGAGGTCTCGGGCGGCTCGCAGTCCTTCAACGCGGTCAACCAGATGCGCATCCTCGGGCGCTGGATGCGCATGCTCACCATCCCCAACCAGTCCTCGGTGGCCAAGGCCTTCCTGGAGTTCGACGAGGCCGGGCGCATGAAGCCTTCGGCCTATTACGAGCGCGTGGTCGATGTGATGGAAGAGCTGGTGAAGTTCACCCTGCTCACCCGCGACGTCTCGCCCTACCTGGTGGACCGCTACAGCGAGCGCCGCGAAAGCGCCGAGGCGCTGTCGGCGCGGGTCAACCAGCGCAGCATCTGAGCGCGTCGGGAGCGGTTGCGGCGACAATCCCCCCTCCCCGCTTGCAGGACCTCTGCCCCATGAAAACCTACGACATCGAACTCCAGCGCCTGAAATCCGTGAAGCACGACAAGGGCCTGATCGAAATCGGCGTCGATGCGCTGGTGCTGCCCCGCCCCGCGCGCGACGAGCACACCGTCACCAGCTGCATCTCGCTGGCCGTGGACGACGCCCGCACCCTGATGATCCTGCTCAAGCAGCAGATCACCGAGCTGGACAAGCTGAACCCGCGCAGCAGGCGGTCGGGGCGCTGCTGAGCCCCTGACGCTCAGCCAGCGGATTTCACCCGGGAACCAGCACGCGTCATGCGACATCTGTTGCATGAACGCCTCACCCAATTGGTCAATGTTCAGCACGTCGACGGCTGGACCATGGACCAGATCATTGCCACTCCTCCCAGCAGAAAAGACAGAAGGCCGCATGTAGCGGCCTTCTCATTTGGTGCATCTTTCAGCTTGTTAGGGAAGGTCTGCACAAATGAGCGCTGACCATGGTTGGGTGCACTGATATGACCAAACTGGCGACTGAACGTGCCTCTGGCTGGTGTTTTGGGCGCGTTTCGCGCCCATTTCCCATGCTTTGGACGCACTCATGCCAAGCTCCCGCTCAAACGTTTGCGAACCATCCACAGATTGGCCAACGCAAACAGCGTTTGCAACTGCGCCGTGTTCTTGGCCAGGCCGCGGTAGCGCACCTTCACATGACCGAACTGGCGTTTGATGACACGGAATGGGTGCTCCACCTTGGCTCGGATGCTCGCCTTGATGCGCTCGACCTGGTCGGTCAGCGCATCCATGGGGTCTGCCCTGTCCAGCAGCTTGCGCAAGCCCGGGCGCATGGCCACATGCCACTGCACATCGTCTTTGGCGTCGGGCCGCTTACGCGCCCCTTGGTAGCCAGCGTCAGCAAACACATCCGTCTCTTGCCCGTGCAGCAAACTGTTGGCTTCGACCACATCGTTGACGTTGCCCGATGTGCCGCGCACGGTGTGCACCAGGCCGGAATCGGCGTCCACGCCGATGTGAGCTTTCATGCCGAAGAACCACTGCTGGCCCTTCTTGCTTTGGTGCATCTCCGGGTCTCGTTCACCGCTGGCATTCTTGGTCGAGCTCGGCGCCGAGATCAGCGTGGCATCGACCACCGTGCCGCTGCGCAGCATCAGGCCCTTGGCGCCCAGCAGCAGGTTGACCGTTGCCAGGATCCGCTCGGCCAGCTTGTTCTTCTCCAGCACATGACGGAAGCGCAAGATGGTGCTCTCGTCGGGCAGCCGGTCATCCCAGCCGCCCAGGCCAGCGAAGTCGCGGAACAGCGGCACGTCGTGCAGCGCTTCTTCCATCGCCGGGTCGCTCAGCGTGAACCACTGCTGCATGAAGTGGATGCGCAGCAGCGACTCCACCGGGAACGGCGGGCGGCCGCGTTTGCCTTCGGGCATGAATGGCGCGATCTCTGCCGCCAGGGCAGACCACGGCACCACCCGGTCCATCTCGTCGAGGAACTCCCGGCGGCGCGTGCGCTTCGTCGACGTTCCCAATCCAAGGCTGCTCTGCTTCATGGGCTCAATGGTCTCAGGCAATCAGGCCGGTGCCAAGCACGCGTTCGGGCGATTTATGCAGACCTTCCTTAGCGGACAGAGATCCCGGACGATGAGTCTAGATCACCGGGATATGCGATCTGGCCGGAACTGCATGCTGATCGTCTTGCGGGCCTCGCCAAGTCTAGATCACCGGGATATGCGATCTGGCCGGAACGCAATCTGGCAGGCCGCGACTCCATTCAGGAGCCATGACCAGCCCCCCCACCTGCTCTCTGATAAGGGGACTGAACCTCGGTCATGTGATCAGTCAGCCCTTGGAAGGAAGACGGCCAGCGAGCGTGAGAGAGGCCCGAAGCATCTCGTTGACACGCGTTTGCCAGCCATCGCCAGAGGCGCGCAGTGCAGTCAAGACATCCGCATCAAGGCGCATCTTCACGGGCTCTTTGACGACAAGCGCAACACTGCCTGTTGGTCGGCCGCGGCGACGAGCGACGATTTCTGCAGGGGTGTGAACTTGCAGGGCGGCGCCGGACTTTGCTTCCGCCAACGACTCACGCAGGCCTGGCAGAGCTTGACCAGCATCGGCTTCAATGGCTGCTGCGATCTTGCTCACATCCATGGCCTTCAGTTTCTTCAGCGTGTTCATGACGTCAACTCCGTTTGATGCTCTTTGGCTTCACGTTTTCACGTTCTGCCTTGACATAGACCATCACCAACAGCACGGCCTGATCGTCCACCAGATGGAAGTAGATCACCCGTGCCCCACCGCGCTTGCCCATTCCTGGGCGTGACCACCGGACCTTGCGTGCACCGTCTGCCCCAGGGATCACATCGCCTGCATCAGGCTCGCTGGCGATGAAGTCAATGAACGAGGTCCGCTCATCAGCATTCCAAACAGCCGAGGCTTGCTTGATGAACTCTGGCGTCTCAATCACTGTGCGCATGCATTAAATGTACACCCAATAAAATAAGTTCCAAAGTCCTGCAAGAACTTTGCAACTTGTCGGTGTTTGCGGGCTGGTGTTGATGACGACCATGACGCCTTCATCCTTGCTTCGATCTTCCCGCAGTCGTCGAAGACCTGGGCATCGATGGCAGTCAGGAGATGCGGTCTGGCGAAAACACAAAACGATGGTGTTTTGACATGCCCAGTCACTCGGCCTGCAGCCGCGCCACCTCGGCGCGCAGGGCCTGGTTCTCGGCCGTGAGCTCGGCCACGCGGCGCTGCAGGGCCTGGACCGTGGCGCCAACATTGCCCGCATTTGCTGCATCGGTGGCATCGGCATCCCAAGGCGCGTCGCTGTCCGCTGCGGCGCCATGGCCCTCGCCTGACACCGCCGCCACGGCCCGGCGCTTGTCTTCGCGCACGCGCTTGGCCGCCTGCTTGAGCTCGTCCTTGCCGGCCAGCGCGGCCGAGGCCTGTTCTTCGGCGGGCAGGCTGGCCACGGCCGCCGCGGCGTTGATGCTGATGGTGCCGGCCTTGACCGCGGCCACCAGCTCGGGCGCGGCCTGCTTCTGGATTTTCTCGATCAGCACGACCTGGCTGTTGCTCAGGCGCGCAGCCTTGGCGATGTCAGCGCGGCTTTTCAGGGGCTCGGGGGTGGCGGTGGCAGGCTCGGCGCGGGCGCGGCGCTCGGACAGGATCTCGCGCTTGCGCAGCGCCAGCACACCGCGCTGGAAGTCGGAGACGCTGCGGCGGCCCAGGTGCTGGTCGATCATCCACAGGTGGACGTCTTCCATGGACTTGAACTTCGGGTGCTGCACCGTCTGGAACGTCAGGCCGTGCTTCTGGCAGATGCCGTAGCGGTTGTGGCCGTCCACCAGCACATCGCCCCACAGCACCAGCGCGTCGCGGCAGCCTTCGGCCAGGATGCTGCGCTCCAGGGCTTCGTGCTCCTCGGGCGTCAGGGGGTCGATGTAGGCCTGAAGTTCTTCGTTGACGACGATGTGCATGGTGGAGGTGTTCACTTCTTGGTGCCGGTGCGGCGCGCCGGGCTGGCGGTCGGTTTTTGCGTGGCCTGCTCCAGCCACAAGAGAGCGTCGAGCTGGGCCAGCACGCCGTGCAGGTGCTCGGGCGAGAGCTCGCGCAGGGCCGCCAGGGAGCGCAGCACCAGCAGGTGCGAGTTCAAGGGGCCGGCGTTCTCGGGCGCCCGCGCCAGGGCCTTGTCCACCTGCGCGTCGGCCGCGACCTTGGCCCAGGTACCGCGGAAGCGGTCGAGGCTTTTGAGCTCGGGGCGCGCGGTGCCGCCATGGGCAGGCCGCACGGACGCGGCGGCGTGGGTCGCTGGGGCCTGAGAAACCGCCTGGATGTGGCGGTGGAGTTCGGCCAGTGGCCCCGACGTGGCGGGGCTGGGGCTGGGGCTGGGGCTGGGGCTGGACGCTGGCGCAGCCGCGGCCTCGCTGGCACGCGCCTCTGACCGCGCCAGGGCCTCGCGCAAACGCCCGGCCAGGATGCGCTGCACGGCGCCAGGTTGCGCCTGCAGGCGCTGCGCCATCAGCACCATGTGCTGGAAGCCGATGGGGTCGCGCTGGGCCGCACCTGACGCTTGCAGGGACGCCAGGGCGGCGTTGAAGTCGCTGTCGCTCATGCGGATGCGTTCATGCGGATGCGCTCAGGGCGCAGGCGGCGCCGCCTTGGGCACCGGCGCCATCTCGACGCGGCGGTTCAGGGCCCGGCCGGCTTCGCTGGTGTTGGGCGCGGCGGGTTGCTCGGCGCCGAAGGCTGCGGCGAACACGCGCGACGAGGGCATGCCTTCGCCGATGAGGGCGCGCGTCACGGTCAGGGCGCGCTGCGCCGAGAGCTCCAGGTTGTCGGCGTAGCGGTCGTTGCGGTTCTGCACGGGCTTGTCGTCGGTGAAGCCGCTGACCATCAGCATCTCGTCGCGCTCGCCAAGATAGACGCGCAGCGGCGGCACCAGGGCCTGCAGCAGCTGGCGGCCCTCGGGGCGCAGCTGGTCGGAGTTGAAGGCGAACAGCACGCTGCCGCTGATGCCGATGCGGCCGTTGTTGAGCGTGACCCGGCCCGAGCGCAGCGGGATGGCGAGCGCCTTTTCCAGGGCCATGCGGCGCTGCTCTTCGACCTGGCGCTTCTGGACCTCGGCCTGCAGGTGGCTGACCAGGTCCATCTGCACGACCAGCACGCCCACCAGGATCAGCACGAAGGCGCCGAGCAGGCCGGCCATGAGGTCGCCGAAGACGGCCCAGACAGGCGCGGTGTCGGGCGCGGTGTCACTGCCCGACGGGCTCAGGGCCTCGTCGTGCTCACCGACATCGGCGGCATCGTCCCAGCCATCCAGCACGCTCATGCCGCGCCCCCGGCCAGGGCCGGCCGCAGCTGGCGCAGGTCTTCGACGATGCCTTGCTGCGCGCTGATGCTCAGGTCGATGACCTCGCGCGCCTGGGCCACGTAGTAGGCCAGTTGCTCGTCGCTGCGCGCCATGGACTGCTGCAGGGTGGCTTCCAGGCGCTGCAGGCCGGCGGCGAGCTGGCCGTTGGTGTCGCTGAAGGCCTGCACGCCGTGGCGGAAGGCCTCACCCAGGGTGGAGAGCTCGATGGCGCTGCTGACCACGTGGGCGGCCAGGTGCTCGGTCTTGCTGGCCTGCACACCGAGGGTGTCGGCGAACTGGCGGCTGGCCTGGTCCATCACGGACGCGGCCGAGGCGGCCAGGGCCTCGATGCTGGCGCGCTGCTCGCCCGCGGCCTGGTTGATGGTGTCCAGCAGGGTGCGGATCTGGTCCATGACGGCGGCGCGCTCCTGCAGCGAATGGGTGTCGCGCTCGCTGAGCTGGGCCATCTCGGTGCGCAGTTGCGCGATGACCTCGGACGCGGCCTGCGGCACCTCGGCGGCGGTCTGCATCAGGCGCGTCATGGGCGCTTCCAGGGCCGTGCCCAGGGTGGCCAGGTGCTGGGTGACGGCGGCTTGCAGCTCGCCCAGGCGGGCCACGGCGGCATCGCCCCGCTGGACCTCATCGGCACGCAAGGCGGCCAGCTCGGTGCGCCACAGGCTGGCGAGCTGGTCCATGCGTTCGCCGTGCTGGGCGGCCCAGTGCGATTCGGCCTCGGTGCGGGCCTGGAGCAGGGCCTGCGACTGGCTCACCAGCTGGGCGATGTCGTCCAGCGTCTGGCGGGCCTGCTGGCGGGTGCGCTCGGCGATGTCCTGGGCGCTGGCCTGCAGGGTCTGGCAGATGGCATCTTGCTGCTGCAAGGTCTGTGCGCCCACGCGCTGCCACTCGGCACCGAGCTGGGCGGCCTGCGTGGCCAGGGCCTGCGTCCAGGCGCCGAGCTTGCGTTCGTCGGCCTCGGCCTGGGCGGCCTGGGCCTGCGCGGCCGATTGCTGCAGCGTCGCCAGCGCGCTGCGGGCGGTGTCGCCGATGCGCGCCGAAAGGCCGTCGAGCTGGGCCTGGGTGGCGTCCACCAGGCGCTGGTGTGTCCGGGCAGATTCCGCCGCGATCTCGGCCATGGCCGCTTGCACCACGGGCTGGAGGCTGTCGCCAGCCACCTGCGCGCTGGCCGCCAGGCTGTCTTGCAGCGAGCGCCCCACGGACTGCGCCAGCTGGGCGTAGGCCGCCGAGGCTTCGCGGTGGAAATCGGTTTGCTGGGCCAGCATCTGCGCGCCCAGTTGCTGGTGGCGGCGCTCCACGCCTTCGGCCAGGGTGTGCAGGGCTTGCACCATCGCGGGCAGGGCCTCGGCCTGGGCCTGCAAGGCCAGCAGCGCACCTTGGGTGTCGGCGCGCTGCGCGTCGGCTTGCTGCTCGCGCTGGGCGGCGCGCTGGTGGCGCGCAGAGAGCGGCCGCAGCACCGTGGCGATGCGGGTGTCGAGCAGGCGGACCAGCGCCAGGCGCTCGCGGCGGCTGAGCGCCGACATCAGGCCCAGCATGGCCGAGGCCGCGACACCGGCCACCGAAGTACCGAAGGACAAGCCCAAGCCCTTGATGGGCGCGGCCAGGGCCGCTCGGATGGCCTGCAGGTCGGTCGAGCCTTCGAGCGCGAACACGGCGCCCTGGAAGGTCACCACCATGCCCAGGAAGGTGCCCAGCATGCCGAGCATGACCAGCAAGCCGACCAGGTAGGGCGTGAGCGCCGGCGCCGGCAAGGCCACGCGCTCGCCTTCGATGCGCTGGCGCACGGGGTGGCGCAGGGCCGCGGGAAGGCGGGCCAGCCAGTCGCCGAGCGCGGTGGTGTCTGTGGGTGTGTTGTCTGGGGTGCTGTCTGGCGTGTGGGTCAGGGCCGCGGCCAGGGCGTCCGAGGCGGCGCGGAACTGCCAGAGCTCGGCGGCGCCCAGCACGTAGGTGGCCGCGATGGCGCAGGTCATGGCCAGGGCCAGCCAGCTGGCGCCGATGAAGCCCACGCCCACCCAGCCCACGGCCACCAGGCCGATGGCGAAGGCCACTGCAAAAACGATCCTGTTCATGGGTGCTTCTCGACCTCGCTGCGCAACGCGTGCATCAATCCAATGACCGGCTGCAGGCGGAGGTCCAGCTCCGCGTGCAGCATCTCTTGCATCTCTCCAACATAGGCGCCGTGCCAGCCCTCGAGCAGCTCGCGCTTCAACTGCTCGAAGCGTTTTTCCAGCAGCAGGGGCACGGCGGCCATCAGCTTGTGCTCGCGCCCGCCCAGGGTCTGCTCCAGGGCGGCGTCCAGCGCGGCCAGCTGGCGCAGGCGGGGCGAGGCCTGGGACAGGGCCTGGCGCACCGAGGCGCGCAGGGCAGCGACTTTCTGCGCCATCTGGCCCTGCTGGTCGAGGTGGCGCTTGCGGTGCGGCGCGTGGCCTGCATCGGCCTCGTGCGGGGCGTCGCGCAGCGCCTGGGCGGCCTGCGTGGCGATGCCCTGGGTCAGCGCGGCGCGCACCTGGGCCAGTTCGGCGTCGGTGCGCGCGCACAAGGCCTTCGCGCCCGCTGACACCGCCCTGGGGATGGCGCTGACGGGCCCTGGCGGCAGGGCCGCGTGGAGGCGCACGGTGTCGACCGCGCTCAGCCACTGGGCCAGGCGCTCGGCGAAGTCCTGCCGAGGGGCGTCCTGCCTGGGACCGCCCTGGTCGCGTGCCGTGGCCGCGCTCAGCAGGCGCACCAGCCGCGAACTGGCGAGGTTCGCGCGCATGGCCGGCGTGGCCATCTTGGGCGCAGCGGCGGGTGAGCGGGGGGCGGGAGCTGGCACGGGCAGGGAGACAGGCGGGGAGACAGGCAGGGAGGGAGGCGCTGAGGGAACGTCGGGGAGGCGGAAGTCTAAACGGTGAGCGACAATGCACCCCTTTTTGGCACGGGGCCCGTCCGCCCCTCAAAAGCATGAGCCTGTCTGCCCCGCCCGCCTTCACCCTCGCCGACTTCGATTTCGAACTCCCCGAGGCCCTGATCGCCCAGCACCCCGCCGCCGAACGCAGCGCCTCGCGCCTGCTCGACGGCCGCGCCCTCCCCGTCACCGACCGCATCTTCCGCGAGCTGCCCGAGCTGCTGCAGCCCGGCGACCTGCTCGTCTTCAACAACACCCGCGTCATCAAGGCCCGCCTGTACGGCGCCAAGGCCTCGGGCGGTGCGGTCGAGGCCCTGGTCGAGCGCGTGCTGCCCGGCACGAACGAGGTCTGGGCCCACATGCGCGCCAGCAAATCGCCCAAGCCGGGTGCCAAGGTGCGCTTCGCGGATGCGTTCGACGCCGAAGTGCTGGGCCGCTGCGGACCGGACAACGGCCTGTTCCACCTGCGCCTGGACGGCGACCCGTTCGCGCTGCTCGATGCGCACGGCCACGTGCCCCTGCCCCCCTACATCACCCACGCCGACGAAGAAGACGACGTGCGCCGCTACCAGACGGTGTTCGCCAAGGAACCCGGCGCCGTGGCCGCCCCCACCGCCGCCCTGCACTTCGACGAGGCCTTGCTGGCCCGCATGCGCGAACGCGGCATCGCCACCGCCGAGGTGACGCTGCACGTGGGCGCGGGCACCTTCCAGCCCGTGCGCACCGACAACCTCGCCGAGCACAAAATGCACAGCGAGTGGTTCGAGGTGCCCCAGGCCACGGCCGACGCCATCCGCGCCACGCGGGCCGCGGGTGGCCGCATCGTCTCGGTGGGCACGACCACGCTGCGCGCGCTCGAATCGGCCGCGCTGCAGGCATCACCCGAAGACATCGTGCAAGTCGGCAGCCGCGACACCGACATCTTCATCACCCCCGGTTTCGACTTCAAGGTGGTGGACGTGCTGGTGACCAACTTCCACCTGCCCAAGAGCACGCTGATGATGCTGGTCAGCGCCCTGGCCGGGTACGAACACATCCGCACGCTGTACGCCCACGCCATCGACCAACGCTACCGCTTCTTCAGCTACGGTGACGCCATGCTGATCCAGCGCCCTTCCCTCTCTGACCGCGCCTGAGCCAGGAGCCCCCATGCTGCAATTCGACCTCCTGAAAACCGAAGGCCACGCGCGCCGCGGCACCCTCACGCTCAACCACGGCGTGGTGCAGACCCCCATCTTCATGCCCGTGGGCACCTACGGCACCGTCAAGGGCGTGATGCCGCAGTCGCTGCACGACATGGGCGCGCAGATCATCCTGGGCAACACCTTCCACCTGTGGATGCGCCCTGGTCTGGACGTGATGCAGCAGTTCGGCGGCCTGCACAAATTCGAGAACTGGCACAAGCCCATCCTGACCGACTCGGGTGGCTTTCAGGTCTGGTCGCTGGGAGAGATGCGCAAGATCAGCGAAGAAGGCGTGCGCTTCGCCTCGCCGGTCAACGGCGACAAGCTGTTCCTCACGCCCGAGATCAGCATGCAGATCCAGACCATCCTGAACTCGGACATCGTCATGCAGTTCGACGAATGCACGCCGTATTGGAAAAACGGCGGGAAGGGCGACAAGGGTCAGGGAAACATCACCACCGAGAAGGAAGCCCGCGCCTCGATGGAGCTCAGCCTGCGCTGGGCCAAGCGCTGCCAGACCGAGTTCGACAAACTGGAGAACCCCAACGCGCTGTTCGGCATCGTGCAAGGCGGCATGTTCGAACACCTGCGCGAAGAGTCGCTGGCCGCGCTGGCCGACATGGACCTGCCCGGCTACGCCGTGGGTGGTGTCAGCGTGGGCGAGCCCAAGGACGAGATGCTGCGGGTGATGAACCACATCGGCCCGAAGCTGCCCCCGCACAAGCCGCGCTACCTGATGGGCGTGGGCACGCCGGAAGACCTGGTGGCCGGTGTGGCCGCGGGCATCGACATGTTCGACTGCGTCATGCCCACGCGCAACGCGCGCAACGGCCACCTGTTCACGCGTTTTGGCGACCTGCGCCTGCGCAACGCGCGCAACAAGTCCGACGAGCGTCCCATCGACATGACCTGCGCTTGCTACACCTGCCGCAACTTCAGCCGTGCCTACCTGCACCACCTCGACCGCTGCGGCGAGATGCTCGGCCCCATGCTGACCACCATCCACAACCTGCACTACTACCTGAACCTGATGCAGGAGGTGCGTGACGCGCTGGACGCCGGCCGCTTCGCCGAGTTCCAGCGCCAGTTCGCCGAGGACCGCGCCCGGGGCGTCTGAGGCGCCCCGGAGAACGAGCCGATCAGGGCTCAGCGCTGCCGGTGCAGCAGCAAGTCAGCGATGACCGGCCGGTGCTGAGAGGCCACCGTCCCACCCGCGAAAGCATCGGACACGCCGATGTCTTTGCTGACCAGGATGTGGTCGATGCGCAGGAAAGACAGGCCGCGCAACAGGTGGTGACCATGGGTGTAGCCATAGCCCGAACCCGCCGATGAAAACGCATCCTTCAGGCCCGTGTTCAGCAGGGTCTGCACCACCGCGGAGGCCTCGGGCGCGTTCAGGTCGCCGCCCAGCACGATGGGGCCGGACATCAAGCGCAGGTGCTCGGCCAGCAAGCCGGTCTGCTCCAGCCGGGCCAGCATGTTCTGCTGCCAGTCGGCCATCCCGTCGAAGCCTTCCTTGCGTGCGGCGTTCAGCCCATCGCGCGGGCTCAGCAAGTGCACCGTCACCACGTTCAGCGTGACCCCATGGACCTGGACCTGGCAGGTCACGAAACCGTGCGAGCGCCCCGCGATCGGGATGCCGCCCACCTGGCAGCGCTGCAAGGGCCAGCGGCTGGCCACCACGTACTGCCCGACCTGATAGACCTCGCGGCGCTGGCGGACGACCTGGGACAAGGCGTCCATCGGGCGGCCATCCTCGCCATTGGACAGCTGCAGCGCGTCTTGCAGCACGATGATGTCAGGCTGATGCTCGGTGATCTCCTGGGCCAGCTCGGCAAACCCGCCCGGGCGCTGGGTCGCCAAGTAGGCCTTGACGTTGTAGGTCATGAAGCGCACGCGGCCATGGCCTTCGTCGGCATGCCCCCAGGCCCAGCCCATCACCACCGTCAGCGTCACCGCCAGGCAGACACAGGCCACTGCCCGCCAGGCCCAGCCCAGCCAGCACGAGGCCAGCACGGCCACCAGCACAGGCAGCAGGTAGGCCGGGAATGGCACGTAGTTGATCAGCACCAGACCGGGCAACTGCCGGGGCTCGACGATCTGCCCCGCACAGAGCACGGCCACCGCCACGGCCACCAACACCACGGTGGCCTTCAGGAAAAACCTCATGGGCTGGAAGGCCTGCCCATCGTCCGGTTCACCAAAACGCCCAGTTGCCATACGCCACCACCCACACACCCAGCACGCCATTGGTCACGGCATGCGCCAGCACGGCCGCCCACAGCGAACGCGTGTAGCGGTACAACAAAGCATAGGCCAGACCGGCCACGATGGCACCCAGCCACAGCGTGTGCGCCAGCATGAAGACCAGGGTGGACAAGGCGATCGCCTTGACCGACACGCTGGCCGGGTCCACCTGCTCGAAATCGGGGTTGTCCACCCAGCGCATCAGGAAACCGCGCCAGAAGAGCTCCTCCATCACCGGCACCATCAGCGCAGCGCCGACCCAACGCAGCACGATCAGGCCCCACATCAGCTCGCCCTCGGCGTTGACCGGGCGGAAGCCCGCAGCGGGCTCGCCCAGCACCATCCAGGGCTCGGTCAGGCTGATCCAGAGCTTGAAGACCACCAGCCCCACCACGATGGACAGCAGCGCGTGTTGCCAGCGAAGGCGGCTGCCAGCCAGCAACTCGCTGTACTGGCGGCGCAGCACGATCAGGCTGGCGGTCACCACCACCACCGCGAGGCCATAGACCCAGCGGCCATCGAAGGCCCCCGGGGGCGCGTCGGGCGAAGATGGCGTGAGCTGCCCCCGCAGGGCCAGCAAGGCCATGAAGAGCACGAAGGGGATGACGCGGGCCCAGGCCGCGCGTGAAAGCAGGTTCGTCATGGGGCGAATGCTAGGGCAAGGCGAGGCCTGGATTGTGTCGCTGGCGTGACGTCACACCTCAGATCGCCGGCTCGTCCAGCAAGGCCTGCACGCGCTGCTGCAGCCCCTCGGGCGTGACCTGCGCGGGCGCAACCGGCTCGCCCACCACCAGGCCGATGCGGTTGAACAGCCCTCGGCGCAGCGGGCGCTTCATGGCCGCTCCGTCGATGCGCGAGAACATCGAGCCCCACAGGTTGTGCAGCGCCGCCGGGATCACCGGCACGGGGTTGGTCTCCAGGATCTTCATGATGCCGGCCTTGAAGGGCTGCAACTGACCGTCCTTGGTGATGGCGCCCTCTGGGAAGAGGCACAGCAACTCGCCTTCGCGCAATACCTGGCGGGCGCGCTCGAAAGCGGCCTCGTAGGCCTGCGGGTCTTCCTTTTGCGGCGCGATCGGGATGGCCTTGAGCGCCTTGAACAACCAGCCGACGCCCGGCGTCTTGAAGATGCGGTGGTCCATGATGAAGACCATCGGCCTCGGGCTGGTCACGCCCAGGATGATGGCGTCCACGAAGCTCACGTGGTTGCACACCAGGATGGCCGCGCCCTCGGTGGGCAGGTTCAGGTCACCACGCACCTTCAGGCGGTAAACGATGCGGGTGACGAACAGCATCACCAGGCGGATGATGTATTCGGGCATCAGCCAGAACACATAACCCACCACCAGCACGTTGAGCACCGCCGTGGCGCCAAACACCTCGGGGATGCTGAAGCCTGCGCCCAGCAAGGCACCGGCCAGCACGCTGCTGACGATCATGAACAGCGCGTTGAGGATGTTGTTGGCCGCGATGATGCGGGCGCGGTGGCTGGGCTGGGCGCGCAGTTGGATCAGCGCATACATCGGCACGCTGTACAGGCCCGCGCTGAAGGCCAGCAGGGCCAGGTCGGCCATGACGCGCCAGTGGGCAGGCTGCGCGATGAACTCGCCCACCCCGAGCAAGGCCGCACCTGCCCCGTGCTGCAGCCCGCGCGAGGCCAGGTACAGATCGAAAGCGAACACCGTCATGCCCACGGCGCCAATGGGCACCAGGCCGATCTCGACATGGCGGTGCGAGAAGGTTTCGCACAGCAGCGAGCCCACGGCGATGCCCACCGAGAACACCACCAGCAGCAGCGAGGCCACGTGCTCGTCACCCCCCAGCACGTCGCGCGCAAACGACGGGAACTGCGCCAGGAAGACCGCACCGAAGAACCACATCCACGAGATGCCCAGCAGCGAGCGGAACACGCTGGGGTATTCGGCGGCCAGCTTGAGGTTGCGCCAGGTTTCGCTCACCGGGTTCCAGTTGATCTGCAGGCCCGGGTCGGACGAGGGCGAGGCGGGAATGGCCCGCGACGCCCACCAGCCCAACACGGCCACGCCCAGGCAGGACACGCCCACCCACTGGCGGCCCACATCGGGCATCGCCATCAGCAGGCCGCCGGTGACGTTGCCCAGCAGGATAGCCACGAAGGTGCCCATCTCGACCATGCCGTTGCCGCCGGTCAGTTCGCGTTCGCTCAAGTGCTGCGGCAGGTAGGCGTACTTCACCGGCCCGAACAGCGTGGAATGCAGGCCCATCAGGAACACGCAGCCCAGCAACAAGGGCACGAGCTCCATCCAGAAGCCGATGCCGGCCAGCACCATGATGCCGACCTCCAGCAGCTTGACCGCCCGCATGATGAAGGCCTTGTCGTGCTTGTCGGCCCACTGCCCGGCCGTGGCCGACAGCAGCACAAACGGCAGGATGAACAGCGCCCCGATCACCAGCCCCGCCATCTGCGCGGGCAACCAGCTCACCTGCAGGTGGTAGGTCACCAGCACCGTGAAGGCGAACTTGAAGAGGTTGTCGTTGGCCGCGCCCAGGAACTGCGTCAGGAAGAAGGGGCCGAAGCGGCGCTGGCGCAGCAGGCCGAACTGGCCGCTGTGATGGTCGCTGTGATGGCCGCTGTGGTGGCCGCTGTGCTCACCGCTGTGGGGTTCATGGCTCACGGTGTCAGGCTCCCTTGTTAGGTTGGATGCGGGCCAGCACGGCCTCGGTGTCTTCGCCCAGGGTCGGCGCACGCCGCGTGATGGCGCCCGGTGTCGCCGACAGCTTGGGCACGATGCCCGGCACCTGCACCGTCAGGCCATCGGCCGAGGTGATGCCCAGCAGCATCTCGCGGGCCTGGTAGTGTGGGTCCTCGGCGATGTCTTGCGCGGTGTAGATGCGGCCCACCGGCACGCTGGCGGCGTTGAGCACGTCCACCACCTGGGCCACGGCGCGTGTGCCCGTCCAGGCGCCGATGGCGGCATCGATCTCGGCCACGCGCTGCACACGCCCCGGGTTGCTGGCCAGTTCGGGGTCGGTGGCCAGGTCGTCGCGCCCGATGGCGATCATCAGGCGCTTGAAGATGGAGTCGCCGTTGCCGCCGATCACCACCATGCCATCGGCACAGGGGTAGGCGTTGCTGGGTGCGATCCCCGGCAGGGCCGAGCCCGCGGGCTGGCGCACCGCCCCGAAGGCGCTGTACTCGGGCAGCAGGCTTTCCATGCAGTTGAAGACGGCCTCGTACAAGGCCACGTCCACCACCTGCCCGCGGCCCTTGGGCGCCTCGGCGCTGACGCTGTGGTGGCGCGCCTGCAAGGCCAGCAGGATGCCGATGGCACCGTGCAAACCAGCGAGGGTGTCGCCCAGGCTGACGCCCGCACGCACGGGCACGCGCCCCGGCTCGGCATTGAGGTGGCGCATGCCACCCATGGCCTCGGCCACCACGGCAAAGCCCGGGCGTTCGCGGTAAGGCCCGGTCTGCCCGTAGCCGCTGATGCGCAGCATGATCAGGCCCGGGTTGCGCGCGCTCAAGGCCTCGTAACCCAGGCCCCATTTCTCCAGGGTGCCGGGCTTGAAGTTCTCGATGAGCACGTCGGCTTCGTCGATCAGGCGGGCCACCGTGTCGCGGCCCTCGGGCGTGCGCAAATCGAGCACCACGCTCTTCTTGTTGCGGCTTTGCACCTGCCACCACACGCTGGTGCCCTTGTGGCACATGCGCCATTGGCGCAGCGGGTCGCCGCCCGGGCCACCCTCGTGGGACGGTGGCTCGACCTTGATGACCTCGGCGCCGAAGTCGGCCAGGGTCTTGCCCGCGAAGGGGCCGGCGATGAGCTGCCCGAGCTCGATGACGCGCAAGCCTGCCAGCGCTTGCGGCGGGGTCGCGGATGACGAGTGAGACGGAGGGGAGGACGGAGGGTGCTGGCCTGAGCTCATGGCTCAGCATCGTATGCCAAAGCCATGCACGCCCGAACGCGCCTCCGTGCCCTCAGCGCTTGCCCGCAGGCGACGGGCCGGCCTGTGGCGCCTGGCCCGAGGCCGCGGGGGCCGTGCTCGGGTCCGTCACGAAGCCGATCTTGCCCACGCCGGCGCGCGAGGCATCGGCCAGTGTCTCGGCGACCACGCGGTAAGGCACGGACTGGTCCACGCGCAAGTGCATCTCGGGCGGCGTCGGCTTGGCGCCTTCTGCGGCCAGGCGCAGCACCAGCTCTTCGCGGCTCAGCGCCTTGCCGTTCAGGAAGCGCACACCCGCGGCGTCGATGGACACGTCGATCTTCTCGGCCTGGGCCTGCACCGGCTGGGCGCTGGCCTTGGGCAGCTCCAGCTTGACCGAGTGGCTCATCAGCGGGGCGGTCACGATGAAGATCACCAGCAGCACCAGCATCACGTCGATGAGCGGCACCATGTTGATCTCGGCCAGCGGGGCAGAGCCGCGCTTGTTGTCGAAACTGGCGAAAGCCATGGCGTGATCCTCAGTGCTTGCCGGCGGCGCCTGCCGACGACAGGTTGCGCACATTGGCGCCCTCCGGCGGCGCGGGTGCCTTCAGCGTCTGCCCGGTGGACAGGAAGGTGAACAGCTCGAAAGCGAAGGTGTCCAGGCGCGAACCCCAGACGCGGTTGCTGCGCGTCAGCCAGTTGTAGGCCACCACGGCCGGGATGGCCACGGCCAGGCCCACGCCCGTCATGATCAGCGCCTCGCCCACCGGGCCGGCCACCTTGTCCAGCGAGGCCGAACCCGACATGCCGATGGCGGCAAGCGCGTGATAGACGCCCCAGACCGTGCCGAACAGGCCGACGAAAGGCGCGGTCGCACCGACCGTGGCCAGTGCCGTCAGGCCGCTTTCCATGCGCAGGGTTTCTTCGTCGAGCACCTTCTTGATGGTGCGGGTGAGGAACTCCTGGGCCGTGCCGGCCTCTTCCAGCTTGGCCGCGCCGTAGCGGGCGTGGTGGGCCTGGGCCTGCATGGCGTGGGCCGTCAGGTGGCCGAAAGGCTCTTGCGCGCCGTGGGTGTTGAGCTCGTGCTGCACCGACTCCAGCGAGGTCGCGTTCCAGAACAGGTTGAGGAAGGCCTGGCTGCGCTTCTCACGCAGGATGAGGCCGATGCCCTTGGTGACGATCAGTGCCCAGGACAACAGCGACATCAGCAACAGGATGACGAACAGCCCCTGGCCGATGCCATCGGACTGGGCGATGAAGTGCGAGAACCCCGGCTGCGGCGCAGTTGCCTGTGCGACAGATGCCGCAGCCTCGGGCAAAGAGGCGGTTGCGGTCACGGTGGAAGCAAGGTCGGACATGGTCAAAACTCGTCAAGCTGGAAATTGAGGGGGGCCAGCACCGACACCGAGCGGGGCTGACCATCTTCGATGTGAGGCTGGAAACGCGCGGCACGCATGGCCACCAAGGCGGCCTGGTCCAGGCGCGGATGGCCCGACGACTTGGCCACCTCGACTTCGCGAGGGCGGCCCTGCTCGTCCACCAACACACGCAGGCGCACCACACCGGACTCACCCAACTCGCGCGAGGCCCGCGGGTAGCTGAGCACCGGGGGCACCAGGTAGCGCACCGCCGATGAGGGCAACATTTTCGGCGCGGCAGGCGCTGGCGGTGCGGCCGGCGCCGGCGTGGGCGCCACGACAGCAGGCGCGGGCGCCGCCACGGCCGCGGGGGCCTCGGTGGGCGCAGCCGGGGTGGGCGAAGCGGCAGCCACCGCGGCGGCCGTCTGTGTGGGCGTGGCCAGCACCGAGGGCGCTTGGGCAGCGACACTGCGCGCAGCGGGTGCGGGCGGCGCAGCTTGCGCCAGCGGTGGGGTGTCGGTGGCTGGCGCAGGCGGTGCGGGGGGCGCGGGCGGCACCGGGGCCTCGTTGTCGAGCATCACCACGGCGATGGTGGGCGATGCCAGCTCGGGCACAGGCTCGGCGGTCGCACGCCACAACCAGGTCGCGGCCCCGGCGTGCGCGGCCAGCACCAGCCCGCACACCCAGCCCATCTGGGCGGTGCTGAGGTCCGAGTGCGGGCCCAGCCCACCGGCCCGCATGTGGGCCTGGGGCCCGGCAGCAACAAGACGCGAAGAAGCAGTCATGGGTGCCAGTCTAGCATACGTGATTGATAATCATTCTCAACTGTTGACTTGGATCAAGGGGCTTGCGCCTGGCCTTGCGTTCACACCCCGTTACCGGAATCCCCCCATCGGGGGACGCCTGCGGCAAGGCCGCCGTGGGATCATCCTGGCCGGGCAGGCTGCCAGCGATGCAGCCCCGGATTCCGAATTGCACCAGCCAGGGATGTCATGGACGTGGAAGTGTTGTTGTCGCCCATCGCGGCGCACTCGCCTTGCGGCGAGGACATGTCGTTTTCCAACGAGTTCGACCAGATCGCCGAAATGCGGCGCGCCGACGACCCCAGCCTCGATCAGGGCGCCTGGGTCACGGCGCTCAAGCAGGCCGACTGGCCGGGCGTGGTCCGCCAGTGCAGCGACTTGCTGCGCACCCGCACCCAAGACCTCCGCCTGGCGCTGTGGCTGACCGAAGCCAGCGCGCTCAGCGACGGGCACCGCGGCTTGGCCGAAGGCCTGAGCCTGTGCACCGCCCTGTGCGAGCGGCATTGGGCCGAGTTGCACCCGCGGCCCGAAGGTGGCGACATGGAGGAACGCATCGGCAACATCGCCTGGCTGTTGCAGCGATTGGTGGAACTGGCGCCGGCCCTGCCCGTCACGCAGAGCCGCAAAGGCGAACGCTACAGCCTGCGCGACCTGGCCCACGCACGCCTGCGGGATGCGAAAGCTGGCGATGGCCACAGCGCCTCGGCCAGCCCGGCCTTGGCGGGGGCCACCACCGGCCCCGATGGCGGCCTACCCTTGACCGCCGCCCGCTTCCGCCAGGCCCTGGCAGACACCCCGGCCACCCAGCTGCGCAGCACCTTCGCCGCCCAGCAAGACGCGCAAGCCGCCCTGCTGAGGTGGCAAACGGTCGTGGACACGCACCTGGGCCAGGACGGCCCCAGCTTCGTGGCCGCCCGCGAAGCGCTGGCGCAGGTCACGCACGAACTGGGCCGCCTGCTGCGTGAGGTGGGCGTTGCACCCGCTGTGGCCGACAGCGCGCCCGGCGACAGTGCCGCATGGCAGGCAGCGTCGCCCCAGGAGCTGCCCAACAGCCCCTCCCAAGTGCCAGGGGATGTGGGCCAGGGCACGGCAGGCATTGCGAACGCCATCGCCCATGCCCATGCCCAAGGCAAGCACAACACAGGCGTTCTGCGCGCACCCCAAACACGCGGTGAGGCCCTGCAGCAGTTGCGCGAAGTGGCCGCATTTTTCCGCCAGACCGAGCCCCACAGCCCCGTGGCCTACCTGGCAGAAAAAGCCGTCAAGTGGGGCGACATGCCCCTGCACCAATGGCTGCAGGAGGTCGTCAAGGACGGCGGTGCCATGACCCACCTCAACGAGCTGCTGGGCTTGCCCGGCGCAGACACCGAAAGCGCGGACAACGCCCACTGAGCCGCGGCACGGAGTGGCGATCAGGCTCCGACGCGGAACTCGATGCGGCGGTTGCGGGCCCTGCCCTCCTCGGTCACGTTGCTCGCCACCGGCTGGTCCGGCCCCATGCCGCTGGTGCTGAGGCTGTCTGCGGGGATGCCTTTCGCCATCAGGTAGTCCTTGACGGCCTGCGCGCGCGCCAGCGAGAGGCTGACGTTGGCCGGCCGTGCCCCCAGGCCATCGGTGTGACCGATCAAGGCCACACGCCGCCCGCGCAGCTGCAGCAGGGCCGCCGCCATCTCGTTGAGGATCAGCTGCCCAGCGGGTTTCAGCACCGCGCTGCCAGGCTCGAACTCGATGGTGCGGTTGGCCAGGGCCTGGTCCACCAGGGACTGCTCGCGCGCTGCCACGCGCAGGCCGTTGCGCACGCTGTAAGTGGGGTTCAGGGACTGCGCCATGTCGGCCGCCAGTTGCTGGCGCTGCGCCTCGTTGCCGACCTCGCCCTGCAAATGCACCGTCTGCCCCTGCACGCTGAGCTGGCCGTGGTGGACCTGCTTGAGGCTCGGCGACAGCAACTTGCCCACGTACTGCGACCACTGCGGCGGCGCCACGACGGCGCCCAGCGCCAGCTGGTCCACCACGCGCTCGGCGCCGTAGATCTCGCGCAAGCGGCTCAGCACGGCCGCGCGCGTGGCCTCGTCCGGCACGGTGCCCGACACGATCACCGGCTTGAGCGCGGTGGGAGGCCGGGGCGCAGGCACGGTCAAAGTGGCTGGGGCTGGCACCTGCGCCTGCGCGCCCGTGGTCGCCAGGCTGGTCAGCTGCAGGGCCGCGGCCAAGGTCATCGCCAGGCTTGTGCTGCAGCGGGGTTGCCAGGGTGTGCTCGTGTTCACGTCATGCTCCGAGAAAGACTTCCTGGTGGGTCCGCACCGCCTGCCACAGCGAGAGATCGGGGTCCGACAGGTAGGTGGACAACTTGCGCAAGCCGACGTCCTGGGCCACCTCGGCCTCGACCCACTCGGCCTGGGCCAGGCTCACGCCCTCGTGCCCCGGGGCCTGCGGATCGATGACAGCGCCCAGCGTGCTGGCCGACGCCCCCTGGAAACCCAGCAACAAGTGCGGTGGGCCGCGGTGCACGTCCAGGAACAAGGCCAGCTCCACATCGTGGCGCTGGAAAAAGCCCAGCACCAGCAACAACCACCACGACGCCACCGGCGTTTGCAGCACAGGGTCCGCCGCCAGAGGCAGGCGCAGCAACTTGCCCATGCGACCGCCACCTTGGGTCAAGGCAGGCTGCAGGAGCAGGCCCAGCGCCAGCACGGCCTGGCGCAAGGACAGGCGGGTGCCACTGGCCGCGAGCATCTGCTCCAGGCCCGCGACGGTGTGCGTGTCCAGGAAGGTGAGCAGTTCGGCGCGCGCACGCTCGGCCGTCAGGGCCTGCGGCTGAACGGACTGAAGGCTGGCTTGGGCATCGGCGTGCTCGGTGGCCACCCGGGCCGCACGTCCGGCGCGCGACAGACCGCCCCACACAGAGGCCAGCATCATCGGGGCCAGCACCGCGGCGTCGCGCGGCTGCGGCCATTCGAAGGCCGCGGCGGTGATGAAGGGGAAGCGGCGACCGGAGCTGTCCTGGCTGGCTTGCCAGTGCCCGGCCAGGGCCGCGCGGCTGCCCGTGCTGACGATGGCAAAGGGCAAGTCGGGGGCGGCGTCATAGACCAGCTTCCAGCGCGGGTCGGCAGACAGCCGCTCCAATGTGCGCGACTGCCATTGGTCCAGGTCCGCCACCAGGCCAGCGTGCTGTGTGCTGCGCACGAAATCGCCGCGCGAAGGCAACTTGCCGAAATAGAGCAGCTCGCCAGCGGTCTGCTGGGATGGGACCGCGCTCATCGTGTGCCTCCTGCAGAGACCACCGCGACGGGAACGGCCACGCTGGCCGCGCCCGCCACACCCGCCTCATCGACACCGGCCACGACCGCCGGCAGGGCCACGGCGCGGACCGCGCCACCTCCAGGGCCACCGCCGCCACCGCCAGCACTGCCGCCCGGAGCGCCTGCCCCGCCAGCGCCCACCTCACCCGCGGACGACGCCCCGCTGTTGGAGATGATGCGCAGCTGCACCGCCACGGCCAGATCGCCTTGCGGCCACTTCAGCTCGAACACCTGGCCATCGACCTTGCGGCGACGCGCTGCGTTGATCATCTTCTCCAGGCCGAAGCGGCCCGGCTCGCTGAAGAAGCCCACGCCGCGGCCATCGAAGGTCACGCCACTGATTTTCACGCCCGGTGTGCCTGGCCCCGGCCACACGAAGGGCGTCCAGCTGGAGGCGCCCTGGCGGTAGCGCAGCACCTGCCCATCGATGTCCAGGGTGTACTCGGTCAGGCCAGGCGAGGGCAGCGGCAAGACCTGGAAGGTCGTTTGCACACCGGCCTGCGAGGCATCGGCCGCACCAGCGGGCACCGCACCGCGCCCACCTGCGCCATGGGGGGCAGTCGCTCCGCCAGGACCGCCCAGGGGCGCCACCCAGCCGCCCAGGCCGGCCACGAAGTCAGGACGCAGGCGCACGCCCATGTCGGCCCAGGTGCGCGGGCTCAGGGCATCGCCACGGCGCAGCACCAGTGCGCCCAGCGACTGCTCGACGAATTTGGCCACAGCCCCCTCGCTGCCGAACACCGCGGCCACCTCGGTCGGGCTGGCCTCCAGGCTGGCGCGGCGATCGTATGGGTATTTCGTGGCCAGGGTGCGCTGGAAGGGCTCATAGACCAAGGCCGCCCAGTTGCGGTTGAGTTCGGCCTCGGTGGGGCGCACCAGCACGGCGAAGGCTTGCATCAAGGGCCGCACGAGCAGGGGCCGCAAGGCCGCGCGGGGCGCATCGCCCAGACCGGTGAGCAATTGCTCGTCCACCAGCTTGAGCGACTCGGCCAGCTCGCCCTGCCCTTCCAGCGTCTGCAGCATGAACTGCCGCGAAGCCGGGCCGGCATCGCCCTGGTTCTTCATCTGGTTGAATCGGGTGCGCACGCCCGACAGCGATGCCAGGTAAGTCTGCGCCAGGGTGTTGCCACCCTCGCGCGGCGTCATCAGGCGGTTGATGCCAGCGAATTTCTCGCCGATCGGGCCCATGGGCACGGCCATGGCCTTGCCCAGGTCCACCTGCACATTGACGCCGGCCGGTGCCGGTGCCATGCCCAGCACGGTGCGCTTGAACCACTCGACCACGCCTGTCTGGCCCTGCGCCAGCTTGTCGTTGAGCAGGCTGGGGTTGTCCCAGGCGGTTTGCTCGTGGAGCGTGCGCAGCAAGGTGGCCAGCGGCGAGCTGACCGGGTCGCCCAGGCGGTTCATGCGCTGCACGGCCTGATCGAAGCCGTTGAAGTCCTGCACGCTCACGCCCTGCATGAACTTCTGCCAGGCCTGGGCGTACTCGGTTTTGTAGAGCTGGGTCAGGGTCTTCTGGATTTGCTCGGGGCTGCCTTCGAGGGTGAGGTCGTCGGAGGTGGCGGTCTTGAGCACCCAGTCGGTGGACTGCAGGGTGTGGCGGGCCGCCTCCTCGATGGCGCCCTTGACGTGGCCGTCCCAGGCCTGGCGGGTGAAAGCGCCAGGCACCACCTGGCTGCCGGCCAGCACCTCGCGGTCGCCGTCGCCCATCAGGCTGGCCACGGTCACGGCCGGGTAGCGCGTGGCGGCGCGGGCCTTGATGTCGGCATACACCCGTTCGCGGGCCGGCAGGCCCTTGACCACGCGGCGCAGGTTGTCGCGGGTCTGGTCGATGAGGGCCACGTCCAGGTCGAGCTGGGGAAAAGCCGGATCGCCCATGCGCGCCAGGGCGAAAGACAGCACCCGCTCGGCGTGGCGGATCATCGCTTCGCGCGGCAGGCCGCCGCGGTTGAGCTCCAGCCATTCGCGCCAGAAACGCGTGAGCTGGTCGCCCATGTGGCCAGGCTCCAGGCGGGCCCGCTCGCCCAGCATGAGGTAGGCCTTGAGGGCGTTGTAGGCCTCGCCCACGTCGCGCGCCGAGGCACTGGTGTAGGGCGTGGGCGCATCGGCCTGCCCGGGTGCTGTACCGCCTGCAGCGGCGGAAGCAGAAGCAGCGGCCACAGCCGCAGAGGTCTCACCCGCGCGGCCCTGCGGCACCAGCTCGGCGGCATGCGCATTGACCTCGGCCAGGTAGGCCTGCATGCCCTGGGCGCTGGGCTGCAGCAGCAAGGCTTGCAGGCCGTGGAAGTATTCCTCCTTCAAGCGGCGCTCGATGGCATCGCCCTGGTAGAGGCCCAGGCCCAGCGACCAGGTGTGCTGATCGCGGGCGCGCTGCACCTGCTCCAGCCGGTCTTGCAAGATCTCCAGCGCCTCCAGGCGCGAGGCCAGGTCCACGCGCTTGTCCTGCACGCGCTGCGCATTGACCAGGTCAGCCTGCACGTGCGACACCCACTCGCGGTTGCCCAGGTAAGACCAGGTCCAGCCCGCCAGCAAGGCACCCAGCAACAGCATGCCACCGGCAAAGCTGGCCAGGCGCAAGCGCAACTTCTGGCGGCTGGTGTACTGCTGCACCAATTGCTTGTCGGCGAAGATGACGCGCGAGAACAACTCCTTGAGGAAGAAGCCGCTTTGCGAGTACACGGTCGCGGCCGTGCCAGGCTGCAGCTGAAGACCGAACTGCTCGGCCACGCGGCGGCTGGCGCGGCTGGTGGACTGCCCTTCCTGCACCGCGCTGGTGAAATAAAAGCCACGGAAGATGGGGCGGAACTGGTAGGGGTTCTCTTCGAACAGCGTGTGCAGGAAGGTGCGCAGCGTGGGCTTGAGCGCGGCGAATTCCAGCGGGAAGGTCAGCACGCCAGGCGGCAGCTGTTCGCCGCGGTGCAAGGACATGCGCGTCACCGAAGCATCCTTCAGGCCTTGGCAGAGGACGTCCATGTGCTGCTCGAACAGGGCCGAGGCATCGGCGGGCGACTGCACGTCGTACGGCAGGGTGGCGCCCCAGACACGGTCGCGTTCGGCACGGTCGCGGTCCTCAAAGAAATCGACGAAGCCCGCGATCAAGTCGGCCTTGGTGAAAACCACGTACACCGGCACGAACACTTCGAGCTGCTCGGTGAGCTCCTGCACGCGCTGGCGCAGCTTGCGGGCCAGGTCGATGGCGAAATCCGCCTTCTGGTTGAGCAGCTCGGCGATGCTGACGGCGATGATGACGCCGTTGAGCGGCGCCTTGGGACGGTGCGTTTTCAGCAGCTTGAGGAAGCCCAGCCACTCGCGGTGGTCCTCCTCGTGCACCGAGTAGCGCCCGGCCGTGTCCAGCAAGATGCCCTCGGTGGTGAAGTACCAGTCGCAGTGGCGCGTACCGCCGATGCCCTGGACGATGGGATCGGTGTTTTCGGCAAAGGGGAAGGTCAGGCCCGACTTGACGATGGCCGAGCTCTTGCCCGCCGCCGGGTTGCCGATGATGGCGTACCAGGGCAACTCGTACAGCGCCGCGGCGCCAGAGGTTTCACCGAGCTTGGACGTCTTGATGCGCTTGACGGCATCGGCCATGCGGTTGCGCAAGGCGGCCACTTCGTCGTCCTTGCCGGCGCGCGCGGCCCGGCGCACGGCCTGGTCGGCATCGGCCTCGATGGCCTGCTCCAGCGCCTGCCCAGCCTGGCGCACCTGGTGCCTGCGCCACAACCACACGGCCAACCAGGCCAGCGCCAGCACCACCGCGACGCCCACGGCCCAGACCACCCCCGCGTGCAAGGCGTCGGCGCCCAGCCACAGCAAGGCGGCCAGCGCGGCCACGCCCAGCACAGCGAGCGTGCGGGCATCGAGGAGAAACAACCAGAGTCCTTGCATGACAGCGTCCGTGGGCAGAGGGGTCGAAGATCAGGTGGGTGTGGTGGCCCGTGTGACCGTGGATGCAGCCATGGGCACCGCCGTCGGCCATGACGCAGAGGGCGGCGTCAGCGGCACGGCCACACGCTCCAGCGCGTCCTGCACCAGCAGCGCCAGGGCCATGCCCGCAGGCTCGCCTTGGCGCAAGCCCGCCGAGCCCAGGGCGACGCTCACCAGGGAACGCGCCAGGCCCATGTCGCCACAGCCATCGCCCACCCGCACCACGCTCAGCATCGGGTCGGCCTGGGGGCGCACGGCCAGCAGCGCTTCGAACACCTCGGCGGTGCGGCTGGCGCGGTGGTCGCCGTCGCTGACCAGGGTCCAGTCGCCATCGGCATGCGGCGCCATGCACTGCACCACACGCTGCAGCAGGGCCTGCGTGCCACTGGCATCGACGCGCCCGATGACATCGGCCGAGCGCTCGCGGCGCAGCACCTGCGGCCGCCACATGCGCGGGCACGCAGCGATGTCGTCACGGGCAGAAGGGCTGGGCAGGCCACTGGCAAGCAGGGCATCGGGCGGCATGTGGCACCAGGCCTCCCAGGCGCGGTTGGCGAGCAGCAGGCCGACGCCCGCTTCACCCGGCACGCGGCCGCGCTGGTGGTGGCTGGTGAACAGCTCGCCACGGGCCTGCCACTGCGCCACGCAAGCCTCGTCCACCGCGGTGTCAGCGGCCAGCAGCAGCAAGAGTTGTGGCCGCGGCGAAGCCGACCACGCAAGCCAGTGCGAGGCGAGCTCGGCCCAGACGCGCTCGGGGCTTGCCTCTGCGGCCTCGGTGGCATCGACCGCCTCCGTGGACCCCTGCGACATCGGCTGCGCTGACGGCCACGCCGTTTGCCATTCGGGCGCGGGCGCACCGTGGGCGTCTGTCCAGTCCAGCAAGGCGCCACACTGGCTGCGCACCCAAGCCACGGCACGGGCACGGTCGTCGTGGGTCCAGGCTGCGGGCAGGCACAGCCGCACCTGCAGGGCGGGCGCACGCTCGGCACGGGCCTGGCGCGTGGCCAGGCCATCCGGCCGCCCCACGCCGGACAGGTGGCTGGGCGCGCCTGCGGGCAGGCTGGACATCGGCTCGTGGGCACGGGCGGCCGCGCCCCCTTGCCAGGGGCGCTCGCCAGGCTCGGGGCGCCAAGCCGCCAGCGCGTCCAGCAGGTGATGCAGCGGCGCCTCCAGCAAAGCCAGGGTGCGCAGCACCGGGTCGGGCAAAGGCGTGCTGCCCGCGTGGCCCAGCTCGCCGTGGGCCAGCAACCAGTCGTTCAGATCGAGGTCGGCCACCCGAGCGCTGAAAACGGGCAAGCCATCGGCATCGCTCAGCTCGGGGTCCAGGCTCGGTCGCACGCGGGCTTCTTTGAGCGCGTGCCAGGCCTCTGCGGCACCGTGACCGGCGGACAGGCACAGGGCCTCGGCCAAGACTGTGGCCACAGGCTGCTCGGGCACCTCGGTAAACGGGGCAGGGGCAGGGGCAGGCGCGCCGCGTTCGCCCGCTGCTGCCAGGCCATGCGCGACCGCCGACGTCGGCACGGCGTCCAAGGGGCGATCGGCCAAGGCACGCAGCCGCTTCACCCCGCGCCAGGCCAGCCAGGCCACGGCCGTCAACACCAGGGGCAAGACCAGGAGGTGCAAGACGATGTCCTGGCCCGACACCGCTTCGGGCGTGCGACGCCACTGCCACAGGGTCAGTGCCCACACCGTGGCGGCGATCACCAGCCACAGCATCCCTGCCTTGACTGCTCTGGACATGCCTGTGGCCATGCGAATGTGACGCGATGGTCGAACACGCTGCGCGAGGCTGGGCCTTGCGGCCCCAACCACCGAGCGGACGCCCCATCGGTCCGCGCTCCCTGAATGATGTTTTGGTTGAATGCTGTGCCCAGGCACCTGATCAGGCACTTGGGCGGAGCGAGTCTAAGGGCTGCGCCTCGGCCCCGCCCCCCCACGGAGGGGGGTGTGCTGTTACCAGCTGTGTCAACCGCGGTGGGTGACCCAGGCCCGGTCAAGGGGCCGCGCCCGCACCTGCACCCACACCCGCACGGGCGCGCATGGCCGCCTGCATGCCTGGTTTGCGCCATTCGATGTGGCCCAGGTCGGCCATCTGCCAGCGCCCACCCCAGGTCAGGCCCATCTGCTCGGCCACCTGACCGAACAAGGCATAGCCCTGCCGCGCCCACGGGTCGCGCTCGGAAATGACCAGGCGGCCATCCCGCAGGAAGGCGCAATCGGCCGCCAGGCCCCACTGGTGGTAGCTCTGCCACGGCCCGGCCTGGGTGACGGCCGGCCCGCGCGCGGCCAGCAAGGCCTGGCGTTGCGGGCTGCGCCAGCCTTCGAGCAAGGCCATGTCATAGCCGTGGGTGGCCTTCATCGCACGGAAGACTTGCAACACCGCCTGCACGAAGGCGGGGTCCATCTGGTCCCAGCGGCGGTCGGCCGTGGCCAGGAAGGGCTGCTCGGCCACGATGTCCGCTGCCAGGAACACGTCCGGCGGCACGGGCGGGGGCGGCACCAGGTGCTCGCCGAGCAGCAACTGCGCCACCTGGGCGTTGGCGGGCACCGTGGCGTCGTCGAAACCGTCCAGGCGTTGGGGGTGCCACCGCGACCAGGCCATGACCACAGCCGCGGGCAGGCACAACAGCAGCAGGCCACCCCACCACCACGCGCCGCGACGGCCCAGCCGGCGCACCGCCAAACGCGACAGGCCCGGCACCGGCACCGCACGGCCACGCCAAGCGCCCTGCCACCATCCCGGGAACAGCCAGGCGGCCACGAGCACACCGGACAGCAGCAACGCGCCCAACATGCCCCCCCAGATGGCCCAATCTGCCTGCATGACCCTGTAACGATTGATTGCAATCCCGACCACGCGGCTCCCTGTGCAGGGGCCGGCGTTCGTAGAATGGTTTGTTCAACCATCATAAAAGACAGCGGAGATCGGCCGTGAGCCACGACCAAGACGCCGGCGGCCTCACCGCCCGCCACACGCCACGCACGCGCCAGACAGGCCCGCAAGGCCAGGCCGGCCGCCTGGAACGCCCCAGCCTGTTCGCGGGCATGGAAGACGACGATGTCGATGACGTCGATGCCGACCGCGTTCGGCTGCTGTCCACACTGAGCTCGCGGGGTGGGGCCAAGGCCGGCCGGGGCCGCCGGGATGCGGGGCGTGGCGGGCGAGCCACGGGACGCGGTCGAGCGGGTTCCAGAGAAGCCCTCTGGGCATCGCCGTGGTGGAGCCGCGCCTTGTTCGGCGCGATGGCCCTGGGCGCGGTCGCCGTGCTCTACAGCTTCGTCCAAGTGGTGCGCCAGCCGCACGCGATGTCAGCGCGGGCCCGGGCAGCCGCGGTGGTGACCACGGAACTCAACGCGCTGGCCCCCACGGCCGCAGGCGCTGACATGCCCGCGGCCAGCGCCCGCATCGAGCTTGTGCCGCCCAAGGCCATCGCAGCAGCTTCGCCGGCATCACCGGCAGTTGCCGATGCATCGCCCCAACCTGTGCAGGTTGACCGCCAGGCGCCACATGCCCAGCAAGCCCAACAAGCTCAACAGGCCCAGGCGGCCCTGGTCGCCCGCGCCGCTGCCGATGCCGCCCGGCTGAACGCCCCCACCAGCGCCGTGACGCCGCCCGCCGCCCGCCCGCCCACGGCCCGAGAAGCCAACGGCCGCACGCGCACCAATGAAGATGTCGCCCTGCTGGAAGCCATGATGAAACACGCCAGCGCGCGCCGAGCACCGCCCTCGTCGGTGGAAGCCCTGCAAGCCTGTGCCGCCTTGCAAGGCGCCGACGCCGCCGTGTGCAGGGCCAAAGCCTGTGTGCAACACCCCACTGCACCGGCGTGCCACAGCGACGCCCCCTGAGCAGCGCGCAGCGCACCCGCCGCACTCGCCAGCCATTTGACAAACCTTTGTCACGCGCTTGACGCCAATCCATCAGACCGCCCACTGGGCCAATGGCCCCGGCGTGTGCACAATGCGGGCACAGCGCGCTGCGATGCGCGCTCCCGCAGCCACGCTGCTTCAGTCGGGATCCTCCATGACCACGTCCAAGCTCCGCGCCATCGACAGCGCCTCCAACGCCCCCGAGGGCACAGGCGATGAGGGCGTGCCCGTCTCGGTGCGCATCCGCGAGCGCATCCAGGCCGCACAGAAGCGCTTCCACGCCAACGACAACATCGCCGAATTCATCGAACCGGGTGAGCTGGAAAAACTGCTCGACGAGGTGCAAGGCAAGCTCGGCGGCGTGCTCGAAAGCCTGGTCATCGACACCCACAGCGACCACAACACGCAAGACACGGCCCGCCGCGTGGCCAAGATGTACCTGCAGGAAATCTTCAAGGGCCGCTACCACGCGCCGCCCGCGGTCACCGAGTTCCCCAACGCCGAGCGCCTCAACGAGCTGATGATCGTCGGGCCCATCACCGTGCGCAGCGCCTGCTCGCACCACCTGTGCCCCATCATCGGCCGGGTCTGGATTGGCGTGATGCCCAACGAGCACTCCAACCTGATCGGGCTGTCGAAGTACGCCCGCCTGATCGACTGGATCATGAGCCGCCCGCAGATCCAGGAAGAGGCCGTCACACAGGTGGCCGACCTGCTGCAATCGCGCATGAGCCCCGACGGCCTGGCCGTGGTGATGGAGGCCGACCACTTCTGCATGCACTGGCGCGGCGTCAAGGACATGGACTCCAAGATGATCAACAGCGTCATGCGGGGCTCCTTCCTGAAGAACCCCGACCTGCGCCGCGAATTCCTCTCTCTGGTCGCCAACCGAAAGGCCTGAACCATGCTGGTCCGATTGCTGTATGCCAGCCGCGCCGTCGAGTCGCTCTCAGCCGAAGTCATCGAGGACATCCTCGCCAGCTCGCGCAAGGGCAACCCCGCTTGCGGCATCACCGGGCTGCTGTGCCACAGCGGCGACATCTTCATGCAGGTGCTCGAAGGCGGCCGCGATGCCGTGGGCGCCCTGTACAACCGCATCGCCCGTGACCCGCGCCACCGCGACGTCATCGTGCTGCACTACGAAGAAATCACCGAGCGGCGCTTTGCAGGCTGGACCATGGGCCAGGTCAACCTGAGCCGCGTGAACCCGTCGATCCTGCTGAAGTACTCCGAGCGGCCGGTGCTGGACCCCTATGCCGTGTCGGGCCAGGTGTCGATGGCGCTGCTGGAAGAGCTGATCGCCACGGCGTCCATCCTCAGCCGGCCTTGCTGAGCGCGCCTTCGGCCACCGCACCGTCCGCCCTGCCCGCCACGCTGCTGGGCCTGGATTTCAGCTGCGCGCCCAGCGCCCGCAAGCCACTCACCCTGGCCTGGGGCAGGCGCGCGGGCGGCGTGGTGCGGCTGGACCGCGTGGACGAATTGCCCACCCTCGCGGCGCTGGAGGCCGTGCTGGCGCCTGGTGCCAGCCACACGGGCGGCACCAGTGGCTTCATCGCCGCCTGCGACTTCCCCTTCGGCCTGCCCCGCCCCTTCGTGCAAGCCCTGCAGCGGCACGGCCCGGGCACCCTGCCCGCCGACCTGGATGGCCCGGCCTGCGATGCGGCTGGCGCACCGCTCGAAGCCGAACGCCTGGTGCGCGCCCTGCACCGGCATTGCGTGGACCGCGCCGGCTTCCAGCGCCTCATCGACGGCTGGGGCGACGCCTGGCACCCTGAACGCACCACAGCGCACCCCGGATCGAAACTGCTGCACCGCGCCACCGACCAGGCCATGCCCGGGGTGTCCAGCACCAGCCCGCTGCAGACCCGTTACGTGCCCGTGGGCAAGATGTATTTCGAGGGCATGCGCCGCTTGGTCGATGCCAACTTCACCCTGCCCGGACTGCGTGCCGGACGCACCAACGCCATCGCCCTGGAGGCCTACCCGGGCCTGCTGGCCTCCGAGCTGCTCGGGCGGCGCAGCTACAAGAGCGACGCCAAGGCCAACACGCCCGCCGAGGTGAGCGCGCAACAGGCCCGCCTGATCGCCCGCATGGACCTGCTCAATGCGCTGGAACAAGGCCGCAGCCAAAGGCTGGCCGGCGCGCAAGGGCTGCGACTGCAACTCAGCGCGGCCCAACGCGACCACCTGTTGTCCGACCCCAAGGGCGACCGCCTCGACGCTGTGCTCTGCCTGATGCAGGCCGCCTGGGCGCAACGCCAGCGTGAAGAAGGCAACGCCCACTGGGGCCTGCCCCCGACCCTGGACCCGGTCGAAGGATGGATACTCTCGGCATGAACGAACTTGCCTTTTCCCAGACCGAGGTCCTGGGCCAACCCGCCATCGTCGTGCGCGCCCCGGACGGCGCCCAAGCCACTGTTTTGCTGCATGGCGGCCACGTGGTCTCGTGGGTGCCCGCGGGCGCCGAAGAACAGCTCTACCTCTCGCCCGCAGCCGTGGCTGCGCCCGGCATGGCCGTGCGAGGCGGTGTGCCCGTCATCTTCCCGCAGTTCGAGCTGCGCGGCCCGGACACCTCCCTGCCCCGCCACGGCCTGGCGCGCACGCGCACCTGGGCGCACGACACCAGCCGCATCGGCCGCGACCATGCGCAGCTGACCCTGGCGCTGAGCGACAGCGAGGAAACACGCGCGCTGTGGCCGCACGGCTTCCGCCTGGAGCTGACGGTCTCGGTCGAGGCCAACCGGCTCGACCTCGAACTGCACGCCGAAAACACCGGTGACACGACCTGGCCTTTCGCGGCGGCCCTGCACACCTACCTGGCCGTGTCGGAGTTGCCCCAGGTGCGGCTGCAAGGCCTCGAAGGCCACCGCTTCATCGACCGTTTGCTGGGGGGCGAGACCCTGGAAGACCACCCGGAGAAGCGCTTCCACGGCGAGATCGACCGCATCTACGCCAATGTGCGCGGTGACCTGCTGCTGCGCGATGGCCCGCGCCGTCTGCGCATCGACGCTCAGGACATGCCCGACACCGTGCTGTGGAACCCGGGCCCCGAGGCCTGCGCCAAGCTGGCCGACATGCCCGCCGATGGCTGGCGCCACATGCTGTGCGTCGAAGGTGGCCGCATCCTGGAGCCGATCACCCTGGCGCCGGGCGAAGACTGGACGGGCCGCCAGAGCTTCACGCTCGAAGCGATGTGATGCGGGTGTGGTGGGCAGCGCTCAGCCGGCCGCGCTCAGCAGCTGCTTGAGGTCGGCCGTGAGGGCGTCCACGCCCAGGCCGTAGCGCACGAACAGGCGCACCTGGCCTGCCGGGTCGAACACGTAGGCACCGGCGGTGTGGTCCAGGGTGTAGCCGCCACCTGAGGTGGGCACCTTCTGGTAAAACACCTTGAACTCGCGCGCGGTGGCGTCGATGTCGGCCAGCGAGCCCGTCAGGCCAACGAAGCTGGGGTCCATGCCCGTGAGATAGGCCTTGAGCAAGACCGGCGTGTCGCGCTCCGGGTCCACTGACACGAACACGCCTTGCACGCGCTCGCCATCGGCGCCCAGCCTGCGGCGCACCTCGGCCAGTTCGGCCATGGTCGTGGGGCAGACGTCCGGGCATTGCGTGAAACCGAAAAACACGAACACCACCTTGCCCTTGAACTCGGCCAGGTTGCGCGGTTTGCCATCGAAGTCATTGAGCTGCAAGCGCCGGGCGTAATCCGCGCCGGTGATGTCCACCGCATTGAATTTGGCCGTGGGCTTGGGCACGCCGCCAGGCTGCACCTTGTCGCACCCTGCGAGGGCTGCCAAAGTCACAGGCAGGGCCACAGCGGCACCGGCCAGGCCGCCGGCCGATCGCAACACCGTGCGTCGGCCCATGTCGAGCTTGCTCATGTTCGGGGTGGCGCCCAGGCGCCGAGGTCAGATCGTCCAGTAATGATCGACCAGCAAGGCCGCGAACATCAGCATGAGGTGCACGATGGAGAAGCGGAAGGTCTTGCGGGCCAGTTCGTCACTGTAACGCCGCCACAGCGCAAAGGCGTATCCCACGAACATCAGACCCAGCACCACGGCCGAGGCCAGGTAGATCCAGCCGCTCATGCCGTAGATGAAGGGCAGCAGGCTGCCCGCCAGCAGGATGACGGTGTAGAGCAGCACGTGCAGGCGCGTGAAGGCATTGCCGTGCGTCACGGGCAGCATGGGCAGGCCGGCGCGGGCGTAGTCTTCGACGCGGTACAGCGCCAGCGCCCAGAAGTGCGGCGGCGTCCACAGGAAGATGATGAGACAGAGCATCAGCGCCTCGGGCTCGACGGCACCGCGCATGGCGGCCCAGCCCAGCACGGGCGGCATCGCCCCCGAAGCCCCACCGATGACGATGTTTTGCGGCGTCAGAGGTTTGAGCACCACGGTGTACACGATGGCGTAACCGACGAAGGTGGCCAGGGTCAGCCACATGGTCAGCAGGTTCACCCACAGACCGAGGATGGCCATGCCCGTGCCGCACAGCACGGCGCTGAACAGCAGCGTGTGCTTGCGGCTGAGCTCGCCGCGGGCCGTAGGCCGCCAGGCGGTGCGCTTCATGCGGGCGTCGATGCCCTGCTCGATGAGGCAGTTGAAGGCCGCCGCCGACCCCGCCACCAGCCAGATGCCGATGCAGGCCGCCAGCGCCGTGAGCGCCTCGGCCGCCGACGGCACGCCGGGCACGGCCAGCAGCATGCCGATGACGGCGCAGAAGACGATGAGCTGCACCACCCGGGGCTTGGTCAGCACGTGGTACTGGCGCCAGGCAGCGAGCGGGCGCACGGCAGAGGTGGCGCCCGAAGCGGGGGACGATGCCTGGGCCGAAGCGGACAGGGTGGCCGTGGAAACCGTGGAAGACGCGAAGGTGTCGGACATGTTCAAGGCTCGGTAAGCTGACTCGACTATGACGCAGCCGGGTGCGCATCTCCAGGGTGATGTCCCTGATGTCGCGCGGTCGGGTTCTGCCTTTGCGGCACCTCGGCCTCCGCTTGCGCCAGATGCCCGATCGCACCGCGCGGCAGCACCCACAGCCGCACCAGCCAGGCCACCAGCAGGGCCGCACCCAGCGTGTGGGCCAGGGCCGCCACCAGGGGCCAACCCAGCACCACGTTGCTCAGGCCGGAGGTCAGCTGCCAAAGCAGCAAGCCGACCAGCACGCGGGCCTCGCGCCGCCAGGGCCGTACACCGCCCAAATCACCGCCCACCTGCCAGCGCCCCAGGCGCCAGGCGTAGGTGGCCAAGGCCAGCGCCACAACCAGCGCCAGGCAACGGTGCGCCAGGTGGATGGCCGTCAGCCCCGCCAGGGTGAGGTAGCCAGCCTCGCTGTCGCCGCCCAGCGGGCGCAACAGATGGAAGCCGGCGCGGAAATCGGTGTCGGGCCACCACTGGCCCTGGCAAGTCGGGAACTCGCTGCAGGCCAGCACGGCGTAATTCGTGCTGACCCAGGCGCCCGACGCGATCTGCACCACGAGCAGCAGCAACACGGCCAGGCCGACACGCCGCAAACCGGCGCCTGCCCAGGCCGCATCCAGCGTGTCAGCGGCATCACCGGGCATGCACAATCGCGGCGACAACACGCGCACCTGGGCGGTGAGCATCGCCACGCCCAGCACCGCGCCCAGCAAGTGCCCCGTCACGATGATGGGCTGCAGCTTGAGCGTGACGGTCAAGGCGCCGAACGCCCCCTGGGCACAGACCCACACGAAGGTGGCCGTGGCCCACCAGGGCGACAGGCCGCCGGCATGCCGCATGCGCCAGGCCAACAGCATCAAAGCCGTGATGAGGGCACCCACGCCGGTGGCCAGGTAGCGGTGCAGCATCTCGATCCAGGCCTTGCCGTGCGTGACCGGCCCGCCCGGCAAGGCCGCCTGGGCCGCGCTGATGTCGCTGTGCGCCTGGAAAGGGCTGAGTTCGCCGTAGCAGCCGGGCCAATCGGGACAGCCCAGGCCAGAGTCGGTCAGGCGGGTGAAAGCGCCGAACACCACGAGGTCCAGGGTCAGGAAGAGCGTGGCCACCGTCAACACGCGCTGCCACGCCGGCCAGCCTTGCAAGCCCTGCTGGCGACCACGCCGCAGCACCCAGGCGGCCGGCAGCACGGCCAAGGCCGCACCCAGCAGCGCCACTTCCACGGCGGGGTTGAGGTTGATCAGCGCCAGCATGGTTCAACGACCGGCTTTGTCCCAGGACTCGTTGGCCTTCATCAGGCGCAACAGGTCTTTCTTGATGCGCACCGGATCGGCCTGGGCGGGGAATCGCATCATCCAGTCGCCGCGGGGGTCCACCAGGTAGAAATGGGCCGACAGCGGCTGCCCGGGTTCCGGCTGCAACCAGCGGGCCACGGCTGCAGGGTCGGCACGCAGGGTCCAGGCCTGCTGCATGGCGGGCAAGAGCGACGGGCGCACCGGCGCCTGGTCGGTGACCAGCCAGACGCGGTCGATGCGGTCCTTGTCCTTGCCGAGGATCTCGCGCAACTGACGCTGCTGGTAGAGGTGCTGCTCACAGGCGGGATCGCACGCGCCACCCGCCACCGACACCAGCAGCCACTGGCCTTTGAGCGCGTTGGGCTGCACACGCTGGCCTTGCAGGTCGGTCAACACCAGCTGGCCATCGGCAGGCACCGGCCGCGTCGGCTGGATGAGCTCGCCATAGTTGGTGCGACCTTGCGGGCGCAGCACGTAGTACGTGAAGTACGAGGCCACCACCGGCGCAGCACACACCGCCCAGACCGCCAGCATCTTGATGCGGCCCATGCGGGTGCGCTGGTCGAGCGACTGTCGGGCCTTGTCGGCCGGCGGCAGGCTGTGCACGCTGAGCTGCACCAGCGGGTCGTTGGCGGAAGGCTTGGAGGGCAACTGGGGTGACAAGGCAGAACTCATGGGCGCGAGGGATCGGGTTGGGCCAGGGCACGGGCACGGGCACGGTAAAGGGGCCGCAGGAACTGGAACCACAGTGTGAGGCCCGCGGCGATGGCCGAGAGCGCAAACCACTGCGCGGCGTAGGCCTGGTGCTTGCCGACGCCCGCATCGGGTGCCGTCCAGTGGCGCAGCAAAGCCACCCCGCTTGGCCGCTCATCGTCGGTCTGCAGCAAGGCGCCTGCAAGCGGGGCTTGCCCCAACCAGGCCTGCCAGAAGGCCGCATCGGCGTTTTGTCGGATGACGCGGTGCAGGCGCGCATCGGGCAGCGCCTCGTCGCCGATGGCATAGGTGCGGGATGGCTGTTGCGCCACGCGCCCGGGCACCGAGACCTCGGCATCGCTGTCCTGCCATGCGGGCAGACGCTGGCGGTCGCGCACATCGCGCGGCACCCAGCCCCGCTGCACCAGCAACACCTGCCCCTGGCACGGGCCGTGGCTCAGGCGCAAGGGCGTGAGCACGATGAAGCCGGAGCTGCCGTCCATCGGTCGGTTGTCGAGGAAGACGGTGCGGTCGCCCAGCCAGCGTCCGCGCAGTTGCGCCGGGCGATCGACCGGCAAATCCACTGAGGCCTGTCTGTCGGCCGAGGCGCAGGGCCAATCGGCAGCGGTCCAGGCAGCTTCGGTCGCGCGGCGCTGCATCAGCGCAGCTGCGGACAACTTGTCATCGGCGCGTTGCAGCTGCCAGCGCCCCAGGCCCGCCGTGGCCAGGCAGGTGAGCACACCCGCCAAGACCGCCACCCACCGTGTACACACCGGGTTCATCGCATGGTTCCCACCAGGTCAGAAGACCATAATCACCGGCATGAAATTCGTTTTCTTGCTGGGCCTGCTGGCCATCATCGGGGCACTGGCCATGGCCGGCCGGGCCATGTTGCAAGGTGGCCGCAGCGGCAAACCCGGAGAGCCAGGCGAACCGGGCAAGCTCAAGGGCAAACGCATGGCACGTGCGCTTGCCCTGCGGGTGGCCCTGTCGATCGCACTGTTCGCCTTCATCCTGATCTCATACCAGATGGGCTGGATCCAGCCCACCGGTGTGCCACTGGCGCGCTGAGCGCCGCTCAGGTCCAGTACACCACCACGTACAGGCCCAGCCAGACCACGTCCACGAAGTGCCAGTACCAGGCGGCGCCTTCGAAGCCGAAGTGGTTGTCGGCCGTGAAGTGGCCCTTCTGCAAACGCAGCGTGATGAACAGCAGCATCAGCATGCCCACGAACACGTGCATGCCGTGGAAGCCCGTCAGCATGAAGAAGGTCGAGCCGTAAATGCCCGATGACAGCTTCAGGTTCAGGTGGTGGTAAGCCTCGTAGTACTCGAAAGCCTGCAAGCCCAGGAAGGCCACGCCCAGCAGCACGGTGATCCACATGAAGGTGATGCACTTGCCGCGCAGGTTTTGCAGCAGCGCATGGTGGGCCACGGTGAGCGTCACACCCGAGGTCAGCAGCAAGAGGGTGTTGATCGTGGGCAAGGGCCAGGGGTCCATGGTCCGGAAGGGCTCGACCGTGCCTGCGGGTGAGCCGGTCGCGCCGGCCAGCTCGGTCGGCCAGATGGCTTTGAAGTCAGGCCACAGCAGGGCGTTGTCGAGGCTGCCCAGGCTGGGCAAAACGTGCAGGCGGGCCCAGTACAGGGCGCCGAAGAAGGACGCGAAGAACATCACCTCGGAGAAGATGAACCAGGCCATGCTCCAGCGGAAGGACAGGTCGATGCGCTCGCCGTACATGCCGCCCTCGCTCTCGCCAATGGCCTGCGAGAACCACTGCTTGAGCACCACCAGCCACCACACCAGGCCGAAGGCGAAGGCGAACGGCGCCCATGAGACACCGTTGACCCATTGCCCTGCCCCGAGGATCACGAAAAACAGGCCGACCGCCGCCATCGCGGGGTGGCGGGACGGACCTGGCACGTAGTAGTAGGGCGCGTGGCCCTTGCTCACCGCTGACGACATCTTGATCTCCTCAGAGCTGTCTCACACCTGATTCACACATGGCTCAGACGGCGGACGCGGCCGCGCCGCTGCCCACGATCCACTGCACCAGCCAGACCAATCCCAGCACGAACACCAAACCGGCGAGGATGCCGGCGATGATCACGTGGACCGGGTTGATCTTGGCCACATCCTCTTCGTAACCCGAGGCCTTGCGCACCCCGAAAAAAGACCAGGCAACGGCCTTGAGCGTCTGCAGGAAGGAGCCCTTGCGCTGCGCCGCCTGCTTCAAATCCTTGCTCATGGCCCCTTCACCTTCGCCCTCACCTTCACCACGCTCACACCGAACCCCCTGGCGCCGCCGGCACCTTGCCGCCCACCTCGAAGAAGGTGTAGGACAGCGTGATGGTGCTGACGTCTTTGGGCAGCTTGGGGTCGATCACGAACACCACGGGCCAGCGCTTGGTCTCGCCAGGCGCCAGCGTGTGTTCGGTGAAACAGAAACACTCCAGCTTGTTGAAATGCGCCGTGGCCTGCTTGGGCGCGTAGCTGGGAATCGCCTGGGCCGCCATGGTGCGCGACTGGCGGTTGTGGAATTCATAGACCACGGTGGTGACCTCGCCCGGGTGCACGCGCACGGTGCGCATCTCGGGCTTGAAGTCCCAGGGGCCGCGCGCGTTGGCATCGAACTCCACGGTGATGGTGCGGGTCAAGTCCACCTGCGTGTTGCGCGCACGGCCAGCGGCACCCGGCACCTGCTGCTCGGTGAGGGACAGCACATTGATGCCCAGCGCTTCGCAGATGTGCTTGTACATCGGCACCATCGCGTAACCGAAGCCGAACATCACGGCTGTGACCACGGTGAGCTTGCCCACCATGTTCAGGTTGGCCTGGCGCAGTCGCAGCAGCGCTGCAGGGAGCTTGGACACCGATGCCATCGCGACCTTCAGCCCTTGCCCAGCAAGATCATCTTCACGACAAAACCGATGAAGAAGGTGGCGGCCACCGAGGCCAGCACCAGGGCCAGGCGCAGGTTGCGGCGGCGGTCCACCGGATCGGCTGACACGTCGTTCATGGTGTTCATTCCTTGGCTCATGCCGATCAGCCGATCACGCGGGTCGCGGTGGCGTCCAGCTTCGGGGGTGTCTCGAAGGTGTGGAAGGGTGCGGGCGACGGCACTTCCCACTCCAGGCCCTCGGCACCATCCCATGGCTTGGCCGGGGCCGGCTCACCCTTGCCACGCATGGCCGGGATCAGCACCACCAGGATGAAGTACACCTGGGCGAAGCCGAAGAAGAAGGCACCCACCGATGCGAGCGCGTTGAAGTCAGCGAACTGCATGGGGTAGTCGGCGTAGCGGCGCGGCATGCCCGCCAGACCGAGGAAGTGCATGGGGAAGAAGGTCACGTTGAACGCGATCAGCGACCACCAGAAGTGCAGCTTGCCCTTCCACTCGGGCACCATCACGCCCGTCCATTTCGGGGCCCAGTAATAGAAGGCCGCGAACAAGGCGAACAGCGAGCCGGCCACCAGCACGTAGTGGAAGTGGGCCACCACGTAGTAGGTGTCTTGCAACTGGATGTCGATGGGCGCCACCGACAGGATCAAACCCGTGAAGCCGCCCATGGTGAACACGAAGATGAAGCCCACGGCCCACAGCATCGGGCTCTCGAAGGTCATCGAACCCTTCCACATGGTCGCGATCCAGTTGAAAACCTTCACGCCCGTGGGCACGGAGATCAGCATGGTGGCGTACATGAAGAAGAGCTGACCGGTCACCGGCATGCCCGTGGCGAACATGTGGTGGGCCCAGACGATGAAGCTCAGGATGGCGATCGACGCGGTGGCATAGACCATCGAGGCGTAGCCGAACAGCTTCTTGCGGGCGAAGGCCGGCACGATCTGGCTGACGATGCCGAAGGCCGGCAAGATCATGATGTACACCTCGGGGTGGCCGAAGAACCAGAAGATGTGCTGGTACATCACCGGATCACCACCACCGGCGGGGTTGAAGAAGCTGGTACCGAAGTGGCGGTCGGTCAGCGTCATCGTGATGGCGCCAGCCAGCACGGGCATCACCGCGATCAGCAGGTAAGCGGTGATCAGCCAGGTCCAGGCGAACATCGGCATCTTCATGAGCGTCATGCCCGGTGCGCGCATGTTCAGGATGGTCACGATGATGTTGATCGAGCCCATGATGGACGAGGCGCCCAGGATGTGCATGGCGAAAATGCCAGCGTCCATGGACGGGCCCATCTGCAGCGTCAGCGGGGCGTAGAGCGTCCAGCCGGCGGCGGGTGCGCCACCGGGCATGAAGAAAGAGCCCACCAGCATCAGCGCGGCCGGGATCATCAGCCAGAAGCTGAAGTTGTTCATGCGCGCAAAGGCCATGTCGGAGGCACCGATCTGCAGCGGCAGCATCCAGTTGGCCACCCCCACGAAGGCCGGCATGATGGCGCCGAACACCATGATGATGCCGTGCATGGTCGTGAGCTGGTTGAACAACTCGGGGTTGAGCAACTGCAACCCCGGCTGGAACAACTCAGCCCGGATGCCGAGCGCCAGCACCCCGCCGATCATCAGCATGGTCAGCGAGAACAGCAGGTACAGCGTGCCGATGTCCTTGTGGTTCGTGGCATAGACCCAGCGCCGCCATCCGTGCGGGTGGCCATGGTGGTCGTCGTGGTCGTGGCCGTGGCCACCGTGGTCAAGCACTGCGCTCATGGAGCGTCCTTTCAGCGAATCGGATCTCGGGTCGGTTCAGCAAGGGCATGGGCCGCGTGGCCGCCCTCACTTGCGGGCCGCCAGCACCTCGGCAGGCTGCACGGTCTGGCCAGTCTTGTTCGACCAGTGGTTCTTGGTGTAGGTGATCACGGCGGCGATCTCCGTGTCAGAGAGGATCTGCTTCCACGGCGGCATGGTGTTGTTCTGGCCGTTGAGCAGCACGTCGATCTGCACCTTGGCATCGTCGCTCAGCACCTTGGCAGAGCCGTCCAGCGCCTTGATGGCGCCGCCGCCCTTGCCATTGGGCTGGTGGCAGGCCGCGCAGTTGGCGGTGTAGACCTTCTCGCCACGCGCGATCAGCTCGTCTTGCGTCCAGACCTTGTTCGGGTCGTCGGCCAGGGCCTGCATCTGCTTGTGCTTGTCGTCCACCCACTTGGCGTAGTCCTCGGCGCTCAGCACCTTGACGTGGATGGGCATGTAAGCGTGCTCCTTGCCGCACAGCTCCACGCACTGGCCGTAGTAGTCGCCGATTTTTTCGGCGCGGAACCAGGTGTCGCGCACGAAGCCGGGGATGGCGTCTTGCTTGATGCCGAAGGCCGGCACCATGAAGGAGTGGATGACGTCGTTGGCCGTGGTGATGATGCGGATCTTCTTGTCCACGGGCACGACCAGGGCGTTGTCCACCTTCAACAGGTAGTTGTCGCCCTGCGGCGTGCCGGCGTCGGACAGGGCACGCTGGCTGGCATCGAGCGTCGAGACGAACTGGATGCCCTCGCCATCGCCCTTGATGTACTCGTAGCCCCACTTCCACTGCATGCCTGTGGCCTTGATGGTCAGGTCGGCGTTGGTGGTGTCCTTCTGGGCCACGACCACCTTGGTGGCGGGCAAGGCCATGCCGATGACGATGAGGAAGGGAACGATGGTCCAGACGATTTCCACCGTGGTGGACTCGTGGAAGTCGGCCGCCTTGGCGCCTTTGGACTTGCGGTGCGCGAAGATGGAATAGAACATCACGCCGAACACCGCCACGAAGATGACGATGCAGATGTACATCATCATGTGGTGGAGGTCCTGCTGCGCCGAAGCGATGCGGGTCACGGCGGGGTGCAGGTCCAGCTGGCGGACGGCAGGCCCGCCCGGCAGGTCACTGACCGCCCAAGCGCCACTGGCCGCGCCCAGCAGGGTCGCGGCCGTCAGGCCCTTGCGCACGCGCAGAGCCAAGGGCTCGGTCGGGCTCACTCGATTCCCAGGAACATGGATCATCTCGTTGCTCTTCGTGGGTTGAACGTGGTCGTCAATACAGGGTGTGGCTGGCACGGGGGAGGCTTCGGGCCGGTTGCGCGCCATCAATCGTCCAGGTGGCGCAAGGCCCAGCGCAGTTCGTTGGCAAGTTGCTTGCGGCCATCGCTCGGCACGAACTCGCCGACCACCACACTGCAGCCCTCGCCAGAGACGCGGATCAGGGAGCGGTCGTGCTGCACCGGCTCGACGCGCAACCAGCGCGGGTGGCAGTCCAGCGACTGGGTTTGGCCGCCGCGGCAGCAACTCACGTGCACGCGGTCGGCGCGCATGGCGATGTGGTCATGGTCTTGGGCGTGATGGCCGTAAGCGCGCAACGCCAGGCGTGCGATCAGGCTGACAGCCACCAAGGCAAGCACCAGCTGGAGTTCGTGGACTGAGGGCGGCCATGCAACTGGAGACAGGTCACTCGCACCCGAAAAGGACAAGAGCGCTGCCACCAAGCCCAGCACGGACGCCATCCACCACCAGCGGGACAGCACCGCCAATGGCACAGGCAGTTGCCGCATCAACAGCCACTCGGCTTGCCAGTCGTCGGCCTGGTCACGGGCAGACCGCGCCACAGACACTGCACCAGCCCGCCTTTCGGTGAGGGAGTGCCAAACGCCAAAGCGCATGGCAGAGGGAGACATCAGACGGACAGGGGACACAGTGGCGTTCATCGCGCCAGCCTCCAGGCTCGCTACGTTCACAAACGGAGGATCTCTCCGGCATGAGTCCCCAGATTCGGCGGTGGCCTGTTTGGGTTCGGTCCATTCTAGCCAGCGACTTGCCCTGCCTCAAGGCGCAATGAACCAGGGCGTGCTATGAATAACCCGCGGTTGGCGAGCGAATTCGAACGGGGCGCGCGACTGTCGCCTCAATGACTCAGGGCTGACCCTTCTTGCGCACCATCTGCCGCATGTCGGCCAGGGTCACCCGGGTCTCGGGTGCCAGCTTGGCACGCGGCATGGGCTTGAGGGCATGGCCATAAACCAGCTCCACCGTCAGGGCGATGCGCCCGTCGGGCTGGCGCATGTGCTGGTCGATGGCGCTCAGCAGGCGGTCCCGCCAGGCGCGCGTGCGCAGTCCAGCGAAGCGGACATGGGCCACATTGCCCCCCCAGGTGCGCAACTCGTCGAGCATGGCCTGCGGGCTGGCCCAGGTCAGGGTCAGGCGCTCCATGTCCATGACGGGGTCGGCGAAACCAGCACGCACCAGCTCGTCGCCCAGGTCATGCATGTCGATGAAATCGATGGTGGGCAGGCCCCAGCCCATGCTGCGGTGAACGGCGCGGAGTTCACGCGCGGTGTCGGGCCCGAGCCCGGAACACATCAGGAAGCCCTCGACCGCCAGGTGGCGGTGCCAGGATCCGAGCAGCCCGGGCAGGTCGCTGGCGCCGTGCAGGGCCATGTTGGCCCACAGCATCTGAGCGCCGGACGCCCCTTGCGCGTCCGGCACACGCCAAGGCGCCTGCTCGGGGACTGGCTCGGTGTGGACCCGCTCGCTCAGGTCGGGCTTGCGCCACAAGGTGCGCCAGCCACGCGGGGCAGCCTCGGCTTCGGCCTGCAAGCTGCGCACCGCCAAGGCGGGATGCGGCTCGACGACCCAGCGCTGCGCCTCGGGGTAGCGGGCCTGCACGTGCGCCGCACCCGCCCCCAGCCACGCAGACCAGTCGATCCAGTCGCGCGGCGTCAGGCGGATGGGGCCCAGCTTCTCGGCCAGGCGGCGGGCCACCTCCTGGTGCAGCCAGGGTGGCTCGGGCAATTGCGAGAGCCTGCGCAACTGCCGCCGCAAGGCCGCGGCGCTGGGTGCGCAAGCCGGCAAGGCCTCAGCGGCAGGCGCGTCAGACGCTTGGCCAGACGGGGAAACAGCCTCGGAAGGCGCGGGCGTGGGGTGATCGGACATGGGCACAGCAGAGGACGCAAAGGCGCGCAAGGCCCTCCAAAGGGTGATGGGCAGACGCCTGGGCACTCAGTATATTGAGGCGACCTGCCCGCAGGGATGCCAAGGCCATCTTGCCCATGGGTGTCTCGCAGATGCCGCCGCCCCATGCTTCGCCTTGGCTTTCGCCCTCCCGGTCCTTGCCTGCTGTGCCACCGCTGGCAGACACAGGCTCTGTGCGGGCCCTGCCTGCAACGCTGGCGCCCCAGCGTGCCCCGCTGCCCACGCTGCGCGTCGCCGCAAGCGCCGGCGCGCGCCGACCGCCATTGCCCGCACTGCGAAGACCCCGCCCCTGAATTCGACCGCGCGGTCGTCGCGCTGGACTACGTGTCACCCTGGCGCCACCTGATCACCCAGTTCAAGTTCGGCCAATGGCCCACCTTGGGCGCTCCCTTGTCGGCCATGCTGGCCCAGGCCGTGCGCCAGCGGCCCCACCCGGTGGACCTGGTGCTGCCCGTGCCCGTGTCGGCCGAGCGCCTGCGGGAGCGCGGCTACAACCAGGCCTGGGTGCTGGCCAGGCACACGGCACGCGCGCTGCGCTTGCCAGCACAGGCCGACGTGCTGGTGCGCGTGACGCAACACCGCCGCCTGAAAGACCTCGACCTCGCCGAGCGTCGGCGCGCCATCCAGGGGGCTTTTGCACTCACAGCCCGCGGCGCCCAGGCTGTGGCGGGCCGGCACGTGGCCCTGGTCGATGACGTGCTGACCACCGGCGCCACCCTGGACGAGGCCAGCCTCGTGCTGCGCGAGGCGGGCGCGCTGGGGGTGTCGGTGTGGGTGCTGGCGCGCACGCCGCCGCCGGGCTGGCGGTGATCTGCGTGAACTGCCGCGCGCGGTGACGCTCAGGCGTGGGTGGGCATGTCGTTGCCCACATCGTCCACCAACTCGCCCTTTTCCAGGTGGATGAGGCGACCGGCGCGCGCCGCGGCCTTGGGGTCGTGCGTGACCATGACGATGGTTTTGCCCAGGTCGCGGTGCAGCTCGTCCATCAGGCGCAGCACCTCTTCGCCGGTGGCGCGGTCCAGGTCGCCGGTGGGCTCGTCGGCCACGATCAGGGTGGGATCGGTCACCAGCGCCCGCGCGATCGCCACGCGCTGCTGCTGTCCGCCCGACAACTCGTTCGGGAAGTGGTCCGTGCGGTCCGACAGCTTGACCATCTCCAGGGCCGCCTCGACATGGGCGCGGCGCTCGCGGCGGCTCAAGCCGGTCAGCAACAGCGGCAACTCCACGTTCTCGAAGGCCGTCAACACGGGCATGAGGTTGTAGAACTGGAAGATGAAGCCCACGTTGGCGGCGCGCCAGTCGGCCAACTCGCGCTCGTTCAGCGTGGCGATGTCCACCCCGCCGACCTCGATCGTGCCGGACGTGGGCTGGTCGATGCCCGCGATCAGGTTGAGCAGGGTGCTCTTGCCCGAGCCGCTGGGCCCCATCAAGGCGACGAATTCGGCGGGCTGCACCGTCAGGTTGAGGTTCTCCAGCACGGCGATGCGCTGGCCACCCCGGTGATAGACCTTGCTGAGCTGTCGGATGCGGATGAGTGCCTGAACGGGCTCGTCTGACGGTGGGGCTGGGGCGTGCATGGGCAAGGTCCTGGGCTGCCCCGACTGTACACAAGCCCACGCGCGCGCCGAGGCTTGCGCCAACGCAAAGGCTGCATGAACTCCGTGGCTGCCACCATTTTCTAGGGGGTTGCCAGCACGGCCACGCTTTCTAGAATGCAAAAAACAGCACCGTCAGGTGGACGCACAGCCAGGGGCGCCACCGAACTCAGGAAGTCCGATGCCAGCGCATGCCCTGCCCGATGCCCCTGCAGAACCCGACTGGCCCGCCTTGCACCTGCATGGCAGCGCCAGCGCATTCCGCCAGTCTCTGGCCCTGCTGCAGCAGTGCGCCCGCGTGGACGCCACGGTGCTCTTGTGCGGAGAAACAGGCACGGGCAAGGAGTTGGCAGCACGCGCGCTGCATTACCTGAGCGCACGCAGCCGCGGCCCCTTTGTGCCGATCAACTGCGGGGCCCTGCCTGACAGCATCCTGGAGGCCGAGTTGTTTGGCCACGCCCGTGGTGCCTTCACCGACGCCAAGTCCGACAGCCTGGGGGTGATCGGCCAGGCGCAAGGCGGCACCCTCTTCCTGGACGAGATCGACGCCATGAGCCCCCGGGCCCAGGCGGCCATCCTGCGTTTCGCGCAGGACCACAGCTACCGGCCCCTCGGAGCCTCGCGCCTGCAACATGCCGATGTGCGGCTGGTCGCGGCCACCAACGCCAAGCTCGAAGACCTGGTGGCCCAAGGCCTGTTCCGGCAGGATTTGCTGTTCCGCATCAACGTGCTGAGCGTGCGCCTGCCGCCACTGCGCGAGCGCCATGGCGATGCCGCCCTGCTGGCGCAGGCCTTTGTGAAGCGGCTGGTGCAGCAATACCGCACGGACCCCAAGCACATCGACGCGCACAGCCTGGCACTGCTGCAAACACCCCGCGCATGGCCGGGCAATGTGCGCGAGCTGGAGCACCTCGTGCACCGCGCCTTTCTGCTGGCCGAAGGCGCCGTCCTCCACCTTGACCTGGGCGCCCCCCCGGTGGCCGCACCTGTCGCATGGGCGTCGGTGCACGAGCCCGACCCGGCGCCCACGCCCGCGGCCATCGACCCTCATGCGAATGGCGGCACACAGGGCGATGCCCATGCCGACATCAGCTTCGCCGACGCCAAGGCGCAAGCCATCACCGACTTCGAGCGCCGTTACCTGGCCGCCGTGCTGCAACGCGCGGGCGGCAACCTCAGCCTGGCCGCGCGCATCGCCGGCAAGGAGCGCAGCCGCTTTTGCAAGCTGGTGCGCAAGCACGGCCTGCAACGCGCAGGGTTCGACGCCATGGCGGACTGACCCTGTGGCGCCAGCGCCCCAGACCCCCAGGCCGCACCGCCACACCCATGCAGCCGCGCCGCCACGGTGTGGCATCCGCGCCAGGGTGAGCGCACGACAGCAAGCCATCTTGAGCAGCTGTTTGTGGGCCGTGTGGGCCCTGAAACCTTGCAGATCAAGCACTTGCCCGCCCCCCTAAGTTGTCAGCGCGACATGGCCCGCAGCTTGCACCCATGTGAACAACATCACAGAAAGTCGGACGGCAGGGAGTGACCCATGGACGCGCACCAGTTCCCGGAAGTCGCAGCGGTGGCCTCGGCCATCCGTGGCTACCTGAGCCGCAACCCCAGGGCCTCGGACACGGCGGCGGGCATCCAGCGCTTCTGGCTGCCGCCCGAGGTGGGCGAGGTCGCACTGCCTGTGGTGGAAGCCGCGCTGGCGCAGCTCGAAGCAGATGGCCTGGTGCACCGACTGGAACAGGTCTGGGCACCAGCGTCCTACCTCAGTGCCCGCGCCTCGGGTCGCGCCGATCCGCATTGATGCTGCCACTGACATCTCACCGTTGACATCGCACTGAATTCTTGCCCTCACCATGGCCAACCACCTCGCCATCGCCGCCGTCGCCAAAACCATCCTGAAGATGGTGGAGGACCACTGCCCGCGCGACGAGTTCGCCAGCACGCCCACCTTCGCGCTCTACGCCGGCCACGACTTCGCCGCACAGCCCGTGACCGAGGGCTTCTCGCTGCTGGTGTGGCGCCTGAGCGTGAACACGGCCGTGCGCAGCTTCTCGGCGCGGCGCGAGCCCGACGGCCGCAAGCGCCGCCCACCCCTGCCGGTGGACGTGTCCATGCTGTTGACGGCCTGGTCCAGCGAGCCAGAGCGCCAGTTGCGCCTGACCGGCTGGGCGCTGCGCTTCCTCGAAGACAACGCCATCGTCCCCGCGGCCTTGCTCAACCAGTCGCTGTCGCGCCGCACGGTGCCGGCCTTCCGCCCGGACGAGGCCATCGAGCTGATGCTGGACGCGCCGTCCCTGCCCGACTACCTCGGCCTGTGGGACAAGTTCCGCAGCCGCTGGCAGACCTCGCTGACCTACGTGGCGCGGCCGGTGCTGCTGGAGTCGGACATCGTCCTCGAAGAAGGCGCCCTGGTCGAGACCCGCGACTTCCGCCATGGCCAGACCGACACCCGCACACCCGGAGGACAGCCATGAGCCCCACCGTGACGGCGATGCTGCCCACGCTGCGAGCAGGCTTTGACCGACCCGTACGCCGCGCCCTGCTGGGCGTGCAATGCCGCGATGTGGCCGATGGCCGTGTGGTGTCCGATGGCCTGCAGCTCGTGCTGTACGACCTGTGGCAACCGCGCCCCACACGCCAGGCCCGCGTGCTGAACACCAACCGCAGCGGCGTGTTCGCGCTGCACGACGTCCCCGGCATCCGCAGCTTCCTGACACCGTCAGAAGCCGACAGCGATGCCGCCTTGGCCCTTGACGACCTCGGCTCGCCGGCATCGCCCGACCTGCCGCGCTTTCGCCTCACGGTGCACGACACGCTGAACCGCTACGTGGACATGGCCCTGACGCCCACGCTCGGCCAGGGCCTGTGGGGGCCGCTGGGTGACGGCTTGCCCCATGTGCCGCTGTACAGCGCCGCCACCCGCACGCCGCCGATCGGCATGGCCAGCCTGCGCACCGAGTTGCGCTCGGCCACGCACCCGGAACAAGCCATCGCCTGGGCCCACCTGCGCCTGATGCTCAACGGCGTCGCCCTGGCCGAAGGGCTGAGCGATGCCGCTGGCCGCGTGCTGATGGTCTTCCCGCTGCCCCGCCCCCGCGAAGGGCTGCCGCAAGGCTCCCCCGCCACGGCCGCGGCCCTGCTGGACTGGCCCGTGACCTTGCAGGCGTTCTGGTCACCTGAGCGGCGCGCCGACCTGGCCCAGGGCCACGTGCCCGACCTCGACGGATTGCTGGCGCAAGCCCCTGTGCCCCTGCTGCAGCACGCCGCCCCACCCACGCCCCTGGGCACCCTCACCCTGCGAGCCGGCCAGACCCTGCTCGTGGCCTCCCCACCCTCATCGTTCCTGTTCGTCGCGGACTGACTCCGCAGGAGATACACATGCCCGAGTACCTCGCCCCAGGCGTCTTCGTGGAAGAGACATCGTTCCGAGCCAAGAGCATCGAGGGGGTCTCCACCACGACCACCGGCTTCATCGGTGCAGCGGCCTTCGGCCCCGTGGCCATGGAGCCCGACATCCTCACCAGCCTGACGGACTACGAGCGCCTGTACGACCCGTTCACGCCCGGCCATGCCCTGAACTTCAGCGACAGCAGCGACGCGCCCAACCACCTGTGGCACGCGGCACGCGCCTTCTTCAGCGAAGGCGGCAAGCGGCTGTACGTCTCGCGCGTGTTCAAGCCGCTGACAGGCGATTACACCCCCATCGCCGATGCCGATGACGTGACACCGCCGGCCACGAGCACCGCCTACAACGACGGCCACGCCCGCGTGGACAGCGCCGACACCGGCGGCGTGCGCGTGCGGGCCCGCCACCCCGGCGCGGCGGGCAACCTGCGCGTGCGCTTCACGCTCAAGGGCGGCGCCAATGTGCTGACCTCGGACACCGACCCGGTCAGCGGCACGCCCATCGCCACGCTGCGCTCGGTCAAGGACCTCGACCTCGTCTGGGTGCGCGACCGCACCAGCTCGCCGCGCGGCGACGAGACCGGCTCGCTGTGCCTCCTGCACTGGGACGAGGCCCGCGCCACCTGGACCTTCGAGCCCCTGGCCGTGACCTCGCCCGTGGAAGATGCCGACTGGTTCGATGTCAGCACGCTCAACGCCGACCCCGAGCCCGACCAGGGCGATTCGGTGCGCGTGGTGACCTTGAGCGTCTCATTGCTGACCCGCGACGGCACCCGCGAACTCGCCACCTGGTCCGGCCTGCCGCTGGACCCGGGCCACCGCAGCGGCGCCGCGGCCGACTCGGTGTTCGCCTACTTCGGCAACTCACCGGCATCGGCCGGCGATGCACGCGCCCTGCCCCTGGTCATCGCCCGTGACGCCAAGCTCGTGGCCTCGGCCTTTGACGTCGTCAACGACCTGTTCGGCGCGGACCCCACGGCCCTGCTGGAACCCAGCACCGAGGAGGCCAAGCGCCAGATCACCGCGGGCGACAAGCTGGGCCTCGGCATCTCGGTGGACTTCCAGCTGGAAGGCGGCAACGACGGCATGCGCCCTGGCGCCAAGGAAGTCGAGGGCGATGCCGACCCGCGCAAGGGCTATTCGCTGGGCCTCAAGCAATTCGAAGACATCGAAGACATCGCCATGGTGGCCGCCCCCGGCAGCACCTGGGACTACAGCACCGTGCGCGACGAAGCCAACGGCACCATCGCCCAGCTGATCGCCCACGCCGAGCGCATGCGCTACCGCATCGCCATCCTGGACAGCGGCGACAAGCTGCCGATTGCCGAGGTGCGGGGCATGCGCGCCAAGCTCGACAGCAAGCACGCTGCGCTCTACTACCCCTGGGTGACGGTGCTCGACCCCATCACGCGCCGCGAGATCAACCTGCCGCCCTCGGGCTTCGTGGCCGGCATCTGCGCGCGCAACGACATCGAGCGCGCCGTGTACAAAGCCCCGGCCAACGAGGTCGTGCGCCTGGCGATTGGCTTCGAGGCGCTGCTCAACAAAGCCCAGCAGGAGGTGCTCAACCCCGAGGGCATCAACTGCTTCCGCTACTTCGAGGGCCGCGGCATGCGCCTGTGGGGCGCGCGCACCATCAGCTCCGACCCCGAGTGGAAGTACCTCAATGTGCGGCGCTACTTCGCCTACCTGGAGCGCTCCATCGACAAGGGCACGCAGTGGGCCGTGTTCGAGCCCAACGGCGAGCAGCTCTGGGCCAATGTGCGCCGCACCATCGAGGACTTCCTGCTCAACGAGTGGCAGAGCGGCGCGCTGCTGGGCGACAAGCCCGAGAAGGCCTTCTTCGTGCGCTGCGACCGCAGCACCATGACCCAGAACGACCTGGACAACGGCCGCCTGATCTGCCTGGTGGGCGTGGCCCCGCTCAAGCCCGCCGAGTTCGTCATCTTCCGCATCGGCCAATGGACGGGCGACCGCCGCAACTGAGGCTGAGCCCGACACCCACCTCATCAAGGAGAAACAACGATGGCAGTGCTACGCGACCGCCCCTACGTCCAGTTCAACTTCCTGGTTGACCTCGGCACCGGCAACACCGACGGCCCCGAAGCGGGCTTCCAGGAAGTCAGCGGCATCGGCATGGAAGTGACCGTGTCCGAGTACCGCAATGGCAACGAGAAAGAGAACAGCGTGCGCAAGATCACCGGGCTGAACAAGGCCTCGGACGTGACCTTGAAGCGCGGTGTGATCGGCTCGTTGAACCTCTACCAGTGGCTCGACCAGATCCGCAACGGCGACCAGAAGGCCCTGCGCACGGTCACCATCCAGCTGCAAAGCGAGGACCACACCACCGTCGTGCAGACGTGGAAGCTGATCCGCGCCCGCATCATCAAGCACACCTCCGGACCCTTCAACGCCAAGGGCACGGACGTCGCGATGGAGGAGTTGGTGCTGGCTTACGAACGCCTGGAGATGGAGTGAGCATCCTCCTGAGCCCAGGTTCACAGCGCCGCCTGCCCGGTGTGCGCTTTGACGTGCCCGCGCCGGCCCTGCGCGATGTGCTGCCGCGCATGGACATCGCCTGCTTCGTCGGCTTTGCCGCCAACGGGCCGGTGGACGTGCCCGTGGCGGTGGAGAGCCTGGCCGCCTTCGAGGCGGTGTTCGGTGCCGAGCTGACGCTGCTCCACGATGCCCAGGGCCAGCCGGTGCGCGCGCTGCTGCACCCCAGCGTGCGGCAGTTCTTCAGCCAGGGCGGGCGGCGCGCCTGGGTGATCCGCGTGATGGGCGCGGGCTCGGTGACGACGCGCTTTCCCGTGCCGCGCATGCTCAGCCTGGGCCGCAGCGACGCGGCTTCGGCCTGGCACATCGAACCCGCCTTCCTGCAGGCCCGCAGTCCGGGCGACTGGGCCGATGCCTTGCGCGTGCGCTGCGACACCGTGGTCACGCCGTTGTCGGTGACGCCCTTGAAGCTGCTGGGCGATGACCTGACCCTGCAAGCCCATGGCCCTGCGGCGCTGGGCGTGGTCGTGGGCGATGTGCTGCGCCTGCCCGTGGCCGAGGGCGAATGGGTGTTCGGCCGGGTGGCCCAGGCCGATGCCGCCCGCAACGACGCCGATGGCCGCTTGCAGCGCGTGCTGCACCTGCACCGCATGGGCACGCTGCGCCGCTGGCAAGGCCAGCCACAGGCCAGCCGCATGCATTGGCAGGAGCTCGGCGTGCGTGCGCAACAGCTGGTGCAGCGGCATGCCGATGTGGCCGAGGCGGCATGGCTGGCCGATGGCCGACTGCGCTGGACCTCACATTTGCCTCGCTCGACGCAGCTGGAGGTGGGCGAGCCGGTGCGCCTGTCCTTCCAGGCCGGCGAGCCGGGGGCCTGGGCCGTGCTCGATGCCGTCCAGGCCTCGGCCGTGGCCGCCAACGGCACGGTCGAAACACAGTTCGTGGCGCGGCCCTGGCGCGTGCCCGGCAGCCAGGCCCGCCAGCCCCTGCGCCATTGGGTGGCCCAAGCACAAGGCCAAGCACAGAACCAAGGACCGAACACCACGGTGCAGTGGCTGCGCAGCACCCTGCGCGTGGCGCACCCCGATGGCAGCGAAGCCCGCCTGGACGCCCTCGCCCTGAGCGAGCGCGAAGAGCACGGTGATGGCGCCCAGGCCTTGCCCACCTTGCCGGACGACGCGGCCTTCTTCGCACAAACCCAGCGGCAGGGGTTCGGCGCCCAGGGCAGCACGTCGGTCAGCACCTCTGCGGATACACCCGCCACGGCATCCGCCCTCGCCCAGCGCTTCCCGCTGGCCGCGCCCTCATCCGCAAGGGAAGGCCTCTGGCTGCCCCTGGATGCCCTGCCTGCGGCCCCCGACGACGGCAGCGCTCAGCACAGCCCCCTCGCCAACGCCACGGCCACCGACCGCGGCTTGGGTGCCCGCGGCACCGACCTGCCCGCCCTGCTGCGCAACGGCCTGAGCCGCTTCGGCTGGACCCTGTTCGCCGACACCGCCCTGGCCGGCATCCCGACCGACGCCCTGGCCGAACAGGCCGAAGCGCTGCGCCTGCTGTCGCGCCAGCCGCGCAACCTCCACGGCCTGCACGCCGTGCTGGGCCACACGGTCGAGGCCCTCATGGACGAGCCCACGCTGTTGCTGGTGCCCGATGCCGTCCAGCCAGGATGGGAGCGGGTTCGGCAAAGCACGCCCGCGCGCGTCATCCACGCCGCCACAGACCCGACGCCCAGCACCATCGACGGCTTCGCCGACTGCCGCCTGCGCCCACTGGCGGCCCCCACCTTCCTGCCCGATGCCGACCCCGACGCGCAAGGCAAGCACCTGCTGCACTGGACGGCGCCCGAGCCCGGCCTGCGCTACGAGCTGGAAGAATCGGCCGATGCCGACTTCGCCGTGGCAGGCCAGATCTACGCCGGCAGCGACACCGCCTTCAGCGTGATCGGCAAGCCGGCCGGCCTGCGCAGCTACCGCGTGCGCGCCAGCGATGGCCTGCGCACCAGCCCCTGGTCGGGCAGGCAGGACGTGCGCGTGGGCGGCAGCCCCTACACCGTGCTGGACGGCAGCCCCGCCGACCTGCTGGCCGTGCACCGCCTGATGCTGCGCACCGCCGCTGGCCGTGGCGACGTATTCGCCTTGCTGGGCCTGCCCGAGGCGCACCGCTGGCCGCAGGCCCTGAGCCACGCACAAGCGCTGCGCAGCGCGAGCGACACCGGCGCAGCGACCCCCACCACCGTGCCGCCGCTCGGCGCCGGCGAAGCACGCGCGCTCTCGCACGGCAGCCTGCAACACGCCTGGATCTACACCCGCCGCGGCGACGCCAGCCAGGGCGCGCCCCTCATCGGCTGCCCGCCCGACGGCGCCATCGCCGGGCAACTGGCCGCATCGGCACTGGCCCGTGGCGCCTGGCTGGCCGTGGCCAACCAGCCCCTGAAAGACGTGGTGGCCGCCTCGCTCAACCCCGGCACCGCAGAGCGCCAGGCCCTGCTCGACGCCCAGGTCAACCCCGTGTGGCTCAGCCCCGTGGGCCATGTGCTGGGCAGCGCCGACACCCTGCTCAACGACAGCGACTGGCGCTCGGTCAATGTGCGCCGCCTGATGTGCCTGCTGCGGCGCGTGGCCTTGCAGCGCGGTGCGGCCTATGTGTTCGAGCCCAACGGCCCGGCCTTGCAGCGCACGGTGGAACGCGCTTTCAACGCCCTGCTCGACGGCCTGTTCCAGCGTGGCGCCTTCGCAGGCCGCAACGTCAACGAGGCCTTCCAAGTGGTGGTGGGCGAGGAGCTCAACACACCGCAACGCTTTGATGCCGGCCAGTTCTGGGTCGAGCTGCGCGTCGCGCCAGCCCTGCCCATGCGCTTCCTGACCGTGCGCTTGCTGCGCAGTGGCGAACGGGTGCAAGCCCGCGAGCCTCGCTGAACGAGGGCACCCCATGGCCACCCTGAACGCCCTGCCCTTCACCGCCTTCAACTTCGCCGTGGAAATCGTGCGGGCCGATGGCGCCTCGCCCCTGGTCTCGGCCGCCTTTGCCGAGTGCGATGGCCTGGAGCTGGGCATGGAGGTCAAGACCCTCCGCGAAGGCGGCGCCAACGACCGGCAAATCCGCCTGGCGGGCCCGGCCACCGTGGGCCAGCTCACGCTCAAACGCGGCATGACGGCCGACAGCCTCGAGCTGTGGCTGTGGATGAGCGACAGCCTGGCCGACCCCAGCCTGCGCGCCGAGGCCGAGGTCGTGCTGATGGCCCCCGATGGCGCCGAGCGCGTGCGCTTCGTGCTCTCGCGCTGCCTGCCCATCAAGGTGAAGGCGCCGCCGCTGAACGCCAAGGACGGCGCCATCGCGGTCGAAGAGCTGCAGCTCGCCTACGAACGCATCGGCGTCAAACGCGCAGGAGGCCTCTGACATGGCACAGGACAAGATCGCCAAAGCCCGCCTGATCGAGCTCGACGAAAGCCTGAAGAACGAGGCCTCGGGGGGCAAGTCGGTGACGGTGCAGTTCAACCCGGACTCGCTCAAGCTGGCCTTCGCCAACCAGATCCAGAACAGCAACCCCAGCAGTTCGGGCTCAGGCAGCGGCGGTGGCGGCAGTGGTGGTGGTGGCGACCAGGCCAGCGGCACCTCGGGCCGCCAGTTCGTGGGCGCAGGCACAACCAAGCTCACGGTGCAGCTGTGGTTCGATGCGGCCACCGCACCCGATGGCCAGGTCGATGACGTGCGCCGCCTGACGCAGCAGGTCATCTACTTCATCACGCCCAAGAAATCGCAGCAGGATGCCAGCCGCTTCGTGCCACCGGGCGTGCGTTTCAGCTGGGGATCCTTCCTGTTCGACGGCCTGATCGACAGCATCGAAGAAAGCATCGAGTACTTCTCGCCCGATGGCAAACCGCTGCGCGCCAGCGTCTCGCTGGGCATGTCGCAGCAGACCATCCTGGTGGCCAATTTCGACGCGGCCGCGCGCCCGCCTGGCACCTCGCGCGGGCCAGGTGCCTCGCCCCTGACGGTGGCCGCTGGCGGCAGCACCTTGCAAGGCCTGGCCGCTGGCGCGGGCGGTGACTGGCAGCGCATCGCTGCGGCCAACGGCATCGACAACCCGCGGCAATTGCAAGCCGGCCAGCTCATCGACCTCCAAGCACGCCTGCCGCGTTCGCTGTTCTGAACGCAACAGGGAGACACACATGCCCATCGTCATCGGAGATTTCGAAGTGGTGCCCGACGCACCCGCCCCGCCACAGCCCGCCACGGCCGGCCAGGCGCCCGCGCCGGCACAGCTGGACGCCATCGCCCTGCAACAGGCGCTCGAAGCCCTGCAAGCGCAAGCCCTGCGCACCTGGAGCCACTGAACCATGGACGCCAACCGCAGCGCCATCACCTCGGCCCGGCCCAAGCTGGAGGTCGATGGCCAGGCGCGCCCGGAGCTCGACAGCGGCCTGCTGCGCCTGCAGGTGAGCGACACCACCGATGGCCTGGCCACCTGCGAAGCCGAGTTCGGCAACTGGGGCGCCAACGCGCAAGGCCAGCTCGGCTTCCTGTGGTTCCAGCGCGATGTGCTGGAGTTCGGCAAGCGCTTCGTGGTCAAGCTGGGTGACGACACCCTGTTCGAGGGCAAGGTCACGGCCATCGAGGCGCGCTTCCCGGCCCTCACGCCGCCCACGCTGGTGGTGCGCGTGGACGACCCGCTGCAGGACCTGCGCATGACCCGCCGCACCCGCAGCTTCGAGCGCGTGAGCGATGCCGACGTGCTCCACCAGATCGCCAACGACCACGGCCTGCAGACCGATGTCAACCTGTCCGGCCCGACCTGGCCCTTGCTGGTGCAGGCCAACGAAAGCGACCTGGCCTTCCTGCGCCGCCGCATGCTGGTGGCCGATGCCGACTTGGTCGTCGCCGACGGCAAGCTCACCGCCCACCCCCGCCCCAGCCGCCCACGCCCGGCGATGACGCTGGTGCACGGCGGCACGCTGCGGCGCTTCCACGTCGCGGCCGACCTGGCCCACCAGCGCACCTCACTGCACTGCACGGGCTGGGACGTGGCCAACAAGCAAGCGGTGTCGGAAGAAGCCACGACCAGCAGCCTGGGCAACGAGGCCAGCGCGGGCGACAGCGGCCCACAGATCCTGCAACAGGCCTTCGGCGCGCGGCATGACACCGTCTCGCACCGCTTCCCCTCGGATGCGGCCAGCGCGCGCAGCGAGGCCGAATCTCACCTGCGTGCGCTCGCCCGCCGCTTCGTGCGCGGCCACGGCGAGACCGACACCGACGTGCGCCTGCGCTCTGGCGCCAGCGTGCAGCTCGACGGCCTGGGCCCTTTGTTCAGCGGCGCCTACGGCCTCAGCGAGGTGCTGCACCGCTTCGATGACACCCATGGCCTGCGCACCGAATTCACGGTCGAACGCGCCTGGCTGGGGAGGCCCTGATGCTCGCAACCCTCGCACCCACCGGGCACGACGCCCTCGACAGCCTGCTCCACGCCCGCACACCCGTGGGTTGGGGCGGCTTGTTCCACGGCGTTCACCCCGCCATCGTCACCGACCTGCGCGACCCCGACAGCCAGGGCCGCGTGAAGGTGCGCCTGCCCTGGTTGCCCGACAGCGGGGGTGCCGCCTGCGAACTCTGGGCGCGCCTGAGCACCCTGATGGGTGGCAACAACCGCGGCTCCTGGTTCATCCCCGATGTCGATGACGAGGTGCTGCTGGCCTTCGAAGGCGGCGACCTGCGGCGGCCCTTCGTCATCGGGGCGCTGTGGAACGGCCGCGACGCCCCGCCGCAGCAGATGGACGGCAGCGCGCAAAACAACCTCAAGGTGCTGCGTTCGCGCAATGGCGTGAAGCTCACCATGGACGACAGCAACGGCCAGGAGCAGTTCATCGTCGAAACGCCGGGCGGCCAGAAGGTCACGCTCAAAGACGGCCCCGGCGCCATCGAGATCGAAGACAGCAACGGCAATTCGGTGAAGCTCGAAACATCGGGCATCACCGTCAACGCCTCGGCCAAGGTCACGGTGCAAGCCAGCCTCGTCGAGGTCTCGGCCAGCATGGTCACGGTCGATGCGGGCATGAGCAAGTTCAGCGGTGTGCTCAAGGCCGACACCGTCATCTGCAACAGCATCATCAGCGCCTCCTACACGCCGGGCGCGGGCAACATCTGGTGAGCACCATGACGCACCCCCTGCAATGGACCGCCCCGGCGCCCTTCTGGCGCACTGGCGAAGCCGCACGCGCCGTGCCTGGCCTGATCGCGCAACCGCAAATCCTGCGCTTCGCCACCGACGACTTCATGGACGAAGTGCTGTCCACCCTGGCCCAGCACCCCCAGGCCCTGCCCGAGTACACCGCCCAGGCCGAAACCTGGCGCGCGCCGCACGCCGGCCCCAAGCCCAACCCCGCCGCCTGGCTGGAACGCCCGCCCAGCCGCCTCCTGCCCCTGGCCCGACAAGCCCGTGCCAAGGCGCAGGCCCTGCCCGCCGTGGCCTTGCCGCAGCCGCTCAAGCTCTACCAGGCCGCGCACCAGCGGCACTACCTGGTGGCCGGCTCGCTGGTCTGCCAGACGCCCGGCCTGCCTGACCGCGCCGTCGATGCGGGCAAGCAGAAGGTGTCTTTCGTGCTGCGTCGCTTGTTCCTGAAAACCGAGCTCAAGGCCACCACCGGCATCGACCCGCGCCGCGCCTTGAAGCAGCCCGACCCCGCCCACATGGACGAGTGGGTCGAGCACGCCTGGGTGCTGTCGGGCAAGAGCGGGCATTGGCAGGTCGCGCAAGGCGCCGAGGTGGCCGCGGGCCGCGTCAAGCTGGTCAAAGGCGAAGAGCGCCTGGCGACCTTCCCGACCCGCTACGTGGATGCCCAGCGTCAAGCGCGCCGCCTGTTCGTGGGCAGCGTGCCGGTGGGCCGCCGCGAGACCTACCAGTCGGCCAGCCGCATGGACACCGCGCCCACGGCCAGTGAGGAAGCCGCGCACGCACGCACCACGCAGTTCCGCGTCGATGTGCTGGCGCCCTGGCGCGCGCTGGTCAACACCGCCCGCACCCTGGCCGACACGCCCGCGCCGTCCATCTACGCCCGCGAAGCTTTCGACGACAAAACCGGCGCCTTGATCGACCCCAGCAAGATCGACCCGGCCCGCCTGCGCGCCCTGCGCAGCCAGTTGCAGCTCAGCACCTGGTACGCCTTGCTCGACCTGCGCGCCTGGCTGGCCGCCCACCTGCCCGACTACCTGGATTGGCTGGACGATGGCGAGGTGGGCACGCCGCCCGGCAGCAGCGCCGTGGCCAGCTTCCACGCCCTGCTCCAGCGCGTGCGCCAGCCCGATGCGATGCGCAACGGCCCGCGCCCCATCACCGACCCCGACAGCGCCTACGCCACCACCGAGCTGGCCGTGGACCTGCCCGACGCCCTGCGCCGCATCGGCGAGTTCAGCGAGGTGCTGGAAAACGCCTTGTCCGGCAGCACGGACTTCGCCACCACGCCGTTCGAGATCCCGGCCCAGGGCGTGGCCAAGCCCGCCCACTGGCCCAACTTCCTCTTCCTGCTGGTGGACCCGCTGCACGAGGTGGCCACGCCGCTCAACAGCGCCGAGGCGCCGCCCAACTCGCCCGACGACTTTCCCGCCGAGCAACGCCAGACCCGCATCGAAGCCCTGGCCGAGCACCTGCCCGAGGCCGACTACAGCCTGCTGGCCAAGGCGCCCGAGCCCTCCCTGGCCAGCCTCACACCCACCGACATGCGCGAGGGCTGGTACGTCATGCGCCTGGTCTATGAGCGACCTGACTGCGCGCCCTTCGAAGGCACCGTCATCAGCGCCGCCACCGTGCCCTTCCAGATGGCCGGCTTCTTCGACCCGGACGCGCCCGCGCGCCCCATCCGCATCGGCCTGCCGGTGGACATCAGCCCGGCCGGCCTGCGCAAGTTCGACAAAAACACCGTCTTCATGATGTCCGACATGCTGTGCGGCCACCTCGACCGCTTCCGCGGCATCACCTTCGGCGACCTCGTGCTCAGCGTGCTGCCCTGGCCCTTCCACAAGGACTTCAACGTCGCCGACAAGGGCCCGTGCAAGCAGCAGGACATGTCGCTGGGCGTGATGTGCTCGCTGTCGATCCCCATCATCACCATCTGCGCACTGATCTTGCTGACCATCATCGTCAGCCTGCTGGACTTCATCTTCCGCTGGCTGCCGCTGTTCATCGTGTGCTTCCCCCTGCCCGGCTTCAAAGCCAGAAAGGCCCCGTGATGGACAGCGCACGCGTCTATGGCCGAGGCATGGCCTTCCCGCCGCGGGTGGGGGCCGATGGCCGCATCGCCTGGTCGGAGGGCGAGCCCAACGTCCGCGAGGCCATCCGCATCGTCCTGAGCACCGAGCCGGGCGAACGCCTGCGCCTGCCTGCCTTCGGCGCCGGCCTGCGCCGCTTCCTGTTCGAGCCCAACACCCTGGCCACGCACACGCTCATCCGCCAGACCATCGCCGAGGCGCTCAAGCGCTGGGAGCCGCGCATCCAGGTCGAGGCCGTCGAGGTGCAGGTGGACGAGGCCGATGCCGAATCGGCACTCGCCACCATCACCTACCGCCTCGTGGCCACGCAGGTGCAAGAGCGCGTGTCGCTGCGCGTGGGGGTGTCGGCATGAAGACACCGCTGCACGCTGCGCTGAGCCAAGCACCGACCTTGGACTGAACCCGAGACACCCACCATGCCGCTCCAAGTCCCCAGCATCGACGACCGCCGCTACGCCGACCTCGTGCGCGACACCCTGGCGCGCGTGCCCGTGCACACGCCCGAGTGGACGCAGCTCTCCGAGAGCGACCCCGGCGTCACCCTGGTCGAGCTCTTCGCCTTCCTGACCGAGAGCCTGCTCTACCGCGCCAACCGCGTGCCCGAGGTCAGCCGCGCCAAGTTCCTGCGCCTGCTGGGCGTGCCGCTGGCCGCCGTCACCCCGGCCCAGGGCCTGTGCGTGTTCAGCAGCAACCGGGTCGATGGCGTGGTGCCCACCCTGGCCCAAGCCACCGAAGTGCGCGCTGGCGCCATCGCCTTCCGCACAGCGGGCGCCATCGACGTGCTGCCGCTGGAAAGCCGCGCCTTCGTCAAGCAGCGCGTGCAGCTCAGCGCCACCGACCAGGCCTACTACGAGCTGCTCTACAAAACGGTGGACCCGAGCGCGAACACACCGCAACTCGACAGCTACGAAACCCGCGAGCTCGATGGCAGCCGCAGCGTCTCGCTCAGTGGCGACACGGTGGATGGCGCCTTGTGGATCGCGCTGCTCGCCACACCCGGCACCACCGCGGCACAGGCGGCGCAAGCCCTGGCCGGCAAGACCTTGAGCTTGGGCCTGGTGCCCGACGTCGATGGCCAGCCGCGCACCCTGGGCACGGTCGGCCAAGGCCTGGTGCAAGGCGAGCCTGAAGCCCTGGTCAGCTACGCCCTGCCGAAGGTCAGCACCCCGGCCGACGGCAGCGCCCCCACGGCGCAGTACAGCGCGCTGCAACCGGCGCGCGCAGCCGATGTGCTCAACGGCCCCGGCATCGTCGAGCTGCCCCTGCCCGCCCGCGCCGCCGACATCGCCACCTGGGACAACCTCGACCCGCTGGAAGCCGGCGTGGGCGACTTCCCCCCCGCGCTGGAAGATTCGGCCGTGGCCGGGCGCATCGTCACCTGGGTGCGCGTGACACCATCGAGCTCGGCCGGTGCGCGCATGCGCTGGGCCGGCGTGAACGCCACCCTGATCGAACAGCGCGTGGCCGTGCGCAACGAGCTGCTGGGCACGGGCGACGGCCAACCCGACCAGCGCTACACCCTGGCACGCAGCGGCGTGGTGCCTGAATCTGCCGTGGTCCAGGTCATCGACACCGCCGGCCCCAGCACCTGGACGGCGGTGGACGACCTGCTGGCCGCTGGCCCCGAGGTGCGGGTGGCGGGCAGCCAGGCAGGACTGGGCAGCCGCGTGACCGACCCGCGCCCGGTGGACGCCTACCTGATCGACCCCGAAGCCGGCACCGTGCGCTTCGGCGATGGCCTGCGTGGCCGCCGCCCGCCACAAGGCGCGCGCATCATCGCGCAGTACGACGTGTGCGAAGGCCGTGCCGGCAACGTGCCCGCAGGCGCCATCCGCAGCGGCCCCGGCCTGCCCGGTGGCGTGCAGGTGCGCAACCCCTTGCCCACCTGGGGCGGTGCCGACGCGGAAGACGTGGCCAGCGGCGAAAAGCGCGTCTCGGCCTTCGTGCGCCACCGCGACCGCCTCGTCACCGCCGACGACTTCGCCGAAATCGCCCGCCGCGCGCCGGGCGTGGACATCGCCCGCGTGGAAGTGCTGGCCGCCTACCACCCCGACCTCGGCCTGACCCAGCCCGGTGACGCGCCCGGCGTCGTCACGCTGATGCTGGTGCCGCGCCACGACCCCGTCCAGCCCGACGCCCCGCTGCCCGACCGCGCCTTCATCGACGCGCTGTGCCACCACCTCGACGCGCGCCGCCTCATCACCACCGAGCTGGTGCTGCGGGGGCCACAGTACCTGCCGATCTGGCTGTCGGTGGGCATCACCGTGGCAGGCGGCCACACCGTGCCCGAGGTGCGCGACGCCGTCAAAGCCCGCCTGCGCGCCGTGCTGGCCCCTTCGCGCACCGACGGCGCCACCGACCTGCCCGGCCTGGCCGACGGCTGGCCGCTGGGCCGTGCCGTCAACCGCCTGGAGCTGATGGCCGAGGCCGCGCGCGTGCCCGGCGTGCTGCGCGTCAACGGCCTGAAGCTGGCGCAAGGCGATGGCAGCGACGTGCCCGAAGAGCTGCCCCTGCGCGGCCTGCAACTGCCGCGCCTGCTGGGCCTGAGCGTGGAGCTGGGCGACGCCATCCCCATCAACAACCTGCTCGGCCAGGGCAGTGGCGACGGCAGCGGCCAGGCCCACAGCGGCGCACGTGGCCGCGTGGTGCCCGTGCCCACCGTGCCGCGCGAGTGTTGATCACGGGCTGACCCCCACGAAGAACAGGACACAGGAGCCCCCATGCAAGACGCCAACGGTTCGCGCTTCGCCCTGGTGCTCGGTCGCCAGGACTGGGGCCAGTGCCGCCTGGACGCCGCCGCCTGGCCCGGCCAGCCGCTGCTGGACACGCTGTGGTCCGACGAGGCCGAAAGCGAGGCCGCGCCCCTGGCCTTCGACGCCGCCCAAGCCAGCATCGGCCTGGCACAGCGGGTCAGCCGCTTCGTGCCTGCCAAGGGCGATGTGGCCCCCTCGACCGCGCAACGCCTGGGCGCGGCGGCCGACGCCAACGGCAACATCTACGCCATCGTGGACGGCGGCAGCCGCATCACCGTGCGCAACGCCGGCACCGGCCGCGTCAGCACCTTCTGGCCGGTCAGCACGCCCGCGCCCACACCCGAGCCCGGAGCCTTCGCCCCTGCCGAGCCCGCTGAGCCGCCATCGCCGCAGCACTTTGCGGGCCTGGCTGTGACGCGCGCGCACTACCTCGTGGTGGGCGTGAAGCCGGTCAGCACGCCGCGCTCGGGCTTCCTCGTCTTCGACCTGCTGGCCGGTGGCCCGCCCCTGCCACTGAGCTGGCCCCTGCCCTGGGTGATGTCGCCGCTGGACATGGCCGCGCGGCCCTGCGGCGGCCTGGCCGTGCTCGACCGCATCGGCCACCGCGTGTGGCTGCTCAACCGCCGCCTCGGCATGGAGGCGGTCTTCCCGGTCTCGCCGCTGGCCGCGCACACACCGCCCGACTTCCAGGCCAGCGATGGTGCAAGCGGCGCAGACGGCGCAGGCGGTGCGCCACACACGCCCTCCGCCACGCCACACCAGCCCTGGTTCACGCTGCAGACCACCGCGCTGGGCGGCGGCCACCCCGTGGCCATCGAGGTGCTGCCCGATGGCGGCGTGCTGGTGCTCGACGAGGCCGGCGCCGATGGCTTCGCGCTGGTCAGCCTCTACGTCGGCGGGGTGCTGCAGGCCCAGGCCTCGGCCAGCGACGTGCTGCGCGTGACGCCCGTCCAAGACCGCCCCGGCCTGAGCCTGCGCGGCTTCGACTTCGCCTTCCACGCCGACGGCCCGGGCAGCATCCAACGCAAACCGCCGCGGCTGGTGCTGGTGTCCACCGAGGGCAACCAGGCCTACGTCTTCGAGCTGCTGTGGGACGCCGCCCAGCCGCACACCCTCCAACTCGCGGCCCAGGCCGGCTACCTGCCGCTCAAACGCTACGGTGGGCTGCAACTGGTGAGCCGCGGCCTGGCGCAGGTCGAAGGCGACACCGGCCTGCTCTACGCCAGCGAGGCCAACTGGCTGCCCCTGGTCGCCCAGCGCCGGCCGCGCCACGTGCCCGAAGCCGCCCTGCTGACCGTGCCCTTCGATGGCGGCGACCCCGGCTGCGTCTGGCACCGCGTCATGCTGGACGCCTGCATCCCGGCCGGCTGCCGCGTGCAAGTGGCCAGCCGCTGGTCGGATGACGCCGCGCTGCTGCCCGACCTGCCCTTCACCGACGAACCCACGCCCCTGCTGCGCCCCAACGGCAGCGAGCTGCCCTGGCTGATCGAAGGCCCTGGCGCCACCACCGACGCCGCCCGTGGCCACGGCACCTGGGAGCTGCTGCTGCAAGGTGCCCGCGGACGCTGGCTGCAGCTGCGCCTGACGCTGCAGGGCAACGAGTTGAGCACGCCCCGCATCACCACCTTGCGCGCCTGGCGACCGCGCTTTTCCTACCTGCAGCACTACCTGCCTGCAAGCTACCGCGAAGACGCCGCCTCGGCCGATTTCCTCGAGCGCTTCCTGGCCAACTTCGAAGGGCAGTTCACCGCGCTGGAAGACCGCATTGCCACCGCCCGCGCGCTGTTCGACGTGCGCAGCGCCCCGGCCGACACGCTGGACTGGTTGGCCGGCTGGCTCGGCCTGGTGCTGGACCCCGCGCTCGACGAGGCGCGCCGGCGCCAACTCATCCGCCACGCCATGCCGCTCTACCAGTACCGCGGCACACCCCAGGCCTTGCGCCTGGCGGTGCAACTGGCCCTCTCGCCCTGCGTGCCCGATGCCGATTTCGCCCTGCCCGCGCGCTCGCAGGAAGCGCCCCGCGGCGTGCGCCTGGTCGAGGGCTACCTGACGCGCTCCCTGCCGCCAGCGCTGCTCGGCGAAACCGTCGTCACGCCGGACGATGCCCCGCGCGTGGTCACACCCGGTGCGCGCTGGACGCTCAACGAAGGCGCCGAAGGCCTGCACCGCCGCTGGCGCGACTGGCGCATCGCACGGGGTCTGGCCAAGGGCGCAGACACCGCCACGCGCTTCAGCCCCTTGCCCCCCGCCGACGTGCCCGCCGGCACACTCGCCGCCTGGACGGCTTTTTGCCAGATCACCCTGGGCGCCGTGCCCACCCTGGCATCTGACCTCGACACCGCTTGGCGACGCTGGGTGGCCACCGGGCAAGACGCCGGCCTGGGCCTGCCCCTGCCTGCGCGCTGGCCGCAAAGCAACGCCGCACAACAAAGCGCCTGGCGAAAGTTCATCGCGCAGCTCGACCCCCTGTTGCTGCGCCAGCTGCGCCGCTGGCAGGCCGCCGTGGCGCGCAGGCACGTCCGCATCGGCCTGTACCAGCGCGACACCGCCAGCACCTGGCCCGCGTTCGACGTGCTGCCGCCGCCCACCGAGCTGCCATCGAACCCCGCGGCGCTGGCCGACTGGGCGCTGTTCGAAACCCGCGTGGCGCCCATCGCCGCGCGCGCCCACCGCTTCAGCGTGCTGCTGCCCATCTCGGGTCCGGACACCGATGCCGACACCGTGGCCCGCCAGGTGGACCACGCCCGCCGCGTCGTGGCCCTGGCCAAACCCGCCCACACCGCCTTCGACGTCAAACCCTACTGGGCGCTGCTGCGCATCGGCCAGGTGCGCCTGGGCCTGGACACCTTGCTCGGCCTGGGCAGCCGGGAACCCGACATCGCCCCGGCCCTCGTGCTGGGCAGCGGCCACGTGGGCTCGGCGCGCCTGGGCGCCAAACCCGCCGTGCCGAACGACCGAATCTTGCTCGAATGCTGACGGCCTTGCGCCGCCAAACTGGAGGAATTGAACATGGGATGCTGCGGACAAACCACCTCGACGGCCTCGGCCGGATCGGGCCCCACCACGCTGGACACCGGCAAGCGCGTCAACTACACGCAGGGCATGCTGCTGGGCGTGGACGACTTCGTGCAGGAGCAGGCCTGGGGCATCGCCCGACGGCATGAGCTGGCGCGCGAGCTGCTGGGCTACGGCACGGTGCGCGGCCTGCAAGTCACGCTCGATGCCGGCGCACCGCGCGTGCGCGTCTCGCCCGGCATGGCCTGGACGCCCTCAGGCACGCCGGTGTGCGTGAACACCGAACAGTGCTGCAACGTCAACGACTGGCTCGCCGCCCACCAGGCCGAGTTCAAGTCCAGCCTGGTCGGCAACCCAGCGCCGCTGAGCCTGTACGTCGTGCTGGCCTACAACGCCTGCCTCACCGACCCCGTGCCCGTGCCCGGCGAGCCCTGCCGCAGCGAAAGCGAGCTGCTGGCCAACTCGCGCATCGCCGACTGCTTCAGCCTCACGCTGCGCCTGGATCCGCCACCGCAAATCGAAGAAGACGCCATCCGCGACTTCGCCGACTGGCTGGCCAAGGTGCCGGTGGACGCGGCCTCGCCGCCGCTGTCCGAAGCCGATTTCCTCGACCAGCTGCGCGAGGCCGCCCAGGCCTGGCTGGCGCCTGTCTCGCCCTCGCCGGCCGACTACATGTTCGGCTCGCCACCGCTGGGCCTGGACAGCACCGACGGCCTGCTGCGCGCCGCCTTGCGCCTGTGGGTCACCGAGCTGCGCCAGCTCTGGCGCGCCCGCTACGGGTGCGGCCCCAACCCCATCCCGCCGGGCACGCAAGACGACGCCGTGCTGCTGGCCCGCATCGACCTGAAGGTCTTCACCCACACCCTGGAGGCCGACACGGGCATCGCCCTGTCGCAAGACGCGCGCCCCGTGCTGCTGAGCCTGCGCATGCTGCAGGAGCTCATCACCCAGAACCCCGCGCCCGAACCCGGCAACGCCATCGTCGAAGAGCGCAGCTTCGGCCAGGCCTCGACCCCCGGCAGCAGCACCGCCTACGCCCGCGCCGACCACAGCCACGGCACACCCGTGCTGCCCGACCTGGCGGGTGACGTCACCGGCCCGATCACCGCCAACGAGGTCGTGGCCCTGCGCGGCCGCGCCATCGACGCCACCGCACCCACCGAGCGCGATGTGCTGGCACTGACCGCCGCCGGACACTGGGCCCCCGCACCGCTGCCCCAGGCCGCCAACACGCTGCCTGCGGCCGAGACCTTCGGCGCCACCGGCAGCGCTGGCACCCAAGCCAGCTTTGCCCGCGCCGACCACGTCCACCCCATGCCCGTGCTGCCGCCGCTGCCTGCGCTGGCGGGCGACGTCACCGGCGCCATCGGCGACAACACCGTCACCGCGCTGCAAAGCGTGGCCGTGGCCGACACCGCCCCCACCGCGGGCCAGGTGCTGATGTGCCAGAGCACGCTGCCCAGCGCAGGTCCCGGCCGACCACGCCCGCCCAACCTGGTCTGGACACCCGTGACCCTGCCCAGCCTGGGCGACATCCCCACGGCCGCCACCACCGCGCCCAGCGGCCTGGTGTTCGGCAGCGCCAGCCAGGTCGGCACCGCCAGCGACTACGCCCGCGCCGACCACCAGCACGGCCTGCCGCTGCTCGGTGGCGATGTGCAAACCGACAGTGCCAGTGAGCTGACCATCGTCGCGCTGCAACGCCAGCCGCTCAAGGCTGATTCGCCCAACAAAGGCGATGTGCTCACCTTCAATGGCGAGGCCTGGGTGCCTGGCGAGGGCGGGGCAGCAAGCGCAAGCCCCGTGCAGGTCATTGCCGCTGGCGTGCTGGAGATGACCATCGCCAACGGCAAGCCCTCGGTGACAGCCACCTTCATCAGCCACGCGTTCAAGGTGCGCGTGCGCTCCGTGAAAGAGAACACCGCCGTGCTGGGCCTGCAGCTCAACGACCTGCCAAAGGTGAAAGACGGCGCGGTGCGCCTGGACCACATCGTGCTGCTGACGCCGCTGTTCGACCCCAAGCAGCCGCCCGTGCTGGCCTACCTGCAGACGCTGGAATCGGCCAGCGATGGCAACAACCTGGCCGCCGACATCGTGCTGCTGCTCAACCAGGCGTTTGTGGACGGCACGTACGCCGTGCAGTTCCAGATCACCCGCATCCAGACCCCTGTTCTGACGTGAGGCTGCCATGAGCGACGACACCCTGCTGGGCACCCCGATCACGGACGAGGCCATCGCCGCCGTCCACTTCTTCAACGGCCGCCTGCTCACCAGCCGCGACCTCTCGCGCGAGCAGGACGCCCGCCGCACCGCCGACGCCCGCGTGGGCGCGGCCACGGGCGGCGGCATCGCCTGGGGGCTGGAGGTCAATGCCAGCGGCACCGGCGCGGGAACCAGCACAGGCAACGTGCGCGTGGACCCGGGCCTGGCCTTGGGGCTGGCCGGCAACAGCCTCAAGCTGGCACGGCCCTTCACGGTGACGCTGGTGCAGCCGCCGTCCACCACCACGGCCTCGTCGGACGGCAGCTTCACGCCCTGCAAGCCGCTGGGCCCGGGCACCTACGTGGCCGGCGACGGGCTGTTCCTGCTGACGCTCGCCCCCATCGACCAGCCCCATGACCTGGCGCCCGTGCTGGCCATCGACAACAGCCGCACGCGCTGCAACACCGACGTCATGCTCGAAGCCGTGCAGCTGCGCCTGCTGCGCGTCAACGACTTCAACGCCACCGGCACCGACGCCCGCGCCGTGGCCCGCCTGCGCAACGAGGTCGCCTACGACTGCTTCGGTGCGAAGCCCCGCCAGAGCGCCCATGGCCAGCCCCTGACCAGCGCGGTGCGCATGGCCTCGCAGCAGGTGATGCCGCTGGGCCTGATCGACCGCATGCGCGTGGACGGCAGCCTCAGCCTGTGCGAGGTGCCGCTGGCGCTGATTTACATGGTGGGCGACGCGGTCGTGTTCATCGATGGGCAGTCCGTGCGCCGCCGCGTGGCCGCCGCCGGCGCCACCGTGCCCTGGGCACCCTGGCTGGGCGAGCGCCTGCAGGCCACCACCGAGGCCCAGTTCGCACAGTTCCAGGAGCAGGTGGCCGACACCCCCGCTGTGCTGGCCGAGGCCGCCACGCAATCCCTGAGTTGGCTGCCCCCGGCCGGCTTCCTGCCGGCAGCCACCGACTGGCGCCGCTTCCTGGGGGCCCGCGCCCCGGCGCGCGAGGTGCCCCTGTCGGCAGGCGATGCCCCCGAGGTGCTGGCCAGCGCCCTGGCCTGCGACCCAGTGCAACTGGCGCAAACCAGCGACGACACGCGCTTTCGCATCTACCGCATCGGTGGCACGGCCGCAGGGCCCTTGCTCTTCGTGCGCGACAGCCGCCGCATCCGACACGCCGAGCAAATCTGGCTGGATGGCCTGCGCGCCGACCTGCCCGGTGTGAGCGATGTGCAAAGCGCCATCGACACCCTGCGCAACGGCACCTGCCTGCACACCGTGCTGCGCCCCGGCATGGACTTCGCCCGCGTCGAGCGCGCCCTGGCCGACCAGAGCGTGGTCAGCGTCTGCTTCGAGCCCGGCCTCTACGAGCTGGACCAGCCCCTGAGCTTCACCCGCATCGACCGCCTCAGCATCCAGGGCCATGGGGCGCTGCTGCGCTGCGCAGGCAGCGAGCAGGTGCTCGTCGTCGTGGGCGGCGGCAGCGTGGACATCGACGGGCTGGCGCTCGAAGGCGGCAAGGTCACGGTGGGCGGCACGGCCAACACGGCGCACGGCCTGGGCGGTGCGCTGACCGTGCGCGACACCCGCGTGGTGCGCATCCGCGGCGTGAGCGCCAGCACGCGCGATGGCGACGCGCTGGGCGCCTGCGGCATCCACGTGCGGCTCAATGAGCCGGCCGACACCCAGACGCCCGAGCGCTGGCTGCGCGTGCACATCAGCGACTGCGAGGTGCGCGTGGGCGCGCGGCAAAGCGGCATCCTCTGCCTCAACGCCGACGAGGCCCACCTGCACGACAACCACATCCGCGCCCTCGATGCGCAGCGCCCGATGCAGCGCGGCATCACCGTGGCGGGCCAGCGCGCAGGCGACATCCAGGTCACACGCAACCAGGTCTGGGATGCCATCGAAGGCATCACCATCGCCACCTCGGACACCAGCGGCAAAGACAGCCCCGCCCTGCAGACCGAGCGGTTGGAGCTTGCACACAACCGCGTGCGCGTGCAACTGGCCGGCATCGAGCGCCACGAGAGCCGCTACGGCCTGTTCGTGGGCAATGTGGCCTCGGCCCGGGTGCAGCGCAACGAGGTCCATGGCGACCCCGAGCAAGCCGCCGAACTGCCGCTGCACGGCATCCGCATCGCGGGTGTGTTCGGGCCGCAGGTGCTGGTGCGCGACAACCGCCTGCAAGGCACGGCCATCGGCATCCGCTTCCAGCCCAGCAGCTACGCGCACGAACAGACGCTGTGGGTGATGGAAGCCAATGTGGGCGAAGGCCTGCTCGGCCAGGAGCCGCGCGGCAACCTGATCGTCATCGACGAGAAATGGTTCAAGCGGGTCATCCTGCGCGACAACGTGGAACTGCCGTGACCTGGCGCAAGCCCACCACGCCGATGGCAAGCTGGGGATTGACGGCCTCGCTGCGCAAGCGCAATCTCGCACACACCATGCTTGACGCGACGGTACGCGGGGCCGGGTGTGCGAGTGGGTGGCGGCGTGTCCTGTCTCGGTGGGCTGATGTCTTCCGGTTCTGCGATGCTTCCGTGCCCACGATCGGCAACGGCTTCGGGGTTCGAATCCCTGGTGTGGAGGGGAGTGCTGCCCAAGCCCTCCCCGCTCTGATTTTTCCCGCAGGCCCTGGGGCGGAGGCCGCATGAGCGCCACAGCGTCGCGCATCGACCGGGTCCGCGTGGTGGTGGCGCCCGGCACGCAGGCCTCGGCATGGACCCCACGCCTGCGACACGCGCTGGCCCACTGGCTGGACACCGCCGAGGCCCAGCGACACGATCTGCCGAGCGACGCCATCGTGTTGATCAGGCAGGTGAAAACCTCCTGGCGCGCCGTTCAACAGGCTGGACAAGCAACGGTGCAACCACCTTCGTTGAGCGCAGCCTTGCACAGCGCCCAACATGGCTTGGCCCTCTCTGGCGCGCCCGCAGGCGCCGGCTGCCCGGCCGTGTGGTTTGGCAACGAGGCCGAGGTGCTGGCCGGCCTGGCCCGCGACGCCCTGAGCGGTTCGCTGGCGCAACGCTGGTGGTGGCGCCAACTGGTGGGCCGCCCTGTTCACGACGAGGTGGTGCAGCAGCGCTGGGTGGCATCGCCCCGGCACGTGCCCCTGGCACTGAGCCTCTTGCACACCGAGCGGCAAGACACCCCCTGGCTGCGCCACATGGACGCGGGCCACCGCGAGGCGATGTTGCAGGCCCTGGCATCGGCCTTCCCGACCGACGCGGCCGTGCTGGCCTGGGTGCGCCACGGGGTCACGCTGCCCCAGGGCCCCAACGATGGCGATGCCGCCTGGCGCCTCGCACGGCTGTGCGCCGCCCTGGTCCACCGCCCGCACGATGCAGCCCATGGTGGCAACTTCCTGACCAGGCACGCCCAGGCACTGGGCCACGCCAGCCACGCCAGCCCGACCCTGCACGCAGGCGGCACAGATGGCGCGCGCGCCCCGGACGACATCGGCGGCACCCATGCTTCCGCCTGGACGAGGACGCCCCCGCCCGCAGGCACCTGGGGCGCTCAGACCCACCTTGACACCATTGAAGCCGGTGGGGCCGGTGGGGCCGCCGGCCCCACGCCGGACGCTGTCGGCCCCACGGCCCAGCACGCAAGCCGGGCACACGCATCGCAAGGCGGCACGGGCCACGGGCACGCCACCGACCACGCCCGTGCCCAGCATCGCGACAACGCACCTGGCCGAACCGTCCACGATGCCCTCACGGCGGGTGCCCAGCCACAGACGCCCTCACCTTCACCGGCACATTCACTGGCACATTCACTGGCACATCCACCTCCACCCTCAAGCACCTTGGGCCGCGCTGACATCCAAACCCCACTCGCGCCCACCTCGGCCGATGCACCAGCGCCCCACACGCCCGACCTCAGCAGCCAGCGCAGCGCAGCCCCATCGCGGGAAGATGGCGCCCAGGCACTGGACCACGCAGCGCACCCCCCCGCTGACGACGCCCCCCAGACCCACAGGTCCAGCACCCACCACCCTCGCCCCTTGGCAGACCGCGACCCTGCCCGGGTGGCAACGACAGGGGCACTGCCCAGGGCTGCATCCCGCACCGACACACCGCATGCCGGGCTGTTCTTCCTGCTCAACGCCGCCATCGGCCTGGGCTGGTACGGTGATTTCACCCAGCCTCAGCACCAGGGGCTGGACGCTTCACCCTGGCAGTTCCTGCGCGCGGCCGGACAGGCGCTGCTGGGCCACCGCTGGCACGACGACCCCTTGCACGGCTGGCTGATGGCCATGGACCCCAACCCCGTGCCGTCGGCTGAACTGCGCCCGCTCTGGCCCAAGCTGCGCACACGCCTCTCGCTGGCGATGGGCTTGCCGCGCACACAGGCCGTTCAGCTCACCGTGCGCCTGCCCGGCCAGGTGCGCCTGCGCCCCGGCCGCGTGGACGTGCATGCGCCGCTGGCCCAGCTGCCCCTGGCCGTGCGCATGGCCGGCCTGGACCGCGACATCGGCTGGCTGCCCGCCGCTGGCCTGGACATCCGCTTCCATTTCGAGGCCGGGACACCATGATGCGCACACCGCCGTCATCACCCCTTGCACCACCGCCCGCTGCGCTGAGCGATGCCCGCGTGGCCCACCTGTGGCGCACCCGCACCGTGCTGGCCCTGCTGCGCGCAGGCCTCGGCACGCACGGCGACATGGCCGCCTGGCTGGAGCGCCACCCGGTGCTGCAAGCCGTGCTCGACGACGCTGCCGACGCCGGCCTGGACGACCTCAAGCTGGACGAAGGCATCGCCCGCCTCGATGCCCTGCTGTCCATCCAGACGCACAGCGCCCTGGGCCGGCTGCAGCAATCGCTGGGGCTGGACGCCGATGGCCTGAGCTGCTGGGTGGCCGCGGCCCTGAGCGACGACGACCCGCGCCTGGCGCCCGTCATCGACGACCTGCACGGACAAGGTGGGCGCATCACCCGCGCCACCCTGGTCAGCCTGTGTGGGCCGCAAACCGCCGCCCTGGCCCTGCAGGCCTTGCACCACGCCCACGCCCTGCTGGCCGACCAGCGCTGCTGGGTGGCCGATGCGGCGCTGTGGGCCCTGGCCTGCGGCCTGCCACCGCCGCCCGGCACCTGGCAACACCTGCCGCACAGCGCGCTGCCCAGGCTGGACGAGCTCATCCTGCCCGAAACCTGGCGCCAGCGGCTGCGCGCCGCCGCCCAGCAGGGCCATGGCATGGTCCAGCCCGCGCCGCAGCCCCCGACAAGCCGCGGCGTGTGCTGGCTGCTGCGCGGCAGCCCTGGCAGCGGGCGCCACAGCCTGGCCGCGGCCCTGGCCCAATCCGCCGGACTGGGCCTGGTGATGCCGGTGATCGACGCCAGCAGGGCGCTGTCAGACGGCACAGCGCATGGCACGGCACATGGCGCGGCACATGGCGCGGCACACGACACGGCACACACCCCGCCGGCCCATGCCAGCCTCTGCACCGCGGCCGTGCTGCTGGGCGCCATGCCCGTGCTGAGCCTGTCCCCCGCACCGGGCGAGCGCCTGCAACTGCCCGAGCCCCCGCTGCGCCTGGCGCACGCCCCCGGTCAAGCGCCGCTGATGGCCGTGCGCCTGCCACGCCACGGTGGCCTGGGCATGCCGGGCTGGGACACCCGCCAGATCGACCTGACGCCCCCCGATGCCACCGAGCGGCACCGGCACTGGCAACGCGCCCTGGGCACCGACGTGCCCCCCGAAGTGCTGGGCCTGCGCCTGCCACGCGGCACCCTGCACCGCGTTGCGCGCGCGGCGCAAGGCGAGCACATGGGCACCCTCGACACCCTGGGCACCCTGGGCGCCCAGGCCAGCCCGGCCTGGATGGCCACCATCGTGTCGCACCTGGAGGCGCAAGGCCGCTTCGCGCTGGATGGCATCGCGCGGCGCATGCCCGACGTGCGCGCCGAGGAAGCCCTGGCCCTGCCCGCCGACGCCCAGGACGAGTTCGATGCGCTCGTGGCCCGCTGCCGCCACCGCGACGCCCTCGCCGAGGCCCTGCCCGCGGCCTTCGGTCACGCCAGCGGCGTGCGTGCGCTGTTCAAAGGCGCCAGCGGCACGGGCAAGACGCTCGCGGCACGCCACCTCGCCACCGCCCTGGGCCGGCCGCTTTACCGCGTGGACCTGGCCGCCACCGTGAGCAAGTACATCGGCGAAACCGAGCGCAACCTGGAGCGCGTCTTCGAGGCCGCCGAGTCCCTCGACATCGTGCTGCTGCTCGACGAAGGCGATGCCTTGCTGGCCGGGCGCACCCAGGTCGGCAACGCCACCGACCGCTACGCCAACCACGAGACCAACTACCTGCTGCAGCGCCTGGAACACTACAGCGGCGTGCTGGTGGTGACCACCAACGCGGCCGAGCGCATCGACACGGCGTTCTCCCGCCGCATGGACGTCACCCTCGACTTCCCCCTGCCCGACGCCCTCACCCGCCTGGCGCTGTGGCAGGCGCACCTGGGGCACCTGGGGCCAGCGCTGCACCCTGAGCACCATGACGATGCAGCCGCAGCACAGTGGCTCGATGGCCTGGAGCGCGTCGCCCTGCGCTGTGCCTTGTCGGGCGGGCAGATCCGCAACGCCGCGCTGCACGCCACCTTGCTGGCGCTGGACGGCACGGGCCGCATCGGCCCCCATGAGCTGCGCCTGGCGCTGGAGCGCGAGTACCGCAAGGTCGGCCAGCAGTGCCCCTCGCTGGACGAGGTGTTCTGAGCATGGCCGCCCTGCTGTCCGCCCTGCACGCTGCGCCGGTGATTCGCCAGGCTGAATCGGCGGCTGGGTCCACGCCCGCCTTCCGCAGCGGCCATGACAACGGCCACGACAGCAGCAGCCAGCACACCACCGTGCAGCGAACGACCGTCCAGCGAACCACCGTGCAACGCGCGGCCATGCGCGTGTCCTCCCCAACCGACACGGCCGAGCGCGAGGCCAGCGACGTGGCACGCCGCGTGGTGCAGATGCCCACCCCGGCGGTGCACCGGCTGGCGGCCCCTGCATCGTCGGCATCACTGGCCCGCAGCCCTGCCAGCGCCCAGCGCATCGTGGCGCGCAGCCAGATCGCCAGAGACGGGAGCGGCAGCGTCGGGCCCGCCACGGCCGCGCGCATCCAGGCCAGCCGCGGCGGCGGTCAGGGCCTGTCGGTGCCGCTGCGCCGCTTCATGGAACCGCGCTTCGGCGCCGACTTCTCCCAGGTGCGCATCCACACCGACGCCCGCGCCCAGCAACTCGCCCGCGGTCTGAGCGCGCGCGCCTTCACCACCGGGGGCGACATCTTCTTCGGCGCCGGACAGTACCAGCCCGAGACGACCGAGGGCCGCGAGCTGATCGCGCACGAACTCACGCACACCGTCCAGCAAGGTGCCGCCTCGCGCCAGACGGGAGGATCTGCGCAGCGGGACATCCAGCGAGACGTCCAGGCCGGCCACATCGCCGAATCGATCACAGCGCAGCCCGCGGGCCTGGTCCAGCGCCTGGGCCTGTCCGACATCCTCGATGGCCTGGCCGACCTCGCCGCCAACGTGCCGGGCTACACCCTGCTGACGCTGGTCATCGGGCGCAACCCCATCAACATGCGCGCGGTCGAGCGCAACACCGTCAACCTGCTGCGCGCCTTCATCGGCCTCATCCCTGGCGGCGAGCTGCTCTTCCAGGTGCTGCAGCGCCAAGGCATCGTCACGCGCATCGCCACCTGGGTCGATGGCCAGACCGCCGCGCTGGGCCTGAACTTCCAGACCGTGCGCGACGCCTTCACGCGCTTCACCGACTCGCTGAGCTGGAGCGACATCTTCAGCCCCGGCGACGTGTGGCGGCGCGCCCAGGCCATCTTCACGCCCATCGTCTCGCGGGTCACCGGCTTCGTGGGCGGGCTCATCACCCAGGCCATCACCTGGCTGAAAGAGACCTTCATGGCGCCGCTGTCGGACTTCTGCCGACAGATCCCCGGCTACGGCCTGGTGACGGTGCTGCTGGGCCGCGACCCCTTCACCAACGCCCCGGTGCCGCGCACGGCGATGACGGTGGTGCGGGCGTTTGCCGAGTTCATCCCCGGCGGCACCGAGAAGGTGGACCAGCTCGTGCAGTCCGGCGCGCTCGACCGCGCCTACGCCTGGTTCCAGCAAGAAACCAGCGCGCGCAACCTGACCTGGAGCCGCGTCACCGGCACCTTCGGCGCGGCCTGGGCCTCGCTGCAGCTCAGCGATGTGATGCACCCCATCGACACGATCACCCGCATCGTCGGCCTGTTCCGCCCCTTGATGAGCGACCTGATCGGCTTCGCTGGTGCGGCGCTGATGAAGCTGCTGGAGCTGATTTATGAGGCGGCCATGGGCGCGGGCGGTCGGCGCATCCTGGCCATCCTGATGCGGGCGCGCGCCACCTTCGTCACCATCATCCGCAACCCGGTGGGCTTCCTGCGCAACCTGATGGGCGCCATCGGCCAGGGCATCCGCCAGTTCATGGGCAACATCCTCACCCACCTGCGCGACGGTGTCATCCGCTGGCTGACCGGCCCGGTGGCCGCGGCCGGCGTGCAAGTGCCCGAGCGCTGGGACCTGCAGGGCATCGTCGGCTTCGTGCTGCAGATCCTGGGCTTGAGCTGGCAGCGCGTGCGCGGCAAGCTGGTCGCGCTCATCGGCGAGCCGGCCATGGCCACGATGGAGCGCGGGCTGCAGTTCATCCGCGATGTCCGCGACCGCGGCCTGGTGGCCACCTTGCGCGAGCGCGTCAGCGAGTTCTTCGGCAACCTGCGCGAATCGGCCCTGGGCGCCATCCGCAGCTTCATCCAGCAGCGCCTGGTGCAGGCCGGCATCCAGCAGTTGCTGTCGCTGCTCAGCCCGGTGGGGGCCATCGTCCAGGCCATCATCAAGACCTACACCACCGTCCAGTTCTTCGTCCAGAAGATCAACCAGATCCTGGACCTGGTGGAGGCCATCGTGGACTCGATCTCGGCCATCGCCTCGGGCGCGGTCAGCGCGGCGGCCAACTTCGTCGAGCGCACCATGGCGCGCACCATCCCCGTCATCCTCGACTTCCTGGCGCGCTTCATCGGCCTGGGCGATGTCGGCGCGCAGGTGCAGACCACCATCCGCAACCTGCAGGGCTCGGTGGACCGCATGCTGGACCGGGCGGTGGCGTGGATCCGGCGGCAGGCCGGCAACCTGGCCAGCCGCGTGCTGGGTGGCGACCCCAGCCGGCCACCGGCCGAACGCGTGCGTCTGGCCGTGGCCGAGGGCAAGCAAGCCTTGCAGCGCTTCGGTGGCCAGCGCGTGGGGGCGCTGGTGTTGCGCCCACTGCTGGCGGCCATCCGCGTGCGCCATGGGCTGACGCAACTGGACGTCGTGGCCCGAGGCAACACCTGGGCCGTGCGAGGCGTCATCAACCCCACGTTCGAAGACGGCACCAACGTCCTGGTCATCCCGGAGGGCAACGCCAACGAATGGCCCACGGGCTCGGCCGTGGACCCGATCCCCATCAAATGGTTCAAGTCACGCGACAGCCTCTACCCCACGCTGAAGCTGCGCAACGGCGCCGACCGCACGCCGCGCCAGGGCATCCGCCTGCCGGCCATCGACCGCACCGAAGAACGCCTGCTGCAGGTCGAAGACGCCAACTTCATGGCCGTGGGCGACAAGATCCGCCGCCAGCCTCGGGGCAGCGAAGGCGTGAAGGCGCAGGTGCGCAACCACATCGAAAAACTCCGCGCGCTCAGCCCGAGCGACCCGCAGCACATCAGCTTCACCGGCCAGAACGACTACGCCATCGACCACGTCCGCGACCTGACCTGGCGCGGCAACGACGACCTGGGCAACCTGTGGCCGCTGGCCACCCACAAGAACAGCGCCATCAACGCGTCGCACAACCAGCGCGTGCGGGTGCGCGAGGGCAACACCGTGCGCACCAACGCCGTGTCCACCTTCCCGGACCGCTACTTCATCATCAAGAAGATCACCACCTCCGTGCCCAGCTCATCGAGCGACCACGGCAGCTCGAACGACCACCCCATCAACAGCGGGGAAGGTGACATCCCCAAGCGATCGACATGAACATCGCCAACCCGCTGCCGGCCCCCATGGCTGAACCAGCCCCCACGCTGGTCCTCAGCGGCTTCGAAGGGCGCCACCGCGGCGCCACCCTCGTCGTCTGCGGCTGCGGCACCTCGCTCACCGCGGAGGTGGCCGAACAAGCCGCGCGGCACGGCTGGGTCACCATCGGCGTCAACGACGTGGGCCGCCTGTTCACGCCCGACTACCTGGTGGTGCTCAACCCGCCGCGCCAGTTCCGCGGCGACCGTTTCACACACGTGCGCAACGCACAGGCACGCGCCCTGTTCACGCAGCTTTCGCCGCAGGTGCTGGGCCCGGTGAACGCGCCGCTGGTGCAGATCACACTGGGCGCCAACGGGGGCACCGAGATCGGCCACGACGGCAGCCTGCCGCACACGCAGAATTCGCCCTACGTGGCGGTGTGCCTGGCCGTGCTGATGGGCGCCAAACGCATCGGCCTGATCGGGGTGGACTTCACCGAGCACCACTTCTTCGCGCGCAGCGGCAGGCACCCCTTGAGCGCCCGCCTCGCCCGCATCGACCAGGAGTACGGCGCGCTGGCGCAAGCGCTGACCGCACGCGGCGTTGCGCTCGTCAACCTCAGCCCGGTGAGCCGGCTGCACAGCCTGCCGCGCCTGAGCCTGAGCGACTTCGCTGGCACAGCGGCCACCCTCGCGGTGCCCACCGCCGCCCATGACCCTGCACCTCACGTCACACCTCACGCCACACCTCACGCCACACCGAACATCGCCCCCCGCCCACGCCGCGTCTTCGTCGTCAACCACCGCTTCCTGACCTGTGGCGAGGTTTTCACCGATGGCCTGCGGCACGCCGCGCAAGCCTTGGGGCTGGCCCACGCCGACGCCAACTGGGACGACCCTCGCCTGCCCGAGAAGGTCGCGGCCTTCCAGCCCGACCTGCTGCTGGTGGTGCACGGGCGGCGCTTCGTGCAGCGCTGGGGGGAGCGCTGGGTCCATCGGTTTGGCAAAGCACACAGCGCCCCCTGGCACAGCGCCGTCTGGCTGGTCGATGAACCCTACGAGGTGGACGACACGGCCAGCTGGTCGCAGCACTTCGACACCGTCTTCGTCAACGACCCGGTCACGCTGCCACGCCACCAGAACGCCCACGCCCTGCCCATGGCCTTCGACCCGGTGCACTGCCACGAGGTGCTTGGGCCCCGGCGCCACCGCGTCGGCTTCATCGGCGGCAGCAACCCCACGCGCGAGCGCATGCTGCTGCGCCTGGCCGATGCCGGCCTGCTGAGTTACGTGGTCGGCGGCCCGTGGCGCTCGCCCGTGCTGCAGCGCCTGTGCCTGGCCAAGCACGTGCCGCACGCGCAGACGGCGGCGCTCTACCAACAGACCGACATCGTCGTCAACGTCTTCCGCGACCAGCACCACTTCAACGCGCAGGGGCTGGCTGGGCAGTCGCTCAACCCCCGCGTGGTCGAGGCCCTGGCCTGTGGCGCGCTGGTGGTGTCCGAGCCGCGCAGCGAACTGCTGCAGCACTTCCCCGAGTTGCCCGTGTTCGATGGCGATGAGGCCCTGGTGGCCACGGTGCAGCGCCTCTTGACCGACCGTGCTGAACACGAGCGCGTGCTGGCCGCCTGCCGCGCCCGGCTGACCCAGCACCGCTACCAGGACCGCCTGCAGGAGGCGCTGCGCGTGACGCTGGGAACCGAACACACCACAGGAGCCCCAGCGCCACACCCTTCCCTCCCAGCGGCTCCCTCAACCGATCCCTCAGCTGCCCCATCAACCGCTCCCATGCGCCCCGCCCTTCGCCGCCCCCCTGCCGTCCGGCCCGCCCTGCCCGACCTCTCCAGCCGCACCCGCGTGGCGCTGAACCTGCAGCCCCTGGTGGCCGCCCCCAAGCGCCACCTGCTCTACCACCTGTGGCCGGTGCGGGGCAGCACCTGGCGCTGGAACGTCGAACAGCTGCTGCAGCGCATCGACCTCTTCAACGGGCGGCGCATCGTGGCCATCGTCAGCGACGAGCGCACCGAAGACATGGCCGTGGTGCGCGCGGCCTTCGCCGGCCACGGCGTCAGCTTCATCGAAGGGCCCAACAGCGCGCACGGCGAGTCCGACACCTTCCCCCTGATGCTGGCCGAGCTGGCCCGCGAGCACCCGGACGACCTCGGCTTTTACGCCCACGCCAAAGGCGTGAAGTACGAGCCGCAGTGCCCGCCTGCCGTGCGCCGCTGGGCCGAGGTGCAGTACGCCGTCTCGCTCGACCGCTGGCCCGAAGTGCGCACCCACCTGGAACGCCACGCCATGACCGGCCTGCTGCGCCGCATGGGCCGCTACGCCAACCACGGCCATGTGGGCGACTGGCACTACAGCGGCACCTTCTTCTGGTTCCGCCACGACGCCGTCTTCCGCCGCGCCTGGCAGGACGTGCCGCGCTTTTACGGTGGCGTCGAAGCCTGGCCCGGCATGCTGTTCGCTGCGCCAGAAACCAGCTGCCTGCTGCTCGATGGCCTGAGCGAACGCCTGCGCGACCTGCCCTACCACGAGCGCTTCTGGCAGCAGCGCGGCAACCCGGCTTTCGCCCAGTGGCAGCGCGCCAAACAGGCCTTGCCCCCGCCCCCCGACCTGCTGCACCCGGCCCCTTTCGACGGCGAGGCATCGCCCCGGCTGGAGCAACGCCCCGAAGAATTCGCCTGGTGGCTGGACCAGCTCTTCGACAGCGGTGCGCAGCGCCTGCTGGTGGTGGCGCCCGCACACGACGGCGTGGCCGCCCATGTGCGCCGCGCCGCGGCCCGGCGCGGTCGCGCCATCGAGGTGCTGCACCTGCCCCGCGCCGACGCCCTGCCCGCGGGCGACCGCATCGATGCCGCCTTCATCGACGGCGACCACAGCTACGCGGCCTGCCGCCGGGACGCCGATGCCGCCCTGGCCGCCGGCGCCCGCCTGCTGGCGCTGCACGACATCGTCGATTCGGACTGGCACGCCGCCTCGCGCTGCTGCGTCAGCCGCGTCTGGGCCGAATTGACCGCGCAGCACCCGCAAGCCCAGGCGCGCATGGGCCCCGATTGGGGGGGCATCGGGCTCATCGCGGTGCCAGCCGCCGAGCTCTGAACCTTGTGCGCCGAGCGCCGAGCTCGGCGTGTGCAGCAAAAAGGTGCATGCACGGAGCTCTGAGCTCCGCACGCCGAGTTCTGAGCTCGGCACGCGGTGCAAAAAGGTGCGCGCGCCGAGCTTGGATCTCCGTGCACCGAGCTTTTTGCTCGGCTCACGCACCTTTCAAGTGCACTCACCGAGCTCTGAGCGCCGTGCGCCGAGTTCAGCGCTCGGTGCATGCACCTGGGAGGTGCGCGCATGCAGCTTGAAGCTCGGTGGGTGCAGTTCGGCGCACCATCGACGAAGCTCAGCGCTGCGCTTCGCCACACAGCCGTCGTATGCTCCGCGCATGCGACACCGCCTGAACATCAACGGCCAGGACCGCGAGGTCAACGTCCTCGGAGACACCCCGCTGCTGTGGGTGCTGCGCGATGCCCTCGACCTGGTCGGCACGAAGTACGGTTGCGGCATCGGCCAGTGCGGCGCCTGCACCGTGCATGTGGACGGCCAGCCGACACGCGCCTGCCAGCTGCCCGTGAGCGCGGTGGGCGCCCGCGCCATCACCACCATCGAAGGCCTGAGCCCCGTCGCGGGCCAGCCCGCCCACCCCGTGCAGCAAGCCTGGATGCGCCTGGACGTGCCGCAATGCGGCTACTGCCAGGCCGGCCAGATCATGGCCGCCGCCGCCCTCTTGCGCGACACCCCCCAGCCCACAGACGCCGACATCGACGCGGCCCTGGGCGGCCACCTCTGCCGCTGCGGCGCCTACCTGCGCATCCGCGCGGCGGTGCATCTGGCGGCAAAGATGGCTGCAAAGATGGCGCCCACCCCCCCATGAGCGCACGCCGCCAGTTCCTCCAGCACAGCGCCCTGCTGGGCAGTGGCCTGGCCCTGGCCTGCTTCCTGCCCACCCGCGGCGACACCCTGCCGCGCGTGCGCAAGCCCGTGCCCGCGCCCCTGCCCCCCGGCGCCGGGCCCGGCTTGCAGCCCCATGTGCTGCTGCGCATCGACACCCAGGGCCACATCACCCTGGTCTCCAAGCTGCCCGAGATGGGCCAGGGCGTGAAGACCTCGCTGCCCATGCTGATCGCCGAAGAGCTCGAAGCCGACTGGCGCGCCGTGCAGGTGGTCCAGGCCGATTTCGACGCGGCTTACGGCCCGCAAACCGCCGGCGGCTCCCAATCGGTGCCGCAGCACTTCGACGCCTTCCTGCGCCTGGGCGCCATGGCCCGCACCGTGCTGCTGCAAGCCGCGGCCGACACCTGGCAGGTGCCCGTGTCGGCCTGCCACGCCAAGCTCAGTGTGGTCCACCACGCACCATCGGGCCGACAACTGCGCTACGGCGAACTGGCCGCCCGGGCCGACCAGCTGCCCCTGCCCGATGCGGCCAGCGTGGTGCTCAAGCCCGCTGCCGCGCGCAGCCTGCTGGGCACGCGCGTGCCCGGTGTGGACAACGCCGCCATCGTCACCGGGCAGCGCCTCTTTGGCATCGACATCGCCCTGCCCGGCATGCTGCACGCCTGCTGCGTCAAGGCCCCGGCTTTCGGCGCCCGCGTGCGCCAGGCCAACCTCGACGAGGTCAAGCGCCAGCCCGGTGTGCGCGACGCCTTCGTCATCGACCAGGAGGCTGCGGGGCAAGACCTGCAGGGCCTCATGCCCGGCGTGGCCATCGTGGCCGAATCGACCTGGGCGGCGCAGCGCGCGCGCCGCGCCTTGCGCGTCGTCTGGGACGAAGGCCCGCACCTGGCCGTCACCCGCGAACACTGGCCAGAGCACCTGCGCCAGGCCCAGGCCTGGTTCGATGACGCGTCTGCGGCGTCTGCGACAACCACCGCCCACACCGTGCGCCGCGATGGCGATGTGGCCCAGGCCCTGGCCCAGGCCGCCCACCGCGCCGAGGCCACCTACCAGCACCCCTTCCTGCCCCACGCCACGCTGGAGCCCCAGAACGCCACCGCCTGGTGGCAAGGTGGGCGCATCGAACTCTGGGCGCCCACCCAGCACCCCGCGGGCGGCGTCAACCGCGTGGCCCGGCTGCTGGGCATCGCCCCGCGCAAGGTGACGCTGCACCTCACCCGTTGCGGCGGCGGCTTTGGCCGGCGCCTGGGTGCCGACTACCTGCTGGAGGCCGCGGCCATCGCCCGCCGGGTGAACGCGCCCGTCAAGCTGACCTGGAGCCGCGAAGACGACACCCAGCACGACCACTACCGCGCCGGCGGCATGCACCGGCTGCGTGGCGGTGTCGATGCCCAAGGCCGCCTCATCGCCTGGGAGCAACGCGCCGTGGGCTTTGCCAACCCGGCACAGCGCGATGGCAGCGGCCCGCTGGAGCCCGGCCCCGGCACCTTGCTGGGCGGCGACGAATTCCCCGCAGGCCTCGTGCCCCACGGCCTGTGGCTGCAGCACACGCGGGCCACCGGCGTGCCCCTGGGCGCCTGGCGCTCCCCCGGCAGCAATGTGTTCGCCTGGGTCAGCCAGAGCTTCCTGGACGAACTCGCCCACGCGGCCGGCCAGGACCCTTTGGCCTTCCGCCTGGGCCTGCTGAAAGGCACCAGCAACAGCACCAGCAACAGTGCCCACGCCCAACGCCAACGCACCGTGCTGCAAACCGCCGCACAGGCGGCCGGGTGGGGCACAGCCCTGCCCACTGCACCCGGCCTGCGCCGGGGCCGAGGCATCGCCAGCCACAGCAGCCAGGGTGGCCACGCGGCCATGGTCGTGGACATCACTGTGGATGCCGAAGGCCAACTGCGTGTGGACCGCGTCGTGGCCGCCGTCGATGTCGGCGCGCAGATCGTCAACCTCAGCGGTGCCGAGCAGCAAGTGCAAGGCGCCGTGGTCGATGGGCTCAGCGCGCTGTGGCACCAAGGGCTGGACATCGACGCCGGCCGCATCGTGCAAAGCAACTTCCACGACCTGCGCCTGCTGCGCCTGCCCGAAGCGCCCGCCCGCATCGACGTGCACTTCGTGCGCAGCCAGCACCCCAGCACCGGCCTGGGCGAGCCGGCCCTGCCCCCCGTGGCACCGGCCGTTTGCAACGCCATCTTCGCCGCCACCGGCGTGCGCATCCGCGACTGGCCCCTGGCACGCACCTCGCTGATTGGATGTGGGAATCCACATCGCGCGCCACCCCTCGCTTCGTCAAGCTCAAGCCCCTGGGTGATGGCTTCATCGCGCTGGTGCCGCTGATGAACAAGCTGGAGCGCCCCAGGCATCGCCCTGGCCGCGCACCGTGCGGATGGGGTCTGCCGACAGCCAGGCCCTCGACACCGGCATGCCCCCAACAAGCCTTCACGCAATGGGCACATCGCGCCTCCGATCAGACGAGGGGGAATGAGCGTCATACCCGGAAAATGCACGCTTCGTGAGGGACAGCAAAGTGTAAGCTTCCGTGACAGTCGGATGCCTTGACTGATGTTGTTGGGCAACCATGGGACTCCCTTCGAAAATTGCATTGAAGAACCAGAGTTGCGGCCGCATGGCGCGGACGCCCGCTGCACGACCGCGCGCCCGCCTGACTGCCTGGCAGGCCTGGGCTGCGCTGGCTCTGGGCATGGCCTCGCCCGCATGGGCTGCGGTGTACACATTCCCAGGGGCGCTACCGGTCGCTTGTGTGAGCACCGGGTCCGGCACCTACAGCTGCACCACGGTCACACTGGCCGCTGCCGACACGGTCAACGTGGTGGGCTCGGCAGATGTGCGCGTGACCGGCAACCTGGACATCAAGGGGTCGCAGGTCAACGCATCAGGCGCCGCCGCCAACATGAAGGTGACCGTCTCCGGCACCATGTTCGCCAGCACGGGCGCCACCTTCAACGCCAACATCACGGCAGGCAATGTCGCCAGCTCCGGTGCGGTGAACTACGGCGGCTCCCTCAGCACCACCACGGGCTACCTCAACATCGGCCAGGGCAGCCGGGTCACGGGCAGCGTCAACACCACCTCGGGCACCATCACGCTGTCCAGTGGGACATCGTCGAACTACACCACGGTGGGCAGCGCCAACAGCGCCAGTGGCGGCCTGCTGCTCAACTCCTACAACCGCGTGCTGGGCGAGAGCCGGGTCGGCCATGTGTCGGGCGGGGACTACAACGTCCTGGGCGGGCCCGTGACGGCGCTCAACACCTACGTCAGCTTCAGCGACCACGTCACCATCAACGGCAACGTGAGCGCGCAGTCCTACGTCTTCACCGGCCACTACGCCAACATCACGGGCAACATCACCTCGACCCAGTTGCAGGTTGACACGGCCAGCCACAGCACCGTGACGGGCAGCATCACGGCGAACGGCACCTACGTCAACCTGGGTGGGTACACCACGGTGGGCGGCCCCATCACCGCTCAAACGTATGTGGACACCGGCAGCCACAGTTCGATCGGTGGCGACATCACCTCCAGGACGTCCTACATCGACACCGGCCACGGCACCTCCGTGACGGGCTCTCTGCTGGCGGGCGGCACCTACATCGACATCCACAGCGATGCGCGCGTCACGGGCTCCTTGACGGCCAAGACCTACGTCAGCATGTACGACAACGGCGTGGTCGGCGGCTCCATCACGGCTCAAACCAGCACCGTTTTCATCAACGACGGCAACTCGGTGGGCGGCAACGTCACCGCGGCCAGCTGGGCCAAGATAGACGACTACACCACCATCTTCGGAGATGTGACCTCCACCGGCAGCTATGTGTACATCTCGACCCACTCGACGATCAACGGCAATGTCACGGCAGCAACCACCGTGTCCTCGGGCACAGACTCCCGGATCCTGCAATGCGCGCGGTCAACGGGCTCTTCCACGATGGACTTCAACTCCCCGACCTTGGTGGCCGGAGCATGTTGCGGCGCGGCGGGCACCTGTGGCAAGTCCTGCATCTCGGGGTCTCCTGTGCCGCCCAGTTGCAGGTCTTTCGACCACATCGCGGTCCAGCACGGCACAGGCACGGGCCTGACCTGTGCGCCCAACACGGTCACGCTGGTGGCATGCGCAGACAGCGGCTGCAGCACCTTGTACACCGGCGGCGTCAGCGGCAACCTGACGGCTGCCGGCACCGGCATCACCGTGAACTTCCCGGCTGGCGCGGGCTTCAACATCCCGGCCGGCGCCAGCAGCACCACCGTCAGCTTCCAGCCGGTCACGGCGGGCAAGGTCACCGTTGGCGCCCAGACAGCATCCCCCACCGCCAGCAGCGGCAGCACCTGCAATTTCGGCAGCCCCTCGTGTGCCTTCACCGTGGCCGACAGCGGCTTCGACATCGCCGTGCCCGCACACACCTCGGGCACCAGCCAGACACTGTCCATCGCGGCCGTTCAAAAGTCCGCCACATCCACCGCCTGTGTGCCAGCTTTCGGCAACGTCGTCAAAACCGTTGCGGTGGCGTGCAGCTACAGCAACCCGACCTCAGGGCAGCGGTCTCCCGTGGTCAATGGGGTGGCGCTGAACACCAGCGGGGCCGCCTCGGCCGCTTGCGATGGCACCGGCCAGCTGCTGAGCCTGTCGTTCAACGGGAGCGGTGTCGCCACCCCCAGCCTGATCTACAGCGATGTCGGCAAACTGACGCTCAACCTGTCCTTGGCCGGCAGCGACCAGGCCTCGGGCCTGAACATGACCGGCACGGGTTCCGTCGTGGTGGCGCCTGCAGCCTTCACGCTCACGGGCTCGCCAACCACCGTGGTGGGGGCCGGCTCACCCTTTGCGGTGACCGTCTCTGCGGTGAACGCCGAGGGCAATGTCACGCCCAATTTCGGCCGTGAGACCTCCCCGGAGGGGGTGCGGCTGTCATGGACGAGGGCCAGTCCGACGGGCGCGGGTGCCAGCGCAGGCACATTCACCGGCACGGGCGTCGGCGCCACAGCCGCGCTGACCAGCTTCGTCAACGGCGTGGCCACGGTGAGCGACCTCGCCTGGACCGAGGTGGGCAGCGGAGACATCACCTCGACGCTGGCCAGCGGCAGCTACCTGGCCAGCGGCCTGTCCGCGTCCGGCACAACGGGGAGCACGGGTGCGGCTTTGCGATCGGTCCCGCACCATTTCGATGTGGGCGTGACGCAGGGATGCGGCAGCATCACCTACAGCGAGCAGCCATTCCGCGTGACCATCACGGCGCGCAACGCAGGCAATGGCATCACCCTGAACTACAACGGCACCGCTGCCACCACGCCAGCCTTGTCCAAGCAGGTGACCTTGTCGGCCACCACCAACGCGTCGCTGGGAAGCTTTGCGCCCGGCTCGGCCACCGTGCCTGCAGGCAACTTCCTCGCGGGTGTGGCCACGGTGACATCGCCTGTCTTCGCCTTCACGTCGAAACTGACCGCGCCGGCCGCGGTCGGGATCCGCGCGGTCGATGCGGACGGCGTCAGCAGCCTCGGTGCAGTCGAAGGCACCGTCCAACTGCGCAGCGGCCGCCTGCGCATCACCAACGCCTTCGGCACCGAAAAGCGGGCGTTGACCGCACCGGTGCAGGCCCAGTACTGGACCTCCAAAGCCTGGGTGCTCAACAGCCTGGACAACTGCACCCGGGTCCCCTTGGCAGCCGTCAGCCTGGGCGGCTACCTCGATGCCAAAGGCGCCAGCACCAGCGACTGGCACACCGCCGTCGTCCCCGACGCCAACGGCAAAGCCATCAGCATGGTGAATGGCAATGGCACCTTGACGCTGGAGGCCCCCACGGCGCACACCGCCAGGGTGCCTGCGGGCTCGGTCGATGTCAGCATCAACCTGGGCAGCGCCGCCAGCGATGCCAGCTGTCTGCCAGCGCCTCGCCCCGACACCACCGGCGCGGCCCAGGGCTGGTTGCGCGCGAAATTCGGCAGCAGCAACGGCTGCGCTGGCGTGGCGGAGTTCAACAGGGACCCATCGATGAGGGCGACGTTCGGCGTTTACGCCCCCGAACTCAAGCGCCTGATCTACAGCGCCGAGGTCCCATGAACAAGGCACCCATCGCGCGCCAGCAGGCCCGCGGCTTCACCATGGTCGAGCTGATCGTCACCCTGTTGATCGTCGCGGCGCTGGCCGCCACCGCCGTGCCAGTGCTGACGGGCGGCATCGGCATGCGCGACCAGGCGTGGCGCGACGGCGCGCTCAGCGCCCTGCGACACGCCAGGAACATCGCCACATCGCACCGCAGGGTGGTGTGCGCGAGCTTCAACGGGAACGCGATCACATTGACCATGGCCAAGCGCAACCCCGCAACCGCCTGCGATGCACCTTTGGCATCACCGGACGGCAAAGCCGTGTTCGCCTCGTCCAACAACAGTGAGGCCACAACCGCCGTCACCCTGGTCAGCGGATCGGCCTTCGCGGGCACCTTTCACTTCCAGCCCGACAGCCGCATCACCACCGACTTCGCAGGCACCGCCACGGGGCAATGGCGCGTGGTGCTGACGGGCGCAGACGACATTGCCATCGACGGGGTGACCGGCCATGTACGGTGAGCGTGGCTTCACACTGGTCGAGTCGGTCGTCGCCATCGTGATCATCGGGGTGGCCCTGGCCGGCGTGATCAGCGTCTTCAACCAGGCCGTGATCGGCAGCGTGGACCCCGTGATCCGCCGGCAGATGCTGGTGCTGGCAGAGGAACTCATGGACGAGATCCACCTCAAGCCTTACGCGGTCGCTGCCAACAACGCTCCCGCAGCCTGCGCCCGCGACACCTTCAACGACGTGCGGGACTACGACGCCTACGCGACATCGGGCAAAGTGTGCGACCTCGAAGGCTCAGAAATCAGCGGGCTGTCTGGCTACAGCGTGGCCATCAGCGCCGCGGCCAACACGCTGGCTGGTGTGGGCGAGGCCATCCTGATCACGGTGACCGTCACCAAGGGCAGCGAAACCCTCCAGCTCAACGGCTGGCGCACCAACTTCGCCGGCCCGTGATGTTGCAAGGCCTGCGTCCAGCCCCGGGGTTCACGGTCATCGAACTGGTCGTGACCATGGTGATCTTGTCGGTGCTCGCGGTCATGGTCGGCGGCTTCATCCGGCCCACCATCGATTCCTACTTCGCTGTTCAGCAACGCGCCGACCTGGCCGATCAAGCGGACCTGGCGATCCGCCGGGCCATTGCCGACGTGCGATCTTCGGTGCCGAATTCGCTGCGCGTGCCCAACAGCCAGTGCTTCGAGATGGTCCCCACCATCGGCGGTGGCCGATACCGCATGGGGCCAGACGTCACCAACGACACCCCGGCCGGCTGCGCATCGGGCAGCAGCGCGACGTGCTCTGCCTGGGTGGACCCTTCCGGCAGCACATCGGTCTTCGATGCGCTGAACATCGTCCGTCAGCCGCCATCGGCAGGGGACTGGGTCGTTGTGAACAACCAGAACGGCGATGACGTTTACAACGGCAACAACCGCGCGCTGGTCAATGGGGTCAGCACCCCGAGCAGCACGCAGGGCGTCCTCAGGCTGACCATCGCTGCCACCCAGTTCCCTGCGGGTTATGCCGATGGCCGCTTCCAGGTCATTGCAGCAGGCGAGCCAACGGTGTTCTATGTTTGCAGCGGCGCGGACGGCACGCTGGATGGCAATGGCAACGGGCGCGGGACGCTCTACCGACTCACCCGTGGTTTCCAGCCGGGCTACCCCAGCGCCTGCCCCTCAGTCGCCGGCGCGGCGGTCGCCGCCACCAACGTCAAATCGTGCACCTTCGTGTACGACGCCAACCATGGCGCCACGCAGCAAAGCGGCTTCATCTGGCTGGACATCGAACTCGCGCGGGCCGGAGAAGTCGCACACCTGGCCACGGGCGCACACGTGGCAAACGCACCATGAGCGGCCATGTGTTCCTCGCACCAGGTGCCGCGGGCCTGCACCGCCAGTCGGGCTTCGGCGTGATCATGATCGTGGTGATCCTGGTCATGCTGGCATCCCTGGCAGCCAGCATGGTTCGGATGTCCTGGGGCACGGCCATCACGTCCGCCAATGACATCCAGGCCGCGCGTGCACGACAGGCCGCCAAAGCCGGCGTGGAATGGGGCCTGTACATGTCGCTGCGAGGTGCCTGGGCCAACTGCACGTCCAGCACGCAAACGCTGGACTTGCGCAGCACCAGCGGCATGCTCGTGACGGTGACCTGCTCGGGCAACGCCACCCCGTACGTGGAAGGGGGCGACTCAGGCGGTGCGCCAAGGCAGGTGCGCATCTACGCGATCGAAGCCGTCGCATGCAACGGCGCCACGGCGTGTCCCGACGACGATGCGGCCACCGGCCTGGGCTATGTGGAACGGCGCATCCGCACCAGCGTGACCGACGTGGACGTGCAGCCCTGATCTGAAACCGCCAGGAAGCCGGCGCATGCAAGAAAAAAGCCCCGCAAGTCAGTGACTCGCGGGGCTTCATCCTGGTGGGCGGTGCAGGGTTCGAACCTGCGACCCCTGCCGTGTGAAGGCAGTGCTCTACCGCTGAGCTAACCGCCCGAAACTCATCGAATTGGGTTCCGGGACTGTGTCCACCGGCTGATCTGCTGCACACATTCGTTGCCTGCAGCGATCAGCGAAGACCAAGACTATATCACAGCTTCCATCGTTTTCCAAACAACCTTGCCACCACTGGCTTTGTCGAGATCCTGCAACGCTTTCTCGAAGGCCTCGGCCTCTTGCGGGGTGGGTTGCAGCACCGGCAACTCGAAAGCGCTGAAGTCGATGGCAACCGCATCGACGCCCTGCCCTGCGCCATCGCCGTCGCTGCCGTCCGCGTCGATCAGCAAGGCGTCCTGGCCCCGCGTCATGTTGATGTACACCTCGGCCAGCAGCTCGGCGTCCATCAAGGCGCCGTGCAGCGTGCGGTGGGTGTTGTCCACCTCCAGGCGGCGGCACAGCGCGTCCAGCGAGTTGCTCTTGCCCGGGAACATCTCGCGGGCCATCACCAGGGTGTCCAGCACACCGTCCACGTGCTCGCGGAAGCGGCCCTTGTCCAGGCGCCTGAGTTCGGCATCGAGGAAGCCGATGTCGAAGCTCGCGTTGTGGATGATGATCTCGGCGCCGCGGCAGTAGTCGAGGATTTCATCGGCCAGCGCAGCGAACACCGGCTTGTCGGCCAGGAACTCGTCGGTCAGGCCGTGGATCTTGACGGCGTCCTCGTGGCTCGGGCGCTGGGGGTTGATGTAGAAGTGCAGGTGCCGGCCGGTGAGGCGGCGGTTCACCATTTCCACACAACCGATTTCGATGATGCGGTCACCGGACTCCGGGCTCAGGCCGGTGGTTTCGGTGTCGAGGAAGATCTGTCGGGTCATGCCGGAACTCCCGCCACGCTCAGTGGTTTTCTCGCGCGTGGTTGATCGTGTACTTCGGGATCTCGATGGTGAGGTCCTGGCCGGCCACGATGGCCTGGCAGCTCAGGCGCGAGTTGGGCTCCAGGCCCCAGGCGCGGTCGAGCAGGTCCTCTTCGGTCTCTTCGATCTCGTTGAGGCTGCGGAAACCTTCGCGCACCACGACGTGGCAGGTCGTGCAGGCCGCGCTCATGTCGCAGGCGTGCTCGATCTCGATGTGGTTGTCCAGCAGGGCTTCGCAGATGCTGGTGCCAGGCGCGACGCTCAGTTCGGCGCCCTGCGGGCACAGGCTGGCGTGGGGCAGGATCTTGATGATGGGCATGGTGGGTCGATGCTCGGTTCGGTGTGCGTCAGATCTGGTCCAGCGAGCGGCCGGCCAGGGCCTGGCGGATGCTGCGGTTCATGCGTTCGGCGGCAAAGGCTTCGGTGCCCTCGGCCAGGGCCTTGGTGGCGGCCTCCAGCGCTTCGAGGTCGCCACGGTCGCAACGCTGGCCGATCTGGGTCATGAGGGCGTCGATGTGGGTGCGCTGCTCCGCGCTCAGCAGGTCGCCATCGGCGGCGAGTGCGGTGCGCGTGGCTTCCAGCATGCGCTCGGCCTCGACGCGGGCTTCGCGCAGGGCGCGGTCCTTCATGTCTTCGGCGGCGGTGGTGAAGCCTTCGCGCAGCATGTGGGCCACCTGATCGTCGCTCAGGCCGTAGCTGGGCTTGACGATCACGGACGCTTCCACGCCGGAGATCTGCTCTTTGGCGAACACGCTGAGCAAGCCGTCGGCGTCCACTTGGAAGCTCACGCGGATGCGGGCGGCGCCTGCGGCCATCGGCGGGATGCCGCGCAGCTCGAAACGCGCCAGCGAGCGGCAATGCTCGACCTGTTCGCGCTCGCCCTGCACCACGTGCACGGCCAGGGCGGTCTGGCCATCCTTGAAGGTGGTGAAGTCTTGCGCGCGGGCCGAGGGGATGGGCGTGTTGCGCGGGATGATGCGCTCCACCAGGCCGCCCATGGTCTCAAGGCCCAGCGACAGCGGCAGCACGTCGAGCAGCAGCAACTCGCCCTGCACGTTGTTGCCGGCCAGCTGGTTGGCCTGGATGGCCGCGCCCAGGGCCACCACCTCGTCGGGGTTCAGGTCGGTCAGCGGCGGCTGGCCGAAGAAGCCACCCACGGCATCGCGCACGGCGGGGGTGCGGGTCGAGCCGCCCACCATCACCACGCCCTTGACCTCGTCGGGCTTGACCTTGGCGTCGCGCAGCACGCGCTTGACGGCCGCCAGCGTCTTGTCGATGAGGGGCTTGGCCAGCTCGTTGAGGCGCTCGCGCGTGACCTTGACCGACAGCATGCCGCCCGACAGCGCGCACGACAGGTGCACGCTGCCATCGGTGGAGAGCTTCTCCTTGGCGCGGCGCGCGGCCACCAGCACGGTGCGCTTGTCCTGGGGCGTCACGGCCTGCAGGCCGGCTTCCACCATGGCGGCTTCGGCCAGCACATGGTCGAGGTCGTCGCCGCCCAGGGCCGAGTCGCCGCCGGTGGCCACCACCTCGAACACGCCGCGGCTGAGCTGCAGCAGCGAGATGTCGAAGGTGCCGCCACCCAGGTCGTAGATGGCGTAAAGGCCCTCGGCGCCATTGTCCAGGCCATAGGCGATGGCCGCGGCGGTGGGCTCATTGAGCAGGCGCAGCACGTTCAGGCCGGCCATCTGGGCCGCGTCTTTCGTGGCCTGGCGCTGGGCGTCGTCGAAATACGCGGGCACCGTGATGACGGCGCCGAACAGGTCGTCGTTGAAGGTGTCTTCGGCGCGCTGGCGCAGGCTGGCCAGGATCTCGGCAGAGACCTCGACCGGCGACTTCTCGCCCGCCACCGTCTTCACCGACACCATGCCGGGCTGGTCCACGAACTGGTAGGGCAGCTTGCCCGCGTCCGGCAGATCGGCCAGGCGGCGGCCCATGAATCGCTTGACCGACACCACGGTGTTCAGCGGGTCTTCGGCCTGCGCGGCCAGGGCCTCGAAGCCGATGGCACGGCGCGTGCGGCCCTGCGCGTCGAGCGAATAGCGCACGGCCGAGGGCAGGATGACGCGGCCCTGCGCATCGGGCAGGCACTCGGCGGCGCCGTTGCGCACTGCCGCCACCAACGAATGCGTGGTGCCCAGGTCGATGCCCACCGCGATGCGGCGCTGGTGGGGGTCGGGCGATTGCCCGGGTTCGGAGATTTGCAGCAGGGCCATGGGGTGTGGTGGGCGCGCCTCAGGGCGCGTCTTCGTAGCGTTGCAGACGGGTGTCGATTTCTTCCAGCAGGCGGTCGATGAACATCAGGGCCCGCACCTCCTGGGCAGCGGGTGCCAGAGCGGCCTGCACGTCCAGAAGTTCACCCAGCCGCGTGAGGCGAGCCTGGCGTTGCGCGCCCACCTCTTCGGCCAGGACCTCGACCTCGGCCAAGCTGTCGGCGTCTTCCAGGGCTTCGCGCCACTGCATCTGCTGCATGAGGAAGTCGCCGGGCATGGCGGTGTTGTTCTCGGACTGAACGGGCACCCCGCCCAGCTCGCAGAGGTAGCCGGCGCGCCGCAGCGGGTCTTTCAGGCGCTGGTGGGCCTCGTTCACGCGCACGGCCCATTGCATGGCCACACGCTGCGCGGCAGCGCCTTCGGCGGCGAAGCGGTCCGGGTGCACCTTGGCCTGCAAGGTCTTCCAGGCGGCGTCCAGTTGGCTGCGCTCCAGCGCGAAAGCGCGGGGCAGGCCCAGCAGGGTGAAGTCGTCGGCGTCGATGTTCATGGATCGGTCAAAGTGCGAAACCCCACCAGGGGGGCGGGGCTTCGTCTGACGCAAGGGCATGGCCCCTGGGGGCCACCGCCTCAGATGCGGAAGGATTCCCCGCAACCGCAGCGGTCGCGCTCGTTGGGGTTGTTGAACCTGAAGCCTTCGTTCAGGCCTTCGCGCACGAAGTCCAACTCGGTGCCGTCGATGTAAGGCAAGCTTTTCGGGTCCACCAGGATCTTCACGCCTTGCTGCTCGAAGACCACGTCTTCGGGCGCGGCCTCGTCGGCAAACTCGATCTTGTAGGCCAGGCCGGAGCAGCCCGTGGTCTTGACGCCCAGGCGCACGCCCACGCCCTTGCCGCGGCGGCTCAGGTAGCGGGTGATGTGGCGGGCGGCGGCCTCGGTCAGGGACACGCGCATGCCCGCCGTGACCTGGGCGATGTCGGGCAGCGGCCCGGTACCCGGGCCGGCGGTGCAGGATGCGGTGTCAGTTTGCATGCTTGGCCTTGTAGTCGTTGACGGCTGCCTTGATGGCATCTTCGGCCAGGATGGAGCAGTGGATCTTGACCGGGGGCAAGGCCAGCTCTTCGGCGATCTGGGTGTTCTTGATGTCCAGCGCCTCGTCCAGGGTCTTGCCGCGGACCCACTCGGTCACCAGCGAGCTGGAAGCGATCGCCGAGCCGCAGCCGTAGGTCTTGAAACGCGCGTCTTCGATCACGCCGGTGCTCGGGTTGACCTTGATCTGCAGCTTCATCACGTCGCCGCAGGCGGGTGCACCCACCATGCCGGTGCCCACCGTCTCGTCGCCCTTCTCGAAGGAGCCAACGTTGCGGGGGTGTTCGTAGTGGTCAATGACCTTGTCGCTGTATGCCATGGTGTAACTCCAAACTTCTCAGTGTGCCGACCATTGGATGGTGCTGATGTCGATGCCATCCTTGTACATGTCCCACAGGGGGGACAGCTCGCGCAGCTTGGCCACGCGGTCCTTCAGGGTGGCGACGACGAAGTCGATCTCTTCTTCGGTGGTGAAGCGACCGATGGTCATGCGCAGCGAGCTGTGCGCCAGCTCGTCCGAACGGCCCAGGGCGCGCAGCACGTAGCTGGGCTCCAGGCTGGCCGAGGTGCAGGCCGAGCCCGAAGACACCGCGATGCCCTTGATGCCCATGATCAGCGACTCGCCTTCGACGTAATTGAAGGAGATGTTCAGGTTGTGCGGCACGCGGCGCTCGATGTCGCCGTTGACGAAAATCTGCTCGATGTCCTGCAGGCCCTTGAAGAGGCGCTGTTGCAGCGCACGGATGCGCTCGTTCTCGCTGACCATCTCTTCGCGAGCGATGCGGAAGGCCTCGCCCATGCCGACGATCTGGTGCGTGGGCAAGGTGCCCGAGCGCATGCCACGCTCGTGGCCGCCGCCGTGCATCTGCGCTTCGATGCGGATGCGCGGCTTGCGGCGCACGTACAGCGCACCGATGCCCTTGGGGCCGTAGGTCTTGTGCGAAGCCAGGCTCATCAGGTCCACCGGCAGCGTGTTCAGGTCGATGGCGACCTTGCCCGTGGCCTGGGCCGCGTCCACGTGGAAGACGATGCCCTTCTCGCGGCACAGCGCGCCGATGGTGGCGATGTCCTGGATGACGCCGATCTCGTTGTTCACGAACATGACCGAGATCAGGATGGTGTCCGGGCGGATGGCGGCCTTCAGCGCCTCCAGGTCCAGCAAGCCGTCTTCCTGCACGTCGAGGTAGGTGGCCTCGAAGCCTTGGCGCTCCAGCTCACGCACGGTGTCCAGCACGGCCTTGTGCTCGGTCTTGACCGTGATGATGTGCTTGCCGCGCGACTGGTAGAAGTGCGCCGCGCCCTTGAGCGCCAGGTTGTTCGATTCGGTGGCGCCCGAGGTCCAGACGATTTCGCGGGGGTCCGCGCCGATGAGATCGGCCACCTGCACGCGGGCCTTCTCGACCGCGGCCTCTGCTTCCCAGCCGTAGGCGTGGGTGCGCGATGCCGGGTTGCCGAAGTGCTCGCGCAGCCAGGGGATCATGGCGTCCACCACGCGCGGGTCGCACGGGTTGGTCGCGCCGTAGTCCATGTAGATCGGGAAATGCGGGGTCATGTCCATGGTGGGGACTCTTCTTTGTTTTGGCGCACATGGCCACACCGCGGGATGGCGGCATCGCACAATCGCGAACCCGCCAAGCGGGAAACCTTCAATTATCGCGCTTGGCGCCGCCCTGCGGCAAAGCCAAGCGCTTCACCCTCACTTCGTCAGGGCTGCCCCGAGGGCGAACACCGAGTTGGGTGCGGTGACCTTGATGGGCTTGACCACCGGGGTGGTCGAGATGGCGCGTTTGATCGGCTGCGCCTCGATGGAGACGCCCTTGGCCAGCTGGTCTTCGACCAATTTGCGCAGGGAGATCGAATCGAGGTACTCGATCATCTTGTTGTTGAGCGCGGTCCAGAGGTCGTGCGTCATGCAGCGGCCGCCTTCGTCGCCCATGCAGTTTTCCTTGCCGCCGCAGCCGGTGGCGTCGATGGGCTCATCGACGGCCACGATGATGTCGGCCACGGTGATGTCTTCGGCCTTGCGCCCCAGGGAGTAGCCACCGCCCGGCCCGCGTGTGCTCTCCACGAGTTCGTGGCGGCGCAGCTTGCCGAACAGCTGCTCCAGGTAGGACAGCGAGATCTGCTGGCGTTGGCTGATGGCGGCCAGCGCCACCGGGCCAGTGTGCTCGCGCAGGGCCAAATCGATCATCGCGGTGACGGCGAAACGGCCTTTGGTGGTCAGTCGCATGGCACTCTCCTCAAGAGGACTCGGGGCCCTCCGGTTCGGAGGGTTTTCCAGAATGTGGACCGACAACCGGTCGGTTGGACCGGTTCGGGTCAATTCCCGAGCATTTCAGTCAATCATAGAGATTCCGACTGATTCAGTCAACTTAAGGCCAGGGGTTTCCCGAAGTCATTCCCGATGCACCCGATGGACAGCATCCATCGTTGCCCTCAATCGCCCTGGCTGCGGTCCATGTGCGCCAGCCGCATCTGCAGGTGCGTCACCAGGCCATCGCAAGCGGCCTCGACCAGGTCGAGCACATGCTCGAAGCCGGACGGCCCGCCGTAGTAGGGGTCGGGCACCACGGGCGCGCCGGCCAGCGGGTGGCTGTGGGGGATGAACTCGGTCAGGCGGCGCAGGCGCGGGCGCAGGTCGCTGGGGCAATTTTCCTCCAGAAGGGCCAGGTTGTCCCAGTCCATGGCGAGCAGCAGGTCGAAGTGGGCGTAGTCCTGCGCCTGCACCTTGCGGGCGCGCAGGTGGGCCAGTTCGTAGCCGCGCTGGGCCCCGGCCTGGCTGGAGCGCGCATCGGGGGGGCTGTCCAGGTGGTAGGCGTGGGTGCCGGCCGAATCCACGGCCACCACATCGGCCAGGCCGGCTGCGCTCAAGCGGTGGCGCAAAACGGCCTCGGCCGTCGGGCTGCGGCAAATGTTGCCCATGCAGACCATGAGGACGCGCAGGCGCGCCTCGGGCGGTGTGGGCGCGGCATCGGTGGAGGTGTTGCCTCCCAGGGACTTGCCGATCAGGCGAGACAGCATGCCGGACATCGCTTCAACTCACTGGCGCGCGGCCTGGATGGGCACGATGCGGTCGTGTCCCGTGGCCCCGAACACCTGCTCCTTGAGCAGGGCCAACTGGTCGCGCAAGCGTGCGGCTTTCTCGAATTCCAGGGCGCGGGCGGCCTCCAGCATGTCTTTTTCCAGCTGCTTGATGCGCTTGCCCAGGTCGCGCTCGGACAGGGCCTCGGTGCCCTCCATGGACTTGACCAGCGCCTCGGCGGCCTTGAGGTCGTCCTTGGCGGCGTTCGACATCACGCCATCGATCAGCTCCTTGACCCGCTTGTTGATGGTCTTGGGCGTGATGCCGTTGGCCTCGTTGTGCGCGATCTGCTTGGTGCGGCGGCGCTCGGTTTCGCCCATGGCCTTGCGCATGGACTCGGTGATTTTGTCGGCGTACAGGATGGCGCGACCGTTCTGGTTGCGCGCCGTCCGCCCGATGGTCTGGATCAGGCTGCGCTCGCTGCGCAGGAAGCCTTCCTTGTCGGCATCGAGGATGGCCACGAGGGACACCTCGGGGATGTCCAGGCCCTCGCGCAGCAGGTTGATGCCCACCAGCACATCGAACACGCCCAGGCGCAGGTCGCGCAAGATTTCCACGCGCTCCACGGTGTCGATGTCGGAGTGCAGGTAGCGCACCTTGACGCCGTTTTCCGTCAGGTAGTCGGTGAGCTGCTCGGCCATGCGCTTGGTCAGCGTGGTGATGAGCACGCGTTCGCTTTTCTGCACGCGGATGTGGATTTCCTGCAGCACGTCGTCCACCTGGTGGGTGGCTGGGCGCACCTCGACGATCGGGTCCAGCAGACCGGTGGGGCGCACCACCTGCTCGACGATCTGGCCGCTGTGCTGCTGCTCGTAGGCCGCGGGCGTGGCCGTGACGAACACGACCTGGCGCATCTTGCCCTCGAACTCTTCGAACTTCAGCGGGCGGTTGTCGAGTGCCGAAGGCAGGCGGAAGCCGTATTCCACCAGCGTGGTCTTGCGGGCGCGGTCGCCGTTGTACATGCCGCCGAGCTGGCCGATCATGACGTGGCTCTCATCGAGGAACATCAGCGCATCGGGCGGCATGTAGTCCACCAGCGTGGGCGGCGGGTCCCCGGGGTTGGCGCCGGAGAGGTGGCGGGTGTAGTTCTCGATGCCCTTGCAGTGGCCGACTTCCTGCAACATTTCGAGGTCAAAGCGGGTGCGCTGCTCCAGGCGCTGCGCCTCGACCAATTTGCCATCGCCCACCAGCTGCTTGACGCGCTGGTTGAGCTCTTCCTTGATGCCCTCGATGGCCACCAGCACGCGCTCGCGCGGGGTCACGTAATGGCTGGAGGGGTAGATGGTGAAGCGCGGGATCTTCTGGCGGATGCGGCCGGTGAGCGGGTCGAAGAGTTGGATGCTGTCGATCTCGTCGTCGAAGAGTTCGAGGCGCACGGCCAGTTCGGAGTGTTCGGCCGGGAAGACGTCGATGGTGTCGCCGCGCACGCGGAAGGTGCCACGCCCGAACTCCATGTCGTTGCGCTTGTACTGCATGCGGATGAGCTGGGCGATGACGTCGCGCTGGCCGAGCTTGTCGCCCACCCGCGCGATCAGGACCATCTGCATGTAGTCCTCGGGCTTGCCGATGCCGTAGATGGCCGAGACGGTGGCCACGATGACGACATCGCGGCGCTCCAGCAGGCTCTTGGTGGTGCTCAGCCGCATCTGCTCGATGGCCTCGTTGATGGCGCTGTCCTTCTCGATGAACAGGTCGCGCTGCGGGACGTAGGCTTCGGGCTGGTAGTAGTCGTAGTAGCTGACGAAGTACTCGACGGCGTTGTGCGGGAAGAACTCGCGGAACTCGGCGTAGAGCTGCGCTGCCAGCGTCTTGTTGGGCGCGAAGACGATGGCCGGACGGCCTTCGCGGGCGATGACGTTGGCCATGGTGAAGGTCTTGCCCGAGCCGGTCACACCCAGCAGGGTCTGGTAGCTCAGGCCGTCTTCGATGCCCTCGCAGAGCTGGGCGATGGCGGTCGGCTGGTCGCCCGCCGGTGGGTAGGGCTGGTACAGCTCGAAGGGCGAGTTCTCGAAGCGCACGAACTCCCCGTCGGGCACGGGCTCGCCCGCGCCGGCTTCCGTGACGCCTGAACGGTTGGCTGAGGGCAACTTGACCCCCTCAAGGGAAATGGGATCTGACATCCGGGGCGCTTTGGCTAAAATAATGGGTTTGCCCCTACCGGGCACTGGAAGCTGGCCGCTTGGCACCCGTTTGACATGAGCGGGCCCAAGCTGGGCGGCGAATCTTTCAGCTTATCTCAACCGACCGGAGACCGCTCGAATGGCTTCATTGTTCGCTTCCGTTGAAATGGCCCCCCGCGACCCCATCCTGGGCCTCAACGAACAGTTCAACGCCGATCCCAACCCCAAGAAGGTCAACCTCGGCGTGGGCGTCTACACCGACGACCAGGGCAAGCTGCCGCTGCTGAAGTGCGTGGCCGCCGCTGAAAAGCAGATGTCCGAGGCCCCCAAGGCCCGCGGCTACCTGCCCATCGACGGCATCGTGGCCTATGACAAGGCCGTGCGAGGCCTGGTCTTCGGTGCCGAGCACCCCGCGGTCAAGGCCGGTCGCATCGCCACGGCCCAGGCCATCGGCGGCACCGGCGGCCTGAAGCTGGGCGCCGACTTCCTCAAGCGCCTGAACCCCGATGCGCAGGTCCTGATCTCGGACCCGAGCTGGGAAAACCACCGCGCCCTGTTCGAATCGGCCGGCTTCCCCGTGGACGTGTACCCGTACTACGACGCCGCCAACCGTGGCATCCACTTCGACGGCCTGATCGCCAAGCTGAAGTCCTCCAAGGCCGGCACCATCGTGCTGCTGCACGCCTGCTGCCACAACCCGACCGGCTACGACCTGACCGACGCCCAGTGGGACGAAGTCATCGCCGTGATCCAGGCCGGCGGCCTGGTGCCCTTCCTGGACATGGCCTACCAGGGCTTCGGCAACGGCATTGCTGAGGACGGCCAGGTCGTCATCAAGTTCCTGGAGTCGGGCCTGAGCTTCTTCGTGTCGACCAGCTTCTCCAAGAGCTTCTCGCTGTACGGCGAGCGCGTCGGCGCCCTGAGCATCGTGAGCGAATCGGCCGAGGAATCGGGCCGCGTGCTGAGCCAGCTCAAGCGCGTCATCCGCACCAACTACTCCAACCCGCCGACGCACGGCGCCCAGGTGGTCGCCACCGTCCTGAACAGCCCCGAGCTGCGCAAGATGTGGGAAGACGAGCTGGCCGAGATGCGCGACCGCATCAAGCTGATGCGCACGGCGCTGGTCAAGGAACTGAGCGCAGCCGGCGTGCAGGGCGACCTGAGCTACATCACCCGCCAGAAGGGCATGTTCAGCTACTCCGGCCTGAACGCAGCGCAAATGCAGCGCCTGCGCGCCGAGTTCGGCGTGTACGGCGTGGACTCCGGCCGCATCTGCGTGGCCGCGCTGAACAGCGGCAACATCCAGGGCGTGGCTGCGGCCATCAAGGCCGTGATGTGATGCCAGTGCAGGCCTGAACAGGGCCTGTGCCCACGCACCCGAAAGGCTCCGCAAGGGGCCTTTTTTCATGGGCTGCTCAGTGCGGGGCCGAGATGCGCTGCAGCACCTGACCGGCCTCCGGCCATGCCGGCTGGATGCGGTTGAGCTCGGTCAGCAAAGCGCGTGCGGCGTCCACGTCCAGGCGCGCCAGGGCGGCGGCCATGCCCACCAGGGGCTCGTAGGCCGGGCGGAAATCGGGACTGAGGCGCAGCACCGACAGCAGCGGCTCGCGCACCTGGGCGAGCATGTCCTGCACATCGCCCGACGGGCGCACGCCCTGCCCCACCTCGATGAAGCGCTGGCGTGCCTGCCAGTAGGCCGCCATGCGCCGGGCCCAGGCCGGATCGGTCTGGGCAGCCAGCACCTCTGCAGGCGCCACCGACACCGACCGCATCAGCACAGCCAGGCGATCGCGCGGCGCCGTGTCGGGCGCATAGGTGATGCGCGGGGCGGCATAGGCCACGACCGGCAGGTCATCGGTGTTGGCAGGCGCATCGGCGGCGAAGCGCCGGAGTGCCTCGGGCCCGGCAATCACATTGCCCAGCAGCGCGAATTCGTCGGTGATGCCAAAGGCCGCGGGGGAGCGTGGGAAGCCGTTGGCAGACAGGCGCTGGCGCAAGCGGGTCGGATCGAACCGTCCGGCGTCCTGGGCCTCATCGGGGTGGCCCAACAGGCCGACCACGGGGGTCTCCAGGCTGTTGCTGACCAGGACGGCCACGCCCTTCGGGTAGGCGATCAGGAAGGACTGCACGATGCTGCGCAGCGTGGCGATGTCCAGCTGGTGCAGCGGCAGCCACTGGCAGAACAGGCCGTCGGGCGCCAGGCGGGCCTTGACGGCACGGAAGTGCTCGACCGTGTAGAGCGCACCGGAGCCACTGCGCGCGGGCTGGAAGTTGTCCGAGACGATGACGTCGTAGCGTCGGACCGTGGCGCGCACGAAACGGCGGGCATCGGCCGCCAGGATGGTCTGGCGCGGGTTGGGGCCAGCGCGGTCGAACACGCGCCAGAAGTGCTGTGCCGCGTCGATGACCTCGGGCAGCAGCTCGACCGTGTCCACCTGCAGGCTGGGGTCTTCGGCGGCGGCACCGGAGGTCACCCCCGTGCCCAGGCCCAGGAACAAGGCCTTGTGTGGCGCGGGGTGCAGCAGCAAGGGCAACAGGGCCTGGCGACCGTCCACCAGCAGGGTGGCCGAGCTGCCCTCTTGCTGCCGGTTGTTGATGCGCAAGCGCGCCACGCCATCGGCGTCCTCCACCACACTGACCGCGGCCATGATGCCGTCGCGGTAAGCCACGATGTTCCCGCCTTCCGGCACATCGACGAAAGCCAGCGGCGGGGTCCACACCGCCAGGGCGATGGCCGTGAGGGCCGGCGCCCACACCCAGGACGTCCGCCAGGCGCGCCGCGCGGTGAGGGCCAGGTAGCCCAGCGCGATCAACACCAGCACCCACTTCGGGCCGAGCACAGGCGTCAGCAGCACGCCGAACAGCGGGGCCGCAGCCGCCGCGCCCAGCGTGTTGACGCCCAAGGAGCGGCCAAAGCCCACGCCCTGGGCACTGGCGCATGCGCTGAGGTGGCTGAACAGTGCGCCCATCGCGAAGGTGGGCAAGCCGAAAGCCGCCAGAGCGATGACACCCTCTGCGGCCACGGCCGCGCCCATGCCGCCGCCCCATGCGGCGCGCAACCACACCTGCAGCGACTCGGACGCCCACAGGCTGGCCGTGCCCAGCAAGCAAGCCATGGCCAGCCAGGACAGCAGCCTGTCGCTCAGGGCTTGCGCGTCGCTCACCCGGTGACGCCAGCGCGCGTGAGCGGCCGCCCCCAGGGCCGTGCCCACGAGGTACACGGCCAGCAGCATGGCGAAGGTGTAAACCGTGTCCTCGGCCACCTGGCTGAGCACGCGCACCACCAGCACCTCGTAGCCAATGCCCAGCAGGCCGGTGAGGGCCAGGCGCCAGAGCATGGCGCGGCCTGGATGCGCAGTCGCACCCGACGCAATCGGAGCACCGGGGACGTCAGCCCGATCGGCTGCCACAGGGCTGCGCGCGGGGAAAACCACCAGTGCCGCCAACCCACACAGCAGATTGAGCGCCACGCACACCGCCGCGGTGTGGGCCAGCCCCAACTGTGGCACCAGCCAGAAGGCCGTGCCCAACACACCCAGCACGGCGCCCGAGGTGTTGGCCGCGTAAAAGGCGGCGATCGACCGGGCACCCGCGCCCGACATCACCCGCTCCATGGCCGGCAAGGTCGCGCCCATGGCCACCGTGGCAGGCAGCAGCAACAAGAAGGTGCCGCAAAACGCCAACGCCCACTGCCACAACGGCGCCGGCTGCGCACCCATGCGCACGAGCAGCCAATCACTCGCTGGCGACATCAGCACCAGCAGCGCCAGCCCCCACAAGGCAATCGCCCCTTCACAGATGGCGTACCAGCGCACCGGCCGCTCGCTGCGCTCGATGCGTGGCCCCAGCCACAAGGCGCCGAGGGCGATGCCACCGAAAAACGCGGCCACCACGGCCAGCACAGATGCCGACTCGTGGCCCAGCCACAAGGCGCATTGCTGCGTCCACACCACCTGGTAGCCCAAGCCGGCAAAACCGGAGGCCACCATCAGCAGCAGGGCAGCGCGGTGCCGAGCGGTCTCGACCACGGACACCGACTCAGCCACTGAAGTTCACAGCGTAGCCCCAGGATTCCAGCCGCGCCGGGATGGCGTTGAACGCCAGGGTGATGCGGCGCGCGCCCTCGTTGGGCGGCACAGCGTGCATCAGGTAGCTGGGGAACAGCACCAGGTCGCCAGGCTCGGGCTGCGGGCTGATCCACTTCTCGGCGTTGAAGGCGCCCGTGACCACGCCGGCATGGTCGTTCTTGAAGGAAAAATCGTGCCCCCCCGGCGACTTCATGAAGACCGTGCGCGACGAAGGGTGCGTGGGCGTGAGGTACACCACCCCGGAGATGAAACTGTTGGCGTGGTTGTGCATGGCCTGGCGTCCGCCCTCGTCCAGCACATTGACCCACATCTCCTTGATGGCCCAACCCAGTGGCTCACCGAACATCAGCGTGCCGAAGTCGGCCAGCTTGGGCGTGATCAGCGCAGCGGCCTCCACCAACAGCGGGCTGTCGCTGGGGCGCAGCATCTGCGTGTGCGACAGGTTCGCCGAGGCATTGTTGCTCTGCAGGGCCAGGCCGCTGAAATGCTGCACCAGGCCATCGACCACCGCGCGCGGCAAAGCGCCAGGGGCACGCAGGAAGGGCGTGGGAAAGAGAGGGATGACTTCGTTCATGGCATTCAAACTCACGCGACGATGGCCGCCACACGCGACCAGGCCCAGAACGATGCGATCGCGCCGATGCCGTAGAGCGCCGGCGTGCGGGCCGCGGCGAACCAAGCCCAGCGCGAGGCCACGCGCCACAGGGCCCAGGCGGCCAGCACGGTCAACAACTGGCCCACCTCCACGCCGATGTTGAAAGTCAGCAAGGCCGTCAGCATGTGGTTCTCGGGCAGGCCGATTTCCTTGAGCGCGCCTGCAAAGCCCAAGCCGTGGACCAGGCCGAACAGGAAAGCCACCAAGGCCGGCCAGCGCCGCGCCAGGGTTTGCTGCTTGTGCAACGCTTCGCCAGCTACCAGCACGATGGACAGCGCGATGGACGCCTCCACCGGCGGCGGACGCAGCACCAGCCAGCCCAGCGCACTGAGTGCCAGCGTCAGGCTGTGCGCGGCGGTGAAGGCCGTGATCGTCCACAGCAGGCGGCGGTTGAAACCCACCAGAAAGAGCAGGCTGATGACGAACAGCAGGTGGTCGATGCCGCTCAGGATGTGCTCGACCCCCAGCACCGTGTAGGCCGAAGCGACCTGGCCCATGCCGCGGCGGTCCTCGGCGCCCCCGTGGATCTGCACCGAGGGCTGGCTGCCGGTCAGCGTGTACACGCGCGACTCACCATTGCGCCAGGTGATCTTGATGAGCGCGGCCGAGTAGGCCTTGCCCACGCCCTTGACCGAGATCGCGCCGTCCAGGCCGTCCTCGCCACAGTGCAGCATGCTGCCGTCGGCCACGCAGTTCTCGGGCCAGATGGGCGTGAGGTCGTCTTTGGCGGCGCGCTTTTCCGTCGGGCCCCATTGCCAGAAGAACTCACCGGGCGAGGTCTCGCGGACCTGCATCTCGGCCATGCTCATTTCATGGGCGCGGGCCTCCACGCTCCAGAGGCTTGCGCCCAGGCCCAGCCACAGCGACATCAACGACATCAGCGACATTGACGACAGGGCGACACGCAACACGGCATGCAGGCGCGCCATCATTTGGCATCACCTTCGAAGATCACCTTGTACTTGCCCATCAGGCCGCGCACAGCAGCGCTGCGCTGCTCGGCCATCGTGGCATCGGTCCAGTCCTGCTGAACCACATTGCGCAGCACCTCGAACACCGCAGGTTTGGCCGGCGTCATCTGCGCCAAGCGCACCGCGCGCCAGCCGTCCTTGCTCTTCAAGGCCAGCCACGCTTGCGGTGCAGCGGCCTCCAGCGCCTTGGCAAATTCCGGGCCGTAGCTTTGCTCGACGTTGCTGCGCGGGCGGCCCTTGAACACGCGCAGGCCGGCCTCGGCCTCCCCGGGCGTGCCTGCGTTGAGCTTGTCCACGAAGGCGCGGATGCCTGCCTCGCTGGCGTCGCCAGACAGCACGGCCTCCTGGAAATCGAAGCGCGGCGGCTCGTCGTACTTGGCGCGGCGGGCGTCGAACCACTGGCGCAGCACGTCGTCCGTCACAGGTGGCAGCTTCGTGTTGGCATCGACAACGCTCAAGGCTTTGAAGATCACGCGCTCGCGGATGGCGCTGTCGCCCTTGTCCATCTGCAGGATCAAGCCCTCGCGGTAAAGCACCTCGTTGTCCAGCCAGACGCGGCGCAGGGCCGCGAGCTCTTCGGCATTGGGATCTCGCCCGCGCGACGCCTTGAACAGCTGCTTGGCTTCGGCGTCAACGGACGCACCCACCACGATGGTGCGGGGGTCATCGACACGGGTGACGAGGTAGTGATCCACCCCGAACAAGATGGCGCCCAGCACAAGGAAATGCAGCAGGGGCTCACGCAACCAACCCGGGCGGGCGGTCGATGCAGGTGCGGCGCGGGTGTCGTTCACAGAGGCAGACAGCGGAGATTGGGACATGGGAGGTACTTCTTTGTGCAACAGGCTCAGCCTTGGGCCTCGTAATCCACGCTCAGTTCCACGTGGAGAACGCCAGATTTCTCGAACACCAGGCGCATCGGGTAAGAGCGGCCCAGCAACAGGGGCTGCGTCAGGCCCAGCAAACGCAGGTGCAGGCCTTCTTCGTTGAGCGTGAAATCCTGGCCACGCTCGATCAACAGGTTCAAGCCCGGAGGCGTGCTGATGCCACCGATCTGTGCGCCGGTGGCCACCGGCGTTTCAACGCCAATGAGGCGGTCGCTCGCCGTGACCTGGTCAATCTTCATGCAGACGACGGCAAAAGGCGCATCGGCCGGCGTGACGCGGGTCCAGGGGTGCGTGACACGCAGGTTGGAGGCAAAAAACTCGCAAGCGCGGGCGCCAGGTGCCATGACGGTGGCCCCCAACGCCAATCCGGCACGCAAGACATGGCGGCGGGACATCGTGAAAGCCATGCAGAAACTCCAAAAGGAAACAGAAGCGCCAGGCTTCATCAGAATTGCCACAGCCCGCCGAGAGGGGCGGGCTGTGGCGGTCGAGGCATGGGCGCTGCCCCAAGGGCAGGCAGCGCTCAGAACCTCAGGCTGGACGAAAGATCACTTCACGCCAGCGACCACGGTCGAGCCCTTCACCTGCACATAGATCGGGTTGCTGTAGAACCACAGATCAGCCCAGGCCGCCACATCGTAGGACACCATCTTCTGGCCCACAGCCACAGGGCCGGAGGCCGTGGTGATGGCAGCCGGTGCCGTTGCCAGGTGGGCAGGGCAACCGTCGATGGCGCCGCTGGCAGCGGTCCAGCTCACAGCCGACGTCGGCACGTTGGTGCCCACGGTGGTGCAAGGCACGCGCAGGTTGGCGGTGTTGGCGGCGTTCGTGAAGAAGTCAGGCAGCGGGTTGCCATTGGCATCGGTCTCGTAAGGCACCGAAGCAGGCAGGTTGGTGCCGCGCAGACGCAGGTACTGGGAAGCCTGCACCGCGGGAACGGTGAAGGTCATCTTCAGCATCTGTGTGCCGTCGGCAGCCGTGAAGGCCGTCCAGGCGTTGCTGCCGGCAGCGCTGAACGACTTCAGCAGGGCAGCCGACGTGTTCTTCGCAGCAGCGGGCACCACCGACAGGTCGGCGGTCGTGCCGTCGGCGCGCAGCCAGTTGGTGTTGCGCGGCCATTCGCCAGCGTAGTCAGCAGCGCCGGGCTGACGGAAACCCGTCACCATGCCGCGGATCACGTCCACGTGGTCCAGCACTGGCTGGTTCAGTGGCTGGTTGATGCCCACTTGCAGCAGCGAGGGGTTGGGGAACGAGTAAGGCGAGCTGCTGACACCGGCCGGGTCACGCACCACGATCGACACGATGACGTTGGCACCGGGGTTCACCGCCAGCTTTTCACCCATCGTGGCGCAACCGCTCACGTTGATGTCGGTGTTGCCATTGGCGGCGGACACGGCCAGGGCTTCCACGGAAGCAGCGGTGCGAGCACCACGGCCAGCGTAGGACGCACAGGCGATGAAAGCCAGGCGGTCGATGATCTGACCCGACGACGCCCAGTTGTTGCCGGTGCGCAGACCGTCAACGATGGCTTGCGGACGCAGCTTGTCGGAGCCATTGCGCACCAGGGTGTAGTTGCGCTGGTACTCGCCGGGGTAGAAGTCCTGGGTCGAGCGGCGGTCATCGGGGCCGAACTGGCCACGGTTGTGCCAGTCGGAGCTGGCGAAGAACCACCAGTTGCGACCTTCGCCCAGCAGGGCATCCCACACGCCACCCACCTGGGCACCGTACACACCGGTGCCGCCGTAGGTCGAACCACCGACAGAGTCCACCCGCGTGGCGCTGCCGACGAAGCTGTTGCGCAGCTGGCGGTACTCACCGCGCTCGGCCGAAGCGCCGTGACCCGGCTGGGTCTCCATGCCGAAAGCGATGTCAGGTGCTGCGTTGTTGAAGTTGCGCAGGTGCTCGACGTTGAAGCCGTTGTTGCTGTCCGGGTTGAAAGGACCGGCACGCTCCAGGTGGGCCGGCACGTAGTAGCTGCCGCCAGCGTGCTTTTCCTGCATCCACTTCAGGGATTCCACGGTCTTCAGGTGACCCTTGGTGCCCACACCGCTGCCCACACCGCTGCCGGTGGGGATCAGCTTCATGGCGGTGGTGTTCCAGTTGAACTTGGTGGTGTCGGAATAGTCGCTGCCGGTGACTTCGCAGGACCACTGGTTCTCAGCGCCGCGGCTGGTGTCGGAGTCACCACGGTCGAAGCAATAGCTCCACTGGGCCAGCGCGGTGGCGTTGCCCTGGGGGGTGTAGCCGGGGGTGGTGGGCAGCACAACGCTGTCCAGCGAAGTGGGCAACTGGCCCGTGATGACGGCCATGGACGAGTGCTCGTGACCCGCCACCACGGACTCCAGGCCCATGAACACCGGCGTGTTCTTCAGGGCTGCCAGATATTCGGTGATGGGGTACTGCACTTCCTTGATGGACTGCCAGCGCCACATGTTGCGGCTGGGCGAGGTGCCGCTGACGTTGCCCTTGAGGGTCACGCCAGAGTTTTCCCAGGTGGTGGTGGGGCCCTTGATCGCGCCGGTCGTGGCATCGGTCACCAGGGGGTAGGCCGGGGTGGCCAGCGAAGCGTCTTCGGCCAGGGTGCAGTTGCGGCTGCCGGTGCCGCCGTGACCGGCTTGCACGAACCAGTCCAGGCCCCACTCGCCGTTGTCCTTGCCGGTGGACTTCTTGATCAGCTTCTGCATCGAGATGGCGCCATCCGAGCAGGTCGTGTGGTTGTGGAAGTCGCCAGCGACGTACTGACCAGGGACCTTGGTGGCGGCCACCGAGGCCGTCGGGGCCACGGCCGAGGCGGCGCCCAGGAAGGAGATCGCGGCCAGCGCGATCTGGTGCTTGCTGAAAAATTGCATGGACTGCTCCAGTTTGTGGGTGTGAGTCTTTTGAAAGGTCGTCGAGTGCCTGCCGCCAAACGAAGCACGTGCGCCTCGGGCACCGAACGGGGTTCAGACCCATCCCGGCCGCACCAAGGGATGCAACATGAGGTTAATGAGCGACAGTGACTGGTCCGTGACGAGGTGATGTGCCTATCCTGAGACCGCCACAACACGACATCCGCGCCACATCCGCACCACACTCGCCCAGCGAACCATGCGGATCGACCGAGAAATTCCACAATGCGACAGCATGTGCCGCATGGCATGACGCCCGCGCCACTGGGTGCCCACCACCGCGCATGTGCGTTTGGTCACATGTTTGTCGCCATCCCTGCCTAGACTCCTTCGGATCTTGTTGTCTGCTGCCGCCCTGCCCAAGCAACAAACACCCTTTCCTGGAGTTTCCAATGAAACTGTCTTCTGCCCTGTCCCTGCTGGCCCTGGCCGTTGTGCCTGCCGTCTCGTCTGCCACGTCGGCTTTCGTCATCGACTTCAACAACCTGGGTGACATCTACACCTCGGTTGACAACGCCTACGCCGCCCAAGGCGTGAGCTTCACCAACGTGCTGACCCTGGTCAACGGCGACGGCCTCGGCGCCCTGGCCGGCGGCAACTACTACACCCCCGCCGCCAACCTGGGCTCGGGCGTGGCCTTCGTGCAGCTGGACGGCACCGTCAACACGGCGTCCTACATGAACGTGGCCAGCGCCGTGGACTACAAGCTGTCGTTCGACTACACCGCCATCAGCGACGTGACCATCAGCGCCTACTCCGGCCTGAACGGCACCGGCACCTTCCTGGGCTCCTACACCCTGGCTGGCAACGGCTCCACCCTGGAAGCCGACGTGTGGACCAACACCACCTTCAACTTCAACGGCCAGGCACAGTCTTTCGCATTGACCGGCCTGTCTGAGTTTGCCGCTCCTGGCGCCTTCGTCGCCATCGACAACATCACCGCCGTGCCCGAGCCCACCTCGCTGGCCCTGCTGGCCGCTGCCCTGGGCGTGGTCGGTTTCGCCGCCCGCCGTCGCCAGGCCTGATCCAGCCTTGACGGGGTCACCTCTGGGTGACCTCCATCGGTACGCACCGAAGGCCCTCTTCGCGCAAGCGACGGGGGCTTTTTGCTGCGCGCGACGAAGTCCGAGTCACACAGCCACCCCCCCTAGATCAAGGGGGGTGCGTTTCAGGATGAGGAAAGCTCCGCCGCGCTGCGCCCAGCCACACCGATGCGTCAGTCAGATTCAGCCAAACACCCGCCGTTTGGCCCATGCCTGCACCCTCGGCACGCCTGAAGGATGTCATGGCCCTCAGTGATAGTCGTGCCCATTGCGCAGGTGCCGCCCACGGCCACTGCCGCTGCAGTCCATGTCCCCCCAACCCCACCGGAGATTTCGATGAAGGGTGCTTCCCATCCCACCAATGACGTGACGCTGTCCCAGTCGTCCGTCCCCTCCATCCGCGACGTCATCGACGCCGTCGAGGCCAGCCGTCGCCAGTTCATCAAGACCGGCCTGAGCGCCACCGCCCTGGCCTCCGCCGGTGGTCTGACCCTCGGCGGTCTGGTCAACACCGTCCAAGCCGCCCCAACGCCCGCCACGCTGGGCTTCCCTGGCATCGGCTTTGAGAGCGTGCCTGCCAACACCCGCGCGCTGAATGTGTCGCAAGGCGGCTCGGCCACATCGACGGTGGACCGCATCACCGTTCCCGCCGGCTACACCGCCCAGGTCTTCGTGTCCTGGGGCGACGCCATCATGCCCGGCGGCACCGCCTTCACCGGCACCGCATCGGAAACCGCCGCACAGCAAGCCAAGCAGTTCGGCATGCACAACGACGGCATGCACTTCTTCCCGTTCGCAGGCACCAACGGCGCGCCGCTGAGCGACCGTGGCGTGCTGGCCGTGAACAACGAGTACACGCACGAAGACATCCTGTTCACCGACGGCCAGAACATCGCCGGCGGCAACTACACGATCGACAAGACCCGCAAGTCCCAGAACGCCCACGGCGTGTCGCTCGTCGAGGCCCGCCGCGTCAACGGCAAGTGGTCGGTGGTCAAGAGCTCGCCCTACGGCCGTCGCATCACCGCCAACACGCCCTGCCGCATCTCCGGCCCGGCCGCAGGCCACGCCCTGATGAAGGCCAAGGCCTACACCATCACGGACACCGGCAGCGTCGCAACCGGCGGCACGACCAACGGCCTCACCGCCAACGGCACCATCAACAACTGCGCCCACGGCATCACGCCCTGGGGCACCTACCTGGCTTGCGAAGAAAACTTCAACGGCAACTTCTCCAGCGACAGCGCCGTGCCCACCTCGACGGCCACCGAAGTCGGCAAGCTGAACCGCCGCTACGGCATCAGCAGCGCGGGCTTTGGCGTTTACAACTGGCACAAGAACGACGAGCGCTTCGACCCCGTCAAGAACCCCAACGAGCCACACCTGTTCGGCTGGGTGGTCGAGATCGACCCCTACAACCCCCGCTCGGTGCCCGTCAAGCGCACCGCCATGGGCCGCTTCAAGCACGAGAGCGCCCAGTTCGTGGTGGACAGCCAGAACAACGTGGCCTTCTACATGGGCGACGACGAGCGCAACGAGTACATCTACAAGTTCGTGTGCGCTGGCAAGTTCAACCCCACCAACAAGGCCGCCAACCGCGACCTGCTGGACAGCGGCACGCTCTACGTGGCCCGCTTCGACGCCAACCTGAGCGGCCAGTGGCTGGCTCTGGAGCCCGACACCATCGGCGTGAACGGCCAGGCACTGCGCGACAACCCCAACTTCGCGGGCGCCAATGACGCCGAAGTCAAGGCCAAGATCCTGATCAAGACCCGCATGGCCGCCGACGCTGTGGGCGCCACCATGATGGACCGCCCCGAGTGGACCGGCGCCCGCCCCCGCATCGGTGGCTTCGACGAGGTCGAGGTGTACTGCACCCTGACCAACAACAACCGCCGCGGCAACGCCCCGACGGCTTCGGCGCCCGCCGCCAACGCCGCCGATGGCAGCACGGCAGCCGCCTCGGCCAACCCGCCCGTTGACGCCGCCAACCCCCGCGCCGACAACGACTTCGGTCACATCATCCGCTGGCGCGAAACCGGCAAGACAGTCACCGCCACGTCCTTCGGTTGGGACATCTTCGCCCAGGCCGGCGACAGCATCACCACCAAGACGCTGGGTTCGACCTACACCGGCACGGCCAACTACCAGGGCAACATCGTTGACGCCCCCAACGGCAGCGCCGACTACGGTGCGCCCGACGGCCTGTGGTTCGATCCGTTCGGCCGCCTGTGGGTGCAGACCGACCAGGTCGGTGACGGCTCTGGCGACTTCATCAACATCGGCGGCAACATGATGGTGTGCGCCGACCCCAACACGGGCGAGACCCGCCGCTTCATGACAGCACCCAACAAGTGCGAAGTCACCGGCGTGACCATGACCCCGGACGGCAAGACGATGTGGGTTGGCATCCAGCACCCCGGTGAAGACGCCCTCTCCGGCAACCCGATCCAGTTCTCGAACTGGCCGCAAAACCAGTGGGCCGTGGAAGCCGACGGCGTCACCGCACTGCCCGCTGGCCGCCCGCGCTCTTCCGTGGTGGTCATCACCAAGGACGACGGCGGCATCATCGGTTCGTGATCGGCCCGGGACTCAACACAAGGATGTTCAACATGAAATTCAACCTGATCGCCGCAGCCGCCCTGATGGCTGCCTCCGTGTCGGCCCAGGCCGCCGTCATCACCACCTCGCTGGACAGCATCGCTGGCGCCACCGTCATCGGCTTCGAGAACTTTGACGGCTTCGTCATCGCCGACGGCGGTGTCAACCTCGGCCAAGGTGTGAGCCTCGGCGCCGACTACGACGCCGAACTCTCGCCCGCCGTTCGCGACCTGGGCACCAACGGCGCCTGGAGCTTCGGCCTCAACGGCTTCGCTGCCTCTGGCACCAATGGCTCGCTGTACTTCACCTTCGACTCGCTGCGCTCTGGCGTGAGCGCCTTCGTGAGCCACAACGGTGGCGGCTCGCTGCTGGTCGAGGCCTTCGGCCTGGGCGGCGCGCTGCTGGAGTCCACCACGGTCACCTTCGCGTCCTCGCTGGGCATCGACAGCTACGACGAAGGCACGACCATCGGCTTCCTGCGCAACAGCACCGACATCGCTTCGGTGCGCTTCACCGGCGTGGGCGCTGTGGTTGACAACGTGGCCGCCGTGCCCGAGCCCACCTCGCTGGCCCTGCTGGCCGCTGCCCTGGGCGTGGTTGGCTTCGCCGCCCGTCGCCGTCAGGCCTGATCTGCGGCACTGAAGCGCTCCCCGCGAGGGCGCGCTTCGGGTGCCCGTCAGATGCAGAGCGAACGTGACAAGGCCCCTCGCCGCTTGCGCAGTGAGGGGCCTTTGACTTGGTGCTTTTGACTTGCTGCCTTTGACTGGGCGTCCCGCGGGGCCCTCAGGCCACCGCTGTCACGCCACCTTCAACCCAGCTTCACGATGCGCGCCACCGACGGCACGCCAGCGCTGTTGAACACGAACAGCATGTAGTTGCCCGGCGGTGCGACCCTGGCCGACGCCGGCAAAGTCACGTTCACCTTCGTGCCCGATGCGGTGTAGGCCAGGTTCAGGAAGCGCTGGTCGAAGTCCACCGTGTGGGTGGCCGACCCCGTCTTGACCAGGGTGACCTTGCTGACGCCGCTGGCGTTCAGCGTCACGGGCACCGTGCTGCCCCAGGCCGCCGTGGTCGGCGCCGAGGTGATCACCGGGCGAGTGGCCAGGGTGGCGGTCCAGTCCTGCTTGTACAGGTAGGGCGGCGTGTAGATCTCGGCGTTGAGGTTGGTGACTGGCCCCGGCGCGCCACCGCCCGCTGTCAGCACCCGACCATCTGGCAACAGCAGCGACGCCGAGTGGTACAGGCGCATCTTGGCCGCGGTGGCAGCGTTGCTCCAGCCATTGGTCGCCGGGTTCCAGATCTTGGCGGTGTAGGCCACACCGTTGGCGACGTTGGACACCATCGAACCGCCATCGACGAACACCTTGCCGTCGGCCAGCACCGTGGCGGAGGCGTGGTAACGGTCCTGGCCGACACCGGCCACCCGCGTCGCCTTGGGCGCGGCACCGGTGATGTCCACCACCACCGCCTTGTTGAACTTGCGCAACGCCAGGATCTTGCCCGGGCTGTACATCACGCTGGGCAGGTACACATCGCCCTCGCTGAGCGCCAGCGGGGTGGCCTCGATCTTGCCCGTGCCGGCCGGGTCCAGGTAGTAGGTGCCGCCCCAGATCGTGGCAATGAAGACCTTGCCGTTGGGCGCCTGCCAGGCGCGTGGGTAGCTCCAGTTGCGGATGCCATAGGCGTCGTCACTGATGGCCGAGGTCAGGCTGCGCCAGCCCACGCCTTCGGTGTAAGCCTCGGGCGTCGGGGCCGGCGTGTTGGGGTCGGCGCGGCCGCCCAGCACCAGCACCTCGCCGGCAGCGGTGGTCAGCACGGTCGGGTACCAGCGCAGGAAGGCCATGGGCTGTTGGGCCGAGTACAGGCTGTTGGTGCGCCAGTCAAAGAGGTTGACGTCGTTGACGGAGTAGTTGCGAACGCCGTTGACGGTTTTGTCACCCCCGGTGAGCAGCACGGCACCGCTGGCGGGCAGCACGATCTGGCCACTGCAGAAGGTGTCGGTGCCCGTGGTGTTGGGCAAGGTCAGGTGGGACGCGGCGGCCGTGCCTTTGCTCGGGTCCCAGACGTCATAGGTGAACTGCCCGGTCTGGTTGCCCTGGCCGTCCGAACCGTAGCTCATGACGCGGCCATCGGGCAACAGCACGACGTGCATCGGAATGAGTGGCCAATTGACCACGGCGGAGAACGAGCCGCGCAGGTAGGTGTCCAGCGCAGCCTGCGCGCCAAGGCTGCCCGCAGACAGGACCAAGGCCAGTGCCGACAGTGCCAGTGGCTTGACGCGCCCTGGGTGGCGAGGGTGGCGCTCGCCAGCGCGCTCGGTGGATGGGTGCATGGGTGCCTTCCTGTGGTTCATGTGTGCAATACATCACGTTACATCATCACCGTGACGGATGGCGCAAAGCCCGACGCTCTCGGTCAAGCCCTCCCGCGATGACACCCAATACCCCCCTCAAAGCAGAAACAGGCTCGTCACCGAAAGCCGGCAAATTGCACGGTGCGAAAGGCCTTGTTGCGCGTCTTGCGGGTCAGCCCCCTGTGCAAAGATGAAGAATCTGCACTATGCTGCACTGCACCATGGCCTTGATGGCACCCGTCAAGCCCCCCATGCAGCCCCCGTGGCACCCTCGCGATCAAAGGTCACCGCTCATGCTTTACCAAATCTACGAAACCAACCGCGCCTGGATCAGCCCCTTCTCTGAATTCGCCAGCGCCGCGTCGAAGCTCTACAGCAACCCCCTGTCCGCCCTGGCGCAGATCCCGTCGGCGCACCGCGTCTCGGCCGGCTTCGACCTGATGCACCGCCTGACCAAGGAATACGAGAAGCCCGAGTTCGGCATCAACAAGGTCCACGTGGATGGCACCGAGGTGGTGATCCAGGAACAGGTGGTCGAGGCCAAGCCCTTCTGCCGCCTGCTGCGCTTCAAGCGTTTCACGGACAACGCCGCCCTGCTGGACAAGATGCGCAACCAGCCCTCGGTGCTGGTGGTCGCGCCGCTGTCGGGCCACCACTCCACTCTGCTGCGCGACACGGTGCGCACCCTGCTGCAGGACCACAAGGTCTATATCACAGACTGGATCGACGCCCGCATGGTGTCGCTCGAAGAAGGTGCCTTCCACCTGGACGACTACATCAACTACGTCCAGGACTTCATCCGCAAGGTCGGCCCCGATGTGCACGTGATTTCGGTGTGCCAGCCCACGGTGCCCGTGCTCGCTGCCGTCTCGCTGATGGCCAGCCGCGGTGAAGCCACGCCGCGCACCATGACCATGATGGGTGGCCCCATCGATGCGCGTCGCTCGCCGACCGCCGTGAACAACCTGGCCATGAACAAGTCGTTCGAATGGTTCGAGAACAACGTGATCTACCGTGTGCCGCCGAACTACCCCGGCGCTGGTCGCCGCGTGTACCCCGGCTTCCTGCAGCACACCGGCTTCGTGGCGATGAACCCCGACCGCCACGCCACCTCGCACTACGACTACTTCCTCGACCTGGTGCGCGGTGACGATGACAGCGCCGACGCCCACCGCCAGTTCTACGACGAGTACAACGCCGTGCTGGACATGCCCGCCGAGTACTACCTGGACACCATCAAGACGGTGTTCCAGGACTTCGCCCTGGTCAACGGCACCTGGAAGGTCCGCAACGCCAAGGGCAAGGAAGAGCTGGTCAAGCCGGCCGACATCAAGACCACGGCGCTGCTGACGGTCGAAGGTGAGCTGGACGACATCTCCGGCGCCGGCCAGACCAAGTCTGCGCACGAGCTGTGCACCGGCATCCCCAAGACCCGCCAGAAGCACTACGACGTGATCGGCGCCGGCCACTACGGTATCTTCTCGGGCCGCCGCTGGCGCGAGAAGGCTTACCCGGAAATCCGCGCCTTCATCCTGTCGCACAACAAGTAAAGCGCCACGCCCGCGGGCGGTCACTGACCACCACAAGCCCCGCTCGCCCGTGCACTGTGCACACGGCGGCGGGGCTTGTACACTGGCGCGCCACCATGCCCGACGCCGACCAGATCAACGCCCTGCTGCCGCAGACGCAGTGCACGCGCTGCGGCTACCCCGATTGCGCCGCCTACGCGCGTGCCATCGCCGCGGGCGAAGCCGGCATCCACCAATGCCCGCCTGGGGGCGCCGAGGGCGTGCGCCGCCTGGCTGCGCTCACCGGCCTGCCCGAACAGCCGCTGAGCGCTGCGCACGGCACCGAAGGCCCGCGCACGCTGGCCGTGATCGACGAGGCCTGGTGCATCGGCTGCACGCTGTGCATCGCGGCCTGCCCGGTGGACGCCATCATCGGCACGAACAAGCACATGCACACCGTGATCGAGGCCGACTGCACCGGTTGCGAGCTGTGCGTGCCGGTGTGCCCGGTGGATTGCATTTCTCTCGTGCCCGCCCACGCTGGCGCGGTCGCACCCACGGGCTGGGCCGCCTGGTCCCAGCCCCAGGCCGATGCGGCCCGTGAACGCCATGGCTGGCGCGCCGTGCGCCTGGTGCGCGCGCAAGCCGAGCACGAGACCCGACTGCAGGCCAAGGCCGAGCACAAGCTGGCCCACTTGACCGAGGCATCCAAGCTGACGGAACCCACCGAGCTGGACGCCAAACGGGCGGTCATCGAGGCGGCCCTGGCGCGCGCTCGGGCGCGCAGGCAGGGCTAGGCCCCTGCCTCACCGCGTGTCCCCGACCGGACACACGGCAAGCGGCAAGCGGGACCACGGTGAAACAGGACAGTGACATCCAGCATGAGCCAAGCAGCCTACCTGGCTGGCCATGCCACCTTGGGCCCATGACATCGCCGGCACCCACACTTGGCGGTTTCCTGAACACCGAGGTCTGTCATGCGCTCGTCCGCCAAGCTCCGCACCCCTTCGCCGTCCACTTATCCGTTGCGCCCCGTGTGCGTGGCCCTGGCCCTGAGCCTGGCCGGCATGGCCCATGCGTCGAGCAGCGGCCTGGTGATCAGCCAGGTGTACGGCGGTGGCGGTGCGACAGGTGGCAGCCCCGCCTACAAGCAAGACTACGTCGAACTGTTCAACGCCGGCAGCAGCAACGTCAGCCTGGTGGGCCTCAGCCTGCAATACGCAGCCGCCACCGGCAACTTCAACGGCGTGACCAACCTGGGCACAGGCACAGTCACCTCCCTGGCACCTGGTCAGTACGCTCTGGTGGCCCTGGCCGCAGGCAGCCTGGGGCCCAACCTGCCCACGGCTGACATCAACGGCAGCACCGCAGCCTCGGCCAGCAACGGCAAGTTCGCCCTGGTGTCGGGCACCTCGGCCCTGGCGTGTGGCGCCACCGCCCTGGCCTGCACGGCGAGCCAGCAGGCCCAGATCATTGACCTGGTGGGCTACGGCACGGTTTCACTGAGCGAAGGCACAGCGACGGGGGTTCTGGATTCGGCGAAGGCCGCCGTGCGCAACAACAATGGCTGCACCGACACCGACAACAACGCTGCCGACTTCACCGTGGCGTCCGCCCCCGTGCCGCGCAACAGCCTGAGCGCGCTGAACCTGTGCGATGGCACTTCGCCGTCGCCTACACCATCGCCCACGCCGTCGCCGACCCCTTCGCCCACCCCGGCTCCGACGCCGGCACCCGGCACCCTCACCCCGATCTCGCAGATCCAGGGCAGCGGCAACACCAGCGCCCTGGTGGGCCAGTCGGTCACGACCTCGGGTGTGGTCACCAAGGTCACCAACAACGGCTTCTTCCTGCAAGACCCCGTGGGCGATGGCAACCCCGCCACCTCCGACGGCATCCTGGTCTTCACCAGCACCGCCCCCACCGTCTCCGTCGGCCAGGCCATCACGCTGACCGGCACGGTCGCCGAGTTCAACACCGGCGCAGCCACCAACAGCCTGACCCTGGGTCGCACCGTCACCGAACTGACCGCTCCCACCGGCATCACCGTGGTGAGCAGCGGCAACGTGGTCAACCCCACCGTCATCACCCTGCCGGCCACCCAGGCCGAGCTGGAAGCCGTCGAAGGCATGCTGGTGACGATCAACACGCAGCTGACCGCCTCGCAGAACTTCTTCCAGGGCCGCTATGGCCAGGTCACGCTGTCCTCGGGTGGCCGTCTGGTCAAGCCAACCAACATCTTCCCCGCAGGCTCGGCCGACGCCATCAGCCTGACCGCCAGCAACGCCCAGCGCCAGATCCTGCTGGACGACGGCACCTCGGCCCAGAACGTCAACCCAACGCCCTACTTCGCCGCCGACAACACCCTGCGCGCTGGCGACACGGTTGACAGCATCACCGGCGTGATCGATTACGGCCTGAGCACCAGCAGCAACGCCGGCCTGGCCAGCTACAAGGTCCACCCGACGCAGCCCCTGACCTTCACGCGCGCCAACCCGCGCACGTTCACGCCGCCCACCGTCGGTGGCAACCTGAAGGTGGCCAGCTTCAATGTGCTGAACTACTTCACCACCTTCACCAACGGCGCGACCGCCGCCGGTGGCAGCGGCCAGGGCTGCTCTCTGGGTGGCGCCGTGTCTGCAGCCAACTGCCGCGGTGCCGACAGCCTGGCCGAGTTCACCCGCCAGCGCGCCAAAATTGTCGAAGCCATCTCGGCCATCAACGCCGACGTGGTCGGCCTGATGGAGATCCAGAACAACGGCAACACCGCCGTGCAGAACCTGGTGGATGCGCTCAACGCCAAGCTGGGTGCCGGCACCTACGCCACCGTCAACGTGCCCACGGCCTTCTACCCCGCCATCGGTGGCACAGGCACCGGCACCGACGCCATCCGCGTGGCCATGATCTACAAGCCGGCTTCGCTGACGCTCAACGGCAATGCCGTCGCAGACACAGACGCCACCCACAACCGCCCGCCCCTGGCCCAGACCTTCGCACTGCCCAACAACGAGAAGTTCACGGTCGTGGTCAACCACTTCAAGTCCAAGGGCAGCTGCCCGGCGTCCACCGATGTCAGCAACGGCGACAAGGGTGACGGTCAGGGCTGCTGGAACGGCCTGCGCACCGAGCAAGCCAATCGCCTGCTGACCTTCGTGCAGGACCTGCAAGCTTCGACCAACGCACGAGGCGCTTTGGTCATCGGCGACCTCAACGCCTACGGCAAGGAAGACCCAATCCGCACGCTGACCAGCAACGGCATGAGCGACATGATCGCTGAGTTCAGCGGCAGCAGCGACTACTCCTATGTCTTCGACGGCGAAGCCGGCTACCTCGACCACGCCCTGGCCACCGCTGGCCTGCGCAATGTGGCCACCAACGTGGTGCACTGGCACATCAATGCCGACGAGCCCAGCGTGATCGACTATAACGTCGAGTTCAAGCAGCCCGTGTGCGCCACCTGCAACCCGGACTACTACACCGCCACGCCGTTCCGTTCGTCTGACCACGACCCCGTGGTCGTGGGCCTGAACCTGGTGAAGGCCATCACGGGCACTGCTGGCCGTGACACCCTGACGGGCAGCGCTGGCGACGACCGCATCACCGGCCTGGCCGGTGCCGACACCCTGACCGGTGGCGCTGGCGCCGACGTGTTCGTCTTCAACGACATCCGCGACGGTCGCGACACCATCACCGACTTCGCCGCCGGCACCGACAAGCTGGACCTGAAGGCCATCGCCAACACCCTGCGCACCAGCCACGGCGCCTCCGGCGACCTGATCGCCAGCGGCCACGTTCGCCTGATCGACACCGCTGCTGGCGTCGAAATCCGCATCGACACCGACGGCGCGGCCGGCGCTTCCTCGCCGATCGCCCTGGTCCTGATCAGGGGCGTGAGCGCAGCGCAGATCGTCGCCAGCCGCGATCTGCTGCTGTGAGCCACCCGCACACCGACACGCAACGGAACACCACCATGAAGTTCACCACCCTCTCCCGCATCGCCCTGGCTTCGGCCACCCTGGCGGCTGTCAGCGCCCACGCCGCCCCGCTGCAAAACGGCAGCTTTGGCACCGGCCTGGACCACTGGTCCACCGTCGGTGACGTTGCCGTGGTCACCGGCCCCGCCGCGGGCCACTTTTTCGGCGGCGGCACCACCCTGGTGCTTGGCACGGCCAGCCTGAACAACGAGGACGACACCCCCTCCGCCGCAGGTGCCTACAACGTGTCGGGCACCGACGTCGTGCTGGCCGCACAGGCCAACGGCGCCGAAGCCAACCTGGGCCTGTCCACCGGTGCTTTCGCTTCTGCCACAGGTGCCGACGATGCCGTCGAAGCCTCATCGGCAGCACAGAGCTTCTTCCTGAACGCTGGTGACACCATCAGCTTCACCTGGCAAGTGCTGACCCGCGACGCCTTCGCCGGCAATGGCGACAGCGTCAACGACAGCGCCTGGATGGCCTTCAGCCTGGCCGCCGACCCGCAGCAGGCCGCCACCGTGACCCAGACCCAACTGGGCAACATCGGCACGCTGGCCCTCATGACCGGCTCTGACGGCTGGCGCGTCACGGGCCTCAACACCTTCAGCTTCACCGCGGCGACCGGTGGCACCGCCCGCCTGGGCTGGGGCGTGAACGACATGGTGGACGCCTCCGGCACCACCCTGCTGGCCATCCAGAACGTGACCGTCCAGGCCGCTGCCGTTCCCGAGCCCGCCTCGGTCGCCCTGCTGCTGGTCGCACTCGGCGTGATCGGCCTGAGCACCCTGCGCCGCCGCCAGGGTTGATCACCTGCCGGGTGTGTGACACACGTCACGCACCCGAGCGAGCCAGGCCCGAGGGAAACCCTCGATCCGGGGGTCACCGCGGTGTCACGGCTGGCTCGCAAAATGCATCCTCAGTTGGCGAGCAGGCGCATTCGGCCTGTTCCGCACCCTGGAGAGCATCATGCGTGCCCTGATGAACCTGGCCATCGAGCCTGCCCTGCGTCTGTTCGAGGTCTCGACCCTGGTCGTGATCACGCCGTCCAGCCAAGCCGTCAAACGCGTGCTCAAGGTGATGGCCGACACGCCCATGGGCGCCATCCACATCGTGCGGGACCGCTACCCCCGTTCGCGAGCGCACCAGATCCTGTCGTGCCGCTTGCTTGACCTGTCTCAAGCGGCTTGAACTGCGGCAGCGCATCCTCATCTGTCTCGTCTGTCATGCACACTGGCTGCACACAGCAGAAAGGTTCAGAGATGCCCCGTCTTTCCCACCGCCTGGCCTCCCTCGCCCTCACCGTGGGCCTGGGCACCGCGCTGACCGTGCCGCTCAGCGGCTGCGGCTACAACGATTTCCAACGCCTCGACGAGCAGACCAAGGCCTCCTGGGCCGAGGTGCTCAACCAATACCAGCGCCGTGCTGACCTGGTGCCCAACATCGTGGCCACCGTCAAGGGCGAGGCCAACTTCGAGCAGGAAACGCTGACCAAGGTCGTCGAGGCCCGCGCCAAGGCCACCAGCATCCAGGCCACGCCGGAGCTGGTCAACAACCCCGAGGCCTTCAACAAGTTCCAGCAGGCCCAGGGCGAGCTGTCGGGCGCGCTGTCGCGCTTGCTGGTGGTGACCGAGAACTACCCCAACCTGAAGGCCAACCAGGGCTTCCAGGACCTGCGTGTGCAGCTTGAAGGCACCGAGAACCGCATCACCGTGGCGCGCAACCGCTACATCCAGTCGGTGCAGGACTACAACGTCAAGGTGCGCAGCTTCCCCTCCAACCTGACGGCCATGGCCTTCAGCTACAGCGCCAAGCCCAGCTTCACGGTGCAAAACGAGGCGCAGATTTCGCAGCCGCCTGCCGTCAACTTCGACAAGAAGTGATGTCGCGCCTGGGCTGGCGAATGCCGTGGGCCAGGACCTGGGCCTGGGCTGCCGCGCTGTGCATCAACGTGGCGCTCGGTGTGCTGCTGGGTGGGGTGCTCGGTGCGGGGATGCTGGGCACAGCACCCGCGTGGGCGCAGGCCAGCGCCGACGGCGGTGTGCAGCCGGTGCCAGCGCTCACGGGCCATGTCATCGACCAGGCCCAGGGGCTTTCGGCCGATCAGGCCCAGGCGCTGGAGGCCAAGCTCGGCCAGTTCGAGGCCCAGCGCGGCACGCAATTGGTCGTGCTGCTGGTGCCCACCACCCAGCCCGAAGACATCGCGGCCTACGCCCAGCGGGTGGGCGACACCTGGAAGATCGGGCGCAAGCAGGTCGGCGACGGTCTGCTCATCGTGGTGGCCCTGCAGGACCGCCGCGTGCGCATCGAGGTGGCCAAGGCGCTGGAAGGCGCCATCCCCGACCTGGCCGCCAGCCGCGTCATCGAGCAGGCCATCACGCCGGCTTTTCGCCGCGGTGACGTCGCGGGCGGGCTCAACGCGGGCGTGGACCGGCTGATGGCGCTCGTCACCGGCGAGAAGCTGCCGGCACCGGAGGCGACCGCAGCGCGTGGCCAGGGTTTCGATCTGAACCAGCTCATCGTGTTCGGCCTCATCGGCATCCCCATCGTCTCGGGCGTGCTGGGCGCGGTGTTCGGGCGCAAGCTCGGCGCGGTGTTCACCGGCGCCATTGGCGGGGGCATCGTCTGGCTGCTCACGGCCAGCCTGCTGCTGGGCGCCTTCGGTGGCGCGATGGCCGCGGTGCTGGCGCTGGCCATGGGCAAGGGTGGCCGTGGCGGGCATGGCGGCTTCGGGCCACCGGGTGGCTTCGGCAGTGGCTCAGGTGGCGGTGGTTGGAGCGGCGGTGGCGGCGGCTGGTCGTCCGGCGGGGGTGGCGACTTCGGTGGCGGCGGCGCTTCCGGCCGCTGGTGATGGCACCCCGCCCCCCAAGCACAAGGACTCCACAAGGACACCCCCAATGGCCACGCTGCCCCTGACCCGACACCTGCCACGCGCGCTGCGCCACCTCTGGCTGGACGCGGCCGACGCGCGCCGCTTGCTGCCCGCCCCAGCCTGTGCCCGACTGGAAGCCGCCGTGCAAGCCAGCGAAGCCCGCCACCTGGGCGAGCTGCGCCTGTGCGTGGAAGCCGGCCTGCCCTGGGGGGCGCTGCGCCAGGGCCAAAGCGCCCGCCAGCGCGCCCTCGACCTGTTCAGCGCCCTGCGCGTGTGGGACACGGCGCACAACAACGGCGTGCTGATCTACCTGCTGCTGGCCGACCAGCGCATCGAGGTGGTGGCCGACCGCGGCGTGTCGGCCCACGTGCCGCCCGAGACCTGGCAGGCCCTGGCCGACCGCCTGGGCGCCGCCCTGCGGCAAGGCCAGCCCGAGCCAGGCCTGCTGGCCGCCATCGCGCAGGTCAGCGATCTGCTGCGCCAGCACCACCCGGCCCCGCAAGGCCTGCCGCGGCCCAACGAACTGCCCGATGCGGTGGTGCTGATCTGAGCCGTGCATGAACCACGGATGAGCCCCGGGCTTGCGCTATGGTGTGGGCCATGACCGCCGCCCAACAAGCCGAAGAAAAGCCCAGCCCCGCGATGACGCGCGAGCAGATCCACGCCTTCTTCGCGACGCTGCAAGCCGCCAACCCGCACCCCGAGACCGAGCTGGCCTACACCACGCCCTTCGAGTTGCTGACCGCCGTGCTGCTGTCGGCGCAGGCCACCGACGTGGGCGTCAACAAGGCCACGGCCAAGCTCTACCCCGTGGCCAATACGCCGCAGGCCATCCTCGACCTGGGCGAAGACGGCCTGATCGAACACATCAAGACCATCGGCCTCTACAAGAGCAAGGCGCGCCACCTGATGGAGACCTGCCGCATCCTCGTCGAGCAGCATGGCGGCGAGGTGCCGCACTCGCGCGAGGCCCTGGAGGCCCTGCCCGGTGTGGGCCGCAAGACGGCCAATGTGGTGCTCAACGTCGCTTTCGGCGAGCCCACCATGGCGGTGGACACCCACATCTTCCGCCTGGGCAACCGCACCGGTCTGGCCGTGGGCAAGACACCGCTGGCGGTGGAGCTCAAGCTGCTCAAGCGCATCCCGCCCGAGTTCATGCTGCACGCCCACCACTGGCTGATCCTGCACGGGCGCTACGTGTGCCAGGCGCGCAAGCCGCGCTGCTGGGAATGCAGCGTCAGCGCGGCGTGCCGGTACAAGGCCAAGACGCCCGCCTGAAACAGCGCCCTCAGGCCCGGCTCATATCAGGGCCCCAGCCCCTCGGCCACCGTCGGGTACAGCAGCACCAGGCCCAGTTCGTCCTTCATGCGTTGGTTGTGCAGCCGGCGCGACTCGCCCATGAAGGACATCTGCATGGGGCTGAGCACCTGGGCGGCTTCGGCGCGCGACAGGCGCGGCGGCCGCGGCAGGCCGAAGCGGTCGGCCACGAGGTCGAAGTGGTCGCCCATGCGCAGCTCGGTGTCGTCGCACACGTTCAAGGCACGGCCCGGGCGCGCGCGCCACAGCGCCAGCACGCAGGCGCGGGCCAGGTCGTCGGCGTGGATGTGGTTGGTGAAAACGTCGTCGGCCGCGTTCAGCACGGGCGAGCCCTTGCGCACACGCTCGCGCGGGTCACCGCCCTCGCGGTCCAGCGCGTAGATGCCGGGGATGCGCAGCACGGTGGCCGCCCCACCCTGGCCCAGGGCCAGGCGCTGGCCGAAGGCCCGCACGCGGCGCTCGGCATCGACGCGGCGGCGCCCCCGGTCGGTGGCCGGGGCCACGGCACGGGTCTCGTCCACCCAGGCACCTTGCGCATCGCCATAGACGCCGCTGGTGCTGCCATAGACCAGCGCGCGCAAGCTGCCATCACGGCCCGTCCGGCCCGCCCTGCGCCGCGCCAGGGCCCGCAGCAAACGCGCGGTGCGCGGGTCGGTCACGCCCTGCCCCGGCGGCGGCGCCAGGTGCAGCACGCGCGGCGCCAGCGCGGCCAGGCGGGCCAGGCTGCGGGCGTCGTCGAGGTTGCCGCGCAGGGGCGTGATGCCCGCGGCGCGCAAGGTGGCCACGCGCTCGGGCGAAGACGTCAGCGCCAGCACGCGGCAGCGCGGCAACAAGCGCTGTGCGGCGCGCAAGCCCACGTCACCACACCCGACGATGAGGATGCGGCTGCGGCGGAAGCGGCTGTGGCGATGGGGTGGCGGCTGGTGCATGGCGGGGGTCCGGCCAGGGGAAGCTGGGATGAGCGAAAATCCGGCCCTCGATTGTCTGCGTTTGCGGGCGCTTTCCCCCTCCAAGGTCCTCCATGAGTTTCCAGGTCACCCTCCAGCCCAGCGGCCGCACCTTCGACATGCAGCGCGACGAGACCGTGCTGAGCGCCGCGCTCTCGGCCAGCATCGGCCTGCCCTACGGCTGCAAGGACGGCGCCTGCGGCTCCTGCAAGTGCAAGCTGCTGGAGGGTCGCGTCATCCACGGTGCCCACCAGGCCAAGGCCCTGAGCGCCGCCGAGGAGGAAGCCGGCTGGATGCTGAGCTGCTGCGCCACGCCGCAGACCGACCTCGTCATCGAAGCCCGCCAGGTCGTGGGCCTGGGCGACCACCCCGTGGTGAAGATGCCCACCCGCGTGACCAGCCTGACCCGCGTCGCGCCAGATGTCATGGTGCTGCGCCTGCAGATGCCCGCCACCCACCAGTTCGGCTTCCGCGCCGGCCAGTACATCGAGTTCATCCTGAAAGACGGCGTGCGCCGCAGCTACTCCATGGCCAACGCGCCGCACCTGGTCAAGGAAGCCGGCGTCAACGGCATGGAGCTGCACATCCGCCACCTGCCCGGCGGCCTGTTCACCGACCATGTCTTCGGGGAGATGAAGCCCAAGGACATCCTGCGCGTCGAGGGCCCGCACGGCAGCTTTTTCCTGCGCGAAGACTCTGAGCGCCCCATCGTGCTGCTGGCCTCGGGCACGGGCTTGGCGCCCATCAAGGCCATCGTCGAGCACATGCGCTTCAAGGGCATCACCCGTCCCACCGTGCTGTACTGGGGCTGCCGCAGCCGCGCCGACCTCTACCTGCACGACTGGGCCGCGCAACAGGCCGCCGAGTGCGACTGGCTGCGCTACGTGCCCGTGCTCTCCGAGCCCCAAGCCCAAGATGCCTGGGCGGGTCGCACCGGCTTCGTCCACCAGGCCGTGCTGGCCGATTGGCCGGACCTGTCACGCCACGAGGTCTATGCTTGCGGCGCACCCGTGATGGTGCAAGCCGCCCGCCAGGACTTCACCGCCCAGGCCAGGCTGCCCGACGAGTTCTTCTACGCCGACGCCTTCACCAGCGAGGCCGACAAACACGGCGACTGAGCCCCCTGAACGCCCCACCCCGAGGACACCCCATGGCCTACGACACGAACAACATCTTCGCCAAGATCCTGCGCGGCGAGATCCCCTGCACCAAGCTGTACGAGGACGACCTCACCCTGGCCTTCATGGACATCATGCCGCAGACCGATGGCCACGCCCTGGTGATCCCCAAGGAGCCCGCCACGACGCTGTTCGAGCTCTCCGACGAAGCCGCTGCCGCCTGCATGGCCACGGTGCGCCGCATCGGCAATGCGCAAAAGAAAGGCCTGGGCGCCGAGGGCATCGTGCTGATGCAGCTCAATGGCCCCGAGGCCGGCCAGACCGTGCCGCACTTCCACATCCACGTGATCCCGGGCTCGATCGCCGACCTGCGCAAGCCGCACGCCGCCGTGATGGCCGACCGCGCCCACCTGCTGGGCCTGGCCGAGAAGATCACGGCCGCGCTGGGCTGAACCCCGCGTGCCCCTGGCCTAAGCCAGCGCCGCCTTCACCCGCGCCTGCAAGGCCGGCAGCACGTCCTGCGTGAACCAGGGGTTGCGCTGCAGCCAGAGGTTGTTGCGCGGGCTGGGATGGGGCAGCGGCAAGGTGTGCGGCCCCGGCCCTTGCAGGCGCTCGCGCCAGGCCTGCACCTGCGCGGTGACGCCCTGGGCCGCTTCGCCAGCCGGCGTGGGCAGGTGCCAGGCCTGCGCGTGCTGCCCCAGCACCAACGTCAGCCGCAGGCTGTGCAAACCCGCCAACAGGGGCACGCGCCAGGTCACAGCGCACTCAGGCCGCGGCGGCAGATCACCCGACTTGCCCGTGCCGGGAAAACAGAAACCCATGGGCAGGATCGCCACCTGGCGCGGGTCGTAGAACGCCTCTTTCCCCAGGCCCAGCCAGGCGCGCAGGCGCTCGCCGCTGGCATCGTCGAAAGGCACGCCGCTCGCATGCACCTTGCGGCCCGGTGCCTGTCCGGCGATGAGGATGCGCGCATCGGGGTGGTGCTGCAGCACGGGCCGCGGACCCAGCGGCAGGTGGAGCGCGCACAGGGTGCAGGCGCGCACTTGCGCCAGCAGGTCTGCCGGGTTCACTCCTTGCGCCATGCCATGCCCAGTGATTCGAACCCACCGAGCACCACCGACGCCAGCAGGTAGAACGCCAACGCACCCCCGATGGCCTTGAACGCGGCCCCGGCCGTGGGCCGCGTGCGCCACAGGTAGAAAGGCACGCCCAGGGGCGCAACCAGGGCGGCGAACATCGTCAGGCCCGAGCGTGGCAGCGCGCCGCGCTCCAGCGATTCGGTGCGGCACCACAGGTAGATGAAGACCATGGTCGGCACGCCGGCGATGAAGCTGAAGGCCTGCTCGTCGCGCTGCCCGATGCCGGTGAGGCCGCCCAGCAGGCCGAGGGCGGCGTAGGCGATCAGCCAGGCGATGAGGATGCGGCGGGAGCGGCGGATGTCGGTCATGGGGGCATTGTCAGTCAGGCTGCCTCTGCACCAGGCCGGCCCGACGCGCTCAAGCGCCCAAATAAGCCGCCTGCACCCGTGCGTCGTTCAGCAGCTCGCGCGCCGTCCCCTGCAGCACCAACTCGCCGGAGTCGAGCACGTAGGCGCGGTCGGCCATCTCCAGCGCACGCTGCGCGTTTTGCTCGACCAGCAGCACCGTCACGCCCTGGCGGTGCACGTCGCGCACCACCTCGAAAATCTGGTCCACGATGATCGGGGCCAGGCCCATGGTGGGCTCGTCCAGCAGCAGCAGCTTGGGGCGGGCCAGCAGGGCGCGGCCCATGGCCAGCATCTGCTGCTCGCCGCCCGAGAGGGTGCCGGCCAGCTGGCGGTGGCGCTCTTTGAGGCGCGGGAAGCGTTGGTACACCGAGGCGATGTCGGCCTCGACCTCGCCATCGCGGCGCAGGTAGGCGCCCATGCGCAGGTTCTCGTCGATGCTCATGCGGGCGAAGATGCCGCGGCCCTCGGGCACCATCACCAGGCCTTGGGCCACCAGCTCCCACGGGCCCTGGGCGTGCACCGCCTGGCCCAGGTAGCGCACCTCGCCGCTGCTGGGCGCCAGCAGGCCGCAGATGGCCTTGAGCGTGGTGCTCTTGCCCGCGCCATTGGCGCCGATCAGGCTGACCAACTCGCCCGCGTTCAGGTGCAAGTTCAGGCCCTTGACGGCCTGGATGCCGCCGTAGGCGATGCGCACGTCGCGCAGTTCCAGCAAAGGCGTTGCAGCGTTCATGCGTGGGCTCCCGTGCCCAGGTAGGCCGCGATCACGGCGGGATCGCGCTGCACCTCGGCGGGCGTGCCGCTGGCGATCACCCGGCCCTGGTCCAGCACGGTGACATGGTCGCACAGGCCCATCACCAGCTTGACGTCGTGCTCGATCAGCAGCACCGAGCGGCCCTGCTGGCGGATGCGTTCGATGAGTTCGCGCAAGGCGCCTTTCTCGGTCGCGTTCATGCCGGCGGCGGGCTCGTCGAGGGCCAGCAACTTGGGCTCGGTGGCCAGGGCGCGGGCGATCTCCAACCGGCGCTGGTCGCCGTAGCTGAGGGTGCGCGCCGTTTGCAGGGCCTTGTCGCCCAGACCGACGAAATCGAGCAGGGCGCGGGCGTCGCGCTCGATCTGCAGTTCCTCGTGCAGGAAGGCCTTCGTGCGCAGCACCGCCTGCCACCAGGGCACTTGCGTGCGCACATGGCGGCCCACGCGGACGTTGTCGAGCGCGTTCATGTCGGCGAACAGGCGGATGTTCTGGAAGGTCCGGGCGATGCCGGCCTGCGCCACCTGGTGCACCGCCGTGGGCTGGTAGGCGCGCCCGGCCAGCGCAAAGCGGCCCGTGTCGCTGGGCACCAGGCCCGTGATGGTGTTGAAGAAAGTGGTCTTGCCCGCGCCGTTGGGCCCGATCAAGCCATGCACCTGGCCGGCCTGGATGCGCAGGCCCACGTCGCTGAGCGCCTGCACGCCGCCAAAGCGCTTGCCCACGCCCTGGACGTCCAGCAGCGGTGTGGTGGCAGCCGATGTCATCGCGCGCCCTCGTCAGGCATCAGGCGGTCTTCGTGGCGCGGCGAAGGCCACAGCCCACGCGGGCGGGCCAGCATGATGCCGATCATGGCCAGCGCGATCAGCAACTGGCGCAGGATGGCCGCGTCCAGCCGCCCCCCCGTCATCGCCTGCAGCGGCCCGGCCACCTGGCGCAGCACCTCGGGCAGCGCGGCCAGCAGGAAGGCGCCCAGGATGACGCCGGGGATGTGGCCCAAGCCGCCCAGCACCACCATGGCCACCACCAGCACCGACTCCTGCAGGCTGAACGATTCGGGCGAGACAAAACCCTGGAAGCTGGCGAACAGCACGCCCGAGACGCCCCCGAAGGACGCACCCAGACCGAAGGCCAGCAGCTTGAGGTTGCGCGTGTTCAGGCCCATGGCCTTGGCGGCGATCTCGTCTTCGCGGATGGCCATCCAGGCCCGGCCCAGGCGCGAGTCGTGCAGGCGCTGGGTCAGCACCACCGCGCCCACCACGATCAGCAGGAAGAGGTAGTAGTGCAGCGTCACCGAGGGCAGCGCGAAGCCGCCCCAGCCCCCCGGCAACCAGCCAGGCAGGTGCCAGGGCTCGCCCAGGCTGAGCCCGCCCACACGGATGGGGTCGATGCTGTTGATGCCCTTCGGCCCGTTGGTGATGTTGACGGGCGCGTCCAGGTTGTTCATGAACACGCGGATGATTTCGCCAAAACCCAGTGTGACGATGGCCAGGTAATCACCACGCAGCTTCAGCGTGGGCGCGCCCAGCAGCACACCGACCAGCGCGGCCACGACCGCGGCCAGCGGGATGGCGCCCCACAAGGGCAGGTGAAGGCCGCCCGGGAACATCGCGGCCAGCGCCGGCAGGTTGTCGGTCAAGTGGGGCGAGGCCAGCAGCGCGAACAGGTAGGCGCCCACGGCGTAGAAGGCGATGTAGCCCAGGTCGAGCAGGCCGGCAAAGCCCACCACGATGTTCAGGCCCAGCGCCAGCAAGATGTAGAGCAAGGCCGTGTCAAGGATGCGCACCCAGGCCTCGCCCAGGGGCTGCAGCGCCAGCGGCAGCACGGCCAGCGCGACGGCGCAGGCGAGGAACAGGCGCGTGCCTTTCATGCCGAGCGCGCCGCTCATGCCCGGTCCGCCACGCGTTCGCCCAGCAGGCCCTGCGGCCGCAGCGTCAGCACCAGGATCAGCACCGTGAAGGCGAAGATGTCCTGGTAATTGCTGCCCAGCACATCGCCCGTGAGCTCGCCGATGTAGCCCGCGCCCAGCGCCTCGATGACACCCAGCAGCACGCCGCCCACCACCGCGCCGCCCAGGTTGCCGATGCCACCGAACACCGCCGCGGTGAAAGCCTTCAGGCCGGGCAAAAAGCCCATGGTGTGCTGCACCGAGCCATAGTTGGCCGCCCACATGACGCCGGCCAGGGCGGCCAGCGCCGCACCGATCATGAAGGTCGCCGAAATCACGCGGTCAGGCTGCACGCCCATGAGCTGGGCCACCTTGGGGTTCTCGGCCGTGGCGCGCATGGACCGGCCCAGCGAGGTGCCATGGATCAGGGCCATCAGGCCGGCCAGGGTCACCGCCGTCACGCCCAGGATCAGGATCTGCACCAGGTTGATGGTCGCGCCCATGAACTCGTAGGGCTCGTCGGGCAACAGGATGGGGTAAGGCTTGTAGTCCGGCTTCCACAGGATCATGGCCAGCGTCTGCAGCAGCAGCGACATGCCCATGGCCGTGATCAGCGGCGCCAGGCGCGGCGCATTGCGCAAGGGCCGGTAAGCGAGCTTTTCGATCGCGACGTTCAGCGCCATGCACACCAGCACCGCCGCCACCAGCGAGATGCTCAGCAGCACCCAGCCCGGCCAGCCGGTGTCGCCCAGGGCTGTGACCACCGTCCAGCTCACCAGCGCGCCCACCATCAGCACCTCGCCATGGGCGAAGTTGATGAGGTTGATGATGCCGTACACCATGGTGTAGCCGAGCGCCACCAGGGCGTACATGCTGCCCAGCACCAGGCCGTTGATCAGTTGCTGAATGAAGGTGTCCACGGATTCTCAGAAGCAAAAAGCCCGCCAGGGTGGCGGGCTGTGGCCCTCGGATGGCCCCGGATTATCGGTCAAGCCCAGGGCCTTGCGCAGGTCGCTCAGAACAGCGAGGGCAGCTTGAGCGAGTCCACCGTCCAGCGGATGATCTTTTGCTTGAAGCCGGTGTAGGGCGGGAAGAAGAGCTTGGCCATCAGCACCGGGCCGGACTTCAGCACCGCACGCTCGTGCGAGAAGGCCTTGAAGCCGTACTCGCCGTGGGCGCTGCCGATGCCGGAGTTGTTCACGCCGCCGAAAGGCAGGTTGCCGTGAGCGTAGTGCAGCACGCAGTGGTTGATGGCCACGCCGCCCGAGCTGGTCTGCTCGATGAGGCGGCGGGTGCGCGCCTTGTTGGTGCTGAACAGGTACAGCGCCAGCGGCTTGGGGTTGGCGTTGATTTCACGCACGACCTCATCGACATCGCGGTAGGTGATGACGGGCAGCACCGGGCCGAAGATTTCCTCCGACATGATGCTGGCCTCGGCGGGCACCTGCTCCAGCAGCGTGGGCGCGATGTAGCACTGCGCCAGGTCCACACCGCCCAGCAGCACCTTGGCGCCACGGGTTTGCGCGTCGTTCAGCAGGCCGGCGATGCGCTGGGTGTGGCGCTGGTTGATGATGCGCGCGAAGTGCGGGCTGCTGCGCTGCGCTTCGGGCGTGGCGCCGTAGCGTTCGGCGATGACGGCGCGGCAGGCCAGCACGAAGCGGTCTTTCACCGATTCGTGCACGAAGACGTGGTCGGGGGCCACGCAGATCTGGCCGCAGTTGGCCAGCTTGCCCCACATCAGCGTCTCGGCGGCCAGTTTCAGGTCAGCGGTTTCATCGACGATGACGGGCGACTTGCCGCCCAGCTCCAGCGTGACGCTGGTGAGGTGCTTGGCGGCCGCGGCCATCACGACCTTGCCCACGGCCGGCGAGCCGGTGAAGAAGATGTGGTCGAAGGGCAGGTCCAGCAGCACCTGCGAGGTCGGCAGCGCGCCTTCGAACAGGGCCACCTCGTTGGGCGCGAAGATGCTGGCGATCACCTCGGCCATCACGGTGCTGACGGCGGGCGTCATCTCCGAGGGCTTGAGGATGACGGTGTTGCCGGCAGCCAGGGCCGACACCAGCGGGCCGAAGCACAGGTTGAGCGGGAAGTTCCAGGGCGCGACGATGAGCACGCGACCGCGCGGCTGGACCTCGATCCAGCTTTGCGTGAAGGCCGTGGCCATGGTCGGCCACACGCGCTTCGGAGACGCCCATTTCTTCAGGCTGCCGATCGCGTGGCGGATCTCGTCGAGCACCGGCATGAACTCGGTGGCCTCGACCTCGGCCGAAGGCTTGCGGTAGTCCTTCTGGAAGGCGGCGTAGAAGTCCTCGCGGCGGGCCATCATGGCCTCGCGCAGCTTCTTCAGGCGCGCGATGCGCTCGGCGATGGTGGATTCGCGCCAGGCGATCGCTGTGGCCTCTTGCGAATCAAAGACGCGACGGATGTCGGCGGGGTTGGACTCGCCGGTCTGCGGGTCCACCAGGTGCATCATGGGTCGGTTCATGTCGGTCTCCATCGGTCGGGGTGATCGGCTCGGTGATCGTCTCGGTGATCAGGTCAGCGGGCTGCCTTGGCGGCAGCTTTCTTGGCCGGGGCTTTCTTGGCGGGGGCCTTCTTGGCGGGGGCCTTCTTGGCCGCCACCGGCTTCGGTGCGGCTTCGGCCGATGCCGGCTGCGTGCTCAAACCGGCGCGCAACAGCTCATCCACCAGGGCGTTGAGGTTGCCGTCGCCCGCTTCGGCCAAGGCCTGCAATTGCTTGACAAGGTCGCCATGCAGCTTCACGGCAAAAGGCACCAGGCCGGCTGCCTGATCGAGCTTGCGCTGCTCGCGGCGGTCGGGCAACTGGGCCGCCCCCTCGGCAAAGCGGCCGGGCACGCCCGCCGCCTGCATCTTGCCTTTGATCTTCTTTTCCAGGTTCTTCACGAGATCGGTCTTTTTCATTCTGAGCACAGCCAACGCCACAATGGCGGGATTGTGCATGTTTCGTGACATCCTTCCCAGCGCGATGCGCCGCGGTTTTCCCTTGGTGCGCTTTGCGTGCCTCCCAGCCTCCCCTCCATGACCCGACTCCAACAGATCACTTTCCCCCTGCGCGGCGACTTCATCACCCTGGACCGCCTGCTCAAGGCCTGCGCCCTGGCCAACAGCGGCGGGCAGGCCAAGCTCATGGTCGCAGACGGCCTGGTGCAGGTGGACGGCCAGCAGGAGTTGCGCAAGACGGCCAAGATCCGCGCCGGCCAGGTCGTGGCCATGGCGGGTGCGCGCATCCATGTGGTGGCCGAGGCCCCGGCAGACTGACACACAGCCCCGTTGCACGGCCGTCGCCGCCCGTTAACATGCGCCCATGAGCCACGACATCGACCGCATCAACCTGCGAACCATGCGCTCTGCCGCAGTGGTTGCGCACTACGCCCGCCCCGACGAACTCTTGCCCCATGAGCGGGCCGCGCTGGACGAAGTCTGCGACGAGGTCCGCGGTGGTGCCATCCTCGACATCGGCGTGGGAGGCGGGCGCACCGTCACCGCATTGCGCGAAGTCAGCACCAACTACCTGGGCATCGACTACAGCCCGGAGATGGTCGCGGCCAGCCAGGCCCGCTACCCCGAAGTGCGTTTCGCGCACGCCGATGCACGCCACATGGCCGACATCGCGGACGCGTCCATCGACCTGGCCGTGTTCAGCTGCAATGGCATCAGCATGGTCGGGCACGGCGACCGGCTGGCCATCATGCGCGAGGTGCACCGCGTGCTGAAGCCGCAAGGCGTCTTCCTGTTCACCACCTACAACCGCAACAGCCCCGAGGCCAGCGCCGGCTTCTGCTTCCCGGAGTTCGAGGCCTCACCCAACCCGGCACGCCTGCTGGTGCGCAGCATCCGTCACCTGCGGGACACGACCATCAGCGTGGTGCAACGCCTTCGGCACCTCCGCCACGAGGTCCACACGCCCGAGTACGCGGTCATCAACGACAAGTGCCACAACCACGGCGTGATGCTGTACTACATCACCCTGGCGCAACAAAGGCGCCAATTGCAGGCCGCAGGCTTTGACGCCAACGCCCCGGCCTATGACTGCGCAGGCCAGCGCATCGTGGGCGACACCACGCTGGACTCCATGGCTTTGATCGCGCGCAAAGAGGCTGCATAGCGGGGCACCCGTCGGGGGATTGGCCCGATTCACGCCAGGGTTTTCATGGTGCAGGATGCCGTCGTTCCCACAAGGAACGCGTTTCACCCGGAGAACCCACCCATGTCCGCCCAGAACCACGCCAGCCACATCTACGCGCAAGACCTGCCCAAGACCGCCGCGAATTTCGCGCCCATCACCCCGCTGTCTTTCATCGAACGCACCGCGCTGGTTTACCCGCAGCGCACCGCGATCGTCCATGGTGAACTGCGCCAGACCTGGGCGCAGACTTACGCCCGCTGCCGCCAGCTGGCCAGCGCCCTGCAGCGCCGCGGCATCGGCCTGGGCGACACGGTCGCCGTGATGCTGCCCAACACGCCGCCCATGGTCGAAGCCCACTTCGGCATCCCCATGGCCGGTGCGGTGCTCAACACGCTCAACACCCGCCTGGACCCCGAAGCCATCGCCTTCATGCTGGACCACGGCGAGGCCAAGGTCGTCATCGTGGACCCCGAATTCAGCGGCGTGATGGCCCAGGCCCTGGCGCTGCGCCAGAACCAGCGCGAGGTGCTGGTGATCGACACCGAAGACGCGCTCTTCACCGGCAAGTCCAAGCCCATCGGCAGCCTCACCTACGAGCAGTTCGTGGCCGAGGGCGATGCCCATTTCGACTGGCAGCTGCCCGCCGACGAGTGGGACGCCATCAGCCTGAACTACACCTCGGGCACCACCGGCAACCCCAAGGGCGTGGTGTATCACCACCGCGGCGCGGCCTCCAACGCCATCTCCAACATCCTGGAATGGGACATGCCCAAGCACGCCACCTACCTGTGGACGCTGCCCATGTTCCATTGCAATGGCTGGTGCTTCCCCTGGACGGTGGCGGCCCGCGCGGGCGTCAACGTCTGCCTGCGCCGGGTGGACCCGAAAGCCATCTTCGATGCCATCCGCGCGCATGGCGTGACCCACTACTGCGGCGCGCCCATCGTGCACGCGGCCATGGTGGCGGCGCCGGCTGAGCTCAAACAAGGGATCACGCAGCAGGTCAAGGCCATGGTCGCCGGTGCCGCACCGCCCGCCGCCATGATCGAGGGCATGGAGCAGATGGGCTTTGACCTCACCCACGTCTATGGCCTGACCGAGATCTACGGCCCCGCCGCCGTGTGCGTCAAGCACGCCGAGTGGGACGCGCTGGACGTGGGCGAGCGTGCCCGCCTGAACGCGCGCCAGGGCGTGAACTACCACCTGCAGCGCGGCATCGCCGTGATGGACGCCATCACCATGCAGCCCGTGCCCGCCGATGGCGAGACCATGGGCGAGATCATGTTCCGCGGCAACATCACGATGAAGGGTTACCTGAAGAACCCCAAGGCCACGCAAGAGGCTTTCGCGGGCGGCTGGTTCCACACGGGCGACCTGGCCGTGATGTACCCCGACGGCTATGTGAAGATCAAAGACCGCAGCAAGGACATCATCATCTCGGGCGGCGAGAACATCTCGTCCATCGAGGTCGAAGACGTGCTCTACCGCCACCCCGCCGTGATGGCCGCCGCCGTGGTCGCCAAGCCCGACGAGAAATGGGGCGAAACGCCTTGCGCCTTCATCGAGCTGAAAGCCGGTGCGCAGGTCACGGCCGAAGACATCGTGGCGCACTGCCGCCTGCACCTCGCCGGCTTCAAGATCCCGCGCGCGGTGGTGTTCGGCGAGCTGCCGAAAACCTCCACCGGCAAGATCCAGAAATTCGAGCTGCGCAAGCAGGCCGGTTCGGCCTCTGCGATCAACGTCTGAGGCCATCCATTCGCCTTTTTTCACGGCGAACACAGGCGCGCACGGCACAGGCCGGCGCGCCTTTTTTGATGCATCGGCCCCACGAAAAAACGGATTTGTTCACCAGCTGAAAACGCCCGGCACAGCGCGGGATGGGCCCCTCAAAAAGTGCCTGGCACGTCACGGAAAAGCCATGCGCTTACTTGTAACATGCCGCTTACTTTTGATGCCATCGCGCACGGACGCCACCCGCCACGGAGCCTTGCAAGCATGCCAGCAGCCCCCCTGCCCAGGGACGAAGACCTCCGACTGGCTGTCCTGCAAGACCTGGACCTGCTGGACGCTGGCGCGGACACCGACCTCGACCGCGTGACCGCCCTGGCCGCCGAGGTGCTGGAAGTGCCGCTGTGCCTGGTCTCGCTGATGGACCGCACGCTGCTGCGCATCCTCTCGCACCACGGCCTGGACGCGACGCAGTGGCCGCGCGAAGACAGCTTCTGCGCCCATGTGGTGGCCTCGGGCCGCACCATCCTCGCGCACGACCTGCGCCTCGATGACCGTTTCGCCGACAACGACCTCGTCAGCCGCCGCATCCCGCCGCTGCGTTTCTACGCCGGCGTGCCCCTGGTGTTCGACGACCAGGTGGTGGGCACCTTGGCCGTGCTGGACCAACGCCCTCGCCACGATTTCGACGAGCGCAAGCTGCAGCTGTTGGCGCGCTTTGCCGAGCTCGTGCACAGCCAGCTGGCCCAACACCGCGAGCGCCGCCAGACCCAGCGCGAGCGCGCCCTGTTCGCCGCCGGCCCGGTGGGCGCCATGGTGTGGGACGCGGCCGTGCCGCCCAAGCCCGTGTACCTGTCGGCCAACCTGGGCGGCATCCTGGGCGAGACCTTCGCCGAGCAACTGCGCGCCGGCAAGCCCTTTGAGGCCATCGTCCACCCCGACGACCAGGCCCTGGTCCAGACCGGCCTGAGCAGCCACGCGGTGGGCGAGCTGCCCTCGCTGGCGCTGAGCTTCCGCCTCAAGCAGACCGGCCGCCACCCGCGCTGGCTGCACCAGGTCAGCCAGGCCGACCGCGACGCCGATGGCCGCCTGCTGCGCATCCGCAGCTACCTCTTCGACCTGACGCGGCAAAAGCAGCTGGAGTCGTCCATCGAGGCTACCAAGGAACGCCTCTACCTGGCGCTGGAATCGGCCCGCATCGGCACCTGGGACCTGAACTACCTCACCCAGGAGCGCATGCTGAATTCGCGCGCCGCGGCCATGCTGGGCTTCCGCGAAGACGAGCTGGAGCACAGCAACCTCGGCTGGATGGACCGCGTCCACCCCTACGACCGCATGCACATCGACCGCGCCACGCACGACCACCGCCAGGGTTCGGGCGATGTGGTGGCGCTGGAATACCGCATCCGCCACAAGCGCGGCCACTACATCTGGGTGCGCAGTTACGGCCGCGTGGTCGAGTACGACCGCCAGGGCCGCGCCGTGCGCGTGGTCGGCACCCTCATCGACATCAGCGAAGACAAGCAGAAAGAAGCCCTGCGCAACCGCCAGCGCCAACTGCTGGACCTGCTCAACCAGGCACAAACGTCCTTCCTGCTCAACCGCAGCGTGCACGACGCCTGCGAGGCCCTGTTCGAGCACCTGCTGACGATCAGCGAGTGCGTGGTCGGCTTCATCGGCGTGGTCCAGCCAGGCCCGAACGGTGAGCCTCAGCTGCTGGTGCCCACCATCTCCGAGGCCGGCTGGCGCGACCACCACGTCGTGCCTGGCCCCAGCCACACGCAACGCGAGGATGGCCTGCTGTTCACCCGCCTGGACAACCTCTTCGGCCATGCCGTCACGGCCAACGAGGTCGTCATGGCCAACCACCTGCCCAGCCACCCGGCCAGCCGCGGCCTGCCCGAGGGCCACGCCGAGCTGAAGAACTTCCTGGGCCTGCCCATCCGTTTCGACCACAAGGTCGTGGGCATGATCGGCCTGGGCAACCGGCCCGAGGGCTTTGACGAGTCCCTCGTGCAATTGCTCGAACCCCTGGTGGTGACGCTGGGCACGCTCTTCCACGCCCGCGATCAGGAAACCGCCCGCGTCAGCGCCGAGCAGGAGCTGCACCGCCTGGCCAGCCGCGACGCCCTCACGGCCCTGGCCAACCGGCGACACTTCTTCGACGTGGCCGCCGCCGGCCTGACGCAGACCCGCCGCTACGCCACGCCCCTGACCGTGGCGCTGATGGACCTCGACCACTTCAAGCACATCAACGACACCCACGGCCATGCCGCCGGTGACGCCGTGCTCAAGGTCTTTGCCGAGGTGCTGCGCGAGTCCCTGCGCGACACCGACACGCCCGCCCGCATCGGCGGCGAAGAGTTCGCCGTGATGCTGACCTCCACGCCGCAGGACGAGGCCATCGTCGCGCTGGAGCGCATCCGCGCGGCGCTCGACCAGCGCCCCATCGAGTTCAACGGCCAGACCATCTACGCCACCGTCAGCATCGGCGCGGTGCAATGGCGCGCCGAACACCACGATGTGGACGCCATGCTCGCCCATGCCGACGAGGCGCTCTACACCGCCAAGCGCGAAGGCCGCAACCGCGTGTGCCTCTACCGCCACGAGGGGCAGCCCAACGGGCACGAACCGCCCGCCCTGCGCGCGGCCAACGACGCGGCTTGAGTTACCTTTGCGGGTGGCGCACCGAGCGCTGACCTGAAGGAGCCCTGGCCCATGAACCTGTTCACCGCGCTGCAAGCCGCCTGGCCCGTCCAAAGCCAGGGCACCGCCATCCTGACCGGCCAGGGACTGGCCTACACCTGGCAGGACCTCGACCGCGCCACGGCCATGCTGGCCAACCTGATCGACAGCCTGCGCCTGCGTGGCCGCGAAGGCCGCCCACCGGTCGTGGCCGCGCACGTGGACAAGTCGGTCGAATCGCTGCTGCTCTACCTGGCCACGCTGCGTGCCGGCTGCACCTACCTGCCGCTGAACCCGGCCTACCGCGCCGCCGAGCTCACCCACTTCCTGGAAGACGCCCGCCCGGCCATGCTGGTGTGCCGCCCGGCCGACCAGGACTGGGTGATCCCGCTGGCCGCGCACAGCCAGGTCGGCCACCTCTTCACGCTGGGCGACCAGCGCACGGGCAGCCTGCTGACCCACGCCTCGCTGCACAGCGACGTGCACACCGTGGCACCACGCGGCCTCGACGACCTCGCCGCCATCCTCTACACCTCGGGCACCACCGGCCGCAGCAAGGGCGCCCTGCTCAGCCACGGCAACCTGCTGAGCAACGCGCAAACGCTGCTGCGCCACTGGGACTGGCGCCAGGACGACTGCCTGCTCCACGCCCTGCCCGTCTTCCACATCCACGGCCTGTTCGTGGCCAGCCACTGCGCGCTGCTGTCGGCCACCCCGATGCGCTGGCTGGACAAATTCGACGCGGCCGGCGTGCTGGCGCAGATCACCGACGCCCACGCCCCGCGCGCCACCCTCTTCATGGGCGTGCCCACCATGTACGGCCGCCTGCTGGCCTCACCGGCTTTGAGCGCTGCGGCCACCGCCCACATGCGCCTGTTCGTCAGCGGCTCGGCCCCGCTGCTGCCCGCCGCCTTCGACGAGTTCGCCCAGCGCACCGGCCACACCATCCTGGAGCGCTATGGCATGAGCGAAACCGGCATGCTGTGTTCCAACCCCTGCCGCGACAGCGGGGGCCCGCGCCTGAGCGGCAGCGTGGGCCGCGCCCTGCCCGGCGTGGGCGTGCGCATCGTCGATGACGCGGGCCTGCACGTGCAGCGCAACGTCACTGGCCACGTCGAGGTGCAAGGCCCCAATGTCTTCGGCGGCTACCTCGGCCTGCCCGACAAGACGGCAGAAGCCTTCACCGACGACGGCTGGTTCCGCACCGGCGACGTCGGCCGCATCGACGCCGAGGGCTACGTCCACCTGGTCGGCCGCGCCAAGGACCTCGTCATCAGCGGCGGCTTCAACGTCTATCCGGCCGAAGTGGAAAGCCACCTCGACAAGCTGCCCGGGGTGGCCGAATCCGCCGTGGTGGGCGTGCCCCACCCCGACTTCGGCGAAGGCGTGGTGGCCGTGGTCGTGCCGCAGCCAGGGCACACGCTGCACGAGGCCGAGCTCATCCGCGCCATCAAGGACGAACTGGCCGGCTTCAAATGCCCCAAGCGCATCTTCAGCGTGAGCGAGCTGCCACGCAATGCCATGGGCAAGGTGCAAAAGAACGTGCTGCGCCAGCAACTCGACGGCACCTTTGCCACCGCCCAAGCAACATCCAGGAGACACGCATGACCCCCTCCCTGCAAGCCCAAGTCAGCCCCGAAGAGTGGCAACTGCGCCTGGACCTCGCCGCCGCCTACCGCCTGGTGGCGCTGTACGGCTGGAGCGACCTCGTCTTCACCCACATCTCGGCGCGCATCCCTGGGCCTGAGCACCACTTCCTCATCAACCCCTACGGGATGATGTTCGATGAGATCACCGCCTCCAGCCTGGTCAAGATCGATCAGGACTGCAACAAGCTCAGTGACTCGCCCTTCCCCGTCAACCCGGCCGGCTTCACCATCCACAGCGCGGTGCACGCCGTGCGCGAAGACGCCGGCTGCGTGCTGCACACCCACACGCGCGCCGGCGTGGGCGTCTCGGCGCAACAGGGTGGCGTGCTGCCCATCTCGCAACAAAGCACCTTCGTGCTGGCCTCACTCGCTTACCATGCCTACGAGGGCGTGGCCTTCCGCGAGGACGAAAAGCCGCGCCTGCAAGCCGATCTGGGCGACAAGAATTTCCTGATGCTGCGCAACCATGGCCTGCTGACCGTCGGCCGCACCATCGCCGATGCCTTCCTGAACATGTACATCTTCGAAACCACCTGCCAGATCCAGCTGGCCGCGCAAAGCGGCGGCGTGCCGCTCACCGAGGTCAACCCGCAGATCGTGCAAGGCGTGGCGCACGCCATGAAGGTGCAAACCGGTGGCATGGGCGGCGCCTTCGTGTGGCCTGCGCTCATCCGCAAGCTCGACCGCACCGACACGGGCTGGCGCGCATGAAGACCTGGCACACCATCCTGAGCGCCACGGCGGTGTCCGTGCTCGCCGCCCTGGCCATCGTGCGCGGGCCGCAGTGGTTCGGCCCCGCGTCAGGCGACCCACAAGGCAACCCCCAAGGCCAGGCGGCCAAAGCGGCAGGCACGCCCCCGCCCTGGCTGGTCACGGCACACCCCGACGGCAGCAGCGAGGCGCTGGGGCTGGCGCTCGGCGCCGGCACCCTGGCCGATGTGCGCCAACGCTTCGGCGCAGACACCCAGATCGCCATCATCGCGGCCCCCGGTGAAGATGGCTCGCTGGAAGCCTTCGTGGACCCGGCACAGGCAGGCTTCATCGCTGGCAAGCTGGTCGTCACGGCAGCGCTGCCCGCGTCAAGCCCGGCCACGCTGCGCAGCCTGCGCGAACGCGCGCTGAAATCCGAGTTCATGGAAAGCACGACGCGCAAGTACACGCTGCGCCCTGAGGACGAGGCCCTGGCGCTGCAGGCCCGCATCGTCGCCCTGAGCTTCATTCCGCAGGCCAGCCTGGACGCCGACATCATCCTGGCGCGCTTCGGCACGCCGGCCGCACGCCTGCGCAGCAACGACCGCCAGGAGCACTTCCTCTACCCCGACAAGGGCCTGGACGTCATCCTCGACAGCGAGGGCAAGGAGTTGCTGCAGTACGTCGCACCGCGCGACTTCGAGCGCCTGCGTGCGCCATTGCAGGCATGGCAGGCGGCACAGGCCACGTCAGCGGCTTCAGCGTCTCAGGCGACGCGCTGACCCGGGCGCTGGCCCGAGGTCTGAGCACCCGCCAGGATCTGCGCGATCTCGGCGTCCTTGGCCTGCCACAGGCCATTGATCCAGGCCTGCACCTTCGAGCGGTCGGCCGGGCGACCATCGGCGCTCACCAGCAGGTGCTTCGGGATGGGCTGCTGGCGCACGGTCACCACGATGTCTTCGATGTGGCCGGTCAACAGGTCCGTGAAGGTGGGCACGCCTTTGGGGTACACGATGGTCACGTCCACCAGGCAATCGAACAGGTCGCCCATGGTCTCCAGCGCCATGCCCACGCCGCCGGTCTTGGGCTTGAGCAGGTGGGTGTAAGGCGAGTTCTGCTGGTCGTGCTTGTGCTGCGTGAAGCGCGTGCCTTCCATGAAGCTGATCACCGAGGTCGGGATGACCTTGAACTTCTCGCAGGCCTTGCGCGCGGTCTCCAGGTCCTTCTGGGCCGAGGCGCCGCCGCGGCGCTTCATGAAGGGGAAGTCCAGCGCCCACCAGGCCAGGCCGATGACGGGCACGTAGATCAGTTCCTGCTTGATGAAGAACTTCAGGAAGGGGATGCGGCCACGGAACACCTTCTGCAGCACCAGGATGTCCACCCAGCTCTGGTGGTTGCTGCTGACCAGGTACCAGCCACGCGGGCTGAAGCCCTCCATGCCCGACACCTGCCAGCGGGTGTGGCCCACCGCCGCCATCCACACGCCATTGACGGCGATCCAGAAGCTGGCCAGCCCGTTGAGCACGACGTCGGTCACGCGGCGCACCGCCTGGAAGGGCAGCACCAGCTTGAGCAGGGCGAACGGGATCATCAACGAAAAGATGAGCACCGTGTTGACGGCCAGCACGACGCTGGCCACCGAGGCTTTGACGAACGACACCAGGGAGCTGAACATGGGAGAGCCGGGCCACGAGGGGCCACGAGAACCAGGATGTCGCGGATTATGCGACGCAACTGCACAGGTGTGCAGCAATTCGCCCACCTCATCAAAATGACACATTGCCCTGGCAACATGCTCGTTTTGATCAAGATGCCACCAGACCGCCATGAACTCGCCGCACAACCCGCTGGACGCTGACACCCTGCGCCGCCTGCAGGAAGACGTCATCGACAGCTACGACGAAGAGCTGGAGCTGGAGGTCGATGACCGCATCCTCGACGGTCCGGCCGGCCTGAGCGACGAAGCCCGCGAATCCCGTCGCGTCTATTTCCGCGAGCTGTTCCGCCTGCAAGGCGAGCTGGTCAAGCTGCAGGACTGGGTCGTGCACACCGGCGAGCGCGTGGTCGTGCTCTTCGAAGGCCGCGATGCCGCCGGCAAGGGCGGCGCCATCAAGCGCATCACCCAGCGCCTGAACCCGCGCGTCTGCCGCGTGGCCGCCCTGCCCGCGCCCAACGACCGCGAAAAAACCCAGTGGTATTTCCAGCGCTTCGTGAGCCACCTTCCGGCGGCCGGCGAGATCGTGCTGTTCGACCGCAGCTGGTACAACCGCGCCGGTGTCGAGCGCGTCATGGGCTTTTGCTCCGACGAAGACCTCGAAGAGTTCTTCCGCTCCGTGCCCGAGTTCGAGAAGATGCTGGTGCGCAGCGGCATCCGCGTCATCAAGTACTGGTTCTCCATCTCCGACGAAGAGCAAAGCGCGCGCTTCCTGGCCCGCATCAACGACCCGCTCAAGCAGTGGAAGCTCAGCCCGATGGACCTGGAAAGCCGCCGCCGCTGGGAGGACTACACCCGCGCCAAGGAAGTGATGCTGGAGCGCACCCACATCCCCGAAGCGCCCTGGTGGGTGGTGCAGGCCGTGGACAAGAAGCGCGCCCGCCTGAACTGCATGCACCACCTGCTCGCGCAGTTCGACTACCACGAGGTCGAGCACGAGCCGGTCTATCTGCCCCCGCGCGAGCGCCACGAGGACTACATTCGCAACCCGGTGCCGGCCGACATGTTCGTGCCCGACATCTACTGAGCCAGCCCCCACGCCTGACAAGGCCGCCGCCAGGCGTTAACCTTGGCGGTTTGTGGAAAGCCCCCTGACGTGCTGAGCTGGTTCGAACGACGCATTGACCCCTACCCGCAAGACACCCCTTCGGCGCCGCCCAAGGGGTTTTTTGCCTTTGTGTGGGCCAACACGCAGGGCATGCGGCCCTTCCTGCTGAGCATGACCTTGCTGACGGCCAGCATCGGCGCCTTCGAGGCCCTGCTGTTCAACATGCTGGGCAACATCGTGGACTGGCTCAGCCGCATCCCGCCGGCACAGCTGTGGACGGCGCAACGCACGCACCTGCTGCTGCTCGTGGGAATCCTGCTCGCCAGCCCGCTGCTGGTGTGGCTGCAAACCCTGCTCAAGCACCAGGCCATGGCCGGCAACTTCCCCATGCGCCTGCGCTGGAAGTTCCACCGCCTGATGCTCAACCAGAGCATGGGCTTCTACCAGGACGAGTTCGCCGGCCGCGTGGCCGCCAAGGTCATGCAGACGGCGCTGGCGGTGCGCGACACCTGCTTCATCGTCGGCGACATCCTCGTCTTCGTCACCATCTACTTCGTCACCATGACGGCGGTGGTCGGCGGCTTCGACCTGTGGCTGCTGGCGCCCTTCCTGGGCTGGTTGCTGCTCTACGGCTGCGCGGTGCGCTGGTTCGTGCCGCGCCTGAGCGCCACCGCCCGCGCTCAAGCCGATGCGCGCTCGCTGATGACGGGCCGCATCACCGACGCGTACACCAACATCGCCACGGTCAAGCTGTTCTCGCACGCCAACCGCGAGGCCGGCCACGCGCGCTCGGCCATGCAGGAGTTCATGAAGACGGTGCACGCGCAAATGCGCCTGGTCAGCGGCTTCGAGGTGGTCAACCACACGCTGAGCATGCTGCTGATCCTGGCCACCACGGGCGTGTCGCTGTGGCTGTGGGTGCAAGGCCAGGTCGGCATCGGCGCGGTGGCGGCGGCCACGGCCATGGCGCTGCGGCTGAACGGCATCTCGCACTGGATGATGTGGGAGATGGCCGCGCTGTTCGAGCACATCGGCACGGTGCAGGACGGCATCAACACCCTGTCCAAGCCACACACGGTGGTGGACAAGCCCGGCGCGCCGGCGCTGCAAGTCGGCCGCGGTGAGGTGCGCTTCGACCAGGTGCGCTTCGGCTACGGCGGCCAGCGCACCGTCATCGACGGGCTGAACCTGCACATCCGGCCGGGCGAAAAAATCGGCCTGGTCGGGCGCTCCGGCGCGGGCAAGACCACCATCCTCAACCTGCTGCTGCGCTTCTACGACGTCGAGTCGGGCCGCGTCCTCATCGACGGGCAGGACATCGCCCAGGTGCAGCAAGACAGCGTGCGCGCCCAGGTCGGCATGGTCACGCAGGACACCTCGCTGCTGCACCGCTCGGTGCGCGACAACATCCTCTACGGCCGGCCCGATGCGTCCGACGCCGACATGCACCGCGCCGCCGAGCGCGCCGAGGCCGCCGACTTCATCCAGACACTGACCGACGCGCACGGCCGCAAGGCCTTCGAGGCCCACGTGGGCGAGCGCGGCGTGAAGCTCTCGGGCGGGCAGCGCCAGCGCATCGCCATCGCACGCGTGATGCTGAAAGACGCGCCCATCCTGCTGCTCGACGAGGCCACCAGCGCGCTCGACTCCGAGGTCGAGGCCGCCATCCAGGCCAGCCTGTACAAGCTGATGGAAGGCAAGACCGTGGTGGCCGTGGCGCACCGCCTGTCCACCATCGCTGCCATGGACCGCCTCATCGTCATGGACCAGGGCCGCATCGTCGAGGAAGGCGACCACGCGTCGCTGCTGGCGCAAGGCGGGCTGTACGCGCGGCTGTGGTCGCACCAGAGCGGTGGTTTCCTGGTGGAGGACGACGAGGACGCCCCGATCGCAACGCCGTCGGGCGCCTGACGGCACTCACCAGGGCAGGTCACCCCCCGTGTGGTCGATGAGCCGGCCGCTGCGCTCGGGCGTGAGGCCGGCCAGCACGCCCAGCAGGCGTTCCGCGGCCTCGGCAGGCGGCCTCACCGTCAGGCCCGTGCGGGCGAAAGGCGCGGACAGGGCCGTGTCCACCGTGCCCGGGTGCAGGGCCACGCACACCGCCTGCGGGTGGGTGCGGGCCAGCTCGATGGCCGAGGTGCGCACCAGTTGGTTGAGCGCCGCCTTGGCCGCGCGATAGCTGTACCAGCCGCCCAGCTGGTTGTCGCCGATGCTGCCGACCTTGGCCGACAGCGTGGCGAACACCGACCGCGCCTGGCGGGGCATCAAGGGCAGGAAGTGCTTCATCAGCAAGGCCGGGCCGATGGCGTTGACCGCGAAGGCGTGCGCCATGTGGGCAGCATCCAATTGACGCCAGGTTTTCTCGGGCGTCCAGCCATCGCCATGCAACCAGCCCGTGGCGTCGATCACCAGCCGCACAGGGCATGCCAGGGCATCGGATTGACCCTGCACCCATTGCGCGGCCTGGGCGATGCTGGCCTCGTCGAGCAGGTCCAGCGACGGGTCGCTGTGCCGGCCCAGGCGCAGCACCTGCTCAGCCCCCCGTGGCGCCAGCGCCGCCAGGGCGTCGCTCAAGCCGGCCCCCAGGCCACCCGAGGCCCCGATCACCACGGCCACGCCGTCGGCCCACCAGGCGGGGTCCTCCACAGCGGCTGAAGGCGCGGCACTCACGCGGCCACCTTGCGCCCAGGCACCGTCACGCCCTCGGCCTGGGCCACCGTGGCCAGGGCCTCCTCCATCAGCGCGCGGGCGTGGCCGGCCACGCGGTACAGGTAGGCGTGCAGGGCCACATCGGCGGGCTGGCGGCTTTCGCAATCGGCGCTGTAGGCCTCGAACTGGCCCAGCATCGTGATCAGCTCCGCCATGTGCTTGGGGCACTCGCAGGCCACCTTGGGCATGGCGGCGGTCAAGGCCACCAGGTCGGAGGTGTCGAAACGCGGGGCAGGCGCCGGGTCGGGCAAGCTCAGCAACGCCTGGCTGACACTGCGCCAGCCGCGCACGGTTTCCAGCACGGTCTGGCGGAACTCATCGGGCGCCAGCGGCGAGCGGCGCAACACCGCCGCACGCGCACGCAAGGCCTCCTGCACCTGGGTGTTGGCAAAGCCGTAGATGACGATCATCTGGCGGGCGCCGACGGTGCGCACCATGCGGCTGAGCCAGTCCACCGACTCCATGTGCACGGCGCCCAGATCGGCCAGCACCATGTCGGCCTGCACCTGCTGCAGCGCCAGTTCGGAGACGGCACTGTCGTCCACGCTGCCCACCACCTGCAAACCTTCGATGCCCCTCAGCGCATCACCCCAGCGGGCCGATGCGCCCGTGCCGACCAGCAGCAGGCGCACAACAGGCGAGCCCGAGGCGCTGGACGCACGGGCCGGCGCGCCCGCAGGCAAAGGGATGCCGCGCGCCAACACCGACTCCGTCTGCTCGGCCTCGTTGACGAGGTCCTGCAGGCGGGGCGTCTCGACACGCGCCAGCATGCCAATGGCGTGGCCCTTGTTCACCAGTTGCTTGATCAGCACCAAGCGGCGCACGTCCTGGCTGGAATACAGTCGGTGGCCAGAGGGCGCCTGCGTGGGACCCACGACGTTGTAGCGACGCTCCCACACACGCAAAGTGGCCACAGGAATGTTTACCATGCGAGCAGCCGCACTGCTTCGGTAGCGCGGCATCCCGGCATCGACCGGATCGGTTGAATCAATCATGACGCTGGTCTTTCACTTCAATGAACCCGAATTGAGTTCAATGAAGCGATTCTGAAGCCTGGCGTTTTGTTTTGAATCACCTGAAAATGCGTCAACTCAAGGTCAACCCCTCTGCAACCCCCACTCACCGGAGCTTTCCATGACCAGCCGTCGCCAGTTCATCATGACCCTCGTCCCCGCTGCCGCAGCCCTCGGCGTCGCCACTTCGGTGCGCGCCGCCGATGCCGCCAAGGTGGATGAGAAAGACCCCGCCGCCACCGGCCTGGGCTACAAGCACGACGCCACCAAGGTGGACGCCAAGAAGTACCCCACCTACAAGGCCGGCAGCAATTGCGCCAACTGCCAGTTCTACCAAGGCAAGGATGCCTGGGGCGTGTGCCCCCTGCTGGGTGGCAAGCAAGTGAACGGCAAGGGCTGGTGCTCGGCCTGGGCCAAGAAAGCTTGATGCCGGCCTGACCCGCTCCTGACGCAGCGCCTGCACAGGCCTGCGTCAAACGTCAGAAAGCCCGTCCGGCGCAAACCGGGACGGGCTTTTTCATGGGCTGTTTGGCGAGAAGGATGAGAGGCCGAAGCCCCCCGCCTTCTTTCAGCGAACCCAGAGACTCAAGGCTGCACGGGCGTGATGCCGGCAATCGCCCAATCGCGGCTGTCGTCCAGCGGTTTGACCAGGTGCCAGAGCTCATCGAAGGGCTGGGCGCCCTGGTCGATTTCCTCGCGGATCAGGCCATGGAAGCGCACGGACACGACCCACTGACCCTGCTCCTGGGCGGTGTCCTCCACCTCGGCGTCCAGTTGCATCACATCGGTCTGCTGCCTGGCCGTGCCGCGCTCCTGCAGGTCCAGACGCAGGGATGCGAACAGCTCCGGCGTGGTGAACTTGCGCAGGTCGTCGAGGTTGGCTTCGTCGTTGGCGGCCTGCATGCGGATGAAGATCATCTTGGCGATGCGGGTGAAGCCAGCTGCGTCAAAGCCTGCCGGGGCAGCGGCAGAGGCGGTCGACGCCACAGCACCGCCCGCACCAGCACCCGGGCCGATGCCCATGCCACCGGCGGCAAAGCTGTCACGGGCCATGGGCGCCTGCGGGGCCACCGGCTCGGGTGCACGCTGCGGGAAAGGCGCACCAGCACCAGCGAGCTGCGGGCCGTTGCCGGCTGCTGCAGCACCGCCACGCATGCGGCGCATGATCCAGCCGATGGCCACCATCGCGACCACGGCCAGCAAGGCCATCATCATGAAGTTGCCGAGTTCTTCACCGAAACCGAAGTGGCTGGCCAGCGCGGCCAGGCCCAGACCAGCGGCCAGGCCGGCGATCGGGCCCATCCAGGAGCGCTTGGCCGGCTGAGCCGCGGCCGCGGCGGCCGCGTTGGCGGGCGCTGCCTGGTTGGGTCGGGCGGCGGCATTGTTGGTGGCGTTGTTCGTCGCGTTGTTGGGCGAAGCCGGCGGCGAGGTGTCGGCCTGCTTGGCCGGCATCTGCCGCTGCATGCCCGAGGCGCGGCCGCTGCCCAGGCGCTTGGCCTCGGCGTCCATGGGCGCCACGGCCACCGCCGTGCAGACCACGGCCAGCATCAAAGTCATCAATCTGGACGCCAGTCCCTGGCGCATCGAAATTCGCTGCATGTTCAAAGCCCGAAGGCGTGGATGAAACAGGCCCCCATTGTGCTCAATTTGTGCGACGCGCGGGCCCTTGTGGCCAAGACAAGCTTGCGCCCCAGGCGCAGAAGGCCTGCCGCCGAGCCACCGCACGCAAAACCACACCAGCCCAGGGGCCTCTGACACCCCCCCAAGCTCGCCCCGACAGGCGACAATATCGGGTTGTCTGCCGACGCCTCGCTGCGTCACCCCCATGCCCGAACTGACCGTCACTCTGCCTGGCCCAGCGCCCGGCCCAGCCGCCAAGCCCCTGAGCAGCTACAAGCCTTTCTGGGCCAAGCGCTACGGCCCGGCACCCTTCCTGCCCACCACGCGCGCCGAGATGGACGCGCTGGGCTGGGACAGCTGCGACATCGTCATCGTCTCGGGCGACGCCTATGTCGATCATCCCAGCTTCGGCATGGCCGTGATCGGCCGCATGCTGGAGAACCAGGGCTTCCGCGTGGGCATCATCGCCCAGCCCGACTGGCTGAGCGCCGAGCCCTTCAAGGCGCTGGGCAAGCCCAACCTGTTATGGGGCGTGACCGCCGGCAACATGGACTCCATGATCAACCGCTACACGGCCGACCGCAAGCTGCGCAGCGACGACGCCTACACGCCGGGCGGCAACGGCGGCCAGCGGCCCGACCGCGCGGCCACCGTCTATTCGCAGCGCTGCCGCGAGGCCTTCCCGGGCGTGCCCGTGGTGCTGGGCGGCATCGAGGGCTCGCTGCGCCGCATCGCGCATTACGATTACTGGTCCGACAAGGTGCGCCGCAGCGTGCTGATGGACAGCAAGGCCGACCTGCTGCTGTATGGCAACGCGGAGCGCGCCATCATCGAGGTCGCGCACCGCCTGGCCGAGCGCGAACCGGTCGAGGCCATCACCGACGTGCGCGGCACCGCCTTCATCCGCCGCCGCAACGACCCGACGGCGCAAGGCTGGTTCGAGCTGGACTCCACCGAGGTGGACCGCCCCGGCCGCATCGACCAGCACATCAACCCCTACATGGGCATGGCCCAGGCCGCTGCCGAGCAGGGCCAGAGTTGCGCACTGGAAGACGCCGGCGCCTTCGACCCGGTCAAAGACGCGGTCGGCAAGGGCGTGCAGGTCCAGCCCATCCGCCTTGACATCCGCGCCTCGGTGAAAGACAAGGTGATGGTGCCGGCGCAAGCCCAGGCCCAGGCCCACGCACATGCCCACGAGGACGAAGCCGACGAGCTGGAAGCGCCTGCCGCTGACGCCGCCACGACCTCGGCCTCCCGCACCGGCAAGATCGTCATGCCACCGCGCGAGCGCACCGTCATCCGCCTGCCCGCCTACGAGGCACTCAAGGACGACCCGGTGCTCTACGCCCACGCCAACCGCGTGCTGCACCTCGAAACCAACCCGGGCAACGCCCGCGCGCTGGTGCAGCGGCACGGCGAAGGCCCCGGCGCCCGCGACGTCTGGATCAACCCGCCGCCCATCCCGCTGACCACGCCCGAGATGGACCTGGTCTTCGACCTGCCCTACGCCCGCGCGCCGCATCCCAGCTACGGTGACGCCGTCATCCCGGCGTGGGACATGATCCGCTTCAGCATCAACATCATGCGCGGCTGCTTCGGCGGCTGCACCTTCTGCTCCATCACCGAGCACGAGGGCCGCATCATCCAGAGCCGCTCCGAGGCCTCGGTGCTGCGCGAGATCGAGACCATCCGCGACAAGGTCAAGGGCTTCACCGGCGTCATCTCCGACCTGGGCGGCCCCACGGCCAACATGTACCGCATTGGCTGCAAGTCGCCCGTCATCGAGGCCGCCTGCCGCAAGCCCTCGTGCGTGTACCCCGACATCTGCCCCAACCTCAACACCGACCACGCCCCCCTGATCCGCATGTACCGGCGCGCCCGCGCCCTGCCCGGCATCAAGAAGATCCTGATCGGCTCGGGGCTGCGCTACGACCTGGCCGTGCGCTCGCCCGAGTACATCAAGGAGCTGGTGACCCACCACGTCGGCGGCTACCTGAAGATCGCGCCTGAGCACACGGAAACCGGGCCGCTGTCGAAGATGATGAAGCCCGGCATGGGCGCCTACGACCGCTTCAAGGAGCTGTTCGAGAAGTACAGCGCCGAAGCCGGCAAGAAGCAGTACCTCATCCCCTACTTCATCGCGGCCCACCCGGGCACGACCGACGAAGACATGATGAACCTGGCGATCTGGCTCAAACGCAACGGCTTCAAGGCCGACCAGGTGCAAACGTTTTACCCCAGCCCCATGGCCACGGCCACGGCCATGTACCACTCCGGCATGAACACGCTCAAGGGCATCAGCCGCGATGCCCGCAAAGGTGAGCGCGTGGACATCGTCAAGGGCGAGAAGCGCCGTCGCTTGCACAAGGCCTTCCTGCGCTACCACGACCCCAACAACTGGCCGCTGCTGCGCGAAGCGCTCATGGCCATGGGCCGCCGTGACCTGATCGGCAACGGCCCGAACCACCTGATCCCGACCTACCAGCCCGTCACCGACGGCACCTACGAGAGCGCGCGTCGCAAGAATTCGACCCAGGCCGGCACGAAGACGTCGGTGGTGACCGTGGGGCGGGTGCAGCGCAACGAGGGGTCCGAGGCAAGCCCAACGCGCCGTGGCGGCAAAGCCACCGAACACGACCCGCGGGACCTGCCGAAGGTCAGCGCGCGCCGCCCCAAGCCAGGGCAGATGCTGACCCAGCACACGGGGCTGCCACCGCGCGCCGGCGCGGGCTCGAAGCCGCGCAGCGCCAAGAAACCCCGCTGAGTCCCATCAACGAGGCACGCGCATCAGGCCACGGCGGATGCCGGCGTTGGTGACCTCGCCGCGGGATCTCGACGCCCCACCCGCACGCCCAGGTGTCGGCGCAGCACGCGGTTCATGTCGCTCGGCACGAAGGGCTTGCGGATGTGGTCGTTCATGCCCACCTCGAGGCAGTGCCGGTGGTCGTCGATGGGGTCGCCAGCGCTCATGGCCACGATCGGCACGGGTGCCCAGCCCTGCTGCAACTCCAGCTCGCGGATCCGGCGCGTGGCCTCGATGCCGCCCATCAGCGGCATGTGGAAGTCCATCAGCACGAGGTCGGGCTCATGCGCGCGCAGCCACTCCAGCGCACGCCGCCCGTTGTCTGCGACGACGACCTCCAGCCCCAACCGTTCGAGCGTGGCTTGCGCCACCAGCACGTTGACGGGGTTGTCCTCCACGACCAGCACACGCCCGGCGAGGCGCAAGGTGGCGGGCTCGTCACCGAAGGCGTCCTGACGCAACCCCGCCTCGGCGGCATCGGAGGGTGGGCGATTCGTTCGAGGCCAGCTCAAGGTGAACGAGAAGGTCGTGCCGATGCCCACGCGGCTTTCACAGCGCAGCTGACCGCCCATGGCCACGCAAATCTGCTGTGAAATGCTCAGGCCCAGCCCCGTGCCACCGACCAGGTCGCCATCGCGCGCATCGACCTGGTGGAAGGCATCGAAGACCTTGTCGAGGTGCGCCTCGGGGATGCCCCGGCCCGTGTCCTGCACCTCGAAGGTGACGCGGCAATCGCCCTCGGCACCGGCGATGGCCTCGGCGGGCTCCAGCCCCATTCGGACGATGACGTGCCCCTGCGTGGTGAACTTGACGGCGTTGCCCACCAGGTTCGTGAGGACCTGGCGCAAGCGGTCCGGGTCGAGGATGAGCCACAGGTCATCGGGCAGGCTGGAGCGCAACATCACCACCAGCCCCTTGTCCTGCGCCGTGACCTGGGAGAGCTCGCACACGTGGCGCGCCAGCTCGTTGATCAGCACCGGCCTGGGGTTCAGCCGCAAACCATGGTCCTTGAGCCGCGAGAAGTCCAGCACGTCGTTGATGACGCCCAGCAGGTGCTCGCCCGCGTTGTGAAGCAGGCCGATCTGGGACAGATCCTCAGGCCGGTGCATGCGGGACAGCAACATGCGCGACAGCCCGAGGATGCCGTGCAGCGGCGTGCGCATCTCATGGCTCATGGTGGCCAGGAAACGCCCCTTGGCGGCGCTCAGGGACTCGGCCTCGTGCAGGGCCTGGGCACGGGCCTGCGCCAGCGCCTCGCTCTCGAAACGCAGACGCAGCATCTCGCCGATGCGGTGGTGGGCCCGGTCGGCTTCCAGCCAGAGGATCACCAGGAACCCCATGATGCTGATGAAGCCAAACCACCCGAGCGGCCCGCCGGTGTTCGCGCAATACAGGGCGGAAGACACCAGGATGGGCACGGTCCAGGCGCGCACGTTGGCCCGGTCGCTGCTGATCTGCGCGGCGCCCGTGGCCGCCATGCCGATCATCACGCCGATGATCGCGGTCGCCAGTTGCTGGTCGTTGCGCACGGGCAGTGCCCATGGCAGGGCGCTCCAGCACAGGCCGAACACCAGGGTCAGCCAGTAATAGCTGTGCTGCCAGAACGGCGCGAGGCGATCGGCCGCGCGGAAATATGACTGGGCATGCAAGGCACGCGTGACGGCCAGCACCAGCGCGACCAGCAGCCAGGCCTGCGTGGGCCAGGTGGATGGTGTGGGCAGCGTGAAGTGGATCAGGCCACCGATCACGATGGTGAAGCCGCACAGCGTCCATGCGGTGACCGGCATGTGGCCGTACAGCATCCTTGTACGCGCATGGCTGACGCGTGCCGCCAGGACGTCGGCCAGCACACCATCGGCCTGGGCCATTCGTGCCATTCGTGCCGCTGGGGCGCTGAGGTGAAGGTCGTCCATTGGGTGGCGAAAAACTGTGGGGTGACGCGAACTGGCCATCCTTTATCGGACGCCGTTCAGCAGGACTTGAATGCGAGCGCGCCTCCAAGCCCTCCCGCCACACCCTGACATCACGCTGTCCAGTCACCCCCAATGCCACGCCCAGACCAGGGCCACGTTCACCCCCAAGGCGGCGGCCACCACCAGGCCATAGACGCGACCGCCCGAGACCCAGGCGGCCACGCTGCGGGTCGCGCTGTTGACGGTGATGGCCAGCAAAACACCGGACATCGCCGCGTCGTGCCCGATCAGCCCCGTGCCGCTCATCGACATCAAGGCCACCATCGGGGCATGGGCGTCGGCCAGGGCCGCGATGCCAGTGCCCAGCATCAAGCCGAGGTCACCGCGCTGGTGGGCCAGGTTGACCACCACCGCACCAGCGATCAGCAAGGCCCCCACGGTCGCGGCCTCCCGCAGGCGCAAGACCCGTCGCCCCGGCGGCAGCCCCCCAGGGGCGGTGGCTGACGCCCTGCGCCACAGGAGCACACCGATCACCAAAGGCGCAGCCACACCCACCAGCACCATCGGCAGCCACTCCAGCAAGCCCCCGGGCACCACCACCGAGGCCATCAGCGCCACCTGCATCCAGGTGGCAGCAGAAGACAGCACTGCCGCGCTGCAGGCCAGCTGAAGAGGTGTCTGGCCGCTGCGCACACGCCCGCCCATCGCCGTGATGGTGGCGGTGCTGGAGACGAAACCACCGAGCAGGCCCGACACCGGCAAACCGAGTCGGCTGCCCAGCAAGCGCTGCGCGACATGGCTGAGCGCCTGCATGGCCAGGATGACCACCAGCAGGGTCAGCATCCGGCGGGGCGACAGACCACCCAGCCACGTCAGCGACTGCGCGGGCAGGAGCGGCAACAAGATCAGCAAGAGCGCCGCCAGCAGCAGGCCGTCGTGCAACTCGTCTTCGCTCAACCAGTGCGTGGCGAAGTGGTGCAAGCGCTCGCGGGCGGCCAGCAAGCTGGCCAGCAGCACCGCCGCAGCCGCGGCCAGTTCGGGTTGCGGCACAGCCAACATGCCGATGAGGGCGGTGGTGACCAAGGCCAGTTCGGTGGTCAGGCCGGGGTCGTCGGAGCGGGAGCGCAGGTAGGACAGCGCCGCCAGGACGGTCACGCCCAACAGCGCCACCGCGGCCAGCGCGACCGACACGATCTGCGCACACACGCCCAGCAGCGCCGCCACCATGAAGGTGCGCAGGCCCGCCGATTGGCGCTGCGGCCCTTCGCCCTTGCGGCGCTCGCGCTCCAGGCCGATCAGCATGCCCGCGCCCAAGGCCACCACCACGCCCACCTGCTCGGCCGACAAGGCCCCGATCTGCAACATCTCGACTCTGCCCCTTCTTGCCTGCACAACTCGCCGTGCGAGCCAGTATCGCGCCGATCAGGCACAGGCCCGCACGCGCCCGAGCACCAGCGAAACGAAACTCCCCGCGTGGCCTGCATGCCCCTTGCGCTGCCTTAAACTTCACGCTTTACCAGCACCGCATCTCCATGCCTGCACCCACCGCCGCACCGGCCTTGTTCGATGTCAAAAGCGCCTCACTGACGCTGGAAGCCTTCGTGCTCAAGACAGGCAACCTGACGGCCCTGGCCCAGGCGCTGGACGAGCGCTTCGGCGCCACGCCCGACCTCTTCAACGGCGAGCCCGTCGTCATCGACCTGACCCACCTGGCCAGCCTGGACGTCGCCGTCGATTTCCCTGCACTCATCGGCCTGCTGCAGAAATACAAGCTCAAGCCCGTGGCCGTGCGCGGCACGACGCGCAAACAAAGCGATGCCGCACAGGCGGCGGGCCTGGTCGAAGCGCCTGACAGCCACGCGGCACCGGCCCGCGTCGAAACCGTCGAGGTCGTGCGCGAGGTGGTGCGTGAAGTCGTCCGCGAAGTGCCGGTCGAGGTGGAAGTGCCCGTGGCCGCCACCACCCTGATCATCGACAAGCCCTTGCGCTCTGGTCAGCAGGTCTATGCCAAGGGCGGCGACCTCATCGTCACGGCGGTGGTCAACCACGGCGCCGAAGTCATCGCCGACGGCAGCATCCACGTCTATGCACCGCTGCGCGGCAAGGCGATTGCCGGCGCCAAGGGCAACACCCAGGCGCGCATCTTTGCCACCGTCATGGAGCCCGAGTTGCTGTCGATCGCCGGCACCTACCGCACCACCGACAACCCGCTGCCCGACAGCGTGCGCGGCAAGCCAGCGCAGATCCGCCTCGACGGCGAGCGCCTGGTGTTCGAACCGATTTCCTGAACCTCTCTCTTTGCACAGATCCACTGAAAGGACCGCCCTCCCATGGCCAAGATCATCGTCGTGACTTCCGGCAAAGGCGGCGTCGGCAAGACGACCACCAGCGCCTCCTTCGCATCGGGCCTGGCCCTGCGCGGCCACAAGACGGCCGTCATCGACTTCGACGTCGGCCTGCGCAACCTCGACCTGATCATGGGTTGCGAGCGCCGCGTGGTCTATGACCTCATCAACGTGATCCACGGCGAGGCCAACCTCAACCAGGCCCTCATCAAGGACAAGCAGTGCGACAACCTCTACGTGCTGGCCGCCTCGCAAACGCGTGACAAGGATGCGCTGACGCAAGACGGTGTCGAGAAGGTGCTCAAGGACCTCGGCGAGATGGGCTTCGAGTACGTCGTGTGCGACTCGCCCGCCGGCATCGAGACCGGTGCGCTCATGGCCATGCACTTTGCCGACGAAGCCATCGTGGTGACCAACCCCGAAGTCTCGTCCGTGCGCGACTCCGACCGCATCCTGGGCATGCTGCAGAGCAAGACCCAACGCGCCCAGAACGGCGGCGAGCCCATCAAAGAGCACCTGCTGATCACGCGCTACAACCCCAACCGCGTTGAAGGCGGCCAGATGCTCTCGCTGGAAGACATCCACGAGATCCTGCGCGTCAAGCTGATCGGCGTCATCCCCGAATCGGAGACGGTGCTGAACGCCTCCAACCAGGGCATCCCGGCCATCCACATGACCGGCACCGACGTCTCCGAGGCCTACAAGGACGTCATCGCGCGTTTCCTGGGCGAAGACAAACCCATGCGCTTCATCGACGCCGAAAAGCCCGGCTTCTTCAAGCGCCTGTTCGGAGGCAAGTGAACGCCATGGGATTCCTCTCCTTCTTCCTCGGTGAAAAGAAGCAGACCGCCACGGTCGCCAAGGAGCGCCTGCAGCTCATCCTGGCGCACGAGCGCAATGGCCGCAGCCACAGCCCCAACTACCTGCCCGACCTGCAGCGCGAGCTGGTGGCGGTGATTTCGAAGTACGTCTCCATCAACCCGGACGACATCAAGGTGTCCATGGAGCGCCAGGGCGACCTCGAAGTGCTGGAAGTCAAGATCGAACTGCCAGAGACGGGCGCCGGCGCGCGCTGAGCCGTCATCAGCGGCTCCCGTGTTGCGGTGCACAATGCGTGCATTCAGCCTCACGGGAGCCCGCTGCACCATGCGATACGTCGTCTTCAATCAAAAAGGTGGGGTCGGCAAATCCACCATCACCTGCAACCTCGCCGCCATCAGCGCCGCGCAAGGTCTCAAAACCCTCGTGGTCGATCTGGACCCGCAGGGCAACTCCACGCAATACCTGCTGGGCGAGCCTCCGGAAGACGCCAAGCAGCACGCCGCGGCATTCTTCGAGCAAACCCTGAGGTTCAGCGCCCGCCCGCAGGACATCGCCGATCACATCGTCGAAACCCCCTGGGAGAACCTGCACCTGATGCCCTCGCACCCTAGCCTGGACGAATTGCACGCCAAACTGGAATCGCGCTACAAAATCTACAAGCTCAGGGATGCCCTGGAGGAAATCGGCCAAACGTACGACCGAATTTACGTCGACACGCCCCCGGCCTTGAATTTCTACACCCGCTCGGCATTGATTGCCGCCCAGGGTTGCCTGATTCCCTTTGACTGCGACGATTTCTCGCGCCGCGCGCTCTATACCCTGCTGGACAACGTGCAGGAAATACGCGCGGACCACAACGAGGATCTGGCCGTGAGCGGCATCATCGTCAACCAGTTCCAACCCCGAGCCACTTTGCCGCAAAAGCTGGTGCAGGAACTGATTGACGAGGGCTTGCCCGTGTTGCAGCCCTACCTGAGCAGTTCGGTGAAGATCAAGGAATCTCACCAATTGGCGCGCCCCATGGTTCACCTGGACCCGCGCCACAAACTCACCCAGGAGTTCGTGGCCCTGCACGACATCCTGCGTTGAACGCGAACAGAGCGACCGAACACCCTTTCACGTCTTTACAACAAGCAGATTCGGGATAACCGCACACTTTGCAGATATTTGTCATGAACGGCCGGCATGCTGTAAGAATGTGTCAAGCAAGTAAGCACCTTCATCGGTGACGGCGGCCTGCGGTCGGCCACCCACTTGCTTTTTCCGTGCGGTCGCCTGCCCTGGCGCAGGTGACCGATCGTTTTTCATCACGGATCACCAAAGGTGTGTTCATGTCCAGACCGACTGTGAGACTTGGCCGTCCTTACACGCGGCCCGCCCTGGAAACTCAGCCCTTGCCGTTCCGCATGCGGATCGCCAAAAGCCCCGAGGACATCCAGCGGGTTTGCCGGCACCGGGGCGAGGCTTATGCCCGCCACCAACCCGACCTGGTCCAACGCCTGTCCCTGTACGAGCCCGAAGCCGACGACCTGCGCGACGATGTGGTGCTGGTGATGGCCGAATCGCACGAAGATGGCAGCATCCTGGGTTCGCTGCGCCTGAGCACCAACATCAACACGCCGCTGCGTTTCGAGAAGGAATTCGAACTGCCGCAGCGGTTCCACCAACGGGCGCTCGCAGAAGCTGGCCGCATGGTGACCCAAAATGGTCCTGGGGGACGCATGGTGGTGCCTGCGCTGGTCAAGGTGGCCTACGAGGCTTGCTTTCGCTCCGGCATCGATGCCCTGCTGCTCATCGCCCGACAGCCCATCGACCGCATGTACAAGGCCATGCAATTTGAAGACATTTTTGGCGAGAGGGTCATCACCTCAGCGCAACCTGGCGTGCCCGTCACGTTGTTCTTCATGGACACCCTGAGATTCGAGCACCGCCTGCGTGACGCCAACTGCCAGATATACCCTTTCCTGGTGGAAACCGATCACCCCGATATCGACATCGATCCCGATTTTGTGCGCGAGCGATTCAACGTTCCGCAAACGCTGCGCCGGGAGCGCTGCTCCGACATGCACCCTGCCTGAGGCGGGCTTCGCCTTCTCGCTGCGTCAAGGGGAGATGCGCCGACAGCATGCTTCGATAAGCGACCCAGCTCGGTATCAGTCAGGAAATTCAAGGGCTTCGTGCTGATGAATAATCCGTGAACAGATCATCTTCCTTTCACCCGTTGAAAAAAGGGAGAAATCTGAGAAACTGCACATCGCGCCCCGCGCCCTGGAACATGGTTTCAGAGGCGAGTGCAGTTTGCCCATGAGCGACAGAATAGGCTGCGCTCATCACGCACGGAGGCGACATGAGGTCTGACAAGGCAGCCATGCATCAATTTTTTCGCACCTTCGGCAACCGAGGCTTTGCCAACCATGCGTTGGAAACAGAGTTCAGGGCCGCCTACAACTCGCACGGTGCGAAATTCATCTTCATTTGTGCCATCGTGTCGGCACTGTATTTCCTGGTGTTCTGGGCCTCAGACCTGTTTTTCCGGGGTCTTTCGGTCTCGGATCCGGCCCAAATCAGCCGCGCAGCCCTTGTCTCCGGGCTGCTGGTTTGCGCGGTGATCAACCGCCAATACCGCCATTTCTTCGTTCAGCACTATCCCGCCTGTTTCATCACGATGGTGGTGGCGGCGTGTGCGATGAGCAACATCACCATCGTCTCGCGTCACGCACACGATTCGTCCGTCAGCCTGCTGTGGGGCCTCACGTCGGCCGCGGTGTTCGCCACCTTCGTCGTGTTCGGTTTCGCACGCCTGCGGGCAGGCACCACCACCCTGCTGTCGGTGACCGTGAGTTGCATGGCCATCTACAGTGCCCTGCGCCAACCCCAACTGGACACCACCGCCTTCCAACGCATGGCCGTGCACCTGACGGCGGCCAACCTGCTGGGCTACAGCTTCTACCGCTTCTCGCTGCTGCGCGAGCGCAAGCTCTTCCTGCAGTCCAAGCGCAAGAACCGCATCGCCGAGTTGCGCCGCATGAAGGAAATGGCAGAAACCGCCAACCGCGCCAAAACCGCTTTCCTGGCCAACATGAGCCACGAAATCAGAACGCCCATGAACGGGGTCATCGGTGCGCTCAGCATGCTCAGCGACCAGAACATGACCGAGCGCGACCGGCTGTTCGTGCGCTCGGCACGCGACTCGGCGCGCAACCTGCTGCACATCCTCAACGAGATCCTGGACTTCGCCAAGCTCGACGCCCAGAAGATCCGCTTGACGCCCGCGCCGTTCGACCCGCGCGACCTGATCTTCAGCGTGTGCCAGGCTTTCCAGGCCACGGCCGAGCAGAAAAGCATCCGCATCCGCCACGACTGCAAGCAGGTGCCACCCCAGGTGCGCAGCCTCATCGCCGACGAGGGCAAGCTGCGCCAGGTGCTGCTCAACCTCGTGAGCAATGCCGTGAAGTTCACGCAATCGGGTGAGGTGGTGGTCAGCCTGTCGGTGCACTGTCAGAGCACCGAGATGGCGCAGGTCAAGCTCGATGTGTCCGACACCGGCGTGGGCATCCCGCACGAGTCCCTGGACCAGCTCTTCCAGCCCTTTTTCCAGGTGGAGACGGGCGCCAACCGCAGCTACGGCGGCACGGGCCTGGGCCTGGCCATCTGCAAGCAGATCATCGACGAGATGGGCGGGCTGATCGGGGTGCGCAGCGTGTTGGGCATCGGCACCACCTTCGAAGTGGTGCTGGAGTTGCCCTACAGCATCATGACGGCCACCACGCAGGGCAAGCTGGCCACCGACGACGGCTTCCCCGACACCCTGCCGCCCGAGCACGCCGACCTGAACCTGCAAGGCGAGGTGCTGCTGGTGGAGGACAACGAGGTCAATGCCTTCATCGCCACGATGACGCTGGAGAGCCTGGGCATCGTCAGTCGCCACGCCAAGAACGGCGAGGTGGCCGTGGCCATGTTCCAGGAGCAGGCCTTCGACGTCATCCTGATGGACTGCGAGATGCCCGTGATGGACGGCTACGAGGCCGCGCGCCGCATCCGCGCACTGGAAGGCGCCGACACGGCGCGTGAGCGCACGCCCATCATCGCGCTGACGGCGCATGCGCTCAGCGGTGACCGCGAGGTCTGCTTGGCGCAGGGCATGGACGACTACCTCACCAAGCCCTTCGACCGCCAGGCGCTGGCCAGCCTGCTGTCGCGCTGGCTGCCACTGTCAACGCCGCTGTCCACATCCTCTGGCGCTGGCGCCTGAACGGCACAACCCGCCGCTCAGCGCTTGAACAAGCCGCGCACCCGCTGCACCACAGTCACAGCGGCCAGGGCCAGCACCCCACCCACGACGCCGGTCAAGGCGTCGAGCAGCAAGGGCACGACCGCCCCCACCACGCTGGCACCCGGCACCAGCGCCTCGGCGTGGGTCACGACCTCGTGCACCAGGTCATGGGCACCCGGCAGGCCGTGCAGCAAGATGCCGCCACCGACCAGGAACATCGCGGCCGTGCCAGCCACGGACAGCACCCGCATCAACAGGGGCGCAGCGTGCAGCAGGCCACGCCCGAGCGCCTGGACCAGCGCACCGCGGCGCTGGCTGAGGTAGAGGCCTGCATCGTCCATCTTGACGATGGCGCCCACCAGACCGTACACGCCCACGGTGATGGCCAGCGCCACCCCGCTGAGCACCGCCACCTGCTGCATCAAGGGCGCATCGGCCACGGTGCCCAGGGTGATGGCGACGATTTCTGCTGACAGGATGAAATCGGTGCGCACAGCGCCTTGCACCTTGTCGCGCTCGAAGGCGACCATGTCCACGTGGGTGTCGGCCAGGGCCTCGCGCAAGGCCTGGTGCTCGGCAGCGGCCTCGGCCTCATCGGCATCGCCGTGGTGCAGGAAGGGGTGGGCCAGCTTCTCGACGCCCTCGAAGCAGAGATAGGCGCCGCCCACCATCAGCAAAGGCGTCACCGCCCAGGGCGCCAGCGCGCTGATGGCCAGCGCGGCGGGCACCAGGATGACCTTGTTGCGCAACGAGCCTTTCGCCACGGCCCAGACGACCGGCAACTCGCGCTCGGCGCGGATGCCCGACACCTGCTGCGCGTTGAGCGCCAGGTCGTCGCCGAGCACGCCGGCGGTTTTCTTGGCCGCGACCTTGGACATCGCCGCGACATCGTCCAGCACCGTGGCGATGTCGTCGATCAGCACCAACAGGCTGGATGCCGCCATCTGAAACTCTCCCTTGGATGATCACGTCGGCGCCGATCTTACGCGGCGCGCGTGTCACCTCGGCGGTTCAGAGCGCGTCCAGGGACTCGCGCAATTCGTCGTGCCAGGTGCCCAGGTCGGCGTCCGAGACGTGCAACCAGGCCATCGCGGCCTCGCCATGCCCGTGCCAGTCCACGTCGGGCTCCAGGCCTTCGTGGCGGCGCATGAGGTGCTCGGCCAGCAGGCCCATGGCGACCAGGGTGTGCACGTCCGGGTCCACGCTGCGCTCGCCGATGGCATCGAGGTCGTGGTGCAGGCGCACAGCGGCCGTCACGGCAGGGGCCAGGCGCCACAAACGGGACACCAGCGCGCCCACGACGGCGTGGTCGGTGCGGTGGTTGGCGTTTTCGGTGGCCACGAAAGAGCGGTCGATGCGCGCCTGCGCCTCGACCAAGGTGCTCAGGTAGCCCTTCACGCTTTGCGCCATCACCGGCAAGCCCACGTGGCAAAACAGGCCGTAGGTGTAGGCCACGTCGGCCGAGACACCAGGCAGGCGCTCGGCCATGAAGGACATGGCCTGGGCGCGCTTGGCGGCACGTTCCCAGAAGCGCTTGAGCTGTGGCGAATTGACGCGCATGGCGCCGCGTGCCAAAAATGCGGTCATCACCTGCGCCGTTTGCGCCAGGCCCAGGCGGTTCATGGCCTGACCCAAGGTCTGGACGGGTTGCCCAGCGCCGTACAAGGGGCTGTTGGCGGCGCGCAGCAGCGTGGCCGACATGGCGACGTCGCTGGTGGCGATGCGTGCCACCTCGTTGAGGTCGGGCTCCGCCTGTGCCATCGCCTGCTGCAAGCGCGTGAGCAGCTCGGGGCACGGCGGGATGACGATGTGCTGCAAGGGGCCGCGCTTGCGGGCCTGGTCCAACTCGCTGAGGACGTCGTCAACGCTGGTGGACTCGGTGGCTGTGGTCATGGATGCAGGGTGGTTTTCTTTCCGGTTCGTTGTCTTCGACCACCGGCCCCAGAACTTGAGGGCTTCTGCGATGGAAATGCATCCATGCGTCACGGCTTCAGGCAAGGCCAGGGTGCGTACACTGGCAGCCCCCGAAACCCGCTGCGCCCACCGCCCGATGACCCTGCTGCTGGCCCCCATGGAAGGGCTGCTCGACGCCCCCCTGCGCGATGTGCTGACCCGCACAGGCGGCATCGACCGCTGCGTGTCGGAATTCATCCGCGTCACCGGCACGCTTTTGCCCGAACGCGCCTTTCGCCGGGTCATGCCCGAGCTCAACAACGGCGGGCGCACCTGGGTCGGCGTGCCCGTGCGCGGGCAGCTGCTGGGCTCGGACCCCGCCTGCCTGGCCGACAACGCCGCGCGCCTGGTCGAGTTGGGCTCGCCCGGGGTGGACCTGAACTTCGGCTGCCCGGCGCGTGTGGTCAACCGCCACGGCGGCGGCGCGGCCCTGCTCCAAGACCCGGACCTGCTGCACCGCATCGTCAGCACCGTGCGCCAGGCCGTGCCCGCCCATGTGCCGGTGACGGCCAAAATGCGGCTGGGCTTCCACGACGATGCCGATGCCGAGACCTGCGCCCAGGCCCTGGAGGCCGGCGGCGCCAGCGAGCTCGTGGTGCACGGCCGCACCAAGGCCCACGGCTACCGCCCGCCCGCCTACTGGGATCGCATCGCCGACGTGCGCCAGGCCGTGCGCATCCCGGTGGTGGCCAATGGCGAGATCTGGAACGTGGCCGACGCGCGGCGCTGCGTCGAAGAAAGCGGCTGTGACGCCCTGATGCTGGGGCGCGGCATGGTGGCCGACCCGGGCCTGGCGCTGGCCGTGCGCACCGAGCTGGCCTGGGATGGCGCGGGCGCATCTGGCGTGCCGTGGGCCACGCTGGAGCCGCTGCTGCACGTCTACTGGGCGCTGATCGCCCCGCGCGTGGTGCCCCGCCACCGCCCGGGCCGCCTCAAGCAATGGTTGAACTTCCTGCGCCGCCGTCACCCCGAGGCCGAAGTCGCCTACCAGGCCGTGCGCACGCTCAACGACCCGCGCCAGATCGACGCCTGGCTGCACGCCCACGTGCCCGCGCCGGCCGATCAGGGCCCAGCCGACCACACCAGCCCAGGCACTTGCGGCGACAATGCGGCCGTCACCGCCTGCTGACGCCCTCCCCTCCTGTCCACGAAAGACCTTGCCCGATGGCGATCCAGTGGTTCCCCGGTCACATGAACGTGACCAAGAAAGCCATCCTTGAGCGCATCAAGGACATCGACGTGGTCATCGAACTGCTCGACGCCCGCCTGCCCGGCTCCAGCGCCAACCCCATGCTGGCCGAGATGACCGGCACGCGCCGCAAGCTCAAGGTGCTCAACAAGCAGGACCTGGCCGACCCCGAACGCACCGAGGCCTGGCTGGCCTGGTACAGCGCGCAAAGCGACACCGCGGCCATCGCCCTCGACGCTGGCGACACCGCCCCGGCCCAGCGCCTCATCAAGGCCTGCCGCGAACTTGCCCCGAACCGCGGCGGCATGGACAAGCCCCTGCGCGTGCTGATCTGCGGCATCCCCAACGTGGGCAAGTCCACGCTGCTCAACACCCTGGTCGGCAAGAAGGCCGCCAAAACGGGCGACGAGGCCGGCGTGACGCGCATCGAGCAGCGCATCAACCTGGCCAGCGACTTCTACCTCTTCGACACGCCCGGCATGCTGTGGCCCAAGATCCTCGTCGAGCAAAGCGGCTACCACCTGGCCGGCAGCGGCGCCGTGGGCCGCAACGCTTATGACGAAGAGGAAGTGGCGCTGGAACTGCTGCACCGCCTCAAGGGCCCGTACGCGCAGTTGCTGGCCGCGCGCTACAAGCTCACCTTCCCGCTGGCCGACATCCCGGGCGCGCACGACGACGCCCTGCTGGAAGAAATCGGCCGACGGCGCGGTGCCGTGATGGCCGGAGGCCGCGTCAACCTGCAAAAGGCCGCCGAGATCGTCATCAACGACTTCCGCAGCGCCATCCTGGGCCGCATCACCCTGGAGACCCCGCCCGAGTTCGAGGCCTGGGTGGCCGAGGCGCAAGTGCGCGAAGAAAAGCTGCAGGCCGAGCGTGCCGCGCGCAACCAGAAGCGCAAGAGCGACCGCAGCCCGCGCGTCCTGGGCGCCGCGCCTGCGGACGACAGCGACGACCTGGAAGACTGAGCTCAGGCCTGCAGCACCTGCTCGATGCGGCGGTCCGGCACCAGCCAGACCAGGGCCACCGCGACATAGACCAGCTGGGCGGCCAGCGGGTGCACAAAGGCCAGGCCCACGCCAACGGCGTACAGCCCCATCGACCAACGCCCCTTGCGATCACGGCCCACCGCCTTCGCCAAGGCCCCATCGCGCCCCTCCAGCGCGATCAGCGTGCGCTGCAGGATCACATAGGCCACCGCGGCCATGAGCAGCACCACGCCATACGCGGCGCTCGGCACGGCCTCGAAGTGGTTCTCGCCCATCCAGGCGGTGGCGAAGGGGAACAGCGACAGCCAGAACAGCAGGTGCAGGTTGGCCCACAGCACCGGGCCATTGACGTGGTGCACGGCGTGCAGCATGTGGTGGTGGTTGTTCCAGTAAATGCCCACGTAGATGAAGCTCAGCACGTAGCTCAGGAACACCGGCGCCAGGTCGCGCAAGGCGTCCAGGCCACCGCCGTGCGGCGCCTTCATCTCCAGCACCATGATGGTGATGGCGATGGCCAGCACGCCATCGCTGAAGGCTTCGAGTCGGTTCTTGGTCACGTGGGGCTCCCGGGAGGTCGAGGGGCTTGCCCTGGCGGGCCAGCGGGTGCAGCATAGCGCCACCGCACGCCCGAAGCAGTCCGTTCCCGTGGGATGATGCCGACCTTCACAGAACCGGATTTTCCATGGCCCAAGACAACATCAGCATGGCGCTGTTTTGCGACTTCGAGAACGTTGCCCTCGGCGTGCGCGATGCCAACTACGACAAGTTCGACATCAAGCGCGTGCTGGAGCGGCTGCTGCTCAAGGGCAGCATCGTGGTCAAGAAAGCCTACTGCGACTGGGAGCGCTACAAGGGCTTCAAGGCCGCCATGCACGAGGCCAACTTCGAACTCATCGAGATCCCGCACGTGCGCCAGTCGGGCAAGAACTCGGCCGACATCCGCCTGGTGGTTGACGCGCTCGACCTCTGCTACACCAAGGCCCACGTCAACACCTTCGTCATCATCTCGGGCGACTCGGACTTCTCGCCCTTGGTGTCCAAGCTGCGCGAAAACGCCAAGCACGTCATCGGCGTGGGTGTGAAGCAGTCCACCTCCGACCTGCTGATCGCCAACTGCGACGAATTCATCTTCTACGACGACCTGGTGCGCGAAAGCCAGCGCCAGGCCGCGCGCCGCAGCAGCGCACCAGGCAACGGGCGCGACGCCGCACCGCAGCCGCGCCGCAGCCCCGAAGAAGAACGCCGCCGCCGCGAAGAAATGGACGCGCGCCGCCTCAAGGCCGTGGAGATGGCCGCCGAGACCTACGAAGCGCTGGTCACCGACCGCGACGACGGTGGCCGCATCTGGGCCTCGGTGCTCAAGGAAGCCATCAAGCGCCGCAACCCCGGCTTCAGCGAGTCTTATTACGGCTTTCGCACCTTCGGCAACCTGCTGGAAGAAGCGCAAGGCCGCGGCCTGCTGGACTTCGGCCGCGACGAGAAGTCGGGCACCTGGGTGGCGCGTGGCACGGGCGTGCCAAGTGCGGGCGCCCTGGTGCGTGGCGATGGCGGCACCGCGATGGCCGACGCAGGCCACAAGGACGACGATCTGCGCCAGGACGTGCGCCAGGACATGCGTGACGAGCCAGCGGACGAAGTGGACGTCAACGGCGCGGTGTTCACGAGCGTGACCGTCATGCCGGCGCCAGGCGCCGAGGCCGTGGAAGACGATGCCGACGCCCCGGCGCAGCCCGGACAAGCGCACGACGAGGGCGGTGCCCGGCGACGCAGCCGTGGCGGCCGCGGTCGCACGCGGGCGGGCCGCGAGGGTGGACGCGAAAGTGTGCGCGAAAGTGGCCGCGAGGCGGGTCAAGGTGAGCGCAGTCAGGCGGGACGCCAGCGCCCCACCCAGACGGGGTCGGAACGCGCGGCGGCCGAGCCGGTCCGCGTGGCCGAGCCTGCGCCCGCCGCAGCACCGGCACCGGCACCTGCCTCGGTGGACGCGCCCTCGGCCCCGGCCCGCAAGCGGGCCCCGCGCAAGGCAAGCAACGCAGCCGGCAACGCCGCCCCTGCGGACAAGCCCACTGCGGCCGCGCCCGCGGCAGCCAAGGACGCCAAGCCGGCGGCCAAGAAGGCGACTGCGCGCTCCCGCGCCAAGCCCAAGGCCGCCGCGAAGAACGAAGGCTGAAGCTTCAGCCCTCAGCCACCGACCGCGCAGCCCGGCGAGCGCCGCGTGGCACCACCAGCACCGCCAGCCTCGTCGGACGAATCGGCCACGTCTGACGAGGCTGACGCGTCTGACGCAGGGCGCGGCCGCGACGCGTCCACGCCGTTCTTCACCGCCGTGACCTCGGCCAGGATGGACAGCGCGATCTCCGGCGGGGTGTGGCTGCCGATGTGCAGGCCCGCAGGCCCGTGCAAACGCGCCACCTCCTCGTCCGAGAGGTCGAAGTGCCGGCGCAAGCGCTCGCGCCGCGCCGCGTTGTTCACGCGGGAGCCCAGCGCTCCCACGTAAAACGCGGGCGATTTGAGCGCCTCCAGCAAGGCCATGTCGTCGAGCTTGGGGTCGTGCGTGAGCGCCACGATGGCCGTGTGCGGATCGGGCTGGAACGCCACCACCACGTCATCGGGCATGCCGGGCAACAGGGGCGCACCGGCCACATCCCACTCGGTGGCGTATGCCTCGCGCGGGTCGCACACGCTCACGGCATGGTCCAGCGCGATGGCCATGGGCGCGAGGTAACGCGCGATCTGACCCGCCCCGATGATGAGCAGGCGCCAGCGCGGCCCGTGCACCGTGGACAGGCGCTGCCCATCCCACTGCAAGGCGTCGCCGCGGCAGGCATCGTTCAGGCTGACCGCGCCCGTGGTCACGTCCACCGTGCGGCGCACCAGGCGCCCTTCGTGCAAACGCTCTGACAACGCACACAAGCTGGCCGCATTGGGCGAGGGCTCGATCAGCAGTTCCAGCGTGCCGCCACAGGGCAGGCCGAAACGCGCGGCCTCGTCCTGCGTCACGCCATAGCGTTGCAGCACCGGTGTGCCGGTGAACTCGCCGGCACACATGCGCGCCACGAGGTCGTCCTCGATGCAGCCGCCCGAGACCGAGCCCTGCACGAGCCCGTCGTCGCGCAACGCCATCCAGGCACCGGGCGGGCGTGGCGCCGAACCCCAGGTCCGCACCACCGTGACCAGCGCCGCACCATGGCCCTCGGCCGCCCAGCGCTGCAAGGCGTCGAGCACCTGCCCGTCCTGGCTGTGCATGGCTCAGGCCTTGAACTGCGCGGTTTGCAGCGGCAGGCGCCAGGCACGCTTGCCGGTGGCCGCGGCCAGGGCATTGGCCACGGCCGGTGCCACGGGCGGCACGGCCGGCTCGCCGATGCCCGAAGGCTTGTTCGCCGAAGGCACGATGTGCACCTCCACCTTGGGCATCTCCTGGATGCGGATGGGCGCGTAGTCGCCGAAGTTGGACTGCTCGACCACGCCGTCCTTGAGCGTGATCTCGCCGTGCAGGGCCGCCGACAGCGCGAAGCCCACCGAGCCCTCGACCTGGGCGCGGACGTTGTCCGGGTTGATGGCCACGCCGCAGTCCACCGCGGTCACGACGCGGTCCACGTGGAAGCTGCCGTCGCGCGACACGGTGACCTCGGCCACCTGGGCCACCACCGTGCCGAAGGACTCGTGCAGGGCCACGCCACGGCCACGGCGCTCGCCCTTTTTGCCCTTCGCCAGCGGCTTGCCCCAAGCGGCCTTGTCGGCCACCAGGGCCAGCACGGCGGCGTGGCGCGGGTGCTTGTCCAGCATCTTCAGGCGCCAGGCCACCGGGTCCTGCTGGGCCTCGGTGGCCAGCGCGTCCAGGAAGGTTTCCGTGGCGTAGGCGGTGTGGGTCGAACCCACCGAGCGCCACCACAGCACGGGCACGCCGATGTCCTGGGGCGTGTGCAACTCGACCTGCAGGTTCGGGATGGCGTAAGGCAGCGTGGACGCGCCCTCCACCGACAAGGCATCGACGCCGTTCTTGACCATCACCGACTCGAAAGGCGAGCCCGCCGCGATGGACTGCCCCACCAGGCGGTGACGCCACGCCGAGATCTCACCCTGCGGCGACAAGGTGGCCTCGAGGCGGTGGTGGAACATGGGGCGGTACTGGCCGCCCTTCATGTCGTCCTCGCGCAGCCACACCATCTTCACAGGCGCCTTGGTGCCCGAAGCCTGGACGATGCTGGCGACCTCACGGACGTAGTCGGCGTCCTTGCTGGCGCGGCGACCGAAGCTGCCGCCCGCGTACAGGGTGTGGATGGTGACCTGCTCGGGCGCGATGCCGAAGAGCTTGGCCAGGGCGAACTGGTCGCCCGTGTGCATCTGCTCGCCGTTCCAGACGGTGCAACCGGCCTCGGTGCGCTGCACCACGCAGTTGATGGGCTCCATCGCGGCGTGCGCCAGGTAGGGGAAGTCCAGGCTGGCGCTGATGACGCGACCTGCGCCTGCCTTCGGGGCCTGGGCCAGCGCGGCATCGGCCTGGCCATCCTGGCGGGCGATCAGGCCGGGGGTGGCGGCGAGCTCGCGGTAGCGCCGGCGCTGGGTGTCGCTGCTCAGCTGGAAGGCGGCGCTGTCGTCCCACGTGACCACCAGGGCATCGCGGCCCTTCTTGGCACTCCAGGTGTCGCGGGCCAGCACGGCCACGCCGCTCGGGATGGCCACGACATCGACCACGCCCTTGACGGCCTTGGCCTGGCTCGCATCGAAGGCTCTGACTTTGCCGCCGAAGCGCGGCGGGTGCGCCACCACGGCCAGCAGCATGCCGGGCAGGTGCAGGTCTTGCGTGAACTGGGCGCGGCCATTGACCTTGTCGGCGGCGTCCTTGCGCGGCGCGGTCTTGCCGATGAGGCGGAAGTCCTTCGGGTCCTTCAGCACCACGGACGCGGGCACGGCCTCGGCACCCGCGGCTTCGGCCAGCTCACCGAAGGTGGCCTGGCGCTTGGAGTCGGCGTGCAGCACCACGCCCTCGCGCACCGTGATGTCGGCAACCGGCACCGACCAGCGGCGTGCCGCGGCCGACACCAGCATGGCGCGGGCCGAAGCGCCAGCCTGGCGCATCTGTTCCCAGGAGTTGGCCATGGCGGTGCTGCCGCCCGTGCCCTGTGCCGGGCCCCACAGCAGGTTGTTGTAGCGGCGGGCGTCGGCCGGCGCGCTTTCCACGCGCACCTGCGCCCAGGCGGCATCGAGCTCTTCGGCGGCCAGCGTGGCCAGGCCGGTGTAGGTGCCCTGCCCCATCTCCAGGTGCTTGGAGATGACGGTGACGGTGTTGTCTGTGCCGATGCGCAGGAAGGCGTTGGGCTCAAAAACGGGAGCGGGGGCGGCGGTTGCGGCGGTGGCTTGGGGCGATGCGGCTTGCGCCTCACCCAGGCTGAATCCCAAGGTCAGGCCCAGGGTCAGGCCGGCCGAGCTGCCCAGGAACTGGCGCCGGCTGAGGTTGTCGATGGCGGTGGTCATGGCGATCGTCATGGCGTTTTTTCCTGCGGCGCTCAGGCCAAGGCCTTGGCGGCTTCGTGGATGGCCGCGCGGATGCGGACGTAGGTGGCGCAGCGGCAGATGTTGCCGCCCATGGCCGCGTCGATGTCGGCGTCCGTGGGCTTGCGGTTGCGGCTCAGCAAGGTCACCGCGCTCATGATCTGGCCGGACTGGCAGTAGCCGCATTGGGCGACGTCCAGCTTCACCCAGGCGGCTTGCACGGCCTGGCCGACGCGGGCGGACTGCCCCTGGTCCACCGCCTCGATGGTGGTGACCTTGCGCGCACCCACCGCCGACACCGGCGTCAGGCACGAGCGCGTGGCCTGGCCGTCGATGTGGACGGTGCAGGCGCCACACAGGCCGGCGCCACAGCCGTACTTGGTGCCGGTCAGTTGCAGTTCGTCGCGCAGCACCCACAGCAACGGGGTGTCGGGGTCGGCATCGACCTGGCGCTGAACGCCGTTGATGGAGATCTGGGTCATGGGGAGCTTCCTCGTGAACGGGCCGACCGCATCATGTCAGACCAGCGCCGACTTTGCACAAGGCGCGCCGATGCCCGACCGGCGTGATTAGAATGAGGCGATGTTGCTGCCCCGTGTCCGCCTCCAGCGTGCCGCCTGGATCGCCTTGCTGGCGATGTGGATGGCCGCCTTGGCACCCGCGTTGTCGCAACTGCTGCAGCGCGGCAGCAGCACCGCCTGGGTGGAGATCTGCCGGGCCGGTGGCGGCACCGCCTGGGTGGCGGTGGGCGACCTGCAAACCACGCAGACGCCGTCCAAGGGCCAGCCCCACCTGCTGGACCACTGCCCGTACTGCAGCCTGCAAGCACACGCGCTGCCCTCCGTGCCGGCCCTGCCCACGGTGGCCGCGGCGCCCCTGCCCGATTTCCGCGAACCCGCCGCCTTCCTGCATGCGCCGCACACCGCGCACGCCTGGCGGCCTGCGCAATCACGCGCACCACCGAGCTGGGCCTGACAACGCCGTCCTGCCACGCCTGATGCCAGGCGCTGGCCACCGTTGACACGGTCCGTCGGGCTTGCCCCTCGGACCCGCGCATGCCGCTCTCCGTCCTTGACGGCTCTCGGCAGCGCTCACCAGCCCCATCTCGTCATGCACCACCGACACCTCGCGGCCGCCATCGCGCTGGCCTGGCCTTTCGCCGCGCACACGCAAACTGCGCCAAGCGCCCCGCCCCCAGACACCGACACCCTGTCCACCAAAGAGCTGGGCATGGTGAGCGTCTCGGGCGCTCGCCCCACCTCCCTGCCCACACAGATCCCGACCACGATGCACAGCATCACGCGGGACGACATCGCCACCACCATCAACGCCACCGACAGCGAAGACGCGCTGAAGTACTTCCCCAGCCTGCTGGTGCGCAAGCGCTACATCGGTGACCACAACCACGCCATCCTCTCCAGCCGGGCCTCGGGCACGGGCAACAGCGCGCGCTCGGCCGTCTATGCCGACGGCATCCTGCTGTCCAACTACCTGGGCAATGGCGTGGGCGGCCTGTCCTTCCCGCCACGCTGGGGCCTGGTCACGCCCGAAGAAATCGACCGTGTCGATGTGATGTACGGGCCCTTCTCGGCCATCTACCCGGGCAACTCGGTGGGCGCGGTGGTGGACTATGTCACCCGCATGCCCAAGAAACTCGAAGCGCACGTCAAGGTGGGATACGTTTCGCAGCCCTTTGACCTGTACGGCACGCACAGCACCTACCGCGCCTGGCAGAGCAGCGCATCGCTGGGCAGCCGCGAAGGGGGCTGGTCGTGGTGGCTCAACGTCAACCACACCGACAGCCAGGGCCAGCCCCTGACCTTCCCGACACGCCTGCTCAGCAACGGCGTGGCCAGCAACAGCGGCACGACCGTGACCGGCGCAGCCCTGGACGCCAACAACGCCAACCAGCCCTGGTATGTCCTGGGTTCGGCCACGCAGTACAACACGAAGCAGGACCACTTGAAAGTCAAGCTGGCCTACGACGTCAACGCCACGCTGCGTGCCAGCTATGTGCTGGGGCTGTGGCAGAACGAGTCGGAAGGCAACTCGGCGTCTTACCTGCGCAATGCAGCAGGGCAACCGGTGACCAGCGGTGCCATCAACATCAACGGGCGGTCATTCACAGGCAACCAGGCGCTCACCGGCGGAGACTTCCCCGTCACCCGCGAAAAGCTGCTGCACGCCATGCACGGCTTCTCGCTGAAGCAGAACACGCGCGGCAGCTTCGACTGGGAAGTGGCCGCCAGCCTCTACGACTACGTGCGCGACGACAAACGCCAGAACGCCAGCAGCAACACGCAGCCCAACGCCCTCACGGGCGGTGCAGGCACCCTGGCCGATGGCAGTGGCACCGGCTGGCACAACCTGGCGCTCAAGGGCACCTGGCGGCCCGACCCCTTGCTCAACACACACGTCGTTGATTTCGGCTACCAACTTGACGACCACAAGCTGCGCTACCAGACCACCACCTTGACGCGCAATTACCTGCAAGACCAGGGCGGCACCCTGGCCAGCAACGTGAGCGGCAACACCCGCATGCACAGCCTCTACGCGCAGGACACCTGGAAACTCGCGCCCCGCTGGAAGACCGTGCTGGGCCTGCGCGCCGAGCAATGGGAGGCCAGCGATGGCCGCACCGATTTTTCGGCCAGCAGCGTCATCCACCACCCGACGCGGCGCGGCGTCTGGTACTCACCGAAGGGCGCACTGTCCTGGCAATGGCTCGATGACACCGTGCTCAAGGCCTCGGTGGGCCGTGCGGTGCGCATGCCCACGGTCAATGAGCTCTACGGTGCCACATCGACCACCAACTCGCAGTTCATCAACGACCCGAACCTGCGCCCGGAGCGCTCGCGCACCACAGAGCTGTCGGCCGAGAAAGACATGGGCCAGGTGCGCACCCGCCTGACCTGGTTCACCGAGCAGACCCGCGACGCGCTGTACTCACAGACCGTCTATGACGCCACCGCGAACCGCAACATCGGCCGCGTGCAAAACATCGACCACATCGCCACCTCGGGCCTGGAGATGGCAGCCTCCAGCGAAGACGCGCTGCTCAAGGGCTTGCAACTGCAGGGCAGCGTGACCTGCACCGACTCCAAGATCAAGTCCAACCGCGGCTTTGTCAACGCGCCGACCGACACCGACGGCCGCTGGCAGCCCAACATCCCGCGCTGGCGCGCCACGGTGGTGGGCACCTACCGCGTCAACGACCGCTGGAGCGGCACCCTGGGCGTGCGCTACAGCGGCCGGCAATACCGCACCTTGAACAACACCGATGCGAACGGCTCGACCTACATGGGTGTCAGCCAGTTCGTCTCCGCCGATGTGCGCATCCGCCATCGCTTCGACCAGCAATGGAGCGCGGCCATCGGCATCGACAACCTCAACAACAAGAAGTACTGGAACTTCCACCCCTACCCGCAACGCAGCTACACGGCCGAGCTGTCGTTCGACCTGTGATTTCGACACCGAAGGACATCCCCATGACACGTTTCTCCTCCCGCTCGCTGACCGCCCTGATGCCAGTCTTGATGGGCACCCTGGGCCTGCTGCCTGCCTTGGCACACGCCCACATCACCCTGCCACCCGGCGGCGCCCGCGTGGGCACCGCCTACACGGCCGCCTTCCGCGTGGGCCACGCTTGTGCCGGCGCGCAAGCCACCACGGGCATCACCCTGAGGGCACCTGCGGGCTTTCGCATCACCGATGTGCCCCCACGCCAGGGCTGGACGGTGCAACGCCAGGACCAGCAGGTGCGCTGGACGCCCAACACGCCCGCCAACGCCTTGCCCGCGGGTGAACGCACCACCTTCACCGTCACGGGGCGCCTGCCAGACCAGCCGGGCACGCTGTGGTTCAAAGTGCTGCAGCAATGCGGTGAAACTGCCGCCGACTGGGCCACCGTGCCGGGCGTGGATGGCGCCCCCGCCAAACCGGACTTCCCCGCTGCGCGCCTCGATGTGCTGGCCGCAGGCGTGGCCGCGGTCGAGGCCAAACAGCCCTGGATGCGTCCCGCCGTGGCGGGGCAAGGTGCCACGGGCATGTTCGTGACGCTGTCGGCCCCCGCAGGCGCCCGCCTGGTCGGTGGCAGCACGCCGGCAGCCGAATCGGTCGAGGTGCACACCATGCGCATGGACAACAACATCATGCGGATGCGCGCATTGCCCGACGGCCTGGCATTGCCCGCCGGCCAGGCCGTGTCACTGGCACCTGGCGGTCATCACCTGATGCTGATGCGCCCGCGTCAGGCCCTGCCTGCAGGCAGCACCGTGCCCATGACGCTGACCTTCCGCGACCCGGACGGCCAGACCTCGCGCATGACGCTGCAAGTGCCTGTGCAGGTCACCGCACCGGAAGCACCCGCGCCACTGCACGGCAAACCGGCTGCGGCCAGCACACCGGCTGAGGCCATGCCCGGCATGTCACATGGCAAAGGGCAAGACCACGGCATGGGCCACGCGGGACACTGAGCAGCGCTCAAGCGGCCGAGGCCTGCCCAGCCACCACCCGTGCCCAATGCGCTTGCAACGTGGGCAGCACCGCATCCGGCGCACCGACCACGGCCATGTGGCCCTGGCCCTTGAGCTCGGTGACGTCGGCATGCGGGTTGACGGTGGCCAGGCGACGCACCATCTCGGCGGCCGGCGGCTGGGTGTGCTCGCCATACACCAGCGTGGTGGGCACGCTCAGGCGGTAATGCGCGAAGGGCTCGGGCTCTTGCGAGACCATGCGCACCTCGTGGTACATCTTCCAGCCCACGGCGCGCGCCATCAGCTTGGCCTTGTCGGGCATCGACGCCCACATGCCGGGGAAGTTCCAGTAGTCCACGAAGCGCTCCAGCCAGGCGTCGTTGCCGCCGGTCTCTTCGTTGAGCAGGAACTCGCGGTCGGTGAACAAGGCGCGCACCTGCTCGGCCACCTCACCTTGCAGCGTGTCGGCCTCGGCGTTGAGCGAGCCGAACAGCACGGGCTCGTACAACCACAGGGAACGCACCGGCACGGCCGGGTCCATGGCCAGGCTCAAGGCCACCAGGCCGCCGTAAGAATGGCCGCCGAGGTGGACGCCCGTCGTGCCTTCGGGGATCTGTGCCTTGAGATGCGCCACCTCGTCCTGCAAGGAAAACGGCGTGCCGCGCGCCAGCAGGTCGCTGGGGCTGTAGCCGCGGTTGGTCGGCGTCAGCGGGGCGATGCCCTCCGGCAAGCCGACCAGCAGCTTGTTCCACATGAAAGGCCCCACGCCGGTGGAGTGAACGAAGAGGGCAACATCGGCCATGGCAAAACCTCATCTACTTGCATGAAAGAAGTATCTCAAGCCTACTCGCTTTACTTTCATGATGCAAGTATCATGGCCTGACCATGCGCCGCACCTCCTTCTCTGACATGAACTGCTCCATCGCCCGCACGCTGGAGCAGGTCGGCGATTGGTGGACGCTGTTGATCGTGCGCGAAGCCTTCTGGGGCACGCGGCGGTTCGGCGAGTTCCAGGCCAACCTGGGCATCGCGCCCAATGTGCTCACGCAGCGCCTGCACGATCTGGTGGCGCACTGCATCCTGGAAATCACGGCCACCAGCGACAACGGCCGCGCCCTGGACTACCGCTTGAGCGACAAGGGCCGCGACCTGCTGCCCGTCATCGTGGCCCTGGCGCAATGGGGCGACCGCCATGCGCCTGCCCCCGATGGCCCGCCCGTGCGCATCGTGGAACGCCGCAACGGGCGCGAGGTGGCGCCCCTGGTGTTGCGTTCATCGACCACCGGGCGTGCACTGAGCTCGAAAGATGTGACCGTGACCGAAGGCCCCGGTGCAGGGCTTGCCGAGCAGGCGCGCTTCGACGCCATCCGGGCCAAGCTCGGACACAAGGCTGGCACACAAGCCCGATAGCGTGGTGGGTTTGCGGGCAGGTGGTCTGCCCCTCACCCAGGAGTTGCCATGCATCCCGTGATCCGTCAATTGACCCTCGTGGCCCTCGTGGGCCTGGCCCTGCCCGCCTGCGCCGACCGCGGTGACACCGCCACCGAACGCCATGAGCGCGGCCAGGAAGCCAGCCATGCACACGCCATGCCCCAGCAGGGCTCCTTCGCCCTGATCGGCGACGTGCCTTACGGCGTTACCACCGAACCGCAGTTCGACCGCGTCATCGACGCCATCAATGCCCACCCTCACGTGCGCTTCGTGCTGCACACCGGCGACATCAAGGCCGGCAGCGAGCGCTGTGACGACGACCTGATCCTGCGCCGCTTCCAGCAACTGCAGCGCTTCGACATGCCGCTGGTGTACACGCCCGGCGACAACGAGTGGACCGACTGCCACCGCAGCAACAACGGCAACTACCTGCCCACCGAGCGCCTGTCGCACCTGCGCCAGGTCTTCTTCCCCGAGCCCGGCGTGACCACCGGCGGCCGCAAGGCCCGCGTGACGACGCAAGCCCGCGATGCCGGCTTCGAGACCTACGTCGAGAACACCCTGTGGCGCTTCGGTGGCGCCGTGATGGGCACCGTGCACGTGGTGGGCAGCAACAACAACCTGGCGCCCTGGAACCAGATCGACCCCAGCGACACCGCCACCACGCCGCGCGCCGACCGCATGGCCGAAGTGAACGCCCGTGAAGCGGCCGCCCTGGCCTGGATCGACCGCATCTTCGACGAGGCCGTGCGCACCGATGCCGCCGGCGTGCTGCTGGCCATGCAGGCCAACCCGGCCTTCGAGCTGGCCGCGACCAGCGCCGAGCGCAAGGGCTTCAACGCCATCATCGCCAAGATCACGCAGCGCGCCATCGCCTTCGCCAAGCCCGTGGTCATCGCCCATGGCGACAGCCACTACTTCCGCGCGGACAAACCTCTCAGCGCCGCGACCGCCAGCAATGGCGTGCAGATGCTGGAGAACGTGACCCGCATCGAGAACTTCGGTGCCCAGTACGTACACTGGGTGGAAGTGACCGTGAACGCCAAGGACGAGAACGTCTTCGGCTTCAAGCAGCACCTCGTCAAGGCGAACCAGTTCGCACGCTGACCTCAGATCAGCACGACCCAGGCCATGACCGCCGCCACGTGCACGGTGGCGGTCAACCAGTAAGCACGCTGGAAACTGGCTTTGATGGACTTGTGCCGCAGCACCTGCTGCGCGATGCGGGCCATGGGCCAGCCGCCCAGCAAGCTCCACAGGTGCAGGGTGTTTTCCGGTGTGCGCCAGTGGCCGCGCTGCGCCGCCCATTTGTCGCGCCAATAGACGGCGAAGGTCCACAGGTTCAGGGCCAGCCACGCGGGCAGCACCCACTTCGGCAGGTGCCCTGACGCCATGGCCCAGCCCAGGCCCATTGCCCAGACCACCGCCACCCACAGCACTGGCCGCAACCAGGGGTCGCGTGGTGCAACCGCCTTGGGCCGCGTGCTGGCAGGGCGCCCGCCGCGCTGAGCGGGCGCCAAGGTTCGAGGGGCCACGTCCGGCTGTGCGTGCTTGCGCGCAGGCTCACACGCCGACACGGCCATCGCCCTCGGCCCCTTGCCGCCCACGTGGATTTCCTCGTAGCGCACGGCCATGCCCGGCTGCGGCGTGCCCGGCCCCCGGAAGTCACGGACGTGGAAGAACACGTCCGCATCGGTTTGCGGGCTGCGGATGAAACCGAAGCCCCGGTCCGCCTCCCAGCGCACCACGGTCCCTGTTTTTTGCATGGGGTGTCCTGAGGGGCGGGCCTCGCCCACCCCGGTTCAACTCACTTCCAGTTGCCGTCCTTCAGCCCCGTGATCTTGTTGAACACGGGCTTGCCCGGCGCGTGGTCGAGGCGGTCGGCCACGAAGTAGCCAAAGCGCTCGAACTGGAACTTCTGGTCGGGCAACGCGGCTGCCAGCGAGGGCTCCACATACGCCGTCACCACCTGCTTGCTGTCGGGGTTCAAGCAGGCCTTGAAGTCCTTGCCGCCGGCATCGGGTTGCGGGTCGGTGAAGAGCCGGTCGAAGAGGCGCACTTCGGCGGCCACGCCGTCGGCGGCGCCCACCCAGGTGATGGCGGCCTTGACCTTGACGCTGTCGGCGCCCGGGGTGCCGCTCTTGGTGTCGGGCACGACGGTGGCGAGCACTTCGCTCAGGCGGCCATCGGCGTCTTTGGTGCAACCGGTGCACTCGATGACGTAGCCGCCCTTCAGGCGCACCTTGTTACCCGGGAAGAGGCGCTTGTAGCCCTTGGGCGGCACCTCTTCGAAGTCCTCGCGCTCGATCCAGACCTCGCGGCCCAGCGTGAGGTGGCGCACGGGCGACTCGGTGCCCTCCGGGGGATGCGGCAAGGCCGGCAGCGCGCAAGGCTCCAGGTGGCTGGCGCCGCCCTGATCGGCGAACACCTCGGCCCAGTTGCTCAGCACCAGCTTGACCGGGTCGAGCACGGCCATGCCACGGTGGGCCTTGCCCTCCAGGTCCTCGCGCAGGCAGCCATCCAGCGTGCTGTAGTCGATCCAGCTGTCGGACTTGGTCACGCCGATGCGCTCGCAGAACAGCTGGAGGGCCTCGGGTGTGTAGCCGCGCCGGCGCAGGCCGACGATGGTGGGCATGCGCGGGTCGTCCCAGCCCTCGACCACGCCCTCATCGACCAGGGCCTTGAGCTTGCGCTTGGAGGTGATGACGTAGGTCAGATTCAGGCGGGCGAACTCGTACTGCTTGGGCGTGGGTTGGGCCAGCAGGCCGAGTTCGGCCAGGCGGTCGAGCAACCAGTCGTAAAAAGGGCGCTGGTCTTCGAATTCGAGCGTGCAGATGGAGTGGGTGATCTGCTCCAGCGCGTCTTCGATGGGGTGGGCGAAGGTGTACATCGGGTAGATGCACCAGGTGTCGCCCGTGTTGTGGTGGGTGGCGCGGCGGATGCGGTAAATGGCCGGGTCCCGCAGGTTGATGTTCGGGCTGGCCATGTCGATCTTGGCGCGCAGCACCATCGCACCGTCCGGGTGCTGGCCGTCGCGCATCTCGCGAAAACGGGCGAGGTTCTCGTCAGGGGTGCGGCTGCGGAACGGGCTGTCGGTGCCGGGCGTGGTGAAGTCGCCGCGCCTGGCGCGCATTTCTTCGGGCGTTTGCTCATCGACATAGGCCAGGCCCGCCGTGACCAGCGCCTCGGCCGCGCGGTACATGAAATCGAAGTAGTTGCTGGCGTAGTACAGGTGGCTCTCGGGCACGCCGTTGAAGTTCGACTCCCAGCCGAAGCCCAGCCATTGCACCGCGTCCAGGATGGCGTCAACGTACTCCTGCTCTTCCTTCTCGGGGTTGGTGTCGTCGAAGCGCATGTGGCAGACGCCGCCGTGATCGCGCGCCAGGCCGAAGTTCAGGCAGATGCTTTTGGCATGGCCCACGTGCAGGTAGCCGTTGGGCTCGGGCGGGAAGCGGGTGCGGATCTTGGCCGGGTCGGGCTCACCGGCGGCATGGTGGGCGGCGTCGCCGGGCGAGCCGGCCCAGCGGCGGCTGGCGTAGGTGCCTTGCGCCAGGTCGCGGTCGATGATGCCGCGCAGGAAGTTGGAGGGCTTGGCGGGGGAGTTCGGATCGGTGGCGTCGGTCATGTGCCGATTCTATCGAGGCCCTTGGCCCGGTTCACCCGTTTTGGCGCCTGTGTTCGCGGTAAGGTGGCATCCACGTTGAAGGTTTTTCGATGGAGGCCGGCATGGGCAAGCAAGACAGCAAGATCAGCAGCAAAAACGGCGGCAAGGCCAAGGGCAACCAGGGCGCCCCCCGCCTGGGCCGCAAGGATTACGAGGCCGCGCTGGCGCCCATGCTGCTGGAGTTGATGCAGGTCTCGCGCTGGCTGGCGCACACGAACAAGCGCCTGCTGGTGATCTTCGAAGGCCGCGACACGGCGGGCAAGAGCGGCGTCATCCACGCCATTGCCAGCGCGCTGGACCCGCGCCGCTGCGAGGTCGTGGCGCTGTCCAAGCCTTCGGACACCGAGATGACGCAGTGGTACTTCCAGCGCTACGTGCCCCACCTGCCGGCGGGCGGCCACGTCGCCTTGTTCGACCGCAGCTGGTACAACCGCGCCGGGGTCGAGAAGGTCATGGGCTTTTGCTCGGACGAGGAACACGAGCGCTTCCTGCGCGAGGCCCCACTGTTCGAGCTGTCCCTGGTCAACGACGGGATGCTGATCTTCAAATACTGGCTGACGGTGGACCAGGCCGAGCAGGAAGCCCGCTTCGCCGAGCGCCTGGCCGACCCGCTCAAGCGCTGGAAGCTCTCCCCGGTGGACGTGGTGGCCCGCACCAAATACGCCGAGTACGGCAAGGCGCGCAACGCCATGCTCAAGGCCACGCACACGGCCCACGCCCCCTGGACGCTGGTGGACTTCAACGACCAGCGCCTGGGCCGCCTGACCCTGATCCGCCACCTGCTGGACCACCTGCCCGACCAGGCCGTGCCCGAGCAGCGCTTCGAGATGCCGCCGCTCAAAGGCAAGCCGGCGCGCGAGTCCTTCAGCGACGCGCACCGCCCGATTTCGGCCTTCACCTCACCCCTATTTTCACCCCTTGACATCGCCAATTCAAACGATTGAATGATTTATCTCCATAGGAAACAAACCACCGTTTCAAACACCCCCTGATTGAGCGTATATCGGTCACCGTTCAGGTTTTCCCTGTTCGGCAGCCCCCTGGCGGGACGGAAGATGCACCCCAACGCGACTTCCGAGCCCTCCGCCATGCTGTACACCACCTACCAGAAAATCCACACCCTCACCGTGGAAGAGGTGCACCGCATGCACGCGCTGTTCGAGGCCCACTACGCCTGCAGCCCGCTGGCCACCTTCCTCGACGACCTCGGCCGCAAGGAAGGCGCGTTCGTGGTGCGCCACAAGAAAACGCACCAGATCGTCGGTTTCTCGACGCTCGGCGTTTACAAATTCCAACTGGGTGGCAAAACCGTCAAGGGCCTCTTCAGCGGCGACACCATCATCGAGCGGGCGCACTGGGGTTCGCGCTCGCTGCAGACGGCCTTCGCGTGGAAGCTGTTCCTGGAGGCGCTGAAGTCGCCGTTTTCGCGCCAGTACTGGCTGCTGATCTCCAAGGGCTACAAGACCTACCTGCTGCTGGCGCGCAACTTCCCCGAGTTCCACCCGCAACGCGGCGTGCCCCAGCCTGAGCTGGAATCCCTCGTGATCGACTACTGCGAGGCGCTCTTCCCCGGCAAGCTCAACCGCCAGACCATGGTGCTGGAGTTCGGCGAGGACGCCAACCGCCTGAAGGCCGACGTGGCCGTCATCACCGACGAGATGCGCGCGCGTGACGCCGACATCCGCTTCTTCGAAAGCCGCAACCCGAGCTGGCAGCAAGGCACGGAGCTGCCGTGCATCGCCCGGGCCGATCTGGCGGCGTTCTCGCGGGCCATCGTGCCCTTCCTGTGGAAGGTGCTCAAGCAACGCGTGGCAGGCAAGCCGGCCGCCGCGCAGGTGGCTCAGCCGCGCTCGGCCTGATCTGTCGGGGCACTGGGGGCGATGGCGGCGCTGGGCACGATGGCGTCTGGCGCAGGCTGGCCGCGGCGTTCGGCCGCGCGCTCCGCGTAGCGGTTGAAACGCCAGGCGCTGGACTCGATGGTGATGCGGCGCCAGGTGGCGCGTTTCTCGCCAGGCGTCATCTCGGGCCACAGCTGCACCTCGTCGAAGGTGCGGCCACAGCCTTTGCAGAGGTTGTCGCCCTGGCTGGTCGAGCAGATCGCGATGCAAGGCGTGTCGGGCGTGGTGTCGTACCAGGCCAGCCAGGCCTGGCGGGCGGCGGCGGGCATGGTGTCTTCGTCGCACTCGGTCTCGCGGAAATAGACCATCAGCGCGTAGATTTCGGCGAGCTTTTTCACCTCGGTGGCCAGGCTGATGCCATCGGGCGAAGGCGACCGAACGCGCCACCAGTTGATGGCGGATTCGATGTCGGTGATGTGGATGCCGGCCATGTCGGTGGTGGAGGACGCGGAGCTTGAGGACGCGGGGTGGGACGACGGCATCAGGGCTGTGCCGCCTTGGTGGGCTTCTCGGCCTCGGCCACCCGCGTGGCCTCGACCAGCGCCGCCAGGGCTGCCGACACGGCTTCGGCGCTGACGCCGTCCGCGCGCGACACGGGGGCCTCGGCCAGGGCCGCATCGCCTTCGGTCTTCAAGCGCTTGACCCAGTGCCCGGCCTCGCGGCCATCGGCCAGACCCGTGCTTTGCAGCAGCAGGTGCTGGTGGGCGTCGGTGAGCTTGAAATAGAACAGGCCGTCGGCCTCGCGGTATTGCTTGATGAGCGGCAGGGCGACCTTCTCTGTCGCGGCCTTCGCGTTGGGCTGGGCCACCGCCACCATGGCACGCAAGCCCACGGCCTGGCGCAGCTCCTGGATGAAGGGCGTGGCCGTCTGGCGGGCCTTGGCCGCGCCGGCCTGCAGCACGGCTTCGATGCGCTCCGGGTGGGCCATCAGCTCGGCATAGGCCGCGCGCATGGGCCCGACGTGCGCTTCGATCAAATCCACCACGCGCTGTTTGGCATCGCCCCAGCCCAGGCCGGCGACGAGGTCGCGGCGGAAGACCTCGCGGGTGGCGGCGTCCGCGAACGCATCGTGCAGGGTGACGAGGTGGGCGCTGTCCGGGTCTTTCGGCTCGCCGGGCAGGCGGGAGTCGGTCACCACACGGGCGATGGCGTCCCTCAGGCCCTTGGCACCGCCTTCGAACAAGGGCACGGTGTTGTCGTAGCTCTTGCTCATCTTGCGGCCGTCCAGGCCAGGCAAGGTGGCCACGCTTTCTTCGATTTCGGCCTCGGGCAGCACGAACAGCTCACGCCCTGCGCCAAACTGGTGGTTGAAGCGCTGGGCCACGTCGCGCGCCATCTCGATGTGCTGCACCTGGTCGCGGCCCACGGGCACGCGGTGGGCGTTGAACATCAGGATGTCGGCCGCCATCAGGATGGGGTAGCAGAACAGGCCCATGGTGACGCCATCGTCGGGCTCGACGCCCTTGGCCTCGTTGGCGTCAACGGAGGCCTTGTAGGCGTGGGCACGGTTCATCTGGCCCTTGGCCGTCACGCAGGTCAGCAGCCAGTTGAGCTCGGTGATTTCCGGGATGTCGCTTTGCGCATAGAACGTGACGCGGCCGGTGTCCAGACCAGCGGCCAGCCAGGTGGCGGCGATTTCCAGGCGCGAGCGGGCGATGCGCGCCGGGTCGTCGCACTTGATGAGGGCGTGGTAGTCGGCCAGGAAGAAGAAGCTCTCGACGCCGGGTTCGCGGCTGGCCGCGATGGCGGGGCGGATGGCGCCGACGTAGTTGCCGAGGTGGGGGGTGCCGGTGGTGGTGATGCCGGTGAGGACGCGCTGGTTCATGCCGTGGATTTTAGGCGCTCCCCCTGGTCTGCGCTGGCGCACCGGGCGGCGGGGCCACTACACTCTCGGCTCGCATGAAATCCATCGTCATCCTGATCAGCGGACGGGGCTCCAACATGGAGGCCATCGTCCACGCCTGCCAGCAAGAAGGCTGGCCCGCCCGCATCGCGGCCGTCGTGAGCAACAAGGCCTCGGCTGAAGGTCTGCAGTTCGCCGCCGCGCGGGGCATTGCCACGGCCGTGGTGGACCACAAGGCTTTCGACAGCCGCGAGGCCTTCGACGCCGAACTGGCCCGGGTGCTCGATGGCTTTGCGCCCGATGTGGTGGTGCTGGCCGGCTTCATGCGCATCCTCACCGCAGGCTTCGTGCGCCATTTCGAGGGCCGCATGCTCAATGTGCACCCGTCCCTGCTGCCGGCCTTCCCCGGCTTGCACACGCACCAGCGCGCCATCGAGGCCGGCTGCAAGCTGGCCGGCGCCACGGTGCACTTCGTCACGCCCGAGCTGGACCACGGCCCCATCGTGGCCCAGGCCGCCGTGCCCGTGCTGCCCGGTGACACGCCCCAGGCCCTGGCCGAGCGTGTGCTGGCGCAGGAGCACCGCCTCTACCCGCAGGCCGTGCGCTGGTTGGTAGAGGACTGCCTGGCGCTGGACGCCGGTGTGGTGCAGCACCGCGACGGCACGCCTCAGGTGACCTGGGGCGGCTGAAGCTGGGGTGCTAGGCTGTCGCACCCACATCCAAATCAGCAGCGCGGCCCCCGGCCACGGGAAAGCCGCCACCTCAGGGAGCTTCGCCATGACCCACCGCACACAGCGCCGATCACGCCACCCGCGCGCAGGCCTCGCCGCCATCGCTTTGGCCACCGCCGTGGTCATTGCCTTCTTGGGCACCGCCGGCCTGGGCGCCCTGGCGCCGCAACACGCCTGGGCCCAGGCGGCGCCTGCCACACCCGCCACAACGGCCACATCGGCCACCTCCCAACGCGAGGCCGAGGCCGAAGCCGCCCTGCGTGCCGTCAAGGCCAGCCAGATCGCCGGCCCCACCGACATCGCACTGCGCGACCAGGCCACGCTCAAGCTGCCCGCCGGCTACCTGTGGGTGCCCGAGCCCGCCGCCAGCCAGCTGATGCGCGCCATGGGCAACCACCCGGACGAGCGCCTGCTCGGCCTGGTCTTCCCTCAGTCCGATGAACAAGGCTGGATGGCCGTGGCGCGCTACGAACCCTCGGGCCACATCCCCGAAGACGATGCCGAGCACTGGGATATCGATGGGCTCTACAAGGGCCTCCAGGAAGGCACGGAAGCCACCAACGAGGAGCGCCGCCAAAAGGGCTTCGCGGAGCTGGCCATCGGTGACTGGGTGGAAAAGCCCACCTACGACGCCGCCACGCACCGCCTGGTCTGGTCGCTGTCGGTGCGGCACAAGGGCGCGGCGACCGACGCGCCCACCAGCATCAACTACAACACCTACGCGCTGGGCCGCGAGGGCTACGTGACGCTCAACCTCATCACCGACCTGAAGGACATCGCCCAGGACAAGCGCCACGCCCAGGCGCTGCTGTCGGCGCTGAGCTTTGGCGAGGGCAAGCGCTACGCCGACTTCAACGCCTCGACCGACAAGGTCGCCGAGTACGGCCTGGCCGCGCTGGTGGGCGGGCTGGCGGCCAAGAAGATCGGTCTGTTCGCGCTGGCCGCCGGCTTCCTGGCCAAGTTCGCCAAGGTGATCGCCGTGGCGGCCTTTGGCGGCTGGGCCGTTTTCAAGCGCTTTTTCAAGCGCGACAAACCTCAGGGTCCGCAAGGACCGCAGGCCTGAAGCCCCATGCTCAAACTGCTTTTCCTGCTGTTCAGCGGCTTCAAGTTCAGCAAATTGCTGCTGACGGGCGGCAGCATGCTGGTGTCGCTGGTGGTCTATGGCTTCATCTTCGGGTGGCGCTACGCGGCGGGTTTCATCGCGCTGCTGTTCGTGCACGAGATGGGCCACTACATCGCTGCCCGGCAGCGCGGCCTGAACGTGGGCGCGCCCACCTTCATCCCGTTTGTGGGCGCCTGGATCGAGCTCAAGGATCTGCCGCACGACGCCGAGACCGAGGCCTACGTCGGCCTGGGCGGCCCGCTGGTGGGCACGCTGGGCGCGCTGGCCTGCTATTTCGTCGCGCGCGACATGGGCGCGGACGGCCGCTGGCTGCTGGCCGTGTCCTACAGCGGCTTCTTCCTCAACCTCTTCAACCTGATCCCGCTGTCGCCGCTGGACGGTGGCCGCATCACGGCCGTGCTGTCACCGCGGCTGTGGTTGCTGGGCGTACCGGTGCTGCTGGGCCTGTTCTGGCTGAACCCCAGCCCCATGCTGATCTTGATCGCCGTGCTGGCCGCGCCGCAGGTGATGAAGGCCTGGCGCTTCAAGGCCGATGACCCGGCCAACGCAGGCTACTACCGCGCCTCGGCCGAAACGCGCTTGACCTACGCCACCGCTTACCTGGGCCTGCTGGGCTTCCTGGCCGTGATGACGCACGATGTGCACGAGATGCTGGGGGCGGCCACGCGCATGCAGTGAGCCCTTGAGCTTCAATCGACAACCCTGAGCGGCACCTCGAACCAGAAGCAGCTGCCCTGCCCCGGCTGGCTCATGACGCCGATCTGGCCCTGCATGACATCGACCAGGCGCTTGCAGATGGCCAGGCCCAGGCCGGTGCCACCGTACTGGCGGATGGTCTTCTCGCTCACCGGGCTGAACGGCTGGAAGAGCTGACCGACCGCGTCCGGCGCAATGCCGATGCCGGAGTCCTGCACCTCGACGTGCAGCGTGTCTTGCCCCGCAGCGGTTGGCACGGTCGAGCAGCGCACCGTGACCTGGCCTTGGTCGGTGAACTTCAGGGCATTGCCCAGGAAGTTGAGCAGCACCTGCTGGATGCGCAAGGCATCGCCCACCGCCGCCGTCGGTGCCTGGCACTCCACCACGATGGGCAGGCCCTTTTGCTGAGCCACCGAAGACAGCATCTCCACCACCTCGCGCACCACCTGCTGGGGGTCGAAGGGTTTGGCCTCCAGCGTCGCCGGGTTGACCTCCAGGCGCGAGAAATCCAGCATGTCGCTGATGATTTTGTGGATGGTCGCGCCGCAGCGGCTGACCTGCTCCACGTGGCTGAACTGCACCTCGTTGAGCGGCGACTGCCGCAGCAACTGCGTGAAACCGAGCAGGCCGTTGAGCGGGTTGCGCACCTCGTGGCTGATCTGCGCGAACAGGCGGGTGCGGTCAAGGTTGGCCTGCTGCAAGGCCGCCAAGGTGCTTTCCAGCGATGCCGCACGGGCGGCCAGGGCTTCGTTCTGCAAGCCGATGGTGCGCTGCTGGTCGGCGCCGTCGGCCGCATACCGGTCGTGCGCGCGGCGGGCCACGGCGCCAAAGGCCACGCCCAGCGCCAGGAAGCCAACTTGCATCAGCATCACGGGGTTGTCTTGCGCGCGCATCAGCGGCGTCACCCAGCCCATGCTGTCGTTGGCCCAGTGCAGGGCACCGGCCAGCAGGGTCAGCGCCAGCCAGGCCAGGCCATCGTTGGCCCCCACCACCAGCGCCACGAACAAGGGCCACCACACCAACCACCAGACGCAGGTGTCTGCGCCCAAACCCATCCACATCAAGGCCAGGTTGACGCCGCAGAAGTTCAGCAGGATGCCCAGGTGGCTGACCGGGCGGAACCAGCGTTCGGCCAGCGGGCTTTTGACCAGCGGGAAGAGGGCAAACACCAGCGTGGCCGGCCCCGCCAGGGCCAGCGCGATGGCGCCCTGCCCCAGCCAGAGGCCGTACGCCAAGGCAAAGCCGTAGTGCCCGGCGACGGACACGAAGATCAATTCGCTGAAGCGCTGGTAGGGGACGGTCCCGGCAGGCAGGGGGCCCTGCCAGGCTGCCGAGTGCGCTGACGCCATGTACTGCTCCTGTGGCTGTCTCAAAATCTGGGTGTTTCACCCGAACGCGAAGCCTATCGCATCCTGCAGCCACGACCGCTCACCGCCCATCGGGGTTTACGGAAAGAACCCTCTGTTGTGGTGTGCGGATCACGCCTGGATGGCCTGGCTGGCCAGGGCCGCTGCAGCGGCGCGGGTCTCCACCCCCAGCTTCTCGAAGATGTGCTCGAGGTGCTTGTTGACGGTGCGGTGGCTCATGCCCAGGATGTCGGCGATGTCGCGGTTGGTCTTGCCGCGTGCCAGCCAGGTCAGCACCTCGGTCTCGCGCGGCGTGAGGGCCGCGTGGCTGAGCCGCTCGGCCGATGCGGCAGAGGCCGCCGCAGCCGCCACGGAAAACGCCGACGAGGCGTCGCTGGCACGTTGCACGGCCTCACGGGCCTCGCGGGCCGCGCGGGCGTTGCGCACGTGGGTGTTCAGCCGGGCCAGCACCTCTTCGATGCGCAAGGGCTTGACGACGTAGTCCACACCACCGGCGTCGAAGCCCGCCACGATGTCGGCCGTCTCGGACAGCCCGGTCATGAAGATGACGGGCACGGCCTCGCCTTGCGGGTGGGCCTTGATGCGCTGGCAGGTCTCGAAGCCACTGAGCCCCGGCATGACGCCGTCGAGCAAGATGGCATCGGGCACCACGACGTCCAGCCGGTCCAGGGCCTGCAGGCCGTCGCGCGCGACCAGCACGGTGTAGCCCTCCTGGGCCAATGCGTCGCACAGCATGCGCAGGGTGTCGGGTGCGTCGTCCACCACCAGCACGGTGCCCTGGTGGACGGGTTGGCGGTCAGGGGCGTGGTTCATCGGCGATGTCCTCGGTGATGTCATCGGTGATGTCCTCAACAAGATGGGGGGCCAGGCGCGCCACCAGCGCGTCCAGGTCGAAATCGTCCACGAGCTGCGCAAGCTGGTGCCACTGTGCGGCGTGCTCAGGGGCGGCCACCTGCCATTCGCCAAGGGCCTGGCGCAAGGCCTGCACATGGCCCTTGCGCGCGAGGCGGTGGAGCTCCCAGACCGCATCGGCTGGCAGATGGCTTTCAGTGGCGGAGGTGGCAGGGGTGCCGTGCGCGTGGGCGGTGTGGGCCTCGCGCAGGGCGAGGGCCTGTGGTTCGGTCAGCCAGTGAAGGCCGAGGTGCTCGCCCAGGGCGGCCAGCAGTTCGGACTCCCGCACCGGCTTGGCCACGAAGGCCTGGCACTGGGCCGCCGCGAGGTTCTCCGGCCGGTTCTCGAACACATTGGCGGACACCAGGATGATGGGCACCGTGACGAAGCCCACCTCGCGCAGGGTGCGGGCGGTGTGCCAGCCGTCCATGTCGTCCATGCTGATGTCGAGCAGCACGGCGTCGGGACACACTTCGCGCACGCTTTCCAGGGCCTCGTGGCCGCTGGCGGCTTCGCGCACCTGGAAGCCCAGCGGCAGCAGCAGGCCGGCCAGCAACTGGCGTTGCAAGGGCTGGTCGTCCACCACCAGCAGGGTGCGCCGCGTACCGACGTAGCCTGTGACGGGTCGCAGGCCACGGGTGAGGCCCTGGGCCGCCAGCGGTGCGCCTGCAGGTGCCATGGCCGGCGCACTGAGCGGTGCGCTGATCTCGCGCAAATACAAGCGCACGCTGAAGGTGCTGCCCTCGCCCATCACGCTTTGCACGGTCAGCTCACCGCCCATCAGCTCGCTGAGCAGGTGCGTGATGGTCAGGCCCAAGCCCGTGCCCGGTTCGCTGCTGCGCCGTCCGCCGCTGCCGCGCTCGAAGGGCAGGAAGATGCGCTCCATGTCCTGCGGCGCGATGCCGATGCCGGTGTCGATCACCTCGAAGCGCAGCACCTCGCGGCGCGCGTCCAGGCGCAGCGTGATCTGGCCGCGTTCGGTGAAGCGCACCGCGTTGCTGCACAGGTTGAGCAGGATCTGGCGCAGGCGGCGCGCATCGGACTGCACCCAGGCGGGCACGCGGCCGCGGGTCTCCAGGCGGAAGTCCAGGCCCTTGGCCTCGGCCTGCGGCTGCACCATGCGCACGACCTCGTCGAGGAAGTCGTGCAGGGGCAGCGGGGCGGCGTCCAGGCGCAAACGGCCTGCCTCGATGCGGGCCAGGTCGAGCAGGCCATCGATCAGGCCGATGAGGTGTTCGCCGCTGCGCTGGATGGTGGTCAGAGGGCGCCGTCGGGCGCCATCGGCCGGCTCGTCCTTGAGCAGGATCTGGGCATAGCCCATGATGCTGTTGAGCGGCGTGCGCAATTCGTGCGTCATGCCGGCCACGTAGCGCGTCTTGGCCTGGTTGGCGGCCTCGGCCAGCTCCTTGGCCTGCTGCAGGGCGGCGTCGGTGCGGCGGTGAGCGTCGATTTCCTGCTGCAGCAGCTGGTTCTGGCGGTTGGAGTCGTCCTGCGCCATGCGGCGGCTCTCGGAGGCCAGCACGATCCACCAGGCGCACACGGCGGCGGCCAGCAGCAGCAAGGCGTAGGCCTTGACGAAGGGCCCATCGAGCACCGCGGCGGGCTCATGGCCTTCCTGGTAATAGACGGCCCCCAGCACGAAGGCCATCAAGGTCGCCATCGACAGGAAGACGATGAGGTAGTGCCCGACGCGGAAGTTGATGCGCCGCGACAGCCGCGCAGGCAGCACCGAGGTCAGCACGTCAGACACCTGCTCGGCCGCGCGCGAGCGGCTCTTGCAGCGGTCGTGGCAGCGCGACTCCAGCGTGCAGCACAGCGAGCAAATCGGCGCCTCGTAGGCCGGGCAGGTGGCCATGTCTTCGGACTCGAAGCTGTTGTCGCAGACCGAGCAGCGCACCATCTGCCCGGGCGCCCAGTGCGAGTGCGGCTGGCGCGCCAGGTAGTAGCGCCCGCCCGTGGCCCAGGCCAGCAGGGGCGACGCCGTCAGCGCCAGCCCCAGGGCGATGAAGGGCGCCCACGGCACCCAGGCCTCGCCGAACACGCCAGCGTGGACCATCACGGCCACCACCGCGGCCAGCAGCGTGGCGCCCAGGCCCACGGGGTTGAGGTCGTGCAGGTGCGCGCGCTTGAACTCGATGCCCTTGGGCGACCAGCCCAGCGGCTTGTTGATGGCCAGGTCGGCCACCAGCGCCCCCACCCAGGCGATGGCCACGTTGCTGTAGAGGCCCAGCACGTGCTCCAGCGCGCCGAACACGCCCAGCGTCATCAGCAGCACGGCGATCAGCACGTTGAACACCAGCCACACCACCCGCCCCGGGTGGCTGTGCGTGAGGCGCGCGAAGAAATTGGACCAGGCCAGCGAGCCGGCGTAGGCATTGGTCACGTTGATCTTCACCTGGGACAGCACGACGAACAGCACCGTCACGCCCAGCGCCCAGCCGTGGGACGAAAACACCTCGCTGAAGCCGGCCAGGTACATCTGCGTGGGCTCCATGGCGCGGTCCACCGGCACCTCGCGCTGCAGGGCCAGGAAGGCCAGGAAGGCGCCGGCCAGCATCTTCAGCATGCCGGGCACCACCCAGCCGGGCCCGGCCACCAGCACCGCCGTCCACCAGCGCACGCGGTTGGCATGGGTTTTCTCGGGCAGGAAGCGCAGGAAGTCCACCTGCTCGCCCACCTGCAGGATGAGCGAGAACGCCACCGTGGCCGCCATGCCGAAGGCCGCCCACGAGAAGCTGCTGTCCCCCGACATGCGCCCGGCCAGCGAGGTGAATTCCACATAGGCCTGTGGCTTGTGCCACCACACCGCCACGAAAGGCGCCAGCCACAGCAGCAACCACAGCGGTTGCGTCCACATCTGCAGGCGCGAGATCAGCGTGATGCCGTGCGTGGCCAACGGGATGACGAGCAGGGACGACACCACGTAGCACAGCGGCATCGACCAGCCGAACAGCATCTGCAGGGCCAGCGCCATGATGGCCGCCTCCACCGCGAAGAAGATGAAGGTGAAGCTGGCGTAGATCAGCGAGGTCAGCGTGGAGCCCAGGTAGCCAAAGCCCGCCCCACGGGTGAGCAGGTCCATGTCCACGCCATGGCGAGCCGCGTAGATGCTGATGGGCAGGCTGGTCAGGAAGGTGATGAGGCCCACGACCAGGATGGCCCACAGCGCATTGCCGAAACCCTGGTTGAGTGCGATGGCGCCGCCAATGGCCTCCAGCGCCAGGAAGGACAGCGCCCCGAAGGCCGTGTTGGCCACGCGCATCTCGCTCCATTTGCGGAAGGAGCGCGGCGTGTAGCGCAGGGCGTAGTCCTCCAGGGTCTCGTTGGCCACCCAGGCGTTGTACTCGCGGCGGATGTGGAAGATTTTCTGCCGGGCAACGGGCACGGGCGGGCTCCAGGACACACAGGCCCCTGAAGAGCGCAAGAAGCGGTCCAGCCTCAAGCGCATGCGCCCTGCGCACAACGCCTACGTCAATTGACGTATTCATGGAATACCCGGGGCTCCGTACTGTGTGAGCCAAGGCCGCGTCACCCGGTGCAGGCAGCGTCAAACGGCATGCACCAAGACAAGGCAGACCACGCCCTGAAATCTTCCGTCGATCCCCACTGTTGTGCAAGGAGTCCTGTCCATGTCGAACCACTCTGACGATCTGTCCAAAAACCGCCGCCGCCTGCTGCAAGGCATGGGCGCCCTCCCCCTCGCCGGCATGGCGGGTGTGGCGGGCCTGGGCAGCCTGCCCGGCCTGAGCCGCGCCGCCGCACCGGCCACCTCGGCCATCAACACCACCAAGCTGGCCGTGACCGACACGGAAGTGATCGTGGGCCAGCTGCACTCGGCCACCGGCACCATGGCCATCTCGGAGACCGGCTCCATCCAGGCCGAACAGCTCGCCATCGACCAGATCAACGCCATGGGCGGCGTGCTGGGCCGCAAGATCAAGGTCATCAAGGAAGACGGCGCCTCCGACTGGCCGACCTTCGCCGAGAAGTCCAAGAAGCTGCTGGTCAACGACAAAGTCGCCTGCGTCTTCGGCTGCTGGACGTCTGCTTCGCGCAAGGCCGTGCTGCCCATCTTCGAGAAAGAAAACGGCCTGCTGTACTACCCGACCTTCTACGAAGGCCTGGAGCAGTCCAAGAACGTGATCTACACCGGCCAGGAAGCCACGCAACAGATCATCTACAGCCTGGACTGGGGCTCGAAAGAGAAGAAGGCCAAGACCTTCTTCCTGGTCGGCTCCGACTACATCTGGCCGCGCACCTCGATGAAGATCGCGCGCAAGCACATCGAGTCGGTGGGCAAGCTGGGTTCCGTCGTCGGTGAGGAGTACTACCCGCTGGGCCACACCAACTTCAACTCCCTGATCAACAAGATCAAGGTGGCCAAGCCCGACTGCATCTTCGCCGCCGTGGTCGGTGGCTCCAACGTGGCCTTCTACAAGCAGCTCAAGGCCGCTGGCATCACGGGTGCCAAGCAGTTCCTGCTGACCCTGTCGGTGACCGAGGACGAAATGCTGGGTGTGGGCGGCGAGAACTTCGCTGGCTTCTACAGCTCGATGAAGTACTTCCAGTCGCTGGACAACGCCAACAACAAGGCCTTCGTGGCCGCCTTCCGCAAGGCCTATGGCCCCAAGGCCGTGATCGGTGACGTGACCCAGGCCGGCTACCTCGGCCCCTGGTTGTGGAAGGCCGCGGTCGAGAAGGCCGGCAGCTTCGATGTGGACAAGGTCGTGGCGGCCTCGCCCGGCATCGAGCTGAAGACGGCGCCGGAAGGTTACGTGAAGCTGCACGCCAACCACCACCTGTGGAGCAAGTCGCGCATCGCCCAAGGCCAGACCGACGGCACCTTCAAGGTGGTGTCCGAGTCGCCCGAGCTGATCGAGCCGAACCCCTTCCCCAAGGGCTATCAATAACCCCCCTGCGGCCTGCGGCCGCCCCCCAGGGGGCCACACCAGCAGCCCGGCAAAGCCGGTTCTGCGGTGTGCGCTGGGTCGAACGTTTTGAGCGTGCGGCTGGCGGGAACCAGCCGCCTTCCTGCAGCGGCCCGACCTTCGCACGGCCGGGCCGCGCAGGCTTTTTCGAGATGCCGGACCAACGAGGTGGACGATGACATTCACAGACATGCTCAACATCGGGCTCATGCAAGGCTTCGCCGGGCTGAGCCTGTTTTCCGTGCTGCTGCTCATGGGCCTGGGCCTGGCGGTGATCTTCGGCCAGATGGGCGTGATCAACATGGCCCACGGTGAGTTCATGACGATCGGCGCCTACACCATCTACCTGGGCTCGACGCTGACCGAGAAGTACGCGCCCGGTCTGGTGCAGATGTACTTCCCCGTGGCCATCGTCGCGGCCTTCTTCATCGCCTTCGCGGCCGGCTGGCTGACCGAGTGGGCGCTGATCCGCCACCTCTACAAACGCCCGCTGGACACCTTGCTGGCCACCTGGGGCCTGAGCCTGGGCCTGCAGCAGGTGTTCCGCTCCACCTTCGGTCCCAAGGAAGTCAGCCCCACCCTGCCCGACTGGCTGATGGGCTCGTGGGCACCGGCCGAAGGCCTGGACATCCCCATCAACGGCCTGTTCGTGATGGGCCTGACCGCCGTGGTCACCGCCTTCCTGCTGCTGGCCCTCTACAAGGCACGCTGGGGCCTGCGGGTGCGCGCCACGGTGAGCAACCGCGTGATGGCCAACGCCATCGGCATCAACACCAAGCAGACCGACCGGCTGACGTTTGCCATCGGCTGCGGCATCGCCGGTGTGGCGGGTGCGGCCTTCACCACGATCGGTTCCACCGGCCCGACCAGTGGCTCGCTCTACATCGTGGACAGCTTCCTGGTCGTGACCTTCGGCGGCGCCGGCAGCTTGCTGGGCACCGTGGCCTCGGCCTTCGGCATCGCGCAGACGCAGTCCATCTCCGAGTTCTTCATGAGCGGCTCCAACGCCAAGGTGCTGACGCTGATGACCGTCATCACGATCCTGATGCTGCGCCCGCAAGGCCTGTTCGCCTCCAAGGTGCGCCGCTGACGCCTTCCCGGAACCCTAGGAGCAATCGCATGACAAAAATCCAAGACTGGCTCAAACAGCAACAGCTCGGCAGCTTCCTGCTGCTGGCCGTGGTGCTGCTGGTGGTGTTCCCGCTCGGGCTGGACACCTTCCGACTCAACCTCGTGGGCAAGTACCTGACCTATGCCTTCGTGGCGCTCGGCCTGGTGATGCTGTGGGGCCATGCCGGCATCCTCAGCCTCGGCCAAGGCGTGTTCTTCGGCCTGGGCGGCTACATGATGGCCATGTTCCTCAAGCTGGAAGCGTCTGACCCCATCAGCACCAAGATCCAGTCCACGCCGGGCATCCCCGACTTCATGGACTGGAACCAGCTCACCGAGTTGCCGATGTGGTGGGTGCCCTTCAAGAGCCTGCCGTTTGCCATCGCGGCCGTGGTCATCGTGCCCATGCTGCTGGCCTTCATCGTGAGCTTCGCGATGTTCAAGCGGCGTGTGGGCGGCGTGTACTTCGCCATCATCACGCAGGCCGTGGCCCTGGTGCTGACGGTGCTGATCATCGGCCAGCAGGGCTACACCGGCGGTGTCAACGGCATCACCGACCTGAAGACGATGCTGGGCTGGGACATCCGCACCGACGAGCACCGCCTGGTTCTGTACTACGTGTGCTGTGCGCTGCTGCTGGGCTCGGTGCTCCTGTGCCTCTGGGTGCAGAAGTCCAAGCTGGGCACCCTGCTGCTGGCCATGCGCGACAAGGAAGACCGCGTGCGCTTCTCGGGCTATGACGTCGCCATGTTCAAGGTCTTCGCCTTCTGCCTGGCGGCGGGCCTGTCGGCCATCGGTGGTGCCATGTTCACGCTGCAGGTGGGCTTCATGTCGCCGTCCTTCGTGGGCATCGTGCCCTCCATCGAGATGGTGATCTTCGCCGCGGTCGGTGGCCGCATGAGCCTGGTGGGCGCCATCTACGGCGCGCTGCTGGTGAACTTCGGCAAGACCTACTTTTCCGAGTCCGCACCCGACCTGTGGCTGTTCCTGATGGCCGCGCTGTTCATCGGCGTGACCATGGCCTTCCCTGACGGCCTGGCCGGTTTGTGGGAGCAAAAGATCAAGCCCTGGTGGGCGCAACGCCAGGCCGACCGGAAGGCCCAGGCCGAGCGCATCCAGGCGGCCCACGCCATCTACCCGGCCGTGCTGCCTCCCGCACAAGGCCATGGCAACCAGATGCCTGGCGACATCAGCGGTCAACAAGCCTGACAGGAGACCTCCATGAACGCCACCGCCACCAGCAAAGAGTTCGTTCTCTATGTCGAAGACCTCACCGTGTCCTTCGACGGCTTCAAGGCCATCGACAGCCTCAACCTCTACGTGGACAAGAACGAGCTGCGCGTGATCATCGGCCCCAACGGCGCCGGCAAGACCACCCTGCTCGACCTCATCTGCGGCAAGACCAAGGCCTCCGCCGGCAGCATCCAGTTCAAGGACCAGGAGCTGACCAAGAAGTCCGAGCACGCCATCGTGCGCTCGGGCGTGGGCCGCAAGTTCCAGACGCCGTCCATCTACGAAAACCTCAGCGTCTTCCAGAACCTGGAGGTGTCCTATCCAGAGGGCCGCTCGGTCTTCGGCGCCCTGGCCTTCAAGTGCACCGACGAGGTCAAGGCCCGCGTGCAGGTCGTGGCCGAAGAGATCGGCCTGGCCGACAAGCTCGGCACCGAAGCCGGCCTGCTCAGCCACGGCCAGAAGCAGTGGTTGGAGATCGGCATGCTGCTGATGCAGGACCCCGAGCTGCTGATGCTCGACGAGCCGATCGCCGGCATGAGCGCCCGGGAGCGCGAGCTCACCGCCGACCTGCTCAAGCGCATCTGCAAGAACCGCTCGATGATCGTGATCGAACACGACATGGCCTTCGTCGCCCAGATCGCGTCGAAGGTGACGGTGATGCACCAGGGAAAGATCCTCGCCGAAGGGACCATGGACCAGGTCCAGAGCGACCCCAAGGTCATCGACGTTTACCTGGGCCATTGAGCCCGGTCACCGCAAAGGACACCACCATGTTGCAAGTCAAGGACCTGTACGTCAGCTACGGCCAGAGCGAGGCGCTGCACGGCATCTCGTTCGAGGCCCACCAGAACGAAACCGTGGCCATCATGGGCCGCAACGGCATGGGCAAGACCACGCTGTTCAAAAGCCTCATGGGCGTGCTGCCCACCAAGTCCGGTGACATCCACGTGGCCGGCAGCAGCGTCGTGAAGGACGAGAGCTACCGCCGCGTCGCCAAAGGCATCGCCTACGTGCCCCAGGGCCGGATGATCTTCCCCACGCTGACGGTGGAAGAGAACATCCAGACTGGCCTGGAAAACAGCAAGACCAAGAAGATCCCGGACGACATCTACGCGCTCTTCCCCGTGCTCTTCGACATGAAGCACCGCAAGGGCGGCAACCTCTCGGGCGGCCAGCAGCAACAGCTCGCCATCGCGCGGGCCCTGGTCACCGACCCCAAGGTGCTGCTGCTCGACGAGCCCACCGAGGGCATCCAGCCGTCCATCATCAAAGACATCGCCAAGGCGCTCAACGAGATCCGCAAGCTGCGCGAGATCACCATCGTCGTGAGCGAGCAGGTGCTGAGCTTCGCGATGGACGTGGCCGACCGCCTCTTCGTGATCGAGGGCGGACGGCTGGTGCACGAGACCACCCGCGCCGACACCGATGCCGAGCGCATCAAAGCCTACCTGTCTGTTTAAAGGAGCAATGCCATGGCCGACACCCTGATCAAAGTGGACCTGACCCAATCGCCCACCCTCAACGAGAACATCCACAACCGCTGGCACCCGGACATCCCGATGGCCTGCTGGGTCAACCCCGGTGACGAGTTCATCCTGGAAACGTTCGACTGGACCGGCGGTTTCATCCAGAACAACGATTCGGCCGATGACGTCCGCGACATCGACCTGAGCACCGTGCACTACCTCAGCGGCCCCGTGGGCGTGAAGGGCGCCGAGCCGGGCGACCTGCTGGTGGTGGACCTGCTGGACATCGGCGCCAAGCAAGACAGCCTGTGGGGCTTCAACGGCTTCTTCAGCAAGAAGAACGGTGGCGGCTTCCTGACCGAACACTACCCGCTGGCGCAGAAGTCCATCTGGGACATCCACGGCATGTTCACCAAGAGCCGCCACGTGCCCGGCGTGAGCTACGCCGGCCTGATCCACCCCGGCCTGATCGGCTGCCTGCCCGACCACAAGATGCTGGAGATGTGGAACACGCGCGAGCAAGAGCTGATCGACTCCGACCCGAGCAACACCGGCCTGGCCAACCCACCCTTTGCCGCCACCGCCCACATGGGCCGCCTCACCGGCGAAGCCAAAGACAAGGCCGCCGCCACCGCGGCACGCACTGTGCCCCCGCGCGAACACGGCGGCAACTGCGACATCAAGGACCTGTCGCGCGGCTCCAAGGTGTTCTTCCCCGTGTACGTGGATGGCGCTGGACTGAGCGTGGGCGACCTGCACTTCAGCCAGGGCGACGGCGAAATCACCTTCTGCGGCGCCATCGAGATGGCCGGCTGGGTGCACATGAAGGTCACGCTCATCAAGGGCGGCATGGCCAAGTACGGCATCAAGAACCCGATCTTCAAGCCCAGCCCGATCAAGCCGGTTTACAACGACTACCTGATCTTCGAAGGCATCTCGGTGGACGAGCAAGGCAAGCAGCTCTACCTGGACGTGAACGTGGCCTACCGCCAGGCCTGCCTCAACGCCATCGAGTACCTCAAGAAGTTCGGCTACAGCGGCGCCCAGGCTTACTCCATCCTGGGGACGGCACCGGTGCAAGGTCACATCAGCGGCGTGGTGGACGTGCCTAACGCCTGCGCCACCTTGTGGCTGCCCACGGAGATCTTCGAGTTCGACATCAACCCGACGGCGGCAGGCCCGACGAAGTTCCTCGACGGCAGCGTCCAGATGCCGATTTCTCCGGACGTGAAGTAAGCAAAAGCGGGAGCCCCCAGCATGCCGACCTACGACTATGCATGTCCGGACTGCGGGGGCTTCGACGCCTTGCGCAGCCTCTCCGCCCGCAACGACCCGGCCGCCTGCCCCGACTGCGGCATCGCCTCCCCGCGGGTGTTCGTGAGCGCACCGCGCCTGGCCTGCGTGAGCAGCGAGACGCGCTTCGCCATGGACACCAACGAGCGCGCCCGGCACGAGCCGCGCACCTCCAAGAGCGTCGATGGCAGCTACGGCCGCCTCAAGCACCCCTCGGGATGCGGTTGTTGCTCAAGCGCCAAAAAGGCGAGCACGGTGCGCACGCCCGATGGCTCGAAAACCTTCCCCAGCAAGCGCCCCTGGATGATCAGCCACTGACGCACCCTTCAAGGGTAGCGGGCCTTGGGCAGCTCGAAGTGCGGCCCGTCGATGAAGGCGCGCAAGCCGGCGGCCTTGCGGCGGGCCACGTACTGCGCCACCAGGTCCTCGGGGGATTCGCTGCTGGTCGTGAAGTCCACGTCCCAGGCGCCACCCCAGCGGATGGGCGTGCCCAGCTCCTGGGCGGCCATGCGCACCGCGTCGGCGATCATGTAGATCGGGTCCCACTCCCAGCGCAGCTTGCCGTTGATGTAGGGCACCAGGTCCACCGCGTGGCCGGTGATGTGGCGGGAGTCCAGCGTTTGCGACGCCCCCGAGGCCACCAGCTTCTTTTGCTCGGCCAGGGTGCGGATGCCGTCATGCACGGAAAAATCCTGCACCGTGAGCTCGATGGCGCGCTGCACCACGGCCACCAGATCGGGGTGAACGCCCTGCAGCTCCTTCTTCGACGCCGGGCCCAGTTTGTACTTGCTCATCGTGCTTCCTCAAGGTGTGCTGTGTCGTTGCGGTGCAGCCACCTGGCCACACCTGAGCGCACTGTGCAGGAGGCGCGCACGCACGGCCATCCCTAAGCGACCACCTCCGCCGCGCTCAGGCCGCCTCTTGGCGCAAGCCGTCGATCACGCCGCGGAACACCCGCGAGGTGGCGGCCACCATCGTGGCCCGGTCTTCGCGGTAGCCCCCCAGCAGCCAGTGGGTCACCGGCTGGCTGACCGCGCCGATCAGGGCGATGCCCAACATGCGCGATTCGGCCTCATCGACATCGACCGCATCGAAACGCTGCCTGGCGAAGGCCACGACCAGGGCCGCAAAACGCTCGATGGTGCGGGTGTACACCCCGTCCACCCGCGCGCTCACGCCCAGCACCTCCAACCAGCAGACCCGGGCCACGCGGGGCTCGGAGGCCATCTCGAACAAGGCGTTCAGGGCGACCTCGATCGGCGCCGTGGGGTCCTGTTGCGCGGCCTCGCCCATCAGCGCGACCAGCACCACGTGCTGCAGGTGGTCGAACTCGCGCTCATAGACGGCCACCAGCAAATCCTCGGTGGACGCGAAGGATTCGTAAAAGTAGCGGTCGGTCAGGCCGGCCTGCCTGCACAACTGGCGCACCGTGGCCGTGCGGTAGCCCGAGGTGCCAAACACTTCCAGGCCGGCGTCCAGGAACTGCTGGCGCCGCCGGGCGGTGCGTTCGCTCAGGCTTTCGCCTGCGTAGGTGCGGCCGACACCCAGGTCGGGGGAGGATCGGGTCATCCCCCTATTTGACGACAATCATCGTCACTTGTAAACTGACGACAATCATCTTCACTTGAATTCGGCAGCCGCACCTTGAGGAGTTCCATGCAGCAGCACACCGCGATCATCATCGGCAGTGGTTTCGGCGGTCAGGCCGCGGCCATCAACCTGCGCCGCATCGGCATCGAGGACTTCCTCATCCTGGAGCGCCGCGCCTGGATGGGCGGCACCTGGAGCCAGAACAGCTACCCCGGCGCCGCGGTGGACGTGCAATCGCCGCTGTACTCGCTGTCCTTCGAGCCCTACCAGTGGTCGCAGATGTTCGCCGAGCAGGACGAACTGGTCGAGTACACCAACCACGTGCTGGCCAAGCACGGCCTGCGCGAGAAAACCAAGCTCCACGCCAACGTCACGAAGGTGCAGTGGGACGAGGCCTCGCAGACCTGGCAGGTGCAGCTCGAAGGCGGCGAGGTGCTCGGCGCCAAATACCTGATCAACGCCTCCGGCCCGCTGAGCACGCCCGTCATCCCCCACTTCAAGGGGCGTGACACCTTCCAGGGCAAGACCTTCCACACCAACAACTGGCAGCACGGCTACGACCACAAGGGCAAGCGCGTGGCCATCATCGGCAGTGGCGCCAGCGCGGCCCAGGTCATCCCGGCCATCGCACCCGAGGTCCAGACGCTGCACGTCTTCCAGCGCACGCCGCACTGGGTGCTGCCCCGCCCGGACCGCGTGTTCTCGAAGTTCGAGCGCGCGCTGCTGGGCAACAAGCTCATCTACAAGGCTTTGCGCACGGCCATCTACTGGGGCCTGGAGAGCCGCGTGATCGGCTTCAAGTACTCCAAGAAGATGCTGAACGTCGTGGCCCAGCAAGCCGCGCTCAAGCACATCGCCAAGCAGATCAGCGACCCGGCCCTCCGCCAGGCCGTGACGCCCGACTACACCATCGGTTGCAAGCGCATCATCCTGTCCAGCACGCTGTACCCGGCGCTGTGCCGCCCCAACGTCAAGCTGCACCCCAAGGACGATGGCATTGCCGAGATCAATGCGCGCGGCATCCTGACCACCCAAGGCCAGCAGATCGACCTGGACCTGATCGTCTATTCGACCGGCTACGACGCCACCGACGGCGTGATCTCCTACCCCGTGGTCGGCAAGGGTGGCCAATCGGTGCAGGACGTCTGGGCCGAGTTCCCCCGCGCCTACCTGGGCACCACGCTGCCGGGCTTTCCCAACTTCTTCGTGGTCACGGGGCCCAACACCGGCATCGGCCACACCTCGGCCATCTTCGTGATCGAGGCGCAGATGGAGTACATCCGCCGCGCCATCCAGGCCGTGCAGCGCCAGGGTGCCAAAACCATCGAGGTCAAGCCGCAGGCCGAGGCCGACTACACCACCATGATCCACCGCGAGATGAAGCAGACCGTGTGGCAATCGGGCGGTTGCACCAGCTGGTACAAGAGCAAGAGCGGCCACGTCATCGCCATGTTCCCAGGCTTCAGCTTCACCTTCCGGCAGATGGCCAAGGCCTTCAAACCCGGCGACCACGTCATTGTCTGAGGACCCTCACGATGAAAAACTTCCAAGGCAAAGTCGCCGCCATCACCGGCGCCGCATCCGGCATGGGCCGCACCCTGGCGCTGGAGTTGGCCCGCCGCGGCTGCCACCTCTCGCTGAGCGATGTCAACGAGAAGGGCCTGGCTGAAACGGCCTTGCTGGCGGCCAAAGCCGGCCTGCCGCATGGCGTCAAGGTCACCACCGCCAAGCTCAACGTGGCCGACCGCGAAGCCATGGTGGCCTGGGCCGACCAGACCGCCCGCGAGCACGGCCAGGTCAACCTGATCTTCAACAACGCCGGGGTGGCCCTCGGCGCCTTCGTGGAGACCGTCAAGCCCGAAGATTTCGAATGGATCATGGGCATCAATTTCTGGGGCGTGGTCTGGGGCACGCAAGCCTTCCTGCCGCACCTCAAGCGGGCCGGCGAAGGCCATGTGGTCAACACCTCCAGCCTGTTCGGCCTGCTGGCCTCGCCCACCCAGGGCACCTACAACAGCAGCAAGTTCGCCGTGCGCGGCTTCACCGAAGCCTTGCGCCAGGAACTGGACATGGCCAACTGCGGCGTGAGCGCGACCTGCGTGCACCCCGGCGGCATCCGCACCAACATCGCCCGGGCGGCCAAGATGGACGAGAGCATGAACCATGCGACCGGCGGCCAGGCCGAGGCCGCGCGCTCGCGCTTCGACAAGATGCTCAACGTCACCACCGCCGAAAGCGCCGCGCTGCAGATCCTGCGCGCGGTGGAGCGCAAGCAGCGCCGCGTGCTGGTCGGCCCCGACGCCAAACTGATGGACTTCTTCGTGCGCCTGCTGGGCTCCTGGTACCAGCCGGGCTCGGTGTGGCTGTCGCGCAAACTGATGAAGGGTTGAGGCACCATGTCCCGTGCACGCACCTTGAAGCTGCCCTTGCTGGCAGCCCTGGCGGCCGCCATCGGCTGGTCCGCCTTCACCTACCCGGCCATCGGGCAGCTCACGTACGACCTGGCCTCGGCGGCCGAGTCTCGGCTCTACGGCCTGCACAAGGAGCGCGTCACGGTCGATGGCGTGCCCATGGTGTTGTACCGCTCCCAAGGTCGGAACACAGGCCAGCACACCGGCGACGCCATCCTGATGCTGCACGGCTTCAGCGCCGACAAGGACGTGTGGGCGCGGTTCGCGCGGCACTTCACCGGGAACCACCAGGTCATCGTCCCCGACCTGGCCGGGCACGGTGAGACGGGCTACCAGCCTGACTGGAAGTACAGCATCCCCGCGCAAAGCGAGCGCCTCGTCAAGCTGCTCGACCAGCTCGGCGTGCAACGCGTCCACGTGATCGGCAACTCCATGGGCGGCCACCTCGCGGCCTACTTCGCGCTGCACCACCCAAAGCGCACGCTGTCGGCCGCGATGGTGGACCCGGCCGGCCTGCCCCAGCCGCACCCCAGCGAGATGGAGCGCCTGCGCGCCGAAGGCCACAACCCCTTCCTCTTCGACACCCGCGCCGGCTTCTACCGCTTCTACCCGATGACGATGGCGCAGCCGCCCTTCATGCCAGGTTACGTGCTGGACGCCATTGCCGACCAGTACATCGCTCGCAAGGCCGCGCTCACGCAGATCTTCAACGAGTCGCACCAGCCCACCGACGTCAGCACGCGCCTGGGCCAGCTGCGCGCGCCGGCGCTGATCGTCTGGGGCAAGCAGGACCGCCTGATCGACGTGAGCGCCGCCGCCGTCTGGCAGGCCGCCCTGCCCCAAGCCCAGGTCGTGTTGCTCGATGGCATCGGCCACATGCCCATGGTCGAGGCGCCCGCCGACACGGCCAAGCTGTACGCCGCGTTCATCGGCCAGGCAGGCACACGGTGAACGCCGCACCGCGCCCCGCCATCCTCATCACCGGTGCGGCGGCCGGCATCGGCCTGGCCGTGGCCGAACGTTTCGCGCGTGCGGGCTGGTTCGTCGGGCTCTACGACCTCCACGAGGCCGCCGTGCAAGCCCTGCGCCAGCGCCTGTGCGCCGAGCACGGCATCGCAGGCCGGCTGGACGTGGCTCAGGCCGCCGACTGGACCTCGGCACTGCAGCGCTTTGCCCAGGCCTCGGGCGGTCGGCTCGACGTGCTGTTCAACAACGCGGGCGTGTCCGTCACGCTGCCCTTCGCGCAGGCCGCACTCGCGCGCCACCACCTGGTCGTCGATGTGAACCTCAAGGGCGTCATCAACGGCTGCCATGCGGCGCATGCGCTGCTGCTGGCCACGCCGGGCAGCCGCGTCATCAACATGTGCTCGGCCTCGGCCCTGCACGGTCAGCCCGAGCTGGCCAGCTACTCGGCCACGAAAGCCGCGGTGCGCGGCCTGACCGAAGCGCTGGACATCGAATGGCGCCGCGAGGGCATCCGCGTGGTGGACGTGCTGCCGCTGTTCGTGGACACGGCCATGGTCCGCGACGACGTCAGCCGCATGCGGACCGTGAAGATGCTGGGCGTGCGCCTGAGCGCCGAGGACGTCGCACTGGCGGTGTGGTCCCTGTCACAGCGCGCAGCCCACAAGCTGCCCGTGCACACGCACGTGGGCCTGCAGACGAAGTGCTTCGCGTTGCTCTCGAAGCTCTCACCGGGCTGGATCAACCACTGGGTGACGGCGAAGATGGCGGGTTACTGAGCCAGGCCCGTGCCCAGCAGGTAGAGCGACGAGCCGATCAGGCAGGTGAAGGTCAAGGCCATGCCGGCCACGCGGAACTGGAAGCGCTCGGCCGCCTGGCTGACACCGTAGGCGTGCAGACCACGCCCCAGCAGCAGGCACAGGCACAAGGCGTGCATCAACCACGGCGCCGGAGCGCGTGCCTCGACCAGGGCGAGCATGACCAGGCCCAGCGGCACGTACTCCGCGAAGTTGGCGTGCACGCGCATGGCGCGCTGCATCTCGGGGTGGTCCTTGTCGCCGATGGCGATCTGCAGGCGCCGGCGCGTGCCGATGGTGCGCACACTCAGGTACACGAAGAGCAGGGCCAGCAAGGCGGCGTACGGGGGCAGGATCGTCGGCAGGGTCGTCATGTCGGGCTCCAAGGCTGCTTGGGTTACGTGGTTGGGTTGCGTGGTTGGGTTGTGGCGGGCTGGCCCTGCGGCTGGCGCTTCACCCAAGGCGCACTTGTACACCGTCTGCTTCGGTGTCACGTGAGCCCGGCCTCGGTCAGGGATGGGCTGACATCTGGTTGCAACGGATCACACGTATCTTCAAATGCCATCGCCCAGATGCACACCCCAACAACAAGCAGGGATGACACACCCATGAGCCCATGGCAACGCGCCTTGACCGGCCTGGCCTGCGCCGCCGCCCTCATGCTGAGCACCGGCTGCGCCAAAGTCGCACCGCCTTACACCTACGACGTCAGCAAGCCCGCGCGCGCAACGCAAGCCCGCAAAGCCACCGACATGGCGATCGTGCTCGACACCCGCCTGGAATGGACGTCGAAGCCCTTCGCCCCCGACCAGGTCGAGTACCCACCCTTCCTGGAGTACACGCGCTTCGCCGACGCCTTGCAGGCCGACCTGGCTTCGCGCTGGCCCGACGTGAAATTCACCGTGGGCCACAGCACCCGACCGGAGCCAGACCTCACGCCGTACAGCGGACGCAGCCACGTGGTGGTCATGAGCCTGCGCAGCCTGGTCACCTCCTCCAAGTACGGCAACAGAGGGCGCACGTGGCACCTGACGGTGCTGCAAGCAGAAGGCATGGACAAGCGCCTCTACAGCCCGCTGCTGCGGGCCAAGTTCAACGCCGACTTCGCCGACTGCTACATCAAGCAGTTCGTCCTGTCGGACAACAAGCCGCAGTGCCGTCAGGAGATCCTCGCGCACGTGGCGTCGCTGCTGAAACAGGCCGAGGTGCTGCCTTGAGCGCTTGACGGCTTGAGGATCGCATCAACAGCCGTCCTTGCCCTCACCCGCCATCGCGGCCTTGTACACCGACTGCTTCGGTGCGGCCATCACCCGGCGCAGCAAAGGCTCGAACTCGCTCAGGGGCAGCATCTCGGCCGCAGGGTCGAAGGCCGGGTTGTCATAGCGTTCGATGAACTCGGCCGTGCGCTCGAAGTGCGGGTGGCCGCGGAACTGCTCGCGCATGTCGCGGTCCAGGCCGATGTGGTGGAAGAAGTTGTGGCCCTGGAAGATGCCGTGGTGCTGCACCATCCAGAGGTTGGCCTCGCTCACGAAGGGCTTGAGGATGGCCGCGGCGATGTCCGGGTGGTTGTAGCTGCCCAGGGTGTCGCCGATGTCGTGCAGCAGCGCGCAGACCACGTACTCCTCGTCGCGGCCATCGCGCAAGGCCAGCGTGGCCGACTGGCGGCAGTGGCTGAGCCGGTCGATGGGGAAGCCGCCGAAATCGCCATCCAGCAACTGGAGGTGGGCCAGCACGCGGTCGGGCAGCGTGCGCGCCATCTGCAGGGCCTCGGGGAGGATGACAGCCCAATCTTCGCGGGTGCTGTCTTCCATGCGGGTGAAGGTGGCGCGAGCGTTCAAGGCGGTCTCCAGCGGTGGCGGAAAACCCATGTTAGCGCGGCCCGCAGGCCTGCGAACTCAACCTTGCCCGAGGAACTTCCCCAACAAGCCACCCAGTGCGCCTTGCAAGGCATCGGGCTGCAGCGCGCCAGCTTCAGGCACCTGGCCCTGTGGCGTGAGTTGGTCCACCGCCTGCGGCAGCCACTGGGCCAGCTGCCCGCTCAGCTCTTGTGGGTTCAGGCCCACTTGCTGGGCCAGGCCCTGCAGCTTCTCGCTGCCCAGGACGGCCGACAGCTGCTCGGCGGAAATCGGCAGGTTCTGGCCCGTGCCCACCCAGGAGGCCACGACCTGGCCCAGGCCCTGCTGCTGGAAGGTCTGGACGAGGCCTTGCAAGCCGCCGTGCTGCGGGTCGGTCAGCAACTGTGTGACCACGCCCATCAGGCCACCGGCTGGGCCACCAGCAACGTCGCCATCGCCGCCACCAGCAGTCAGTGCGCCGGCCACTTGGCCGACCAGGGAATCGAACAGGCTCATGTCGTGCTCCTTGAGATGGACCCCGTTGTACCAGCTTCGTTTGTAGGGCATGTGACGCGCTGGCGCCATCCCTCACTTGGCATCTGCTGGCGGACGGGCGGGCGCCGCGTACCAGCGCGCCGGCGGCACCATCTTGGCCTCGGCCGGGTCGAGCACGTAATGCGGCGACATGATCTGCACGCCATGTTCGTTGAAGACATCCTGGATGTGGGCGTGCAAGGCGCTGAGCACCTCCGCACGCGGACGCGGTTGCTCGGGGATGGCCTGGCAAACCAGGCGGTACTCGGGGTAGAAGTCCGACAGCGCCGTCTGGAAAACGCGCGGCGCCGGCGTGGCCAGCACGCCCGGGGTGCGCGTGGCCGCTTCGACCAGCATGGCCTCGACCTGGCGCCACGGCGTGTCGTAGCCGATCGTCACGACGGTGTCCACCACATAGCCCGGCCCGTGCACGGCGCGCGAGTAGTTCTTGGTGGCGTTGCCCACGATGCTCGCGTTCGGCAAGATGACCTCTTCGCCCAGGCCCGTGCGGATGCGCGTGTTGAAGGCGCCGATGTCCACCACCGTGCCCTCGTGCTCGCCGATGCGCACGTACTCGCCACGGCGCAGCACGTTGGAGTAGGTCAGGATGAGCCCGCCCGCCACCTGCCCCACGAAGTTCGACGCGCCCAGCGACATCATCACGCCCACCAGCACCGACATGCCCTTGAAGGCCTCGGTCTCGGCGCCCGGCAGGTAGGGGTAGGCCATGGCCAGCGCGAACACCCACAGCAACCAGGTGACCACGCGGCGCGTCGGGCCGGCGGCGTCCTGGCGCAACCAGCCGACGCTCAACTGGCCGCGCTCCACGCGCTGGAAGAACGAGCCGAGCGCCCCCACGGCACCGCGCGCCATCAGCAAGATCAGCACCGCCACCACCAGCCCCGGCACGGCCGACAACATGCCCTTGCCCAGCCCCAGCGCCACCGAGATCAGGTACTGGTGCAGGCCCTCGCCCCAGGGGCGCGTGTAAGGAAACTGCTGCATCGAAAAGCTCAGCCAGGCATAGCCCAGCAGCAGGCCCAGGCCCCAGCTCACCAGCACATCGAAGGCGTTGAGCCACTGGTGCAGGCGCTCGCGGCGCAGCACCTCGCCTTGGGCGAGCTTGCGCGTCTGGCGGTCCAGGAAGGCGACGATGACGCTCAGGCTGCGAAGGCGCACAAAGCGCGCTGCGGCGAACAAGGCCACGGCCAGCACCGTGGCCAAGGCGACGCGGCCCAGGCTGACCAGCAGGCTGTGCGCACTGCGGCCCTCCTGCGTTTCGCGGATGGCCTGGCGCAAGGCCGACAGGGTGCGCTCGGTCAGGGCGGCCAGCGTGTCGCCCGACATCGGCGCCACATCGCCCTCGAACAGGATGAGCGCCATGACGCCATCCACGAACACCAGCTGGCCTTGCGGCGTGGCGCGGGTGCTCAGCTCGCCCGGCCCGCCCCTCTCCAAGGCCAGGTCGATGTTGGCCTGCGCGCGGCGCACGCGCTCCGAAGGCGGCATGCCCAGGTAGGGCGTCTGCAGGGTCAGGATGTCGCGGTTGGCATGGCGCAGCACCGCCTCGGGCAGGGCGGGCTTGGGTTGGACTGCATCGGCAGGCAAGGCTTGCGCGTGCACGCCCGCAGCCCACAGCAGGCACAGCCACATGGCCGTGCGGAAGGTGGCAAAGATCGCGGCGAGGATGGCAGTCATGGGCATGGGGGCTGGGCGCCCCGCACCGCCTCAGGGCTGCAGGCTGGCCGGGTCCAGGTAATGCTGTCGGTAGAGCTCGAATGGTAGAGCGTCCGGCAGGGCGTCGGCCTGTTCGATGTCGCGCTGGGCCATCACGGAGTCCTGCGCCTGTCGGGCCATCTCGGTCAGCACCGCATCCGGCAAAGGCTCGGCCAGCAGCTCGGCCCGCACCCGCTCGGACGCGCTCAGGCCGTAGGCCGCATGCTCGCCATGGTGCTGCGCGCGCATGGCCGCCAAAACACGCGCCGAGGGCAGGCGCTCGGGCTGGCGCAAAGCCTCGCGGGCCTGGGCCCAACTGCGTGCAAAGGCGTCGCCACCGTGGGCGCGGTCCAGCGCCTCGGCCACGGGCTGCGCCAGGGCCATCACCTCGTCGGCCCAATCGGCCAGCGCCACGGCCCGCCCACCGCGCTGCAGCGTCAGCCCTGGCTCACGGCCACGGGCGACCACCAGGCGCTGGTTGTCGGCCATCTCGCGGACCTCCTCGGGGTTGTCCGGCGGGCTGCCACTGAGCATGCACCACAGCAGCAAGGTGTCGAGCACACGCAGGGTGTGCGCGTCGATGCCCACGCCCAGCTCGGGCTGCAGGTCCATGCAACGCACCTCGACGTACTCCACGCCACGCTCGCGCAGCGCGTGCAGGGGGCGCTCGCCACGCTGGGTCACGCGCTTGGGGCGGATGGTGCTGTAGAACTCGTTCTCGATCTGCAGCAAGGTGGTGCCCAGCTGCTTGTAGCCGCCCTGCCCGTCCTGGATGCCGATGGCCTCGTACGGCCCGTAAGGCTGCACCAGCGCCTCGTGCAGGGAGCGGGCATAGCCTTCCAGGTCGTTGTAGCTCACGCTGAGCTGGGACTGCGCATCGCTTTGGTAACCCAGGCGGCCCATGCGCAGCGAGGTGGCGTGGGGCAGGTGCAGCGTGCGCGCGCCCAGCGGCTGCAGGCCGTGGTCCAGACCTTGCGCGAAGCCCTGCGTGACGGCCGGCGAGGCACCGAACAGCATCAGCAAGATGAAACCGTGGCGGCGGAAGTTGCGGATCAGCGCGAAGTAGTCTTCGGTGCTCGCACCCGCCAGCGACCAGTTGTAGTGGATGCCCGAGATGGTCTGCATGCGCGCGCCATAACGGTGCACCAGGCCGTTGCGGTACACGCGCTTGGCCAGGCCCACGTTGGAAGGCCCGTACCAGCCCACCGGGATGTCGGCATCGGCGGGCAGCTCACCGGGCATGGAACAGGCCCAGATGCGCTCGTTGCCAGGCTGCTGGCCCAGGTGCTGCAACACGAAGCGGTGGACGTCGCGCAGCTCGGCCAGGCAATCGCCGATGCCCGCGTGCACGCCCGTGACCAGCTCCAGCTGGGACTCGCTGAAGTCCGTGGTGATGTGCGGGTGGGTCAGGGCCGAGCCCAGCCCCTCCGGGTGGGCCGTGCGCGACAGCACACCGTCCGGCCCCACACGCAAACCTTCCTTCTCGATGCCGCGGCGCATGCCTTGCAGGCCGGCCAGGCCCAGGCGCTGGAGTCGGTCGGTCAAAGTGTTCAAGGCGTTCTCCACGGAAACGGGATGGTGGGGACAGGGGCGACGGCTGGCACCACAAGGGGGCACGGCGGACCCGGATTGTGCGCCATGCCCGGCGACACCGTGATGGCGCCGGCGCAAAGCCTTCCACCTGCGTCAAACAACGTATTGAGCGCCAGCGCGCCGCTTCGAACAATGGCAGGCGTTGCGTCCCGCCCCCGTTCCACCCCTCACAGGAGATCCCCATGCTGCACGGCGACATTTCCAGCAGTGACGACACCGTCGGTGTCGCGGTCGTGAACTACAAGATGCCGCGCCTGCACACGCAGGCCGAGGTGATGGCCAACGCGCGCCAGATCAGCGAGATGGTCCAGGGCATGAAGCTGGGCCTGCCCGGCCTGGACCTCGTCATCTTCCCGGAGTACAGCACCCACGGCATCATGTACGACAAGCAGGAGATGATGGACACGGCCGTGACCATCCCCGGCGATGTCACCGAGGTCTTCGCCGATGCCTGCCGCAAGGCCAAGGTCTGGGGTGTCTTCTCGCTGACCGGCGAGCGCCACGAGGCCCACCCGGACAAGGTGCCCTACAACACGCTCATCCTGATGAACGACCAGGGCGAGATCGTCCAGAAGTACCGCAAGATCATGCCGTGGACGCCCATCGAGGGCTGGTACCCGGGCGACCAGACCTACGTCTCGGACGGCCCCAAGGGCATGAAGGTCAGCCTCATCATCTGCGACGACGGCAACTACCCCGAGATCTGGCGCGACTGCGCCATGAAGGGGGCCGAGCTCATCGTGCGCTGCCAGGGCTACATGTACCCGGCCAAGGACCAGCAGGTGATGATGGCCAAGGCCATGGCCTGGGCCAACAACGCTTATGTGGCCGTGGCCAACGCGGCCGGCTTCGACGGCGTTTACAGCTACTTCGGCCACTCGGCCATCGTCGGCTTCGACGGGCGCACGCTGGGCGAATGCGGCGAGGAAGACCACGGCATCCAGTACGCGCAGCTCAGCAAACGCCTGATCCGCGATGCGCGCGCAACCGGCCAGTCGCAGAACCACCTCTTCAAGCTGCTGCACCGCGGCTACACCGGCGTGCTCAACTCCGGCGAAGGCGACAAGGGCGTGGCCGAATGCCCCTTCAGCTTCTACCGCGACTGGGTCACCGACCCGCTGGGCACGCAGCGCAAGGTCGAAGCCATCACGCGCCCGACCATCGGCACGGCGCAGTGCCCCATCGAGGGCATCCCCAACGATGCGCGCCTGCGCTCAGAGTGAGCCGCGCACCGGCGACACCGACCCGGGCGCTGCGCCGATCCGCTCGGGGCGGCTGCGCATGCCAAAGACCTCCATCGCCTCGATGAAGGATTCGGCCGTGCGGTCGATCAGGAAGCGCTGCTGGAAGCACTGGCGCGCGTTGACGCGCATCTGCGCCCACTGCTCGGGCGGCGTGGCCAGCCAGCGCGTCAGCAGGCGCTCGGTGCCGGCGTGGGTGTCCTGCTCGACCAGGCCGCCTTGCGACTGCTGGATCTCGCGCCAGATGTTGACCTGGTTGCTGATGAGCACCGGCACGCCGCAGGCCATGGCCTCGGCCACGGCGATGCCGAAGTTTTCCTGGTGCGAGGGCAGGATGAAAGCCTCGCTCGCGCGGAAAGCCCCCCACTTCACATCGCCCGAAATCATGCCCGTCCAGGTGGTGACGTCTGCCAGGCCCAGTTCGCGGTTGAGCTTGAGCATCTCCTGACCGTAGGCGTGCTCGGCCGGGCCGGCCATGACGATGCGCACATCGCGCAGCAACTCGGGCTGGCGCGCGCGCAGGCTGGCAAAAGCCTTGAACAGCAAGTCCGGGCCCTTTTTCTCGTGCACGCGGCCCAGGAACAGCAGCAGGCGCTTGCCTTGCAGGTCGGGGAAGGCTTGCAGGAAGGCCTCGCGCTGGCGCACCGCGTCGTCGGGCGGGGCGCTGGTGCCGTAGCTGACGACGAACTCGTCGCACTTGTAGAGCCAGAAAGACTGGCGCGCCAGACGCCGTTCGTCCTCGCAGGTGAACATCACCGCAGCGGCATCGCGCAGCACGCGGTACTCGGCCCAGGGCCAGAACAGCCACTTCTTCAAGTGCTTGAGCGGGTAGGTGCGCTTGAACCAGGGGTCGAGCATGCCGTGCGTGAAGACGAAGTACGGCGTCTTGGTGCCGGCCAGGGCGCGCCAGGCGCCGAAGGCGTGGTACTGCCAGATGCCATTGACGATGACGGCGTCGTATCCATGGGCGTGGGCGCGCAACCACGGCACCCAGCGCGGGCTGTAACGCCAGTTGCCCACCAGGGTCGGCCCGACGGCATGGCAGGGGATGGGGCAGTCCTTGACCCAGGGGTCATCGGGGCTGTCCAGCGTCAGCACTTCGACCTGGTGGCCTTGTTGCTGGTTGACCGCCGACAGCTGTTTGAGCCCCTCGATCGGACCACCGCCCTTGGGGTTGACCGAGGCGATGCAATGCAGAATCCTGAAACCCATCGGAGACCTGACTTCCTGTGTCATGCGCGCGCCTGTTGCGGGTCCTGGCCATCGGGCGCTGCGCCGATGGCATCCGGCGTGTCGCGGTAAGCCGCCCGGGCGTACACGCGGCGAGCGCAATCGGGGCACACCTTCGGGAGCACGTCGGCGCCGCCCAGCTCGCTGAGGTACATCTCGGGCGTGCGCCAATGCCCGTCTTCACCGCACAGCTTGTCGCACTGGGTGCAATGGGGCACCTCGCCGGTGAAGGCACGCAGGCGCAGGGCGACTGCCGCGCGGCGCTCTTCGATGAAGCGGATGGCCATCACCGCCAACAGGAAGCAGCAAAAGCGGTTGAAGGCGTTGATGGCCAGGATCCAATCCTGGCTGTACGTGTGGCCCGACCACTGGTCGGCAAAGGCCCAGGCCAGCGTGGCCAGCGTGGACACCACGACGCCCGCCCGCACGCCCAGGTAGTGCGTGCTCAGCGCCACGGGGATGGTGTAGAGCAGGAACACCGAGACCTCGTAGCCCGTGGCCGCGTCCAGCACTGCCACGATGGCGAGCAGGGCCAGCACCACGCTCCAGCGGCTCAGCTTGCGAGGCTCTGGGGCCGAGACGCCGGCAGCCTCCGGCAGGTGTGCGTGCAACGACATGGTCCGATCCACCAAAACAAGCCGGCATGCTGCGCCCAACGCGTGGCATGGCACCGCCGACACATGGTCTGAATGGATCATGCTGCAGTGTTCACCACACAGATCGGTGATCCTCCGTGACGCCCAGCAAGCCTTCGACGGCGCGGCTGGGACCATGGCGGGTGCGGCGCACCTCGCCCGAGAAAATCCCCACTGGCTGGATGTAGCGGCTGGCAGCGACGCCCAGGTCGCGGTCGGCACAGCGGGCGCCCTGCGGCTCGAAGCGCAGGTCCAGCAGGCCGTCGTCGGTGCGGAGGGTCCAGGGCGCCAGCGGCTGCTGGGCATCGAACTGGAAATCGGCCGCGCCCAGCGGGATGATCTCCCCGTCCAGCCACAGCGTGTTCTCCATGTTGCCGAAGTAGCCCTGCTGCAGGTTGAAGCCCAGGCCCGGTCGGTGGGCACTGGCCCAGCGCCAGGCGGTTTCGCGCGCCAGCAAGCCGTTGGAGCTGTCCAGGCAGGCGTGGGCGTCGCTCAGGTCCCAGCGCAGGCCATCGACGTCCAACTCGCCGCGCACCGACATCGCCGAGGTCTTGTGGGTGCTGTGCATGGCGCCGCCCTCGATGGGTCCGACGGCCACCATCACCGGCGGGGCAGAGACCAGGTCCAGGTCGGCGCGCAGCACGAGGTTGGCGGCCCGCACGCGCAAGGCCAGCACATCGCCCGCCAGGTGCTGCAAGGTGATGGCCGCGCCCGGCCCGCGGAAGGCGGTGTCCATGCCATCCAGCGGCGCGTTGTTGACGCGACCGGACAGACCGGGCAGGCCGTCCTGGTCCCAATCGGCGATCAGGCGCTGTCGGAAGCGGTGGAAGACGTAAGCGAAGGCCGTCATGCACCAGCCCAGGTCAACCACGGCCACGCCAATGAACAACTCAGGGGTGGCGATGCCAACGTACTGCCAGCGCTTGTGGTGGGCCCAGCGCCACAGCGCGCTGTGTTGGCGGGCCGCGTTCAGGCCCGACCAATCGATGCGCGGCACACGCCCCTGGTAGCGGCCCACGAGGGCCTCGCCGCCGCGCACGACCGCATCAGGCGCAGGCGGCAGGCCCGCAGGCAGATCACGCCACATCGCTGTACTTCACGTTTTCTTCAGGCGGTTTTGTTTGCGCCATTGTGCAGGCGGCAAACCCGTCCAGGCACGGAAGGCGCGGGTGAAGGCGCTTTGTTCGGAGTAACCCAGCAGCAGCGCGATCTCGGCCAGGTCCAGGCGGGCGTCTTTCAGGTGGGCCTCGGCCAGGTGACGGCGCGTGTCGTCCAGCAGTTGCTGGAAGCTCAAGCCCTGCTCCGACAGCCGCCGCTGCAGCGTGCGCGGACTGGTGTGGTGGGCGCGGGCCAGGGCCGCCAGCGAGGTCTGCCCTTCGCGGATGAGCGGCACCAGGGTGCGCCGCCAGGCATCGACGATGGCAGGCACCTGCGAGACCTGGCGCAGCACCTGCTCGGCCTGCTGGTCGAGCAACTGCGCCAGTGCCGGGTCGGACTTGCGCATCGGCAGGGCCAGGCAGGCGGTGTCGAACTCCAGGCGGGTGGTGGGGGCGTTGAAGAGGACTTCGCAGCCGAAAAAATCGCGGTAGGGCTGGACATCGGCCGGCGGCGGATTGACGAAGCTGACCTTTCGCATGGGCCAGTAGTGGCCGGTCATGTCGCGGGCCAGTTGCACCAGCGAGGCGATGGCGGTTTCATCGACCAGGGCGCCCGGGCGGCCGCGCTCCACGCCCCACTCCACCACCACGCCGTCGGGCAGCACCTCGACGTGTGCGGGGTTGGCGTCATAGACCGAGGCGTGGTAGCGCTCCATGCGCTGCAGGGCGTCGGCCAGGTTGTTGCAGGCCAGGGCGGCATAGCCCAGCACACCGAAGTGGCGCGCGCTGATGCCCTCGGCGATGCGCAGGCCCAGGCCCACGCGGCCCTCGACGGCGTCCACGCGCTTGAGCCAGGCCTGCCAGTCGGCCATGGGCAGGAAATGCTGTGAGGGGTCGGGCTGGGGCCCGAGCAATTGGCGCGCGTCCAGACCTTGGCGGTCCAGGTACTCGTACAGCAACTGAGCGAAAGACGCGGCGATGCGGGTGTCGGCCATGGCAGGTCCACGGAGGTGAGCCTGCATGATGCCGCGCGCAAGCGCACCTGCCCATCCGGGCTATACGGGATGCGCCAAGCCTCAGCTTGTCGCCATACGTCAAGAATTCGTCTGCGAAGGTCAAGCCAATCCGAAGGCACGCCGCGCAAGATGACACCACTTTGACACGCAGCGCTCACGGCGCCTGTGACCATGGACAAACTCTCGCCCTGGCTGGACGCCATCCGCACCCACACCGAATGGAGCGACTGGCTGCTGGTGCTGCTGGCCCCCCTCTTCATGCTGGTGGTGGGCGTGGAATGGTGGCGATTCCGCCATGCGAAAAGACCGGCGCCCGATGGCAGCACGCCGCCCATCTACGACCTGCGCGACTCGCTCGACAGCCTCAACCTGGGCGGCTTCTACACCCTGCTGGACGTGCTCATCGTGGTCACGCTGGTGTTGCCGGCCATGGACTGGGTTTTCGTGCACCGCCTGGGCAGCATCGGCGTCACGCCGCTGAGCTTCGCCGCGCTCTACCTGGGCGTGGAGCTCTGCTACTACGGCTTCCACCGCGCCAGCCACCGCATCCGCTGGTTCTGGTGCGCGCACGTCGTGCACCACGGCTCGGAGTTCATGAACTTCACCGCCGCCATGCGCCAGAGCTGGCTCTACAGCTTCGCGGGCAACTGGCTGTTCTACCTGCCCATGGTGTGGATCGGCTTCGAGCCGCGCTGGGTGCTGCTGGCCCTGTCCATCAACCTGGGCTACCAGTTCTTCGTGCACACGCAGTGGGTGGACAAGCTGCCCGCCTGGTTCGAGTTCATCTTCAACACGCCCTCGCACCACCGCGCCCACCACGGCCGCAACCCGCGCTACATCGACTGCAACTACGGCGGCACGCTCATCGTGTTCGACCGCCTGTTCGGCAGCTTCGTGCCCGAGACCGAAGCGGTGGACTACGGCCTGGTGCGCCCCGTGCACACCCACAACCTGCTGTGGCTGACCCTGCACGAGTGGGCCCACATGCTGCGCGACGTGCTGCGCCCGGGGCCCTGGTCCTTGCGCCTGCAGCACCTCTGGCGTCCGCCGGAGTGGGAGCGCCCCCATGCTTCGCCCAACGCACAAGCAGCGGATAATCCCCCCCATGCATCCAAACGCCCTGCTCGACCTCACGACCCAGCTCATCCGTGACGTCCTCAAGCTTGACGCTCCGGCCGACAGCCTCGTCTCCTACTTCTTCCGCCAGCACAAGGCCTTAGGGCAACGCGAGCGCCACGCCCTGGCCGAAACGGCCTACGCCGTGCTGCGCCAACGCCTGCTCTGGGCCAACATGGCGCAATCGGGCCACGGTCCGCTGGAGCGCCGCATGGCGCTGCTGGCCTGGCAGGGTCTGCCCCACGTCCTGAAAAACGGCGCCACGGCCGACGAACTCGCCTGGCTGGAGCGCACCACCGCCATCGACCGCAGCACCCTGCCCGACAAGCTGCGCCACAACCTGCCCGACTGGCTGGCCAACCGCCTGCGCGACCAGCTCGGCGACGAAGGCTTCTGGGCCCTGGTGGAGACCTTCTCGGCCTCGGCGCCACTCGACCTGCGCGTCAACACGCTCAAGGCCAAGCGCGAGGCGGTGCTCGAAACCCTGGCCGCAGCCCACATCGAGGCCCAGCCCACGCCTTACTCGCCGCTGGGCATCCGCATCCCCGGCAAGCCCGCGCTGCAGAAGATGTCGATCTACACCGACGGCCACGTCGAGGTGCAGGACGAAGGCAGCCAGCTGTTGGCCGTGCTGACGAACCCCAAGCGTGGCGAGATGGTCGTTGACTTCTGCGCCGGCGCCGGTGGCAAGACCCTTGCGCTGGGCGCGCTGATGCGCAACACCGGCCGCCTCTACGCCTTCGACGTCTCGGCGCACCGCCTGGAGAACCTCAAGCCGCGCCTGGCGCGCAGCGGGCTGTCCAACGTCTATTCCAGCCAGATCGCCCACGAGAACGACGACCGCATCAAGCGCCTGCGCGGCAAGATCGACCGCGTGCTGGTGGACGCGCCCTGCTCCGGCCTGGGCACGCTGCGCCGCAACCCCGACCTGAAGTGGCGCCAGTCACCCAAGGGCATCGACGAGCTGCAGGTCAAGCAAACGGCCATCCTGGCCAGCGCAGCGCGGCTGTTGAAGCCGGGTGGCCGCCTGGTCTATGCGACGTGCTCGATCATCCCTGACGAAAACGAAGGCATCGCCGACGCCTTCACCGCCGCCCACCCGGACTTCGTGCCGGTCAACGCGGCAGAGGCCCTGGAGGCCGCGGGCGTGGAGAACGCCGCGGGCCTCGCGTCACCAGCAGGCCACCTGCGCCTGTGGCCACACCTGCACGCCACCGATGGTTTCTACGCCGCGGTCTGGCAGAAGAAAGAGGCCTGAGGCCTCTGGAGCACGTGCGTCAGCTCAGAACAGGCTTTCCTTGACGTAGATGATGTCTTGCGGCATCAGCTTGTCGTTCAGGCCGGGTTCGATGATCTTGACCTCGCCCGTGGCCGGGTCGCGGCGGTGCACCTTGATGCCGCGCTGTGTGCCACGCAGGGTCAGGCCGCCGGCGTTGGCCAGGGCTTGCAGCAGGGTGGTGTCGCGCAGCAGGATCTGGGCGCCAGCGCGTTGCACCTCTCCGTACATGTAGATCTGCGGCGCGCGGTCCACGAACAGGGTGTCGCCGTTTTGCAGCGTGAAGTCGGGCTCGGTGCCGCTGGAGGCAAACACCTTGGTGAAGTCCACTTCCTTGCGGAAGGGCTTGCCCTCGCGCACGCCCGAGATCACGACGATGTCGGAGCCCGCGCCCTGGGTGATGCCACCGGCCATCGCCATGACCTCCGACAGCTTGTTGCTGCCCGTGATCAGCGGGTAGCGGCCCGGCTTGCCCACCAGGCCCAGCACGGACACCTGGTTGGCCGTGGCGCCGATCAGCAGCACCGACACCTGCGGCTGCTTGATGAAGTTGCCGTCTTTCAGGCCGGACGCGATCTTCTTCTCGGCGTCAGACACCGAGATGCCGCCCAGCTTGATGTTGCCCAACAGTGGGTAGGAGATGGAGCCCCCTTCGTTGAGGCGAGCCTCCAGCGAGAGGTCGGGGTTCTGATAGACCGCGATGCGCACCGCGTCGCCGGGGCCCAGGATGTAGTCGTTCTGCTCGGCCGCCTGGGCCGTGGTCAGCAGGCCCGTGCCCGCGCCAGCACCCGCGGCGCACACCAAGACCACCATGGCCATCAGGGCCCGCTTGAACAACTCACGCATCCAGTTCATGTCCATCTTCCTTGGTTCTCTGAAACATCTTGGCTCGGCGCATGCCTGCCGCCGTTCTGCGGGGCAATGTATCACCGCGCCGTGACACCCTGGCGTGGACCCTCGGGGGTGCCCAAGGTTCCGTGCACAGCGTCGGCACCCTCCCCCCGGATGCGGGTGAGGTAAGGCGCCACCTCGGCCGAGGGCATGGGCCGCGCGATCAGGTAGCCCTGCACATCGTCGCAACCCAGGGCCTTGAGCATGACCAGTTGCTCGGCCGTCTCGATGCCTTCGGCGGTGGTGTCCAGGTGCAGGGCACGCGCCAGGCTGATGATGGCCGTGACCACGGCCTGGGCGTCTTCGTCGCTGTCGAGCGAGCGCACGAACATGCCATCGATCTTGAGCTTGTCCAGCGGGAAGCGGCGCAGGTAGGCCAGCGAGGAATAGCCGGTGCCGAAGTCGTCCATGGCCACGCGCACGCCGCGGCTGCGCAACGCCATCAGGGTGGCCTGGGCACCGTCGTGGTCCTCGATCAGGGCGGACTCGGTGATCTCCAACTCCAGGCGCTCGGGCGGCAGGCCGCTCATGGCCAGGGCCTCATCGACCAGCTCGATCAGTGACGAACTGCGGAACTGCACCGCCGAGAGGTTGACGGCCACGCGCAGCGCCTCCGGCCACAGGGTGGCCAGGCGGCAGGCCTCGCGCAGCACCCAGTTGCCCAGGCTGACGATCTGACCGGTTTCTTCGGCCACGGGGATGAACTCGCCCGGGCCGATGAGGCCGCGCTCGGAATGCTGCCAGCGCACCAGGGCCTCGAAACCGATGACCTCGCCGGTGTCCAGCTTCATCTGCGGCTGGAAGTGCAGCGTGAACTGCTCGGCGGCCAGGGCGTGGCCCAGCTCCTGTTGCAGCCTGACGCGCGAGCGCGCCGTCTCGGCCATGGCCACTTCGAAAAACCGGTAGGTGTTGCGGCCAGCCGCCTTCGCCGCGTAGAGGGCCAGGTCGGCGCATTGCAGCAGGGACTGCGGATCGCGGCCATCGCGCGGTGCCAGGGCCACGCCGATGCTGGTGCGCGACTCCAGCCGCACCTCGTCACACTGGTAGGGCTCGGACAACAGCAGCAGCAGGCGCTCGGCCAGGGCCGCGGCCTCGTGCGCTTCGGCATGGCGCCAGGTCAGCAGGGCGAACTCGTCGCCGCCCAGGCGGGCCAGCAGGTCGCCATCGGCCACGCAGGTGGCCAGGCGCACACCCACGCGGCGCAGCAGCTGGTCGCCCACGCCATGGCCGAAGGTGTCGTTGATGTTCTTGAAGTTGTCCAGGTCGATGAAGAGCAGCGCACAGGGCCGCGGGTCCTGGCGCTGGCCGTGGCTCTCGCCCAGGCGGCCCAGCTCGGTGCTGAAGCGGTGGCGGTTGGCCAGGCCGGTCAGCGCGTCCTGGTTGGCCAGGCGGGCCAGCTCTTCGCGGGCCTGGCGGTTCTGGGTGATGTCCGAGCCCACGCCGCGCCAGCCGGCAGCGCGGCCGCGGTCGTCGTGCAGCGGCTTGGCCGACATCGACCACCAGCGCAGCTCGTGCCCCACCGTGACGGGCATTTCCAGATCGCGGAAAGGCTGGCCCATGCGGATGCAGCTGGTCATGCGGCCCAGGGCCTGGGCGGCCGCGGCATCGTCGGGCGGCGACATGTGGCCCAGCAGCTCCAGGAAGGGCTGTTGCAGCAGCTGGCGTTGCGGCAGGCCGAAGGACTCGGCCAGGCGCGCCGACACGTGGCGCAGGTGGCCCGAGGGGGAAATTTCCCAGAGCCAGTCGGAGGCGTGCTCTTCGAAGTCACGCAGCAGCAGGTCGATGAGCTGCTTCTGGCGGTCGGTTTCGGAGTCGGCGCGCAGTCGGCTCATGAAGGTGCGGCCATTGGCGAACACGACGCCGAACATGACGGTGCTGTAAACCAGCAGCAGCAGCATGAGGGAGTGGCCGGTGGCGTAGTCCGAGCGCAGCAGCCCGACCACGCCGCCCGCGCCCAGGGTCAGCACGAAGGTCCAGGCCGCCGGCACCATGGGGCTGAGCATGAAGGCGCCGCTGCAGATCATGCCGACCACCACGGTGCCGATCAGCAGGGCCTGGCTGGGGTCGCTGTGCGGGAAGACCATGGCCGGCATCACCGTCCACATCGCACCGAACACGAAAACCTGCACGACGATCTGGCGGCCCGCGCCGAACACCGCCACCGGGCGGTGGCCATGGGTGTAGAGCTGGCGCCACCACACGAAGGCGATGGGCAGGGCGACGGTCACGGCGATGCCCCAGACCGTCAGCCACAGGTGGGGCAGGCGGTCCCACAGCACGCCGCACATCACCAGGGTGTTGACCGCATTGCCCACCGCGATGAGGGGCAGCAGGTTGAGCAGGGCCTGGACCTGGCGCGCACGGAAGTACCGGGCCTGAGGCCCGTCAACGGCCTCATCGGGGATCACGTCGTGCAGCCATTGCGCGACGCGGGACTTCCAAAGGCTGGACCAGGATCGCTGAGGGTGGGACATCCCTGTCATGGACTGCAAATGTAGAAACAGGCTTTGCAAGATCGGCCGTGCCGCGGAAAACTTGACTTGTTCCGTGGCACTGGCCGCATGCATCGCCCAGCGGCATGCCATGGTGCCACAGCGCTGGCGTCACGGCAGATCGCGTACCATCTGCGGCTCATTGCATCCCGCGCTGACCCCAGCCACTGCCGCCCATGAGCTCCGAGAACACCCTGTCCGACGCCGAACAATCCTTGCGCGACGCGGCCCTCGAATACCACCGCCTGCCCAGCCGCGGCAAGATCGCGGTGAACCCGACCAAACCCCTGAGCAACCAGCGCGACCTGGCCCTGGCCTACTCGCCCGGCGTCGCCTACCCCTGCCTGGCCATCGAGAAAGACCCGACCCTGGCGGCCGAGTACACCTCGCGCGGCAACCTGGTGGCCGTGGTCACCAACGGCACCGCCGTGCTGGGCCTGGGCGACATCGGCCCGCTGGCCTCAAAGCCGGTCATGGAAGGCAAGGGCTGCCTGTTCAAGAAGTTCGCCGGCATCGACGTGTTCGACATCGAACTGGCCGAGCGCGACCCGGACAAGCTGATCGAGATCATCGCGGCGCTGGAGCCCACGCTGGGCGGCATCAACCTCGAAGACATCAAGGCGCCCGAGTGCTTCTACATCGAGAAGCAGCTGTCGGCGCGCATGAACATCCCCGTCTTCCACGACGACCAGCACGGCACGGCCATCATCTCCAGCGCTGCGCTGCTCAACGGCCTGGAGCTGGTGGGCAAGGACATCGGCAGCGTCAAGATGGCGGTGTCGGGCGCCGGTGCCGCGGCCATCGCCTGCCTGGACGTGATGGTGGGGCTGGGCGTCAAGCGCGAGAACATCTACGTGTGCGACTCCAAGGGCCTGATCCAGAGCGAGCGCGCCGATGCGCTGGCGGGCAAGCTCGACGAGTCCAAGCAGCGCTTCTGCCAGGTCACCTCGGCCCGCACCCTGGCCGATGTCATGCAGGACGCCGACGTGTTCATGGGCTGCTCGACGGCAGGCGTGGTCACGGCCGAGATGGTCAAGACCATGGCCGCCAGCCCGCTGATCCTGGCGCTGGCCAACCCCGAGCCGGAAATCCGCCCCGAGATCGCCAAGGCCGCTCGGCCCGATTGCATCATCGCCACGGGCCGCTCGGACTACCCCAACCAGGTCAACAACGTCCTGTGCTTCCCCTACATCTTCCGTGGCGCGCTCGATTGCGGCGCCACCAAGATCACCGAGGCCATGAAGCTGGCCTGCGTGCGCCAGATCGCCGACCTGGCCAAGGCCGAGATCTCCGACGAGGTGGCCGCCGCCTACCCGGGCCGCGAGCTGCGCTTCGGCCCGGACTACCTGATCCCCACGCCCTTCGATTCGCGCTTGATTTTGCGCATCGCCCCGGCCGTGGCCGAAGCCGCTGCCGCCTCCGGCGTGGCCACCCGCCCCATCACCGACCTGAAGGCCTACCGCGACTCGCTCTCGCAGTTCGTCACCAACACGGGCCTGTTCATGCGCCCGCTGTTCCTGGGCGCCAAGGCGGCCAAGCTGGCCAACCAGCCGGCCAAGCGCATTGCCTACGCCGAGGGTGAAGACGACCGCGTGCTGCGCGCCGCCCAGGTCGCCATCGACGAAGACCTCGCCTTCCCCATCCTGGTGGGCCGCCCCGACGTCATCGCCACGCGCATCGAGCGCGCCGGCCTGCGCCTGCAGCCGGGCGTGAACTGCGAAATCGTCAACCCTGGCAGCGACCCGCGCTTCCACGCCTACGTCGAGGCCTACCACCAGCTGCGCGCCCGCGACGGCATCAGCCCCGAGCTGGCCAAGGTGGTGCTGCGCCGCTCGAACTCCCTCATCGCCACGATGCTGGTGAAGATGGGCGATGCCGACGGCATGATCTGCGGCGTCATCGGCCGCTACGACTTCCACCTGGAGCACGTGCGCGACGTCATCGGCACCCGCCCCGAGGCCCACGGCCTGGCGGCGCTGAACGCGCTGATCCTGGAGCAGCACAACCTGTTCATCGCCGACACCTTCGTCAACGAAGACCCGACCGCCGAGCAGCTCGCCGACATCGCCGTGATGGCGGTGGAGGAGGTGCAGCGCTTCGGCCTGCCGCCGCGCGTGGCCTTCCTGTCGCACTCGATGTTCGGCTCCAGCAACCGCCCCTCGGCCAAGAAGATGCGCCAGGCGCGCGACCTGTTCGTGGCCCGCATGCCGCACATCCCCGCCGATGGCGAGATGCAGGGCGACGCCGCCTTGAGCGAGTCGGTGCGCCACAAGCTGCTGCCCGGCAGCACGCTGCAGGGCACGGCCAATGTGCTGATCTGCCCGAACCTGGACGCGGCCAACATCCTCTTCAACGTGCTGAAAATGACGGGTGGCAATGGCGTGACGGTGGGCCCCATCCTGCTGGGTGCGGCAGCGCCGGTGCACATCCTGACGCCCTCGGCCACGGTGCGCCGCATCGTCAACATGACGGCGGTGGCGGTGGGGCATGGCAGCCAGAGCCCGGCCCACGCGGCGCGCTGATCGGCACTGATCGGCCCGCATGACCCAGGCAGCCCAGCCCCGCAACGTCGCCATCGGTTACGCCGCCGCGCTGGGCACGGTGGCCATCTGGGCGGGCTTCATCCTGATCGCGCGGCTGGGCGGCAAGAGCGCCCTGACCGGCTGGGACATCGTGGCGCTGCGCCTGGGCACGGCGGCGATCATCCTGCTGCCGTTTTCGCTGAAGCTGCCGCCCGGCACCTGGCGCGACGCGCGGCTGTGGACGCTCTCCATCATCGGCGGCGTGGTCTTCCTGATCCTGGCCTACGCGGGCTTCAAGCTCGCGCCCGCGGCACACGGCGGCATCCTCATGCCGGGCATGCAGCCCTTCCTGGTGACGGGCCTGGCCTGGCTGCTGCTGGGCACGCGCCCGCCGCGTCAGCGCGTGCTGTCGCTGATGCCGATTGCCCTGGGCGTGGCCTGCGTGGCCTACCCGGTGGTCACGGGCCATCACACGGGCCCCTCCACCCTGCCGGGCGACCTGATGCTGCTGAGTGCGGGCATCGCCTGGGCCACGTACAGCGTGCTGGTGAAAAAGTGGGTCTATGACGCCTGGCTGCTGACGCGCTTCGTGGCGCTGGCCTCGACGCTGCTGTTCATGCCCGTTTACTGGCTGTGGCTGCCCAAAGGCCTGGACCAGGTGCCTTGGTCGATGCTGGTGCTGCAGGCGCTGTACCAGGGCATCGGGCCGACCATCGTGGCCATGATCCTGTTCCTCAAGGCGGTGGCCATCCTGGGGGCCGAACGCATGGGCGCGCTGGTCGCGCTGGTGCCGGTGCTGGCCGGGCTGGGGGCGGTGCCCCTGCTGGACGAGCCGCTGACGCCCTGGCTGGTGGCGGGGCTGGCGCTGGTGTCGCTGGGGGCGTGGCTGGCTTCGCGGCCGGTGCGGGGCTGAGGGGCCTGCCAACGGGGCGCTGGGGCTTGGGTGGCGCTGAAAGTGGCAGCGTTGGCGCTTGGAGCGGCAGCGTCGGCACTTTCAACGGCGGCGTCCGCGCTTTTTGCGACAGCCATGCCGCTTTGAACGGCAGCGGACTCGCTTTTTGCGACAGCGTTGTCGCTTTTCACGACAACGCTTGGGTCACGCCGTGCCATCCGTGCCCCAAAAAGGGGCGATGGTGGCGCCTCAAGCGGCAGTGGACTCGCTTTTCGCGACACGGCCCTCGCTTTTCGCGACAACGCTGCCGCTTTTTGCGGCAGGAGATGGGTCAGCGAGGGTGGCGGGTGGCGCTTGGGGTCTCAGCGATGCGCCAAGTGGCCCAAAACACTGGGCGTGACACGCTTGTGATCAGCGAAAATCGCCCACTTTCCGGGCCACTGGCCCCGACAACGACACTCCGAAGAACGACAGGCGCAGCACGTGTTTGAGCAGACTTTCAAGAACATCGACGACATCCTGCACAAGGACGCAGGCTGCACCAGCGAGCTGGACTACACCGAGCAATCCTCCTGGCTGCTGTTCCTGAAGTACCTGGAAGCGCTGGAGCAGGACAAGGCCAACGAAGCCCTGCTGGAAGGCCGAACCCACGAGCCCCTGCTGCACGAGGTGTTCCGCTGGGGCAACTGGGCAGCGCCCAAAACACCGGAAGGCAAGCCCGACCACCACGCCGCCATGACCGGCGACGACCTGCGCGACTTCGTCAACACCAAGCTCTTCCCCTACCTGGCCGAGTTCAAGCGGCGCGCCAGCGGCCCCAACACCATCGAGTACAAGATCGGCGAGGTCTTCAGCGAGATCAAGAACAAGGTGCAGAGCGGCTACAACCTGCGCGATGTGATCGACCGGGTCGATGAACTGCAGTTCAGGTCACAGACCGAGAAACACGAGCTCTCGCACCTGTACGAAGCCAAGATCAAGAACATGGGCAACGCCGGGCGCAACGGCGGCGAGTACTACACGCCCCGCCCGCTGATTCGCGCCATGATCGAGGTGCTGCAACCCCGCATTGGCGAACGCATCTACGACGGGGCCTGCGGCTCGGCCGGCTTTCTTTGCGAGGCCTTCGATTACCTGCGCCAACGGGCCACCAGCACCGACGACCTGGCCACGCTGCAAACGCGCACCTTCTACGGCAAGGAGAAGAAGAGCCTGGCCTACGTGATCGGGATCATGAACATGATCCTGCACGGCATCGAGGCGCCCAACATCGTCCACACCAACACCCTGGGCGAGAACATCAACGACATCCAGGACAAGGACCGCTTCGATGTGATCTTGGCGAACCCGCCCTTTGGCGGCAAAGAGCGCAAAGAGGTGCAGCAGAACTTCCCCATCAAGACGGGCGAAACCGCCTTCTTGTTCATGCAGCACTTCGTCAAGAGCCTCAAGGCCGGCGGGCGGGCGGCCATCGTCATCAAGAACACGTTTCTGAGCAACACCGACAACGCCAGCGTGAGCCTGCGCAAGCTGCTGCTGGAAAGCTGCAACCTGCACACGGTGCTGGACTGCCCGAGCGGCACGTTTCAGGGCGCGGGCGTGAAAACGGTGGTGCTGTTTTTTGAGAAGGGCGCGCCCACGCGGCAGGTGTGGTTCTACCAGCTGAACCCGGGGCGCAGCCTGGGCAAGACCAACCCTTTGAACGACGACGACCTGAAGGACTTTGTGGCGCGGCAGCGGGGGTTTGAGGCGTCGGCGCAGAGTTGGTCTGTGGACGTGGCGGCGCTGGACGCCAGCACCTGGGATTTGTCGGTGAAGAACCCGGATGGCGGCGAGGTGGTGAGGTTGCGGACGCCAGCTGAGATCTTGGATGAGATTGAGGCGTTGGATGCGGAGAGTGCGGCGGGGGTGTTGGCGGCGATCAGGAGGTTGGTGACCAAATGAACAACTGGACTTCTGCCCGACTTGCCGACATCACGTCAAAGATTGGAAGTGGTGCCACTCCGCTTGGTGGAGAGCAGGCTTACAAGGATCAAGGCATTGCGCTGATCCGAAGTTTGAATGTCCATGACGGTGAGTTCAGGTGGCGCGACCTCGCATTTCTCGATCAGGGCCAGGCAGATCGGCTGAACAACGTGTCGGTTGAACGCGGCGATGTTTTGTTGAACATCACGGGCGCATCGATCGCTCGGTGCTGCGTAGTTCCTGATGAGGCATTGCCAGCCCGTGTGAATCAGCATGTATCGATCCTTCGTGCCCGCAAAGACGTTGTTCTTCCGCAGTTTCTTCAATATCAACTAATTGCTCCGGACACCAAAGCCAACCTGATCGATGTTGGAGAGGGGGCGGGATCAACGCGACAGGCACTGACAAAAGCTCAGCTTCAAGCCATCCTCATTCAGTTGCCAGCTTCGCTGGGCGAGCAACACCGCATCGTCACCATCCTCGACGAAGCCTTCGAAGGCATCGCCACCGCCAAGGCCCATGCCGAGCAGAACCTGCGCAATGCCAAGTCACTGATCACGACTCGATTGGCTCAGCTTTTCAGACCTGATGGCGACATGGTTCGTTTGGCTGATCTCGCAATCTCCATATCTGACGGTGACCACGCGCCTCCACCGAAGGCCAGCGCTGGCGTGCCATTCATCACCATATCGAACATCAACAAAGAGTCCAGACAGATCGATTTTTCCGAGACCTTTTTGGTGTCGCAAGCGTACTTCGACGAACTCAAAACACATAGGCGTCCGCAGCCGGGTGATGTTCTGTACACAGTGACCGGGTCGTTCGGCATCCCGGTGCTGATTGAGGAAGATCGCGCGTTCTGCTTCCAGCGGCACATTGGCTTGGTCCGCCCAAAGCCTGATGTGGATGGCAAGTGGTTGAGCTATGCCCTGCTGTCGCCCATGGCGTTTGCTCAGGCTGATGCTGGCGCGACCGGAACAGCGCAGAGAACCGTGTCACTCAATGTGCTGAGGAACATGCAAATGCCAAAGCTGTCCATCGAAGAGCAGCGATATCAAGCAAAGGGGCTGGATGCCTTGGCTGCTGAGGTTGCCCGGTTAGCGTCCATCTACCAACGCAAACTCACCGCCCTCACCGAACTCCAGCAATCCCTCCTGCACCAGGCCTTCACCGGCCAGTTGTGAGCCCCGTCGCCGCTGTCAAAGGGCTTCACATCACGACGGTTCCCGCTGCAAATGGCGCTGGCTAGAATGGCCCACATGGAACGCATCCAGTCCGTCAACGCTGCCCGCATGGCATGGTGTTGTGCCGATCACGGCATCACGCCAGGCAAGCTCGCGGCCGAGGTGGACATGGCGCCCAACACCGTGAGCCGCATCATGGTGGGCGAACTGGCGCAGTGCTTCGGTCGCGGGGTGCTGCGGTGAGCCATCTGAGGGAGGCTGATGCCGACATCGCCATTTTCGAAACCGACGCCGGAGGCGTGGAGGTGCGCCTGGCACACGACAGCGCATGGCTCACCCAGCGCCAGATGGCGGGTGTGTTCGACACCACGCCAGAGAACGTGCTCATGCACTTGCGCAACATTTACGCCGACGCAGAACTGGACGAGGCGGCAACTGCTAAGGAATTCTTAGCAGTTCAAACCGAAGGCAAGCGCAAGGTGAAGCGCAGCCTCAAGCACTACAACCTGGATGCCGTGATTTCGGTGGGTTACCGGGTCAATTCAAGGCGGGCTGTTGTTTTCAGGCAATGGGCCACCAGCGTGCTGCGTGAGCACCTCACCCAGGGCTACACCCTCAACCAACAGCGCTTGCAGGCCAATGCCCTTGAGTTGGAGGCCGCCCTGCAACTGGTGCGCAAGCTGGCGCATCAGGCCGAACTCCCCGGTGAGGCTGGGCGGGGCCTGCTGGATGTGGTCACACGGTATGCCCGCACCTATTTGCTGCTGCAACGCTACGACGAAGGCTTGTTGGCCGAACCACCGCAGCAGCAGGGTGGCCAACTGCCTGACGTGGCCGAGGCGCATGCGGCCCTTGCTCGGCTCAAGGCTGAGTTGATGCGCCGGGGGGAGGCCACCGATTTGTTTGCCCTTGAGCATGGTGACGGCCTGGGTGCTTTGCTGGGCAACCTGAGCCAGACCGTGTTTGGTGAGCCAGCTTATCCAACGTTGGAGGGCAAAGCCGCACACCTCCTGTATTTCGTCATCAAGAATCATCCATTTGCCGATGGCAACAAGCGCAGCGGCGCTTTTCTCTTCGTGGACTTCCTGGCGCGCAATGGTCGCCTGCTGGGACTGGACGGTCAGCCAGTCATCAACGACATCGGCTTGGCAGCGCTGGCCTTGCTCGTGGCCGAATCGGCACCCGAGCAGAAAGACACGCTGATCCGCCTGATCATGAACATGTTGGCGCACCCCGAAGCCTCTTCATGAACGAAGCCGAAACCCGCGCCGAACACATCGACCCTGCGCTGAAAGCCGCAGGCTGGGGCCTGGTCGAAGGCAGCCGCATCCTGCGTGAACACGCCATCACCCAAGGCCGCTTGCAAGGCGCAGGCAAGCGCACCCGCGCCGAGGTGGCCGACTATGTGCTGGTGTACCGCAACACCAAGCTGGCCGTGGTCGAGGCCAAGGCCTGGGGCAAGCCGCACACCGAAGGCGTGGGGCAGGCCAAGCAGTACGCCGCCAAGCTGGCGCTGCGCTTCACCTACGCCACCAACGGCCAGGCCATCTACGGCATCGACATGCAGCAGGGCAGCGAAGGCGATGTGCCTGCCTTCCCCAGCCCCGATGAACTCTGGGGCCAGACCTTTGCCGAGGCCAACGCTTGGCGCGACCGCTTTGCCGCCATCCCCTTCGAGGACAAGGGCGGCACCTGGCAGGGCCGCTACTACCAGGAGATCGCGGTGGGGCGCGTGCTGGACGCCATCGCCCACGGGCGCGACCGCATCCTGCTGACCCTGGCCACCGGCACGGGCAAGACCTTCGTGGCCTTCCAGCTGGCCTGGAAGCTGTTCCAAAGCCGCTGGAACCTCAACGACTGGCAGGCTGGCACCGAGCCGCAGCGCCGACCGCGCATCCTGTTCCTGGCCGACCGCAACATCCTGGCCGATCAGGCCTATAACGCGTTTTCGGCCTTTGCGGAAGATGCCCTGGTGCGCATCGAGCCCGACGCCATCCGCAAGAAGGGGCGTGTGCCCAAGAACGGCAGCGTGTTCTTCACCATCTTCCAGACCTTCATGAGTGGGCCGGAAGGTGCGCCGTTTTTTGGCGACTACCCACCCGATTTCTTCGACTTCATCGTCATCGACGAATGCCACCGCGGTGGCGCCAAAGACGAAAGCGCCTGGCGCGCCATCCTTGAATACTTCGCGCCAGCCGTGCAGTTGGGCCTGACGGCCACGCCCAAGCGCACGCTGAATGCCGACACCTATGCCTACTTCGGTGAGCCGGTGTACCAGTACTCGCTGAAGGAAGGCATCAACGATGGCTTCCTGACGCCGTTCAAGGTCAAGCAAATCGCCACCACGCTGGACGACTACGTCTACACCGCAGACGACGAGGTGGTGGACGGCGCCGTGGAGCAGGGCAAGCGCTACGAAGAGAAGGACTTCAACCGTGTCATCGAGATCAAGGCGCGCGAGGCCTACCGCGTCAAGCTCTTCATGGACATGATCGACCAGCGCGAAAAGACCATCGTCTTCTGCGCCACGCAAGACCACGCCCTGGCAGTGCGCGACCTCATCAACCAGCACAAGACCAGCAAAGACCCGCTGTACTGCGTGCGCGTGACGGCCAACGATGGCGCCCTGGGAGAGCAGCACCTGCGCGACTTCCAGGACAACGAAAAAACCATTCCCACGGTGCTAACCACGTCGCAGAAACTGTCAACGGGCGTGGATGCGCGCAACGTGCGCAACATCGTGCTGATGCGGCGCATCAACTCGATGATCGAGTTCAAGCAGATCATTGGCCGGGGCACGCGCCTGTACGACGGCAAGGACCACTTCACGATCTACGACTTCGTGAAAGCGCACCACCTGTTCAGCGACCCTGAGTGGGATGGCGAACCCATCGCGCCCGAGCCGCCCACTGCGGGTGGGGTTTATCCACCCAAGCCGGAAGTGGTGCCTGGCGGCGTGGGCGAGCCGCCCTCACCCGATCCGGTGGACAAGCCACGGATGGCCAAGGTGAAGCTGGCCGATGGCAAGGCGCGCAAGATCCAGCACATGGCGTCCACCTCGTTCTGGAGCGCCGATGGCAAGCCAATGTCGGCAGTGCAATTCCTCGAAGCCCTGTTCGGCGTGCTGCCCGAATTTTTCCAGGACGAGGATGAGTTGCGCCGCATCTGGAGCGACCCGCAAACGCGCAGGGCGCTGCTGACGGGGCTGGCGGAGAAGGGCTTTGGCCGCGAGCCGCTGCGCGAGATGCAGAAGATCGTCGAGGCCGAGCAGAGCGACCTGTTCGATGTGCTGGCGCATGTGGCTTTTGCGCATGAGCCCTTGTCACGCGAGGCTCGCGCTGAACACGCCCGGGCCGTGGCCCTGGCCGCCGATGGACTGACCGACAAGCAGCAGGCCTTCGTGGTGTTCGTGCTGGGGCAGTACGTGCTGCGCGGTGTCGATGAGCTGGACGACGCCAAGATCAAGGACTTGCTCAAGCTCAAGTACAACAACGCCATCGCCGATGCCCTGGCCGAGTTGGGTCAACCTGATCAGGTGCGACGCGTGTTCGTGGGGTTTCAGCGGCACCTGTATGAGCCGCAGGGCGTGAACTGAGCGCGCGCCCAGTCAGGCGCGCCCATTCAGCTCAAGCCCTCCCCGCCCCCACCTCCCGCGCATCCACATACACCCCCGCCGACAGCAACTTGGCCTTGTGCTTGGCCGCCGCCGCCGCGCTGGCCACCTGCTCGGGCTGGGCGAAGTCGCCGGGGTGCACGCGCAGGGCACCCACCGACAGCGTGGTCAGCGGGAAGAAGCGCATCACGCCTTCGCGGTCTTCGGCCTCGATGCCGCTGCGCTCGCGCGCCTCGTCGTCGAACAGGGCGATGGCCTCGCGGTTGAAATCGGCCACGGCGGCCTCGATGCGGCTGTGCCAGTCTTCGCTTTGGTAGAGCACCACGAAGTCGTCGCCGCCCACGTGGCCCACGAAGTCGCGCCGCGCATCGGCGTGCGCCACCAGGGTGCGCGCCAGCAGGCAGATCATCTCGTCGCCGCGCCAGTAGCCGTAGTGGTCGTTGAAGGGCTTGAAGTGGTTGAGGTCGGCATAGCAGGCCACGAAAGGCGCACCGCCTTGCAGCAGGCGCCCGATGTGCAGGGTCAGCGGGATGTTGCCGGGCAGGAAGGTCAGCGGGTTGGCGTGGCGGGCGGCCTCGATGCGCAATTCGGTGACGGCGCGCACCAGGCGCTCGCCGGTGCCCATGCCGAGGTACTGGCCGTCGCGTGTGACGATGAAGCCCTCGGTCAGGTAGCGCTGGTCTTCCGAGGTCAGCACGTCGGTGAGCTGGTCCAGGCCGATGCCGGCGTCCAGCACCAGGGGCTGGGTGTTGGCGAACAGCAGGCAGGAACGCTGGTCGTACAGCTCTTTGAAATAGGGCTTGGAGTACTGGTTGAGGAAGCCGTGGCGGTTGACCAGGCCGATGGGCTGGCCGTCCTGCACCACGGCGATGGCGCGCAGCGACTCGTCTTGCAGGAAGCGGCGCGCGGCCTGGTGGTGGGTGGCATCGGCCGGCAGGGGGGCCACCTCCATCACGATGGTGCCCAGGGCAAAGTCGCTGCGAGCCTGGCGCGTCTTGCTGGGCAGCACGGCGATTTCGCGGCTGTCGATGACGGCGCGGGCCGCGGGCAGCAAGGCCTCGGCCAGGGTGGCCTGTGGGCGGCCCAGCAGGTAGCCCTGGCCCAGCTCGATGCCCAGGTCGCGCAGGGCGCGCAGTTCTTCCGGCGTTTCCAGGCCCTCGGCCACCATCTGCGTGCCGAAGGTCTCGGCGATGCGGCGCAGCGCGGTGATGGTCTGGACCTTCTCCGGGTGCGAGGCGATGTCGCGGGCGAAGTATTTGTCGATCTTGACGATGTCGGGCTTGAGCTCGGCCCACAGGCGCAGGCTGGAGCGGCCATCGCCGAAGTCGTCGAGCGCGAGTTGCACGTCCAGGCGGCGCAGCATCTGGATGGCGTCGAGCAGGCGGGAAAGGTTGGCCACGCGTTCGTGCTCGGTGATCTCCACCACCAGCCGGCCCGTGGGGATGCCCATGTCGCGGATCAGGCCCCAGATGCCATGCCCCACCGGGTGGGCCAGCAAGGCGGCCAAGGCCCCGGCACTGAAGTTCACGAAGAGCTGACCCGCCATGCCCTGGCCGGCCCAGCCCTTGAGGGCCAGCTTGACGGCGTGCACCTCCAGGTCGAAGCCCACACCTTGCGCCTGGGCCGCTGCGAACAGGGCGTCGGGGGCGGCCAGCGCATGCCCGCGGGGACCGCGGAGCAAGGCCTCGTGGCCGACCACTTCGCCGTCGCGCAGACGGCCCAGCGGTTGGTAATGGGTGCTCAAGAGGCCGCAGGCCATGATCTCGGAGACGGTCATCCCCGGCTGGCTGGCGGCCGCTTGCGCGACGAAATTCTCAGAAGTTGCCGATGCGTGCGCCGGTGGCGTCATGGTTTCTCCCTACAACAACGGGAGTTTTATCGGCCCGAAGTCAGGGCGCCTTGAGCAAAAAGCACGTGAATCTTCTGTGACTCACAGGTTGAGCTGTTTGGCGATGATCTCGTTCATGATCTCGTGCGTGCCCCCGCCGATCGAGAGGATGCGGTTGTCGCGGTAGAGGCGCTCGACCACCGATTCGCGCATGTAGCCCATGCCGCCGAAGATTTGCACGGCCTCATACGTCACCTTGTCGGCGACCTCGGTGGCGAAGTTCTTGGCCATCGAAACCTCCTTGACCACCACCTGCCCCGCCTGCATGCGCGCGGCCACGCGGTAGGCGTACTCGCGCGCCACATCGACCTGGGTGGCCATCTCGGCGAGCTTGTGGCGGATGACCTGGTGCTTGGCCAGGGGCTTGCCGAAGGTAACCCGATCCTTCACGTGGTCCAGGCAGGCTTCCAGCGCCATCTGCGCGGTCATGTAGGCCATCACGGCCAGGGCCAGGCGTTCGGCCTGGAAGTTCATCATGATGAGCATGAAGCCCGCGTTCTCCGGCCCGATCAGGTGGCCCGCGGGCACGCGGCAGTCTTCGAAGAACAGTTCGGCCGTGTCAGAGGCCCACCAGCCCATCTTCTTCAGGTTGCGACCCACGCTGAAGCCGGGCGTGCCCTTGTCGATCAGCAGCAGCGACACGCCCGCGTAACCCTCGCCGCCGGTGCGCACGGCCACGGTGTAGTGGTCGGCGCGCACACCCGAGGTGATGTAGGTCTTGCTGCCGTTGACGACGTAGTGGTCGCCATCGCGCACGGCGCGGGTGCGCAGGTTGGCCACGTCGGAGCCGCCGCCGGGCTCGGTGATGGCCAGGGCCATGATTTTGTCGCCGGCCAGCACAGGCGGCACGATGCGCTGCTGCAGTTCGGGCGAGGCGCCGCGCCACACCGGCGGCAGGCCGATGTCGAGCGAGCCCAGGCTGGCCACCAGGCCGCCCGAGGTGCTGCGCATCAGCTCTTCGCTGACGGCCACCTTCATGAAGACATCGTGCTCGGCCGCGCCACCCAGGTGCTCGGGGTGGCCGATGCCCAGCAGGCCCAGGGCGCCGGCTTGCTGGTAGAGCTCACGCGGGAAGCTGCCCGCTTCCTCCCACTCGGCGATGTGCGGCAGGATTTCCTGCGCCACGAAGCGCCGGGTGGTCTCGCGGACCATGGCGTGGGTCTCGTTGAAGTAGGCAGGAAAGCCCGCTGGGGAGGTGTGGCCGGTGGCGCTCATGGTGTCTCTCGGAGGGTGGGGTGGGTGACGGCGGGGGATGTCAGGGGCCATCGGTAGTTAACCTATGATGCCTGCAATTGACGCTTACGTTACCCTGAGCCCACAATCCGGGCAAGCCCCAAGCCCCACATCCTTGTTTTCACCCTTCCTCACCCTTCCGGAGAGCGCGACCATGACCCAGCCCACCGACCACCCTGCCCGCTACGACAGCATCTTCCGCCCCGGCCTGTTCGCGGGCCAGGTCCACGTGGTCACGGGCGGCGGCTCGGGCATCGGGCGTTGCGTGGCGCACGAATTGGCCGCGCTCGGCGCCCCCGTGGTCATCACCGGCCGCAACGAAGAGAAGCTGGCGCGCACCGCCGCCGAAATCACCGAAGACGGCGGCCAGGTGTTCACCAGCGCCTTCGACATCCGCGACGAGGACCAGGTCAAGGCGGCCGTCGCCGCCATGGTGGCGCAGCACGGCCGCATCCACGGCCTGGTGAACAACGCCGGCGGCCAGTTCCCCTCGCCGGTGTCGGCCATCTCGAAGAAGGGCTTCGAGGCGGTGGTCACCAACAACCTGACAGGCGGCTTTTTGATGATGCGCGAGGCCTACAACCAGAGCATGGCGAAACACGGCGGCGCGGTGGTCAACATGACGGCCGACATGTGGAACGGCATGCCGGGCATGGCGCACTCGGGCGCCGCCCGCGCCGGCATGGCCAACCTCACGAAAACCGCGGCCTACGAATGGGCGGCATCCCACGTGCGCGTGAACGCGGTGGCGCCGGGCTGGATCGCCTCCAGCGGCATGGACGCCTATGGCCCGGCCATGGCCCCGATGATCCGCATGCTCAAGGACAACCTGCCGGCCAAGCGCATGGGCCTGGAGGCCGAGGTCAGCTCGGTGATCTGCTTCCTGCTGAGCCCGGGCGCGGCCTTCGTGACCGGCATCACCGTGGCCATCGACGGTGGCGCGCCGCTGCACAGCCCGGTCATGCCCACGCCCAACCACGCCGGCGCCCCCACCTACGACGGCTTCCACCGCGCGGCGGTGCCGGCGGTGCTGCAGACCCAGGGCGAGTGAGCATGGTGGAGGTGGCGCTGGCTTGAAGTGCCTTTGACCCACTTTTGCAGAAGTTTGAGGGTGCGGCGCGGCGGATGACTCCCTAGAATCGGTGACAACTTCGCGTCACCCCGACCGTGCCCACCATGCCCACCCTGTCGATCTTGCACGCCGTGTTCGCGGCCGCCTTGCTGCTGTTCCTGGCCAAGTCCGTGGCCTGGCTCATCCAGCGGCGCATGGGCAACGGCGGCATCGTCGATGCCATCTGGGCCTGGGCCCTGGGCGGCCTGGCCGTGTGGTTCGCCGCCGTGGGCACAGCCCCCGCCGAGGTGCGCCTGACCCTGGGCGCCATGGGCGGGCTGTGGGGCCTGCGCCTGGGCACCTACCTGTGGGGCCGCAACTGGCGCGCAGCCGAAGACTGGCGCTACGCCAAGTTCCGCGCCGACTGGGGCGCACAGGCGCAATCGAAAATGTTCTGGTTCTTCCAGTTCCAGAATCTGTTCACCCTGGCCCTGGCCGCCAGCGCCTTTATCCCGGCCGCCTATGGCGAGGGCTCACCCGGGCCGCTGGGCCTGGCCGCTGCGGTGGCCATCCTGCTGGTGTCGGTCTGGGGCGAAGGCCTCGCCGACGAGCAACTGCGCCGCTTCAAGGCCGAGCCGGCCCGCCGTGGCCAGGTCTGCGACGTCGGCCTGTGGCGCTACAGCCGCCATCCCAACTACTTTTTCGAGTGCGTGCACTGGCTCGCCTACATCCCCCTCGCGCTGGGCGGCAGCCTGTGGGGCTGGTCGCTGGTCGCGCCGATGGTCATGGTCTTGCTGCTGCTGAAGATCTCGGGCGTGCCCCTGCTGGAAGCCGAGATGGCCGTGCGCAAACCGGGCTACGCCGAGTACATGAAGCGCACCAGCATGTTGCTGCCCTGGCCGCCACGCCGCGCCTGACGTCACCCGTCATCTTGCACACCCTGCATCCAACCCTGGATGGACTGCGTAAGGCCTGACACCTCTGGAGGAGCCTGAACCATGTTGTTTGCCATCGAATGGGCCGAAAACGGCCTGCTGCCCGACACCGTCATCCGCGCCGGCATGCGCCGCCTGATGGCCCAGCGCCTGGCCGCCCACCACGACCAACCCCCATCGCGCCGCACCGCGGCCTTCCGTGATTTCGTGGCCGACCTCAAGAGCAGCCCCATCGCCATCCACACGCACGACGCCAACGTGCAGCACTACGAGGTGCCCGCCCAGTTCTTCCACCTGCACCTGGGCCCGCGCCTGAAGTACTCGTGCTGCTGGTACGAGCGCGGCAACGAGACCCTGGCCCAGGCGGAGGAAGCGATGATGCGCATCTACGCCGAACGCGCCCAACTCGACAAGCTCAAGGCCGGCGACCGCGTGCTCGACCTGGGCTGCGGCTGGGGCTCGCTGAGCCTGTGGCTGGCGGAACACTACCCCCACCTGGAGATCGTCGGTTTCAGCAACTCGCACGGCCAGCGCGAGTTCATCGAAGGCCGCGCCCGCGAGCGTGGTTTCCAGAACCTGCGCATCGTCACCGGCAACGTCGCCACCGATCCCATGCCCGCCGATGCGCTCAAGGGCGGTTTCAACCGCGTCATCTCCATCGAGATGTTCGAGCACATGCGCAACTACCAGCTGCTGCTCAAGAAGGTGCGCGGCTGGATGACCGACGACGCCAAGCTCTTCGTGCACATCTTCGCCCACCCCACCCTGGCCTACCCCTACGAGGTCAAGGACAAGAGCGACTGGATGACGCAGTACTTCTTCCTCGGCGGCATCATGCCCAACGAGCACCTGCTGGCGCAGTTCCAGGACGACATGAAGCTGTCCAACCAGTGGTGGGTGGACGGCACCCACTACCAGAAGACGGCCGAACATTGGCTGCAGGGCATGGACAGCAACAAGGCCGCCGTGCTGGCCACCTTCCAGCAATGCTATGGCGATGACGCCGAGCGCTGGGTGCAACGCTGGCGCATGTTCTACATGGCCGTGGCCGAGTTCTTCGGTTACCAGCACGGCAGCGAGTGGGGCGTGACCCACCTGCTGTTTGACGCACGCTGAGGGCCGCACCATGAGGCCGCTCAACCAGGTCCGCCTGCTCGCCGTGGTGGTGGCCGGCACACTGCTGGGGTGCGAGGTCGCGCAGGCCGAAACCGTGCTCGGCTTTGCCCGTGACGCCAGCTCGCAGCGCTTCCTCTACACCGAGGTGCACGAGTTCAAACGCGGCAGCGATGGCGAGGTGCAAACCGCCACCACGCGCTACTACGACCCGCAAGGCCGCGAGATGGCGCGCAAGTCGCTGGACTACCGCGCCAACCGCTACATCCCGATCTACAAGATGGAGATGCCGGCGCAGCGCTACAGCGAAGGCATCAGCGGCAACGGCGACCCGGTGGAGGTGTTCAAGCAGGACCAGGGCAAGGAGACCCGCAAGGGCCTGGCGCGCGACAGCGGTCTGGAAGCGGCCGACTCCGGCTTCAACCACCTGCTGCTGGACCAGCTGCCGCAGCTGCGCAAGGGCGAGACCGTGAGCTTCAAGCTCATCGTGGCGGGCAACACCGACCGCTTCCGCTTCCGCGCACGCAAGGTGGCCGATGTCCAGGTCGAGCAGGAGGCCGGCGTCCAGCTGCGCGTGGAGCCCGACTCGCTGCTGCGCCTGCTGGTCAACCCCATCGACATCGTCTATGACGCCAAGGGCACGCGGCTGCTGAGCTATGTGGGCGTGTCCAACGTCATCGACCCGAGCAGCGGCCAGGTTCACAAGCAGGTCAGCATCCGCTATGTCGGCCCAGTGCCGTCCGAGGCGCGCTGGCCCCAACGGACCGTGGCCACGCCCTGAGCCCGCTCCCGCCCGGCCCAGCGCACCAGCTTGGCGTAGAGGTCTTCCACCGAGATGGGCTTGGAGACGTGGTCGTTCATGCCCGCGTCCAGCACCTTCTGGCGGTCGGACACCATGGCGTTGGCCGTCATGGCGATGATGGGCAGACCCTTCCAACGGGCGTCGGCACGGATGCAGCGCGTGGCGGTGTAGCCGTCCATGCCGGGCATCTGGCAGTCCATCAGGATGCAGTCGAAGCGTTGCTCGGCCAGCAGCGCCAGCACCTCGTGCCCATTGGACGCCACGCTCACCGCGATGCCCACGCGCGCCAGCAAGGCCACGGCGAGCTCCTGGTTGACCTCGTTGTCTTCGGCCAGCAGCACGCGCACGCCGACCAGCTCGGGCGGGGCCTCGGGCAAGGGCAGGTGGCCCAGGGTGCCGCCATGACCGCCATGACCACCCTGTGCCGCTGACCCGCCCAGGCGCTGGCTTTGCCCGTCGCCCGTGCGGGCCAGGTCCAGCGGGTAGCGCAGGCTGAAGCCGAAGGTGCTGCCTTGGCCCGCTTGGCTGCTCACATCGATCTCGCCACCCATCATCGCCACCAGCTGGCGGCTGATGGCCAGCCCCAGGCCGGTGCCGCCAAAGTGGCGCGAGGTCGAGCTGTCGCCCTGGCTGAAGGGCTGGAACAGGCGCGCGAGCTGCTCGGGCGTCATGCCCACGCCGGTGTCGCGCACATCGAAGCGCAAGGTCGCCTCACCCGGGCTTTGCGACAGCACCCGCACGCTCAGCTTGACCTGACCCTGCGCGGTGAACTTCACGGCATTGCCCACCAGGTTGACCAGCACCTGCTGCAGCCGCAAGGGGTCGCCCATCAGGCGGATGGGCGCATCGGAGGCCACGGTGAAACTCAGCACCAGGCCCTTCTCGCGGGCCTTGACGCCGACCACATCCAGCAGGCTGTCGAGCACATCGGTCAGGGAAAAAGGCGTTTGCTCCAGGTCGAGCTTGCCGGCCTCGATCTTGGAGAAATCGAGGATGTCGTTGAGGATGCCCAGCAGCAGGCGCGCCGCCGTGCTGACGCGCTGGATGTAGCCCCGCTGCGGTTCGGCCATGCCGCTGTGCAGGGCCAGGTCGCTCATGCCGATGATGGCGTTCATCGGCGTGCGGATCTCGTGGCTGACATTGGCCAGGAATTCGCCCTTGGCGGCATTGGCCAGCTCGGCGGCCTCCTTGTCCACGGCCAGCTGCTGGCTGCGCTGCTCGGTGGCCTGGCGCTTGGCAATCTCATCCTGCAGCGACACCCGCATGCCATTGATGGCATCGGCCAGCACGTCGATCTCATCGGCCTGCCCGGGCTGCGCCCGGGGCGTGCGCGCCAGCTGCAAGGGGCGGTCCAGCTGGTCCAGCGTCAGCTCGGACGCGTAGCGCGCGACCTGCTGCACATGCCGCAGGATGAGCAGGCGCATGCCGACCACGATGGCCAGGGCCAGCACGGCCGAGCGCAGCAGCTCCGTCAGGAAGACCGTCAAGGCGATGTCGCGCAAGCGGCCATGGAGCCCCGACAGCGACACCTCGACCGTCAATTGCCCGATCACCCGCCCCTGGCCTGTGCCCTCGTCGGGCCGCACCAGGTCGTAGCGGCGCGACACCACCTGGGGCAGCCAGGCGCTGTCGTTGGGCGAGGCACGCTGGCCGATGGGCGCCACCTCGAACGGCATGTCGCCGGTGATGGCGGCGTGGCTGACATCGGGCTGGCTGGCGATGCCCGCGAGCTGCTGCTGGATCAGGCTTTCATCGAGCTGCCAGACGTCGGCCGTCAGGGCCGGCACCTGGGTGGTGCCGATGACCCGCAAGCCCTCGTGGATGGCCTGCAGTCCCTCCCGGTAAGCCGTGTAGAGCTGGTAGCCCCCGGCCAGCAAGGCGATCAACAGGCTGGTGCTCAGCACCTGCACCGTCATGCGCCGGGAAATGGACGTGCCGATCTTCATGGCCGCGGCGCCTGCTGGATGTCCGCCAGCATGCGCTGGTACTGCCCGTTGGCCATCAGCGTTTGCAAGCCTTTTTCGAACACCACGGACAGGCGCTGCCCGTCCGGGTGCACCTTGGAAAAACTCAACCAGAAGCTGTCCATGTGCAGCGCCCCCACCCGTTGGACCTTGCCTTGCAGCTCGGGCATGCGGTGCAGCTGGTGTTGCGCCGGCCGGGTGTTGACGAGGATGTAGTCCACACGCCCGCCCGCGAGCATGCGCAGCAGGTTGGCGTCAGACACCGCCACATGGCGGCGGATGCCGGGGTGGCGCATGAACTCGGTCGGGTAGGTGTAGCCCACGGTGATGCCGACCGAATGCCCGACCAGATCCGGCAGGGAGGCTTCGCGGCCAGGCACCCCACTGCGCGCGAAGATGCCCAACTCCTCGCGGAACAGGGGCGTGGTGTGCCAGTGGAAGCTGTGGCTGTTGGCCTGCGTGCGCGTGGTGTCGAAGCACCCGACCAGGCGCCCGATTTCGGCGTCGTGCAGGCACCGGGAGAAGGGCAGCACCTTGAAGTTCACCTGCACGCCCTGAGTCTGGAAAGCGGCGCGCACCAGCCGCGGCGACAGGCCCTGCGGCTCGGCCTGACCGGCCATGGCGTAGGAGTACGGCGCCCAGTCGTCTTCCGCGCCCACCGTGACGGTCTCGGCATGCAGGGGTGCCAGCAGGCCTGCGCCCCACGCACATGCAAACACCCACAGCCAGACGACACGCATCACCACCTCCTGTCGGCAATGTAGCGCCGAACGGCCCATGGGCCATCGCTTGATTCACCCGTTTGACCGATGAATCACGGCCTTTCCTGGCCATACAAGATGGTTTGCACCACGCCGGCGCGCAAACGCACCGTGGCGGGGAGGAAACCCGGGCCGCGCTCGTAGAGCCAGTCTTCGATGGGGACGCACGGGGCCACCCGGGCAGCGATGTGGTCTGGCAAGGGCTGCAGGCGACCGGCCACGTACACCGGCGCGCACTGGCTGTCTTTGAGGGCGGGCTGTCCGCAGCGGCGCAGCACACTCAGGCGGCTGTCGCCCTCCGAGACGATCTCGCCATTGCAGCGCAGCGATTCGGCACGCGCCGAGCCGGTCGCCGAAACGACCAGCAGCGCGAAACAACAGATGACATTGCGGCAAAACACACCCATGCACACAGCGTAACGCAGGCCACCCGGCAGGTCGATAAGATGAGGGCTTGTCCCCACACGACACGGACCCACCATGGCTCGCTTCGCCCCTTCTGCCCTGCTGACCGCGCTCGCACTGGTCGCCGTCAGCCCGCTGGCTGGCGCCCAGGCCTACACGCAATCGGCCACGGAGTTGCGCCTGGGTCCAGGCACGGACTGGACCCTCGTCACCGAACTGCCGCCCAGCACCTTCGTGCGCATCATCGGTTGCGACCCGCGCTACCGTTGGTGCCAGGTCCGCATCCCGCACGGCCTGCAAGGCTGGTTGCCTGGCGACAGCCTGCGCGACGTGCACGACGACCAGGCGCTGCGCCGCGACGGCCAGGGCAGCCTGATCGACTTCCCCGCCATCGTCTTCACAGGCATCCAGTTCGGCCAACCCGTCGTGCCCGGTGCGGCGGTGCAGCGCGGCACCGGCGTGCGCCAGGACGGCACCCGCAACGACAGCCCCCGCCACGACATCACGCGCCGCCAGCCCTTGCCCACGCGTGCGGCAACACCTGCCAGCGGCACATCGGGTGGCAGCGAGCGCGAGCCCGTGTTCCCCAGCCGCGGCGGGCCACGCTGAGCGCGTCGGCTCAGGCCGCGGTGGGCGTCAGCCAACGCCCATCGGCATCGCGCACGGTGACCTGCACCGGGATGCCCTGGCGCACGCTTTGCGTGACGGTGCAGTAGCCCTCGAAGGTCGCCAGCACGCGGTCGAGGTGTTCGAGCGACGCGGCAGGCACCCCCAGCGTCAGCACGGCCTGCATGCCCAGCACGCGCACACGGCCCTCGGCATTGCGCCCGACCTCGGCGTGCACCTCGCAAGCGATGGGTTCGGGCGCCTGCTTGAATTTGCGCAGGGCGAACAGCAGCGAGTCCGACAGGCAGTTGCCCACGGCCGCGGCCAGCAGTTGCACCGGTGACGGCCCCTGGCCCTGCCCCAGCGGCGCGGGCTCATCGCCCAGCACGTCGGGCACATCCCCACCGAAGGCGATGCGGAACTGGTAGTCCTGCTGCTGATGCAGCTGCACGGTGACGGTGGTGTTGGTGTGGGTGCTTGCAGCTGTGGCGTCGCTCATGGGGGCTCCAGAGAGAGGGTGGAAAGGCAGATCAGGTCAAGCCAGGGCCAGCGGCCAGCGCAGGTAGCGCGTGCCGTTGGCATCGGGTTCGGGCAACTGGCCCGCGCGGATGTTGACCTGGATGGACGGCAGGATGAGGCGGGGCACGGCCAGGGTCGCATCGCGCGCCTGTCGCAGCGCCACGAATTCCGACTCGCCGATGCCATCGTGGATGTGGACGTTGTGGCGGCGCTCGTCGGCCACGGTGCACATGGCCATCGGCGCTCGCTCGGTGAGCGGGTAGTCGTGGCACATGAACAGGCGGGTGTCGTCGGGCAGGGCCAGCAGGCGCTGCACCGAGTGGTAGAGCGCACGGGCGTCGCCGCCGGGGAAGTCGCACCGCGCCGTGCCGACGTCGGGCGGGAACAGGGTGTCGCCCACAAAGACAGCATCGCCCACCACGAAGGCCATGTCGGCCGGGGTGTGGCCGGGCACGTGCCAGGCGGTGGCCAGCAGGTCACCGATGGCGAAGGTCTCGCCGTCGTCGAAGAGGTGGTCGAAGCCATCGCCCTCAGGGCCGTGCGCGGGCAGGGGCTGGCCCGGGTGGAAGCGCGGCTCGAAGATGGCCTGCACCTCGCCGATGGCCCGTCCGATGGCGATGCGCCCGCCCAGCCTGGCCTTCAGGTAGGGCGCGGCAGAGAGGTGGTCGGCATGGGCGTGGGTCTCCAGGATCCAGTCGATGGTCAGGCCCAACTGCTGCACCACGGCCACCACCTCTTCGGCCGCCGTGTGTGAGATGCGGCCGCTGGCAGGGTCGAAATCGCGCACCGGATCGACGATGGCACCGCGCCCACCCTCGCGGTCGCAGACCACGTGGGTGAAGGTGCTGGTGTCGGCATGGAAGAGCGAGACAACGTGGGGCTGGGCAGTGGTCATGGCGGGGCGGCAGCTTCGTCTGAAGTGGAGGGCGTTCAGAAACTTTATTGACAAACAATATATTTGTCAACATAATGTTTTACATGCAAGTGACAGACCCCTCCACCAACACCCCCACCGTGTTGCACGCACCGCCCTCGGCCGCCGACATCGCCGCCCTGCAGGCGTCGGCCGAGCGCGCCTGCGCCCTGTTGCGCGTGCTGGCCAATGCCGACCGCCTGGTGCTGCTGTGCCGCCTCACGCAGGGCGAGTTCTGCGTGAGCGAGCTGGAAAACGACCTGGGCATCCGCCAACCCACGCTGTCGCAGCAGCTGAGCGTGCTGCGACAGGAAGGCCTGGTGGACACCCGCCGCCAGGGCAAGAACATCTATTACCGGCTGGTCAGCGAAGACGCGGCGGCCATCCTGCAGGTCCTGCACAGCCGCATGTGCGGCCAGGCCTTGCCCCATCCCTGATGTTTCCCCAACCCTCCTCAAGGAGTTCAAGATGATCAAAAGCAATGTGGGCGGCATCGACCGCGTGGTGCGCATCGGCGCTGGCCTGACCCTGGTGGCCCTGGCTGCCACCGGCGTGGTCGGCGTGTGGGGCTGGCTGGGCCTGGTGCCCCTGGCCACGGGCTTGTCCGGCTGGTGCCCGGCCTACCTGCCCTTCGGCCTGTCCACCTGCAAGACGCGCTGAGCGAGGGCGGTACCGGCATGGTGGTGTCACTGCTGGACGCGGGCCTGGGCGCGGGCCTGGGCGCCATCGTCGGTCTCATCCTCGCCCTGACCGGCGCGGGTGGCGGCATCCTGGCCATCCCGCTGCTGGTGTGGGTGCTGCACCTGCCCTTGCAGACGGCCGCCCCCATCGGCCTGGCCGCCGTGGGCCTGGCCTCGGCCATGGGCGCGGCGGTGGGCCTGCGCCAGGGCGTGGTGCGCTACCGCGCGGCGGCGCTCATCGGCGTCACCGGCATGCTGTTCGCGCCGCTGGGCGTGGCGCTGGCCCAGCGCCTGCCGGCCCAGCCTTTGCTGCTGGTGTTCGCCGCCGTCATGGCCTGGGTGGGCTGGCGCTCGCTGCAGGCACCCCAGGGTGACCAGGGCGCCTCGGCCGACGCCCCCTCTGGACAGCCACCGCCTTGCCTGGTCAAGGCCGATGGCCGGCTGGACTGGACCACCCCTTGCGCCCGTGCCCTGGCCACCACCGGCGCGGTGTCCGGCTTGCTCAGCGGCCTGATCGGCGTGGGTGGTGGCTTCGTCATCGTGCCCGCCCTCAACCACCGCACCGACCTCGGCCTGCGCCAGGTGCAGGCCACCTCGCTGGCCGTGATCGCGCTGGTCTCGCTGAGTGGCGTGGCCTCGGCCGCGTGGCACGGTGCGCTGGACTGGGCGCTGGCCCTGCCCTTTGCGTTGGGTGCCATGCTGGCCTTGCTGGCAGGACAACGCCTGGCGCTGCAGCTGCCGGCCGCACGGCTCAAACAAGGCTTTGCCTGGCTGACGCTGGCCGTGGCCGCCAGCCTGTTGTTCAAGGCGCTGAATTGATGGCCGCGGACGGCGCCTGAAAGCCCGGCCCTGCCTGGCCCTGCACAGGCCGTCCGCTCAAACGTCCAGCATCGCCCGAAGCGCCACCGCCCGGCGCACGCCCACGAAGGGGGCTTGCGGGTCCAGCCCCCGCAAGGTCTTGTCGAGCAGCTCGCGCGCCTGGCGCAGGCGACCCGCTTCTTGCATCAACAAGGCCAAGTCGGTCGCGGCACGCAAACGGGCCGGCACACAGCCCAAAGCCAGCGCCGTGGACATGGCACTGCGGAAGGCCTCTTCGGCCCCGTCCAGGTCGCCCATGGCGCGACAGGCACGGCCTTGCACATCGAGCAACTCGCCCAGGTAGGCGCGGTCCTGCAGGTCCAGCGCCACGTCCATGGCCTGGCCGATGAGCTGGTTGGCCTCCTCGGCACGGCCCGCGCTCAGCAGCAGCTCGCCCAGCTTCCAGGCCTGGAAGGAATAGAACAGCTTGCCGCCATGGCGCAGCATGTGGGCCTCATAGCCATCGCGGATGGCCAGTTCGGCCTCGGCAGGCCGCCCCTGCGCCGTCAACGCCGCACCGCGCAGCACCTGCCCCACGCCCAGGTAGAACAAAAAGCCATGCTGTTGCGACAGGGCTTCGAGCGCTTCGGCCAGGGGCAACAAGGCCGCCTGGTCTTCGAACAGGCAAGCCAGCCAAGCCGCGCCCTGCAGCGCGATGGCCTGGTTGAAGGGATGGGCGACCGTCTCATGCGCGCGGCGGGTCAGGCGCTCTCGCACGGCCTGCGCACGGGTGAAATCACCGGTGTGGAAAGCCGCCAGCCCTTCGAAATTCAGCGCCAGCCCGATGAGGTCAAAGCCTTGCGTGCGGCAACGCTCCTGCTCACCCACAGGCACCAGGCCACCCCGCTGCAAGCAGGCCAGGGCCTCGGCGCTGTCGCCCAGCCAGAACAGGGTGTTGGCCATGGCCACATGGGCCTCGGCCACCAGGTCGGGATCGCCACTGCCCTGGGCGCGTTGCAGCATCTCCTGCACCGTGCCGCGGGCCTTGCCCAGGTCCATGGCCATGAGCTGGGCGGTCCAGATGCCGAACAGCAAGGAGCCCATCTCGGCGTCTTCCACCACGCCATCGCCGGCCTGGAAGGCCGCCTCGTAAGCCTGCAGGGCCTCGGCGCTCAACCACCCCTCCAGGCTGCGCAGGCTGACGCCCAGCAAACGGTAGAGGTCATAGGCCAGGCGCTGGGATTCGGGCGTGGCGGCCGGCAGGCACACCTGCGCCAGACCCTGGCGCAGCAGGGGCACGGCCTCGCGGAAGGCGGACGCCTGGATGTGCGCTTGCGCCTCGTCCAGGCACTCCTGGGCGCTGCGGCTGCGATCGCCTTGCGCCGCGATGCGCCGCTCCACGGCCTTGCGGCTGACGCCCAGCAAGCGCGCTGCCGCCGATTTGTTGCCGTTGCTGCGCGCCATCGCACGGTCGATCAGCAGCTGCTCGGCGCAGGCCAGTTTGTCCCCACAGGCCAGGCTCAGCAACGCGTCGGCCAAGGCCTGGGCGTCCACCGGCGCAGCAGCCTGCGGGTCGTCCATGTGGTGCGCCAGCACTTCTGGCGTGATGTGGCTGTGCTCCGACAGCACCGCCAGGCGGTCCACCATGCTGCGCAACTGGCGGATGTGGCCCGGCCAGACATGGCCTTGCAAGCGCGCCAGTGCGGACTCGCTGAACGTGAGCGCGCGTGGCTGCAGCGCTGCGAAGTGCCTGACCAGCTCGGGGATGTCGTCGCGGCGCTGGTCCAGGCCGGGCACCTCCAGCACGAACACGGCCAGGCGGTAGTACAGGTCCTCGCGGAAGCGCCCCTCGCGGACCAGCGCGCTCAGGTCGCGGTGAGACGCTGCCACCACCCGGCCGCGGAAATGCTTGACCTCGGTCGAGCCCAGCGGGCGGAAAGAGCGCGTCTCCAGCACGCGCAGCAGCTTGGGCTGCAGGTTCAGCGGCAACTCGCCAATCTCGTCGAGGAACAGCGTGCCCTGCCCGACCCGCTCGAAGTGCCCCGCATGGGCCGCCACCGCGCCCGTGAAAGCACCCTTGGCATGGCCGAACAGCTCGGCCTCGACCAGGTGCTCCGGCAAGGCGCCACAGTTGATGTCCAGGAAAGGCGCCTCGGGGTGGCGGCCCCGCCGGTGCAAGCGCTGCGCCAGCACCTCCTTGCCCGCACCCGTCGGGCCGGAGATCAGCACCGCGCGATCGGTCGGGGCCACCCTGTCCAGCAGACGCAGCAGGTGCAGGAAGGCGGGCGCACGCCCCACCACCTGGGGTTCGGTCAAAGGCAGACCCTGATGGGTGTGGGGCATGGGGGTGGGCTGGCGCAACATCCAAGGCGCCGACGGCATGGGAACGTGCATATTACCCAAATTGACCCATGACACCCTTCGAAATGGACGAATTCGTCCATTTGGGCGAGGCGAAATCACCTCAAGCCGGCGTCAAGCGGGAGCGTGCTGGCATTGGCATGCGGTTTGCATGGTAAGTCACAAATATTGACCGACGACGACACCACCGCGTCTGGCACGAGCGCGGAAAGGGGTCGCCGAACCGGCAAGAATCGGTGTCAGGGAAATCCGGCACCTGCTCAGGGAACCTTCGTGCCATGGCCCAGCAATGGGCTGAAAAGCAGCTTGCCAGATGCACCAGGCGCTCCCCCACCTCGGCGCGGCGAACCCGCACGCGCTCTCGTCTTTTTTGCAGGCCAGCGATGCCTGCCCGATCATCGCCAGCGAGGACATCTGCGACGACCGCGGCGTCAAGCTCTGGGCCCGCAACCAACCGGTGTCCCATGAGTTGCAGCAACGCCTGCTGGACCGCAAACTGCGCCAGCCGCTGGAGGCCTGCCTGAGGGCGCCCGACGGCGTCAACAGCACCGACCTGGTCACCGCCACGCGCCGCCTGTTCGATCCATCCGGGGCCTTGTCGCATGCCCTGAGCCCCTGGGCGGACGAACTGGTCGCCGAAGTGGCCCGATTGCCCCTGCACCCGGTGGTGCAGTTGCTGCTCACGGCCCTGCGCAACAGCCGCACGGAAGCCTTTGAGCACGCCATCGTCACCATGGCACTGGCCGGGGCCGTGTACCTCCACGCGGGCAGCGACCGCTATGAACTGCGCATGGCCATGCTGGCCGGTCTGGTGCACGACGTCGGTGACCTGTACGTTGACCCCGCGCTGCTGGCGCCCGAGCACGCGCTCACGCCGGCCGGCTTCCGCCACGTGGTGATCCACCCGCGCATTGGCGAAATGCTGCTGACGCGCTTGACCGACCACCCCGTGGCGCTGTCCCGCGCGGTGGGCGAGCACCATGAGCGTGGCAATGGCATGGGCTACCCGCTGCGCGCGCGCCACCTGTCGTGGCTGGGCTGCCGCCTCAGCGCCATGGACACCCTGGCCGGCGTGCTGGACGGTGGCCACGACAACGCCTGGGAGCACGGCAGCCTGGCCTTGCGTTTGATCCCTGGCGAGTTCGACGCGGTCGCGATCTCTTTCACCAGCCAGGTGGCCCGTCGCATGCGCGGCCACATGCCCAACAGCGCCGCGGTCGATGCCAGCGCAACCTGGGAGCGCAGCCAGCAACTGGCCGCCCACATCGCAGGCTGCACGCTTGCGGCAGAGCGCCTGGCCGACGCCAGCGCACCGGGCCGCGTGCAAGACAACGCCCGCCAGGCCGCCATGCTGCTCACGCAGCTGACGCAGGCCGGCCACGAGCTGGGCGTGTGGGCCCCGCGGGAGTTGCTCGGGCAAGAGTTCACCGAACTGCACGTGGCCAACCAGGAAATCCAGTTCCGCCTGCGCGCCATCCAGCGCATCACCACCTGGCTGGACGTGGGACTTCTGCCCCATGAAGACCAAGCCCTGGCACAGCTGTGGGTCGGCGCGGCGCCCGCAGCGGTCCACGCGTTCTCCTGACGACCGGCATCCGGCAGACAGGCCGTTGCTCCGAGAAAAACCGCCCTCGGAAAGGGGAACTTTTTCGCCTTAGCACTCTCTGAACAGGAGTGCTAATATGCATCGGAAGGACCCCTGAAGGAGCCCCTTGATGAACACCTTGAACGCCGTCATCCCCCGCGATCCGTGGACCGTGGTGCCCTCGCTGGGCAACCTGGACGCGTACATCCGCTCGGTGCAGGCCATTCCCCTGCTGGAAGCCGCCGAGGAGCAAAACCTCGCCCGCCAGCTGCGCGACCAGAACGACCTGCAGGCCGCCTCGCGCCTGGTGATGTCCCACCTGCGCCTGGTGGTGTCCATCTCGCGCCAGTACATGGGCTACGGCCTGCCGCAAGGCGACCTGATCCAGGAAGGCAACGTCGGGCTGATGAAAGCCGTCAAGCGCTTCGACCCCGATCAGGGTGTGCGCCTGGTGAGCTACGCCATGCACTGGATCAAGGCCGAGATCCACGAGTACATCCTCAAGAACTGGCGCATGGTCAAGGTGGCCACCACCAAGGCCCAGCGCAAGCTCTTCTTCAACCTGCGCTCGCTCAAGCACCAGTACAAGGGTGAAGCCGCCGAGGCCCATGAAGCCCACCTGGGTCGCGCCGGCCTGTCGGAGGCCGACATCCACCGCGTGGCCACCGAGTTGAACGTGCGCCCGGAAGACGTCATCGAGATGGAAACGCGCATGGCCGGCGGCGACGTGGCCCTGGAAGCGCAAGCCGACGACGACCACGACGCCCCGATGGCGCCCGCGGCCTACCTCGCCGACGACCACCACGAGCCCACGCGCATGATCGAGGCGCACCACCGCGACTGGCTGGCCAGCGACGGCATCCAGCACGCCCTGGAAAGCCTGGACGAGCGCAGCCGCCGCATCGTCGAAGAGCGCTGGCTGAAGGTCAACGACGATGGCTCGGGCGGCATGACGCTGCACGACCTGGCAGCGGTCTATGGCGTCAGCGCCGAACGCATCCGCCAGATCGAGGCCGCCGCCATGAAGAAAATGCGCAAGGCCCTCACCGAAGACGCGTGATGAGCTGAGCCGTCGCGGCGTCCAGGCCCGACACGTCGCCGCTGTCCAGGCGCGGCAGCAGGTCCTGGCACAGGGCCTTGCCCAGTTCCACGCCCCACTGGTCGAAGCTGTTGATGCCCCACACGGCGCCGCTCACGAAGGTGCGGTGCTCGTGCAGCGCGACCAGGGCACCCAGGGCGCTCGGCGTGAGGCGATCGAGCAGCAGCGTCAGGCTCGGGCGGTTGCCAGGGAAGGTGCGGTGGCGGGCGATGACCTCGCAGGGCACCACGGGCGAGGCCGTCGGTGCCGCCTCGGACAGCGCCTGCTCGAAGGTCTTGCCGTGCATCAGCGCCTGGGCTTGGGCCAGGGCGTTGGCCAACAGGACCTGGTGCTGCTGCACCAGCGAAGCGCGCAAGGCCGGCGAAAACACCTCGGCGTCGCGGTGGCTGGGTTGGCGCACGAGGATGAACTCCACCGGCACCACGTCGCTGCCCTGGTGCAGCATCTGGAAAAAAGCGTGCTGGCCGTTGGTGCCTGGCTCGCCCCAGACGACGTCGCTGGTGGCATAGGGCAGCGGCTGGCCGTCCACGTCCACGCCTTTGCCATTGCTCTCCATGACGAGCTGCTGCAGGTAGGCCGGCAGGCGGTGCAGGTTCTGGCTGTAAGGCACGACGCAGCGGCTGCGGTAGCCCATGAAGTTGCGCTGCCACACGTCCAGCAGGCCCAGCAGCATCGGCAGGTTGGCGTCGAGCGGCGCATCGGCAAAGTGCCGGTCCATGGCGTGGGCACCGGCCAGCAGCTCGCGGAAGGCATCGGCCCCCACGGCCAGCGCGATCGGCAAGCCGATGGACGACCACATCGAGAAACGCCCGCCCACCCAGTCCCAGAAACCGAAGGTGGTGGTCACGCCAAAGGCCGCGGCCGTTGTCACCTGGGTGGTCGTGCCCACGAAGTGCCGGGCGATGTCCGTGCCGCCCTGCTCGGTGAACCATTGGCGTGCCGTGCGGGCATTGGCCAGGGTTTCCTGCGTGGTGAAGGTTTTGGACGCGACGACGAACAGCGTGTGCTGCGCCTTCAGACGGGGCAGCAGCGCGGCGATGTCCTGCCCATCGACGTTGGAGACGAAATGCACGCGCAGCCGGGGGTGCACCCAGGCAGCGAGCGCGGCCACCACCATCTGCGGGCCGAGGTCCGAGCCGCCGATGCCGATGTGGACGATGTCGTGGATGTCGCCGGGCTGGTCGCCACCGGCCCGCGCACGGATGCCCTCGGCGAACGCCAGCATGCGGTCGAGCTCGGCGTGGACCTGTTCGCCCATGTGAGCCCCGAACGGCACTGCCCCCTTGGGTGCGCGCAAGGCGGTGTGCAGCGCCGCACGGCCTTCCGTGACGTTGGCGATGTCACCGCGCAGCAAGGCGTCACGGCGGGCCTCCAGGCCACACTCGCGGGCGAGGTCGAGCAGGTGGCGGCGCGTGGCCACGTCCCAGTGCGCGCGCGACAAATCGGCCCACACCTCGGGCGCCTGCAGGCTCAGGCGCTGCGCGCGGTCGGGGTCGTCGGTGAACAGCTGGCGCAGGTCCAGCGCGTGGCCATGCGCTTCGGCATGGCCTTGCAATGCCGACCAGGCCACCGTGCGGTCACAGCGCGGCCAGCGGCCGCTCGTGGGCTCGTGGCGGTTCATGCCGAGGTCGGCGCAGTCGAGTGCCCTGCCAGCAAGGCGTCGATCAGCGCGTCCAGCTTGGCCGCATCGGCGGCGAACAGGCGGATGCCCTCGGCCAGCTTCTCGGTGGCCATGGCGTCTTCGTTGAGCTGGTAGCGGAAGTCGGCTTCGCTCAGCGGCGCTTCGGGCGCCTCCACCGCGCTCGGCGGCGTCAGCAGGCGGGGCAAGTCGGCCTCGGACGCCTGCAGTTGCGCCAGCAACTCGGGGCTGATGGTCAGCAGATCGCACCCGGCCAGGGCGGTGATCTGGCCGACGTTGCGGAAGCTCGCGCCCATGACCTCGGTGCGCACGCCGTGCTGCTTGTAATAACGCCAGATGCGCGCCACCGACTGCACGCCGGGGTCGTTCTCACCGGCACGCGCGGCCTCGTCCCACTGGGCGCCGGCCGACTTCTTGTGCCAGTCGTAGATGCGGCCCACGAAGGGCGAAATGAGCTGCACGCCGGCATCGGCACAGGCACGCGCCTGGGCAAAGGCGAACAGCAGCGTCAGGTTGGTGTGGATGCCCTCGGCCTCCAGCACGCGGGCGGCCTGGATGCCCTCCCAGGTGGCCGCCACCTTGATGAGCACGCGCGAACGCGGCACACCCGCGGCCTCGTACAGGCCCATGATGTGGCGAGCCCGCGCCAGCGTGGCGGCGGTGTCGAAGCTCAGGCGGGCGTCCACCTCGGTGGAGACCCGCCCCGGCACGACCTTCAAGATTTCCAGTCCGAAGCGCACCAGCACCTCGTCCACGATGTCGGCGTGCGCCACACCGCGGTGGGCCGCCACGGTGTCGGCCAGCAGGGGCGCGTACTCGGGCTTTTGCACCGCCTTGAGGATGAGCGACGGGTTGGTCGTGGCATCTTGCGGGGCGAACTGGGCCATCAGGCGGAAGTCACCGGTGTCGGCCACCACGGTGGTGTGGGCCTTGAGCTGCGCGAGTTGGGACGTCATGTCTGGAAAAAGCGGTTTGATCCTGCGATTTTGAAGCCAAAACGATGACACAGTGGTGGAATGTCCTTCGACCTCGTTCTCTTTGGCGGCACCGGCGACCTCACCTGGCGCAAGCTCATGCCTGCCCTCTTCCAGGCCTGGCGCCACGGCAAACTGCCGGCCGACGGTCGCATCCTGGCCGTGGCCCGCGACGATCAGACCGACGACAGCTACCGCGCCTGGCTGCACGAACGCCTGCAGGCCGCCGAAAGTGCCAAGCGCCCCAGCGACGAGGAATACGCCCAGTTCGCGCAACGCGTGCACTACCTGCGCATGGACCTCTCCCAGCCCGCCGACTACACCCGCCTGAGCGACTGGCTGAACACCCGGGCAGGCGGCGCGCCCGCCGACACCGTGGTCATGTACCTGGCCACCAGCCCCCACCTCTTCCCGATGATTTGCGAGCAGCTGGGCGCCAGCGGGCTCAATGGCGAACGCGTGCGCGTGGTGCTGGAAAAACCGCTGGGCCACGACCTGGCCAGCGCACAGGCCATCAACCGCGCGGTGGGCGCCGTGTTCAGCGAACGCCAGGCGCTGCGCATCGACCACTACCTCGGCAAGCCCTCGGTGCAGAACCTCATGGCGCTGCGTTTCGGCAACGCCTTGTTCGAGCCGCTGTGGCGCCGCGAAAGCATCGCCAACATCCAGATCACCCTGGCCGAATGCCTGGGCGTGGGCACGCGCGGCGACTTCTACGACCGCACCGGCGCCCTGCGCGACATGGTGCAGAACCACGCGCTGCAACTGCTCACCATGATCGCCATGGAGCCGCCGTCGAGTGCCGATGCCGACGCCATCCGCGACGAAAAGCTCAAGGTGCTGCGCTCGCTCAAGCCCTTCGATGCGGCCTCGGTGGCGCGCGACGTGGTGCGCGGCCAATACCGTGCTGGCACCGTGCAGGGAGGCGCCGTCAAGGGCTACCTCGAAGAAGACAAGGTGCCCGCAGGCAGCCAGACCGAGACCTTCGTGGCCCTGCGCTGCGAGGTGCAGAACTGGCGCTGGGCGGGTGTGCCCTTTTACCTGCGCACCGGCAAGCGCATGGGCCAGTACCAGGCCGAGATCGTCGTGAGCTTCCGCCCGACACCGCACACCATCTTCCCCGGCGCACAGCAGCCCAACCAGTTGGTGATCCGCCTGCAGCCGGAAGACGGCCTGGAGTTGCGCCTGATGGCCGCACAAGGCGGCTTGAACGCGGCGGGCGCGGGCGCGGTGCAGGAGTCACTGACCCCCGTGTCGCTGGACCTGGATTTCCACAAAGCCTTCGCCAGCGAGCGCGTGGGCGCCTACGAGCGCATGCTGCTTGACGCGCTCGCGGGCAGGCTCAACCTCTTCGTGCGCTCAGACGAGCAAGAGCAGGCCTGGCGCTGGGTGGAGCCCATCCTGCAAGCCTGGCGGGACGACCCGTCAGGCCCTCGCCCCTATGCGGCAGGCACCTGGGGCCCGGCCGCGGCCAGCGCCCTGGTGGCGCGCGATGGCGTGGCCTGGGCGGAAGAGGCCTGAGGTTTTCTCAGGTCAGGCTGACTGCAGCAGGCCGTCCACGCCGTACAGGCGGGCCAGCTCGGTGAGCTTCGGGGGCAGCGAGCGCACCGAAAACGCACGGCCCTTGGCACGCGCCATGCGCTGGCACTCCAGCAGCACCGCCAGCGCGCTGGAGTCGAACTGGCGCAGGTCCGAACCATCGACCGTCAGCATGGCGGCCTCCGAGCCCCCGGCCGCGGCCGCCTGGCTCAGCGTCTGCGTGAACAGGCTGAGCACATGCGGCACCTCCGCGTGCGTGATGACCGAAGGCAGCAACAGCATCAGCCAGCCACCTTCTTGGCAGCGAGCTGCTTGTTGCGCTCGACCAGCTTGCCGATCAGGCCATCCACGCCCGAAGCGGTGACTTCCTGCGCGAAGCTGCTCTGGTAGGTCTGCACCAGCCAGGCGCCCAGCACGTTGACGTCGTAGATCTTCCAGCCGCCTTCGACCTTCTCCAGTCGGTAGTCCAGCTGGATGGTGTCGCCCTTGTTGCGCACCAGCGTGCGCACAACCACTTCCGAGTCTTCCGGACGGCTGCGCATGGGCTTGTACTCGATGGTCTGGTCCTTGATCTGGGCGGCGGCACCCGCGTAGGTATAGACCAGCAAGATCTTGAACTCTTCCTGCAGGCGCTTTTGCTGCTCGGGCGTGGCCTGGCGCCAGCTGCGGCCCACGGCGGTGGCCGTCATGCGCTGCAGGTTGACGTTGGGCATGATCTTGCTGTCCACCATGGCCTGGACCTTGCGCAAGTCGCCCTGCTGGATGGCCTTGTCGGACTTGACGGTGGCAAACACCTCGTCGGTGATGGACTTGATGAAGGCGTCAGGTGCCAAGGCCGTGGTGGCATCGGCAGCGGCAGCAGTCTGGGCCGACAGCGCGGTCAAGGGCAGGGCCGCGCCCAGGGTGAGGGCGCTGGCCAGCAGGGATTGCTGCAAAACGTGGCGGAAATTGTGCATGGAGAGCTCCTTGAGTGTCACGGCCTTCTGTCGCTCAACGCGCGAGGTGGTCGTCAGGACGACAAACCCTTGCCTGGGCAGTGATCTAGGCCACAGTATGCCTCGGCCACCGCAAGTTTGCTGCGGTGCCGCACACGACCCATCTACAGCCCCGGCACGGCCCCTGCCCGGCTCAGGGCTGGGCGGGCGCGGAGGGTGCTGGTGCTGGTGCTGGTGCCGGAGCCGGAGCCGGAGCCGGAGCCGAAGCTGCACCATCGGCGCTGGCCGATGCAGCTTCGGCCGCAGGCACGTCGCCCTCGGGGTCCTCGGGGTCTTCCAAAGGCTCGTCGTCTTCCGGGGGGTTGCCTTCGTAGATCAGGTTCTGGCGGCGCTGCAGGTAGGCATCGCGGGTGAAGGCGTATTTGTCCAGGGCCACATCGTCCAGCAGGCCGGTGGCGCCGAGCAAGCCGGCGCGCACGCTGATCAACTGCAGGCCGGCCAGACCGAAGGTGGCGCCATCGGTGTCACCGAAAGTGGACGCAGAGAAGTAAAGATCGCCGGGGATGCTGACCGAGTCACGCAGCGTCGAGGGGCCCAGCACCGGCCAGACGATGTAGGCGCCCGGCTTGACGCCCCAGACACCCAGGGTCTGCCCGAAGTCTTCGTTCGGACGGTCCAGGCGCATGGGCGTGGCCCAGTCCACCAGGCCACCCAGGCCCAGGGTCGTGTTGATGGCGACGCGCATCACCGAGACCGTGCCATCGCGGAAGCGGCCCTGCAGGAACAGGTTGACGGTGGACCAGACGTCTCGGACGTTGTTGAACACGTTGCGCACGCTGGTGCGCACCGGCTCGGGCGTGACCTGGTTGTAGCCCGTGGCCACCGGACGCAGCACGTTGGCGTCCAGCGCCTCGTTGAAGGCGAACACCTGGCGGTTCCAGGACTCGATCGGGTCTGGGTTCTGGCGCGTCGCACAGCCCTGCAAGGTGGCCGCGAGCAGCACCGCAGCCCCCAGCGTGGCCGCGCGGCGCAGGTGCGATGTTGAAGCGACAGACTTCATTTGCTGGCCCCCTTGGCGCCAGTGTCGTCTGCCGCCTTGCTGAAGAGGAACTGCGAGATCAGGTTTTCGAGCACGATGGCCGATTGCGTGGACTTGATGGTGTCGCCCTGGGCCAGGCTGGTCTCGCCATAGCCTGGCTCCAAGCCGATGTACTGCTCGCCCAGCAGACCGGAGGTCAGGATCTTGGCCGAGGTGTCTTTCGGGAAGACCACGTCCTTGTTGAGCTTGAGCTCAACCTGGGCCTGGTAGCCCTTGGTGTCGAAGGTGATGTTGCCCACGCGGCCCACGACCACGCCGGCGCTGCGCACGGCAGCCTTGGACTTCAAGCCGCCGATGTTGTCGAAGCGGGCCACCACGGTGTAGCCCTGGTCGAAATTGAGGGTCAGCAGGTTGCCGGCCTTCAGCGCCAGGAACAGGATGGCGGCGGCGCCCAAGAGCACGAACAAGCCCACCCAGACGTCATGTTTCCATTTTTGCATCGTTGTTCTTTCCAGTTGGCCAGGTTCAGATCGAGAACATCATGGCCGTCAGCACGAAATCCAGGCCGAGCACGGCCAGCGAGGCCATCACGACGGTGCGGGTGGTGGCCAGCGAGACGCCCTCGGGCGTGGGCTGGCACTCGTGGCCTTGCAGCAGCGCCACGAAGGTGACGGTCAGGCCGAACACCAGGCTTTTGAGGATGCCGTTGCCCACGTCGGCAAAGACCTCCACCCCGCCCTGCATCTGCGACCAGAAGGCGCCCGGGTCCACCCCGATCATCACCACGCCGACCAGCCAGCCGCCCATGATGCCCACCGCAGAAAACACCGCGGCCAGCAAAGGCATGGCGATCACGCCTCCCCAGAAGCGCGGCGCCAGCACGCGGGCCACCGGGTCCACGCCCATCATTTCCATGGCAGCAAGTTGCTCGCCTGCCTTCATCAGGCCGATGCCCGCGGTCAGGGCCGTGCCGGCGCGCCCGGCAAACAGCAACGCGGCCACCACCGGCCCCAGTTCACGCACCAGGGACAGCGCAACCATCAGGCCCAGGGCTTCGCTGGAGCCATAGCGCTGCAGGATGTAGTAGCCCTGCAGCCCCAGCACGAAGCCCACGAACAGGCCGGACACCATGATGATGGCCAGCGAGTAGTTGCCCAGAAAGAAGATCTGCTCGGTCAGCAGGTGAGGTCGGCGCAGGGTCGTGCCGAGCAGGCCCAGCAAGCGCAGGAACAAGCGCGCGGCGTAGCCCAGGTCGGCCAGCTTGCTGCGCACGGCCAGGCCGACGTTGGCGGGGTTGAGCCACTGCATCATCCGCGCACTCCGAAATCGTGTCCGGCGTCCACGGCCGGATGGTGGAAGCGCACCGGGCCATCGGGCTCGGCGTGCACGAACTGCTTGACCAAGGGGTCGTCGCTGGCGCTCATCTCGGCCGGCGTGCCCTGGGCCACGATGCGGCCATTGGCCAGCAGCACGACGTGGTCGGCGATGACGAAGGTCTCGTGCACATCGTGGGAGACGAGGACGGTGGTCAGGCCCATGGTGTCGTTGAGCTCGCGGATGAGCCGCGCGGCCACGCCCATGGAGATGGGGTCCAGGCCGGCGAAGGGCTCGTCGTAGAGCATGAGTTCGGGGTCCAGCGCCATGGCACGCGCCAGCGCCACGCGACGCGCCATGCCGCCCGACACCTGGCTGGGCAGGAGGTCGCGCGCACCGCGCAAGCCCACGGCGTTGAGCTTCATGAGCACCAGGTCGCGCAGGATGGCTTCGGGCAACTTGGTGTGCTCGCGCAGCGGGAAAGCCACGTTTTCGAACACGGTCAGGTCGGTGAACAGCGCGCCTTGCTGGAAGAGCATGCCCATGCGCCGGCGCATGGCCATCAGCCCCTCGGCATCGAGCGCGGCGATGTCCTGGCCGTCGATCAGCACCTGGCCCGTCATGGGCAGGATCTGGCGACCGATGAGGCGCAGCACCGTGGTCTTGCCGCCGCCCGAGGTGCCCATCAGGGCCACGACCTTGCCGCGCGGCACGCTCAGGCTGATGTCTTCCAGGATGACGCGCTGGCCATAGCCGCAGGTCACCGAACGGAGTTCGATGAAGGGGCGACTGGCATCGCCAGAGGCGTCGAGCGGCACGGGGACAGAAGGTGACATGGCCATGAAAAAAGAGCCGGTGACAGCACCGGCTCCTTGATCATAGGGGATTCACCGATCACCTGCCGCCCCACCGCGGGGTGGACGCAACAGACGAAGGGTTCGGGGATTGACTCAGCGCGGCAAGGTGCTGGCACCCATCAGGAAGGCATCGACCTCGCGGGCAGCCTGACGGCCTTCGCGGATGGCCCACACCACCAGGGACTGGCCACGGCGCACGTCACCGGCGGCGAACACCTTGGCGACATTGGTCTTGTAACCCGTGTCGGCATCGGTGCCGGCCTTGGCGTTGCCTCGGGCGTCCTTCTCGACGCCGAAGCCCTGCAGGAGGGTGTCCACCGGGTTGGTGAAGCCCATGGCCAGCAGCACCAGGTCGGCCTTGAGCGTCTGCTCGGAGCCCGCGACCTCTTCGAACTTGCCGTTCTTGAACTCGACGCGCACGGTCTTGACGCCCGTGACCTTGCCAGCCTCGCCGATGAACTCCTTGGTGGCGATGGCGAATTCGCGCTCGCAACCCTCTTCGTGACTGGACGAGGTGCGCAGCTTGATCGGCCAGTAGGGCCAGGTCAGCTCCTTGTTCTCCTCTTCGGGCGGCTGAGGCATCACTTCGAACTGCACCACGCTCTTGGCGCCATGGCGGTTCGAGGTGCCGACGCAGTCGGAGCCGGTGTCGCCACCGCCGATGACGATGACGTGCTTGCCATCGGCGCGGATCTGCTCCTTGACCTTGCCACCGGCGTTCACACGGTTCTGCTGGGGCAGGAATTCCATGGCGAAGTGGATGCCCGCCAGGTCGCGGCCGGGCACGGGCAAGTCACGCGACTGCTCGGAGCCACCGGTCAGGATGACGGCGTCGAAGTCCTTTTGCAGCTGCTCGGGCGTGACCGTGGTCTGGGCCCAGTTGGTGACCTTGGCGGCCGCACCGGACTTGGGCAGCTCACCGACGATGGTGTTGGTCTTGAAGACCACGCCTTCGGCTTCCATTTGCTGGACACGGCGGTCGATGTGCGACTTGTCGAACTTGAAGTCGGGGATGCCGAAGCGCAGCAGGCCACCGATGGTGTCGTTCTTCTCGAACACGGTCACGTCGTGGCCGACGCGGGCCAGCTGCTGGGCCGCGGCCATGCCGGCGGGGCCGGATCCCACGATGGCGACCTTTTTGCCCGTCTTGACCTTGGCCGGTTGCGGCTGGACCCAACCTTCGGCCCAGGCGCGGTCGATGATCGAATGTTCGATCGACTTGATGCCCACGGCGTCGTTGTTGATGTTGAGCACGCAAGCCGCTTCACAGGGCGCCGGGCAGACGCGGCCGGTGAAGTCGGGGAAGTTGTTCGTGCTGTGCAGCACTTGAACAGCGTTCTTCCAGTCGCCCTGGAAGACCAGGTCGTTGAAGTCCGGGATGATGTTGTTGACCGGGCAGCCGTTGTTGCAAAACGGTGTGCCGCAGTCCATGCAGCGCGCGCCTTGGACCTTCGCCTCTTCGGCGCTCAGGCCGATGACGAATTCCTTGTAGTTCTTGACGCGCTTCTCGACGGGCTCATAGCCCTCTTCGAGGCGCTCAAATTCCAGAAAGCCAGTGACTTTTCCCATTTCAATTCACTCCTGGTGTGTGGCTCAGGCCTTGGCCTTGCCAGACTTTGCCTTGCCGTCATCGCCCTTGTCGCTGCCCTTCGCCTTCGCGATGGTCGTGGCAGCTTCGGACTTGGCGCCCATCTCGGTGAGGGCGCGGCGGTATTCGTGCGGGAAGACCTTGACGAACTTGGTGACGGAGGTCGACCAGTTGTCGAGGATCTCGCGGGCACGCAGCGAGCCGGTCCAGCGGTGGTGGTCTTCGACCAGCTTCTTCAGCAACGCTTCGTCGGCTTGGCCCTTGTGCATCGGGATGCCAGCATCTGCCTGCTCGGCGGCGGTCAGGACCTTCTCCAGGGTGACCTGGGCGGTGTTGACGCGCTTGGCGAACTGACCGTCTTCGTCGAAGACGTAAGCCAGACCACCCGACATGCCGGCAGCGAAGTTGCGACCGGTGCGACCCAGCACGACGACGGTGCCGCCGGTCATGTACTCGCAACCGTGGTCGCCTGTGCCCTCGACCACCGCCGTGGCGCCAGACAGGCGCACGCCGAAGCGCTCGCCGCCCACACCGCGGAAGAAGGCCTCACCCTCGGTGGCACCGTACAGCACGGTGTTGCCGACGATGATGTTGTCGGTGGACGAGCCGCGGAAGTCGATGCTCGGACGCACCACCACGCGGCCGCCGCTCAGGCCCTTGCCGGTGTAGTCGTTGGCTTCACCGATCAGGTACAGCGTGATGCCCTTGGCCAGGAAAGCGCCGAAGGACTGGCCGCCCGTGCCTTCCATCTGGATGTACACGGTCTGGTCGGGCAGGCCGTCAGGGTGGTGCTTGATCAGCTCGCCCGACAGCATGGCGCCGACGGTGCGGTTGACGTTGCGGGCCTGCTCCATGAACTGGACCTTCTCGCCACGCTGGATGGCGGGCTGGGCCTTCTCGATCAAGCGCAGGTCCAGGGCCTTGTCCAGACCGTGGTCTTGCGTGCTGGTGTGCAGACGGGGCACATCGGCAGGCACCGGGGGCAGCGCGAAGACGCGACCGAAGTCCAGGCCCTTGGCCTTCCAGTGAGCGACGCCCTTCTTGGTGTCCAGCAAGTCGGCACGGCCGATCAGGTCGTCGAACTTGCGCACGCCCAGCTGGGCCATGATCTGACGCGCTTCTTCGGCGACGAAGAAGAAGTAGTTCACGACGTGCTCGGGCTTGCCGTTGAACTTCTTGCGCAGCACCGGGTCCTGCGTGGCCACGCCCACCGGGCAGGTGTTGAGGTGGCACTTGCGCATCATGATGCAGCCTTCGACCACCAGCGGTGCAGTGGCGAAGCCGAACTCGTCGGCACCCAGCAGCGCGCCGATGACGACGTCACGGCCGGTCTTCATCTGACCGTCGGTCTGCACGCGCACGCGGCCGCGCAGGCGGTTCAGCACCAGGGTCTGCTGGGTTTCGGCCAGGCCAAGCTCCCACGGCGTGCCGCAGTGCTTGATGGACGACCAGGGCGAAGCGCCCGTGCCACCGTCGTGGCCGGCGATCACGATGTGGTCGGCCTTGGCCTTGGCCACACCGGCCGCCACCGTGCCCACGCCGACTTCCGACACCAGCTTGACCGACACGTCGGCCTTGGGGTTGACGTTCTTCAGGTCGTGGATCAGCTGGGCCAGGTCTTCGATCGAGTAGATGTCGTGGTGCGGCGGGGGCGAGATCAGGCCCACACCCGGCACGGAGTGACGCAGCTTGCCGATGTACTCGGAGACCTTGCCGCCCGGCAGCTGACCGCCTTCACCGGGCTTGGCGCCCTGGGCCATCTTGATCTGGATCTGGTCGGCCGACACCAGGTACTCGGTCGTCACGCCAAAGCGGCCGGACGCCACCTGCTTGATCTTCGAGCGCAGGCTGTCGCCTTCCTGCATCTCGTAATCGGCTTCGATGCGCGAGGCGCCGATCACGTCGGACACCTTGGTGCCGGCCTTGATGGCGATGCCCTTGAGCTCGTTGCGATAACGGTTCTCGTCTTCGCCGCCTTCGCCGGTGTTCGACTTGCCGCCGATGCGGTTCATGGCCAGGGCCAGGGTCGAGTGGGCTTCCGTGGAGATGGAACCCAGCGACATGGCGCCGGTGGCGAAACGCTTGACGATCTCGGCCGCCGGTTCGACTTCCTCGACGGGGATGGCCTTGGCCGGGTCGATCTTGAACTCGAACAGGCCGCGCAGCGTCAGGTGACGGCGCGACTGGTCGTTGATCAGCTGGGCGTATTCCTTGTAGGTGTCGAACTTGCCCGAGCGCGTGGCGTGCTGCAGCTTGGCGATGGCGTCCGGCGTCCACATGTGCTCTTCGCCACGGGCGCGCCAGGCGTACTCGCCGCCGGTTTCCAGCATGGAGGCCAGCACGGGGTCGTCGCCGAAGGCTGCGGTGTGGTTGCGGATGGCTTCCTCGGCCACTTCGAACACGCCGATGCCACCGACCTGCGTCGGGGTGCCACGGAAGTACTTGTCGATCAGCGGCTTGTTCAGGCCGATGGCCTCGAACAGCTGGGCGCCGCAGTAGGACATGTAGGTGGACACGCCCATCTTCGACATGATCTTGGACAGGCCCTTGCCGATCGCCTTGATGTAGTTGTAGATGGCCTTGTCGGCGGACAGATCGCCCGGCAGGTCCTTGGCCATCTGGGCCAGGGTTTCCATCGCCAGGTAGGGGTGGACGGCTTCGGCGCCATAACCGGCCAGCACGGCAAAGTGGTGCACTTCGCGGGCGGTGCCGGTCTCCACGACCAGGCCGGCCGAGGTGCGCAGGCCCTTGCGGACCAGGTGGTGGTGGATGGCCGACAGGGCCAGCAGCGCGGGGATGGCGATGTGGGCGCGGTCCATCTTGCGATCGGAAATGATCAGGATGTTGTGACCGGACTGGATCGCTTCCACGGCTTCCGCGCACAGCGATGCCAGGCGGGCTTCGACGCCCTCATGGCCCCACTGCGCGGGGTAGGTGATGTCCACCTCGTAGGGCTTGAACTTGCCGCCGGTGTGCTTCTCGATGTTGCGCAGGCGGGCCATGTCGCTGAAGTCCAGCACGGGCTGGCTGACTTCCAGGCGCATCGGCGGGTTCACGGCGTTGATGTCCAGCAGGTTCGGCTTGGGGCCGATGAAGGACACCAGCGACATCACCACGGCTTCGCGGATCGGGTCGATGGGCGGGTTCGTGACCTGGGCGAACAGCTGCTTGAAGTAGTTGTACAGCGGCTTGTTCTTGTCGGAGAGCACGGCCAGGGGCGAGTCGTTGCCCATGGAGCCGGTGGCTTCTTCGCCGTTGGTGGCCATCGGGGCCATCAGGAACTTGATGTCTTCCTGGGTGAAGCCGAAAGCTTGCTGGCGGTCCAGCAGCGACTCACCGAACTCGCCAGCGACGCCCTGGCCATCGATGCCGTCCAGCTTGATGCGGACGTTCTCGATCCACTGACGGTAGGGCTTGGCCGAGGCGTACTGGGCCTTGAGCTCTTCGTCGTCGATGATGCGGCCTTGCTCGAAGTCGATCAGCAGCATCTTGCCGGGCTGCAGGCGCCACTTCTTGACGATCTTGTTCTCGGGGATGGGCAGCACGCCGGACTCCGAGGCCAGCACGATCAGGTCGTCATCGGTGATGATGAAACGAGCGGGGCGCAGGCCGTTGCGGTCGAGGGTGGCGCCGATCTGGCGACCGTCGGTGAACACCATGGCGGCGGGGCCGTCCCACGGCTCCATCATGGCGGCGTGGTATTCGTAGAAGGCGCGGCGGCGCTCGTCCATGGTGGCGTGCTGCTCCCAGGCTTCCGGGATCATCATCATGGCGGCGTGGGCCAGGGGGTAGCCGGCCATCGTCAGCAGTTCGAGCGCGTTGTCGAACGTGGCGGTATCGGACTGGCCGTCCAGGCTGATCGGGTACAGCTTGGCCAGGTCTTCGCCCAGCACGGGCGACTTCATCACGCCTTCGCGGGCGCGCATCCAGTTGAAGTTGCCCTTGACGGTGTTGATTTCACCGTTGTGGGCGACCATGCGGTACGGGTGGGCCAGCGGCCACTCGGGGAAGGTGTTGGTCGAGAAGCGCTGGTGCACCAGGGCCAGGGCCGAGGTGACGCGCTCGTCGGCCAGGTCCAGGTAGTACTTGCCGACCTGGTCGGCCAGCAGCAGGCCCTTGTAGATGATGGTGCGGCACGACATGCTGGGCACGTAGTACTCGGAACCGTGGGTCAGATTCAGGCTCTGGATCTTGCTGGACGCCGTCTTGCGGATGACGAAGAGCTTGCGCTCCAGGGCATCGGGCACCAAGATGTCGTGGCCACGGCCGATGAAGACCTGGCGGATGACGGGTTCCTTCTCACGGACCAGCGGCGACATGGGCATGTCGCGGTCCACGGGGACGTCACGCCAGCCCAGCAGCACCTGGCCTTCGGCCTTGATGGCGCGCTCGAGCTCTTGCTCGCAAGCCTGGCGGGAAGCGCTTTCCTTGGGCAGGAAGATCATGCCGACGCCGTACTCGCCGGGCGGGGGCAGCTCGACGCCCTGCTTGGCCATCTCGGCGCGGTAGAACTCGTCGGGGATCTGGATCAGCAGGCCGGCACCGTCACCCATCAGCGGGTCGGCACCGACGGCACCGCGGTGGTCGATGTTTTCCAGGATCTGCAGGCCCTGGCGCACGATGCTGTGCGCCTTCTGGCCCTTGATGTGGGCGACAAAGCCCACGCCGCAGGCGTCGTGCTCGGCATTGGCGTACAGGCCGACTTCGGCGGCGGCCTGGATTTCCTGGCGGGTGGCCACGGCGGAGGTCGCAGCAGCGGCAGCGTCAGACACGGGGAAGATGGGGAACGAGGTTCCCGAAGTCGCCTGGCTCATAGGGGCGCTCCAGCAAGAGGTGTGGAAAAACAACGCGGGGGACCCCGGAGGATACTGCCCCTGTTCGCCGGACACAAGCGCTAATAAATGGGGTCAGATGTAAATATCCGACGCAGCGCGAGGGGTCTCGCTAAAAAATAGGGTCAGATCACAAAGGCCCATGCAAGGACAACACCGCGTCACGCGGATGTCAGACCAGCATCAGGGCACAGCCTTGCGGGGGCGACCACGCGGGCGCGGCGACAGGCGGCGACCGACGCTCTGGGACAGCGCGGCCTCCTGCTCGGGCGACATCAGCGCCCAGCCTTTGTGCATGGCCTGCGACAGTTCGGTGCTGCGGGCCTCGGACAGGCCCTCGCCCAGGCGCTGGCGCCAGGCGGCCTGTCGCTCGAAGGGCGTGTTGCCCAGGGCCCAGAAAGCGGCCGGGTCCAAGACCAAGGGGTCGGTGCGCAAGCCCAGGTGGTGACCAGCACTGGACCACGCCGCCCCGTACAACGCCGCACCCGCATGGGGCACGGACTCCCTTGTCTCGACCAGCACCATGGCATCAAGCACATACCGTGCCGCATCGAGCACCGTGCCGCGGTAGCGCCCGGCCCACAGGCCGCCCTGCCGGCCATGCCGGCGGTTGAAGCCCGCCACGTAGCGCCGCCCCACGGCCTGCATCAACAGGCTCAGGCCTTCAGAAGCCTCGGGCGTGGCCACCAGCATCAAGGCCGATTCACCCAGGTGGTAGGCGTGCACCGCCACCCCGTGGGCGCGGGCGGCGTCGCGCAAGGCCTCGGTGAGTGCCTGGCGGTCGGTGTCGTCGCGGGCCAGCAATTGGCCGTCGTGGACCTGCTGCACCAGCAAATGCGGCCAGCCCGCCACCCCCAGCCGCGGCAGTCTCGCCATGCTGCACCTCCGGGCAACCGCCCTGTTGATCTGTCCCCCATTGTGCACGGGGCCGACGGACACCCGACCTGACGCCGCCGCACCCCTTTGAACGTGCATTGTTCTGGTTTAACGCCCCTCGTTTGAGGGGAAGCAGGCGGTTTTCAAGGAGTTCCCCTGTGTGTCACTCGGGGCTGGGTCCTTACCCTTCACACATCCCCCATGCGCTCGCCGCATTCCCTGTTTCCCGGAGTACCCATGACCGAAACCCCCACACCGTCGCTGTCGGCCGCGGCAGCCAAGCGGCTTTCCAGCTGGCTGGGGCACCTGGGGGTCAGCCCCATGGCTTTCGACGACACCGTGGGCCTGCTCAACCCGCTGCTGCGCGTGCACCAGCTGCAGGCCCGGGTGGTGGACAAGCTCACCGAAACCCCGACCGCATCGACGCTGGTGCTGCAGGTCGGTGGCGCTTTCCCCGCCTTGAAGGCCGGCCAGTACCTGATGGTGGGCATCACCATCCAGGGCGTGCGCCACCGCCGGGCCTACTCGCCACGCCGCCTGGCCGACCGCCCCGACTGCATCGCCATCACGGTGCAGCGCCAGCCGGGCGGGCTGGTGTCCAACCACATCAACGAAGTGCTGAGCGTGGGCGATGTCATCGACATCGAGCCCCCGGCCGGCGATTTCGTGCTGCCCACCCCCGTGCCACCGGCCGTGTTGCTGATCGCCGGCGGCAGCGGCATCACCCCCTGCATGGCCATGCTGGGCGAGCTGCGTCAGCACGCGCCCGCCACCCGCGTGACCCTGCTGTACTTCGCACGCAGCCAGCGCGACCGCATCCTGGCGCAAGCCCTGACCGAGCTCACGCAGCGCTGGACCAGCTTCACCTACGTGCCGCTGGACAGCACCGTGCACACACCCGCATCCCCGGAAGATGGCCGCACCCCGCCCATCCTCAACCCGCAGGCCACCAGCACCCGCACGCTGGACGAAACCTTGCTGCACGACACCGTGCCGTCGTGGACCAGCGCCGCGACTTACTGCTGCGGCCCCGCCCCGCTGATGGACGCCGCGCGCCGCATCTGGGCCGATGCGGGCGTCAGCCGCCACCTGCACCTGGAAGCCTTTGCCGCCCCGACCCCCTCGGGCGATCCGGACGCGCGCCACCACGTCACGCTGCACCGCGCCGGCGAAAGCCGCGAGTTCGACGCCGCGGGCAACCTCACCCTGCTGGTGGCGGGCGAGCAGGCCGGCTTCCAGATCAAGCACGGTTGCCGCCAGGGCATCTGCCACGAATGCACCTGCCGCCTGCACCGCGGCAGCGTCCAAGACCTGGGCAGTGGCCAGCGCATCGACGGCGAGGGGCAGCCCATCCGCCTGTGCGTGAGCACCGCGCTGAGCGACCTTGACCTCGAATCTCTGAACTGAGCACACACCATGAGCACCCCCTTGAGCCCCACCGTGGACCGCACCGTCCACATCGGCCCCAAGAACGCGGCCGAGATGCTGGCCTTCGAGCGTGAGCTGGACGCCATCCGCGACGACACCCGCCGCACCGTGGGCGAGCGCGACGCCCGCTACATCCGCCGCATCCAGCGCCTGGTCCGCGTGACGGAAACCCTGGGCCGCGCGCTGCTGCTGTTCGGCTGGTTCCCGCCCACGTGGCTGCTGGGCGCCGCTTTGCTGGGCCTGAGCAAGATCATCGACAACATGGAGCTGGGCCACAACGTCATGCACGGCCAGTTCAACTTCATGAACGACCCGCAGTTCCATGGCGACACCTTCGATTGGGACAACACCTGCCCGAAAGAAGAGTGGCGCCACTCGCACAACTTCGTGCACCACACTTACACCAACGTCATCGGCAAGGACCGCGACTTCGGTTACGGCCTGCTGCGCCTGTCGAGTGACCTGCGCTGGAGCTGGCTGCACCCCTTCCAGCTGCTGCTGACGCTGTTGCTGGCGTCCTTCTTCCAGTGGTTCGTGGCCATCCATGACATGCAGATGGACAAGGTCGTCATCGGCCGCAAGAAGTGGTCGGAGGTGCGCCCGCAGTGGCTGCTGGTGCGCGCCAAGATGTGGCGCATCGTCAAGCGCGACTACATCGTCTGGCCGCTGGTCGGTGCGGTGGTGGCGGCGCCCTTCGGGCAGTCGCAGGACGTCGCCCTGGCCGTGCTGGCCGGCAATGTGGTGGGCAACTTCATCCGCAACATCTGGGCCTGGGCCATCATCTTCTGCGGTCACTTCACCGAGCACATCTACACCTTCAGCCGCGCGTCCATCGAGGGCGAGAGCAAGGGCCAGTGGTACCTGCGCCAGATCCTGGGCTCCAGCAACATCAGTGGCGGCAGCGTGCTGCACCTGATGAGCGGCAACCTCTCGCACCAGGTCGAACACCACCTCTTCCCGGACATCCCCGGCAACCGCTATGTGGAGATGGCACCGCGCGTGCGCGCCGTCTGCGCCAAGTACAACGTGCCGTACAACACCGGCTCCTTCGCCCTGCAGCTGTGGACGGTGGTGAAGCGCATCGCGCGCTACAGCCTGCCCGGCGGCGGCCAGAAGGCGGTGCACATCGAGGTGCCGTCGGTGTTGCCCGAGCAGGTCTGAGCCGGGGTGTTGGTGCGGCCTTTGACAGCGGAGACCCGCCAACCCGGCCCCTCCACGCCCGAGGCCCTGGACGCCTTCGCGCGTGAGCTGGACGCCATCCGCGACCAGGCCATGGCCCAGCGCGGCGCCGAGGATGCGCGCTACATCGTGCGCCTGCTGTGGGTGATCCGCGGGCTGGAGGCGGTGGGCCGCTTGGTGCTCCTGGGCGCGGCGATCTGCTGGGCTGCTGGCTGGGCTGTGGCCCCAGCACCCTGGCTTGCCGCGCTCGTCGGCACCGTGCTGCTGGGCCTGTCCAAGTGCCTGCAGAACATGGAGTTCGGGCACAACGTCATGCACGGCCAGTACGAGTGGATGAACGACCCGCGCTTCGAGGGCAAGTCGCACGAGTGGGACAGCGCCTGCGCCAAGGAAGACTGGCGCGACTTCCACAACCACATGCACCACCACTACACGAACGTGGCGGGCGTGGACCGCGACTTCGGCTACGGCATGCTGCGCCTGTCCGCCGACACCCCCTGGGAGCCGCGCCACCTGATCCAGGCGCCCTACGCCGCCCTGGTGGCCCTGCTGTTCGAGTGGGCCATCGCCATCCACAACCTGGAGTTCGAGCGCCTGCGCACCGACCGCGACGCCACCCAGGCGCGCATGCAGGCGCTGTGGCCGCGCGCCCGCGCCAAAATGGCGATGCAGCTGCAGCGCGATTTCCTGGCCTGGCCGATCCTGGCGGGCACCCTCGGCGCGCTGGCCTTCGTCCTGCGGTCTGGCATGGGCGACATGGCTGTCAGCAGCAGCGACTGGGGCACCGCCGCGCTGGCCTTCGGTGCCCCCGCGCTGGTGATGCTGGCCGGCAACGCCCTCGCCGGTGTCATCCGCAACCTCTGGACCTTCGTCGTCATCTTCTGCGGGCACTTCACGGACGGCGTCCACCTCTTCCCCGCAGACGCCGTGGCCACCGAGCACCGAGGTCACTGGTACCTGCGCCAGATCCTGGGGTCCAGCAACCTGCGCGGCGGCTGGCTCTTCCACGTGATGACGGGCAACCTGAGCCACCAGATCGAGCACCACCTCTTCCCCGACCTGCCCGCCCGCCGCTACGCCGAGGTGGCGCCCGCGGTGCGCGCGGTGTGCCTGCGCCATGGCGTGCCCTACAACACCGGCTCGCTGACATGGCAGTTCTTCACCGTCGTGCGGCGCATCGTGCGGCACAGCTTGCCAGGTGGCGAACACCTGCTGACGCCCTTGCCCCGCGCTGGGTGAGACATCCGTCACGCCCGGGCGCCACTGGCGCGCTGCGGCGTTTCACCCCATGAGACTGGCCCGGCAAAACCGGGCTTTTTTCTGCGCGGTGTTTGCCCCGTTCCTGTCCGCACAGGGACGCGTTTGTCGGATTTTTTCTGACACGAGGCTCAGCGCCCAGCCGACATGTCTTACAGCGGCCAGCCTATTCAGAAAACTGGGTGGGGTGCACAGAATCCATTCCATGCCAGCGACGAACTTCGCTGATACGCCAAACAGAACCGACAAGCCCGCCTTCCAAACCCTTTAGATCTGCCACCGGCAGGTCAGCCGCCCAAGGAGCCCACCATGAACGCCGACCAGATCCTGATGGAAATCCGCGAAGTCAACCTGTCCTACCTGATGCTGGCCCAGAGCCTCGTCCGCTCGGACCGCGAACAGGCCCTGTTCCGCTTGGGGCTGTCGGAGGCGGCGGCCAACATGCTGGCGATCCTGACCCCGGCCCAGATCATGAAGATGGCCTCCAGCAACACCCTGCTGTGCCGCATGCGCATCGACGACGACCTGGTCTGGTCCCTGCTGACCAGCCACTCCAAGTCGGCCAACGACTCGGTCACCCGCCTGCACGCCAACATCCTGATGGCCGGCCGCCACCAGGAAGCTGCCTGACCCGCACGACGACACCCCCGACTTTCAGAACGACCCCAGGAGACCACCATGCGCACCAAGAGCCTGTTGACCGAAGCCAAGCAAATCGACCGCGCCGTCACGCTCATCCACCTCGGTGCACGCCTGCAGGTCCTGGAGTCGGAGACCGACATGTCCTACGAGCGCCTGCTGCGCCTGTACAAGGAAGTTTCGGGCAAGTCGCCTTCCAAGGGCCAGCTGCCTTTCTCGACCGACTGGTTCATGACCTGGCAGCCCAACATCCACGCCAGCCTGTTCCTCAACGTCCACGAGTACCTCAACAAGGCCTCGGAGATGGACGAGATCGACGTCGTCATCAAGGCCTACCAGCTCTACCTGGAGCAGACCCAGTCCCAGGGCCTGGAGCCCCTGCTGTCGGTGACCCGCGCCTGGCGCCTGGTCAAGTTCATCGACAACGGCATGCTGACGATGACCAAGTGCAACAAGTGCGGTGGCCACTTCGTCACCCACCCGCACGAAATCGCCCGCCACTTCACCTGCGGCCTGTGCAACCCACCCGCACGCGCCGGCAAGGGCAAGGCCGCCGGTTCGCTGCAGATGCACTGAGCGGCATCAACGTGAAGTGCGCACGGATTGATCCGCCGCTGCACCCCGCCACAGCGCTGTGAACTCAAGTTCCTGTCCGTGTTGCCGAAGTTCCAGATGAGCGTCTTTTGGAAGGAAGGCGTTCTTGCTTGTCTCCTCCTGGCACCTCCAAGTGCTTTCCACGGACCCCCCTCGGGTCCGTCTTTTTTGCAGAAAACAGCCCGAAGGTTTTCCACCTGCTGGAAGCTGAGCCGGAATAGCGCCATCCCTGTGGCCTTGTTCACGGCTTTCGCCGCCCCGGTCTGGCCGAAGATCACCCCATGACCCGAACTTGCACCTGACCCACCATGTTCGTCGCAATCGGCTACATCCTCTGCCTCGGCTGCATCTTTGGTGCCTACGCCATGCACGGCGGCAACATGGGCGTGATCATCCACGCCATGCCCACGGAAATGATGGCCATCGGGGGCGGCGCCATCGGCGCCTTCCTGGTCAACAACCAGCCCAAGACGGTCAAAGCCGTGCTGCGCCAGTTCGGGCCGCTCTTCAAGGGCTCTAAGTACACGAAAGACCGGTATTTGGAGTTGATGGCGATGATGTTCGAGATCCTGCAGAAGGTGCGCAAGGAAGGCCTGATGTCCATTGAAAAGGACGTCGAGGACCCGCACAACTCTGCCCTGTTCAAGAAGTACCCTGTGATGGGCCACGACCACCACATCGTCGAGTTCATCACCGACTACCTGCGCATGATGGTCTCGGGCAACCTCAACGCCCACGAGATCGAGACCCTCATGGACAACGAAATCGACACCCACCACCACGAGGGCCATGGCGCCGTGGCGGCCGTGGCCCGCCTGGCCGGCGCCCTGCCCGCCTTCGGCATCGTGGCCGCCGTGCTGGGCGTGGTCAACACCATGGGCTCGGTGGGCCAGCCGCCCGCCGTGCTGGGCGGCATGATCGGCTCGGCCCTGGTGGGCACCTTCCTGGGCATCTTGTTGGCTTACGGCGTGGTCGAACCCCTGGGTGGCCTGATGGAGCAAAAGCTCGACGAGGGCACCAAGGAGTTCCAGGTCGTGAAAACCGTGCTGCTGGCCTCGATGCAGGGCTATGCGCCGCAGGTGGCCATCGAGTTCGGCCGCAAGGTGCTGTACTCGACCGAGCGCCCGACCTTCGCGGAGCTTGAAGCTCACGTGAAGAAGAAGTAAGGACCCGCGGAGCACAGCATGGCCGGTGATTCGAAGAAGGTCCAACCGATCATCATCAAGCGCATCAAGAAGGGCGGCCACGCTGCCCACGGTGGTGCCTGGAAGATCGCGTACGCCGACTTCGTGACGGCCATGATGGCCTTCTTCCTGCTGATGTGGCTGCTGGGCTCGACCACCGAGGGCGACAAAAAAGGCATCGCCGACTACTTCAACAGCCCGTTGAAAGTCGCCATGCTGGGTGGCAGCGGCGCGGGTGACGCGACCTCCATCCTCAAAGGGGGCGGCAACAACCTGGCCGAATCCGTGGGGCAAAACAAGAAGGGCAAGTCGGAAACCGCCGACGAAAAAGCCAGGAAAAAAGCGCTGCGTGCCGAGCAGATGCGGGCCGAAGCCGAGCGCCTGAGTGCCCTCAAGCAGAAGGTCGAAGAGGTCATCGCGAACGACGAGCGCCTGGCCAAGTACCGGTCGCAGATCCAGCTCGACCTCACAGCGGAAGGGCTGCGCATCCAGATCGTGGACGACCAGAGCCGGCCCATGTTCGAAAGCGGCGACACCGAGGTCAAGGGCTACATGCGCGACATCCTGCGCGCCATCGGCCATGTGCTCGACGAGGTGCCCAACCGCCTGACCATCGAGGGCCACACGGACGCCAAGGCCTTCAGCGCCGGCGAGCGCGGCTACAGCAACTGGGAGCTGTCGTCCGACCGGGCGAACGCTTCGCGGCGCGAGTTGATCTCCGGAGGCCTCAGCGGCGCCAAGGTGCTGCGCGTGCAGGGACTGGCAGCCAGCATGCTCTACGAGAAGGGCAACCCGGAGAGCCCCCTGAACCGGCGCATCAGCATCATCGTGATGAACCGCGAAGCCGAAGACCGCTTCTTCAGCGCCGCGCGCGTGGAATCCGGCGAGGACGCCGATGCAGAGGCCGAGGCACCCGAGGTCCCCGACATCAAGCCCTCAAGACCGGGCATCACCGGCCGATAAGACCCACAGCAGCAGGGCGGCAAGGCCCCCTTCCGATCGACAAAGGACGCGTCATGAGCAACCCCGTGGACATGAAATTTCTCATCGTGGACGACTTCTCCACCATGCGCCGCATCGTGCGCGGTTTGCTCAAAGAGAGTGGCTACACCAACGCCGAAGAGGCCGAAGACGGTGCCGTGGCGCTGAACATGCTGAAAAACGGCAAGTTCGATTTCGTCGTCAGCGACATCAACATGCCCAACATGAATGGCTTCGAACTGCTCAAGGCCATCAAGTCCGACGACGCCCTCAAGCACCTGCCCGTGCTGATGGTCACCGCCGAGGCCAAAAAAGAAGACATCGTGCTGGCGGCCCAGACGGGCGCGGCCGGCTACATCGTCAAGCCCTTCACCAAGGCCACCTTGGAAGAGAAGGTGCAGAAAATCATGCAAAAACTGGCCGCCACGGCCTGACAGGGAGCACACAGCATGAAGGTCGACCTGCCCGAGAACATGCAGATGCCCGCGGCATCGCCTGAGATCTTCCAGCAACTGGGCGCCCTGACCCGACAGCTGCACGACACCATGAACATGCTGGGCGTGTTGCCTGGCCTCAAGCACACGGTGGACGACCTGCCGGACGCGCGCAGCCGCCTGAACTACATCGCCACCAAAACGGCCGATGCCGCCGAGAAGGTGCTCAACCTGGTGGACACGGCCAAGGCCGACCAGGAACACATCGCCACCGAGACGCGCAAGCTCGCCGCACTCATCACTGCCGACCCGGTGAAGGCCGTGGCCAGTGGCGCCGTCTTCAACTTCGTGCAGGACGTGGAGACCGTCACCCACCGGGTGGACGGCCACCTGACCGACATCATGATGGCGCAGGACTTCCATGACCTGACCGGCCAGGTGGTGGCCAAGGTCGTGAAACTGGCCAGCGACCTGGAAAACCAGCTGGTCAAGCTGCTGGTGCAGGCCGCCCCGCCCGAGCAAGCGCAGAAGGTGGAGGCCGCCCTGACCAGCCACCACCACACGGATGCCGGCCAGCCGCACCTGGAAGGCCCGGTCATCGACGCCGAAGGCCGCACCGACGTGGTGGCCAACCAGAGCGAGGTCGATGACCTGCTGGCCAGCCTGGGCTTCTGATCAGGAATCAGAACCTTTCAGCCCCCGCCGATCCGACACAGCCAGGCCACGCGCCTGGCTTTTTCATGTCCTGCGCGGCAGGCTTCACAAAGGCTGGGCCATGGCCTCGCGCACCGCACTCACCTGCCGGCGCGACACGGCCAGCCACTCCAGCGTGGGCAGCACCTGCACGGCCCAGGCCTCGCCGCCATCGGGGTCGTCGGCACGGCGCTCCAGCGCTTTCATGGCCTGGCGCGACACCAGCGCGTTGCGGTGCACGCGGATGAAGCGCGCGCCCACCCGGCCCTCCAGCTCGGTCAGGGAGTCGTCGATGGTGCGGCTGTCGTCGGCGGTGCGCAGCAGCACGGCCTTTTGCTCGGCCTTGAAATACAGGATGTCGGCCAGCGGGATGCGCTCGACGCGGCCGCGCTCCTGCACCACCAGCACCTCGCCATCGTCCAGCGGCTCGTCGCGCGCAGGCTGCAAGGTGGCACGCAGGCGCTGCACGCGCTCCAGCGAGGCGTTCAGGCGCTCCAGGCGCACGGGCTTGGTCAGGTAGTCGGCAGCGGCCAGGTCGAAGGCGCGCAAGGCGTGCTCGGCGTGCGCGGTGACGAAGACCACCGCAGGCGGGCGTTGCAACTCGCGCAGGCGCGCGGCCAGCACCATGCCGTCCAGACCGGGCATCTGGATGTCCAGCACGACGAGGTCCGGCGAACGGCCGGCGCGGTCCAGCTCCTGCAGGTGCAGCAGCGCCGTCACCGACTCGCCGAACTCGGACTGCACCGCATTGGGCACCGCCGCCTGCGACAGCAAGGTGCGGATGCGGATGCGGGCGAGCGGCTCGTCGTCGATGACGACCACCGACAGGGGCAGATGCAAGGACGGGACAGGCGTGTTCATGGGGCCAGCTTCATGGGGCGGGATGCTTGGGCAAGGGCACGGCCACCCGCACCACGTACACCGGCGGCTGGCGGCCCGCGTCGCCACCGGGCGCGGCGCGCTGCAGGCCGGCGTCGAAGTCCGACTCGACATCGTGCATGAGTTTCAGGCGCTGGCGCACATTGCGCAGCGCGATGCCGTGGCCCGCCGTGGCCGGGCTCGGGCCTTGCGTGGGCACCGAATTGCTCACGGTCAACACCGCGAGCCCGGCTTGCACCTTGGTGCGCACCACGATCCAGCCGCCCAGCGGGTTGGCCTCGATGCCATGGCGCACGGCGTTTTCCACCAGGGGCTGCAGGATCAGGGCCGGCACCTCGGCCTGCGCGGCGGCATCGTCGAGCTCCCAGCGCACGGTCACGCGCTCGCCAAAGCGCAACTGCTCGATGCTGAGGTAACGCCGCGCCAGTTCGATCTCCTCGGCCAGCGTGGTGCGCACCGAGGGCGAGGTCAGCGCCTGGCGGAACAGCTCGGCCAGGTCTTCCAGCACCGCCTCGGCGCGCTGCGGGTCGATCTGCACCAGCGCGATCGCCGTGTTGAGCGTGTTGAACAAAAAGTGCGGCCGGATGCGCGCCTGCAACTCGGCCAGGCGGGCCGCGGCGTGCGCCGGCAATTGGCTGTGCGCGCGGTGCTTGAGCCAGGCCAGGCCCACACCGGCCAGGGCTGCGCCGGTCAGCATGGGTGGCACCAGGGCCCAGCCACCCCGCGGCACGGTGCCCAGCAAGTCGAGCCAGGCCAGCTGCCACTGCGCCAAGGCGCCCACCACGGCGCCCAGCCCCATCGCTGCCACCCACTGCCAGACATCGCGCTGGCGCGTCAACCAGCGGCTGGCCGCGCAGGCCACCACCAGCCACAACAGGCTGGCCGGCAAGGACACCACGGCCGATTGCGCCCAGCGCGTCAGGGCGTCGGCGGGCCCCAGGGCCTGGAATGATTGCGCCAAAGCCACCACCAGCTGCACACCCAGCACCACGCGCAGCACCACGCCGACGTGGCAGATGTCCAGCGGCGATCCGGATGGCGCTTGCGCCTCGGAGGGCGCACCGGCGCCGGTCTGCGGCAGCGCGAACTGGGTGGACACCGCCCAGCCCGGACGCGCCGCAGAGGCCACCGAAGACGGCGAAGATGCCACCGAAGATGGCGCTGCGGCTGGCGAACGGGCGGCGGGGTCCTTAAAATCCATGGTTTGCACATTCTGCTTCAAGCGCCCCCCTCATGAGCACCAACCAACTCGACAAGAAGTCCCAGGCCTGGTCGGCCCTGTTCTCGGAGCCCATGAGCGAGCTGGTCAAGCGCTACACCGCCAGCGTGTTCTTCGACAAGCGCCTGTGGGCCGCCGACATCCAGGGCTCGCTGGCCCACGCCGACATGCTGGCCGCGCAAGGCCTGATCTCGGCCGATGACCTCGCCTCCATCCAGAAGGGCATGGCGCAGATCCGCGCGGAAATCGAAGCGGGCAGCTTCGAATGGAAGCTCGACCTCGAAGACGTGCACCTCAACATCGAGGCCCGCCTGACGCAATTGGTGGGCGACGCCGGCAAGCGCCTGCACACGGGCCGCTCGCGCAACGACCAGGTCGCCACCGACGTGCGCCTGTGGCTGCGCGGTGAAATCGACGAAATCGGCGTGCTGCTGACCGCGCTGCAAACGGCCCTGGTCGATGTGGCCGAGCAAAACGCCGACGTCATCCTGCCCGGCTTCACCCACCTGCAGGTGGCCCAGCCCGTGAGCTTCGGCCACCACCTGCTGGCCTACGTCGAGATGTTCTCGCGCGATGCCGAACGCATGCTCGACCTGCGCAAACGCGTCAACCGCCTGCCCCTGGGCTCGGCCGCGCTGGCCGGCACCAGCTACCCGCTGGACCGCGAGCGCGTGGCCCGCACGCTCGGCATGTTGGACGATGCCGGCCTGCCCGCGGTGTGCCAGAACAGCCTGGACGGCGTGAGCGACCGCGACTTCGCCATCGAGTTCACCTCGGCCGCGTCCCTGCTGATGGTGCACGTCTCGCGCCTGAGCGAAGAACTCATTTTGTGGATGAGCCAGAGCTTCGGCTTCATCGACCTGGCCGACCGCTTCTGCACGGGCTCGTCGATCATGCCGCAGAAGAAAAACCCCGACGTGCCGGAGCTGGCGCGCGGCAAGACCGGCCGCGTGGTCGGCCACCTGATGGGCCTGATCACCCTGATGAAGGGCCAGCCCCTGGCCTACAACAAGGACAACCAGGAAGACAAGGAACCCTTGTTCGACACGGTGGACACGCTGAAAGACACGCTGCGCATCTTCGCCGAGATGGCCGCCGGCATCACCGTCAAGCCCGAGGCCATGGAGCGCGCCGCCAAGAAGGGCTACGCCACCGCCACCGACCTGGCCGACTACCTGGTCAAGAAGGGCCTGCCCTTCCGCGACGCCCACGAGGTGGTGGCGCACGCCGTGAAGGACGCGATTGCCGCGGGCGTGGACCTCTCGGAGCTGCCCCTGGCCACGCTGCAGACCTACAACCCGGCCATCGAGGCCGATGTGTTCGAGGTGCTGAGCCTGCGCGGCTCGCTGAACGCCCGCAACATCCTGGGTGGCACGGCACCGGTGCAGGTGCGTGCGCAGGTGGCGCGCCACCGCGCTCGACTGGCTTGAGCGCACGCTGGCCTTGCGCCAGCGCAAAACCCCATGGCCGCCGAGCCGATACGCTCGCGGCCATGAACGCTGTCACAGCCCCCGCCCCGACCGACACCCGCGCTGACGCTTCGGGCACACCCCCTGCCCCCGCCCCGTTCACCACGCCCGTGGCCCCGGGCCTGCGGTGGTCGGAGGCACTCAACCTGGCCATGCCCTTCATGGACCAGACGCACATCGAGTTCGTGGACCTGCTGGCCGCGGTGCAAACCGCCGAAGACGCCGAGTTGGTGTCGCGCTGGCAAGACCTGATCGACCACACCGACGCCCACTTCGGCCAGGAAGACCGCTGGATGGCCGACACCGGCTTCGCGCCCGGCAGCTGCCACATGACGCAGCACGCCGTGGTGCTCAAGGTGATGCGCGAGGGCTTGGCACTTGGCCATCAAAGCGATCTGGCACCCATCCGCCAGATGGCGCACGAACTCACGGTCTGGTTCCCGCACCACGCCCAGACCATGGACGCCGGCCTGGCCCTGCACCTCAAGAGCGTGGGCTACGACCCCGCCACCGGGCACATCAGCGAACCCGAATCCCTGCCAGCGCTGGCCATCAGCGGCTGCGGCGGCAGCTGCGGCCCGGGCGACACCGCCTGAACAACGGGCTCAAGCGGTCAGCCCATCCAGCACTCAGGCCACGGCGGTCGCCGCCAGCCGGGTGCGGATGGCCTGCTCGATGCCCGCCGCGTCCAGACCGCACAGGCCCAGCAGCTTGGCCGGGTCCCCGTGCTCGACGAACTGGTCGGGCAAGCCCAGCACCAGCAGGGGCTTGGCGATGCCGGCAGCGGCCAGTGCCTCGGCCACGGCCGAACCTGCCCCCCCCATCACGCAGCCCTCTTCCACCGTCACGATCAGGTCGTGCTCGGCGGCCAGTTGCTTGACGAGGTCCGCATCCAGCGGCTTGACGAAGCGCATATTGGCCACGGTCGCGCCCAAGGCCTCGCCCGCCTGCAAAGCGGGGTAGAGCAAGGTGCCAAAAGCCAGGATGGCCACGCGCTGGCCTGCAGGCTGGGTCAAACCGCCTTCTCGGCGCACTTCGCCCTTGCCCCAAGGCATGGGGTTCAGGTCGGTGGGCACGGGCACACCGGCCCCTGCACCGCGCGGGTAGCGCACGGCCACGGGGTGGTTCTGGGCATAAGCCGCGCTCAGGGCCTGGCGGCACTCGGCCTCGTCGGCCGGCGTGAGCATGCTCATGTTCGGGATGCAGCGCACGAAGGCGATGTCGAACGCCCCCATGTGCGTGGCGCCGTCCGCGCCCACGATGCCCGCGCGGTCGAGTGCGAACACCACCGGCAGGTTCTGGATGGCCACGTCGTGGACCAGCTGGTCGTAGCCGCGCTGCAGGAAGGTCGAGTAAATCGCCACCACGGGCTTGAGGCCCTCGCAGGCCAGGCCGGCGGCGAAGGTGACGGCGTGCTGCTCGGCGATGCCCACATCGAAGTAGCGTCCGGGGAATTTCTGGTGGAACTCCACCATGCCCGAGCCCTCGCGCATGGCCGGCGTGATGCCCACCAGGCGCGGGTCGGCGGCGGCCATGTCGCACAGCCATTGGCCAAACACCTGCGTGAAGGTCGGCTTGGCCAGGGCGTCGGTGGGCGACGGCTTCTTCAGGCCCACGGCGGGGTCGAACTTGCCCGGCCCGTGGTACGCGATCGGGTCGGCCTCGGCCAGCTTGTAGCCGTAGCCCTTCTTGGTGACCACGTGCAGGAACTGCGGGCCTTCGAGGTCGCGCAGGTTCTCCAGCGTGGGGATGAGGCTGTCGAGGTCGTGGCCGTCGATGGGGCCGACGTAGTTGAAGCCGAACTCCTCGAAGATGGTGGCAGGCACCACCATGCCCTTGGCGTGCTCTTCCAGCTTCTTGGCCAGCTCGAACAGCGGCGGCGCGTTGCGCAGCACCTGCTTGGCGCTTTCACGCGCGGCCGTGTAGAAGCGGCCTGACATCAGGCGCGCCAGGTAGCGGTTGAGCGCCCCCACCGGCGGCGAGATCGACATGTCGTTGTCGTTGAGCACCACCAGCACGTTGGGCATCTTGCCGGCGTGCGGCACGCCCGCGTTGTTCAGGGCCTCAAACGCCATGCCGGCCGTCATGGCACCGTCGCCGATGATGGCCACGGCACGGCGCGACTCACCGCGGATCTGCGCGCCCTGCGCCATGCCCAGCGCCGCGGAAATCGAGGTGGACGAGTGCGCCGTGCCGAAGGTGTCGTACTCGCTTTCGTCGCGGCGCGGGAAGCCGCTCATGCCGCCGAACTGGCGCAGCGTGGGCATGCGGTCGCGGCGGCCGGTCAGGATCTTGTGCGGGTAGGTCTGGTGGCCCACGTCCCACACCAGCCGGTCGTGCGGCGTGTTGAAGACGTGGTGCAGCGCGATGGTGAGCTCGACCGTGCCCAGGTTCGACGACAGGTGACCGCCTGTGCGCGAGACGCTGTGCAGGAGGTGATCACGCAGCTCGGTGGCGAGCTGTTTGAGCTCCGAGCGCGAGAGGTGCCGGATGTCGGCAGGCTGCTCGATGCGCGACAGCAGGGGGTAGGTCATGGTGCTCATCCTGGGTGGATTTCTGTGATGTCAGTGGTCGCGGTGGACGATGCGGTGCGCCAGGTCTGTGAGCGGCTGCAAGGCCGCATCTGCCAAGCCGCTGCGCGACAGCGCCGACAAGGCCTGCGCCAGCAGGGCATCGGCCTCCTGGCGCGCACCGTCCAGGCCCAGCAGGCTGACGTAGGTGGGCTTGTTGGCATCGGCGTCCTTGCCGGCGGTCTTGCCCAGGGTGTCGGACGGCTGGGTGGCGTCCAGCACATCGTCCACGATCTGGAAGGCCAGGCCCATGGCATGGCCATACGCGGTGAGGGCCTGCCAAGCGATTGAATCGGCTTGCAGGCCGCCGCAGGCCGCACCCATCTGCACGCTGGCGCGCAACAGGGCGCCGGTTTTGCGGCGGTGCATGTCGCGCAGGGTGGCTTCGTCCAGGGCCTGGCCGACGCTGGCGAGGTCGATGGCCTGGCCACCGGCCATGCCGCCCTGGCCAGACGCACGCGCCAGGATGCGCACCAGGCGCGCCTGCAGCACAGGCGGCACGCCGGCACCCTCGCCTTCGTCCGGCGTCAGCACCTCGAAAGCCAGGGCTTGCATGGCGTCACCGGCCAGCATGGCCTGGGCCTCACCGAAGGCCACGTGCACCGTGGGCTTGCCCCGGCGCAGCACGTCGTTGTCCATGCAGGGCATGTCGTCGTGCACCAGCGAATAAGCGTGGATGAGCTCAACGGCACAGGCTGCGCGCAAGGCCGCCTCGCAGCCCGCTTCGGTGGCCGTGGCGCCTGCAGCCTCGGCCGCGGCCTGCACCAGCAAGGCCCGCAGCCGCTTGCCGCCGTCCAGCACGCCGTAGCGCATGGCCTCGCCCAGGCCGGCCGGTGCCGACGTGGGCACCCACGCGCTGAGGGCGGCTTCCACGCGGGACAGCACCGCCTCGGACCACACGGCCAGTTGCTGCGGGCTCATGCGGCGTCCCAGGGCTTGAGCTGGCCGTCTTCGAGCAGCTTGACCTGGGCCTCGACGGCCTCCAGGCGCTGACGGCAGTGACCCAGCAGTTGCGCGCCACGCTGGTAGCCGACCAGCAGCTGGTCCAGCGGCAAGGCGCCAGCCTCCATGCGGGCCACCAGTTGCTCCAGCTCGGCCAGGGCGGCCTCGTAGCTGTCGGGCAGCGCAGGCAAGGCGGGCGCCGGCAGTGCGGTGTCGGTGGGTGCGCCGGTGGAGGGGTCGGTGGGTGCTTTCTTGGCCATGGTCCTGCCTGGATCACCCGAGCCTGCGGGCAAACGCGTATTCTATTTCGAGACGCCCACCCGGCTGCGGCCCCGCCGAGCGCTTGCACGCCCCTGCCACCCTCGTTTGGGGTGGACCGACAACCCCTCGGGGCGCTCGGCCAGCCTTTGGCGGGCTTGCCCCACCCTCACCCCCGGGCTAGAATCCTCGGTTACCCGCATTGCGCCCGACTTCGTGACAGGTTCATGAAATGGTTGCAAATCGGGTCCGCCCCCTGGCGGCCGGCAGCCGGATGACATCTGCCGAGCAGCCCCAGGGTCCCACAAGTCCTTGTGCGTCGGCGCTGGCGACCTCGTCCGCGGCCAGCACAAGGTGGGTTGACATTGGTTTTTGGAGATCCTGGGGATCATGTCCGACCTGAGTCCTGCGCTCAACACCCTCCGCCGCAGCAACACGCAGTTGCCCGTGTCCGTCTATTTCGACGCATCACTGTACAAGGAGGAGCAAGAACGCATCTTTCAGTCCGGTCCCCGCTACCTGGGACACGCCCTGAGCGTGCCCGAGGTCGGCGACTTCCACGCCCTGCCCCAGGAGGCCGAAGGCCGCGCGCTCGTGCGCACGAAAGATGGCATCGAGTTGCTGTCCAACGTCTGCCGCCACCGCCAGGCCATCATGCTCAAGGGCCGTGGCAACACCCGCAACAACATCGTCTGCCCCCTGCACCGCTGGACCTACAGCCACCAGGGACAGCTGATTGGTGCGCCGCACTTCGACCACGACCCCTGCCTGAACCTGAACAACTACAAGGTTCGCAACTGGAACGGCCTGCTGTTCGAGGACAACGGCCGCGACATCGCCGCGGACCTGGCCGGCATCGACGCGCGCTTCAAGCCCGGTGGTGACCTCGACTTCTCCGGCTATGTGCTGGACCACGTCGAGCTGCACACCTGCCACTACAACTGGAAGACCTTCATCGAGGTCTATCTGGAGGACTACCACGTCGGCCCCTTCCACCCCGGACTGGGCAACTTCGTGACCTGCGACGACCTGAGCTGGGACATGGCCGAGGCCTACTCCGTTCAGACCGTGGGCGTGGCCAAGGGCTTCGACAAGCCCGGCTCCGACGTCTATAAGAAGTGGCGCGAGGTGCTGATGAACTACCGCGGCGGCGAGAAGCCCTCGCAAGGCGCGGTCTGGCTGACCTACTACCCCACGATGATGGTGGAGTGGTACCCGCACGTGCTGGTGGTCTCCAACATGTACCCCCAAGGCCCGCAGGAAACGCTCAACGTGGTGGAGTTCTACTACCCCGAAGAAATCGCCGCCTTCGAGCGCGAATTCGTCGAAGCCCAGCGCGCGGCCTACATGGAGACCTGCATCGAGGACGACGAAATCGCCGAGCGCATGGACGCGGGCCGCAAGGCCTTGATGCTGCGCGGCGACAACGAAGTCGGCCCCTACCAAAGCCCCATGGAAGACGGCATGCAGCACTTCCACGAGTGGTATCGCCGCATGATGGCCTTCCAGGGCTGAGGCCCCTGCCCTTGCGCCGCTCGCCCTACTGGCAGATGGCCCTGGCCACCGTGCTGTTCGCCTGCATGGGCGTGTGCGTCAAGCTGGCATCCGAACACTTCGGCACCGCCGCGGTGGTCGGCATGCGCGGCTTCGTGGGCGCCGTGATGATGGCGGCCATCGCCTGGGGCACGGGCACCTCGCTGCGCACTTCGGTGCCCCGCCTGCACCTGCAGCGCGGGCTGTCGGGCGTGCTCGCGCTCTCGCTGTGGTTTTACTGCATCGGCCACTTGCCCCTGGCCACGGCCGTCACGCTGAACTACATGTCGTCCGTGTGGATGGCGGTCTTCCTCATCGGCCAGATCGCCTGGGCGCGCCACCAGGGCCGAGATGGTCGCCGGGTGGACCCGCGGCTCGTGGCTGCCATCGCGGTGGGCTTCGCCGGTGTGGCCCTCGTGCTGCACCCCACGCTGGCGCGCGACCAGCTGGGCGCAGGCGTGGTGGGCCTGGTGTCCGGCATGCTGGCCGCCATGGCCTATGTGCAGGTCACGGCGCTGGGCCGTGCGGGCGAGCCCGAAGTCCGCGTGGTGTTTCACTTCTCACTGATGGGCACGGTGCTGGGCGCCGGCCTGGGCGTGGTCGAAGCCTGGGCCCAGGGCACGCCGCACGCCGATGCACTGGCCGACATCCCCGCCATGGCCTGGGCCGAGCTCATCGGCGTCGGTGCCTTCGCCACCATCGCCCAGCTGCTGATGACGCGGGCCTATGCGCGCGGCAGCATGCTGGTCAACGCCAGCCTGCAGTACCTGGGCATCGTGCACGCCAGCCTGTTCGGCATGTGGCTGTTCCACGAGCACCTGGGGCCGGGCAGCGTGCTGGGCATGCTGCTCATCGTCGGTGCCGGCATGGTGGCCACGCGCTTCAAACCGGCCTGAGCCTTCAGGCCTGACAGCCCCAAGCGCAACAGCCGCATCCACCTCACTCGTGCATGGTGTGCACGATGGACGCGATCATCAGCAAGCCAACGGTCAGCCAGACGATCTGCAGCAAGGTGTCGCGCCAGCTCAGGCGCTTTTGCAGCTGCGGGATGAGGTCGGCCACGGCCACGTAAACGAAGCTGCTGGCCGCCACCACCATCATGTAAGGCAGGTAGTCCTTGAAGGGGCCGATGAGGTAGTAGCCCAGCACGCCGCCCACCACGGCCGACATGCCCGAGATCATGTTGTAGGCCAGCGCCCGCATGCGCGAGAAGCCCGCGTTGATCAGCACGATGTAGTCGCCCACCTCCTGCGGGATCTCGTGGGCGATGATGGCCAGCGCCGTGACCACGCCCAGGTGCGGGTCGGAGAGGAAGGCCGCGGCGATCAGCACGCCATCGCAGAAGTTGTGGATGCTGTCGCCCACCAGCACGCTCCAGCCGCCGCGCCCGGCCTGCTCGGCATCGAAGCCATGGTGGTGGTGGTGGTCGTCGTGCTCGTGGTGGTGGCCATGGCGGTAGAGCTCCGCCTTCTCCAGCAGGAAGAAAAACATCAGCCCGCCCAGCAAGGTCAGGAAGAGGCCGTGTGGCGGCTCGCCCGACTCGAAGGCCTCGGGCAGCACGTGCAGCAGCGCGGTGCCCAGCAGCACGCCGGTGGACAGGCCCACCAGGTGGCGAACGATCAGGCCCAGCAAGGGCGCGGACAGGGCTGCGGCCAGCAGCACCGAAACCAGGCCGCCGATGAAGGTGGCAGCCACGATGGACATCAGAATCATCCAGGCATCTTAGCAACCGGGTCAAGCCTTGGCCGAGATCGGGTGATGTCTGTCACGGAGTGGCCCGTCAAAGCAGGGACAATACCGGCATGGACACACCGCTGAGCGCCCCCCCGATCAAGACCACAACCGCCGCACCCGAGCGCGGCATGGACAAGAGCCGATTCCCCGACCTGCTGGCCGCCATCGACATGGGCTCCAACAGCTTCCGGCTGGAAATCGCCCAGATCACCCGGGGCCGCTACAAGCGCATCGACTACCTCAAGGAAACCGTGCGTCTGGGCGCCGGCCTCGACAGCCGCGGCCTGCTGACCGAGGAAGCGACCCAGCGTGGCCTGGCCTGCCTGGCCGGCTTTGCGCAACGCCTCAAAGGCTTCGCGCCCTGGCAGGTGCGCGCCGTGGCCACCCAGACCCTGCGCGAGGCCCGCAACCGCGATGCCTTCCTGCAGCGCGGCGACCGCGTGCTGGGCCTGCCCATCGAGGTCATCTCAGGCCGCGAAGAAGCCCGCCTGATCTACCAGGGTGTCTCGCGCCTGCAGCCCAGCGAGTTGCCGCGCCTGGTCATCGACATCGGCGGGCGTTCCACCGAGATGATCCTGGGCGTGGGCCGCGCGCCGCACCGCGCCGAATCGTTCGCGGTGGGCAGCGTCAGCCTGTCGCTGCAGCACTTTCCGGAAGGCCGCTACACCGCCGAGCACTTCCGCGCGGCCCAGATCGCCGCGGGCGCCGAGCTCGAAGAAGCCCTGACGATTTTCCCGCGCGAGCAATGGCAGGAGGCCCTGGGCTCTTCGGGCACGGTGGGTGCGGTTTCGCAAATCCTGGCGGCCAACGGCATCACCGATGGCAGCATCACGCCCGATGGCCTGCGCTGGTGCATCGAGCAATGCATCGCCGCGGGCAGCACCGAAAACCTCGCCCTGCCCGGCCTCAAGCCGGAGCGCAAGGCGGTGCTGGGCGGCGGGCTGTCCATCCTGTACACGCTGTCGCAGCACTTCGACATCGAGGTCATGCGCCCGGCCCGCGGTGCCTTGCGCCAGGGCGTGATCTTCGACCTCGAAGACCGCATCGAGGCTGCCAGCAACCACCGCCTGCCCGACCCCCGCGACACCTCGGTGCGCGAGCTGCAACGCCGCTTCCAGGTGGACGTGGCCCATGCCGATCGGGTGCGCAGCCGCGCCCTGAGCCTGTGGCAAAGCCTCAACGACCCCACGGCCAGCCCCGATGGCGAGCACGCCCGCGAACTGGGCTGGGCCAGCGGCCTGCACGAAATCGGCATGATGGTGTCGCACCACGACCACCACCGCCACAGCGCCTACCTGCTGGGCCATGTCGATGCCTCGGGCTATTCGCAGTCGCAACTGCGGCGCCTCGCCACCCTGGTGCTGGGCCAACGCGGCGACCTCGTCAAGCTGGCCGATCACAAGCACGACCGACCGCTGATGTCGCAGGTGATGTGCCTGCGCCTGGCCATCATCCTGCACCACGCCCGCATGGAGCTGCCCCCGAAGGTGGCGCTGCTGCAGCGTGGCCGCACCGGCAAGGCGCGCCTCGTGCTGTCGCGCAAGTGGGCGCAGATGCACCCGCGCACCCTGCACCTGCTCGACGAGGAAGTGCGCCGCTGGGCCGGCAACGGCGACCGTCAGCTGGAAATCACGCTGGCTTGAACCCAGGCCGCAGCCTAGGCCACAGTCACTTCAAGCCCAAGGCCTTGCGGTACACCTGCGACCACATCGGGTGGCCGGCTTCGGCCTTGCTCAAGGAGAACCTGGCGTCGGCCGCACGCGCGGCCTTGAAGGCCGCGGCACACAGCGCGCCACGCCGGCTGGTGCAGAAGATGAAGGCCAGGTGCTTGTGCGCCTGGGCCACATCGGCAGGTGTTGCCAGGCCCGCTCTGAGCGCCAGCTTGAACTGCGCCTCGGCCTGCGGGTACTGTGCCGACTGATACGCCCTCAAGCCCTGGGCCAGGGCCTGTTCGCCCGCCGTGGTGCTGCGCGTGGACGGCTCGGGCAACACGGGCGTGGTGGCACTGGGCACCGACACTGGGGCGGCCACGCTGGCCGACGCGGCACCGGGCTGCGCCTCGGCCTTGACCGGCTGGCGTGGGGCACCGGCACAACCCAGCAGGCAAACGCTGGCGAGCAGCGCGCTCCAGCCAGCCCGATGCCATGGCGGCATCCGGAGGCTCCGATCACACAAGGGCCAGTGCGTGCGCATGGGCCGCCCCGTCAGAACTGGTGGCGCAGCTGCACCGGCTTGCCGCCCTGCACCGCCACCGTCTGCTGGAAGGCCGGGGCATCGCCGTTGCGCACAACGATGGTGTGGCGCCCTGCGGGCAGCTTGAGCTGGTTGAGGGGCGGTGTCACCCCGACGGACACGCCGTCCACCCAGACTTCGCCCCAGGGGCTGATGGCCAGGCGCACCAGGCCTTCGGCAGGGACGGTGGCAGGCGCGGTGGCAGGCGCGGTGGCAGGCGCGGTCTGCGCCGCCGAGGCACCCATGTCGCCTGATCGGGCCTGCAAACCTTGCGCCTCTGGCGGCGTTTGAAGGGCCTTGTCCGCAGGTGGCCGAGCTGGGGCCTGCGCCAGCACCGCGCCCTGCGGCGCGGCATGCCGCTGCCACCACAGCCCCGTCATGGCGGTCACGAGGGTCACGCTGGCCAGCAACCACACGCCCGGCTTGCGCCACAGCGGTCGGGCGCCACGCGCGCGGCGCTCCACTGCCGGCGGGGTCGCACCGCTGCCCTCCGACGCGTCCAGCCAGTCGCGCAGCTCCTGCGACAGCCGCCGCGCCGAGCGCGTGCGCTGTTCCGGGTCGCGCCGGATGGCCCGCATGACGATCTCCGACAGCGCCTTGGGCACGTCCGGGTTGATGTCCTGTGGCGTCGGCACGGGCTTGCGCAGCACCGCGTCGGCAATCTCTTCCAGCGTCTCGCCCGCGAAAGCGCGGCGGAACACCAGCAACTCGTAGAGCACCACACCCAGGGCATAGACGTCCACCCGGCGGTCACCGGGTTCGCGCCTGGCCTGTTCGGGCGACATGTAGAACGGCGAGCCACCCACGATTTCCTGGAAGCGGCTGTGCGCGTCGTCGCGCTTGGGCAGGCTCTCGGCCTGGCGGATGCGCGCGATGCCGAAGTCCAGCACGCGCGGCTGGGTGCGCCCCACCATGAAGATGTTGGCCGGCTTGATGTCGCGGTGGATGACGCCCTTGTGGTGCGCGTAGGACAAGGCATCGGCCACGCGCCGCACGATCAAGGCCGCCTGCTCGGGCGTCGGCTTCCAGCCCATGGCCAGCAGCTGGCGCAGGTCCTTGCCCTTGAGCAGCTCCATGGCGATGTAGGTGCCGTGCTCGCTCGTGCCCGCGTCGTGCAGCGTGACGATGTGCGGGTGGTTGAGGCTGCCGGCCGCACGCGCCTCGTTCAGGAAGAGCGCGTTGAACTGCGCGCGGTCGGCCTGGGGCAGGTCCACGTGCAGCGTCTTGATGGCGATCAGGCGCGACAGCAGCGGGTCGTGCGCGGCGTACACCGTGCCCAAGCCCCCCTCGCCGATGACGTGCTTGAGCGCGTACCGACCGATGTGGCCGATGGTGGGCAGGGATTCGGGCGATGCGCGGCGCAGCTCGGCCGGGTCGGGCTCGGGCAGCGGCCGCGTCTCGGCGATGGTGTCGATGTCGTCCCGCGCCAGACGGTCAACGTCGGCCTCCACCTCGTGAGGCTCTGTCACCGCTGGCTGCGTGTGGATCATGGACACGGAGGAACCCCTGTTGTGGCGCCCCCGAAACCGACCATCTGCGTGGCTCAGCGCGGGCGCGCTGCTTTGACTTCGTCGGGGCGCAGGCTGGGGGCCAGATGGTCCAGCACGCCGTTGACGTATTTGTGCCCATCGGTTCCGCCGAACCCCTTGGCCAGTTCTACCGCTTCGTTGATGGCCACCTTGTAAGGCACGTCCAAACAATGTGTCAGTTCGTACGCACCGATCCACAGCACGGCGTGCTCGACAGGCGAGAGTTCATCGACCGGTCGGTCCAGAAACTTGAGCAAGGCCTCGTCGAGTTGCGTTTGCTGGTCGATGCAGCCGTGCAGCAATGCATCGTAGTGGGCTCGGTCACATTTGGAAAACTCTTCCAGCTCGCGGATGTTGGCATCCACCGAGGACGCTTCGCGGCGGTTGAGCTGCCATTCGTACAGGCCCTGCAGCGCGAACTCGCGCGCACGGCGGCGCGAGGACTTGGCGCGGTCGCGCGGGGCGCCGCCAGGGGCAGGCTTGCGGGCGGGGCGCGCCTGGCTTGCTGCCTGGGCGGTGGCCTCAGCGCCGGTGGGGGGGGTATCCGGGGTGTCGCTCACAGCAGGTCGTCCAGCAAATTGGCCATTTCCACGGCAACGCGGGCGGCATCGCGGCCCTTTTCTTCCACGCGGGCTTCGGCCTGGGCCTGGTTTTCCACGGTCAGGATGGCGTTGGCAATGGGCACGTGGTGATCCAGGCTGACGCGGGTGACGCCAGCGCCGCTCTCGTTGGCCACCAGCTCGAAGTGGTAGGTCTCGCCGCGGATGATGCAGCCGAGCGCGACCAGGGCGTCAAAGCGCTCGCTGTCGGCCATGGCCTGCAGGGCCACGGACACCTCCAGCGCACCCGGCACGGTGACGTGCTCGATGTGCTTGCGGTTCACGCCCAGCTGGAGCAGCTCGTCGATGCACACCTCGGCCAGGCGCGAGGTGAGCTCGTCGTTGAAGCGGGCCTGGACGATGCCGACCCGCAGGTCGTGCCCGTCGAGGCGATTGCTGTGTCCTTTGTCAGCGCCTTGCATGAAATTCCAATCCAAAGAGCGAAGTTGAGAGAAAAAGAGCGATGTGAAAGCGCCATTGCCGGCACCGCAAAACGAGCGGCGCCGGCGGAAATCAGTTCGACGGCGTCAGCTGCTGGCCATCGGCCGTCAGGAAGCCCACGACTTCCAGGCCATAGCCCACCATGCTGGGCAGGCGTTGCTGGTTGCCCATCAGGCGCATGCGCTGCACACCGAGGGTCTTGAGGATCTGGGCGCCCACGCCGTAGGTGCGCAGGTCCACCGGCGTCTTGGGCGCCACGTTCGGCTCGGTGGGCAGCATGCGCTCCAGCAGGCGCTCGGGGTCGTCGCCCACATTGAGCAGCACGGCCACGCCACGGCCCGCTTCGCGGATGGCGGCCAGGGCCTTGGGCAGCGGCCAGGAGTGGCTGCGGCTGCCAGCGTCCAGCCAGTCCATCACCGAAAGGGGCTCGTGCACGCGCACCAGCACCTCTTCGGGCGTCGCGCCATGCAGGCCCAGTCCCAGCGCCAGGTGGACGGCACCGGTCTTGTCCTTGAAGACGTGGGCGTCGAAGGCACCTTCGGGCGTCTGCATCGTGCGGATGCCGACTTTTTCGATCAGCGATTCGTTGCGGCTGCGGTACTGGATCAGGTCGGCGATGGTGCCGATCTTCAGGCCGTGCTCCTTGGCGAACACCTCCAGGTCGGGCAGGCGGGCCATGGTGCCGTCGTCGTTCATGATCTCGCAGATCACGGCAGACGGCGTCAGGCCGGCCATGCCGGAGAGGTCGCAACCGGCTTCGGTGTGGCCGGCGCGCATGAGCACGCCACCGTCCTGCGCTTGCAGCGGGAAGATGTGGCCGGGCTGGACCAGGTCGGTGGGCTTGGCATCGCGGGCGACGGCGGCCTGCACGGTGCGGGCGCGGTCGGCGGCGGAGATGCCCGTGGTCACGCCCTCGACGGCTTCGATGGAGACCGTGAAGGCCGTGCCGTGCTTGGTGCCGTTGCGCACCGCCATGGGCGGCAGTTGCAGGCGTTCGCAGCGGTCGCGCGTCAGCGTCAGGCAGATCAAGCCGCGGCCGTGCTTGGCCATGAAATTGATGGCTTCCGGGGTGACGTGCTCAGACGCCAGCACGAGGTCGCCCTCGTTCTCACGGTCTTCTTCGTCCACCAGGATGACCATGCGGCCAGCGGCGAGTTCGGCGATCAGCTCGGGGATGGGTGAAATCGGCATCTTGCAATTGTAGGCGGGTGGGCAGGCGCTGGCGGGGGGCGTCACGCCGAGACCGGCAATTTGCCCTCGGCGCCCAGCATGCGTTCCACATAGCGGGCGATCAGGTCCACTTCCAGGTTGACGTTGCCGCCGGCCCGGAGTTCGCCCAGGGCGGTGTTCTCGATGGTGTGGGGGATGAGGTTGATGTCGAAGGCGGTGCTGCCGTCGTCGGCATCGGCCACGCTGTTGACGGTCAGGCTCACGCCATTGACGGTGATGGAGCCCTTGTAGGCCAGGAAGCGGGCCAGGGCCTTGGGCGCGCGGATGCGCAGCAACCAGGACTCGCCCACCGGCTCGAACACCTCGACCGCGCCCACGCCATCGACGTGGCCGGTGACGATGTGCCCCCCCAGGCGATCGTGCGAGCGCAGCGCCTGCTCCAGGTTGACGCGGTGGCCTGTGCCGGCCAAGCCGACCGTGCGCGCCAGGCTTTCCGCCGACACGTCGATGGTGAAGCGGCTGGCCGCCACGTCGAAGGTGGTGACGGTCATGCAGGCGCCGTTGATGGCGATGCTGTCGCCCAGGCCCACGCCATCGAGGTAGCCGGCGGGCGTCTGGACCGTCAGGCGGCGGCCGTGCGAGGGCTGGTCGCCCAGGGGCTGGGAGTCGGTGATCTGGCCAACGCCAGTGATGATGCCGGTGAACATGTGTGAGACAGCAGGTGAAGTGGCGGTGGGGTCAGAAGCGTTCGCGGCCCGGCGGGCGCACGATCAGCCGCACGTCGGGGCCGATCTGGCACACCTCGCGGACCTCGCCTTGCCAGGCCTCGCCCAGGGTGCTCAGCGGTGACAGCGCGGCCAGCGCCCTGCCCGGCCCCAACAGCTTGGGCGCAAGATACACCAGGATCTCATCGACCCAGTCCCCGTCGATCAAATGACCATTCAGCGTGGCCCCGGCTTCCACGTGCAGTTCGTTGACGCCACGGCGCGCCAGCTCGGGCAGCAGCCAGGCGATGTCGATGCGGTCGGTCTCGCGGCCTCGCGCCGGGTCGCTCGCCGGTTCGATGGCATGCACGCCAGCGGCGTCGGCCTCGCGCTGCGAGGGTGCCGTGAGGATCTGCGCGCCGGCCGCGCTCAGCGTCACCTGGCGGGCCTGGGCCACCGCGTCCAGCGGCGCCAGGCCGACCACCAGCACGCCCCCCTCGGCGGAGAACAAGGCCGCATCGGGCGGTGTGCGCCAACGGCTGTCCAGCACCACGCGCAGGGGCTGGCGGGGCGTGGGCAGGTTGCGCACGTCCAGGCGGGGGTTGTCGTCGAGCACCGTGCCGATGCCGGTGAGCACGGCAGAGGCGCGGGCGCGCCAGTGCTGGCCGTCTTCGCGCGCCGCCGGGCCGGTGATCCACTGGCTGGCGCCGTTGTCCAGGGCGGTGCGGCCGTCCAGCGAGGCCGCGACCTTCAGCCGCACCCAAGGTCGTTGGCGCACCATGCGCGACAGGAAACCGATCAGGATCTCACGGGCCTGCAGCGCCACGGGGTGCTCCGGCGCGAGTTGCAGCACCTCGATGCCCGCGTCGCGCAGCCGCGCCGCACCCTGGCCGGCCACCAGCGGGTTCGGGTCGGCACAGGCGATGACCACGCGGGCCAGGCCCTCGCGCACCAAGGCATCGGCACACGGCGGGGTGCGGCCATGGTGGGCGCAGGGCTCCAGGGTGACGCAGGCCGTGGCGCCGCGCACACTGTGGCCACGGGCCTGGGCATCGCGCAAGGCCATCACCTCGGCGTGCGGGCCGCCCACCTGTTGGGTGTGGCCTTGGCCGAGCAGTTCGCCGTCGCGCACGATGACGCAGCCGACCGCGGGGTTCGGGGAGGAGAGGGGCAGGGCCAGTTCGGCTTGCTGGAGGGCCTGGTGCAGCCAGAGATCGTCGTTCAAGGATAGGTGCCGTCGATGGTGCCGGGGATGGTGGCGGGTGATCTGGTCGGCGCCGCCACGGGCAGACCACGGTGGCGCGAACCACCACGGCCACTCACCGGAAGCGCTCGTTGTCCGACACCAGTTCTACCACGAGGGTGGCCGCCACGGGGCGACCACCGCGCGCACCTGGGCGCATGGGCGTGCCCGGCAAGGGCACCAAAGCGCGAAGGGCCCAATCGCCCGGAGGATCGGCACGCAGCAACTCGACACGGTCAATGCGGCCTTCGGCGGAGACCCACAACCGCACCAGCATGCTGCCATGCGGCAGGGGTGCGAGCACGTCTTCGTCCAGGAACCAGCCCAGCTCGGGGCGCGGGCTTTGGTCCAGCTGGTCGGCAGGTGTGTAGCGACCCGCCAGCCACTGGGGCCCAGCCGGCTGATGCATCGACTCGGAAGGCACGACGTCGGTGCCTTGGCTGGGGGGCGCTTCTGCCAACTGGGTGCGCACCGGGGCATCGGCGGTCATCGCCACCCCATCCACGGGCGCGTCGGTGTCAGCATGGGTTGGCGGCAAAGCGGCAAGGCCTGTGCTGGGCACGCCCAAGCGGACGTGAAACGCCGCTGGCACCGCGGACGCCACACCGGCCCGGGCGCCAGTCAACCCCTGGTGCGCCCACCCCCACCACAAGACCACATGGAGACCGAACGCGCCCAGTCCTGCGGCCACCAGGACCGGGCTCAGGCGCCATGCGGGTCGTTGCCTCGCTGCGATCTGCGATCGACGCACGCGGGACGAAACAGCCAGTGCCATCCCGACCTCACTGCCAGCAGGCGTCCAGCGCCGCAGCCGCATTGGCGTAACGATCCCCTTGGTTCGCCACCGACTTCACCCCGGTGTTCGTGACGGACAGATCACCACAGGGATCGCTCTTCATGCTCCCATTGGCATTGCGGGTCGCCGTCAGGGTGTAGGCCTGCCCACCCGTGGTCGCGGTTTCGACCACCAGCGAGAGGTCATAGCGCACGCTGCCCTGGGTCGGGCTGCGCACGAAGGGCTGAGCGTTGAAGCCCGTGTTGCCGGCATCGCTGCCCGTCGACGTGCCATACACGTACGTGGCGCTGTAGTGCCGCTCCAGCCACTGCTGGGCTGCCGCCATCTGGGTCTTGAGATCGCTGCGGTGCCCACGCGCCACGTACTCGGTGTAGGACGGGTAGGCCACGGCGGCCAGGATGCCGACCACGGCCACCACGATCATCAACTCGATCAGGGTGAAGCCGCGCTGGGCTGCGCGGACGGACGGGTTGGGAAAGCGCAGGTGCATCACGGGCTCGTCGGTGGGGTTCACTTGGTCTTGAGGCCGGGGATTTCGCGCCACTGCACGCGCAGGTTGGTCGCCGGCGTCTGCAGATTGCGGTCTTCGGTGTCGCCGACCACGCGGGTGCGGGTGAGGCCCGAGCTGCCATCGAAGCCATCGCGCACAGCCAGCAATTTCTGATCGTTCACGTCCACGGCCAGCAGGTTGCGGCCGTCCACCAGGATGCTGCGGATGGGCAAGCCATTGATCGGGCTGAGCACGAACAGGGAGCCTTGTGGACCGCTGCCGCACGACTGGCTCAGCTCCTCGGCCGACTTGCCGCGCACGGTGGTGAAGAGCACGAAATTCAAGCGACTGACGGGGGAGCTGATGAGCGCCTCGCCCGCATCGCTGGCCGACGGCAACTCGAAATACCAGCCGTCGTTGAGGGCCGGATCGAAGCGTGGGGCCACGTCGGTGGCGCCCAGCGGCACGGCCTTGCCGCTGGCATCGCGCCTCACGGTGCCGTCCTCATTGAGCTGCGCGATGAAGACCTGGCCAGCGTCGGTGCCTGTGGTTTCGCGCACGGCCACACGGCGCACGAAGGTGCTGACCGGGGTGCCTGTGCTGGTGGCGGTGCTGGTGCCGGGCTTGAGCTTGGTGCCACTCAGGTCAGGTAGCTCATTGCCGCCCGTTGTGGGCGCCGGGAACATGGTGTCCTGAACCTCCCCGCTGAGCACGGTGCGGCTGTAGCCGCCGCGATCCCAGACGGTGAAGAAGCGCTGTGCGCGGGCGAGGTCCGGGAAGTCGCCAGCCTCGATGGCGCGCCCGGTGCCGAAACTCACCATGATGCCGCCGAAGGACGGAAAGGTCAGCGCCGGCGCGGTGGTGATGGGCAAGGCCTTGTTGCTGCCATCTTTCGCAGAGAACAGCGGCAGGCCCGCGCGGCCGTTGGCAGGCACCGATGCCTGCGCAGGCGCGATCAAGGCAACGCCCCACTCAGCGGGGTTGGCAGAGCGCAAATCGAAACGCCACACTTGGCCCTTGAGGTCGGTGCCATAGGCGATGTCGGCCGTGCCGTTGTTGTCGAGGTCGGCCCAGGTCACGCCCATGAGGCCGTTGTTGCTGTCGGTGGTGCTGGTGGTCAGTGCCACGTAATTGCCCGGATCGCCGCTGACGGGCTTGCGCCAGGCGCCCGTGCCAGGCCCCGCCGCATTCAGAATGAGCAGCACCGCGCGCCCGCCCTCGGAGCGGTAGCCATTGGGCTGCAGGACGCCAAAGCGGCCGCTGTTGAGGTAAACCACCTGCGATGCCTGCCCCGACACGCTGCTGCGCACGGGGTCGATCAGGTTGAAGCCCAGGTCCCTGTCGTCGTCGGCCGTGAACGACCACTTGACGATGCTGGCGGGTGCGCTACCGGCCAGGCTGGCGGGGTAGGTGACATCCAGTGCGAACACCGCGCGACCGCCTCGGCCCAGCGAGCTGAACAGGTAGGTGCGCCATTCGTTGCTTGCGCCACCCGTGGCGGTCGAGGTCTTCGGCACCAGCACGTCGGCCGTGTAGGGGCTGCCGTCCATCAAGGGCTTGGGGTCGGACGTCGAGCGCGCCATGGCACCGCCGAGCTGCCCCAGCAGCGCACCAGGCACAAACGACAGGATGGGGTCGCCCGTGTTGGCGTTGAAGCCGTGCAGCATCCCATCGAAGGACCCCACCCACAGCACATTGGGCTGCACAGGCTTTTTGTCGCTCGTCGTCGCTGCCTTTTCCAGCACGTACGCAAGGTAGGAGGGCTGCGAGGCGAAGTCGGCATCGGTGTAGCGCCCAGCCGCCTGGCTGTCCTGAAGCCACGGCGTGGAGTTCACCACCGGGCCCATGATGCCCTGCTCACCACGTGCACGGAACAAGGTTCCGGCAAAGCTGGCGTCACCACGCATGTAATTCACCAAGCGCGTGCCAGCCGTGCGCTGGGTTGCACCGATGGTGTCCGTGGCGGACAAGCCCAGCAAAGGGCGCAGCAAGGCGTTGTTGCTGTCATTGTCCGCGCCATCGCTGACCAGCGCGAAGTCTGCCCCGACGCCAGCGACCTGGGTAATGATCTTGCGCGAACCACCGGCGTCGGTGAGCTTGTCACTGCCATCCCACGCCACCTTCAGGGTTTCGAACTGACCTGTGGGCAAGAGCGCGAAGGCGCGCACATTGCCACTGAAGGTGTCGCGGCTGAACTCCGACCGGTACTTGAAAGAACCCGTCAGCAATTCGGCCGATGACACTGCGGGCGCTGAGTTGCTGCTCGCGGTCAGGCTGCTGAACAACTGGCGCAGTCGCTGTTCCAGCAACTCGGGGCGGCGCGCCAGGAAATACCCATCGGGCTCGCCGTCTGCGCACTGGCTGCCAACGCAGTTTTGGCCCGCATTGGATTGAGAGTCCCAGTTGTTGGAGGCGCCGCTGGCGCTCGGGGCATCTGGCTGGGCATCGGTGCTGACCTTGAACTCGGTTCGCTTCTCGCGCGTGTCAAAACTGCCGTATTTGGCGATGTACCAAAGCGGGTCACGCAGGGTCACGGGCGCCGCGCCATCCTTGACCAGGAAGGTCTGCGTGACGGTGGTGGTGACATTGGTACCCTCCACGAACTGGTCGGCAAAGACCACGTTCTTGCCGCGGAATTTCGTGCTCTCGGCTCCGGGGGTCATGGCCCAAGCAAAGCCGTCAACTCCCCCCTCGCCGTTGCTCATGCCCGCAGACGTGAAGTTGCACAGCAACACAAACTTTTCGGACTCCTCACCGACCAGCTTGCGGTCCTTGCAAAGGGAGCTGCTCGCATAGCCGTTGGAGCCATGGGTCAGGTAACGGCCATCAACCTGGTAAGTACCGCCCGGATTGGCTTGCGTGCCGATGATGCTGTAGCCGTGAGAGCCCAGCGCGCCCGCTTCGTGCCCCAGCACATCGGTCAGGACCTTGAGTTCGTAAGCACCCGGGTTGCCAGCGATTGGCTTGGTCTCCCAGCGGATGAAACCGATCAGGTCCATGTCGTAGTCGCCGCCGAACTGGGCGTCGTTCCAGGTGACCACGTAGGAGCCGAAGGCTTCGTCCGTGCTGTCATTGCGCCCCACCTCCAGGGCCTTGAAGGTCAACACCGCGCCCGGCATGAGCTGATCGTCATTGAAGCCACCATGGCGCCAAGAACTTTCCGGCGTGATGTACACCTTTTTGCCCGATGTGCCGATGGGCACCTCGATGCGCGGCACACCGCCCGCCAGCGAGGCCGCGTAAGACTTCACGCGCAAGGCGTGCTGCGGCAGTTTGTCCAGGCGCACATTGGCGCCGGTGTCGGCGGTCAGGGATGAGGCCACAGCGACGCCACCGACCTCACGGTTGCCCATCTCGCGGATGGCACGCGTGTTGGCGGCGAAGGCGGCTCCCGCGCCCAGATAGGCGCCCTTGATGCCAGGGGCCTCGGGACAGACGCCAGCCACACTGGCCAGGCCGGCTGTGACGACCGTGCCGATCTGCTTGGACGTGCAATCGGAACCGAACCCGGCGATGTTGCTGCCCACAGACCGGGCGGTGTTGTTGATGCGCTCGATCTGGCCGACCTTGTCCGTCAGCCCAGCCAAGGTAGCGCCACCCGCCGCGTTGGTCGAGAAAAACGCGCGCACCGCATCGTAAATGTCGTCACTGCTGCCCGGCTCATCGGTGTCGTAACTCACCGTGCCGCTGGAGATGGCCAACACATTCATGGGCCGGCAAATGCCCTTGCCGTACATGCTGCTGCGCAGCCTCTGGGTGGCCGGGTCCTTCGAGTTGGCATCGTCGAGCGGATCCACGGCGACGACGGTGCCTGAACCATCCCGCTTGGGCGTGGGCAAGCCCACCTCGGTGTCACGCGGCCAGTTCTGCGAAGCGATGCCCAGTTGGGTGTCGCCAGCGAAATAGGCCAGCGCCTGCACGATCATTTCCGAGATGGGATTGCCCCAGGAGGCATGGTCACCGTTGACCATGTCTTGAGGCCTCAGGTACTCGATGTCGGGCGGGCTGCTCGGACGGGCCGCGCCGCTGCGCAAGACGGTGCCGTTGTAGTTGCCCGCACCGTACAGGCGGATGCGATCAAAACTGACGATGATGCCAGCGGCCACCTGGTCACTGCTGGCCGTTTGCGCGCAGTTGCTGAGCTTGTCCAGCACGTTGTGACAGAAGCGGCCGCTGTAGAGGTCCACCTCGTCATTGACGGAGCCGATGTTCTTGCGCAGCACACCGCCACGCAGGTTGCTGTCGTAGCTGCCGGTGATCAGACCGAACTCGGCCAAGGCCGCCTGTTCGGGCGCGGAGGTCGTGGCGAACTCCTGCAGCAGGCCGATCGGTTTGAGCACCGCGGGGTCGCTGGCGGAGCCATTGGGATTGCGGTAGGCCCGGCAGCGTTCATTGCCAACCAGATCGGCTTTGCACGCCTGCACACGCACGGCCAGCTCATTGCCGATCTTGCCTCCTTCCGGGCCATACGTCGCGCCATCGGTTTCGTCCGAGGGCACCGCAACGGCGTGGGCGGTCGGGTCCACCTCGCCCCCCACCAATCTGCCTCTGGACGGGCCGTACTTGGCATAAAACAAGCGCGCCTTGACGCCGAAGCTGTAGTTGCGCTCCCTGGCCCAATTGCACACGGTGCCCGGCGTGGTGCCCCACAGGCTGAAGTTGCCCTTGGCCAGGCGGATCAAGGGATAACCGTTGGCCCCGGTTTCGTTGCGGTCGGCCCCGCGGCTGCAAAGGGTGAGGCCTTTGCCACCCAGGTCACCGGCCAGGGTGAAGGGCGTGAAATCGTCGATGTCGCTGCCGCTGTAGTACTTCACGAAGGCATGCGCGTCGTGCGACATCTGCGCCATCTCCAGCGTGGTGTCGGTCAGCGTGTCTTCCCGGCGGTAGCCGCCATACAGCGTTTTGCGCACGACGTCGATGCGCGTCATCGTCGCCCAGTTCAGGAAGTTGCCGCTCCACCGACCTGTGCTGTTCTTGCAAGACAGGTAGCTGGCCGCGGGCACAGACGACCCGGCCGCGCTGACGCCAATCTTGGCCGGCATGGCCACAGGCTCGAAGCGCGGGATGGCCCGGGTGCTGTTGTAGGCGTAGCACTTGTCGGCGTCGAAATAACCGTAATAGCGGAAAGTCCGCTTGTAGGTGTAGTCGTCCTGGCCGTCACCGTCGAGATCTTCGTAATCGGTGTAGATCGGCGAGAACAGGGTGTGGTCGCGCGATGCGGTCAGCATCACCATCGGGCCACCGCCACCGAACGAGATGTTGGGCGGGTAAGGCGACAAGGGCACCGAGGTGACCAGCTGTTGGCTTTGCGCCAGGCTGGGCAAGGCCACCCCCAGGCTCAGGGACAGCATCAAGGCCAGCAAGCCGCAGGCGATCAACAAGGCACGGGGCAGGATGCGGGGCATGTGTCGAGCCTCGGGTCAGAGTTCAGGAACGACGAAATAGGACTGCAGCACCACCTCGGTGCCTGCGCGGTAGCCGAAGCCTCGTGCCGTGATGCGAAACAGCAACTGGCTGCCACGGCGCAGCGGCTCCAGCAGGTATTCAGGTTGCTGCGCCACAGCAGGGATGGCGCGCGTGCCCGTGAAGGTTCCCAGGGGCACCGCCCCGGTGAAGGTGGCGCATGAACCGTCACTGCCTGCGCTGGGCTTGGTGGAGGCCGTGTCGTTCCAGCGTCCGCCCTTGCGCGTCGGCCACCAGGCCTCGCCCGTGGTGGTGGTGGAGGTGGCATCGCTGAAATTCACAGCGCCCACTTCACTTTCATTGAGGCTGCACTGCCCTCGCAGGCAGTTGGCGGTGAAACGAGGCACCTGGTTCTGCACCGGCCGGTCCGCACCGCGCGGGCACGTGGCCGTTGCCGCCCCGTTGGCGGACAGCAGCAGGTCGCGCTCGGCATCGCGCAAGGCCGCCTCTGCCGCCTGGCGGGCCACCTGGTGGTCCAGTTGGTTGCGTGCCAAGCCCTCGCCGCCCAAGGCCAGCCTGGCGCTGACCAGTGCAATGCCTGTCAGGGCAATGGTGAAAACGAGCACCACGACCAGGGCCATGCCCCGTTCGCCAGGACGTGTGTGCACACAGTCGTGGCGAGCACGCCGCGCTGCAGAAAAACAAAAACGCAGGTCGAACATCAGACAGCTCCGGCGGTGTCGGCCGAGGTGGTCGTGGTGGGGGTGGGGGTCGGAGCGGTCGAACCACCACTGGCCGGCCCGACCGTGTTGCCCTGGCGGTTCTTCACGCTGAAGACCCGCTCGAAGGTGCGCACCTGGGCGCCATCGGTGCGGGACAAGGCAATGCCTCGGCAATCGGTCACGTTGAGGGCCTTGCCCGCGGCGTTGCGCACGGCCGTGTTGTTGCTCAGGCTGCGCACCAGCACACACACGCGGACCGACACCACCTGCTGCCAGCCCGTGAGCGTCTGGTCCCCATCCTGCACTGGCAGCAGCGCACTGACATCGGAAGCTGAGACGTAACGCACCGGCGCCCCTGAGGTGAGGTCTTTCAAGCCGTAGCTCAGGACCATCTGCTCGACGCCAGGCACCAGCTCGATGTCGTCACCAAATCTCACATTCCGACCATTGCCGCGGCACTTCAAGGCGAAGGTGTTGATCTTGCTGCCACTCTCCGAGGTGAAGGTGCTGGCGCCGAGGAAGTACTGGTTGATGACCATCAGCGGCGAAGCAGGCGGCAAGCCGGCCTCGGTGCGGGGTCTGTCGGGTGTCGCAGCCGCACCGGTGGTCGCGTTGGCCGGCGTGCCCGTGCCAGGCACCGTGCCCAGGCGGGTGGTGTTGAGGGCCACCGTTGCGTCATTGGCCACATCGGCGCGGGTGCAATCGGCACGCTGACCCACCGCCACGGACATGGCATCGCTGGTGAAGTACGCCACAGCGAAGGCATCCGACCCAGCCGCGGTGCCCGTTGTCGATGTGTGAGGGGCACAGGCATGTGACTCGGTCAGGGTCTGCCCCGCACAACCGAACACCCCCCCTTGATAGGACGCGACCTTGGTCGCACCGGCGACCACCATTTGCGCGGCAGCACGATCGAAACTCATGCGCACCGAGGTCTGGAAGCCCTGTCCTGCACTCACCGGCTCCGTGCCGGTCACCGGGTAGAAGCCAGCCAGTGCAATCTCCCGGCCCAGCAGTTCCAGGGCGAACTGACCAGCCTCCGACATCGCGCCGCGCTCATCCACCGCCTTTTGTGTGCCACGGGTGTTGATGTAGAGCAGGGTGGCAGCCAGCACCAGAACGAGGTTGAGGGCGATGGCCACCATCAACTCGACCAGCGTCACCCCTCGCTGGTGCCGCAACGCAAGCCACTGCCAATGGCTTGGGCCGTCCGGCCGGCAATCACACGTCAAAGGACAGAGGACGGTCATGGCACCACCACGAAGTTGGCGCAGCGCGTCCCGTCCGGTACGCCCCTTGGGCAGCAACTCTGGAGCGCCATGCCCGTGGTGCTTGTTGCACACTCGGCGCTCGCCACAAGGGCGCGGCCATTGACGCCGTCCTGGGTGCGGTCCTTGTCCGTCCACATGAATGTGACGTTGATGCCTGTGCGCGCGTCACCCGTCACCCGCACCGAGCCCCGAGGCAAGCTTCTGCGTACCGCAGAACGCCACTGAGCCATGTCGTAGCTGGCCAAAGCAGCCCCGCTGCAGCTCGCGCCCGATGCGGCACAGTCAACCGAGGCCGCAGCCACATCGGCCGCCTGGTTCGACCAAGTCGCGTCGTACAAATAGCCTGACGATGCAGCCACGCCCGGCGCCTGGTTCAAATTGGAGCGCACCCGCTCGGCGTAGTCAGCCAGCAGCCCTGACAACTGCGCGCGTTGCCCCGAGCCCAGCTGGTAGCTGACGGTGCGGGCCTGCAACGCGGCCAAGCCAACCATGCCCAGGGCAAGCACAAGCATGGACACGAGCACCTCGATGAGGCTCACGCCCGACTGCGAACGATGGATGCGACTCATGCTCGCGCTCACGGGTTGTTGGCCGCCACAGGGGGCGTGTTGCCGGAGCCCGATGAGGTGGTTGCCACGTCCTTCACGGTGTCAACCTGAACCCGCCCCTGGAAGCTCACGGTGATGTCCCGCCGATAGGGGCTGTTGGCATCCTTGCCATCGACCACCCTGTAAGTGGATTGGCCCGACACCAAGGTGCCGCGCGCATCGAAGGTCAACACGTCCTGCTTGGCCGTGTTCACGTCCACCAACTGGTAGCGCCCATTGCCCGGCTGGCGCACCGAAATCACCTCGTCGGCTGTCAAAGCCGTCGCTGCGGTGCCACCGCAGGCCGCGTTGGTGTACGTGATCCAGCCCCGATGCCAATTGCCCAATGCCGTCCCGGTGGCGCAGGTGTTGCCCCCCTCAGCGGCCAGCTGGCAAATCGACACGCAGGTGTTGCGGTTGATGGCGTCCAACCTCGCCCGCTGCAGGGCGATGGCGAAGTCATCCTTGACGGCGTTCATGCCACTCTTGGCCAGAAAGGACTGCATCCCTGGCACAGCCACGGCCGCCAGGATGGCCACGACGGCCACAGTGACCATCAGCTCCACCAGGGTGAAGCCTCTCCGAGTGTGATTTTGTGCTCGCTTGCGCATGGAGGCCGAATGTAGCGCGTTGCCCCGCAGACGCAACACCGCTGGCCGCCGTCCACTGACCGCTCATCGCCACGGGGGCGGGTTGCCCCGCGGTTTGCGCCACCTGCCCCCGCAAGCAAGGGGGGCGTGGACGCCAGCCCCGAAGCCACAGGCGCTCAGCCCTCGGCCTTCCTGGTGGCCGCCTTGCCGGTTTCCTTGATCGCCGCGACGAACTCGCTGACGTCGTCGAAGCTGCGGTACACCGATGCAAAACGCACGTAGGCCACCTTGTCGAGTTTGCGCAGCTCGCGCATCACCCACTCGCCAAGCTGGGTGGAATCGACTTCCTTGTCACCCGACTGGCGCAGGCGCGCCTCGATGGCCTCGATGGCGCCTTCGAGCGCCTCGGCACTGACCGGCCGCTTGCGCAGCGCGATCATCATCGAGCCCTTGAGCTTGGCGCGCTCGTAGTCGGTGCGCCGACCGTCGCGCTTGACGATGGCCGGCAGCTCGATTTCCGCGCGCTCGTAGGTCGTGAAGCGCTTGTCACAGTGGTGGCACTTGCGGCGACGGCGGATGCTGTCGCCCTCGTCGGAATCCCGGGTCTCCACGACCTGGGTTTCCAGGTGGCCACAAAAGGGACAGCGCATGCCGGCTTCAGCCTGCCTTGCCGGTGTACACCGGGAACTGGCGGGTCAGGGCCGTGACCTGCTCTCGCACGCGGGCGATGGTGGCCTCGTCGTGCGGGTTGTCCAGCACGTCGGCGATCAGGTTCGCCACTTGCACGGCCTGCTCTTCCTTGAACCCACGCGTCGTCATGGCCGGCGAGCCCAGGCGCACACCGCTGGTCACGAAAGGCTTCTGCGGGTCGTTGGGGATGCCGTTCTTGTTGCAGGTGATGTGCGCGGCGCCCAGGATGGCCTCGGCTTCCTTGCCGGTCAGGTTCTTGGGGCGCAGATCCACCAGCATCACATGGCTTTCCGTGCGACCCGAGACGATGCGCAAGCCACGCTGGGTCAGGGTGTCGGCCAGCGCAGCGGCGTTCTTCACCACTTGCTGCTGGTAGGCCTTGAATTCGGGCGATGCGGCCTCCTTGAAAGCCACGGCCTTGCCAGCGATCACGTGCATCAGCGGCCCACCCTGGATGCCAGGGAAGATGGCGCTGTTGACCTTCTTGGCGATCTCTTCACCACGCATCAGGATGATGCCGCCACGGGGGCCGCGCAGGCTCTTGTGCGTGGTCGAAGTGACCACATCGGCGTGAGGCACGGGGTTGGGATAGACGCCCGCGGCGATCAGGCCGGCGTAGTGGGCCATGTCCACCATGAAGTAAGCGCCGATTTCCTTGGCGATCTTGGCGAAGCGCTCGAAGTCGATGCGCAGCGCGAAGGCCGAGGCACCGGCGATGATGATCTTGGGCTTGTGCTCGCGCGCCAGCGCTTCCATCTTGTCGTAGTCGATGTCTTCGGCGGCATTCAGGCCGTAGGACACGACCTTGAACCACTTGCCCGACATGTTCAGCGGCATGCCATGGGTCAGGTGGCCGCCTTCGGCCAGGCTCAGGCCCATGATGGTGTCGCCGGGTTGCAGCAGGGCAAAGAACACGGCCTGGTTGGCCTGCGAGCCCGAGTTGGGCTGCACATTGGCGAACTCGGCACCGAACAGGGCCTTCAGGCGGTCGATGGCCAGTTGCTCGACGACGTCCACGTGCTCGCAACCACCGTAGTAGCGCTTGCCGGGGTAGCCCTCGGCGTACTTGTTGGTCAGCTGGGAGCCCTGGGCTTCCATGACGGCCGGCGAGGTGTAGTTCTCGGAGGCGATCAGCTCGATGTGGTCTTCCTGACGCTGGTTCTCGGCCTGGATGGCGGCGAACAGCTCGGGGTCAACGTTGGCGATGGTGTGCTTGGCGCGGTCAAACATGGAGGCAGTCCTCTTCGCGATGAAGATGGGTGAAAACCGACACCCGCAGGTGCTGCGGATGGGAGGGCTGCCCAGGCGAACGGCTGACGCAACCCCGAACGAAACGGGTCAGGGTTGGTTGCGCTTCCCGGTGGTTCACCACCTCAGGCTCGCCCTTGGGGCCAGCCATGTATCGCCAGTTGCGCAACGCAGCAAATTGTAGCGGAGGCGGCCCGGGCTGTGCGCGGCAAGCCCGCCACAGCCCCACCGCATCGCGGGGGATCCTCCTCGGACCCGCCCGGCGATGCCGTCAGCGGCGAGCACCTTCCGGTGCGGACAGCAGCGCCACGTGCTCGACCGCACGGTGCGGCGCGGCCGGCGTCGGGGCCGACTCACTCACCGCAGGCGTGGCCGTGCCCGCGGGCGTGGCATCGGGCGAAGCGGGTGGCGCAACAGGCACCGCGACGGGGCCCACCACTGGCGCGGCCGATGCGACCGTCGCTTGCGGCAAAGGTGCGTTCACAGCCACCTTCTGACCTGCGGCCACCTGTTGGAGGTAGGCCGCCTCGGCCAGCACCTTGGCGGCGTAACCACCGTCGTCGGGCATGTTGGCCGCACCCACATAGTGCTTCAGGCCACCGCTGAGGCTGCCGGCACGGCGAACGCAATCCACCAGCACCTGCACACCGACGCGCAGGTTGGTGACCGGGTCAAAGGCGGCGTTCTGACCACCGAAGATGGCGTACTTGTCGTGGTGGATGCGGGTCATGACCTGCATCAGGCCCTGGGCGCCCACATGGCTTTGCGCGAAGGGGTTGAAGCCCGACTCCACCGCCATCACGGCCAGCACCAGGGTGGGCTCCATGCCCACACGCTTGCCGACCACCCAGGCTTCCTGCACCAGGCGGCTGATGGGTTCGGGCGCCACGTTGTAGCGGCGAGCGATCCAGAACGCCACCGCCGACTGCTGTCGGTTCAGCTCGGCCGGGTTGGCCGCGGTCGCGCGCTGGATGGCGTCCGGCTCGGCCATGGCCAGCAGGACCTCGTCGGCACCGGCGCTGCCGTCAACGGCCTCGGTGCGCGTGGTGGCGCGCTCGGTCAACCAACCCAAAGCCCGGGCTTCCATGGCATGGCGCACCTCGGCCTGTGTGGCCAGGAACACCGCGGCCAGCACCGCGACCAGACCAACGGCTGCCAGGGCGTGGTGGCTCAACCAGCGCACGCCTTCCAGCACATCGGACACGACCAGGCGAACCACCGCCACCAAATTTTGCAGGGACAGACCCTGCCGAGACACCGACGGCGAAGACATCGCCAAAGGTTCAGACGACAACAACTCGTCTGCAGCACGTTCACACGCTGACATGAAGCTCCTTTCCTCACCGAGGCACAGGGCCGACGCGTCCGCAGACTGACGCCGGGTCTCTGCACACGGACGGTGATAATGGCCCCGGCAAGACAGCGGTGCGGCCTGTGCAAGGGCTCGCTCACCGCCACGAAGTGGCCCACCGCTCTGAGGGCAGGCCTGAAGGAAAACGCCGGGGCTGACAGCGTTGCGCCCGGTTGGGGCGCAAGGGGAAACCCGGGGCAAACTGCTTTCCGGGTTCAACGGGGCGGATTCTAGGCAAGGCTGAAATAACCAGTCAAGTATAAAGACTGCATTCTTTATTCCTTTTACACCATGAAATACCGAGACTTGCGGGACTTCGTCGCAGGCCTGGAGCGCCAAGGCGAGCTCCAGCGCATCGCCGATCCGGTGTCCGTGCACCTGGACATGACCGCCCTGAGCGACCGCGTGCTGCGCGCCGAAGGCCCCGCCTTGTGGTTCGATCGCCCGGTGGGCGCCATCCAGGCCAACGGCCAGCCCCTGCGCGCCTACCGCCATCCGGTGCTGGCCAACCTGTTCGGCACCCCGAAACGGGTGGCCCTGGGGATGGGGGCATCCGACGTCAGCGAACTGCGCGACATCGGCCGGCTGTTGGCCAGCTTGAAAGAGCCCGAGCCACCGAAGGGGCTCAAAGACGCCGGCAAGCTCCTGCACATGGCCAAGGCGCTGTGGGACATGAAGCCAGCCAGCGTGCGCAGCGCCCCCTGCCAGGCGGAAGTGCGACAAGGCAGCGACATCGACCTGACCGAGCTGCCCATCCAGCATTGCTGGCCCGAAGACGCAGGCCCGCTGCTGACCTGGGGCCTGGTCGTCACCCGCGGGCCGCAGAACGTGCCCAACCCGCGCAGGCGCCAGAACCTGGGCATCTACCGGCAGCAACTCATTGGCAAACGCCAGCTCATCATGCGCTGGCTGACCCACCGTGGCGGTGCGCTCGACTTCCGCGAGTTCGCGCTGGCCCACCCCGGCCAGCCCTTCCCCATTGCCGTGGCCCTGGGCGCCGACCCGGCCACCATCCTGGGCGCCGTCACACCCGTGCCCGACACCCTGGGCGAGTACCAATTCGCTGGCCTGCTGCGTGGCAGCCGCACCGAAGTCACCGACACCGCGGTGGGCGAAGGCGAGCACAAGCTGCAGGTGCCCGCCTCGGCCGAATTTGTGCTCGAAGGCCACATCCCCACCGCGCCGGCCGGCTACGAGGGCGAGAGCGAGCATGGCGTGCGCTTGAAAGAGAAGAACGGCTACCTGCACGCGCTCGAAGGTCCGTTCGGCGACCACACCGGTTACTACAATGAGCAGGACTGGTTCCCGGTGTTCGAGGTCACGCGCCTGACCCACCGCAAGGACCCGGTCTATCACTCGACTTACACCGGCAAGCCGCCCGACGAGCCCGCCGTGCTGGGCGTGGCGCTCAACGAAGTCTTCGTGCCCATCCTGCAAAAGCAGTTTCCGGAGATCGTGGACTTTTACCTGCCCCCGGAGGGCTGCAGCTACCGGATGGCCATCGTCAGCATGAAGAAGGCCTACGCCGGCCACAGCAAACGGCTGATGTTCGGCATCTGGAGCTTCCTGCGCCAGTTCATGTACACCAAGTTCATCGTCATCGTTGACGACGACGTTGACATCCGCAACTGGCAGGAAGTGATCTGGGCCGTCACCACCCGCATGGACCCGGTGCGCGACACCACCCTGGTGGACCACACCCCCATCGACTACCTCGATTTCGCCTCGCCCATCAGCGGCCTGGGCGGCAAGATGGGGCTGGACGCCACGAACAAATGGCCCGGCGAAACCAACCGTGAATGGGGCCGCACCATCACCATGCCCAGCGACGTGAGCCAGCGGGTGGAGGGCCTGTTTTCGCGCATCATGCACGCCCCGGGCCACAAGGCCTGACCCCTGGCGCAACCGATGGGCCAAGGGGCTTGCCAAGGCAGGCGTCTTGGCCTAATCTGAACCCGTCTGCAAAGGCAGACAACCCAAAAGGGCGCAGTCACTGCGCCTTGGGGAGCTCGGGACCCTTCCCTCCCGGCTTCCTTGCACGGTCGTGAACCGTGTAGGCCCCCGGCTGCGGCCGGGGGTTTCGTTTGTGGATGCGGCAGAATCTGCCGACATGAGCACAACACCCACCCCGCTGCCCCCGCACGAAGAATCCAGGCTGATCGCCCTGTTCAATGCTGGGCGAAACGCCGAGGTGGAGACGTTGGCACGAGAGTTGGTCCGCCAGCACCCGCAAGCGGCATTCGCGTGGAAGGCGCTTGGCACGGCGCAGCTGCTGCAAAACAAGAATTGCGTGGAAGCGCTCAGCCAGGCTGCGGCACTGCAGCCGCAGGACGCCGAAACCCTGTGCAACCTGGGCAATGCTCAGAAGGCCCAAGGCCAGATGCAGGCGGCCGAAGCCAGCTACCGACAGGCCCTGCACTGGCGGCCAGGTCATGCAGCGGGGCACTACAACCTCGCCATCTTGCTGAACGAGCAGAACCGACTGGCCGAGGCAGAAGCCGCCTACCGGCAGACGCTCCAGTTGCAACCCGGCATGGCCGACGCCCACAACAACCTCGGCCAGGTGCTGGAGCGCCTCGGGCGCAGCAGCGAGGCCGCCGACGCCTATGCCGCCGCCGTGGCCGCGCGCCCAGACCATGCCGAAGCCTGGTGCAACCTCGGCGCGGTGCTCGGCCAGCAAGGCAAGTTGGCAGATGCGCAAGCGGCCCTGCGCAAGGCCATCGCCCTCAATCCACGTTTCGCACAGGCGCACCACAACCTGGGCATCGCCCTCAAACAGGCGCACCAGCATGATGCCGCTTGCGACAGCCTGAGGACCGCCGCCAAGCTGAAGTCCGACTACGTCGAACCACGCCAAGCGCTGGGCGACCTGCTGCGCACCTTGCGACGCTACGAAGAAGCGATCCTGATGCTCAAACGGGTGATCGCCCTGAAACCGAAACACGCCGACGCCTGGATCGACCTGGGCAATGTGCACAAGGACCTTGGCGAGCTGCAGGACGCTGTTGACTGCTACGCGCAGGCCCTGGCCATCGACCCCCACCACGAGCAAGCCCACGGCTGCCTGCAAATGGTCAGCAACTATGTTCCCGGCATCGGTGCCTCGCGCCTGCGGGAGCAGGCCTTGGCCTACGGCGCGTTCGTGAACCAGCACGCGCGGCCCTTCACCGTCTGGACGGGCAAGCTGGACCCGGAGCGTCCGCTGCGGGTTGGGCTGGTCTCAGGCGACCTGTACAGCCACCCCGTCGGCTACTTCCTGGAAAGCGTGCTGCAGGCCCTCCATCGGCAAGCCGGCAACGACATTCAATTGACGGTTTACGCCACGCAACCATACAAGGACGCGCTGACCGACCGTTTGATGGCCTGCACCGCGCGATGGAACATGGTGTTTGGCATGTCGGACGAGGCACTCGCCCAGCGCATCCACGCGGATGGCATCGACATCCTCATCGACCTCGCAGGCCACACCGCCCACAACCGCTTGCCGGTGTTCGGCTGGAAACCCGCGCCGGTGCAAGTGACCTGGCTGGGCTACTTCGCCACCACCGGCGTTTCGCAGATCGACCACCTGCTGGCCGACCCCTGGACGGTGCCGGCAAGCTTGGAGGCCGGCTTCACCGAGCACATCTGGCGCTTGCCGCAAACGCGCTTGTGCTTCACCCCCCCTTCGGCATCCGCTGCGGTCAGCGCGCTTCCAGCCTTGCGCACCGGACACATCACCTTCGGTTGCTTCAACAACCTGACGAAGCTGAACGACGAAGTCATCGCGCTGTGGGCGAGGGTGCTGCACGCCGTGCCGGGCAGCCGACTGCTGCTCAAAGCCAGCCAACTGGGCAGCGCCATGGTGCGGCAGACAATGCAGTCGCGCTTCAAAGCCCAGGGCGTGGCCAGCGACCGGCTCATCCTGCAAGGCCCCTCGACGCGGGAGGACTACCTTCAGGCCTATGGACAGATTGACATCGCACTGGACCCCTTCCCGTTCACTGGCGGCACAACCAGTGCCGAAGGCCTCTGGATGGGCGTGCCCGTCCTGACCCTGGCCGGCGACAGCATGGTGGCACGGCAAGGCGTCAGCCTGCTGATGAACGCTGGCCTGCCCGACTGGGTTGCGGATGCCCCCGAAGACTACGTGGCCAAAGCAATGGCTCACGCCAGCGATCTGACCACTCTGGCGACACTGCGTTCAGGTTTGCGCGAACGGGTGATGCAGTCACCCTTGTTCGATGCCGAGCGATTCGCTGACCACCTCGGCACAGCCCTGCGGGAGATGTGGCGCGCACATGCGCGGAGGGCTCGCTGAGGTCGTGCAGTGGATGGTGCGAGCTGGCACAGCAGCGGCGCAAAGCCCCTCACCCGCAAGACAACCGCCACCGGACGACAAGATGCCCACCACCAACGCCATCACCGACTCGCCACACCTGCAACAAGCCACGCTGGGCGGCGGCTGTTTCTGGTGCCTTGAGGCCGCCTTCAACCAACTCGGTGGCGTGGTGCTGGCCGAATCAGGCTACAGCAATGGCCACCACCCCTCGCCCAGCTACGAAGCCGTCTGCAGCGGCACCACCGGCCACGCCGAAGTCGTCAGGGTCACTTTCGACCCCGAACGCATCAGCTACCGCCAGTTGCTGACCGTCTTCTTCAGCCTCCACGATCCCACCACGCTGAACAGGCAAGGCAACGACGTGGGCACGCAGTACCGCTCCGGCATCTACACGCACGACGGGGCGCAGGTTGAAACAGCGCGCCAAGTGATCGGTGAACTGTCAGACAGCGGTGCATTCGACGCCCCCATCGTGACGGAAATCGCGCAGGTGGCCAACTACCACCCAGCCGAGGCCTACCATCAGGGCTATGTGGCCGAGAACCCTTACCAAGGCTACTGCACGGTGATCGTCAGGCCCAAGTTGGCCAAGTTCCAACGCACTTTCGCCGCCCTGCTGAAAGCGCCTGACTGAGTACCTCAGGGCGCCAGCCGACTGATCAGCCAACTGCCGTCGGCCTGCTGCTCGTAGGCGATGCGATCATGAAGTCGCGACGGACGGCCCTGCCAGAACTCCCAACGGTCGGGCAGCAGGCGGTATCCACCCCAATGGGCAGGCCTCGGGGGGGCGTCGCCCAGGCTCGCCTGGAGGTCGGCCCAGGAGCGCTCCAAGGTTTCACGCGAGCTCAGCACGCTGCTCTGGGGAGATGCCCAGGCACCGATGCGGGAGCCCAGGGGCCGGCTGTGAAAGTACGCGTCGGACTCCTCGGCAGACACCTGCTCGACACGCCCCTCGATGCGCACCACCCGTTCGAGTTCGGGCCAGAAGAACTGCATCGCAGCGTGCTGGTTCGCGGCCAGATCCTGGCCCTTGCGGCTCTGATAGTTGGTGAACCAGACCAAGCCCTGTGCATCCGCACCCTTGAGCAGGAGCACCCGGGTGGAGGGACGGCCGTTGGCACCCACCGTGGCCAGTGTCATCGCGCTCGGCTCCAGGGCACGAGACTTCACGGCCTCCTCCAGCCAGAGGTGGAACTGGTCGTTGGGACGCGCCTGCACGTGCGCCTCGTCCAAAGCAGCCTGTTCGTAGCTTTTGCGCATGCGCGCCAGATCCATGCTCGATTTATCCATGGTGAAAGTATGGCTCGTTTTGATTGCCCTTGGGAATGACACGAATCAAGCCTTCGCCCGGGTATGCACTTAGGTGAATCCGCGCTGGCGACACCCACTTCGGGGATTCACACTCAAACCCAGGAGACAGGACATGGACTCACGCGCCACAGCCATCATTGCGGTCCCGCATCAGGCATGTGGTCAAACCGGGAGCATGCTCCTGCACAGCATGAACCGCACGGTGGCGCAATGCGCCGAAGCCGACCTGGACGTGCTCGTCGTGGCGCCCCAGGCAGCGCTCAGCGCGTGGCACGAATGGTGCCAATCCTCCTGCGCCAGCGTGGTGAGCCTGCCGCCCAGCTCCGATCGGCAACTCCTGGTGAGCGCCCTGCGGGCGGGCGTTCAGATGAGTCCCAAGTCGTGCGGCTGGTTTCTCATCCCCGCCGACATCCTCATGCGCAAGCCCAGCACACTGCTCCAGTTGCATGAAGCCCTGCGCCACCACCTCATCGTCCATGCCACGGTGGGGCAGCAACCCAGACTGCCCGTTGGATTCGACCGGGAACTGTTCTCCGAACTCATCCACCTGGACTCCGACCACGCCCTGCACCGGCTCATGAACCGCTACCCCACCCAACCGGTGGAAGTCGATGATCCGGGCGTGCTCATGCACCACTGGCATCCGGAGCCAGCGCTGCCACTGGCGCAAGGCAGCACGCGTCACCCTGAGGCTTGAGCGCATGCCAGCGCTCGCTGGCCACTTCTCCGGGGCTGCGACACAAACGACAGCACCGCACGAGCACCGCACAAAAAAAACCAGTCAGCTCGCACTGACTGGTTTGGCTCTTTGGCGAGCGCCTGGGCGCTCAGGGGCGGACCAGCCGCCCCGCCAGAATCACTTGGCCACGTAGGGCTTGGAGGAAGCGCAGGTCGAGCGCAGGTTGGTGCTGATGTCCTGGGTCAGGGTGCCGAAGTTGAAGTCCAGGGCAGGCAGCGCGATGTCAGGCAGTTGCAGGGAGGAGATCAGGGCAGCCTTGGCAACAGGGGTCAGGGCCAGGTTCTTCAGGACCTCATGGCCCGTCACCGTCAGAGGGAACTTGTACTTGAGGGCCAGGGCCGAGTCCACCTCGAAGGTGTAGATCGGCTGCTGGGCCATGGCGACGCCACCCATGGGGGTGATGTCAGCGGTGACCTGCTTGTTGACGTAGTCGATGGTGAAGTTTGCCAGGGTCAGGCCGAACTTCGAGCCGGTGTCGTCGTCGGTGCGGTCAAAGAACAGGGCAGAGCCGACAGCCGAGCCGGACTTGATGGCCAGGTTCGAACCGGCCACCACCTTGGTGACCGGGAAGCTGTAGGCGCGGTAGAACGTTGCGCCGGTGTTGCCGCCGGTGAGCATCTCGCCCACGGGCGTGGCGTTGCCCTTGGCGCGCACAGAGAGGTTGACCAGGTCGAACGAGTCCAGGTTGTCCTGGGTGAAGGCCTGCACCGAATTCGACTTGGTGCAGTTGAGCGGCAGGGTCAGGTCGGCGTGGGCTGCGGAGGCGGCAAAGACGAAGGCGGTTGCTGCGGCGACGCGGAAAGAAACTGCGAAGGCTTTCATGGGTTCTCCTTAGGGATCACGGTTGGGGGCACTGGCGATCACGTTGTGTGTTCGTTGGATTCATCTTCTCAAGATACCCAGAAATGCAGACCCCGCGAATAAGTGTCGGGGGCTAGGGAATCCGAGCAACTTTCCACACCGTCAAGGGCAAACCCGGAGCGATTAACGGGTCGCGAAACTAGGGTTTCCGAGATTTGGCGGAGATTCTTCCCGGGGCATTTGAATCTTGATCGGCCATGAAAAAAGCGGCCCCGTGAGGCCGCTTTTTTGCATGACGGAAAATCTGTGCTTACTTCGCAACGTAGGGCGTCGCATTGACTGGGCGGGCACGGAACTGGGCGTTCACGTCCTGCGTCAGCGTGCCGAAGTCAAAGTCAAGTGCGGGCTGTGTGACCTCGGGCAGTTCGAGTGCCTGGATCAACGCCTGCTTGGCCTGCGTGGTGAGTTTCAGGCTGCCCAGCTGCTCGTGCAGCACGATGGTCAGGGGGAATTTGTATTTCAACGCCAGCGGGGCGTTCGTGGTGAAGTTATAGAGCGGCATTTGCTTCACGGTGATACCACCTTTGGGGGTGGTATCTGCCAACACCTGCTTGCTCAGGTAATTGATCGTGAAATTGGCCAAGGTCAGGCCAAGGCGTGCGCCGGTGTCATCGTTGAGGCGGTTGAAATACAGTGCCGCGCCACTCGCAGTCCCGGACTGGATGCTGAGCGTCGCACCGATGACAATTTTGGTGATGGGGAAGCCGAACGCCACGGGCGTTTCCGAGCCAGCAGGCGCTGCCTTGTCCACATAAGTGGTGCCGCGGGGCTCCACAACGAGGTTCACCGTGGTGAAGGAATCCAGGTTGTCCTGGGTGAATGCCTGCACCGAATTGGCCACCAAGGCGCTGGTGGGCAGGGTCAGGGCGTGGGCAGAAGCGGTCGCGAAAAATGCGGCCACGGTGAGGGCGCTGAGGCGGATCGAGCGGACAAGCATGGAGGGCTCCGGCATGTTGAAGAGACGGCCAAACAACGTGTCTGGCAACGCAGTCATCATGCCGGGACCGATCGCGAGATACCCCCCCCACGATCGGGGGATAAGCCACCGCAGCGTGTGAGCTAAAGCACGACAGCGGGCAATGGCCCCCTCACACCAAGCAAGGGATCACCCTAGGTCGTTCAGAAATCCATGCCCACGCTCACGGTGATGATCGTGTTGGTCAGCTTCATTTTTTGCTCGCGCACGAAGGTACCCAAGCTGGTCTGGCCTTTGTTGAAGGCGACAAGTTCGTTGACCAAGGTGGACGCAGGCACCGTGCCGTCACCAATGAGGATGCCGTCACCCTCCGTGATCGCCGTGGAGAGTCCGGGCGACAGGTCGGCAATGACTGGATCCCCAGAGCGAATCTGCGTGTTCGACGTCACAAGCCGCGACTCGGCTCTCAGGCCAATGCGGCCCACCGAGACGTTGATGTGCCAGTCCTCATTGATGGCCGTCTTCAAACCGAGGAAGGGGCCGAAGCCAAAGGTGTTCTTGGTGGTGATGGTGGTCGGGCCACCGACGTATCGCTCCAGTTCAGGCGTGGCCTTGGCGCCGAAGAAAACGGCGTACATGGCGCCCACACCGACATAAGGGCGGAACATCGCGTTGGCTTCACCGAAGTTGTAACTGCCGATCACCAGAGGCGGCAGAAGTTTCGTGGTCGCGATGACCTTGCCGTTGATCCCGTTGGGCTGCCCACTCGGATTCGTGCCGTCGCCGGTGATGTTCACCTTCAGTGGCGCCGCCAGCACGAAACCCTCCAACAGCCATTTGCGTTCCTGGTCGAGCCAGTAACCCATCGACACCGTGGGCGTGCCAATGTTTTTCTGCGCCCTGGCCCTGATGCCCGGTGGCGTGCCAATGCCAGCCACACCTTCAGCGTCCAGACCATCACGCAAAATGCGGTCTCGTACAAACAGATCCCACGTGATGCCGGTACCCCCATCCTGCGCGTCGTAGCGCGCGCAATTCAGGCCCGCGACCCGCGGGTCGGAGGGGTTGGTGGTGCAGATGGTGGCGGTGTCGATCGCACTCGAGATGTCGCTGCGGCTCAGCACAAAACCAGACAGATCGCGGGCATCTTCGGATTTCGTTTTGGTGATCACCGAGGTGTAACCAATGCGCATGAACAGGCGGTCACGGACCTTGCTGTCCCAGCCTGCGGGGAAGATCGAGTTGGGCAGTTGCTGAGCGGCTGTCGGCAAGGCGGCACAAGCCCCGGCAGTGGCCAGCAACAGCGCGGCAATGCGCCTCACACCGGCAACACGGTCGTACGAAAAATACATGGTGTCTCCAAGGCAACCTCGATGCGGGCTGCTTTCGGTTGAAAGTCTGCTTGATGGACGGGCGGCGCGCCCTGGGGCTTCACCCAACATCCGGCATCTGAGAAACGTGCAAGCCGCGAGGCCTCAAGGTTGTGCGCGACGGCGCACTGAACCCACCGCGGCGATGCCGACGAGGCCCAGGCTCAGCATGGCAAGGGTGCTGGGCTCCGGAACAGGCGCGGCAACGGGTTGGGCAAACGCCGAAATGGTGGACGTGATCCGGCCAAAGCCGTCCACATTGGTCAGCGTGCGGTTGTTGACCGAATTGATCCCAGAGCGCCCCGTGTTGTTGAGGTTGAGCGCTTTGACAAAGATGTTGTCAATGTCTGTCGCGTTGGCCAGGAAAATACCGGACAAGGTGTTGGTGGCAGAAAACAGCTGAGGCGCTCCGTTGACCGTGAACGTGGTGGGGCCCGTGAGCGTGTCCGCCGTCCAGAGCCGGTAGTTCGACAAAGGCGCAAAGCCATTGCCACCACTCAAATCGGCATAGATGTCGATGGAAGCGGTGGTGCCGGCGGTGTAGCGCGACAGGTCAACGCGCAGGTTGGAAATGCTCAGCGACCCAGGGCCCAAGGTGGCCTGGCTGGTGGTCACTGTCTGCAGCGAGCCGCCCGACGTTTGCACACCAGTGACGTTGACCGTTGTGCCGTCGAACGAGCCGGTGATGCTGGTCACGGGCGCCTTGGCACTCACGCTGCCGTTGACGTACCGCACGATGCCAGTCGAACTGGTACTGGTGTTGAACGCGACCGTGGCAGGCTCCACGGCAGACAGCTTCACGGACGCCAGGTTGAGCGCAGTGAGCAGCACATTGGAGAAGCTCAGGGCGCCTTCACCGCTGAGTTGACTCACGGTGTATCCCTGGTCCGTGATGCTGGCGTTCTTTTCCAGGGTGTAAGAGCTGGCCTGGGCCATGCCGCTGGCGGCCATGAACGCACAGGCGACGGGCAAACACTTCTTGAATTTCACTGCGGTCTCCGAAACGGTGCAGCACGCCACGGCGCACTAAAAAAAAGAGGTGTCATACCCTCCATGGAAGGGGTTTGACACCTCTCGCTCACGCCGTCAAACGACGGCGTCTGGCATCAACGTGCCGCGCGGCGGCGTGCCAGGCCGAGACCCACCAGGCCCAGGCCCATCAGCACGTAGGTGCTGGGCTCAGGCACCTGGGACACAGGAGCAACAGACGCCGTGATGTTCGACAGGATGGAGCCGAAACCAGCGGTGTTGACAACGCCGGTCGCAGAAACGCGGGTGTTCACCGAGGTGATGCCCGAGCGGCCGGTGTTGTTCAGGCCCAAGGTCTTGACGAAGATGTTGTCGATGTCAGCCGAATTCACCAGGAACAGACCCGTGATGGTGTTCTGGCCGCCGATGGTGGTGGTGCCGGAATTCACGCCAAACGAGGTGGGGCCGGAGATGCTGTCGAAGGACCACAGCGCGTAGCGGCTCAGGTTGACCGAGCCGTAGGTGAAGCCAGCGGCCGAGGCCGTGCTGTTGCCCAAGATGTCGGCGTAGATGATCTTGTTGGTGAGGTCCACCTGCAGGTTGGAGATGCTCAGTTCGCCAGGGCCGTTGGTGGCGCTGTTCTTCAGCGTGGTCTGCAGGGCGCCGCCGGCGGTGCCCACGTTGGTCACGTTCAGGGTGGCGCCGTCGAAATTGCTGGTCAGGCTGGTCACGGGGGCGGCTGCGCTCACCGAGGTGTAACGCACGATGCCGGTGCTCGTGGTCGAGGTGGTCGGTGCGACGGTGGCAGGCGCCACGGGAGCAACTTTCACCTGGGCCAGGTTCAACGCGGTGATCAGCGAGCTCGAGAAGCCCAGCGAACCGGTGCCAGACAGCTGGCTGAAGGTGTAGCCGTTGCTGTCCACGCTGGTGGTGGCGCCGGTGGTGGTCAGGGTCTTGGTTTCGACCGCAGCGTGGGCGGCGCCGGCCAGTGCGACGAAGGCAGAAGCGGCGATCAGGCTTTTGTTGAAGTTCATGAATCTCTCCACATGGGGGTTTTCAATCGGAGACCGTTGCATGTTGGTTGGCAACGGCGCCGTCATGTTGTCACTTTAGGGGTCTGAGCCTGCTTGAGCATCAGGGAAGCTCCTGCAGGCGACCGCTGAACGCGGAAAATGGGCACTATTTGGAGCCAAACCCCCCGCATCGGGGGGCGGGGCGCCCCGGGGTGCCCCTCCTCGAATCAGCGAGCCTTGCGACGGGCAGCGAAGCCGATGGCAGCCAGACCCACGCCCATCAGGGCATAGGTGCCGGGTTCGGGCACAGCGGGCGTGACCTTGGAGACGGACACGGTGATAGAGGACGTGATGGTGCCGTAGCCGATCGCGCCGTTGTTCACACCAGCCAGGGCGTCAGCACCCAGACCATTCAGGTTCGTGCCCTGGACGAGCAGGTTATAGGCCCCGCTGTAAATCTGCAGGTTGCGCAGCGTGGTGTTGGCGGTGTAGGTGCCGCCGGCAGCGATGATGGCGTCCAGGTTGAAGGTGGTGTCGCCCAAGATTTCCTGGTAACGCCAAACCTTCACGTTCTCTTGGGTGCCAACGCCGTTGTCACCAACGATGGTGGCATAGACGTCCTGGTTGACCAGGTCAACGCGCAGGTCCTTGATCGTGACGAAACCGGTGCCGTTGGCCACGCCAGCGTCAACGCTGTCCAGGGTCACGGTCTGGGTGGCGCCGCCCTCGGTACCGACGCCGATGATGGTGATGTCAGCACCGGTGCCGGTGCCGGTCAGCGACAGCACAGGGGCAGCCGCGCTGGCTGCGGTGTAGCCACCGACGGGGCCGGTGATGGTCGGAGTGGCGGGGGCCACACCGGTCACGCCAACAACACCCAGGTTCAGGGTGTCCAGCAGGTCTTGCGAGAACGTCAGGGTGCCCGAACCGGTCAGACCGCTGATGGTGTAGTCACCATAGGCCAGGGACTCGCCCTGGTTGATGGTGGCGGTGACGGCGTGTGCGCCACCAGCGGCCATGAAGGCGCTGGCGATGACCAAGCTCTTGAACTTGAATTTCATTGTGATCTCCACTCGTATGCGAACTTGCTTGTGTGAAAACTGCTTGCAACCCCAAGGCGTTCGCAACCTCCCCGGGGTATCGGTAGCCCTCTCGGATCTACGTTGTTCTGATCTTGCGTGATGCCAGAAGCAAAGACCACGTGGAAATTCCCGTCGATTGCAACAAACCGTCAACCCTGGGGTGCGATGCCACGACGAGCCCCTCAGCCAAGGGTAGTGGAAGTACCTAAGCGTGATTTTGTGGCCACCGATCCTGCGTTGCGCGCCTTTAAGAAGCAGATGTCGCCAAATGAACCCAACAAGCCAACAAGTTCTTCCGGAGCGTCGAGATCAAGCCACGGTGACGCGGGCAAATTTGCGTTTGCCCACCTGCACGACGAACTGCCCGCTGGACAGGCGCAGCGCCTTGTCGCTGACAACGTCGCCGTCGATGCGCACACCGCCCTGCTCGATCATGCGCATGGCCTCGCTGCTGGAGGGCACCAGGCCCGCCTGCTTGAGCAAGGCGCCGATGCCCAAGCCCTCCGCCGGCGCGGTGAGCGTCAGCTCGGGGATGTCGTCCGGCACGCCACCCTTCGATCGGTTGACGAAGTCCTGCAGGGCTGTGTCGGCCGCGGCCGCGCCGTGGAAGCGCGCCACGATTTCCTGGCCCAGCGCGACCTTGGCATCGCGCGGGTTGCGGCCCGCGGCGCACTCGGCTTTGAGCTGTGCGATGTCGTCGAGCGAGCGGAAGCTCAGCAGGGTGAAGTAAGACCACATCAGGCCGTCGCTGATGCTCATGAGCTTGCCGAACATGTCGTTGGGCGCTTCGCTGATGCCGATGTAGTTGTTCTTGGACTTGGACATCTTCTCGACGCCGTCCAGGCCCACCAGCAGGGGCATGGTCAGGATGCACTGGGCTTCCTGGCCATATTCGGCCTGCAGGTGGCGCCCCATCAGCAGGTTGAACTTCTGGTCGGTGCCGCCGAGTTCCAGGTCGGACTTCAGCGCAACCGAGTCGTAGCCCTGCATCAGCGGGTAGAGGAATTCGTGGACGCTGATGGAGGTGCCGGCGTGGAAGCGGTCGTGGAAGTCATTGCGCTCCATCATCCGCGCCACGGTGTAGCGGCTGGCGAGCTGGATCATGCCGCGGGCGCCCAGGGCGTCGCACCACTCGCTGTTGTAGCGGATCTCGGTTTTGGCAGGGTCGAGGACCAGGCTGGCCTGTTTGTAGTAGGTCTCGGCATTGGCCTTGACCTGCTCGGGCGTGAGCGGCGGGCGCGTGGTGTTGCGGCCCGACGGGTCGCCGATCAGCGAGGTGAAGTCCCCGATCAAGAAAATCACCTGGTGACCGATATCCTGGAGTTGACGCAGTTTGTTCAGCACGACGGTGTGACCGAGGTGGATGTCCGGCGCGGTCGGGTCCAGGCCCAGTTTGACCCGCAGCGGCACCCCCGTGGCTTCGGAGCGTGCCAGCTTGCGCACCCATTCGGCCTCGGGCAGCAGTTCGTCCACGCCACGCTGCGTGATGGCCAGGGCCTCGCGCACGCGGTCGGTGACGGGGTGCTGGGCTGGGGCGGCATCAGCCAGGGTTTCGGGTGCTTTTTCGGATGGAGACATGGTGGGCCAACAGGTGAAAATCAGCATGCGGTAGGGGCGGGAGCCGCCGCTATACTTCGCAGCTTGCATGGCGTCCGGCACAGACATTGCGCGCGGGCGAGGGCAGATTTTAGGTGACGCGCAGCAGCAGCGGCTCCAGACAGGAACACACGTTTTGAACCAGGCTTTCTCGTTCGCACGGCTCGCACAAATCGCTGAAGACCTCCAGTCCGCCGCACACCGCCATCCGCGCCGTGTCAGCGCCGCTGTGCTGACCCTGCTGGCTGGCTCGGCCTTCACCGCCTTCGGTGTGGCGCCGCTGTCAGCGCTGCCAGATGTGGCGCCCCCGCTCATCACCCAGATCATCCAGCCGGTCACGTCCGCAGCACTGCCCGAGCAGTTGCAACGCCTGGACATGCAGTCGCTGACGCTGTTCCGCAGCGATGTCACCCGCTCGGCCGACACCGCCGACAGCCTGCTGGCCCGCCTGGGTGTGGACGACGCCGAAGCCGCCGCCTTCATCCGCAATGATCCGCTGGCAGCCACCGTGCTGCAGGGTCGCATCGGCAAGTCGGTCAAAGCCACGGTGGAAGATGGCCAACTGCGCCAGCTGGTCGTGCGCGGCCCAGCCGACACCACCAGCGACATCGACACCCACTTCACCCGCCTGACCATCGAGCGCCAGACCGGCGCCGCTCATGCGGGCTTCGTGGTGCGCAAGGAAGTCGCGCCGCTGGACCGCCGCCCGCAGATGGGCTCCGGCACCATCCAGTCCTCGCTGTACGCCGCGGCCGACGACGCCCGCCTGCCCGATGGCGTGACCAACCAGCTGGCCGAAATCTTCGGCACCGACATCGATTTTCGCCGCGAGCTGCGCAAGGGCGATGCCTTCAGCGTGCTTTATGACGCGCTGCTGGCCGATGGCGAGCCGGTGACCTGGGGCAATGTGGCCGGCCGCGTCCTGGCCGCGCGCTTCATCAACAAGGACAAGGTGCACGACGCCGTGTGGTTCCAGGAGCCTGGTCGCAAGGGCGCCTACTACGACCTCACAGGGCGCAGCAAGGTGCGCGCCTTCCTGTCGTCTCCGCTGGCCTTCTCCCGCGTCACCTCTGGTTTCGCCATGCGCTTCCACCCGATCCACCAGACGTGGCGCGCCCACCTCGGCGTGGACTTCGGCGCCCCGACGGGCACCCCCATCCGCGCGGTGGGTGACGGCGTGGTGAGCTTCGCAGGCCAGCAAAATGGCTACGGCAACGTCGTGCACATCCAGCACAGCGGCGACCGCACCACCGTGTACGCCCACCTCAGCCGCATCGACGTGCGCCGTGGTCAGCAGGTCGAACAGGGTGTGCGCATTGGCGCGGTGGGCGCCACGGGCTGGGCCACGGGACCGCACCTGCATTTCGAATTCAAGGTGGGTGGCCGCCAGGTTGACCCGATGACGATTGCCCGCGCTTCGGAAAGCCTGCAGTTGTCGCCGCTGGCGCTCGGCCAGTTCCGCCGCATGGCCGTGGACGTGGCGCAGCGCCTGAACATGGCCAGCGAACAGCAGACGGCCGGCGCGGCCACGGGTCCACGCTTCGAGTGAAGCTCACATGAGCGAGGGCCCCAGCCAAGCGGCCGAAACGTACATCGGCCTGATGTCGGGCACTTCGCTGGACGGCGTGGACGGCGTGCTGCTGCAGCGCACGGCCGGGCAAGGCACAGGCTGGCAAACGCTGGCGCACGCCCACCGCCCCTTCCCCCCCGCGCTGCGCCAGGCCATGCTGGCGCTCAACACACCGGGTGAGAACGAACTGCACCGCGCCGCCGAAGCCTCACAGGCGCTGGTGGTGCTCTACGCCACGGTGGTGCACGCGCTGTGCACCGAAGCCGACGTGCTGCCCACCGAGGTCACGGCCATCGGCGCCCACGGTCAGACTGTGCGACACCGCCCTGACCTTGGCTACACCTGCCAGCTCAACCACCCGGCCTTGTTGACCGAGATGACCGGCATCGACGTGGTCGCCGACTTCCGCAGCCGTGATGTGGCCGCAGGTGGCCAGGGCGCACCGCTGGTGCCCGCTTTCCACGACGCCATCTTCGCGCGACCCGACGCCACCGTGGTCGTGCTGAACATCGGCGGCATGGCCAACCTCAGCATCCTCAGGCCAGGCCAGACGCCGCTGGGCTTCGACTGCGGCCCGGGCAACGCCTTGCTGGACATGTGGTGCGAGTGCCAGACCGGCCATGCCTACGACGCCAATGGCGAGTGGGGCGCAGGCGGCAACGCCCGGGAGGCGTGGTTGTCAGACGCGCTGGCCGAGCCCTACTTCGCCCTGCCGCCACCCAAGAGCACCGGGCGCGACCTGTTCAACGCCGAATGGCTGCAGCGCTGGCTGGCGCCACACGGCCTCACCGATGGCCCCCAGGCCGACCCCGACACGGCCCGCGACGTGCAGGCGACCTTGTGCGAGCTGACCGCGCGCAGCGCCGCACTGGCCGTGCAGGCCCACGCGCCGGATGCGCAAGAGGTGGTGGTGTGTGGCGGCGGCGCGCTCAACGGCGACCTGATGCGGCGCCTGAGCGAGCAACTGCCTGGCGTGCACGTGGCACGCTCAGACGCCCACGGGCTCGACGCGATGCAGGTCGAGGCAGCAGCCTTCGCCTGGCTGGCTTGGACGCACGTGCAGCGACTGGCGGGCAACCTGCCCGCCGTCACCGGCGCCAAGGGGCCCCGGGTGCTGGGCGCCCTTTATCCCGCCTGATACCGCCCAAGCCGGCTCAACCCGGCTGGGCTGGATGCATCAGACCGAGAAACTCGAACCGCAGCCGCAGGTGGTCTGAGCGTTCGGATTGCGGATGACGAACTGGGCGCCTTCGAGGTCGTCTTTGTAATCGATTTCGGCGCCGAGCAGGTACTGCAGGCTCATGGCGTCGATCAGCAAGGTCACGCCGTTCTTGGACATCTGGGTGTCGTCTTCGTTGCTGATTTCATCGAAGGTGAAACCGTACTGGAAGCCCGAGCAGCCGCCGCCTTGCACGAACACGCGCAGCTTCAGGTCGGGGTTGCCCTCTTCGGCGACCAGCTCGGCCACCTTGCCCGCAGCCGCGTCGGTGAAGATGATGGGCGCAGGCATCTCGCCCGCATCGGCGGCGAAGTGGGCGGCGGTGTCTTGGGCGACGGCGGTCATGTGGGGCTCCGAGAAAAACAGGTCAATGACAAAAGAACGAACGATCAGGAGGCGGCGCGGTCGGCGCTGCCAGCAGGCGGCGCACCGGTCACAGGCACGCTGCTGGCCGCCAGTTTGAGCCCGGGTTTGGGCTCGGATTTCATGGCACGCAACTCACCATCGATGGTGGCGCCCTGGTGCATTTCAAGGGCTTCGTAGCGGACGTCGCCCACGATGCGCGCCTTGGGCTGCAACTCCAGCAACTCCTCGGCCATCACGGGGCCTTCCACGCTGCCATTGATGATGACATGTCCGGCCCTGACCTTGCCATGCACGCGGGCTTTGTCGCTGATGACGAGCAGGCTGCGGCCGTCGCCCACGGAGGTGACATTGCCGTGCAGCTCACCGTCGATGCGCAGGCCATCGCTGAAGCGGATTTCGCCCGTGATGACCGTGCCCTCACCGATCAAGGTGCGAATGGGGGGCGTCTTTTTCCAGTTGAACATCCATCCAGACATCACGGCATCCTCATCCAGGGTGACAAACCCACAAGCCTACACCGACGGCCGCCCCGGTCAATGCCCCGCTCGGGCGGGAGCGCGACGCAATGCACGGCCCAAGCGAAGCACACGGTGGCAGCGGGGGCGACAGCCAGGGCAATGGCGGTCACAGCGGTTGCGCCTGTGTGGCACGCACGGCACCGGCCTCGTCCAGCACGCGCACTTGCACCTGGCGCGGCTGCGCGCCCGGCGGGGCCACGAGGATGCCGTCGATGCGGCGGTACTGGCGGAACTGCACGGCCTGCTTGAACACTGCGGCCGGCTGCGAGCCGGGTGTGCCGTCGCGCTGGGCGCCGAGGGTGAGCTCGACCGTGCCGCGGAACTCGGCCGGGCTGCGGCCACCTTGCTGCATCACCAGCAACTGGTAGCGCCATTGCCCTGCCCCCGCCGCTTCGATCTGCAGCCCCCGGATGGACAGCCCCTCGCCCGCCGCGGGCAGCAGGCGCTCGAAAAAGCCCAGGTCGGCCTTGAGCATCTGGGTTTCGGCCTCCAGCGCCCTGACCTGCTCGGCCAATTTTTGCTGGGTGACGCGCTCGGCCTTGAGCAGGCTGTCCGCCGAATTGGCGATGGACTGGGCCTGGTCTCGGTCACGGCGGGCCGCGTCCAGCGCCTGGCGCACTTCGGCCAGCTGGCTGCGCTGCGCATCGAGGTCGCGCCCAGGCAAGCCCGCCAGGCCTCGGCCGAACTCGAAAGCCCACAGGGCCAGCGCGCCTGAGAAACCCAGCATGACGGCCACCACCGCCCAGCGCAAGGGCCAGGGCAGGTGGCTGCGCACCGCCATGCGCGGCGAGCTGATGGACAGCCGCCGGCGCAGCAGTCGCCAGCGCATCAGGGCAGCACGGGCACGCCGGTCAGGCCCAGGTGCTCATCGAGGCCGCACATCAGGTTCATGCACTGCACGGCCTGGCCCGAGGCACCCTTGGTGAGGTTGTCCTCGACCACCAGCACCATGACGGTGTCGGGCTGCGGGCGGTGCACCGCGATGCGCACGGTGTTCGACGCGCGCACGCTGCGGGTCTCCGGTGCGCTGCCTGCGGGCAGAACATCCACGAAGCGCTCGCCGCGGTAGGCATTTTCGAAGATGGCTTGCAGGTCGGCGGCCTGGCCCGCGCTGTTGAGGCGCGCGTACAGCGTCGAGTGGATGCCGCGGATGATGGGCAGCAGGTGGGGCACGAACAGGCAGTTGACCGAGTCGTCACCCGCAATCGCGCGCAGCTGCTGGTTGATCTCGGGGCCGTGGCGGTGGCCCTTGACGCCATAGGCCTTGAAGTTGTCAGACGACTCGGGGAACAGCGTGTGGACCTCGGCCTTGCGGCCTGCACCCGACACGCCCGAGGCGCAATTGGCAATCAGGTGCGTGGGCTCGATCAGCTTGTGCTGGAGCAGCGGCGCAAAGCCCAGCTGCACCGACGTCGGGTAGCAACCCGGGTTGCCGATGAGGCGGGCCTTCTGGATGGCCTCGCGGTTGATTTCGGGCAGGCCATACACGGCCTCGGCCAGCAGGTCAGGGCAGGTGTGGGCCATGCCGTACCACTGCTCGAAGACGGCCGTGTCTTTCAGGCGGAAGTCGGCGGCCAGGTCGATGACCTTGACGCCAGCGGCCAGCAGCTCGCGGGCCTGGGCCATGGCGACGCCATGGGGCGTGGCGAAGAAGACGACGTCGCACTCGGTGAGCTTGGCGTCATCGGGCGTGACGAAGGCCAGATCGACATGGCCGCGCAGGCTGGGGTACATGTCAGCCACGGGCAGGCCAGCCTCTTTGCGGGACGTGATGGCCTGGATCTGGGCCTGCGGGTGCTGCGACAGCAGGCGCAGCAATTCCACCCCGGTGTAGCCGGTGCCACCGACGATGCCAACCTTGATCATCTTCCATCCTTTCAACAAAGAGGCGCCATTGTAGGAACAATGCGCCCCACAAAACAGACACCCTGAATGACAAACCCGCCCGGGGCCAAGGCCAGGGGCGGGTTGGGTTGGCTCTGACCGCGCCGCAACCAGTGCAGCACAGCCAGCGAGAGCCAGCCGTGGGGTCGATCAGCGCTTGCTGAACTGCTTCCTGCGACGAGCGCCGTGGAGGCCGACCTTCTTACGCTCGACTTCACGGGCATCGCGGGTCACGAAACCAGCGCGGCTCAGTTCGGGCTTCAGGGTCGCGTCGTAGTCGATCAGGGCGCGGGTCACACCGTGACGCACTGCGCCGGCTTGACCGGATTCGCCACCACCGTGAACGTTCACCTTGATGTCGAACAGTTCGGCGTTGTTGGTCAGCACCAGGGGCTGCTTGACCACCATGATGGAGGTCTGACGGCCGAAGTACTGCTCAACGGGCTTGCCGTTGACGATGATCTGGCCGGTGCCCTTCTTGATGAAGACGCGGGCGACGGAAGACTTGCGACGGCCGGTGCCGTAGTTCCAGTTACCAATCATGTGGCCGCTCCTCAGATTTCCAGGGGCTTGGGCTGCTGGGCGGTGTGCGGATGCTCACTGCCTGCATAGACCTTCAGCTTCTTGATCATGGCGTAACCCAGGGGACCCTTGGGCAACATGCCCTTGACGGCCTTTTCGATGGCGCGACCAGGGTGCTTGGCTTGCATGTCCTTGAACTTCGTGGCGTAGATGCCGCCGGGGAAGCCCGAGTGACGGTAGTAAATCTTGTCCACGGCTTTGGTGCCGGTGACGCGGATCTTGTCGGCGTTGACGATGACGATGAAATCGCCGGTGTCCACGTGAGGCGTGTAAATGGCCTTGTGCTTGCCGCGCAGACGGAGAGCGACTTCGCTGGCCACTCGTCCGAGCACCTTGTCGGTGGCGTCGATCACAAACCACTCGTGCGTCACTTCGGCCGGCTTGGCGCTGAAGGTCTTCATGGGTGTTTCCTTTTATAGGAAGTCAGACAGTTGACTGCTGCCCTTGGAACCACTTCTTGGAACCCGCGTGACATGCACGTGGGAGTCGGTGGCCTCGCAGACGGCTTTCGTGCCAGCACGGGCGCCACCAACACGGCAGACAGCCCCACATCACCAGCAACTTCTCTGGACTGCCACGCAGCCAGCTCCCGGCAACCGCAACGGGAATCCGGCAGTATATCCCAGCCCGACCCATGTGTGCAAGGCGCGCTCGCCCACGGGCCCAGACCCGGCAAACGTGAAGGAATTGACGCGGCACAAGGCTGGATGCACCCACCGCTTGAAGGGGTTCGGGTTTTCCCCTACATTGCAGGGCATGCACCGGATGACAGGGCGCGTCCTTCATGAAAGGATGGCACCGCGATCCAGGTGAAGAAAGGGGTCTCACATGACCGCAACCAAAGACCGCACACCGATCGACCGATTCGGCATGCGCACACCCGCTGACATGACTGGACAGAACAATCCGACCCCTCGCCCCCGCACCGCGGAAGGGTGGGTGCCCATCCGTGACCTGCATGCGCGCCACCGCCGCCGCATCCTGGACCACCTGCTGGAACTCGACGAGCACGACCGCTACCTGCGTTTCGGCTACCGCGCCACGACCGAGCAGATCCAGCACTACGTCGCCTCCATCGACTTCAAGCGCGACGAGGTCTTCGGCATCTTCGACAGCAAGCTGCACCTGGTGGCCGTGGCCCACTTGGCCGCCATGCCCGGCAAGGGCCCGCACGGCGATGGTTCGTCCCGCGGTCGCGCCATGGAGTTCGGCGTGTCGGTGCTGGAAGCCGGCCGCGGCAGGGGCCTGGGTCTGCGCCTGTTCCAGCACGCCATCACCCACGCCCGCAACCAGCACGCCAGCCACCTGATGATCCATGCGCTGAGCGAAAACGGCCCGATGCTGCGCATTGCTGCGCGCGCTGGCGCCGCCATCGAGCGCGATGGCCCCGAGGCCGAAGCCTGGCTGAAGCTGCCGCCCGACACCGTGGGATCGCACATCGACAGCTCGTTGCAGTCGATCGGCGCCGAGCTGCTCTACCGCGTGCGCTACAACGCCATGCACGTCAGCGACTGGATGCGGATGCTCGTGGCCTCGCCCTGAGCCCACCCCCTCAGTCATCGACAAAAAAGCCCCGGGCGCCTCACAGCGTCGGGGCTTTTTGCATGGCGGCGTGCCCGATCAGACGGCGGCCGTCACGAGCAGGGCGTTGACGCGGCGCACGTATGCAGCGGCATCTTCAAGCTGCCCGCCTTCGGCCAGCACGGCCTGGTCCACCAGGATGTGGGCGAGGTCGTCGAAGTGCTCGCTGGCTTCCAGCTTCTTGACGAGGCTGTGCTCCGGATTGAGCTCCAGCACGGGCTTGACCTCGGGCGCTTCCTGGCCGGCTTGCTTGAGCAGGCGCGCCAGGTGGCCGCTGATCTCGCCATCTTCGGTCACGAGGCATGCGGGCGAATCCACCAGGCGGGTGGTGACGCGCACGTCCTTGACGCGGTCTGACAGCGCGGTCTTGAGGCGCTCGAGCAAGGGCTTGAGGTGCTCGGCGGCTTCCTCGGCCTGCTTCTTCTCAGCCTCGTCTTGCAAGGAGCCCAGATCGACCGCGCCCTTGGTGACGTTGTGCAGGGGCTTGCCCTCGAAGTCGTGCAGGTGCGAGAGCAGCCATTCGTCCACGCGGTCGGTCAGCAGCAGCACCTCGATGCCCTTCTTCTTGAACAGCTCCAGCTGCGGGCTGTTCTTGGCAGCGGTGACGGTGTCTGCGGTGATGACGTAGATGCCCTCCTGGCCTTCCTTCATGCGGTCCACGTAATCGGCCAAGCTGACCGACTGGGTGGCGCCGTCGTCCACCGCGGTGGAGGCAAAGCGGAACAGCTTGGCCAGGCGCTCGCGGTTGGCGAAGTCCTCGCCGATGCCTTCTTTCAGCACGCTGCCGAACTCGGTCCAGAAGGCGGCGTACTGGTCGCGCTTGGCCTGGTCTTCGTGCTTGGCCAGGTCTTCCAGCATGGACAGCACGCGCTTGGTGCAGCCTTCGCGGATGGCCTTGACGTCGCGGCTTTCCTGCAGGATCTCACGCGAGACGTTGAGCGGCAGGTCGGCCGAGTCCACCACACCCTTGACGAAGCGCAGGTAGCTGGGCAGCAGCGCTTCGGCGTCGTCCATGATGAAGACGCGCTTGACGTACAGCTTCAGGCCGCCCTTCTTGTCGCGGTTCCACAGGTCGTAAGGCGCCTTGGCGGGCACGTAGAGCAGCTGGGTGTACTCGCTGCGGCCTTCGACGCGGTTGTGCGTGTGGGCCAGCGGGGCATCCTGGTCGTGGCTGATCTGCTTGTAGAAATCGTCGTACTGCTCTTGCGTGATGTCGGACTTGCTGCGCGTCCACAGCGCGGCGGCCTGGTTGACGGTGTCCCAGGTGTCGAGGGTGACGTGCTCGCCCTTCTCGGCGTCCCACTCTTCCTTCTGCATGAGGATGGGCAGGGAGATGTGGTCGGAGTATTTGTTGACGATGCTGCGCACCTTCCAGGCCGAGAGGAACTCGTCTTCGCCTTCGCGCAGGTGCAGGACGATGTCGGTGCCGCGGGTCGGCTTGGTGATGGCGTCCACCTCGAAGTCGCCGGTGCCTTCGCTGCTCCAGCGCACGCCCTCTTCGGGCTTGAGGCCCGCGCGGCGGGACTCGACGGTGATGCGGTCGGCCACGATGTAGCCGCTGTAAAAGCCCACGCCGAACTGGCCGATGAGCTGGGCGTCTTTCTGCTGGTCGCCCGAGAGGCGGCCCATGAAGTCCTTGGTGCCGGACTTGGCGATGGTGCCGAGGTGGTCAATGGCCTCTTGCGCGCTCATGCCGATGCCGTTGTCGCGGATGGTGAGGGTGCGCGCGGACTTGTCAACGAGGATGCGCACGTCGAGGTTGGGAGCGTCTTCGTAGAACTCGGCGTGGTCCAGGGCCTCGAAGCGCAGCTTGTCGCAGGCGTCCGAGGCGTTGGAGATCAGCTCGCGCAGGAAGATTTCCTTGTTGGAGTACAGCGAGTGCGTGACCAGGTGCAGCAACTGCTTGACTTCGGCCTGAAAGGAAAGGGTTTGCTTGCTCATGGTGTGACGGTCGGTGTGTCAGGGGCGGGGTCTTGGGGGAGTCGGAGACGGCTCGGGTCAGCCCGGCGGCCGGCGCTTGGGATGTGGTGCTGGCCGCGGCGTTTTCAAGGGGTGAGGCCTGGCGCCACAAAAAAACGCGATGTGCTTGCGCGGCATTGGAAAACCGTCATATAATTTTGGTCTTGTCGGCGCTTTAGCTCAGTCGGTTAGAGCGATGGAATCATAATCCACAGGTCCGCGGTTCGAATCCGTGAAGCGCCACCAGAATTTAGCCTTGTGAATCAATCACTTGGCTCTGAAAGCCACCCTTGCGGTGGCTTTTTGCTTTGGGCCTTGGCTTGCGAGCGCCCGCGGCTTATCCACAGTTTCTGTGGACAACCCTGTGGGCGCTTGCGGGACAGCCCGCTCAGATGCCAGCTGTCACGCGATGTGCGCCAGTTTGCCCACCCGCGCAGCGCGGGGTGTCACACATCGTGCACGGGACGGGCGGGGCGGGCCGGCGGCTTGGGGCACCGCAGCTCAGCGCATAAGCAAGCGCCATTTCCTTCGTTCCGTCCTCGCAGGCCGCGGCCTAGCATGGGCTCACTGTTTCACTGCTTTGAGATCACCCCATGCCTTTGCTGTCTCGCTCTCGCCGTTCCTTCCACGCTGTGGCCGCTGTCGCCATCGCTGCAGCCGCCGGTTTCGCGTCCCTGGCCCCTGCGGTCGCCCACGCCAGGGACGTCACCCTGCTCAACGTGTCCTATGACCCGACCCGTGAGTTCTACCAAGAGTACAACGCAGCCTTCGCCAAGCAATGGAAGGCCAAGACGGGTGACAACGTCACCGTCAAGGCCTCGCACGGCGGTTCGGGCAAACAAGCACGCTCGGTGATCGACGGCCTGGAAGCCGACGTCGTCACCCTGGCCCTGGCCTATGACATCGACGCCATCGCCGAGAAGGGCCTGCTGAAAACCGACTGGCAAAAGGAATTCAAGGGCAACAGCTCGCCCTACACCTCCACCATCGTCTTCCTGGTGCGCAAGGGGAACCCCAAGCAGATCAAAGACTGGTCTGACCTGATCAAGCCTGGCGTGGCCGTCATCACCCCGAACCCCAAGACCTCGGGCGGCGCCCGCTGGAACTACCTGGCTGCCTGGGGCCATGAGCTCAAGAAGACCGGCTCCGAAGCCAAGGCCAAGGAATTCGTGGGCAAGCTGTACGAGCACGTGCCGGTGCTGGATTCCGGCGCGCGTGGCTCCACCGTGACCTTCGCCGAACGCGGCCAGGGTGACGTGCTGCTGGCCTGGGAGAACGAGGCCCACCTGTCGCTCAAGGAATTCGGCGCCGAGAAATTCGACATCGTTTACCCCAAGGTCAGCATCTACGCCGAGCCGCCCGTGGCCGTCGTGGACAAGGTGGTGGACAAGCGCGGCACCCGCGATGTGGCCAAGGCCTACATCGAGTACCTGTACAGCGCAGAGGGCCAGGACCTGGCTGGCAAGAACTTCTACCGCCCGACCGATGCCAAGGCCGCGGCCAAGTACGCCAAGCAGTTCCCGAAGATCGAACTCCTGAAGCTCGATGACCTCTTCGGCGGCTGGGCCAAGGCCCAGAAGACGCACTTCGCCGACGGCGGTGTGTTCGACCAGATCTACACGAAGAAATGAGCTGAGAGAGCAAGTGGGGGCGCGGCACGCACAGGCCCAGGTGCCTAGAATCGGTGCCCAGATGTCCGCTGTCGCCCCATGCCCACCCCGTCGCCCTCGACCGCCCCACTGAACGCCACCCTGCCGGCCACCTACGCGCTGTCTTTGCTGTCGCTGATGCTGGAGCGCGGCCAGCCCGAGGCCGATGTGCTGGCGGGCACCCAGCTCAGCCGCGAGCAGCTGCAGGACCAGCGCGCCCAGATCGGTGCCTGGCAGTACGCCGTGCTGCTGGGCAATGCCATGAAGCTCGATGGCGACCACAGCCTGGCCTACGAGCTGGGCCTGCGCAGCCAGGTCACCAAACACGGCTTCGTGGGATTTGGCCTGATCAGTTGCGCCACCCTGCGCGAGGCCATCGAGTTCAGCGAGCGCTACTTCCGGGCCCGCGTGCCGGCCTTCACCAATGTGCTGTCGGTGGTGGGCGACGAGGTCGTCATCGAACTGCGCGAGACCATCCCCCTGGGGCCACAGCGCGACTTCGTGATGGACCTGGTCGTGGTGGAACTGTGCAGCCTGTTCGCCAAGGTGCTGGGCATGGACCCGGCGGTGTCTGGCTGGCTCAGCGAAATCGGCGTGCCGCACGCCGAGCCTGCGGCCTACGCGCGCTACCGCGACCGGCTGCCGCGCTTCCACTTCCACCAGAAGGCGGTGGAAATCCGCTTCCCGGCGCGCTTGCTGGACGAGCCCATCGCCACGGCCGACCCGGTCAGCGTGCAGTTGGCCATCGAGCGCTGCGAGCAGGAGATCTCCCGCCAGGAAGCCGCCAGCGGCACGCGCGGCCTGGTGCTCCAACACCTGGTCTGCCGCGACGGGCGCTACCCCGACGTGGGCGACGTGGCCGCAGCGCTGCACCTGTCGGAGCGCACGCTCAAGCGCCGACTGCAGGACGAGGGCACCAGCTTCCAGGCCCTGCTGGACCGCGTCCGCCAACGCGACGCGCAGCAGCTGCTGGCCAACCCGGCCCTGGCGATCAAACAGGTGGCCGAGGCCGTGGGTTACAGCGACCCGGCCAACTTCGCACGGGCCTTCGCCAAATGGACAGGGCTGTCGCCGCGCGAATGGCGCACCCAGAGCGGCGGGCGCATCGGCTTTGTCGCCAACGGCAAGAACGCAGGCGCGATCCCTGGCCCAAATTGACTGGTTTTCGGCCCGCGCACCCCTCACGGTGACAGGTCGGGCCTGGGTACGCTGGCGCCTCGTCACAAGTCTCGTCCAGAGACGGAGAAAGAGGAGACCATGAGCAAGAAGCCAACCGGTGGCATGACGGACGCCCAGAAGTCCGAGCGCATCCGCAGCGTGGTGCTGCAAGCCGGCGAAGACCTGCGCGCGCGCCACCCCTGGCTGCGTCACCAGGACGCCATCGGCGCGACCATCATGGTCGTCTCGCTGCTGGGCATGATCGCCAGCGGCTGGCTCTACGTCGAAGGCGCCATCCCCTGGTGGGTGTGCGTGCCCGTGACGGCCATCTTCGCGTCGTTCATCCACGAGCTGGAGCACGACCTCATCCACCAGATGTACTTCCGCAGCAAGCCCTGGGCGAACAGCCTGATGCTGGCCGTGGGCTGGCTGGCGCGCGCCTCCACCGTGAGCCCCTTCGTGCGCCGCAAGCTGCACCTGCACCACCACAAGTTCTCGGGCACGGCCTCCGACCTGGAGGAGCGCGGCATCACCAACGGCACGCCCTGGGGCTTGCGCCGCCTGCTGATGACGGGCGACAACATGCTGTCGGTGTTCCTGCGCCCCAACGAGATGCGCCGCGCCACCGCTCAGTACATCCAGTCGCAAAAGCCCGCCAGCCGCCAGGAGGCCCTGAAGATGGCCGCCGAGCAGACCCTGGCCTACGTGCCCATCGGCCAGCTGTACTACGCCCTGTTCCATGGCTGGGTGGTGCTGCATGCGGTGATGTTCGCCGCGCCCCTGCTGGGTGTGGACATCCCCTGGCCGCAGTGGACGCCTTCGGTGATGGGCGTGCTGGACATCTTCGGCGTGGTCTATGCCCTGCCCTGCCTGCTGCGCACCTTCTGCCTGCATTTCATCAGCTCGAACATGCACTACCACGGTGACGTGGAGGCCCGCAACGCCATGCAGCAGTGCCAGGTGCTCAACCCCTGGTGGCTGATGCCGATGCAGCTGTTCTGCTTCAACTTCGGCAGCACGCACGCCATCCACCACTTCGCGGTGAAAGAGCCCTTCTACGTGCGCCAGTGGAACGCCAAGATCGCCCACCGGGTGATGAGGGAGATGGGCGTGCGCTTCAACGACTTCGGCACCTTCCGTCGGGCCAACCGCTTCGGCCTGCAGCGCACCGCACAGGCCTGATCCCCGCCCCTGATCTGGATCAGGGATTTGCGCCACCGTTGCGCAAATGCTAATCATTCTTGTTATCGTATGGGTCCGCGCTCCCTCCGGGGTTCGCGGGCCTTTTTTTCACCGACACAGGAATGCGCGCCATGGTTTCCCGTCTGACCCGACTGTCTTCCCTGACCCTGCTGGCGCTGGCCGCCACCGCACCTGCCCAGGCCGCCGACCCCGAACTCAACATCTACTCGGCCCGCCACTACCAAACGGATGAGGCCCTGTACGCCAACTTCACCAAGCTCACCGGCATCAAGGTCAACCGCCTGGACGGCAAGGAGGACGAGCTGCTGGAGCGCCTCAAGAACGAGGGCGCCAAATCGCCTGCCGACATCCTGATCACGGTGGACGCGGCGCGCCTGGAAGTCGCCGACCAGGCCGGCCTGTTCGCGCCCATCGACTCCAAGGTGCTGGCCCAGCGCATCCCGGCCAAGCTGCGCACGCCCAACTGGATCGCGTTCTCCACGCGCGCCCGCCTGATCGCCTACGACAAGTCGGCCGTGAAAGCCGAGTGGGTGCAAAGCTACGGCGACCTCGCCCACCCGCGCCTGAAGGGCCAGGTGTGCGTGCGCTCGGGCTCGCACCCCTACAACCTGTCGCTGGGCGGCGCCTTCATCGCCCACCAGGGCGAGCCGCAGGCCGAAGCCTGGGCGCGTGGCCTGGTGCAGAACTTCGCCCGCGCACCCAAGGGCGGCGACACGGACCAGCTCAAGGCCGTGGCCGCGGGCGAGTGCGGCGTGACCATCTCCAACAGCTATTACCTGGCGCGCCTGATGCGCTCGACCAAGCCGGAGGACCAGAAGGTGGTGGCGGCGCTCGGCGTGGTCTGGCCCAACCAGCAGACCTGGGGCACGCACATCAACGTCTCGGGCGCGGGCATCATCAAGACCGCGCCCAACAAGGCCGCGGCGGTGAAGTTCCTGGAGTACCTCAGCAGCGACCAGGCCCAGGCTTACTTTGCCGACGGCAACAACGAGTGGCCTGCGGTGGCCTCGGTGAAGCTGGAGAACCCGGCCCTCAAGCAGCTGGGCACGTTCAAGTCAGACACGATCAACGTGGGCGAGCTGGCCAGGAACGCCGCCAAGGCGCAGAAGCTGTACGACCGCGCCGGCTGGCGTTGAGTTGAATTGAGTGGGGCGGCGGGGCTCGGGGCGGCAGGGCTCAGCGCCCACCGCCCGGCAGCCGGCTTCGCGCAATTTCGCGCGACAACACGATCAGGGGCAGCAGCCCCACCACCACGATGGTCAGCGCCGCGGTCGAGGCCTCGGCCAGCCGCTCGTCCGACGCCAGCGTGTAAGCCTGCGTGGCCAGGGTGTCGAAGTTGAACGGGCGCATCACCAGCGTGGCCGGCAGCTCCTTCATCACGTCGATGAAGACCAGCAGCAAGGCCGTCAGCAAACTGCCCCGCAGCAGCGGGAAGTGCACGCGGCGCAAAGCCCCCAGCGGCGTCAGGCCCAGGCTGCGCGCGGCGTGGTCCATGTTGGGCGTGACCTTGAGCAGGCCCGCGTCGATCGACTGCACCGCGGGCGTCAGGAAGCGCACCACGCAGGCGTACACCAGCCCGACGATGCCGCCGGTCAGCACCAGCCCACCCTGCCAGCCCACGGCCTGCTCCATCCAGGTCGTCAGCACGTTGTCCACCCGCGTGACCGGGATCAGCACGCCCACGGCGATCACGGTGCCGGGCAAGGCGTAGCCCAGGCCGCCCAGGCGGTGCGTGGTGCGCACCAGCCAGTGCGGCTGCAGGCGCGCGGCGTAGGCCAGCAACAAGGCCAGCATCACGGCGATGAAGGCCGTCAGGCCGGAGACGGTCACGCTGTTGCGCGCCAGCTCGATGAAGCGCGGGCCGAACTGCGCGTCGCCCTGGCTGAGCGACATGTGCAGCAAGATGCCCGCGGGCAGCAGGAAGCCGGCCACCATCGGGATCAGGCAGGCCAGCACGGCCAGGGCGGCGCGCCAGCCCCCGACGCGGATGGCCATCACGCGCGAGCGGCGCAAGGTGGTGTCGTGGAAGCGCGCACGCCCGCGCGAGATGCGCTCGAAGGCCAGCACCAGGATGACGAAGCCCAGCAGGGCCGAGGCCAGCTGAGCCGCCGCCACCCGGTCGCCCAGCGAGAACCAGGCGCGGTAGATGCCGGTGGTGAAGGTCTGCACGCCGAAGTAGGACACGGCGCCGAAGTCAGCCAGGGTCTCCATCAGGGCCAGGGACACGCCCGCGGCGATGGCCGGCCGCGCCAAGGGCAGCGACACCCGAAAGAAGCTGCCCCACGGCCCCAGCCCCAGCACGCGCCCCACCTCCAGCATGCCGCCGGCGCGCTCCAGGAAGGCCGTGCGCGCCAGCATGTAAACGTAGGGGTAGAGCACCAGCGAGAACAGCACCACCGCGCCGCCCAGCGAGCGCACATCGGGGAACCAGTAATCGGCGCGGCCCCAGCCGAAGGCCTCGCGCAGCGCCGTTTGCACCGGGCCCACGAACTGCAGCAGGTCGGTGTAGGTGTAGGCCATCACGTAGCCGGGCACGGCCAGCGGCAGCACCAGCGCCCACTCCAGCGTGCCGCGCAGCGGGAACTCGTAGCGCGTGACCAGCCAGGCCGCGCCCACGCCCATGCTCGCCGTGCCCAGGCCCACGCCGAGGCACAGCCACAGGGTGGACCCGATGTAGTCCGGCAACACCGTGCTGGCCAGGTGCGACCAGGTGTCGCCCGTGTCGGTGGACAGCACCTGCGCCAGCACCGCCAGCACCGGCAAGGCCACCAGGCCGCCCACGAGCAGGGCCAGCGCCACCAACCAGCGCGAAGACGTGCGGATGCGGACGTGAGCGGGCGGAGAGGTCGGGGCGGCCAGGGTCATGGTGTGGGTGGGAATTATCATCGCTTGGCCGGACAACTCCGGCTTGCCGCCGAACACCGCCCCGCGCCCCCCTGCCATGCCCGCCTTGCCCGACCACCACCACACCCCCGCGCCACCACAGGGTCCGCCGTGGCTGGTGGTGCAGGACCTGGCCCTGCGCTACGGCCACAAGGCCGTCGTGGAGGACTTGAGCTTCTCGCTGCCCCGCGGCGCCATCGCCTGCCTGCTGGGCCCCTCGGGCTGCGGCAAGACCTCGGTGTTGCGCGCCATCGCGGGCTTCGAGCCGATCACGGCGGGGCGCATCACGCTGGACGCACGCCTGCTCAGCGAGCCTGGCCGCGTGCTGCCCCCCGAGCAACGGCGCATCGGCATGGTCTTCCAGGACTACGCCCTCTTCCCGCACCTGACCGTGGCGCAAAACATCGGCTTCGGCCTGCGCGGGCGAGCCGACGCCCCCCAGCGCGTCCAGGAGATGCTGGACACCGTGGGCCTGGCCCACGCCGGTAGCCGCTACCCGCACGAGCTCTCGGGCGGCCAGCAGCAGCGCGTGGCCCTGGCCCGTGCCCTGGCGCCCCAGCCTGCCGTGCTGCTGCTCGACGAGCCCTTCTCCAACCTCGACGTGGCCCTGCGCGAACGCCTGGCCGGCGAGGTGCGCGACATCCTCCAAGCCACGCAGACCACCGCCGTGCTCGTCACCCACGACCAGCACGAGGCCTTCGCCATGGCCGACGTCATCGGCGTGCTGGCCGACGGCCGCCTGCAACAGTGGGACACGGCCTACGCGCTCTATCACCAGCCGGCCAACCGGCGCGTGGCCAACTTCGTCGGCCAAGGCGCCTTCGTGCCCGCCACCGTGCTCGACGCCCACCAGCTGCAGCTGCAGCTCGGCCCCGTCACCGGCCTGGCCGCCACCTTCCCCACCGACGACACCCTGCCCTTCGCCGCCGGCACCCGCGTGGACGTGCTCTTGCGCCCCGACGACGTCATCCACGACGACGCCAGCCCGATCCAGGCCCGCGTGGTGCACAAGGCCTTCAAGGGCGCCGAATTCCTCTACACCCTGGCCCTGGCCGATGGCACCGAGGTGCTGTCCACCGTGCCCTCCCACCACGACCACGCCATCGGCGAGTCCATCGGCATCCGCCTGGACCTCAGCCACGTGGTGGCCTTCGCCGCCGAAGCAGCACACACCGCATGAGCCCCGTCCGCCCCCCCGCCAACCTCCCCGCGCTGATCCTGGCTGCCGGCCGCGGCGAGCGCATGCGCCCCCTCACCGACACCTGCCCCAAGCCCCTGCTGGCGGTGCGCGGCAAGCCGCTCATCGTGTGGCACCTGGAGGCCCTGGCCCGCGACGGCGTGCGCGACGTGGTCATCAACACTGCCTACCTCGAAGACCAGTTCGAGCCCGCTTTGGGCGATGGCAGCCGCTGGGGACTGCGCATCCGCTACTCGCACGAGGGGCACGACCACGGAGGCGCGCTGGAGACGGCAGGCGGCATCGCCACGGCCTTGCCGCTGTTGAGGCAGGCCGACAACGCTGAGCACGGTGCTTTCTGGGTGCTCGCCGGTGACGTCTTCGTGCCCGGCTTCCAGTTCACTGCCGATGCCGCACAGGCCTTCCTGCACGAGCCCGCGCAGGCCCACGACCTCGCCCACCTCTGGCTCGTGCCCAACCCCGAACACGTGCCCACCGGCGACTTCGCGCTGAACGTGCAAGGCCGCATCCTGCGCAAAGACCAGGCCACCGCCGGCACACCGACCTTCACCTACGCCACCATCGGCCTGTACCGCACCGGCATGGTCGAGGGCGTCGCGCCTGGGCACAAGGCCGCGCTGCGCCCCTGCCTGGACCGCGCCATCGACAGCGGCCGCCTGAGCGGCCAAGTCTGGCGCGGCGCCTGGACCGATGTGGGCACGCCGCAGCGCCTGGCCGCCCTGAATTCACCGGCCTGAGCCAGCCGGCGGCGGTTAAAATCAGGCGCTTCACAGCCCCTGGATCTACACCATGCCCCGCTGTCACGCACGCAGCTTTGCCGTGTTGCTGCTCGCATCGCCGTTCTTTGCGTCGCCCTTCCTCGCCTCGGCCGCCCACGCTCAGGCCTCCCGCCCCGTGCCCATCCCGCCGCCATCGCTGCGCGGCGAGATGCTGTTCGGCCTGCCGCCCGAGGTCAAGCTCAACGACCAGGCCACCCGCCTGTCGCCGGCCACGCGCATCCGCGGCCAGAGCAACACCCTGGTGATGTCGGCCACGCTCAGCGGCCAGACCTGGCAGGTCAACTACACGCTCGACCCCTACACCGGCCTGGTGCAGGACGTCTGGCTGCTGACGGCAGATGAGGCCGCCCGCCGCTGGCCCACCACGCGCGAAGAAGCCACCACCTGGTCCTTCGACCCGATCTCGCAAAGCTGGGCCAAGCCCTGAGCACCGCACGGAGCCCCATGAGCGCCCACACCCCCTCGACCAAAAAGGTCTACATCAAGACCTACGGCTGCCAGATGAACGAGTACGACTCGGACAAGATGTCCGACGTCATGCACGCGGCCCAGGGCTACACGCCCACCCAGGACCCCGAAGAAGCCGACCTCATCCTCTTCAACACCTGCTCCATCCGCGAGAAGGCGCAGGAGAAAGTGTTCAGTGACCTGGGCCGCGTCAAGCACCTCAAAGACAAGGGCGTGATGATCGGCGTCGGCGGCTGCGTGGCCAGCCAGGAGGGCGCGGCCATCATCGCGCGCGCGCCCTATGTCGATGTGGTGTTCGGTCCGCAAACGCTGCACCGCCTGCCCGCCATGCTCGAAAAGCGCGCCAAGCTGCAGCGCCCGCAGGTGGACATCAGCTTCCCCGAAATCGAGAAATTCGACCACCTGCCCCCGCCGCGCAAGGACGGCGCCTCGGCCTTCGTGTCCATCATGGAAGGCTGCTCCAAGTACTGCAGTTACTGCGTGGTGCCCTACACCCGCGGCGAAGAGGTCTCGCGCCCGTTTGACGACGTGCTGACCGAGGTCGCCGACCTGGCCGACCAGGGCGTCAAGGAAGTCACCCTGCTGGGCCAGAACGTGAACGGCTTCCGCGGCCGCATGGGCGACACCGCCGAGGTCGCCGACTTCGCCATGCTGCTGGAGTACGTCGCCGAGATCCCCGGCATCGAGCGCATCCGCTTCACCACCAGCCACCCCAACGAGTTCGGCCAGCGCCTCATCGACGTCTATGGCAAGACCGACAAGCTGGTCAACCACGTGCACCTGCCCGTGCAGCACGGCTCCGACCGCATCCTGATGGCGATGAAGCGCGGCTACACGGCGCTCGAGTACAAAAGCACCATCCGCAAGCTGCGCGCCGTGCGCCCCGACATCCGCCTGTCCACCGATTTCATCGTCGGCTTCCCCGGCGAGACAGACGAAGACTTCGACAAGCTCATGAAGCTGGCCACCGACCTCGAATTCGATGCCTCCTTCAGCTTCATCTTCAGCGCCCGCCCGGGCACACCGGCCGCCGCACTGGAAGACACCGCGCCCTACGAGGTCAAGCTCAAGCGCCTGCAAACCCTGCAGACCTACCTCGAAGCCAATGTGCTGCGCTACAGCGAAGAACTCGTCGGCAAGACGCAGCGCATCCTCGTCGAAGGCCCCAGCCGCAAGGACCCGTCCGAGTTGATGGGCCGCACCGAGTGCAACCGCATCGTCAACTTCGCCGCCGGCCCCACCCAGACCCTGCGCGAACGCCTGATCGGCCAACTCATCGACGTGACCATCACCAAGGCCTTCCCGCACTCGCTGCGCGCCGAGTTGCCACTGGCCTGAGCCCCCTTGTCGCGCCTTCGCCCACGAAAAGGGCCAAAGCGCGTCACACCCTGGCAATCGGATGACGAAGGCCGTTCTGTTCGGCCTTTCGGACGAGACAGCCCCGGCCACACTGGCGCCGGACCCACTGCCGTCTCACGCCATGAAACTCTTCCGTTTGTGCTCCGATCAGGTCCAGCCGCAGCACCCCTTGCCCTGGAATGTTTACAACGACAGCGGCCAGCTGCTGCTGAACCGCGGCTACATGCTGCAAGACATCGCCCAGTTGGACGCCCTCATGGCGCGCGGCGTGTACGTCGATCAACTCGACCACGAAGCCCAGCAGCAAGACGCGGCGCGCCAGGCCCGGCGCCGGGACGCGGTCACGCTGTGGGAATCGCTGCACCAGCGCATGGCCCAGTTGCTGACCCAGCCCGCCGACGCCACCGCCTTCCGCCAGACCATGGACGAGGCCTGTGAGGACATCCGCCACGCGCTGGCGCACCGCCAGGAAGCCAGCCTGTTCGAGCTGCTGCACACCGACGACCCGGCAAGCTATGCCGTGTCCCACTCGGTGCAGACGGCCTTCGTGGCCAACCTCATCGGCCAGCGCATGGGCTGGAGCGAGACCGACTGCGACACCCTCAGCCAGGCCGCCCTGACCATGAACCTGGGCATGCTGCCGCTGCAGTCCACCCTGGCCCTGCAACTGACGCCGCTGAGCCCACAGCAACGCCAGGCGGTGCACGACCACGGCGCCGTGGGTCGGCGCGCACTGGAAGCCCGCGGCGTGACCGATGTGGATTGGCTGCACGCGGTCGAGCACCACCACGTCACCCCCGACGGCGGCCCGCTGCCCGCCACGCACGCCGACAGTGGCGAGCTGGCCTGCATGCTGCACTACGCCGATGTCTATCTGGCCAAGATCAGCGCCCGCGCTTCACGCCCGGCCATGCCCTCGCACACCGCGGCGCGCTCGCTGTTCGTGCATGCCGACGGTGCCCGCAATCCCTACGTCTCGGCCTTGATCAAGGAGATCGGCGTGTACCCGCCGGGCTCCTGCGTGCGCCTGGCCAACGGTGAAATCGGCATCGTGGTGCGCCGCGGCGAGGCCGCCCACCTGCCCGAAGTGCACAGCCTCATCAACGCCAACGGCCAGCCCATGCCGCAGGCCGTGCCGCGCGACACGGCGCAAACCGCTCACAAAGTCACCGAGGCGCTGCCGCGTGGCCGCCTCAGCCAGCGTCTCAACCGCCGCGCCCTGTTCGCTCAGCCCGCAGCAGCCTGAGCCAAAGCGGCCACCAGCCGGTCGATCTGGCCGAGCGTGTGCGCCGCCGACAGCGAAATGCGCAGCCGCGCCGTGCCTTCGGGCACCGTGGGTGGGCGGATGGCCGGCACCCACACGCCCTGCGCATCGAGTGCCGCCATCACCTGCATGGCATCGGCATTGCTGCCAATGACCAGGGGCTGGATGGCCGTCTCGGAAGGCATCAAGGTCCAGGGCAGGCGCGCCGCTTCAACGCCCTCGCGCAAGCGCTGACGCAGCGTCTGCAGGTGGGCGCGGCGTTGCGGCTCGTCCTGCATCACGCGCAGCGCAGCGCGCAGCGATTCCGCCACCACCGCCGGCGCGGCCGTGGCGAACATGTAGGTGCGCGCCTTCTGCATCACCCACTCGACCATGGCCGGGTGGCCCGCGATGAAGGCCCCCGCCACACCCGCGGCCTTGCCCAGCGTGGCCATGTGAATCAAGCGGTCCACACGACCTTGCCAGGCCGGCGCAACGCCCGCGCGGCCCGCGATGCCCTGGTGCGACAAGGTGCCCTCGCCCTGCGCGCCCAGCACGCCGAAGCCATGGGCGTCATCGACCATCAGCCAGGCGTCGTGCCGCTCGCACAAGGCCAACAAGGCCGGCACATCGACCACATTGCCGTCCATGCTGAACACCGCATCGGTCACGACGAGCTTGCGCTGGGCCTTGCTGGCTTGCAGGGCCTGCGCCAAGGCGGCCAGGTCGCCGTGCGGATAGACGTTCAGCTCGGCGCGCGACAGGCGGATGCCATCGATCAGGCAAGCGTGGTTGAGCGCGTCGGAAAACACCGCGTCGCCCCGGCCCACCAGCGCAGGGATGGCGCCCACATTGGCCGCGTAGCCCGCGTAGAAATACAGTGCGCGCGGCAGACCCACCAGGGCCGCCAACTCGGCCTCCAGAGCCTCGTGCGCCGGACTGTGGCCGCACACCAGCGGCGAGGCCGTGGCGCCCACCCCGTAGCGGTCGATGGCAGCGTGCGCCGCGGCCATCAGCGCGGGGTGCTGTGACAGGCCCAGGTAGTCGTTGCTGCCAAAGGACAGGCGCTGCTGCCCGTCGATGAGGTAGGTGGTGCCGCGCAAAGCCTCGTCGTCAGGCCCCAGTTCGGCGGGCGCGACCGCGGGCGCCACCTGGCGGCGCACGCGCATGCGCTGCGCGGCCTGCCACTGCGCCAGTTCAGGCTCGAAGGAATCTTTCATGCCGCAAGGTTAACAGCCATCGTCCACGCACCATCAGCGCCACGGCTCAGCATCTCTGCGTCTCAGCGGTTCCAGGCCGCGAACAGGCCCTGGCGCGCGGCATCGGTGATGGCGGCCACGCCCGGGTGGGTGATGCGCCGCTCCACGGTGATGACATAGAACTCCTCGATGAGGTCGGTGGCCTCGCCCAGCAGCTTGGCACCGTACTCGGCGCGCACGTCGGCGTCCAGCACCATGGGCGCGATGAACACGCCGTGGCCATGCTGGCCCAGGGCCTTGAGCAAGGCACCGTCGTCGATCTCGCCCACCACCCGCGGGTTGAGCTGGTGGCGTCCAAGCCACTGCGCCATCCGGCGCCCCAGGGCCGAATCGCTGCCTGGCATCAACAGCGGCGCACCCTCCAGGCAGGCCGGGAAGGCCTTTGTGTTGAGCCGCGGCAACATCGACTTGGCGGCGTAGAAACCCACCGGCGAGCCCCCCAGGCGGTGGTTGAAGGCGTTCACGCTCAGGCCCGATGGCAAGGGCGTGTCGGACAGCACGAGGTCCAGCCGGTGCACGGCCAGTTCGGCCAGCAGGCTGTCGAGCTTCCATTCGCGGCACACCACCTTGAACGGATGCGCGCCCGTGAGCGCGGGCTCCAGCAGGCGGCAGGTGACCAACTTCGGCACAGCATCGGCGATGCCCACGCGCAGCTCGATGGGACGCGCCGTGCCGCGCGGCAGGCGCACCACCTGATCGAGCTCGGCACCGAGATTGAAGATGTCCTGGGCGTAGCTGTAGGCCAGCTCGCCCGTGTCGGTGAGCGCCAGCTTGCGGCCCTTCTTCTCGAACAAGGGGCGGCCGAAGTGCTCTTCCAGCAGCTGCAATTGCCCGCTGATGGTCTGCGGCGTCAGGTGCAGGTGCTCGCTGGCCTTGACCACGCCACCCAAGCGCGCCACCGTCCAGAAGTAGTGCAGGTGCTTGTAGTTCATATCGGATTTCCCGAAGCTTAGGTGCGAATCACTCGAATTTACACGCAAGTGCATCTTGCCTAAAGTGACAGTGTCTTGAACCCTCATGCCAGAAGGACACCACCATGTCTGACGATTCGATGTCCACCCTGCGTCCCCTGGACGCCCACACCCAGCGCGCCCACGGCGTGTCCATCAGCGACAGCAGCCGCAAGGTGCTGCGCAACACCTACGCCCTGCTCGGTCTGACCCTGGCCTTCAGCGCGCTGGTGGCTGGCACGGCCATGGCGCTGAAATTGCCTGCACCCGGCCTGATCGTCACGCTGGCCGGCTTCTTCGGCCTGATGTTCTGGGTCAACAAAACGGCGCACAAGGCGCAAGGCCTGCTGGCCGTGTTCGCCTTCACCGGCTTCCTGGGCTACACCCTGGGCCCCACGCTGAGCGTGGTGCTCGCCCTGCCGCAAGGCTCGGCCGTGGTCACGCAGGCTCTGGGCACGACGGCGCTGGCCTTCCTGGGCCTGTCGGCGGTGGCCCTGACCACGAAGCGCGACTTCAGCTTCATGGGCAGCTTCCTGATGATCGGCTCGCTGGTCGCCTTCGCGCTGAGCCTGGGCGCCATCTTCTTCAGCATCCCGGCCCTGAGCCTGGCGGTCTGCGCCCTGGTCGTCATGCTGATGAGCGGCATGATCCTGTTCGAAACCAGCCGCATCGTCAACGGTGGCGAGACCAACTACATCCTGGCCACCGTCAGCCTGTACCTCTCGCTCTACAACCTGTTCAGCGCCCTGCTGGCCCTGTTCGGCATGGGTGGCCGCGACGAGTGAGCCTCTTGCGCAGCAGTGTCAACGTGGCCGAGGTCGCCTCGCCCGTTGACGCTGATTGCCGCTGGCCGAAAAGCCACGCCATCAGACGGATGAACTCAGATCGGGTTCGCGCCTGTCAGGCCTCGGCTGACGTTGTGGGTCCAGCCAGTGCAGCAAGGTTCCGAAGAGCTGCTGGGTGTCCAGCGGCTTGCCCAGGTGGGCGTTCATGCCGGCGTCCAGGCAAGCGTCGCGCTCTTCCTGCAACACGCTGGCGGTCATGGCGATGATGGGCAGCTCAGCGCAGCCCGGCAAGGCGCGGATGTGCCGCGTGGCCGTCAGACCGTCCATGTCGGGCATGTGGATGTCCATCAGCAGCAGGTCGAATTTTTGGCTGCGCACCCGCTCCAGGGCCTGCGCACCGGTCTGCACGATCTGCGGGTGGATGTTGGCCATGCCCAGCAGCTCGTCCACCAGCAGGCGGTTGACGGGGTTGTCATCGGCCAGCAGGATGCGCGCGCCGGCGTGCCGACTGCGCAGCAAAGCCATGGCCTCAACGGGGCTGGTGGGCGCGGGCATGGCGCCACCCGATGCCGACCTCGCCTTGGCAGACGCGGGGCCCGTGGACTGCCCCCATGCCGCCACACTCGGCTCCGCCTCTTGCGCCGCGTCCAGCACCAGGGTGCACCAGAACGTGCTGCCCTTGCCTGACTCGCTGCTCACGCCGATCTGCCCACCCATGCGCTCAACCAGGCCACGCGTGATGGCCAGGCCCAGGCCTGTGCCACCGAAGCGGCGCGTGGTGGACTCGTCGGCCTGCACAAAGGCATTGAAGAGGCGCGCCAGCTGGTCGGGCGAGATGCCGATGCCCGTGTCGCGCACCTCGATGTACAGCGTGTGGTGCAAGGGAGCCTCACTGCCGGCAGTCGCACCGGCATGCGGCTTCAGCTGGCGCACCTGCAGCGTGACCTGCCCCTGATCGGTGAACTTCACCGCATTGCTCAGGAGGTTGATCAACACCTGCGAGACCCGCGTTGCATCGCCACGCACCCGCGCCGGACACCCCGCAGCGTCGAGCCGCAGACCCAGTCCCTTCTCGGCAGCGCGCACCCCGACCAGGTCGATGGCACGCTGCAGCACCTCGGGCAGGTCGAAATCCTGCGCCGCGAGCGTGAACATGCCTGCCTCGATCTTGGACAAATCCAGGATGTTGTTGATGATGTCCAGCAGGTGCTCGGTCGCTTGCTGCACCGTGCCCAGACGCTCGGCCTGTGCGGGCGTGGGCGCATCCTGCTGCAACAGGTAGGTCATGCCCATGATGGCGTTCATGGGCGTGCGGATTTCGTGGCTCATGTTCGCGATGAACGCGCTCTTGGCCCGGTTGGCCGCCTCGGCCCGGTCGGCGGCCTGGCGCAACTGCTCGGTGCGCTCACCGATCTTGTCTTCCAGGTGGTCGCGGTAGGCCGCCAGCTCGGCCAGTCGGGCCTGCAGGTTGCCGTGCAGATCGGCCAGGGCGCCCGAGAGCATGGCCACTTCATCGGGGTGCCGCGTGGGCGCCTCGAACGACGCGGGTCGTCCCTCCTGCAAAGCCCGCGCCGTGTCGGCCAGCCTGCGCAAGGGGCGCACGACCTTGCCAGCCAGCCACCAGCTCAGCCACATGAAGGCCAGTGAGCCCGCCAGGCCGCTCAGCAACAAGCGCCGTTGCAGCGTGTTGACCGGGCCGAACACCCGCGCCGGGTCCTGGCGCAACACCAGGGTCCAGGGCGCCTGGGCGGCCTGGGCCGACCAGCGCACGGGCGCCAGCGCCGTGAGCTGCTCGCCGATGTCGGGCCAATTCAGCACCCGGCTTTGGCCGTCGGCCCTGACCTGCGCCAGGCCGGACGGGGCCATGTTGCGCCCCAACCACCCCGCAGGCCCGACCGACACCTCGCCAGTGGGTGACAGCAGCAGGGTGTGCTTCAGGTCGGCGTCGGCCGCGGTGAGCGCGTGATGGATGTCGCTGATCCAGCGCCAGTTGAGCATGCCCACCATCACGCCGATGACCTTGCCATCGTTGTCGATGACAGGCACGGCGACGTCCACCAGCTGGGCGGGACGGCCATCGGCATCGAGCGGCAGAAAGCGCTTGAGCGCCCCGGCGGGGTGCGGGTTGCCCACCCACACGCCCCGACTGCCTTGCACGAACCAGGCTTCGCCAGCCACGTTGAGCCCTTCCAGCCGGGCGCCGGTGGCTGTCGTGATCACGCCGCGCGCGTCGGTCAAGGCCAGCCATTCGAACTCGGGCGAATAGCTGCGGGTGCGCTCCAGCAACAGGCGAAGCGCACCGGGCTCCATCATGCCGCTGACCACCTCGGGCAGAGACGCCATCTGCTGGACCTGGCTCTGGCGTTCGGCCAGCGCGGCTGAAATCGTTTGTCCCAGCACCGCGGCTTCACGCCGCACCGACGCGTTGACCGCGTCCAGCAACTGCTCGCGCTGCCCCTGCACCACCCAGAAGGCCAGCACACTGGCGAACAGCACCCCGCTGATCCCCGTGAAAATGGCGAAGCGGGCTCGCACACTGTGACGAGGGCGCCAGATGCTCGCGCGTGCTGGGGGGGCTTGGGTCACGATGGTCCGTTCTGTCCGATCAATTCAGTATTGACACACAATGCCATTGTCGCAAGATGATGTGCCCGCGCCAAGCTGCAGTTTCAGGCTTGTTTGCCGGTGCATTGGCTGACCCCAGGTTTTTCATTCTGACGCAAGGATGGCATGGCCCCAACGCCCGCACATCGCTGTTTGTCCCTGTGCCTCCTGCTCGCACTGAGTGGCCTGAGCCTGCCAGCCCGCGCGGTGGAGCTGGTGGTCGCCACCGTGAACAACGGCCACATGCTGACGCTGCAGCGCTTGACGCCCCAGTTCGAGCGCAGCCACCCGGGCGTGCGCGTGAAATGGGTCACGCTCGAAGAGAACGCTTTGCGCCAGCAGGTCACGCGCGACATCGCCACCCGAGCGGGACAATTCGACGTCATGACCATCGGCGGCTACGAGGCCACGGTCTGGAGCGGCCGTGGCTGGCTCAAGCCGATCACACCCTCGCGCGGCTACGAGGTCGATGACCTGCTGCCCATGATCCGGCAAGCCCTGTCGCACAAGGAGCAGCTTTACGCCCTGCCCTTTTACGGCGAAAGCGTCATGACCCTGGTGCGCACCGACCTGCTGCAGCAAGCCGGCGTCAGCCTGCCGCAGCGCCCCAGCTGGGAGCAGGTGGCGCAGGCCGCGGCCCGTCTGCACGACCCGGCCAAGGGTGTCTCGGGCATCTGCCTGCGGGGCAAGCCCGGTTGGGGCGAGAACATGCCCCTGATCGGCATCATGGCCAACACACACGGCGGCCAGTGGTTCGACATGGGCTGGCGGCCGCAACTCACCACGGCGCCCTGGCGCCAGGCCGTCACGCTCTACAGCGAGCTGCTGCGCAAGCACGGGCCGGCGGGCGCCCAGGCCAATGGCTTCAACGAGAACCTGGCGCTGTTCTCGCAAGGGCGCTGTGCGATCTGGGTGGACGCCACCGTGGCTGGCGCCTTCGTGAACCGGGCCGAGGAGTCCCGCGTGGCGGGCAAGGTCGGCTTCCTGCAGGCGCCGGTGGCCAGCACGCCCAAGGGCGCGCAGTGGTTGTGGACCTGGGCGCTGGCCATCCCGGCCAGTTCGACCAAGGCAGCGGCGGCCCAGGCTTTCATCGAGTGGGCGACCTCGCGGGAGTACACCGCGCTGGTGGCCCGCACCGAGGGCTGGAGCGCCGTGCCTTCCGGCACACGCCGCTCCACCTACGCCAATCCGGCCTTCCGCCAGGCCAACCCGCATGCGGAGGTCGAGTTGACCGCGCTGGCCGCTGCCGACCAGAACGACCCGACGCTGCCGCGCTCGCCCTACGTGGGCATCCAGTGGGTGGGCATCCCGGAGTTCCAGGCCATCGGGACGGTGGTCGGCCAGCAGATCAGCACCTTGCTGCAGCCGCAGCCGCCCAAGGTCGAGCAGGTGCTGGCGCAGGCCCAGCAGGCAGTGGAGCGCAAGATGCGCGAGGCTGGCTACATCAAGGAGGGCGTCAAGGACAGCGCCAAGGACTGATCAGGGCCGCGGCCCGGCAGGTGTGCACAGGGGCAGGCGCATCTCGGCACCCAGCACAGCCACATCGGCCAGAGGGTCCCACGCGAAGTGGGCCAGCATCGGCGCTTGCAAACGGGCCTGCAGCGTGGCGAGGTTGGCGGCCTGCTCGGGCATGTCGGCATCGACCACATTGGCCACCCAGCCGGCCAGGCGCAAGCCCCGCGCCAGGATGGCTTCTTGCGTCAGCAAGGCGTGGTTGAGGCAGCCCAGACGCAGGCCCACCACCAGCACGATGGGCAAAGCGAGGCGCTGGGCCAGGTCGGCGCTGGTCGCCCAGCCATCGTCGCCTGCCGAGGCATCGGCCGGGTCGGGCTCGCACAGCGGCACGATGAAGCCACCCGCGCCCTCCACCACGACCGCATCGGCATGCTGGCGCAAGGCGTGGAAGCTCGCTTCGATGTGGGACAGGTCGATGCGCTGGCCGTCGCGCCGCGCGGCGATGTGCGGCGACAGCGGGTCGGGCATCGCGTACGGGTTGTCGAAGGCGGGCGGCACGGCAAGGCTGGAAGCTGCGCGCAAGGCAGCCACGTCCTCGTTGAGCCAGTGGCCTGGATGGTTGTCTTGGCCATCCACCCAATCACACCCCGCAGCCACCGGCTTCATGCCGACCACGCGCGCATGGCCTGCCTGGCGCAAGGCGTGGATGAGGGCACAGCTCACGCGGGTCTTGCCCACGCCGGTGTCGGTGCCGGTGACGAAGAAGGCGGGATGGGGCATGGCGGGCTCGTTCTGGTGAAGCGGCTGGGCTGCTGACTGCGGGCTGCTGACTGCGGGCTGCTGAACCGCAGGCTCAGGCCATGGGCGCGGTCGCTGCGATCGCGTCCGGCACCGCGGTGTGCACCGGCAAGGCATCGACCTCGGCCAGCACCGCGTCCAGCACGGTCAACAGGCCGTCGGCGAGGAAGCGCTGGTCGTCCGGGCTCAGCACATAGGGCGGCATGACGTACAGCGTGTGCCCGATGGGGCGCAGCAGCAAGCCGGCATCGAGCGCGGCGCGGTGCATGCGCTGCGCGAAGGTGGGCTCGGTGGTGTCGCTGCGGACGTCGATGTCCCAGGCCCAGACCATGCCGATGTGGCGGTGCGCCTTCACGCGCGGGTGGCGGCGCAGCGGCTCGGTCAGGGCATGGAAATGCGCGGCGGCCTCGCGGTTGCGGGCCAACACGTCGAGGCCTTGGGCGTCGCGCGCGGCGAAGGTGTCGAGCACGGCCAGCGCGGCCCGGCAGGCCAGCGGGTTGCCGGTGTAGGAGTGCGAGTGCAGGAAGCCATGCACGGTGCGGTCGTCCCAGAAGGCCTGGAAGACGGCATCGGTGGTGAGCACGGCCGACAGCGGCATCACACCGCCGGTCAGGCCCTTGCTCAGGCAGATGAAGTCGGGCTTGACGGCCACACCATCGGGTCCGATGGCTTGCTGGTGCGCGAACAGCGTGCCCGTGCGGCCAAAGCCCACGGCGATCTCGTCGGCGATCCAGTGCACCTGGTGCTGGTCGCACAGGCGTCGCACGGCCACGAGGTAGGCCGGGTCGTGCATGGCCATGCCGGCCGCGCCCTGCACCAAAGGCTCCAGGATGATGGCCGCGGTTTCGTGCGCGTGTTCGGCCAGGTGGGCGGCCAGCGCGTCGATGCAATCCTGCAGATGCTGTTCGGGCGACACCCCCGGCGCGGCACGGCGCGGGTCGGGCGAGGGCAGCGTGGCGCTCAGGCGCAGCAGCGGCGCATAGGCTTCGCGGAACAGCGGGATGTCGGTGACGGAGAGCGCCCCGGCCGTCTCACCGTGGTAGCCGCCTTCCAGCCCGATGAAGCGGTGCTTGCAGCCCAAGCCGCGGTTGCGCCAGCTGTGCGCGCTCATCTTCAGCGCGATCTCGGTGGCGCTGGCGCCATCGCTGGCGTAAAACGCATGGCCCAGGCCGGTGAGCTGGCCCAGGCGCTCGGACAACTCGACCACCGGCGGGTGCGTGAGCCCGGCCAGCATGATGTGGTCCACGCGGCCGAGCTGGTCGGTGATCGCCTCGCGGATGGGCGCGAAGCCGTGGCCGAACAGGTTCACCCACCACGAGCTGACGGCGTCCAGGATGCGGTGGCCGGCGTCGTCCACCAACCAGGGCCCTTCGGCCGAGACGATGGCGCGAGGCGGCAGCTGCGCGTGCTGCTTCATCTGCGTGCAAGGGTGCCAGACGGCCTGGCGGCTGCGTTCGGACCAGTTCATGGCGGTGCTGAGCGCTGTGCGCGGCGTTCAGGCCGCAGCGCCGTGGTCGGGGCCTGGGCGGTATTCACAGCGGTCACCGGCCGCGCGCGACACCACCACCGCGCTGACCTGCGGGATCTGCTGGCGGGCCCGCTCGTGGATGAACACGCAGAGGTTCTCCAGCGTGGGCGCGCCCAGGCCGGCCACTTCGTCGAGGAAGTGGTGGTCGAGCTGGTTGCGGATGCCGGCGATCACGGCGCGCAGCTCGGCCAGGTCCACCACCATGCCGGAGTCGGCCTGGCGCTCACCCCGCACGATGACCTCGGCCGTGTAGGTGTGACCGTGGATGCGGCGGCTGCCGGCGGCCTCCTCGGGCGAGACCTGACGCTTGAGCGTGTGGGCGGCATCGAAAGCAAAGGTCTGGCTCAACTCGAACATCGGAGGGTCCTCACAGCGAGGGGATCAGGAAGGTGAAACAACTGGGGGCAGGCGTCAGGCAGAGCCTCAGGCCACGCTTCAGCGGATGCCCAGGGATTTGTGCGTCTGCACGCTCAGCAGCCAATCGGGGTGGTCCAGGCACCATTGCACGGCCCAGGCCGCCGCGTGTTGACGGGCCGCAGCATCGGCGCTGTCCATGGCCTGCACGCGGCGCTGGCCGAACTGCCACGACGACATCGCCTGCAAGTCGGCCTCGCTGAAACCGGCTTGCGGCACCACCACTTTCAGCTCATGGCCCGAAGTCTGCACCACGGTCGAGCCGGCCTTGGGGCTGACGCAGACCCAGTCCAGGCCCGCCGGTGCGGCGATGGTGCCATTGGTCTCCACCGCGATCAGGAAGCCCTCGGCGTGCAGGGCGTCGATCAGGTCGGCATCGACTTGCAGCAGCGGCTCGCCGCCGGTCAGCACCACGAAGCGCTGGCCCTTTCGGCCGGCCCCTGTGTCGGGCCAGAAGCTGGCGATGCGCACGGCCAAGGCCTCGGCGTGCTCGAACTTGCCGCCGCCCAGGCCATCGGTGCCGACGAAATCGGTGTCGCAGAAACGGCAGACGGCCGTGGCGCGATCGGCCTCGCGGCCGGACCAGAGGTTGCAGCCCGCAAATCGGCAGAACACCGCCGGGCGGCCGGCGTGCGTGCCTTCGCCCTGCAGGGTGTAGAACATTTCCTTGACGCTGTAGCTCACGCTGCCCACTCCTGAAGACTCACCGCAACCCGGTCCACCAAACGGTCAGCGCCGAGGCCAGCACCAGGCCGGCGTACGTCGCCATGGCCCCGTCGCGGCCCATCACCAGCAGCCCGATCACCAGCGCGGCCACGTTCAGCACCGCGCACCAGCGCACCTGGCGCCACCACCCGGCCGACTTCAGCGCCTGCCACCACACCACGCGCGCCAGGGCCGGCACCAGGACGGCCATGGCCAACGCCGGCAGCAAGAAATTCAACAGGTGGCTGAGAAATTGACCCACATCATGGGCGATCGGCTGCAGGAAAGCCCCGCGCCGACCGATGAGCAAAGGCATGATTTTATAATCAATGACCATGACCGTCCTGACCCTGGGCTTGAACCACCACACTGCCGCCGTTGACCTGCGCGGCAGATTCGCATTCGCGGTGGAGCAACTCAGTCCCGCCCTGCGCCAGTTGCACGAGCGCCTGGCCTCGCCGCACGGGTCGACGCACGCGGCCAGCGCCCAGCCCGAAGTCGCCCTGCTGTCCACCTGCAACCGCACCGAGCTGTACTGCGCGCCGGGCGGCCTGGGCGCCTCGGCAGGGGCCTCCGCCCGCGATGTGCGCCATGCCGCCATCGCGTGGCTGGCCCAGGTCGGTCAGGTCAGCCAGGAAGAATTGCTGCGCCACACCTACCTGCTCGAAGACGGGCAAGCGGCCCGCCACGCCTTCCGCGTCGCCAGCGGCTTGGACTCCATGGTGCTGGGCGAGCCGCAAATCCTCGGCCAGATGAAGCAGGCTGTGCGCGAGGCCGACACCGCCGGCACCCTGGGCACGACCCTGCACCAACTCTTCCAGCGTGGCTTCGCCGTGGCCAAGGAGGTGCGCACCTCCACCGAAATCGGCGCGCATTCCATCAGCATGGCCGCGGCCGCCGTGCGCCTGGCCGGCGAGCTCTTCGAAGACCTGGGCCGCACCCGCGTGCTCTTTGTGGGCGCTGGCGAAATGATCGAGCTCACCGCCACGCACTTCGCCGCCCGCACGCCGCGCGCCATGGCCGTGGCCAACCGCACCCTGGAGCGCGGCGAGAAGCTCGCCACCCACCTCGGCGCCCAGGCCATCCGCCTGGCCGACCTGCCCGAGCGCCTCCACGAGTTCGACGTCGTCGTCTCCTGCACCGCCAGCACCCTGCCCATCATCGGCCTGGGCGCGGTCGAGCGCGCACTCAAGGCCCGCAAGCGCCGCCCCATGTTCATGGTGGACCTGGCCGTGCCGCGCGACATCGAACCCGAAGTGGCGCGCCTGGGCGACGTCTATCTCTACACCGTCGATGACCTCTCCGCCCTGGTGCAAACCGCCAGCGAGAAGCGCCAGGCCGCCGTCGCCCAGGCCGAGGCCATCATCGAAACCGGCGTGCAAGGCTTCGTGAGCTGGCTGGACCAGCGCACCACCGTGCCCCTCATCCAGGCCCTGCACACCCAGGCCGACGCCTGGCGCGCCACCGAAATCGCCCGCGCCCGCAAGCTGCTGGCCAAGGGCGAAGACGTCGAAGCCGTGCTGGACGCCCTCTCGCGCGGCCTCACGCAAAAGATGCTGCACGGCGCCCTGGCCGAGCTGCACAGCGCCGACACCCGCCACCGCCCCCAGGTGGCCGCCTCGCTGTCGCGCCTCTTCCTGCGCGGCGACCTGGCGCCCCTGGCCCCGCCCCGCCAGCCCCGCTCCCCGGCAGACGAGCCCGAGGACCTCGCGTGAGCCTGCAGCTCGCGCCCGCCCTGGCTTCATCGCTCGACCGCCTGGCCCGCCGCCTGCAAGAGCTCGACGCGGCCCTGTCCGACCCCGCCATCGCCGCCGACAACCGGCGCTTCCGCGAGCTCTCGCGCGAACACGCCGAGCTCAGCGGCGTCTGTGAGCTCGCGCGCCGCCACACCCAGCGCGACGCCGACCTCGCCACCGCCCGCCAGATGCTGGACGAGGCCGGCAACGATGCGGACATGCGCGCCATGGCCCAGGAAGAAATCGCCTCAGCCGAAGCCGACCTCGACGCCCTCGTCGCCCAGCTGCAAACCGCCCTGCTGCCGCGTGACCCGGACGACGCCCGCCCCGCCTTCGTCGAGATCCGCGCGGGCACCGGCGGCGACGAATCCGCCCTCTTCGCAGCCGACCTGGCCCGCATGTACACCCGCTTCGCCGAGCGCCGCGGCTGGGCCAGCGAAGTGATGTCGGCCAGCGAATCCGACCTGGGCGGCTACAAGGAAGTCGTCATCCGCATCGCAGGGCCGCAGGCCTACGGCCAGCTCAAGTTCGAGTCCGGCGGCCACCGCGTGCAGCGCGTGCCCGTCACCGAAACGCAAGGCCGCATCCACACCAGCGCCTGCACCGTGGCCGTGCTGCCCGAGCCCGACGAGGCAGAAGCCGTCAAGCTCAACCCGGCCGACCTGCGCATCGACACCTTCCGCGCCAGCGGCGCCGGCGGCCAGCACATCAACAAGACGGATTCGGCCGTGCGCGTCGTGCACCTGCCCACCGGCATCGTCGCCGAATGCCAGGACGGCCGCAGCCAGCACAGCAACAAGGCCAAGGCCCTGCAGGTGCTGCAAGCCCGCATCCAGGAAAAAGAGCGCAGCGAGCGCGCCGCCAAGGAAGCCGCCACCCGCAAGGGCCTGATCGGCACGGGCGACCGCTCCGACCGCATCCGCACCTACAACTTCCCGCAGGGCCGTCTGACCGACCACCGCATCAACCTCACGCTCTACAAACTGGGCCAGGTGATGGAAGGCGAACTCGACGACGTCGTGGCCGCGCTGGTCTCGGCCCAGGCCGCCGAACAACTCGCCGAACTGGAGGCCGCCAGTGGCGTCTGACGCATCCCGCCCGATGACCACGCCGACCACCGTCGCCCAGGCCCTGCAGCACGCCCGCGAAGCCGGTCTGGCGCGCCTGGACGCCCAGCGCATCGTCGGCGGCGCGCTGGGGCGCACACACGCCTGGCTGCTCGCCCACGACACCGACGGCCTGGCCGAAGCCGACGCCCAACGCATCGCCACGCTCGTGGCCCGGCGCGCCGCCGGCGAGCCCCTGGCCTACCTGCACGGCGACCAGGAGTTCTTCGGCCTGAACCTGCACGTCACGCCCGACGTGCTCATCCCCCGGCCCGACACCGAAACCCTGGTCCACTGGGCCCTGGATGTGCTGCCTGCCGACCGGCCCTGCCGCGTGGCCGACCTGGGCACCGGCAGCGGCGCCATCGCCCTGGCCATCGCCTCGCAGCGTCCCCTGGCCGAGGTCACGGCCGTCGATCTGTCGGATGCCGCCCTGGCCGTGGCGCGCGGCAATGCCCAGGCGCTCGGCCTGACCCAGGTGCGCTTTGCCGCCGGCAGCTGGCTGGCACCCCTGGCCGGCCAGCGCTTCGACCTGATCGTCAGCAACCCGCCCTACATCGCCGAGGGCGATCCCCACCTGCCCGCCCTGCGCTTCGAGCCCATCACGGCACTCACTGCCGGGCGCGACGGCCTGTCCGACCTGCGCCAGATCGTCGCCCAGGCCGGTGGGCATATTCACGGAAATGGCCACTTGCTGTTGGAGCATGGTCACGACCAGGCCGAAGCCGCGGCGCAACTGCTGCGCGATGCCGGCTTCACCGATGTGAGCACACGCTTCGATTTCGGAGGCCAAACCCGCTGCACAGGCGGTCGTTGGCGCGGCTGAACCCCTCGGGAAACTGCCCTTCTGACCGGGCTTTGGATGGGGCAAATTGGACATCCCCCGCCTTTCACAGCGTGAAACAACCCTGACGAAGGCACACATCTCTGAAGCACAAGCTCAGCCCGGCCCCGTAGCATGAAGTCGTTCTCCAGGAGCGCACCATGTGCCCATCGACCCGCACCGCCACACCCGCCACGTTCGCCAGTTCCGCGGCCCTGCACCCCACCCGCGCGGCCCGCATCGCCATGCTGGCCGGCATCCTGTGCAGCGCCGTGAGCGTGCAGGCGCAGATGGTGCCGCGCGACGAGCACTTCCTGCACCAGGGCCAGACCTCCGGCGTGACCGCCGTGCGCGTGCGCTGGGGCCATGCCCCAGCGGCGGCGGACATGCGCGGACAAGGCCTGGCGCTCAAAGGCCAGACGTCATGGCCGCGCTGGGAAGGCCGCATCGGCGCCGTCATCGACCGCCCCATCAACCCGCTGCGCGACAGCTTCGTGCTGGCCCAACCCATGCAGGCCGGCCTCCAAATGCGCAGCATGCACGTGCTCTCCGACTACTACGTCGAAGGCGGCTTCCGCGCCACGGTCGGCCTGGTCAGCGGCGAGGCCGGACAAGCCTGGTGGTCCAGTGGCGACAATGGCGGCGGCCTCAACCTCAGCCTGCAGCACATCGACAGCCTGGGCGCGCCCGTTGGCCTCGGCCAGCAGCGCGGCCTGACCCTGCCCCAGCCCAATGCCTACGTCGGTGCCGGCTACAGCACCCGCCTGAGCAACCCGCAGCAAAATGCCGTCTGGCGCTTCAACGCCGACTTCGGCCTCATCAACACCAGCGGCGCCAATGGCACGAGCCTGTCCAGCATCCTGCAAGGCGACCGCTCACTGGACGAAGCCTTGCGCACCCTGCGCATGCGCCCCGTGATCAAGGTGTCCCTGGGCTACGCTTTCTGACAACGCCGATGGGGATGATGGCCGAGACCGCCGCGCACGCGCCTCAGGCCTGATATAACCGGGCCTGTTGATTTTTTCGAAGAAGCACCAGCCATGAGCGACGTTCAGCAGCGCATCGACGCCCTTGTCAAAGGCCACAAAGTGGTCCTGTTCATGAAGGGCACTGCCCAGTTCCCGCAATGCGGCTTTTCCGGCCGCGCCATCCAGATCCTCAAGGCCTGTGGCGTCCAGGACATCACGACCGTGAACGTGCTGGAAGACGAAGGCATCCGCCAGGGCATCAAGGCTTACGCCAACTGGCCCACCATCCCCCAGCTCTACGTCAACGGCGAGTTCGTCGGCGGCTCCGACATCATGATGGAGATGTACCAGGCTGGCGAGCTGCAGCAAGAACTGGCCAAGTGAGCCAGGCGTGCCGCCTGTGACCCCGCCCCGCACCCGCCGCCTCATCGTCGGCATCACGGGCGCCAGCGGTGCGCTCTACGGCGTGCGCCTGCTGCAGCGCGCACGCACGCTGGGCATTGACACCCACCTGGTGGCCACGCCTGCGGGCATCCTCAACGTCCACCACGAGATGGGCCTGAGCCGCTCCGAGCTCGAAGCGCTGGCCACGCAGGCCCATGCGCCAGGCGACGTCGGCGCCTGCATCGCCAGCGGCAGTTTCACGACCGACGCCATGGTGATCGCCCCTTGCTCGATGAAAACGCTGGCCTCCGTGGCCCACGGTTTCGGCGACAACCTGCTCACCCGCGCGGCCGACGTCACCCTCAAGGAACGCCGCCGCCTGGTGCTGATGGTGCGCGAAACGCCCTTCAACCTGGCCCACCTGCGCAACATGACGGCCGTCACCGAGATGGGCGGCATCGTCTTCCCGCCGCTGCCGGCTTTCTACCACCGGCCGCAAACCATCGAGCAGCTCATCGACGACACCGTCGAGCGCGTGCTGGCCGTCTTGCAGATGGAAGCCGCCCGGCCCACCGAATGGCAAGGGCTGTGAGCCGCTGAGGCTTGCAGCACAAACGGCTCAGCGCCGTACCGCCATCGTCACAGTCCCGGCATCGGCCACCTGCGTGCCGCCCTCCGGCAGCTTCCAGCCGCGCCAGGCGGCCGTGACCATGTTGGGGTACTCGGCCCGCCCGCGGCTGCCGTTGTAGCGGCCCAGGGCCAGGAACAGGTTGCCCCGCTCCACATCGAGGTAGTGCCGCAGGATCACGCAACCGAAGCGGATGTTGGTCTGCATGTGGAAGAGGCTGGCCGGGTCGCCCGTGCCGATGGTGCGCGACCAGAACGGCATGATCTGCATGTAGCCGCGCGCGCCCACCGAAGAAATCGCGTACTTGCGAAAGCCGCTTTCCACCTGGATCAGTCCCAGCACCAGGCCGGGCTCCAGGCCCGCGCGCTTGGCCTCGTAACAGACGGTCTGCAGGAATTCTCGGCGCACCAGCTCTTCGGGCTTGCGCTTGAGCAGCTTGGCCTCCAGGGACACCGCCCAGCCTTCGCACTGTTGGCGTTGCGCGGCGTCGGCAAACACCAGCACCGGCTCGGTCCGGCCGATCGCGGCCGACAGGGCCGTGCGCACCGAATCGGCCAAAGGCTCCTCGACCTGGGCACCGGCCCAGGCCGCACCCGACACGACAGCGCACACCCCAGCGGCCGTGGCACACACCGCCGCGGCCAGCCAGGCTCTCACCCGGCCACCGAGGCGACGGTCAACAGCGAAAGGCGAAAGCGTGTCCATGGTCCGCTACATTAGCGCAACGCTGTGACAGTCATCCGGCGATTTGCAGGCGAGACAGCAGGTGGTTCAGGACTTCCGTCACGGGCACCTTCGCCGCTTCGGCATCCTGACGCCCTTGGTATTCGGCCAGGCCTTCTTTCAGGCCCTTGTCACCGAACACCACGCGGTGCGGCACGCCGATCAGCTCCCAGTCGGCGAACATGGCACCGGGGCGCTCACCGCGGTCGTCGAGGATCACGTCCACGCCCTTGGCCAGCAGTTGCGCGTGCAGTTCGTCGGCGGCGGCTTTGACAGCTTCTGAGCGGTCGTAGCCCACCGGGCAGATCACCACGGTGAAAGGCGCGATGGCCTCCGGCCAGACGATGCCGCGCTCGTCGTGGCGCTGCTCGATGGCCGCGCCCAGGATGCGCGTGATGCCAATGCCGTAGCAACCCATCTCGAAATGCTTGGGCTTGCCATCGACATCCAGGAAGGTCGCGTTCATGGCCTTGGAATACTTCGTGCCCAGGTAGAACACGTGGCCGACTTCGATGCCGCGCTGGATGGCCAACACGCCCTGGCCGTCGGGAGACGGGTCGCCTTCGACGACGTTGCGGATGTCGGCGATCAGGTCAGGCTCGGGCAGGTCACGGCCCCAGTTCACGCCGCGGAGGTGGAAGCCCGCGTCGTTGGCACCGCAGACGAAATCGGCCATGTTCGCCACCGTGCGGTCGGCGATCACCTTGACGGGCTGGGCCAGCTTGACCGGGCCCAGGTAGCCCGGCTGGGTGCCGAAGTGCGCGACGATTTCCTTTTCGGTGGCGAAGCGGAAGCCGGCCTTCAAGCCGGTGCCATCGGGCAACTGCACCTTGCCGGCCTTGACCTCGTTGAGCTCGTGGTCGCCACGCACCAGGAACAGCCAGACCGTGCTCTCGACGATCTCGCCCTTGTCGTTGGTCTCGTCGGTGGCCAGCACCAGGGACTTGACCGTCTGCGACAGCGGCAGGCCCAGCAGCTCGGCCACATCGCCACAGGTGCTCTTGCCGGGCGTCGTCACCTTCTCCATGGCCTGCGACGCTGCACCACGCTGCGCGATCAGGCTCACGGCTTCGGCCAGCTCGATGTTGGCGGCGTAGTCGCTGGTGGGGCAATAGACGATGGCGTCTTCGCCCGTGTCGGCGATCACCTGGAACTCGTGCGAGCGGTCGCCCCCGATGGCGCCGGTGTCGGCGGCCACGGCGCGGAACTGCAGGCCCAGGCGCTGAAAGATGCGGCTGTAGGCGGCGAACATGCCGTCGTAGGTCTTGCCGGCGCTCTCGACGTCGCGGTCGAAGGAGTAGGCGTCCTTCATCGTGAACTCGCGGCCGCGCATGATGCCGAAGCGCGGGCGGCGCTCGTCGCGGAACTTGGTCTGGATCTGGTAGAAATTCTTGGGCAGCTGGCGGTAGCTGCGCAGCTCCTGGCGCGCGATGTCGGTGACGACCTCTTCGGCGGTGGGCTGGATGACGAAGTCGCGGTCGTGGCGGTCCTTGAAGCGCAGCAGCTCGTCGCCCATCTTCTCGAAGCGGCCGGTTTCCTGCCACAGCTCGGCCGGCTGCACCACGGGCATGACCAGCTCGACGCAACCTGCCTTGTTCAGCTCATCGCGGACGATGTTCTCGACCTTGCGGATGGTGCGCAGGCCCATGGGCATGTAGTTGTACAGGCCCGCGCCCAGCTTCTTGATGAAGCCCGCGCGCGTCATCAGCTTGTGGCTGACGATTTCTGCGTCTGCAGGGGCTTCCTTGAGGGTCGAAATGAAGAACTGTGAGGCTTTCATGGCAGAAAAAAAGTGCACCGCTCAGGTGAGGCCTTGACAAACGCCTCAGGGTCTAGGCGTTTCGGCTCAGCGGTGCAATAATGAAACCAGTTGAAAATTTGGAGTTGATTATGCTCGACCGGGAAGGCTTCCGCCCCAACGTCGGCATCATCCTGCTCAATCACCGGAACCAGGTATTTTGGGGCAAACGCATCCGCACCCATTCCTGGCAATTCCCGCAAGGCGGCATCAAGCATGGTGAGTCGCCCGAGCAGGCGATGTTCCGCGAGCTCCACGAAGAAGTGGGCTTGCTGCCCGACCACGTGCGCATCGTCGCGCGCACCCGGGACTGGCTGCGCTATGAGGTGCCGATGCACTTCATCCGCAAGGATGCGCGCGGCCACTACAAAGGCCAGAAGCAGATCTGGTTCCTGCTGCAGCTCACCGGGCGTGACTGCGACATGAACCTGCGCGCCACCAGCCACCCGGAGTTCGACGCCTGGCGTTGGCACGAGTACTGGGTGCCGCTGGACACCGTCATCGAGTTCAAACGCGACGTCTATCAGCTGGCGCTGTCGGAGCTGGCGCGCTTCCTGCCGAAGCCGCAAGGCCAGCTCAACCGCTTCTTGCGGGGCGGCATGCGGGGTGTGCGCCAGGACGCAGAAGCCTCCATGGAGGGCAGCGGCGACTCGCCGTACTGACCTGGTCGGACACCGGTTGCGAATGGCCGTGAAAAAGGGCTCCCGCGGGAGCCCTTTGCTTTGTCTGCGCCAGCCGGGTCAGCTTGCCCCGGCCAGTGCACACCTCAGTCGATTTCGGCCTTGGACGCGCATTCGGCGTCAGAGGCGTTGATGCTGCAGCGCGCGCGTTTGATGATGTTCAGGCCCTGCTTGTTGTAGAGGCCTTGCTTGGCGATCTCGATGCGCGACTCGCGGAACATCAGCACGTACTTGGGCACGGCTTCCACGGGCAGGTCCTGCCACATGGCAGCGGGGATGCCGTTTTCGGCGGCCTTGATGAGGCGCAGCGCGTTGTCGAACTTGGTCAGCCAGTACTGGCGCGAGGCCTCGCCGAAGCCCTCGGGGAACTTGGCCTTGTTGATGACCATCTGCACCGTCGGGATCATGATGGGCAAGCGACCGATGCCGCCGGTTGCGCCGATGCCCTTGTAGAGCTCGAAGGGCTTGAAGGCCACGGCAGGCAGGGTGACCATGTCAACGAAGCCGTTGTTGAACTTCGGACCGATGTTGGTGACGTCCACCGAGACGGGTTGCGCGCCGATGCGCTGGATCATCACGCCCTGGGCCTTGTCGTAGTCGAAGGCCGCGATCTTCTTGCCCGAGAGGGCTTCGACGGAGTTGATCTTGCGGTCACGCACCATCGGGTAGGCCGCGCCCAGCGGGAAGATGCCGCCGATTTCGTAGTTGCCCTCGACCATCAGCTTGCCGGCCTTGGGGTCGGCGAAAACCTGGATGACCTTGCGCACCACCTCGTAGCTGGCGTCGATGTCCACCTTGCCGCCCTTGACGATGGTGGTGGCGCCGATGCTGTCGAGCGAACCCGCGACGTTGTTGAACTGGCGGGTGCGGAAGCCGGTGGCGATGACGCCATCGCACTGGCCGGCGCGGAAGTCCTCGATGGCCACGCGCTCATCGACGTAGCTCTTGAGTTCGATGTCGGCGCCGTGCTTTTGCATGGCGATGGCGTAGTCGGTGGCCTGGGCATAGACGTCGCCCGTCTTGCCGGCCACGTCCCAGACGCAGACCAGGGTCTTGGCCTGGACGGCCGAGGAGGCGCCGAAAGCGGTGATCAGGGCAGAGGCAGCCAGGGCCAGCGGCTTGAGGCAGGCCAGGGTGCGGTTTTTCAAGGACATGGGGACTCCTGGGAGGGGTCGGATGGACAAGGAACGGGGTCAAGCGCCGCAGCGCAGGTCCGTCTTTTTAACGTCTTGCGCCGGGTCCTGCTGGACAGGCAAAACCCTTGGAACCCCCATCAGGGGGTGCTTCGGGCGGCTTGAACGCCAGCGCCCATCATGCCGTCAGTTGTCGCCGCTGCACGCCATGTTGCAAAAAGTGACAACAGGATTGTCCTGATTTCACCCCACCACGAGGTTGTCGCGGTGGATCATCTCGGGCTCGTTGGTGAACCCCAGTTGGGCCTCGATCTCGTTGGAGGCCTTGCGCACCAGCAGGCGCGCCTCGCTGCTGGCGTAGTTGGCCAAGCCGCGGGCGATGTCCTGGCCGCGCAGGTCGCGCACGGCGATGACGTCGCCGCGGTGGAACTCGCCTTGCACCTCGATCATGCCGATGGGCAGCAGGCTGGCCCCGCCCTCGCGCAGGCGAGCGGCGGCACCCTCGTCCACCACCACGGCGCCGCGCAGTTGCAGGTGGTCGGCCATCCAGTTCTTGCGGGCGGTCAGCTTGGCCGTGGCCGCCATGAACAGCGAGCCGATGGACTCGCCCTGGGTCAGGCGCACCAGCACGTCCGGCTCGCGGCCCCAGGCGATGACGGTGGAGGCACCGCTGCGCGCCGCGCGCTTGGCGGCCAGCACCTTGGTGATCATGCCGCCCGTGCCCACGCCGGAACCCGCACCACCGGCCATCTGTTCGAGCAGGGGGTCGCCCGCGGTGCAGACGTCGATGAAGCGAGCGGCCGGGTCCTTGCGCGGGTCGGCGCTGTAGAGGCCCTTCTGGTCGGTCAGGATGACCAGGGCATCGGCCTCGACCAGGTTGGCCACCAGAGCGCCCAGGGTGTCGTTGTCGCCGAACTTGATTTCGTCGGTGACGACGGTGTCGTTCTCGTTGATGACCGGCACCACCTTGTGCGACAGCAGGGTCAGCAGCGTGGTGCGGGCATTGAGGTAGCGCTCGCGGTCGGCCAGGTCGGCGTGCGTCAGCAGCACCTGGGCGCTGCCCATGCCGTGCGAGCGCAACTGGGTCTCGTACATCTGCGCCAGGCCCATCTGGCCAACGGCGGCAGCGGCCTGCAGCTCGTGGAGCTCCTTGGGGCGCGTGGCCCAGCCCAGGCGCTTCATGCCTTCGGCGATGGCGCCGCTGGAGACCATGATGACCTCGCGCCCGTCGGCAGCCAGGGCGGCCATCTGACGACACCAGGTGCCGATCGCGTCCGCATCGACGCCCTTGCCTTCGTTGGTGACCAGGCTGGAGCCCACCTTCACAACGATGCGGCGGGCGTGCTGGAGGACCTGGTTCATGCGCGGGCGGCCTTCTTGGCGACAGCCTTCTTGGCTGGGGCTTTCTTCGCTGCGACTTTCCTGGGTGGCGCTTTCTTGGCCGCGACCTTCGGAGTGGCGGCCTTCTTCAGTGCCACCTTCTTCACTGCCACCTTCTTTGCAGCCACGTTCTTCACGGCGGGCACGGTCTTGGCCGTTGCCTTCTTGGCCACGGCTTTCTTCACCGCAGCTTTCTTCACCGCGACCTTCTTCGCGGCCACGGGCTTGGGCGCCGCCTTCTTCACCGCCGCCTTCTTCACCGCCGCCTTCTTCACGGCGACTGCTTTCTTGGCTGCCGCCTCTTTGGCGGGGGCCTTCTTCGCTGCGGCCTTCTTCGCTGCGACCTTCTTCGCTGCGACCTTCGTTGCTGCAACCTTCTTGGCCGGAGCTTTCTTCGCCACCACTTTCTTGGCTACTTTCTTGGCAGCCACCTTGGCCTTGGCCCCGCGCGGCTTCACCAAGGCTTCGATGTCATCGTCATAAGCCACGCCGGCGCGGGCCAGCAGGTCGGTGGCCATGGGCAGGCTGTCTGCCAGATCGAAGCGGACGTCGGTCTCGACGTGGTGCTCCTGCATGGAGGCCACGTGCTGGTAGATCGTCTGCACGAGCTTTTCGCAGCCTTCGCGGGTCAGTGCCGAAATCTGGAACACCGGGCCCTTCCAGCCATAGCGGCGCACGAAATCCACCACCTTGGCCACGCGCTCTTCTTCAGGGATCATGTCCAGCTTGTTGAGCACCACCCAGCGCGGCTTGTGGTAGAGCTCTTCGTCGTAGATCTTGAGTTCGTTGACGATGGCGCGGGCCTGCTTGACCGGATCGACATCGTCGAACGGTGCCAGGTCCACGACGTGCAGCAGCACGCGGGTGCGCTGCAGGTGGCGCAGGAAGAGGTGGCCCAGGCCAGCGCCTTCAGAGGCCCCCTCGATCAGGCCCGGGATGTCGGCCACCACGAAGCTCTTCTCGGGGCCGACGCGCACCACGCCCAGGTTGGGGTGCAGCGTGGTGAAGGGGTAGTCGGCGATCTTCGGGCGGGCGTTGGAGATGGCCGTGATCAGCGTGGACTTGCCGGCATTGGGCATGCCCAGCAGGCCGACGTCGGCCAGCACGCGCAGCTCCAGCCGGAGCTTGAAGAGCTCGCCGGGCCAACCCGGGGTCTTCTTGCGCGGGGCACGGTTGGTCGGGGTTTTGTAGTGCAGGTTGCCGAAGCCGCCGTCGCCGCCCTTGGCGAGCAGGCGCTTTTCGCCGTGCTCCAGCAGCTCCATCATCACTTCGCCGGTTTCGAAGTTGCGGATGATGGTGCCCACGGGCATGCGCAGGGTGATGTCGGGACCGGCCGCGCCGAACTGGTCGGAGCCGCGGCCCTGCTCGCCGTTGCGCGCTTCGTGGCGGCGGGCATAGCGGTAGTCGATCAGGGTGTTGATGTTGCGGTCGGCCACGACATAGACATGACCGCCGCGCCCGCCGTCGCCGCCATTGGGGCCGCCAAAGGGGATGAATTTCTCGCGACGGAAGCTGATGCAACCGCTGCCGCCGTTGCCGGCGGCCACATCGATGGTGGCTTCATCAACGAATTTCATGGGGCGTCCTGATCGAGGGGTGCCAGCGGCACGGAAGGCACGGAGGGCACAAAGAGCACGGAAGGTGCGGGTTCGGCGAGCGACATTATCGGCGCTCGTGGCACGGCCCGATGGGTCTGGCGCCAGCCGAGAAAGGCAAATCGAAAAAACAAAAGCCCCGGAGGACCGGGGCTTCGTGGGTCGGCAACACCAGCGAGGCGCTGCCGACGGGTGATGCAAGCATCAGACCGGGGTGACGACCACGGTCTTGCGGTTCAGCGAGCCCTTGACGGCGAAGGACACCGTGCCGTCCACCAGCGCGAACAGGCTGTGGTCGCGGCCCATGCCGACGTTGGGACCCGCATGGAAGCGGGTGCCACGTTGGCGAACGATGATCGAGCCTGCGGGGACCACTTGGCCGCCAAAGACCTTCACACCCAGCATCTTGGGTTGGGAATCACGGCCGTTCCGCGTGGAACCGCCGCCTTTTTTCTGTGCCATGGATTTTCTCCTGAGGGACTAGATTGAGGACGAACGGGCGGATCAGGCGTTCACGGAGCTGATTTCCAGCTCGGTGTAGTTCTGACGGTGGCCCTGGCGCTTCTGGTAGTGCTTGCGACGGCGCATCTTGAAGATGCGGACCTTGTCGTGCCGACCTTGCGACAGAACGGTTGCCTTGACAGTTGCGCCAGCCACCAAGGGCGTGCCCACCGTGAGTTCAGCGCCGGAGCCGACTGCCAGAACCTGGTCGATCACGATCTCTTGGCCAACGTCCGCAGCAATCTGTTCTACTTTAATTTTTTCGCCGGCAGCAACTTTGTATTGCTTACCACCGGTTTTTATGACCGCGTACATGTTGAGACCTTTCAAAAAAGAGCTTGTGCCTCCACCCAAAGTGCCTCGAAGGTGACAGCCATCATCTTCTGACTTGCGTCAGAAAAACGCACACTGGCACCCAAGGCGCTCTAAGCGAAGCTCTCCACTTTAGCCGGGCCTGATGATGCTGTCAAGTTCGGGCCATCTTGCGCGCCGGGAGCCCCCCAGCCGAAGAAGCGCACCACCTCCTCGCGCTTGGCGAGGGCGTCGGTGAAGCCGAGGTGGATCAGCTCCCGCGTGAACGAGGATTCGAACAGCAGGTAGCTGGCCAGGGCCGTGCCGCGGGCGCTTTTGCCCCGACCGTACACGCCCACGGCACGCAGCATGCCGCGCACAGCGGGCGGCAGCGCCCAGAGGTGGCGCGCGGCGATGTCGTCGATGCGCTGGCTGGGCGCGATCACCAGGATGTCCACCGGGCGCAGCGACGTCTGGGCGCGCTGCTCGGGCGTGAGCAGACCCAGCGTGTGGTTGACGCGCTGCATGCGCTCGATGTCCACGGCCAGGGCGTCCAGGAAGATGCTGGACATCGCGTGGCCGGCGATCTGCGCCAGGTTGGGGTACTCGGCCGCCGTCTGGCGCGGGGCCTGGGGTTCGTGCAGGCGCCCTGCCCCGATCACGAGGATGCGGTCGGCGCCCAGGTGGATGGCCGGCGACATGGGCGCGGCCTGGCGCATCGCGCCGTCGCCGCAGTAGTGCGCGCCATCGTTGACGCCGAGCTTGACCGAGGGAAAAACGAAAGGGATGGCCGAGGACGCCATGAGGTGGTCCAGGCTCAGGCTGTCGCGCACGCTGATGCGCTGCGAGCGCGACCAGGGCTCGATGGGTTCGGCGCTGTCATAGAACGTGACGTGCTCGCCGGTGGTGTAGCTCGATGCCGTGACGGCGACGGCGTCCAGGTGGCCCTTGGCCATCATCTCGGGGATGCGGTCGATGCTGAACAGGTGGGGCAGCAGCTCCCGCAGGGGTTCGTTGTCGAGCAAGGAGCGCGGGCGGGCGCGGCGCCAGCGGGCCAGCGCCCAGCCCAGCGAGAACAGGGTGAGCCATTGCGCCCCGCTGCGGATGACGCCGAAGGAGTCGGAGCGGTACACCTGCTCGGTGCGGAAGTCCCGCCAGACCTCGATCATGGCGCGCAGGGCCAGGTCGTAGTGGTCGGCGCGACTGGCCAGGGCCATGCCGTTGATGGCGCCAGCCGAGGTGCCGCAGATGATGCGGAATGGGCTGCCGCGGAGTTTTTCACCTGCGTCGCGCCGGATGAGTTGCAAGGCCTGCAACACGCCCACCTGGTAGGCGGCGCGCGCGCCACCGCCGGTAAGGATGAGGGCGGTCTTCCCGGCGCTGCTCATGGCCCCGTCCGCCTCACCAGCCGCAAGCCGTGTCGGCCTCGGGCTGGCCCAGGCGATAGACCTCGCGCAGGGTTTCCCAGGCCTCGTCGGCGGTTTCGACGTAGCGGAAGAGGTGCACATCCTCCGGGCTGATCATGCCGGTCTCCACGAGGTGCTCGAAGTTGATGAGTTTGGTCCAGAAGGCGCGGCCGAACAGCAGCACGGGGCGCTTGCGGCACTTGCCGGTCTGGATGAGGGTGAGCGTCTCGAAAAGCTCATCGAGCGTGCCGAAGCCGCCTGGGAAGCACACCAGCGCCACCGAGCGCATCAGGAAGTGCATCTTGCGCAGCGCGAAGTAGTGGAACTGGAAGCACAGGCGCGGCGTGATGTAGGGGTTGGGCTCCTGCTCGTGGGGCAGCACGATGTTGAGGCCCAGGCTCTTGCCACCGACCTCGTGCGCGCCGCGGTTGCCCGCTTCCATCACGCCCGGGCCACCGCCGGTGACCACGTAGATGGGGTTGTCCAGCTGCGCGGAGTGCTCGGTGACGAGGCTGGCAAAACGCCGTGCCTCTTCGTAATAGCGCGACATCTCGACGTGGCGCTTGGCCGCGCGGATGGCTTGCTCGCGCGCGCTGCCCGGTGGCAAGGCCTCGGCCTCGTCCAGGTGGGCATGGGCCACATCGGCGGGCTGGATGCGGGCGCTGCCGAACACCACGATGGTGGATTCGATGCCTTCCTCGCGCTGCACCATCTCGGGCTTGAGCAGCTCCAGCTGCATGCGCACCGGGCGCAGGTCGGCGTTGAGCAGGAAGTCGGTGTCGGTGAAGGCGAGCTGGTAGCTGCTGTCAGGGCCGTTGTACAGGCTGGTCTTGGCCGCATTGCGGGCGTCCTGGACGGCGGTCGGGAAATTGCGTTCCAGCAGCTCTTTGGGGTTGTTCATGTCGCAGCGGTTCTGAAGTCGTGGCACCAGTATGGGGCGGCTGCGCAGGGCGGCAGACCGCGAATAGGGGCCGGAAAGCGCGGGAATCGGACGCTCTAGGACGCTCTCAGGCGCTCTCGGGCGCTCAGCGCGGGCCGCACACCGGGCAGGCCGGGTCGCGCTTGGCGCGCAGCCGCGTCCATGACCAGTCCCGGCCGTCCAGCATGAGCAACTGACCCGCCAGGCTGGTGTGCCCGGCCAGCGTGTCGGTGACGCCAGGTGCGCCCTGCCCGGCCAGCAGCTTGAGTGCCTCACCGGCCTGCATCACGCCCATCAGCCCGACCACGGGCGCGAACACACCCAGCAAGGCGCAGCGGGTTTCTTCGGGCGGCGCGTCAGGGGGGAACAGGCAGGCGTAGCAAGGGCTGTCGGCGCGGCGCGGGTCGAACACGCTGATCTGGCCGTCCCAACGCAGGGCCGAGGCCGTGACCAGCGGCACGCCCGCGCGCCAGGCCAGGCGGTTGATGAGCTGGCGGGTGGCGAAGGTGTCGGTGCAGTCCAGGACCACGTCGGCCTGTGGCAGCAGTTCGGTCAGCAGGGCCTCGTCGGCGGCCTGGGCCACAGCCTGCACCTGCACCCCGGGGTTGATCGCGGTCATGGCGGCGCGGGCCGAATCGACCTTGGGCTGGCCGATGCGCTCGGTGCTGTGCGCGATCTGGCGCTGCAGGTTGGAGAGCTCGACCGTGTCAGGGTCGATCACGGTGATGCGCCCGACCCCGGCAGACGCCAGGTAGAGCAAGGCCGGGGCTCCCAGGCCGCCGGCACCGATGACCACGGCGTGCGCGGCCAGCAGCCGCTCCTGGGCGGCCTCGGGCCAGTCGTCCAGCAGCAGGTGCCGGCTGTAGCGCAGTTGCTGGGCGTCGTCCACGCCGAATCAAGGGGCTTTCGGTTCGTCGGACTTGCCTTCGGCCTTGCGCTCGGTCATGGTCTTGGAGACCAGCACCGTCTTGCCCTGCAGCTTGTTGAGGGCCTGGCGCAGCGGGAAGTCCTCGGCGCTGCCGAACTCGGGCAGGGGCTTGGGCGCTTCGTTCTTCTTGCCGGCATTGGCCTCTTCCAGCTTCTTGACGGCTTCCTCGCGGGCCTTCTCGCGGGCGGCGTCCTTCTCTTCCTTGCCCTGGCCGCTGGCGATGTGCTTGTCGAGGTCGGCCTCGCGCAGGCGCAGCGCCGCGAACAGGTTGCCCTCTTCGGACTCGTCCACCATCACGTCGGGGACGATGCCCTTGGCCTGGATGGAGCGCCCGTTCGGCGTGTAGTAGCGCGCGGTGGTGATCTTGAGGGCCGTGTCGGCGGTCAACTGGCGCACGGTCTGCACCGAGCCCTTGCCGAAGGTTTGGCCACCCATGATGACGGCGCGCTTGTGGTCCTGCAGGGCACCGGAGACGATTTCCGAAGCCGAGGCCGAGCCTTCGTTGACCAGCACCACCACCGGCACGCTCTTGAGCGCGGCGGGCAATTTGGCCAACGGGTCGGCGCCATAGCGGCGCGAGTAGTCTTCGGCGCGGGCCTTGAAGACCTGCTTGGATTCGGCGAGCTGGCCGTTGGTGGACACCACCGTCACGTCCTTGGGCAGGAAGGCGGCCGACACGGCGATGGCGCCTTCGAGCAGGCCGCCCGGGTCGTTGCGCAGGTCGAGCACCAGGCCCTTGAGCTTGGGGTCGTCCTTGTAGAGCTTCTCGACCTTGGCGACGAAGTCTTCGACGGTGCGGTCCTGGAACTGGCTGATGCGGACCCAGCCGTAGCCCGGCTCGATCATCTTGGCGCGCACGCTCTGGACGCGGATTTCCTCGCGCACGATGGTCACGGGGAAGCTGCGGTTTTCGAGCTTGCGGAAAATGGTGAGGACAACCTTGGTGTTGGGCTCGCCACGCATGCGCTTGACGGCCTGGTCCATGCTCAGGCCCTTGACGAAGGTGTCGTCGATCTTGGTGATCAGGTCGCCGGTTTTCAGGCCGGCGCGGAAGGCGGGCGAGCCTTCGATGGGCGAGACCACCTTGACGAGGCCGTCTTCCATGCCGATTTCGATGCCCACGCCGACGAATTTGCCGGTGGTGCCTTCGCGGAATTCCTTGAAGGTGGTTTTGTCGAAATACACGGAATGGGGGTCGAGGCCCGCGACCATGCCGCCGATGGCGTCGCTGAAGAGTTTCTTTTCATCGACCGGCTCGACGTAATCGGTCTTGACCATGCCGAAGACGGCAGCGAGTTGCTGCATTTCTTCCAGTGGCAGGGGGGCCACGGCATTGCGTGCGGTGGCGCCGAATTGCAAGGTGGTCAGGCCACCGGCCAGCGCGCCCAGCGCAACCCAGCCAGCAATTTTCAATTTGGAGGTCATGGCAATCTCAGCCCGTGTTCGACCCGGGGCGCAGGCGCGGGATGCGCAGCGGGCCCAGTTTCTCGTGGTGTGCAGTCAGTATAGGGCGCGGCAAGTGCCCGCACTGGGCAATAAGGGCAGAACTTGCCCGCAGATGTGTGGATTGAAGCGCGCTTGTGTCACCGCAGTCGCGCGAAACAGACGGCGCTGTGCCGCGGCGCCGCGCTCACCGCGGCGCATATTCGGGCACCAGCCCGTGCAGGCGCGCGCGCAGCGTGGCGGGCGTGCAGGCGGCTTCGTCCTCGGCCAGGGCGCGCATGCGCTCGATCCAGTCGGCAGGCAACTCCCCACGCAACTGCGCCAGGCGCAGGCGCGGGTGTGGCGTCGGCAAGGTGGTGTCGGCATCGGCGAGCAATTCTTCGTAAAGCTTCTCGCCGGGGCGCAAACCGCTGAAGACGATGGGGATCTCGGCCTCGGTGTGGCCGCTCAGGCGGATGAGCTCGCGCGCCAGGTCGGCAATCTTCACCGACTGGCCCATGTCCATCACAAAGACTTGGCCCGAGTCGGCCAGCGCGGCGGCCTGCAGCACGAGCTGGGCAGCCTCGGGGATGGTCATGAAGAAGCGCGTGATCTCGGGGTGCGTGACCGTGACCGGCCCGCCCTTGGCGATCTGCTCCTTGAACTTCGGGATGACGCTGCCGCTCGACCCCAGCACGTTGCCAAAGCGCACGGCCATGAACCGCGTGGCGGGCACCTGCGTGGCCCAGTGCGACACCACCATCTCGGCGGCGCGCTTGGTGGCGCCCATGACGTTGGTCGGGTTGACGGCCTTGTCGGTGGAGATGAGCACGAAGCGCTGGACGCCATGCTCGGCCGCGGCCTGCGCCGTCAGGTAGGTGCCCAGGGTGTTGTTGCGCAGGGCGACCCAGGCGTTCTCGTCTTCCATCAGCGGCACGTGCTTGTAGGCCGCGGCGTGGAAGACGAGGTCGGGGCGGTGCTGGGCCATGGCGCGGCGCAGGGCACCGAGGTCCTTCACATCGCCCACCAGGCGCACCAGGGGCAGGTGCGGGAAGTGCTCGCTCAAATCCTGCTCGACCTGGTAGAGCGCGAACTCGCTGAGCTCAAAGAGCACCAGGCGGCTGGGGCCGAAGCGGGCGATCTGGCGGCACAGCTCGGAGCCGATCGAGCCGCCAGCCCCGGTGACGAACACCGTTTGCCCGCTGATCAGGGCCGAGACGGCGCTTTCGTCGAGCTTGACGGCCTGGCGACCGAGCACGTCTTCGGGTTCGATGTCGCGCACGCGGTCGATGCGCGAGCGGCCTTCACGCAGCTCGTCGGCGGTGGGCACGGTGACGACGGGCAGGCCCGTGGCCGCGGCCAGGTCGAGCGCGCGCTTGCGCTGCTCCAGCGTGGCCGAGGGCATGGCCAGGATGAGGTGGGTGACGTCGGCGAGGGTGTCGGCCAGGGCGTCGGGTCGGCTCAGGAGGTCCAGGCCGCCCCACACGGCCACGCCGGAGATGGTGGCGCCGTGCTTGCGGGTGTCGTCATCGAGCAGGCCGACGACGGTCCAGCCACGGTGCTGGATGCCTGCGATCAGCAGCTTGGCCGCCGCACCGGCGCCCAGCACCAGCGCGTGCTGGCCGGTGGGCGAGCGCCCGGCCCGGCGCGCCCGGGAGGATTCGCTGCGCATGCGCACGGCCATGCGCGCGATGGCCAGCAGGGTCAGCGTGAACAGCGGGTGCAGGGCCAGCACGGCGCGCGGCACCTCGACGAGTTGGGCCATGAGCACGACGACGGCACTGGCCAGGCCGGCACCGAGGCAGACCCAGCCCAGGCGGCTGATGTCGTGGAAGCTGACGTAGCGCCAGGTGGCGCGCGGCACGCCCAGGGCCCAGGACACCACGCTGTAGATGCCGATGACGCCCAGCAGCACGGCCCAGTCGTAAGTCGGGCGTTCGTGCAACCAGCGCTCCACCCCCATGCGGAAGAGGTAGGTGAGGTGCCAGGCCAGCAGGATGAGCACGGCATCGGCCAGCAAAACGACCGCCTGGCGGTGGGGGCGCAGGCGGTCGAGGAGGCGACCGGAGGATCGGTTCAGCGGGGACCAGGGCATGGAGGCGGCAGCGGGGGCGGCAGGTGCGGCAGGGGAGGCGGCAAGACGCTCATTGTGCCTGTGCCGCGTTCGTGGCCTGCACCGGCTTGCAGCTCACTGGGCGGCAGAAGCGGGGACAATCGCTGCATGCACACCCTGCCCCACCCCTCGGACGCCTCCGACCTCGCCCCCCTGCCGACTTTGTCCATGGGCCTGTACGTGCATCACAAGGGCGGTCGCTACGAGGTGCTGGGCGTGGCGCGGCACAGCGAAACGCACGAGGCCTTGGTGGTGTACCGACCGCTGTACGGCGAAGGTGCGCTGTGGGTGCGGCCCTTCGCGATGTTCGTGGAAGAGGTGGTCATCGACGGCGTGCGCCAGCCGCGCTTCAGGTGGATGGCGGCGGAGGCAGAGGCGCAGGCTGACGCTGCGCCAGCGGCGCCTCGATGACGATGTTCACGGCCTCGCCGGTCTCGCCGACATCGGTGCCAGGCAGGGCCACACAGGGCAGGATGTCGCCGGCATCGCGCTCGTCAGGGCTGAGGCCGGGCCAGTCGATGCGGTAGCGCACCGCGCCCGACCGCATCTGGCAGCGGCAGGCGCGGCAGGTGCCGTTGCGGCAGGAGCGCGGCAGGCTCACGCCCGCGGCCAAGGCGGCCTCCAGCAGGCTTTGGCCCGGCACCACGGGCACGGTCACGCCCAGGGGCAAGATGGTGAGGCTGGTGGGAAGCGTCATCGGCGGCTCCAGGCAGGCGTGCACCCAGGCCGCCAAGGTCCAGCCTCCTGTCCAGCCGGATGTCCAGCCACCCGCACCGTCACTCGGCGACGGGCGTTGGCTCGACCGGGGCGTCGTCCTTCGTCACGGCCTTGACGCCGGCAGCGGCCACATCGACCGTGGTCTCGACCACCGTGGCCGTGACCTTGACGGCGGTGGCGGCAACGCTGACCGCGGCATCGGCCACGGTGATGATCGCGCAACCGGACAGCAGCCACGGCGCGCCGCACAGCAGCACACAGGTGCGGGCAAGACGTGCCACAGGGCGGACAAACACAGCGGGCATCAGGCGGACTCGGTGAAATCGAACAAAGGCAGGGACCCGTGGGGCGCCAACGGGCCCTCGGCGGACGAGGTGGCATCGGTGGTGTGGCCATCGCCCACCGCGAGCGACGCCATTTTCACGCCAATCAGGCGCAGGCGGCGGTCCAGCGGCACGGTTTTCAGGCAACGCCCGGCCCAACGGCGGATGTCGGCGGCGTCCCGCGTGGCCTGAGGCAAGGTGATGCTGCGGGTGACGATGCGGAAATCGTCGTAGCGCAACTTGACGCCGATGCTGCGCCCGACATAGCCCTTGCGCTCGAGGTCGGACGCGAGCTGTTCGCACAGGCGGGTGAAGATCGGGCCGAGGCTGGCACGGTCGTCGCGCGGGTGGAGGTCGCGCTCGAAGGTGGTTTCGCGGCTGATGGATTTGGGCTCGCGCCAGGTCACCACCGGGCGATCGTCGCGGCCATGCGCGGCCTCGTGCAGCCAGTGGCCTTGGTTGCTGCCGAACTCTGCGATCAGTTGGTCCAGCGGGGCCGCGGCCAGTTCGCCGATGGTGTGGATGCCCAGCGCGGCCAGGCGCTCGTTGGCTTTGGGGCCGATGCCGTTGATGCGGGCGGCCGGCAGGGGCCAGAGGCGGACGGGGATGTCGGCGGGCATGAGCAGGGTCAGGCCGTCGGGCTTGTCGAGGTCGGAGCTGAGTTTGGACAGCAGCTTGTTGGGCGTGATGCCGACCGAGCAGGTCAAGCCGGTGGCGTCTTTCACGGCCTGTTTGAGGCGCTGGCCGATGGCGCGCACGCCGCCCAGCGGGTCGCCGCCGACCGTGTCGCGCGCGCCGGGCACGTCGCTGAGGTCGATGTAGATCTCGTCGATGCCGCGGTCTTCGATGACGGGCGCGACCTCGGCCACGGCGGCCTTGAACAGGCGCGAGTGGCGGCGGTAGGCGTCGAAATCCAGCGGCAGCAGGATGGCGTCGGGCGCCAGTGCGGCGGCCTTCATCAAGCCCATGCCGGAGTGCACGCCCAGGGCGCGGGCCGCATAGGTGGCGGTGGTGATGACGCCGCGGCCGGCGTAGTCGCGCAAGCGTGCGTGGGCGTGGGCGCGGCCATCCTCTGCTTGCGCGCTGGGCTGCGGGCGGCGCCCTCCCCCGATCACCACCGGCAGACCTTGCAAATCCGGGTAGCGCAGCAGCTCGACGGAGGCGTAGAACGCGTCCATGTCGAGGTGGGCGATGAGGCGATCGGGCAGCGGTGCGGGCGCCGCGGTCACGCTGCGATCAGGGCCACTGGCATGGCCGCCGGGAGGGCCGTCGGCAGGGCTGTGGAAGGGGGCGGGCGCGCTCAAGGGCCGGGACCAGGGATGCCGTGGGGGATCACGGCATTCTGACGCCCCTTCGGTCCACGGTCTTTGGCCTCAGGCGCGGATGTCGAGCAAGCTGCCCATCAGCTCGTCTTGCGTGCGGATGCTGCGCAGGTTGGCCCTGTAGGTGGCGCTGGCCGACATTTGCTCGACCAGGTCGGTGGCCAGGTCGGCGCCGATTTCCGAAGATTTGCCGATGGTGACCACCACGCCCGGCTGCTCCTGGCCCTGGCCGGTGCCCACGGTTTGCTGCTGCACGACCTCGCGGCGGAAATCGGGCGTCTGCGCATTGGCGATGTTGTGTGCCGAGGCGTCCAGCCGCGTGGTGGCGGCTTGCAAGCCCGACAGGGAAATCGGCAGGACGGGGTTCATGGCGTGCCTCGGCAGTGGTTCCTGCTCGCAGTGTGCGCCGTCAGGCGCCCTCGGTCACGGGGGGCTGACGCCGGTTTGTCGCCAGAACCGTGAGAACACCACGGCACCCCACGTTGAACGAATTTCGTCCAGGGCGCTAGCATGTCGGGGAACACATCCCTTCAGTCGTCCCGGGAACACCATGTTCGATGCCGTTGTTGTGGGCGCGCGCTGCGCCGGTGCCGCCACCGCCCTCCTGCTGGCCCGCCAGGGTCACCGCGTGCTGATCGTCGATCAGGCGCATTTCCCCAGCGATGTGCGCTTGTCCACCCACCTGGTCTGGCATGCGGGCGTGGACCTGCTGGACCGCTGGGGCCTGCTGCAGGCGCTTCAAGACAGCGGCTGCCCCTTGCTGACCGACTTCACCCTGGACATGGGTGGCCTGGTGCTGCAGGGACAACCACCCGCCACGCGTGTGGGCGCGGCCATGGCGCCACGGCGCGTGGTGCTGGACCAGGTCCTGCTGGACGCCGCCGTGGCCGCGGGTGCCGAGTTGCGCGAGGGCGTGACCTTCGAGGGTGTGCTCCGCGAGCGGGACTCGGCCGATGGCCGCGTGTGCGGCATCCGCGGACGGCTGCAGGACGGCCAGCCGGTGCAGTTCGAGGCGCGCGTTGTGGTCGGCGCCGACGGGACGCATTCGCCGCTGGCCCGTGCCGTGGGAGCACGCGCGCTGGTGCACCATCCCAAGGACGATGGCTCCTACAACGCCTATGCCTACTTCAGCGGCCTGCCGGTGGACGCGGTCGAGTTCCACTCCCGGCCCGAGCGCATGGCCTACGCCTGGTCCACGCACCACGGCCAGACGCTGGTGGGCGTGATCCTGCCCGGGCGCGCGCCGCGCGTGCCGCTGGCCGAGGTCGAAGCGATGGTCATGCGCGAGCTGCACGCCCACGCGCCTTCGCTCGCCGAGCGTGTGCGCGGCGCGCAGCGCGAGGGCGACTGGACGGCCGCCAGCGTGGGCTCGCACTGCCGCGAAGCCGCCGGCGCGGGCTGGGCGCTGGTGGGCGATGCCGGCGTGACGGTGGACCCGGTCACGGCCGCGGGCATCACCCTGGCGCTGCGCGATGCCGAGCTGCTGTCGGGCCTGCTGCACGAGGGCTTGCTGCAGGACGGCTCGTCGGGCCAGCGCGCACTCGATGCCGCCTTGGCCCATTTCGGCCCGCAGCGCGACGCCGTGTCCCGCCCTTTGCACCAGTTCGCGCAAGACATGGCCCAGCTGCAGGTGCCGCCGCAGGAAATGGTCGATGTCTTCATGGCGCTGGCGGGCCAGCAGGCCCAGATCGACCGCTACTTCGGCGTGTTCGGGCAGACCGTGACACCCGCCGAGTTTTTCGATCCGGCGAACCTGCAGGCCATCCTGTACGGGGCAGTCACCCCCGCCTGAGCGCACCCGGGCCGGGTCGCCAACCCCAGGCTCACAGGCTCACAAGCTCAACCGGTGCGCCACTGGCGCAGCACCGGGTGCCGCGCGCAAGCCGCATCCCACGACACCTGCGCGCGCTGCTGCCAGCGCACGGCCTGCTGCTCGTGGGCCAAGGTCAGGGCCAGGTGCAGCGATGCAGCCGCCTCGGCCACGTCCGCATCCGGCCTGCGCAACAGCAAGTCGCCGCGCACGCGGTGCAGCTCGGCCTCGTACCAACGCTCGCCACCGGCCTGCACGCGCGCTGAAGCCTCGGCCAGCCAAGCCAGGCCTTCGGCAACGGCGCCGGCCTGCCCCAGGGCTTCGGCCAGCAGCGTCTGGAAGAAGGGCACGGCGATGCCCGCACCGGTGGCGCAGAAATCGGCCAGGCCCTGGCGCATGGCGGCCAGGCCATGGCCGTCGGCCAGCGCCGCATCGCCCAAGGCCAAGGCCCTGCGGTGCGCGCACCATCCCAGCAGGAAGGCAGCCATGCTGCGGACGTAAGCGTGGCCGTGGGCCTCGGCCAGGCGCAAGCTCTGGCTGGCGCTGGCGCACAGGGCGTCCACGTCACCACGGTGCAGTCGAACCATGGCGCCCCAACCCAAGGCCCAGGCCAGGGAGTAAGCGTGGTTCAGGTCGTGTGCGCGCTGCTGGACGGCTTGCAGCCGCGCATCGACGTCATCGGTCTGGCCCGTGATCCAGTCGGCATGCAGGGCATGCACCTGCGCCACCAGCAGCAAATCGGTGGAGTACAGGGGGATGAGGCTGCGGTCCTGCGGGTCGTTGTAGCGGTGCCCGACCTGCTCGGCGTGGGTGGCCACCTCCACCAGGCGACCGCTGTAGAAGGTCAGCTGCGACTGCATCATGTCGTGCACCAGCCAGGCTTGGCGGCTGTGCGCCTGGCGGGCCACCGTCTGCATGCGCCGGCCGATGGCACAGGCCTGGACGATGTCGCCCTTGACCAGCTGGAACACGCCATTGCCCCACAGCGGCCAGATGGCGTCGTCGACATCGTCGCTGGCACCGGCCAGTTGCTGGGCGCGGCCGTAGGCCTGTTCGACCTCCGGAGCCGCCCAGCCTTTGCCCAGCATGTGCGTGGTGCCCAGCAGGCCGCGCAATTGCATCTCTTGCTGGTCCCGACGCGCTGAAGGAGGCTGCGCCAGCACCACGGCCAGGCCCGCGTCCAGGTGGGCCACGGCCTCGCTCAGCGATTTCTGCGCCAGGGCACGCTCGCCGGCGCGGCGCCAGTGGTCAACGGCGACTTCGCTCAGGCCGGCCTGCGTGGCGTGGTGGGCCAGCTCGGCGGGGTCGCTGTCGATGCGCGCCAGGAAGTGGGTCTGCAAGGTGTGCACCACCTGCGCGTGCAACTGCTGGCGGCGCACGGCCACGAGCGAGTCTCGGGCGGCGTCTTGCAGCAAGGCGTGGCGGAACGCCAGCTGCGGACCGCGCGGCCCTTCACCGCGCACCAGCACACCGGCCTGCAGCAGGGTGTGGAGGTCGCGCTCGAACTCGGCCGGCGGGCGGGCGTCCATGGCCTGGAGCACATCGAGGTCGAGCGTGCGCCCCAGCACCGCGGCGCGCTGGAGCAGCTCGCGCGCACAGGGGTGGCGGTCCAGGCGGGCCATCAGCGAATCGCGCAAGGTGGCGGGCACCGGGGCATGGCCGTCGTGCAGGGCCACGCCGTCGATCAGCGAGCGCGCCAGCTCTTCGACGAACAGGGGCACGCCATCGGTCTTGTGCGCGATGTGCTGGCGCGCGGCCGCCGACAGGGTGTGCGCGCCCGCGATGCGGTCCAGCAGCGCACCGGTGTCTTCGGCGCTGAGGCTGCTCACAGGCAACGGCGTCAGCACGGACGCTGGCGCGAGCACGGGCAGGGCCTGCGGGCGGTGCGTGACCAGCAAGAGCAAGGGCCAGTCGCGCAAGCGGTGTCCCACGGCCTGGACAAAGGCCAAGGTGCCCGGGTCGGCCCAGTGCAGGTCTTCGAGCAGCAACAAGGTCGGTCGCTGCTGGGCGCGGGCTTCGGTCAAGGCGACCAGGGCCGCCAGGATGGCCGCATGGCGCTCGTGGGCGGTGGTGACCCAGGGGGCCGCGCGGTCGGAGCCCTCGCCTTCGTCGCCGAGCATCAACAGCTCGCCCAAGGCTCGGGCATGGGCCGGCGCGAGGCCGTGGACGCCCAACACCAGCGCGTGCAGGCGCTCGCGCTGCAAGGCCGGCGACATGCCATGGCGGATGTCGAGGCGGCGCATCAGCCCCTCGCGCAGCGGGTGGAACTCGGCATGGCGATGCTGAGGCGCGCACTGCACGACCAGCGCCGCCAGGCCCGCGTTGCCCATGCGCTGGCGCAGCTCGCCGACCATGCGGGATTTGCCGATGCCAGCCTCGCCCGACAGCACCACGACCTGCCCCCGGCCCTGTGCGGCCTGCTGCCAGCGGTCGCTCAGCAGGACGAGCTCTTGCTGGCGACCCACCAGCGGGCTCAGGCGTGCCGACGTGGCCGCCTCGAACCGGCTGGCGGTCTGGGTCAGGCCGCGCACGCGCCAGACCTGGTGGGGCGCACGCACCCCCTTGAGCGCGTGCACGCCCTGGTCTTCGCACACGAAACACCCGCCCGACAAACGCCGCGTGGCTTCGCCGATGAACACCTGACCGGGCGGCGCCAAGGCCTGCAGGCGTGCGGCCAGGTGGGGCGCATCGCCCAGCGCCAGGTGCTCGCGGTGGCTGCCGGCCCCCACGTCGCCCACCACCACGAGCCCGGTGTCGATGCCCACCCGCACGCGCAGACCGCGCACATCCCCAACGCCCCCCATGTTGCCCATGCCACCCACGCCAGCCAGGCCCGCCACGTCCAGCGCGGCCACGGCCTGCACCAGCGCCAGCCCGCTGTGCACCGCGCGGACAGCGGCGTCTTCCTGCGCCAGGGGGTAGCCGAAATAGACCAGCAGGCCATCGCCCAGGTATTGGGCCACCACGCCACCATGGCGCTGCAGGATGTCCACGGCGGCCTGCTGGTAGGCCAGCACGATGGCGCGCCAGGCCTCCGGCGGGAGCGACTGGCACAGCGTCGTCGCGTCCACCAAGTCGGCGAAAAGGATGGTCAACTGGCGGCGCTCGCCGTCGGGCTGGGCCACCGCTTGAGGGCGCCGCGCCAGGGCCTGCAGCACGCGCTTGCGGTCGCCCATGGGCAGGCCGATCTGGGCCAGGTCGGCTTCGCTGAGGGAGCCCAGCACATCGATGTCGATGGCGTGGGCGCGCAGCAGCGCTTCGAGGTGCGGCACACCGGCGTCAAGCAGCCACTGGTGCAATGCCGATGCGCTCATGTCGGCGCCTGGCCCAGTGCCCAGGTGCAGACGGACTCGGGGTCCAGCGTGGCGCCCAGCGCCAGCAAGCGCTGCAGGACGGTGGGCTCCAGCGCGTCTTCCACGGCGGCGTGCGCGCGCGACCAGGCATAGACGGCCAGCACATCGTGCGAGCCCAGCGTGCGGTAGGTCTGCGCTGTGTAGCCCAGCAGGCGGGCCGCGGCTTCGTGGCGGCCCTCCATCGCAGCCAGCAGGGCGAGCAGGCCCGCGTACAGGCCCAGCCACTCCCAGCTGCGGCTGCGCGACGCGTCCAGGAAGTCGCGCAAGGTGGCGCGGGCCTGGGCCAGGTCGGCACGCACGAAGGCCACGCAGGCCACGATGGCCAGGGCATGGACGACGAAGTTGTCGCGGCGGTGGCGGCCCCGCGCCAGGATGTCCTGACTGATGCGCAAGGCCGCGTCGGTGTCGCCCAGCGCCAGGCTGATGGCGGCCAGGTCGCTGAGGCCCGCCGACGTCACGCCCTCCAGCCCGGCCGACTGCGCACGCACCAGCAGGTTCTGGCAGACGCGGCGCGCATCGGCCATGAGCTCCAGGCTGCGCAACACGCCGACCTCGGCCATCAGCCGCTGAGTGAGCAGGCGCACGGGCCAGTCGGGGCGCTCGAGGGTGCTCATCTCGCGCAGCAGGGCCACGGCCTGCGCGCGCGCCAGCATGCCGCTGCCGGCCACGCAGCGCAGCGCCAGGTACACCCCGCGGGCATCGTTGGCCGAACGGCTGGCCTGCTCGGCACGCCGAGCGCCTTGCAGCATGCCGGCGTTGTCCACTCCCCAGTGCAGGCGGCTGTGCTCCAGCCAGAACCGCGCCGCAGCAGGGTCGTCGCCCAGGCGGTCGGCCAGAGGCTCGATCCGGCGCCCGCGCAGCCGGCCTTCCGGGGCCAGCCCCAGCAGCAGGAACAGCGGACCGACGGCCCCTTGCAGGCGCACGGCCAGGTGGGGGTCATGGGCCACGGCCCAGTCCAGGGCCACGCGCACGTTGTCGATGTCGCAACCGAACTGGCCCAGCCAGGTGGCGTCGGCACTCAGCCAGTAGGCCTCGTAGGCACCGTCCATCAGCTCGGCCACCGCGCGCGCATGGTGGGCTTGCAGCAGCGCCTGCTCGCCGCTGGCCTGGAGCTTGAGGCTGGCGTAGTCGCGCATGCTGTCGAGCAAACGGTAGCGTGGCGCATCGCCGCCATCGACGGCCACGAGCGAGCGATCGACCAGCGCGCCCAGGGTGTCCAGCACCTGCCACTCGTCCAGGCAGGTGTCGGGCGTCAGGCCTTGCCCCAGCAGGGTGACCAGGCTGAGCGGGAAGCCACCGGCGAACACCGCCACGCGCCGGAACAAGGCCTGCTCAGGCGGTGTCAGCAGCTCGTGGCTCCAGTCGAGGGCGGCCATCAGGGTCTGGTGGCGGTCGGGCACGCCCGCGCTGTGGCCAGCGAGCAGGCGGAATCGCTCATCGAGGCGCTGTACCACGCCGGGCAAGCCCAGCAAGGGCACGCGCGAGGCCGCCAGCTTGATGGCCAGGGCCAGGCCATCGACCCGGCGGCACAGCTCGCAGACCAGCGCCACCTGGTCGGGCAGCAACGCATGGCGGCGGTCAAGCGCACGCACCTGGTCCACGAACAAAGCCACCGCGCCATGCTGCAGGGCCTCGTCCACCGAGGCGCCAGCCGGCGGGATGGACAAAGGCCCCAGCCGGAAGACGCGCTCGCCATCGACCTTCAAGGGCACCTGGCTGGTGACCAGCAACCGCACGCCCGGCGCGGCCTGCATCACGGCGCGCACCAGGCCCGTGACCGCCTCCAGCACGTGCTCGGCGTTGTCCAGCACCAGCAGAACCTTCAGCGGGCCCAAGGCCGAGGCCAGGCTGCCCAGACGATCTGCGCCAGCGACCGACAAACCCAGCGCCTGGGACACGGCCGTGACCGCGCAACCCGCGGAGTTCAGGCTGGCCAGATCGACCCAGGCCGTGCCATCGGGGCGGTCCGCGCGCCAGCGGTGGGCGGCGGCCAGGGCCAACGCCGTTTTGCCGATGCCGGCCGAGCCCACCAGGGTGATGAGCGGTGCCGGCAGCAGAGCGTCCAGGGCGGCCAGGTCGCGCTCGCGTCCCCACAGGCGCTGCGCCTGCGTGGGCAACGCGGTCAGCGCCTCGGTCTGGCCGGGCTCAGGCTGCGCCCGGCGCACGGGCGGCAGTTGCAGGGCCGAGGCTTGGGACGACGACGCACCTGCGGATGGCGACGGGGTTGTGGCAGCAGGCGCCGACGCAGCACCCGCTTCGCGCAAGCGCAAAGGCAGCACAAAACGGTAACCCCGCCCCGGCACGGTGACGATGGCGCCCGTGCCCAGGACCTTGCGCAGGGCAGACACCTGCACCTGGAGGTTGTTTTCCTCGACCACCAGGCCGGGCCAGACCAGCTCCATCAGCTCTGCCTTGGTGACCAGCCGGCCATGGCGCTGGGCCAGCGCGACCAGCAGCGCCATGGCGCGGCCGCCCAAGGCGGTGGGCTGCCCGTCCAGGTAGAGCACGCGCTCGTGCACACGGAGCGCGAATCGGTCAAAACGGATGCTGTCTGGCAAGGGTTCCCCGGTCGAAAGGACATCTTCAGAGGAATTTCAGGATCTCTTCAGGACGGCCCGTCCGGACACCCGGACAATGTGCAATATTCTAAAGAAACGCGGCACAAACGCACGGCCCCAAAGCTTTCACGAGCCCACTGGACCGCACGTGCAACCATGTGCTGACATCCAAACGCTGTCATCCAGAGAAAGACGGGTCGGAACCGTCTGCCTTGCGCACGCCGTGAGGTTCGCCCGCCGCCCTGGTCACCGGGACGGCGGGCTTCCGTTTTTGGGGTCCGCCACAGGGCCTGCCGGGAGCCGATGTCGGGGCGCCTTCTAAAATGAAGTCACCTGATCAGTGCGGAGCGATTCATGCACGACATCGATATCAAGCACAGCGACTTCCACCGCATCGACCTCAACCTGCTGGTCGCGCTCGACGCCCTGCTGACCGAGTGCCACGTGGCGCGTGCCGCCGAACGCATCTACATCGGCCAGCCGGCCATGAGCCACGCCCTGGCAAGGCTGCGCGTGTTGTTCGACGACGAACTGCTGGTGCGATCGGGCAAGCGCATGGTGCCCACCGACCGCGCCCTGGCGCTGGCGCCGCGCGTGCGCGCCTGGCTGGCCGACGCCAGCGACTTCATCCGCCGCCCTGACGATTTCGAGCTGGCGCGCGCCGAGGGCGTGGTGCGCATGTCCGCCCCCGACGGGCTGGAAATGCTGGTGGCGCCCGGCCTCGTGGCCTGGATGCGGCGGGAAGCGCCTGGCGTGCGCCTGCGCGCCCAACTGCTGGGGGTGGAACACGTGCTCGACGCCCTGGACGCCGACGAGCTCGACCTCGCCATCGTGGCCGTGGACCTGCCCCTGCGCAGCTGGCACCAACAGGTGCGCCTGCTGAGCTGCGCCTTCAACTACATGTACGCGCCACGACAGCTTGACCTGCCACCCGATGCCACTTTGGCCCAGCTGGCCGCGCTCGACCACGTCGCCAGCAGCCACCGGGACGAAACCGCCAGCGTGGTGGACGACTGCTTCGCCGCACATGGCCAGCCAAGGCACGTGGTGGCGACCGCATCCAGCGTCACCGCGCTGTTCCAGATGCTGCAGGCCGCACCGCTGGTGTCCATCCAGCCGGCCATCCACGCCGGGTTGACGCCCTCGCCAGAGGTGGTGATCCGCCCGCTGCCCACGCAGCCGACTTTGCAGATCCACGCGCACATGGTCTGGCACCGCCGACACGACCAGCACCCGCTGATGACACGGGTGCGCCAGCAAATCCAGGCCCTGATGGCCAGCGCCGAAGCGCGCTGCCCTCAGGCCAACCAGGGTGCGCTCACGCACGCAGCTGGGCCATCAGCGCAAATTGAACTGCACGCTGGCCCCGCCTGAGGGGCTGTCGGCCCGGCCTTCCACCGCGACCTTGGAAGCCGTCAGGCGCACGCGCTCGGCATCGAGCTTGTCGGCCAGGTAGGCCTTCACCGCGTTGGCGCGCTCGTCGGCCAGCGCCGTCAGCGCCTCCTTGCCCACCGGGGCCGAGGCCTTGAGCAAGGCGGCCATCTGGTCATCGGGCAGGCTCTGGGCCAGGCCGACCAGGTTGCGCGGCTTTTGGATGTCGGCGGCCTTGTACGCGGCCTTCAGCCAGGTGCTGCGCTCGGCCGGCTCGACGACCACTTCCGAGATCTCCTGCCCGGTGGACTTGGCCTTGGCGCGGCGCATGAGCTGGTCCACATGGGCCTGGCGCAGGCCTTCGGTGTCGATGTCGGGGTCGGCCCAGCCGGTGCCTTCGAGCTTGAGCGCGGGGCGGTCTTTGAGCTTGGTGGCCAGGGCGTCCAGGCGCTCGCGGGCCGCGGTGCTCAGCTCGGTCGAACCTGGCTGGAAGGGCACCACGCCCAGCTCGCTGGACGAGCCGCCGGTCAGCAGCGCGAACGGCGCCGTCACCGCCTTGCCGATCAGGTTGAGGATGACCTTCCAGATGATGCCGCCCACCGAGAACTGCGGGTCGTCGAGCGAGCCGGAGATGGGCAGGTTGACGTCGATCTCGCCGCGAGCGTTCTTCAACAGCGACACCGCCAGCAGCACCGGCAGCTTGGTGGCATCGGGGCTGTCCACGCGCTCGCCGAAGGTGAGCTGATCGAGGAAGACCTGGTTGTCGGCCTCCAGCTTGCCGCCATCGACCTTGTAGCGCACCGTCACCGACAGCGTGCCCTTCTCGATGGCGTAGCCGGCGTAGCGGGCCGCGTACGGCGTCAGGCGCGTCAGCTCGATGCCCTTGGCCGTGCCGGCGATGTCGGTGTAGAGCTTCGGGCCCAGCGGGTGCAACTTGCCGCTGATGCGCAGCGGCGCACCGTCGTCAACCGCGCCACTGACCTCGACCGTGGCCGGCTCGGGCGTGCGCGAAGACACCCCGGAGATGTCGCCAGCGATGCGGGTCAGACGCGCCGAGTAGTTGGGCTTGATGAAGGTGTCGGTGAAGTCCACCTCGCCTTGCGCCAGGCGGATGCCTTGCCAGCGCAGCTGGGGTGCGGGCGGCGCGTCGGCGGCCGAAGCCGAGGGCGATGGGGCGGGCGGCAAGGTCGTGGTGGTCACCGTGACGCCACCGGGCGCGCGGGCGCGCTGGGGTGCCGACGCACCCGACACCGGCGCCTGCGGCGTCGTGATCGACTGATCGCCTTGGCCGGCCTGGTCCGCCTGCTTGACCACGCTGGCGAGGTTCAGGCGGCCATCGGGGTTGACGATGATGCGGCCGTAGAAATCCTTCAGCGCGATGAAGCCAAGGTCGGCGTCGATGGCGCCCTTGGCGTAGCTCAGGTCGGTGCCATCCAGCGAGAAGCTGGCCCAGCGCAGGAAGAGCGCGTCGTTGACGCGGTCGCGCAGGCGCAGGTCGCTCAGGCCCAGCTTGCCCTGGTAGCGCGCGCTCAGACCCTGACGGGCGTCGTCGGCCAGGGTGATGCGCCCTTCGGCCTGGGCCGCGGCCGAGGCCAGCGCGACGTTGAGGTGCGGGTCGAGGTAGGGCTGCAGGGCGCGCAGGTCGAGGTTGGCCACGGCCAGTGCGCCCTTGACCGACAGCGGCTGCGGCCGCACATCCCCCTTGAAGCGGACCTTGCCTTGGCCCTGCGCCAGGGTCTGCAGGGCGATGGCCAGGGGCTGGTCCATGCGCGAGCCCAGGCCCTTGACGCTGAGGTCGGTGCGCTTGAGCGAGAACACCCCCGCCGGGCTGACCGTCTGGTCGGTGAACTGCACCGCGCACGCCAGGCAGCGCAATTCGCCCAGGGTGATGGGGACGGGGCTGGGCCCGGGTGTGTGGCCCTTGGCGGGTGCGTTGGCGGGTGCGTTGGCGCTTGCCTTGCCGGCCGCGGGCGCAGGAGAGGCTGAAGCGCCCCCCGACGCCTGGCCCAGGAACAGGCCCCGGGCGTCGCGGAACAGGGCCGCATCCAGACGGTCGGCCGTGACCGCCGCGGTGGCCAGGCGGCGCAAGCCGGGGCTGGTCGGCGCCAGGCTGGCCTCGGCCTCGATGCCATCGACCGTGAAGGCTTTCAGGGCGATGCGGTCCTGGCGGCGGCTGCCGGGCGCGCCGGGCGCGCCGGCCACCGCGGCCGCATCGGCCAGCAAATCGCTCAAGGTGAACTGCCCGGCGCTGAGGCGGACGGCTTGGGAGAGTGCGGCAGGCGAGGCCGCCGAGGCAGCCGGTGCAACCGGTGAAGCCGTTGCAGCCGGCACAGCCTCGGTCACCCGCATGTTCGCGCTGACGTGCGCCTTCGCGCCCACCAGCCCTTGCGAGATCACCACCGGCAAGGCCAGTTGGCGCTGCAAAGGCTTGAGCCAGGGCGCCACGGGCCACTGCGCCAGGCTCAGGTCGAGCTCGGCGCGTTGCAGCGTCGGGTGGGCCGTGCCCTGGGCGCCGAACTGGCCGCCGTGCTCGTCCTGCACAGACAGCTGCCAGCGCGCGTCTGGCGCCTGGGCGCGGGCGTCGAGGCCCTGCACGTCCAGCAGCAGCTGGGTCAGGCGCGGCCAGGCGGCCTCGGCCTGGGTCTGGGCGTCGATCTGGCGCGCAGCGACATGGAGCTTGGCCACCGACCATTGCCAGGGCGCGGCGGCAACCGTGGCAGGCGCAGAAGAAGAAGAGGAAGAAGAAGCAACAGCAGGCTCGGCCGGCGGCGAGACCGGCTGCACCCGCACGCTCAGCCCGTCCAGCGCAACGCTGGCGATGGCCACGCGGCGGGCCAGGGGTTCGGCGTCGATGCCCTCGACGCGCAAGGTCTCCCAGCCGGTGTCGATGCGGCCCAGGCCGGGTGCAGGCGGCAGGCCGATGTCGAAGCGGCTCACCTGGGCGCTGCCGCGGATGGCCAGCGTGGGCAGGGCCGGCGCCTTGCGTTGCTCGAACACGATGCTCAGGTCGGTGTCGAGCCGGCCGGCGCGGGCCTCGGGCCGCATCCCCTCCGGCATCAGGGCCTTGGCCGCGTCCAGCCAGTGGGCCAGGTCCACGTTCTGCCACTGCACCGTCACCTCGCTGCGGTGGCCTTCCCGGAACGGCAGGGCCTTGCCGGCCACTTTGAGCGGGCTGCCGTCGATGCGGGCCTGCAGCAGCGGCTGCACGGTCACGTCGAGGTCGGCGGGCAGGCTGCTGACAAAGGGCACGTCCAGGCGGAACTGGTCGATGCGGTGGCTTTGCGACAGCACCCGGTCCTCGTAGCGCAGCACACCGTCCTTGATTTCGATGTTGAAGACGGCGAAGCGTGCGGGGCCAGTGTCGGGCTGGGGCTGCGGCGAGGGCTGGCTGAGGCGCTCGATGACGGCGGTGATGTTGAAGCGCTCGGCGCTCTGGCGCTCCAGCAGCAGCTCGGGCTGGACCAGGCGCACATGGCGCAGCACGGGGGCCATGCGCCAGACCGATTGCAGTGAGAGCTGGGTGTCGGCGCGCTGCAGCTTGAACCAGGGCTGGGCGGTCGGGCCCACGGCCAGGTCGCCGGCTTCGACGCCCAGCGACCAGGGGTGGATGCGCAACTCGCCCAGGTGCACCGGCGTGCCCAGGGCCTCGGTGGCCGCGGCCTCGATGCGGGGGCGCAGCCAGTCGGGCAGCCAGTGACCGACCACGCCGGTCCACACACCCGCCGCCACCGCAGCACCGAGCGCCACACGGCCCAGCAAGCGCCAGGGGCCGTGGCCACCGGGGCGCTGAGGGGCCAGGGCAGGCGTGCCCGCAGGCGCGTTGGAGGGTGGGGAGGCGGTGTCAGGGGCCGGAGCGGTCATGGGGCAGCCATCCGCAGCGTGCGGGCAAGGGTGGTCAACCTTCGCATGTTAGCGGGCTGTGCCCCTGCGTGGCTTCAGCCGCCGTTCAGGGACCGGTCGGTGGCAGCGCGGCGTTGCCCTGGCGCAAGTCGGCCGGGGTGTCGGCATCGCGCAGCACGCCCAGGTCATCGACCACCACCTGCTCGGCCTCCGCCCAGTCCAGCAGGGCCTGGGCGCCGCGGTCACCGCGCAGTCCGACCGGGCCTGGCGCATGGGCTGGCGCTGACCCTGCCCCTGGCACCGCATCGCCCAGCAAGGCCAGCCACACGGCGCGCGGCAGCAGGCGCGGGTGGCCCAGGGCCTCACCGCAACGTGGCAGCACCACCCGGCCCGTGGCCTCGAAGCGCTCGCGCAGGCGCTGCAAGGTGTCGGCGCGGACCCAGGGCATGTCGGCCAGCGCCACCAGCGCGGCAGCCACCGGCTCGCCCGGGGCACCTGCCAGGGCAGACAGGCCCGCCTCGGCCTGCAACAGCCGCAAGCCGGCGGCCAGCGTGTGGCCCTGCCCGAGCACCGCATCGGGGCAAGGCATGCACCGGGCGCCATGCGCATCGCACACCGACTGCGCGAAGGCATCGGTCTGGCCGTCGGCAGTCGGACGGCTCAACACCCACACTTCATCGAACACCTCGCGGTGGGTGGCCACCACGGCGTCGAGCAGGCTGCGGCCATCGGGCAGCAGGGCCTGGCGCTTGTCACTGCCGAAGCGGGTGGACGCCCCCGCCGCCAGCACCAGCACCACCACGCGCGGCGAAGGCATCAAGCCGCCTTCAAGCGCAGCGGCAGCGAACGCAGGCGCTGGCCGGTCAAAGCGAACAGCGCGTTGGCCACGGCCGGCGCCACCGGCGGCACGCCCGGCTCACCGACACCACCGGGCGGGTGGGCGTTGCGCAGGATGTGCACGTCGATGCGCGGCATGTGCGCCAGCTTGACCAGGGGGTAATCGGTGAAGCTGGCCTGCTGCACGCGCCCTTGCGCCAGCGTGACCTCACCGAACAGCGCCGCGCTCAGGCCGAAGACGATCGCGCCCTGCATCTGTGCTTCGACGGTGTCGGGGTTGACGGTGTGGCCACAGTCGATGGCGCAGACGACGCGGTGCACGCGCACCTGATCGCCCTGCACGGACACCTCGGCCACCTGCGCGCAGATGGCGCCGAACGCTTCCTGCAAAGCGATGCCACGGGCGCGGCCGGCCGGCAAAGGCTGGCCCCAGCCGGCCTCCTTGGCGGCGCGCTCCAGCACGGCCAGGTGGCGCGGGTGCTGGCCCAGTCGGGCTTGGCGCCAGGCGAACGGATCCTGGCCGGCGGCATGCGCAACCTCGTCGGCAAAGCATTCGACGAAGAAGGCGTTGTACGAGTGGCCCACGCTGCGCCAGTAGCCCACAGGCACGTGGCCCTTCAAGCGCACCTGGCGCACCGCGAGGTTCGGGATGTCGTAAGGCAGGTCGAAGGCCCCTTCGATCTGGTTCTTGTCGGGGGAATCGGCCGCGGCCCAGGGCAGCAGGCGCTTCGTGGCGCCGTAGGTCGGCGACTGCGCCGCGACGCGGTTGTGCCAGGCGACGGCCTGGCCCTGCCCGTCGAGCACGGCACGGAAATCGGCCCAGGCGGCCGGTCGGTACAGGTCGTGTCGGGTGTCGTCCTCGCGGGTCCACAGCAGCTTGACGGGCTGGCCGCCCACCTGCATGGCCACGGCGACGGCCTGCTCGACCATGTCCACCTCCAGGCGGCGGCCAAAGCCCCCACCCAGCAGCGGCAGGTGCAGGGTCACGCGCTCGCTGTCCACCCCGGCGACCTGGCTGGCGCGCCACTTGGCCAAGGAGGCCGACTGGGTGGACACCCACACGGTGACCGCACCGTCCTTGACCTGGGCCGTGCAGTTGATGGGCTCCATGGCCGCGTGGGCCAGGTAAGGCGCGTGGTAGCGGGCCTGCAGCACCGTCTGCTTTTTGTTGCCTGGCTTGTTGCCTGGCTGGCCACCGGCCTTGGCCGCGGCCTCGGCGTCTTTCAGCACCTGCTCGGCATCGCCCCGGTTGGTGAACGAGGTGCCCGATTGCTGCGCCAGGGCCTCGTCGGCCTGGCGGGCGATGTCGGCCGAGCTGGTCTGGTCGTGCGGCGTGGCCGTCCAGCTGACCTTCACTGCGGCGGCGGCTTGCTTGGCACGCCACCAACTGTCGGCCACCACGACCACCGCGTGCGGGATCTGCACCACCTGCTTGACGCCGCGCATGCGCAGGGCCTCGGCAGCATCGAAAGACGCCACGTCCGCACCGAACACGGGGGCCTGCACGGGCACGGCGTAGAGCATGCCGGGCACGCGCACATCGACGCCAAACTGCGCCGAGCCATCGACTTTGGCCGGGATGTCCTTGCGCGGCGCGGCCTGGCCGATCAGCTTGAACTGGTCGGGCGATTTCAAGGGAACATCGGACGGCGGCGTGAGCTTGGCCGCATCGGCCGCCAGCTCGCCATAGCCCAGCTTGCGCCCCGTGGTGCTGTGAACAACCTGCCCGGCCTCGGTGCGGCAATCGGACGCCGGCACCTGCCAGCGCTGCGCCGCGGCCTGCACGAGCATGGCGCGCGCCGTGGCACCGACCACGCGCAACGGCAGCCAGGCATCGCGGATGCTGCTGGAGCCACCGGTGACCTGAAGGTGCAAGACGCGGCCTGTGCGTTGCATGACGCCCGCGGCGGTGCGCGCCAGCCAGCCGTGGTCGTCCACCCCGAAGGGCAGCGCGTTGAGCATCATGGCTTCGTTGGCATAGACCTGCGCGATGGGCGCGGCTTCGACGCGGACGTCCTCCCAGCGGGCATCGAGCTCTTCGGCCAGCAGCATGGGCAGCGAGGTCATCACGCCCTGGCCCATCTCGGCGCGCGGCACAGCCACGGTCACGGTGCCATCGGGCGAGATCTTGACCCAGGCATTGAGCGCGACCTGGTCGCCCTGCACGGGCAAATCGGCGGGCTTGCCCAGGCGCTCTTGCGGCGTGGGCGCGCCACAGCCCACCAGCAGGCCCCCGGTGGTGACGGCCCCGGCGATGAGGAAGCTGCGGCGGCTCATCGGGTTTGTGCGGCTGTTCGTGCGGCTGTTCGTGCGGACGTCGGCGCTCATGCGGCCCCCTTGTCGCGGCCAGACGCGCTGGGCGAAGCACCGGCAGCCGTGTGGATGGCCGCGCGCACGCGCTGGTAGGTGCCACATCGGCAGATGTTGGTCATGGCCGCGTCGATGTCGGCGTCAGAGGGCTTGGCGTTCTCGCGCAGCAAGGCCGTGGCGGCCATCAGCATGCCGCTCTGGCAATAACCGCACTGCGGCACCTGGTGCTGCACCCAGGCCGCCTGCAGCCGTGTCAGGATGGCATCGTCCTGGGTTTCGATGGTCTGCACCGACTGCCCGGCCACCGCCGAGATCGGCACCACACACGAGCGCACGGCGCCGCCATTGAGGTGCACGGTGCAGGCCCCGCAGGCCGCGATGCCACACCCGAACTTCGTGCCGGTGTGGCCGAGTTCGTCCCGCAAGACCCACAGCAAGGGCATGTCGTCTTCGACATCCACCTGCACGGGCCGACCGTTGAGTTGGAATTGATGCATGGTGGACAGCGTACATCTTTCTCGCGGATGCCGTCAAGCGTGAAGGCACAGGCGGGGCATGGCGTTACAGTGAGCCGATGTCCTACCCGAAAAAGCTCAGCCGCGAGGCCATCGTGGCCGCCGCACTGGCGCACATCGAAACCCATGGCGTGGACGCCCTGTCCATGCGCACCCTGGCCGCCGACCTGGGCGTGGCGCCCAATGCGCTCTACCGCTACTTCCCCAGCAAGACCGACCTGAGCTTCGCCCTGGCCGACGAGGCCGGCCGCATCCTCTTGAGCGCCCTGCAAGCGGCCGCGCAAGGCCTGACCCTGCTCGACGCTGTGCGTGCCACCGCGCAAACCTACCTGCATTTCGCCCGCACCCGCCCAGCGCTTTACGCCGTCAAGATGCGCCACTGCAAGTCCGGTGGCGAGGAACCGCCCAGCCACGCGCAGGTCTGGGACTTCGTGCTCTCCTTCACCGCCGACCTGCACACGCCCTGGGACCGCGAAGACCTGGCGCTGTCGCTGTGGGCGGCGCTGCATGGCCTGGTCGAGCTGGACCGCGCCGACATGCTCGATGGCCGCGACGCGCAAGCCACGCTGAACGTGATGCTGGACGTGCTGCTGGCCGGCCTGGCCTCGGGCCTGGCCGCCGCAACCTCAACCCAAGCCACACCCCAAGGGCGCCAGGCCTGACCAGGCCTCGGCCCGGGCCCAGTGCGACAGCGGCAGCGTGGTGTCGCAACGCAAAGCACGGACCTGCTCCTGCGCGCTCAGCCCGTCCCAGCCATCGCCGTGCAGCGCCCACTGTTGCGCCAGCACGGCCTCGTCGGCCTCGGACGCATCCCCGGCCAGACGCCGCGCCGCGATGCGCTCGCGCATCACCGCCAGCGGCGCCTGCACGTGCACGATGGCCCAGGGGCACCCCAAGCGCTCGGCGATGGCGATGGCCGCCTGGCGTTGCGCCGCGTCCAGGCAGGTGGCATCCAGGATGACGCGCTGGCCAGCCCGCAAGGCCGCCTCGGCCAGCGTGTGCAGGCGGGCATAGACGGCCGCGACCTGCGCAGGGGCGTAGCGGTCTGAGGACGCCATGCGTTGGCGCTCCACGTCCGAGCGCAAACGCACCGCGCCCCACACGCCGAGCAGGCCTTGTGACACGGCCGTCTTGCCGCAGCCCGACAGCCCGTGCATCAACACCAGGCCCGGCGACGGCGGCTGCAGCAGGCGCAGGCACAGCGCCAACTCGGGCAGCCCCGCGGGGCCCGCTCCCTTCAGCCGCGCCACCTTGAAGCGCACCAGCGCGCGCCACACCATGCACATCGGCAACAGGGGCAGGCCCGCGTGGTCGCCCGTGGCATCGAGGTAGCGGTTGAGCGCGCGCCAGGCCAGCGCCGACGCGCCTTTCGCGTGCAGGTCCATGAGCAGGAAAGCCAGGTCGTTCATGGCGTCGATCGTGCGCAAGGACGCGTTGAAATCGATGCCATCGAAGACCGTGACGCGGCCCTCGAACAGGCAGACATTGCCCAGGTGCAGGTCGCCATGCAGCTCGCGCACGAAACCGGCTTCGCGGCGGGCACGGCACAGCGGCGCCAGCGCGGCCTCCTGCGCCTGCAGCCACGCGACGATGCGCTGCAACCGCGCACGCTCCTGCGCATCGCGGGCCAGGGCCAGCCACTGCGCGGGGGACTCGGCCGTGGCCGCGTGCAGGTCCGACATCAACCCGAAGCCTTCGGCGCACACAGGCCGTGCCGTGGCGTGCAGGGACGCGATCTGGTCGGCCAGGGCGTCGATGCGATCGGCCCACACCGCGTTGAGCTCTGGCGTGGGCGCATCCGCGCGCGAAGCCGTCTCCGGTGGCACGGGCCATGTCGCTGCGAGCAGTTGGTCCAGCGTCTGTGCCGGGTCGAAGCGGCGCATGCAGACAGCGAAGTCGGCGGCGTCGGCTGACGGAGGCGATCCAGGCAGCAAGGCGCCCGCCTCGCTCACGCCCACCACGCCCAGGTACAGCGCCGGCGCCGTGCGGCGGTTGAGCCGCAGCTCCTCCTCACAGCCATGCTGGCGTGCGGCCAGGCTGCGCTGGTCGATGAAACCGAGGTCCACCGCTTTCTTGAGCTTGTAGGCGTGCTGTGGCGTGAGCAGCACCCAGCTGATGTGGGTCTCGATGCACGCCACCGCCCCCCCTTCCTGCGCGGCCAGCCAGGCCTGCAGGCGCACCACCCGCGCGCACTGGTCGGCGGGTGGCGTGGGCGTCATGGCGCGGGCAGGCGTTGACCTGGTTCTGCAAGGTCCACAAGATCACCGTTCGGCGGTTTCGCCAGCGCATCCCGCACAGGCACCGGTTGCCACAGGCCCATGCCCGGCTGCCAACCCGGTGGCATGAACAGGTGGCCCAACACGTCGCGCAGGCGCCGCGCCGAAGCCAGGTCACGCAACAGCTCGCCCCAGCCCGTGAACCACACGCGCAGCGGGTTGTGGCTGAGGATGGGCTTGACCAGGCCGTAACGCGGCGTCACGTCGGCGCGCTCGGGCACGTAGGTGCCGAACAGGCGATCGAAGACCAGCAGCACGCCACCGTAGTTGGCGTCGAGGTACTGCGGGTTGCTGGCGTGGTGCACGCGGTGCGCCGAGGGCGTGTTGAGGATGCCTTCCAGCCAGCCCAACTGGGGCAACCACGTCGCGTGGATCCAGAACTGGTAGAGCAGGTTGAGCGTCAGCGCCAGGCCCACCAGCTTGGCGTCGAAGCCCAGCCACACCAGCGGCCCGAAGAACACGAAGGTGCCCGTGACCTTGCCGAAGATGCCGATGCGCACCGCCGCCGCAAGGTTGAGCTCGTTGGACGAGTGGTGGATGGCGTGGTTGAGCCAGAACCAGCGCACGCGGTGCGAGGCGCGGTGGAACCAGTAGTAGCAGAACTCCAGGCCGACGAAGAGCAGCAGGAAGGCTTGCCAGCCGTCCAGCGAGAGGTCCATGAGGCGGTGCTCGCGCGCCCAGGCCGTCACCGGGGACGACAGCGCGAAGGGCACGAAGATGTTGACGAGCAGGCGCACGACCAAGTCCAGCACCGACACGCCCGTGGCCAGCCAGTCATAGGTCTGGCGGCGCGACAGCCACCAGCCTTCCACGAGCGCGGCCAGCACGATGGCGGGGGTCATGCCGAAGAGCAGGAATTGGTCGAGCGGGGTCATGGGGGCTCCGGCGTGCTGGGACGGTGTCGAGCTATCTGACCAGGCAGTGTGTCACATCTGCCGGCCGAGCACCTGCCGGGCCACGGCCTGGCCGCTCAACCAGGCGCCCTCCACTTTGCCCGCGGCCAGCCAGTCGCCACACAGGCCCAGGCCCAGCTCGGGCAGCCAGTGGCGCAGGCCGTGCGGTGGCGGCAGGCTGTCGGCGTAGCGCCAGCGGTGGGCCGTCCAGGTTGCGGGGCGCGGACCGCCCCAGCCGGCAAAGGCGGCCAGCAGGGCCTCGGCGGCGGCCTCGGGGCTGTCGTCGATGTGGGCCTCGCTCCACGCCGGGCTGGCGTGCAGCACCCAGGTCTCGCCCGCCGTCACAGACGCGGGCCGTCCCGGCTTGTGGCTGTCACGCGCCATCCAGCGCACGGGCCCGGCGTTCACGAAGGCTGCGTCGAAAGGCAGGTCCACGGGCGCGTCGAAACGCAGCATCAGCGCCCAGCAGCCGCGCATGGTCACGGCCGCGGCGACATCGGCCAGCACTTGGGCCTGGGCCTGGGCGTCCACCTGGGCGTCGGCGTCCACACCGGTGCCATCCGAGCCCTGCCAGCCCTGCCGCAACAAAGCCTCGGCCTGGGGCGCCGGCATGGCCAGCACCAACGCATCGAAGGCCTCGGACAGCCAGCCGTGTTCGACCGTGCCCAGGCGCCATTGCACACCGTCGCGCTGCAGGGTCTGGACGGTGTGCCCAGTGCGCACCCCCAGCCCCTCGGCCAGCCACTGCGCCGGCGAGGTCATGCGTGGCACACCGACGTGGCGCACCAGGCCAGCATCACCCGCATCACCCGCATCACCCGAGGCGCCACCGCCCAGCGATCCCCGGACATCGCGCTGCGGGTCATCGCCCCCCAGCACCGCGATGCGCGGCGTCCAGGGCGCGGCCACGCCAGCGTCGGTCCAGCGCGCCACTTCGGCAGCAAAGGCCGGGTGACGCGCTGTGAAGTACTGGGCGCCATGGTCGGCCTGCCAGCCCTCGCTGCGGCGGGTGCTCATGCGGCCGGCCACGCCACGGCTCTTGTCCAGCACGGTGACCTGCAGGCCTGCGCTGCGCAAGGCCTGCGCACAGCTCAGGCCGGCCAGGCCCGCACCGACGACGGCAACGGAGGAAATGGATGTCATGGCGGTGGCGGTTCAGTAGTGCGGGGGCAGCTCGTCGCGCAGGCTGCGAAAGGCCGTGGGCTGGCTGTCGGTCTGCTGCTGGCGCAGGGCGCTCAGCTCGCGCAGCAGCAGGTCGATCTGGCGTTGCTGTGACACGATGGTTTCGTTGAGGTGATCGAGCAGGTCTTCGGTGAAGGCCGACTTGATCTCCAGCTCGGTGAGGCGCTGCTCGGTGCGCTCGGCCTCCGAGGCGGGTGCCGTGGCCTGGGTGGCAGAAGGTGCGGAAGAAGGTGAAGGCATGGCCGTATTGGACAGCATCCGGGCAGCATCCACATCAAGGCAGATTGAACAGATCGCGCAGGCCCGCAGGCTGGCAGCGCAGGTACTGCGGCGGTGCGTGCACGCGTGCACCGAGCCGCGCCGCGGCATGCCAGGGCCAGCGCGGGTTGTAGAGCATGGCCCGCGCCAGGCCCACCAGGTCGGCCTGGCCTGAGGCCACCACGGCTTCGGCTTGTTCGGGCTCGGTGATCAGGCCCACGCCGATGGTCGGCATGCCGACCTCGCGCTTGAGGGCTTCGGCAAAAGGCAGCTGGTAGCCCGGCCCCAGCGTGATCTGCTGCTCGCCCGACAGCCCGCCGCTGGAGACGTGGACGAAATCACAGCCGCGCGCGCGCAGGGCCTGGGCGAACACCTGGCTTTGCGCCAGGTCCCAGCCGCCGGGCACCCAGTCGGTGGCCGAGATGCGCACGCCCACGGTCATGCCCGCAGGCACGGCCTCGCGCACTGCGTCGAACACCGCCAGCGGGAAACGCATGCGCCCTTCCAGCGTGCCGCCGTGGGCATCGGTGCGCGCATTGCTCAGGGGCGAGAGGAACTGGTGCAGCAGGTAGCCGTGGGCCGCGTGGATCTCGATGAGGTCCAGGCCCAGGCGGTGGGCGCGCCGGGCCGCGTCGGCAAAGGCCTGGCGGATGCGATGCAGCCCTGTGTCGTCCAGGGACGCGGGCGCGGGGTCACTGTCCTGGAATGGCACAGCCGAGGGCGCCACCGTCTGCCAGCCGCCTTGCTCAGGCAAGACACCAGGCAACACACGCGCGCCGCCCGTCCAGGGCGCGGCCACCGAGGCCTTGCGCCCCGCATGCGCCAGCTGGATGCCCCAGCGGATGGGCGAGTGCTGGCGCGCCGCATCCAGCGCGCGGCCCAGCGCGGCCTCGGTGTCGTCGGACCACAGGCCCAGGTCGAGCGGCGAGATCCGGCCCTCGGGCGTCACGGCGGTGGCCTCCAGGATGAACAGCCCAGCGCCCGACAGCGCCAGGTGGCCCCAGTGCATGAGGTGCCAGTCGGTGGCCAAGCCATCTTGGGCCGAGTACTGGCACATCGGCGCGATCACGATGCGGTTGTCCAAAAGGACCGATCCGAGTGTGAATGGCGAAAACAAATGGCTCATGGCACGCTTTCTGCAAGATGTGCGGCAAAGGTCTGGCACATTGTGCCCACCTGCCTGCGGGTTTGCTGGCACGCTTTGGATGTCCCTGCGGCACCGCTTGTCTGTCTGCCCCCTTGTCTGTCTGCCATCACCGAAAGGCCTCGCGCCATGTCCCACACCCCCTCTGACGCCCACCCGGACGCCCAGCAGCACTTGACCACGCAGGCCATCGAACTCTCCATGGCGGCGCCCCAAGTGGTGGCCCAGCGCCTCACGCGCATGGCCCTGGCAGGCATCAACCCGAGCCAGGGCGACCACGACGAGCTCATGCTCATGGGCAGCGAAAAGCTGCTGGCCTTCCAGCAGTCCTGGGTGGCGATGTGGCACCAGGCCTGGCACGCCCAGGTGGCCATGGCCGAATCGCTGACGCGCGGCTCGCTCGCCCTGGCCAGTGGCAACGACGCCCACGACGATCACCCGGCCCAGTGGCTGATGCAGATGCCGACGGCGGCGGCCAAGGTGCTGTCGGCCGGCCTGGCACCGGTGCACGGCCAGGCGATGGCCAACGCCCGGCGCCTGTCGGCCACTGGCGCCTGAGCCCATCCTGCGAGACCCCATGCACCACGGCGAACGCTTCAACACCCTCACCCACCTGCTCGGCCTGTTGCTGGCCGTGGTGGGCACGGTGTGCCTGCTGGGCCAGCCCAACGTTTGGCAAGACGCCGACAAGCTGGCCTGCATGTCGGTGTTCTGCGCCGCCATGGTCACGCTCTACATGGCCTCGTCGGCCTTCCACGGCTTGCGCGGTCAGGCCCGCTTGTGGTGGGCCAAGGCCGACCACTGCGCCATCTTCCTGATGATCGCGGGCACCTACACGCCCTTTGCCGTGCTCAGCATCGGCGGCCTGCTGGGCGGCGCCTTGCTGGCCGGGGTGTGGGGCCTGGCGGTGCTGGGCATCGTGCGGGAGTTGCGCGCGCACGAGGATGCCGCCCCCTCTTTGGCGCTCTACCTGCTGATGGGCTGGCTGGGCGCAGCATCGGCCGCCACCCTGCTGGACCGCCTGAGCACGCCCGGTGCCTTGCTGCTTCTTCTGGGTGGCCTGCTGTACACCGTCGGCGTGGTCTTCTACGTCAAGGGCGAACGCTGGCGCCATGCCCATGGCATCTGGCACCTGTTCGTCATGGGCGGCAGCGCCTCGCACTACCTCACGGTGTACCACTTCGTGGCCTGATCTGACATCCCGCGTGACCGCATTTCACGGCGCGGGCGGACCAGAGCGCGCTATCCTTTCGACCTCTGCCAAGGTGCGGGCCTGTGCTGCTCCCCGGGCAGGCGCAGTATCAGGAAGCCGAGCCAGGGGAGTGACAGCAGGTGCGCGGAAGGATGTTCAAGCTCTTGCAAACAGGCTGGCTCGCGGCATGGTGCTGTGGCCTGGCGCTGACGCACGCCATCACCGCGCAGGCAGGCCTGATCCCCAGCGCCGTGGCCGCTGCCGCCGACAAGGGCGCTTTGCGCGTGCTGGCCTGGCCGGGCTATGCCGAGCCCGAGGTCGTGCGCAGCTTCACGGCGCGCACCGGTGTGCGCGTGGAGGTCACGGTGGTGGACACCGACGAGGCCCTCTGGCAGAAACTCAACGCCGCGGGCAAGGCCAGCGGCAGCGGCAACGACACCGATGGCTTCGATGTCTTCGCCGTGAACACGGCCGAGTTGCAGCGCTACGTGGCCAGCAACCTCGTGCAGGGCATCGACGTCAAGCGCATCCCCAACACCCGGCTGCAACTGCCGCGCTTCCGCGACCGAGCGTCCATCCCGGGCTTGGTGCGGCAAGGCGCGCGGGGCGAACAGGTCCTGGGCATCCCCTTCACCTACTCGGCCATGGGCCTGATTTTCGACAAGCGCCAGCTGCGCGAGCCGCCAACCTCCATGGCCGCGCTGTGGGATCCGGCCCTGCAAGGCAAGGTCGTGATCTACAACGGCGGCACGCACAACTTCTCGCTGGCGGCCATGGCCATGGGCTGGGACGCACCCTTCCAATATGCCGACACGCAGTGGCAGGCTGGCGCCGACAAGCTCATCGCCCTGCGGCGCAACGCGGTGGCGGTGTACACGCAGCCGGCGGAATCTGCGCGGCTGTTCATGCGACACCATGCCGCCTTGATGTTCGCCAACTACGGCATGCAGCAACTCAACCTGCTCAAAGCGGCCGGGGCCGACGTGGGCTATGCCATCCCGGCAGACGGCGCGCTGGCCTGGCTGGACTGCTGGGCCATCCCGCGCAACGCTCCCCACCGCCACCTGGCCCACGCCTGGATCGACCACCTGCTGGGCGTCGAAGCCAGCGCGCTGCTGGTGACGCGCCAGGGCCTGTCCAGCACCGTGAGCGAGACCGGCCAGGACGGCACACACCCTCGGCTGCTCTGGCTGGCCCCGGTCGAAGACGCCATGCGGCGCGAGACCCTCTGGCGCCGCATCCGCTCCGGTGACCGGCTGGGCAAGGTGATGGCGCCATGAAGCAACGTTTCGGCATCGCCTGGCGCATGGGCGTTTCGCTGGCCCTGATCGGCGTGATCGCCTCGGGCCTCACGGGCTACTGGGGCTATGGCGAAAGCCGCAAGCTGCTGCGCAGCGCGGCCGAAGAGCGCTTGCTGACGGCCACGCGCGTGCTGGGGCGCCAGCTGACCGTTGGCTTGGGTGGAGCGGCACAGGACGTGCGCCTGATCGCCGCGCACCCGGGCACGCGGCAGTTGCTGGTGTCTCAGGATGCGGCCGCCGTGGCGCGGGGCCAGGAGACGCTGGCACAGCTGTTCAAGAGCATGCTGGGCACCCACCCCGAGTACTACCAGATGCGGCTGATCTCGGCCCGCCAGCACGGCCTGGAGCTGGTGCGCGTGGACCGCAGCGATGGCCCCCTGTTGCGGATCGAGGGCGATGACCTGCAGGAAAAGGGCCACTACCCCTACGTGGCCGACACCTTGCGGCTGCCCGAAGGCGCGGTGTATGTGTCGCGCGCCGAAATCAACCACGAGGTCGGTGCCCATGCCGGCCTGGACAAGCCCTCGCTGCAGGTGGCCACGCCCATCCATGGCAGCAAGGGCCAGGTGCTGGGCCTGATCGTGGTCAACATCGACCTCAACGGATTGTTCTCCCAGCTGGCCGCCGACCTCCCGTCCGACCTCAGCCTCTTCCTGAGCAATGGCGAAGGCGACTTCCTCATCCACCCGGACCCGCGCCAGGCGTTCGCCTTCGACCGCGGTCAGCGCTCGCGCGTGCAGGACAGCTTCCACGGCGTGTCGGAGCTGCTGTCGGATGCGCACGAGCGCAAGGCACAGCTCGTCACCACCACCGCCCACGCGTCGGCCCAGAACGAGCTGGTGGCCGCCTTCGTGCGCCAGCCGCTGGCGGGCCTGCACAGCGAGGACGACTTCATCCTCGGCCTGGCGCAACCCCTGAGCGCGGTGCTGGCCGACAGCGCCCACCTGGGCCGCGTGAACCTGCGCATCGTGCTGGCCTTCAGCGCGCTGGCCGTGCTCATCGCGGTGGTGCTGGCGCGCGCCCTGTCGCGCCCGCTGGAGCAGATCGTCGAAGCCATCCGGCACTTCGGCCAGGGCCAGGTGGTGGGCCGCCTGCCGCTGCACCGCAACGACGAGATCGGCATGCTGGCGCACAGCATCGACGAGATGCAGCACCAGATCCGCGGCCAGTTCGCCAACCTCGCGCAAAAGCAGGAAGCGCTCGACCGCCTGGCCGGCCATGACACGCTCACGGGCCTGCCCAACCGGCGTCTTTTCTTCGACCGCCTGCACCAGGCCCTGGCCCGCGCCAAACGCAACCACACGCACCTGGCGCTGCTCTACATCGACCTGGACAATTTCAAGGACATCAACGACACGCTGGGCCATGCGGCCGGTGACGCCGTGCTGTGCGCCGTGGGCCAGCGCCTGAGCCAGCTGGTGCGCGAGGCCGACACTGTGGCGCGTTTGGGCGGCGACGAGTTCATCGTGCTGCTCGATGGCGCCGAGGACGAACGCGCCATCGAGCTGGTGATGCAGCGCGTGCGCGAAGCCCTGGCCAAGCCAGTGCACTACCAACGCACCGAGTTGCAGTGCGATGGCAGCGTGGGCATGAGCCGCTACCCGGACGATGCCACCGAGGTGGGCGACCTGATCGCTGCGGCCGACCACGCCATGTACACCGCGAAAGCGGCCGGGCGCCAGCGCATCCGGATCTCGGCCCAGGCGGTCGATGCCGATGCCGGTGGTGGGGACGCGGGCGTCTGAGGCCGCAGGGTCCAGGCGCGCATCACACCCGGCGCACACCGGCAACATGCCGGCGCAAGGCCCATGCGAAGGCCACCGCCATCGCGGCATCGAAGGCGGCAAAAGCCGTCAAGGCAGCGTCCGAGTGGCTCAAGGCCACCGCCTGCACCTGCCCCAGGCCCACGCAACACAGAATCATCCAGGTGCCCGACAAGGCCGCCGCCGTGCCCGCCTCCTTGGGGAAAGGCGCCACCGCACCGGCCTGCGAGCAGACCTGGTTGAAGCCGTGGCCCAGCATGTAGGCCATCTGCGCGGCCACCAGCCAATGCACCGCGTGCCACTGGGGGCACAGGCTCAGCACCAGGAAGGCCGCCATGCCGCACGACGACAGCACCATGCCGCACAGCAAGGCCGCCCGGCGCCCCGCCCGGCGCAAGACCTGTCGGCAGGCCATGGTGCCCGCCAGGAAGCAGCCCGAGTAAGCCGTCATGAAATAGCCGAAGGTGTCGGGGCGCACGCCATGCTGCCCGACCAGCACCAGCGAGGAGCCGCCGATGAACAGGATGGCCTCGGTGTAAGTGAACGCGGCCAGGCCGGTGTTGAGCAGGAACTCGCGGTGCACCAGGATGCGGCCCCAGCCCCCACACACCTCGCGCCAGCCCGGCGTGTGCCCGGCGGTGGCGGGCGGGCGGCTTTCCTCGAAGCGGTGCCAGGTCAGCAGCAGCACCCCGCCGGCCAGCACGGCCAACAGGCCCAGGGTCCCGCGCCAAGGCACCCAGCGCGCCAGCAGGCCGCCCGCCACACCGCTGAGCGTGGCCGTGATGGCCATGCCCGTCAGGGCTTTGGCAAAGGCCTGCGGCCCCTCGTGCACGTCGAAGAGGTCGCGCACCAGCGCCCGCGCGCAGACGATCATCGCGGCCAGGCCGCAGCCCATGGCCACGCGCGCGGCCAGCAGCCAAGCGGCACTGGGGGCGAGGGCCGCCAGCAAGGCGCTGCAGGCATAGAGGCTGGTGCCCGCTAGCAGGACGCGGCGGCGCCCGATGCGGTCGCTGTGGTGACCCCAGAACAGCTGCGACACGGCGAAGCCCAGCAGCATGCCCAGCAAGGTGCCCTGGGCCTGCACCACGCTCAGGTTCAGGCTCTGCGTGATGAGTTGCAGCGAAGGCAGGTAGAGGTCGGTGCTGAGGGGCTGGAAGCTCAGCAAGAGGCCCATGAAGCCGATGACGAAGCCGGTGGACATGGGCCTGGGCGCGGTGGCTTCACGCATGGCAGCCCCCTGCACGATGGCTTGGAGGGGTGGTGAGCCGGTGCCACAATGGCCCAAGCCCCGTTGCCTGCTCACCATGAAGACCCGTTTGCCTGCTGCCAAAACTGCTGCCGCCAAGGCCCCGTCCCAGCCCACCGCCACGCACGGCCAACCGCGCCGCGGCCGCCCCAGCGCCGACCAGCGCCAGGCGCCCGACCAGACCGCCCAGAACATCCTGGAGGTGGCCACGCGGGAGTTCGCCGACAAGGGCTTCAGCGGGGCGCGCATCGACGCCATCGCCGAGTCCACGCGCACCAGCAAGCGCATGATCTATTACTACTTCACCAGCAAGGAAGGCCTCTACCTCGCCGTGCTGGAAGACGCCTACAAGCGCATCCGCAGCATCGAGAGCGGGCTGAACCTCGATGGCTTCGAGCCCCTGGACGCCTTGCAGCGCCTGGTGGCTTTCGCCTTCGACTACCACGTGGCGCACCCCGATTTCGTGCGCCTGGTGATGAACGAGAACATCCACAACGGTGCCTTCCTGGCCAAGTCCGAATCGATCCAGCAGGTCAACCGCTCGGCCATCGACCACCTCAACCGGCTGTACCGGCGCGGCTGCGAGGCCGGCGTCTTCCGCACCGGGCTGAACGCGGTGGACCTGCACATGTCCATCAGCGCGCTGTGCTTCTTCACCGTGGCCAACCGCCACACGTTTTCGCTGAGCTTCAAGCGCGACCTGAGCTCGCCCAAGGCCCTGGCAGCCCGCCGCCGCAGCATCATCGACATGGTCGTTCGGCACGTGCAGCAAGAGGTGCCGACCCCGCACTGAGCGGCCGGCCAAGGCGGGGCGCCTCGGGGTTGGGCATGGGTTCATTGACAAATAAACGTACCAGTTAGTACATTATGACACTCACCTCCCAACCGCGCAGCCCTTTCGCCCCGACCGTGACCACCGCCCTGTTCGACGCCTTCCTCTCGACCGACGCCATGGCGGAGGTGTTCAGCGCGCAGCGCCTGGTGCAATCGATGCTGGACGTGGAAGCGGCCCTGTCGCAAGCGCAGGCCGCGCAAGGCCTGGTGCCCGCGGCCGCGGCCGATGTCATCCGCCAGGCCTGCGATGTGGCGCTGTACGACATCGCGGCCCTGCTGCAAACCGGCCGGCGCGCCGGCAGCCTGGCCATCCCGCTGGTCAAGGTGCTGACGGCCGAAGTCGCCCGCCGCGACCCGCAGGCCGCGCGCCACGTCCACCAGGGCAGCACCAGCCAGGACATCCTCGACACCGCCGCCGTGCTGCAAACGGTCCGCGCCGTGGCCCTGCTGCAAGACGGCCTGGCGCGGCTGACCACCGCCCTGGCCACGCTGGCCCGCACCCACGCCGCCACGCCGGTGCTCGCGCGCACCCTGATGCAACCGGCCACCGTGACCACCTTCGGCTTCAAGGTCTGCGGCTGGCTGGAAGCGCTGCAACGCAGCCAGCAGGCCTTGCGCGAACGCAGCGCCCAGGCCCTGGCCCTGCAACTGGGCGGCGCGGTCGGCACGCTGGCCGCCATGGGCGAGGCCGGCCCGGCCGTGGCCGCGCACATGGCAAAGGCCCTGGGCCTGCGCCAGCCAGCCCACTGCTGGCACACCCAGCGCGACGACTGGATGCGCCTGGGCGCCGAAGTCGCCATCCTCACCGGCAGCCTGGGCAAGCTCGCCACCGACCTCTCGCTGATGGCGCAGGGCGAAGTCGGCGAGCTGGCCGAACCGGCAGGCGCGGGGCGCGGCGGCTCGTCCGCCATGCCGCACAAGCGCAACCCGGTGTCGGCCATGCTGGCCCTGGCCTCGGCCCACCGCGCACCGGGCCAGATGGCCACGCTGCTGGGCTGCATGGCGCAAGCGCACGAGCGCGGCCTGGGCGACTGGCAGGCCGAGCTGGCCGAGTGGCCCCACCTCTTCCACAGCGCCAACGGCGCCTTGCAGGCCCTGGTCGAAGCCTTCGAAGGCCTGCAGGTGGACAGCGCGCGCATGCGCCGCAACATCGACAACTTGCAAGGCCTGGTGTTCGCCGAAGCCGCCACCCGCGTGCTCGCGCCCGCCCTCGGCGGCGCACCAGCCCACCACCTGATGGAAACCTTGTCGCAGGAAGCCGTGGCCAGCGGCCAGCACCTGCGCGAGCTCACCCTGGCCCGCGTGCAGGCCGACGACGCCCTGCGCAGCACCATCGACACCGCCGCGCTGACCGCCGCCTTCGACCCCCACGAGGCCGCCCGCTGGCCGGCCGGCCTGACGCTGCAGCGCCTGGCCGCGGCACCCACAGGACACACCCCATGACGCCTTTCGACCACGACCTCGAACGCGGCCTGCGTAACCGCCGCAGCGTGCTGGGCGACGCCTGGGTGGACCGCTCGCTGTCCAAGGCCAACGCCTTCAACGCCGACTTCCAGGCCTTCATCAACCGCTATGCCTGGCACGAGGTCTGGGGCCGCCCCGGCCTGGACCACCGCACCCGCCGCACCCTCGTGCTGGCCATCACCCTGGCGCTGGGCCGCTGGGAAGAGTTCGAGCTGCACGTGCGCGCCGCGCTCTCCGGTGGCGACGAGGCCTCGCGCCTGACGGTCGATGAGGTCAAGGAAGTGCTGATCCAGTCGGCCATCTACGCCGGCGTGCCCGCGGCCAACACCGGCCATGCGCTGGCCTTGGCCATCCTGCGCGAGCTGGGCGAGGCGCCCGAACACGCCGACCTCCACGCCCGCCTGGCGCCCGCGCTGCAGCCCGCCGCCGTGCCCGAGATCGCCCACCCCGGCGTGGGCCGCAGCCACTTCACCGCCACGGCGCCGGCCCTGCACTTCACCGTGCGCGGCGCGCCACTGGGCCACGCGTCCCACCCAGCCGTCACACGCACTTTCGTGCTGTGCCACGGCCTGGGCACCGACCACATGGTCTGGGACGCGCTGGCCAACGCGCTGGTCGCCGCCTGGCCGGGCGCCCGCGTGGTCTGCTTCGACCTGCGCGGCCATGGCCTGAGCGACGCCCCCACCAGCGCCTGCACACTGGCCGACCTGGTCGCCGACGCCCACCACCTGCTCGACGCGCTCGGTGCGCCGGCGGGCACCGACACCGGCACCAACAAGGACACAGACACCGCCAGCGGCCCCATCACCTGGATCGGCCACGGCCTGGGCGGCACCATCGGCCAGGCACTGGCCGCGCAGAGCCCCGCCCGCCTGGCCGCGCTGGTGCTGGCCCACACGCCCGCGTCCACGACGCCCGCCTCATTGACGCCGTTGACCGCCCTGACCCGCGATGGCGCCGCCACCGACGCAGCGACCCGCGAGGCCCAGGCCGACGCCGTCATGGCGCACTGGTTCAGCGACGACTTCCGCCAGGCCCAGGCCGCCACCGTGGTCCGCTGGCGCCGCCGCCTGCTGAGCGCGCCGCTGTCCGGCCTGGCCCTGCACCCGGTGGCCGTGGCCGCCGCGCAAACCCGCCCCGACACGACGGCACTGAGCGCCCTGCCAACCCTGGTCATCACGGGCGCGCTCGACACCGACGCCCCGCCCACCGAGGCCCGCCAGCACCTGCTGCGCCACCCCGGCGCCGCATTGGTGCTGCTGCCCGACGCCGGCCACCTGGGCATGCTGGAGCAGCCCGCCCTCTTCCAGGCAGCCGTCCTGCCCTGGCTGACCTCGCTCGCCCAGCCCTGATTCAACCCTGACGCACCCCTGACGCCAAGCGCCGAGGCTTGCGCGCAAGCCTTTGGGTGTCACGCGCCGCCCCTCCATGGTGGCGCGCAAGGCTGGCCGAGCGGCATGCCGCTCACCCGGTGCGGCGCGTCGCTGTGGGGCAGTGGCGCGCCGAGTGCCTGTGCTTCGACCGCCGCACGGTGCGCGTCAACGTCCAGCCCTGGGGGCTTGCGTGCCGGGCTTTGCGCCCCGCGCACCGCACCGATCGGCTCGGTGCGCCCAAGCCCTGAGCCTCGGCCGCAAGGCCATGTGCGCGGCGCGCCGCTGACAAGGCCCGGCGCGCGACGGCGGGAAGGCGGCATGCCGCTGGAACAAGGCGATGTGCCGCTCGGGCAAAGCGGCGCGCCGCAGCGGGATGGCGGCGCGCGGCTCCAGCAGCGCGACAGGCCGCGCCAACGCGGCGACAAGCGGCGGTTTGAACTCGGCTGGCGGCTGAAGGAGCCCGGCACGCCGAGCCGCTTGGGCGGCACACGCAGCCCGGCGCCTGGCCTTTGCGGCTCACCGGCCCGCGCATGAAGCATGGCGCAGCACATCCCAGCATCGTCCTACCAAGCAGAACGCCCAAGCACCCCCCCACAATGCGGAGCCGCAGACAAACCTCACTGGTCTGACAACGGACATTGACGATGCGCCGACTCACCCTCCTCCCGATCGCTGCTGGCGCGCTCACCCTGGCGTCTTGCGCCACAACCCCAGGCCCGGCCGACTGTCGGCCTGCCTTGAACGACTTCCTTGAACGCCGGGAAATCTGCGATCACCTGCGCGGAGAGATCCCCGACCCGGACGACCCCGATGGCCTGCAAGCGGCCATCGCGGCCATCAACCAGCAATGCCAGGGCACCGATGAGGCGCTGCGCCGCATGAAAGCACGCTGCGCCTCAGACCCAGACGCCATGGCACAGCTGAACGCGCTGGTGCCGCGGATCGAGCGCAAGACACCCCATTGAAGACGGGGTCGAGCGGCCGATCCCCCTGGGCAACTCACCTCAATCCAGCACCACCGCGCCAGCCTCGGGGTAGAGGCGAGGGAACAGCATCGACAAAGCGTCCAGGGGGAAACCGATGCGCACCTGACCTTTGGGCGAGTCGCTCTGGAGCAAGCCGTCATCGAGCATGGCCTTGAGCGCCTTGCGGCCCGTGCGCTCGCCCAGGCCCGTCATCTGCACGAAGTCACCCCGGCTCACGGGGCCGGCGATCATCACGTGCTGCAGAGGCAAGATGAGCTCTTTGCGGTAATCGCTGGCATTGGGCCTGAGCTCCTTGCCCGTTTGCGCGCGGAACACGATCAGCGCGGCGATGTGCTCCTTGATGCGCGCCAAGTCCAGGACTTGGGTCATGAAGTCCACCTGGTCCTTGCACACGCCGATGAAGAAGCGGCACCACTCGACCAACATGCGCTCGCTGAGGTTGCCACGGCCATCGAGGTCGCCATGGCGCGGCATGTCGGCCTCGGACAGGCGCACGTAGTACTCGTCCTGCCTGCGCGCCAGACCGCGGTTGACCGACCAGAGCCCCCGCGTGAGGTGGTGCATCGCGCCATGCAACTGAAGCCGGCAAGCCCGCCCATTGCCGTCGATGAAGGGGTGCACCCAGAGCATGCGATGGTGCTGGCATGCCGCAGCCACCAGGAAACGCTCCAACGCCCAGGGCTTGGCGTAGGCATCGTCAGCGGCGCGCAAGAAACGCGGCACAGCGTACGCGATGGGCGGCTGGTGGCGCTGCACAGCGACATCCTGCTGGCGCAGTTGGCCGGGCACGATCACCAGGCCCGCCTCCGAGACCCGGTCATCCTGGCTGAGCCGGCTGTACAGCAGGTCGTGCGCCTTGACCAGCATCTCGCTATGGAACGCCACAGCGTGGGCCGCATCGCCGGCATCGGGGTGCTGCTGGCGCACCGATGGATGGGCCGCTGCATGCGCCAGCAGCGCCTCCAGTTCGGCCTCCGCCTCGATGTGCGCCAGCGCCAGGCGCTGCCGCTTGGCCACATCGGGCTTGTCAGAGAAGTCCTTGCGCAGGGCTTGCGCGATGTGGACCGGGTGGGTGCTCTGCCCTTCGATGCGGTTCGAGTAGTAGGAATTCATCGCGCGCGTGAGCTCGCGCAGCTGAGAACGCGTTTGTTCGTTGGTGGCCGCTTGCAAGCGCAATGAGGCCTCGACCACCGGACGCGCCATGCGGCCGAGCTCGTCCAGGGGGTGGCCTGCCGGCATCAGGGGCAGGAACTGGTGCGGCTGGTCGTAGAAGGCGATGGGCGTGGCTTGGACGGACATGGGGGTGCGCACGATTGACGCCGGTTATTTTGCCGATCTTTCTGCCGATCACTTTGCCGGCTTCCATGCCGCGATCCTAGCCTCAGCCCCCTTCCATATCAAGCACTTGCATGAAAATCAACCCATGCCTGAGGCCATCCAAGCGCAGATCTTCTGAGACTTTTGTGCCGATCTCGTTGCCGCACCGCTTCGGCGCTGAGTCCTCTGCCGTCAGCGCACAAAAAAAGGGCCCCTGTGGGGGCCCTCGGCGTTCCAGCGAAGCCCAGCTTGTGGCCGGGCTGCACCCATCGAGCACAGATCGCTCAAACGACCATCAAACGTCGAAAAACACGGTTTCCTTGCCGCCGTCCGGGGTGTCCTGGATGCGGATGTCGAAGCGATAGACCACCTCGCCGGCGCGCTGCTCGCGGGTGGCCAGCAGGGTCTTGCGGCGCACCTCCCACTCGATGCCGTTGAGGATGGGGTCGGTGGCGTTGGCCAGGTCTTCGTCACCGAAGTACAGGCGGGTGTGCAGGCCGGTGTTGATGCCGCGCGCGAACAGGATCAGGCAGATGTGCGGGGCTTGCAGCTGGCCGTTGGCACCCACCACCTGGCCGGGCTTGATGGTCTCGAAGCTGAAGACGCCGGTGTCGAAGTCGGCGCCGGTGCGGCCCCAGCCGCGGAAGGCGGGGTCCAGCGGCTTGTCCTGGCGGTCGGCCGGGTGGGCGTACTTGCCAGCGGCGTTGGCCTGCCAGACCTCGATCAGCACGTCGCGCATCAGCGTGCCGCTGCCGTCGAACACGCGGCCTTCGACGCGGATGCGCTCGCCCAGGGTGTCGGGCTGCACCATCACGTTGCCGAAGTTGTTGTCGAAAATCTCGAAGCCGGCCTGTTGGGGGGCCAGGCCGATGTGCACGTAGGGGCCGCCGGTCTGGGAGGGGGTCTCGGGGTAGCGGGTCAATTGCGTGGTCAATGGCGTGGTCAGTTGGATCGTCATCTCGTGGGCCCTCGTCTCAGTTCTCGAACCAGGTGGCGTTGCGGCCGCGCAGGGTGATGTCGAAGCGGTAGGTCAGGCTGTCCATCGGCTTGGCGTGGTCCTTGTCCAGCAGCGCGATCAGGCTGCGGATCTGCGACTCGCTGGGGATGGTCTTGATGATCGGGCACTCGGGGATGAGCGGGTCACCTTCGAAGTACAGCTGCGTGATCAGGCGCTGGGCCCAGCCGTCGCCGCTGATGGAGTAGTGGATGTGCGCCGGGCGCCATTCGTTGATGCGGTTGCGCCAGGGGTAGGGACCGGGCTTGACGGTGCGATAGACGTAGTGGCCATTGGCATCGGTGAGCACACGGCCGCAGCCGCCGAAGTTCGGGTCCATGCTGCCGATGTACTGGTCCTTCTTGTGGCGGTAGCGGCCGCTGGCGTTGGCCTGCCAGACCTCGACCAGGGCGTTGCGCACGGGCTGGCCGAACTGGTCGCGCACGAAGCCGTGCACCACGATGCGCTCGCCAATCGGCAGGCCATCCTTGGCGAAGTTGGTCAGCAGGTCGTTGTCCTTGGCGCCCAGCTCTTGCGGCTGGAACACCGGCGCCGTCATCTCCGACAGCGTGGGCAGGTTGGCGATCAGCGCGTTGCGCGGCGAGCGCAGGATGCTGGTCTTGTAGCCGGGGGTCAGCGCGGGCGGATGGGCTTCGCTGTCGCGCTGGACGAAGGGGCCCAGTGGGCCGCTCTGGCCGTCGATGGAGAGGATGTGGCTCATGTCTCGGTGCAATCTCTGTGGGTTGGATGGCGTGGGGGCACTGTAGGCAGTGGGGTGCGCGGTGGCAATTGAAGATTCGTCGGCGCAGCGATCACCAGGCGCTATATCTGACGGTGTCTGCCGGTGTCTGACAGCACACCCGCCCTCACACCTGCAGCAAAGCGAGCTGCTCCTGACAGCGGTGGCGCCAGGCCAGGCCGGCATCGCGGATGACGTCCGACATCGCGGCCACGCGGGCCGACCCCAGCGCCGGCACCGCCTGCGTGAACATGCCGACGGCTTCGGTGGCCGTGCCGGGCAGCACGCGCCCCACCAGCAGGCCCGAGGCCAGGTCGTGGCGCACCGTGCTCAGCGGCGTCAGCCAGACCGCCCCGCCTTGCAAGGCCATTGTGCGCGCCACGGGCACGACCAGGGTGTCGATGCCGTGCGGGTGCGAGGCGGGCCAGCCCAGGCTGGCGGCGAAGGCGTCGGCCACCTGGCGGATGCCGGTGCCGGGCAAGGGCATCACCACCGCGCCATCCCAGCCGCGCCAGGCTTTCCAGGGCGCCTGGGCCAGCGGGTGCTCGGGCACCATCACGGCGATCAGGGGCTCGGCCCACAGCGGCTCGAAGCGCAGGGCCAGCATGCGGTCGGGCTCGGCCAGGCGGCCCAGCACGGCGTCCAGTTCACCGCGTTGCAACTGCGTCAGCAGCTCGTGGTTGCGCCCGGTCACCACCTGCACCGCGCCCTGCATGCCGCGGCCCCGCCAGGCCATGAGGATGTCGTGGACCAGCTCGACGGCCAGGGTGGGCAGCACGCCCAGGCGCACCGGCCCGGCGTCGGCCTCGCTCACGCTGAGCAGGGCGTCTTCGAGCGCGGCCACGCCCTGGCTGGCATGGCGAGCAAAGCGCTCACCGGCAGGTGTCAGGCACACGCCATGGCGCAGGCGCTGCACCAGGGGCTGGCCGACCACGTCTTCCAGCTCCTTGATGATCTTGGTGACGGCCGGCTGCGTGATGCTCAAGGCCTCGGCCGCCGCCTTCATGTTGCCGTGCGTGGCCGTGGCCAGCAGGCAGCGCACGTGCTGCAGGCGGATGCGGTGCACCAGGGGCGTGGCCATGGTCGGGGCAGCGCGGAGGGTGACTCAGCCCTGGCGCGCGCGCTTGAGGCGCATCTGGCCGGGCAGTGGCACCGAGCGTTGCAGCACGGTCTCGCCCAGCCACACGGCCGACTTGTGCGCCCGCTGCGCCACCGTGGCCGGCGGGATCTGCTGGTAGTCGTCGTTGAAGACTTCGAAGCTGTAGTCGCCGCGGTAGCCGATGCGGTCGAGCTTGCGCACCAGCTCGGCGACCTCGGCGCTGTGCGCACCTTCGCCGGGGAAGACGCGGAAGTGGCGCGCGGTGTTGATGCGCTCTTCGACCGAGCGGATCTCGTTCCACATGAAGTCGGCCAGCTGCACCAGGAAGATCTTGTCCGGGTCCACCTCGTCGAGCAGGTCCAGGTCGGTGCGGGTGGCGAAGGCGTGGAAGGAGTCCACGCCCAGGCCGAGGTTGGGCATGTCGGCGCGACAGACCGCGTCCCAGGCTTGCGGGAACTCGTTGATGGTGCGCCCCCAGGACAGGCCCTCGAAGGCCACCTTGATGCCGCGCGGCAGCGCCAGCATGGCCAGGCGGCGCAGGTCGGTGGCGATGGCGTCCATGTCGTCGGTGGCGTGCGTCGAGGTCGATGAGCACACCAGCAGCACCTTGGAGCCCACCGCCGAGCACAGCGCCAGCATGGCCTTGGCGATGTCCACCTTGTACTCGCGCAGGCCGCCGCTGAGGCCTTCGAAGTCGCGCAGCACCTGGAAGCCGGTCACGCGCAGGCCGCTGTCCTTGACAGCGCGGATGGCCGCCTCGACGCCGCCTTCGTGGCCGACGATGTCACGCGCCGACAGCATCACCTGGGTGAAACCGGCCTCGCGCATGGCCTTGAGCTTGCCTTCCAGCGGGCCGGCCAGCGAGATGGTGTCCATCCCGAAGCTGTCAATGTTGCCGTTGAATTGGGTCATGCCGGGTCCTCCGCGTCAGGCGCGTTCGCTGTGCACCAGCTCGAACGACAGCCCGAAGAGCTGGCCGGCCACCACCGCACCGCGGTCGCTGATGGGCGCGCGCGCCGACTCCGAGAACAGCACGCCGCGCTGCTTGAGCTCGGCCACCGCGGCGGCCACGTCGGGCGTGCCCAGGCCGATGCGCTCGATGTACTCCTGGCCATCGGCCTCCAGCTCCAGGCCGGGCTCGGGCTCGACCAGCTGGAAGTAGAAGGTGCCGCAGGGGCTGCGCAGCAGGCGGCCCTTGGGCAGGATGCCAAAGCGCGTCTGGTCGGGGATGGCGGTGAAGCCGAACAGCTCGGCGTAGAAGGCCGTCCAGTCCTCAGTGCGCTCCCAGCCGATGTACTGCACGGCGCCGAAGAAGTGCATCTGGGCCAGCGAGGCCGGGCGCTTTGCCACACCGGGGATGGGCACGAAGTCCACGTCGTAGATCGAGAACTCCTTGTGGCGGTCCACGAAGTAGATGCGGCTGGCGCCCACGCCGTGGATGGCGGGGATGTTGAGCTCCATCACCTCGACCTGCGTGGGCACGGCCCAGGCGCCCTTGTCCAGCGCGCGGCGGTAGGCCAGGCTGGCGTCGCGCACGCGCAGCGCGATGGCGCCGATCACCGGGTTGCCCTGCGCACCGGCCAGGCGGCCATCGGCGGCGTCATGGGCGTTGACGATGATGTTCATGTCGCCCTGGCGATAGAGCAGCACTTCGCGCGAGCGGTGGCGCGCCACCGGGTGGAAGCCCAGCGTCTCCAGCACCTGGCCCAGGGCCTGCGGCTTGGTGGTCAGGTACTCGATGAACTCGATGCCCTCCATGCCCAGAGGGTTGTCGGTGGCCTGCAGGCCTTCGCGTTGGGTGGGGTCAATCTGCATGGTGTGGTTTCCGGGAAAATCAGATCAGGCGTTCTTGGCGCGGGCCACCAGGCCCTCGATGGCCAGGCGGTAGCCATCGACACCGAAGCCCACCACGATGCCAGCGGCGGCCGGCGACAGGCAGGAGTGGTTGCGGAAGGGCTCGCGGGCGTGGACGTTGGAGATGTGCACCTCGATCACCGGCACGCCCGTGCCCTTGATGGCGTCGTGCAAGGCCACCGAAGAGTGGGTGTAGCCACCGGCGTTGAAGACCACGCCGATCAGCTCGCCGGCGCGGTGGGCGCGGCCCGCCTCGTGCAGCGCGTCGATCAGCGCGCCCTCGTGGTTGCTCTGCAGGCAGGTGACCGTGTGGCCGTGCGGCTGGGCCGTGGCCAGGCACAGGGCCTCGACATCGGCCAGGGTGGCCGCGCCGTAGATGCCGGGCTCGCGCGTGCCCAGCAGGTTCAGGTTGGGACCGTTGAGGACCAGGATCGAGGCCATGCGTGCGTCTCCGTGGCGCGTGATCTGCGCGCTTGTTGTGGGGAATGGCACCAGCCTATGCAAATTGAAGCCCCCCCACAAGCACATCAGCCCTCGATTGCGCGACAATCGCTCACGGCGCGCGACACGCGTCTGTTACTGGGGTTATCACGCATGGATGACAGCGACTTCCAGATCGCTCGCAAAGACCTGATCGAAAGCCTGGGCAAGGGCCTGTCGATCATCGAAGCCTTCGACGACGAACACGTCCGGCTCACGCCCAGCGAGGCCGCGCGCCTCACCGGCATGACCCGCACCGCGGCGCGCCGCTACCTGCTCAGCCTGGTCCACTTCGGCTACGCCGGTACCGACGGCAAGCTGTTCTGGTTGACCCCGCGCGTGCTGCGCCTGAGCCAGAGCTACCTGGGTGCCGCGCGCCTGCCACGGCTGGTGCAACCCTTCATCCAGCGCATCTCGATGCAATGCGGCGAGACGGTCAACGTCAGCGTGCTCGATGGCCACGAGGTGGTCTATGTGGCGCGCAGCAACTCGCCGCGCGTGGTCTCCATTGGCTATCACACGGGTGCGCGCGCACCGGCCCACGTGGTCACCCCCGGCATCGCCATGCTGTCCACCCTCACCGACGAGGCGCTGGACGAGTGGATCGGCGAGCACTCCTTCAGCGGCTTCACGTCCTACACCATCACCGACCGCGACACCTTCCGCGCCAACGTGCGGCACGCCCGGGTGCTCAACCACTGGATCACGCACCAGCAGTTCGACCTGGGCCTGAGCGGCGTGGCCATGGCCCTGAAAGACCGCAAGGGCGAGTGCAAGGGCGCCATGGGCATGACCGTGCAGTCGCGCGCCTACACGCCCGAGCAGATCGAGGCGCAGTTGCTGCCGCTGCTGCAAGACGCCGTCCAGACCCTGCGCCCCTTGCTCTGATCGGCGATGAAAAAAGGCGCCCCTCGCGGAGCGCCTTGTCGTGTGTCAGGCCTTCAGGCTGCGTTCAGCCCGCAACCCACCGCTGCATCAGAAGCGGTGCACGATGCCCGCCTGGATGCCCTGGATGCGGCGACCATTGACGTCGTTGCCCGAGAAGTTCGGGCTCACGCCGGCCGAGCCCGAAGGACGGAAGCCAGCGTTGTTGTCGTTGCTCATGGTCTCGTACATGGCCAGCAGCGTGGTGCGCTTGCTCACGTCGTAGTACGCACCGATCGAACCACCCTTGGCGCCACGGCCGGAGTTCGAGGTGTCCACGATCTTGCCGTACAGCGCGCCCACGCGCAGCTTCGGTGTGACGCGGTAGTCGGCCGACAGCTGCACGATGTTGTAGAAGCGGTTGGCATCGGCGTTCGTGCCAGCCACCAGTGCGCCTACGTTGCCCAGGATGGTGGCAGCGTTGTTGCCGTCGGCGGAAGCTGTGCTGTTGTTGCTGCGGATGAAGGTCGCGTAGATCTTGCCCTGGCCGTAGTCGTAGTTGGCGTACAGGTTGCGGTAGGTGATGGCCTTCTTGACCGTGATGGCAGCGCCCTTGTTGGGCTTGCCCGTGATGTCGGCGTAGCCCACGCGGAAGGGGCCGTTCACGTAGTCGGCGGCCAGCTGATAGACAGCCTGTGCGCCCATGCCCGCGGTGGACTCACCCGGTGCGTAGTGCGCCTCCAGCTGCAGGCCCGACCAGCGCGGCGAAATCCAGGCCAGGTCGTTGCTGTAGCGCGAGGGCGTGCCGAAGTTGTTGACGATGGAGCCCAGGGTGCGCGAGCTGTAATCGATGTAGTCGCCGCGGAAGAAGATCGCGGTGTTCTGGCGCCCGATGCGGAACTCACCGGCCTGCGGCGTGGCCACGCCCACCCAGGCCTGGCGGTCGAACAGCGAGCCCGAGGTGCCGGAGGCGCCGGTGTCGGCACTCAGGGCGCCTTCCAGCTGGAACTTGAGGCCATGCCGCCGCCGATGTCTTCCGTGCCCTTCAGGCCGATGCGGCTGCGCAGGAAGGCGCCGTCGCTGACCGACTTGATCTTCGCGCCGGAGCTGCTGCTCATGTAGTTCAGGTACTGGTCGATGGTGCCGTACAGCGTCACGGACGAGGTGGCAGCGGCCTGGGCGAAAGCACCCGCGCAAGCGCACATCAAGGTGGCGGCGACAGCGGTCTGGTTGAGTTTCATGGGGTCTCCTGAGAGAGGACGTGGGGAAGGGATGCGGAGAGGGCGACAGGCACTGGGCCGTGACCGGCTCTCCGCCAGCACCCATGGATTGCAACAGCGAGGCACCGCTGTGAACAAGGTGGATGTCGCTCCATTTGCGCGCTGATCGCTCGATTTGGGCGTTCAGCGCTCCTAAATCGGGTTTGCCCTGCTCCGGGTTTACGTGAGGGGATCGCTGTGAAGATCAGCAACAGTTGCCCGTGCACCACACCAACGTCCATGCTGCGCCAACCCGATGGATAAAGGCTTCTGAGGCGATGCCACACACCCGCATCGGGCTGAACTTGCATGTTGCCAGCCCCCGAAGACACCGGCTTGAGCCTGGCATGCACCACGTGCCGGACGGGGACTAACCCCAGCTTCAATCGATGATCGCGCAAGATGGGCGATCAGCGCCCAACAGACGGCTGAGGCCCATTGTGGCTGCGCGGAGAAGTCCCTAACCTGCCATCCATGCAGGGAAAGCGCCGTCTGACACGCCTGCGCCACCTGCCAGCCACCCTCTGGACACACCTAGGAGACACCCATGATCGCACCCATGATCGCTCCCGTTCCCGCCCTGTACCGCCGTGCCATCCTGGCCGCTTGCGCCGGCCTGACGCTGACCCTGGCCGCGCCGCTCACGCAGGCCGCCGACGCCATCCGCATCACCTCCATCCAGGAGCTGTCGGGCACGGGCGCCACCGCCGGCACCAACTTCAAGAACGGCATGGCCCTGGCCATCAAGGAAATCAATGCCTCCGGCGGCGTCCTCGGCCAGAAGATCGACGTCACCTTCGCCGACACGCAGAGCAACCCCGGTGTCGCCAAGGGCCTGGCCCAGAAGGCCGTGGACGATGACGTGTTCGCCGTGTTCGGCCCGGGCTTTTCCGGCTCCATCCTGGTGAGCATGTCGGAGACCCGCCGCGCCAAGATCCCCAACTTCACCGGTGGCGAAGCCGCATCCGTGACGCTGCAAGGCAACCCCTACGTCTTCCGCACCAGCTTCGGCCAGCAGACCTCCATGCCCAAGGCCGCACGCTACATGGTGCAGAACCTCAAGGCCAAGACGGTGGCCGTCATCTACGTCAACAACGACTTCGGCAAGGGCGGTCGCGACATGATCACCAAGTCGCTGGAGATCATGGGCGCCAAGGTGGTGGCCGACATCTCCACCGACCCGGGCAAGCTGGACTTCTCCGCCCCCGTGCTGCAAGCCAAGCAGAGCAACGCCGACGTCATCTTCGTCTATACCAACGAAGAAGAAGCCGCCCGCTGCCTGCGCGAACTCAAGAAGCAGGGCGTGACCAAGCCCATCTTCGGCGAGACCGTGCTGACCGGCCAGAAGGTGATCGAGCTGGCCGGTGACGCCGCCAACGGCGCCCAGGCCCACATCGGCCTGTCTGTCGATGCGCCCGTGCCCACGATGCGCGCCTTCCGCGCCCGCTTCGAGAAGGCCTTCGGCTACATCCCCGACCACAACGGCATCAAGGGCTACACCAGCGTCTATGTGATGAAGGCGGGCATCGAGAAGGTCGGCAAGGTGGACCGCGCTGCCTTCGCCAAGGCCATGCAAGGCCTGAGCGTCAGCGCCGCCAAGCACCCCGGCGTGCTGATGGACGTGTCCTACAACGACAAGGGCGATCTGGACCGCGAGAGCTTCATCGTCGAAGTGCGCAACGGCAAGCAGGAAGTCAAGGAAGTGCTGCCCGCCCTGTCCAAGAAGTGACGTCGGCCTGAGCAGCCAGGGCGCCTGCCGTGAGGCGGTGCCCAGCCCACGCCCTCGCTCACGCTCACGCACGATCCCGCTGCGGCGCCCGCCCCTGGGCTGCAGCGCCCTCCCCCCCTCCCTCCTCCACCTGGAGCCGAGATGAACGACTTCATCCAATTGCTGCTGTCAGGCCTGGCCTCGGGCAGCATTTACGCCCTGGCCGCCCTGGGCTTCACCTTGTTGTGGCAAGCCAGCGGCACCATCAATTTCGCGCAAGGCGAGTTCGTCATGCTGCCGGCCTTCATGATGCTGGCCTTCAGCAGCCTGGGGCTGCCCCTGTTGCTGAGCTTTGCCTTCACCTGCTTCGTGGCGGTGATCGTGCTGGGCTGGGCCTTCAAACGTGGCCTCGCCGACCCGCTGCTCAAATTCGGGATGATGCCCATCGTGGTGGCCACGCTGGGCCTGTCCATCGCGATGAAGAACGGCATCCGCGCCGGCGTCAGCGCCGAAGCCTTCCCCTTCCCCAGCCTGTTCGGCGACACCGTGCTGCACCTCGGCTCAGCCGCCATCACCGTGGGTGACCTGGGCACGCTGGCCGCCGCCCTGCTGCTGGTGCTGGCCACACAGGCCTTCCTGAACAAGACGGTGACCGGCCGCGCCATGCAAGCCGTGGCGCAGAACACCGACAGCGCCACCGTGCTGGGCATCAACGTGCCGCGCATGATTTTCTACACCTTCGCCATCAATGCGCTGCTGGCCTGTGCCGCCGCGCTGCTGGTGACGCCGGCCTACCTCGCCAAGTTCGACATGGGCGAAGGCCTGAGCACCAAGGCCTTCTTCGCGGCCATCATCGGCGGCTTCAACAACTCGCGCGGTGCCCTGCTGGGTGGCGTCATCGTCGGCGTGAGCGAGAACCTGGCCGCCCACTACGTGTCGGCCGCCTACAAGGACGCCGTCGCCCTGGTCATCTTCATGTTCGTCATTCTCGTCAAGCCGCAAGGTCTGCTTGGCAAGAAGGTCGAGCGCAAGGTCTGAGGAGCACCCCATGATCAACCGCAACGTCATCGCAGGCGCGATCGGGCTGGCCGTCCTGCTGGCCGTGCCGCCCTTCCTCAAAAGCTACGGCATCTACCTGTTCAGCTACTGGCTGGTCTATGTGATCGCCAACATGGGCCTGAACCTGACGGTGGGCTATGCCGGTCAGAAGTCCCTGGGGCACGCCGCCTTCTTCGGCATCGGCGCCTACACGGTGGCCATCCTGATGAAGGCCGGCATCAGCTTCTGGATCGGCCTGCCCCTGGCCATGGCCGGCTGCTTCGCCATCGGCCTGGTGCTGGGCTTCCCGGCCCTGCGCGTGCAGACCATCTACCTGGCCTTCGCCACGCTGGGCTTCAACACCGCGGTGTGGCTGGTGATGCGCAACGAGGAAGGCCTCACGGGTGGCACCTACGGCATCAACGGCATCGGCCGCCCGGAGTTCTTCGGCCTGTCGCTGGAAGGCTCGCTGGCTTTCTACTACCTGATCCTGGGCGCCACCATCCTGCTGGGTGCGCTGATGTGGGGCCTGCTGCGCTCGCCCTGGGGCAAGGCCTTCACGGCCCTGCGCGACAACCCCATCCGCGCTGAAAGCTTAGGCATCAATGTGCAGGCCTACACGCTGCTGGCCTTTGCCATCGGGGCGATGTATGCCGGCATTGCGGGTGCGCTGTTCGCCTCGCTGGTGGACTTCATCGAGCCCGGCCCCTTCGCCATCGGCACGTCTTTCATGATGTACCTGATGCTGGTGGTCGGTGGCCCGGGCTACTTCCTGGGCCCGCTGCTGGGCTCGGCCGTCGGCGTGCTGCTGCCCGAGTGGCTGCGCTTCGCCCAGGCCTGGTACCTGTTCATCTTCGGTGTGGCCGTGGTCCTGCTGATGCTGTGGCTGCCCGATGGCCTGCTCAGCCTGCCTGACCGCCTCAAGGCCCGCCGCCAAGCCCGCGAGGCGTCTGCCGCCCGCGCCGCCGCTGCTGCCCGTGTTGGAGGTGCGCAATGAGTCCCGTTCTGAAAGTCAGCAAGCTCAAGAAGGCCTACGGCGCCATCCAGGCCGTGGGTGGGGTGTCCTTCGATGTCCGCCCCGGCGAGATCTTCGGCGTCATCGGGCCCAACGGCTCGGGCAAGACGACGATGTTCAACTCGGTGCTGGGCCAGATCACCCCCGACGAGGGCCAGATCGAGCTCCATGGCCAGAGCATCGCGGGCGTCTCGCCCCAAAAGCTCAACCAGATGGGCGTGGGCCGCACCTTCCAGACCCTGCAGGTCTTCGGCAAGATGACGGTGCGCGACAACCTGCTGGTGGCCGCGCAAGAGCACCACGGCAGCATGTTCAGCCGCATGTTCGCCCCCGGCGATTCGGGCAATGGCGCCAAGGCCGATGCCCTGATCAACCAGTTCCGCATCGCCCACGTGGCCGACAAGAAAGCCGGTGACCTGAGCTATGGCCAGCAAAAGCTGGTGGACATCGCCATGGCCTTCATGAGCGACCCGGCCCTGGTGCTGCTCGACGAGCCCTGCGCTGGCGTGAACCCCAGCCTGGTGGGCGGCCTGAGCAGCCTGCTCAAGGAGCTGAACCAGACCCGCAAGAGCTCCTTCGTCGTGATCGAGCACAACATGGACTTCGTGATGGACCTGTGCCACCGCATCATGGTGATGGTCGAAGGCAAGGTGATGGCCATTGGCACGCCGGCCGAGATCCGCGCCAACAAAGAGGTGCTGGACGCCTACCTCGGGAGCTGAACATGAGCGCACCTGCCAACGACACCTGCATCGAGTTCGACAATGTGCTGGCCGGCTACGGCGAGTTCATGATCCTCAACAACCTGAGCTTCAAGGCCAAGCGCGGCAAGATCACGCTGCTGCTGGGCCCCAACGGCGCGGGCAAATCCACCGTGCTCAAGGCCATCTTCGGCCTGACCAAGATGCGCTCGGGCGCCATCAAGCTCGATGGCGAGAACATCACCGGCGCCAGCGCCAAGGACCTGCTCGTCAAGCACGGCATCGCCTTCGTGCCGCAAGGCCGCAACCTGTTCGGCCAGCTCTCGGTCTATGAGAACCTGGAACTCGGTGGCATCACCTTGGGCATGAAGACCACGCACGAACGCATCCCCGAGGTGCTGGAGTTCTTCCCCCGCGTCAAGGAGCGCATGCACTCGCTGGCCTCGTCCCTGTCGGGTGGCGAGCAAAAGCAGCTGGAAGTGGGCCGTGCGCTGCTGCTGCGCCCCAAGGTCCTCCTGATCGACGAGCCCTCCATCGGCCTTTCGCCCATGGTCGTGGCCGATGTGTTCAAGCTGCTGCGCAAGCTGGCCGACCAGGGCACCACGGTGCTGATGGTCGAGCAAAACGTCAAGAGCGCCCTGAAGATGGCCGACGAAGCCATCGCGCTGGAATCGGGTCGCCTGGTGCTGCACAAGCGCGCCGACGAGCTGCTGGCCGACCCCAACCTCGAACGCATCTTCCTCGGTGGCGCACACGCTGCGCCCGCCCCGTCGGCGGCCTCCACCGTTTGATCAACCGTTGAGCCAGAGGCAGGGGCCGCTGCGGCGGTGACTGCGCCCTTGGGGCGTGTCCTTCACCGGGCACGCCCCTTTTTTGTGCCCGCGTGATCGACTGATTGACCATCACCGCGCAGCCGCGCACAGCTCAGCGCCGCCCCCAGAGGGTGGCCAGGGGAGGCCGCTGCGGGCCCGCATGCGCGGTGTCCTGCCCTGCACCTGCCTGGTCGGTGTTCAAGGGGTGATGGTCATCGGACTCGGTGGTGCCCCGCGCCCAAGGCCTGCGGCGGCCTCCCCTGGCCACCCTCGACCGCACCAGCACCAGCACCAGCACCAGCACCAGCACCAGCACCAGCACCAGCACCAGCCACAGTCAAAGAAAAAGGGCCCGAAGGCCCTTTGAAAAAACGAACGTGAAGGCGTCAGATCAGGCCGCTTCCACCTGACGCGGCGCCATGAAGTACAGCCACGTCAGCGCGACAAAGTAAGCCGCCGGGATCATCGTGAACAGCACCGTGTAGTTGTTGTTCGTCACCGTCAGCACATAACCCACCAACTGGGTCATGAACATGCCGCCGATGGCGCCGATCATGCCGCCGAAGCCGAACACCGAACTCACCACATGCTTGGGCGTGTAGTCCATCACCATCGACCAGATGTTGGCCGTCCAGGCCTGGTGCGCGCCAATCGCGATCGAGATCGCCGCCACCGCCATCCACAGGCTGCTGGCACCGGCGGCGAACACCACCGAGGTGATGCACAGCGCACAGATCAGCATCGAGGTCAGGCGCGCCTGCACCGGCTGCATGCCGCGGCCGATCATCCACGACGACAGGATGCCGCCGCCCACGCTGCCCACGTCGGCCGTCAGGTAAATGATGATCAGCGGGATGCCCATCTTCGAGACGCTGATGCCCAGGTTGTACTGCTGGTTCAGGAAAGGCGGCAGCCAGTACAGGTAGAACCAGAACACGGGGGCCGTCATCGCGAAGGCCAGCGCAAAAGCCCAGGTGCCACGCATGCGGATGATGCGCGAGTAAGGCACCTTCTCGGCTTCAGGCTCCACACCCTGCTGCACGTGCTGCAGTTCGCGGGCGCTGACGCTGGGGTGGTCTTCCGGGTTGGCGTAGTTTTTCAGCCAGAAGAACAGCCACACCGCGCCCAGGGAGCCGATGAAGTAGAAGGCCACTTGCCAGCCCCAGACCTGCAGGATGAAGGGCAGCATCACCGGCGTGAGCATGGCGCCCACGTTCGTGCCGGCGTTGAAGATGCCCGTCGCCATGGCGCGCTCGCCGGCAGGGAACCACAGGCGCGTGGTCTTCACACATGCGGGGTAGTTCGCGGCCTCGGCCAGGCCCAGGAAGAAGCGGCAGACCATGAAGCCCACCGCCGACACGGCCAGACCGTGCGCACCGGCCGCGATGCTCCACAGCAGCACGGCCAGCGCGAAGGCCCGCTTCACACCGACCATGTCGATGAAACGGCCTTGTGCGGCGAAGCCGATGGCATAGCCCACCTGGAACCAGAAGTTGATGTCGGCGTAGTCCTTCGGCGTCCAGTTCATCGCCTTGGCCAGCACCGGCTGCATCACGCCAAGCGCGGCGCGGTCGATGTAGTTCAGCGTGGTGGCGAAAAACACCAGCGACAGCATCACCCAGCGGGTTTTGCCAATGGCCATGGCAGAGCGCAGCTTCTGCCCTGTGCTGGTGGGTTCGGCAGGGATGCCGGGCTCGTGGGTCATGGGGTTCGGTGTGACGGCCATGTTTGAAAAATCTCCATCATTGGCTGATCAACAGCCTTGCGTGCAGGGCACCGCCGCCATGGGGTGCCCCTGTCAATGGACGCGACGATAGGCGTGTGATGCGGCCGCTTCAAGACGAAATCGATCAGATGCGCGATCTGCGCGCAGGCTGCACGATCAGCGATCCAATCTTGGGTTTCCCCTCGGTTCAAGCAAAAGCCGCACGCGGGCATCGTGTGAGCCATGGAGACACCACGATGATCAACGGCAACACCACCCTCATCGCCCACATCGGCTACCCGACATCGACGTTCAAGTCGCCGATGATTTACAACCCTTGGTTCGACAAGCACGGCATCGACGCCGTGGTCGTGCCCATGGGCGTCAAGCCCGAGCATTACGCCGAGTTCCTCAAGGCCCTGTTCAAGACGACCAACGTGCGCGGCGCCCTCATCACCATGCCGCACAAGGTCGTGACCCTGGACCTTGTGGACGAGCTCACCCCGACCGCCCAGGTGGCCGGCGCCGCCAACGCCGTGCTGTGCCGCGCGGACGGCACCCTGCTGGGCGACCAGTTCGATGGCGCAGGCTTCGTGCGCGGCGTGCTGCGCAAAGGCCAGGCGCTCCAGGGCAAGCGCGTGCTGGTGTCGGGCAACGGCGGCGTGGGCTGCGCGATCGCGGCGTCGCTGGCCGATGCGGGCGTGGCCGAGATGGCCTTGTTCGACAGCAATCCGGCCTCGTCGGCATCGCTGGCGCAGCGCCTGCAGCAGCACCACCCGGCCTTGAAGGTCAGCACCGGCTCGAACGACCCGGCCGGCTTCGACCTCATCGTCAACGCCACGCCACTGGGCATGAAGGACGGCGACCCGCTGCCCTTCGACGTCAGCCGCATCGCCCCGACCACCTTCGTGGGCGAGGTGGTGATGAAGCACGAGATCACGCCGCTGCTGGCCGCCGCGCAAGCGAAGGGTTGCCCCATCCAGGTCGGCACCGACATGCTGTTCGAGATGATCCCGGCCTACCTGGAGTTTTTCGGCTTCGGCACGACCACGCCAGAAGAGCTGCGCGCCGTGGCGCGGATCAGCTACTGATCAGCGCGCCATCGTCTCGCCGATGCGCTTGGCCACGGCCTGCAGCATCGGCAGGCACTGCTCGCGCAGCTCGGTGGCCGTGCGCCGCTGCGGCTGCGTGCTCACATTGAGCGCCGCCACCACGCGGCCCTGGCGGTCGGTCACGGGCACGGCCAGCGACATCAGGCCCAGTTCCAGCTCCTCGCTCACCAACGCGAAGCCCTTGCGCCGCACATCGCCCAGCACGCTCAAGAGGCGGTCCGGGTCGGTGACCGTCTTGGGCGTCTTGGCCGTCAGGTGCATGGCCATCACGCGGCGCTCGCGCTCGTCTTCGGGCAAGCCGGCCAGCAACACGCGCCCCATGGACGAGCAATGCGCCGGCAAGCGCGAACCCACGCCCAGGTTGATGGACATGATCTTGTGGGCCGGCACGCGCAACACATAGACGATCTCGTCGCCGTCCAGCACCGCGGCCGAGCTCGACTCGTGCAGCGTCTGCGTGAGGTCTTCCATCAGCGGCTGGGCCACGTGCCACCACGGCTGCGAGGCCAGGTAGGCAAAGCCCAGCTCCAGCACCTTGGGCGTGAGGCGGAAATCGCGCCCCTCCTGCGCGACATAGCCCAGACCTTGCAGCGTCAGCAGGATGCGGCGCGCGCCGGCACGTGTCAGGCCCGTGCGCTCGGCGGCCTCGCTCAGGGTCTGGGTGGGCGCGTTGGCGCCGAAACTGCGCAGCACCTCCAGGCCCCGCGCGAACGACTGGACGTGGCTGTCGCTGGGACGCTGGGCATCGCTGGCGGGTGCTTCAGGCGCTTCAAGCCGGGCAGCGGGCAGCGGGGTGCGGGAACGGGTGGCCATGGGGTCTCTCCTGAACGCACTTTGTGCAGGGCGCAGCAAGGGCAAGCCGCCTTGACAGCGCTGTGACAGGGCGCTACGCTGTGCGCATGTTCGGTATGCGAATTCTTGTTCGCTATTAGAACACAAGATTCGGCGCTGGCAAGGCGCCCCCCACGCGGAGACACCCCATGATCCAGAAAATCGTCAAGACCCCGGCCGACGCGCTGGCCGACGTGCGCGATGGCGCCACGGTGATGATCGGCGGCTTCGGCACGGCCGGCCAGCCCAACGAGCTGATCGACGCCCTGATCGAGACCGGCGCCAAAGACCTCGTCATCGTCAACAACAACGCGGGCAACGGCGACACCGGCCTGGCCGCGCTGCTGGCCAAGAAGCGCGTGCGCAAGATCATCTGCTCCTTCCCGCGCCAGTCCGACAGCCACCACTTCGACGCGCTCTACCGCGCCGGCGAGCTGGAGCTGGAACTCGTGCCGCAAGGCAACCTGGCCGAGCGCATCCGCGCCGCCGGCGCCGGCATCGGCGGCTTCTTCACGCCCACCGGCTACGGCACCGAGCTGGCCAAGGGCAAAGAAACCCGCGAGATCAACGGCAAGATGTACGTGCTCGAAGCGCCCATCCACGCCGACTTCGCCCTCATCAAGGCCGAAAAGGGCGACCGCTGGGGCAACCTCACCTACCGCATGACGGCGCGCAACTTCGGGCCGATCATGGCCATGGCCGCCAAGACCACTGTCGCCACCGTGCACGAGGTCGTTGAGCTCGGCGCGCTGGACCCGGAAGCCGTCATCACCCCCGGCCTGTTCGTGCAACGCGTGGTGCCCATCGCCCGCACCGCCACCGCCGCCGGCGGTTTCAAGCGCACCGCCTGAGGAGAGACACCATGAGCCAAGTCAACCACACCACCCTGCCCCGCTGGACGCGTGACCAGATGGCCGCCCGCGTCGCTGCCGACATCCCCGACGGCGCCGTCGTCAACCTCGGCATCGGCCTGCCCACCGCGGTGGCCAACCACCTCAGCGCCGACAAGGAAGTCGTGCTGCACTCCGAGAACGGCGTCATCGGCATGGGCCCCGCGCCGGCCGAAGGCGAAGAGGACTTCGACCTCATCAACGCCGGCAAGCAGCCCGTGACCTTGCTGCCGGGCGGCTGCTTCTTCCACCACGCCGACAGCTTCGCCATGATGCGCGGCGGCCACCTCGACGTCTGCGTGCTCGGCGCCTTCCAGGTCTCGGCCACGGGCGACCTGGCCAACTGGCACACCGGCGCGCCCGACGCCATCCCCGCCGTCGGCGGTGCGATGGACCTGGCCATCGGCGCCAAGAAGACCTGCGTGATGATGGAGCTGCTGACCAAGACCGGCCAGAGCAAGCTCGCGCCCGCCTGCACCTACCCGCTCACCGGCATCGGCTGCGTCAGCCGTGTTTACAGCGACCTGGCCATCTTCGACATCACCCCGCAAGGCGTGAAGGTGGTGGACACCGTGCCCGGCCTGAGCCTGTCCGACCTGCAAGCCCTGGTGCCCGGCGTCACGCTGCAAGCCTGAGCCCGCGCTGCCCTCCCCGAAAGAAGCCCCATGACCCAACACGCCTACATCTGCGACGCGCTGCGCACCCCCTTCGGCCGCTACGGCGGCAGCCTGTCCGGCGTGCGTGCCGACGACCTGGGCGCCGTGCCGCTCAAGGCCCTGATGGCCCGCCACCCCCAGCTCGACTGGGAAGCCTTCGGCGACATCATCTACGGCTGCGCCAACCAGGCCGGTGAAGACAACCGCAACGTGGCCCGCATGTCGGCGCTGCTGGCCGGCCTGCCGATTGCCCTGCCCGGCTCGACCGTCAACCGCCTGTGCGGCTCCGGCATGGACGCCGTGGGCACGGCCGCGCGCGCCATCAAGGCCGGCGAGGTCGAGCTGATGCTCGCCGGTGGCGTCGAGAGCATGAGCCGCGCGCCCTTCGTCATGCCCAAGGCCACGTCGGCCTTCGCGCGTGAGAACGCGGTCTATGACACCACCATCGGCTGGCGCTTCGTCAACCCGCTGATGAAGCAACTGCACGGCGTGGACAGCATGCCCGAGACCGCCGAGAACGTCGCCAGCGACTTCGGCATCTCCCGCGAAGACCAGGACCAGATGGCGCTGGCCTCGCAGGCCAAAGCGGCGGCGGCGCAGCAGTCTGGCTTCTTCGACGCCGAGATCACGCCCGTGACCATCGCGCAGAAGAAGGGCGACGCCCTCGTCGTCAGCCGTGACGAGCACCCGCGCGAAACCACGCTGGAGGCGCTGGCCAAGCTGCGCCCCGTCGTGCGTGCCGATGGCACCGTGACGGCCGGCAACGCCTCGGGCGTCAACGACGGCGCCTGCGCCTTGATCTTGTCGAGCGAAGGCGCTGCAGCCCGCCACGGCCTGACGCCGCGCGCCCGCGTGGTCGGCATGGCCACGGCCGGCGTGGCCCCGCGCATCATGGGCATCGGGCCAGCCCCGGCCACCGTCAAAGTGCTGGCGCAGACCGGCCTGACCCTCGCGCAGATGGACGTCATTGAGCTGAATGAGGCCTTCGCCTCGCAAGGCCTGGCCGTGCTGCGCCAGCTCGGCCTGCGCGACGACGACCCGCGCGTCAACCCCAACGGCGGCGCCATCGCCCTGGGCCACCCGCTGGGTGCCAGCGGTGCCCGCCTGGTCACCACCGCCATCAACCAGCTGCACCGCACCGGCGGCCGCTACGCGCTGTGCACCATGTGCATCGGCGTGGGCCAGGGCATCGCCCTGATCGTTGAACGTGTTTGAGGCCCAGCGCATGACGAACCCCACCCCCGCCCAGGTGCAGCGCCAAGGCGCCACCGCCTACACCGTGCACGAACCGCGCAACGGCCAGGCGCCCCAGCGCACCTTCCTGCTCGGCCACGCCCTGGGCTGCGACCACACCATGTGGGACGCGCTGACCCAGCACCTCGCGGCCGAGAACCGCGTGGTCTGCTGCGACCAGTTCGGCCACGGCGCCAGTCAGGATCCGCAACTCGTCCCCACCGGCCCTTACACCATGGCGCAGCTGGCCGACGAAGCCGCCGCACTCATCGATGCCCTGCAACTGGGCCCGGTGGTGTGGATCGGGCTGTCCATGGGCGGCATGGTCGGTCAGGAACTGGCCTTGCGCCACCCCGACAAGGTCAGCGCCCTGGTGCTGGCCAACACCACCACGCACTACCCCTTCGAAGCCCGCCAGGGCTGGGACACGCGCATCGCCACCATCCGCGAACAGGGTCTGCAAGCCATCGTGGACATGGCCATGACGCGCTGGTTCCACGACGCCTTCCGCGCCGCACAACCCGAGGTGGTCGCGCATTGGCGCGCCAAGGTGCTGGGCTGCAACACGGCCGGCTACATCGCCTGCTGCGAAGCCATCCGCGACGTGGACACGCTGGACCGCCTGCACCGCATTCAGGTGCCAGCGCTTGTCATCGCGGGCGAGCTGGACCTGGGCACGCCGCCGGCCATGGCACGCGCCATCGCCGGGCAGATCTCGGGCGCCCAGCTGGTCGTGCTGCCCGAAGCCTCGCACCTCAGCGTGCTGGAGCAGCCGCAGGCTTTCATCCAGACCGTGGACACCTGGCTGCAAGGCCTGGAGGCCGGCACAGCGTGACCCGCACAACCGTGCTGAAGCGTGACCTCTCGGTCTCGGCGATCACCGCCGGCTTCCTGGCCGTGCTCATCTCCTACGCCGGGCCTTTGCTCATCTGCTTCCAGGCGGCGCAATCGGCGCACGCCTCGCCCGAGATGCTCGCGTCCTGGGTGTGGGCCATCTCGATCGGTGCGGGGGTGTCGGGCATCGCGCTGAGCTGGTGGCTGAAAGCCCCGGTGGTCACGGCCTGGTCAGCGCCGGGCACGGCCCTGCTGATCACGCTGTTTCCCCACCTGTCGCTGAACGAAGCCGTGGGCGCCTACCTCACGGCCGGCGCCATCGTGCTGGCCATTGGCCTGAGCGGCAGCTTCGACGCGCTGATGCGCCACATCCCCAAGAGCGTGGCCGCCGGCATGATGGCCGGCATCCTCTTCCAGTTCGGCGCCAAGGCCTTCAAGGCCGTCGAGACGCTGCCCGTGCTCACGCTGTGCATGGTCGCGGCCTTCCTCGTCTTCAAGCGCTGGCGCCCCAGGTACCACATGCTGATGGTGCTGGCGCTCGGCGTCGCGCTGGCGGCCTTCGGCCCTTTCAGCACGCCCATCCCCTGGTCGCAGATGCCGCTGTCGCTGACGGTGCCGGTGTTCATCCAGCCCGCATGGTCATGGGCTTCGACGCTCAGCCTGGCCATCCCGCTGGTGGTGGTCAGCCTGAGCGGCCAGTACCTGCCGGGCATGGCCATCCTGCGCGCGGCGGGCTATGACACGGCGGCCAAGCCCATCATGGTGGGCACCAGCCTGGCCTCGCTGGCGGTGGCCTGTTTCGGTGGCATCACCATCGTGCTGGCGGCCATCACGGCGGCCCTGTGCACCGGGCGCGATGCCCACGAAGACCCCAGCAAGCGCTACATCGCCGGCATCGCCAACGGGGTGTTCTACATCGTGGGTGGCAGCATGGTGGGCGCCATCCTGTGGCTGTTCGCGGCCCTGCCCCCGGCCTTCATCGCCGTGCTGGCCGGCCTGGCCTTGCTGGGCGCCATCACGGCCAACATCACCCACGCGGTGATGGACACCGAACACCGCGAAGCCGCCATCCTCACCTTCCTGGTGACGTCCTCGGGCATGGCCTTCCTGGGCCTGGGCTCGGCCTTCTGGGGCGTGGTGATCGGCAGCCTGGCGCACTGGATCTGGCAGCCGCGTGCACAGGCCTGACGCCTCAAGGGCCCGCCAGTTCCTCGTTGCGGCGGCGCTCTTCGGCCTGGGCGCGGTAGATGTCGTCGATGAGGTTGCGCAGCAGCACGATGTCGGGTGACTGGTCGTGCAGCCGCGTGCTCATGATGATGGGCGAGACCGCCTGCGGCTCGGCCAGGGGCCGGTACACCACCTCGTCAGGGCGCAGCCGGTGCACGCTGGCCGGCACCACGCACAGGCCCATGCCGGCGGCCACCAGGCCCAGGGCGGTCTGCATCTCCTGCACCTCGTGCACGTTGGCCGGCTCCAGGCCCGCATCGCGGAACAAGGACAGCACCTGGTCGGCATAACCCGGGCGCGGCGTGTGCGGATAGACCAGGTTGTCGTGGCGCGCGACCTCGGCCAGCGTCATGGCCTTGTCGGCCTTGTCGGGCGCAGCCGCCTCATGCTCATGCGGTATCGCCACCACCAGCCTTTCCTCGCGCAGCACCTCGCGCTTGATGGCCGGGTCATCGAGGCGGATGCGGCCATAGCCCACGTCGATGCGACCGGTCTTCAAGGCCTCGATCTGCGCCACGGTGGACATCTCCAGCAGCGCCAGTTCGGTCTGCGGGCGCGCCGCGCGGAACAGGCGCACCAGTTGCGGCAGGGCGCCGTACATGGTGGACGAGACGAAACCGATCACCAGCCGGCGCTCCACCAGCGCAACGCGCCGCGTGGTGCGCACGGCCTGCGCAGCCTGCTCCAGCAAGCGCGTGGCATGGCCATAGAAGAAACGCCCGCCTTCGGTCAGCCGCAGGGGGCGTGAGCCGCGCTCGAACAAGGCCAGGCCCAGCTCGGCCTCCAGGTCCTGGATCTGCCGGCTCAAAGGCGGCTGGGAGATGTGCAGCTTCTCGGCTGCGCGGGTGAAGTTCTGCTCGTCGGCCACGGCGACGAAGTACTTGAGGTGTCGGAGATCCATGCGTATTTACCCACCCTCACCATGCTCGCAAGGTATGGAGGCAGTCTAAAACTGTCTTGGACAGGAGGCAAGCTCCCTTCCTAAGATGCCGTCAATTCTTCTCTCGAATGAAGTGGCGACATGAGCTCCCAAGTCCAGATCCTCGCGCTTGAAACCCTGCTGGTCGATGTGCCGACCATCCGGCCGCACAAGCTGTCCGTGGCGACGATGATGGGCCAGACCCTGGTGCTGGTGCGCTTGCAGACCAGTGACGACGTCGTTGGTTGGGGCGAGGCCACCACCATCGGCGGCCTGGCCTACGGCGAGGAAAGCCCCGAAAGCATCAAGACCAACATCGACCGCTACATCGCGCCGCTGCTGGTCGGCCAGGACGCCACCCAGGTCGCCGCCTGCATGGCCCGCGTCAAGGGCCACGTCCAGGGCAACCGCTTCGCCAAGTGCGCCATCGAAACCGCGCTGTACGACAACCAGGCCAAGCGCCTGGGCGTGCCGCTGAGCGAGCTGTTCGGTGGCCGCGTGCGCGACAGCCTGCCCGTGGCCTGGACACTGGCCAGCGGCGACACCACCAAGGACATCGCCGAAGCCGAGCGCGTGCTCGACCTGCGCCGCCACAACATCTTCAAGCTGAAGATCGGCCTGCGTTCGGTCAAGGACGACGTGGCCCACGTGGCCGCCATCCAGCGCGCCGTCGGTGACCGCGCCAGCGTGCGCATCGACGCCAACCAGGCCTGGTCGGTGACCGAGGCCCTGGAAGGCTGCCGCATGCTGGCCGACGCCGGCATCGACATGGTCGAGCAGCCGATCGCCGCGCACGACAAGCTCGGCCTGCGCCGCCTGACCCAGGCCAACATCATCCCCATCATGGCCGACGAGTCGCTGCACGGCCCGGTGGACGCCTTCACCGTGGCCAGCACGCAAGCCGCCGACATCTTCGCCGTGAAGATCAACCAGTCGGGCGGGCTGCGCGGTGCCGCCCAGGTGGCGGCGATCGCCGAAGCCTCGGGCATCGCGCTGTACGGCGGCACCATGCTCGAAGGCGCCGTGGGCACCATGGCCTCAGCCCAGCTCTTCGCCACCTTCGACTCGCTGAGCTGGGGCACCGAACTGTTCGGCCCGCTGCTGCTGACCGAAGAGATCCTGCGCGAGCCGCTGATGTACCGCGACTTCGCCCTGCACCTGCCCCGCACCCCCGGCCTGGGCCTCGACATCGACGAGGCCAAGCTCGCGCGCCTGCGCCGCGACCGCTGAGCCCGCATCACCGCCCACAAGGAAAACACCATGCTGTTCAAAGTCGAAATGGTCGTGAAGCTGCCGGTGGACATGCCGGTCAGCCAGTCCGACGCCCTCAAAAAAACCGAGCGTGAGCTCGCCCAGCAGCTGCAGGCCAGCGGCAAGTGGCGCCACCTGTGGCGCATCGCCGGCCAGTACGCCAACGTGAGCATCTTCGACGTCGAGAGCAACGAAGAGCTGCACCAGCTGCTCATGAGCCTGCCGCTCTACCCCTACATGGCGATGGACGTGACGGCGCTGTGCCGCCACCCCTCGTCGATCCGCGACGCCGATCTCTGACCGACGCCACGTCCCGCGAACCCCAGGCTCATCCCGCCCCACCCTTCAGGAGACATCCCATGGACAGACAAGCCATCGACGCACTCGTCGCCCGTTTCGAAACCACCGGCGTGACCGGCCCCGGCAACCCCCGCGTGAAAACGGTGGTCAAGCGCCTGCTGACCGACCTGATGTACGCGATGGAAGACCTGGACATCAGCCCTGAAGAATTCTGGACCGGCCTGAACTACCTGGGCGAAGCCGGCAAGCGCGGCGAACTCGGCCTGATCGTCCCCGGCGTCGGCCTGGAGCACTTCATGGACCTGCGCCTGGACGAAGCCGAAGCCCGCGCCGGCCTGAAGGGCGGCACCCCCCGCACCATCGAAGGCCCGCTCTACGTGACCGGCGCCCCCGTGGTGCAAGGCGAAGCCCGCCTGGACGACGGCACCCAGCCTGGCGAGATCGTGGTGATGTCCGGCGTGGTCCGTGACGAGAAGGGCCAGCCCATCGCCGGCGCCAAGGTCGAGGTGTGGCACGCCAACCACCTGGGCAACTACTCCTACTTCGACAAGTCGCAAAGCGCCTTCAACCTGCGCCGCACCATCGTCACCGACGCGCAAGGCCGCTACAAGTTCCGCTCGATCATGCCCGTGGGCTACAGCGTGCCTCCCGGCGGCTCCACCGACGTGCTGCTGACCCTGCTGGGCCGCCACGGCCACCGCCCGGCGCACATCCACTTCTTCGCCCACGCCGAAGGCAAGCGCAAGCTGACCACGCAGATCAACATCGAGACCGATCCGCACCTGTGGGACGACTTCGCCTTCGGCACCCGCGAAGGCCTGGTGCCCCCGGTCAAGACCAACAGCGACGCGGCTGCCATGAAGGCCCTGGAAACCAGCAAGCCCTTCTACGAGATCGAATTCAACTTCGACATGCAGCCCCTGAAGGCTGAAGCCCCCGACACGGACTTCGCCCGCCCCCGCGCCGCCGCCTGATCGCCAGCGACCGCACGCCCCCTCACCCGTTTTGTTGAAGCAGAGACGACCATGACGAACTCCGCATCCCTTGAAGGCGTCGAACAGCGCCTGGCCGGCATGCTGGTCGAAGACAAAGACCAGCACATCTACCGACTCCACCGCGCTGCCTTCACGGACGCCGAATTGTTCGATCTGGAGATGAAGCACATCTTCGAAGGCAACTGGATCTACCTGGCCCACGAAAGCCAGATCCCGAACGTCAACGATTACTTCACCACCCAGATCGGCCGTCAGCCCATCGTCATCACGCGCAACAAGGCGGGTGAGCTCAACGCCCTGATCAACGCCTGCTCGCACCGTGGCGCCACGCTGTGCCGCCACAAGAAGGGCAACAAGGCCAACTTCACCTGCACCTTCCACGGCTGGACCTTCAACAACAGCGGCAAGCTGCTGAAGGTGAAAGACGGCAGCGACGCCGGCTACCCCGAGTCCTTCAACAAGGACTGCAGCCACGACCTCAAGAAGGTCGCCCGCTTCGAGAGCTACCGCGGCTTCCTGTTCGGCAGCCTCAACGCCGACGTGCAGCCCCTGACCGAGTTCCTGGGCGAGTCCACCAAGATCCTCGACATGATCGTGGACCAGTCGCCAGAAGGCCTGGAAGTGCTGCGCGGTTCGTCCACCTACACCTTCGATGGCAACTGGAAGCTGCAGGCCGAGAACGGCGCCGACGGCTACCACGTCAGCTCGGTGCACTGGAACTACGCGGCCACGACCAACCACCGCAAGCAGTCCGAAGCCGGTGACCAGATCAAGGCCATGGACGCCGGCAGCTGGGCCAAGCAAGGCGGCGGCTTCTACTCCTTCGAGAACGGCCACATGCTGCTGTGGACCAAGTGGGCCAACCCGCAAGACCGTCCGGCCTTCCAGATCCGCGACGAGCTGGTCGAGCAGTTCGGCCAGGCCCGCGCCGACTGGATGATCGGCCACTCGCGCAACCTGTGCCTCTACCCCAATGTCTATGTGATGGACCAGTTCGGCTCGCAGATCCGCGTGCTGCGCCCCATCGCCGTGGACAAGACCGAAGTCACCATCTACTGCATCGCGCCCAAGGGCGAGTCCGACGAGGCCCGCGCCCGCCGCGTGCGCCAGTACGAGGACTTCTTCAACGCCACCGGCATGGCCACGCCCGACGACCTCGAAGAGTTCCGCGCCTGCCAGCAGGGCTACCAGGGCATCGCGCTGGAATGGAACGACATGTGCCGCGGCGCCACGCACTGGGTCGAAGGCCCGGACGCCGCCGCCAAGGACATCGACCTGCACCCGAAGCTCAGCGGCGTCAAGACCGAAGACGAAGGCCTCTACACCGAGCAGCACCGCTTCTGGCTGGAAGCCATGCAGCGCGCGGTCCACGCCGAAAAGCAGGCGGCAGACAAGCAAGCTGGCCAGCAGGCCCGCGTCATCACCATCCAGCCAGCCTGAGGTGCCCCATGCCCATGAACATTGAACAAGTCCAGACCTTCCTGTTCCGCGAAGCCCGCCTGCTCGACGACCGCCAGTGGGACGAGTGGCTCACCTGCTACCACCCCGCGGTCGAATTCTGGATGCCCTCCTGGGACGACGACGGCGAGCTCACGCGCGACCCGCAGCGCGAGATCTCGCTGATCTACTACCCCAACCGCGGCGGCCTGGAAGACCGCGTCTTCCGCATCAAGACCGAGCGCTCGGCGGCCAGCACACCCGAGCCCCGCACCGGCCACAACCTGCACAACATCGAGATCGTGTCGGCACAGGGTGAAACGGTCGAGGTTCGCTACAACTGGCAGACCCTGAGCTACCGCTACAACACGACCGACAGCCACTTCGGCACCACCCACGTCACGCTCGACCTGAGCAGCGGCCAGCCGCTCATCAAGCGCAAGTACATCGTGCTGAAGAACGACTACATCCACCACGTCATCGACGTGTACCACCTGTGAGGGCTGTGCCATGAGCCACCAGATTGCACTCCAGTTCGAAGACGGCGTCACCCGCTTCATCGACGCCAAGCCCAGCGAAACCGTGGCCGATGCGGCCTACCGCCAGGGCGTCAACATCCCCCTGGACTGCCGCGACGGCGCCTGTGGCACCTGCAAGTGCTTCGCCGAATCGGGCCAGTTCACCATGGGCGAGTACATCGAAGACGCCCTCAGCGAGGACGAAGCGAAGCAAGGCTACGTGCTGACCTGCCAGATGCGCGCGCAAAGCGACTGCGTGGTGCGCGTGCCCGTGGGCTCTGCCGTGTGCAAGGCCGAGCCAGGCGCGTATCAAGCGGCCATCAGCGAAGTCAAGCAGCTGTCGCCCAGCACCATCTCGCTGACCATCGAAGGCGAGGCCCTGCACAAGCTGGCCTTCCTGCCCGGCCAGTACGTCAACCTGAAAGTGCCGGGCAGCGAACAGTCGCGCGCCTACTCCTTCAGTTCGATGCCGCGCGATGGCAAGGTCTCCTTCCTGATCCGCAACGTGCCCGGCGGCCTGATGAGCACCTTCCTGACCAGCCTGGCCAAGACCGGTGACGCCCTGTCCCTGGCCGGCCCGCTGGGCAGCTTCTACCTGCGCGACATCCAGCGCCCGCTGCTGATGCTGGCCGGTGGCACGGGCCTGGCGCCCTTCACCGCCATGCTGGAAAAAATCGCCGAGCAAGGCAGCGCCCACCCGCTGCACCTGATCTACGGCGTGACCCACGACAGCGACCTGGTGGACATGGACAAGCTCGCGACCTTCGCTGCGCGCATCCCCAACTTCACCTTCACCGCCTGCGTGGCGAATGCCGACAGCCCGTACCCGCACAAGGGCTACGTGACGCAGCACATCGAGCCCCGGCACCTCAACGAAGGCGAAGTGGACATCTACCTGTGCGGCCCGCCGCCCATGGTCGAAGCCGTCAGCACCTTCATCCGCGAACGCGGCATCCAGCCCAAGAACTTCTATTACGAGAAGTTCGCGGCCTCGGCCTGAACCCCGCACGAGGAACACGACATGACCCCACGTTTTGACAAGCAGGTGGCCGTGGTCACCGGCGCGGCACAAGGCATCGGCCGCCGCGTGGTCGAGCGCCTGCTCGGCGAAGGTGCCCTCGTGGTGGCCGTGGACCGCTCGGCGCTGGTCGAAGAGCTGCATGCCCTGACCGACGTGCCCGACCTGTCCCAGCGCCTGCTGACGCTGGCCGGCGACATGGAGCAACAGCCCGACTGCGCCCGCGTGATGGCCGAGGCCGTGCGCCGCTTCGGCCGCCTCGACGTGCTGGTCAACAACGTGGGCGGCACCATCTGGGCCAAGCCCTTCGAGCACTACCAGCCGCACGAAATCGAAGCCGAGGTGCGCCGCTCCCTGTTCCCCACGCTGTGGTGCTGCCACGCGGCGCTGCCCATCATGCTGGAGCAGGGCCAGGGCGCCATCGTCAACGTCTCGTCGATCGCCACGCGCGCCATCAACCGCGTGCCCTACGGTGCAGCCAAGGGCGGCGTGAACGCGCTGACGGCCTGCCTGGCCTTCGAGACCGGCGAGCGCGGTGTGCGTGTCAACGCCATCGCCACCGGTGGCACCGAAGCGCCGCCGCGCCGCATCCCGCGCAATGCGGCCGCGCAAAGCGAGCAAGAGAAGGCCTGGTACCAGCAGATCGTCGATCAGACCGTGCGCTCCAGCCTGATGAAGCGCTACGGCACCATCGACGAACAGGTCGGCGCCATCCTCTTCCTGGCCTCACCTGACGCGTCCTACATCACCGGCGTCACCCTGCCGGTGGGCGGTGGCGACCTGGGCTGACGCCCTTCCCGCCCCCTTCTCAACGACCCCATCCACGTCAACGCGCCCACCCCGAAAGCCCCGCTCACAAGGCGACGGCGATCGGGTGGGGTCGTGTGCGCGTGCGTGTCCGACCCATCTGTTCAACCCCACTTGCCTCGCCATCCCATGCAGCTCCGACGTGCCTTCCTGACCGCCGCCACCCTGATGGCCTGCACCTGGACCCAGGCCCAGCCGACCGCGCCGGCCCCGACGCCGACCACGTCCACGTCCAGCGTGACGCTGTACGGCAGCATCGACCAGTACCTGCAGCACATGCGCAGCAGCTCGGGCGCGCAACTCACCTCGCTGAACGACGGCGCCATCCTGCGCAGCCGCATCGGCCTGCGTGGCACCGAGGACCTCGGCGCCGGCATGGCCATGAAGTTCACGCTGGAGCATGGCCTGTTCGCCGACCGTGGCGCCCAGGCCGACAGCACCCGCTTCTTCGACCGCCAGGCCTGGCTGGGCCTGGCCACGGGGCACGGTGAAATCCGCGTGGGCCGCCAGAACACGGTGGTCTTCACGCGCAGCGAGTTCATCGACTACAGCGGACGCACCCTGGCCTCCACGGCCAACCACTTCGGTCAGCCGGCGCGCCTGGACAACGACATCGCCTACATCTCGCCGCGCGTGAACGGCGTGCTGTTCGAAGCCCACTTCGCCCCTGGCGAACAGGCCACAGGCGGCCCGTCCAGCAAGGGCGTGTGGCAGGTGGCGCTGGACTACCTCGATGGCCCCTGGCGCGTCGGCTACGCCGGCCTGCGGGCCCGCCCGCCCTCGGGTGCCGCGGTGGACAAGGCCATCGCCTTCGACAACCTCTACCTCAACCACGACTGGGGCCAGGGCAAGGTCTATCTGACCTTCATCCGCAGCAACTTCAGCACCCGCTCGTCGAACGTCGTGTTCGGCAACAACGCCGGCTCCATCCTGGGGGCCACGGGCGCCCTGGTGGCCGGCGACAACACCGACGCGCGCCGCTTCCACAACGTCGTGCAGGTTTCGGCCGACTGGCGCGTCAGCGGCAAGCTGCGCGTCGGTGGCCTGGTGGGCCGCATCCACGACACGTCGAGTGCAGGCCAGGACGCCACGGGCGGCTCGGTCGGTGGCTTCTACGACCTGTCGCGCCGCACCACCCTCTACACGTCTTACGAAGTCCTGAACAACGCGCGCAACGCGGGGTTCATCTTGTCCGGATCGGCGCCCGTGCTGCCGAACTTCAGCGCCGCCGACGTGAACGGCGAGCGCATCCAGGCCCTGCAGCTCGGCATCGTTCACCGCTTCTGAGCCGCCCATCCCTCCACCTGCTGAACCGAGGTCTCCATGAAAACAGTTGACGCCAACAAGCTCATCGACGAAGCCAAGTTCAACCCCTTCCACTGGATGGTGTTGTTCTGGTGCGCCCTGATCATCATCTTCGACGGCTACGACCTCGTCATCTACGGCGTGGTCCTGCCCGTGCTGATGAAGGAGTGGAACCTCACGCCCATCCAGGCCGGTGCCCTGGGCAGCTACGCGCTGTTCGGCATGATGGCCGGCGCCATGATCTTCGGGCCACTGTCCGACAAGATCGGGCGCAAGAAAGCGATCACGATGTGCGTGGTGCTCTTCAGCGGTTTCACCGTGCTCAACGGCTTTGCCCGCAACCCGACCGAGTTCGGCGTCTGCCGCTTCCTCGCGGGCTTGGGCATCGGCGGTGTCATGCCCAATGTGGTGGCGCTGATGAGCGAGTACGCACCCAAGAAGATCCGCTCCACGCTGGTGGCCATCATGTTCAGCGGCTACTCGGTGGGCGGCATGCTGTCGGCCGGCCTGGGCATGGTGCTGCTGCCGTCTTACGGCTGGCAGTCGGTGTTCTTCGTGGCAGGCATCCCCCTGCTGCTGCTGCCCATCATCATGCGACAGCTGCCCGAGTCGGTCGGCTTCATGGTGCGCGAAGGCCGCACCGAGGAAGCCGCCGCCGTGCTGGCCCGCGTGCAGCCTGGCTTCGCGCTGCAGGCCGATGAACAACTGAGCATGCCCTCGGCCAAGGCCGCGGGTGCCTCGGTGCTGCAGCTCTTCCGTGACGGCCGCGCCCTGCGCACCGTGATGCTGTGGGTGGCCTTCTTCTGCTGCCTGCTGATGGTCTATGCGCTGGCCTCGTGGCTGCCCAAGCTGATGACCAAGGCGGGCTATGGCCTGGGCTCCTCGCTGAGCTTCCTGCTGGTGCTGAACTTCGGCGCCATCTTCGGTGCGGTGGGCGGCGGCTGGCTGGGCGACAGGCTCAACCTGCCCCGCGTGCTGATGGTGTTCTTCGCCATCGCCGCCGTGTCCATCAGCCTGCTGGGCTTCAAGAGCCCGACCGGCGTGCTCTACACCCTGATCGCCATCGCGGGCGCCACCACCATCGGCTCGCAGATCCTGCTGTACGCCCTGGGCGCGCACTTCTACGAGATGGCCATCCGCTCCACCGGCCTGGGCTGGGCTTCGGGCATCGGGCGCAACGGCGCCGTGGTCGGCCCGCTGCTGGGCGGCGCGCTGATGGCCGCCGAGCTGCCGCTGACGGCCAACTTCCTGGCCTTCGCCATCCCCGGTGCCGTGGCTTGCGTGGCCATGGGTGTGTTCAGCATGGCCAAGGTGCCGGCACGGCAGATGGGAGCGGCGACAATGCCCGCATGAGCTCCAGCCCCCTGCGCGCCCTGCTGGCGCAAACCTCCTTCGTGCGCTTTTGGGTCTCCCGGGTGGGCGGCATCATGGCCAACCAGATGCTCATGGTGGCGCTGGGCTGGCACATGTACGACCTCACCGCCAGCGCCTGGGATCTGGGGCTGGTGGGCCTCTTCCAGTTCGTGCCGGCCCTGCTGATGACGCTGCCGGCCGGCCACATCGCCGACCGCCACCACCGCGCCCGCATCTTCGCGCTGTGCATGCTGGCCCAGGGCGCCGTGGCCGCGCTGCTGTGCTGGGGCACCTTCCATGGCGAAGTCAGCCGCAGCCTCATCCTCGGGCTGTCGGTGTTGTTGGGCGTGGCGCGTGCTTTCCAGATGCCGGCCCAGCAGGCCATCACGCCCTTGCTGGTGCCGCGCGAGCTGCTGCAGCGCGCCATCGCTGTCAGCTCCAGCGGCATGGAGATCGCCGTGATCGGCGGGCCTGCGCTGGGCGGCCTGCTCTACACCACGGGCGCGGCCACGGTGTACGCGCTGTGCACGGCCTTGCTGCTGCTGTCCTTCGCGCTGGCCCTGTGGGTGCGCTACCCCTTCACGCCCACGCGGCAGGCCAGCACCTGGAGCGATGTGTTCGCCGGCCTGCACTTCGTGTGGGAGCGCAAGGTGCTGCTGGGCGCCACCAGCCTGGACCTGTTCGCCGTGCTGCTGGGCGGTGCCACGGCCCTGCTGCCCATCTACGCCAAGGACATCCTGCACACCGGCCCGGTGGGCCTGGGCCTGCTGCGCGCCGCACCCGCGGTGGGCGCGCTGGCCATGTCCATCGTGCTGACGCGCTGGCCGCTGGAACGCCAAGTGGGCCGGCGCCTGCTGATGGCGGTGGCCGTGTTCGGCCTGGCCACGCTGGGCTTCGGCCTGTCGCAGAGCTTCGCGTTGTCGATGCTGATGCTGGCCATCACCGGCGCGGCCGACAACATCAGCGTCGTCACCCGCCTGACGCTGACCCAGCTCGAAACCCCCGACGAGATGCGCGGCCGCGTGGCGGCGGTCAACTCCATCTTCATCGGCGCGTCCAACCAGCTCGGCGAGTTCGAGTCGGGCATGACGGCCGCGGCCTTCGGCGCCGTGGGCTCGGTGGTGCTGGGCGGCGTGGGCTCGGTGGCCATTGCCGCGCTGTGGTGGAAGTGGTTCCCGGCGTTGGCCCAGCGGGACCGGATGGAGGGCTGACCCCTCCGGTGATCCTGCCAGTGATCCGTCAGGGCGCTGCGGCGCTGCAGGCCGCCGTGGCCGGCTGCGTCGGGCCGTTGGCCACACTGGCAAACGCGTAGGGTGTGGCACCCCAGTCGCTGGCCGCGCTCACCTGGCCGGGGCAGCCCTTGCGCAGGTCTTCGCACTGGAAGCGCTGGCCGTTGGCCTGCGTGATCGACAGACGCGAGCGGTAGTGCCACGAGTACACATTGGGCTCGCCCGCCGGCAGGGCCTTGGCCGCGGCGGCGTCGTTCTGCCAGCGCGTGCTCAGCAGCATGCGGTCGGCCAGCGGGTCGTTCTGCAAGTACTTGGCGAACCAGGCCACGGTGTACCAGGTGACGAGGTCGATGCCGCGGCGCGAGGCCGGCAGCACCAGCGGCACGTCGTTGAAATCGAAGTGCGTGGCCGCGCGGATGGTGATGTTGCCGGTGTCCACGCCCGCGGCCGAGTAGGCGAAGGAGGCCGCGGCCTTGTCTTGCGGACGCGGCGGCGTGAGGTAGGGGACGCCAGCGGCCAGGTAGTCGCCATTGATGCCCAGCGCAGGCTTGGTGATGGCCGGGGCAGGGCCGGCGGGCGCACCAATGCATGGCGTGGGCAGGCCGTACAGCAAGCCACCGGGCAGGATGCCGGCCAGGCGGTTGACGGGCGCGGCGGCGAAGGCCGCGATCTCATCGGGCGCGGGTGACACGGGCACGCACAGGCTGTCCCACGCCACCGCAGTGCGCACGCGCGGGTCGTGCTGGGCCAACCAGCTCGCGGCCACGGCACCGTAGGAATGGCCGGCCAGGCCGATGCGGCTGGCATCGAGCAAAGCGTGCAGCGGGTTGTGGCTGGCGTTCAGGCCGGACGCCACGCGGCGTGCCTGCTTGTCGGCATGCGAGGTGCCCGAGGTGCGGCTGGGCACGGGCACAAAGGGCTGGGCGGGCGTGGACAGCATGAAGTCCAGCGCGTCGGCACCGCCGTCGTAGAAAGGCAGGCCATTGCCGCCCAGGCCCGGCCCCGCGGCAGGTTTCGGGCCGAGGAAACCCAGCCCCGGCGTGCCGGCGAAGGCCGCCTCGCGCTGGTCCGGGTAGGCGCCGAACTGGTCGGAGTTGCCCTCGCCCTGCGCGTCGAACGTCATCACCACGAAGCCGGCCTTGGCCAGGGCCTGCGCGGCGAACCAATAGATCTGCTCGAAGCCCACGATGGAGCCGTTGACGATGACCACGCCCGGCCGCTTGGCCGCACCCGTGCGGGTGGCCCAGACGTGGCCCGAGATGGTGGCGCCCGAGCGCGAGGTGTAGAGCACCGGCTCGACCAGGCCGTCGTGGTCTTTCCAGTGCTGCAAGCGCGGGTCCACCGGGCACAGCAGCACCGTGGTGCAGGGGTTGGGGTTGGGGCGGCGCTCCGGGTCGGCCAGCAGGGCCTGCGCCCGCGCCTTCTGGTAGGCCAAGGTCTCGGCCACCACGCCCGCCGTCAGCGGCCCGGCGCCCAAGGGGTTCTGCCCGGTGGCCGCTACGTTGCGCGCCTCGCAGGCGCTCCAGGCAAGCGAGGGATAACGCGCCTGGGCGCAGTCGATGCCCGCGGCCGATGCGGCAGAGGCGGTGGGTGCGGCCGAGGCCGACAGGAGCGCGACCAGCGCAGCGATGGCGGTCGTCCAACGGGGGGCGAAGAAGGTCGAAATCATGGCACGGGTGTTGTCACATGGAGGTGGCGCATGATGCGGCCCGCCCTGGCCCTCGCCGACTGGCACTAACCCGATAGGGTTACACGCAAACAGGGGGGTGCCCGGACACCCCCTTGAGAGGGATTTCCCAAATGGCGCCAAACGCCTACCGTGCCGGTCGGCCTGCCAAGGGTGGCGGGCCGTCAACCACTCATAAGGGAACCCCATGTCACAGAACCTCATCTCCGTCAGCCTGACGGACGCCGACTACGCCGAAATCGACGGCGCCCTGACCGTGCTGGAATTCCAGTTCGACAAGCTCATCAACCTGTCCGTCAACGAGCGCCGCGGCCTCAGCAAGATGGGCGACAAGTCCGAAGCGTTCTGCCGCCAGGCGCTGCGCGTGCTCGACCAGAACCGCCACGTGCTGCCGCCCACCCTCGACCTGGCCGAGGCCCAGCGCGACCTCTCCCACTTCGACCAACTGCGCGACCGCGCCGTCCGGCTGCAGGGCCTGCAAGGCAAGATGGACGACACCCTCACCGCCCTGGGCAGCGACGTGATGAGCGCCTCGCTCGAAGGCTATGCCCTGCTGCGCGTGGTCGGCGAAGGCTCGGGCCTGGAAAGCCTGCGCCAGGGCATGTCGGCCCGCTTCTCGCGCCGCCCAGCCGGGGCACGCGAAGGCGCGGCCAACACCGCTGGCACCACCGCCACCCCTGCGGGCACGGTCAAGACGGTGCAATGACCCGAGGGCGCGGCGTGCCACCCGGCGCGCCAGCCCACCCACCCCAGCCGCGAGGCCCTGAGCCCCGCGCGCCGAGTGAACAGCTCGACGCGCGGGGCTTTTTGCTGGGCGCGCAAGGCGTTTCGGGCGGTGCGCCGGCCGATGCCGGTGGCGCGCAAGCCCTTGTCACTCGCGCGCAAACGGTTGCGCGTGGCGCACCGCCGCTGCCGAGGCATGCGCCGCCGAATTTGACGCAGGCGCCGCTGGATTCGGTTTGCGCGCAAGCCACCGCGGGCGGTGCGCGAGCGGTTTCGGGCCGTGGATGCAGTGGGACGGACTTGCGCGCGACTGACAACGGCTTGCGCGTGGCCCGGAATGACCGGTGCGCCGATGGGGTTTGCTTGCGGGTGCGGTTGCTGCGTGTTGCGCGCGAGTGCCGTTGGGCGGCGTGCGGGTGGATGTCGGCGGCGGGTGGGTGGCATCCGCTTGCGCGCCAAGTCATTAGGGCGAGAGACCCGTGGGATTCAGCGGCGGGCCATGTTGCGCGCTCGGTGCGCGGGCATCGGCCAGAAGTGCCAGTGCCCCCCGACTTGGCGGGACAGATGACCTGGGTGGCGCATGGGGGTCGGCGGGGGGGCGTTACAGTATTTGCAACAAAAAGTGACGAACGGAGAGCCGCGCATGCGGTCACCAACCTTCCAGCAGCGCGCTTGGGGTGACAGACGGTGCGCATCGACCGCATTCGGCAATTCATTCAATTGAACACGAACCCACCCACCAATGAAATTCATCCTCACCGTAGCGCTGTTGAGCCTGGCGCTGATCAACACAACGACCGCCGCCACGGTGCACGTGTCGCCCATCTCTCAGAGCTCACGGAATGTCACTGAGCTTGTGCCCCCAGGGCAGTTGAGAATCGTCCCGCTTGGCGCACTCAGGGTAGGTGATCAAGTGGCAATTGAGGCCAACGCCACCAACAAGGTCTACAACGACATCACCGCATGCTTTGCCACTGAATCTGAAGCTCAGGCCTACGCTGCTCGACCCATCTGCAGGGGCTATGTGAAGTCGAAAACTCCCCTTGTCCTCAGAGCCCAAGCCGAGGAAAGCGGGAACCACTACCTCATCTTGGACAACAGTTATGCCACGGTGATCCAGAAAAGCGTGTCAGCGCGCATCAGCATCCGCAAGAACTTGCCGGCAGAAGAAATCGAAAAAACACGGGCTTTCTTTGAAGGCGTTCAAAGCCAAATCAATGGAACGTTCGAGAACTCCGATTTCAACATCCGGGTTGAACCGTGCGGCGAATCGAATGCTTACTCGGACAACAGAACAGCCGACATCACCCTTTGCACAGAAATCATCCACGAAGTGATGGGGCAAAGGAACATCGGCGCGCTGCTCAGCATTCTTTTCCACGAGTATGGCCACTCCTTGTTGAATCGTTGGGGCGAACCCGGCTCCAGTGAAGAAGACATGGCAGATCAGTTTGCTGTGGCCATGTTGCTCCGTGGTGGCGACACTGGGCGTCAACTCCTTCAAGGCTGGATTCAATACTGGTCGACCAGAGATTCACGCGCCGAAGCCATCCATCAACTCACGCGAGGCGACACGCACACCCTGTCGATTCAGCGCGCCAGGAACATCCAGCGCGACATGAATTACCCAGAAGAGTTCAGTCGTCGCTGGAACAAGATGCTCTATCGACACACGAAGCGGGCGGCACTTGAGCAAGTCATTGCCAAGCCAAACAAGTCCGACGACGTTGATCTCGCCCGCGAGGCGCTTCGCATCAAGTGATGCTTTTTTGACACCCGATGCATGCGATTCACACTGATTGCACTCCCGCTCGCTCTCGCAACTTCCCTGGCCATCGCCGATGGCCTGCCCCCGCCATCCAGGACTGTTTTCAAATGCGAGGACGGCAAGATAACCTACTACTCCGACTCCCCTTGCCTCGGAGCCAAGAAGCTGGATGTCACGCCGACGCGCGGCATGAACAAGTCCACAGGACGAGAGTTGGTCGGCACCGACGTGGCGCGTGAGCAGAGGCACGAGCAATTGGCCGATGGCATCAAGCCGTTGACCGGCATGAGCCCACAACAGCTGGACCAGTTCGGTCGGCGCACGCAGCTCTCGGGTGAAGCGCAACAAGCCTGCAGGAAGCTGGACCAGGCCCTGCCGATGGCCGAGCAGGCCGAGCGCGCTGCGCAAGGCACCTCGGAACTCCAGGCCACGCAGCTTCGCCTATTGCGGCTGAGGCAACAGTTCCGTGACCTGCGGTGCCAGTAACAGCCCACCCACACTGCCGTTCAAGTAAACACCCAATCGTGGCGGACCACCCAGGCAAGCGGTCATGGCAATCATGTCCAGCGTTGACAGACCGTATCCCACAGGATACATTTTGGCATGCGAATCCGCACCACAGAGCTTTACCGCGACTGGATCAATGAGCTCCAAGATCGGGCTGCTCGTGCGCGCATCCAAGTGCGTGTTGACCGCCTCGCGCACGGAAACCCCGGCCAGCACCGCCACTTGTCGGGAGGCATCTCCGAGCTGAAGATCGATGTCGGCCCGGGCTACAGGGTGTATTACACACAGCGAGGTGGCGAACTGATCATCCTTCTCGTTGGCGGCGACAAGTCCAGCCAGCAAAGCGACATCGCTCTCGCACAAGACCTCGCGCGCAACCTCCAGGAGTAACGGCCATGCCCAAGTCCAGCAACAGCACCCCATCGGCCACCAAGACGGTCGCTTACGACATGGCCGATCAACTGCGCACGCCCGAGGAAATGGCGGCCTACCTCGATGCCTGGCTGACGGAGGCGCCTGACGACATCGCAGGCATCGCGCGTGCGCTCGGTGACATTGCGCGCGCCAAGGGCATGGCGCAGGTGGCCAAGGAAGCAGGGTTGAGCCGTGAAAGCCTCTACAAGGCGCTCAGTGAGAACGGCAATCCCAGCTTCGCCACCATTTTGAAGGTCACCAAAGCACTGGGCGTGCAGTTGCACGCAGGCGTGGCTTGAACCCATGGCTTGCCCCTGCAGCGCCCCTGTGATCTTTGCCACCGGCCGCTGACGCCCGACCTCCCCTGAGCGTCACACGGGGCTTGGCGCGGGGCCGTTACAGTGTTCGCCAAACCAAAAGCGCACAGGGGAACACAGTGAACGCCATCAACCACGCGGCCACCGCATTGGCCATCCACCGGCGTTGGCCCGGCGTTCCGATCTGGCCGGTGCTGGTCTCTGTGCAGATCGTCGAGGTGCTGTGGGTCGCGCTGAACCTGCTCGGCGTGGAGCGCACCGAGGTGGGCCCGGCCTTCGCTTCCATGCGCGATGTGCACCTCGTCCACATGCCCTACTCCCATTCCCTGGTCACCACCGCGTTGCTGGCGTGGGCGGTGTGGTGGGTCTTCGCCAAACGCCTGGGCCGACCGCAGTGGGGCGTGGCGCTGGCGGTCGGGGTGTTTTCCCACACGGTGCTGGACCTGCTCGTGCATGCGCCGGACATGGCGATTGCGCCAGGCATCACCAGCCCCAAGCTGGGCACGGGGCTGTACGACGCTCCCATGGTGGCCCTGGTCGTGGAGACCCTCTATGGCGTCTGGTGCTGGCGCCGCTTTCAGGGCTCCAAGGCCTTGCTGGCCGTCATCCTGGCCTTCAATGTCGGCGCGCTGTCGTTTTACTCGCCCGACATCCCCGGCCCGGAAACGCTCATCGCGGGCCACCCCATGCTGTTCGCGGGCTTCATCGGCGCGCACATCGCCATGGGGTGGTTCGCCATCTGGTACTTCGCCCGCACCTCGTGGCAATCTGCCCCCCTCCAAACAACACAACCCAGAGAGCAACCATGACCTACGCCGGCTTCTGGCGCCGCTTCGGCGCCTACCTCGTTGACTTCATCGCATTGATCCCGCTGGTGGCCATCGCCGTCTTCGGCACCAACCACAGCCGTTGGTTCCAGGCCGTGTGGCTCATCCCCGGCGCGCTCATCGGCATCTGGTTCAGCGTGCACCTGGTGGTGCGCTATGGCGGCACGCCGGGCAAGCTGGCCATGCGCACGCGCATCGTCATGGACGACGGCTCGCCCGTCACGCGCCAGGCCGCATTCGTGCGCTACTCGGTGCTGTTCGGGCTGTCCATGCTGACCTCGGCCACGCTGGCCTACACCGCACTGCAAATCCCCGAGGAGCAGTACATGCCCCTGGGCTTCGTGCAGAAAAGCATGCTGCTGAGCGAAGCGGCACCCGCTTGGTACAAAGGCCTGAACATCGTCATGAACGTGTGGGTGTGGAGCGAGTTCATCACCATCCTCTTCAACAAGCGCAAGAAGGCGCTGCACGATTACCTCGCGGGCACGGTGGTGATCCGCAAGGCCACCTGAGCCTCATGCCGACCCCATCCGCGCCCACGGCGCACACCCTCGCGCCCACAGCGCCACGCATCTTCGGCCTCCCGGCCATCGCCCTGGCCAGCCTGGTGGGCGGCCCCCTGGCGACGTGGTGGCTGGTGGACCGCAACACCGTCGCACTGGGTCTCGCACGCGAGCGGGGCCTGGCCGCTGGGGTTTTCGCGGTCGCGTCGGTCTTGTGGTTCTGGGTCTTGTGCCATGTCCCGCCCGATGCCCTCTCTGAGTTCATCCCGCACGTCCTGCAGTTGCTGCCCTGGACGCTGTTCACGGTCCATCTCTTGCGGCGCCATCACCAGGCGCACCGGGCGGCTGGCGGCACATTCCGGTCTGCCTGGGCGGCCTTCGGGTTCGCGCTGCTGGTGGCCATCGCCCTTCGCGTGCTGGTGCGTTTGCTGCTCCTGAGCCATTGACCGCCATGCTCCTCCTCACCCTCCTGCTGACCCTGCTCGCGTGCTCGGCCTGGGTGCACGTGCAAGCGCGCCGTTCGGGTCAGTCGCGCACCATGGCGCTGGTGCTCGCGCCCCTGGGCGGCCTGGTCCTGACGCTCACCGTGGCGTGGCTGGCCAGCGCCGCGTGGTCGCACTGGCGGGACAAGACCGGCCCGCTGCCGCAGGAACTTGACGTGGCCGAGGAAGTTTTCGCCAAGGAGTCAGGCGGGCTGCTGGAGGGTTGCGGTGTGTTCGTGCACCGCCTGACGGAAGCCTCGCGCCTGGACCTCGCGCAACGTGGTCTGGCAAAGCTGCAGACAGCGCGCACGGGCCGCGACCAGCCGACGTACCACCGCTATGGCGCCTGGCAACACGCGTCCAGCGGCTTCCATGTGCGGGGCCAGGCCTGCATCGACCTGCCCGACGACGTCACCGCCATGATCGCCAAGGCCCGCGAAACAGGCTTTGGCACCGAGGGCCGCGAGTTCGACCTGCTGGCCGACCCGGTCAGCGGCTTCGTGGTGTTCAGTTTCAATGGTTGACCGACCGCCGTGAGCCATCCCATGACCATGCACATCCGCCCTTTTGCCCCCGGCGACGAACACGCCATCTGCGAGATCTACAACCACTTCATCGCGCACACGGTGGTGACCTTCGAGGAGGTGCCCTTGCGGCCTGAGCAGATGCGCGAGCGCATCGACGCCTACCGCCGCACCCACCCCTGGCTGGTGTGCGAGGTGGACACAGCGACGGGGCCTCAGCTCGTGGGCTACAGCTACGCCAGCGCTTACCACGCACGCGCCGCCTTCCGCCACACGGCCGAGGTGACGGTTTATGTGCGCCTGGGCTTCGAACGCCGCGGCATCGGCCGCGCCCTGTACGAGCCGCTGCTGGCGCAACTGCAGGCGCAGGGCTGCCACGCCCTGATCGCCGCCATCGCCCTGCCCAACGCCGGCAGCGCCGGCCTGCACGCGTCGCTGGGCTTCACGCAGGTGGGGCATTTGCGCGAGGTGGGCCACAAGTTCGGGCGCTGGGTGGACATCGGGTACTGGCAATTGACACTGGACGGAAAGACACCCTCATGCCCCAAGACATCCTGACCTTCTGGTTCCAAGACACCGCGCCCCAACAATGGTGGCAGGTGGACCCGGCCTTCGATGCCCTCATCACCCAGCGCTTCGGCGCGCTCTTGCAGCAGGCCGCGCGCTGCGAGTTGCACGCCTGGCGCGACACGCCACAGGGCCGGCTGGCCGAGGTCGTCGTGCTCGACCAGTTCTCGCGCAACGTCCACCGCGGCACGCCGCTGGCCTTCGCGCAAGACCCGCTGGCGCTGGCCCTGGCGCAAGAAGCGGTGCGCCAGGACGCCCACCTGGCGCTCACCCCCACGGAGTGCAGCTTCCTGCTGCTGCCCTTCATGCACAGCGAGTCGCCCGCCATCCACACCGAGGCCGAGCGCCTCTACCGCGCCTTCGCGCCGGCCAACAACCTCGACTTCGAACTGCGGCACAAGGCCATCGTTGACCGCTTCGGACGCTACCCGCACCGCAACGCCATCCTGGGGCGCGCCTCGAGCGACGAGGAAATCGATTTCCTGAAACAGCCCGGCTCAAGCTTCTGAGCGCCTTTGCGGCCTCACCACGTTGCGGGCGAGGTGGGGTCGGTGCGGTGCTGTTGGGCACGGCCGCCTGGCGCGTCCAGCCCCTGCCCCTGCAGCACCGGCAGCGCGCGCAGGCGCTCGGCCGCGAAGTGCACGAACTCGCGGACCTTGGCCGCCGCGCCCCGGCCTGCCGGGTACACCAGGTGCACCGGCACGGGTGCAGGCTCGTGCGCGGCCAGCACCACGCACAGGCGGCCGTCGCGCACCTCGTCGGTCACCTGGTAGGCCAGCGCCCGGGCCAGGCCTTGACCGGCCACCGCGGCGGCCACCTTCACATCGTTGGCATTGACCACCAGGCGCTCGTGCGGCGCGGGGCTGTGGCGGCCCTGGCCGAAGCTCCAGCTGCTGCGCTCCTGCCCCTCGATGGCCAGGCCGATGGCGCGGTGCTGCTTCAGCTCGGCCGGCGTGCTCGGCTCGCCGTGCGCCTGCAGGTAGGCCGGTGAGCCCACCACGACCATGCGCATGTGCCCCACGGGCACGGCCGTCAAGCCCGAGTCGGGCAGCACCGCGATGCGCAGCGCCACGTCCAGCCCCTCATCGATCAGGTGGACCAGGCGGTTGGTGAACAAGGCCCGAGCCTGCAAGGCCGGGTGGCGGTCGAGGAATTCGAACAGGAGCGGCGCGATGTGCCGGCTGCCGAACAGGGCCGGCGCCGTGACGGACAGCGTCCCGCGGGGCTCACCCCGGGCACCGGTCACGGCGGCTTCGGCCATGTCCAGCTCGCCCAGGATGCGGCGGCAATCGGCCAGGAAGGCCTCCCCGGCCTCGGTCAGGCGCAGGCTGCGGGTCGTGCGCTGCAGGAGCAAGGCACCCAGGTGCTGCTCCAGCGACGCCACGGCCCGGGTGGCGGCAGGCGCCGACACCTCGCGCAAGCGGGCGCCTTGGGCGAAGCTGCCGCTCTCGGCCACGGCCACGAAGGTGCGCAGGCGTTGCAGGTGGTCCATCGGTTTCTTCCTCCGGCAGCAATTCTGAACTGCCAGCGATCGGTCTTTCGTTCTCGCCGCGCAATTCCTAGACTGCCTCCACACCCATCCACCAGGAGCCACCATGTCGAACACAGCCTCGAACCCCACCCGCCCGACCGTCACCCGCCTCTACCGCCACGCCCTCTCGGGCCACGCCCACCGCGCACAGCTGATGCTGTCGCTGCTGCAGGTGCCTGTTGAACTGGTCGATGTGGACCTCGCCGCGGGCGAGCACAAGTCCCCGGCCTTCCTCGCCCGCAATGCCTTTGGCCAGTTGCCGGTGCTGGAGATCGACGGCACCGTGCTGGCCGACAGCAACGCCATCTTGCTGTACCTGGCCGCCACGCGTGACCCGCAGCGCCAGTGGTGGCCCGAAGACGCCCGCACGCAGGCCGAGGTGCAGCGCTGGTTGAGTGTCGCGGCCGGCCCGCTGGCCCACGGCCCTGCCGCCGCGCGCGTGGTTCACGTCTTCAAACGCCCGCCCAACCCGCAGGCGCTCACCATCGCCACCGGCCTGTTCGGCGTGATGGAACAGCACCTCGGACAGCAGCCTTGGCTGGCCGCCGACCACGCCACCATCGCCGACATCGCGCTGTACGCCTACACGGCGCACGCCCCGGAAGGCGGCATCGCGCTGGCGCCCTGGCCGCACATCCGGGCCTGGCTGGCGCGCATCGAAGCCTTGCCTGGCTTCGTCGGCATGCAGCGCTCCGCCTTGCCCACGGAGGCTTGAATGGACACCCCGGCCTTCCATGTCGGCGAGCAGGCCTGGCAAAGCGAGGTGGGCGTGCGCGAGCGGCTGGAGGCCGTGGGACGCATGGTCATCCGCGACCACATGCCAGAGCAGCACCGCGAGCTGTTCGGCAAGCTGCCCACGCTGCTGCTGGCCGTGCAGGACGCCAGCGGCCAGCCCTGGGCCACGATGCTGCAAGGGCCGCCCGGCTTCACCGACAGCCCCGATGCCCGCACGCTGCGCATCCACGCCCTGCCCTCGGCCGATGACCCGGTGCGCCCCTGGCTGACCGAAGGCACACCCGTCGGGCTGCTGGGCCTGGAGCCCCACACACGGCGGCGCAACCGCGCCAATGGCCGGCTGCAGGCGGTGGAGCCCCATGGCATCGAAGTGGCGGTGGTGCAGAGCTTTGGCAACTGCCCGAAGTACATCCACGCACGGCGGCCGCAGGCCGACGCCACGCTGACACCGCGGCCGGCCGAGGCCTTGGGACCGATGCTGGACGAGGCCGCCATCGCCTGGCTGCGCCGTGCCGACACCTTCTTCATCGCCACGGCCAGCGCCGCGCAACTTGGCAGCGACTGGGCCGAAGGCGTGGACGTGTCACACCGTGGCGGCCGGCCGGGCTTTGTGCACGTGGCGGTTCACGACGCCGGTGGTGCGACCTGCCTGCGCCTGACGGTGCCCGACTACAGCGGCAACCTGCACTTCAACACCCTGGGCAACCTGCGGGTGTGGCCCCAGGCCGGGCTGCTGGTGCCGGATTTCGACGATGGCAGCCTGCTCCACCTGGCCGCCGAAGCCTCGGTCAGCACGCAAGGGCCTGCGCTGGCCGCCCACCCCGGCGCGCTGCGCCTGCTGCACCTCGATGTGCGCGGTGGCTGGCGTCGCCCGCAGGCCTTGCCCCTGCGCTGGACACCCGCCGAGCCGCCGCCTCAGTTGCTGCCTTGAGCACCACCGTGCGCGCCGCCTTGCGTGCCGCCATAGCGCTGCAACGAATCCACGTACAGCGCCTCGACCTTCTCGCGCGCCCAGGGCGTGCGGCGCAGGAACTTCAGGCTGGAGGCCACGCTGGGCTCGTGCGTGAAGCAGCGCACCGGGATGAGGCGGCCGAGTTCCTCCCAGCCGTAGAAATCAGACAGGTCTTCGACCATGCGGGCCAGGGTGATGCCGTGCAGCGGGTCGCGGGAGGTCGGGGTCATGGACAGCGGGTGAACGGGATCGGGGCAAACAAGAGCGGCCCTCACGTGGCCACCAGGTTGGGCAGGAGGCGATCGTATTCCCTTTTGACCACGCCGTAGCACTCGCAGCTCAGGGACTCCAGGCCCTCGCGGTCCAGCACCTCGATGTGGCCGCGCGCGTAGCGGATCAGGCCCTGGCGCTGCAGCTTGAGCGCCGCTTCGGTGACGCCCTCGCGGCGCACCCCGAGCATGTTGGCGATCAGCTCCTGCGTCATCACCAGGTTCAGGCCGGGCAGGCGGTCCAGGCTGAGCAAGAGCCATCGGCAGAGCTGCTGGTCCAGGCGGTGGTGGCGGTTGCACACCGCCGTCTGCGCCATCTGCGTGATGAGGGCCTGGGTGTAACGCAGCAGCAGGTGCATGGCCGGGCCGCCGCGGTTGAACTCGGCCATGAGCAGGTCACCATGGAAGCGAAAGCCCTGGCCTGCGCTTTGCACCACGGCGCGGCTGGGGGTGGTGCCACCGCCCATGAACAGCGAGATGCCGACCACGCCCTCGTGGCCCACCACGGCGATCTCGGCGGCTGCGCCATCTTCCGTCACACCCAGCAGGGACACGATGGACGTCGTTGGGAAGAACACGTGCTGGAGGCCACAGCCCGACTCGCTGACCACATGCCCCAGGGGCATGGCCACGTACTCCAGATCAGGACGCCACCGCGCATAGACATCCTCCGGCAGCATCGCCAAGAGGCCGTTCGTGCGTGGGTCAGCAGTTCGTTTCATCCAACCAGTTCCTTGTGGTGTCGTGACACAACCTTACGGGCCGCGTGTCGCTGCGTATGTGCGCCATCGCACAGACCCGGAGATGACAGGCTCCTAGATTGCAAGTGGACCCATCCCAAACCAGGAGCACCTCATGCAAACACAGACCCCTTCCCTGAACACCATCCTCCAGATCAGCGCCATCGCCTTCTCGCTCGCCAGCTTCTCGCTGCCTGTCCACGCCGCCACGGCCGAGGACCTCAACCGCGACGCCCAGCAGACGCTGCAGACCCTCTACAAAACCAACAGTGCTGCCGAGAGCCTCTCCAAGAAGGCCAAGGCCACGCTGGTGTTCCCGAAAATCATCAAGGCTGGCCTGGTGTTCGGTGGCAGCTACGGCGAAGGCGTGTTGCTGAAATCGATGCAGGCGCCCAGCTACTACAACTCGGTCTCGGCATCCTGGGGCTGGCAAGCCGGTGCAGAGTCCTACGGCTACGTGGTTTTCTTGATGAGCGACAAGGCCGTGCGCTATTTGGCCGACACCCAGGGTTGGGAGATCGGCGTGGGCCCCAGCGTGGTGGTTGTCAACGAAGGCATGGCCAAGAACCTGTCCTCGTCCACCCTGAAAGACGATGCCTACGCCTTCATCCTCGACCAGCAAGGCCTGATGGTCAGCCTGAGCATCGAAGGCACCAAGATCACACCGATCAAGCGCTGACATCGTGGGGTGAGGGCGTGGGCAGCACCAAGGGCAGGCGGGCGGTGAACCAGAACACACTGCCCACGCCCGGCTGGCTGCTGGCGCCGGCATCACCGCCCATCTGCTGAGCGATGCGGCGGGTGATGGCCAGGCCCAGGCCGGTGCCACCATGGCACCGTGTGGCCGAGGCATTGGCCTGCTCGAAGGGCTGGAACAAGCGGGCCATCACCAAGGGCTCGATGCCGATGCCGGTGTCGCGCACCTCGAAGCGCACGTGGCAGTCGGCCTGCGAGACCTCGGGCAAGACGTCACAGCGCAGCACGATCTGGCCGTGCTCGGTGAACTTGACGGCGTTCGTGGCGTAGTTGAGCAGGGCCTGGCGCAGGCGGGTCGGGTCGGCCATCACCCAGGCCGGCAGCACCGAGTGCTCGGTGCGGATGTGCACGCCCTTGGCCGCGGCCTGTGGCGAGACCAGCGCGCTCACATCGGCCAGCAAGCGCGGCAGCGACACCTGGACGGGCGCCAGCGTCATCTTGCCGGCCTCGACCTGGGCGAGGTCGAGCACGTCGTTGATGATGTCCATCAGGTGGGCACTGGCATCGAGGATGATGCCCAGGCGCTGGGACTGCACCGGGCTGGGCCCCTCCTCGCGCATCAGCGAGGCAAAGCCGATGATGGCGTTCATGGGCGTGCGGATTTCGTGGCTCATGTTGGCCAGGAACTCGGACTTGGCGCGGCTGCCGGCCTCCGCGGCTTCCTTGGCATCGCGCAAGGCGGCGGTGCCCTCGACCACCAACTGCTCCAGGTGCTGACGGTGCCGGTTCAGCGCGGCCTCAAGCTGCTTGCGCTCGGTGACATCGTTCAGCACGACGAACACCTCCAGCGCCTGGGCTTCGCCCGGATGGCGCTGCAGGCAGGCGTGCACGGCTTGGCCGCGCCCATCGGCACCCCGCACGCACAGCTCCAGGTCCTCGGGCGCGTCCTGCTGAACGACGTGCGCCCAGGCAGACAGCCAGTTCGCCTGATCAGGAGGCGCCACGCTGGCCAGGAAGGGTTGCGACATCGCCCCATCGCGGTGCACGCCCAGCAGGTTCGCGCCCACGGGGTTGATCTGCACGATGTGACCGCGGGCATCGAGCGTGCAGTAGCCCACCGGCGCGCGCTCGTAGAGGCCCAGGTACTGGTCCCGCGAGACGGACAGCGCATGCTGCGACGCCTTGAGCGCCTCGACGCTCATCTCCAGCTCGATCTGGTGCACCTGCAGCTCGTGCAGCAGCACAGCATCGGTGTGGGCAGGCCGGTCCATGTCACTCCTTGGTGGGTTTGCACCGTTTGTAGCGTCCGGGCATGTCCGTGTCGGTGTGCCGCCGCACAGACCGTGGCACCCGCTGCATGCCACAGGGGCCATACTGAACCCATGATGCGCCCCAGCGTTGCAGAGCACCATCCCCCAACCGACACACCGCGCGTCGTGGGCCTGGGCGCGTCCGCAGGCGGGCTGGCCGCGCTGGAAGCCTTCTTCGAACAGGTGCCCCTGGACAGTGGCATGGCCTACGTGGTGGTGCAACACCTGGATCCCACCCGCGAAACACTGCTGGTCAGCCTGCTACAAAGGGTGACGCAGCTGCCGGTGCGCGAGGTCACCGACGGCATGCTCATCCTGGCCAACACGGTGTATGTCATCCCGCCTGCGCGCGAAATGACCGTGGCCAAGGGCCACCTGCACCTGTCGCAGCCGCAGCACCCGCGCGGCCAACGCCTGCCCATCGACGTGCTGTTCAGCTCCCTGGCGCAGGACCAGGGCGAGCGCGCCATCGGCGTGGTGCTGTCTGGCATGGGCTCAGACGGCACGCTCGGTCTTGAAGCGCTGCACACCAGCGGTGGCCTGACGCTGGCCCAGCAGCCGGCGTCTGCCCAGTTCGATGGCATGCCCCGCAGTGCGATCGCTTCGGGTTGCGTGGCCATCGTGGCGTTGCCGGCCGAACTGCCACAGCGCATCTTGCAAGTCTTGGCCAGCACGCGCCCCGACATGCCCGTGGCCATGCCTGCGGACGAGGCGCCGGCGCTCGACACCATCCTCGGCCTGCTGAAGGCGCACAGCAAGCACGACATGTCGCTCTACAAGAGCAGCACGCTGCTGCGCCGCATCGGCCGCCGCATGGCCGTGCACGGCCTGGGCACCATGGGCGCCTATGCCGAGCTGCTGTCGCACAGCCCGCAGGAGCTGGACCTGCTGTTCGCGGAGATGCTGATCGGCGTGACGCGCTTCTTCCGCGACGACGAGGTGTGGGAGGAGCTGGCCGCACGGGCGATGCCCGCGATGCTGGCGCAACACGGTGCCCATGGCCTGTGCCGCGCCTGGGTGGTGGGCTGCTCCACGGGCGAGGAGGCCTACTCCCTGGCCATGCTGTTCAAGGAGGCGCAAGACGCCCACCCCGAAGCCGCCGGCCTGATGCTGCAGGTCTTTGCCACCGACCTCAGCGCCGATGCCGTGGCCGTGGCGCGCAAAGGCCAGTACCCCGCGCGCATCGCCACCGAGATGAGCGCACAGCGCCTGGCCCGTTTCTTCACGGCCCACGAAGGCGGCTGGCGCATCCACAAGGACATCCGCGACATGGTGCTGTTCGCGCAGCACGACGTCATCCTGGACCCGCCCTTCACCCGGCTGGACCTGGTGTCGTGCCGCAACGTGCTGATCTATTTCAACGCCGAACTGCAGCAGCGCCTGATGCCGCTGTTCCACTACAGCCTGCGCCCCGGCGGGGTGCTGCTGCTGGGGGGCTGCGAAACCGTGGGCCGTGCACAATCGATGTTCACCGCCCTGAGCGCCAAGCACCGGCTCTACCAGCGCAACGACGATGCCCTGGCCACCATGTCGGTCGATTTCCCGGTCAAGCCCCCCACCGCGTCGCGCCACACCACGCAGGAAGCCCTTGTGTCCAGCACCCCCATGCCGCCCAACAACCTCCAGACCCTGGCCGACCATGTGCTGCTGCAGACCCACGCGCCCGCCGCCGTGCTGGTCAACGAAGCGGGCGACATCCTCTACATCAACGGCCGCACCGGGCGCTACCTGGAGCCGGCGGCAGGCAAGGCGAACTGGAACATCCACGTGATGGCGCGCAGCCACATGCGCACCCAGCTGGCCGTGGCGCTGCGCGAGGCCATCGCCGAACGCAAGACGGTGACGCTGAGCGGGTTGACGCTGGACAGTGACCCGCTGCGCACCCTCAGCGTGACCGTGCAAAGCCTGCAGGAGCCCAGGGCCCTGGCCGGCACGGTGCTGATCGTCTTCAAGGAGGTGAGCGTGCCGCCAGCACACACCGACACGGCCAGCGCGGCAGGCAGCACCGACACGGCCCGGCAGCAGGAGCTGGACCACGCGCGCGGCGAGATCGAGGCGCTGCGTCGGGAAATGCAGGCCTCGCGCGAAGAACTGCAAGCCGCCAACGAGGCGTTGCAATCGGCGAACGAAGAGCTGCAATCGACCAACGAGGAGCTGACCACGTCCAAGGAAGAGGCGCAGTCCATGAACGAGGAATTGCAGACCATCAACGGCGAGCTGCAAACCAAGCTGGACGACCTGGCCATGGCCCAGAGCGACATGCAGAACCTGCTCAACAGCACGGACATCGCCACGCTCTTCCTCGACAACGACCTCAACGTGCGCCGCTTCACCGAGCAGGCCACCGGCCTCTTCCACCTGCGCGACAGCGACATCGGCCGGCCCTTGAGCGACCTCAACAGCAAGCTGAACTACCCCGAGCTGCACCAGGATGCGAAGGCCACGCTGCGCACGCTGACGCCCACGGAGAAGCAGATCGCCACCACCGACGCGCGCTGGCTGGCGGTGCGCATCATGCCGTACCGCACCGTGAGCAACATGATCCAGGGCGTGGTGCTGACCTTCGTGGACATCACCGCGTCGAAAGCGCTGGAGTCTCAACTGCGCAAGGCGTAGAGTGGGCTCACCATGCCCACCACGCCCCCTCTGACACTGCCTGCCACCGTGGACCTGCGCCAGCGCGCCCACGCCCACCTGCGCGACGGCAACACCTCGCTGCCACCGCCCGGCGAACAGGCGTCGGAGGCCATGCGCGTGCTGTACCAGCTGGCCGCAGCGCCCGAGACCGCGCCCAGCGCACTGGCCCTGCTGCACGAGTTGCAGGTCCACCAAGTCGAGCTGGCGCTGCAGGCCGACACGCTGCAAGCCGCGCACGACGAACTGGCAGCGGGGCTGGCGCGGCAAGTGCAGCTCTACGACTGCGCGCCCACGGCGTACCTCACCATCGGCCCCGACACGCGGGTGTGGGACGCCAACCTCACGGCCGCGCACAGCCTGGGCCTGGCACGCCAGGCCTTGATCGGCCACCGGCTGGATGGCTGGGTGGCCTCACCCCACGCCCTGCACAGCCTGATGGGCCGCATCACCCAAGGTGAGCCCATGGCCGCAGGCCTGTTGCGCATGGGCACCTCGCCCGCACAGACCCGCAGCGTGTGTGCCTCGCTCAGCGCCGACCCGGCCGGCGAGCGCTTCCTCGTCACGCTCACCGAACTGCCCGAAGCGTGAACCCGGGCGCCGTCAGATGACCGAAGCCATCCTGCTGAGCACCACCCGCGTGATGACCTTCCGCAACCGCCAGGCGCTCACGGCGGCCAGCGGCTTTTACTTCGCGTCGGGCGATCGGCTCTTCCTGGTCACCAACCGCCACGTGCTGTGCGACGAGGCCAGCCAGCACCGGCCGGACCGCATCGAGATCGACCTGCACCACGACCCCGACAACCTCACGCGCTGCATGGTGCTGTCCATCATGCTTTACAAGGGCGGCAAGGCGGTGTGGCGACAGGCGCAGGATGCAGGCGGTGCGGTGGACGTGGCGGTGATCGAGCTCGACCGCTCGCGCTTCTCGCCGTCCACCCTCTACACCTGTTTCACCCCGGCCCACCTGCAGCGCGATCTGCAGGACGTGGAGGTCGGCCAGTCGGTGCTCGTGGTCGGCTTCCCGCTGGGCTTCCATGACACGCTGCACCACCTGCCCGTGGTGAGACAGGCCATCATCGCGTCCTCGTTCGGACTGCGCTTCCAGGGCCAGGGCTACTTCCTGACGGACGCACGCACGCACCGGGGCACCAGTGGTGCGCCGGTGGTGATGCGCCGCGCGCCAACCCACGACCTGGACACAGACAAGGACCGGGACGAACTCCCCTGGACCCTGCTGGGCATCCACGCTTCGCGCATGGACATGGGCAACCGCGATGCGCGGGTGGACGAACTGCTCGGCCTGAACTGCGCCTGGTACGCCGACGTGCTGTTGACGCTGACGGCCTGATGGGCGCAGGCAGGCTCAGTCCAGCCTCGGCCTCAGTTCTTGCCGTATTGGCGCTTGGCCGCGCTGACGCAGTCCGCCTTGCCCGCACCGCTCAAGGTGTCGCACTTCTCGACGGCGACCTTGTGGTTGGCATCGGTTTTTTCCTGGGATGCATCGGTGCGCGCATCGTGGATTTCCTTGCCCATCTTGGCATCGGCCAGCGCCTTGGCCTTGACGGACTTGGCCTCCTGGACGCACAGGTCCTTGGCCTGGCCAGCCTGGTCGTCGCACTTCTCCTCGGCGACCTCATAAGCCGCATGGGCCTTGGCTTCGAGCAGCTTGGTGCGGTCGGCAGACTTGCCCGAATACGCACAGGTCAGGTCGGCATGCGCCACCTTTTCTTTGCCCTTGGCTTCGGCCTTGCAGATGTCGGCAGCGTTGCCGGCCAGCTTGCCGCAAGCGGTTTTGTCCACCTTGTACTCTGCGGCGATGCGGTCCTTGCGCACCTCGAAGTCGGCCTTGCTCATGCTCTGTGCGTGCACGGGGCCGTGCAGCAGTGCCAAGGCGCAGGCGGCGAAAAGGGCGGTGGTCTGGAAGGTCATGGTGATCCCTGTTGGAGCGTTGCAGTGGCGTGAAGACCCGTGGGTGCGCATCAGATGCGCCCCAGGAGCCAGAGGATGAGCAACACCGTCACCACCAGGCCCAGGCCACCGCTGGGCCCATAGCCCCAACCTCGGCTGTGCGGCCAGGTGGGCAAGGCCCCCAGCAGCATCAGAATCAAGACGATCAGCAAAATGGTGCCCAGGCTCATGGTGTCCTCCCCGACCTTGTGTGTGTTGTCATGGAGGCAAGCCTATGCGGATCGGCACCGCGCATCTGTGCGCTGGCGCACACTCGCGCCCCAGCCGACAGGGCAAGCCCGGCGCATGCCGTGGCTGCGTGGGCCAGCGCACCGACGCCACAGACAGGCCCTCCTAGAGTCCGCTCGTGTGTTGCCGGCCCAAGACCCACTCCGTGTGTCGCCGCGACAGCCACACAAGGAGAAGCACATGAACTGGGATCGCATTCAAGGCAATTGGAAGCAAGTCGTGGGCAAGGCCAAAGTGCAATGGGGTAAGCTGACCGACGACGAGTTGAACCTCATCTCGGGCAAGCGCGAGCAGTTGGCAGGCAAGATCCAGGAGCGCTACGGCGTGGCCAAGGAAGTGGCCGACACGCAGATCAGCGATTGGGCCAGCAAGGCCGACGACTCGTGGTTTGCGACTGCGGGCAAGAAGCCGCAGTGAGCGTGCGGCAGCTCACGCGCTGAGCGCTGCCACCCTGAACGTGGACACCGTGTCCACCATGTGGGCCGCCTGGCGCTGAAGGCTGTCGGCCGCCGCCGCGCTCTGCTCGACCAGCGCGGCGTTTTGCTGGGTGGACTGGTCCATCTGCATCAAGGTCATGCTGACCTGACCCACGCGACCACTCTGCTCGGCCGTGGCGTCGCTGATGTCGGTGACGATGCCGGTGACACGGTGGATGGCGGCCACGATGTCCTGCATGGTGGCACCGGCCTGGTCCACCAACTGGACGCCCTGCTCCACCTGGGTCACGCTGTTGCGGATGAGCTCGCTGATTTCCTTGGCCGCCGCCGCGCTGCGTTGCGCCAGGGTGCGCACCTCGCCGGCCACCACGGCAAACCCGCGACCCTGCTCACCTGCCCGGGCTGCTTCCACAGCCGCGTTGAGCGCCAGGATGTTGGTCTGGAAGGCGATGCCATCGATCACGCTGGTGATGTCGCCGATCTTGTGCGAGCTGGCGCGGATGGTCTGCATGGTGTTGACCACCTGACCGACCACCACCCCGCCCTGGCTGGCCAAGCTGGAGGCGTCCTGCGCCAGCTGCCGCGCCTGCAGTGCGTTGTCGGCGCTGTGGCTGACGTTCTGGCTGAGCTGTGCCACGGTGGAAGCGGTTTCCTGCAGCACCGCCGCCTGCGATTCCGTGCGCTGGCTGAGGTCCAGGTTGCCATGCGCGATTTCGGAGCTGGCCGTCGCCACGCTTTCCGCACTGGCACGCACCTGCCCCACCACGCTGGCCAGGTTCCCGCGCATGCCGTCGAGCGCACGCAGCAAGGCACCGGTTTCGTCCTGGCGCGCGGTGTGCGGCAGGCCCATCAGGTCCCCGGCGGCCACGCGCTGCGCCGAGGCCACGGCTTCGCGCAAGGGCGCCGCGATGCTGCGGGTGATGCCCCAGGCCAGGCCCGCGCCCAGCAAGAGGGCCACCGCCCCGAGGCTCCACAACAAGCGCGCGCTGAGCGCATTGGCGTCGGCCAGGATGCGCGCCTCCTCGTCCAGGCGCTGGCGTTGCAAGGCCTGGAAGGCCTGCATGGTGCTCAGGTACTGCTGCGCCACCGGCTTGAATTTCTCGTCCATCATGCCGATGGCCTGGTCCTGCTGCCCTGACTTCTTCAGCGCCGTGATCTGGTCACGCCAGTGGATGAACTGCTGGCGCACATCCTTGAGTTGCCCGAAGAGCCGGCGCTCGACGTCGTCGCTCAGTTTGGCCTCCACCAGTTGCTGCGACTGGTTGTTGGCCCGGGTGGCCTCGGCCACATCCTGCGCGAAAAAGGCCGCCAGCCCCGCGTCGTTGCTGCGCGCGATGGCACCGGTGCGGCGCACGCCCGCACTGACGTTGGCGTACCAGTCGCTCACCAGCCGCTCCTTGGCGATCAGGTCTTGCGTCATGCGCCGCGTGACCTCGGAGGTTTCGTGCAGTCGCCACAGGCTGATGCCCGTGATCAGCACGGCCAGGGCCAGCACCGCCCCGAAGGCCCATGCCAGCCGCTTGCCAATGGTCATGTGGTTCATGGTGATTTTTTCAGGCGTGCGTCTCGCCCCGAACGTGGTCGATCCTGGTTTATCGGCCACTGTCACCTGGCATTGACCTTGGCAAAGCCGCAAGCGCCGCGGAAGTCACACAGATCAAGAAAAAGGGCGCCCCGTGGAGGCGCCCTCTGTGCTGGTGTGTTCATGGGCAATAAAGTCTGAGGCATCCATAGGGGCTTAGGTTCCTCACGCAACAGCGGCTAGCCAGCCTGAAGCGCCCCGGGTTTCGCGGAGGCTCCAACACTGGAGAATGGAGCCATGAAGAAGTCCTCGAAGTTTTCGCCTGAAGTCCGCGAGCGTGCCGT
>NZ_SNXW01000003.1 GCF_004362855.1 Aquabacterium commune
TCTTGCGTTCAAATCCAGTGGTGCTCAGGCTCATCTGCTTCATGCTGATACTGTCTCACATTCAGGGCTGCATGCGAAGGTTTTGCAGACCTTCCCTAGGGCTTCCATCAACAAGCGAACGGTAGTTCAGCATGAAAACGCCCCTTACCAATACCTGCGATTTGCAGCGAGCCCTTGCTCAATACATCGCCCAGAGGCCGCGCCAGGCGGACAGCCTGGTTCATTTGCCCAGTTTTTTCCATTGCTTCGCCGATGCCATCGCAGGCACATCTGAGCAGGAACTGCGTGACGTGTTTGACGCATTTGTCCGGGATGGCTGGCTCACAGCCGACACGGCGGGCTACCGCATCACACCGGAGGGTTGTCATTGGGCTCGATCTGGCCATCTGCCACCGATACGGCGTACATGACGGCAGCGTTTCTGACGCGTGATCAGCGCTTGTAGCGGGCTTGGCCATGCCCAAGAGTGGTCAGCCAGGCTGCCGTTTCCCGTCCGAGAAACGGCTCTCATCACCAGCAGCCACAACCGGACACCCTCACGGGGATTGGTGCAAAAAACCCCGCTTTCTCCGTGATGGTTCCATATGAATCAACAACTTAGCAAGTTGCAAAAATTGAGCACTCACGGGGATTTGTGCAGAAACTCCCGGTTTCCCATGTTTGCAACACCGCGCACTACGTCCAGCCTCAAGCCCGCTTGAGATCGGCCTGGCGCTTTTGCAGCAAGGTGGCGGCATGCCTGTCGATCCCGAAAGACATGGTGCCCCGGAAGTTGATGTTGCCAAAGTGGACTGGGCCCATCCGCCGGAGCCAGGCATCATCGACAGGGGTCTTGGCCTTTTTCCAGCGGTCCACCACCTCCTGCATTTTCATGGTGTTCCAGGCGATCACGATGTTCGTCAGCAAGGCGTGTGATCCGGAGATGGCGCGCATCTCGTCGCTGCGCCGCCCGCGCTCGGGCATCACTCGACCATGAAACACCGCCCGCTGAAGTTGGTGAACGGATTCACCTCGGTTGAGCAGGGTGTGAATTTCGCGCCGGAAGTCCTCGTTGCTGAAGAAATCACAGAGATACAGGCTGCGCAGCAGCTTGCCCAGGTGATCGGCGGCCTTGTGAAGGGGGTCGCCCTGAGCAGCGCTGCCCATCTTCTCCAGCACGAACTTCGGTGACACCCGTCCAATTCGGATTGAGGCGATCAGGCGCAGCAACTCGTCCCAACCTTTGATGATGGCGCGCTCGGAAATCTCATCCACCGTGGCCACAGCCAAAGCGTCAGGTACTTCCATGCGCCGGGGGACAAACAGACGCCGCTCAGACAGGTTGCGCAACTGCGGGCACAGGTCGAAGCCCAGGAGCTTGGCCACAGCCATGGCGACGTTGGTGTAGCCATGGGTGTCAACGGCCAGCAAAGACAGCCTGATGCCATCTTCCACCGTGGCGTTGTAGCGCTCGACACCCTCGACCGCCGCCCCTGCTTGTCGCTCGTTCAAAACGATGGGCTGATCGTAGATGACGCCGTAGGTGCTCAACACATGGGTGTAGATGCCCACGGCGTAGGTTCTGCGGCGTGGGTCAATCCGGGCATTGAAGAGATGCTTGGATGCATCAAGGGACATCATGTCGGCAGAGGCCTTGTCGCCTTTGCCCCAGTGCTCGGCAATCGGAAAGCGCTTCTGGAAGGCGACGACCCGGTCATTGGCCTTTCGCAGCCGATCCGCTGCCTCCAGTGCCCGCATCGCCGAGGTGACATGCGCCACCTCCAGCCCCGGCACCATGGCGGCAACACCTTTGGCGTCGTTCTCTGTGCCGTGGGCCAGCAGTGCCCCGTAGCAGCCAAGCAGTTCCTGCACGGAGTTGGCTTTGCGGCCAAGCAGCGTTTCGGTGAGGCCGACGTGAACATCAACCTCCACAATCATGTCGCTGAACTGGCACTCCCCGATCACATTGAACATGGCGTCCCGTGCTCGGCGGACTTGATCGTCGCCTTCCAGCGGAAGCAAGGCCGGCAACCGGAACTGGGCCTGATCGTCAATCTCAACCTTGCCGGTTTTCAATGCCTCGGCCAGGCCCGCTAGACCGGCATCTAGGTTGGCTCTGATGACGTCCAGGAGTTTGCGCGGATCCATGACCAGGTTCAAAGCACTGATGAACTGACCGCGTTCCTTCTTCCATTGTTCAGGAGGGATCAGCAGGCCTTCCCGGTTGCGGTAGTCCAGGCTGTGCTCGATCCATAGCCTGCCGCCACGCAGGTCTTTGCGCACAGACATCAATGTGCATGCACGCAGCGCAGCGTGCGCCTTGACACGGTCCTCATCGCGTAACAGGTCATGCCAGACCGGATCTGTGATCGCCAGGTCAAAGTCCGTCGGTAGTTCTTTGACGCCCCTCGCTTTCAAATCGCGCAACACGTCGATCTGCTTGAGCGATGGGACGTTGGCTCGGCCCTGTAGGTCTAGGCCGGTGAGTCCGTTGAGCAGAGCCTGCACGCGGTTGCTGTCCTCCACCAATGCTTGGCGTACCAGGGCGGCGCGACTGTAGCGGGGCTCGACATCGTCCTTGGGCACAAGCTGCTTGAGTGCTTCCAGCTTCTGTTCGGGATCGGGCCCTTCCTCATGAAGAACCTGCCGGATCTGTTCTTGCTTTTCCCGGTAATGAGTCAGGCCACGGGTTTGCTTGCTTTGCACCTTCGTTGACGCTCGCCGCACCAGGTCGCAGACCCGGCGCGCTGCGATGTACAGCGCCACGTCTGTGAGCTCCAGAAGGTTCATGCGCAGGAAACAGATCACTTCAACGGACTGGGTTTCGTGCTTGAGGCGCTTGGTGTCGCTGGGTGGGCGATGCACCACCGCCTGACCATAGGAGCGCAGCCGTGCATTGGGGATGGCATCGAGCGTCCACCGGTCCACGCCAAGATCTTTGAGAAAGGTGATCTTGTCCGTCACCTCGGTCAAGCCCGATGGCCCGTGCTTCCCGGGGGAGCCTTTGAGCCATTCGAGCACGGTGCCACCCGTGCGCCCTCGACGCATCGAGAACATAGCCTTGATGGCTTTGCCGACACCGGGCTCGCCCACCTGTTCTCGAATGGTGTTCAGTGCGGCTTCATCGATGGCAAGGTAGGCTTGCCGAGCCAGATCGCGGAGCACACGATCACCAGGCAGCACCCGGCCTTGATCGAACAACCAGATTTCGGCTTGCTTGACCAGGTCACCAACCGAGGAGGCAGTGCCTGCCAGCCTGCCGAGCGTCTGCGCGCACATGGCAAGCACGTCCGCGTCGACCTCTGTAAAACCACTGGCTTGGCGGGCCCACGCTTGATGCTCGTAGAGGGTGGATTGACGGCTGTAGAGCGCCTTGAGCGATGCGACTGAGGTTTCTTGAATGCCAAGGGCGGCACACAGTGAACGCAACAATGCTCGCGGGACATTGGTCAACCGATCCAGGGGACGGCCTGTCGTCCTGATGACCGTCAATTGAATGGCGGCGGCAAGGCGCCCAGTCGTGCGGAACCGTTTGCGGATTGCGTCCAAGTCGTCCTTGCTCAACTGGAACGACTGCTCCACGTCGAACTCAGTGAGCGACTTTGGCAACTCTGTGGCACCGACGAAGCGCTGACGGAACGTGGTCACGATGCCCCCATGTGGTTGACCGTTGGATGGACTCCAACTATAGGGGATCAGACAGGCTGGATTGACAGTTCACGCCGAACGCCTTCAATCAAGGGTTAACGCCTGGTCGAAGCCGGGAGTTTTTGCACCGGAACCGAGATCACCCCGTGATGGACTCGACCACGCTGACCGATGCCGAGAAGAACGCCAGCCTGCGGCAGTGGGATGGCGAGCGGCAGAAGGTCTATGACCGGGTCAACAAGGCGTGGGCCCAGGCCATCCAGGAGGATGCCGGTCAGTAGTCTGGGCCAGGTCCTGCAGCGATGCAGGACCACACCAGCCACCACCAAAGCAGGGTAACGGCCATGGATGTCCCGATGAATGGCCAGGCCCAGGCATCGGGAATCTTTTCCGCCAGCGATGACAGGGGCCAGGCGGGGGCGAGCAGGACGACCAAGGTGCAGGCGCCCCCGGCGATCAGCGTCAGCGGCGCCATGAGCACCGCCCCGACGTCGCCGATCAGCTCGCTGCCCACCACCCGGCCAGCGATGACCAGCACCACGCCGGCGGCGCACGCCATGGCCAGGCGGGGGAGAATGGTGTCGAACGGGCGCGCGCGCATGGCCGCCAGATTATCAGGATCACCGCATTTGTCATCCGGCACGGCGCCCCGACAAAATGGCATTGGCCGAGCCATTTCGGGTGCGCTGGAATACTTCCCAGGGAAGAATCCGGGGAAAATTCGCACCTTTCAGCACCTCTCAGCACCACCGAATTGAGCAGCATTCCCAGTGCGCCCTGGTGTCCTGCAGGCATTTTGATTGGTTCGAATCCAATAGCGCCTACCAAACACGAAGCCCCAGGTTCTCACGAGCCTGGGGCTTTTCTCGTTGGTGGATCAAGGCGCGCCCACATCCCGCTGGCTGCTCCTACAATGGTTCGAGCAACAGGAGAGTCCAGGATGAGTGCCGCCCCCCGCAAGCCCGCCGCCCAAGCCGCCAGCGACCACACCGAAGGCGCAGAAGACGCCAGCCAAGCTGCCGCACCGGACGCTGAAGCGCCGGCCAAGGTGCCGCCCGGCGTGCGCGCCATCAAGAAGTACCCCAACCGGCGCCTGTACGACACGCGCACCAGCAGCTACATCACGCTGTCTGACGTGAAGGACATGGTCATGTCCTGCGAGCCGTTTGCGGTCGTGGACGCCAAGACCGGCGACGACATCACGCGCAGCATCCTTCTCCAGATCATCCTGGAGGAAGAATCGGCGGGCATGCCCATGTTCACCACCCACGCACTGGCCCAGATCATCCGTTTCTACGGCCACACCATGCAGGGGCTGATGGGCAACTACCTGGAAAAGAACATCCAGTCCTTCATCGACCTGCAAGCCAGCCTGACCGAGAACTCGGTGCTGAAGATGCAGCAGCCGCTGATGCAGAACTTCATGGGTGGCTACATGGAGCAGTCGCGCCAGATGTTCTCGCAGATGCAGGAGCAGATGGCCAAGCAGACCGAGACCCTGATGGGCAACCTCGGCGCCGGCCTCACGCCCAAGAAGTGACGCGGCTGGCTGCGGCTTGGGCGGTTGCACTCACAGCATCGGCTTGAGCCCCGCCCAGATGTGCTCCAGCATGAGCGGATGGGCCTTGGCCAGCGGGTGGATGCGGTCGGCCTGGAACCAGTCCACGGCGTCGGGCCGGTCGGCCACGTCCTTGAGCAGGAAGGGCACCAGGCCGCTGCGCGTGTCACGCGCCACCGCGGCGAACAGCTGGGCAAAGTCTTCCGTGTACTTGCGCCCGTAGTTGGGCGGCACGCGCATGCCCACCACCAGGACCTTGGCACCGGCGTCCTGACAGGCCTTGACCATCGCGCGCAGGTTGTCTTCGGTGCTGCGCAGCGGGAAGCCGCGCAAGGCGTCGTTGGCGCCGAGCTCGATCACCACGTGCGTGGGCTTCTGGCTTTGCAGCAATGCGGGCAGTCGGCTGCGGCCGCCCGAGGTGGTCTCGCCGCTGATGCTGGCGTTGAACACCTGCACCTTGCGGCCCTGCTGGGCCAGCCGCGCCTCCAGCAAAGCGACCCAGCCGGTGCCGCGCGCCAAGCCGTACTCGGCTGAGAGGCTGTCGCCCAGCACGAGCAGGGTGGCAGGGCGATGGGCGCTGGCGGGTGCGCCATGGGCTGCGCCGGCCAAAACGATGGCGCATCCGCTCAAAGCCCATCGCAACACACCGCGCCGCGCGTTGTGGAAAACTTCTGTCATGCTGTCTGCCATGTCGTCTGAATTGCCTGTCTCTGTGCCTGCGGCTTCGTCCGCATCGGCCCCTGTGGTCGCCGCTGCTGCTCCCGCCATCGTTGTGCGAGGGCTCAGCAAGCTGGTGGACGATGCGTCCGGCCCCTTGACCATTCTGAACCACATCAACCTCAGTGTGGCGGCTGGGGACACCCTGGCCATCGTCGGGGCCTCGGGATCGGGCAAGAGCACCTTGCTGTCTCTGCTGGCGGGCCTGGACGTGCCCAGCTCCGGCGAGGTGTGGCTGTGCGGGCAGGGCCTGTTCGAGATGAGCGAAGACGAACGCGCCGCCCACCGCGCCCGCCACGTCGGCTTCGTCTTCCAGAGCTTCCAGCTGATCGCCCACCTCAGCGCGCTGGAAAACGTCATGCTGCCGCTGGAGTTGCGCGGTGTCCGCGACGCCCGCGACCGCGCCACGGCCATGCTCGAGCGCGTCGGTCTGGGCGCCCGCCTGAACCACAAGCCGGTGCTGCTGTCCGGTGGCGAGCAACAGCGTGTGGCATTGGCGCGGGCCTTTGTTGTGCGTCCGGACATCCTCATGGCCGACGAACCCACGGGCAGCCTCGACCATGCCACCGGCCAGGCCGTCATGGACCTGATGTTCGAGCTCAACCGCGAAATCGGCACGACACTCATCCTCGTCACCCACGACGCGCAGATTGCCCAGCGCTGCGCCCACAGCGTGCGCATCCAGGCCGGTCAGATCGCTGCCTGACCACGTAGCCTGACCACGCCGCTTCAGGCACCGCCAGCGGTTACGATGCCGGCATGAGTCAGAAACTGCTGTTCGGCTTCCACGCCGTGTCCGTCCGCCTGAAAGTGGCGCCCAATTCGGTCCGCGAAATCCACGTGGACGCCACCCGGCGCGACCAGCGCATGAAGCAATTCCTGGCCAAGGTCGAGGAAGCGGGCATGCGCGCCATCGACAGCGACGACGATCGCCTGCAGCAGATGGCTGGCACGCACCGCCACCAGGGCGTCGTGGCCCGCGTGGACGCCGTGCAACTGGCGCGCTCGCTCGATGACTTGCTCGACAGCCTCGCCGAGCCGCCCTTGTTGCTCGTCTTGGATGGTGTGACCGACCCGCACAACCTGGGCGCCTGCCTGCGCGTGGCCGATGGCGCCGGCGCGCATGCCGTCATTGCCCCGAAGGACCACGCCGTCGGCATCAACGCCACGGTGGCCAAGGTGGCGAGCGGCGCGGCCGAGACCATGCCGTACTTCATGGTGACCAACCTGGCGCGCACGCTCACCGAACTCAAGGAGCGCGACATCTGGGTCATCGGCACCGCCGACGACGCCCCCCGCAGCCTGTACCAGGCCGATTTCAAGGTGGCCAGCGCGCTGGTGCTGGGCGCCGAAGGCAGCGGCATGCGCCAGCTGACGCGCAAGCATTGCGACGAGCTGGTCAGCATCCCGATGATGGGCGGGGTGTCCAGCCTCAACGTGTCGGTGGCCAGCGGCGTGTGCCTGTACGAGGCGCGCCGCCAGCGCATGGCTTGAGCGCAACAGCCCAGCGCTGTTCAGTCCAGCCCGAGCACTTGCGCTCGGCGCTCTTCCTGGCGCTTCTGAACCCGCTGCGCCCACAGGCTCAGTGCCAGGGCCAGCAGCATCCAGGCCAGCCCTGGCCAGTGCAGCGATGCGTATCCCTGGTGCGCAATCACCCAGCCACCGCCCGATGCGCCCAGCGCATGCCCCATGTAGATGGCCGAGGTGTTGAGGGCCATCAAGGCCGGGGCCAGCCGTGGCGACAGTCCACCCAGCCGAGCCTGCTGGCCTGAGTTCGTGGCAAAACCACTGAGCGCCCAGGGCAACATCACCAGGGCCAGCGCAGGCAGGCTGCCAGCCAGCGGCCACAGCAGCAGGCTCAGCGCCATCATGCCCAGTGTGAGGCTCACGGCGGGCGCGGCGCCAACGCGGTCCACCATGCGGTTGAGCACCACATTGCCCGTCAGGGCCAGGGCGCCGAACCAGCCAAACATCAGGCTGATCTGCTCGGGGCTGGCACCGAAGACCTGGCGGTAGTAGGGTGCGGCGTAGGCCAGCAAGGTGAACTGTCCGGCACTCTGGCAGGCCGTGACCAGCACCAGCGCCATCAACAGCGGCGATTTGAACACCTTGCCCCACAGCCGCAACGACAGCGCTGGCGGCCGGATGCCATGGGGCAGAGACCGGTTCACCAGCACAGCGGCCAGCAAGGCGCCTGCCGCCACGCAGGCCATGGCCACGCGCCAGCCCATGCGCTCACCGATCCAGGCAGACATCGGCATGCCGGCCACCGAGGCGATGGACCAGCCCATGAAAACGAAAGTGATGGCGCGCCCGCGCCGTGCAGGCGTGCTCATGAAGGCGGCGGTGGCCGCGGCCTGAGGCGTGAACACCGCGGCCGACAGCACTGTCAGCGCGCGGATGGGCATCAGCCAGTGGTAATCGGGCGCCAGCGCCGACAACAGGTGGCCTGCCGCGTACCAGAGCATCGCCCAGGTCAGCAGCTTGCGGCGGTCCATCTGGGCCACACGCCAGGCCAGGATGGGGGCGCCGACACCCATCATCATGGCGGCCACGGCAATCAGGCGTCCACCCTCGGTGACGCTCACCTGCAGGTCATGGGTGATGTCGTTGAGCGTGCCGGCCGTGACCATCACGCCACAGCCGATGATGAAATTGCCGAACAGCAGCGACCAACTGGCCGATCTGAGGCTCTGGCGTGACAGCGCGCGTTCCAACTCCATCGCGCGTCTGGCTCAGTGCTGCACGCGCAAGGCTTCGGGGTTGACGATGTGGGTCGGCTGGCCCGCCATGAAATTCAGCAGGTTGTCGAACGCCACGCTGAAGTTCTGCTCGTAACTGTCTTGCTCGACGAAGCCGATGTGCGGGGTGCACACCGCGTTCTCCAGGCGCAGCAGGGGGTGGCCTTGCAAGATGGGCTCGCTCTCGAACACGTCGATCGCCGCCAGGCCTGGGCGGCCGCGGTTGAGTGCCATCACCAGGGCGTTGTCATGGAGGAGCTCTGCGCGCGAGGTGTTGACGAACAGCGCGGTCGGCTTCATGCGGCTGAGGTCTTCCAGCGTGATCATGCCGCGGGTGGTGTCGCTGAGCCGCAGGTGCAGGCTCAACACATCACACGCTTCGAAAAAAGCTTCACGCGAGGGCGCGGGGATGCAGCCGTCGGCTTGGGCCTTGGCGCGCGAGGCCTCGCTGCCCCACACCGTCACGTGCATGCCAAAGGCCTTGCCGTAGCCGGCCACCAACTGGCCCACCTGGCCGTAGCCCCAGATGCCCAGCGTCTTGCCATGCAGTTGCACGCCGAGCCCGAAATTGCTGGGCATGGACGCCGACTTCAAGCCGGACTGCTGCCAGGCGCCATGCTTGAGGTTGCCGATGTACTGTGGCAGGCGCCGCATGGCGGCCATCACGAGGGCCCAGGTCAGCTCGGCCGGTGCCACGGGCGGGCCTTCGCAGTGCGCGACGGCGATGCCCAGGCGGGTGCAGGTGTCGATGTCGATGTGCGGACCCAGGGGGCCGATCTGACAGATCAGGCGCAGCTTGGGCAACTTCTCCAGCAAAGCTTTGGGGAACTGCGTGCGTTCGCGGATGGCGACCAGCACTTCGGCGTCGCGCAGGCGGACGGCCAGCTGGCCGGTGCCTTTGACGGTGTTGGTGAAGACTTTGGCGGACAGGCCGTCGAGCTTGGCGGCGCAGCGCAACTTGCGCACTGCGTCCTGATAGTCGTCCAGGATGATGATGTTCATGGGGCTGTGTGCGATCCAGCTGCCCATTGTGCAACGCTTGCGTGGCCGAACGTGTGCGCCGTGTTGCGCGATGTGAGAATCGGTGTCTGAGCGCCGTGGCCGCGTCGTGCGGCCAGGCCTTCAACGCTCACCAGGTGGTGACCTTGCCGCGCTGGTCGTCGCTGCGCCGCGAGGCGCGCACGGGGAAATGGCTGTCCAGCGCGTCCAGGCGCAACTGGGCCTCCATTTGCCCGCGGTGCACCGAGATGACCTTGAAGACGTCGGCGCGCAGGTGCCACAGCTCCCGCAGCGAGCGGGCCGTGCCAATCTGGTCGCGCACATGGTTGGCGCGCAGCGATTGCAGATCCCACAGCGCAGCGATGAATTCGGACTGGATGCCACGCAGGCCCGAGACGGGTGCCAGCTCACGCGGCGACTCGTCCATGTCCCACAGCCAGCGCCAGAAGCGCTGCACCCAGACCACGCCGACCGGCGCGCTGCGCGCAAAGCGGGAGGGTGGGGTGACTTCATGGCGGCGGGGCGTGGCATCGAGCGCGCCATGGGCGGAGACCGCGTCCGCCGCGTCGTGCTTGACGGACGTCAGCACCGCACGCTTGTGGGCGTGGGTGTCGATGTGCGCGGACTCGTCGTTGGAGAAAAAGAAGGAAGCCATGTCACCCTCGCTGCGCGGTGAGGCCCGCGCTGTCAGCTCTGTCTTGTGGACATCGGCCATCCTAGGCCGAGCTTGAGGGCGCGATCTGCCGAAGAGAGGGGGAAACAGCCAAGGAACGGCTGTCAGCGCAAGCTCAGGCCGTCAGGGCGGGGTGCGAGTGCACGGGATGCGCATCGGTCCTGGCGCTGCCAGAGCGGGCATCCGCCACAACCTGCGCGGCGGCCATCACCTGGCGCGCGCAGTCTTCGCAGCATCCGCAGCACGTGGCCACGCGGGTGGCATCCTGCAGGGCTTCGAAGGAGGTGCAGCCGCCCTGGACTTGGGCGACGATGGCGCGGTCAGAAACGCCGTGGCAAACACACACGATCATGGCGGCACGCGGGGCGGCGGGGCGCCCATGGAACTCACATGCTGCGCATTATGTAATGAGAATGATTCGCATGCAAGTGCCGTCTGAACGCCATGCCACCCCCGTCCCGTGAACAGGGTGCAAGGCTGGCATCCCTCAGCTCGCCACGTCGCCCATGATGGACTGCAGGTAGTTCGCCTCGCCCACCTTGCCCAGCAGGTCGATCTGGGTTTCGAGGAAGTCGATGTGCTCCTCGGTGTCGTCGAGGATGTGCTGCAGCAGGTCGCGCGAAACGTAGTCGCGCACCGATTCACAGTGGGCGATGCCGTCCTTCACCGGGGCTTGCGCAGCGGTTTCCAGTTGCAGGTCGCAGGCCAGGATTTCGGGCACGCTCTCGCCGATCAGCAGCTTGCCCAGCGCCTGCAGGTTGGGCAGGCCGTCGAGCGTGAAGATGCGCTCCATGAGCTTGTCGGCGTGCTTCATCTCGCCGATGGACTCTTCGTACTCTTTCTTGGCCAGCTTGGCGAAACCCCAGTGCTTGAGCATGCGGTAGTGCAGGAAGTACTGGTTGGTGGCGGTCAGCTCGTTCTTCAGCTGGGCATTGAGCAGTTCGATGACCTTGGCGTCGCCTTGCATGGGAGTCCTTCTGTTCGGTGAAACTTGCAACAATTGTGGACCAGCATGACCCGATTGTGAACACCATGACGGTGACAGGACACACGGGCGTAGGCCACATCGGCTATACTCCTAAGGTTTACCCGCAACCACCCCCCGCCCGGTCACACCCCTCGTTTCCTTCACTGGAGTCGATCCTGTCACGCCCCTGCCACGCCTTCGTGCGTCGCGGTTCAGGCTGACAGCAAAGAGCCGGGCGCGCACAACAAACGGAGAATGAACCCGTGCTGCCCGTCCTGCCCCAAGCTCTTCTGGCCCTCGCAGACGGCACGGTCTTTCCAGGCACCTCGATCGGCGCTGCCGGTCACACCGTCGGCGAAGTGGTGTTCAACACCTCGCTCACCGGCTACCAGGAAATCCTCACCGACCCGAGCTACTGCCGTCAGATCGTGACCCTCACGTATCCGCACATCGGCAACTACGGTGTCAACGGTGAAGACGTCGAAGCCTCGAAAGTCCATGCCGCTGGTCTGATCATCAAAGATCTGCCCATCCGCACTTCCAATTTCCGCCAGACGCGCACCCTCTCGCAGTACCTGCAGGACGAAGGCACGGTTGGCATCGCCAACATCGACACCCGCAAGCTGACCCGCCTGCTGCGCAGCAAGGGCGCGCAAAACGGCTGCATCGTGGCCCTGCCGGTGGGCGAGGCCATCACCGATGCCGTGATCGCCGATGCCGTGGCCCGCGCCCAGGCCGCGCCGAGCATGGCGGGCCAGGACCTGGCCCAGGTCGTCACCCGCGCCGACGTCGGCCAGTGGGACGAGACCGAATGGAAGCTGGCCAACGCCGAACTCGGCGGCAAGCCTGGCTTCGGCAAGCAGACCGCCCCGAAGTTCCACGTCGTGGCCTATGACTTCGGCGTCAAGCGCAACATCCTGCGCATGCTGGCCGAGCGCGGCTGCAAGGTCACCGTGGTGCCCGCCAAGACGTCCGCGTCTGAAGTGCTCAAGCACAAGCCCGATGGCATCTTCCTGTCCAACGGCCCAGGCGACCCGGAGCCTTGTGACTACGCCATCGCTGCGGCGAAAGAGCTGATCGAAACCGGCATCCCGACCTTCGGCATTTGCCTGGGTCACCAGATCATGGCCCTGGCCTCGGGCGCCAAGACCTTCAAGATGAAGTTCGGCCACCACGGCGGCAACCACCCCGTCAAGGACCTGGACACCGGCCGCGTCAGCATCACCAGCCAGAACCACGGTTTCGCGGTCGATGAGCAGACGCTGCCGGCCAACCTGCGCGCCACGCACATCTCGCTGTTCGACGGCACGCTGCAAGGCCTGGCCCGCACCGACAAGCCCGCTTTCTGCTTCCAGGGTCACCCGGAAGCCTCGCCCGGTCCGCATGACATCAGCTATTTGTTTGATCGTTTCACCGCGCTCATGACCACTGCCCAGGTGGAGAAGAACAATGCCTAAGCGCACAGACATCAAGAGCATCCTCATCATCGGCGCCGGCCCGATCATCATCGGCCAGGCCTGCGAATTCGACTACTCCGGCGCCCAGGCCTGCAAGGCCCTGCGCGAAGAGGGCTACAAGGTCATCCTGGTCAACAGCAACCCGGCGACCATCATGACGGACCCGAACACGGCGGACGTCACCTACATCGAACCCATCACCTGGCAAGTGGTCGAGCGCATCATCGCCAAGGAGCGTCCTGACGCCATCCTGCCGACCATGGGCGGCCAGACCGCGCTGAACTGCGCGCTCGATCTGCACAAGCACGGCGTGCTGGACAAGTACAAGGTCGAGATGATCGGTGCCAACGAGCACGCCATCGAGAAGGCCGAAGACCGCCTGAAGTTCAAGGACGCGATGACCTCCATCGGCCTGGGCTCGGCCAAGTCGGGCATCGCCCACACGCTGGAAGAGGCCTGGGCGGTGCAAAAGCGCATCCAGGCCGAGATCGGTGGCGCAGGCTTCCCCATGGTGATCCGCCCCAGCTTCACGCTGGGCGGCACGGGTGGTGGCATCGCGTACAACCCCGAAGAGTTCGAAGAGATCTGCAAGCGCGGCATCGACCTGTCGCCCACCAATGAGCTGCTCATTGAAGAGTCGCTGATCGGCTGGAAGGAATACGAGATGGAAGTGGTCCGCGACAAGGCGGACAACTGCATCATCGTGTGCTCCATCGAGAACCTGGACCCGATGGGCATCCACACCGGTGACTCGATCACCGTGGCCCCGGCTCAAACCCTCACCGACCGCGAATACCAGCTGCTGCGCAACGCCTCCATCGCCATCCTGCGCGAAATCGGCGTGGAAACCGGCGGCTCCAACGTGCAGTTCTCGATCAACCCCGTTGACGGCCGCATGGTCGTCATCGAGATGAACCCGCGCGTGTCGCGCTCCAGTGCGCTGGCGTCGAAGGCCACCGGCTTCCCGATCGCCAAGATCGCGGCCAAGCTGTCGGTGGGCTACACGCTCGACGAGCTGAAGAACGACATCACCGGCGGCGCCACGCCCGCATCGTTCGAACCCTCGATCGACTACGTGGTCACCAAGATCCCGCGTTTCGCCTTCGAGAAGTTCCCCGCTGCCGACAGCCGCCTGACCACGCAGATGAAATCCGTGGGCGAGGTGATGGCCATGGGCCGCACGTTCCAGGAGTCCTTCCAGAAGGCCCTGCGTGGCCTGGAAACCGGCATCGACGGCCTGACCGAGCGCAGCACCGACCGCGAGGAGATCGTGCAGGAAATCGGCGAAGCCGGCCCCGAGCGCATCCTCTTCCTGGGTGACGCCTTCCGCATCGGCATGAGCCTGGACGAGGTGTTTGACGAGACCAAGGTTGACCCCTGGTTCCTGGCCCAGATCGAAGACATCGTCAAAACCGAAGCAGACGTCAAGGCCCGCAAGCTGGAAACGCTCACCGCTGCCGAAATGCGCTACCTGAAGCAAAAAGGCTTCTCGGACCGCCGCCTGGCCAAGCTGATGGGCACCAACCAGCACGACGTGCGTCGCACGCGCCACGCCCTGAACGTGCGCCCGGTCTACAAGCGCGTGGACACCTGCGCCGCCGAGTTCGCCACGCAAACCGCCTACATGTACTCGTGCTACGAGACCGAAGGCGGCGAGTGCGAAGCCGAACCCACGGACAAGAAGAAGATCATGGTGCTGGGCGGTGGCCCGAACCGCATCGGCCAGGGCATCGAGTTCGACTACTGCTGCGTCCACGCCGCCCTCGCCATGCGCGAAGACGGCTACGAGACCATCATGGTCAACTGCAACCCCGAGACCGTCTCCACCGACTACGACACCTCCGACCGCCTGTATTTCGAGCCCGTGACGCTGGAAGACGTGCTCGAGATCGTGGACAAGGAAAAGCCGGTCGGCGTGATCGTGCAGTACGGCGGCCAGACCCCATTGAAGCTGGCGCTGGACCTCGAAGCCAACGGCGTGCCCATCATCGGCACCTCGCCCGACAGCATCGACGTCGCCGAAGACCGCGAGCGCTTCCAGGCCCTGCTGCACAAACTGGGCTTGAAGCAGCCTCCCAACCGCACGGCGCGCACCGAAGAAGCGGCCCTGGAACTCGCGCAAGAGATCGGCTACCCGCTGGTCGTGCGCCCCAGCTACGTGCTGGGTGGCCGCGCCATGGAAATCGTCCACGGTGACAAGGACCTGGAACGCTACATGCGCGAAGCCGTGCGCGTGTCCGACAAGTCGCCCGTGCTGCTCGACCGCTTCCTGAACGATGCCGTCGAAGTCGATGTGGACTGCATCTCCGATGGCACCGACGTCATGATCGGCGGCATCATGGAGCACATTGAGCAAGCCGGCGTGCACTCCGGTGACTCCGCCTGCTCTCTGCCGCCTTACACGCTGTCGCAAGAGATCCAGGAAGAGCTGCGTCGCCAGACCGCTCAGATGGCCCTGGCGCTCAACGTGGTCGGCCTGATGAACGTGCAGTTCGCCATCCAGGGCGACGTGACCCAGGGCTTGGCCGATGCCACGGTCTATGTGCTCGAAGTCAACCCGCGTGCCTCGCGCACGGTGCCTTACGTGTCGAAGGCGACCGGTCAGCCCCTGGCCAAGATCGCCGCGCGCTGCATGGCCGGCCAGAAGCTGAACACGCAGAAGTCGCCCGACGGCAAGGCGCCGCGCGAAGTGGTGCCGCCTTACTTCACCGTCAAGGAAGCCGTCTTCCCGTTCAACAAGTTCCCGGGTGTGGACCCCGTCCTCGGCCCTGAAATGCGTTCGACCGGCGAAGTCATGGGCGTGGGCGAGACCTTCGGCGAAGCCATGCTCAAGTCGCAGCTGGGTGCGGGTTCGCGCCTGCCGACCAAGGGCACGGTGTGCATCTCCGTCAAGGACGGCGACAAGCTGCGCGCAGTGGCCGTCGCCCGTGAACTGGTCGCGCTGGGCTTCAGCGTGGTCGCCACCAAGGGCACGGCGGCGGCCATCGCAGCCGCTGGCGTGCCGGTCAAGCCGGTCAACAAGGTCAAGGACGGCCGCCCGCACATCGCGGACGCCATCAAGGCCGGCGAGATCCAGCTGGTGTTCACCACGGTGGACGAAACCCGCACGGCCATCGCCGACTCGCGCAGCATCCGCACGGCCGCCCTGGCCAACCGCATCACCTACTACACCACCATGGCTGGCTGTGAAGCCGCCGTGGAAGCCATGAAGCACCAGGACGACCTGGTGGTGTACTCGGTGCAAGAGCTGCACGCGAAACTGCACTAAACTGGCACGTTCCGGGGCGCATCCAACCGCCCTGGCTTGCTGCACACACGTGGGCCGCACCCGGCCACCCTCAGGGGATGGTCATGGGATGCGGCTCACGTTCATTTCGGAAGACACACAGCCATGTCCACCATCCCCATCACGAAGAACGGCGCAGAAAAGCTCAAAGAAGAACTGCACCGCCTCAAGCACGTTGAGCGTCCTGCCGTCGTGGTTGCCATCGCCGAGGCGCGCGCCCAGGGCGACCTGTCGGAAAACGCCGAGTACGACGCCGCCAAGGACAAGCAGGGCTTCATCGAAGGCCGCATCCAGGAAATCGAAGGCAAGCTGTCGGCCGCCCAGATCATCGACCCGTCCTCGCTGGACGCGGGCGGTCGCGTGGTGTTCGGCGCCACGGTCGAAATGGAGATCGAAGCCACGGGTGACGTCGTGACCTACCAGATCGTCGGCGACGACGAGGCCGACCTCAAGGAAGGCAAGATCTCGATCGGCTCACCCATTTCCCGCGCACTCATCGGCAAAGAAGCCGGTGACGTCGTCACGGTGCAGGCACCGGGTGGTGCGCGCAACTATGAAATCATCGAAGTCCGCTACGTCTGAGCGCTGAGGGCATTGGCATGAACGTCGTGCGTGTGCAATCGCTGCTGTCAGGGCTATGGGCCGGTCTGTTGCTGGCGGTGGGCGGCGTGTCTGCGCCCAGCCTGTTTGCTGTGCTGGAGCGCCAGGCTGCGGGCGCCGGGGCAGGGCAGATCTTCCAGATGGAAGCCCGCATCAGCTTGGGCATGGCCGTTGTGCTGTTCGTGCTCGAACGTCGCCGTGTGCGTGACCTTGTCGAAGAAGGCCAGAGCACCTCGGCCATGAGCGCCACCTTGCTGATGGCCCTGGGTGCGCTGTTCCTGACGGTGTTTGGCGGCTTCGTGCTGCACCCGATGATCCAGGCGGCCAAGGCCGGCCAGCCCACGGCGCTGTCTTTCGGGGCCCTGCATGGCATTTCCGCAGGGCTGTATTGGGCCAAGACGCTGCTGGTGCTGGTCCTGGCCTGGCGCCTTTCCGCGCGCTGAACTTGCACGCTGCACCATAGAAAACGGCACCCGAAGGTGCCGTCATGGAGCAGGGAGCGCTGACGCGCCGAAGGCCAAGAATTCGCGTCAGTCCGGCGATCAGTCCGGCTTTTTGCTGGCCACGCGCTTCTTGGCGCGCTTGATCAGGCCACCTGCGGTCACGCGCTGGTTGCCCATCACCATGACCTTCTTCACCTCGGGGCGACGCAGGCCGCTCTTGGAGAACTTCAAGATCTTGACTTCGCGCGGCGCGGCGCCACGCTTGTCGTCGTCCACGCGTTCGGAGACTTTCTCCGGGATCGGGCGCCAGATCACCAGCAACTTGCCGATGTGCTGGATGGGCGCGGCGTTGAGTTGCTCGCAAATCTGAGCGAGGATGGCTTCGCGCGCGGCGCGGTCATCTCCCAGCACGCGCACCTTGATCAGGCCATGGGCCTTGAGGGCGGAGTCGGTTTCCTTCAGGACGGGTTCGGTCAGGCCGTCGCCACCGATCATCACGACGGGATCCAGGTGGTGTGCGTCGGCGCGAAGTGCGCGACGCTCGGCAGTGTTCAGTTCAATTGCAGGCATCCCTCTATTATCGAGCCATGAAACTCAAAACCAAAAGCAAAAAGATCAACAAGGCTTGGTTGAACGAACATGTGCACGATCCCTACGTGCGCCAGGCCCAAAAAGATGGGTTTCGTTCCCGTGCGGCGTACAAGCTCAAGGAAATCGACGAAGCCTTGAACCTGATCCGCCCTGGTCAGCTGGTGGTGGACCTCGGCGCAGCGCCGGGCGCCTGGAGCCAGTACGTGCGCCGCAAGTTCGCACCGAAGGACACTGGGGCCGGTGGTGCGGCCGTGGGCGAACTCAACGGCACCATCATCGCGCTGGACCTGCTGGAATTCGAGCCCATCGAGGGCGTGCAGTACATCCAAGGGGACTTCCGCGAAGACGAGGTCCTGGCCAAGCTGCAGGAGGCCGTGGGTGGCCGCCCGGTGGACGTCGTGATTTCCGACATGGCGCCCAACCTCAGCGGCATCGACGTCACCGACAGCGCCCGCATCGCCCACCTGATTGAGCTGGCCATCGATTTTTCGCAAAACCACCTGAAAAAGGACGGCGCCCTGGTTTGCAAAGTTTTTCACGGGGCCGGCTACAGCCAGCTGGTGGAATTGTTCAAAGCGCATTTCAGGGTGTGCAAACCCATCAAGCCCAAGGCGTCCCGGGACAAATCCTCTGAGACTTTCCTGGTCGGCATCGGCCTGAAACAGGCGTGACGTTGAACTGACGCGGCCCTGACGCCACAGGAAGCACCGATTTTCCGGCTTTCATGGGGGATCGGGTGCCGGCACAGGGGACTTGACTCGTCTAGAATCATCCCCATGTACCGCGAAGACCGCGCCAATGTTTCACACTGTTGAAACGGTGCCGTTTTTGAACTGCTTTCGGTGTTTGGGTGCATCCAGCACCCGCTGAAGGTGGCGTGTAAGGGTTGAAGGAGCCGCGGTGAACAATCAATGGTTCTCTAAGATTGCAGTCTGGCTGGTTGTTGCCATGGTGTTGTTCACCGTGTTCAAGCAGTTCGACCGCGCCAGCAGTGTGGGCAGCCAGATGGCTTACTCGGAATTCCTGGAGGAAGTCCGTGCCAAGCGCATCCGCAGCGTCACCCTGCAAGAAGGCATGGGCGGCACGGAGATCCTGGCCGTCAGCACCGACGACAAGCGCATCCGCTCCACCGCCACCATCATGGACCGCGGCTTGGTGGGCGACCTGATCAACAACGGCATCAAGTTCGACGTCAAGCCGCGCGAGGAGCAGTCGCTCATCGTCAGCCTCTTGTTGTCCTGGGGCCCCATGCTGCTGCTGATCGGCGTCTGGATCTACTTCATGCGCCAGATGCAAGGCGGCGGCAAGGGCGGTGCTTTCAGCTTCGGCAAGAGCAAGGCCCGCATGCTGGACGAGGCCAACAACAACGTCACCTTCGCCGATGTGGCGGGCTGTGACGAGGCCAAGGAAGAAGTCAAGGAACTGGTGGATTTCCTGCGCGACCCGCAGAAATTCCAGAAACTCGGTGGCCGCATCCCCCGCGGCGTGCTGCTGGTTGGCCCCCCGGGCACCGGCAAGACGCTGCTGGCCAAGTCCATCGCGGGCGAAGCCAAGGTGCCGTTCTTCACCATTTCCGGTTCTGACTTCGTGGAAATGTTCGTCGGCGTGGGCGCAGCCCGTGTGCGCGACATGTTCGACCAGGCCAAGAAAAACGCCCCCTGCATCATCTTCGTGGACGAAATCGACGCCGTCGGTCGCCACCGCGGCGCTGGCTTGGGTGGTGGCAACGACGAGCGCGAGCAGACCCTCAACCAGATGCTGGTCGAGATGGACGGTTTCGAGACCAACCTGGGTGTGATCGTGATCGCCGCGACCAACCGCCCTGACATCCTGGACCCGGCGCTGCTGCGTCCCGGTCGTTTCGACCGCCAGGTCTATGTCACGCTGCCCGACGTCCGTGGCCGCGAGCAGATCCTGAACGTGCACATCCGCAAAGTGCCTGTGAGCCAGGACATCCGCGCCGACATCCTGGCCCGCGGCACGCCTGGTTTCTCCGGTGCCGACCTGGCCAACCTGGTCAATGAAGCCGCGCTGTTCGCCGCCCGCCGCAGTGGCCGCGTCGTCGAGATGCAGGACTTCGAGAAGGCCAAGGACAAGATCATGATGGGCCCTGAGCGCAAGTCCATGGTGATGCCCGAGGAAGAGCGCAAGAACACCGCCTACCATGAGGCGGGCCACGCCCTGGTCGCGCGCATGCTGCCCAAGACCGACCCCGTGCACAAGGTCACCATCATCCCGCGCGGTCGTGCGCTGGGTGTGACGATGCAGCTGCCTGAAGGCGATCGTTACAGCATGGACAAGCTGCGCATGCTGGACACCATCTCGGTGCTGTTCGGTGGCCGCATCGCCGAAGAGGTCTTCATGAACCAGATGACCACAGGCGCGTCGAACGACTTCGAGCGCGCCACGGCCATCGCCCGCGACATGGTCACCCGCTACGGCATGACCGACGAGCTGGGCCCCATGGTCTATGCGGACAACGAGGGTGAAGTCTTCTTGGGGCGCTCGATCACCAAGACCACCAACATGTCCGAAGAGACCATGCAGAAGGTGGACAAGCAGATCCGCAAGATCATCGACGAGCAGTACGCCACCGCGCGCAAGCTCATCGAGGACAACCAGGACAAGATGCACGCCATGGCCAAGGCCCTGCTGGAGTGGGAAACCATCGATGCAGAGCAGATCAACGACATCATGGAAGGCCGCGAGCCCCGTCCTCCGAAGGACTGGAACCCTCCGACCAACAAGCCCAACGGTGGCGCCAAGCCGCCGGTGAGCACAGACGGCGCGCCGGCCGCCGTCTGATCCGCGACCCTTGCGCTCACACACAACGGGGCTTCGGCCCCGTTTGCTTTTTGGGCCCACCCAGGGCGACCTGCACTGCCACGACACCGCCACAACACCGCAACCGCGCGTCACCTCACAGCCCCATGCATCACTGGCAGACCACCCGATTCAGCATCGACCTCAGCCGCCCGCAGATCATGGGCATCGTCAACGTCACGCCCGACTCGTTTTCCGATGGCGGTCAACACGCGAGCACCACGTCGGCCTTGCGCCACGCGGAGCAACTGGTTGCCGAAGGTGCCCACGTCCTGGACATTGGCGGAGAGTCCACGCGCCCCGGTGCTCCCACGGTGCCACCCGCTGAAGAGTGGGCGCGCATCGAAGGCACGGTCAAGGGCGCGTTGGCGCTGGGCGTGCCGGTGTCGGTGGACACGTGCAAAACAGAAGTGATGCAGCGTGCGCTGGACGCCGGCGTGGACATCGTCAACGACATCCGCGCATTGCAGGCTCCCGGCGCACTGGACGTGGTGCGCGACCATGGACGCTGCGGCGTTTGCCTCATGCACATGCAAGGCGCTCCTGACACGATGCAGCAAGCACCGGTCTATGAAGACGTGATGGACGAGGTGCGGCACTTCCTGCTGGCGCGGCTGGCCGCTGTGCGCCAGGCGGGAGTGGCCGATGCGCGCATCACGCTCGACCCCGGCATCGGCTTTGGCAAAACACCTGCGCACAATCTCGCGTTGCTGCGTCGCCAGCGCGAACTCCTGGACCTGGGCTTGCCGCTGCTGCTGGGCTGGTCGCGCAAGTCCACCTTGGGGCAATTGACGGGCCGTCCTGTGGGCGAGCGCCTGGTGGCCAGCGTGACGGCAGCCCTGGCAGCGGTGCAGCACGGCGCCCGCATCGTGCGCGTCCATGACGTTGGCGCAACAGCCGATGCGCTGAGGGTGTGGGAAGCTGCAGGATTGCTCGACGTCGCACAAAACTCGGTCACAATCTGAGCGCCCTTCATTCAGCATCGCAGCCATGTCACGACAATTCTTCGGCACAGACGGCATCCGCGGCACGGTTGGCCAGGACCCCATCACCCCCGATTTCGTGCTCCGCCTGGGGCATGCCGTGGGGCAGGTCTTGCGACGCCACACCCTGGGCCGCCGCCCGACCGTGCTGATTGGCAAGGACACCCGGATCTCGGGCTACATGCTGGAGTCGGCGCTGGAGGCTGGTTTCGCCTCGGCAGGGGTGGACGTGCTGCTGACTGGCCCGCTGCCCACGCCCGGTGTGGCCTACCTGACGCGCGCCCTGCGCCTGAGCCTGGGTGTGGTCATCAGTGCTTCGCACAACCCCTTTGCCGACAACGGCATCAAGTTTTTCTCGGCACGTGGCGAGAAGCTGCCCGATGAGTGGGAGCTCGCCGTGGAGGCCGCCCTGCGCGAACCGCCGCAGTGGGTGGACTCGCCCAACCTGGGCAAGGCCCGCCGCCTGGAAGATGCGCGCGGCCGCTACATCGAGTTCTGCAAAAGCACCTTCTCCTCCAACCTGTCGCTCAAGGGCCTCAAGCTCGTGATCGACGCCGCCCATGGTGCGGCCTACCAGGTGGCGCCCGAGGTGTTCCATGAACTGGGCGCCGAGGTGATCTCGATTGGCTGCTCGCCGGATGGCCTGAACATCAACGATGGCGTGGGTGCCACCCACCCAGAGGCCTTGGTCGAGGCTGTCAAGGCACACCGTGCCGACTACGGCATTGCTCTGGATGGTGATGCCGACCGCTTGCAGTTCGTGGACGCCAAGGGCCGCCTGTTCAATGGCGATGAACTGCTCTACGTGATGGTCGCCGATCGCCTGGACCAAGGCGAAGACATCCAGGGGGCCGTGGGCACGCTCATGACCAACATGGCCGTCGAGCTGGCCCTGCAGAAGCGGGGCATCGAGTTCGTCCGCGCCAAGGTGGGCGACCGCTATGTGCTGGAAGAGCTGGTGCGCAGGGGTTGGCACCTGGGTGGCGAAGGCTCTGGTCATCTCATCGCGCTGGACCGCCACACCACCGGCGACGGCATTGTCAGTGCGCTGCAGGTGTTGAAGGCCGTGGTGCGCAGCGCCTGCACGGTGGGGCAGTGGTTGGAAGGCGTTGAGCTCTTCCCGCAGCGGCTCATCAATGTGCGGCTGCAAGCAGGGCAGGATTGGAAGAGCAACGCAACCCTGCAGACCGTGCAGCAGGAGGTTGAAGGCGAGTTGCTTGGGCGTGGCCGCGTGCTGATCCGTGCCTCGGGCACCGAGCCACTGCTGCGTGTCATGGTGGAAGCGCAGGATCAGGCCTTGGCCGATCGGTGTGCGCAACGTTTGGCGGATGCTGTGAACGCCTGAGACAGCTTACCTGTTGTTGTACCGTGAAAAAGGGCGCCCTCGGGCGCCCTTTGCATTGATGGCGACGGCGGTACTGCGGTTGCCGCCGGCGAATCACTTCTTGGGAGGCGTCAAGACCCGGTCGATGATGTGGACCGCGCCATTGGGGGCGAACAGATCGGCCTTGGTCACCAGGGACTCGTCCACGGTGACAAAACCACCCGCCTTGGAAGCGGTGATCTTGCCGCCGCCCAGCGTGGCCAGGGGTGCGCCACCGGCCAAGATGTCAGAGGACCTGACGGTGCCAGCCACCATGTGGTGCTGCAGCAGGGCCTTGAGTGCTGCGGGGTCCTTGGCCAACTTGTCCAGCGTGGCGGCAGGCACGGCCTTGAAAGCCTCGTCACTGGGGGCGAAGACGGTGACAGGGTTGCTGCCAGACAGCACGTCGCCCAGGCCGGCGCTGGTCACAAGCTTGTTGAACGTGCTCAGCTCGGCCGTGCTGCCCACCACGGATTGCACCGTTGCCGGGCCCATGTTGCCGGTCGTGGCGCAACCAGCGAACTGGAGGAGGGCGCCCAGGGTGGCGGCGGTCAGAACCAGGCGACGGGTGGGGCGAAAAGTCATGAGGAATCTCCAACGGTAGGTGTGCGCCGCAACAATGGCGCTGCCGGCAAGATAGGTGTCAAATGTGACAAATGCATGAATAAAATGTGAAGGCTCGCATGTGTGACATAGGCCAAGCGCATCAATCGTTTGATGACAATCGTGAGTGGATGTGTCACGGTTGCGTCACAGAGGCTCGGTAAAGTGCGCAAGGTAAAAATTCGTTTGTCACATGACAAGGAAAGGCACACACATGAGCTTCAAGATGATTCGGACCGCTGTGGCTGTTTCGCTGGCCCTGATTTCGGGCAGCGTGCTGGCCAATGACGTGACTGGCGCGGGTGCCAGCTTCCCGGCACCCCTGTACTCCAAGTGGGCTGCTGCTTACAGCACCGCCACCAAGGTGCAGGTCAACTACCAGTCCGTCGGCTCCGGCGCCGGCATCAAGCAGATCAAGGCCAAGACGGTGGACTTCGGTGCCTCCGACATGCCCCTGACCGACGAAGAGCTGGCCAAGGACGGCCTGCTGCAGTTCCCCACCGTGATCGGTGGTGTGGTGCCTGTGGTCAACATCAAGGGCATCAACCCTGGCCAGCTGAAGCTGACGGGCGAGTTGCTGGGCAACATCTACTTGGGCAAGATCACCAAGTGGAACGACCCGGCCATCGCCGCCCTGAACCCGGGCGTCCCTTTGCCTGACGCAGCCATCGCACCCGTGCGTCGCGCTGACGGCTCCGGCACCAGCTTCATCTTCACGAACTATCTGTCGAAGGTGAACGCCGAGTGGAAGTCCAAGGTGGGTGAAGGCACCGCCGTGAACTGGCCCACCGGTGCAGGTGGCAAGGGCAACGAGGGCGTGTCGTCTTTCGTGCAGCGCCTGCCGAATTCGATCGGCTACGTGGAATACGCCTACGCCAAGCAGAACAAGATGTCGCACGTTGCCCTGAAGAACGCTGCTGGCAACTTCGTCGAGCCTGACGACCTGACCTTCAAGGCCGCTGCCGCTGCTGCCGAGTGGAACAAGTCGTTCTACCAGGTGCTGACCAATCAGGCTGGCAAGGATGCTTGGCCCCTGACGGGCGCCACTTTCATCCTGATCCACAAGTCGCAGGACAAGCCCGTTCAAGGCGCTGCTGCCCTGAAGTTCTTCGACTGGGCTTACTCTGGCGGTGACAAGGCTGCGGCCGAGTTGGAATACGTGCCGCTGCCCAGCAGCGTCAAGGACCTGGTCCGCAAGCAGTGGGGTTCCGTGGTGGACACCGCTGGCAAGACCGTGTCGTACAAGTGATCGTTTGATCCTTGTCTGAAAAGGCCGGGCGCGTGCGCAGAGCAAGCGCCCGGTTTGTTGTTGAAGAGACTTCGCTTCAGCTGTCTCTGCGATGGAGTTCGCATGACCGCCATTTTGCCCACTGACATGGACGACGCTGGTGCACAGCCGTCCCGTCAAGAAAAGCGCCACCCCATGACCAATCCGCCCTCACGGCGTGTCAATGCCCCGTGGGCAGACGCCGTTTTCGAATGGGCCGCGCGCGCCGCCGCCGTCCTGACCCTGAGCTTGCTGCTGGGCATCATCGGTTCGCTGGTCGTGGGCGCTTGGCCTGCCATCCAGGAATACGGTCTGGGCTTCCTGGTCAGCACGGACTGGGACCCGGTGCAAAACAAATTCGGTGGCCTGGTGATGATCTACGGCACGCTGATGACCTCGTTCATCGCGTTGTTGATCGCCGTGCCCGTGAGCTTCGGCATCGCCGTGTTCCTGACCGAGCTGTCGCCTTCCTGGCTGAAGCGCCCGCTGGGCATCGCCATCGAATTGCTCGCCGCCGTGCCCTCGATCGTGTACGGCATGTGGGGCCTGCTGGTGTTCGGGCCGATCCTGGCCGAGTACGTGCAACAGCCGCTGCAATCCCTCACGCAAGGCATCCCTTACGTGGGCGCCTTCTTCTCCGGTCCTCCTGTGGGCATCGGCATCTTGTCGGCCGGCATCATCCTGGCCATCATGATCATCCCCTTCATCGCGTCGGTGATGCGTGACGTGTTCGAAGTCACGCCGCCCATGCTGAAGGAGTCGGCCTATGGTCTCGGTTCGACCACCTGGGAGGTCGTGTCCAAGGTGGTGTTGCCCTACACCAAGACCGGTGTGGTCGGTGGCGTCATGCTGGGTCTGGGCCGTGCGCTCGGCGAGACCATGGCCGTGACCTTCGTCATCGGCAACATGAACCAGCTGAACTCGCTGTCGGTGTTCGAGGCGGCTAACAGCATCACCTCGGCGCTGGCCAACGAATTTGCGGAAGCCGGCGAAGGCCTGCACCAAGCCTCGCTGATCTACCTGGGTCTGATCCTGTTTTTCATCACCTTCGTGGTACTGGCCTTCTCCAAGGTGTTGCTGGCCCGTCTGAAGAAGTCTGAAGGAGCGCGTTCATGAGCGCAGAACTGCACGCCATCCGCGCCCGCCGACATGCGGGTCGCAAGCGCACCAATTTCATCGCCCTGACCCTGTCGCTGAGCGCCATGCTGTTCGGCCTCGTCTGGCTGGTCTGGATCCTGGTCGAGACGGTGCACCTGGGCCTGGGTGGTCTGGCCCTGGCCACGTTCACCGAGATGACGCCCCCTCCGATGGAGGCCGGCGGCTTGGCCAACGCCTTGATGGGCTCACTCTTGATGGTGGGTCTGGCCACACTGATCGGCACGCCCGTCGGCATCCTGGCAGGCATCTACCTGGCCGAGTACGGTCAGAGCACCTGGCTGGGCAGCGTGACCCGCTTCATCAACGACATCCTGCTGTCGGCGCCTTCCATCGTGGTCGGTCTGTTCATCTACTCGGCCGTGGTGGCACCCACCAAGACCTTCTCGGGTGGTGCCGGTGTGCTGGCTTTGGCGCTGATCGTGGTGCCGGTGGTCATCCGCACCACCGAGAACATGCTGTCGCTGGTGCCAGGTGCGTTGCGTGAGGCGGCTTACGCTCTGGGCACGCCGAAGTGGCGCGTCATCATGACGATCACGCTGAAATCGGCCCGCGCTGGCGTCATCACCGGCATCCTACTGGCCATTGCCCGCGTGTCCGGAGAAACCGCACCGCTGCTGTTCACGGCCCTGTCCAACCAGTTCTGGACGACGGACCTGGGTTCGCCCATGGCCAGCCTGCCGGTGACGATTTTCAAATTCGCGATGAGCCCTTATGAGAACTGGCAGAAGCTTGCCTGGGCAGGCGTCTTCATCATCACCATCGGTGTGCTGGTGCTCAACATCGTCGCTCGAACCTTGTTCCGCCAGCGTTGATCGCTTGGCCCACTGAATTTCGGAGAACCTGATCATGGATGCCAAGGTGCAAACCCAATCTCCCGCGAAGGCCAAACTGGCCGTCAAGAACCTGAACTTTTACTACGGCAAGTTCCACGCGTTGAAGAACGTGAACATGGAGTTGCCCGAGAACAAAGTCACCGCTTTCATTGGCCCGTCGGGCTGCGGCAAGTCCACGCTGCTGCGCACCTTCAACCGCATGTTCGAGCTCTACCCCGAGCAGCGCGCCGAAGGCCAGATTCTGCTGGACGGCCAGGACATCCTGACCACCAAGGAAGACGTGTCGCTGATCCGTGCCAAGGTCGGCATGGTGTTCCAGAAGCCGACGCCGTTCCCGATGTCGATCTACGAGAACATCTCGTTCGGCGTCAAGCTGTTCGAGAACCTCTCGCGCTCCGAAATGGACGAGCGCGTGGAGTGGGCCTTGAAAAAGGCCGCGCTGTGGAACGAAGTCAAGGACAAGCTCAACCAGAGCGGCTCCGGCCTGTCCGGCGGTCAGCAGCAACGTCTGTGCATCGCCCGTGGCATCGCCATCAAGCCCGAAGTGCTGCTGCTGGACGAGCCGTGCTCGGCGCTGGACCCGATCTCCACCGGCAAGATCGAAGAGCTGATCCATGAGCTCAAGGACGACTACACCGTCCTGATCGTGACGCACAACATGCAGCAGGCTGCCCGCTGCTCCGACTTCACGGCCTACATGTACCTGGGCGAGCTGATTGAATTCGGTGCCACCACCGACATCTTCATGAAGCCCAAGCGCACGGAAACCGAGGACTACATCACCGGCCGTTTCGGCTGATGTGTTTTCCTTTGCTTTCGCGCCCAACAGATACACACAAGGAGTCGTCTCATGACGGAAAAACACCTGTCCAGCCAGTTTGACAACGAACTCAGCGGCATTTCCACGCGCGTGCTGGAAATGGGCGGCCTGGTCGAATCCCAGGTGGCCTTGGCCATTGACGCCCTCACGCACTTCAATGGCGAAGTCGCCAGCCAGGTGCTGACCCACGAAGAGCGCGTCAATGCCATGGAAATGTCCATCGATGCGGACCTGTCGGCCATCATCGCGCGCCGCCAGCCGACCGCCCGCGACCTGCGCCTGCTGATCGCCATCTCCAAAACGATTGGCAACCTGGAACGTGTGGGTGACGAAGCCGCGCGCGTGGCCCGCACGGTCCAGCGCCTGATCAACACCGGCGTGTCCAGCCGCCTGCGCCTGCCGGTGAGCGACGTGTCGTTCGAAGCCGGTCTGGCAACGGCCTCGCTGCGCAAGGCCCTGGACGCTTTTGCCCGTCTGGACACCACGACCGCGCTGGAAGTCATCAAGGCCGACAACGAAATCGACGCCGAGTTCGATGGCCTGATGCGCAAGCTGATCACCTACATGATGGAAGACCCGCGCACCATCTCGGCATCGATCGACCTGGTGTTCGTGGCCAAGGCCATCGAGCGCGTGGGCGACCATGCCAAGAACCTGGCCGAGCAGGTGATCTACATCGTCAAGGGCACCGACGTGCGGCATAACACGCCGGAAGCCGTTGAGTCCATCATCAAATAACAGAGGAGCAGCGCGATGAGCCGTGTGCTGGTGGTTGAGGACGAGTTGGCGATCGCGGAGTTGATCGCATTGAACTTGCGTCATTCCGGTTTCGAAGTGGTGCTGGCCCGCGATGGCGACGAGGCACAGCTGGAGATCGACAAGGTGCTGCCCGACCTCGTGCTGCTGGACTGGATGCTGCCAGGCCAGTCGGGCTTGTCGTTGGCCAAGCGCTGGCGCGGTGTGGCGCGCACGCGCGACCTGCCCATCATCATGCTGACCGCCCGTGCGGAAGAGGTGGACAAGGTCGCTGGCCTGGACGCGGGGGCCGACGACTACCTGACCAAGCCTTTTTCGACGCACGAGCTGATGGCCCGTGTGCGTGCGGTGTTGCGTCGCAAGGCACCTCAGGCACTGGATTCGGCCGTGGAGATCGCCGGCCTGCGCCTGGACCCGGCCACCCGCCGTGTCTGCCGTGGCGAGCAGGAAGTGAAGATCGGTCCGACCGAGTTCAAATTGCTGCACTTCTTCATGACCCACCCGGAGCGCGTGCACAGCCGTGCGCAACTGCTGGACCGTGTCTGGGGTGACCATGTCTTCATCGAAGAGCGCACGGTCGATGTGCACGTGAAGCGTCTGCGCGAGGCCTTGTCGCCGGTGCACCGCTCCCAGTTGATCGAGACCGTGCGTGGCGCGGGCTACCGCTTGACCCAACAGGTCGTTGACGCCGCAGCCTGACGGAGCCCTGTGGATTCAAGCAACTCTTGGCTGCTGTCGCGCATCCTGGTCCGTGTGGTGGCCGGCGTGCTGGGCGGCGTGGTGGGCTATTGGCTGGGCTTTCACCTGGGTTACCCGGTGGCTTTGGGCATCTCCCTCGGTGCGGCTTCTGTGCTGGCCTTGTCTGTCAGCGACACGCTCAAAGGCAGCGAGCTGCTGGACTGGCTGCGCACGCCGGAGCAGGCCTCGCCGCACCTGGCGGGTGTCTGGGCAGAGGTCGCGCACCGGGTGCAGCGCTTGGTCCGCACGCACCGGGATGAGGTGGAGGCCGAGCGTGCCCGACTGGACCAGTTCCTGTCGGCCATCGAGGCCTCGCCCAATGGCGTGCTGCTGCTGGACGACACCGACCACATCACCTGGGTGAGTGCAGCTGCGGCCGACCACTTCGGGCTCAACCGCCAGCGCGACCTGCAGCAGCGCGTGACCAACCTGATCCGCCAGCCCGCCTTTGTGCAGTACCTGGCCGTGGGGGACTTCCGGGTGCCGGTCAAGGTGCCGGTGAGCCGTGGATCGCTGACTTGGTTGCAAATCCAGATCCAGGAGTACGGCGAGGGGCTGAAGCTGGTGCTGTCTCAGGACATCACCGAGCGCGAACGCGCCGACACCATGCGCCGGGACTTCGTGGCCAACGTGTCACACGAGATCCGCACGCCACTGACGGTGCTCAATGGCTTCATCGAGACCTTGGGTTCCTTGCCACTGACCGAGGTGGAGCGCAAGCGCGTCATCGCCTTGATGGCGCAGCAGGCAGACCGCATGCAGAGCCTGGTGGCCGATTTGCTGACGCTGGCCCAGATCGAGGGCAGCCCGCGGCCGGCTTCTGACCGATGGATCAGGGCCTCGGCGTTGATGCAGCGCATCGAGAGCGATGCCAGGGGCTTGTCGCGTGAGCGGCATCCCATCACCGTGTTCCTGGACCCGAGCGATCAGGCGGTGGAGGTTTCAGGCATCGAAAGCGAGTGGCTGAGCGCCATGGGCAATTTGGTGTCCAACGCCGTGCGTTACACCCCTGCGGGTCAGCCCATCGAGGTGCGTTGGCAGACCTTGCCGGACGGCACAGGCGAGTTCAGCGTGCGCGACCATGGTGCCGGCATTGACGCTGAGCACATCCCACGCCTCACCGAGCGCTTTTACCGGGTGGACGGCAGCCGTTCGCGGGACACGGGCGGCACAGGCCTGGGCCTGTCCATCGTCAAGCACGTGGTGCAGCGGCACGGCGGTGAGTTGAAAATCACCAGCGAAAAGGGCAAGGGCTCGGTCTTCACACTGCAGATCCCCGCGGTGCGGGTGCGCAAGGCCTGACAGCGAAGTGACGGATCCCCGACCTGGGACTCAGAGCGTTCAAGGTGCCGCGGCGTTGCGGCGGTACACCACGATGAGTTCCGAGTTGCGCGTGCGCTGGTTGTACTGCGCCACCGTGTGCCAGCCTGCCACGCGGGGTGCGCGTGATTTGGGCTGGATGCGCAGCACGAGCGTGCCACAACGCGCGGAAGAGGCGCCATGGCGGCCATCGACGCGGTAGTCGCCGAAGTACTCCATGCCGGTCAACAGGCCGACCGATGCGCCAGGTGCGCACACCAGTTCGCTGCGGGGCATGTGGGGCGCGATGCGGCTCATCAGCAGGCGGTAGCTGCGGGCTTGATCGAGCAAGGGCAGCCACAAGCTCATGAGCAGCAACCAGCACAGGGCCACGCCGCCAGCCGGCAGCACCAGGCTTTTCCACAGGGCATGGCTGCGGCGCGCCGTGCGCCAGCGCACCAGCCACAGCCACAGCAGCGTGCCTGCGGTGCCCACAGCCAAGGTCACCCAAGAGAAGTTCACTTGGGCTCCGGGCACCAGCTTGAGCACGTTGGCTGCGGTTCGTGCCGGCTCACCCGTTTGCACAGCGACGTAACCCAGCCAGATGGCCGCGGCGCACACCGTGAAGAAGCACACCGAGAACCAGTCGATGGCCGCGCCCAGGCTGCGTTGCAGGATGGGCAGACAGAACGCCGCCAGCACGGCCAAAGGGGGCAGGGCGATCAACAGGGCGCGGTCGTTGCCACCCATGGCGATGGCCGACGCCATGCCGACGCTGGCCAGCAGCAGGGGCACGGCGATGTGCCGGCGACGCAGGTGCTGGCGCCAGTGCCAGCAGGTCAGTGCGGCCAGAGGCAAGGTGGGCCAGGTGAACCACACCATCAGCTGCAGGATGGCCGATGGGCGCCACTCCTGGGCGATGCGCCATCCCCAGCCGGGCAGCCCAGCGGCGCTCAAAGCGCCAGCCATGCCCGCGGCCAGGGCCGTGCTGATCAGCACCCAGCGCAGGTGTTCGCGCATGTCGCCTTGCTGGGAGCGCAGGCAGACCAGCACGGCCGCAGCGCCCAACAACATGGCCACCGCCGGGCTGCCACTGGCCGCCAGGATGGGCAGACTGAGCAGCGTGGCAGCGCGGGCTGCGCCGCGGCGGTGCCCCACAGCAGACAAGCCGAACAGCAACAAGACGCTGCCGCTGAGTTGCAGCAACTCGGGCGTGGTTTCATGCCCCAGTTGCAGCAGCCCCAGGGATGCGATCAGCGCGAGCAGCGCACCGTCGGCCACCGCTCTGGCGTAATCCTGCGGGCGGGCTTCGCCACCGAAGGCCAAAGGCAGGGGTTGGGCCGCGTCCGTGCGGGCCAATTCGTAGGTGGCGTACCAGGTCAGGGCCAGGACGCCGGTGAGCAGAGCTGCAAAGGGCAGCCGCGCGGCCACGGCCGGGTCCACCCAGGGGCTCAGCAGGGCGATGGCGCCACCACCCAGCCAGTAAGGCAGGATGCCGCCCGATTGGGGCACAACGCCGCCGACGTGCGGGTGCCACCACGAAGCCTGTCCGAGCGCCAGGCTCCACATGTGGCCGAAGGCGGCGATGTCTTCGTTCTTCCAGGGGTCCCGGCCGAGCAGCCCGGGCAGGACGTAAGCCGCGCAGAACAGCAGCAGCGCCACGCGGGGCAGGCGCTGAGCGGCCCGCTGGGTGACGAGGGCGGGGGAGGCCGGGGGCAGGTGGGAGGCTGGCTTCATGGGCGCGTCACAGCGGATGAGGCGGACCGACGGGTGCCACGGCCGCCAAGGCAGCGAAGGCCTGGCGTGGCTTGGCAATGAAAAAGGGCAGCCTGGGCTGCCCTTTCAACGCTGCGTTGCAACGCATGCGATGAACACGTCCGGACGGCGCACAGGCGCGTCCGGAGGCGGGCATCACTTGCGGAACTGAGCGAACTTGTTGCGGAACTTCTCGACGCGACCGCCCAACGAGTCCACAGACTTCTGCGTGCCGGTGTAAAAAGCGTGCGACTCAGAGGAGGTTTCCAGCTTGAACAGGGGCAGTTCACGGCCGTCTTCCAGCGTGATCTTGTCCTTGGCGGGAGCGCAGGAGCGGGTGACGAACTGGAAGCCGTTGGACTGGTCCAGGAACACGACTTCGCGGTAGTTGGGATGGATACCTTGCTTGGGCATGGGAAACCTCTTGCTGTTTGCAAATTGCATGTTCGGGAGCCACCTGACACCATGCCAGACACTTTCCGACAGCTGGAAAACCGCAGATTATAGCACCACAAACGCAAAACGGCCCAGCGCGGGGCGCGGGGCCGTTGGAAGTCCAGGTTGCCTGCGGGCGGATCAACCGCCGCGACGCATCATGTCGAAGAAATCGTGGTTGTTCTTCGTGGACTTCATCTTGTCGAGCACGAACTCCATCGCCTCGATCTCGTCCATCGGGTAGAGCAGCTTGCGCAGGATCCAGCTCTTTTGCAGGATTTCCGCCTTCAGCAGCAACTCCTCACGGCGCGTGCCCGACTTGTTGATCAGGATGGACGGATAGACGCGCTTTTCGGCCATGCGGCGGTCCAGGTGGACTTCGCAGTTGCCGGTGCCCTTGAACTCTTCGTAGATGACTTCGTCCATGCGGCTGCCGGTGTCAACCAGCGCGGTGCCGATGATGGTCAGCGAGCCGCCTTCTTCGATGTTGCGCGCCGCGCCGAAGAAGCGCTTGGGGCGCTGCAGGGCGTTGGCATCCACACCGCCCGACAGCACCTTGCCCGAGGACGGCAGCACGTTGTTGTACGCGCGGGCCAGTCGGGTGATGGAGTCCAGCAGGATGACCACGTCCTTCTTGAGCTCGACCAGGCGCTTGGCGCGCTCGATCACCATTTCGGCGACCTGCACGTGGCGCTGGGCCGGCTCGTCGAAGGTCGAGCTGATGACTTCGCCGCGCACGGTGCGCTGCATCTCGGTCACTTCCTCGGGGCGCTCGTCCACCAGCAGCACGATGAGGTGCACGTCCGGGTGGTTGGCAACCAGGGCGTGGGCCAGGTTCTTCATCAGCACCGTCTTGCCGCTCTTGGGCGGGGCGACGATCAGGGCGCGCTGGCCTTTGCCGATGGGGGCGATCAGGTCGATGATGCGGCTGCTGACGTTGTCGTCGCTGCGCACGCCGTCGCTTTCGAGCTTGAACTGCTCGTCAGGGAAGAGCGGCGTGAGGTTCTCGAACATCAGCTTGTTCTTGTTCACCTCGGGCGACATGCCGTTGACGCGGTCCACCTTGACCAGCGCGAAGTAGCGTTCGCCATCTTTCGGCACGCGGACTTCGCCTTCGACGAGGTCACCGGTGTGCAGGTTGAAGCGGCGCACCTGGCTGGGCGACAGGTAGATGTCGTCCGTGCTGGCAAGGAAGCTCATGTCGAGGGCGCGCAGGAAGCCGAAGCCGTCTGGCAGGACTTCGAGGACGCCGTCGCCGAAGACTTGCTCGCCGGCTTTGGCGCGCTTCTTCATGATGGCGAACATCAGCTCCTGCTTGCGCATGCGAGAGACGTTTTCGATCTCGAGGCTTTCGGCCATCTCCACGAGTTTGGAGATGTGCAGTGCCTTCAATTCGGAAAGGTGCATGGATGGTGACCCTGAACGAGGCCGCCCGGGCAGGACATGCTCAAGGGCATGCCGTCAGGCAGACAAGATAGTCGTGGGCAAAGGGGGTGGGGGGACGAAGCCTGCAGCGAAGCAGGTCATCGAGCCTGCGCGTTCCGGCAGACACGCCGAGACGGTGCGAGCGGGTGGCGACGTCAACCGACGGCAACCACCACGAAAATCATTATAGGCCTGTTTGCGACAGCATGGCTTGCTGCGCGCCAAGGCGTTCAGGTCGCGCACGGTCTGCCCGTTGCGCGACCCGATGGAGCGCTCAGATGTTCTCGTTGACGAAGGCCGTGAGTTGGGCCTTGGACAGCGCGCCGACCTTGGTGGCAGCCAGTTGGCCGCCCTTGAAGATCATCAGCGTGGGGATGCCACGGATGCCGAACTTGGCCGGGACTTCGCGGTTCTGGTCCACGTTCATCTTGGCGACGTTCAGGCGGCCGTCGTAGTCCTTGGCCACTTCGTCGAGAATCGGGGCGATCATTTTGCAAGGGCCGCACCATTCGGCCCAATAATCCACCAGCACCGGCTGTGTGGCCTTCAGGACGTCGGCATCGAAAGATGCATCGGTGATGTGTTTGATCAGGTCGCTGCTCATGAAACTGTCCTCGTGAGGGCTGGGGAATCCAGGGATTGCGGAACCACGCCAGCCAGGTTGTCGTGATTCTGACACAGAAGGTGCGGGCGCTCAGGCCAGCCGGAAATCATCAAACTCAATCATGCCGATAGTCAGCGCCTTGGGCGATCCTGTGTCCGGAGGTTCTCATGTGGATGTGGCCAATCTGCTGCCCGGCTTGACGCAGCCCTGGGTTTGGGCCCCGGGTGTGGCGCCGCAGCAGGCGTGGCGCGATTGGGCTTTGCAAACGTCGGCCTGGTTGCAGGGGCAGGGCGTTGAGGCGCGCGACGCCTGTGTGGTGCTGCCCGTGGGCGCGGTGCTGTCGCAGGCGCGCCAGGCTTGGGCGCAGGCCGTGGGCGGCTGGTTGCCGCGCATCGACACCATCGCGGGGCTGATCGATGGCCTGGCCTGGTCGCACACGCCGCCGGTCTGGGGCGGGGCCTTGGCCGAGGTGTTCGCGGGGCCGGTGACGCTGGACAGCGTGTGGGACCGGTTGCACGCACGCCACAGTCTGCAGGCGCAGGCATGGGCCAAGCAGTGGTCCCGGCGCGATCCGCGGGGTTTCGAGTTCGCGCTGGACCAGGTGGTGGACGCCGCCCAAGCCTGGACGCGCGCTTTGCAAGGCTGTGCGCCCGAAGCCCGATCGGCGCGGGTGGAGGCCTGGCGGGCGCTGATGTCTGAGGCCCAGGGGCAGGGCGGTGCGTCCCACGGGCCTGGCCACCGCGAGGCCTTGTTGCTGGCCTGGGCCCTGGAATGGGCGGCCGCATCGGCGCAACAGGGCTTTGCCTCTGACGCGGTGTTCGCCTGCGCGGTGGACCGTGCGGGCCCGGCGGCCTGGGTGGCGGTGAATGCCGGCGACACGGTGGCGCCTGGCAGCGAGGGCGCCTTGACCCTGGCCGTGCTGGCCCATGCCGCGGCGCATGGCAAGCCGGTGAGGCGGGTCGTGGCGCGGCCGTCTGCGTTGGCGCCGGCCGATGCCGTGGACGGGGCCTTGGCGGACAGCTCGTTTGATCACTCGTTCGATCGCTCATCCGGCAAGCCGCCCAGCCCGAGCGTGACCCTGCTGGCTTGCGCCGACACGCTGGACGAGGCCCGCCAGGCCGCCGCGGCTGCTTTGCAGGCCGTCAACGCGGTGCGTGCGAACGCCTGTAACGGCGCGGCGCATCCGGTGGCCTTGATCGCGCTGGACCGCGGCGTGGTGCGCCACGCGCGGGCCTTGCTGGAAGAGATGGGCGTGTCCCTGGCTGATGAGACCGGCTGGCGGCTGTCCACGACGCGCGCGGCCACCGTGTGTTCGCGCCTGCTGGCGGCATCGAACCCGCGGGCATCGACCGACGAGGTGTTGGACTGGTTGAAGTCGGGCTGGTTGCGCTGGGATGCTGCACAAGGTGCCACGCAGGGCGGCCCTCACACCCACCTGGACGATGCCGTCGGGCAGCTGGAAGCCTGGTGCCGCCAGCACGGGCTGGTGCAGGCCTGGGGGCTGGGTGCTGTCATGGCGTCGCCTTCGGACCTGGCGCGCTCGCTGCCGGTGGACGGTGCGGCCGTGTGGCGTTGGGCGCAGGCTGCTGTGGCCCCTTTGCAGGCCATGTGGCGCGACCGCCGCGGCAACCTGGCGGGCTGGCTGCAGGCCTTGCACGCGACCATGGCCGCCTGTGGCGCCCAGGCGTCGTTGTGCGAAGACGCGGCGGGCTTGCTGGTCTGGGAGGCGTTGCGCCTCGGCGAGTTCGAAGCCGCACCAGCATCGACGGGGGATGCGTCGGCAGAGGCTGCGCAGGGCAGGGCTCCCGCGTCGGGGTGGCTGGCCGTGTGCCAGCGCACGCGCATGGATGGCGCCGCGCTGCAGCGCTGGGTCCGCGAGGTGCTGGAAGAGGTGACCTTTCGGCCCGCACCGCCTGAAGGCGCGCCCGATGTGGTCATCACGACCCTGGCACGTGCGGTGCTGCGGCCTTTCTCGGCCGTGGTCATGCCCGGTGCCGACGAGCGCCAGCTGGGCGCTTTGCCCAACAGCCCGGGCTGGCTGGGCCAGCGCTTGCGCGAGGCCATGGGTTTGTCCACCGCGGTGCAGTTGCGCGAAGCCCAGTGGGAGGCCCTGGGGTTGCTGCTGACCCAGCCGGAGGTGACTTGCCTGCACCGACGGGCGCAAGGCAGCGAGACGCTGGAGCCCAGCCCCTGGCTGACCCGCTGGGCACAAGGCCGTCCCGACGCCGTGCTGCACGGCACCGACCCCCGCGAAGCCCTGGCCGTGGCGGCCACGCCCGTGGCCATGCCCGCACCCAGCCTGATGGGGGCGCCCGTGGGTTTGCCGGCGCGGGTGTCGGCCACCAGCTACGAGCAATTGCGCCAGTGTCCCTACCGCTTCTTTGCCGCCACGGTGCTGGGTTTGCGCCAGGCGGACGAGCTGGAGGAAGGTCTGGAGGCGTCCGACTACGGCATCTGGCTGCACGAGGTGCTCAGGCGCTTCCACGAAGCGCGCTCGCAGGCGCTGGCTTTCAGTCAGGCTGACGAGGACGTGGCCCAGTGGCTGGCCGTGGCGCGCGAGGTGTCGGTCGATCTGGGCATGGGTGGCGAAGGCCAGCGCGCCCATTTCCTGCCTTTCGCCGCGGCCTTGCCGGCCCTGGCCCGGGCCTACGTGGGCTGGTTGCGCACGCACGAGGCCGACGGTTGGGCCGTGCGCGCCACCGAGCAGTCCATCACCCGGGCCTTGGCCTTGCACGATGGCAGTGCGTTGCAGCTCTACGGGCAGCTGGACCGCATCGACGTGCGCCACGAGCCAGCCGGTGATGGCCAGGCCCGGCGCGAAGTGCGCTGGGTGCTCGATTACAAAACCGGCAACGCCGAGAGCCTGCGCCTGCGCGCCCAGTCGGGCAGCGAAGACACCCAACTCGCTTTCTACGCGGCCCTGGGCGCCGATGCACAGGGTCACACAGGCGATCAGGTCCGCGCAGGCTACGTCCACCTGGACCCCAAGGCCGTGAAGATGCTGGAGCACCCCGATGTGGCCGACAGCGCCGAAGCCCTGCTGCAAGGCCTGGCCAGCGATTGGCAGCGCCTGCGAGAAGGCAGCCCCTTGCCGGCCCTGGGCGAAGGCCCGGTGTGCGGCCACTGCCATGCGCGCGGCCTGTGCCGGCGCGACCACTGGACACCCGAGGAGGCCCACGATGGCCCATGAAGCCTACCAACTCGACGGCCAATGGGTGGACCCCGCTCGTTTCTACGCCGTGGCCTGCGACCCGCAGCGCAGCGTGGTCGTGGAAGCCTGCGCTGGCGCAGGCAAGACGTGGATGCTGGTGTCGCGCATCCTGCGGGCCATGCTCGATGGTGTGCCGCCGCAGCAGGTGCTGGCCATCACGTTCACGCGCAAGGCCGCGGGCGAAATGCGCGAGCGCCTGCACCGCTGGCTGGCCGATTTCGCCCAGGCCTCACCGGCGCAGCGCGAGACCGAATTGCGCCTGCGCGGCGTGCCCGAAGCGCGCTTGGCCGAGCTTTCGCCGCGCCTCGGGGCATTGCACGGGGAGTGGCTGGCCGGTGGCCGCGGCGTGGAAATCCACACCATCCACGGTTGGTTCTCCCGCCTGGTCAAGGCCGCGCCGCTGGACCTGCTGGCCGAGCTGAACCTGCCGCCCGAGCTGCAATTGCTGGAAGACACCGAAGCCATCTGGCCCGAGCTGTGGGCGCGTTGCCTGCGGCGCATCGATGCGCTGGCGGGCGGTCGCCAGCCCGAGGCGTCGGCACCCAAGCAAGATGGGTCGCAGGGCGCCTCCCTCGATGACCCTCTCGACGATGCCTGGCTGGCCTTCCACGCCGTCATCCGCGCAGCCGGCCGCCACAACGCCCAGGCCTGGTTGCTGCAAGCCCTGCACAACCGCCTGGAGGTGTTCCTGGCAGAGCAGGGCGGTGTGCTCGCCGACAGCGTGCCTTCTGCAGCCGATTGGGACGCACAGTGGGCAGGCTTGGACCACCCTCACCAGGCGCTGGCGCGCACATCGGTGAACGACGGCTTCTGGGCGCTGGCACGAGCCCAGGCCACGGCCAAGCCGGGCAGCAAGGCGGTCAAGGCCGGCGAAGCCGTGGCGCTGGCGCTGGCCGAGACCGATCTGGCCCAGCGCATGGACGCCCTCCTGCAAGCCCTGTTCACCAAAGACGGCAAGGGCGACGCGCGCAAGCAGCTCGGCGATGCCCCCGAGCTGGCCTGGGCCCAAGCCTGGCTCCACGACCTGCGCCAGGCCTGTGCCCAGCAAGACGCCCACGCCTTGCACCGCCAGATGGTCACGCTCAGCCGCCTGATGATGGACGAGTACGCCGCCTTCAAGCGCGAACGCGGCCTGGCCGACATGGCCGACTTGGAACTGGCCGCGGCCCGCCTGCTCAGCGACGAGGCCCTGGCCGGCTGGGTGCAGCAACGCCTGGACAGCCAGGTGCGCCAGGTCCTGATGGACGAGTTCCAGGACACCAGCCCGCTGCAGTGGCAGGCCCTGCGCGCCTGGCTGTCGGCCTATGCCGGTGCGGGCGGTGGCGGCAGCGGCCGCGAGCCCTTGCAGGTCTTCCTGGTGGGCGACCCCAAGCAAAGCATCTACCGCTTCCGCCGGGCCGATCCCCGCGTCTTCGAAGCGGCCAAGGACTTCGTCATCGAGGGCCTGGGCGGCCACCTGCTGGCCTGCGACCACACCCGCCGCAACGCCCCTGGCGTGCTGGACTGCCTCAACCGCGTCATGGGCCAGGCCCACGCCGAGGGCGCCTTCCCCGGCTGGCGCACGCACACCACGACCTCGCAGGACGCCGCGCGCATCCGCGTGCTGCCCAGCGTGTCCAAAGACAGTGCTGACAGCACAGGTGTCAACGGTGCCGATGACGGCCAGGCAGATGACACCGGCGAGTCCAGCACCCCCTGGCGCGACACCCTGCGCACCCCGCGCCTGCAGGCCCGCACCACCGTCAAGGCGGTGGAGGCGGCGCAGTTGGCCCAGGCCGTCGCCCACGCCGTGCGCCACGAAGGCGTGCCCGCCGATGAGGTTTTCGTGCTCAGCCGCACCCGCGCGACCCTGGCCCTGGTGGCCGAAGCGCTCGACGCGCTGGGCGTGCCCCACGTGGCGCCCGACAACACCCCGCTGATCGACACCCCCGAGGTGCGCGACCTGGTCGCCGTGGTCGAGGCGCTGGTGTCGCCCCGCCAGAACCTGGCGCTGGCGCATGCGCTCAAGAGCCCGGTGTTCGGCGTGGATGACGCCGGCCTGATGGCCCTGGCGGCGTGGGCCACCAAGCCCCAAGCGTCCACCCCCTGGTGGGACGCCCTGCAAGCCTGGGCCGCCTCCGGCGAAGCCATGCCCGAAGCCCTCGCCCGCGCTGCGCATCTGCTGTCGGCCTGGCGGGGTCTGGCCGCGCAATTGCCCCCGCACGACTTGCTCACGCGCATCGTCACCCAGGGCGAGGTGCGCGAGCGCGTGCTGGCCTGCGTGCCGACCAGCCAGCGCGCCCAGGCGCTGTGGCACATCGACGCCTTGCTGGCCCACACCCTGGAGATGGACGCCGGCCGCGACGCCACGCCTTACCGCTGGATCCGCGCGCTGCGCCAGCAGTCGCCGACCTTGCCGGCGCGTGCCCAGGCCGGCGCCGTGCAGCTGCTGACCATCCACGGCGCCAAGGGCCTGGAGGCCCAGGTCGTGTTCATGCTCGACACCGACCCGCTGCCACCCAAACGCGCCAGCTATGCCCTGTTGGTGGACTGGCCCGACAACGCACCGCACCCCGCCCGCGTGGCCTTCGTCCAGGCTGAAAGCGCGCCGCCGCCCAGCCTGGCCGCGCCGTTGGAGGCCGAGCGCCTGGCCGCCCAGCGCGAGGAGCTCAACGCCCTCTACGTGGCCCTCACCCGGGCGCGCGAACAGCTCGTTTTCAGCCGCAGCGTGCCCAGCCGGGCATCGTCGTCGGGGGCGATGAGCTGGTGGCAGCGCCTGGTGGCGTCCGAAGCCATCGACCCGCAAGGCGAAGCCATGGCAGGGCAGGGCAATGCGCCGGGCCTGCAAACCCCGCGTGCCGCGATGGCCGAACTTGCCGTCCTGCCAGCGCTGCGGCCCAAGCCAGCCGACGACAACCTCGCCGCTGATGCTGAAGCCGACGACCCCCACACCCGCCTGCTGGGCCAGGCCGTGCACCGCGCGCTGGAGGTGCTCACCGTGCAGCCCGTGTCGGCGCGCAGCGAAGCCCTGGTGCGGCAAGCGGTGGTGTCGGCGCTGCGCAGCGTCGGGCTGCCCACCCGATGGCAAGGGGATGCCGAAGCGCGCACCCGCGCCATCCTGTTCGCGCCGGAGTTGCAGCCCTGGCTGGACCCGCAGCGCCTCTTGTGGGCCGGCAACGAGGTGGCGCTGTGCCACGAGGGGCAGACCCTGCGCCTGGACCGCCTGGTCGCTCGCCAGACGGATGCCGGCCGCGAGTGGTGGGTGATCGACTACAAGCTCAACGCCCAGCCCGACGCGCTGCTGTCTCACCGGCAGCAACTGCGGCGCTACATCGCGGCGGTCAGCCACCTGCAGCCGGGCGAGCCGGTGCGGGCGGCTTTCGTCTCCGGCAAGGGGCAGTGGTTGCCGGTGGACGCGCTGGGTTGAGCGCTCCGGTCTGCGCTCTTGAATGCGCGCTTGGATGTGGACCAGACCGTGACAAATGCACGAGGCTGGGAACAAGACGCTGAATCCGTGGCTTTACAGGGTTTTGCCTGACGGCCGGGTGTAGTGCAATCGTCGGTAACAAAGGGACACAGACCCTTCCCCCAAGGATCCGCCTTGCCCCCGCCCACCATGGCCGCTGCCACGCCCCCTCCCACCGCTGCGCCTCGCCTGTTCGGCCGATTCGAGCTGCGACAGATGCTGGGCCGCAGCATGGCCTCCAGCACCTGGCTGGCCTGGGACCCGCGCGCCCAGCAAGACATGCTCTTGTGCGTGCCCCGCGCCCAGCCGGCCAACGCAACCGAGCGGGAAGAGTGGACGCAGGACGTGCTGTCGGCGGCCCGCCTCAAACACCCCCACCTGGCCGAAGCACTGGAAGTTGGCAGCCACGACGGCTGGCCCTTCCTGACAGCGGCCCGCAACGGCGGCATGACCCTGCTGGAGCGCCTGCAGACCAGCCCGCCGCCCACCCCCCTGGAAGTGGCCCACTGGACCTGCGAGCTGCTCGAAGGCCTGGCCTACGCCCACGAAGCCGGCGTGGCCCACCAGGACATCGGCCTGCACACGGTGCTCATCGACAAGGCCGGCCATGCGCTGCTGGTCAGCCTGGGCGCCGGTCTCGTGCCACTGCAGCCGGGCCAGGCGCAACGCACGCCGCGCGGCCGCCAGGAAATCCGCAAAACGACCGAGCGCGACGTGCTGATGGTCGGCCTCTTGCTGCACCGCCTGCTGGCCAACCACCCTGCGCTCGACGACGCCGACATCTACAGCGCCGCCAACCGCGTGGGCGCGGAAATCGTGCGCCTGCCCTGGACCACGCCCCACCCGGTGCCCGAAACGCTGCGCGCCATCGTCAACCGCGCCACCGACCGCCAGCACCGCCAGCGCTACCTCAACGCCCGCACGCTGCTGAGCGCCTTGCAGGGCTGGGTCAAGACCAACGCCACCGACTCCGGCGGGCCGCTGGCCTTGCTGCTCGACCGCCTCAACAGCGTCGGTTCCCTGCCAGGGCGGCCCGACACCGAGCGCGGCTTCATCGCCGCCTTGTCGGCCGATTCCCTGCGCGTGGACGATTTTGTCGATGTGATGGTGAAGAACCCCGCCCTGGTCTGGGAGCTGATGCGCGCGGTCAACACCGCCGGCTACAGCAGCACCTCCAGCGACGATGGCGTCACCACGCTGTCGCGTGCCGTGCTGCTGCTCGGGCAGAAGGGGCTGCGCCAGGTGCAGGCTGCGGTGCGCAGCTGGCCCGGTGTGCTCGCGGCCATGGCCAGCATGTCGGCCGAAGCAGGCCAGGCGGCCATGAAGGCGCTGGAAGATGAGTTGCGCAACACCTGCCTGGCCGGCCACATCGCCCGGCTGATGGCGCCGTTCTCCATCCATGACGAAGAGGCCAGCATCGCGGCCATGTCGCAGCGCCTGAGCTGGTTGCTGGTGCTCTACCACTTCCCCGATGAAGCCTTGCAGATCCAGCGCCTGACGCAGGCCGCACCGCCCAGCGAGCCCGGCGCGCAGCCCACACCCGGCATGAGCCTGGAGGCGGCCGCCGGTGCGGTGCTGGGCATCAACCTCGACGACCTGACGGCCGCGGTCATGCGCCACTGGGGCCTGCACGAGCGCCTGGTCCAGGCGGCTCGGCCCGTGGGCTTGCAACGCGGCGTGCGCCACCCGGCCAACCCCGAAGACATCTTGCGCACCGTGGCCAGCATGGCCAACGAGGTGGTCAACGCCACCGCGCTGCAAGGCCCCAAGTTCCTGGCGGCCATGCAGCAGGTGCATGCGCGCTATGCCCGTCCGCTGGAGCTGGGCCCCAAGGAATGCGGCCAGGCCTTGGAGCGCGCCATCCGATTGGTGGACAACCTGCCCTTGGCCGACGCACCGGTCAGCGGGATGATGTCGCTGGGTTGATGTCGCTGGGTTGAAGGCGCTCAGCCGTGGCGCAGCGCCTCGGCACAGTCCTTCACCAGGCCCGGGCCTTCGTAGATGAGGCCGGTGTAGATCTGCACCAAGTCGGCGCCCGCATCGCGCTTGGCGCGGGCATCGGCGGCGCTCATCACGCCACCCACCCCGATGATTGGGTAACGCGGGCCGAGCGCCGCACGCAGCTGGCGGATCACCTGGTTGCTGGCCTCCAGCACGGGCGCGCCGCTCAGGCCGCCGGTCTCAAGCGCGTGCGGCAGGCCTTGCACGGCCTCGCGGGACACCGTCGTGTTCGTGGCGATCACGCCGTCGATGCCGTTTTTCTGCAGCGTGGCCGCGATCACGCCCACCTGGGTTTCGTCCAGATCGGGGGCGATTTTCACGAACATGGGCACCGTGCGGCCGTGCCGCGCGATCAGCTGCTGGCGGCGTTCCTGCAGGCGGCCCAGCAGCGCGTCCAGGGCCTCGTCGCTTTGCAGCGCGCGCAGGTTCTGCGTGTTCGGGCTGGAGATGTTGACGGTGACGTAGTCGGCGTGCGGGAAGACACCGTCCAGGCCGATCAGGTAGTCATCGACCGCGCTTTCGATGGGCGTGGCCGCGTTCTTGCCGATGTTCAGGCCCAGGATGCCGCCGTTGCGGCGAAAGCTCGCACGCTTGACGTTGGCCAGGAAGCTGTCGAGGCCTTCGTTGTTGAAGCCCAGGCGGTTGATCAGCGCGTTCGCCTCGGGCAGGCGGAACATGCGGGGCTTGGGATTGCCCGGCTGGCCCTTGGGCGTCACGGTGCCCACCTCCACGAAGCCGAAGCCCATGGCGCCCAGGCCGTCGATCACGCGGCCGTTCTTGTCCAGGCCGGCGGCCATGCCCACGCGGTTGGGGAAGGTGATGCCGGCCAGGGTGACCGGGTCCTGCACCCGCTGCTCGGCCCACAGGCAGGCCAGGGGCGTGTTCTGGAAGCGGGCCAGCGCAGCGATGGTCAGGTCGTGGGCGACCTCGGGGTCCAGCTTGAACAGGACGGTTTTCGGGAGGAAGTAGGGGATCAGAGCCATGCCGTGATTGTCCCCGATCCGCGGGTGCCCTGTGGCAAACTGCCCCGCTTCCGACGCCCGCCCCTCTGACGCCCAACCCTCCCAAGCCCAAAGAGAACTGCCTTGGACAAGATCCTGCTGCAACTGGCCGCCGAACTGAAGGTTCGCCCCTCCCAAGTCAAATCCGCCGTGGACCTGCTGGATGGCGGCGCCACCGTGCCCTTCATCGCGCGTTACCGCAAGGAGGCCACCGACGGCCTCGACGACATCCAGCTGCGTGAGCTCGAAGCCCGCCTGGCCTACCTGCGCGAGCTGGAAGACCGCCGCGCCGCCGTGCTCAAAAGCATCGAGGAGCAAGGCAAGCTCACGCCCGAATTGCGCACCGCCATCGAGGCCGCGCCCACGAAGCAGGAGCTGGAAGACCTCTACCTGCCCTACAAGCAAAAGCGCCGCACCAAGGGCATGATCGCCCGCGAAGCCGGCATCGAGCCACTGGCTGAACGGCTCTTCGCCGACCCGACGCTCGACCCACTGGCCGAGGCCACCGCCTTCCACGCTGCCCAGGCAAGCGAAGCTGGCGCCACTTTCACCGACGCCTTCGCCGATGCCTTCGCGGTGCTCGACGGCGTGCGCGACATCCTCTCCGAGCGCTGGGCCGAAGACGCCGAGCTCATCGGCAAGCTGCGCGACTGGCTCTGGGCCGAAGGCCTGTTCCAGTCCAAGCTGATGTCGGGCAAGGACGAGCTCAACGCCGACGTCGCCAAGTTCCGCGACTACTTCGACTACGACGAGCCCATCCGCACCGTGCCCTCGCACCGCGCCCTGGCCGTGTTCCGTGGCCGTGCCAACGAGATCCTCGACGCCAAGCTGGTGCTGGCCGAAGACCTGGACGCGGCGCAAGCCCAGGCCGCTGGTGCCGTGAAAGACGCCAAGGCGCCACGCCCCGTGTCCGCCGCCGAAGCCCGCATTGCCATGCACCTGGGCTGGTCGCACAAGAAGCGCCCGGGCGACGACCTGCTGCGCAAGACCGTGGCCTGGACCTGGAAGGTCAAGCTCTCGCTCAGCCTGGAGCGCGACCTCTTCACCCGCCTGCGTGAATCGGCCGAAGCCACCGCCATCAAGGTGTTCGCCGAGAACCTGCGCGACCTGCTGCTGGCCGCGCCGGCAGGCAAGCGCGTGGTCATGGGCCTGGACCCGGGCATCCGCACCGGCGTGAAGGTGGCCGTGGTGTCCGACACCGGCAAGGTGCTCGACACCAGCACGGTCTATCCGCACGAGCCGCGCAAGGACTGGGAGGGCAGCATCCACACCCTGGCCAAGCTCTGCGCCACGCACGGCGTGAACCTGATCGCCATCGGCAATGGCACGGCCAGCCGCGAAACCGACAAGCTGGCCGCCGACCTCATCAAGCGCCTGCAGCAACTCGCACCCGGTGCCGTCATCGACAAGGTGGTGGTGTCCGAGGCCGGTGCTTCGGTTTATTCGGCGTCTGAGTTCGCCAGCAAGGAACTGCCCGATCTGGACGTGAGCATCCGCGGCGCCGTGTCGATCGCCCGCCGCCTGCAAGACCCGCTGGCCGAGCTCGTGAAGATCGACCCCAAGAGCATTGGCGTGGGCCAGTACCAGCACGACGTCAACCAAAGCGAGCTGGCCAAGACGCTGGACGCCGTGGTGGAAGACTGCGTCAACGGCGTGGGCGTGGACCTCAACACGGCCTCGGCGCCGCTGCTGTCGCGCGTGTCGGGCCTGAGCGCCACCGTGGCCAACAGCATCGTGCGCTGGCGCGACGCCAATGGCGCGTTCAAGAACCGCAAGCAACTCATGGACGTGGCCGGCCTGGGCGCCAAGACCTTCGAGCAGGCCGCGGGCTTTTTGCGCATCCGCGACGGCGACAACCCGCTCGATGTGTCGGGCGTGCACCCCGAAACCTACCCCGTGGTGCAGAAGATGCTGGCCCACACCGGCAAGGCCGCGGCCGAACTGGTGGGCAAGAGCGACGTGCTGCGCACGCTCAAACCCGAGCTGTTCGCCGACGAGAAGTTCGGCGTCATCACGGTGCGCGACATCCTCACCGAGCTGGAAAAGCCAGGCCGCGACCCACGCCCCGACTTCAAGGTGGCCCGCTTCAACGACGGCGTGGACGACATCAAAGACCTGCAAGAAGGCATGGTGCTGGAGGGCACGGTCTCCAACGTGGCGCAGTTCGGCGCCTTCGTGGACCTGGGCGTGCACCAGGACGGCCTGGTGCATGTGAGCCAGCTGGCCAACAAGTTCGTCAGCGACGCGCGCGAGGTGGTCAAGACCGGCGACATCGTCAAGGTGCGCGTGCTGGAAGTGGACATGGCCCGCAAGCGCATCTCACTCACCATGAAGCTGGACAGCGCGCCGGCGCCCAGAGCTTCCGGTGCTGGCGCAGGCAAGGACAACAGCTTCCGCCCGGCCGCGCGCAACGAGCGCATGGGCGGTGGCGGCGGGCGTGGTGCACCTGCACCGGCCAGCCCGGCCAACTCCGCCATGGCCGCGGCGTTCGCCAAGCTCAAGCGCTGAGTTCTCCGCAGGGCGGGGCCTCGTGGAAGTATCATGAAACCCGCCTTGAGAAGGAGTTCTGCAATGACGGCAATCGAACTGCAACTGATGGAACGCCTCAAGAAGCTGTCACCCAGCCGAGTGGCCGAGGTTTTTGACTTCGTGGAGTTTCTGGCCTCGCGTGAAGAGCGCGCCGCAGCCGCCCAGAGGCTCACCGAAGGCATGGCCAGGCTTGACGCCTTGAACCTGCCGCCGGTCTCTGAAGATGAGGTCGAAGCCGAGGTGCAGGCCGCACGGCTGGCGCGCCGCGCTCAGCAGGGCGCTTGAGCCCAAGGCCCGAGCGAACAGTGCGCATCGTCATCGACACCAACTTGCTGGTGTCCGGCGTGATTTCCGACGGGCCACCCCGCCAGTTGCTCAACTCCGCCAAAGCCGGGGAGTTTGAGTTCTGCACCAGCGAGACACTGCTGACCGAACTGCTCGATGTGCTCTCACGCGGCAAGTTCGCGGCGCGGCTCGCCCAGGCCGGGCTGACCTCATCGCCTCGGGCGACAAGCGCGATTTGCTGCCACTTGGCAGCCATCAGGGCATGCCCATCGTCACGGCTGTCGAGGCTTTGCAGCGGATCCAAGGGCACTGAACCAGGGCTCAAGGCACCACGGTCAAGAACAAGAACGCCGCGAACAGCACCAGGTGCACCGCGCCCTGCATGACGGTGGCGCGGCCGCTGCCCAGGGTCAGGGTGGCGGTGATGAGGGTCAGGGCCAGCAGCACGATCTGCATGGGCGGCAGGCCCAGCACGATGGCAAACGGGAACCAGGGCGACAGGCCGGCCACGACCGGGATGGTCAGGCCGATGCTGGCCAGGCCCGAGCCCAGCGCCAGGTTCAGGCTGCTCTGCATGCGGTTGCCTTTGGCCGCGCGGATGGCGGCGCCGGTCTCGGGCAGCAGCACGATGAGGGCGATGACGACGCCGGCCACCGCGTGCGGCAGGCCAGCGGCATCGACACCGGCTTCCAGCGCTGGGGCCAGGGCCTTGGCCAGGCCGACCACGCCCACCAGGGACAACATCAGCAGGCCCAGGCTGGTCCAGGCCACGGCGTTGGAGGGCGGCTCGGCGTGGTGGTGTTCGTCGGGGTGCGCATCGGCGCGTGCGTCCGTGAGGTCGCCGCCCTGGCCGCCCACCGGCAGGAAGTAGTCGCGGTGGCGCACGGTCTGCACGAACACGAACACGCCGTACAAGGCCAGCGAGGCCACGCCGGCGAAGGCCAGTTGCGAGCCGCTGTAGGTCGGGCCTGGCGTGGTCTGGGTGAAGCTGGGCAGCACCAGCGAGAGGCCGGCCATGGCGCCGAGCGCGGCCAATGCCGGGCTCGTGCCCTCGACGCGGTAGGCCAGCACGCCATGGCGCAGGCCGCCCAGCACCAGGCACAGGCCGACGATGCCATTGCTGGCGATCATGACCGCGGCGAACACCGTGTCACGCGCCAGCGAGTTGGCGCTTTCGCCGCCGGCCAGCATCAGCGAGACGATCAAGGCCACCTCGATGATGGTGACGGCCACGGCCAGCACCAGCGTGCCGAAGGGCTCGCCGACGCGGTGGGCCACGACCTCGGCGTGGTGGATGGCGGCCATCACGGCGGCGAACAGGGCCGCGGTCAGCACGGCGCCCAGCCCCAAGCCCAGCGGCCGACCCCAGGCGGCGGCCAGCAGGCCCAAGGCCAGCACTGGCACGGCCAGGCACCATGGGGGCAGGGCGGGGTTGCGCAGCCAGTGGGTGGGCGCGGCAGGGCTGTGGGCGGTGGCGTCGGTGGGGGCGGTGGGGTCCAGGGGCATGGCCTGATCCTAAATGATCCGGCCCGAGGTCATGGCCGCCATCGCAGCAGCCTGAGCCCATTGAAGACGACCAGCAGGCTGGCGCCCATGTCGGCGAACACCGCCATCCACAGCGTGGCCTGGCCGGTGAAGGCCAGCGCGAAGAAGACCACCTTGATGCCCAAGGCGAGTGCGATGTTCTGCCAGAGGATGGCGCCGGTGGCCTGGCTCAGGCGGATGAAGCTGGCCAGCTTGCGGGGGTCGTCGTCCATGATGGCCACGTCGGCGGTTTCCAGCGCGGTGGCGGTGCCGGCCGCGCCCATGGCCAGGCCGATGTCGGCGCGGGCCAGGGCAGGGGCGTCGTTGACGCCGTCGCCCACCATGGCGACGCGGCCATGCGCGGCTTTCAGGGCCTCGATGGCGCTGAGCTTGTCCTGCGGCAGCAGGCCGCCGCGGGCGTCTGCCACACCGAGTTGCGCGGCCACGTGCCGCACGGCCTGGGCGTTGTCGCCGCTCAGCACGGCGGTGTGCACGCCGAGGGCCTGCAGTTCCTGGATGGCCTGGGCCGAGGTGGGCCGCAGCGTGTCGGCCACGCCCAGCACGGCGGCCGGGCCATCGGCGTTGAACAGCACGAAGGCCGTGCGGCCCTGCGCTTCCAGCGCCTGCAGGCGGGCCACGGCCTGGCCCAACTGGCCCAGGTGCGCGCCGCCAGCCTGCTCGGCGGTTTTCTCCTGCAGCCAGCGCGCGTGGCCGAGGCACCAGGCCTGACCATCGACCGTGCCTTGCACGCCGCGGCCCGCTTGCAGGGTGAAGTCATGCACCGGGCTGAGGGTCGCCCCTGCCGTGGCCACCCGCTCGCGCCAGCCGGCCGCCACCGCGCGGGCCACCGGGTGGGTGCTGGCCGCGTCCAGGCTGGCGGCGATGCGCAGGGCCTCGGCGTCGCTCAACGCGGCACCGTGCACCTGCACGCCGGGCAGGGCCTGGCAATCGGTCAGGGCGGGGCGGCCTTCGGTGAGCGTGCCGGTTTTGTCCAGCGCGATGGCGCGCAGGTGGCGCCCGGCCTCCAGGTGCACGCCGCCTTTGACGAGGATGCCCAGGCGCGCCGCCGCGGCCAGGCCACTCACCACCGTCACCGGGGTGGACACCACCAGCGCGCAGGGGCAGGCGATCACCAGCAGCACCAGGGCCTGGTAAGCCCAGGGCTGCCACCCCTCGGAAGGCGTGGCGCTCAGCCAGGGCCCCAGCAGCGCCACACCGAGGGCCAGCAGCACCACGGCGGGCGTGTACCAGCGCGCGAAGGCATCGACAAAGCGCTGCGTGGGCGCGCGCTGCGCCTGGGCTTGCTGGATGGCCGCGGCCATGCGCGCCAGCGTGCCGCCGCTGGCCGTGGCCGTGGTGCGTGCTTCGATCAGGCCGTCGGCCAGCACGCTGCCGGCGAACAGGGCGTCGCCCACGGCCTTGTCCACGGGCAGGCCCTCGCCGGTGATGGCGGCCTCGTTGAGCGCACCCTGGCCCTGCGTGATGTCGGCGTCCAAGGGCACGCGCTCGCCGGCGCGCACGCGGATGCGGCTGCCCACGGCGACCTCGGCCACCGGGCGCTCGGCCCAATCACCCGAACCGTTCGCCTTGGCAGACCACACCCAGGCCACCTCGGGCGCCAGCGCCGACAGCGCCTGCACCGCCTTGCGCGCCCGCTCCAGCGACAGCGCCTCGATGGCTTCGGCCACGGCGAACAGGAACAGCACCATCGCCGCCTCGGACCATTTGCCAATCACCAGCGCACCCAGCACCGCCAGCGACATCAGAAAGTAGATGTTCAGCGTGGCGTGGCGCAGCGCAATCCAGCCTTTCTGAGCGGTCGGGCCGCCCGCCAGGCCCATCGACAGCGCGGCCAGTGCCATCACCGGGAGCGACACCTCCACGCCCGTCGCCCAGGCGGCGGCCTCTGCGCCCACCGCGGCCAGGCCAGAGGCGGCCAGCAGCCAGCGCTGGCGCGTGGGCACAGCCGGCGGCAGGGGCTGCACGGTTTGCCCGGCGGCCAGCACGCGCGGCGCCATGCCGATGTCGGCCAGGGCGGCTTCCAGCGGCAAGGTCGCGTCCAGGGTGTGGTGCACGGTCAGTTCGCGCGACAGCAGGTTGAAATCCAGGCGCGCCACACCGGCCATGGGCGCCAGCTTCTGGCGGATCAGGCCTTCCTCGGTCGGGCAGTCCATCTGCTCGATGCGAAAGCGCACGGGCCGGGTGCCGGGCGGCGCGTCCGCGGCGGCGGGCGGCGGCGTGAGCGTGGAGGTGCAGCAGTCGCCATGGTCGTGGCTGTGGTCGTGGCTGCCTTCGCTGTGACCGCCGTGCTCGCCGTGCGGGTGGCCGTGATCGGCGCTCAGTGCTTCGGGCGGCGCACTCGCCACGCGGATGGGGATGACGGGATGGCGGCGTGGCGGGGTGCTCATGGCGCCCATTGTCCCGCGCTTGCGGCCTTCCTGGCGGCGTGTGGGGGCTTGCGTGCTGCACGTGCCGAGCTTTGTGCTCGGGTCACGCACCTCGGAGGTGCGCGCGCCGAGCTCAGAGCTGCAGTGACGCACCTTTTTGCTGCGTGAGCCGAGCAAAAAGCTCGGCGCGCGGAGATGCGCAGCTCGGCACGCCGAGCTCAGAGCTCCGTGCATGCACCTCAAAGGTGCGCAAGCCGAGCTCTGAGCTCCGCGTGTGTCGTGATTTGCTCGGGCGGTGCAGCAAAAAGCTCGGCGCATGCACCTCGGAGGTGTGCGGGCCGAGCTCAGAGCAGGAAGGCTGGGGAAAAACGCTCAGGCGGCGGTGTGCGCAAGCCGCAAGCGGAGGTGGCCCGCGAAAGGCGGGCAGTTCCGGGCGCGGCTCATGCCCCCCGCCACGCCGCGGCAGCGCCCTGCTGGGTGGCCTGCGCGCGGCCCAGGGCCGTGAGGGTGTCGAGGATCTGCGGCAGGCGCTTTTTCCAGGGGCCGCGCCCGGTGAAGCGGTCGGCGAGCTGGGCTTCGCTCAGCGGCGAGGGGCTGGTTTGCAGGGCGTCGGCCACGGCGCGCATTTGCTCTGGCAGTTCGGCGGGCCAGGGCTGGCGGGCGCGTTGGGCGCCTGCACCTTGCGATGAGGCCGCTGCATCTGTGGCCTCCGCGGCCTCCGACCCTTCCGATGCCTCCAACGCTGCCCCGCCATCGGGCGCGTCGCGGCCGGCGGCATCGCTGCCCGAGCCAGCGGCAGATGGGGCCACGGTGGCCAAGGGCAGAGCGCTTTGCGTGGCCGCTGCGGCGCGCTGCGCCGGGTCCTGGAAGGCGGGGCGCAGCCAGCGCACGGTGCCGTTGGCTTCTTCGGCGGCGCGGCGGGCGTTCAGGGCGACGAGGCGGCCGAGCAGGGCGTCCGTCCAGGCCTGGCGGGCGCTCAACTGGCCCTCGCTGCTGTCGCCGCCCGTGCTGCCCGCGCCGTGGCCCCAGGGCACCTCGCCCAGGTCGGCCCAGCCGTAGGCCTGCAGCACGGCGGCGTCGAGCTCGGTGTGCAGGCTCAGCAGCACGCCGGCCAGGCCGGCATCGTGGTGCTGCTTTTCCTTGGCGCTGAGGGGGCGGCCGGCGCGCAGGGCTTCGAGCACGTTGTAGAGCCCGGTCAGCGTCAGGCCCGCGGCCTGGCCTTCGGTGGATGCGAGCACGCGCTTGCGGTGGGCGTCGATGGCTTCGGCGCGGGCGCGCAGGGTGTTGGCGAGGGGGCTGGCGGGGGCGAAGCCGGTGTCGTCGGCGGGGAAGGGGAAGGTTTCGAAGCAGCGGGTTTTGTTGTAGCGCGGGTCGTTGCCCACGCCGAGGCGGCTGCCGGTGGCCAGGGCCCATTCGCCGTGCACGGTGCTGGACAGCACGGCCAGGGGCAGGGCGTCGTCCAGGGCGATGGCGATCAGCATGTTGTCAGGCAGCACATCGGCATCGAGGAACTGGAAGACGCGGTGCTTGGTGGTTTCGACGGTGGCGATGTAGCGGGGGAGGTTGGCCAGTTGCTGGCGCATGTCTCCACGAAGTCTGCGATGAAGCCACCAACTTTCGCGGACGGATGCCATGCGGTTCACGTCGCGCTCCGGCTTCACCCGGTCGTGCAGCCACTGGTAAATGGCGGGGTAGCGGTTGCGCACGGCATCGGCGTCCAGGCCGAACAGGTCGATCACCATCGACCCGCGCGGCGTGGCTGTCAGGTCTCGGCCATTGCGGTAGGCGCGGATATGGCGCTCCAGCCCCGGCTCGCGGCCCAGGCCCAGCGCAGCGGCCTCGTCCGGCGTGACGATGAAGCCGGCGCTACCCAGTTCATGCCCGCGGTTTGAAATGCCCATGTTGGCCCGCAAGGCCACGGCCCCGGCCACGTTGGCGCCCACGCGCAGGTCGGCATGGACCACACCGGTTTGGCCGGTCAGGGCCACGGCCACCTCGTCGTGCTCGCCGGCGGTTTCGCTGCTCACGCTCAGCAGGCGGCCTTCGCCGGTGCCTGCGGCGCCCACGGTCATGGCAATGCGCACGGCGGCCCCGGCGGCGCTGTCCACCCAGGGGTGGTCGGGCACGGCAAAGCGCAGGTGCAGCGGGGCTTTGCCATCTGACAGGTGGGCCTCGATGACGCGGCGGTTGAAGGTCTGGCGCAGGCTGTTGGTGGTGATGAGGCCAAACTGCCGCACGGCGCCCTGGCGGGTCAGGGTGGCGGCGTGGTCCCACCAGTGCATGACGAAATCGGCGCTGTCGGGCACGCCGGGCCAGGCGGCGCGCAGGGCCTCCACATAGCCATCGCCCAGCGCAGCCCGCATCGTGCTGGCACCAATGAACGGCGGGTTGCCCACGATGTAGTCGGCCTGCGGCCAGGCGGCCGGGCGCGGGTTCAGGTAGCGCCACTGCGGCGTTTGCGCGGCCTCGTCGGGCACGGGCAGGCCCGTCACGGGGTGGGGCTTGTGGGTGACGCCGTCCCAGCGGGTCAGGGCGTGGCCTTGGGCATCGAGGGCGGGCTCCTGGCCATCGCAGGCCAGCACGGCGTCGCGGTGCGCGATGTTGCCGAAGTCGTGCACCACGGGCTCGGCCACGCTGGCGGCGCCCTGGGTGCGGATGTGCCACTGCAAATGCCCGATCCACAGCACCAGCTCGGCCAGGGCGGCGGCGCGCTGGTTGAGCTCGATGCCCAGCAGCTGCTTGGGCGTGACGGTTTCGCCCTCCAGGCCGAGCTTGCTTTGGGTGTCGCCCAGGTCGTGCAGCTGGTTGAGCACCTCGCCTTCCAGGCGCTTGAGGTGTTCCAGCGTCACGTACAGGAAGTTGCCGCTGCCGCAGGCCGGGTCCAGCACGCGCACGGTGCACAGCTGGTGGTGGAACTGGCGCACGGTGGCGCGCGCCTCGTTCATGGCCTTGGCGGCCTGGCTCACCTGCTTGGCCGTGGGGGCCTTCGGCTTGCCTTTGGCATCGAGCGGGTGCTGCAGGGCCTGTGCTTCGCTGGCCAGCAGCAGGGCGGCGGCCTGGGCGTCGGCCCACTGGGCGCGCAAGGGCTCGATCACGGTGGGCAGCACCAGGCGCTCCACGTAGGCGCGCGGCGTGTAGTGGGCGCCGAGGGCGTGGCGCTCGGTGGGGTTGAGGGCGCGCTCCAGCAGGGTGCCGAAGATGGCGGGTTCCACGGCGGTCCAGTCGGCCTGGGCGGCGCGCAGCAGCAGCCTGATCTGCGGCTTGCTCAGGGGCAGCACGTAGCCGTCTTGCGCATGGCCTTTGAAGATCTTGCCGTTGAAGCGCAGCAGTTGCGCGTTGAGCGCGCCGTTGTAGTCGCCCGTGTCCATGTCGCGCCAGAGCACGCGCAACTGGCGCTGCAGCGCGTCGGGCTCGTCGATGTGGCGCTCCAGCAGGGTGCGGAAGCTGTCGCGCGGCAGCAGGGCCACGTCTTCGGCGAACATGCAAAACAGCGCACGCGTCAGGAAGGCCGCGACCTGCTCGGAGGGGTGGCCGGCGTCTTCCAGCGAGCGCGCCACCTCGGCGAGCTTGGCGGCCACATCGCGCGTGACCTCGGCGCTCAAGCGCGCCGGGTCCAGCGACATCGGTGCCATCCAGACCTTGCGCAGGCGCTCGCGCACCTGGGGCTGGGCCAGATCGACCAGCGCGATGCGGTGGCTGCGCGTGTCGGGGAAGGGCGTGTAGGTGCCGCCGCTGCGCGAGAACTCGGCGTAGAGCTCGATGACGTGGCCGACGTCGATGACGATCAGGAAAGGCGGGCGGCCCTCGCTTTGCGGCAGGGCGCGGGCGTAGTTTTCCGCTTGCTGGCGCGCACCGAGCATGGCCGTCTGGAAGCCCTGGGTGTGCGGCGCGGTGCGGATCTTTTTGGCCTCCAGCACGAAGGCATCGCGGCGGTAGCAGTCGAGGAAGCAGCTGGTGTCGTTGCCATCGCCAAAGGCCATGCGCACGCGGCGCTCGAACACATAGGGGTTCTCGCGCTGGTCGTGGTGGGCGGGCTCGGGGCGGGGCACGCCGAGCACGTCGCACAGCTCGGTGATGAACATCTGGTAGTTGGCGCGCTCGCTGCCATCCTTGCCTTGCCATTTGGCGATGAGCGCGAGTGCGGCGGCCTGTGCCTGGGCTTGGGCTTGGGTCTGAGCTTCGGCGCTGGCCGGGTTTCCCTGGGTGTGTGCTTGTGTCGTCATGCGGGGGATTCTGCCAAAGGGGTGTGGCGGCTTGGCGCTGCCCATCCGATACAGTTCGGCAAAGCCCAAGACCACACCACCAACACCCCAGCCTTTGAGAGGGCGTGCCGTGAGAATCGAATCCATCCGACTGAAGAACTACAAGGTGTTCCGCGATGTGCACCTGACCGACATCCCGAACTTCCTGGTCGTGGTGGGCGCCAATGGGGCCGGCAAGTCCACCCTGTTCGATGTGTTCGGCTTCTTGCACGACTGCCTCAAGGGCAATGTGCGGCAGGCCCTGGATGCGCGGGGCCGCTTTCGCGAAGTGTTGAGCCGCGACGCCACCGACCCGACCATCCTCATCGAGATCCAGTACCGCATGCAGATCACGGGTGTGGAGCGGCTGGTGACCTACTCGCTGGAAATCGCGGAGCGTGCGGGCCAACCCATCGTTCAGCGCGAAATCCTGCGCTACAAGCGGGGGCGTTATGGCAGCCCTTACCGCTTCCTGGACTTCACCAACGGCGAGGGCTTTGCCATCACCAACGAGGAAGACTTCCAGAAGGGCGACGAGGAGCTGGATCGGGAGTCGCAGAAGGTGGCGCCCGACACCCTGGCCATCAAGGGCCTGGGGCAGTTTGAGCGCTTCAAGGCGGCCACGGCGTTCAGGCAGCTGATCGAGTCCTGGCACGTGTCGGACTTCCACATCAACGCCGCACGGGGCCGCAAGGAGGCGTCGGGCGAGTCGGAGCACCTGTCCGAAACGGGGGACAACCTGCCGCTGGTGGCGCGCTACCTGTTCGAGCAGCACCCCGAGGCTTTCAAGGAGATGTTGGACGTGATGGCGCGCCGCGTGCCGGGCATCGCGTCGGTCACGCCCGAGTTGATGGCCGATGGCTACCTGACCCTGCGCTTTCAAGATGGCACCTTCAAAACGCCGTTCCTGGACCGCTATGTGTCCGACGGCACGATCAAGATGTTCGCCTACCTCGTGCTGCTGCACGACCCGAAGCCGCACCCGCTGCTGTGTGTGGAGGAGCCGGAAAACCAGCTCTACCCCAAGCTGATGGGCGAGTTGGCCGAGGAGTTCCGGCTGTACGCACAGCGGGGTGGGCAGGTGCTGGTGTCCACGCACTCGCCGGACTTCCTGAACGCGGTCAACCTGGAGGAGGTGTGCTGGCTGGTCAAGCGCGAAGGCGCCACCGAGATCAGGCGTGCCCGCGACGATGCCCAGATCGCTGCCTACATGGCCGAAGGTGACCAGATGGGCTACCTGTGGAAGCAGGGCTTTTTCGAGGGCGCCGACCCGGTATGAAAGAGCTGGTTTTTTTCCTGGAAGAGCCTTCGGCACAGGCCATGTTGCAGGGGCTGTTGCCGCGCATGCTGGCCCCTGACATCCATGTCCGCCTGATTCCTTTCGAGGGCAAGCAGGACCTGGAGAAACAGCTGACCCGGCGCTTGCGTGGCTACCTCAACCCACAGGCCCGTTTCATCGTCTTGCGGGACCAGGACAGCGCGCCTGATTGCACCGTCGTCAAGCACAAGCTGCTGAGGCTTTGCGCAGACGCAGGGCGCGGTGCGGTGTCGCTGGTGCGGGTGGCGTGCAAGGAGCTGGAAACCATTTACTTGGCTGACCTCGCTGCTGTGGAGCGTGCGCTGGGCGTGACTGGGCTGAGCAAGCATCAAGCCAGTGCCAAGTTCAGACAGCCTGACCACCTGGGCAGCCCAAGCGATGAGCTGCGCAAGCTGACGCAAGGGGCTTACCAGAAGGTGGGTGCGTCGCGCTTGATCGGGCCGCACCTGGACCTGGCCAACGAACGCTCGCCCACTTTCAAAAATCTGGTGAAGGGCATCAGGCGCCTGGAAGCCGAGTTGTTGGCCTTGCCTGCCGAAGCGCCATGAAAGCACTGCACATCCACGTCGGCGAGCGCGCCCGCCAGCACATCGCCACCCAGGGCCTGCGCCCGCAGGACATCCGCGTGGTGCCCGCCGCCGCCGGTGGCCCCAAGGGGCTGATGCTCACCCACCTCGACCAGCAGATCTTCGGCCGCTGGCTGCCCATGGGCGGCCACACGGTGCACCTCGTGGGCGCGTCGATTGGCGCCTGGCGCATGGCCACGGCCGCCATGCCCGACCCCATCCGCGCCTTCGCCGAGCTGTCGCACGGCTACATCCACCAGCACATCGAGCCCGAGGCGGGGCGCACATTCCCCTCGGCGGCGCGCATCACCGCCGGCTTCACGCAGACCCTGCAGGACTTCTTCGGCCGCGACACCGCCGCCTTGCTCAACCACCCGCGCTGGCGCCTGCACGTGCTGACCTCCAAGGGCCGGCAGATCCTGCGGCAGAACACCCCGGCGCGCACGGCGGCGGGCTTCGCCGGCCTGGCGCTGACGAATGCGCTCTCGCGCAAGGCCGTGGGCCTGTTCCTGGAGCGCCACGTGTTCTCCTCGCCCGGCGAGCCGCTGCCCGTGCCCCTGCGCGACCTGCCCACGCAGCACGTGGCGCTGACCGAAGCCAACTTCATCCCGGCCATGCTGGCGTCCTGCAGCATCCCCTTCATGCTGGAAGGCGTGCCGCACATCCCCGGCGCGCGGCCCGGCACCCACTGGGACGGCGGCCTGGTGGACTACCACGTGCACTGGCCCTACAACCAGATGAAGCCCGGCCTGGTGCTCTACCCGCACTTCCAGCAACAGGTCGTGCCCGGCTGGCTGGACAAGGGCCTGCGCTGGCGCCACCGCGCCACGCCGGCCTTGAGCAACATGGTGCTGCTGTGCCCCAACCCCGAGTGGGTGCGCACGCTGCCCGGCGGCAAGCTGCCCGACCGCACCGACTTCAAAAGCCTGCCGCCGCAGCAGCGCATGAAGGTCTGGACCGAGGCGGTGGTGCGCTCCGAGCAAATGGCGCAGGAGTGGCAGGCATGGCTGGACGGTGGGTGCCCGGTGGATGTGTTGAGGGCGTTGTGAGGCTGTCGTTACACTCCAAATCATGTCCTCAGACCCGATCGTCGCGCTGTTGCTGATCGCGGCCCTGATTGCCGCCAGCGCTTTCTTCTCCCTGACCGAACTGGCCGTGGCCGCGTCGCGCCGCGTGCGCCTGCGCCAACTGGCCGACCACGGTGACTGGCGCGCCCAGCGCGTGCTGGCTGTCCAGGACGAGCCCGGCGACTTCTTCACCGCCTTGCAGATCGGCATGAACGCCGTGGCCATCCTGGGCGGCGTGGTGGGCGAGGGCGCTTTCTCGCCCATGGCCACGCGCCTGCTGCAGGCCTTGCAGCTCGACGCCGGCTACATCGAGACCAGCGCCTCGGTGCTGTCCTTCGTGCTGGTCACCAGCCTGTTCATCTTGCTGGCCGACCTCTTCCCCAAGCGCCTGGGCATGGTCGCGCCCGAGCAGGTCGCGGTGCGCGTGGTCGGGCCCATGCTGCTGGTGCTGGCGGCGTTCCGCCCGCTGGTGTGGTGCTTCAAGCGCCTGACCGACCTGCTGTTCAAGCTGCTGGGCCTGCCCGAGCGCCGCGACGAGGCCGTCACCTCCGACGACATCCTGGCGATGGCGCAGGCCGGTGCCGATGCCGGCGTGCTGGCGCTGACCGGGCAGCAGGTCATCGAGAACGTGTTCGAGCTCGACACCCGCCTCGTCACCAGCGCCATGACCTCGCGCGACCGCATCGTTCACCTGCTGCTCGACGACAGCGAGGCCCTGATCCGCGCGCGCATCGAGCAGTTCCCGCACTCGACCTACCTGGTCTGCGACGGCGACATCGACCACGTGGTCGGCTATGTCGATTCGAAAGACCTGCTCAGCCGCGTCTTCAACGGCCAGCCGATTTCGCTGCAGGCGCCGGGCCTGATCAAGAAGGTGCTGATCGTGCCGGAGCGCATCAGCCTCTCGGAGGTGCTGCAGCAGTTCCGCCAGGCCTTCGAGGACTTCGCCGTCATCCTCAACGAGTACAGCCTGGTCGTGGGCATCATCACCATCAACGACGTGATGAGCACGGTGATGGGCAGCCTGGTGGCGCCCATGGACGACGACCAGATCGTGCAGCGCGACGCCGATTCCTGGCTGATCGACGGCGCCACGCCCATTCCGGACGTGCTGCGCGCGCTCGACCTCGATCACCTGCCGCAGCAGGACGAGTACGAGACCCTGGCGGGTTTCATGATGGTGATGCTGCGCCGCATCCCGCGCAAGACCGACAAGGTCAGCTGGGGCGGCTGGCGCTTCGAGGTGCTCGACGTGGACAGCTACCGCATCGACCAGGTGATGGTGGCGCGCGAGGTGCCGAGCAGCACCCCGCTGGCGGACGGCTGAAGCTCACATCGACGCTTCGAGCAAGGCGCGGTACTGCTCGGGCGTGGCCACGCGCGGGTTGGTCTTGTGGCAGTGGTCGGCCATCGCGCCGGTGATGACCTTGTCGAACCATTCGCGCTGAACGCCGAGCGCGGCCAGGCCCGTGGGCAGGCCCAGGCGGGCGTTCATGTCCTTGATCGCCGCGGGGATGTCACCCTGCGAGCCCAGGCCCATGGCGTGGGCCATGCGGGCCAGGCGGCGGTCCTTCTGCATGGACTCGGCCTCCGCATTGAAGGCCACCACGGCGGGCAGGAACATGGCGTTCAAGGTGCCGTGGTGCAGCTTGGGGTTCACGCCGCCCAGGCTGTGGCTGAGGCTGTGCACCGCGCCCAGCCCTTTCTGGAAGGCCATGGCGCCCTGCATGGAGGCGCTCATCATGTTCAGGCGGGCCTCGCGGTCGCTGCCGTCTTTCGTGGCGCGCTCGATGTGGGCCCAGGCGCGCTCCAGGCCATCGAGCGCGATGCCATCGGCCGGTGGGTTGAACGCCGCCGACATGAAGGTTTCCATGCAGTGCGCGATGGCGTCCATGCCGGTGGCGGCGGTCAGCATCGGGGGCAGGCCGAGCGTGAGTTCCGGGTCGAGGATGGCGGCCTTGGGCATCAGGTTCCAGGAGTGGAAGCCCAGCTTGCGGCCGTCGTCCACGATGACGATGGCGCCGCGCGCCACCTCCGAGCCCGTGCCCGCGGTGGTCGGCACGGCGATCAGCGGCGCGGCCTGCGGCGTGATCTTGGGCGAACCGCCTTCGATGGTCGCGTAGGTGGTCAGCGGGCCCGGGTGCGTGGCCATGATGGCCAGGCCTTTGGCCAGGTCGATGCTGGAGCCACCGCCCACGGCGATCAGGCCGTCGCAGCCCGAGGCTTGCCACACCTCGTGCGCCGCGCGCACCGAGGCCTCGGTCGGGTTGGGCGGCGTCTGATCGAAGACGGTGACGGGCAGGTCGGCCAGCGCGTCCAGCGCCTTCTGCAGGACGCCGGCGGCGCGCACGCCCGCATCGGTCACGACCAGCGGACGGCGGATGCCGACGCGCTCGCACTCGCTGGCCAGCAGGCGCACGGCGCCGAACTCGAACTGGATCTGGGTCAGGTACAGGATGGTGGACATGGGGGCCTCGCTCTGGATGCCCGGGATCATAGCGAGCGCCGCGCCGGCCCGTCCCTCAGGAAGATCCGCCTTGCACGGCCCCCGTTCACCCCGGACTTGTGGGGAGTGACCCATTTTGTGGGGTCAAAGCGGTGTCAACCGCGGTCGGCTCGACTACCATACGCCCCTGACGATAAAACGGACGTTTGAAACGTCTGTACTGTTGGCCCACCGACAGACACCTGGAGACACCCTCATGGCCACGGCCGCGCCCCGCCTTTCCCCGGCAGACACCAAGACCCGCATCCTGGACGCGGCGGAGGCCCTGTTCATCGGTGGCGGCTTCGATTCCATGTCGATGCGCCAGATCACCAGCACGGCCGGCGTCAACCTGGCCGCGGTGAACTACCACTTCGGCTCCAAGGACGCGCTCATCCACGCCGTGCTGGCACGCCGCCTGGACCCGCTGGACGGCCAGCGCCTGGCCATGCTGGACGCCTTCGAGGCGGCTTACGGCGAGCGCATGAGCTGCGAGCACGTGCTGGTGGCGCTGTTCCTGCCCGCGGTGCGGATTTTCCGCAGCGAGTCGCCCATGGCCGACAGCTTCCTGCACTTCATCGGCCGGGCCTACACCGACCCCTCGCCCGTGGTGCGCGACTTCATCCAGACCAATTACATCCAGACGCTGGGCCGCTTCTTCTTTGCCTTCCAGCGCACCTTGCCCGAGCTCAGTCGCGAAGACCTGGGCTTTCGCCTGAACTTCGCCATGGGCGCGCTGTCCGGCATCCTGGCCGGCGGCAACACCCAGCGCCTGATCCGCGAATTCACCCAGCAGCAAGGTGACCACGAAGCCGTGATCCTGTCGCGCCTGGCCTCCCTGATGGTCGCCGCCCTGAAAGCCCCGCTGCCTGGGCCGGAAGACGCCACCCTGTTCGGCGCCATGGCCAGCATCCCCGGCGTGGCGCAAATCGGCATCGCCCCGCCAGCCAACGCGCCCTGATTCCCCGACGTGGCCTGCCGATGGGGCGGGCCTTTTTGACAACCTGGCCACACCGGACTGTGCACGTCCACCGGCCTTCAGCAATGCGAGCCTCTCCATGAAAGACGGATACATCGATTTCGCCAACTCCAACGTCGGGGCCAAGCTGGTCAATGCTTTGGGCCTGCCCAAGCCGATGCCGCTGGAGCGTTACCAGGCCGGCCAGCCCGTGGTCAAGGGCACGGTGTTGGTGGGCGGCGGCGGTGAACCGCAAATGCTGGAGGCCCTGGCCGGCGTGTTCCAGCGCATCGGTGTGCAGACCCTGGCCCACGAGCGCCTGCCGCAGTGGGTGGCCGTGGCCAACAAGGCCGGCCTGACCACCGGCCGCTGGGGCAACAACGGCCAGCCCGGCGAGAAGGTCAAGGCCCTGGTGTTCGACGCCACCGGCCTGACCGACTCCACCCAGTCCGACGCGCTGTACTGGTTCTTCCACGATGCCGCCCGCTCGCTGCTGCCTTGCGGTCGCGTCGTCGTGCTGGGCCGTCCGCCTGAGGCCTGCACCTCGCCGCGCCAGGCCACCATCCAGCGCGGCCTGGAAGGCCTGACGCGCTCGCTGGGCAAGGAGCTCAAGAAGGGCAGCAACGCCCAGCTGGTCTATGTGGCCGAAGGCGCCGAAAGCCAGGTCGAATCCACCCTGCGCTTCCTGCTGTCGCCGCGCTCGGCCTATGTGTCGGCGCAGGTCATCCGCATCGGCGCGCCAGTGGGCGACAACGTCGCGCCCGCCAACTGGGACCAGCCCCTGGCCGGCAAGAAGGTGCTGGTGACGGGCGCCTCGCGCGGCATCGGTGCCGCCATTGCCGAGTGCATGGCCCGCGACGGTGCCCACGTCATCGCCCTGGACGTGCCCCAGGCCCAGGAAGGCCTCAACGAGGTCGCCAAGCAGATCGGTGGCACGGCGCTGGCGCTGGACATCGGTTCGCCCGAAGCGCCGCAAAAGCTGGTGGATGCCGCCAAGGCCGACGGCGGCTGGGACGTGGTCGTGCACAACGCCGGCATCACCCGCGACAAGACCATCGCCAACATGAAGGAGCACCTCTGGCAGCTCGTCATGAACGTCAACCTGTCCACCCAAGAGCGCATCAACGAGGCCCTCGTTGAAAGTGGCGCGCTGAAGACCGGTGGCCGCATCGTCTGCGTGTCGTCCATTTCGGGCGTCGCCGGCAACATGGGCCAGACCAACTACGCCGTCTCCAAGGCCGGTGTGGTCGGCATGGTGCAGGCCAGCGCGCCGATCTTTGCCGAGAAGGGCATCACCATCAACGCCGTGGCCCCGGGCTTCATCGAAACGGCCATGACGGCCGCCATCCCGTTTGCCATCCGCGAAGCCGGCCGCCGCATGAACTCCATGAGCCAGGGCGGCCAGCCCATCGACGTGGCCGAGGCCATCGGCTGGTTCGCCAGCCCCGCATCGGCCGGCATCACGGGCAACGTGATCCGCGTGTGCGGCCAGAGCCTGATCGGCGCCTGAGTTGCGCACCGACACCACCGGCACTTCACTGGCACAACGCCCATGAAAATCATCGAAGTCAACAAGCTGCCCAGCGCGCTGTCGCTCAACCTGGGCGCCTTGCGCTCCAGCAGCAAGCGTCCCGGCGTGGTCGAGGCCCTGCCCGAGGTGACCTATGTGCGCCCGCGCGTGGTTGTCGATGCCAAGCGCGTGGCGGCCTATGCCAAGGTGTGTGGCTTCAGCAAGGCGCACGGTGTGCCCATGCTGTTCCCGCACCTGGACGCCTTCCCGCTGGCCATGATGCTGTTCGGTTCGCGGCGCTTTCCCTGGCCTGCGATGGGGCTGGTGCACCTGGCCAACAGCGCCCGGCTGCTGCAGCGCATCCATGTGGAAGACGTGCTGCGCATCGAGATGCGCACGGGCGAGCTGATCGCGCACGACAAGGGCCAGGCCTTCACACTGCACGCCCGCGCCCTGCGCGGTGGCGAGGTGGTGTGGGAGAGCACCTGGACGCTGCTGCGCCTGGGCGTGCGCCAGCCCAAGGGCGAGCCCTACACCAGCCAGTTGGTCGATGAGCGTCCGCTGTCGCACCAGGCCGACTTCTTCGCCGGCGCCAGCATCGGCCGCAGCTATGGCCGCGTCTCGGGCGACATCAACCCCATCCACCTCTCGGCGCTCACCGCCAAGTTCCTCGGTTTTCGCAAAGCGATTGCCCACGGCATGTGGACCAAGGCCCGCGCCCTGGCCACGCTGATGCCGCGCGAGGCGGTGGCGCAGGCGGAGGTCATCGTCGAGTTCAAAACCCCGCTGTTCCTGCCCGCGCGCGCTTCTCTGTGGGCCATCCGCAGCGAAGACGGCGCTCTTTTCGAAGTTCGCAACGCCAAGGGCGACAAGCCCCACCTGCGCGGCCGCGTCACCTACTGAACATCCCTGAATCCTTGAAAGGCACCTGCCCATGAACACCACCGTCCGTCGCGTTGCCATCATCGGTGGCAACCGCATCCCGTTTGCTCGCTCCAACTCCGTCTATTCCAACGTCTCCAACCAGGAGATGCTGACCGCCACCCTGCAGGGCCTGGTCGATCGCTTCAACCTGCATGGCAAGCGCCTGGGCGATGTCGCCGCTGGCGCCGTGATGAAGCACAGCCGTGACTTCAACCTGGTGCGCGAGTGCGTGCTGTCCACGACCCTGGCGCCCGAGACCCCCGCCTACGACCTGCAACAGGCCTGCGGCACCGGCCTGGAAGCCATCATGCTGGTGGCCAACAAGATCGCCCTGGGCCACATCGAGTGCGGCATTGGCGGCGGTGTGGACACCACCTCTGATGCGCCCATCGGCATCAACGAAAAGATGCGCAAGATCCTGATGGAGGCCAACCGCGCCAAGGGCACGATGGCCCAGCTCAAGGTGATGTCCCAGATCCGCCCGAGCATGCTGATGAAGCCGGCCATCCCGAAGAACGGCGAGCCGCGCACCGGCTTCTCGATGGGCGAGCACGCCGAGCTGATGGCGCGCGAATGGGGCATCCCCCGCGAGGAGCAGGACCAACTCGCCGTGGCCAGCCACGCCAACCTGGCGCGTGCCTACAAGGACGGTTTCTTCGCCGACCTCATCACCCCCTTCAAGGGCGTGAGCAAGGACAACAACCTGCGCGAAGGCCTGAGCATCGAGAAGCTGCGCTCGCTCAAGCCTTGCTTTGACAAGAAGGTCGCGCCCGGCCAGGGCACGCTGACCCCGGGCAACTCCACGCCCCTGACCGACGGCGCCTCGGCCGTGCTGCTGGGCAGCGAGGCGTGGGCCCAGGCCAACAACCTGCCCGTGCTGGCCTACATCACCTTCAGCGAAGTCGCTGCGGTGGACTTCTTCAACAAGAAGGAAGGCCTGCTGATGGCCCCGGCCTACGCCGTGCCCCGCATGCTGGAGCGCGCCGGCATCAAGCTGCAGGACTTCGATTTCTATGAAATCCACGAAGCCTTCGCCGCGCAGGTGCTGTGCACGCTGAAGGCCTGGGAAGATGGCAAGTACTGCAAGGAACGCCTGGGCCTGGACCAGCCCCTGGGGAGCATCGACCGCAGCAAGCTCAACATCAACGGTTCTTCGCTGGCCGCGGGCCATCCCTTCGCCGCCACCGGTGGCCGCATCGTGGCCTCGCTGGCCAAGATGCTGGCGCAAAAGGGTTCGGGCCGCGGCCTGATCTCGATTTGCGCCGCCGGCGGCCAGGGCGTCGTTGCCATCTTGGAGCGCTGAGCCTGAGCCCTTAAACTGGGCTTTCAAAACCAAGACCAGCCGCGCCCACCGAGGCGACGGCACGAGGAGACACCGATGAGCCAAACCGCAGCCGCCGCCCAGCCTGGGCAGTCCATCGTCAACCCGGACGGTTCCACCAACCGCATCTGGTTGTCGTCGTATGTGAAGGGCGTGGCCCACGACATCGACGTCCACAAGTACCAGTCGCTGACGCAGTACTTCGACGAGTGCGTGGCCAAGTTCCGCGACCGCCCGGGCTTCGTGAGCATCGGCACGGAGATGTCGTTTGCGCGCCTGGACCGCCTGGTCAAGTCCTTCGCGGCCTACCTGCAAAGCCAGGGCGTGAAGAAGGGCGACCGGGTGGCCATCATGCTGCCCAACACCTTCCAGTACCCCGTGTGCCTGTTCGCGGTGCTGCGCATCGGCGCCATCGTGGTCAACGTCAACCCGCTGTACACGGCGCGCGAGCTGAACCACCAGCTCAAGGACTCTGGCGCCGAAACCATCATCGTGATGGAGACCTTCGCCAAGACCCTGCAAGACGCCATGGCGGGCACCCAGGTCAAGCGCGTGGTGCTGACGCAAATTGGCGATTTGCTCTCCGACGGCTTCGTCAACCTCAAGGGCCGCTTGCTGAACTTCGTGCTGCGCAAGGTGCAGAAGATGGTGCCGGCCTACAGCCTGCCCGGCGCCGTGTGGATGCGCGATGCGATCAAGGCCGGTGCCGCCCACAAACTGCAGCCCGTGAAGGTGCAGCCCGACGAACTCGCCTTCCTGCAGTACACCGGTGGCACCACCGGCGTGGCCAAGGGCGCCATGCTGACCCACCGCAATGTGCTGGCCAATTGCCAGCAGGCGCTGGCCTTTGCCGAGGGCCAGCTGACCGGCGAAACCGAGACCGTGGTCACGCTCATCCCGATGTACCACATCTTCTCGCTGACGGTGAACGGCCTGATCTTCATGGGCCTGGGCGGACGCAACATCCTGATCGCCAACCCGCGCGACACCAAGCGCGTGATGATGATGCTCAAGAACGAAAAGTTCTCCGGCATCAGCGGCGTCAACACCTTGTTCGCGTCCTTCCTGGACGATCCGGCCTTCCGCAAGCTGGACTTCTCCAAGCTCAAGCTGCCCATCGCCGGCGGCATGGCCCTGCAACGCAGCGTGGCCGAGCGCTGGAAAGAGGTCACCGGCCAGGCCATCGTCGAGGGCTACGGCCTGACCGAGTGCTCGCCCATCGTGTCGCAAGCCCCGGTGGACATCAGCAAGCCGCGCCCGACCTTCACCGGCTCCATCGGCGTGCCCGTGCCTTCCACCGAGGTGCGCAACCGCCGCGAGGACGGCTCATGGGCCGACATCGGCGAGCCGGGCGAGCTGTGCGTGCGCGGCCCGCAGGTCATGAAGGGCTACTGGAACCGCCCGGACGAAACCGCCAAGGTCATTGACAGCGAAGGCTGGCTGGCCACGGGCGACATCGCCGTGATGGACGAGCAGGGCTTCCTCAAGATCGTGGACCGCAAGAAGGACATGATCCTGGTGTCGGGCTTCAACGTCTATCCGAACGAGATCGAAGACGTGGTCGCCATGCACCCCGACGTCAAGGAAGTGGCGGCCGTGGGCGTGCCCGACGAGGTGGCCGGCGAACGCGTGAAGATCATCGTGGTGCCGCGCAACCCGGGTCTGACCAAGGAAGCCTTGCTGGAGCATTGCCGCAAGAACCTGACGGGCTACAAGATGCCGCGCATCGTCGAGTTCCGCAATGAAGAGTTGCCCAAGACGCCGGTGGGCAAGATCCTGCGCCGCGAATTGCGCTGATCACTGCCTGCCCGTTGGCCCAGCCCGCATGACCCAGCCTGCCGACTTTCGCTTCCACCACCGCCTGCGTGTGCGCTGGGTGGAGGTGGACGCGCAGCAGGTGGTGTTCAACGGCCACTACCTGACTTATCTGGACGTGGCCGTCACCGAGTTCTGGCGGACGGTCGGCCTGCCCTACCCGGACGCGATGCGGCACGTCGGTGGCGACATCTTCGTGCGCCGCAACACGCTGCAATACCACGCGCCGGCGCGCCTGGACGACTGGCTGGACATCGGCATGCGCTGCGAGCGCATCGGCACCTCGTCCATCACCTTGAACTGGGCGGTGTGGTCGCAAGGCCGCTTGCTGGTCACGGGCGAGGTGGTCTATGTGTTCACCGACCTGGCCTCGGGGCGATCGGCCCCGGTGCCCGAGGCGTTGCGCGACCAGTTGGACGCCCACATGCAAGGCGCGCCCGTCACCCAGCTGGTGTGCGGCCCTTGGGACGCGCTGGCCGAGGCGGCGAGGGCCGTGCGCCTGGCCGTGTTCGTCGGTGAGCAGGGCATCCCGGAGTCCGACGAGTGGGATGAAGACGACGCCACCGCGGTGCACGCCGTGGTGCGTAACTTGGCGGGCCTGCCGCTGGCCACGGGGCGCTTGATTTTGTCTGTCGATGCCGGTCACGCCCGCATCGGGCGCATGGCGGTGCTGCGCAGCGCGCGCGGCGTCGGCCTGGGGCGCGAGGTGCTGCAGGCGCTGATCGCTCAGGCGCGTGAGCGGGGTGTGCAGCACATCGGCATCCACGCGCAGTGCAGCGCCATGCCGCTGTACGCCCAGGCGGGCTTCGTGCCCGTGGGCGAGGTGTTCGACGAGGTGGGCATCCCGCACCAGGGCATGACGCTGGCGCTGTGAGGGCTCAGCCCAGGCTCAGGCCTTCACGACGAAGCCCGGTGCGGCCTTGATCAGGCTGCGTGCGCGCTGGCGCCGCTCCTGAACCTCGGCCATGACCTGCTGGTCGTCGTGCTCCGAGATGTCGCTGGCCTCGAAGGCCTCATCGCTGCGCATGTTGGGCGGCGGCAGGGTGGCGTCCAGCCGGGCCACTTCGGCCTGCGCCATGGTGTGGCGCGGCGGCCAGTTTTTCAAGCTCACGCGGCGCAGCAAGGCCAGGCTGGATTGCGCGGCGAAGGTGCGCTCCATCACGTGGGTCACCAGGCGTTTGTTGACGCGCTCGGTGATGACGACGGTGGAACAGCGCGTGCCGTACAGGCGATTGCCCGAGCGGATGAAAGCCGAGGACAGCATCTTCTCCCATTCGGGCGAGACGCCGGTGCGCGGCAAGTGCTCGTCGGGTGCCTGGGCAGGGTCGGCCAGGGCTTCGAAGAGGCTGTGCGCCAGTTCCTCAGCGTCCTGGCTCTCGGGGATGGCGGTTTTCAGGCGGCCCTTGAGCGCCTGCACCTTGGGCCATGGCGTGTTGAGCAAGGCGTTCGACAGGCCGAAGATGCCGCGCTGCAGCCGCTCCGGATAGACGCGTCGGTTGTTGATCCAGTAGCACTCGCCCTGGGCAAAATCCAGCGCGATCATGTTGAAGCCGTTGTGGCCCGACATGGCCAGGCGCGGCCAGAGCATGGACATGTGCAGATCGCCCTTGAGCCATTGCGGCACGATCTGGCCGCGCGAGGGGGCTTGCGGGTCCATGTCGTGGGGGTCGCGGATGTTGGTGACCATGCCAAGGCGCCCCAGGGCGGTGAGGCCCAGCCAGGTGCCACCGGCTTGGAGGTCGCGCCCGCCCAGGATGGCCGGGCCGCCGGCCTCTGGCTCCCACCAGCCCAGGCGCGCGGCGGGCCGGTCGAAGAACTCGTCTCGGTTGGCCGCCATCACGAAGGGGAAGCGGCTGCTTTGGTCAAGGGCGAAGGCAATGAGGCACATGCGGGCTCCTCACGCGGTGGGCGTGGTCAAAGGTGGGTGCAGCGGCAGGGTCAGAGGCTCGAAGGTTTCGACATGACGGACGCCGATCAAGCTGCTGGGCAGCGCACTGGCCTGGGCCGCGATGGCCTGTGCGAGCGCTGCAGAGACCCCCGCGGGATGCGCGTAGGTTTCCATCCAGGTGTCCTCTGCAGCCTCTGTGTGCGCGGTGGCATCGGCACGGCGCATCAGCGTGGCTTGGAGGCCCGGCCACTGCTGCGTCAGCGCCGCTTGCATGGCCTGGACGGCCAGGGCCGCAGCGTGCCTGTTGGCGTGAGGCACCCGGTAGTACACGAATTGGGCGGGCAGGGCGGTGGGACTGGGCATGGGCGTCGGGGTGTCCGGCAGGTCAGACATGCCGATGAGACTGTGCAAAGCGTACCCCAGGCGTCAAGGCCTGACGCCAGCCTGGCGCGTCAGGTGAACCCAAACGCGGCCGAATGCCGTTAAGGATTTGACAGGGCGCGCATTCATGCCGATGGCGCCTCCTGGGGCAGCGCGTAAGGCAGATCCGCCCACTGCAGCAACGGGCCTTCGGCCGAGCCAGCGTGCACCGGCGTTTGCCAGGCCGCGAGCTTGATCTCCACCAGGGCCGAGTGCGCCTCGCTGAGCGCACTGCCGTCGCCGGTCGGGATGGCGGCGGACTGGATCACCAGGCCCGCGGGCTGGCTCGGGTCGCTCTCGGCGAACAGCTCCTGGCCAGGCTGCAAGGCCGCGTCGCTGTGGGCCAGCACGGCCCGGCGTTTGATGGTGCCGCGGTACTGGCTGCGCGCCACGATCTCCTGGCCGGGGTAGCAGCCCTTCTGGAAGTTGACGCCGCCCAGCAGCTCGAAGTTGACCATCTGGGGCACGAACTGGTCGGCCGTGGCGGCCTGGATGCGGGGCACCGCGCTCATCACGTCCAGCCAGGCCCAGGCGGGCGCGGGCAGCACAGGCAAACGGGCTTGCAGGGCGTCGGCCTCGGCGTGTGGGCCGACCCACAGCCAGCGCGGCACGCCCAGCACGGCCGGCAGGCTCACGAGCTGACCACCGTGGCAGGCGCGAACGGGCCAGGGCGCGTCGGGAGGTGGCATGTCGGCAGATGGCGCGTCGGCGGTGGCGGGTGCCGCACTGCCGGACCCGGCGGGGGCCTCATCGGCCAGGAGGGCATGCACCGCGTCGCCGGCCAGGCCCAGCACGCGCAGGGCGGACTGGCCATCGACCAGGCGGGTCTTGGCGCGAAGCACGAACATCGACAGGCGCTTGAGCAAGGGCGGCAACACGCTGGCATCGCACAGCAGCCAGACGGTGTCGGCATCAGGGCGCAGGGCGATGGCGCTGGCCAGCATGCGCCCCTTGGCGGAGCAGTAGGCGGCCAGGCGGGCCTGGGTGGCGTCCAGGTGCTGGATGTCCTGGCTGAGCTGGCCGTGCAGGAAGCTCGCGGTGTCGGGGCCCGTGGCCTGCAGCACGGCGATGTCTTGCAGCGGCAAAGCGCCGCACCAAGCCGCAGGGGAAGGCAGCTGCGGATGCGGAAGGGACGAGGGCGTGAGGAGCGATGTCATGCGGGTCATTATGATCACGCCCTGATGCACCCGCAAAACACTCGGAGGACGACCCTCCAACCAGGCGTCTTTCTCGGCGCCACCCACGTCGCCTGGCCCGACGCTGCCAAGCGCGCCGTGCCCCCGTCCGCTCGCATGAACCGGGCGCGCGGTGGTTTGGTGACGGCTGCGCTGATGCTGGTGGCCGCGCTGGCCCTGGCGGTGTCAGCGGGCGTGTGGTGGTGGCTCAACCAGCCGCTGCGTCTGAACGCACCCACGGTGGAGTTGTCGGTCGAGGCGGGCAGCACGCCGCGCGATGTGGCACGGGCCTGGGCGGCCGCCGGCGTCGAGGCGCCTTCCTGGATGCTGTACGAGTGGTTCCGCTGGTCGGGGCAGTCGCGCCAGATCCGCGCCGGCAGCTACGAGCTGGAAACGGGCGCCACACCGCGCGACCTGCTGCGCATGATGGTGCGGGGCGACGAGCGCCTGACCACGGTCAAGCTCATCGAGGGCTGGACCTTCAAGCGCTTCCGCGCCGAACTGGCGCAAGCCGATGGCCTCAAACCCCTGACCCAGGGCATGGGCGAGGCCGAGCTGATGGCCCAACTCGGTGCCCCTGGCGTGCCAGCCGAAGGCCAGTTCTTCCCCGACACCTACGCCTACGCCAAGGGCAGCACCGACCTGGCCGTGCTGCAGCGTGCCCACCGGGCCTTGCGCAAGCAGCTCGATGCCGTCTGGGCCCAGCGGGCCGCGGGCAGCATGCTGGCCTCGCCGCAGGATGCGCTCGTGCTGGCGTCCATCGTCGAGAAGGAAACCGGCCGCGAGTCCGACCGCCCGATGATCTCGTCGGTGTTCCACAACCGCTTGCGCATCCGCATGCCCCTGCAGACCGACCCCACCGTCATTTACGGCCTGGGCGACGCCTTCGATGGCAACCTGCGGCGCGTGCACCTGCAAACCGACACGCCCTTCAACACCTACACCCGCCCCGGCCTGCCGCCCACGCCCATCGCCATGCCAGGCAAGGCCGCCTTGATGGCCGCGGTGCAGCCGGCCACGTCCAAGGCGCTGTATTTCGTGGCACGCGGCGACGGCAGCAGTGTCTTCAGCGCGACACTGGCTGAGCATAATCGCGCAGTGAACCAGTACCAACGCGCCAGAAAGGGTCCATGAGCACAGGCCGATTCATCTCCTTCGAAGGCATCGACGGGGCGGGCAAAACCACCCACATCGACGCCGTCGAGCAGGCCTGGCGCGCGGCCGGTCACGAAGTTGTGCGCACGCGCGAACCTGGTGGCACGGCCTTGGCCGAGTCGCTGCGCGAACTCGTGCTGCACCAGCCCATGGACGCGCTGACCGAGGCCTTGCTGGTGTTCGCTGCGCGGCGGGACCACGTCCAGCAAGTGATCGCGCCGGCGCTGGCCCGTGGCGCCTGGGTGCTGTGCGACCGCTTCACCGACGCCACCTTCGCCTACCAGGGCGCCGGCCGGGGTTTTGATCTGCAGGTGCTGGCGCAGCTGGAAGGCTGGGTGCAGCAAGGCTTGCAGCCCGAGCTGACCCTGTTGTTCGACCTGCCGCCCGCTGTGGCCGCAGCCCGCCTGCGCGATGCCCGCCAGCCCGACCGCTTCGAGTCCCTGGACGAAGCCTTCTTCGAGCGCGTGCGCGGCGGCTACCTGGCCCGCCAGGCCGCGGACCCGCAGCGCTTCGCCCTGGTCCAGGCCGACGCCGCACCGCAGGCCGTGGCCGCGCAGGTGCGGGCCGCTTTACAGTCACGGGGCCTGGCATGAAGGGGCGCATGCAAGCGGATGAAGGCTGTGCGTCAGAGGCCGCGCCAGACACGCTTTGGCCCTGGCTGCACGCCCCCTTGGCGCAGGCCTTGCAGCAGTTGCACAGCCATGCGGTGCTCCTGCACGGCCCGCAAGGCGTCGGGCAGTTCGAGTTCTCGTTGGCGCTCGCGCGCGCCTGGCTGTGCGAGCAGCCCGTTGGCGATGACGCTGGTAGCGCACCCGTTTTGAAGCCCGCTTGCGGCCAATGCGTGTCTTGCAAGCTGATGAACGCAGGCTCCCACCCTGATTTCCACCTGGTGCTGCCCGAGGCCTTGCAGGGCAGCCTGGGCTTGGGCGGCAGCGAGGGCGGCGCAGACGACGGTGCCGATGGGGGCAACGACGGCGGCAGCGATAAAAGTGGCGAGAAGGGTGGCAAGTCCCGCAAGCCCAGCCAGGAGATCAAGGTCGATGCCATCCGCGCGGTCGTGCAATTCTCTCAAAGCACGGCCTCGCGCGGTCGGGCCAAGGTCGTGATGGTCCACCCGGTGGAGCGCATGAACATGGTCGCGGCCAACACCTTGCTCAAGACGCTGGAAGAGCCGCCCGGTCGGGTGCGCTTCGTGCTGTCGGGTTCGGCCCTGGAGCAGCTGCTGCCCACCGTGCGCAGCCGTTGCCAGGCCTGGCGCCTGAGCCTGCCCGATGCCGATGTGGCCGCCGACTGGCTGGCGCGGCAGTTGAAGCTGAGCCCGGAAGACGCCCGCGTGCTGCTGGCCGCCGCCGGTGGCCAGGCCCTCAATGCCCGCGACCGTTTCGCGCAAGGCCTGGACGCCCGCAGCTGGATGAGCCTGCCCCGTGAGCTGCAGCAAGGCCAGGCGGGCACCCTGTCGCAGTGGCCCTTGCCCTGGATGGTCGAGAGCCTCCAAAAGCTCTGCCACGACCTCGCCCGCACGGCCGTGGGCGCCCAGCCACGCTATTTCCCGGCCGATTGCCTGCCCCCGCCGCCCGAGATGTCGCGCCTGCAGCAATGGTCGCAGGAACTGTCTCGCCTGGCCCGGCATGCCGACCACCCCTGGAACCTGCCCCTGAAGGTCGAGACCCTGGTGCTGCAGGCTCGGGCTGTCATGCGCGTCAAAGCGGTGCGGGGAAGCCCTCAGGCCTGAGCCCGCACAAGCTGTGTCAGAAGGTAAAGCCAGCCGTGTCCCGGGCGGATTTCACGAGTGAGCTTTCAGGCACGGCGCTACACTTCAGCCGATGAGCGAGTTTCATACCACCGCCATGCCCTCGGCGTTCGTGCCCATGATCGGCAAGGCCTCCAGCAGCACCGGCGCCGGCCTGGCAGCGGGTGGTGTTGCGCCCACCACGGGTGCGATGGCCCGCCCCAGCGTCATCCAGCTGGTGTTCCGCGAAAAGGGCGCGCTTTACGCCGCCTACATGCCGGCCTTCACCGACGGCGGTTTGTTCGTGCCCACCACGCGCGACTACACCCTGGGCGACGACATCTACCTGCTGCTGTCCCTGCCCGAAGATCCCCAGCGCTACCCCGTGGCCGGCAAGATCGCCTGGATCACCCCTGCCAACGCCTCCGGCGGCCGCACCCAGGGCGTCGGCGTGCGCTTCCCGGCAGACGACAAAACCCGCCTGCTGCGCGTCAAGATCGAACAGATCCTGGGCACCAACATCTCGTCGAGCAAGCCGACCCAGACCATCTGAGGCATGATCGCAGGTTGCGCATCTGGCGCATCACACCTGCTTTGCATCATGTTCGTTGACTCGCACTGCCACCTCAACTTCCCCGATTACGCCCAGACCCTGGACCAAGTCCGTGCCGACATGGCCGAGGCCCGCGTTGATCGGGCGCTGTGCATCAGCACCACCCTGGAAGAGTTTCCGCAAGTGCAGGCCCTGGCCGCGCGCTTCGACAATTTCTGGGCCACGGTGGGCGTCCATCCCGACAACGAGGGCGTGCAAGAGCCCACGCTCCAAGACCTGGTCGAGCGCAGCCGCCTGCCGCGCGTGGTCGGCATCGGCGAGACAGGGCTCGACTACTACCGCCTGGGCGAGCGCACCGTGGCCGACATGGCCTGGCAGCGCGAGCGCTTCCGCGTGCACATCCGCGCCGCGCGCCAGACCGGCCTGCCATTGGTGATCCACACCCGCGAAGCCAGCGCCGACACCCTGGCCATCCTGCGCGAAGAGGGCGAGGGCCAGGTGCGTGGTGTCTTCCACTGCTTCACCGAAAGCGAGGCCGTGGCCCGTGCCGCCCTGGACCTGGGCTTCTACATTTCGTTCTCCGGCATCCTGACCTTCAAGAACGCCGTCGAGCTGCGCGAGGTGGCCAGCTTCGTGCCGCTCAAGCGCTGCCTGATCGAGACCGACAGCCCCTACCTGGCGCCCACACCGCACCGCGGCAAGACCAACTCCCCGGCCTATGTGGCCTTGGTGGCCCGCCAGCTCGCCGCCATCAAAGGCTGTGACGAAGCCGAAGTGGGGCGCGTCACCAGCGAGAATTTCGAGGATTTGTTCTCGTTGGTGCGCCGCAGCTGAGGGTTTGGCCACGCTGTTTGCCTGACGGCCTGTCAGACAATTTCTGACAGGCGGTATGGTTGTTGGGTGACTACCACCAACCGCCTCTGATCCCTACAGTGAGTCCCATCGCAACGGACATATTTCACGCAGAGGCACCCCATGCAAAAGCAAAGCTTGTACGCCAACCCCTTCGCCCTGATGATGGACCCCCAGGCTGTGTTGGAGGCCATGGAGCGTTCGGAGCGCCTGAACCGCCTGCAAAGCCGCGTGTGCCGTCCGCTGGACAAGCCGCTGATCCCGATGGTGGGCTCGGACGATCAGGAGATCGACGCCAGCGACATCGAGTTGCCGGAAGAAAGCGTCTCGGCCCAGTGAGCCAGACAGCGCGTCGGACGCCCGACGCAGGCGCGGCTCACAGCGCCTGAGGCCAGCGTGCCTCCAGATGTCGCCCCAGGCGCGCCAGCGCCAGGCACATGAGGGCATAGACCAGCCCCACGAACAGGTAGGCCTCGAAGTAGAAGGCCCGCCAGACCGGGTCCCCGCTCAGGCTGAGCGAGAGGCCGCCGGTCAGCTCGTGCAGGCCGATCACCATCACCAGCGAGCTGTCCTTGAGCAGCCCGATGGCATGGCTGGTCAGCGCCGGCAACACGGCCCTCAGGGCCTGTGGCAGCACGATGCGACCTTGTGTCGCCCACCACCCCAAGCCCAGCGTGTGAGCGGCTTCGCTCTGCTCTTTCGGCACCGTCTGCAGGCCGCCTCTGACGATTTCCGCAAGATAGACCGCCGAAAACACGCTGAGCACGGCCGTGGCCCGCCACAACAGCGCGGGGGCTTCGCCCTGTGGCCACAGCAGCGGCAGCAAGAACGCCGCCATGAAGAGCAGGGTGACCACTGGCACGCCGCGCACGCCTTCGATGAAGGCCACGGCCGGCCAGTGCAGCCAGCGCATGCGCGAACGACGCGCCAGCGCCAGGCCGATGGCCAGCGGCCAGGACAGCAGCCAGCTCAGGCCGAACAGCATCAGCGTCAAGGGCAGGCCGGCGGGCTGCCAGGGCTGACCGGGTGCCGACTCGATGACCCGCCCGAGCAGCCACTGCGGCCCTTTTTCGGCCACCACGCCCCAGCATGCGCCCTGGTGCTGCAAGGCCTGGCAGGCGACGGCATCGGCGCGGAACTCGGCCCGCCAGACGGCCCAGCCCAACGCTTGCCACAGCAGCCATGCGACCACGCACAGCCCCAAGCCGCTGGAGACGGCTTTCACCACACGTGCGGCGGACGTCAAGCCTGACCTCCCTGCGCAGCCTGTCGTGCGTTGAAGGCGTTCATGGCGGCCGACGTCAGCAGCGACATCGCCAGGTACAGGGCCATCATCACCGCCACGCACTCCACCGCACGCCCGGTCTGGTTGAGCGTGGTGTTGCCCACCGAGACGAGGTCCGGGTAGCCCACCGCCACGGCCAGGGACGAGTTCTTCACCAGGTTGAGGTACTGGTTGGTGGTGGCCGGCAAGATGGTGCGCAGCGCCTGCGGCAACAGCACCCGGCGGATGACTTGCCAGCGCGTGGCGCCCAGGGTCTCGGCGGCTTCGAGCAGGCTGGCCGACACGGCCTCGATGCCGCTGCGGAACACCTCGGCCAGGAAGGCACCGGTATAGACGCTCAGTGCGAGCATGACGGCCAGGAACTCGGGCGTGACCGCACCACCGCCCTGGACGTTGAAAGCTTCCTGCACCGGCCAGGACCACGCCCATCCCCCATCGGCCATGGCGGGCCAGGGAAAGGCCAGGCCGCCCTTGCTCAGCCACACGCCCGGCAGCAGGGAAAGCGCCGCGTTGGCGTCCGGCAGCCATTCCACCAGCAGCAGGTACCAGATCAGCAGTTGCAGCAGCAGGGGCACGAGGCGCACCGTGTCCACGACGACGCTGCTCAGCAAGCGCCAACTGCGCGAAGACGAGCCACGGCCCAGCGCCAGCAAGAGCCCCAGCACGGTGGCCAGCAGCAGGGCGGGCAGGCTCACGCGCAGGGTGTTGCCCAGGCCGACCATCAAGGCACGCCACACGGGCTGCGTGGCCTCGAAGGCGAACAGCCCGGTTTCGCCGATGTCAAAGCCCGCGGGCTGGAGGAGGAAGTCCCAGGTGGACACGTTGGCGGGGGCTTGCAGTGGGCTCAGCGCACCGGCGGCGCGAAGACCAGGCCGCCCTGGTTCCAGGGTCGGTTGACGCCGCGTGGCAGCTTGAGCGGCGACTGCGCACCGACGTTGCGCTCGAAGATTTCACCGTAATGGCCCACCGCCTTGATCGCGCGCAGCGACCAGGCCTTGTCCAGACCCAGCAGCTTGCCCATGTCTTCGCCCGTGCCCAGCAGGCGCTGGATGGCCGGGTCGTCGGAGGGCTTGGCTGCGGCGGCCTGGGCCTGGGTGATGCCCAGCTCTTCGGCTTCCTGCAGCGCGAACACCGTCCATTTGACGATGGCGAACCACTCGTCGTCGCCACGGCGCACCACGGGGCCCAGCGGCTCTTTGGAGATGAGGTCGGGCAGCACGGCATAGTCGGCGGGGTTGGGGGACTCCTTGCTGCGGATGCTGGCCAGCGCCGACGCGTCGGCCGAGTAGGCCTGGCAACGGCCGGCGAACAAAGCCTTGAAGCCGGCCTCGTAGGTGTCGAACACGATGGGCTTGATGGCCAGCTTGTGGGCGCGGGAGAAGTCCGCGAGGTTCTTCTCGGTGGTGGTGCCCGACTGCACGCACACCTGGGCGCCCTTGAGCTGGTTCGCGCGCGTGACCTTGAGCTTGGTGGGCACGAGGAAGCCCTGGCCGTCGATGTAGGTGATGGCGGTGAAGTGGAAGCCCAGCGAGGCGTCGCGCGTCAGCGTCCAGGAGGTGTTGCGCGAGAGCACGTCGATCTGGCCCGACTGCAGCGCCGCGAAGCGCTGTTGCGCATTCAGCGGCACGAAGTGGACCTTGTCGCCATCGCCCAGCACGGCGGCGGCCACGGCGCGGCAGATGTCCACGTCCAGGCCCGTCCAGCGGCCTTTGGCATCGGGTGCAGAAAAGCCTGCCACGCCGGTGCTGACGCCGCAGTTGATTTGGCCGCGCTGGCGGATGCCATCGAGCGTCTTGCCGGCATGGGCCTGATCGGCTGCGCTCAACGCCAGTGCAGCAAGGATCCACACAGGCAGGATCGCGCGCCAGGCATGCAGGGGGCGGAGCAGACGCAACAGGTGGGGCAGGATGGGCATGGCGCAGGTCACGGGGTTGGCGGCAGGGGCTGTGGGGCCCCAGCGGGCCACGCGCCGCCATTGTGGGTCAAAGCGCGTGGTTCACAGGCGCTGTGCCAGCAAAGACCGCACCTGGCCGTGGTCGTCGAGCACCGTTTGTGGCGCGCCGAACTGGCCCGTGCGCGCCAGCCACTGTTGCACCGCCGGGCCCTGGCCCAGGCCGACTTCCAGCCCCAGCCAGCCGCCCGAGCGCAGGAAACGGGGCGCGTCCTTCATCAGCCTTTGCAGGATGCGGATGCCGAAAGGGCCGCCGTCAAACGCCAGGCTGGGCTCGTGCTGGACGATCTCGGCGGGCATGCTGTCGAGCTTGCCGCTGGAGATGTAGGGCGGGTTGCACAACAGCAGGTCGGTGTGACCGAGGAAGTCGGCAGCATCGCCATGGACGGCGTTGGCCTCGCCGGCGTCAAAAGGCGCGAGCAGGTCGCCGCAGCGCCATTGCACGCGCTCGCTCAGGCCCAGGTGGCGGGCGTTGGCCTCGGCCAGGGCCACGGCCTCGGGCGAGAGGTCCGCACCCCAGACGCGCGCCGTGGGCACGCCCTGGGCCATGGCCAGGGCCAGGTTGCCCGAGCCCGTGCACACGTCGATGACGCGGGGTGAGGCCATCTCGCGCAGGTGCGCCAGGGCGGCGCGGGCCAGCAGCTCGGTCTCGCGGCGGGGGATCAGGGCTTGCGGTCCGGCGAGCATTTCCAGCCCCATGAAGGCCTGCCGGCCGCTCAGGTGCGCCAGGGGGATGCCCGCCAGGCGCTGGGCGATGAGCGCACCGAGTTGGGCGTCCTGCGCGGCGTCCAGCGTGGGCAGGGCCTCATTGGCCAGGTGGCCGGCCGCGTCTGCTGACATCGGCTTTCCAGCGGCCAGGCACCACAGCGCGCGCAAGGTGGCTTCCGGCGTCTCTTCGGGCTTGTCGGGCAGGGTCTGCATGGCCGATCGCAACACGGCCAGGCGTTCGGCGAAGCCTTCTGTGCGCATGCCTGCGCTCATGCCCGCACCTCCAGCACCTCATCGACCAGCGCGGGGCGGGCGTGCAGGTAGGCGGTGGCGCGACGCTTGGCCTCGATGTCCAGGTACACCGCCTGGGCGTGGGCCTCGGTGATGCCCAGGGCCTGGGCCAGTTCGTGCGCCGGACGCCCCTGGTTGTGGGCCCACAGCGCCAGGTCCATCTGCTGGTGGGGCAGGCTGAAGTAGAACTCGTCCTGGCCTTGCGGCAGGCTGTAGGTGTCGGTCGTGGGCGGCGCGCTGCACACCGATTCGGGCAAGCCCAGATGCCGCGCCAGCAGATAGACCTGCGTCTTGTAGAGGTGGGCGATGGGCTTGATGTCGGCCGCACCGTCGCCGTTCTTCACGAAGAAGCCCTGGTCGTACTCCAGGCGGTTGGGCGTGCCGATCACGGCGCGGTTGAGTCGGTCGGCGTGGAAGTACTCGACCGTCTTGCGGATGCGCTGCTTGTGGTTGGTGGCGGCCACGATCTGCAGGTAGGCCTTCAGCGGCAGGCGCGCCTCGTGCATCTGCCCGTCAGGCGACTGCACGATGAGCTTGAAGTAGCTGATGCGGCCTTGTGCTGGCGCTGCGCCCGGCTCACCGGCCTGCGCGATGGCGATCTTGCTTTTCCAGTCCGGGCCGTAGGCAGGGAAGACACTGCGCATGGCCTCGTCGCGCCAGCGGTAGCAACCAATGGCCTCGACCGTCGCACCGATGGGCTCCAGCATCGCCTCGACACCGAGTTGCTCGGCCACTTCGCGGCCCTTGTCTTCGCTGGACAGGCTGGAATCTTTCTCGGGCATGAGCAGGCCCAGCACCTTGTCGGCACCCAGCGCACGCACGGCCAGCGCGGCGCACACGGAGCTGTCCACACCGCCCGACATGCCCAGCACCACGCCACGCTTGTTGAAGCGACGCAGCGAGGCGACCATGTGCTGGCCGATGCGTTGCACCTCGGCTTCGCCGTCGAGCGCGAAAACGTCGGGCGTGATGGGGGGCGTGAGGGAGGGCGCGGTGCTCATGTCAGGCTGCCTTCTTGCGCTGGACGTAAGCCTCGATGGCGCTCAGGCAGTCGAGGTTGTCGGGCACCATCTCGTCCTCCGTGACCTCGATGCCATAGGTTTCCTCCAGGAACATGATCAGCTCCAGGAAGCCGGTGGAGTCAACGATGTGGTGCTCCAGGAAGGAGTCGCCATCGGCGAAACCGGCTTGCTCGCCGCCCATGAGGAAGCTGTCGGTGATGAAGGCGCGGACGGTGTCTTTGATGGCTGCGGTCATGGTGGATCCGTGAGGTTTCTTGTGGGGTCTGTGAAGGGCTTGCGTGTTCAGGCCAGACCGGTTTTCTTGATCTTGCCCGTGTCGGTTTTGGGCAGGGCGTCAACGAACTCGACGTGCTTGGGCGCCATGAAGCTCTCCAGGCGTGCCAGGCATTGTCGGATGACCTCGCGCTCGGTCAGCGTCACCCCGGGCTGGCAGACGACGAAGGCTTTGACGGCCTGGCCCAGCAAATCATCGGGCACGCCGATGACAGCGGCTTCGAACACGCCCTCGATGGCGTACAGCGCGTTCTCGACTTCCTTGGGGCTGACCTTTTCGCCACGGCTTTTGATGATGTCGTCCTTGCGGGCCACGAAGTAGAGGTAGCCCTCGCTGTCGGTGCGGAAGAGGTCGCCGGTGTGAAGCACGGGCGCACCTGCCTGGCCACCGATAGCCGGTCCTGGCCGCAAACGCTGGGCCGTGGCCTCGGGCTTGTCCCAGTAGCCCAGCATGACGTTGCTGCCGCGCACGACCAGCTCGCCCGTGCTGCCATTCGGCAGGCGTTGCCCCGCCTCATCGACCAGCCAGACTTCCTCGTTGGGCATGCCTCGGCCGACGCTGGTGGGGCGCACGTCGAGCTGCTCGGGCGGCAGGTAGGTCACGCGCTTGCACTCGGTCAGGCCGTACATGGAAAACAGCGTGGCCTGCGGGAAGAGCGCACGCAGGCGCTGGATGTGGGCCTCCGACAAGGCCGCGGCGGTGTTGGTGATCATGCGCAGGTGGCCCAGGGCGAAGCTGGGCAAGGTCTGCAGGTTCATCAGCATGGCGAACATGGTCGGTACACCGGGGAAGACGGTGACCCGCTCGCGCACCATCACCTCCAGCACCTTGACGGGGAAGGTGAAGCTGCGCTCCAGCACCAGGGTGGCGCCGACGCGTGCGCACATCAGCAGCTGGTAGAGGCCGTAGTCGAAAGCCAGGGGCAGGGCGCACAGCACGGTGTCGTCGGCACGCAGGCCCAGGTAGGTGCTCACCGAGGTGCAGGCCGAGACCATGTTCAGGTGGCTGAGCATCACGCCCTTCGGGTCACCGGTGGAGCCCGAGGTGTAGATGATGGCGGCGAGGTCCTGGTCGATCAGGCCCCCGTCGATCACACCGACGTGGGCCATGCGGGTGCTGGCGTCGGGCATGAATGCGGGCAGGGCGCGTTCACGGCCGGTGCTGCTGCCATCGTCATGGCCACCGGCACCCTGCAGCCCGCACACCCAGGCCACATCGACCGAGGTGTTCTGCGCCAGCGCCGCATGCCACACGCCACGCAGGTTGTCTTGCGTGATCAGCACGCGGGCGCGCGCGTCGTTGAGCATGTAAGCCAGCTTGTCGGCCTTGGTCAGCGGGTTGATCGGCATGAAGGCCCCACCGGCCTGCAGCACGGCCCACACGGCCACCGCCATCTCGACGCGGTTGTCCAGGAACAGGGCGACCCGGTCACCGCGCTGCAGCCCGATGCCTTGCAGGGCCGATGCCAGTTGCTGCGACCGCTGCAGCAGCTCACCGAAGCTGTGGCGCTGCCCGTCGCTGACCAGGGCGATGTGGTCGGGGCTCTGGGTGGCGCTGTGGACGAAGAAATCGTGGAGGAGCATGGGTGTGATCGGTCAATGTGAACGCACAAAACGCGCGTGCAACAGCATGGTGGACAGCACGCCGACGAGGGCCATGTTGTCGCCGAAACCGATGGCCCGGCCTTGCGCGCACTTGGCCATCAACTTGCCCACGGCCTGAGGCTCGAACAAACCGGCATCGGCCAGGCGCGTGGGGCTGAGCAGCTCGGCCACCCAATCCAGCGCACGCCCCTGATCGAAGAAGCAGGCGCTGTCGGGCGCGCGGTAGGGCTGCTTGGTGCGGGTGCGGATGCCTTCGGGCAGCAGGCCACTCACCGAGCGCTTGAGCAGGTATTTTTCGGTCAGGCCCATGAGCTTGTAGCGCGGCGGCAGGCGGTTGCCGAACTCGATGACGCGGTGGTCCAGGAAGGGGAAACGCCCCTCGATGGACGCGGCCATGGCCATGCGGTCGCCTTGTGAGCTCAGCAGGTAGCCCGACATCAGCGTGTGCGCCTCGATGTACTGGTCGCGCTGCAGCGGTTGCCAGCCCGCGTGCGAGGCCGGCAGGTGGGCTTCGAGCGCGGCCAGGTGGTTCCAGCCCGCCAGCTGCGCGCGCACATCGGGCGAGAAAAACTGCCAGATGCGCTGGGTGGTCTGCCAGCGCGGGTGGTGGCCAAAGTGGGGCTGGTGGGCGTGCTCGGCGCCTTCGGCGAAAAAGCGCTGGGCCAGCACCCGGGCGGCCGCGGGCGAGTGGCGCAGGTAGGGGTAGAGCCGGTCGATGAGCTGCGGCCGCGCCTTCGACTGCGGCTGGCGCGCCATGAAGCGGCGGATGCGCGCTTCTTTGAAGATGTCGTAGCCGCCGAAGACCTCGTCTGCGCCTTCGCCCGTCAGCACGACCTTGAAGCCGGATGCGCGCACATGGCGGGCCAGCAGCATCATCGGCGTGGGAGCCGTGCGCAGCACCGGGGCCTCGGTGTGCCAGACGGTGTCGGCAAAGGCCTCGGCGATGTCGGCGCGGCTGCAGCGCAGGCTGCTGTGCGCGGTGCCCAGGTGCGCAACCAGCTCGGCCTGTTGCGCGCTTTCGTCGAACTCGGCGTCGTCGAAGGTCAGCGAGAAAGTGCGCAGCGGCGTGTCGGTGAAGTGCTTGATGAGCGTGGTGACGATGGACGAGTCCAGGCCACCGCTCAGGTAAGCGCCCACGGGCACGTCGGCGCGCAATTGCAGGCGCACGGCATCGACCAGCAACTCGCGCAGCTCTTCGGCCAAATCTGCACCATCGCGGTGGGCATGGTGGCTGGCAGCGCCATCGCCAAAATCCCAATCCCAGTAGCGCTGCGTGCGTGCGCTGGCGCGCAGGTCGGGCGCTTGCGCGTCCACCACCATCAGGGTGCCAGGGGGCAGGGCGTCGATGCCCTGGAACACGGTGCGGCCGGGCAGGGGGGCCCAGTAGGTGAAGGTTTCGCCGATAGCGCCCACATCCAGCGCACGCGGCACCTCGGGCAGAGCGAACAGCGCTTTGACCTCGGAAGCGAAGGCCAGACCTTCTGGTGTCCAGGTGAAGAACAGGGGGCGGATGCCGGTGCGGTCGCGCGCCAGCACCAGCCTGCGCTGGCGGTCGTCCCACAGGGCGATGGCGAACTGGCCGTTGAGGCGGTCCACGAAGGCCTCGCCGACCTGCTCGTACAGGTGGACGATCACTTCGGTGTCGGAGTGCGTGCGGAAGGTGTGGCCCTGGGCGATCAGCTCGGCACGCAACTCGATGTGGTTGAAAATTTCTCCATTGAAAACGACCTGGATGGCGCCGTCTTCGTTGCCCATCGGCTGGTGGCCACCGGCCAGGTCGATGATGCTCAGGCGGCTGTGGGCCAGGCCGATGCGGCCGTCGGGTCCACCGGCCCAGACGCCTTGACCATCGGGGCCGCGGTGGGCCAGGCGTTGGATCATGGCGGTCAGCAAGCCAGGTTCAACCCGCCTTGCCCGATTCAACAACCCTGCAATGCCGCACATGCCATCCCGTCCCGTGTGATGTCGCCTGCCCGACCGCTTGGGGCTTCGCACATGCGCAGAGTGTAAAAGCCCCGCCATGACAGCCGAGCGGCAACATCTCCAGAATGTCCCCCATCATACTGAGGTCATTGAGCTGATCGCGGACAATGTTGCTCTGCAGCAAAACATGCGGCTCTTTTGACGCAACCGACCGATGCCCATCACCTCCACGCGACGCATCAACGTCGTACAGCAATTCGTTCGCCTGGGGTTCGCCGACCACCTCGACCCCGATGCGCCCTTTTACTCGGGTGATTTCCTCACCCAGGAGCTCACGACGACCGAAGTCCAGGCCGCCATGAGCGTGCTGCCGCGCATCAACACCTTCGTGGGTGTTCAGGTGGCCGGCAGCCTGGACCGTTTTCGCGGCGAGGTGAGGGCGTGGAAATTCGGCCGCTCGGGCACGCCCGTGTTGCACGTGTTGCTGCCGTTCTGGACGCACCAAGTGGAAGAGCGCCACGTGGCCAGCCCGGTGGGCGCGCCTGTCCAAGACGCCGAGCACCGCGCCCTCATCGAACGCCTGCAGCACTGCCTGGTGGACGAGCTGGATGCCTTTGATTTCACCCGGGTGGACGAAACAGACCACGTCTGGCGCGCCCGCTGGCGCTGAGCCTGCGTCGCTTGCCAGTGCCGGTGGATGTCAGTGCCGGTTCGTCTGGCGCTGCAGCCAGGCGCCTGCCAGCATCGCAGGCACGAACACCCAGACTTCGGCATTGCCTGCCAGCAGCGATGTCAGCGCAGGTCCGGGGCAATAGCCTGACAGCCCCCAGCCGATGCCGAACAGCGCGGCGCCCAGCAGCAGGCGCGCATCGATCGCCTTGTTCTGAGGCACGTGGAAAACCGTGCCGCACACCGGCGCCTGGCGGCGCTTGAGCAGCCACTGGAAGCCCAGCAGGCTGACCGCGACCGCCCCGCCCATCACGAAAGCCAGGCTGGGGTCCCAGTGGCCCGCCACGTCCAGGAAGGCTTGCACGGTCAGCGGGTTGCTCATGCCCGACAGCGTCAGCCCCCAGCCAAAGAAGAGCCCGCATCCCAGGGCGATGACGAACCCGTGCCAGGGCGAGCCGGTGCTAGCAGCATTCACATTGCTTTTTGTCATGTCGATGTGCTCCTTCAAAGCGCCAGCAGGTGCCGGCTCACATACACCGTGATGGCGCCGGTCGCCATGAAAGTGAGCACCGCGGCCAGCGATCGCAGCGACAAGCGGCCCAGCCCGCACACGCCATGGCCGCTGGTGCAGCCGCTGCCCAGAGACGTGCCCCAGCCAACAAGCAGCCCGCTGACCACCAGCAGCGGGACGTTTTCGACGCGAGCCGGCGCCAGTGGGGTGTGGGCCGCCTGCGTCCAGAGCCAACCCGCCAGCACGAGGCCGAGCACAAAGCCCACGCGCCAAAGGTTGGCGGCGTTCCAGTTGGGTCGATCCATCAGGCCGAAAGTGATGCCGCTGATGCCAGCGATGCGGCCGAGCCCGATCAGCAGCAGCACGCTGGCGGCGCCGATCATGAGCCCGCCCAGCAGTGGCGGCAGAAACGCTTGGAAGTTCATCACAGACCTCGCTTGTGTGGCGACTTGATACCCTGGGGAGTATATGAAATTCTGGCGATGTGTGCGCGGACCGGCGTCCAGCACCATCGACATCATGAAAACACATTTGCCACGATGTATATTATGTCAACCAAACGATCAGAAAAGACACCGAACTTGGTGTCCGTGGCTTCAGGGTAAGCCATGGGACACGCCCTCCGAGCAGTTAGAGTCTTTCCTTTACGATGGATCGGTGCGACATTGAGCGCTGCGTTAAAGGTGACCCGTTAAGGCCAGGCGTGAGAAAGTTCGAAGCATCCTCCTCATCGCCCATGGTGCCGCCGCCTGCGCCATGGGGGCGGCCGGTGGTGGCCGTGCGTGAATTGCGCCCGCTGATGGTTGACCCGGTCGAGTCACAGGTGCTCGAAGATGTGTTGCGCACGGGCCTGCGGGGGCTGCGCTTCCCGCCCGAACTGGAGACCCGCTTCCAGGAGGAAACCGGCCCGCAGCGCCTGCGCACCTTGCTCGTCAGCAGCGCGCTGGTCAGTGTGCTGTTCAACTGGCTGTTGCTGTCCGACTGGATGATGATCCCGGACGTGTTTGACACGGCCCTTCAATGGCGACTGTTCATTTACACGCCGGCCACCTTGGCGGGGCTTTTCGTCCTCATGCACATGCCCAGCCCGCGGCTGCGCGAAGCCATGATCGTGGTGGCAGGCTGTTGTGCCGCGGCGCTCAACACCTGGTTGTGCATGCGCAGCCAGGACGCTTTGGCGGGGCCTTACCTGGTCAGCGTCACGGTCGTCGTTGTGTACTGCAACACGGTGGCGCGCCTGCGGTTTCGCCCTGCGCTGGTGCTCGACAGCCTGGTCGTGGCGATGTACTTCTACGGATGGTGGCATCTGCCCAACGCGCCCGTCACCATCATGGCGCCGGGAGCGCTGACCCTGATCTCGGCCGTGGTGTTCACTTTGTATGGCGCCTATTCCCAAGAGCACGATGTCCGCGAAAACTGGCTGCGCCTGATGCGCGACCGCGTGTTGCAAGACGAGCTGCGCCAGGCCAACGCCCGACTGGAGGCCGCATCGCGCAGTGACATGCTGACCGAACTGGCCAGCCGGCGGCATTTCGACGCGTCTTTGCTGTCGATGTGGGCCCAGGCCCGCGAAGATGGCCATGAGATATCGCTCATGCTCATCGACATCGACGACTTCAAGGCCTACAACGGGCGGCAAGGCCATCTGCGGGGCGACGCCTGCCTCAAGGCGGTGGCCGGCATCCTCAAGCACCGCTTGCGTCGCCCGGAGGACATGGTCGCCCGCTTCGGCGGCGAGGAGTTCATCGTGGCCATGAGCGACACCTCGCTGCAAACGGCGGTGGGTGCGGCCGAGCGCGTGCGCAAGGGCGTGGAGACGCTGGGCGATGTCACCGTGAGCGTGGGCGTGTCCTGCATGCGGCCCAACTCACCGCACGCGAACATGGCGCAACTGCTGGCCGCGGCCGACGAGGCCTTGCATCTGGCCAAAAAGCGTGGCCGCAACCGCGTCATCGCATTCGGGACCCAGGATTGACCATGAGCACCGCGGCGCAGCCTCCTCTGCAGTCCTTGCCGGAAAGCGACTTCGGCGCTTTCCGCCATCGCACGTCCATGGACCGCATCCACGAATTGCTGGAGCACGGTTTTCCGTGGATGTCCTTTCCCTCTGACATGGAGCAGCAGTTCCAGCGGGATGGTGCAGCGGCCCGTGCGCGGCACTTCCTGATCAGTGGCCTGATTTCGCTGTTCATCTACAACGGTTTTCTGCTGGCCGACTACCTGATGGCCCGCGATGTTTTCTGGCTGGCTGTGGAGCTGCGGCTGCTGGTGTTCACGCCCGTTTCACTGTTGGCGCTTTACAGCTTCCACAGAGGCGCCCTGCCCTGGTTGCGCCAGGCACCGCCCAGCATCGTGGATGTGCTGGCTTTGCTGGGCGGCATCGGTGCAGCCTTCAGTCTGGCCATCATCCTGATGCTGTCACGCAGCCCGTTGATCTATTTCTACCCGGTGGGCTTCATGGTGGTCATCACCTACGGCAACGTGGTGCAGCGGCTGCGGTTCTGGTTCGCGGTGGTGTTCACGGTGGTGTTGCTGGGCACTTTCGTGGTGGGCGTGATGGCCACGCCTGAATACCCTGCCCGCCTGCTGTGGCCCATCAGCTCGATGGTGCTGTCCGTGGCCATGTTCACCCTCAGTGCGAACTACTTCCTGGAGCGCGATGAGCGCCGACGCTACCTCCTGACGCAGCGCGAACGCGGCTTGGTCAGCGAGCTCAGCCTGGCCCACACGCGCTTGCGCGAGGTGTCTGACATCGATGCGCTGACGGGCATGCACAACCGCAGCCACATCCAGGAGCACCTGTCCCTGCTGTGGGAGCGTGCGCGGCGCGATGGCGATCACCTCAGCCTGCTGCTGGTGGACATCGACCACTTCAAGAAATTCAACGAGCGCTATGGCAACCCGGCCGGCGATGTCTGTTTGCAAAAAGTGGCGCGCGTGCTGCAGGACAGCCAACGCCGCACCGGTGACACCGTGGCGCGTTACGGCGGCGAGGAGTTCATGGTGGTGCTGCCACGCACCGATGCCTCATTCGCCGTGGGGGCTGCCGAGCGCATCCGCCAGGCGGTGGAGGCCCTGCAGATCCGCCACGAAAGCTCGACCACAGCCCTGCACCTGACGGCCAGCGTGGGCGTGGTGTCCTGCCAGGCGGGACCGCAGCTGACGGTGGAGCAGGTCATGGCGGTGGCAGAGCAGGCGCTGCAGCAGGCCAAGCTCGAAGGCCGCAACCGGGTGTGTGGTCTCAGCCTCTGAGCGCAAGTGGGTCCAGCTCGACCGGGTCCAGGTGCGTGAGCACGTCCAGCACCGGCAAGGCCTGCATCACACGCTGGCGGGCTTGCACGGCGATGTCATGGCCTTGCTGCACGGTGAGTTGGCCATCGACCTCCAGGTGGGCGTCCACCAGGATCATGTCGCCCATCTTGCGGGTGCGCAGGTCGTGCAGCCCTTGCACGCCAGGCGTCTCGCGGATGAGGTTGCCGATCTGCGCGATCTGGTCTTGCGAGGCTGAGCGGTCCATCAGGTCGTGCAAGGCCTCCCAGCCGAACTCCCAGCCCATCTTGCTGACCATGAAGCCGACGATGAGCGCGGCCACGGGGTCCAGCAGCGGGTAGCCCGCGAGGTTGCCGACGATGCCCAGCGCCACCACCAGCGATGAGGCGGCATCAGAGCGCGCATGCCAGGCGTTGGCCACGAGCATGCTGGAGCGCACGCGCTCGGCCGCGGCCAGCATGTAGCGAAACAGCAATTCCTTGGCAGCGAGCGCGCCGAGCGCGACGTACAGCGCCATCGCCTGCACCTTGGGGATGGTGTCCGGGTCGCTGAGCTTGTGCACGGCGCTCCAGAGCATGCCCACGCCCACCGTGAGCAACAGCATGCCCAGCACCAGGGAGGCTGCCGTTTCGTAGCGTTGGTGGCCGTAGTGGTGGTCTTCGTCGGCCTCCTTGTGGCTGTGCCGGTTGGCCAGCAGCACGACGAAATCGGCGATCAGGTCAGACAGGGAATGGATGCCATCGGCGATCAAGGCCTGGGAGTGCGCGATCACGCCCACCGTCACCTGAACGGCAGTCAGCACCAGGTTCACCACGACGCTGACCAGGGTGCTGCGCTGGGCCACCTGGTGGCGTTCGGGCGAGTCCTGTTCGGGGTCGTCGTGGGGAGCAAGGTCGATGGCCATGCTTCAGCCCAGCCAGTCGATGTGGTGGCCGAGCTTGCGGGCCTTGGTGTCCAGGTAACGCTCGTTTTCGGGCTGGACGTCGCTGCGCACGGGCACGCGTTCTTCGACGGCCACGCCGTGTTCGCGCAGCGTGTCCACCTTGCGCGGGTTGTTGGTCATGAGCTTGACCGAGGAGATGCCCAGCGCGGAGAGGATTTCGACCGCGGCGTCGAACTTGCGCAGGTCAGCCGCAAAGCCCAAGTGTTGGTTGGCCTCGACGGTGTCCATGCCCTGGTCTTGCAACTGGTAGGCACGCAGCTTGTTGGCCAGGCCAATGCCCCGCCCTTCCTGACGCAAGTAAACCACCACGCCGCTGCCGCGCTTGCCGATTTCGTTCATGGCGAAATGGAGCTGCGGGCCGCAGTCGCAGCGCAACGAGCCGAAGACATCGCCGGTCATGCATTCGGAATGCACGCGCACCAGGGCGCTGCCGCGGACGTCGCCCATGACCATGGCCACATGCTCCAGGCCCGTGGCTTTTTCGCGGAACAGCTTCATGGTGAAGCTGCCGTGTTCGGTGGGCACCCGGGCTTCGGCCAGGAACTCGACCAAGGCGTTGGCCACGGGGGTCAGGGGCTCGGCGGGTTGCGGATCGGCAGGTGGGAGGGCGGTGTCTGGGCTGGACATTCAATTTCCTTAGAGGGCCTATTTTGCCAAAGAGCACAGGCTCAGGCCGTCGCAAGGCCAAAGATGGGGTGGCAGCTCATGGACATGGGGTGCTGCCCGGACTATGATGCTGTATATAAACACAGTGATCATGCTTGCCGCCCCCCCTCCCCATCCGAGCCCGCAACCCAAGGCGCAGGCCCTGAACTTGCCGCCGCACCTGGCACAGGCCGTGTGGTCAGGACAGGCTTTGGGGGGCGGGCAAAGCCCCGTGCTGCCCAGTGGCCACGCCGCCTTGGACGCCCATCTGCCCGGCGGTGGCTGGCCGTGCCAGGCCCTGACCGAAGTGCTGCAGGCCCAGGCGGGCCTGGCGGAGTGGCGCCTGCTGCTGCCAGCCCTGGTGCGCCTGGTTCAGCGGGGCGGCCAGGTGCTGCTGGTGGGCGCGCCTTGGCGTCCGCAGCTCACGGCCCTGGCGCGCGAGGGGCTGCCCGAAGACCGCCTGGTCTGCATCGACGCCCGCAGTCCGCTGGAGCGCTTGTGGGCGACCGAGCAGGCCTTGAAAGCCGGTTGCCTGTCGGCCGTGCTCGCCTGGTTGCCGCAGGTGCGCGCCGAGGCCTTGCGGCGCCTGCAAGCCTGTGCGGCCCGGCATGCGGGGCCGGTGTTCATTTTTCGCCCGGAGCATGCGGGGCAAGGGGCTTCGCCCGCGCCTTTGCGCCTGCACCTGGGCCTGGGGCCTTGCCCCCACCCGCTGCAGGTGCGCTTGCTCAAGCGGCGCGGTCCGCAGCACGTGCCAGCCATCGTGCTGCCGCACTGGCCGGTGGGCCTGGCCACACTGTTGCCTGCGGCTGCGCTGCCGGCCACTCATCTTGCTCATCCTGGTTTGTCAGAGGTCGATCGCCATGTGGCACTGGATCGCACTGCTGCCCCCACCGGCGCCTGAGCCAGACATCACTGCGCCCGCCCTGCCCTCGCTGCAACGGCAACTGGGGTGGTGGGCCCTGCAGTTCACACCGCGCGTGGCCTGGCTGGAAGATGCCGTGCTGCTCGAGGTGGCGGCCAGCGAGCGCCTGTTCGGCGGGGCGCAGGCCCTGCGCGAGCGCATCCAGCGCGAGGCTCGCCAGATGGCTTCCGCACAGGGGGAGGCGGATGTGCGCAGCGCGCACGCGCCGACGGCCTTGGGCGCGCTGGCAATGGCACGCGCGCTTGACCATGAGGCACCTTGCACGCTGGATCGCCTGCCTTTGCAGACCGTGAGCGCGGTGGCCCGGCACGCCAGCACCCTGGCGCAACTGGGCTGTCGCACGCTGGGCGATGTGCGCGCCCTGCCGCGAGGCGGACTGAGCCGGCGTTTCGGGGCGGCCTTGCTGCAGGCGCTGGACCAGGCCTGGGGCGAGCAGCCCGAGGTCTTCGAGTGGCTCACCTTGCCGCCCACCTTCGATGAGCAGCTGGAGTTGCCCGCGCGCACCGACACCACCGCGGGACTGCAGCCAGCGTTCGTCCACCTGCTGCGCGCCTTATGCGCCTGGATGAGTGGGCACCAGTCTGGCACCGAGGCGTTGGTGCTGCGCTGGTGCCATGAGTGGTCCCGCCAGGGCCATGCGCCCTGGCAGGGCTGGCCCGTGCGCCTGGCCAGCCCGGTGTGCGATGTCACCAGGCTGGAGCGTCTGGTGGGCGAGCACCTGCAACGCATCACCTTGGCGTCGCCCGTGACCGACATCGGCTTGCAGGTCCACACGCTGGTGCCACGCTCGCCCGACAGCGCCGAGCTGTTCCCATCCGACGCGACCACGGCGCTGGATAACCCCAACGTGGCCGGTTCTCCCGCTGCGCAGCGCGCCCAGCACGAGGCCTGGCTGACCCTGCTGGAGCGCCTCAGCGTGCGCCTGGGGCCGGAGCGCGTGCAACAAGCCCGACGTTGCGCTGACCACCGCCTGTCGCAGTCCCAGCTTTGGGTGCCTGCGCTGTCGGTGCTGAACGCGGCTCGTCGGCCAGACCCTGGTCAGGTGGCGCCCATGCCAGGCGACATCCCCCAACCCACCTGGCTGCTGCCCGAGCCCTTGCCCCTGGCGCTGGACACCCGCAGCGGCCCGCGCGAGCAGCCGCTCTACCAGGGGCCGCTGCAGTTGCTGGCCGGCCCGCACCGCATCGAAGCCGGCTGGTGGGACACCCGAGACAGCGCCGCTGCCGAAGCACGTGACCACTACCTGGCCAGCAGTCCGGGCGCCGGCCTGTTGTGGGTGTTCCGCACCCGCCATGCCCCGCCAGATGCGCGCAGCGCCTGGTTCCTGCTGGGCTTTTTTGCCTGAGTGCCAGGGCCATGTCCACCCCCGAGCGATGGCCGCTGCCCGACGTGGTCGAGTTGCATGCCGTGTCCAACTTCAGCTTCCTGCGCGGCGCCTCGCACCCGGAGGAGCTGGTGCAACGCGCCTTGACCCTGGGCTACCGCGGCCTGGCCCTGACGGACGACTGCAGTCTCGCTGGCGTGGTGCGCGCCCACCTGGCCTTGACGCAAGCCCAGCAGGCGGGTGTGCCTGGCGCCGACACGTTCAAGCTCCTCATCGGCAGCGAATTCGCTGTGCACGAGGGGCCTGATCCGCACGCACCTCCTGCCTTCGAGCTCATCGTCCTGGCTTGCCACCGCCTGGGCTACGGCTTGTTGTGCGAGTTCATCACGCGCTTGCGCCGTGGGGTGGTGGGCAAAGGCCAGGCTCGGCTGCAACGCGCCGAAATCCACCCCGCCGCGCTGGGCGATTGCGTGCTCCTGCTGAGGCCCCGGCGTGGCACCCCCTGGGGCAGCTTGCTGGCCCAGGCTCGGTGGCTCAGGCGGCGCTTTCCCGGGCGCAGCTGGCTGGTGGTGGAGTTGCACCACAGCCTGGACGACGCCCTTTGGCTGCGCACCTTGCGCGCGCTCAGCGAGGCCACCGAGGTGCCTCTGGTGGCCGCGGGCGATGTGCACATGCACGTGCGTTCGCGCCAGCCCTTGCAGGATGTGCTCACGGCCATCCGCCTGGGCCGCCCCCTGAGCGAATGTGGCCTGAACCTGGCCCGTCACGCCGAACGCCACCTGCGCAGCCGCTTGCGCCTGGCCCAACGCTACCCCGCTGATCTGCTGGCCGAAACCCTGCGCGTGGCATCGCACTGTGACTTCAGCCTGAGCGAGCTGCGTTACGAATACCCTGAAGAAATCGTGCCCGCAGGCCACACCCCGATCGACCACCTGCGCCAGCTGACCCTGCAGGGCGCGGTAGATCGCTTCCCCCTGGGCGTGCCCCCCGATGTCCAGGCGCAGATCCACAAGGAACTGGCGCTCATCGCGGAGCTGGACTACGCCAAGTACTTCCTCACCGTCCACGACATCGTCCACTTCGCGCGCTCACGCGGCATCCTATGCCAGGGGCGCGGCAGCGCGGCCAACTCGGCCGTGTGCTACTGCCTGGGCATCACCGAGGTGGACCCGTCGCAAAGCACCTTGCTGTTCGAGCGCTTCATCTCGCGCGAGCGCAAAGAGCCGCCCGACATCGACGTGGACTTCGAGCACGAGCGCCGCGAAGAGGTCATCCAGTACCTCTACGCCAAGTACGGGCGCGACCGCACCGCGCTCACGGCCACCGTCATCAGCTACCGCACCCGCAGCGCCCTGCGCGATGTCGGCAAGGCGCTCGGGTTTTCCGCAGACTGCATCGCGCAGGTCAGCGGCAACCACCAGTGGTGGGACGGCCAGGGCATCCGCCGCGAGTGGCTGATCGAACTGGGTCTGGACCCCGATGAACGCCGCATGCGCCTGTGGCAGGAGCTCAGCCTGACACTGATGGGCTTCCCGCGGCACCTCAGCCAGCACACCGGCGGCTTCGTCATTGCCAAAGGCGCGCTGTGCCGCATGGTGCCCATCGAGAACGCCGCCATGCCCGAGCGCAGCATCATCCAGTGGGACAAGGACGACCTCGACGCCCTCGGCCTGCTCAAGGTCGATGTGCTGGCGCTCGGCATGCTCACGGCCTTGCGCAAAGCGATGGCGTTCATCAGCTTGCGCCGCGGCCATCCTCCTGAGCGGCCTTTCCGCCTGCAGGACATCCCGCGCGAAGACCCCGCCACCTACGACATGGCCTGCGACGCCGACACCATCGGCGTCTTCCAGATCGAAAGCCGCGCGCAGATGAGCATGCTGCCGCGCTTGCGACCGCGCTGCTTTTACGACCTGGTCGTCGAGGTGGCGCTGGTGCGGCCTGGGCCCATCCAGGGCGGCATGGTCCACCCCTACCTGCAACGGCGCGAGCTGCATCGCACCAATCCGAACGCCATCACCTGCCCGCCACGGCTGGAAGCGGCGCTCAAGCGCACCCTGGGCGTGCCCATTTTTCAGGAGCAGGTGATGCAGATCGTGGTGCTCGCCGCCGGCTTCACGGCAGGTGAGGCCGACGAGCTGCGCCGTTCCATGGCCGCCTGGCGACGCAAAGGCGGCGTGCACAAATTCAAGCGCAAGGTGATCGATGGCATGACGGCCAACGGCCACGACCTCGGCTTTGCCGAACAGATCTTCCAGCAGATCGAAGGCTTTGGCGAATACGGTTTCCCGGAATCCCACGCGGCCAGCTTCGCCTTGCTCGTCTATGCCAGCGCCTGGGTCAAGCGCCACGAGCCAGCGGCCTTCCTGGCGGGGCTGCTCAACGCCCAGCCCTTGGGCTTTTACTCGCCCAGCCAGCTCGTGCAAGACGCCCGCCGCCACGGCGTGGTGGTGCTGCCCCCCGATGTGACGCACAGTGGCTGGGATTGCCGCCTGGTGCCGCCCCCTGCCGACCCGGCAGATGCGCTCACGCCCATCGCCGGGCGCATCTCCCAGCATCGCCCACCGGCGGACAGCCCCCAGCCCGCGGTGCGCCTGGGCTTGCGGCTCGTGGCAGGGTTGGGGCTCGACGCCGCGCTGCGCATCGAGAACGCTTTGGCGCAACAGCCTTTCGCCGATGTCGATGACCTGGCCCGCCGCGCGCACCTGGCACAAGACGAACTGCGCGCCCTGGCCGCGGGCGATGCGCTGCGCAGCCTGGCAGGCCACCGCCGCCAGCAGGTCTGGGAAGCCGCGGCCCGCCACCGTGCCCCTGCCCTGCTGCGCGATGCGCCCACCGAAGAAGCTCTGCTCACGCTGCCTGCCGCACCGGAGGGCGAGGCCATCGTCTTCGACCACGCCGCGCTGGGCCTGACCTTGCGCCGCCACCCCCTCGCGCTGCTTCGGCCGCAGTTGTCCGCCCAACGCCTGCTGAGCGCCATGGAACTGCACGAATTCCCCAACGGCCGCCTGGCCCGCGCCTGCGGCATCGTCACCGTGCGACAGCAACCGGGCACGGCCTCGGGCGTGGTCTTCGTCACCCTGGAAGACGAAACCGGCACGGTCAACGTCATCGTCTGGGCGGCCCTCAAGGAGCGCCAGCGGCGCGAACTCGTGCACGCGCGTCTGCTGGCGGTGTACGGCGTGTGGCAGCGCGAAGGCGAGGTCCGCCACCTCATCGCCCACCACCTGCGTGACCTCAGCCCCCTGCTCGGAGGCCTCAGCACGTCCAGCCGCGACTTCCATTGAAAGCGCACATGCCGGCAGGGAAGCCGGGTTTGCCCGGGTCAGACCATGGCGTCCACGCAACGCCAGGCGGCGTCACGCAACAGCATTCAATTCGACAATGCCCATTGTCAAACTTAGAATGCCCCGATGCCAGCACGCCGTTCGCGTGCGGCCCACACCAAGGAGACCTCCATGAGCATCGCCAACACCTGCGTCCTGATCGCCGCCGTCATGCCCATCGTGACCATGGGCCTGGCCAAAGGCGCCACCGCTGGCAAACGCCGCAGCGACGGTGGCTACGACAACAACAACCCGCGCGATTGGGCCGCCCGCCAGGAAGGCTGGAAGGGCCGCGCCGCCGCCGCCCACAGCAACGGCTTCGAGATCCTGCCGATCTTCGTTTTCGCCGTGCTGGCCGCCCAAAGCGCCGGTCTGGAACAAGGTCGCACCGACCAACTGGCCATGGCCTTCATCGCCTCCCGCCTGGTCTATACCGGCCTGTACCTGGCCAACATCGCTGCCCTGCGCAGCGTGATCTGGGCCGTGGGCCTGGGCTGCGCCATCGCCATGTTCTCGCCGACGCTGAACCTGCCTTTCTGACGCCAGCTCGTCGGGCCGCGGCCTGACACCAGCGACAGCCAGACAGCACAACGCCCGACCCGCGGTGTCGCCACCGCAGCGTCGGGCGTTGCCGTGCGTGAGTTGCCTTGCGTGAGCCTCAGCGCTTGCGAACGGGCGGCAAGTCGGTGCAGCTGCCGTGAGCGGCCTCGGCCGCCAGGCCGACACTCTCGCCCAGCGTCGGGTGCGGGTGGATGGACTTGCCGATGTCGATCTCGTCGGCGCCCATCTCGATGGCCAGCACCACTTCACCGATCAGGTCACCCGCGTGCGTGCCCACGATGCCACCGCCGACGATGCGCCCGGTCTCAGCGTCGAACAGCAGCTTGGTGAAACCTTCCGATCGGCCGTTGGCCAGCGCGCGCCCTGAAGCCGCCCAAGGGAACAGCCCCTTGGTGACGGACTTGCCCTGCGCCTTGGCCTGCTCTTCGGTCAGGCCCACCCAGGCGATTTCCGGGTCGGTGTAGGCCACGCTCGGGATGACTGTCGCGTCGAACGAGGCGGACGCCAACTTGGCATCGCCCAGCAACTCGCCAGCCACCACCTCGGCCGCCACGTGGCCCTCGTGCACGGCCTTGTGCGCCAGCATGGGCTGGCCGACCAGGTCGCCGATGGCGAACAGGCTGGGCACGTTGGTGCGCATCTGGCGGTCCACCGGAACGAAGCCGCGCTCGTTGACGTTCAGGCCGGCCTTGTCCCCGCCGAACTTGCGGCCGTTGGGGCTGCGGCCCACGGCTTGCAGCACCAGGTCATAAACGCCGGGCTCGGGTGCGGGCTGACCTTCCTTGGCCGACGCGAAGGACACCTTGATGCCCTCCGGCGTGGCCTCGGCCGCCACGGTCTTGGTGCCCAGCATGACGCGGTCGAAGCGCGGCGCGTTGAGCTTGTCCCAGACCTTGACCAGGTCGCGGTCGGCGCCGGGCATGAGCGTGTCGCTCATCTCGACGACGTCGATCTTCGTGCCCGTTTGCGCGCCCAGCGTCGAGTACACCGTGCCCATCTCCAGGCCGATGATGCCGCCGCCGATGACCAGCATCTTCTGGGGCACATGCGGCAGTTGCAGCGCGCCGGTGGAATCCACCACACGCGGGTCATCGGGCAGGAAAGGCAGGTGCACCGCTTGCGAGCCCGCGGCCAGGATGGCGCGCTTGAACTTCAGCGTGCGGGTTTCGCCAGACTTGTCCTGCGCCGTGCCGGTGGTCAGCTCGACCTGCAGCGTGTGCGCATCGATCAGGCTGCCGTAGCCACGCACCACCTCGACCTTGCGCATCTTGGCCATGCCGGCCAGGCCTTGCGTGAGCTTGCCGGTCACGCCCGATTTGTGGGCGCGCAGCTTGGCCAGGTCCAGCGCCGGTGCACCAAAGCTCACGCCGAGTGCGTCGAAGTGCTTGACCTCGTCCATGACGGCGGCCACGTGCAGCAGCGCCTTCGACGGGATGCAACCCACGTTCAGGCACACGCCACCCAGCTCGGCATAGCGCTCCACCAGGATGACCTTGAGCCCCAGGTCGGCAGCGCGGAATGCGGCGCTGTAGCCACCGGGGCCACCGCCGAGCACGAGGACATCGCAGTCGGTGTCGGTGGGGATGGGGCCCGCGGCGACAGCAGCAGCGGGGGCCGCTGCGGCCGGTACAGGCGATGCCGCAGCGGCTGGTGCCTGCGCAGATGGCGCAGAGGCGGCCGCCGCAGGTGCAGCCACCGCAGCGCCCTCACCTGCCACGTCCAGCGTCAGGATCAGGTGCCCCTGCCCCACGCGGTCGCCCAGCTTGACCAGGATGTCCTTGACCACACCGGCTTGCGGCGTGGGCACTTCCATCGAGGCTTTGTCAGACTCCAGCGTGATCAGGCTTTGCTCGGCCGTCACAGACTGCCCCGGCTTGACCAGGATCTCGATGATGACCGCGTCGGCGATGTCGCCCAGGTCGGGCACGGGGATGTTCACAGTGCGGGTGTGGTTGGTTGTCATGTCAGCCCCTTACACCAACGCACGGCGGAAATCGGCCAGCAAGCTGGCGAGGTAGGCGTTGAACTTCGCCGCCGAGGCGCCGTCGATGACGCGGTGGTCGTAGCTCAAGCTCAGCGGCACCATCAAACGCGGCTGGAAGGCTTGGCCGTCCCACACCGGCTTCATGGCCGAGCGGCACACGCCCAGGATGGCCACTTCCGGCGCGTTGATGATGGGCGTGAAGGTCGTGCCGCCGAAGCCACCCAGCGAGCTGATCGAGAAGCACCCCCCCTGCATGTCGGCCGGCGAGAGCTTGCCGTCGCGGGCCTTGGCGGCCAGCGACGCGGTCTCCAGCGCCAGCTGCGACAGGCTCTTTTGGTCCACGTCGCGGATGACGGGCACCACCAGGCCGTTGGGCGTGTCGGCCGCGAAGCCGATGTGCACGTAGTTCTTCAGCACCAGGTCGTCGCCATCCAGCGAGGCGTTGAACTGCGGGAACTTGCGCAGCGCCACCGCACAGGCTTTCAGCAGGAAGGCCAGCAGCGTGAACTTGGTGCCGGCCTTGGCGTGCTCGCCATTGAGCTGCACGCGGAAGGCCTCCAGCTCGGTGATGTCGGCTTCTTCGTTGTTGGTGACGTGCGGGATGCGCACCCAGTTGCGGTGCAGGTTCGCGCCCGAGATCTTCTGGATGCGCGACAGCGGCTTGCGCTCCACCGGGCCGAACTTGGTGAAGTCCACCGAGGGCCAGGGCAACAGGGTCATGCCGCCCAGGTCAGCGCTGCCCGCGCCTGAAGACGCGGCAGCCGCCGGCGAGGAGGCCTTGGCGATCACGCCCTTGACGAAGTTCTGCACGTCGCCCTGGGTGATGCGGCCTTTGGGTCCGGTGCCGGGCACCTTGGCCACGTCCACGCCCAGCTCGCGCGCGAAACGGCGCACCGAGGGCGAGGCATGGGCCAGCGCGCCGATGACGGCGGGTTCGGCCGGCGGCAGGGCCGCGGTCGGGCTGGTGCGCGGCTGGTCGGCCACCGTGGCGGCCACAGCTGCGGCAGCCGGTGCCACAGCGGGCGCGGCAGCCGCAGGCGCAGGGCTCACCGATGATGCAGCAGGCGCTGCGGCCGGGGATGCCGTCGCGGCACCCTCGGCCGTCTCCAGCACGCCCACGATGCTGCCCTGGCTCACCTTGTCGCCCAGCTTCAGTCGCAGCTCTTTCAGCACACCGCCCACCGAGGCGGGCACCTCCATCGAGGCCTTGTCCGACTCGATGGTGATGAGGCTTTGTTCGGGGCGGATGGTGTCGCCCGGCTTGACGAGCAGTTCGATGACCGCAGCGTCGCTCACGTCCCCGATGTCCGGGACGGTCAGTTCAATCAGTGCCATGTCCAGGTCCTCAGGCGTACAGGGGGTTGATCTTGTCGGCGTCGATGCCGTACTTCTTGATCGCTTCGGCGACCTTGGACACAGGCACCGCACCCTCGTCTGCCAGCGACTTCAAGGCCGCCACCACGATGTAGTGGCGGTTGATCTCGAAGTGCTCACGCAGGCGGAAGCGGAAGTCGCTGCGGCCAAAGCCGTCGGTGCCCAGCACCTTGAAGCTCCTGCCCCTGGGGATGTACGCCCGGATCTGCTCGGGCAAGGCTTTGACATAGTCGGTGGACGCCACGACCGGGCCGCTGGTGCGGTCCAGCTGTTGGGTGACGAAAGACACGCGCGGTGCGTCGGTCGGGTGCAGCAGGTTCCAGCGCTCGACGTCCTGGCCATCGCGGGCCAGCAGGTTGAAGCTAGGGCAGCTCCAGACGTTGGCGCCCACGCCCCACTCGGCTTCCAGCAGTTCCTTGGCGGCCATCGACTCGCGCAGGATGGAGCCCGAACCCAGCAGGTTGACCTGGAGTTTGTGCTTGGCCACCACGCCGGAATCTGCATCCTGCAGCAGGTACATGCCCCGGATGATCTCGGCCTCGGTGCCTTGCTTCAGACCCGGCTGTGCGTAGTTCTCGTTGAGCAGCGTCAGGTAGTAGAAGACGTTTTCTTGGCGTTCGACCATGCGCTTGAGGCCATCCTGGATGATGACGCCCACTTCGTGCGCGAAGCTCGGGTCGTAGCTCAGGCAGTTCGGGATGGTGCCCGCCACCAGCTGGCTGTGGCCGTCTTCGTGCTGCAGGCCTTCGCCGTTCAGCGTGGTGCGCCCGGAGGTGCCGCCCAGCAGGAAGCCGCGCGCCTGCATGTCACCGGCCGCCCAGGCCAGATCGCCAATGCGCTGCAGCCCGAACATCGAGTAGTAGATGTAGAACGGGATCATCACGCGGTTGTTCGTCGAGTACGACGTGGCCGCTGCGATCCACGAGCTCATGCCGCCCGCTTCGTTGATGCCTTCCTGCAGGATCTGGCCGGCCTTGTCTTCGCGGTAGTACATGACCTGGTCCTTGTCCACCGGGGTGTACTTCTGGCCTTCCGGCGCGTAGATGCCGATCTGTCGGAACAGGCCTTCCATGCCGAAGGTGCGGGCCTCGTCCACCAGGATGGGCACCACGCGCGGGCCCAGGTTGGCGTCGCGCAGCAGCGGGGTCAGGCAGCGCACGAAGGCCTGCGTCGTCGAGATCTCACGGCCTTCGGCGGTCGGCTCCAGCACGCTCTGGAAGGCGTCCAGGCCGGGCACGGTCAGCGTCTCTTCGGCCTTGGGGCGGCGCTTGGGCAGGTAGCCGCCCAGGGCCTGGCGGCGCTCATGCAGGTACTTCATTTCCGGCGTGTTTTCGGCCGGTTTGATGAAGGGCAGGTTCGGCAGGTCCTCGTCCGTGACGGGGATGTTGAAGCGGTCGCGGAACAGCTTGATGTCCTCGTCCGTCAGCTTCTTGGTCTGGTGGGCGGTGTTCTTGCCTTCGCCGCTCTTGCCCATGCCGAAGCCCTTGACCGTCTTGATCAACAGCACGGTCGGCTGGCCTTCGTGGTTCACGGCCGCGTTGTAGGCCGCATAGACCTTCTGCGGGTCGTGGCCACCGCGTTGCAGGCGCCAGATGTCGTCGTCGGACAGACGCGCCACCATCTCCAGGGCGCGTGGGTCACGGCCGAAGAAGTGCTGGCGCACAAAGGCGCCGTCGTTGGCCTTGCAGGCCTGGTAGTCGCCGTCCACCATCTCCATCATGATCTTGCGCAGGATGCCGTCCTTGTCGCGCGCCAGCAGCGGGTCCCAGTAGGAGCCCCACAGCAGCTTGATCACGTTCCAGCCGGATCCGCGGAACTCGCCTTCGAGCTCCTGCACGATCTTGCCGTTGCCACGCACCGGGCCGTCCAGGCGCTGCAGGTTGCAGTTCACCACGAAGATCAGGTTGTCGAGCTTTTCGCGCGCGGCCAGACCGATGGCGCCCAGCGATTCGGGCTCGTCCATCTCGCCGTCGCCGCAGAACACCCAGACCTTGCGCTTGGACGTGTCGGCCAGGCCACGGGCATGCAGGTACTTCAGGAAGCGGGCCTGGTAGATGGCCATGATGGGGCCCAGGCCCATCGACACGGTCGGGAACTGCCAGAACTCCGGCATCAGCTTGGGATGCGGGTAGCTGGACAGGCCCTTGCCACCGACTTCCTGGCGGAAGTTGTCGAGCTGTTCGGCGGTGATGCGGCCTTCCAGGAAGGCGCGGGCGTAAATGCCGGGGGCCGAGTGGCCCTGGATGTAGAGCAGGTCACCGCCGTGGTCGGGCGAATCACCGTGCCAGAAATGGTTGAAGCCGATGCCCAGCATCGTGGCCAGCGAGGCAAACGACGAAATGTGGCCGCCCAGGTCGCCGCCATCCGGAGGGTTGTGGCGATTGGCCTTGACCACCATGGCCATGGCGTTCCAGCGCATGTAGGTGCGCAGGCGCTCTTCGATTTCCAGGTTGCCCGGGCAGTGCGCTTCGTCTTCGACCGCGATGGTGTTGACGTAGGCCGTGGTGGCCGAGAAGGGCATGTCGATGCCCGATTGTCGGGCATGGTCGAGCAGCGTTTCGAGCAGATCGTGGGCGCGTCCGCGGCCCTCGGTCTCGATGACCCCGGACAAGGCGTCGAGCCATTCGCGGGTTTCCTGGGGATCCTGGTCCTGCAGGGAGGACAGCACGGGATCGTTTGCAGACATGGGTTCAGTCTCCATTGGATTTGGCATGTGGTCTGAGTGTGACCACTGCCGCCAATCGCTTGCCGTGGATAAACGGGGCGATTTCGGTTGCAACGAGGTGTGCGCGCAACAGGGTGGCGCTGCGGCACCCGCGCACTATAACCAAATCAACCGGGCCTCCAGATGTGGAATCCCGCACCGATAATCCGAGGATGCCTTTTTCCGCTTCCACGCCAACACCCAGCCCGGTGCCGCCACCGCCTCCGGGACAAACCAGCCGCCTGTTCTGGCGCTGGTGGCGCAAACAAACGCCCAGCCAGCAGGACCGCTACGCCACGCTGGGCCCGCTGGTGTCCGTGCTGCTGTTCCTCGTGGCCATCATTGCGGCCTTCTGGTACCTGCGCAACGAGGAAATCGAACGCGAGCAGGAATCCGTCAAACGCGACACCGAAGTCGTGCAGCAGCAAATTCGGATGCGGCTGGTGGAAAACCAGGAGCAATTGCTGCGCATGGCCCGCGAAATTGCCATGAAACCGGCCAGCACCGAGGCATTCACCCGCCAAGCCGGTGATTTTGTGCGGGCACGTCCAGAGGTCACCAGCGTGACCTGGGTGCAGGCCGATGCACGCGTGCGGGCCTACCGCAGCGCCCTGAGTTTGTCCATGGACCCAGACGCCCCTGGCGACGACACCAGCACAGACACCCGGCTGGACTGGCGCGAGCAATTCCCCGGCGGCGAGCCCATGCAGGCCTTCCAGCAGACCCGTGAGCGTGGCTCAGCGGTGTACTCGCGCCCCTACATCAACGCCCAGGGCGCGCGGACCATCCAGCTGCACATGCCCCTGGTGGACCGCCAGGGCTTTGCCGGCACGCTGGTGACCGAGTACGCGCTGGAATCGCTGATGCGCTACCTGGTGCCCCGCGAGATCGCCAGCCGCCACGCCATGAGCCTGGTCGAGGTCAGCGGCGTGGTGCTGACCAGCACGGTGGGTGGGGTCAATGAGCGTTCGGCCAAACCCACCTTCGTGCACGACGTGGTGGTCACCCCGGTGGGCAACGGCCTGATTTTGCGCGGCATGGGCTTTCGCACCTCGTCCAACCTGATCGGCAACACCCTGTTCTGGATGGTCGTGGCGCTTTCGGGCTTCACGCTCTGGACGCTCATGGGCACGCTGCGCCACATGCGCCGCCGCTCGCAGATCCAGAAAACCCTGGTGCAGGAAACCAACTTCCGCCGGGCCATGGAAAATTCCATGCTCACCGGCATGCGCACCATCGACCTCGAAGGCCGCATCACCTACGTGAACCCGGCTTTCTGCGCGATGTCAGGCTTCTCGGAAGAAGAGTTGATCGGCTGCGTGCCGCCCTACCCTTATTGGCCCAAAGACCGCCTCGAAGAATTCAACCGAATGTTCCAGCAGGAATTGCTGGGCCGCAGCCCGATGGGCGGCATCGAGGTCGTCATGCAACGCCGCGACGGCAGCCAGTTCGACGCCCGCATGTACGTTTCGCCGCTGATCGACGCCCAGGGCGACCAGACCGGCTGGATGACCTCGGTCACCAACATCACGGAAGCCAAGCGCGTGCGCGACCAGCTCACGGCAGCGCATGAACGCTTCACCACCGTGCTGGAAGGCCTGGACGCGGCCGTGTCCGTGGTGTCGGTGCAGCGCGGCGAACTGCTGTTCGCCAACCGTTCCTACCGCCTGTGGTTCGGTGCCAACCCCGACGCCCACGTGCAGCTGACCGGGGGCCAGGTCATGCCCGACGAGGTGATCGACGGCGACGAGTCGGTCGATGATTTCGGCGGTCTGCCTGCCCATTCGCTGACCAATGCCGGCAGCGACACCCGCGAAGTCTTCATGGAAGGCGTGCAGAAGTGGTTCGACGTGCGCGCCCGCTACGTGCAATGGACCGACGGCAACCTCGCCCAGATGCTGATCGCCACCGACGTCACCGTGCGCCGCCAGAGCGAAGAGGCCGCCGCCCGTCAGGCCGAGAAGTCCCAGTTCACCAGCCGCCTCATCACCATGGGCGAAATGGCCTCGACCGTGGCCCACGAGCTCAACCAGCCGCTGGCGGCCATCTCCAACTACTGCAGCGGCATGATCAGTCGCGTGCAGGCCGGCAGCATAGACAACGAACAACTCGTCGGCGCGCTGGAAAAGACCTCGCGCCAGGCGCAGCGGGCTGGACAGATCATCCACCGCATCCGCCAGTTCGTGAAGCGCTCCGAGCCGCAACGCCAGCCCTGCCGCGTGCGCGACATCACCGACGCCGTGCTGGAACTCGCCGTTTTCGAGATGAAGCGCCGCCGCGTCACGCTCAACACGGCCGTGGCCAACCGCCTGCCGCAGCTGTCGGCCGACCCCATCCTGATCGAGCAGGTGCTGCTGAACTTGCTGAAAAATGCGGCAGAAGCCATCGATTCGGCACAGATGCCACAGTCGCGTCGCCTGATCGACCTCCGCGTGCAGCTGCGCAAAACCGAGGAGCAAGGCCAGGTCGTCGAGTTCTCCGTGACCGACGGCGGCCCGGGCATGAAAGAGGAGATGCTGGCCCGCTTGTTCGAGGCTTTCCACTCGACCAAGGCCGAGGGCCTAGGGATAGGCCTGAGCCTTTGCCGGTCCATCATCGAGTCCCACCATGGCCGAATCAAGGCAGAGAACATCTACAATGGACCATCGGTGACAGGGTGTCGTTTCACATTCACCCTGCCCGTTGACAACGGCGCCGTGGCCGACTTCGCCGACTCGGGCCTGCCTCCCTCCAACGATTTGCTTGCCGACAACCCATGAGCTTGATCCCCAAAAAAGGCACTGTGTATGTGGTGGATGACGACGAGGCCGTGCGCGACTCGTTGCAATGGCTGCTGGAGGGCAAGGACTACCGCGTGCGCTGCTTCGAATCGGCCGAGTCCTTCCTCGCCCGCTTCGACCCCCGCGAAGTCGCCTGCCTGATCGCCGACATCCGCATGGACGGCATGAGCGGCCTGGAGCTGCAAGACAAGCTGCTGGAGCGCAAGTCCCCGCTGCCCATCGTCTTCATCACCGGTCACGGCGACGTGCCCATGGCCGTGAACACGATGAAGAAAGGCGCAATGGACTTCATCGAGAAGCCTTTCAAGGAAGACGCCCTGGTCGCCCTGGTCGAGCGCATGCTCGATCAAGCCCGCAGCGCCTTCTCGCAATCGCAGGAAGCCGCCAGCCGCGAAGCCCTGCTGTCGCGCCTGACCACCCGCGAAGCCCAGGTGCTGGAGCGCATCGTCGCCGGACGCCTGAACAAGCAGATCGCGGATGACTTGGGCATCTCCATCAAGACGGTGGAAGCCCACCGCGCCAACGTGATGGAAAAGCTCAACGCCAACACCGTGGCCGACCTGCTGAAAATCGCCCTCGGTGCCAACGCCCCGGCGGCCGGCGCCACCAAGTGAATCTGGGTCAGCGCCCTCGGCGCTGCGCACGATGGAAGGCCGCCCACCCGCGGCCTTTTTCCATTCCTGAACCTCAAGCCCCCACGGAGCCCACCCCATGACCGCCCAACTCATCGACGGCAACGCCCTGTCCAAGCAACTGCGTGGCGAAGTCGCCCAGCGCGCCGCCGCGCTCACGGCCAAGGGCACGAAGCCTGGCCTGGCCGTCGTCCTGGTGGGCGACAACCCGGCCAGCCAGGTCTATGTGCGCAACAAGGTCAAGGCCTGCGAGGACGCCGGCTTCAAGTCGGTGCTGGAGAAGTACGAGGCCGGCTTGAGCGAGGCCGAGCTGCTGGCCCGCGTCGAGGCGCTCAACAACGACCCGAGCATCCACGGCATCCTGGTGCAGTTGCCCCTGCCCAAGCACATCGACGACCACAAGGTGATCGAAGCCATCTCGCCGCTGAAGGACGTGGACGGTTTCCACGTCGCCAGCGCCGGCGCCCTGATGGTCGGCGAAGTCGGCTTCAAGGCCTGCACGCCCTACGGCTGCATGAAGATGCTCGAATCCATCGGCATGAAAGACCTGCGCGGCAAGCACGCGGTGGTGATCGGGCGCTCCAACATCGTCGGCAAGCCCATGGCGATGATGCTGCTGGCCGCCAACGCCACCGTCACCGTCACCCACAGCGGCACGGCCGACCTGGGCGCCATGACCCGCCAGGCCGACATCGTGGTCGCCGCCGTGGGCAGGCGCAATGTGCTGACGGCCGACATGGTCAAGCCCGGCGCCGTGGTCATCGACGTGGGCATGAACCGCGACGACGAAGGCAAGCTCTGCGGCGACGTGGACTTCGCTGGCGTGAAGGAAGTGGCAGGCCACATCACCCCCGTGCCCGGCGGGGTCGGCCCCATGACGATTACCATGTTGCTGGTCAACACCATGGAAGCGGCCGAACGTGCCGCTGCCGCAGCATGAGCACCAACCCCCTCCTCGACACCGCCGGCCTGCCTTTGTTCGACCAGATCCAGCCGGCGCACGTCAGCCCGGCCATGGATGCGCTGCTGGCCGAGTCGGAAGCCGCCCTGGCCAAGGTCACCTCGCCCGACGTGGCGGCCAACTACGATGCGCTGTCCCTGCTGCTGGACGTGCCCACCGAGCGCCTGGGCCGTGCCTGGGGCGCCGTGGGGCACCTCAACGCCGTGGCCGACACGCCCGAGTTGCGCGCCGCCTTCAACGAGAACATCCCGCGCCTGACCGAGTTCTACACGCGCCTGGGTGCCGACGAGCAGCTGTACGCCAAGTACAAGGCCATCGACGTGCAAGACCGCGCTGAGGGCGTCCAGCAGCGCAAGCTGACGCCGGCCCGCCGGCGCGCCCTGGACAACGCCCTGCGCGGCTTCGTGCTGGGTGGCGCCGAGTTGCAAGGCGAGGCCAAACAGCGCTTCGCCGAGATCCAGGAGTTGCAGGCGGCCAAGTCGCAGGCCTTTTCCGAGCACGTGATGGACGCCACCGACGCCTTCGCCCACTTCGCGTCCACCGGTGAGCTCGATGGCGTGCCAGACGACGTGAAGGCCGCCACCCGCGCCGCGGCCGAAACCGACGGCAAAGAAGGCCACAAGCTCACCCTGCACATGCCCAGCTACCTGCCGGTCATGCAGTACGCCACGAACCGCGCGCTGCGCGAGGCGATGTACCGCGCCTACGCCACCCGCGCCAGCGAGCTGGGCGCCTCCGAGCGCGACAACACCGTGCTGATGCAGGAAATCGTCGCGCTGCGCCAGGAAGAGGCCCGCCTGCTGGGCTACGCCAACTTCGCCGACGTCTCCCTGGTGCCCAAGATGGCCCAGTCGCACCAGCAGGTCACCGACTTCCTGCGCGACCTGGCCCAACGCGCCCGTCCCTACGCCGAAAAAGACATGGCCGAGCTGCGCGACTTCGCGCGCACCGAATGCGACCTGACCGACCTGCAAGCCTGGGACGTGGCCTTCGTGAGCGAAAAGCTCAAGGAAGCGCGCTACGCTTTCAGCGACCAGGAGGTCAAGCAGTACTTCACCGAGCCGACCGTGCTGCAGGGCCTGTTCGGCCTGATCGAAAAGCTGTTCGACGTCACCATCTCGCCCGACACGGCGCCCGTGTGGCACGCGTCGGTGCGCTTCTTCCGCATCGAGCGCGCCGGCAAGCTGGTGGGCCAGTTCTACCTGGACCCCTACGCCCGCGCCGGCAAGCGCCCCGGCGCCTGGATGGACGACGTGCGCGGCCGCTGGGCCCGCCCTGACAACGGCCAGACGCAAACACCCGTGGCCCACCTCGTGTGCAACTACGCCAAGGGCGTGGGCGACAAGCCCGCCCTGCTCACGCACGACGACGTCACCACCCTCTTCCACGAGTTCGGCCACGGCCTGCACCACATGCTCACCCAGGTCGATGACATCGGCGTGGCCGGCATCAGCGGTGTCGAATGGGACGCGGTCGAGCTGCCCAGCCAGTTCATGGAGAACTTCTGCTGGGAATGGGACGTGGTTCAGAAGCTGACCTCGCACGTGGACACCGGCGCCCACCTGCCGCGTGCCTTGTTCGACAAGATGGTCGCGGCCAAGAACTTCCAGAGCGGCATGCAGACCCTGCGCCAGATCGAGTTCTCGCTCTTCGACATGCGCCTGCACGCCGAGCCGGGCGCTGAAGGCAACATCCAGGCCCTGGTCGATGCCGTCCGCCAGGAAGTGGCCGTGAACATCCCGCCGGCCTTCAACCGTTTCCAGCACAGCTTCTCGCACATCTTCGCGGGCGGCTACGCGGCCGGCTACTACAGCTACAAGTGGGCCGAGGTGCTGTCCGCAGACGCCTACGCCGCCTTCGAAGAAGCCGCCACGCCGCAGGCCGGCGTGCTGAACGCCGAGGTCGGTCGCCGCTACCGCGAGGCCATCCTGGAAGCCGGTGGCAGCCGCTCGGCCATGGAGAACTTCAAGGCCTTCCGTGGCCGCGAACCCAGCATCGACGCCCTGCTGCGCCACCAGGGCATGGCTTGAGCACACGACACCACCGGAGCCCGACCATGCGCCTGCCCCTGTTTCGCCCTGAAACCGTCAACGCACGCCGCGTCGGCGCGGGCGCGCTGCTGGCCCTGCCCGCGTTGTTGGCCGGGTTGCTGGCTTCACTGAGCGGCCCGGCCTGGGCGCTCTACAAGGTCGTAGGGCCCGACGGCCGCGTCACCTACACCGACCGTGCACCGGTGGACAAACCCGCCAAGGCGATCAAGGCCAATGGCGCAAGCGCCCCGGCCGACGCCCTGCCTTACGAGCTGCAGAAGGTCGTCAGCCGCTTCCCGGTCACGCTCTACACAGGCAACAACTGCACGCCCTGCGACACCGCGCGCCAGTTGCTCAAGGCCCGCGGTGTGCCCTTCACCGAAAAAACCGTGACCAGCTCGGAAGACATCCGCCAGTTCCGCAGCCAGGAAGCCACCGACCAACTGCCCACCGTGCGCATCGGTCAAAAGCAGCTGTCCGGCCTGCAGCACAGCGACTGGAACGCCTACCTCGACGCCGCGGGCTACCCTGCGACCTCCGCCTTGCCGCCGGGCTACCAGCACAGCCCACCCACGCCGCTGGTGCCCATCGAACCGAAGCCCGGCAACGCGCCCGGCGCCTCCGATGCGACGCCAGGCACCCCGACCACGCCCGTGGCACCTGCCGGCAACACGCCGGCCGGCATCCGTTTCTGAAGTGAGCCTCCCCCTGCCCTCCTCCCCTGCCCCTTTGACCACCCAGGTCGCCATCGTCGGTGGCGGTCCCGCCGGCCTGATGGCTGCCGAGTGGCTGTCCCAGTCCGGCGTCCAGGTGGACCTGTTCGACACCAAGCCCTCGGTGGGCCGCAAATTCCTGCTGGCAGGCCGTGGCGGCCTCAACCTGACCCACTCCGAGCCCCTGCCGCGCTTCCAGGCGCGTTTCGCCGAGCGCAGCGAGTGGCTGTCGCCGCTGCTGGAGGACTTCAGCCCCGACGCCTTGCGCGCATGGGCCCAGGGCCTGGGCATCGAGACCTTCGTGGGCAGCTCCGGCCGCGTCTTCCCCACAGACCTGAAAGCCGCGCCGCTGCTGCGCGCCTGGCTGCACCGCCTGCGCCAGCAAGGCGTGCGCTTCCACATGCGCCACCGCTGGCTCGGCTGGGCCGATGCGGCCGCCGAAGGTCACAGCCCCGCGCTGCGCATGGCCACGCCGGACGGCGAGCGCCTCGTCCAGGCCCGGGCCACGGTGCTGGCCCTGGGCGGTGGCAGCTGGTCTCGGCTGGGCTCCGACGGCGCCTGGCTGCCCTGGCTGCAGGCCAAGGGCGTCGATGTGGCCCCCTTGCGCGCGGCCAATTGCGGCTTCGACGTGGCACCCACAGGCCTCGACCACACGCATTGGAGCGAGCACCTGCGCAGCCGCTTTGCCGGCCAGCCGGTCAAGCCGGTCAGCCTGAGCTTCACCGACCTGCAAGGCCACACCCGGCAGCAGCAAGGTGAATTCGTGCTGACGGACACCGGCGTCGAAGGCAGCCTGATTTACGCCTTTTCGGCGGCCATCCGCGACCGCATCGCCGCCGAAGGCAGCGCCACCGTGCACCTCAACCTGCTGCCCTCGCACAGCGCCGAGACGGTGCTGACCGAAACCCGCCGCGCCCGTGGCCCGCGCAGCCTGAGCACCCACCTCAAGAGCCGCCTGGGCCTGCAAGGCCTGAAGATGGCGCTGTTGCACGAGCTGCTGACGCCCGAGCAGCTCAACGACCCGCATGCGCTGGCGCTGGCCCTGCAGGCCTTGCCGATCACGCTGTCGGCTGCCCGCCCCATGGACGAGGCCATCAGCACCGCCGGCGGCGTGCGCTTCGAGGCGCTCGACACGCAGCTCATGCTGCGCGCCCTGCCCGGCGTGTTCTGCGCTGGCGAGATGCTCGACTGGGAAGCCCCCACTGGCGGCTACCTGCTCACGGCCAGCCTGGCCACAGGCCGACAAGCGGCCCTGGGTGCGCTGGCCCATCTGAAACTGGCCGAGCCCAAGCACACCTGAACAAGGGGGTTGGCCCCCTCTCCTGAAGATTGCAGTTGTCTTGGCAACGTTCTAAGGTTGCCACTCAATCACATCAAACCAGGAGAGTTCCATGACCCACCGCCACGCCGTGCGGCGCTTGCCCCTGCTCGCCGCTTGCCTGAGCCTGTTCGGCGCCAGCGCCGCATCCGCCCAGTACTCGAAGATGGTCGTGCTCAGCGACAGCATGTCGGACACGCACCGCTATTACGACTTCACCAAAGCCCTTTTCGGCACCGGTGACCCGCGCCCTCCCGCCTTCGACGGCCGCTTCTGCAATGGCCCCGTGGGCGTCGAGGTGCTGGCCAAGGGCATGGACGTGGAGATCGAGAATTACGCGTTCTCGGGCGCACTCAGTGGCTACCTCACACTCATCCCCGGCATCCCGCTGGGTGTGCTGAGCCAGGTCACCGAGCACCTCAACCGCCAATCCCTGGTGCCCTCCCTGCCCACCGTGCCTTTGGTGGGAGGCATCTTCAGCGTGCTGCCCGGCACCGGCCGCGCCGACCCCAAGGCGCTCTACGTGATCTGGACCGGGCCTGACGACTACTACTTCCCCGGTGGCATGAACGCCCTGACCGCCTACAAGGCTGCGGCCAACATCCAGCAGGCCATCACCAGCCTGTACAACACCGGTGCGCGCTACTTTTTCGTACCCACCATGCCGGACCTGGGCATCACGCCACGGGCCCTCCAGCTGGAGAAATCACGGCCCGGCTACATCGCCAACGCCAGCAAATACAGCGTGCAGTTCTCGGACGTGCTGGGCAAAGCCCTGCAAGCCTCCGCACGGCGTTACCCGAAGGCGCACATCATGAGCTTCGACACCCTGGCCTTCCTGAAAACAGAGATGGACAAGGGCCGCGCCGAAGGCAAGAACCTCACGGACGCCTGCCACCCAGGCGGGCTGAACCTGACGCAGTTCGAAACCCGGCCCGTGTGTGCCGACCCGGACAATCACCTGTTCTGGGACGACAACCACCCCACCGCCGAAGCCAACCGGCGTCTGGGCAGCGCCTGGCTGAAGGCGATCACCGCCAAGCCGTGATCAGAAGCTCAGGGTCTTGACGCCCTGGGCCGTGCCCAGCAGGCAGACATCGGCCTTGTTGCGGGCGAACACGCCCACCGTGACAACGCCGGGCCACTGGTTGACATCGGCCTCGAACTGGGCCGGCTGTGTGATCTGCAGACCCTTCACATCGACGATGACGTTGCCATTGTCGGTCGTGACACCTGCGCGCACCTGGGCTTGCCCACCGAGGGCGGCAAAGGCGCGGATGACCTGGGCCGCGGCCATGGGGATGACCTCCACCGGCAGCGGGAAGCGGCCCAGCGCCTCGACCAGCTTGGAGTCGTCGGCGATGCAGACAAAGCGCTCGGCCAGTTCGGCCACGATCTTCTCGCGAGTGAGCGCTGCGCCGCCGCCCTTGACCATGTTCCCGGCGTGATCGATTTCATCGGCGCCGTCGATGTACACGCCCAGGCCGGTCACGGCCTCGGCTTCCAGCACCGGCACGCCGAGGGCTTGCAGGCGTTGCGTGCTGCGCACCGAGCTGGAGACAACCCCGGCCACACGCTGCGGGTTGGCCTTGAGGGCCTCGCCCAGGGCGTCGATGAACTTGTCCACCGTGGAGCCGGTGCCCACGCCCACGATGCTGCCCTCGGGCACGTATTGCAGGGCGGCTTGGCCCACCAGGGTCTTGAGTTCGTCTTGGGTCATGGTCGTCAGGAGGATGGGGGTTCGGGCAGGGGTGTCAGGAGATGCTAAGGGCGGGCATGGCCACTGAGCTGCACCCAGGCCATCAGGCCGCCGATCAGCACCGGCTGGTGCACCATGTAAAACGTCAGGCTCCAGCGGCCCAGGGTGGTCAGCAGCCGCCACACCCGAGGGGAAGGCATCGCCGCACGGGCGACATTGTGGCCCGAAGTGGCGCCCGCGGTGTGCGGCAAACTGCCGCTGCTCAGCCAGTGCCTGCGGTGCGCCAGCAACCAGCGCGTGCCGGCCAGGCCCCACCACATCACGCCCAGCCAGGGCAGCACGGGCACGAAATCTTCGGTGATGGGTTTGTGCGTGACCAGGCCCACCCAGTTGGTGAGCCGCGTGTCGAACAGCGGGTCCGCCACGAGCTGTGGCAGCAACAGCGCCAGCCCGCCCAGCGGCCACAGCCACGCGCCCCAGCCGGCCGTCAGACGCGCGACGATGAGCATCACCGCCATGCCATGCAGCACGCCGAAGGAAATCCAGCTCTGCGGGAACATGAAGGCGCTGCCGGCGCTCACCAGCGCGGCGCAGCCCACGATCTGCGCCCAGCGCCGCCAAAAGCGCGCCCAGCTCTGACCCTGGTCGGTGGCCACGGCCTGACCGGCACCCGCGCACAGCAGGAACAGCGACAGGATGCAGGTGCGCTGCGTGGTCCACAGCAGGTCGGTGTAGAAATTCGCGTCGATCAGGCGCTCGTTGGCCAGGTCGAAGCAGAAATGGAAGGTGGCCATCCAGACCAGGGCGAAGCCGCGCAGGGCGTCGAGCCGGTCCAGACGTGCCTGGAGCGGCTGAGGTGTCCCGCGCGCTTGCCGGGCCGCGCCAAAGTCACCGCTGGGAGAAATTGCCTTGCCATTTCCGGGTCGCATGGCGATAGTATCGGCGCTTTGCCGGCTCGCTCGCGCAACCTTGCCGCGCCCAAGCCGTCTGCCATCGCTCTTGACCTCTGCTGCCATGACCCTGCCCCGTCCCCACCTCGAACTGCTCGCGCCCGCCCGCACCGCCGACATCGGCATCGAAGCGGTTAACCACGGGGCCGATGCCGTGTACATCGGCGGGCCATCTTTCGGCGCGCGCAGCAACGCCAGCAACGAGGTGTCGGACATCGCGCGGCTGGTCCAGCACGCCCACCGCTACCACGCCAAGGTCTTCCCCACGCTCAACACCATCTTGCGTGACGACGAGCTGGAGCCGGCCCGCAAGATGATCTGGGAGCTCTACGACGCCGGCGCCGACGCCCTCATCGTGCAGGACATGGCCTTGCTGGAGATGGACCTGCCCCCCATCCAGCTGCACGCGTCCACCCAGACCGACATCCGCACCGTCGAGAAAGCCAGATTCCTGCAAGACGTCGGCTTCAGCCAGATCGTGCTGGCGCGTGAGCTGACGCTGGAACAAATCAAAGCGATTTCCGATGCCACCGACGTGGCCATCGAGTTCTTCGTGCACGGCGCGCTGTGCGTGGCCTACAGCGGCCAGTGCTTCATCAGCCATGCCCACACCGGCCGCAGCGCCAACCGTGGCGACTGCTCGCAAGCCTGCCGCCTGCCCTACAACGTGCTGGACGGCACGGGCCAGGTCGTGGCCTTTGAGCAGCACGTGCTGTCGATGAAGGACAACGATCAGAGCGCCAACCTCAACGCCCTGATCGACGCCGGCGTGCGCTCCTTCAAAATCGAAGGTCGCTACAAGGACATGGGCTATGTGAAGAACCTCACCGCCCACTACCGTCTGCTGCTCGACGAGGTCCTGGAACAGCGCCCCGAGCTCGCGCGTGCCTCGTCCGGCGAGTGCACCTTCTACTTCCAGCCCGAGCCGGACCGCAACTTCAACCGCGGCAGCACGGACTACTTCGTCAACGGCCGCAAGGAAGACATCGGCGCGTTCGAGTCGCCGAAGCACCTGGGCCTGCCGTTGGGCGAGGTGGCCAAGGTCGGTGACACCTGGTTCGACGTCGCCATCGACGACGTGGCCACGCGCGAAGCCGGCGGCATCCACAACGGCGACGGCCTCAACTACCTGACCCTGACCAAGGACGTGGTCGGCGTGCAGGTCAACACGGCCGAGCCCATCGGCAAGTCCGGCCGCATCTGGCGCGTGCACCCCAACGAGGGCATCGAGGCGCTCAAGGACCTGCAACCCGGCCTGGCCATCAACCGCAACCGCGACCGCGCCTGGGAAAACCTGCTGGGCAAGAAATCGTCCGACCGCCGCATCGGCATGTGGGCCGCTTTGAGCGACACCGCCGACGGTCTGGCGCTGCAGCTGTCCGACGACGACGGCTTCGTGGGCGAGGCCCAGGTGGTGTGCGACAAACAAGCCCCGCAAGACGCCGAACGCGCCGAGGCCACGCTGCGCGAGCAGGTCGGCAAGCTGGGCACGACCATTTTCGAGCCCCGCGAGGTCACGCTGAGCCTGGCCCAGCCCTGGTTCGTGCCGGCCTCGGCGCTCAAGGCCCTGCGCCGCGACGCCGTGGTCGCGCTGGAAGCCGCCCGCGAGGCCGGCCGCGAGCGCCTGCAACGCGCCGCCGCCGTCGAGCCGCCCGTGGCCTATCCGGAAGATGCCTTGAGCTACCTGGCCAACGTCTTCAACCACAAGGCCCGCGATTTCTACGCCAAGCACGGCGTGAAGGTGATCGAGCCGGCCTACGAGAGCCACGAGGAGCTCGGCGAGGTCAGCCTGATGATCACCAAGCACTGCGTGCGCTTCTCCCTGAGCCTGTGCCCCAAGCAGGCCAAGGGCGTGCAAGGCGTGCAGGGCCAAGTCAAAGCCGAGCCGCTGCAGCTCATCAACGGCAAGGAAAAGCTGACCCTGCGCTTCGACTGCAAGCCCTGCGAAATGCACGTGGTGGGCAAGATGAAGAAGTCGGTGCTCAACCAGGTGCCCGCCGCACCGGTGCAGTTCTACAAAACGCGCCCGACAGCCTGAGCCAGATCCCACGCTTTCCCGGGGGTGAGCGAAACCGTCACCCCACCGTCGCGCCGTTGTCACGCGCACTGGCGACCATCGGCGCATGCGGAACTGGATCAACGCCCCACTGCTCAAGGCCTTGACCTCGCCCGCCGGCTTCACCGCCGGCCTGGGGCGCGAACCAGGCCCTTCCAACGCCGACGACCGCGAGGGCCAGTTCAAGGTTCGCACGGCCTGGATTTCCGACGTCCACCTGGGCACGCCGGGCTGCCAGGCCGATGCCTTGCTGGATTTCCTCAAGCGCGTCGAGTGCGACACCCTCTACCTCGTGGGCGACATCATCGACGGCTGGCAGCTGCGCCGCAGCTGGTACTGGCCTCAGGCCCACAACGACGTCGTCCAGAAGCTGCTGCGCAAGGCACGCAAGGGCACACGCGTCATCTTCATCCCGGGCAACCACGATGAGTTCGGCCGCAAGTTCCTCGACCACTCCTTCGGTGGCATCGAGGTGGCCGAGGAATGGATCCACACCACCGCCGACGGCAAGCGCCTGTGGGTCACCCACGGCGACCTCTACGACGGCGTCATCCAGTGCGCGCGCTGGCTGGCCCTGCTGGGCGACTCGCTCTACGAGTTCACGCTCAAGCTCAACCGCCACCTGAATTCTTTCCGCGCCCGCGCCGGCCTGCCGTATTGGTCGCTCTCGAAGTACCTCAAGCTCAAGGTCAAGCGCGCTGTGAGCTACATGGGCGATTTCGAGTCCGCCCTGGCCCGCGAGGCCCGCAAGCGCGGCGTCGATGGCCTGGTCTGCGGCCACATCCACCACGCCGAGATGCGCATGGTGGAAGACATCCTGTACTGCAACGACGGCGATTGGGTGGAGAGCCTGACGGCACTGGTCGAGCACGCCGACGGCCGCCTGGCCATCGTGGACTGGGGCCAGGTCATGGCCGGCCAGGACATGCCTTTCGATGCGCCGTTGGACGTGCAGCCGGTCTGAGCGGTTGGGCACGTGGGTGCAGCGTCTGAGGCAGCACCTGAGCCAGCATCTGAGGCATCGGGCAGGCCAAGCGCCTGGGGCACAATGCGGCCCCTGCAACCCACCTCTGGAGCCCGCCGCATGGCCTTCGCCGACAACCTCAAAGCCCTGCCCGCTGTGGCCCACCTGGCCGCGCTCGAACTGAGCGACGCCACCGGCCAGATCACGGCCCGCATCGAGAACAAACCGGGCCAGGCGGGCTCGCTGGCGGTTTACGCCGCCCTGGCCGCCAAGCACGGCAGCATCAACCCGGCCGCCGCTGCCGAAGGCCTGGCGATCTACGCCGAGCACACGGCCGACGCCCGAGCCAACCCCGGCAAGCACCCCAACATCGACCGCCTGATCGGCATCACCACGCCGGCGCAGACGCTCAGCGTCCGCCTGATCGCGGCCTGATCACGCCCCTTCCCAAGGCTTCAGGCCGGCGTCAGACCGGCTGAAGCAAGGCAAAGGGCCCCTCGGCCAGCTGCTCCTGCAGGTAGCGCACGGCCACGCGCACCTTGGCCGACTGGCTCAGGCGCACCGTGCTGACGGCCCAGATGTCGGCCGGCTGTGACCAGGTCGGCATCAGCGTGCACAAGCGCCCGGCCTGCAGGTCGGCCTCGACGTCCCAGCGCGCCGTCAGCAGGATGCCGTGGCCGTCCATGGCCCAGCCCCGCACGATTTCCGAGTTGTTCGACGACAGCCGCCCGGTCACCTTGACCTTCTCCGGGCCCGCCGGGCCACTGAGCGTCCACACGCCAAAGGGCTGGTAGCGGTCGCGCAGCACCAGGCACTCGTGGCGGCCGAGCTCGGCCACCGTCGCGGGTGTGCCTGCATGCGCCAGGTAGGCCGGCGCGGCGCACAGCACGCGCGGGCTGGCCGCGATCGGGTGGGCCACCAGGTGGGGCTCGTGGACCTCGCCGATGCGCACGTCCAGATCGATGTTCTCGTCGAGCAAATCCACCCGCCGGTCCACCACGTCCAGGGTGATGTCCAGGCCGGGATGGCGCTGAGCCAGCAGCGACAGGATGGGCCCGATGTGCTTGCGCCCCAGGCGGAAGCTGGTCGTCACGCGCAGGGCACCGCGCGGCTCGGCGCGGCCGTCGGTGACGGTGTCGGCCATGTCGTCCACGCCCTGGAAGATCCGCTGCGCCGAGGCATAGACCCGCTCGCCCTCGGCCGTGATGGTGACGCGCCGCGCCGTGCGGTGGAACAGCGTCACGCCCAGCGCGCCCTCCAGCACCGCGATGCGCTTGCTGACGTAGGCCGGTGACATGCCCAGCTCGGCCGCCGTGGCCACGAAACTGGCTTTGCGGGCGGCCATGCAGAACACCTGGAGGTCGTCGAGCTGGAATTTGAGCTTCATGATCCGTGAATCATAAGACCACAGACAGGCCGTTGATCTCCGTTTCGTTCATCCGTAAATTGCCGGCATTCCCTCTGGAGACATGCCCATGGCCATCGCCCTGAACGACGAACAGAAGATGATGATCGAGACCGTGCGTCGCTTCATCCAGACCGAGCTGCAGCCGCTGGAGGAGCGCATCGAGACGGATGGCCAGCTCGACACCGACACGGCCCGCACCGTCTTCGCCAAATCCAGCGCCCTCGGCCTCTACGCCCTGAACATGCCCGCCGAGCACGGCGGCGGCGGCCTCAGCGCGGTGGACCGCATCCTTTGCGAGGAGCAGTTCGGCCACACCAGCGACATCCTCATCCGCCGCGCCTTTGGCAACGTCTACGAGCCGCTGCTGGAGTGCCACGGCGATCAAATCGAGCGCTGGCTGCGGCCCACGGTGCGGGGCGAGCGCACCTGCTCCATCGCCATCACCGAACCCGGCGCGGGCTCGGACGCCCAGGGCATCCGCACCACGGCACGCAGGACCGACAGCGGCTGGGTGCTCAACGGCGGCAAGCACTTCATCAGCGATGGCCTGTGGAGCGACTTCTTCCTGGTCTCCGCCAAAACGGGTGAGCAAGCCGGCAGCAAAGAGATCTCGATGTTCCTGGTGGACAAGGCCCTGCCCGGCCTGACCGTGGGCAAGGACCAGGCCATGATGGGCCTGCGCGGCACGCCCCACGTCGAGCTGTTCTTCGACAACGTGGTGCTGGAGCCCATCGCCCTGCTCGGCCAGGCAGGACAGGGTTTCAAGCTGGCCATGGGCGCGCTCAACGTGGTGCGCCTGGCCCAGGTGGGCGCTCGCGCGGTGGGCAAGGCCTGCCATGTGCTGGAGTTGATGACGGCTTACGCGGCCGAGCGCAAGCAGTTCGGCCAACCCATCGGTGACTTCCAGATGGTGCAGCAGATGCTGGCCGACAGCGTCATCGACATCAACGCGGCGCGCCTGATGGTGCTGCACGCGGCCGAGATGATCGACGCCGGCCAGGACGCTCGCGACTGGATCGCCATGGTCAAGGTGCACGCCTCGGAGATGCTGGGCCGCGTGGTGGACCGCGCCGTGCAGGTCTTCGGGGGCATGGGCTTTTGCAAGGAGCTGCCCATCGAGCGCTACTACCGGGATGCGCGCATCTACCGCATCTTCGACGGCACCTCGGAGATCCACCGCACGGTGATCGCGCGCAGCGTGCTCAAGCGCGGCGCGGCCCTGTTCGACGTGAACCGCTGAGAGGGGCTGGCGATGGCAAACGCGACGAAGCCCTCGGCGGCCTCCAAGTTCATGTCGGCCGACGAAGCCGCGGCGCTGATCCGCAATGGCGACACCGTGGCCCTGATGGGCGGCGGTGGCGGCCTGATGGAAGCCACCTGCCTGTTCCAGGCCGTGGAGCGCCGCTTCCTGGCCACGCAGGCGCCGCGTGACCTGACCGTGGTGCACGCGCTGGGCATCGGCGACAAGGGCTACCGCGGCATGAACTGCTTCGCCCACGAGGGCCTGGTGCGCAAGGTGGTGGGCGGGCACTGGGTGTGGTCGCCGCGCATGCAGCAGCTGGCCCGCGAGGAAAAAATCGCGGCTTACATCCTGCCCGGTGGGGTGTCCTCGCAGCTGCTGCGCGAGATCGGCGGCGCCCGCCCCGGCCTGATCACGCACGTGGGCCTGGGCACGGTCTGCGACCCGCGCCACGGCGGCGGGCGCATGAACGCCAGCGCCACCGAAGACCTCGCCGAGGTCATCACGCTCGATGGCCGCGAGTACCTGCGCTACAAGCCCTACCCTGTGCATGTGGCCCTGGTGCGGGCGTCGGCCGCCGACGAGGACGGCAACATCAGCTTCGAGCACGAGGCCGCCAACCTCGACGCCACGGCCATCGCCCTGGCGGCGCGCAGCAGCGGTGGCCAGGTCATCGTGCAGGTGAAAGAGCGCCTGCCGCGCGGCGCGCTGAAAGCCCGCGAGGTGCGCCTCCCTGCGGCCTGGGTCAGCGCCATCGTGGTGGACCCGACGCAAAGCACCAGCTACGACATCCCCTTCGACGCCAGCCTGTCGGGCGAGCTGACCGGGTCGGATCGCCTGGCCATCGATGCGCAGGAAGCCTGTGCCACCACGGAGGAGCCCATCAACGCGCCGTTCGGCGAGCGCCAGGCCGTGGCCCGCCGCGCCGCCTGCGAGCTGTTCAAGGGCGCGGTGGTGAACTACGGCGTGGGCGTGCCCGACGCGGTGGCCAAGCTGGTGGTGCGCCGCGACGAGCTGGGCCTCATCCACCAGACCATCGAGCACGGCACCTATGGCGGCAGCCTGCTCGACGGCGTGCTGTTCGGCTACGCCCGCAACGCCACGGCCATGCTGGACGCGCCCACCCAGTTCGACTTCTACGCCGGCGGCGGCCTGGACATCGCCTTCCTCGGCTTCGGCGAATTCGACGCCCAGGGCAACGTCAACGTCTCTCGCCTGGGTGGGCTGACGGTGGGCCCGGGAGGCTTCATCGACATCGCCCAGAACGCGCGCAAGGTGGTGTTTTGCGGCACCTTCGCGGCCAAGGGCGTGCAGTTGCACACGGGCGATGGCGAGTTGCGCGTGGCCCGGCAAGGCAGCGTGCGCAAGCTGGTGCAGGCCGTCGAGCAGATCACCTTCAGCGGCCCGCAGGCGCTGGTGCGCGGCCAGCAGGCGCTGTATTTGACCGAGCGAGCGAACTTCCGCCTGACGCCCGAAGGCGTGGAGCTGTTCGAGATCGCCCCGGGCGTGGACCTGCAGCGCGACGTGCTCGACCAGATGGGCTTTGCGCCCCGGCTGGCGCCTGACATCCGCGTGATGCCGCGCTCGCACTTCCTGCGCGAAGACGACAGGTTCGGTGCTTTGTCCTGACGCAAACCGGGCGGAAATGCACGGAGTCCGTGCATTTGCATCGCTCTGCCCGAGTCTGACCCTTTGGCCGATTGATTCCCGGGCGTGCGGGCCCTAGCCTTGCCGCCGGATCCATTGTTTCGGAGTGTGAAGATGTCAGCGGCCGTCAAATACAGCGCCATCGCGCTGGGAGTCATCGCCATCGCCGGGGTCGGCGCCTTGCCTTGGTACAGCTCACGTGCCATGGACCAGCGCCTGGCTGAGATGGCCCAGCAATCCTCACCGCACGAGGACGTCATGCTGCGCAACCTGCAGCACCAGGCGGGCTACCTCACGTCCAAGGGCAGCGTCGATGTCGTGCTGCGCGACCGTTGCCAAACTGGCGGCCAGGGCGGCGGTGAGTCTGCCGACACCACCTTCCACGTCACCTACGAGGCCCAGCACTTCCCCACACCGAGCGCGGCCAACCGCTTCGGCTGGCGCCTGCAGCCCACCGGCGACACCGCCCCCGTGTTCAAGAAGCTGTTCGGCAGCGACACGGCCCTCAGCGGCCAGGGCCAGGTCAGTTGGTCGGGCCTGGTGAGCTCTGATTTGAAGCTGCCCGCCATGGCCTATGCCGCTTCCGGTGGCCGCTTCGAGGCCGACCCCTCGCAAGGCCGCATCGCCATGGGCGGCAAGGCCCTGCAGTTCGACTGGCAGCTGGAGCGCGCCGTGCTGCGCGGTGCCAGCCACGCCATGGAGCTCAAGCAACTCGGCGTCAACCTGAACCTCAGCAACCGCCAGAAGGGCATCGGCGAAGTCGCCTTGCGCATGGGCGCCTTCAGCACGCCGGAAGCATCGGCCGAGGGCTATGTGCTGAAGTCGGTGACGAGCGAGCGCGGCGACAGGCTGGACTCGGTCGTGTCGCAGACGCTGACGCGCGCGCAGTTCGGCGACCAGGAGGTCAAAGACATGGTGCTGGAGGCCTCGTTCAAGGGCCTGCACGCACAGAGCGTGGAAACGCTGACCACGGTGATGGGCTCTTCGTGTGGCCTGGAGACGCTGACCCGCGACGAATCGGCCAAGGTGCGCCAGGCCGTGCAGACGCTGCTGGCCTCCGGCATGAGCGGCGGCATCACCAAGCTCAGCGGCAAGGGCAAGCAAGGCGCCATCGACGGCAAGTTCACGCTGGAGCTGGCCGCCGTGGGCGCAGGCCAGGCCATCAGCTTCGCGCGGCAACTCAGCGCCTCGGGTGAGTTGAACGTGCAGGGCGAGTTGCTGCCCCCGATGCCCCGCCAGATGGCCATCAACAGCGGCTTCGTGCGCGAAGTGGCCAACGGCCTCCAGTCCAGCGCCGTCTTCGAGAAGGGCCTGTTCAAGGTGAACGGCAAGACCATCGACGCCACCGGCGTGCAGAACGCCCTGGCCGCGATGGACGTGGCCGTGATGGCCTACATCAACGACGAGCGCCCGCAGCGCGTGGCCCAAGAAGAGGAAGCCACGGCGCCTTTCGAGATGCCCGAAGCCGAAGCGGTGGCCGAGGCACCCGCCGAAGCCCCGGCCGCAGACGCGCCCTTGTCGCCCGCCATGCCGATGCCCTCACCGGCCCAGGCCATCGCCCCGGCGCAGGCACCGCAGAGGTGATCGCGCTGCGGCTGCAGCCCATCGTGTTCGTGTCATGGAAAAGCCCCGCATGCGGGGCTTTTTGCTTTGTGCCTCAGCCGCTGATCAGCCCACCCACTTGCGCGCGTTGCGGAACATGCGCAGCCAGGGGCTGGCGTCGCCCGCGTTGCCGCTGGTCCAGCTCATCTGGACGTTGCGGAAGACGCGCTCGGGGTGCGGCATCATGGCCGTGAAGCGGCCGTCGGCCGTGGTCACGCCGGTCAGGCCATCCGGTGAGCCGTTCGGGTTGAGCGGATAGACCTCGGTGGGCGCGCCGGTGTGATCGACAAAGCGGACGGCGCGGTGCACCTTGGCGGCATCGCCGCGCTGCGAGAAGTTGGCAAAGCCCTCCCCGTGCGACACGGCGATCGGCATGCGGCTGCCGGCCATCCCCTGGAAGAAGATGGAGGGGCTGTCCAGCACCTCGACCTGGCTCAGGCGCGCCTCGAAGCGCGTGCTCTGGTTGGTGGTGAACTTCGGCCAGTCCTGCGCGCCCGGGATGATGGGGCTCAGCGCGGCCAGCATCTGGCAGCCGTTGCACACGCCCAGGCCAAAGGTGTCCTGGCGCTGCATGAAGGCGGCGAACTGCTCGGCCAGTTGCGGGTTGAACAGGATGGAGCGCGCCCAGCCCTCGCCGGCACCCAGGGTGTCGCCGTAGGAGAAGCCACCGCAGGCCACGAAGCCCTGGAACTGGTCCAGGCGGGCGCGGCCGGCGATCAGGTCGCTCATGTGCACGTCGAAGGTGTCGAAGCCGCCCAGGTGCATGGCGTAGGCCATTTCCACGTGCGAGTTCACGCCCTGCTCGCGCAGGATGGCGACCTTGGGACGCGTCTTGCCGATGAAGGGCGCGGCCACGTCTTCCAACGGGTCGAAGCCCAGCTGCACATGCAGGCCTGTGTTCTCGGGCACGCCGATGGTGGCGTGTTCGCTGTCGGCGCAGGCCGGGTTGTCGCGCAGCTGGGCGATGCGCCAGCTGACCTCGTCCCAGGTCTGGTGCAGCTGTTGCAGCGGGGCCTTGAAGATGTCCTTGGCGTCGCGCCACACCTGCATTTCGCCACGGTTGTTGGGCTTGCCGATGACGTGGCTGTGCTTGCTCAGGCCGTGCTCGCGCAGGGTCTGCATGACGGCGTCGCGCTCGGTGGTGCGCACCTGCAGCACCACGCCCAGCTCTTCGTTGAACAAGGCCTTGAGCGTCAGCTCGTTGCGGCGCTCCCCCACCTGGCCGGCCCAGTTCTTCGAGTCGCCGGTGTCGGCGCGGCTGTCGCTGATGCCATCGCCTTCGGTGACCAGCATGTCCACGTTCAGGCTCACGCCGGTGTGGCCGGCAAAGGCCATCTCGCACACCGTGGCCCACAGGCCGCCGTCGCCGCGGTCGTGGTAGGCCAGCAGCTTGCCTTGGGCGCGCAGGGCGTTCACGGCCTCGACCGTGGCCTTGAGCATGGCGGGGTTGTCCACGTCCGGCACTTCATTGCCGAACTGGTTCAGCACCTGGGCCAGCATGGAGCCGGCCATGCGGCGCTGGCCTTCGCCCAGGTCGATCAGGATCAGGCTGGTGTCCAGCGGCTGGCCGTGCTCGGTGGTGACGAGCTGCGGCGTCAGCGTGGGGCGCACATCGGCGATGGACGCAAAGGCCGTCACGATCAGGGACACGGGTGCCGTGACTTGCTTCGTGGTGCCGTTGTCTTGCCCACCTTCTTTCCATTTCGTGCGCATGGACAGCGAGTCCTTGCCCACGGGGATCGACACGCCGAGCGCCGGGCACAGTTCCATGCCCACGGCGCGCACCGTGTCGTACAGGGCGGCGTCTTCACCGGCTTCGCCGCACGCGGCCATCCAGTTGGCCGACAGCTTCACACGGGAGAGCTCAATCGGAGCTGCCAGCAAGTTGGTGATGGCCTCACCCACGGCCATGCGGCCCGAGGCGGGCGCGTTGACCGAAGCCAGCGGCGTGCGCTCACCCATGGCCATGGCTTCGCCGGCGAAGCCTTGGAAGTCGGCCAGGGTCACGGCCACGTCGGCCACGGGCACCTGCCAGGGGCCGACCATCTGGTCGCGGCTGTTCAAGCCACCCACGGTGCGGTCGCCGATGGTGATGAGGAAGCGCTTGCTGGCCACGGTCGGGTGACGCAGCACGTCGAAGGCGACCTTGTCCAGGGCCACGCCGGTCAAATCCAGCTGGCCGCCGTCCCAGGCCACGCGCTTGACGTCGCGGTGCATCTTGGGCGGCTTGCCCAGCAGCACGTCCATGGGCATATCGACAGGCTTGTCGGCCTCGGGCTGCGTCGTGTCTTCCAGCACCAGGGCCAGGGCCTCGGTGGCCACGCCGATGACGCCGAAGGGGCAGCGCTCGCGCTCGGCCATGGCGGTGAAGATGGGCAGGCTCTCAGGCGCGATGGCCAGGACGTAGCGCTCCTGGCTCTCGTTGCACCAGATTTCCTTCGGCGCCATGCCCGACTCTTCCAGCGGCACCTGGCTCAGGTCGAAGCGCGCACCCTTGCCCGCGCCGTCCACCAGCTCGGGGAAGGCGTTGGAGATGCCGCCCGCGCCCACGTCGTGGATGGCCAGGATGGGGTTGTTCGCGCCCAGGCCCCAGCAGTGGTTGATGACCTCTTGCGCGCGGCGCTCGATTTCAGGGTTGCCGCGCTGCACCGAGTCAAAATCCAGTGCCGCGGAATTGGTGCCCGCCGCCATCGACGACGCCGCAGCGCCCGCCATGCCGATGCGCATGCCCGGGCCGCCCAGCTGGATCAGCAGCGTGCCGGCGTCGAACACGACCTTCTTGGTCTGCTCGGCGCTGATGGTGCCGATGCCCCCGGCGATCATGATGGGCTTGTGGTAGCCACGGCGGATGGCGCCGGCGCCCTCGCCCACCGTCTGCTCGAACACGCGGAAGTAGCCGCCCAGGTTGGCGCGGCCGAATTCGTTGTTGAACGCGGCGCCGCCCAGCGGGCCCTCGACCATGATCTGCAGCGGGCTGGCGATGTGCTCAGGCTTGCCAACGGGGTCTTGCTCCCACGGCTCGTTCGTGCCGGGCAAGTGCAGGTTGGACACCGAAAAGCCCGTCAGGCCCGATTTGGGGCGCGAGCCCCGGCCGGTGGCGCCTTCGTCGCGGATCTCGCCACCCGCGCCGGTCGAGGCGCCGGGGAACGGCGAAATCGCGGTCGGGTGGTTGTGCGTTTCCACCTTCATCAGCACATGGGCCAGCTCGTCGCGGGCCTGGTACTGCGGGGCGTTGGTGTAGCCGGCGGGCATCCATCGCTCGATGGCGTGGCCTTCCATCACGGAGGCGTTGTCGCTGTAAGCCACCACCGTGTGCTGGGGGTTGAGCTTCTCGGTGTTGCGGATCATGCCGAACATCGAGAGGTCTTGCGCCTGGCCGTCGATGGTGAATTGCGCATTGAAGATCTTGTGGCGGCAGTGCTCGGAGTTGGCCTGCGCGAACATGGTCAGCTCGACGTCGGTCGGGTTGCGCTTCAAGCCCGTGAAGGCGTTGACCAGGTACTCGATTTCGTCGTCCGACAAGGCCAGACCGAAGGTGACATTGGCCTCGTCCAGTGCTTTGCGGCCCTGGCCCAGCACATCGACGTGGGCCATCGGGGCGCCCTGCTTCTCGTCGAACAGGTGACGTGCGTCTTCGCGGCTGGGCAGCACGCTTTCGGTCATGCGGTCGTGCAACAAGGCGGCGATGGCCTGGCGGTCCTGCTCGGCCAGGGGCTTGGCGCCACCGCCGAAGCTGCCCATCAAGGCGCCCATGACACCGGCCTTGACCGCGATGCGGTACTCGGTGACGCGCTCGACGCGGCGGATGGCCAAACCACAGTTGTGGGCGATGTCGGTGGCCTTGGAGGCCCAGGGCGAGACCGTGCCCAGGCGGGGCGCCACCACGATCAGCTCCCCCTCGCTGGTGCCGTCACAGGCGTCGCCATAAGTCAGCAGGGCCGCCAGCTTGTCCAGCTCGCCAGGCGGCAGGGCCTGGTCCAGCGCCACCCAGTGGACGAAACGGGCGTGCACGCCGCTGATCCGGGGGTTGATGGCCTGCAGTTGGGGCAACAGGGCTTGGACTTGGTGGGGGGCCAGGGCGTTGCCGCCCTCGAAGTGCATCAGGGTGGACATCGCGGGGGGGGTGCCGGTTGTGGAGCGTGCGGTCACGGCGGAGGGGCGGGAGCCTGCGTCGGAAAAACAGGGATTTTACCGGGGCTTGTCACCGAAACGACAAACTCGGGGCCAATGGCATGCCCACAAGCGCGTCAGGTGGCGCATGAATTACGGATAATCCCCTGCATGAGCTTCACCATCAAATCCGGCGCCGAGATCGACGCCATGCGCGTCGCCTGCCGCCTGGCGTCCGAAGTGCTGGACTACCTCGAGCCCCTGATCCAGCCCGGCATCACCACCAAAGAGATCGACCGCCTGGCGCACGACTACATGGTCAACGTGCAGGGCACCGTGTCGGCCACGCTGAACTACCAGCCGCCGGGCCACGTGCCCTACCCCGCCTCGCTGTGCACCTCGGTCAACGAGGTGGTCTGCCACGGTGTGCCCAACGAGGTGCCGTTGAAGTCGGGCGACATCGTCAACATCGACGTCACCGTCATCAAAGATGGCTGGTACGGCGACAACAGCCGCATGTACCTGATCGGCAAACCCTCGATCGCAGCGGCCCGCCTGTGCCAGGTCACGTACGAATCGATGTGGAAGGGCATCGTCAAGGTCAAGCCGGGCGCGCGCCTGGGCGACATCGGCCATGCCATCCAGACCTTCGCCGAAAGCGCGGGCTTCTCGGTGGTGCGCGAGTACTGCGGCCACGGCATCGGTCAGAAGTTCCACGAAGACCCGCAGATCCTGCACTACGGCCGTCCTGGCACGGGCCTGGAGTTGGTGCCAGGCATGATCTTCACCATCGAGCCCATGATCAACTTGGGCAAGCGCGACATCAAGGAAGGCCGCAAGGGCGGCGTTCCCTACGACGGCTGGACCATCGTCACCAAGGACCGCTCGCTGTCGGCCCAATGGGAGCACACCGTGCTGGTCACCGAGACCGGCTACGAGGTGCTGACCCTGTCGGCAGGCAGCCCCGCGACGCCCGGCTTCGTCACCGCCGTCGCCACCCCCGCCACCCCCGCCTGATGGCCGTGGACGTCGGCACCCTGCGTGCGCAGTTCCGCGCAGACAAGGCCGCCCTGGTCGCGCAGTTCCAGCACAGCCGCCCGAGCACCTCGTCGGCCACGCGCTTGCTGACGCACCTGGCGCGGCTGGTGGACCGCACCCTGCACACCCTGTGGGACGCCCACGCCATGCCCCGCGGCGCCGCCCTGGTGGCGGTCGGCGGCTATGGCCGCGGTGAGCTCTTCCCCTCCTCTGACATCGACGTGCTGCTGCTCATGCCGCTGTCGCCCTCGGTGGCGGGCGACGAGAGCCTGGCGCCGGCACTGGAAAGCTTCATCAGCGCCTGCTGGGACATCGGCCTGGAGATCGGCTCCAGCGTGCGCACCGTCGCGGAGTGCAGCGAAGAGGCCATGCGCGACGTCACGGTGCAGACCTCGCTGCTGGAGTCGCGCTTCCTGTGCGGCTCGCGCGCCCGTTTCGAGGAGCTGGAGCGCGCCACCCGAGAGCACCTCGACGTGCCGGCCTTCGTCACCGCGAAGATGCTGGAAATGCGCCAGCGCCACACCAAGCACGAGGACACGCCCTACGCCCTGGAGCCGAACTGCAAGGAAAGCCCTGGCGGCCTGCGCGACCTGCAGGTGGTGATCTGGCTGGCACGCGCCGCCAAGCTGGGCCGCAGCTGGCACGAGCTGGCCCGCAATGGCCTCATCACCGCCTTCGAAGCCCGCCAGCTGCAGCGCAACGAGGGCACGCTCAAGCTCATCCGCGCCCGCCTGCACCAGATCGCCGGCCGCCGCGAAGACCGCCTGGTGTTCGACCTGCAGACCGCCGTGGCCGAAAGCTTCGGCTACACGAACACGCCGGCCCTGCGCGCCTCCGAGGTGCTGATGCGGCGCTACTACTGGGCCGCCAAGGCGGTGACCCAGCTCAACCAGATCCTCATCCTCAACATCGAAGAACGCGTGCAGGGCAGCACCGACGCGCCCATGCGCCCCATCGACGCGCGCTTCTTCGACCGCGGCGGCTACCTCGAAGTCGCCAGCGACGACCTCTACCAGCGCGACCCGCACGCCATCCTGGCCACCTTCCTGACGCTGCAGGAACAAGACGGTGCGCTCAAGGGCCTGTCAGCCCGCACCCTGCGCGCGCTCTACAACGCCCGCGACCTGATGGACGGCGCCTTCCGCCGCGACCCGGTCAACCGGGCCACCTTCATGTCCATCCTGCAGCAGCCGGCCGGCCAGACCCGCGTGATGCGCCTGCTCAACCAGACCTCGGTGCTGGGCCGCTACCTCTGGGTGTTCCGCCGCATCGTCGGGCAGATGCAGCACGACCTCTTCCACGTCTATACCGTGGACCAGCACATCCTGATGGTGGTGCGCAATGTGCGGCGTTTCTTCATCCCGGAGCACGCCCACGAATACCCCTTCTGCACGCAGCTGGCCGCGCAGTTCGACAAGCCCTGGCTGCTCTACATCGCCGCCCTCTTCCACGACGTGGCCAAGGGTCGCGGCGGCGACCACTCCGACCTGGGCAAGGTCGAGGTGCGGCGCTTCTGCAAAGACCACGGCATCGACAGCGATGACACCAAGCTCGCCGAGTTCCTGGTGGGCGAGCACCTGACCATGTCGCGCGTGGCGCAGAAGGAAGACCTGTCCGACCCGGACGTCATCCAGGCCTTCGCCAAGCGCGTCGGCAACGAGCGCACGCTGACCGCGCTTTACCTGCTGACCGTGGCCGACATCCGCGGCACCAGCCCCAAGGTCTGGAACGCCTGGAAGGGCAAGCTGCTCGAAGACCTGTACCGGCTCACGCTGCGGGCCCTGGGCGGCGCCCGCCCGCACATGGACGCCGAAATCGAATCGCGCAAGCAGCAGGCCCGCCAGAGCCTGGCGCTCTACTACATGCCGCCGAACATCGAGGTGCCGCTGTGGAAGACGCTGGACATCAGCTACTTCGCGCGCCACGATGCGCCAGACATCGCCTGGCACACCCGCATGCTGTGGCGCCATGTGGAAACCGACAAGCCCGTGGTGGCCGCGCGCCTGTCGCCCGTGGGCGAAGGCCTGCAGGTGCTGGTGTACGCGCCCGACCGCCCGGACGTGTTCGCGCGCATTTGCGGCTACTTCGACCGCGCCAGTTTCACCATCCAGGACGCCCGCATCCACACCTCGGTGACCGGCTATGCGCTGGACACCTTCCAGATCCTGGCCTCCGACCCGCTGCGCTTCGAAGGTGTGCACTACCGCGACATGATCGCCCTGGTCGAGAACCAGCTGGCCGAAGCCGTGTCCTCTGACAAACCGCTGCACGAGCCCGCCAAGGGGCGGCAGTCGCGCCGCGTGCGCTCTTTCCCGATCGCGCCGCGCGTCAGCCTGCGCCCCGACGAGCGCGCCCAGCGCTGGCTGCTGACGGTGTCGGCCTCGGACCGCTCCGGCCTGCTCTACGTGATCGCGCGCACCCTGGCCCGCCATGGCGTCAACGTGCAACTGGCCAAGGTCAGCACCCTGGGCGAACGTGTGGAAGACACCTTCCTGGTGACGGGCGATGCCCTGCGCCAGGACAAGCAGCAGCTCACCATCGAGACGGAATTGCTGGACGTGCTGGCGGCCTGAAGCCCGTCCAGAGCCGCGCTCAAGCGGGCTCTTTGGGGTCCAGCAGGAGTTCCAGCGTGGCGATCTGGTCGCGCAGGGCCAGGCGGCGCTTCTTGAGACGGCGCACGGCCAGCTCGTCCAGGGGGCTTTGCTCGGCAGCGCGGTCGATCAGGCTGTCAAGGTCTGCGTGCTCCATCCGCAGTTCGATCAGGCGGCGGTGCGGGGAATGCAGGTTTTCTGTCATCGGGGACGCCTGGGGCCCATGTCATGGTGGTTCTGGAGCGTGAGCCAAGGGGCAAACCCCGGCAGTTCATCTGCTTGCGCGTGGTCAGAACCGGGCTCCGAGGGATTATAGTTTTCTCCATGATCGCAGCACCCTCCCGTTTCCGTCTGGTGGCAGCCACGGGCCTCCACCGCGGAGACCGACCGTACCAGCAGGACCAGGTCGAAGTCATCCCGCACCCCCGCGTGCCGGGTTGCCTGCTGGGCGTGGTGGCCGATGGCATGGGGGGCAAAAGCGGAGGTCGCAAAGCCGCCGACCAGGTCGTGATGACCGCCCGCCAGGTCTTCGACCGCTACATCCCCTCGCAGGAAAGCTCGGAGCAGGCGCTGCGCCAGACGGTGCACGAGGCGCACCTGATGATCAAGCTGACGGCGCTGGCCTTCGAGGAAGAGCCCCACAGCACCGTGGGCGCTTTCATCGTCAACCCCGACCTCTCGGCCTGCCTGGCCCATGCAGGCGACACCCGCATTTACCACTTCCACGGGCCCGAAATGGTCTATCGCACCGAAGACCATTCCTTCGTGCAGCGCCTGGTCAACGAGGGCCAGATCACCGAGGAAGAGGCCAACGTCCACCCGCAGTCCAACCTGCTGACGGGCTGCCTGGGCACCCAGACCGACCCACCGCTGGCCATCAAGCGCATCACGCGCATGGAAATCGGTGACACGCTGATGGCCTGCTCCGACGGCCTGTGGCACTACTTCACGCCCAAGGAGCTGGGCGCCATCGTCCACACCCTGCCCCCGCGTGAAGCGGCGGAAATGCTGGTGGGCAAGGCGCGCTACCGGGCGCGCCAGGGCGGTGACAACCTCTCGCTGGCGCTGGTGCGGGTGGAAGCCCTGGGCTGACGGACCGGGCCAGCGCTGGCCGTCCTCAGGTGATCGACGTGTCCACGATGCGCCGCTCTTCGCCCAGGTACTCCTTGGACTGCATCTCGTTGAGGCGCGAGACCGTGCGCGGGAATTCGTGCGACATCGGGCCCTCCACGTACAACTGCTCTGGAGGCACCGCCGCAGAGATCACCAGCTTGCAGCGGCGGTCGTAGAGCACGTCCACCAGCCAGGTGAAACGCCGCGCCTCGGAGGCCAGGCGCACCGGCATCTCCGGCACGTCGCTGAGCAAGATGGTGTGGAAGCGCGAAGCCAGTTCCAGATAGTCGTTCTGCGAACGCGGTCCGCCGCACAGCGTGTGGAAGTCGAACCAGACCACCCCCCCAGCGCGGCGCTTGGCCTTGAGCACGCGGTGCTCGATGTTCAGGCTCGGGTCTTCGTCGGCCTGCTCCGCCAGGTTGCTGAAGATGGCGTCCATCTCGCGGGTGGTGTCGTCGTTGAGCGGCGACAGGTACAGGCGCGCCAGCTCCAGCGTGCGGCGGCGGTAGTCGTTGCCCGCATCGACGTTGATGACCTCCAGCTGGCCCTTCAGCAGCTCGATGGCCGGCAGGATGCGGTCGCGGTGCAAGCCATTGGGGTAGAGCCCGTCCGGGTGGAAGTTCGAGGTCGTGACGATGCTCATGCGGTTGCGGAACATGGCGTCCAGCAGGCGGTGCAGGATCATTGCGTCGGTCACATCGGCCACGTGGAACTCATCGAAGCAGATCAGGCGGTGCTTGCGCGACATCTTCTTCGCCAGCACGTCCAGCGGGTCCTGCACGCCCTTGAGCTCGTGCAACTGGCGGTGCACTTCGCGCATGAACTCGTGGAAGTGCAGGCGCGTTTTGCGCTCCAGCGGGACGGCGTTGTAGAAGCAGTCCATGATGAAGCTCTTGCCCCGCCCCACGCCGCCGTACATGTACACGCCCTTGGGCAGGTCCGGGTAGCGCAGCATCTTGGTCAGCGCGTTGCTGCGTTTGGCCTTGTAGTTGGCCCACTCGTCCTGGCAGCGTTGCAGGGCCGCGATGCCCTTGCGCTGTGCGTCATCGGCCTTGTAGCCGCGCTCGGCCAGGCTCTGTTCGTAGAGGTCGGTGACGGATTGTGTGTAGGCGGGCATGGTGAAGCGGCTTTGAACCAGGGTGTCGGCGGCCAAAAAGCAAAGGGGCAGCCCAGGCCGCCCCTTCTCACTTTAGCGGAGGAAGACTTCAGAAGTTCAGCGTGCGCTTGTCGATGGCCAGCGCGGCTTCCTTGGTGGCTTCGCTCAGGCTGGGGTGCGCGTGGCAGATGCGGGCGATGTCTTCGGCGCTGGCCTTGAAGGCCATGGCCACCACCGCTTCCGAAATCAACTCGCTGGCGTACGGACCGATGATGTGGACGCCCAGGATCTCGTCGGTGTTGGCATCGGCCAGGAACTTGACGAAGCCGTTGGTGTCACCCAGCGCACGGGCGCGGCCGTTCGCAATGAAGGGGAAGGAACCGGCCTTGTAGGACCGGCCCTCCGCTTTCAGCGCCTGTTCGGTTTTGCCGACCCAGGCGATCTCCGGGCTGGTGTAGATCACCCAGGGGATGATGTCGAAGTCCACGTGGCCATGCTGACCGGCGATCCGCTCGGCCACCGCCACACCCTCTTCTTCTGCCTTGTGCGCCAGCATCGGGCCGCGGACCACATCACCCACCGCCCACACATGGGGCAGGTTGGTCTGGCAGTCGGCGTTCACCACGATGGCGCCACGTTCGTCCAGCTGCAAGCCCACGCCTTCGGCATTCAGGCCGATGGTGTTGGGAACGCGGCCGATGGAGACGATCAGCTTGTCGCACTCCAGGATTTGTTCTGCGCCAGCAGCGTCGGTGTATGCCACGCTGACGCCGGTCGCCTTGCCCTTCTTGGTCGTCTTGATCTCGCCGATCTTCACGCCCAGCTGCAGCTTCAGGCCTTGCTTGGTGAACAGCTTCTGGGCTTCCTTGGCGACCTGCTCGTCCACGCCACCGAGGAAGGTCGGCATGGCTTCGAGCACGGTGACATCGGCACCCAGGCGGCGCCAGACCGAGCCCATCTCCAGGCCGATGACGCCCGAGCCGATCACGCCCAGCTTCTTCGGCGCTTCGCCCAGCGCCAATGCGCCGTCGTTGGACAGGATGAGCTTTTCGTCGAAGGGCACACCGGCCAGCTGGCGGGCGTTCGAACCCGTGGCGATGACCACGTGCTTGGCAGTCAGGGTGTCGGGCTTGTCGCCAGTCACGGCCACTTCGTACTGGCCATCGACCGCCTTGGCGAAAGAGCCTCGGCCATGGAAGAAGCTGACCTTGTTCTTCTTGAACAGGTAAAGGATGCCGTCGTTGTTCTGCTTCACGACGGTGTCCTTGCGGGCGACCATCTTGGCCACGTCGATGGACAGGTTGTCCATCGAGATGCCGTGGTCAGCGAAGTGGTGGGCCGCGTGCTCGTAGTGCTCTGATGACTGCAGCAGCGCCTTGGATGGGATGCAACCCACGTTGGTGCAGGTGCCGCCGGGGGCTGCGCCGCCCTTGGCGTTCTTCCACTCGTCGATGCAGGCGACCTTGAAGCCCAGCTGGGCCGCGCGGATGGCCGCGATGTAGCCGCCGGGGCCGGCGCCGATGACGATGACGTCGAATTGATGGGACATGGTTGTGTGTCTTTCAGGCCGTGGTCACTCTTCGGGCACGAAGATCCACAGCAGGATGTAGAAGATGAGGCCCGTGCCCCACAGCAGGAACAGCAAGGTGAAGGCCAGGCGCACCAGCCAGGACTCGACGCCCAGCATGCGCGCCAGGCCGCCGCACACGCCACCCAGCCAGCGGTCGTCGCGCACGCGGCGCAGCGCCGTGTCGGGCAGCGAGGGCGGTGTCGCGGCAACAGGCACCGTGGGCTCAAAGCCATCCACCAGGCGCGCCTTGAGCTTGAGGAACTCCTCGTGCGTGATCACGCCGCGCTCTTGCAGCGTGCTCAGCTTGTCGAGTTCATCGGCGATGGACATGGCTTGGGGAAGATCCTTGTGGGGCGGGAATGCAAGTCCGAGCGGTCCCTCGTGAGGACCGCCCGGCCGCAAAACTCATCAGATGTCGAACAGCAGGCGGGCCGGATCTTCCAGCGCTTCCTTCATGGCCACCAGGCCCAGCACGGCTTCGCGGCCGTCGATGATGCGGTGGTCATAGGACATCGCCAGGTAGTTGATCGGGCGCACCACCACTTGACCGTTTTCCACCACGGCGCGGTCCTTCGTGGCGTGCACGCCCAGGATGGCCGACTGCGGCGGGTTGATGATCGGCGTGGACAGCATCGAACCGAAGGTGCCGCCGTTGGAGATGGAGAAGGTGCCGCCGGTCAGGTCGTCCAGACCCAGCTTGCCGTCACGGGCCTTGGCACCGAATTCAGCGATCTTCTTCTCGATTTCAGCGAAGGTCATCTGGTCCGCATTGCGCAGCACCGGCACCACCAGGCCACGGGGCGAGCCCACGGCCACGCCGATGTCGAAGTAGCCGTGGTAGACCACGTCGTTGCCATCGACCGAAGCGTTGATCACCGGGTACTTCTTCAGGGCATGCACTGCCGCCTTGACGAAGAAGCTCATGAAGCCCAGCTTGACGCCGTGTTCCTTCTCGAACTTTTCCTGGAACTTCTTGCGCATCTCCATCACCGGGGCCATGTTCACTTCGTTGAACGTGGTCAGGATGGCGTTGGTGGCTTGCGACTGCAGCAGGCGCTCGGCCACACGGGCACGCAGGCGGCTCATCGGCACGCGCTGCTCAGGACGTTCGCCCAGGGTGTTCGGACCGGTGGGGATGCTCACGGCCGGCAGGGCCTTGGTGGGCACACCGGTCGGGATCGCGGCAGCCGCAGGCGCTGCGGCAGGCTTGGCGCCACCGGCCACGGCGGCCAGCACGTCGCCCTTGGTCACGCGGCCGTCCTTGCCGGAACCCGCGACTTGCGCCGTGCTCAGGCCGTTGTCGGCCAGCAGCTTGGCGGCGGCGGGCATGGCCACATCGCCCTTGTTGCCACCGGTGGCGGCAGGTGCGGCAGCCGCAGGGGCCGAAGCAACGGCGGCCACTGGCTTGATTTCCAGCGGGCTGACCGCAGCAGAGCCTTCGGTGTCGATGCGGGCGATGACCTCGTCGCTGGCGACGGTGTCGCCGTCGTTGCGGACGAGTTGTGCGATCACGCCAGCGGCCGGTGCGGGCACTTCCAGCACGACCTTGTCGGTCTCGATTTCAATGATGATTTCGTCCGCAGCGACAGCTTCGCCGGGGCGCTTCTTCCATTGCAGCAGCGTGGCTTCGGCCACGGATTCAGAAAGTTGGGGAACCTTGACGTCAACGATTGCCATGATGTGTATCTCCTGCGGCAGCCGCCTTGCTCGCCACCGTCCGGACCGTCAGGCTGAGCCTGTCCGGGCCGGACCGGTCTGGGCGACGCAAAGCGCCTGCCATGACCTTACTTGGTGAGAACGAAGCCCTTGAGCTTGGCGAAAGCCTGGTCCAGCAAAGCCTTTTGCTGTTCCTGGTGCAAGTGGGCGTAACCCACTGCCGGCGAAGCCGAGGCGGGACGGCCCGCATAACCCAGCTTCTGACCGTCGGCCATGTTCTCGTGGATGTAGTGCTGCACGAAGAACCAGGAGCCCTGGTTCTGAGGCTCGTCCTGACACCAGACCATTTCGGTCAGGTTCGGGTACTTCTTGGCCTCGGCCGCGAAAGCCTTGTGCGGGAAGGGATAGAGCTGCTCGACGCGGATGATGGCCACGTCGGTCGCCTTCTTCTCGGCACGCTTCTTGACCAGGTCGTAATAGACCTTGCCCGAGCAGGCGATCAGGCGCTTGACCTTGCTGTTGTCGATGGCCTCGTCCACCTCACCGATCACGGTGCGGAACTCGCCGCGGGTGAACTCGGTCAGCGGCGAGGTCGCGTCCTTGTTACGCAGCAGCGACTTCGGCGTCATGATGACCAGCGGCTTGCGGAACATGCGCACCATCTGGCGACGCAACACGTGGAAGATCTGCGAGGCCGAGGTCGGCTGCACGATCTGCATGTTGTTGTCGGCGGCCAGCTGCATGAAGCGCTCCAGGCGGGCCGAGCTGTGCTCGGGGCCCTGGCCTTCGTAGCCGTGCGGCAGCATCAGGGTCAGGCCATTGGCACGGCCCCACTTCACTTCGCCTGACGCGATGAACTGGTCGATCACCACCTGGGCGCCGTTGGCGAAGTCGCCGAACTGCGCTTCCCAGATGACCAGGCTGTTGGGGTCGGAGCCGGCATAGCCGTACTCGAAGCCCAGCACGGCCTCTTCGGACAGGATGGAGTCGATGACGACGTACGGGGCCTGGTTGTCGGCCACGTGCTGCAGGGGGACATAGGTGCCCTCGTCGAACTTCTCGCGGTTCTGGTCGTGCAGCACCGAGTGGCGGTGCGTGAAGGTGCCACGACCGCAGTCTTCGCCAGACAGGCGCACCGGGTAGCCCGAAGCCACCAGCGAGGCAAACGCCATGTGCTCGCCCATGCCCCAGTCCACATTGACTTCGCCTCGGCCCATGGCGGCGCGGTCGTCGATGACCTTCTGCACCAGCGGGTGAGGCTTGAAGTTGGCGGGGACGGTGGTGATGCGCTCGGCCAGGCGGCGGAACTCGGCCAGCGGCAGGGCCGTGTCGGCGGAGTCGGTCCACTTCTTGTTCAAGAAGGGCGTCCAGTCAACGGCGTACTTGCTCTTGAAGTTGGTCAGCACCGGGTCCACCGTGTGCTTGCCGGCTTCCATGGCGGCGCGGTAGCCCTTGACCATGTCGTCCGGACCGGTGGGGGGCAGCGTGCCGCCACCGACCAGGCGGTCACCGTACACCTTGCGGGTGCCGGGATGCTGGCCGATCTTCTTGTACATCAGCGGCTGGGTCATCGACGGCGTGTCCTGCTCGTTGTGACCGAGCTTGCGGAAACACACGATGTCAACGACCACGTCTTTGCTGAACTGCTGGCGGTAGTCCAGGGCCAGCTGGGTGGCGAACACCACGGCTTCCGGATCGTCGCCATTGACGTGCAGCACCGGGGCTTCGATCATCTTGACGACGTCGGAGCAGTACAGCGTCGAGCGGGTGTCGCGCGGGTCGGAGGTGGTGAAGCCGATCTGGTTGTTGATGACGATGTGCACCGTGCCGCCCGTGTAGTAACCACGGGTCTGGGCCAGCGCCAGCGTTTCCATCACGACGCCCTGGCCTGCGAAGGCGGCGTCACCGTGCACCTGCACCGGCAGCACTTGCGTGCCCTTGGCGTCGCCACGGCGGTCCATGCGGGCCTTGACCGAGCCTTCGATCACCGGGTTGACGATTTCCAGGTGCGAGGGGTTGAAGGACAGCGAGAGGTGAACCGGGCCGCCAGCGGTGGAGACATCGCTGGAGAAACCCTGGTGGTACTTCACGTCGCCAGCGGGCAGGTTCTCAGGCGCGGTGTGCTCGAACTCGGAGAACAGCTCGGCAGGTTGCTTGCCCAGCGTGTTGACCAACACGTTCAGGCGGCCGCGGTGGGCCATGCCGATGACGATTTCCTGCACGCCCTTTTCGCCGGCGCGCTGGATGAGTTCGTCCATCGAGGCGATGAAGGATTCACCGCCTTCCAGCGAAAAGCGCTTTTGGCCAACGTACTTGGTGTGGAGGAATCGCTCCAGACCTTCGGCTGCAGTCAGTCGCTCGAGAATGTGCTTCTTCTTCTCGGCGCTGAAGGTCGGCTTGGAGCGGGTGCTCTCCAGGCTTTCCTGCCACCAGCGTTTTTCGGTGGGGTCGGTGATGTGCATGTACTCGGCGCCGATGCTGCCGCAGTACGTCTCACGCAAGGCCTGCACGATTTCGCGCAGGGTCATGTGCTCGGCCTTGGTGAAGTAGGTGTTCGTCGCCGAGAAGGTGATGTCCATGTCCGACTCGGTGAAGTCGTAGAAGGACGGTTCAAGCTCGGGGATCTTGGCGCGTTCCTGGCGCTTGAGCGGGTCCAGGTCGGCCCAGCGGGAGCCCAGGAAGCGGTAAGCAGCGATCAGGGACTGGACGTGGACCTGCTTGCGGGCGACAGCGAGGTCGGCCGAACTGGTCTTGATCATGAAGGCGTTGGCCTTCGCACGTTGAGCGAAAGACTCGACCACGGGGGCATGCGCCACATCGCGGTGGTCGGAGCCATCCACAGCAGGAACGTTCTGGAGGGCGTCGAAGTAGGAGCGCCAGTTGTCTGGCACCGAACCGGGGTTGTCGAGGTAAGCCTCGTACAACTCTTCAACGTATGGGGCATTGCCCCCGAACAGGTACGAGTTCGACCTGAACTGCTGCATCATTTTCGCTCACCTTACTCTCAGGTTTCCTGAGACGTTGGCTGGTTGGACAACCTTCCGCGACACGGCTTGACCGGTTGGCGGATTGCGACCCGCCTTGCTGACTGCCGAGAAACAGAGATCCAGCAAGGGCGACGGGAAGGGCTTATTTTGAAACCGACACCACTGTAGCACTGTTGAAGTTGCTTTGCGCTGGAGCTTGTGCAAATGGCGCGCAAACCCTTTTTGTGCCCTGCCTGCGATGGCCTTGTGCGGAAGACGTCTGGGCATTGGACGGGAAACGTTCTGTCCAGGTCCAAGGAAAAGAGCACGAAAAGGGCCTGAAAACGGCATGAAAAAAGCCGGGGCAGGCCCGGCTTGGTGCGCGATGCGGGGTGAACCGCTCAGGCAGACATCAAGCGAAGTTCGCAGCAGCGAAGTCCCAGTTGACCAGCGAGTTCAGGAAGACCTCGACGAACTTGGGACGGGCGTTGCGGTAGTCGATGTAGTAGGCGTGCTCCCAGACGTCAACGGTCAGCAGGGCCTTGTCACCGGTGGTCAGCGGGGTGCCAGCCGGGCCCATGTTGACGATGTCCACGGAGCCATCGGCCTTCTTGACCAGGAAGGTCCAGCCCGAACCGAAGTTGCCCACGGCGGACTTGGTGAAGGCTTCCTTGAAAGCGTCGTAGCTGCCGAACTTGGCGTTGATGGCGTCGGCCAGCGCGCCGGTCGGTGCACCGCCGCCGTTGGGCTTCATGCAGTTCCAGAAGAAGGTGTGATTCCAGATCTGGGCGGCGTTGTTGTAAACACCACCGCTGGACTTCTTGATGATCTCTTCCAGGGCCAGGTTCTCGAACTCGGTGCCGGGGATCAGGTTGTTCAGGTTGGTGACGTACGCCTGGTGGTGCTTGCCGTAGTGGTATTCGAAGGTTTCCTTCGACAGGTGCGGCGCCAGTGCGTCCTGGGCGTACGGCAGTGCGGGAAGGGTGTGTGCCATGGTGCTTTCCTTGGAGGTCCGTTGTGGGGGGAAGGGATCTTTTGGGGAGATTGTAGGCATGCCGCGCACCGGCCCCACGCTTTCAGCCAGATGACCGGCCGCGGCACGGGGCTTGTTCAGCGCCTGGGTGGCGCTTGTGCCGCGCGCCAGTCTCGCCAACGCTCAGGACGCCGGCCCGCGAGGCAAGACGTCGGTGACGCGCATGCGCAACACCCCGTCGGCCAGCACGGCCTGGACAGCCTGCTCGGGCTGGACCGCCGCCGCGCTGAGCACGGGCTGGCCTTCGGCGTTGCTCAGCCAGGCATAGCCTCGCTCCAGCACACGCTGGGGGTCGAGCGCGTGAAGGCGCGTTTCCAGGTGCGCCAGCGATTGTTGGTGGCGCCAGGCCTGCGTCTGCGCGGCGCGCAGCAGGCGGGTCTGCAGCGCGGGCAGCTGTTGGCCGGTGCGCTGCACCTGCATGCTGCAAGCCGCCGGGAGACGGTGGTCGAGCAGCGCGAGTTGCTGGCGGTGCTGGGCCAGCAACTGGGAAGGGCGAGCCAGGCGCAAAGCGGCGCTGTCCTGGCGCTGGCTCAGGGTGTCCAGCCGCTGGTGGACGCGGTGCTGCAGGTGCCGGGCATGGGCAGCGATCTCCGCCAGGGCCGAGGCCTGATCCCGGGCCACCAGTTCCGCCGCCGCCGTGGGCGTGGGCGCGCGCAGGTCGGCGGCGAAATCGGCCAAGGTCACATCGGTTTCGTGCCCGACGCCACTGACCACGGGCACAGGGCAAGCAGCGATGGCACGGACCACACGCTCGTCGTTGAAGGCCCACAGGTCTTCCAGCGCCCCCCCGCCGCGGCAGACGATGGCCGCATCGAAGCGGCAGCCGCCGTGGTGCGCCAACGCCAGCTGGGCCAGCGACTGCACGATCTGGGCGGGGGCCTCCACGCCCTGGACCGAACACGGCAGCAGCACCACTTCGACGTGCGGCGCCCGGCGCGCCAGAGCCGTCAGCACATCGCGCAAGGCCGCGGCCTGCAAGGACGTGACCACCGCCACACGCCCGGGGAAGGCCCGCAGCGGGCGCTTGCGGCCAGCATCGAACAGGCCCTCGGCTTCCAGTTTCGCTTTCAGGCGCAGGAACTGCTCGTACAGCGCACCGGCGCCTGCACGCTGCAGGCCATCGACCACCAGCTGCAACTCGCCGCGGGCTTCGTACACAGCCAATTGCCCGCGCGCCTCGACCAGCATGCCCTCGCCCGGTGAGAACTCGACCTGCGACAAGGCCCGCCGGAACATGGCGCAGCGGATGGCGGCCTGGCCGTGCTCGTCCTTGAGGGTGAAGTAGCCATGGCCACTGGCGGCCCGCGTGAAACCGCTGATCTCGCCACGCACCACGCAGCTGCCAAAACGCGCGGCCAGCGTGTCGCCCACGGCCTGCACCAAAGCGCCGACACCCCAGACCCGGGGCCGCCCCCCAGTGCTTCCCAAAACGCCGCCCGCAGCGTCGTTTCCTGCCTCTACCATGCGCCACCTCGCGAGACAAGTCCACAATTCGCGCCAGCGTGGCTCAAACGCTGCCCCAGCCTGTCACGAAGCCTTAATGACGTCATAAGTGATTGATTTTCAAGGAAAAACAGCTGCTTAAAAATTCAGCAATGTGAGAGCAAGCCAATGTTGATGCGGCTTGCGGGGCCATGCGCAAGGCTTACCCACAAAGTTATCCACAGGATCGGTGGACGACTTCGGCGCGTTGCACGGGGTGCATTGACCAAGTCCGCCGAGCGTTGCAGATGGACACCAGTTGCGACCGCACCCATGGCGCATCTCGCCCAGACTGGGCCAGGATCAGCCCCATAATCATGCGCTGTTCAGGCCTTGTGTCGCCCCAGGCGGCCCAGGCATCGCGCCTTACCAGGGAGTCTGATTTGCTGTCCATCTTACAAGCCGCAGGCTGGCCCATCGTGCCGCTGGTGCTGTGTTCCATCGTGGCACTCGCCCTGGTCATCGAGCGTTTCCTGAGCCTGCGGGAGAGCAGAGTGGCGCCGCCGCGCCTGGTCGATGAGGTGATGTCGGTGACGCGCACCGCCCTGCCCCCGGCCGACACGCTCACCAAGCTGGCCGAGAACTCCATCCTGGGCCTGGTGCTGGCTCAGGGCCTGCGGGCCGCCGCCGCCGAGCAACGCATCACCGAAGCGAACCTGCGCGGCGCCTTCGAGTCGGCCGGCCGCGACGCCGTGCACCGCCTGGAGCGCAACCTCAGCGCGCTGGGCACCATCGCCAGCGCGGCGCCGCTGCTGGGCCTGCTCGGCACCGTGATCGGCATGATCGAGATCTTCGGCGCCTCCGGCCCGCAAGCCAGCGCAGGCACCAACCCCGCCGACCTGGCCCACGGCATTTCGGTGGCGCTCTACAACACGGCGTTTGGCCTGATAGTGGCCATTCCCTCGCTGATCGCCTACCGCCATTTCCGCGCCCGCATCGAGGGCTACACCCTGGCGCTGGAGCAGTCTGCCGACCGCATGGTGCCGCACATCCTGCGCCTGAGCACGCCGCGCCGCTGACGCCCGGACGGACACCGCCATGCCGATGAATTTTCGCAAGCGACACGCGCCCGAGGAACCCGAGATCAACCTGATCCCGTTCATCGACGTGCTGCTGGTGGTGCTGATTTTCCTGATGCTCACCACCACCTACTCGCGCATGACCGAGCTGAAGATCAACCTGCCCGCGGCCAACGCGCAGGCAGCGTCGGTGCGGCCCAAGGAGTTGCAGGTGCTGGTGGCCTCCGACGGGCGCTACATGGTCAACCAGCGCACGCTGGAAGGCCGCAACGTGGAAGCCCTGGCCGCAGGCCTGAGCGCCGAAGCCGGCACCTCGCGGGACGTGGTGGTCGTGGTGAAGGCCGATGCCGCTGCCACCCACCAGAGCGTGATCAACGTGATGGACGCCGCGCGCCGTGTGGGCTTGACCCAGCTGACGTTTGCCACGCAAGGGCAAAGCGGGGCGCCCGCTGCCCCGACTGCACCCACAGCAGCCACCGCACAGTGAGCAGCCTGGCCAGCACCCTGCAGCGCGCCTGGTTGCGTCGCGGGCCGCTGGCCTGTGCGCTGTGGCCTGTGTCCTGCCTGATGGGCATGGTCGTCGCGCTGCGTCGCCTGGCCAGCGCGCGGGGGTGGCTGCACGCTGACAAACTGCCCGTGCCCGTGCTGGTGGTGGGCAACCGCATCGTCGGTGGGGCGGGCAAGACGCCGGTCACCATCGCCATCCTCCAACACCTGCAGGCACGTGGCCTGACGCCCGGTGTGCTCAGCCGAGGCTACGGCGTAACGATCGACCCCGCCCAGCCGCGCTTGCTGGACCGCGACAGCGTCAGCACCTGGAGCGCGCGCGACACCGGCGACGAGCCCTGGCTGATTTTCCGGCGCACGGGCGTGCCCGTCATGGTGGGACCGAAGCGCGCCGTCGATGGCCGCGCGCTGCTGCGGGCGCACCCCGACATCGACATCCTGGTGTGTGACGACGGCCTGCAGCACCTGGCGCTGCAGCGCGACATCGAGGTCGTGGTGTTCGACGAACGCGGCGCTGGCAACGGCTGGCTGCTGCCGGCGGGCCCATTGCGCGAACCCCTGGACACCGCGGCAGGCCCGGGCGTGACCGCGCCGCCCCTGGTGCTCTACAACGCGGCGCGGCCCAGCACGCCCCTGCCCGGCCATGTCGGCGTGCGCGAACTTGGCGATGTGCGCGCCCTGGCGGACTGGTGGGCCGGCACCCAAACGACCCCAGCGCCCTCGCCCCAGGCCACACCGGGCGCCTGGGCCTTGGCCGGCATCGCCCACCCGGACCGGTTTTTCGACGCCTTGCGAGCCCAAGGCTGGCAGCTGCAGACTTGTCCTTTGCCCGACCACCACGGCTTCGCCACCCTGCCCTGGCCTGCCGAGGTGCGCGACCTCATCGTCACCGAAAAAGACGCCGTCAAGCTGGACCCGCAACGGCTCGCGCTGGAGCGCCCGAACACGCGGGTCTGGGTCTCGGTCTTAGACTTCCGCCCTGAGCCTGCGTTCTGGACAGCCCTGGACGCGGCCATCGACGCGGTCGTGTGTGCCGCGCAGCCCCCTCGACGCCCCAACACAGTTCAACCCTGAGCCCCACCGAGCCCCACTGCCATGGACACCCGACTGATCGAACTGCTGGTCTGCCCCGTCTGCAAAGGCCCGCTGCAACGCGCGCCCCACCACGCCCAGGGTGACCTGCTGGTGTGCACGGCAGACCGCCTGGGCTACCCCATCCGCGACGGCATCCCCGTGATGCTGGAAAACGAGGCCGTGGCACTCGATGCCTTCCCGGAAGAGCCCGTGAACCCGCTGAGCCAGCCCCCGGCGGCCGGGGCTTGAGCCATGGGGTTCACCGTGCTGATCCCGGCGCGGCTGGCGTCCACGCGCCTGCCCGACAAGCCCCTGGCCGACATCGCCGGCCTGCCCATGGTGGTACGCGTGGCGCAGCGTGCGGCCTTGAGCCAGGCGTCGCGCGTGGTCGTGGCCACGGACAGCGAGCGCATCCTGCAAACCTGCCAGCAACATGGCGTGCAGGCCGTGCTGACACGCGCCGACCACCCCACGGGCAGCGACCGCCTGGCCGAAGCCTGTGCCCTGCTGGGCCTGGACGGCCAGGACCGCATCGTCAACGTGCAGGGCGATGAGCCGCTGATCGACCCCGCCCTGATCAACGCCTGCGCCGACGTCCTGGACGCCCGCAGCGACTGCGTCATGAGCACCGCCGCCCACGCCATCGACAGCGCGGCCGACTTCGCCAACCCGAACGTGGTGAAGGTCGTGACCGACGCGCAAGGACGCGCCCTGTATTTCTCCCGCGCGCCGATCCCCTGGTGGCGCGATGCCCCCGCGCCAGCCACGCCGGCCACGGGTGCTGGCACGCCGCTGCGCCACATCGGCATCTACGGCTACCGCGCCGGCTTCCTGCGCCGATTCCCGCAACTCGCGGTCAGCCCGTTGGAGACGGTCGAGTCGCTGGAGCAACTGCGCGTTCTGTGGCATGGCGAGCGCATCGCTGTCCACCTGGCCACACAAGCGCCCGGCGCAGGCGTGGACACCCCCGAGGACCTGGCGCGCGTGCGCCGCCTGCTCGGTGCCGATTGAGGCCTGTCTGGGGCATGTCTGGGGCCTTTCTCGAGGCTGGTATCGAATTGTTGCGACGTCACCTTGACGCCGCGATGCTGGGACATACCCATGCTCGGATCAGGGGGGTGACATGCTATCCTCCCGCAGTTGTAGCCGGGTGACATGCCCGGCACCATCCGGACACCAAGGACAACCATGAGACTCATCCTGTTGGGCGCACCTGGCGCCGGCAAGGGCACGCAAGCCGCATTCCTCTGCCAGAAGTTTGGCATCCCCCAGATCTCGACCGGCGACATGTTGCGCGCTGCGGTCAAGGCGGGCACCGAGCTGGGTCTGGCGGCCAAGAAGGTCATGGACTCCGGCGGTCTGGTCAGCGACGACATCATCATCGGCCTGGTCAAGGAACGCATCGCCCAAGCCGATTGCGCCAACGGCTTCCTGTTCGACGGTTTTCCCCGCACCATCCCCCAGGCCGAAGCCATGAAGGCTGCCGCCGTGAAGATCGACGTCGTGCTGGAAATCGACGTGCCCGACAGCGCCATCATCGAGCGCATGAGCGGTCGCCGCGTGCACGTGGCCTCGGGTCGCACCTACCACGTCGTCTTCAACGCGCCCAAGGTGGCTGGCAAGGACGACGCCACCGGCGAAGACCTGATCCAGCGCGAGGACGACAAGGAAGAAACCGTGCGCAAACGCCTGGAGGTCTATCACCAACAGACCCGCCCACTGGTGGACTACTACAGCCAATGGGCCGCCACCGGCGATGCCGCTGCGCCCAAGTGCCGCAAGATCAGCGGCGTGGGCTCGGTGGACGACATCACCGCCGCTGCGCTGGCCGCCCTGGCTTGACGCGCGCGACACACGCGATGCCCTGAGTTCCTGCCAGCGCTTGCCCGCGCGGGCTGACAGAACGACACTCGCATCAGCGATCTCAACGGCCCCGCCGCCATTGCGCGCCGGGGCTGTTTCATTCTTGTTGACACCGTGATCCCACCGTCGTTCATCCAGGACCTGCTCGCCCGCACCGACATCGCCGATGTCGTGGGCAAGTACGTCACGCTGAAGAAGGCGGGCATCAACTACAAGGGCCTGTGCCCCTTCCACGGGGAAAAGTCGCCGTCCTTCATCGTCAGCCCCTCACGCCAGACCTACCACTGCTTCGGCTGCGGCGTGCACGGCAATGCGGTGGGCTTCATCATGGAGTTCGGCGGCATGGGCTTTGTCGATGCCGTCAAGGACCTGGCACAGATGCAGGGCATGCCGGTGCCCGACGACAACCTCCGCCCCGAAGAGCGCGAACGGCAGAAGCAGGTCAAGGCCCGGCAACTCGCCTTGACCGACGTGATGGCGCAGGCGACCAAGCACTGGAAGCAGCAGCTCAAAAAATCGCCTCGCGCGGTGGCCTACCTGAAGGGGCGCGGCCTGACCGGCGAGATCGCTGCGCACTTCGCCTTGGGTTACGCCCCTGACAGCTGGCGCGGCCTGGCCAGCGCCTTCCCCGACTACAACGAGCCCTTGCTGGTCGAGTCGGGCCTGGTGATCGCACACGAGGCCGAGGGCGACAACGAAGCCAAGCGCTACGACCGCTTCCGCGACCGCATCATGTTCCCCATCCGCAACCCGCAAGGCGAGGTCATCGGCTTCGGCGGGCGGGTGCTGGACAAAGGCGAACCCAAGTACCTGAACTCGCCGGAGACGCCCGTCTTCGTCAAAGGGAGGGAGCTCTACGGCCTGTACGAAGGCCGCGCCGCCTTGCGCAACAAGGGCTACGCCATCGTCACCGAAGGCTACATGGACGTGGTCGCGCTGGCGCAATGGGGCTTCGGCAACGCGGTGGCCACGCTGGGCACGGCCTGCTCGCACGAGCACGTGCAAAAGCTCTTCCGCTTCACCGAGCACATCGTGTTCAGCTTCGACGGCGATGCCGCTGGCCGCCGGGCTGCCGGCCGCGCCCTGGAAGCAGCCCTGCCCTTTGCCACCGACACGCGCCGCCTGAGCTTCCTGTTCCTGCCGGCCGAGCACGACCCCGACAGCTACATCCGCGAGCATGGCGCCGAAGGTTTCGAGGCCTGCGTGAAGAAGGCCGTGCCGCTGTCGCGCCAGCTCATCGAGCATGCCAGCGCCGACTGCGACCTCGACAGCGCCGAGGGCCGCGCCCGCTTGCTCACCCAGGCGATCCCGCTGATCGCGCAACTGCCGGAAGGCGCGCTGCGAGGCTTGATTGCCGACGACCTGGCCCAGACCGCGCGCACGGCCGCCGAGGAAGTGCGACGGCGGCTCGACGAGCGCCTGACCGAGCGCCAACAGGCCGCCGAGCGAGGCACGGAGCGCGGCCCAGGACGCCGCCCAGGCCAGCACGGGGCACAGACAGCGCACGGGGACGGCGGCCACCCAGGCCCGGACGGCATCCCCACCTTCGAGCCCGATGGCCACGACGCCTCGGGCGCCTCGTCCGAGCCCTTCTGGGAGCCCGAGAGCGCCTACGGCGCCGACCCCTACGCCGGCCAGAGCACCGATTGGAAAAGCAAGGGCAAATGGCAAGGCAAGTGGCAGGACAAGGGTGAAGGCAAGTGGCAAGGCAAAGGCGGCGCCGGCGGGCGCTGGCAAAGCCGCGGGCGCGTGCCCGAACGCCGCCCCCTGCCGCGCACGGCCACGCCGCTGGACCGCATCGTCTGGGTGCTGGTGTCCCACAGCGCCGCCTGGGAACAGCTGCCCGTGGCCGCCCACGACCTGCTGTGCGACCAGCCCGCGCCCTACGGCCTCTTTTTCCGCTGGCTGGACCGCCTCGTGCACGACCAGGGTGCCCTGAGCGGGGACGAAGTGCTGGTCCAGATGCGCGCGACCGCCGCCGACGCGTCCAACCCGCCCGGTGCAGCGCCGCACCCGGGCGACGATGGCGATGCCGCCCTGGCCGACCTGGCGCAGCGCATCCAGCGCCTGCACGACATCGACACCCTGCCCGACCCGGTCGCCGACCTGATCCAGCTGGTGCGGCCCCTGGAGCTCGACGCCCTGCGCGAGGAACTGGACTTGCTGCTGCAGTCCGGAGAGCTCTCCGATGCCGCCGAGGCCCGCAAACTGGAACTCCTGCGCCTGACCCGGGATTTGAAACTTGAAATCAGCCAAGGGCGCCCCATCTCTGGCAGATGACGGGCAAAATGCCATGCGGCGCGTTCATTTCATGAATTTGGCGCCGCCTTTCCCTCACGCGCCAACACTTGCGCGATAATGGAAGGTTCTCCGAGGTTCATTTGCCACCTTGCGGCATGTCCCTGAGTCAGGTCGTTGCGACACCCGCGCCAGATCGCGCACCGTGCACCATGCACACCACGCACACCTCGCCAGGGGCCCTGCATCGGGCGCAGCGCACGCAGCGCATGGCACAGCGAGCCCTCCGGATGATTTCCGCACCCGACCCCGCACCCAACAGAGGAAGTGCATGACCGCGAAAAAAGCCGCCAAGCCCGGTGTGAAGACCGCCGCAGCTGCCGACGCAGCCGACGCCAACGAGAAGAAAGCCTCCAAGGCGCGCGCCACCCCGGCCGCGGAAGTCGAGTCCACCGTCGCTGAAGCCGCAGCCGAGCCCAAAAAGCGCGGCCGCAAGCCCAAGGCTGCCACCGCTGCCAGCCCTGCTGCTGCCCCCAAAGCCGCTGCCAAAGCCTCTTTCGACGAAGACGACGTCGCCGACATCGAAGCCGACCTCGAAGGCGAGCCGGTCGAAGGCAGTGAAGCCGAGGTCGAAGACACCGGTGGTGACAAGCCCAAGGCCAAGCCCCTGCGCATGAAGGTGTCGCGTGCCAAAGAGCGCGCGCTGATGCGCGAATTCGGCATCGACGAAACCGCCCTGTCCGAAGAGGAAGTCGCCAAGCGCCGCCAGGAGCTCAAGACCCTCATCAAGATGGGCAAGACACGTGGTTTCCTGACGCACCAGGAAATCAACGACCACCTGCCCGAAAAGCTGGTCGAAGCCGAAATCCTCGAAGCCATCATCTCCATGTTGAACGACATGGGCGTGGCGGTCTATGAGCAGGCACCCGATGCGGCCACGCTGCTGATCTCCGGCAGCGCGCAGACGCAAGCCACCGAAGAAGAAGCCGAGGAAGCCGCCGAAGCCGCCCTGTCCACCGTGGACTCGGAATTCGGCCGCACCACCGACCCGGTGCGCATGTACATGCGCGAAATGGGCACGGTCGAGCTGCTGACGCGCGAAGGCGAAATCGAAATCGCCAAGCGCATCGAAGGTGGCCTGCAGGCCATGATGCTGGCCATCTCGGCCTCGCCCACCACCATCGCCGAAATCCTGTCGCTGTCCGACAAGATCCGCGCTGGTGAGATGACCATCTCCGAGGTGGTCGATGGTTTCGTTGCTGCCAACGAGGCCGACGACTACGTGGCCGAAGAAGACTTCGACGAGTTCGACGAAGAAGAAGACGACGACGGCAACGGTGGCTCCAAGGCCCTGACCAAGAAGCTCGAAGAGATGAAGGCCCAGGCCATGGAGAAGTTCGACGCCCTGCGCTCGAACTTCGACAAGATGGCCAAGTCCTTCGAGAAGGACGGCTACAAGTCCGCGCCTTACAACAAGGCCCAGGAAGCCATCAGCCACGAGCTGATGACCATCCGCTTCACCGTCAAGATCATCGAGCGCCTGTGCGGCGTGCTGCGCTCCCAGGTCGATGACGTGCGCCGCTACGAGCGCGAACTGCGCAAGATCGTGGTGGACCGCTGCGGCATGCCGCAGGACCAGTTCATCAAGACCTTCCCGCCCAACATCCTGAACCTGGAATGGGCGGTCAAGGAAGCCAGCGCTGGCAAGCCTTACAGCGCCGTCATGACCCGCAGCCTGCCCTCCATCCAGGAGCTGCAGCAAAAGCTGATCGACCTGCAGGCCAAGGCGGTGGTGCCCATCGACGACCTCAAGAAGATCAACAAGCGCATGAACGAGGGCGAGAAGGCCTCGCGCGATGCGAAGAAGGAAATGATCGAGGCCAACCTGCGCCTGGTCATCTCGATCGCGAAGAAGTACACCAACCGCGGCCTGCAGTTCCTCGACCTGATCCAGGAAGGCAACATCGGCCTGATGAAGGCAGTGGACAAGTTCGAATACCGCCGCGGCTACAAGTTCTCGACGTATGCGACGTGGTGGATCCGTCAGGCCATCACCCGCTCGATCGCCGACCAGGCCCGCACCATCCGCATCCCGGTTCACATGATCGAAACGATCAACAAAATGAACCGCATCTCGCGCCAGCACCTGCAGGAATTCGGCTTCGAGCCCGATGCCCCGACGCTGGCCGCCAAGATGGAAATGCCGGAGGACAAGGTCCGCAAGATCATGAAGATCGCCAAAGAGCCGATCTCCATGGAAACGCCGATCGGTGACGACGACGACAGCCACCTGGGCGACTTCATCGAGGACACCAACAACACCGCGCCCATCGAAGCCGCCATGCAGGCCGGCTTGCGCGATGTGGTCAAGGACATCCTCGACAGCCTCACCCCGAGGGAGGCCAAGGTGCTGCGCATGCGCTTTGGCATCGAGATGTCCACGGACCACACGCTGGAAGAAGTCGGCAAGCAGTTCGACGTCACCCGCGAGCGCATCCGCCAGATCGAGGCCAAGGCCATCCGCAAGCTCAAGCACCCGAGCCGCTCGGACAAGCTGCGCACGTACCTGGACAATCTCTGATCGTCCCGGCGACGCTGCTGATCCAACCCGGCCATGCGCCGGGTTTTTTCATGGCCGCAGCAGGCAAGGCTGGCGAATTGCCCGCAAACTCCGTGCAATTCATCACGCTGCCCGAGCCCGAATCCGGTCAAGATCACGCGCCATGGGGACCACGAAGGAACGCGCCATCCTGTTTGCCGACTTGCGCGGCAGCACGGCGCTGTATCTCAAACTCGGGAACACGGAGGCGGCCACGGTCGTCACGCAAAGCCTGTCCTTGCTCGGCCAGATCGTGGCCAAGGGCGGTGGCCGTGTGGTCAAAACGCTCGGCGATGGCCTTATGGCGGTGTTCGATCAGGCCGATCCTGCCGTGGAGGTGGCCGTCAGCCTGCACGACTCCCTGGAGCGCTTGGCGCCCATCGCCCAGCACCAGGCCGCACGCCACGGCGCCATCCGCCTGAAAGTGGCCATCGCCTGGGGCGAGATGGTCGAGGTCGATGGCGATTGTTTCGGCGATGCCGTCAACGTGGCGGCGCGCCTGCTCGACCTGGCCGGTGACCACGAAACGCTCACCACCGGCCCGCTGCTGCGCGAGTTGCCCTCCGACCAGCAGGAGCGCTTTCGCAGCATCGACAAACTCCACCTGCGCGGCCGCAAGGAACCGGTGCCTGTGCTGCGCATGGAGGCCCGCCGCTTCGGGGACACGCTCTCCACCGTCATCATGGACGCGCAAGAAACCGACATGCCCGACGGCATCCGCCTGAACTGGCTGGGCACCGAGCGCGTGTTCTCCACGGCCAGCATGCCCCTGGTGCTGGGCCGCAGCCCGCAGGCTTCGTTTTGCGTGAGCGATTCGAGGGTGTCGCGCTCGCACGCCCGCATCGAGTCACACAGCGGTCACATCTACCTCAGCGACTTGAGCTACAACGGCACACACGTTCGCTTCGATGGCGACGACCAGGCCCTGACCCTGCGCCGCGGCACCTGCACCCTGCACGGCAGCGGCGTCATCAGCCTGGGCGCGCCTTCGACGGACCCCACCAGCACGCAGATCCGCTTCGATGTGCTGAGCTTCTCGGACACGCTGCCTCAGTGTTGATCGGGAGCGACGCCCGACGTTGACTGCGCTACATTCGACGACACGGCCAGTTGCCGAGAAGTCTTTCTGCATGACCTTCAGCGCAGTCCACCCGGATGAAGCGGAGCGCCTGGCGCTGCTCCACAGCACCCATTTGCTCCAAGCCCAGGGCTCAGAGAGCGCCCAAGCCTTCCAGGCCCTGGCCAGGATGCTGTCCCGGCTCCTGCAGGTGCCCACCACCGCGATCAACCTGATCGACAGCCACCGCGTGCAAGCGCTGGCGCGCACTGGCCTGAACCTGCCGCCCCTGGCACGCAGTGACGCCCCCTGCACCCACCTGCTGCAAACGCCACAGCCTGTGTGCGTGCGTGACCTGCGCGACGACAGCCGCTTCCAGCACCTCGCCGCCAACACCGCCTTGCAAGGCATGGTGGCTTATGCTGGCGTGCCCTTGTGGGTCGATGGCCAGGTGCTGGGCACCGTCTGCGCCTTCGATGCCCAAGCCCGTGACTGGAGCGACGAAGCGCTGGCGCATTTGCAGGATGTGGCCACGGCGGCCTCCGCGATGCTGCTTGGGGCCGTGACCGCCCACCGCGCACAACACGCCGAAGAGCGCGTGCGCACCGCCAGCCTGGCGGGCAGCGACTGGCTGTGGGAGACCGATGTCAACGGTCAGCTGACCTGGGTGTCTGCCGGGCTGCTGCAACACACGGGCCTGGAGCCGGAGACCGAAATCGGCATGAAGGTCACCAGCGTCATCTCGCCACGCGACGATGACACACGCGCCAGCTGGGACAGCTACCAGCAAGCCCGCGCCCGACACGCGCCTTTTCAGGACCTGATCGCCGACCGCAACACCCCGCGCGGCCGCATCACCGTGAGCATCAGCGGCACGCCCATCCTCGATGCGCAAGGCGAGTGCCAGGGCTACCGTGGGGCCAGCCGCGACATCACGCGCCAGCTGAGCGCCGAGCAGGCCGCACGACGCGCCGACCAGCTGCTGCGCAAGGCCATCGAGACCTTCCACATGAGCGTGGTCATCACCGACCGCGAGGGCATGATCGTGCTGGCCAACCGCCACTGGCGGCAGTCCATGGGCGCGGCATACGAGCCTGGCCAGAAGCACTGGCCCAGCATCCTGCGGCAGCTGACCCTCAGCGGCGACTACCCCGAAGCCGTGGGCCGCGAAGAGGAATTCCTCCACTGGCGCCTCGGCCTGCACCACCAGGACCGCGCGCACGAAATTCGTTTCCGCGACCGCTGGCTGCTGGTGCGGGACGAGACCCTGGACGACGGCAGCACGGTGCACTTCGCGATGGACGTCACGCAGACCCGCGAGAACGCCGAATTGCTCACCACCCAGCGACAGGCCTTGCACGACAGCGAAGCGCGCCTGAGCGCCGTGTTGCGCGCCCTGCCCGACCTGTGGTTCGTCATCGATGCCGACGACCGCTACGTGGACGGTCACATGGACCACCCGCAGCTGCTCGGCGAGATGCCGAAGATGATCGGCCAGCTCATGGGCGCTCATCTGCCGGATGACATCGGCCAACGCCAGCGCGATGCCGTGGCCCTGGCACGCGCCAGCGGCCAGCCGCGGACGCTGAACTACGATCTGCGTGGTCACGACCAGGTGCTGAGGCACTTCGAAGCTCGGATCACGCCCATGCCGGCCGGCCAGCTGCTCTACCTGACGGCGGACATCACCGAGCGCAAGAACGCCGCAGAGAAGCTGCGCGTCAGCGAGGAGCTCTACCGCTCGGTGGCCGCCACCATCAGCGACGGCCTGATCATCATCGACCTCGATGGCCGTGTGGTGGCGCTGAACCCAGCGGCCTGCCGCATCCTCGGTTTGCCCGCGGGGTTGCCGTCCCTGAACGAAGCGGTGGGCAGCGCCTTTGACCTGCTCGAAGACGACCTCGTCACGCCCCTGCCCCGCGAGCGCTGGCCCTTGAGCGAAACGATGCGCACAGGCCTGCGGGTGACCGACCGTGTGGTGCCGGCCCGCCGGGCCGACCACGAAATCGTCTGGCTGCAGATGTCGGCCAACCTCATCCGCGTGGACCGAGACACCCCGCCTTTCGCGGCCATGGCGACCTTCCGCGACATCACCCGCGAGCGCCTGACCGTGCAGGACCTGGCCCTCAGCGAAGAACGCTGGAAATTCGCCCTGGAAGGCGCCGGCGATGGCGTGTGGGACTGGGACATGCCCAGCGGCTGCATGTACTACTCGACCCGCTGGAAACAGATGCTGGGCTACGAGGACCACGAAATCACCGACACGCCCGAAGAGTATTTCCTGCGCGTGCACCCCGAGGACCGCGATGCCGTGGCCCACAGCACCATGCGCTTCGTCACCGAGAGCGTCGGTGTTCAGCAAGTGGAGTTCCGCCTGCGCCACCGCCAGGGCCACTACCTGCACATCCTCTCGCGCGGCAAGGTGGTGAGCCATTCGCGCGACGGCAAGCCGCTGCGGGTGGTGGGCACGCACTCCGACATCTCTGTGCTCAAGCAGGCCGAACAGGCCGAGCGCCAGCGCGAGTTCGCCGAGGCGGCCAGCGCGGCCAAGAGCGAGTTCCTCTCGCGCATGAGCCACGAAATCCGCACGCCGCTCAACGCCATCACGGGCTTTGCGCAGCTCATGCGCCTGCAGATGGGGCAAGGCAGTGGCGACAACCCGCTGCGCAACTACATCGAGCAGATCCTGCATGCGGGCCGCCACCTCTCGGGCCTGGTCAACGACGTGCTGGACCTGCAGCAGGTCGAGGCTGGCATCGTCAAGCTCAAACCCGAGCCCATCACGCTGGCAGACGAGCTGGTGCAGTGCCTGTCCATGCTGCTGCCCATGGCCGAGCAGCGCGAGATTTCCATGAGCTCCTACATCGAGCCCGATGCGACCGTACTGGCCGACCGCCAGCGCCTGCGCCAGGTGCTGATGAACATCGGCTCCAACGCCATCAAGTACAACCGCGATGGCGGCTCGGTCGTGGTGCGGGCGGAGCGACAGGCCGACGACACCGTGCTGCTCAGCCTGCAGGACACGGGCACAGGCATGACGGCCGCGCAACTGGCCAGGCTCTACCAGCCCTTCGAGCGCCTCGGGCGGGAAACCTCGAGCGTGGCAGGCACAGGGCTGGGCCTTATCATCACCCGATCGCTCGTGGAATCCATGGGAGGCCACATGGACATCGTCAGTCAACCCGGGGCCGGGACCCGGGTCAGCGTCACCTTGCCGGGTGCCCACACCGTGGGGCCGCAGGACGAGGTGGCCGAGCTACGCGAAACACCGGCTGCAGTCACCCCGGAAGACGGCAGCCCCGACTGGATGACTGTGCCTGCCACCCCGATGTCGGCCTCTGCCGATCTGCCTGCCTTGCGTGTGCTCTACGTCGAAGACAACCGCATCAACGCCCTGCTCTTTGCCGAAGCCCTGCGGCCTTACGCCGAGATCGCGCTCGACATCGCCGAAGACGGTGACATCGCCATGAGCATGGCGCGCGAGAACCCGCCGCACGTGCTCGTGCTGGACGCCCACCTGCCCGGCATGTCGGGCTTCGAGGTGCTGGAGGCCATGCGACAGCTGCCACCCCTGGCCGATGCCCCAGCCTTCATGTGCTCGGCCGATGCCATGCCCGAAGACCTGGCCCGCGCCAAGCAGGCAGGCTTCACCGGTTACTGGACCAAGCCCATCGACATCGTGGCAGTGACGACAGAGTTGTGTCGCCTGGCGCAAACACTGCCCCGGGTGGCCCACAATGCCACGCCATGAGCGTCGCCAAAGAACCACCCTTCCAGCACGGCCAGGTGCCCCGCACCGGCATCCTCCTCGTCAACCTCGGCACCCCTGAAGCCGCCACGGCCCCCGCGCTGCGCCGCTACCTGGGGCAGTTCCTGTGGGACCCGCGCGTGGTCGAGATCCCGCGCGCGGTGTGGTGGCCCATCCTGCACGGCATCATCCTGCGCGTGCGCCCGGCCAAGTCGGCCGCGAAGTACGCGAGCATCTGGACGCCGCAGGGCTCGCCGCTGCGCGTCTGGACAGAAAAGCTCACCACCTTGCTGCAAGGCTTCATGGGCGAGCAAGGCCACCAGGTCCGCGTGCGCCACGCCATGCGCTATGGCCAGCCGAGCGTGTCGTCAGAACTCGACGCATTCAAGGCCGAGGGCGTGACCCGCGTGCTGGTGGTGCCGCTGTACCCGCAGTACTCCGGCGCGACCACGGCCAGCGTGATGGACGAAGTCTTTGACTGGGGCCGCAACACCCGCCTGCTGCCCGAACTGCGCCACATCAACCATTTTCACGACGACCCCGGCTACATCGCCGCCCTGGCCGCCAGCGTGCGCGAGCACTGGGCGCGCGAAGGCCGCCCCGACAAGCTGGTGATGAGCTTCCACGGCATGCCGCACCGCACCTTGCTGCTGGGCGACCCCTACCACTGCGAATGCCTGAAAACAGGCCGTCTGCTGGCCGAAGCCCTGGCGCTGACGAAAGACCAGTACGTGGTGACCTTCCAGAGCCGCTTCGGCAAAGCCAAGTGGCTGGAGCCCTACACCGAACCCACGCTGCGCGCGCTGGGCAAGGCTGGCACCAAGCGCGTGGACGTCGTCTGCCCCGCCTTTGTGGCCGATTGCATCGAGACACTGGAAGAAATCGCCATGGAGGGCAAGGAGGCCTTCCTCGAAAGCGGCGGCCAAGCTTTCCATTACATACCCTGCCTGAACGACCGCCTGGACTGGGTGCGCGCCTTCAGCCAGATCGTCACGCAGCACCTGCAAGGCTGGCCCACGCTGGCCGAGCAGCAGCCCTCGGCAGAAGAACTGCGCGCGCGCCAGCAACGCGCCAAAGAGCTCGGCGCGAAGGCTTGAGCCTCCTCGTCGCCCGGACGGTCGCCAGGGCGCTCAGACCAGCGGATCGGCGTCGGCCTCGTCAAGGGCCGATTCTTGGCCAGGCAGCAAAGCCTGCGCCTGTTTGTCCGGCAGGGCCACCACATCCCGCAGCGCCTTGGTCATGACGCGGGCACGCCGGTCGGCGTCGTCCATGACCCGGCTGGCCTCGTCGAGCTTCTTGCGCGTCTTGGCCAGCACGTCACCGAACTTGGCGAACTCGGTCTTGACGGCACCCAGCACCTGCCAGACCTCGGTGGAGCGCTTCTCCAGGGCCAGTGTGCGAAAGCCCATCTGCAGGCTGTTGAGCGTGGCCAGCAAGGTGGTGGGCCCGGCCAGCACCACGCGGTGCTCGCGCTGCAACGCTTCCATCAGGCCGGGGCGGCGCAAGAGCTCGGCGTACAGGCCCTCCGTGGGCAAAAACAGGATGGCGAAATCGGTGGTGTGTGGCGGCGCCAGGTACTTGGTGGCGATGGTCTTGGCCTCGGCGCGGATGCGCAACTCCAACGCCTTGCCCGCGGCTTCGGCCTCGACGCGGTCTGCGCGGTCTTGGGCGTCCAGCAGGCGCTCGTAGTCCTCGCGGGGGAACTTGGCGTCCATCGGCAGCCAGACGGGTTCGCCCGAATCCTGGCGCCCCGGCAGCTTGATGGCGAACTCGACGCGCTCGTTGCTGCCGGGCACGGTGGCCACGTTCACCGCGTACTGCTCGATGGTGAAGACCTGCTCCAGCAGCCCCGCCAGCTGCACCTCGCCAAACACGCCGCGCGACTTCACATTGGTCAGCACGCGTTTGAGGTCACCCACGCCTTGCGCCAAGCCCTGCATCTCGCCCAGGCCCTTGTGGACCTGCTCCAGGCGGTCGGCCACTTGCTTGAAGCTCTCGCCCAGGCGGGCTTCCAGCGTGGCGTGCAGCTTCTCATCGACGGTCTGGCGCATCTGCTCCAGCTTCTTCTCGTTGTCGGCCTGCAGGGCCTGCAGGCGCGTCTCGACCGTGGTGCGGACCTCGCCCAAGCGGCGGTCGTTGGACTCGGACAGCGCGCGCAGCTGCTCACCCATGGCGTCCGACAGGCGCTTGAGCGAAGCCTCCTGCGCCTCGGTGAAGCGCGCCAGGGCCAGGGCTTGGGCCTCGCGCTGCGCCGAAGCCTGCAAGCCGGCCTGGTGGCTGCTGTCGCGCAACGCATCGGCCAGGGCCTGCTGCATGGCGGCCAGCTGCACGCGGAAGCTGTCGAGCTGTTCGTTTTGCGTGCGCGTGGCATCGCCCTGCTGGCCCAGCACCGTCTGCTGGAACAGGCCAATCGCCTGCCCCAGGGACTGCGTCAGCTCCTGGCGCGTGCCGCTGGCACTGCGCTGCAGCTCTTCGCGCACCTCGCGCAGGTCGCGCTCGGTCTGGGCTTGCCGAGCATCGGCATGCGACTGGAGCTCTTGCGACAAAAGCGCCAGGGCCTGATCGGGTGAGGAGACCGGCCGCTTCAGCAGCCACACCAAAAGAAGCAGGTTGATGACCAGCAAGGCCACCACGACGAGGAGGGTCAAGTTCATGCGCTCGATTCTCTCAGACGTGAAAAAGCCGCCTGAGCGGCGGCTTGGGTGGATGGGGCGGCTTGGGTGAGATGCGCTGTGGTCAGGCGAACTCGACGTGCGCGCCCGTCTTGGTGCGCACCTCGTCCTGGGTCACACCGGGTGCGATCTCGACGCACTTGAAGCCCGCGGGCGTCACGTCCAGCACGCACAGCTCGGTGATGACGCGGTCCACCACGCCCAGCCCCGTCAAAGGCAGCGTGCAGGCCTGCAGCAACTTGTGCTCGCCGTTCTTGGCCGCGTGCTCCATGAGCACGACCACGCGCTTGACGCCGGCCACCAGGTCCATGGCGCCGCCCATGCCCTTGACCATCTTGCCCGGAATCATCCAGTTGGCCAGGTCACCGTGCTCGGACACCTGCATGGCGCCCAGGATGGACAGGTTGATCTTGCCGCCGCGGATCATGGCAAAGCTGTCGTGGCTGCCGAAGATGGACGAGCCCGGCAGCACCGTCACGGTCTGCTTGCCCGCGTTGATCAGGTCGGCATCGACTTCGTTCTCGTTGGGGAAAGGGCCGATGCCCAGCATGCCGTTCTCGGACTGCAGCCAGACATCGATGTCCGGGCTGACGTGGTTGGCCACCAAAGTGGGCAGGCCGATGCCGAGGTTCACATAGAAGCCGTCCTGCAGCTCCTGAGCGGCGCGCGCCGCCATTTCATCGTGGGTCCAGGGCATGGGTCAGGCTCCCTTCGGATTCTGTTGGGTGGTGCGCTTCTCGATGCGCTTCTCGGGCGTGGCGTTCAGCACGATGCGATGCACGTAGATGCCGGGCAGGTGCACGGCGTCCGGGTCCAGGCTGCCGGTCTCGACGACCTCCTCGACCTCGACCACCGTGAGCTTGCCGGCCATGGCCGCGGCCGGGTTGAAGTTGCGCGCGGTGCGACGGAACACCAGGTTGCCGCTCTTGTCGGCCTTCCAAGCCTTGACCAGGGCCACGTCGGGCACCAGGGCGCGCTCCATCACATAGACCTCACCGTCGAACTCGCGGGTTTCCTTGCCCTCGGCCACGATGGTGCCCACGCCCGTCTTGGTGAAGAAGGCCGGGATGCCCGCGCCACCGGCACGCAGCTTCTCGGCCAGCGTGCCTTGCGGCGTGAACTCCAGCTGCAACTCGCCGGCCAGGTACTGGCGCTCGAACTCCTTGTTCTCGCCCACGTAGCTGGAGATCATCTTCGTGATCTGGCGGGTGTTGAGCAGCTTGCCCAGGCCGAAGCCATCGACACCGGCGTTGTTGGAGATCACCGTGAGGTCCCGGACCCCGCTGGCCTGCAGCGCGTCGATCAGCGCCTCAGGGATCCCACACAGGCCGAAGCCGCCCACGGCGAGCAATTGCCCGTCCTTCACAATCCCTGCCAACGCGCTGGCGGCGTCGGGATAGACCTTGTTCATCCAATCACTCCTTGGCTCAGGGGAATCTCGATGGAAGCCTCACGCGTGTTGCAGTGCAGCGTGACACAGCGTACACCCAGCCCTCGTGGAAAATCCAGAGGACACGGCTCGCCAGGGCGAAAAAAAACGCGCCCGTGGCGACAGGCGCGTGCGGTGTTGCGAGGCCGCCAAACCCTTGGCTCACCTGCTCGGCAAGGCGGGTGGCACCTCGCCACCGGGCAGCGCAGGCGTGGGTGCCTTGAGCGCGCGGAAAGCCTCGGGCAAAGGCGTGGGCCGACCGGTGCCGTGGTTGACCCAGACCAGCGTGGCGCCGCCCGCGGCATGGGGCGCGCCGGGCTCGTCGCTGCGCTCCACCGTCACGAAGGTGTCGATGCTGGTGCGGCCGGGGTCGGCCACGTACAACTTGATCGTCACCGTGCCGGGGAACACCACCGGGCGGTAGAAGTTGAAGAAGGCGTTGGCGATGACCGGGCCCTCGCCCTCACCGCCCACCGAGCCGCTGATGGCCTGGATCCAGCTCACGCGGGCCTGCTCCATGTAGCGGAAATAGACGGTGTTGTTGACGTGGCCCAGGGCGTCCATGTCGCCCCAGAGGATGGGCAACTCCAGCTGGTGGACCAGGATCTTGTGTTCGGGAATCTCAAGGCGCATGGTGTCTTCCAGTTCAGCTTGCGGCCATGCCATCGTCGGCCGAGATGACCGCACCGTTGATGAAGTCGCTCTGCGCCGAGCACAGCATCACCACCAGGGCGTCCAGGTCCTTGGGGCTTCCCACGCGCTTGCGCGGCAGCATGTTGACCAGCTTCTGGCCCGATTCGGTGGACCAGTGGTGGTGGTTGATTTCCGTGTCGATGTAGCCCGGGCACACCGCGTTGGTGGTGATGCCAAAGCGCCCCCACTCGGCAGCCATGACCTTGGTCATGTGGATGACGGCGGCCTTGCTCATGCAATAGACGCCGATTTGAGGCAGCGTGCGCAGACCCGCGGCCGAGGCGATGTTGACGATGCGCCCGCCCGTGTAGGTTCCCGGCGCCGAGCCCTTGGCCCGTGCCAGCATGCGCTTGGCGACTTCCTGGGCGACGAAGAACGAACCGCGCGTGTTGGTGTCGAAAACGAAGTCGTAGCTGTCTTCGGTGACATCGACCAGGCGCTCGGTGGTGCTCACACCCGAATTGTTGATCAGGATGTCGATGGGGCCGACCTCGGTCTCGGCATGGGCCACGGCCGAGCGGATGCTGGCCACGTCGGTCACGTCCACGCCCACCACGTGCGCATCCCCGCCTTCGGCTTCGATTTCTGCGCGCAAGGTTTTGAGCAACTCGACGCGGCGACCGGCCAGCACGACGGCCGCACCGGCCTGCGCCAGCGTCAGCGCGAACTGCTTGCCCAGGCCGCTGGAAGCGCCGGTGATCAGGGCCACGCGGCCGGAAAGGTCCAGGGTGTAACTCATGCGGGGTGCTCCTCAAACAGGCCACAAACCATAGCATGACGGCAGGGGCCGACCGGCCACAGCCATCGCCCCACCCATGCGGGGGAGATTTTCGAACGATCGTGCTTTTTTGTGCAGAATAGCGAACGTGTCTGCAATTAGAATCGCGGGCTTGATCCAAGAACAACCCGGCCTGTTTTGTCCGAACAGAAGGAAGCACGATGACGCCCCAGGAAATCCTTGAGCAGTTTGGTCCCCGAGAATCGATGGAGTACGACGTCGTCATCGTCGGTGCGGGCCCCGCTGGTTTGTCCACCGCCATCCGCCTCAAGCAACTGGCCGAAAAGGCTGGCAAGGAAGTCAACGTCGTCGTGCTGGAAAAGGGCTCCGAGCCTGGCGCGCACATCTTGTCGGGCGCCGTGATGGACCCGATCTCGATGAACGAGCTGTTCCCGAACTGGAAGGAACTCGGCGCACCGCTGAACCAGCCCGTCACCGCCGACGAAGTGCTGGTGCTGAGCGAGACCGGCGCCACCGCCACGCCGCAAGCCCTGATCCCCAACAACTTCCACAACCACGGCAACTACGTCATCAGCCTGGGCAACGTCACCCGCTGGCTGGGCCAGCAGGCCGAGGCGCTGGGCGTCGAGATCTTCCCTGGCTTCGCGGCCGCCGAGGTGCTCTACAACGACGATGGCTCCGTCAAGGGCGTGGCCACCGGCAACATGGGCATCGACAAATCGGGCGAGCCCACCGGTGACTTCCAGCTGGGCATGGAGCTGCTGGGCAAGTACACCATCTTCGCCGAAGGCGCGCGCGGCCACCTGGGCAAGCAGCTGATCGCCAAGTTCAAGCTCGACGAGGGCAAGGACCCGCAAAGCTACGCCATCGGCATCAAGGAACTGTGGGAAATCGACCCCGCCAAGGCCAAGCCCGGCCTGGTGGTGCACACCGCCGGCTGGCCCATGGACACCGCCACCTACGGCGGCGGCTTCCTCTACCACCTCGAAGACAACAAGGTGACGCTGGGCTTCGTGACCGGCCTGGACTACCAGAACCCCTGGCTGAGCCCCTTCGAAGAAATGCAGCGCTGGAAGACCCACCCCAGCATCAAGCAGTACCTGGAAGGCGCCAAGCGCCTGAGCTACGGTGCCCGCGCCATCACGGCCGGTGGCATCCTGTCGTTGCCCAAGTTCGTGTTCCCCGGTGGTGCGCTGGTCGGCTGTGACGCCGGCTTCCTCAACGCCGCTCGCATCAAAGGCTCGCACGCCGCCATGAAGACCGGCATGCTGTGCGCCGAGGCCATCTTCGAGGCCCTGGGCGCCGACCGCCAGCACGACGAGCTGAGCGCCTACCCCGCGTCCTTCGAGAAGAGCTGGCTCAAGGAAGAGCTGGACTCGTCCAAGAACTTCAAGCAGTGGTTCAAGAAGGGCATGTACGTGGGCATGCTGATGACCGGCATCGAGCAGTGGCTGCTGCCCCGCCTGGGCATGAAGGTCGCGCCCTGGACCATCCACCGCACGGAAGCCGATCACACCCGCCTGCTGCCCGCCGCACAGTGCGCCAAGATCGACTACCCGAAGCCGGACGGCAAGATCACCTTCGACCGCCTGAGCTCGGTGTTCGTCTCGAACACCAACCACACCGAGCACCAGCCGGCCCACCTGACGCTGAAGAACGCGTCGGTGCCCGTGCAGGTCAACCTGGCCAAGTTCGCCGGCCCCGAGTCGCGCTACTGCCCGGCCGGTGTGTACGAGTTCGTCAAGACCGACGACAACCAGGACAAGCTGGTGATCAACGCGCAGAACTGCGTGCACTGCAAGACCTGCGACATCAAGGACCCGACCCAGAACATCGTCTGGATCACGCCCGAAGGCGGCGGTGGCCCGAACTACGCCGGCATGTGACCAGGCTGGGGGCGCTGCAACAGCCGTCCCTCTCGTCAACGCCAAAAGGAGCCCCGAGGGGCTCCTTTTTTCATGCCATCGGCAGAACTCAGAACCCCCGGAGGTCGGTCACGGGCTCCAGCAGATCGCCGCCCCGGATGAGTTGGAGGGTGGCGGTCAGGACATCGATGTCGTTGTCGAAACTGCCGTGGGCCGCCGGGATGGTGGCGTCCAGGGCGGTGCGCACCTTGTCGTTCTGGATGACGGTCAAGCGCTTGTCGAGCTTGGCCTCGGCGGCAGCGCGCCGCCAAGCCCTCAGGGTCTCGCCCGTGGACGAAGCCCCATCCCAGGCGCGAGCGCTCTCGCGTTCGTCGAAAACCTTGTGCAAACCCAGGATGGGCGTGCGGGGGTCGGGCTCCAGGGCGTTGGACACCAGGTACAGCAGCGACTTGCGGTACATCTGCGCGGTGTTGTCGTCGAGCTCCAGCTTGTCGCTCAGCAGGGCGATGTGCGTGCGCGGCAGCACGCCCGCGGCGGCGTAGTGCTCGTTGGCGAACTGCACCGTGCAAGCGGGCGCGTAGAGGTGCACGCCAGGCACCCAGTCCAGCACGGGTTTGTTGCCATCGGCCTGGGTGCGCTGCAAGCGGCCAATGAGGTGGCCCAGCCAGATGCTGCCCGCCGAGTGGCCGACCAGGTGGATCTCCAGCTGATCGCCCCACAGGCGGATGAGGTCGCTCAGGGCGCGCACCAACAGGTCACCCGCACGGCTGGGGCCATGCGCCAGTTCGGCGTTCTCCTTCATCTCTGACCAGATGGGCTTGGCCAGCTTGCGCCCGACGGTGGATTCGATGAGCGCGTCGCTGCGCTCGGTCAACCAGTCGCCCAAGCCCGTGGCTGCGGGCTGCTTGCGCCGCCAGTCGGAGAAGATGTCGCCCATGCTTTCCAGCAAGCCCGTCTTCCAGACAACGAACAAGGGATAGCAGCCGTTGGCGTCAAAGGTGCGCCCCAGCGCCTGGGCACGCTTGAGGCCCGCGTCTTCGCTGTTGAGCCCGCCGTGCACGTACAGCAGCAAGCGCTTTTTCTCATCGGCCGGGCGGCTGCGGAACCAGCGATCGGGCAGCACGGTCACCTGATGCGACAGGGTGCGGGTGCGTTCGTCTTCCGTGAGGTAGCTGTGCACACGCCCATCGTTGCCCAGGATGACGCTGTGCTCGCGGGCCTGAGCCTCGGACCACCAACGCCCCTTGCTGCCAGCCTTGGCACGTGCAGCAGCGACGGTGCTGCTGGCCCGGCCGGACAGGATGCCAGGCACGCCCATGGCCACCACCCAAGCGTCCATGGCATGGGCCAACCAGTCTTCGTAGGTGATGACGGCAAAGCCGTGCGCACCCCAGTCTGGCCCCCAGGAGTTCTGCAGGATGAAGCCCTGGGTGTTGAAGCCCACCAGGGCATAGGCATGGCCGGCTTCCTGGCGAACCGTGCCATCGAAATCAATGACGGGCAGGTCCGCGTGGCCGCCGGGCAGTTTGCGCACCTGCGGCACGCCATCCCAGCCCGGGTGAACGTAACTGGACACATAGACCGCCCCGACCGCCTGGATCGCTGCCTGCAAATCGGTGATGGCCTGGGGCTTGATGCGGTAGTACACCCCGAGGGTGTGCGCCCGCGCCCGTTCTGCGTAGCCAAAGCGTGGCTGCCGGCGGGTGTCGCTGCTGTAAGGCCAGTCCTCCTCCAGGCAGACGCCATGGGAGAACCATCCCTTGATGGCACCCCGGCAACTGGATCCCTCGTAGTTCTCGCCACCGTACTCGTCGTGACGCCGGGCCATGTTGTAAAGCATGCGAGGGCTGACCGACGGGATCACGGCAGGCATGCCCTGCTGCACCCAACGCAGGTGGTTCACCACGCCGGCCAAACCAAAGCCTGTGCACGCGCCTTCCTGCCCCTGGTCCAGGATGAGGCCTGCCTTGGCGTAGTTGGGCAACCACTGGCGCAGGTGCTCGGTGAGCGGCCATTCAGGGTGCAGGCTCACAGGGGGTGGCAGGTACTCGCGGTCGCGCAAATCAGGGGCATCCTTGCGCGTGTTGAGCACGCGGGGAGTCACCGGCTTGGCCGTTGCGGCCGTCCTGGTCTTGGCTTTGCGCAGCTTGCCTTGCTTCGTGGTGGCCAGCTTGGGCTGCGCAGCAGGCCAGACGGCATCGGCCAAGGCGAACACGCTGCTGAAGCGGTCGAAGCCGTGGGCGCCACCGTTGACGACTTTGCGCGCAGCACGCAGGTCCTGAGCGTCCAGCGCCGTCTCCAGACGGGCCAGGTGGTCATGCAGGAACGCGGCCAGCAGGGCAGCCGCCACCTCGGGTGCATTGGCCAGGTCCGGCTGGGCCACCAGGTCGATGCCGAGTGCATCCCGGTAGGTTTCGTAGTTGGCGCGCCCGGTCAGTTGCACGAAGCCACGTCCACGGAAACGCGCGCCCTCCCCCTTGCCATTGCCCAGCTTGCCGTCGTAGAGCGCAAAAGGCGCGCCGCCCGGTGCGGTGTTGTACTTGGACGGGTACTCCGAAATCGGCACGAAGCCTTCGGTTTCGGCTCGGATGGTGCCCAGCGCGGTCAGCAGCAGTTCGCGGCGGCGCAAGCCAAAAGCCTGCAGCGATGCGACCACGTACTGCAGGTAGCGCGAAATGTTGACGGGCTTGGTGTCCGGGAACAGGGGCTGGACGTTGGTCGAGTTCAAGGACATGTCCAGTGCAGGCCAATCGACCAAGCCCAAAGCCAGCAGGTTGCAGGGTCCCACGATGCCATCGGCCATGAGGCCCGAGCCAGACTGCCACTGTCGCAAGGCCGCGTCCATGGGCGCATCGAAGGTGTCGCCGCCCGTGGCCAGGCCCGGGTAGAGCGCCGCCAAAGGGCCCAGTTCGTTGACCAGGGCCTTGCGGATGCGGCGCACCATGTCGCCCTTGCTGCCTTGCAGGAAAAGAAGTGCGTTCACGTGGCCTCCCTTGGTGATGCGTGATGCAAGCACCATGTTGGAAGGCTTTTCATCCGGCGGCAAGGGGCGCAGGGCAAGCCCCCCACGTTCAAAGCGCCGTCAGTGGCTGGGCAACGACAGGATCAGGACGACTGCAGGGGCTCATCCCCGTCAATCACCAGGGGCAGCGGCATCGGCTCGTGCTGAGGGTCTGGCTCGATCACCTCCAGCCCGTGCAAGGCCTGGCGCGACATGGCCGCCTGCCGGGCATCGCGCTGCGCCTTGATTTGCGCACGGCGCTCGGCGAAGAACTGCTTGAGCAAGGCGCTGGCAGGCTCGGCCAGCACGCCACCGACGATCTGTGTGTGGTGGTTGAGTTGCCGGTTGGCGAACAGGTCCATGACCGATCCGGCCACGCCCGTTTTGGGGTCGGTCGCGGCAAACACGACCCGCTTGAAGCGCGCGTGCATCAAGGCCATCGCGCACATGGCGCAGGGCTCCAGCGTCACGTAGAGCTCGCACTCGGGCAGGCGGTAGTTGGCCTGCAGCAAGGCCGCATGGCGCAATGCCACGATCTCGGCGTGCGCGGTGGGGTCGTGCGTGGTGATGGGCCGGTTGTAGCCGGTGGCGATCACCTGCCCCGCCCGCACGATGACGGCACCCACCGGCACCTCGCCCGCCAACCAGGCGTTGTGGGCCTGGTCGAGCGCGATGCGCATGGCGTGTTCGTCGAACGACTCGGTCATGGGGCTCACAGATGGGAAAGCAGGTGGGAAGGCTGGGGCAGCAAGCGCCTTATTATCTTTGGGTATCCACGTTCAGGCGCAGCCTTCCCTCGCCCATCTCCATGTCCGATGTGTCTCTCTGGCAACTGGCTTGCGATGGCAGCGCCGTGCCCAACCCGGGGCGCCAGGGCCTGGCGGCGGTGCTGCGTTCGCCCAGCGGAGAGCGCCACGCGCAGGCCCTGGCCTGGCCCAGCAGCGGCTGCAACAACGAGGCGGAACTGCGCGCCTTGATGCTCGGCCTGGCGATGGCGCAAGCGCATGGCGCGCGGCAGTTGCAGATCCAGACCGATAGCAGCGTGCTGGTGGACCAGCTGGCCGATGGCCGCATTCCCACCATCCAGCGCCTGCTGCCCTTGCTGCAGGAGGCGCTGAACGCACTGGCTGGCTTCGACCAAATCCAGTGGCTGTGGGTGCCCCGGCACCGCAATGCCGAGGCCGATGCGCTCGCCCGCGGGGTGCATGGCCTGGGGCCCAAGCCAGGCCGAGCGGTGGGTTCGAAAAAAAAGCGCCGGAAACTGTAAACACCCGCGGGTCTCGCACGACGAAGCTGCAGCGACATCCAGCAAGAAGGCTGAGGTGTCGCACTCCTCCAGCCCCGGTGGCGTCAGCGCGCCGGGTGCACCACAACTGCACCACAGCTTCACCACGAGAGAAAACGCCATGACCCGCACCCACACCCCCTTGTCCACCCTGGCCCTGACGATCGCGCTTGGCACCGCCTTCGCGACCTTGCCGGCCGCAGCCGCAGAGGCCAGCGCCAAAGAGAAGTGCTACGGCGTGGCCCTCAAGGGCAAGAACGACTGCGCGGCCGGCCCCGGCACCAGCTGCGCTGGCACCTCCAAAACCGACCACCAGAGCGATGCCTGGAAGTTCGTGCCCAAGGGCACCTGCGAGAAGTTGGCCTCCAAGACGTCGCCCAGCGGCTTCGGGCAACTGGCCGAGTTCAAGGCTGGCAAGAAGTCCTGAGCCAGCCATGGCAACCTCCACGCGCCCTGCGCCCCTGCCAGCGCGTGCGGGGCTGGGGCTCAAACCTCAGCATTTCAAGGACGTGCTGGCGCAATGCCCCGACATCGGCTTCTTCGAGGTGCATGCCGAAAACCACATGGTTGACGGCGGGCCCTTGCCGCACTTCCTGGCACGCATCCGCGAGCGCTACCCGCTGTCGCTGCACGGCGTGGGATTGTCGATGGGCGGCGAAGCCCCGCTGGACGAAGCCCACCTGCAGCGCCTCAGCGATCTGATCGAACGCTGCGAGCCCGCGGTGTTCTCAGAGCACCTGGCCTGGTCCAGCCATGGCGGGCACAGCCTCAACGACTTGCTGCCACTGCCTTATGACGGTGACACGCTGCACCGCGTCTGCCGCCACATCGACCAGGTCCAGTCCCGCCTGCGGCGCCAGATCCTGCTGGAGAACCCGGCCACGTACCTGGCCTTTGCATCGTCCACCTTCAGCGAAACCGACTTCCTCGGCGAGGTGGTGCGACGCACCGGGTGCGGCCTGCTGCTGGACCTCAACAACGTCCACGTGTCCTGCACCAACCATGGGCTGGATGCAGACGCCTACATCGACGCCCTGCCGCTCCATGCGGTGGGCGAGGTGCACCTGGCCGGCCATGCCATGGACGAGGACGCCGCCGGCGCACCTTTGCTGATCGACCACCACGGCAGCCCGGTGGACGAGTTTGTGTGGCGCCTGCACGAGCGCCTCATTGCGCGCCTGGGGCCTCTGCCCACCCTGCTGGAGCGCGACAACGACGTGCCCAGCCTGGCCGCCCTGTTGACCGAAGCCAGCCGGGCCGAGCGCACCTTGGCGCGCTGGAGTGCCGCATGAACCAGGCCTCTTTCGCCGCCGCCTTGCTGGACCCCGACCTGCCCTGCCCCGCAGGCCTCACGGTCTGGAATGGGTCGGACCCGACGCGCCGCCTGGCGGTGCACCGCAACAACGTCGTGGTGTCGCTGGTCGATGCCCTGGCCGACACCTTCCCTGTCACGCAACAACTGGTGGGCGAAGACTTCTTCCGCGCGATGGCACGCGCTTTCGTGCTGCAGTCGCCGCCCACATCGCCCGTCATGGTGTTCTATGGCGAAGCTCTGCCGGATTTCATTGCCGACTTCGGGCCGGCACAGGCACTCCCCTGCCTGGCCGACATGGCCCGGCTGGAAATGGCCAGGGTGCGGGCCTGCCACGCGGCCGACGCGCCCCTGTTGACCCAGGCTGGCATCGACATGGCCCTGTCCCACGCTGGTCGCGTGGACGAACTGCGGCTGGTGTGCCACCCCTCTGTCGCACTGTGCCAATCGCGGCACGCCGTGGTGTCGCTGTGGGCAGCCCACCAGGACGAGGCCCAGCTCGACCAGCTGGCCTCGCTGGACCTGGCGCAGCCCGAATCGGCGCTGGTCCTGCGCCAGGCGCTCGACGTGGTGGTGGTGCCCGTGCCTCATGGCGCCGCCCAGTTCACACAGGCCCTGCTGGCGCATCAGGGCCTGGCGCAGGCCGCAGCACACGCAGTGGCGGCCGACGCGCACTTCAACCTCACCGAGACCTTGCGCCTGTTGCTGGCGCAGGGCGCGATCACATCCATCTTCCAGCCCCCAGGGGACGCACCATGAACACGCCATCGATGAAACACACCTCGCAAGCCGCCCCACTGGCTTGGCCCGTCCGCACGACCCAGGCCCTCATCGGCGCGTGCGAACGCTTTCCGCACAGCCTGCTGGCCTTGCTCGCACGCTTCTCGATCGCGGCGGTGTTCTGGAGCTCAGGCCAGACCAAGGTCGAGGGCTTCGTGCTGAACATCGTCAGCGGCGAGTTCGTGTTGGGCTGGCCGAGGCTGTCGGACGGCGCGCTGGCGCTGTTCCAGGAAGAGTACCGATTGCCCTTCCTGCCCCCGGAGATCGCCGCACCGATGGCCGCAACGGCCGAGCACCTGTTGCCGATGCTCATCCTGATCGGCCTGGGCACGCGCTTTTCGGCCTTGGGGCTGCTGGGCATGACGGCGGTGATCCAGCTTTTCGTGTATCCCGGCGCCTACGCAACCCACGGCACCTGGGCGGCGGTGTTGCTGGGCCTGATCGTGCGAGGCCCAGGCGTGCTGTCCCTGGACCACCTGCTGGCGCGCCACTTCCAGCGGCCGGTCTGAGGTAAATTGCAGCCATGTCCCGCGTGTTCGCCATCGCCATTGCCCTGCTGCTTGTCTTGCACACGGCATGGGCGGCTGCGCGACCGGTCCACACTTGCTGTGAAGGCGCGAGTTGCCCAGACATCGCCATGTGCCTGGGCACAGGCTGCCATCCCGGTGACAGTCAGGCCGTTCTGGTTGACGGTGGCGTGCTTCCTGCCCATGCGCCCGCCACCCATGCGGCACGCCTTGTGATCTCGCCTGCCTGAACCCTTCCATTGGAGAAACCCCATGACATCCAGATTCACCAAGATCACCGTGGCCCTCGCCCTGTTCAGCGCATCCGCTGCGGCATGGGCGTCCAACGTGTGCTGCGGCGACATCGCCTGCTGCCTCCAGCAGATGATGGATTGCTGCCTGCACTGACCTCGGCTTGCGTGCGAACGGCCCATTGAAGGGCCGCAGCGTGGCGGGGCGGCTCCTCAAGGGGCCGCCCCTTTTTCATGGGCTGGCCGGCCTCACTCCCACTCGATGGTCGCAGGCGGCTTGGAGCTCACGTCATAGGCCACGCGGTTGATGCCACGGACCTCGTTGATGATGCGGCTAGACACTTTTTTCAGCAGGCTGTAGGGCAGCTCGGCCGAGTCGGCTGTCATGAAGTCGCTTGTTTCGACGGCGCGCAGCGACACCACGTACTCGTAGGTGCGGCCGTCGCCCATCACGCCCACGCTCTTGACCGGCAGGAACACCGTGAAAGCCTGCGACGTCAGGTCGTACCAGCTCTTGCCCGTGGCCGGGTCGATGGTTTTGCGCAGTTCTTCGATGAAGATGGCGTCGGCGCGTTGCAGCAGCGACACGTACTCCGGCTTGACCTCGCCCAGCACGCGCACGCCCAGGCCCGGACCCGGGAAGGGGTGGCGATAGACCATGTCGGCAGGCAGGCCCAGCGCCACGCCCAGCTCGCGGACCTCGTCCTTGAACAGCTCGCGCAGGGGCTCCAGCAGCTTCAGTCCCAGCGTCTCGGGCAGGCCACCGACGTTGTGGTGGCTCTTGATGGTCGCCTTCTTGCCCTTGGTGCCGCCGCTCTCGACCACGTCGGGGTAGATGGTGCCTTGGGCCAGCCACTTAGCGCCCTTGTTGCTGCCTTGGGATGTGTTTTGGCCCTTGAGCTTCTGGGCCTCGGCCTGGAAGACCTCGACGAACTCGCGCCCGATGATCTTGCGCTTCTGCTCGGGGTCGGTCACGCCTTGGAGGTGGCCCATGAACTGGTCTTGCGCCTGCACGTGCACGACCTTGGCGTGCAAGCGGCCAGCGAACATGTCCATCACCATCTGGCCTTCGTTGAGGCGCAGCAGGCCGTGGTCCACGAACACGCAGGTCAGCTGGTCGCCGATGGCGCGGTGGATCAGGGCCGCAGCCACCGAAGAATCGACACCACCCGACAGGCCGAGGATGACCTCCTCGTCGCCCACCTGCTCGCGGATCCTGGCCACGGCCTCGGCGATGTAGTCACCCATGATCCAGTCGCCGGCGCAGCCGCTGATGTCGCGCACGAAACGCATCAGCATGGCGTGGCCCTGCACGGTGTGCGTCACTTCCGGGTGGAACTGCACGGCGTAGTAGTGCTTTTCTTCGTTGGCCATACCGGCGATGGGGCAGCTGGGTGTGGAGGCCATCAGCTTGAAGCCCTCGGGCAACTTCGTGACCTTGTCGCCATGGCTCATCCAGACCTTGAGCATGCCGTGGCCTTCGGGCGTGGTGAAGTCGGCGATGCCGTCCAGCAGCTTCGTGTGGCCGTGGGCGCGCACCTCGGCGTAGCCGAACTCGCGGTGGTCAGACCAGCTCACCTCGCCGCCGAGCTGCACGGCCATGGTCTGCATGCCGTAGCAGATGCCAAGCACGGGCACGCCCAGATCCCACACGGCCTGCGGCGCGCGCAGCTGGTGGTCTTCGTAGGTGGAGGCGTGGCTGCCCGACAGGATGATGCCCTTGGGCGCGAACGACTGGATGAAGTCGTCGGAGACGTCGTTGGGGTGGATCTCGCAATAGACATGGGCCTCACGCACGCGACGGGCGATCAGCTGGGTGACCTGGGAGCCGAAATCGAGGATGAGGATCTTGTCGTGCATGGGGGTGTCTCGAAGGAAGTTCGCAATCTGAATGGAGCCTGGGGGACTCAGGCGGCCGGCGCACTGGCGCGCAGGTTGCCAGCGCGGCCCAGGTAACGCAAGCCCAGCCAGGCGGCCACGGCCTGGATGGCGGCACACAGGTAGAAGGGCGCGCCAATGCGCCAGTCACCTTGCGGGAAGTGGCTGACCGTGGCCAGCAGCGGCGAGCCCATCAAGGGCCCCAGCACCGCGGCCACGCTGTTGATGGACGACACGGCGCCCATGCTCTCGCCCTGGCGGGTCGGGTCCACCGCATTGGCCACCAGGCTTTGCAGGCCGGGCTGCACCATGTAGCCAAACACATTGGCGGCGATGATGACGTACATCATCCAGCCCTCTGGCACCAGGCCCCAGGCGGCGAACGCGATGGTGGACGACACCAGGCCGATGCGCACCAGCTTGTCGGTGGGCATGATTTTTTGGAACTGGCGCAGCAAACCGCCCTGCACCAGCACGGCCATCATGCCGACGGCGAACAGCGACAGGCCGTTGTCCTTGGGCGTCCAGCCGAACTTGAACTCGGTGTAGAGGAACCAGCTGGTGTGCAGGCAGAACTGCGCCAGGATGGACAGGCCCATGACCCACAGCAGCATCTCCACGCCCTTGAGCTGGCGCAGCTGGGCCAATGCAGTGAACGGATTGGCGCGGGCCAGCGTGAACTCGCGGCGGCGCTCCAGCGGCAGCGACTCGGGCAGCACGAAGTAGCCGTAAACACAGTTCAACAGCGTGAGTGTGCCTGCCAGCAGGAAGGGCCAATGGACGTTGTGGTCGCCCAGGATGCCGCCCATGACCGGCCCCAGGATGAAGCCCACGCCGAACATCGCGCCCAGCAGGCCGTAGTTCTTGGCGCGGTCATGCGGCTCGGTGATGTCGGCCACGTAGGCATTGGCCACGGCGATGTTGGCGCAGACCGCACCGCCCATCACGCGCACGGCCAGCAGCATCCAGAACTCGGTGGCCAGGGCCGTGACGAAGAAGTTGACGGCCATGCCCAGCAGGCCCAGCAGCAGCACCGGACGGCGGCCGTGCTTGTCCGACAGGCCACCCAGCAAAGGCGCGCTGAAGAACTGAGCGATGGCGAAGGCGGCCTGCGCCAGGCCATACGCCACCGAGGTGCCCGCGCCGGAATCCATGAAGGTCCCGATCAGCTTGGGCAGCACGGGCGCGATGATGCCGATCGACATCATGTCGAGCAGCACCGTGATCATGATGAACGGCATGGCCGCCTGGCGGCCGCGGGTCGAAGCCATCGGAAGGAATCCGGGTCGGTGGTCAGAAAAAACGGCACCGGCCGAAGCCGGTGTCGCGGGATGTGCAAGGGTCAGGCGGGGCGGACCACCGCGGTCATCGAACGGCGCCCCGACCTGCGGCGCGTCACTCCATGCGGTAGTTCGGCGCTTCCTTGGTGATCTGCACGTCGTGCACGTGGCTCTCGCGGATGCCCGCGGACGTGATCTCGACGAACTCGGCCTTGCTGTGCATCTCGTCGATGGTGGCGCAACCGCAGTAACCCATCGAGGCCTTCAGGCCACCGGCCATCTGGTACAGGATCGTGATGACCGAGCCCTTGTAAGGCACGCGACCTTCGATGCCCTCGGGCACGAGCTTGTCGGCGTTCGGGTTGGTGGTCTCGTCGTTTTCCTGGAAGTAGCGGTCGGCCGAACCGTCCTTCATGGCGCCGATCGAGCCCATGCCGCGGTAGCTCTTGTAGCTGCGGCCCTGGAACAGGATGACTTCGCCAGGTGCTTCTTCGGTGCCGGCGAACATGCCGCCCATCATCACGGTGCTGGCACCGGCGGCCACGGCCTTGGCGATGTCGCCCGAGTAGCGGATGCCGCCGTCGGCGATCAGGGGCACGCCCGTGCCTTGCAGCGCGGTGGCCACGTTGTCGATGGCCATGATCTGGGGCACGCCCACACCGGCGACGATGCGCGTGGTGCAGATGGAGCCCGGGCCGATGCCGACCTTGACGCCGTCGGCGCCGGCCTCGACCAGGGCCAGCGCAGCCGCACCGGTGGCGATGTTGCCGCCGATGACATCGACCTGCGGGAAGTTTTTCTTGACCCAGCGCACGCGCTCGATCACGCCATGGCTGTGGCCGTGGGCGGTGTCCACCACCAGGGCATCGACGCCGGCCTTGACCAGCAGCTCAACGCGCTCTTCGGTGCCATCGCCCACACCCACCGCCGCACCGACGCGCAGCTTGCCGTGGGCATCGCGGGCGGCGTTGGGGAAGGTGTTCTGTTTGGTGATGTCCTTGACGGTGAAGACGCCACGCAGCTCATTGCTGTCGTTGATCATCAACACGCGTTCCAGCTTGTGCTGGTGCATCAGGGCCTTGGCTTCGGCCTGGCTGGCGCCGTCCTTGACGGTGATCAGGCGCTCACGGGGCGTCATGATCTCGCGCACCGGGGCGTCCAGGCGGGTCTCGAAGCGCAGGTCACGGCCGGTGACGATGCCCACGACCTTGCCGCCGTCCACGACCGGGAAGCCGGAGATGCCGTGCTGCTGAGACAGCGCCATCACGTCGCGGACTTGGACGTCCGAGGAGATGGTGATCGGGTCACGCAGCACGCCCGATTCGTAGCGCTTGACGCGCGCCACTTCGGCGGCCTGCTGCTTCGGGCTGAGGTTTTTGTGGATGATCCCGATGCCACCTTCTTGCGCGATGGCGATGGCCAGGCGCGCTTCTGTCACGGTGTCCATGGCGGCGGACACAAGTGGCAGATTCAGTTGGATGTTGCGGGACAGACGGGTGGCCAGCGAGGTGTCGCGAGGCAACACCTGGGAATATGCGGGCACGAGCAACACGTCGTCGAACGTGAGGGCTTTACCAAGCAGGCGCATGAACGGGCTCCAGACGCAAAAGTGGATTATACGCGCAGCCGTGCCCCTGTTTGGGCCAGGGCATCCCGAGGAGGAATGCGCGATTTCCACAGCCGCGCGACGCGAGCCCGCCGCTACACTGCACAGCATGAAAATCCAGACCTCTGCAGCTTCTGGCTTGGCCTGCGCCGGTCTGCTGGTGCTGGCCCTGGCGGCTTCCCCCGCACAGGCCGGCATGCAGTGGAAATGGCGCGATGCCAACGGTGCGACCCAATACAGCGACCGCCCGCCCCCGCCTGGCACGCCGGACAGCGCCATCCTGGCCCGCCCGACGCCCTCATCGGCCCGTCAGGTGCGCGTGGTGGAACCCGCTTCTGCCGCCAGTGGCGCCGCGGGCAATGCCCCGGCCGCCGCCAAGACCGCCGACCCGGAGCTGGAGGTGCGGCGCAAGAAGTCCGAGGAAGAGCGCGTGGCGCGCCAGAAGGTCGAGGAAGAGAAACAGGCCAAGGTGCGCGCCGACAACTGCGAACGCGCCCGCGGCTACGAGCGTTCGCTGAAAGATGGCATGCGCATTGCGCGCACGAACGAGAAGGGCGAGCGCGAAATCCTCGACGACAAGGCGCGCAGCGAAGAGCTGCAGCGCACGCAGGAAACCATCCAGTCGAACTGCGGCAAGTGAGCCAGCAGGGGCTGCGCCACAGAGGGCTTCAGCCCCGAGCCGCCCTGCCCTGTGCCCGGTAGCGCACGCGCCGGGCCTCTTTCGGGTCCACCTGCAGGCCGCGCACCACCTCGATGCGGTCGCGGTCGCGCAGCACATGACCGGGGCGCTCTTTGCGGCCCCACACCCCCACGGTCCACGCCCCTGAGGCCAGGGCGTCTTCGTTGAGGCCGCTCACGGGGTTCACCGCCGCGCCCGCCCCAGTGCCCAGGAAACCGCTCAGGCGCAAGGCATCGCGCACGGTGCTGCCCTCGGGCACGCTCAGGGACACGACGCGGACTTCGCGCGGCGCCACGCCGACAGCCACCTGCACACAGATGAGCTCACGGGCGTCGCCGTCCTCAACGGGGGCCATGGACCTGCTCCGCCCGCTTCACGAAGGCCTCGACGAAGGTGTTGGCGATGCGGTCAAACACGGGGCTGACCACCAGCGACAGCGTCTTGCTGGCAAAGGCGTAGTGCAGCGAGAACTCGACCTTGCAAGCCGGCGCATCGAGGGGCGAGCGCCCTTCCACCGCGGGCTCGCCTGGCTTTTGCAGCGGCAGGAAGCGCCAGGTGCCTTCGAGCTTGGAGAACGGCCCGTCGATGAGGCTCATGACCACGCTGTGGCCATCGACCTGCACATTGCGTGTGGTGAAAGCCTGGTGCACACCGGCGAATGCGATGTGCAGGCGCGCGGTGACGCCGTCGTCATGCGTTTGCAAAACTTCGGCGCGGTCGCACCAGGGCAGGAATTGGGGGTAGTCTTGGATGGCGGTCACCAGCCCGTACATTTCACGGGGTGAGTACCAGAGCAAAACGGACTTGTGCACGTGCTTCATAGAATGTCGGTATTTTAAGGACGCCTGCGGGCGTTGCCTTGTTTCCTTTGTCCAGTTCCTTCGTTCCCGCAGCCCATGTCCATCGCAGAAAATCGCAAAGCGCTCTTCAACTACCACATCGAGGAACGCTTCGAAGCGGGCGTCGTGCTGGAAGGCTGGGAGGTCAAGGCCATCCGCGATGGCCAGGTGCAGATGACCGATGGCTACGTGGTCATCAAGGATGGCGAGATGTACCTGATCGGCCTGCGCATCAACGCGCTGCGCTCCGCGTCCACCCACGTCACGCCAGACGCCGACCGCACCAAGAAGCTGCTGATGCACCGCGAGCAGATCCGCCGCCTGGTCGGCAAGACAGAGCAAAAAGGCTACACCATCGTGCCGCTGAACCTGCACTGGAAAGGCGGTCGCGTGAAGGCGGACATCGCCTTGGCCAAGGGCAAGGCCGAGCACGACAAGCGCAACACCATCAAGGACCGCGATTGGGAGCGGGAGAAGGGCCGACTGATGCGGCACAAGGTGTCCTCGCCTGGCAAGGAGTGAGGCTTGCGCCACGCACCTCGAAGCGGACCTCGTCGAGCACCTGGCCCTGCTGACGCAGGCTGAGCACGTGTCGCCCCGGCATGGGCAGCCAGTCGTGCCGCGCGCCCGTGGCCAGGCGGCGGCCGTCGAGCCACCATGCCAGCGCGGGTTGAACAGGCTGACCTGTCTGACCTGGTTGCGCGGCCTGGCTGCGCAGCGTCACGCGCTGAGCCCGAGGCGGGATGTCCGGGTCGAGCGCGAAGATGGCGCCATCCTGCGGGCTGACGATGGCGCGCCCCGGGCGTGCTGCGGTCCCTGATGTGGCCGCGACATCGAGCCGCCAGGTGGCTTGTTCGGTGCCTTCGATGAAGCGCTCGAGTCGGTCCACGTCCACCATCGAAGCGCCTGCGCTGGCCTCGAAGTGGATGCGCTGCTGGCGCACCCCGGGGGGCAAGTCGGGCGCACGCGATGGGCGTTCGCGGTGCAGGGCTTGCACGAGGCTGGCCCACACGGGCGCCGCGCCCGCCACCCCGCTGACGTCGTGCATGGGGCTGCCGCTGGCGTTGCCCACCCACACGCCCACGGTGTAGCGGTCGGTGTAGCCGATGCACCAGTTGTCGCGCATGTCCTTGCTGGTGCCGGTCTTGACGGCCGCGAAGCCGCGCGTGGCCAGGGCGCTGTGCAGGCCGAAGCTCAAGGCGCGCGCGCCGTTGTCGGCGAGGATGTCGGTGACGAGGTGGGCGGCGGCTGGGCTGATGGGGCTGACTTGGCTCGGTGTGGCGGTGCCATGGGCGCCAGCCTGGTCACGCTTTGCATCCCGTTTTGCATCCCGTTTTGCATCACCCACCTGCCAGCGCAGGGGCGACCAGCGACCGCCGTTGGCCAAGGCCCGGTAGGCGTTGCTGAGGTCGCGCAAGGTGACCTCGGCGCTGCCCAGGGCCAGGCCAGGGCCGTAGAAACCGCCGGGCTCTTTCAAGGCCAGACCGAAGCCGCGCAGGCCCTCGGCCAGGGCGTCGGCGCCCAGCATGGCGCCCGCGCGCACGGCCGGCACGTTCAGGCTGTTGCCCAAGGCGGTGCGAACGCTGACCCAGCCCCGAAAGCGCCGATCGTAGTTCTGGGGGATGTAGAGGCCGGCACCGGTGGGCAGCTGCACTGGCTCATCTTGCAGGAGGCTGGCGGGGGTCAGCAGACGCCGCTCGAACGCCAACCCATAGACGAAGGGCTTGAGCGTGGAGCCGGGTTGGCGCAGCGCGAGCACCGCGTCAACCTGCGCCGCCTGTGACAGGGTGCCGCTGCCACCCACCCAGGCGAGGACCTCGCCACGCGCGTTGTCGATGACGATGACGGCGCCGTCTTCGACCTGCCGGTGGGCCAACTCAAGCAGGTGGCGCTGCAGGGTCTCCTGGGCCAGGCGCTGCAGGTGGCCGTCGAGGGTGCTGCGCACGCTGGGCGCGTCCGCGGGGGCCTGCGCCATGAGCAGGCGAGCCAGGTGCGGTGCGCTTTGTTCGCCCAGGGCGGGACCGCCTTTGCGCGCCAGCGCTTGCGTGACGACCAGGTCGATGCCAGTGCAGGGCCGTTGCTGCAGCGCGAGCACCTGGCAGGCGCGCCGGGCCACGGCATCGGCGCGCGCATTGGGGCCGCGCACCAGGGCCGCGGCGATGGCCGATTCCTGCGCGTCCAGGCCAGAGGGGTGCTTGCCGAACAGGGTCTGGCTCAGGGCCGGCAAGCCCACCAGTTCACCGCGGAAGGGAACGTGGTTGAGGTAGGCCTCCAGGACCTCGGTCTTGCGCCAGCGGGCTTCGAGCTGGCGCGCGGCCCAGGCTTGCGTGGCCTTCTGGCCCCAGTTGCGGCCGCCAGCGGGTCGGGCGCCACGCTTATCGAGCAAACCGGCCAGTTGCATTGTCAGGGTGGAGGCGCCGCGCGTGCGCTCGTTCCAGAGGTTGGACCAGGCGCTGGCGGCCACGCCCTGCCAGTCGATGCCGCTGTGTTGCCAGAAGCGCTGGTCTTCCGACAGGACGATGGCGGTGCGCATGGCGGGCGAGACCTCGTCGAGCGTGACCCAGGGCAGGCGGCGCACGCGGGGGTCGCGGCGCAGGGTCTGCAGGGGCTGGCCATCGCGGTCGAGCAGGGTGAAGTCGCTGGGCAGGTGGCTGGCGCGGACCTGCTGGAAGGTGGGCAGGCCCGCTGCCTGTGCAGCGGACGTGGCCAGGTACCCGATGCCGGTCATGCCAGCGAGCCCGCAGGCAAGGAGTCGCTGCCTCAGTCGCCAGCTCATCAAGGCGCGACCTCCACGCTGGGCTGCGGTGACTCGCCGAAGCTGTCGGGCGCGTACATGGCCTCCACGCGGGTGGGCGGCACGGTGAAGCGGCCAGGGTTGTTCAGGCGCACGGTGTAGTCCACCCGGTGGCGGCCCTTGGGCAGGAAGGCGTAGTACGCGCGCCAGGCGTCCTGGGCCCGCTCGACGTGGCTGGGCCAGGCGCCGGCGGTCTGCTCGCCACGCGTGGCCTGCTGCGAATCGCGCCCCAGGCCGCTGCCCAGCAAGGTCGCCCCACCGGGGATGGGGTCCTGCACGGCGACCCAGTTCATGTCGGCCTGGGCGTCGATTTCCAGCGTGACGCGCAGCACGGTGCCGCGGGCGTAGGGGGCGCCGCGCTCGGAGGGGCGCGCGGAATTGGGCGCATCCACCACACTGACGGTGCGGCGCACGGTGTAGCCGGCCTGCACGGGTGCCTTCAGCGGCACGGCGCTGAGCGCCTGCACTGTGGCCCAGGGGGCGCCGGTGCCGTCCTGGCGCAGTTGCAGGGGTTGCGATGCGGGCGCGCCCCCCTTCACGGCCTGCACCGGCCAAGGCAGCGCCAGCACCTGGCCGGTGGGCGCGCTGGCCCAGTCCAGCGTGGCCTCGGCGGCAGCCAGCTTCACCACCGAGCGACCCGAAATGGGCGTGCGCTCGGTTTGTTGCCCGAAGCGCTCCAGCGCCAGCGTGCCCCAGGCGTTGGCGGGGGTCGTCAGCCAGGCGCCGTTGCGCTGTCTGCCCAGGGCGCCCACGACCAGGCGAGGCAGCTCGTCTTTCCAGGCGGGCAGCTGGCGCACGGCCAGGATCAGGCGGGCGGCGTTGGCGTCGGCGCTGTCCATGGTCCACCACCAGAAGTCCTGCGCCTCGGTGGCAAAGCGCAAGGTGGTGCCGCTGTAGGTGAGGCGGCTGCGCAAGGTCTGCTCGGCCTCTTTCATGCGGGCCTCGCGCGAAGGCGCCGCGGGCAGGCGCTGCAGCACCTGCCACCACTGGATGACGGCCGAGGTGGGCCAGTCGCCCAGCGTCGGTGAGACGGTGTCGAGCATGCGGGCGTCGGCGCGACCGTGACGCGTCAGCGCATCAAGGGCGCTGACGCGCTGCACGTCGTTGACCACTGCCTGAGCCACGCCCGACGGTGCCCAGGTGCTGCGCCGGGTGCGGCCTTGCACGACGTCGCTCAGGCCGGTCAGCAGGCGCTCGCGCGCTTCGTCTGGCAGGCGCCAACCGGCTTCGTGCGAGATCGACAGCAGGTAGGCCGTGAGCGCCACGCTGCCTTGTGGGCCCGCGCCCTCTTGCAGTGGGAAGTAGGCCGCGAGGCCGTCGCCGTCGAGGTGGGTGGGGAGTTGCTGCATCAGCTCGTCCCAGCGTTGGGCGTCGCGCAGGCCGATGGCGCGCGAGGCTTGTTGCTCCAGGCAGGTGTGCGGGTAGCGCTCGAAGAAGCGTTTGACACCCGGCAGGCCACCGCCCAGCGTGGGTTGCAGGGCGATGCGCAAGCCGCCCTGGGCGCGGCTGGCGCCGGGCGGGCCGCTGAGCACGGCCTCAGGCGGTGGCGCCACCGCCAGGCTGAGGGGCGCGGCGCCCAGTTGGACCAAGGTGGACTGGCGCACCTGGATAGGCACGGCGGGCTGGACGGACTGGGTGACAAGCACGCGGTCGCGCGCGGCGGCTGCACCGGCCACACCCGCCTTGCCCTGGGCCTCCTCCACCGACAAGGTCCAGCGCAGCGTGGCCACGCCCTGAGGCACCTCCACCGGCCAGCGCACCTCGCGGGCGCCATCGGGCGGGATGTCAAGCTGCTGCGCGGGCAGCTTCAGCGCCACGGGGGCGACGCCGGTTTCTGCCGCGGCGCCCTGCCCCACCAGGCTGGCCGACACCTTCATGGCCCGCGCGGTGGTGTTGCGCAAGGTGGCGATGGCCTCGAAGCGGTCGCCCTCGCGCACCAGCGGGGGCAAGCCGGGCAAGGCTTGCAGGTCCTGCGTGACGCGGATGCTGGCGCTGCCGGTGCCGTAGCGCGACAAGCCCGACGTGGCGACGGCGACCAGCTTGAAGCGGGTCAGCGCGTCGTTGATGGGCACCTTGACCACGGCCTCGCCGCGTGCGTCCAGCGGCACGCTGCCTCGCCAGATCAGCAAGGTGTCGAGCAGCTCGCGCGTGGCGCCCTGCCCGCCCCCGCCGCCCGCGGCCACGGCCTTGCGACCGAAGTGCCGCCTGCCGATGATTTCGTTTTGCGCCGTGCTGGTCTCCACGCCCCAGGGCCGCGGCTGGAAGAAAGCGTCGAGCACCTGCCAGGATGCGTTGTCGGACAGGGCCAGCAGGCCTTCGTCCACCGCCGCGAAAGCGATGTCGCCCTGCACGGGCCGCCCGCCCTGCGTGACGCGCACCCGCGCCGTGGCCGTCTGGCGCACGCTGTATTGCGGCTGGTCGGGCAGCACCTCCACCTTCAAGGCGTGGTCGGCCACACCAACCTGCAGCGACGCCACGCCCAGCTTGCAGGCCGGGCGGGACAGGTCCACCAGCGCGGTGGGCGCCTGGTATTCGCGACCCTCGTACCAGAAGGCCTTGGCCCAGGCCCAGGGCTCGCGCCAGCCCCAGGTGAAGAGGCTGTACCAGGGCACGTCGCGCAGGCGGCCGCGCACGGCCATCACGCTGACATAGACATTGGGCGCCCAGCTCTGCACCTCGCCATCCGCGCCCTTGCGGCCCTTGGGGATGGGCAGCTCGATGACCGGGTCTTTGCCGCTGAGCGACATCACCCGCGTGTCGATGATGCCCTCGCGCTCGATGGTGACCCAGGCCGTGGCCTCGCGGAAGGGCATGCGCACTTGCAGGCGCGCGGTCTGGCCGGGCTCGACGCTGCCTTGCTCGGGCAGCACGTCCATGCGGTCGTCGTTGTCCTGGCCGAACCAGACCTCGCCCTGGCGCGTGACCCACACGCTGGCGGCAGCCTGGGCTCGGCGCGATTGGCTGTCCTGAGACTGCGCGACCAGCTCGACCTCACCGGCTTGCGCAAAGCGCGTCTCGCACAGCAGCAGGCCGCGTGCGTCCGTCTGACCGGCGCAGACCTCGCCCAGCTCGGTGATGTCCTCGCGGTTGTCGTAGGCGTAAAAGCCGCCGACGATGCGTTTGCGGTGGCTGAGCGTCTGCACCACGCGGGCCTGCACGGCGACCTTCTGTTGGGCCAGAGGCCGGCCTTGTGTGTCGAGCGCGACCACCTGAAAGCGCATGGCGCCCGCCTCGCCTCGGCCGCTGCCCACCCAGCTGGGCGTGCGCAGGCCCAGCACCACGGCGCTCGGCCACAGTGGCACGGTGCGCGCCACGGTCTGCACCTCGCCATTGGGGTCGGTGTAGCTGAGCTCAGCGTGCAAGTCCGAGGGCACGCGCACCGGGGGCAGCTTGGCGAGCGTCACCGTGGCAGCACCTTCGCGGTCGGTCGCCACCGGCAGCTTGTCCGCGACCATGCGGTCGGCCCAACGGGAGGGCTGCGCCTCGCCATCGCCCGAAGACCCGTCCGCAGCGTCTGAACCTTGTGCACCCCGCACCGCAGGCGCATCGAAGCGGTACGCCTCGTAGCCCGGGAAGCTGGGCGTGCGCTCGCGCATCACGGCCGTCAGCCGGGCGCCCGACTGGGCCATGCCGCCGCCTGACAGGTAGCGCAGCTGCACCCCCAGGGCGACTTCGCGCGGTGCGATCTGCACGCCCTTGGGCGCCATCAGGCGGGCGTCCACCAGGGGCACGCGGAAGGCCTCGACGCGGAAGCTGCCGCTGTTCAGCATGCGCCGCCCAGCGGGACTGGGGCCTTCCAGGTCGATGTCGTACTGGCCCAGGCGGGCGTCCTTCGGGATCGTCCAGTTGGACAGCGCCTGCTGGCGGTCCGACCAGCTCAGTGCCTGCGTGAACTGCGTGCCCGAGCCCAGGTGGGTGACGATGAGCTTGTCAGGCCACTGCGCGCGCGGCACGGCGCCCAGTCCGCGGGCGGTCTCGGCACGCAACAAGTGCTTCATGGACAAGGTTTCGCCGGCGCGCAGCAAGCTGCGGTCCAGCACCGTGTGGGCCCGCACGGACACAGGCACCCCCTCCTCGCCCGGCGACTGCGTGGGGTGGTTGAAGCGCCAGGGCTCGATGCCTTTTTGCCAGTCGGTGAACACGAAGGCCAGGTCAGTTTGGCCTTTGAAAGGCCCCTCGCCCAAGGCGTGGCGGGCCGTGACGAACAGGCCCTCGCTGACCAGGCATTGCGCGTCGCGCCGCACCACCAGGCGCTGCTCGATGCGGGCCAGGCCCTGCGCATCGGTGCGCCCCGACCACAAGCGCGTGCCAGTGCAATCGCTCACGCCAACATCGGCATCGCGCACAGGCTTGCCCTTGTCGAGCGAGGTCACCCACACCAGGGCGTTGTCGCGCCCCAGCTTGGCGTGCACCGACAGGTTGCTCACCAGCACGCCGGTGCGCACGTACATGGGCGCGGGCTGGGCCAGCAAGGCCGCTCCCAGCCTGGGTGAGCTGACCTCGACCACGTGGTAGCCCGGGCCGCTCAGCGGGATGCCCACCACCTCGAAGGGGCGGGGGTCTTTGGCATCGGCCGATGGCACGGTCAGTGTCTGGGACGCCTTCACGCCATCCAACAAGGACAGCTCCCGCGAGCCAATGCGCCGCTCACGCTGCACGCGCTTGGGCCCACCTTCTTCGTCGGTCACCGTGTCCATCACCCACTCCAGCCACTCGGCTTTCGGGCGACCGAGTTCCCTGGCGCTGAAGGAGCTTTCGTGGTGGCGCTGCACCTTGGCCATCCACTGCAGGATCTCGCGGTCACCACGGTCGGCCGTCACGGCTTGCGACTTCACCCCCAGCGGGCCGCTGCCCTTGACCTGCAATTGCCGCTCGACGTGGCGCACGGTCAGGGGCACGAGCGGCGGCTGGCCTGGCTCGCCCAGCAGCTCGACCACGCCAAACGGCGCAGCGGCGAACTTGGCCAGCGGTGGCATCTCGGCCGTGGCCACTTTCAGGGGGAAGGACCCGGCATTGGCCAGCTCACGGCCATCGACATCGCGCAGGGCTTTGGGCAAAACGAGCGTGAAGGCCGTGCTTTCGGGCAGGGGCGCCTTGAAGCGCAGTTGCGAGACCTCGGTCTCGCGGTCATCGGGGGCGAAAAAAGGCGCGATGGCCTCGCCCGATGCAGGCTTGAGGCGCACCTGCTCGGCCAGCTTGCGCGGCACCTCGGCCGAAAAGTTCAGCAGCAAGGGCCGCAGCGGCATGCAGGGCTTCTGGGCGCGCTCGCGCTCGCAGCTGAACTCGGCGGTGAAGGCCGCCCGCACGGTGAAATCAAAGACCTGGTCCTGCCGGCTGAGCACCGGGTGTGCACCCTGCGAGGCAATGCCCTGCCCCCACACCAGGCGCATGCGCGCACCCGGAGGCAAGGGGCGCTGGCAAGCCAGCAGCAAGGTGCGCTCGGCATCTGCCGGGGCCACATGCTGCTGCTTGAGCACGGCCTCGCGCACCGCGCCGCCCAGCAACTGCACGGGGATGCGCTCGCCAATGCCTTCGACCTCGCAGCGCGCGTGCGAGCGTACCGAGGCCTCATCGACGCGGCCATTGAGACGCAGCAGGAAGGTCGCGTCCTCGTGGACGGTGCCGCGCGCCGGCGTGCTGCGCAGCACCGCGGGGCCGCCGGTCTGGAAGCGCACGGGCTGGCCACGCCAGCCTGGCATGGGCTCGGCCACGCAGCGCACGCCCGGGCCCACATCGGCCTCGAAGTTGTAGGTCCAGGTGCGCTCGTTCGCCCAGCGCCCGGTGCCCGCGGGGGCATCGCCCTGACAAGTCACCTTGAACGGCGCCGCCGCCGCGCCATCGCCCAAGGGCACCGCGGCCTGGTCGAAGGTGACGCTGAACTGGCGCAACTGGCGCACCTCGCCCTGCGGGTTGGCACGCAGCACGGTGGCGGCGTGGGCGCTGGCGGCGCTCAGGCACAGGGCGGCCAATGCCCCGGTCAAGCCAGGCCACCGGGAGCGCTGTGCCACAACGGCGTCGGCTCCGTGTGCGTCGGCGGCATGGACGGCGGTTCCCTGGGCGGTGTGCATGGCGGCTTCCTCTGACCTGTTTGTCTGACGCAGCCCCTGTGCGCGGGGCCGGTTCAGCAAACAGTCTAGCGGCCCGAAGTGGCGCCCAGGCAGGCAGCGCCGAACTCAGCCCAGCGCGTCAAAAGCCTGGGCCAGGTCGGCGACCAAGGCGCCCGTGTCTTCCAGGCCCACGGCCAAGCGCACCAGCGTGCCCGGCTGGCCCGCCAGGGGGCCAAAGCGCCGCATGCCCTGCAAACCGTAGGGCATGACCAGGCTGAGCGGGCCGCCCCAGGAATAGCCGATCTTGAACAGGCGCAGCGCGTCCACGAAGGCGTCCACCTGTGCCGACGTGAGGCGCGCGCCATCGAACACCACGGACACCAAGCCCGCCGCACCGCTGCAACTGGCCTGCCAGTGCGCATGGCCGGGCGAGCCGGGCAGCGCCGGGTGCAGCACCTGGGCCACCTCCGGCCGCGCCTGCAGCCAGGCCGCGATCTGGCGGGTCGAGGCGTCGTGCGCGGCGTAGCGCAGCGCCATGCTGGGCAAACCGCGCAGCACCAGTTCGACATCGTTGAGGCCCACGCCCAGGCCCAGGCGCATGTGGGTGAGCTTGAGGCGCAGGTGCAAGGCCTCGTCGCGCGTGACGACCGCGCCCATCAGCACATCGCCGCCGCCCGAGGGGTACTTGGTCAGTGCGTGGATGGTGAGGTCCACGCCGCCTCCCACCTCAAAGGGGTTGAAGGCCAGCCCCGCGCCCCAGGTGTTGTCCAGCGCGGCCACCACCTGCGGATGCTGGCGGATCACACCCAGCAAGCCGGCCAGGTCAGGGAACTCCAGCGTGACCGAGCCCGCCGCTTCAAGCCACACAAGGCGCGTCGCGGGCGTGAGGGCCGCGGCCAGAGAGGCCGGGTCCATCGGGTCGTAGAAGCCGGTGGTGATGCCCCACTGCGCCAGCTCGTGGCGCGCGAAATCGCGGCTCGGGCCATAGACGTTGTCGGGCAGCAGCAGGTGCTCACCCGCCTTCAACAGCGACTGGCCCACCAGCGCGATGGCCGCCAGGCCCGACGGCACCAGCAGCGTCTGCCGACCGCCTTCCAGCGTGGCCAGGCGCTCTTCCAGCACGAAGGTGGTGGGCGTGCCGTGCAGGCCGTAGGTGTAGCCCGTCTTGTCCTTCCACTCGCGGCTGCGCAGGGCGGCCGTGTTCTCGAAAATCACGGTGGACGCCTTGAACACCCCCGGCTGCACCGACTGGAAGCCCCCGGGGGCCTCGTAGGGGTGGTGGATGAGCGCAGTGGCGGCCTCGCTCAAGCTGCGAGCCGGCTCGCGCGGGGACGACATGCCGCCCTCCCCGGCTCAGATCGGCAGGCCGATCAGGTCATGGCCCTCGACGGCCACGATGCGGGTGCGCGTGAACTCGCCCACCTTCAGCGTCTTGCTGGCCTTCTCGGGCGGCAGCAGGCGCACGGTGCCGTCGATCTCGGGCGCATCGGCGTAGGTGCGGCCCACACCGCCCTTGCGGCCCAGGGCCGGGGCGCTGTCCACCAGCACCTGCATGGTCGCGCCCACACGGCGCTGCAGCTTGGCAATCGACACCGCCTCGGCCACGGCCATGAAGCGGGCGCGGCGTTCCTCGCGAACCTCATCGGGCAAAGCGCCATCGAGCAGGTTGGCCGGTGCGCCCTCGATGGGCGAGTAGGCGAAGCAACCGGCGCGGTCGATCTCGGCTTCTTTCAGGAAATCGAGCAGGTGTTCGAACTCGGCTTCGGTCTCACCGGGGAAGCCGGCGATGAAGGTCGAGCGCACCACGATCTCGGGGCAAATCTCGCGCCAGCGGCGCAGGCGGTCGAGGTTCTTCTCGCCATTGGCCGGGCGCTTCATGCGCTTGAGCACGTCGGGGTGCGAGTGCTGGAACGGCACGTCCAGGTAAGGCAGCACCAGGCCCTCGGCCATCAACGGGATGACTTCGTCCACGTGCGGGTAGGGGTAGACGTAGTGCAGGCGCACCCAGGCGCCGTGGGCCTTGGCCAACTCGCCCAGCTGGGCGACCAGGTCGAGCATGCGCGTCTTGACCGGCTTGCCGTCCCAGAAGCCCGTGACGTACTTGACGTCCACGCCGTAGGCGCTGGTGTCCTGGCTGATGACGAGCAGCTCTTTCACGCCCGATTCGAACAGCGCGCGGGCCTCGTTGAGCACCTCGCCGATCGGGCGCGAGACCAAATCGCCGCGCATGCTGGGGATGATGCAGAAGCTGCAGCGGTGGTTGCAGCCTTCGGAAATCTTCAGGTAGGCGAAGTGCTTGGGCGTGAGCTTGATGCCTGCAATGCCACGCGCCTCGGGCACCAGGTCGATGAAGGGGTCGTGCGGCTTGGGCACGTGCAGGTGCACCGCGTCCATCACCTCTTGCGTGGCGTGGGGGCCCGTGACGGCCAGCACGCTGGGGTGCACGTCCTTCACCAGGTTGCTGCCCTCGCCTGCACCGGCCTTGGCGCCCAGGCAACCCGTGACGATGACCTTGCCGTTTTCGGCCAGGGCCTCACCGATGGTGTCCAGGCTTTCCTTGACGGCGTCGTCGATGAAGCCGCAGGTGTTGACGATGACCAGGTCGGCGCCCGCGAAGGTCTTGCTGGTTTCGTAGCCCTCAGCGCGGAGCTGGGTCAGGATCAGTTCGGAGTCCGTCAGGGCCTTTGGGCACCCAAGGCTCACGAAGCCGATTTTGGGGACGGGGCCGGCGGCCGCTGCGGTGCCGCTGGTGGGGGTGTGTTCGCTGCTCATGGGGCAGGATTGTCCGGCAAATCGGGGGCGGGGTGGTGAGCGGGTTGGGTTGGTGGGTGAGCTTGGGCTGGGGTGGGCGGGGAATGCGTTGAATCGGGTGACTGGTTTGCAGCGTGAGCGGCCGGTCAACCCTGTACGGTCGCGCCGTAGCTTGGTCGCCGCGTTGGAAGCCGCGCAGCGGTCATTCGAGAGCGCCGGCGATCGACCCACTCCAGCCATCGATAGCACCCGACCAATCTCCCCAAAGCTGTCGTTTGCTCTGTAGGCGGGCGAAGACGGCCAAAACATGCTTCCGAACCATCTGTCGCTGTGAACATCTGAAGACGCCCAAACGTACAGCATCTCGCCGACCACAAAAGGCAAAGAATCTCTTTACACTGGGTTCAATCTCTGGAGCAAGTTTCAAAGACGTGCGATGACCTCTGCTGATTTCCAACCCAAGATGGTTACAGCGCTGCGAGAAGCGAAAAAAAAAACCGTGCTGACTGGTGCAGGTGTCTCCGCTGAAAGCGGCATTCCGACATTTCGCGATGCTTTGACAGGCCTTTGGCAGCATTTCGATGCAGAGAGGCTCGCGACGCCCGAGGCATTCCAGCGCGATCCTGCCTTGGTGTGGGGCTGGTATGAATGGCGGCGCATGAAGGTCCTTGCGGCGCAGCCCAATGCTGTCCACCTGGCCATTTCCGCGTTGGCCGATCGGGTGTCGCACCTGTCTCTGTTCACCCAAAACGTCGATGATCTGCATGAGCGAGCCGGAAGCACCGATGTTCAGCACCTCCACGGCAGCCTTCTTCATCCGCGTTGTTTCGAATGCGGGAATCCATTCACGCTACCGGATGGCATTCCTGAGGAGCCTCACGCTGGACGGCGCTTGTCGCCTCCAAAGTGTCAGGCATGCGGGGGCCTGGTCCGGCCGGGCGTCGTGTGGTTCAACGAGGCGCTGCCTGCGCATATCCTCAGTAGCGCAATGGAATCGGCCAGGTCATGTGACCTGCTGATCGTGTTGGGTACTTCGGGTGTGGTCTATCCCGTAGCCCATCTCCCCGAAGTGGCGCGGAGTTCAGGTCGAAAAATCATTCAGATCAATTCAGCTCCAAGCGAACTGGACAGCATCTGCACTTGGAATGTGAGGGGACGTGCCGGGCAACTGTTTCCAACATTGCTCAGTCGTGCATTCTGAAAGCTGGCTAACTTGTGAAATGAGGGAAACACAGTGAAAGGGCAATGGATCCGTGAAATGGGCGAGACGGCATCGCCGATTGCCGTGGTGTTCGTGCATGGTATTTTGTCCGATGGTGAAACTTGTTGGCGTCATCCGAATGGCGCTTACTGGCCAGGCATGCTCGCCAATCATGATGCCTTCGGGAACATGGGCATCTATACATTCACATACCACACCGGCGTCTTCAGCGGCTCCTACGACCTTGGCGACATTGTCGATTCTCTGAAGGAATGCCTGCACCTCGATGGTGTCAATCGGGCGCGCAAGATTGTCTTCGTTGCTCACAGCATGGGGGGAATTGTTGTTCGGCGCTACGTCGTCCAGTGTTGCGATGAATTGGTGGAGCGAGGCGTAGAGCTGGGGCTTTTTCTCATTGCATCACCTTCCTTGGGCTCGCCCTATGCAAACTGGCTGAGTCCCCTCGCAAAATTCATGGGGCATACGCAAGGTCAGGCGCTGGAGTTTTGCCAAAGCAATGCCTGGCTCAATGATCTGAACAGTGACTTCCGCAATGTGCTCGCACGCGGCAAGTTGGTGATTCAAGGCCGAGAACTGGTGGAAGACCAGTTCGTGGTCCTCAAGCGCTTCCATTGGTTCAAGCAGGTCGTGCCCCCATTCAGCGGCATCGCCTATTTCGGCAATTCACTCAAGGTGCCCTTGTCGGATCACTTCTCCATCGCCAAGCCGATGGACACTCAGGCACTCCAGCACCGCGCACTATGCAGCTTCATTGAAAATCTCGCGAAGCAGCAGAGCACCGCCGACAGTGTCTGGGAATGTGCGGGAAGCCACCGGGCCAGCGTGGGAGCCAGTGAAATCACCATCGTTGCGGGACGAATCGAAGAGTACCCGCTTGGTTCCGCAGCATTGGTGCTGCCCTGCAATGAGTACTTTGAAGATCGCTGCACCAGCGATACCAGGACCGCGTTAGGCGTATACATCAGCAAGCATTGCGCTGGCGCGACATCCGATTTCTCGGATGCGGTCAAGCAACATTGTCAGACAAGGTTCGGTCCCGGGACAACGCAGCAAAAGACGATGGATGAGTCGGGTGAAAGCTATGGCCCAGGCCGAGCTATCCTTGTCGAGGATCCGTCGCAGAGGGCCGCCGCCATTGTGTTGGTTTCCACGACAACGCAGCGAGCCGGGCGAGGGCTGGCCGCAAGGATGTCCTATGTGTTCGATGGTGTGCGGGAGCTTTTCGAGTTGCTGGCGGACCATCGCATCAACGAAGTGGTGATGCCGGTGCTCGGGGCCGGGCATGGCGGAATCGATCCGCAACTGGCGCTCGGGGGACTGGTGCTGGCGCTTGCGGAAGCCATCCGGTATGGACCCGACCGGCAGCAGCGCAAAAAAATCACCATCGTAGTTTTCCAGCGAGAAAAAAGTGCGCCTCCAGATGTGGCGCCAAGCGGTGTCCGCAAGGCGCTGGAACTCGTGGCCAACAAAACGTAGTGGAGACCCATCCATGACGCAATCGATGGAATCCATTCGGAACTATCTGGGCTATGGGGGCACGGATCACCGGCAACGCACATTGGATGAGGCTCTTGGCTGGGATGATGCGATGCTGGAAAGCACACACGATTTTGTTCAGTGGTGGTTTCCCCTGGCTGAGCCCAGTGCCTTTAGCCACCATGCGCCGATGGCGAGCCTGTCCGAATTCGAAATACTTGGGAATGACGAACGTGTGAGAGTCGGGGTTGAGCGAGCGATGCACCGCATGCTGCGCTTTTACGGTTTGCGCTTGAACGCATCAGGTGTGATTGAGAAGACGGATCAGTGGGATGTACGCAGCCGAAACTGGGCGTGCAGGCATACCCACAACGACTTGCGGCTGACACGCATGCTGAAGTCCCTGAGTCTGCTGGGCCAGCGGGCGCATGCCAGAGTTCTGCTTGCAGCATTGGAACAAATCGTCAACGAGGAGCGTGCTTCGAGTGAAGCTACGCCGTTGCGGTTTTGGCGTGAAGCGCTGCTTTGACGTGTTGTAGCGGTCGTTCGCCAATGGCAGCTTCTGGCCGGATGCGGGTGCCGCCCCGGCTAACTTCATCACCCTAGAGCAGTCGCTCAGGGGGCACGTCCTGTCCGGCCGGTTTAAGGCGAGCAATCCGGAGAGCTGACGGGCTCGACCCGGCCAGGAACTGACGTTCGCAATGGGCGGCTTTGAAGAAGCGCATAAACGTTGGCTTCCAGCACAACTAATCTCCGCACTCGGCGACGGGCACAAAGATTTGTAACATCCATCCTCCCTCTTGATGAGGCCCTTAGATCTCAATGCTGCTATAACACCGTAATCTACATATCGGCGCCAAGACGAGAGAGGAGGCAAGCGTGAACACTCGACTTCGCACGCGGTACCGTTATGCCTCCAGAGGCAAAACGTGGTCGCTGGTCCTCTTGTTGTTTGTTTTGCTGGGACAGAGCCTTGACGTCGCAGCTCAACGAGGAAGGCCCTATCGGCCACCAACAAGGCCCGTTACATCGATCGAGCGGGACATCTATCGTGCACCAACAAGCCAACTGAAGGACGAGGCGTTCAGCGGAGTCCGCAGTCCAGGTGGCCCACCGGTCTCGCGGTTCAATCCTGAAGGCTCGAAACGTGCTGCCTTTTGGCAGGCAGCCACAAATAGCTTCGGCCGACCAACGGCGAGCCTGGGAGAGGCATTTGTCCTCTTGAGGGTGTTCGACAAAGGCGTGGCCATTACGACCAATTTCCTTCAAGGTGGTGCTGCAGATGCACCTGTGCTGGTGCTGCCTCACGAGCAGGTAGCTGATGCATCACAGATGTCCGTTGCCCTAAAAACGTTGTTAGGCACTGACACAATTCTTGAGTCCACGCGACTCAAGTTGGTTTTCGACCGCGATCCCGCGCTGCCCGAGTTTTCAGCTCTATTCAGCAAAGAAGATCAATCTTTTATAATTCCGACAAACTCCTTTGCACATGCTGACCTGTACTTGAAAGACAAGTCACTTGTCTACTCTATTGATCGCATCGATCGCCCTAGTCCACCACCTCGTTGGGCTGCAAAACTCAATGATTGCTGCGTCAAGACTGGAGTCCCACCTGACTTAGACGGATGGGCCAGGCTAGGCAGTGTTCCATTCAATAAAGGAAAGGCGCAGCTAGTTTCGCTGTTCAGCGACTCCCAAACCTCTGACAAGTTTTCGTCGCTGCCGCGCTCCTCAAACATTCGAAGTCCGCTTGAACTGAAAGGCGACGCACTGAGAGCCATTGAGTCGCTGATCAACTCGGGAGACCCCGGTTCACCTGTAATAGTGGTAGGACACACAGAGAACTCTGGTTTCCGGGTTGAACGACCAGGGGGTGAACACATCTCGTTTGACGAGCTCACGCGAATTGCGATTGCTGCAGATCGCCCCGTCTTTTTTGTCGGCTGCTATACCGCCGACCACTTTCACTCGATGGCAGACAAGAGCTTCATTCGTGACTACATAGTTTCAGGCACTCTCAACTCCCTGCATCCTCGTGAAGTTGCCCCGAAGGTCCTGGATGCCATCAACTCATCTGCGTCACTGAAAGAGTTCACCGAAAGACTTTCGGATGAAACGCTGAACGTGTGGATCTCGAACAACTTTCTGCGAAGCGTAGCCGAGGGCACTGCCCGAACTATCCGCGCGCCGATATACAAGAAGACCTCTGACGGGCGGGCCTCAATTGTGGGCTTCATCTTCGTCTATCTGCCCTGCAAATTCTTTGGTGGATGCTAGGATTTGGCAATGTCACGCAGAGTTCTCTTTAATGAGCTTGCAACTCTTTTGGGCCACCTGAATAGGCCAGCCCTTGCAGCACTCATCGCGAGGTTTCCCGAATTCGGGCCTGAAATTGCACGCGGACCGCATGCGGGGCCCGACGACGAAGACAGGAAGCACCAAGTCGATCGTGCGATGTTTTCCCTGGCTCTGTCGGAGCAGATCGTGGCCGAAGCGCGGGCGCTTAGTGAGAGAACAATTGCGCGGACTGCATCGCTGTCGTCCTCCAAGCTGGCAGTCGCCCTAATCGCGGGCCTCGGCGGGGTGGGAACTCTGGGCGCAATCGGCCTGGGCAAGGAAGACATCGGCCGAATTGGTGGAATTGTGACAGCGGCGATAGCCGTACTAAATGCAGCACTGGATGCAATGTCTAAACGCTACTCGGGAGCAGAGGCCACAAAGGCGATCGAACTTGGAACCGCAGCATTGACACTCAGCAACTTGAGGAATGATCTGTTGCTGTTGATCAAGAACGAGCGCCCGATTGATGACATCGCAGTCGCGGCGGACAGGTGCAACGATTTGGCATTGCAATTGAATGCCAAGAAGGATCAACTTCGCTTAGTTTGACATCCCCCCAGGATCCACCCAACCGTTCTGTCAGTGTGCTCGAAGGAACTGCATTCGTTGGAGACTCGGCCCACAAGGCTGAACATCAGAAGTCCAGCGAGCCATAGACCTAGACTCGAACAGAGTATCCGGGACCGCCGCCGAATCGTCCATGGGCCGTCCGGGCGGCAGGTTCAAGGCAGGCGGATGAGATCAGTGGATGTCGGCATCGGGTCGATCGCCGGCCCTGGTGAATGACTGCTGATCGGCATCAGACCCAGCGCTCTTATCGTGACTAGGTCGACGAGTGGTAACCGGCTGCTCCCAGCCTGATCAGGTCGTTCGACCAGCGAGAAAGCAGACAAACCATGGGACGCATTTCAGCACATGCCATCCGCCGGCAAAACCGCGCTGATTGCACACTTTGACGCTTGATGACTTGTTCGGCGCCCACCCACTGACGCCGAGCGATCAAAGCGCAATCGACTGCCGCTTCAACACCTCGGCCATTGCTTGGTCGATGCGTTTCAAGACCCAACTGGTGCCGTCTTCGGCGACGTAGCCTGTGTTGCTCAGACCGAATGCGGCGAACTCACCTGCCCTGTCCACCACCACCTCGGCCATGAAGCCGGGCACGTGGCCTGTGTGGGTCAGCAACTTGCGCCCGGGCGTGGCCGTGGCTTCCCAGCCCCATGTGTAGTGGCCATCAGACACCGTGCGCAGGTCGTTCACATAGGTCTGCGGCAGCGGCGTGAGCTGCCCACGCAGCGCCAGCACATGCCAGCGCAACCACTGCGCGTAGGCCGCGCCGGTACAGGCCCAGTGACCGTCTGGCGCCATGATGTCCAGCCAGTCCTTGGTGGCAATGTCCTCTTCGGTGGCCTCGACCACAGCCAAGGCACCGGCCGCACCCTCGTGCCCCCACAGCAGGTCAGTGGGACTGGGCACAGGCGAACGCCAGGCACCTTGCAGTGCCAGCGGCTGTGCGAGCACTTCGTCGAACAGGGTTTCGAAGGCTTTGCCCGTGTGCGCCTCGACGATGGCGGCGGCCAGCACGTAGCCGGCGTTCGAGTAGTGGAAGTCTCGTCCTGGCACGATGCCTTCAACGGGCGGCTGGGCCAGCAGCCAGCGGGCGAAGTAAGCGCGACGACCTTCCATGGTCTCGGGCAAGGGGCGGGGGTCGGCCTGAACAGCTGCGATGAAGGCGTCCTCTTCCGGGCCGCTGCCATTGAACGCCGGCAAGCCGCCGCGGTGGTGCAGCAAGTCGGCCAGAGTCACCTGAGCAAGGTCGGGGTGGATGTCGCCAGCCCATTCTGTGAAGGCTTGCGGCAACGTCAGTGAAAGGGCTGGGCCCCCGAGATCGGCCAGCGCCACGATGGCGGCGCAGGTCATGGCCTTGGTGTTCGAGCCGATGGCGAAGCGGTCCTGCGGGGCCACCGGGGCGCCCTCGCCAAGGCGCCGCTTGCCCGCCACTGCCACGGTGAAGGACTTGTCGGTCACCTGGCCCAGCGCTACCCCAACCAAGCCCGAATCGACGGCGGCATCGGCCTGAGTTCTGAGCGGGGCCGCAGCCTGATCCTGTTCAGGCTCATCCGATCCACCACCGCACGCTGCCAGGCTCAGGCCCAATCCGGCAGACAGGAACAGTTGCAGTACCGAACGGCGGCTCAAAGTTGAATCGATGGGGTGCTTGGACATGCTGGAATCTTGAAGTTGCGATGCCTGGCACTGTGCGAGGCGGCACCCAAAGAGAAGCCAAAGTCCGCGTGTTCGCCGCCCTCTGCGCGTCACCGACGAGGCGGCATGGCTGCTGCGTCCAACAGATGGTCGAGCGCCTGCACCACACGCTCGGGCGCATCTCGATGGAGGTAGTGCCCTGATGTCGATACGGTCTCTGCGGGCGCCCCCAGGCGTTGCTGCCAGTCCAGACGCAGCCGAGCCAGGGTCCGTTGGTACTCGTCGGTCTCCAGCGGGCCGAAGCGGCCCGAAAACACCAGCCTGGCAGGCACCGTGGATGGCCATGGCGGCAACGCGTCGAGGCATTGCGCCTGGGCGTCGAACTCGGCGCGCATGGTGGACGTGAAGACCGTGCTGCGCAGGCCGCTCAGCAGCGCGGCCGTCTTTGGCGCATCGCGCTGCAGCGTGGCCCAGTGCTCGGGATGGGTGGGGTCCAGCAGCAGCAGTCCAGCGGTCTCTTGCGGGTACAGCCTTGCGAAGGCGACCTGGTACAGGCCACCCAAGGAATGGCCCACCAGCAGGTATGGCGGCGGAACATCGGCATCGCGAAGTGCGGCGTGCAATTCACGCGCGGCGTGACAGGGGTCTCGTGGCGCCGATGTCGAAGCGCTGTCGCCATAGCCAGGACGATCCAACGCGAAGACGCGGTGACGTGCGGTCAGCTCGGGCCAGACAGTGCGCCAGGTCTGGCGGCCGTCGCCCAGGCCGCTTTGCAGCACGACGACAGGCATCTTCTGCGGGCCATCCAGTGCGTACGCCATGGCGCCGGAAGATGCCGACGTGTAGCCCTGGCGCGGAACCTGCGCGCAAGCGGTCAACAGGAGCGTGCCGACAAGCGCCGCCATCCAACGGCAACGCGCATGCGATGGTGCAAGATGGGGATGCATGAGGGTCGAGTGTTGAAGTTTCAGGCGCAAGACTGTGGGCTTTTCTTGCCGCACAAATGGCCCACAGTATCGCGTCGGCAAGCTTTGGCTTTCCCAAAGGTTGGGGCGCTATAGTCAATTTCATGCACATCCTTCTGGTGGAAGACGACCTTGATCTTGGCCCCGCGCTGTTGGCCGCCTTGAAGGCAGATGGCATGAGCGCGCAATGGGTGCGCCGCGCCGCCGATGCCCGTGCCGCGCTCTCGCCCGAGGTGGATCTGGTGCTGCTGGATCGCGCCCTGGCCGGTCAGGAAGGGCTGGACCTGTTGCGGCACTGGCGAAAGAAGCGCATCAGGACGCCGGTGATCGTCATCACCGCACGGTCCGCGCTGACGGATCGGCTCGAAGGCCTGGACGATGGTGCCGATGACTACCTCGTCAAGCCCTTCGAGATACCGGAGTTGCTGTCGCGCGTGAGGGCCGTGCACCGCCGCCATCGGCAACAAGCCAGCGAGCTGTGGGAGCTGGGCGAGATGACGGTGTCGCCGCGCTCGCACCAGGCCTGGCTGAAGGGCGAACTGCTGGCCTTGTCGGCACGCGAATTCCAGCTGCTGCTGGCCCTGGCCAAGGACATCGGTGCGGTGGTGCCCAAGCAGGTGCTAGGACATTTGCTGGAACCACTGGGTGAGCCGGTGGATGCGGCCACCGTGGAAGTGCACCTGTCCAACTTGCGCCGCAAGATCGGCGCCGAGCGCATCCGCACCGTGCGCGGCGTGGGCTACCAGCTCAGGCCATGAGCAGGCAAGCGTCGCTGCAAGGACGGCTGGTGCGCGTGCTGCTGCTGGCGGTGGTGCTGGTCTCTGCCGTGCTGGTGGGCCTGGACTACCTGGCGTTCAGATCTGGCATTTCCGATCGTGTGGCCCAACGCTCTGCGGCCGAGGCCTTGGGCGAGGCGCTGGCCGATGTGGATGAATCCGTCGCCGCAGCCATCGTGCGCGCCACCGAGCTTCAATTCAATCGATCGCGGCGTGCTGCCGGTTTGCCCGACATCGAAGACCTGGCCTTCGAGCTCCAGACCCACGAAGGGGCGCAGGTCTACGCTGCCGCAGCACTGAAGGAACAGCCGCCGCTGACGCTGCAGCAGGCGAGGCAGAAAGTCTTACAGGTACGGGGGCGCGACTACTGGCCCTGCCTGCACGAAACCGCTCGCTGGCGCGTCATCCTTCTTGAGCCGGTGGTGGAGGACAGCCTCTTGCTGCGCTGGCTCAGCGGTGGACTGCTGCCCTCTGTCCTGGTGGCCATTCCCCTGCTGGGGCTGCCACTGTGGTGGGCTGTTCGAACCGGGCTTGCGCCCCTGCGCCGATTGGTCACGGCCCTGGCTCAGCGGGATGCCGCCACACTGACGCCCTTGCAGCTCGATCTGCGGTATGCCGAACTTCAGCCCATCGTGGGCGCCATCGATGGCCTGCTGGCGCGCGCGCGCCAGCATCTGGATCACGAGCGCACGTTGACGCACAACACCGCGCACGAGCTGCGCACCCCGCTGGCGGTGGTCGCAGCCCATGCCCATGCCCTGGCCACCACGTCCGACGGCGCTGCTGCAGAGGTGGCCCGAGAGGGCATCGCTCGCGGCGTGCAACGCACATCGCATCTGGTGGAGCAGTTGCTGACCTTGGCCGGGCTGGAGTCCCCCGGTGCACCGCGGGCCACCGAGCCCATTGACCTGGTGGCGCTGTGCCGCCAGCACCTGATCGACCTGACGCCAATGGCCGATGCCCGCGGCATCGAGATGGCCCTGCTGTCACCGGAACAGTGTCAGGCCACGGTGCTCGTACCGGCCATCCACTCCATCATCGACAACCTCTTGCGCAATGCCCTCAACCACTGTCCACCAGGCGCTCAGGTGGAACTGCGGCTCACGCGTCAGGATGGTGAGTTACGCATCGAAGTGCAAGACAACGGCCCGGGCATGCCGTCCGAGGTGCGCGCACGCGCCTTTGAGCGATTTTTCCGAGGTCAAGGGGCCGGCCCCGGCTCGGGCTTGGGACTGACAATCGTGAACGAAGCGGCCCGGCTGCTGGGAGCTCGTGTGTCCCTGGCAGACAGGGACGAAGGGACAGGACTTCGAGTGACCGTCGTGTGGCGCGATGGCTGCAACCAGCCTGAACCGATCACCCTGCCCAGCTTGCGGTGCTGAGCCTCATGACCTGGCCGCCCCTTCACTCCTGCATCCGCAAGCGCCGCTGGGCTTCTTCCTCTTGCGCATCGTCGATCTCGCGTATCACCGCACCCAGGTCCACCGGCCCCTCGGCGTGTTTGAACTGGCCCGTCAGCACGGTGTCGGGCGTCAGGGCGCCTTGCTCGTACAGCGCCCAGATCTCGGGCCCGTGGTCGGTGCCCAGCAGGTCGGGGGCGAAGGCGCCGAAGAAGTCGCGCAGGTTGCCCACGTCGCGCAGCAGCATGCGCTTGGCGTGGTTGTTGCCAGCCGCGTCCACGGCCTGCGGCAGGTCGATGATGACCGGGCCGTCTTGCGCCAGCAGGATGTTGAATTCAGACAGGTCGCCGTGCACCACCCCGGCACACAGCATGCGAACCACTTCGGTCAGCAGGGTCGCGTGGTGGGCGCGCGCTTCTTCGGGCGTGAAGGCCACGTCGTTGAGGCGTGGCGCGGCGTCGCCTTCGGCATCGGCCACCAGCTCCATCAGCAAGACGCCATCGAGGAAGTTGTAGGGCTGGGGCACGCGCACACCGGCTGCGGCCAGTCGGTACAGGGCATCGACTTCGGCGCTTTGCCATGCCGCTTCCTGCGCCTGCCGCCCAAAGCGGGTGCCCTTGGCCATGGCCCGGGCTTGGCGCGTGTTCTTGGTTTTGCGGTTCTCGGTGTAGTCCACCGCCTGGCGGAAGCTGCGGTTGGTCGCCTCTTTGTAGATCTTGGCGCACAGCGTTTGCTCGCCACGCCTGACCACGTACACCATGGCCTCCTTGCCGCTCATGAGTTGGCGCACGACGGTGTCGATCAAACCCTCTTCGACAAGGGACTGCAGTCTGGGAGGTGTTTTCATCAGGGGGCGGTTGGCGCCGGTGCATGGAGGTAGCGGCGCATGCTAACCCACTGCACAGCACTGCTCGGCACCCCTCCCAAACCGCGGCCCTCCGCACACAAACCGCGACCTTCCGCACCCAAAGTGCCATGCGTGCCGCTCAAACTGCGGCGCTCGGCGCAAAAAGCGCCGCGCATGGCACGCGCGATCTCATCCCGACACATCGCGCAGTGCCATCGTCCGCACTTTTTGCGACAAGGTCGGCGCTGAAAGTGGCAGCGTCCGCGCTTTTCGCGACAGCCTTGCCGCTGCAAGTGCCGTCGATGGCACTCGGTGACGCAAAAGATGACTCGGCGTGTGCGGCGCTTCGCACTCCGAGTGCCAACGCTGCCACTGTCCGACCGAAGGCCGCGCCCGGCCATGCCATGCACAATGCGCGCACCATGGCCACCGCCCCTTTCAGCCCCACCCTCCGCGAAGACGAGGTCGAGATCACCGCCGTGCGTGCCCAGGGCGCCGGGGGTCAGAACGTCAACAAGGTGTCCAGCGCCATCCACCTGCGCTTCGACATCAGCGCTTCCTCTTTGCCCGAGGACATCAAGGCGCGCTTGCTCTGCCTGAGCGACCGCCGCATCACCGCTCTGGGCGTGGTGGTGCTGAAGGCGCAAACGCACCGCAGCCAGGACATGAACCGCAGCGAGGCCTTGGCCCGCCTGCAGGAACTCATCGACAGCGTGGCCAGCGTGCCGCCCGAGCGCCGCGCCACCAAACCGACGCGCGCTTCGCAGCGTCGCCGCGTCGAGGGCAAGCGCCAGCGCAGCGAGGTCAAAACCCTGCGCGGGCGGGTCAGCGACTGAGCGCTAGCCCCCGGCCAGCCAGCCCGCCAGTTCCGCCGCCGACTTCACGCCCAGCTTGGCGAACACCCGTGCGCGGTGCACCTCCACCGTCCGCACGGCGATGTGCAGCTCGTCGCCGATCACCTTGTTGAGCTTGCCCGCGGCCACGCGCTGCATGACCTCGCGTTCGCGCTCGCTCAGGCTGTCCAGGCGGGCCTGGCGTTCCAGGGCGGCGGCGTTGTCGGCCACCGAGGCGGCTTCCACGGCCAGCGCCTGCGCGATGCGGTCCGCCAGGGTGTTGTCGCTGTAAGGCTTTTCCAGGAAGTCGAAAGCGCCTTTCTTGAGCGCCTCGACCACCATGGGGATGTCGCCGTGGCCGCTCAGGAACAGCACCGGGTTGCGCAGGCCGAGTTCGATCAGCGCCTCGTGCAACTGCAGCCCGGACATCTGCGGCATGCGCACGTCCAGCACGAACACGCCGCGCACCGGGCGGCGCAGCTGCTGGCGCTGGTGCGCCAGCGCGTCCAGCAGGGCCTGGCCGCTGTCGTAGGTCTGCACCAGCAGCCCGCGCGAGCCCAGCAGGAAGGCCAGCGCGTCGCGCACCACGGCCTCGTCGTCCACCAGATAGACCGTCGTCATGCCAATTCCTCTCTTGTGTCATCGCAGGCTTCATCGCCCTCCCTGCGCGTCGGCAGGGTGAACGAAAACACCGCGCCGCCCTCGGGCGCATCGTGGGCCTCCAGCGCACCGTAATGCAACTCGACGATGGAGCGGCAAATCGCCAGGCCCATGCCCATGCCTTCGCTCTTGGTCGTGAAAAAAGGCTCGCACAGGCTGGCCGCACTCTGCCCGCCCAGGCCCGGCCCGTTGTCGGCCACCTCCACGCGCACCGTGCCCGGCCCGACCGACCCACCCGGCCCACCCGGTGCCACCGAGATGCGCACGCGCCGCGGCTGAGGCTGGTGCGAGAGCGCATCGCAGGCATTGCGCACGAGGTTGGCCACCACCTGCTCGATGAGCACGGCATCGGCCACCACGGGCGGCAGGTGGTCGTCGGTCACGTGGACGATCTCGACCTGGTGGCGCTCGATGTCGCGCTTGAGCAGGCTGAGTGCAGACGCGATCACGGCGTGCAGGTCGCACAGCTCGCGCTGGGGCTCGCGCCGCGTCAGGAAATCGCGGATGCGCTTGACGATGCGGGCCGCTGCCCCGGCCTGCTCACCCTGGCGCTGCAGGGCCTTGAGGATGGGCTCGGGCACGTCGCTGCGGCCCGACAAGGCGTTGAGGATGCCCGCGTTGTAGCTGGTGATGGCCGACAGCGGCTGGTTGAGTTCGTGCGCCAGGGTCGAGGCCACCTCGCCCAGCATGGTCAGGCGCGCGTGGTGGGCCATGGCCTCCATCTGGCGGCGCTCGCGCTCTTCGAGGTGCTTGCGCTCGGTGATGTTCACCACCGAGGCCATCCAGCCGATCTGCACGCCCTGGGCGTCCACCAGTGGCGCTTCATAGACCATCACCTCGACGATGCGCCCATCGGCATGCTGCCAGCGCGACTCGTACCCCCCGCGCGGGGCCTGACCGGCCATGTTGCGCAGGTGGCGCGTCATGCTCTGGTCCATCTCCTCGGGCACCCAGTAGGGCATGGGGGGCAGCAGGCCGACCAGTTCTTCCGGCTGGCGCCCCACCATGTCGGCCATGGTCTTGTTGACATAGACGAGGCGGCCTTCGAGGTCGCGGGCGCGGATGCCCACGGCCAGGGAGTCTTCCATCGCGGTGCGCCAGGCCGCTTCGGTGCGCCAGGCCTCTTCGGCCCGCGTGACGCTGCGCATTTGCTTGCGCAGCATGACCGAGGCCAGGCCGATCAGGCACAGGAAGCCGCCCATCAGGGCCATCGGCAAGGTGCGCCACCAGGGCGTGACGCGGTCGCGCGCCGACAGCTCCAGCCAGGCATTGGGCAAGGTCGCGCCCAGGCTGACGCGGTACCAGGCCTGGCGTGGGTCGCGCGGGCCGTCCACCGTGGCCGCGATCACCGTGTCGGACACATCGACCAGGCGGATGTCGTACTTGCTGGCCAGCCACCAGGGCACCTTCTGGCGCAGCAACGCGGCAGCCGAGTAGCGCGCCACCAGCAAGCCGGCGGCATGTTCGCCATGGCCGTTCAACGAGGCCGACAGGTGCCCGGCCAGCCCACCCTCGTCACCGATGCGCCGGGACAGGTCGTTGGCGGGGATGCTGTCGTCAGGCACGTGGCCCATGATGCGGCCGGCCTCGCCCAACCAGGTCACGCTGACCCAGAAGCGGCGCAGGCCGTCGAGCACGAAGGGGTGGCCGTTGAACTGTGCGGGCGTCACCCTGCCGGCGTCGATGGCCTCGGCCAGGCGGCGCAACTGGGTCAGCTCGCCGTCCAGGCGGCCGGTGATCTGGGCTTCGAGCGACAGGGCGTCGGAAATCATCGCGGCGCGCTGGGTGTCGAGGTCGTTGAGCTCCTGGGCGCGCAGCCAGGCCATCACGCCCAGGACCACGACCAGGGACAGCACCAGCGGCCAGGCCCACAAAGAGGTCAGCGTGCCAAAGCGGGAGCCAAACAGCCGCAGGCGCGGACGCGGCGGCACCGAAAGGGCCGGACGAGGGGGGGCACTGACGCGGGGGTTCACGGCGTCAAGCGTAACGGCAAGCGCCAGCGGATGGGGATGAACGACAGACAAGGGTTTACGCGCAGCCAAAGCGCCGGCAGTGTAGGCCGCAAGCCGCATTCCGGCACACCCGCAGGCGCGGAATGTGGATCCCCACAATGGCCGCCCGCTGGGGCCACAGAAACAATCGTTCACATCACCCCACACGGAGATCGCCCCATGTCGTACAGCCTGAGCCCCCGTTCCGTTCGCCGCAGCTTGCTGACCCTGACGGCCGCCGCGGCCGCCACCCTGGCCCTGCTGCCTGCGGCCTTCGCGCAGAGCCCCATCGTCATCAAGTTCAGCCACGTGGTGGCCATCGACACGCCCAAGGGCAAGGCCGCCGAGTTCTTCGCCAAGCGCGCCGGCGAGCTGACCAAGGGCAAGGTCAAGGTCGAGGTCTATCCGAACAGCCAGCTCTACAAAGACAAGGAAGAGATGGAAGCGCTGCAACTGGGCTCGGTCCAGATGCTGGCGCCCTCGCTGTCGAAGTTCGCGCCCCTGGGCGTGAAGGAATTCGAAGCCTTCGACCTGCCCTTCATCTTCGACGACTACAGCGACCTGCACGCCGTCACGCAAGGCCCCGTCGGCGCCAAGATGCTCAAGAAGCTGGAGTCGCGCGGCATCACGGGCCTGGCCTTCTGGGACAACGGCTTCAAGGTGATGTCGGCCAACAAGCCGCTCAGGGCCGTCGAGGACTACAAGGGCCTGAAGATGCGCATCCAGTCCTCCAAGGTGCTGGACGCGCAGATGCGCTCGGTCGGCGCCCTGCCACAGGTGCTGGCCTTCTCCGAGACCTACCAGGCCCTGCAGACCGGCGTGGTGGACGGCACCGAGAACCCGCCGTCCAACCTCTACACCCAGAAGATGCACGAGGTGCAGAAGAACGTCACCATGACCAACCACGGCTACCTGGGCTACGCGGTGGTGGTGAACAAGAAGTTCTGGGACGGCCTGCCCGCCGATGTCCGCACCGCCCTGGGCAAGGCCATGGCCGAAGCCACCGTGGTGGCCAACGACGTGGCCAAGAAGGACAACGAAGAAGCCCTGGAAAAGGTCCGCACCTGGGGCAAAACCGCGGTTTACAAGCCTTCCCTCGCGGAGCGCTTCCTGCTGAAGAAGGCCATGGTGCCGGTGCACAAGCAAATGGCCTCGCGCATCGGCCAGGAAACGCTGGACGAGATCTACAAGGTCACGAACTTCGATCCGGCCAAGCTGTGATCCAAGGGTGATCCATCGGTGATCACCCCGCGGGCCTGAGCGAGAACGCTGCCGGGCCCGCCCCCCACACCTTCTCAACCTCATCCAAGGAGAGCGCCATGAAATGGCTCGATCACCTGGAGGAGTGGATCATCGCGTCCTTCATGGGCGCCGCCACCCTCATCATTTTCGCGTCGGTCATGCACCGCTACGCAGTGGGCGTGCAGTCGCCCCTGCAGGACTGGCTCATCAGCCTGGACTTCGCCTGGGCCCAGGAAGCCACCATCTACCTGTTCGTGTGGATGGCCAAGTTCGGTGCCGCCTATGGCGTGCGCACCGGCATCCACGTGGGTGTGGACGTGCTCATCAACCAGCTGGCGCCCCACAACCGCAAAAAATTCGTGCTGTTTGGCTTGCTGGCGGGCGCCCTGTTCACCGGCGCGGTCGCCACCATGGGTGCGGGCTTCGTCTGGCACAACGGTGCCAACTGGGCTTTCCACAACGCCCTCGGCCTGGACATGACGGACCTGATCGAAGGCCCGACCACGCCCGACCTGGAGTGGCCGACCTGGATCATCTACTGCGCCATCCCGCTGGGCTCGTCGCTGATGTGCTTGCGCTTCCTCCAAGTGGCGTGGAACTTCATGCGCACCGGTGAGCTGCCCCATCACGACCACGGTCACGTGGACGGCCTCGACGAAGAACTCGAACAAGCCAAGGCCTGAAGGAGACATCCATGAGTGGCATCATCATTTTCACCCTGCTGCTGGTCCTCATGCTGACCGGCATGCCGATCTCCATCTCGCTGGGCCTGACCGTCCTGACCTTCATCTTCGGGTTCACCAACGTGCCCGTGGAGTCGGTGGCGCTCAAGCTGTTCACCGGCATCGAGAAGTTCGAGATCATGGCGATCCCGTTCTTCATCCTGGCGGGCAACTTCCTCACCCACGGCGGTGTGGCCAAGCGCATGATCAACTTCGCCACCAGCATGGTCGGCCACCATCACGGTGGCCTGGGCCTGGCGGGTGTGTTGGCGTGCGCGCTGTTCGCCGCGGTGTCGGGCTCCTCGCCCGCCACGGTGGTGGCCATCGGCTCCATCCTGCTGCCGGCGATGGTCAAGGCGGGCTTTCCCAAGCAGTTCGGCGCCGGCATCATCACGACCTCGGGCGCACTCGGCATCCTGATCCCGCCGTCCATCGTGATGGTGATGTACTCGGTCTCCACCAACACCTCGGTGGGCGCCCTGTTCATGGCAGGCGTCGTGCCCGGCGCCATGCTGGCCTTCCTGCTGGGTCTGACCTCCTGGTGGCGCGCACGCAAGTTCGGCTACCCGCGCCTGCCCAAAGCCACCTTCGCCGAGCGCATGAAGGCGCTGCGCGAATCGGGCTGGGGCTTGCTGCTGATCGTCATCGTGATGGGCGGCATCTACACCGGCTTCTTCACCCCGACCGAAGCCGCGGCCATGGCCGCCGTGTACGCCTTCATCATCGCCGTGTTCGTCTATAAGGACATGAGCCTGAAAGACGTGCCGCGCGTGCTGCTGGCGTCGGCCAACATGAGCGCGATGCTGCTCTACATCATCACCAACGCGGTGCTGTTCAGCTTCGTGCTGGCCAACGAGAACATCCCGCAGACACTGGCCGACTGGCTGGTGGGCATGGGCTTGGGTCCGATCGCTTTCCTGCTGGTGGTCAACATCCTGCTGCTGGTGGCCGGCAACTTCATGGAGCCCTCGTCCATCGTGCTGATCATGGCGCCCATCCTGTTCCCGGTGGCCATGAAGCTGGGCATTGACCCGGTGCACTTTGGCATCCTGATCGTGGTGAACATGGAGGTGGGGATGTGCCACCCGCCGGTCGGCCTGAACCTGTACGTCGCTTCTGGCATCACCAAAATGGGCATCACCGAGCTGACGGTGGCTGTGTGGCCGTGGCTGCTGACCATGCTGGGCTTCCTGGTGCTGGTCACCTACTACCCGCCGCTGTCGCTGTGGCTGCCCAACCTGTTGATGAAGTGACCCCCTGAACCAGCCGCGCCCCAAAAGGGCTCGGCCCCGGTTGCCGCGCAGATTCACCGTCTGCGCGGCATTTTTCTTGGCGGGTGCGGCTTCGCGCTGCTACACTGCCGCCCTGTCAGGAGAGCGTTGGCTCGTGCCGGTTCGGTGCGAAGGTCGGCCGCCGAAGGCGCAGGTCTGGGAGCTGCAGGAGCGATGTCTCAGGCAGCCGACGGGTCCGAACGCTCAGGCAAAAGGACTGGCAAACACGGTCTGTGATGGGCCGTGATCCTCACTGGAGAGAGTCCGGAGGCGTTGCAAGCAGCGCGAGACGGGCCACCGAAGGGGCAAGCCTCATCCGCCGCGTCACACACGCGGCGAGGGGTCAATCTCTCAGGTAAAGCGGACAGCGAGGGCAAGCGGACGTTCATCGGGTGCCGTCGTGGCACGAGGTGGGCGCACCTACACCCTGCCCTCCCGGCCTCTGGCCGGCACTTGCCATGTCCGACACCGCTGCCACTTCTTCGACCCTGCTGACCACCCCGCTGCACGCCCTGCACATCGAACTCGGCGCCAAGATGGTGCCTTTCGGTGGCTACGACATGCCTGTGCAGTACGCCACGGGCATCCTGGCCGAGCACCGCCACACGCGCAGCGCGGCCGGCCTGTTCGACGTCTCCCACATGGGCCAGGTGCTGCTGAAAGGCGATGATGCCGCCGCAGCGCTCGAAACCCTGGTGCCCGTGGACATCCTCGACCTGGGGCCGTTCAAGCAGCGCTACGCCCTGTTCACCAACGCCCAAGGCGGCATCCTCGATGACCTGATGGTGACGCGCCGCGCCGACGACCTCTTCGTGGTGGTCAATGCCGCCTGCAAGGCGCAAGACATCACCCACCTGCAGCAGCACATCGGCAACCGCTGCACCGTGCAGCCCTTGCCCGAGCAGGCCCTGCTGGCCCTGCAAGGCCCGCAGGCCGTGACCGCCCTGGCCCGCCTCAACCCCGAGGTGCAAAAGCTGGTGTTCATGACCGGTGGCCACTTCGCGCTGGACGGCATCGACTGCTTCGTGACGCGGTCCGGCTACACCGGCGAAGACGGCTTCGAGATCTCCGTGCCGGGTGCTCAGGCCACGCAACTGGCCCGCGCCCTGCTGGCCCAGCCGGAAGTGTTGCCCATCGGCCTGGGTGCACGCGACACCCTGCGCCTGGAAGCCGGACTGTGTCTCTACGGCCATGACATCGACACCACGACCACGCCGGTCGAAGGCGCGCTGACCTGGGCGATCCAGAAGGTGCGACGCGCAGGCGGTGCGCGTGCCGGCGGCTACCCCGGTGCCGAGGTCATCGACGCGCAACTGTCGCAGGGCGCGCAGGGCGTCTTGCGCAAGCGCGTCGGCCTGATCAGCACCGAGCGCATGCCGGTGCGCGAAGGCGCGCAGGTGGTGGACGCCGCCGGCGCCCCCATCGGTCGCGTCACCAGCGGCTCGCTGGGCCCCAGCATCAACCAGCCGGTGGCACTGGCCTACCTGGCCGCGGCCCACACCGCCATCGGCACCGAGGTGTTCGCCGTGGTGCGCGACAAGCGCGTGGCCATGAGCGTCACCGCCCTGCCCTTCGTGCCCAACGGTTACTTCCGCGGTTGAGTCGCCAGCCAGCGCCTCAGACACTGCGAGAATCACGCCCGTTCGGCTCACTCGAATCCCAAACTCCCAAGGACGTCACCATGACCCTCAAGTACACGCCCGACCACGAATGGCTGCTCATCGACGCTGACGGCACCGCCACCGTCGGCATCACCCACCACGCGCAAGACGCCCTGGGCGATGTGGTCTTCGTGGACCTGCCCGCCGTGGGCACCACCTTCGCGCCCAAGGACGTGGCCGGCGTGGTCGAGTCCGTCAAGGCCGCCGCCGACGTTTACATGCCCGTCACCGGCGAGATCGTCGAAGTCAACGAAGCCCTGCGCGACGACCCCGCCCTGGCCAACACCGACCCGACCGGCGCTGGCTGGTTCTTCAAGGTCAAGCTCAGCAACCCCGCCGAGCTCGACGCCCTGATGGACAAGACCGCTTACGACGACCTGCTCAAGAACACCTGAGCGCAGACGCGCCACCGTTCACCGGGGCGGCCCTGAGCCCGCCGCCCCCGACCGCCCACCGATGCCGAACACCATGACACACGCTGCCCTGACCTCCCTCGCCCCCCTGTCGCAACTGGAAAACGCGACCGAATTCCAGGCCCGCCACCTGGGGCCGTGGGACGAGGAGCAGGCGCACATGCTGAACGTCATCGGGGCGGCTTCGCGCGAGGCGCTGATGCAGGCCATCGTGCCCGACAGCATCCGCCGCAACGCGCCGATGGACCTGCCCGCACCGCTCACCGAGGCCCAGGCCCTGGCCGAGCTCAAGGCCATCGCGCAGCAGAACCAGGTGATGCGCAACTGCATCGGCCAGGGCTATTACGGCACGCTCACGCCCGGCGTCATCTTGCGCAACATCCTGGAGAACCCCGCCTGGTACACGGCTTACACGCCGTACCAGGCCGAGATCTCGCAAGGCCGCATGGAGGCCCTGCTCAACTTCCAGACGATGGTCACCGACCTGACCGGCATGGCGATTGCCAATGCCTCGATGCTCGACGAGGCCACCGCCGCCGCCGAAGCCATGACCCTGGCCGCCCGCGTGGGCAAGTCCAAGTCGCTGCGCTTCGTGGTCTGCCACGACGTGTTCCCGCAGACGCTGGAAGTGGTGCAGACCCGCGCCAAGCCGCTGGGCATCACCGTCGATGTGGTCCACGCCGCGCAACTGGCCGAGCACCTGCAAACCCACGACTGCTTCGCCGCCCTGATGCAGTACCCCGGCGTCAACGGCCAGGTGCGCGACCTGCAACCGCTGATCGAAGCCCTGCACGCCCAAGGCGCCATGGCCATCGTCGCGGCCGACCTGCTGGCGCTGACGCTGCTGAAGTCACCCGGCGAGTTGGGCGCCGACATCGCCTGCGGCACCACCCAGCGCTTCGGCATGCCCATGGGCAACGGCGGCCCGCACGCCGCCTACCTGGCCACGCAAGACGCCTTCAAGCGCTCGCTGCCCGGCCGCCTGGTCGGCATCAGCATCGACAGCCACGGCAACCCGGCCTACCGCCTGGCCCTGCAAACCCGCGAGCAACACATCCGCCGCGAAAAGGCCACGTCCAACATCTGCACGGCCCAGGTGCTGCCGGCCGTCATCGCCAGCATGTACGCCGTCTATCACGGCCCCGAGGGCTTGAAGCGCATCGCCCAGCGCGTGGCCGCCTACGCCAGCATCCTCCACGCCGGGCTGAAGCAGTTGGGCCGCCAGACCGTGCACACCACTTGGTTCGACACCGTGCAAGTGCTGTGCGGTGACACCGCCGGGCGAGATGCCGTGCTGGCCGCCGCCGTGGCCAAGGGCATCAACCTGCGCAGCGCCAGCGACGACGCTGTGAGCATCGCCCTGGACGAGACCACCACCCGCGCCGACCTGATCGACCTGCTGGGCGTGTTCGCCAACGGCCAGGCGCTGCCCGACATCGACGCCCTGGCCGCCACCGCCACCCTCGGCCTGCCCGAGAACCTGCGCCGCACCAGCGCCTTCCTGACGCACCCGGTCTTCAACAGCCACCACTCCGAAACGAACATGCTGCGCTACATCCGCGCCCTGTCCGACAAGGACCTGGCCCTGGACCGCACCATGATCCCGCTGGGCTCGTGCACCATGAAGCTCAACGCCACCAGCGAGATGATCCCCATCACCTGGCCGGAGTTCGCCCACATCCACCCCTTCGCACCGCGCGACCAACTCAAGGGCTACGAACTGCTCGACCAGCAGCTGTGCGCCTGGCTGTCGCAGGCCACGGGTTACGCCGGCATCAGCCTGCAGCCCAATGCCGGCTCGCAAGGTGAGTACGCCGGCCTGCTGGTCATCAAGGCCTGGCACGCCTCGCGCGGCGAAGGCCACCGCGACATCTGCCTGATCCCTGAAAGCGCCCACGGCACCAACCCGGCCAGCGCGCAGATGGTCGGCATGAAGGTCGTGGTCACGAAGTGCGATGCCAGCGGCAACGTGGACCTCGACGACCTGCGCGCCAAGTGCGAGCAGCACAGCGCCAACCTGGCCGCGGTGATGATCACCTACCCGTCCACCTACGGCGTGTTCGAAACGCGCGTCACCGAGCTGTGCAAGCTGGTGCACGAACACGGCGGCCGCGTTTATGTCGATGGCGCCAACATGAACGCGCTGGTCGGCCTGGCCGCCCCCGGCCAGTTCGGCGGCGACGTCAGCCACCTCAACCTGCACAAGACCTTTTGCATCCCCCACGGCGGTGGCGGCCCCGGTGTCGGCCCCGTCTGCGTGGTCGATGACCTGGTTCCCTTCCTGCCCGCACACCGCTCGGCTGGCATCGGCACCGAGGCCCAGGTCGGCGCCGTGAGTGCCGCCCCATTGGGCAACGCGGCCGTGCTGCCCATCAGCTGGATGTACATCCGCATGATGGGCGCCGAAGGCCTGAAGGCCGCCACCGAGGTGGCCATCCTCAACGCCAACTACGTGGCCGCCCGCCTGGCCGACCACTACGACATCCACTTCAGCGGCGGCAGCGACAAGCTCAAGGGCGGTGGCGTGGCCCACGAGTGCATCCTCGACCTGCGTCCGCTCAAGGACAGCAGCGGCGTGAGTGCCGAGGACGTGGCCAAGCGCCTGATCGATTACGGCTTCCACGCGCCCACCCTGAGCTTCCCCGTGGCCGGCACCCTCATGGTCGAGCCGACCGAGAGCGAATCCCAGGCCGAGCTCGACCGCTTCTGCGACGCCATGATCGCCATCCGCGAAGAGATCCGCGCCGTGGAGCAAGGCCGCCTGCCCCAGGACGACAACCCGCTGAAGAACGCGCCCCACACTGCCGCCAGCCTGCTGGGCAGCGACTGGGCCCGCGCCTACAGCCGCGAGCAGGCCGCCTACCCCGTGGCCAGCCTGAAGCTCAACAAGTACTGGTCGCCCGTGGGCCGCGTGGACAACGTGCACGGCGACCGCAACCTGTTCTGCAGCTGCCTGCCAGTGGACGCCTGGCGCTGAGCGCTGAACCCTGAGGCCTGAGCCCGAAAATCAACCGCCCAGGGGTGAAATCAGATATCCTCGGCGGGCACGGGGTTTCGGCCCTGTGATGCAGTCGTCGATCGGGCTCAGTCGTCCGCATGCGCTGCTCGCGCTGGATTGACCGCGAGCCCCCTTTCTTGTCGAGGGTCTGAGCTGGTGCCCAGGCCCCGTCGCATCGGGAGGCAGCATGGGCTCAGCGGACGCACAGGGTGTCGGTCCCCGTCGGTTCTTGCCGTCGCAGGAAGGCGTGTCCCTGGCCTTGAGCGCAGCGCGCGCGGGTCTGTGGGAATGGGACATCCACACCAACGAGAACCGCTGGTCCGAAGAGGTTTACCCCCTCTACCACCTGGACCCTGCCTGCCACACACCAAGCTACGAAGACTGGTGCCTGAGCGTGCACCCCGAAGACCGCGACCGCGTCTGCGAGGCCATCTCTGCGGCGGTTGCCGAACAGCAGCCGTTCGAAGTCGAGTGGCGCACCAACCCGGCGCGAGGGCCTGAGCGCTGGCTGCTCAGCCGGGGCCAGCCGGGCGTCTGCCGCGGCGACCACGTGCAAACCTACGTCGGCATCGTCATGGACATCAGCCAGCGCAAGCAGGCCGAAGAATCCCTCCAAACGCTCAACGAAGCCCTGGCACAACGGGTGCAGGAACGCACCCAGGCCCTCGACGACCAACAGCGCCTGCTGCAAACCATCCTGGACGGCGTGCCCGGCCTGGTCGGCTACTGGGACACCCAACTGCACAACCGGTTCGCCAACCGTGCTTACCGCGAATGGTTTGGCGTCACACCGGATGACATCCAGGGTCGGCACATCCGCGAACTGCTCGGCCCCCAACTCTACGAACTCAACCGCGGCCACTTGGAGCGCGCCCTGCGCGGTGAGCGGCAATGCTTCATCCGCGACATCCCCGTGCCCGGTCAGCCCGGCACGGTGCGCATCAGCGAAACGCACTACCTGCCCGACATCGACCACGGCGAAGTCCGCGGCTTCCTTGTCATGGTGTTCGACGTCACCCAAGTGACCCAGGCCGAACGCCAGGCCCGCGCCGCCAGCCAGGCCAAATCCGAGTTCCTGGCCAACGTCAGCCACGAGCTGCGCACCCCGCTCAACGCCATGTTCGGCCTGGCCCAGATCGGCGCACGCGACACCGCAGGCACGCCCAGCGCGCGCACCTTCCAGCAGATCCTGGCTTCGGGTCAGCACCTGCTGGACCTCATCAACGACGTGCTGGATTTCTCCAAGATCGAGGCCGGCAAGCTGCTGCTGCAGCCCCAGCCCATGGCCCTGGCCCAGGTGATGGAACACGTCGTGGCCATGACGGCCTTGCGCGCCGAGGCCAAGGGCTTGCCCCTGCTGCTCGATGAAAGCCCGCGCGTGCCCCAGGGCGCCGTGGGCGACGCCACCCGCCTGGCGCAAATCCTCGTCAACCTGGTGGCCAACGCCATCAAATTCACCGACCAGGGAGAGGTGCGCATGCGTTTCGACGTCGATGGCGGCGACTTGGTGGTCGAGGTCACCGACACCGGCATCGGCATCGAGCCCCAGCACATCGACCAGCTCTTCCAGCCCTTCGTGCAGGCCCACGACGGCATGCGCGGCCAGGGTGGCACCGGGCTGGGTCTGGCCATCTGCAAACGCCTGACACAGCTCATGCAGGGCCAGATCGGCGTGCGCAGCGAGCCCGGCAAAGGCAGTTGCTTCACGCTGCGCGTGCCTTTGGCGCAATCCAACCCGGGTGACTTCACGACCCTGTCAGACGTCTTGCTCGTCGGCTTTCCTGCCGCGGCACAAACCTGCTTGGTGCGTGACCTGACCGCCCGCCACAGCCGCTGCCAGGTGGCCGACGACCTCCCCGCCAACCTGCGTCACGGCCAGGTGCTGGTCGTGCACGAACAGCTGTTGGCCCACCTGGACACCACCACCCTCAACCGCTGGCTGGACGAGGGGCGCCATGTGGTGATTTCCGTGCGCGTGGCCCCCTCCACCCCGCTCTGCCCCGCCGGCATCTCCCTGCTGGGTGCGGCTTTGGTGGTGGCCGGCCCGCTCAGCCCGCTGCGCCTGCTGCATGCACTCCAGCACCGACCGTCCACCGCCAAGCGCAGTGCACGCAACCGCTTGCAAGGCCTGCGCATCCTCGCCGCGGAAGACAACCCGGTGAACCGCCTGATCCTGGCCCAGATGCTCGAAGGCGAAGGCGCCAGCGTGCAGTTCGCCTTCGATGGTGCGCAGGCCGTCGCGCTGGCCCAGCGTCTGGGCACCGATGCCATCGACCTGGTCCTGTGCGACATACAGATGCCAGTGATGGACGGCTACGCGGCCACGCGTGAACTGCTCCGCCTGGACCCGACCCTGCCCATCGTCGGGCTGACCGCACACGCCTTCAACCAGGCCCGCCAGCAAGCCGAGGAAGCGGGCATGCGCGACTACGTGACCAAACCCTATCTGCTGGATACACTCACCGACGTCATCCGCCGCCACGCACGCCATTCGGCCCACACCGTGAACGACGCACACACACCTTCAGGGCACACGCCAGAGCCGACGTCCGACTGGGCGTCCATGCAGCACCACTTCCAAGGCCAGCCGGCCCTCTTCGACAGGCTGGTGGACGTGGCTTTGCAGTCCTTGCCGGGCGTGCTCGGTGAACTCGACCGCGCGCGTGCCGTGGGCGACGTGCCCGCGCTGGCCAAAATCGCCCATGAAATCAAGGGCACGGCCTTGAACCTGAGGGCATCGCGCCTGGCTGGCATCGGTGCCACCACGCAGGACCTGGCCCGCCAGGGCGCGCCGGGCTGTCACGCCAGCGCCAGCGAACTGTCGGCCGGCCTGCAAGCCTTCCTGGAAGACCTGCGCGGCCACGGCCACGGCAGCGCGCAGGACACCCAGCCCGGCGCGCTCGACGCCCTGGGCTCAGTAAATCAGGCGATCCGGGCGGAGGTCGCGCAAGATGGTCGTGGCGATCTCCTCAATGGACTTGTGCGTCGATGACAGCCACGCGATGCCTTCCCGGCGCATCATCGCCTCGGCAGAGCTGACCTCGGCCCGGCAGTTCTCCAGGCTGGCATAGCGGCTGTTGGGGCGGCGCTCGTTGCGGATCTGGCTCAGGCGCTCCGGGTCGATCGTCAGGCCGAAGCACTTCTTCTTGTACGGCTTGAGCATCGACGGCAGGAAGCCGCGATCGAAGTCCTCCGGGATCAGCGGCACATTGGCCGCCTTGATGCCGTGCTGCATCGCCAGGTACAGCGAGGTTGGCGTCTTGCCGCTGCGGCTCACGCCCACCAGCACCACATCGGCCGATTCCAGGTTGCGGGACGACTGCCCGTCGTCGTGCTCCAGAGAAAAGTGGATGGCGTCGATGCGGTTGTTGTACTCGCCGTCCACGCTGGGGTCGCTGAAGCGGCCCACCCGGTGGTTGGACTTCATGTTGAACTCTTCTTCCAGCGGCTCCACGAAGGTCTTGATCACGTCAAAGACCTTGCCCTGGCAGGTTTTCAGGATGTCCAGCACATCGTCGTTGGCCAGCGTGGTGAACACGATGGGCTTTTTGCCCTCGCGCTCGCCCGCCGTGTTGATTTCGCGCACCACCTGAAAGGCCTTGTCCACCGTGTCGATGAAGGGCCGGCGGATGTGCCGCGGCTTGATGGCGAACTGCGCCAGGATGGAGTTGCCCATGGTTTCGGCGGTGATGCCCGTGCCATCGGACACGAAGAAGACGCTGCGATCAGACATAGAGGACGGCGGGGGTGGAGGACTCTGTGCGGTGTTCACGCCACAAAGCCCGTGTGTCAAGGGGAATGCGCCAGGAAGCAGACCGGATCATAGGCCTGACCCTACAATCTGACCAAATGCCGTCCATGACAGGTGTGTTGCGCTAGCTTGGCTCCATAACAACCACAAGACAGCCAGGCCGGGCCCACACACCGGGCGCCCAAGGTTTTTTTCACCATCCTGGAGTTTGTATGACCAACCGCTTTGAGCCAACCGATCTGGTTGTGCCCTTCGAGCAACTGCGCATGTCCGACGTCGAAGTCGTCGGCGGCAAGAACGCGTCACTGGGCGAGATGATCTCCCAGCTGCCCAACGGCGTGCGCGTGCCCACCGGCTTCGCCACCACGGCCCACGCCTTCCGCGAATTCCTCAAGCACGGCGGCCTGACCGAGCGCATCAGCCAGCGCCTGGCCACGCTCGACACCGAAGACGTGCGCGCCCTGGCCGTCGCTGGCGCTGAAATCCGTGGCTGGATCGAAGCCCAGCCCTTCCCCGCCGACCTGGAAGCCGCCATCCGTGGCGCCTTCGCGAAGCTGGCAGGCGACAACCTGCAGGCCTCCTTCGCCGTGCGCTCCTCGGCCACCGCCGAAGACCTGCCCGACGCCTCCTTTGCCGGCCAGCAGGAAACCTTCCTGAACGTGGTGGGCATCGAAGACGTCCTGCACAAGATGAAGGAAGTGTTCGCCTCGCTCTACAACGACCGCGCCATCTCCTACCGCGTGCACAAGGGCTTCGCCCATGACGTCGTCGCCCTGTCGGCCGGTGTGCAGCGCATGGTGCGCTCTGACCTGGGCGCTGCCGGCGTGATGTTCACCATCGACACCGAATCCGGCTTCTCCGACGTCGTGTTCGTCACCTCCAGCTATGGCCTGGGTGAAACCGTGGTGCAAGGCGCCGTCAACCCCGACGAGTTCTACGTGCACAAGCCGGCCCTGAAGGCTGGCAAGCAGGCCGTCATCCGCCGCAACCTGGGCTCCAAGCTGATCAAGATGGAGTTCGCCACGCCCGAGGAAAAAGCCGCCAGCGGCAAGCTGGTGCGCACCGTGGACACCACCGTCGAGGCCCGCAACCGCTACAGCCTGACGAACGAAGACGTGACCGAGCTGGCCCGCTACGCCGTCATCATCGAAGAGCACTACGGCCGCCCGATGGACATCGAGTGGGGCAAGGACGGCACCGACGGCCACCTGTACATCCTGCAGGCCCGCCCTGAAACCGTGAAAAGCCAGCAGCAAGGCAAGGCCGAGCAGCGCTACAAGCTCAAGGGCACTGGCACCGTGCTGGCCGAAGGCCGCGCCATCGGTCAGAAGATCGGCACCGGCCCCGTGCGCATCGTGCACAACATCTCCGAGATGGACACCGTCAAGCCGGGCGACATCCTCGTCACCGACATGACCGACCCCAACTGGGAACCCGTGATGAAGCGCGCCAGCGCCATCGTGACCAACCGCGGCGGCCGCACCTGCCACGCCGCCATCATCGCGCGTGAGCTGGGCATCCCGGCCGTGGTCGGTTGCGGCAACGCCACCGAGCGCCTGAGCAACGGCACCCTGGTGACCGTGGCCTGCTCCGAGGGCGACACCGGCTACATCTACGAAGGCCTGCTGGAAACCGAAGTCACCGAAGTGACCCGCGGCGAGATGCCCCACATCGGCCTGAAGATCATGATGAACGTGGGCAACCCGCAGCTGGCCTTCGACTTCTGCCAGATGCCCAACAGCGGCGTCGGCCTGGCCCGCCTCGAGTTCATCATCAACAACAACATCGGCGTCCACCCCAAGGCCATCCTCGACTACCCGAACATCGACTCCGACCTGAAGAAGGCCGTGGAATCGGTGGCCCGTGGCCACGCCTCGCCGCGCGCTTTCTACGTGGACAAGCTCGCCGAAGGCATTGCCACCATCGCCGCGGCTTTTTGGCCCAAGCCCGTCATCGTGCGCCTGTCGGACTTCAAGTCCAACGAGTACAAGAAGCTGATCGGCGGCAGCCGCTACGAGCCGGAAGAAGAAAACCCGATGCTGGGCTTCCGCGGCGCCTCGCGCTACATCTCGGCCGAATTCGGCGAGGCCTTCGCCATGGAATGCGAGGCGCTCAAGCGCGTGCGCAATGACATGGGCCTGAGCAACATCGAAATCATGGTGCCCTTCGTGCGCACCTTGAAGCAAGCCGAGCGCGTCACGGGCATGCTGGCCGACCACGGCCTGGTGCGCGAATCTCAGGGTGGCAAGGACGGCCTGCGCATCATCATGATGTGCGAGGTGCCCTCCAACGCCATCCTGGCCGAGCAGTTCCTGGCGTACTTCGACGGCATGTCGATCGGCTCCAACGACCTGACCCAGCTCACCCTGGGCCTGGACCGCGACTCCGGCCTGGAGTTGCTGGCCCACGACTTCGACGAGCGCGACCCGGCCGTCAAGGCCATGATCTCGCGTGCCATCGCCGCCTGCCGCGCCCAGGGCAAGTACATCGGCATCTGCGGTCAAGGCCCGTCCGACCACCCGGATTTCGCCGAATGGCTGGCCGACGAAGGCATCGTGTCCATCTCGCTGAACCCGGACACGGTCGTGGACACCTGGCAGCGCTTGGCCGCCCGCGGCTGAAGACGCGCCGGCACTGGCCGGAGCTGACACAAACGCCACCTCCGGGTGGCGTTTTTTCTGCTATAGTCTCAGGTTTTCCGAATTCCGAATTGCCTTTTGGCGCACCGCAACGTGCCCCAAGCAGGTGACAAGGAACCTTGCCGCACGCGGGTTTGACGCTTCGCTGCGGCTTCCCACCCGGGCCACTTGCCAATTCACGTGCCAATTCACGTCGGCAGCTGGAGCGGGAATCCACAAGGAGTTCTCATGCGTCACTATGAAATCATCGTGCTGATCCACCCGGATCAAAGCGAACAAGTTCCGGCCATGCTGGAGCGCTACAAGACCCTGATCACCACCAATGGTGGCCAGGTGCACCGCTTCGAAGACTGGGGCCGCCGTCAACTGGCGTACCAGATCAACAAGCTGGCCAAGGCGCATTACCTGTGCCTGAACGTCGAAATCAGCAAGGAAACCCTGGCTGAAATCGAAACCGGCTTCAAGTTCAACGATGCCGTGCTGCGTCACCTGACCGTGCTGAAGGACAAGGCCGAGACCTCTCCTTCCGTGATGATGAAGCAGGTTGAGCGTGAAGAGGCCCGCAAGGCCCAGCAGGAGCCCGCCGCTGCCTGATGCCAGCCGCAAGGCTGCCAGGCTGCACCCGTCTGCAAACGCTGAACTGAGCGCAGTTTTCCCGGCATGAACCAGGTTCTGCTGTCTGCCCAGATCATCGAACGCAAGGCGCTGAGATACACCCCCGCCGGCCTGCCCGCCCTGGACCTCGTGCTTCAACACGAATCCACGGTGAGCGAGAACCAGCAAAGCCGCAAGGTCAAGCTGGACATCAAGGCCGTGGCCATCGGTCCGATCGCAGATCGGCTGAGCAAGCAGGCCATCGGCGAAGCTTTCGGGCTCGCTGGTTTCCTGGGGGCTCCGCGTCACGGACGGGGCGTGCTGCTGCACATCACCGAACTCACCGACATCGTCTCCACACATTCAACGGATAATTGAGAGGTCAACATGGTTGCTCCCCGCTCCAAGAACGGCAAGTTCTCCAAAGACCGCAAGGGCAAGCGCAACACGCAGTCCCTGCTGTTCCGCCGCAAGCGCTTCTGCCGCTTCACCGTCGCCAACGTCGAACAGATCGACTACAAGGACGTTGACACCCTGCGCGATTTCATCGCTGAAAACGGCAAGATCATCCCCGCACGCCTGACCGGCACCCGCGCGATCTACCAGCGTCAGCTGACCACCGCCATCAAGCGCGCTCGCTTCCTGGCCCTGCTGCCTTACAGCGACCAGCACCGCGTCTAAGGAGTCCCTGTCATGCAAATCATCCTCCTCGAAAAAGTCGCCAACCTGGGCAACCTGGGTGATGTGGTCAAGGTCAAGGACGGCTACGCCCGTAACTTCCTGATCCCGACCGGTCAAGCCCGTCGCGCCACTGAAAAGGCCGTCGCCGAATTCGAAGCTCGTCGCGTCGAGCTGGAAAAGGCATCGGCTGAGAAGCTGGCCGCCGCACAAGCCGTGGGCGACAAGCTCACCGGCAAGACCATCACCGTCAGCCAGAAGGCTGGCGTGGACGGCCGCCTGTTCGGTTCGGTCACCAACCACGACATCGCCGACGGCCTGAAGGCCGCTGGTTTCGACGTGGCCAAGCAGCAGGTTCGCCTGCCCAACGGCCCGCTGAAGACCGTGGGGGAGCACGCCGTGTCGGTGTCCCTGCACACCGACGTGGTGGTGGACGTCACCATCGCTGTGGTCGCTGCCAACGACTGATCCCACCAGATCGGTCTCCTCGGGGTCTGCCCACGCAGGCCCTGCGGACAGCCCCTCAAAGCCGGCGCAAGCCGGCTTTGTCGTTTCCGGGCATCCCCCATGTGGGCGCGGCAGACTTGTCCACCGCCTTCCCCAGCATGTCCCCTGCATTTCCCAAGGCTGCCCACAGCTTTATCCACAGGCTGCACCCACGCACGCCCGTATCATCGACCCATGGCCGCAGTCTTCCCCACCCCCCTGTCTTTCAAGAATCCTGGCGATGCGCCCAGCAGCGACGACATCGCTCGCCTGCGCGTGCCGCCGCACTCCATCGAGGGTGAGCAAAGCGTGCTGGGTGGCCTGCTGCTGGACAACAGCGCCTGGGACCGCGCCGCCGACCTGCTCAACGAGAGCGACTTCTACCGCTACGAGCACCAACTCATCTTCGCGGCCATCCAGCAGCTGGTGTCGGCCTCCAAGCCAGCCGACGTCATCACGGTGTTCGAGCAACTGCAGATGCAGGGCAAGGCGCAGGACGTCGGTGGCCTGACCTACCTCAACGCCCTGGCGCAGTCGGTGCCAAGTGCGGCCAACATGCGCCGCTACGCCGAAATCGTCCGGGAGCGCGCGGTGCTGCGCAAGCTGGTGACGGCCTCCGACGAGATCGCCACCAACGCCTTCAGCCCGCAGGGCAAGTCGGTGTCGGACATCCTCGACGAGGCCGAAGCCAAGATCATGAAGATCGGCGAAGAAGGCAGCCGCAACAAGCAGGGCTTCTTCGCCATGGACGGCCTGGTGGTGGACCTGCTGGACCGCGTGCAGGAGCTGGCCGACAACGGCGCCGAGGACGTCACCGGTGTGCGCACCGGTTTCATCGACATGGACAAGATGACGGCGGGCCTGCAAAAAGGCGACCTCATCATCCTGGCGGCGCGCCCCTCGATGGGCAAAACCGCCTTCGCGCTGAACATCGGCGAGAACGTGGCCGTCAACGAGGGCCTGCCGGTGGCGGTGTTCTCGATGGAAATGGGCGCATCTCAGTTGGCCTTGCGGATGGTGGGCTCCATCGGCCGCATCAACCAGCAAAACCTGCGCACCGGGCGCCTGTCCGACGACGAATGGGGACGGTTGAGCGAAACCGTGGAAAAGCTGCGCCACGCCAACGTCTTCATCGACGAAACGCCGGGCCTCTCCCCCAACGAGCTGCGCGCCCGTTCGCGGCGCCTGGCGCGCCAGTTCGGTGGCACGCTCGGCCTGATCATCGTGGACTACCTGCAGCTGATGAGCGGCTCGGGCAGCAACGAGGAAAACCGCGCCACCGTGATCGGTGAAATCTCGCGGGGTCTGAAGGCGCTGGCCAAGGAGTTGCAGTGCCCGGTGATCGCGCTGTCGCAGCTCAACCGTTCGGTGGAAACGCGGCCCGACAAGCGCCCCATGATGTCCGACCTGCGCGAATCCGGCGCCATCGAGCAGGACGCCGACGTCATCATGTTCATTTACCGCGACGAGTACTACAACAAGGAATCGAAGATCCCGGGTGTGGCCGAAATCATCATCGGCAAGCAGCGTAACGGCCCGGTTGGCAGCATCCACCTGGGCTTCATCAAGTCCAACACCCGCTTCGAGAACCTGGCACCGGGCAGTTACGGCGGTGACGAGTACTGAGCCCAGCAGCGCATCCTGAGCCCATCCAGCGCGCCCTGCACGACGTCATGCGCCAACAAAAAGGGAGCCCGAAGGCTCCCTTTGTTTTGGACGCGCTGCCTGTCACGGTCAGCGTGCGCGCGAGGGCTCAGTCGTCGCTGGCACCGCCCAGCGCCATCAGCAACTGCAGCAGCGAGGTGAAGACGTTGTAAACGCTGAGGTACACCGCCAGCGTGGCAGAAACGTAGTTGGTTTCACCGCCGTCGATGATGCGCTTGAGGTCATAGAGGATGAAGGCCGAAAAGATCAGCACGGACATGGCGGAGACCGCCAGCATCAACGCGGGCATCTGCAGCCAGATGTTGGCCAGACCGGCGACGATCATGACCAGCATGCCCATGAACAACCACTTGCCCATGCTGGAGAGATCGCGCTTGACGGTGTTGGCCAGAGCGGCCATGCCCACGAACACCGTCGCCGTGCCGCCAAAGGCCAGGGAGACGAGCTGCACGCCGTTCGACAGGCCCAGCGCGAAGCCGAGCAGGCGCGACAGCATCAGGCCCATGAAGAAGGTGAATGCCAGCAGCAGGACCACGCCCATGCCGGTGTGCTTGGTCTTCTCGATGCCGTAGAAGAAGGCGAAGGCGATGCCCAGGAACAGCAAAGCGCTGATCAGCGGGCTGCCGGGCAGCAGGCTGAAGCCAAAGGCCACGCCGACCCAGGCGCCGAGCACGGTGGGCACCATGGACAGCGCGAGCAGCGCATACGTGTTGCGCAGCACGCGCGAGCGGTCAGCGCCCAGCGAGCCGCCGTAAACGACGTCCAGGGGTTTGAGGGAACGGTCCATGCATCCTCCAAAGGAAAAACGGCGCGGGAGAACCCGCAAGCCAACACCCGTATATTAGGACAAAACGGCGCGCTGCCGCAGCGATTCGTAGAGGCAGATGGCGGTGGCCGCCGCCACATTCAAGGACTCCTCGCCACCGGGCTGGGGAATCGTCACGGTGAGGGCACAGCGGGCCTGCAGGGCCTCGCTGACACCCTGCCCTTCGTGTCCCATCACCCAGGCGCACGGGTCGGGCAGTTGCACCCTGGACACCACGTGCTCGGTGTGCGAGCTGGTGGCCACCAGGGGCACTTGCAGCGCGGCCAGGTCGTCGGCATCCAGCTGTTCGACGAGGTTCAGCGCGAAATGCGCGCCCATGCCGGCGCGCAGCACCTTGGGGCTCCACAGACCGGCCGTGCCCTTGAGCGCCAGCACCTGCTGCACGCCCAGGGCCGCCGCGCTGCGCAGGATGCTGCCGACGTTGCCGGCGTCTTGCAGGCGGTCCAGCACAACGGTGCGGGCCGTGGCGTGGATGGCTTGTGCACTGCATTCGGCGCTGCCGGCATGCGCCGCCAGCGGCAGCAGGTAGCCAATGCGCGCAGGCGACTCCAGGCCGGTGAAGGCCTTCCACAGCGCCTCGGGCACCACGATGACCTTGTCGGCAGCCCGCGCCAGGCGGCTGGCCAGGGCGGCCCGCTCGTCATCGCCCGTGGCCGTGCCGTGCTCGCCGATCCAGGCGCTGTCGGCCACGATCGCCACTGGCACCGGCACGCCGCGCGCCAGGCAGGCCGAGCAGAGGTGATCGCCTTCCAGCCAGACCTCGCCTTGCTTGCGGTAGGCCAGGGCGTCCTGGGCCAGGCGGCGCAGGCGCTGGATCAGTGCGTTCTCGCGGGAGGTGATCGACTGGATGAGGGGCATGGCGCAGGGCTCGGCAAGGCGTTCAGCGGCGCACGGCAGGCACCGGCAGGCTCGGGTCGGGCACCAGACCCAGCACCACCTTCACCGGGCCGAAGCTGCGCCGATGGTGGGGCGTGGCGCCATGCTGGCGCAGCGCGGCGATGTGGTCGGCCGTGGGGTAGCCCTTGTGGCCATCGAAGCCGTACTGCGGGAAGGCCTGGTGCAACTCGTCGCACAGGCGGTCGCGGTGCACCTTGGCCAGGATGGACGCCGCCGAGATGGCCTGCACCTTGGCATCGCCCTGAACGATGGCCTGGGCCGGCACGGCCAGCGGTGGCACGCGGTTGCCATCCACCTGGACCAGGGAGGGCTTCAGCCGAAGGCCTTCAACGGCCCGGCGCATGGCCAGCATGGTGGCGTGCAGGATGTTGAGCTGGTCGATTTCCTCGACCGAGGCCAGCGCGATGCTGCAGCACAGGGCCTTGGCACGGATCTCATCGAACAGGCGTTCGCGTTGGCGGGCACTGAGCTTCTTGGAGTCGGCCAGGCCGGCGATGGGGTTGAGTTCGTCGAGGATGACGGCCGCCGCCACCACCGGGCCGGCCAGCGGGCCGCGACCGGCCTCGTCCACCCCGGCCAGCAAGCCCATGGGCGAGACGGGGCAGAGCAGGTCCAGCTGTTGCTCGGCGGCCAAGGGCGGCACCACGGCCACTTGGACGCGTTCAGCGCGCTTCGAGGACTTGGGCGATGGCATCGGAGGCTGCGCGGGCGGTGTCACGCCGCAGCAGGTGGTGCATGTCGAGGAAACGCTGCTGCACCGAGGCGCAGCGCGCAGGGTCGTCCAGCCAGGCCAGCACATCCGCGGCCAGCTGCGTCGGGTTGGCGTCGTGCTGCAGGCGCTCGGGCACGACGAAATCGCGCGCCAGGATGTTGGGCAGCCCCACCCAGGGCAGGTAGCCCATGCGCTTCATGATCTGCCAGCTCATGGGGCTGAGCTGGTAGGCGATCACCATGGGGCGCTTGAACAAGGCGGCCTCCAGCGTGGCGGTGCCGCTGGCGATCAGGGTGACGTCGCAGGCGGCCAGGGCCTCGTGGGATTGGCCATCGAGCAAGGTCAGTGGCGCGTCAGGCGCATGCGCGTGCACCAGGGGCTCGACCAGCTCGCGCAGGCCAGGCACCACGGGCAGCACGAAGCGCAGGTCGGGGCGTTGCCGAGCCAAGCTGGCCACGGTTTGCAGGAAAACGGGCGCGATGTGGCTGATCTCACCGCGGCGGCTGCCGGGCAGCACGGCCAGCAGGGGCACGCCGTCGGCCAGGCCCAGCTTCTGGCGGGCGGCCGCACGCGGCACCTCCAGCGGGATGGTGTCGGCCAAGGGGTGGCCCACGTAGCTCGCGGCGATGCCAGCGTTCTGGTAGATCTGCGGTTCGAAGGGGAAGAGGCAGAGCATGTGGTCCACCGATCGGTGGATCTTGTGGATGCGCCCTCCCCGCCAAGCCCAGATCGAGGGGCTGACGAAGTGCACGGTCTTGACGCCCTCGGCCTTCAGCCGCGCTTCGAGGCCCAGGTTGAAGTCGGGTGCGTCCACGCCGATGAACAGGTCTGGCTTGTCGGCCAGCAGGCGGTCGCCCAGGCGTCGGCGGATGGTCCAGATCTCACGGAAACGCCGCAGCACTTCCATGTTGAAGCCATGCACCGCGAGCTTGTCGTGCGGCCACCAGGCCTCGAAGCCCTGGGCGGCCATCTTCGGCCCGCCGATGCCCTGGGCCGTGAGCTCGGGCCAGCGCGATTTCATGCCGCCGAGCAGCAGCCCGGCCAGCAAGTCGCCCGAGGTCTCGCCAGCGACCATCGCCAGCCGAGGCGCGGAGGTGCTCATGCGGTGTGCATCCAGCGTCTGGGCCGAGCTCAGCGGACGATGCCGCGCTGGGCACCGGCCAGGAAGGCCAGCATCTTGTCGATGTCGCCCAGCGCCCCGTCCGCCTGCGCCTCGGGCGTGGCCTTCAGCGCGGTGATCTCATCGACCGAAGCGGCCAGCGTCAGGCCCTTGCGGTAGAGCAGCTTGTACATCTGCTTGAGCAGGCTCAGGCGCTCCACGCTGTAACCACGGCGACGTGGCCCCTCCTGGTGCACGTTCTGGGCTTCGGCGGGGTTGCCCGCGGCCACCACGAAAGGCGGGAGGTCCTGCGACAGGCGCGTCTGGAAGCCCAGCATGGCGAAGTCGCCGATGCGCACGAACTGGTGGATGCCGCTGATGCCACCGATCAGGGTGAAGTCGCCCACCGTGACGTGGCCGGCGAACTGCACCGAGTTGGCGATCACGTTGTGGCTGCCGATGACGCAGTCGTGCGCCACGTGCACATAGGCCATGATCCAGTTGTCGTCACCGATCTGCGTGATGCCCTTGTCCTGCACCGTGCCGGTGTTGAAGGTCGTGAACTCGCGGATGGTGTTGCCGTTGCCGATGACGAGGCGCGTGGGCTCGCCCGCGTACTTCTTGTCTTGCGGGTCGGCGCCCAGAGACGCGAACTGAAAGATGCGGTTGTCGCGGCCAATCGTGGTGTGGCCCTCGATGACCGCGTGCGCGCCGATCGTCGTGCCCTCGCCGATCTCAACGTTCGGGCCGATCACGGTGTAGGGGCCCACGCTCACGCCATCGGCCAGGCGGGCTTGGGGGTCAACGAGGGCCGTCGGGTGGATGCTCGCCATCGTCGATCAGCTCACCTTGCGCTTGGTGCACATCAGCTCGGCCGACACGGCCAACTCGCCGTCCACCAGGCCTTGCGCCGTGAACTTGTAAATGCCGCTCTTGACGCGGTCCAGCGTCACGTCGAGGATGAGCTGGTCACCCGGCTCGACCGGGCGCTTGAATCGCGCGCCGTCGATGCCGACGAAGTAAATCACCATGTTCTCGTCCACGCCGTCGCCGGTGCTCTCGAAAGCCAGCAGGGCCGCGGCTTGGGCCAGGGCTTCCAGCATCAGCACGCCCGGCATGACCGGGCGGTGGGGGAAGTGGCCCTGGAAATAGGGTTCGTTGATGGAAACGTTCTTCAGCGCACGGATGCGCTTGTTCAACTCCAGCTCCAGCACGCGGTCCACCAGGAGGAAGGGGTAGCGGTGCGGGAGTTTTTCCAGGATCTTGTGGATGTCCATCAGCTTTTCACTTGCTTCTCTAAGGTGCGGATGCGGTCGCGCAGGGCGTGAAGCTGCCGCAGCGTGGCGGCGTTCTTCTCCCAGCTGGCGTTCTCGTCGAACGGAAAAACGCCGCTGTACTGGCCCGGTTGGTGGATGGACCGCGATATCAGGGTGCCGGAGGACACGTGCACATTGTCCGCCAGCGTGAGGTGTCCGAGGATCATGCCGGCGCCGCCCACCGTGCAGTGCTTGCCGATGCGGGCGCTGCCGGCCACGCCGACGCAGCCGGCCATGGCCGTGTGTTCGCCGATGTGCACGTTGTGCGCGATCTGCACGAGGTTGTCGAGTTTGACGCCATCCTCGATGACGGTGTCGTCAAGGGCGCCGCGGTCCACGCAGGTGTTGGCGCCGAGCTCGACGTCATCGCCGATGCGCACGGCACCGAGCTGTTCGATTTTTTCCCAGCGGCCCTGGTGCGGCGCAAAGCCGAAGCCATCGGCGCCAATGACGACGCCGCTGTGGAAGATGCAGCGCTCGCCGACCACGCAGTCGAAGCCGATCACCACCTGGGGCGCCAGGCGGGTGTGGGCGCCGATGCGGGCGCGTTCGCCGACGCTGCACTGCGCGCCGATGGTGGCGTGGTCACCGATGACGGCACCGGCCTCCACCACGGCCAGCGGGCCGATGCTCACGCCCTGGCCGATGACGGCATCGGACGACACCACCGCGCTGGGGTGAATGCCCGCAGGTGGACGAGGTCGGACCTGGGCACCCCACCAGCGCGTCAGCGCGGCGAAGTAGCGGTAGGGGTCGGCGGTGACGATGCAGGCCGGCAGAGCCACGACATCGTCCAGCACCGCCGGGCTCAGGATCACACAGGAAGCCTGGGTGCCAGCCAACTGGCTGCGGTACTTGGGGTTGGCCAGGAATGCGAGGGTGCCCGGCTGCGCGGTTTCCAGCGGCCCGATGCGCTGGATGGTGGAGGCGGCGTCGCCGCGCAACTCGGCGCTCAGGCCGCCATGCTCGGGCAGCGCCAGGGCGGCCACCACCTGCCCCAGCGTGACGCTCAGCGTCGGTGCGTTGGGGGTGGCGGGATGTGCATGTGCGGTGGTCACTGGGCGATCACTTGCCGTCACTTGCCGTCACTTGCCTGACCCGGCGTTCATCGCCTTGATGACCTTGTCCGTGATGTCCACCTTGGGGCTCGCGAACACGGCTTCCTGGACGATCAGATCGAACTTTTCCTGGTCGAAGATCTGTTTGACCACGCGGTTGGCCCGGTCAAGCACCGCGGACAACTCTTCGTTTTTGCGCTGGTTGAGGTCTTCCTGGAACTCCCGGCGCTTGCGCTGCAGGTCGCGGTCCTGCTCAACCAACTCGCGCTGGCGGCGCAGGCGTTCGGTCTCACCCAAGGTGGCGGCGTCTTTTTCGAGACGGTCAGAAGCCGTCTTCAGGCGACCCTCGCCGTCGCTGAGCTCTTTCTCGCGGCGGGTGAATTCGCTCTCCAGCTTGGCCTGGGCCGTCTTCGCCGCGGCCGCATCACGCAGCACGCGGTCCAGATTGACAAAGCCGATCTTGATTTCCTGGGCTTGTGCTGCGAGCGCGCTTGCCAGCAAAGCCACGGCCACCAGGGTCTTGTGCATCGAGGTCATGGTCAGAAAGCCGTGCCGATCTGGAACTGAAGTGACTGGATTTTATCTTGATCGAAGGACTTCACCGGCTTGCCGTAGCTCAGCTTGAGCGGCCCCACAGGCGATACCCAGCTCACGCCCAAGCCCACCGAGGCGCGGAGCTCGCGGAACTTCATGGTTTGCTGCTCGCCCCACACGTTGCCCACGTCCATGTAGCCGAACAGGCGCAGGGTTCGGTCGTTGCCCGCACCAGGGAAAGGCACGTACATTTCGGCATTCACATTCACGCGCTTGTTGCCGCCGATGTAAGCGCCCTCGATGTCCACCGGACCCAGTGAGTTCTGCTCGAAGCCTCGCACCGAACCCAGGCCACCGCCGTAGAAGTTCTTGAACACAGGATAGGGCTTGCCTTGCAGGCCACGGCCATAGCCAAACTCACCGTTGATGCCCAGGGTGTAGCCCTTGGTGATCGGGAAGTACTGCTGGACCTGGAAGTCACTGCGCAGGTAACGGGTGTCACCCAGGAGGCCGTTTTCCAGGTTCACACGCAGGTAGCGACCATTGCTGGGCGCGATGGTGCTGTCGCGGGAGTCGCGGGCCCAGCCTGCCGTCAGAGGGATCGAGACCACGCGGTCGCCGAAATTCTCGCGGAACAGGCGATAGCTGACGGGCAGGCCGGTCGAGCCCTTGATGGCGGTGGACTCAGCGCCCAGACCAAAGAACACCGTGTCGAACTCGGTGAAGGGCACGCCGAAACGGATCGCACCGCCGGCCGTTTCGATGCGGTAGTTGCCACCCTGCGTGTTCAACGGTCGCGAGGTGCGGAAGAACACGTCATACGAACGCGACACGCCGGAATCGGTGAAATACGGGTCCACGGTGCTGAGCACCAGGGTCCGGTTGAACTTGCCCGTATTGACTTCCACGCCGAGGTAGTTGCCGGTGCCGAAGACGTTGTCCTGCTTGATGGACGCCGACAGGGTGAGCTTTTCGGCCGACGAGAAGCCCGCACCCAGCATCAGGTTGCCGGTGGGCTTTTCCTCGACGGCGACGGTGAGGTCCACCTGGTCCACGGTGCCAGGCACCTCCGTCGTGTCCACGCCCACGTTCTTGAAATAGCCGAGGCGGTCAACCCGGTCGCGGGAGAGCTTGATCTTCTGGCCGTCGTACCAGGCCGACTCGAACTGGCGGAACTCACGGCGGATGACTTCATCGCGGGTGCGCGAGTTGCCGGCCACGTTGACGCGGCGAACGTACACGCGGCGCTGCGGCTGGGCCACCAAGGTGATGAGCGCCTGGCCCTTCTCTCGGTTGAGCTCCGGGCGGACATCCACCCGCGCAAATGCGTAGCCATAGGTCGCGAAGCGGTCGGTGAAGGCCTTGTTGGTGGCCGCCACGGTATCGGCCTGGTAGGGCTCACCCACCTTGATGCCGATCAGCTTGCGGAAGGTGGCCTCCTTGCCCAGGTACTCGCCTTCGAGCTTGACGCCGGTGACGGTGTAGAGCGGGCCTTCGATGACGTTGATGACCAGTGAGATGTCTTGCTTGTCTGGCGAGATGGCCACCTGGGCAGACTCGATGCGGAATTCGAGGTAACCGCGGTTGAGGTAGTAAGACTTCAGCGTTTCCAGGTCGGCATTGAGCTTGGAGCGTGCGTACTGGTCGGACTTGGTGTACCAGCTCAACCAGCCGCCAGAGGTCAGGTCCAGCTGCGACAGCAGCGTGCTCTCGGAGAATGCCTTGCTGCCCGTGATGCGGATGTTCTTGATCTTGGTGACCTCGCCTTCGGTGACGGTGAAGGTCACGTTGACGCGGTTGCGCTCGGCCGGGGTGATCGTGGTGACCACCTCGGCACCGTACAGGCTGCGCGTGAGGTACTGTCGCTTGAGCTCTTGCTCGGCTCGGTCGGCCAGGGCACGGTCGAAAGGCTGGCCTTCGGCGATGCCGACGTCCTTCAGGGCCTTGACCAGCGCGTCCTTGTCGAACTCCTTGGTGCCGACGAATTCGACACGGGCGATGGCCGGACGCTCCTCCACGACCACCACAATGACGTTGCCATCGACCTCGATGCGCACGTCCTTGAACAAACCCGTGGCGAACAGCGCGCGCAGGCCTGCGGCACCCTTGTCATCGGTGTAGGTGTCGCCCACACGGAAAGGCAGCGAGGCGAACACCGTGCCGGCGTCGGCGCGCTGCAAGCCTTCCACACGGATGTCCCGCAGGACAAAGGGCTCGACCGCCCAAGCGGCCTGGAACACGGAAGACGCCAGCAAGGCGGCGAGCAAGGTCGGCTTGAGGCGGACGGTCATGGAAGGGATGTGCATGTGAAAGATCATGGCGCGCCCAGCAGGCGCGCGAAGTCGTTGTACAGGGCCAGGGACATCATCAACAACATGATGGCAACCCCACCCCGCTGCAGACGTTCAAGCCAGCGATCGGAGACAGGCCGGCCCGTGACACTTTCAAAAAGATAATACATGAGGTGCCCGCCATCCAAGACGGGCAGCGGCAGCAGGTTGAGCACGCCCAGGCTCACGCTGACCAGCGCCAGAAAGCCCACGTAATAGACCCAGCCCAGTTGCGCCGACTTGCCCGCGTAATCGGCGATGGTGATCGGGCCACTGAGGTTCTTGATGGACGCCTCGCCCACGAGCATCTTGCCCAGCATGTCCAGGCTGAGCGTGGCGACGTCCCAGGTTTTGGCGACCGCACGGGTGAGGCCTTCGACAGCACCGTAGCGCACTTCGGTCACGGCCACCGGCCCGCCCAAGCCTGCCTCGATGCGGGGCAGCAACTTGCCTTGCACGTCCTTCATCACGGGCTGCAGCGTCACCTCTTGCACCCGGCCAGCGCGCTCGATGCGCACCAGCAAGGGCTGGGGCTTGCCCTGCACGGCGCTGTCGCGGATGGCCTGGCGCAGCTGGCCAGCGTCATAGACGATCTGGCCATTGACCAGCAGGACGCGGTCGCCCTGGCGCAGGCCACCCTTCTCGGCCGGGCCACCGGGCACGACCTGGGCCACGACGGGGTCGGCGTAGGGGCCGCTGAAGCCGAGGCGCTCCAGCAAGCCGTTGTCCACCTCGGATGCGGGCACCGAGGACAGCGCCAGCGACACCGTGCGCTGCGCACCCAGTGCGGCACTGTCCGTGGCGCGTGCGGCCACCTTCAGCTGCACATCCTGGCCCTTGACGGCGGCGCGGGTGAACAGCCATTGCAATTCGGTCATGGAGCGCACGGGCACCCAGTCGTCCGACTGGGCGGCGCGCAGCGCCACGACCTCGTCGCGCGAGGCCAGGCCCGCACGCGCAACCATGCTGTCGGCACGCGGCTGGGCCATCCAGGGGCGCACTTCCTGCACACCCGCCCAGTTGACACAGGCGTACAGCACCACGGCCAGGACCAGGTTGGCCAGCGGACCAGCCGCCACCACAAAGGCGCGCTGGCGCAGCGGCTTGCGGTTGAAAGCGCGGTGGCGCTCAGCCGGGTCCACGGTGCCTTCGCGCTCGTCGAGCATCTTCACGTAGCCGCCCAGCGGCAAGGCCGAGAGCACGAATTCGGTCTCGCCCCGGGTGTGCGACCACAGCACGCGGCCAAAGCCCAGCGAAAACCGCAGCACCTTCACGTCGCAGGCCACCGCAGCGCGGTAGTGACCGTACTCGTGGATCAGCACAAGCACGCCGATGGTCACGAGGAAAGCGATCACGGTCATGGGTTTACTCCTTCAGGCCAGCCCTGGGGGCGGGGAATGCTCACACTGCGCAGACAGGCTGCCATCAGGCCGGGCCACCACACCCTGCGGCCACGCCTTGCGCCACGCGCCGGGCATCGGCGTCCAGCGCCAGCAGGTTCGCCACCGATTCTGCCGCGCCTGCGGGCACCCGACAGTCTGACAGGGTCTGGGCATTGACTTGGTGGATCTGGTCGAAACGGATGCGGCCTTGCAGGAAGGCTTCCACCGCGACCTCGTTCGCCGCGTTCAGCACACAGGTGTGCCCCGGCGCGGCCAGCAGCGTCTCCCAGGCGAGTTGCAGCCCCGGGTATCGGCGGGCATCCGGGGTGTCGAAGGTCAAGGCCTTGAGCTGGGTGAAGTCCAGCAGGTCGGCACCCGATTCGATGCGCTGCGGCCAGGACAAGCCATAGGCGATCGGCACCCGCATGTCGGGCGTGCCCAGTTGCGCCAGCACGGAGCGGTCACGGCACACCACCATGGAGTGGACGATGCTTTGCGGGTGCAGCACGACCTTGATCTGCTGCGGCGTCAGGCCGAACAGCCAGCGCGCCTCGATGACCTCCAGCGCCTTGTTCATCATCGTGGCCGAATCCACCGAGATCTTGCGTCCCATGACCCAGTTGGGATGGGCGCAGGCCTGGTCGGGCGTGATGCTGGCGAACGTGGCCGGGTCGCGGTCGCGGAACGGGCCGCCCGAGGCGGTCAGCACGATGTGATCGACGCGTTGCGCCCAGGTCCTGGGGTCTTCCGGCAGGCACTGGAAGATGGCCGAGTGCTCGCTGTCGATGGGCACCAGCGTGGCGCCGCCCTCGGCCACGGCCTGCATGAACAGGCCACCGCCCACCACCAAGGCTTCCTTGTTGGCCAGCAGCAGGCGCTTGCCCGCACGGGCTGCCGCCAGGCATGGGGCCAGACCGGCAGCACCCACGATGGCGCCCATGACGACGTCCACATCGGCGTGCGACGCCACATCGCACAGCGCTTGCTCGCCTTCCAGCACCTCGGTGGGCAGGCCAGCCGCCCTCACCTGCTGACGCAGCTCGGCGGCCTTGGCCACATCGGGCATGACGGCAAAGCGCGGGCGCCACTGCAGGCACTGCGCGAACAGCTCCGGCACCCGGCTGGCACCGCTGATCGCCCAGACCTCGAAGCGGTCGGGGTGGCGCGAGATCACGTCCAGCGTGTTGACCCCGATGGAGCCCGTGGCCCCCAGGATGCACACGCGCTGGCGGCGGTCGTTCAGAGTCGCAGTCATCGGCACAATCATTGGCACAGCGTCAACCATGGCACAGCGTCATCAGGGCAAGGGAAACGGGCAACACGGGCAAGAGTGCATCGATGCGGTCCAGCACGCCACCATGGCCAGGCAGCAACTGGCTGCTGTCCTTGGCGCCGGCCTGCCGCTTGATCAAGGATTCGAACAGGTCACCGACCACGCTCAAGCCAGCCAGGGCCAGCAAGGCCAGCACCATGCCCGGCACGCCCAGGCCCCATTGCAAACGGCTGTAAAGGCTCGGGGAATCGACGGCCCATTGCTGGTCGACCACCAGCCAGCCAGCGGCCAGCAGCAGCACGGCAGCCATGCCGGCCACCACCCCCTCCCGGCTCTTGCCGGGGCTGATGCTGGGCGCCAGCTTGTGCTTGCCGAAAGCGCGGCCACCAAAGTAGGCACCGATGTCGGCGCCCCACACCAGGCAGAACACCGACAGCAGGTAGTTCAGGCCCTGCGCTCTGCTTTCGACCAGCGCCATCCAGGCCAGCACCAGCAAGGCCAGGCCCAGCAAGCGGCGCACGCCTTGCGGCACCTGCAGCCAGTGCGTCGGGCCCCAGCGCAAGGCCAGCGCACCACCCACCACCCACAACAAGGTCGAACCCAGCCACACCTCGGCCGGGGCAATGAAGCCCACCAGCGCATGGCCGGCCGCGTGGACGTGTGGCGTCACGCCTTGGGCAACGTTGCCCCACAGCGGCAGGTGGAAAGCATGGGCCACGTACACGCAGGCACCGGCCACCGCAGCCCCCAGCAGCCACGCACGGGCGCCTGGCGCCTCGTTCAAGCGCGACCACTCCCAGCCCGCCGCCGAGATGAACACCAGGGTCAGCAGCGCAAAGGGCCAGGCGGCCTCCGCCAGCAAGGTCGGCAGGAGGATGGCCAACAGGATCAGGCCCGTGATCACACGTTGTTTGAGCATGTCACTCCTTGGGGATGAGGTCGGCGCCAATGGCACCCTCGCCTTCGCCCGAACTGCCCACATCGCCAAAACGGCGCTCACGGCGGGCAAATGCGGCGATGGCGCGGTCCAGCTCGGTCGCATCGAAATCGGGCCAGAGGCAGTCGGTGAAGACCAGCTCGGCATAAGCACTCTGCCACAGCAGGAAGTTGGAGAGCCGAACTTCACCGCCCGTGCGGATGAACAAGTCGGGGTCCGGCGCATACGCCATGGCCATGTGGCGAGACAAGGCCTCTTCCGTCAGTTGCGCTGGCGACAAACCCGCCGCCACGGCCTTCTGGCAGGCCTGCACAATGTCCCAACGTCCGCCGTAATTGAAGGCCACCGTGAGCGTCAGGCGGCTGTTGTCCACCGTGTTCGCCTGGGCGTCCAGCAAAGCATTGCGAACCTTCTCGGACACACTGTCCAGATCGCCCACGATGCGGATGCGCACACCATCGGCCTTCAGCCGCGTGAGGTGTTTGGACAGCGCCACCAGCAGCAAGCCCATCAGGCCGGACACCTCTTCCTCGGGCCGCTTCCAGTTCTCCGATGAGAACGCGAACACCGTGAGGAAACCCACGCCCCGGTCGGCCGCCGCCTGCACCACCTTGACCAGCGCATCCACGCCCGCCTTGTGGCCAACCCCGCGGGGCATGAAGCGTTTGCGCGCCCAGCGGCCATTGCCGTCCATGACGATGGCGATGTGGCGGGGGATCGGGTCCGGCGTGCGTGCGTCTGCCATCGGCTTACAGGGTGTCAGTGCGTGCGAGGGCCACCTGGAAGGCGGCCCACAAAAACAGCGAGGCGGTCATGCCGCCCCGAGAATCTGAGAACCAGGCCGCGTCAGACGGCCATGATCTCGGCTTCTTTGACCTGAACCAGCTTGTCCACTTCCGCGATGGTCTTGTCCGTCAGCTTCTGGATGTCGTCCTGCGAACGGCGGTCGTCGTCTTCGGTGATTTCCTTGTCCTTGAGCAGGCGCTTGGCGTGGTCGTTGGCGTCGCGGCGCAGGTTGCGGATGGCGACCTTCGCGTCTTCGCCCTCGCCCTTGACGAGCTTGGTGAGTTCGCGGCGGCGCTCTTCCGTCAGGGCGGGCATCGGCACACGGATCAGGTCACCCTGCGCAGCGGGGTTCAGGCCCAGGTCGGATTCGCGGATGGCCTTCTCGATCTTGGCGCCCATGCCTTTTTCCCACGGCTGCACACCGATGGTGCGCGCGTCGATCAGGGTCAGGTTGGCGACCTGGCTGATGGGCACCAGGGAGCCGTAGTAATCGATCTGGACCTGGTCGAGGATGCCAGGGTGAGCGCGGCCGGTGCGGACCTTGGCCAGTTCGCTCTTGAAAGCCTCGATGGACTTGAGCATTTTCTGCTCGGCGTTTTTCTTGATGTCAGCGATGCTCATGGGAAGCTCCGTGCGTGGTGCGATGCGCTCTCACCAACGCGTGAGACAGTAAACAGGAGGACAGGAGCTGCCAGGTGCTCAGACGTGCACCAGCGTGCCCTCATCCTCGCCTTGCACAACGCGCTTGAGCGCGCCCGGCTTGAAGATGGAGAACACCTTCAAGGGCAGGTTCTGATCGCGGCACAGCGCGAAGGCCGTGGCGTCCAGCACCTGCAGGTTCTTGATCAAGGCCTCGTCGAAGGTGATGCTGGCGTAACGGGTGGCCGACGGGTCCTTCTTGGGGTCGGCCGTGTACACGCCATCCACCTTCGTGGCCTTGAGCATGATCTCGGCACCGATTTCGGCGCCACGCAGAGCGGCGGCCGTGTCGGTCGTGAAGAAGGGGTTGCCGGTGCCGGCGGCGAACACCACCACCTTGCCTTCTTCGAGGTATTGCAGCGCCTTGGGGCGCACATAAGGCTCGACCACCTGGTCGATGCTGATGGCGGACATGACGCGGGCGGTCATGCCTTCCTGGCGCATGGTGTCGGCCAGGGCCAGCGAATTCATCACCGTGGCCAGCATGCCCATGTAGTCGGCGGTGGCGCGGTCCATGCCGACGGAACCTCCCGCGACACCGCGGAAGATGTTGCCGCCGCCGATGACCACGGCCACCTGCGTGCCCAGCTCCGTCACTTCCTGGATCTCGCGGACCATGCGCACGATGGTGGCACGGTTGATGCCATAGGCATCTTCGCCCATCAGGGCCTCACCGGAGAGTTTCAGAAGGATGCGCTTGTAAGCGGGCATGGGCGGGTGTCCTGGACGTGTTCGATTTTGTATGGCGTGGAAGGGTGCCAAGCGCAAGGACTGTAACGCAAGTCCAGCCCTGTGCACGGCACCATCCAGAAGGGGGCCGAAGCCCCCTTGGATGTTTGCCTGACTTTACTGAGCCTTGGCAGCGGCCAGCGTCGCGGCCACTTCGGCGGCGAAGTCTTCCTGCTTCTTCTCGATGCCTTCACCCACGGTGAACATCGTGAAGCCCTTGACTTCGGTGTTGGCCGACTTCAGGTAAGCCTCGACGGTCTGCTTGCCGTCAGCGGCCTTCACGAAGACCTGGTTGAACAGGGACACTTCCTTGAGGTACTTCTGCACAGCGCCTTCGATCATCTTGGCGGCGATGTCGGCGGGCTTGCCGGACTCGGTGGCCTTGGCGGTGGCCACGCTGCGCTCGATCTCGATCAAGGCGGCGGGCACATCGTTCGACGACAGCGACACAGGCTTCATGGCGGCCACGTGCATGGCGACGTCCTTGGCGGCCACGTCGCTGCCGGTGAACTCGACCACCACACCGATGCGCGAACCGTGCAGGTAGGCGGCCAGCTGGTTGGCGCCCGAGAAGCGCTTGAAGCGGCGGATCGTCATGTTCTCGCCGATCTTGCCGATCAGGGCGGAACGGGTGGCTTCCACGGTGGCGCCGTTCAGCTCCAGGGCCGACAGGGCTTCCACGTCAGCGGGGTTCTGCTTGGCGATCAGCTCGGCCACGGCCTTGCCGAAGCCCAGGAAGTCGTCGTTCTTCGAGACGAAATCGGTTTCGCAGTTGATCTCGACCAGGGCGCCGGTGGTGCCGTCGATGAAGGCAGAAACGATGCCTTCGGCGGTCACGCGGGTGGCGGCCTTAGACGCCTTGCTGCCCAGCTTGACGCGCAGGATTTCTTCGGCCTTGGCGAAGTCGCCCTCGGCCTCGGTCAGGGCCTTCTTGCACTCCATCATGGGGGCGTCGGTCTTGGCGCGCAGTTCGGCGACCATGCTGGCGGTGATTGCAGCCATATCTTTCTCCGTTTGGTTCAGGGGCGGTGTCATCACCGCCTCACACAAAATCTTGCTGAAAAAAAGGGGCTGAATCAGCCCCTTTGGTCTGGGTGAAGTCGCGTCAGACGGCTTCTTCGTTGACTTCCACGAACTCGTCGTCGCCAGCGGAGGCGGCAGCAGCCACCACTTCATTGATCGCGTTGGCCTTGCCGTCCAGGATGGCGTCAGCGACAGCCTTGGCGTACAGGGCGACCGCCTTGGAGGAGTCGTCGTTGCCGGGGATGACGTAGTCGATGCCTTCGGGCGAGTGGTTGGTGTCAACCACGCCGATCACGGGGATGCCCAGCTTCTTGGCTTCCAGGATGGCGATCTTGTGGTAGCCGACGTCGATGACGAACAGGGCGTCAGGCAGCGCGCCCATGTCCTGGATGCCGCCGATGTCTTTTTCCAGCTTGTTCAGCTCGCGTTGGAACAGCAGGCCTTCCTTCTTCTTCAGGTTGTCCAGGCCGGCTTCCACTTGGACTTGCATGTCCTTGAGCTTCTTCAGCGAACCCTTGACGGTCTTGAAGTTGGTCAGCATGCCGCCCAGCCAGCGCTGGTTCACGAAGGGGACGCCAGCGCGTTCGGCTTCCAGGGCGATCACGTCGCGGGCTTGGCGCTTGGTGCCGATCATCATCACGGTGCCGCGGCGGGCCGACAGCTGCTTGATGAACTTCAGGGCGTCTTCGAACGCGGGCTGAGTCTTCTCAAGGTTGATGATGTGGATCTTGTTGCGATGGCCGAAGATGTACGGGGCCATCTTGGGGTTCCAGAAGCGGGTTTGGTGGCCGAAATGGACACCGGCTTCCAGCATGTCGCGCATGGACACAGTCATTGTGTAGCTCCAGAGGTTGAGTCTTGAATCCGGCTGAAACCGCTCTGGCGTCAAAATCACCAGAGCGGCACCTTGGAATGCCGCGATTCGCGTTTCTCGATCAAACAAAGGCGGCCGCAGTGCCGCCGCATCGTTGTTCCCTGGCAAAACCAGGAAAACTCTGGGATTCTAGCATGGAACATGCACCCCAGACAAACCCTCGACGCCAGGCGAGGCGGGCAGGCTCACCTCCCGCGAGCCCGCCTCCCGCACGCTCAGCGTTTGCCGCTGGTGCGCGGCCGCCCTGCCGCCTTCTTGCTGGCCGCCTTGCTGCCCCGCGCCCCACTCACGGTGGCCGCCACCGAGACGCGGTCGCGCCCCTTGGATGCCGGCTTGCCCCCGCCCCCCTTGGCCGCCTTGCCACCGCGCTTGACCTCGCGGTCCAGCTCGCGGATCTCGGCCAATTCGTCCTGCGCCGACACCTCGGCACCGGCATCGGCCGCGCGCCCCTTGCGCCGCGTTCCAGCCGCGGAAGGCTGGCGAGGCTCGGCACCTTCGCGCACCATGCGGAAATCGATCTTGCGGGAGTCCAGGTCCACGCGGCTGACCTGCACGCGCACGCGAGTGCCCACGCCGTAGCGCACACCGCTGCGCTCACCGCGCAGCTCCTGGCGGGCCTCGTCAAACCGGTAGTACTCGCCACCGAGCTCGGTGATGTGGATCAGGCCCTCGACGTACAAACCATCGAGCTGCACGAACAAGCCAAAGGAGGTCGCCGCACTCACCGTGCCACCGTATTCCTCGCCGAGGCGCTCGCGCATGAACATGCACTTCAACCAGGCCTCGACGTCGCGCGAGGCCTCGTCCGCGCGGCGCTCGTTGGCGCTGCAATGGATGCCCGCCGTCTCCCAAGCCGCCAACTCGGCCGGCGGCAGCTTGATGCGTGCCGACGTTTTCACTGGCGCTGCGGGCAACCCTTTTTGCGGCACGCCCTTGCCACCCGGCTTGCGCTTGAAGTTGCTCACCGAAGACACGACGTTCGCCGGCAGCACCAGGCCGTATCGGCCACTGCCCAGCAGCGACTTGATGACGCGGTGCACCAGCAAGTCAGGGTAACGGCGGATCGGGCTGGTGAAGTGGGTGTAAGCCTCGTAAGCCAGGCCGAAGTGCCCGCTGTTGGCCGGCGTGTAGATCGCCTGCTGCATCGAACGCAGCAGCATGGTGTGGATCTGCATCGCGTCCGGGCGGTCCTTGGTGGCTTGCGCGATGGCCTGGAAATCGCCCGGCTTGGGCTCGTCGCCGATGCTCAGGCCCAAGCCCAGCGCCTTCAGGTAGTTTTTCAGCAGGCTGCGCTTTTCGGGCGTCGGGCCTTCGTGCACGCGGTACAGCGAGGGGTGCTTGGCACGCATGATGAAATCGGCCGAGCACACATTGGCCGCCAGCATGCACTCTTCGATCAGGCGGTGCGCATCGGTGCGCACGCGCGGCACGATCTTGGCAATGCGCCCGTTGTCGTCGCACACGATCTGCGTTTCGGTGGTCTCGAAGTCCACCGCGCCGCGGGTGGCGCGGGCCTTCAGCAGCGCACGGTACACCTCGTGCAGGTGCAGCAGGTGCGGCACGAGCTCGGCGCGTCGCTGCGCCTCCGGGCCACGCGTGTTGCCCAGCACAGCTGCGACTTCGGTGTAGGTCAGGCGCGCATGGGAATTGATGACCGCCGGGTAGAACTGGTAGGCGTGCAATTCGCCTTCGGCCGTGACCAGCATGTCGCACACCATGGACAGGCGCTCGACCTCGGGGTTGAGCGAGCACAGGCCATTCGAAAGCTTCTCCGGCAGCATCGGGATGACACGGCGCGGGAAGTACACCGAGGTGGCGCGCTCGTAGGCATCGCTGTCCAGCGGCTCGCCCGGCTTGACGTAATGGCTGACGTCCGCAATGGCCACGATCAGGCGCCAGGCATTGGGCGCTTTGCTGCGGCCAATGGTGTCAGGCTGGCAATACACCGCGTCGTCGAAGTCGCGGGCGTCTTCGCCGTCGATGGTGACGAGCGGCACATCGGTCAGGTCGATGCGGCCTTTCTTGTCCGTGGCTCGCACCTTCTCAGGCAACTTGGCGGCCTGCGCCAGCACGTCGTCATGGAAGCGGTGCGGCACTTCGTACTTGCGCACGGCGATCTCGATTTCCATGCCCGGATCGTCGATGCCGCCCAGCACCTCCACGACCTTGCCGATGGGCTGCGCGGTCAGCGAGGGGGCTTCGGTCAGCTCGACCGACACCACCTGCCCGGGCTCGGCGCCTGCGGTGGCCTTGGCCGGGATGAGGATGTCCTGCCCGAAGCGGCGGTCCTCTGGCGCCACCAGCCAGGCGCCGCCCTCGTGCAGCAAGCGCCCGATGATGGGTGTTTTGCGCCGCTCGACGATCTCCAGCACCAGGCCCTCGGGGCGCCCTTTGCGATCGAAGCGGACGACGCGCACCTTGACGCGGTCGCGGTGCATCACGGCGCGCATTTCTTGCGGCGGCAAGAAGATGCTGGCGTCGCCCTCCTCCGCCAGAACGAAGCCATGGCCATCTCGGTGGCCTTGCACCGTGCCGGTGACTTCGCTCATCAAATTCACAAACGTGGGGGTGGGTGTTGTCATGTACTGAATTTTGATGCTAGAATTTATGTCTTCGCTGATGCAGGCAACAAATTTGTTGAACAAACAAATTTTGATGTCCGTGGAAGCAAACAGCTACCTGCCCAGGTGGCGGAATTGGTAGACGCACTAGTTTCAGGTACTAGCGGGTAACTCCGTGGAGGTTCGAGTCCTCTCCTGGGCACCATTTGAGAAGCCGCTTGGTTCATCGCCAAGCGGCTTTTTCTTTGCGCCAAGCCAGGCGCCTTCGGGCTTGCCGCCTTCGTCGCTCTCAGCACAGACGCAGCGCAAGCCACCATCAGCGACGCGCCTCCAAGCACGATCGCTCGCGTGGGCGCCCGTGCTGGCATGGGCGAAACGGTGATGGCATGTGGCTTCACTCCGCTCAGGGTACACCATGCCCATGCGCGACCAGGGCCACAGAAGCCCGCACGCGTCCAGTGACACACAGGCCGCCAACCGCGGTGTCGCGCGCTTGTCACACTCACCACAATTTGACGCACGCGCCGAGCTCGGCTGGACATCGCTGCACTTTCCATGCTAGACTGTCAGTCTTGATTCGTTGCAGCGTGAGTTGCATCAAGTCAAGAAAGCACCTGCCCAGGTGGCGGAATTGGTAGACGCACTAGTTTCAGGTACTAGCGGGTAACTCCGTGGAGGTTCGAGTCCTCTCCTGGGCACCAAATGCAAGAAGCCGTCTGAGCAATCAGACGGCTTTTCGCTTTTCTGAGCCGCAATCCGCCTGCAGCACTGAGCAGCCCAGCCCACCAGGCTCGGTCCGCCGACTCAACCAGACCCACGCCCGCCTGACGCGCAGCAAAAAGGGCCCGAAGGCCCTTTTGCATGTTCTCTGCATCCAGGCAGCGCCCGGACAGCGCCAAGATAGCGCCAGTTGCGCTCAGCCCTTGTGACGCTTGAGCAGGTCCGCAGGGCGCAAGGTGTCGTAGGCCTCGAAGGGCTGGTGGATCCAGGGGCTGGTCGGCAGTGTCTCCACGTGGAAGTCGGGGGCGTAACTGGACGCACCCTTCACCCAGATCACCGCAGAGCGCAACTCCACGATTGCCGGCATCGCGCGCAAGCGGTCCACCACGGCCCGCAGGGTCACGCCGGAGTCGGCCAGGTCATCGACCAGCAGCACACGGCCGGCCAACTCGCCCTTGGGCATGGTGATGTACTGCGCCATGTCGAGGCGGCCTTGCAAGGTGCCACCATCGTCGCGGTAGGACGAGGTGGACATGATGCCCAGCGGCCGGTCGAAAATGCGCGACAGCATGTCGCCAGGGCGCATGCCCCCACGGGCCAGGCACAGGATCTGGTCGAACTCCCAACCCGAAGCGTGCACCTTCAGCGCCAGTCGCTCGATGAGATGGTGGTAGTCATCCCAGGAGACATACAGGTGCTTGCCATCGTCGGTGAGCATGGGGACTTCCTTGTCAAGATTGCGCACGCTCAGCCCTTGTAGGGGTGGCGCAGCAGGATGGTGTGGTCGCGGTCGGGTCCGGTGGACACCATGTGGATGGGCGCACCGATCAGCTGCTGCACGCACTCCAGGTAAGCGCGGGCATTGGCAGGCAGTTGTTCCCAGGTGGTCAGACCGAAGGTGGTGCCCTCCCAGCCAGGGAAGGTTTCGTAGATGGGCTCGCAAGCCACGATGTCATCGGCGTCCAGGGGCAGGATGTCGATGGTTTCGCCACGCAGCTTGTAGCCCGTGCAGACCTTGATTTCGCTCAGGCCGTCGAGCACGTCCAGCTTGGTCAGGCAGATGCCGGAAATGCCATTGATCAGCACCGAGCGCTTGAGCGCCGCCGCATCCAGCCAGCCGCAACGGCGTGCACGGCCGGTGACGGTGCCGCGCTCCTGGCCCACCGTGGACAGGTGGTAACCCACGGTGCCCGGCGCTTCCCAGTCAAGTTCGGTCGGGAAAGGGCCGCTGCCCACGCGGGTGGTGTAGGCCTTGGTGATGCCCAGGATGTAGTGCAGCTTGTCCGGCCCCACGCCCGAGCCGGCAGCGGCATTGCCGGCCACGCAGTTCGAGGAGGTCACGTAAGGGTAGGTGCCGTGGTCGATGTCCAGCAGCGTGCCTTGCGCGCCTTCGAACAGCACCGAGCCACCGGCCACGGTGTGGGCGTGGATGCGCACACCGACGTCGGCCAGCATGGGCAGGATCTGTTCGGCAGCCTTCATGGCGGCGTCGTAGATGGGCTGGAATGCGAGGGCTTGGCCCTTGAGGTAACCCGACAGGGCGAAGTTGTGCAGCTCCAGCAGTTCGGCCAGTTTCTTGGCGAAACGCTCGGGGTGCTTGAGGTCCTGCACGCGCAGGGCACGGCGGGCAACCTTGTCTTCGTAAGCGGGCCCGATGCCCTTGCCGGTGGTGCCGATCTTGCCGGAACCGCTGGTCTCGCGCAGAGCCTCGCGGGCCTTGTCCACTTCGACGTGGAAAGGCAGGATCAGCGGACAGGATTCGCTGATGAACAGGCGCGAACGCACGTTCAGGCCAGCCGCTTCCAGGCGCTCGATTTCGGACAACAAGTGGGTGGGGTCCACCACCACGCCGTTGCCGATGTAGCAAGCCACGCCTTCGCGCATGATGCCCGAGGGGATCAGCTGCAGGGCCGTCTTCTTGCCGTTGATGACCAGGGTGTGGCCGGCGTTGTGGCCACCCTGGAAGCGCACCACGGCGGCGGCGTGGTCGGTCAGCCAGTCCACGACCTTGCCCTTGCCCTCGTCACCCCATTGGGTGCCGACGACGACAACGTTGCGGGCCGCAGTGACAGCGGCAGAGTCGGCGCGCGCCGACGCGGAAATGCTTTGCATGGCAGATTCCTGTGTCTCAAATGGGATGGGCCCGCTCAGAGCGAGCGCACCGACCAACGTCCGTCGACCAGCGCCAATTCGCGGTCGCAGTCGAATTCCTGAACGTCGTGTTCGTGTCCAGGCAGCATGCACACCACGGTGTAGCCCTGCCCTCTCAGATCGCGCACAGCCTGGCGCAAGGTGGTGTCATCGCTCCAGGGCGCACGGATGGCCGCACGCACCTGTGCGTCGTCGCGGCCAGCCAGCACATCGCCCAGCACCTTGAGGTCCAGGCTGAAGCCCACGGCCGGACGGCGGCGGCCAAAAACGGCACCGACCTCGTCGTAGCGGCCACCGCGAACGAGGGCATCGGCATGGCCCGCGCCATACACCGCGAACCGAGTGCCGCTGTAATAAGCGTAGCCACTGAGGTCGGACAGATCGAAGCCCAGCTGCACGCCAGGACGGCTGCGGCGCAGGTGACCTGCCAGCCAGGCCAGATCGGACAGGGCTTGCTCGATCAGGGGATGGGCGGGCAGCACCTCGCGGGCCTGTGCCAAGGCCTCATCGCCACCATAGCAGCGGGTCAGGCCGACCAGCGCCGCCGCGGCGCCGGGCACCGTGGACAGGCAACCCTGCCCCGCCAGTTGGCGCAGCGTACCGACGTCCTTGGCGGACAAAGCCGCGACCACCGCGTCGTGCTCGGCCTGATGTTCGGGTGTCAGCAGGGCCGGCAGACCCAGGCCGAGGAACATGCCTCGCACCAGGCGCACATCGGCCAGGTCCATGACGAGGCCGCTGGCGTCGCCCGCGAAACCACTGGCTTGAAGGCCATCCAAGGCCAGCTCGGCGGCTTCCAGGTCGGCTTCCAGGCCGGCGTGGCCGTAGATTTCCGCGCCGAGTTGCATGGGCTCGCGGCTGGCGTGCGGGCTGGCGGGGCGCGTGTGCAGCACGGGGCCGCAGTAGCACAGGCGCGTCACGCCCTGGCGGTTGAGCAAATGGGCGTCGATGCGGGCCACCTGGGGGGTGCTGTCGGCGCGCACGCCAAGGGTGCGGCCGCTGAGCTGGTCCACCAGCTTGAAGGTTTTGAGGTCGAGCGCATGCCCCGTGCCAGACAGCAGGGACTCCAGGTGCTCCAGCAGGGGTGGCATCACCAGCTCGAAGCCGTAGGTGCGGGCGACGTCCAGCCAGACGCGACGCAGCTCTTCCAGCCGACGGGCCTGCGAAGGCAAGACATCGGCAATGTGCTCTGGCAACAGCCAAGCAGACGACATAGAAAACCGTGAGGGGATTAAAACGAAGATTCTACCGGCTCACGACGACAGAAACACGCCCGAAACGTTTGTCGGGGTGGTTTTCTCAGGTGCCCTGGAGCACCCAGAGCAGCACCAGGCCTGCCAGCATGCTGACCAGCCCGACCGCGCGGATCTGGTGGTCCTGCAGGCCCAGGATCTGCTCGAACATGCGCCGCCAGCCACCCGGGTTGATGGCCGGCATCAGGCCTTCCAGCACCAGCAACAAAGCCAGTGCGAGCCACAACGCATCAGACATGCAGGCTACGCACGATCACTTCTTGCCAGCGGGGGCCGCGCCGGAACCACTGCCGCGCATGGTCTTGAAGAAGTCGCTGCTGGGGTCCAGCACCATCACGTCCGACTTGTTGCGGAAGGTGGCGCGGTAGGCTTCCAGGCTGCGGTAGAACTGGGCAAACTGGGGGTCACGACCGAAGGATTCGGCGTACAGGGCCGAGGCCTTGGCGTCGCCCTCACCCTTGATCTTCTGCGCGTCGCGGTAGGCTTCGGCCACAATGATTTCACGCTGGCGGTCGGCATCGGCGCGGATCTTTTCGCTGTCTGCGCCACCGGTCGAGCGCAGCTCGTTGGCCACGCGCTTGCGCTCGGACTCCATGCGGCGATAGACCGACTCGGTGATGTTGGCGGAGAAGTCCACGCGCTTGATGCGCACGTCCACCACCTCGATGCCGAAGGACTGGGCGTCATCGGCCAGGCGCTTGATCACGCCCTGCACCACCTTTTCACGCTCGGCCGACAGCATCGAGGCCACGGTGCGCTTGGTGACTTCCTCGTTGACCGCTGCCTGCACGATGGGCGAGAGCTTGTTTTCGAGGTTGCGCGTGTCCACGCCGCTGTTGCGGATGAACTGCTTGGGGTCGCTCACGCGCCACTTGACCAGCCAGTCGATGACCAGGCTCTTCTTCTCGGCGGTGAAGATGGGGCGCGACTCGGGGCTGTCCAGCGTCTGGATGCGGCGGTCGAGGAAAACCACGTTCTGCAGCGGCGCGGGCAGTTTGAACTTCAGCCCAGGCTCGTTGATGACTTCCTTGATCTCGCCCAGCGCGTACACGACAGCGAACTGGCGCTGATCGACGACGAACAAGGTGGACGAAGCCAGGATGAAGGCCAGCAAGACGCCGACCAGGATGGTGCCAATGCGGTTCATGTGTCAGGTCCTTCAGCGGGCGTCGCGGTCACGGGTGCGCAGGCCATCGCGCGAGCGCGGGTCCACGGCATTGCCACTGGCCAGGGGGGCGGACGGCTCGGCAGGCTGGCTGCTGCTGGCAGCGGGAGAGGCGGCCGCGGCAGGCAGGCCGTTGCCACCGCTTTGCTGCAGGAGCTTGTCCAGCGGCAGGTACAGCAGGTTCGAGCCTTGGCGCGAATCCACCATCACCTTGGTGACATTGCTGTACACCTGCTGCATGGTGTCGATGTAGAGGCGGTCGCGCGTGACGGCCGGTGCCTTCTGGTACTCGGTCAGCACGGACTTGAAGCGTTGCGCATCACCCTCGGCCTGGGCCACCACACGGGCGGAGTAACCGGCGGCTTCCTCACGCAGGCGGGCTGCGGTGCCCTGCGCCTTGGGGATGACGTCGTTGGCGTAGGCCTGGCCTTCGTTCTTCAGGCGCTCGCGGTCGGCGCCTGCCTTGAAGGCATCGTCGAACGCAGCCTGCACCTGCTCGGGCGCCTGCACGCTTTGCACGTTGACGTTGGTGACCACCACGCCAGCCTTGACCTTCTTGATCTGAGACTGGATGGAGCCGATCAGCTTCTCGGCGATGGCGTCGCGCTGCTCATAGAGCACCGAATCCATGGTGCTGCTGCCGACGATTTCCCGCACGGCCGATTCGGCGGCCTGCTGCACGGCCTCGTCGGAGTTACGGTTCTCGAACAGGTACTGGCGCGCGTCCGACAGGCGGTACTGCACGGTGAAGCGGATGTCCACGATGTTCTCGTCGCGGGTGAGCATGGACGAGTCGCGCAGGCCGGTGGCTTGCATGACCGAGTTGCTGCCCACATCGACCGAACGCAGCTGCGTCAGGTTGACGATTTCGTGGCTCTGGAAGGGGTACGGGGCGCGCCACTGGAAGCCGGCGTCCACCGTGTGGCTGAAGCGGCCGAACGACATCACCACGGCCTGCTGGCCTTCCTGGACGATGAAGAAGCCACTGCCCAGCCAGACCAGGGCCACGAGGCCCAGAATCAGACCAGCGCCAATGCCGGCGCCGGTGGGGTCGGGCGTGATGTTGCCGCCGGGACCGTCTCCGCTGCCACCCTTGCCTGAAAACAGGCCACTGAGCTTGCGGTTGAAGTCGCGCCAGAGCTCGTCGAGGTCAGGCGGGCCTTCGTGGCGGCCGTTGTGCATGACGGGCAGTTGCAGCGCGCGCGCGACGCGCCAGGCACCGCGCTGGCCAGCACCATGCAGCAGGGCCGCAGACGCCGCAGCCAGGCGGCTGAGCTTGTGAGGGACCGTGGACACACGGGCATCGGGCGCAGAGCCCGCATCCAGAGAAGGCATGTTCATGATCGGACGGTAGGACCAGTACAAGGAGAGGCTTCGACGTCCAGAGACGGCGGGGCGTCAGGTGCATTGTGCATGTCGAAACGGGGATCGACGGGGCGATGAGCAGCCGAATCCGCGTCCAGACCGTTCATCGCCGCTTCAGCGAGCACGTCACGCAACACATCGAGGCCCTGCCCCGTGAGCGCACTGACGAAAACGCGGGTGCAACGGCGGCCTGAAGGCAGCTGGTAGATGTCGCGGCTGTGGTGCGGCTGTTGGTGCTCGGGCAGGCAGTCGCATTTGTTGAAAACCAGCACCTGGGGCAGCTGGCCCGCGCCGATGCTGTCCAGCACGCGCAGGACCTCGTCGATCTGCTCGTGCACGGCCGGGCTGGCGGCGTCCACCACGTGCAGCAACACGTCCGCTTCAGCGGCTTCCTGCAAGGTGGCTTCGAAGGACTTCACCAGGCTGTGCGGCAGGTCGCGGATGAAACCCACCGTGTCAGACAGCGTCACGCTGCGCTGGGCCTGGGCCAGGTACATCTGGCGCGTGGTGGTGTCCAGCGTGGCAAACAGCTGGTTGGCCGCGTAGGTGCCGGCCTTGGTGAAGGCGTTGAACAGCGTGGATTTGCCCGCGTTGGTGTAGCCCACCAGCGACACGCGAAAGGTCTCGGCACGCTCACGCGAACGGCGCTGGGTGTTGCGCTGCTTCTTGACCTTGGCCAGGCGCTCCTTGAGCGACTTGATCTTCTGGTCGATCATGCGGCGGTCCAGCTCGATCTGGGTTTCGCCAGGGCCACCGCGGTGGCCCACACCGCCGCGCTGGCGCTCCAGGTGGGACCAGCGGCGCACCAGGCGCGTGGACAGGTACTGCAGGCGCGCCAGTTCGACCTGCAGCTTGCCCTCGTGGCTGCGCGCGCGGGCGCCGAAGATTTCGAGGATGAGGCCGATGCGGTCCAGCACCTCCACCCCCAGGTGGCGCTCCAGGTTGCGCTGCTGCGCTGGCGACAGGGCCTGATCGAAGATCACGGCCTGGGCCTGGTAGAGGGTGACGATGGATTTGATCTCGTCGGCCTTGCCGGAGCCGACGAACAGCGCCGCATCGGGCGCTTTGCGCTTGGCCGTGACCTTGGCCACGGGCGCATCCCCCGCTGACTCGGCCAGCAAGGCGAGTTCGTCCAGCGTGGGATCGAAAGAAGAGCCGGGGCCGAAATCGACCCCGACGAGGACAACCCGCGGGTCTCCCGGCGCGAACAGCTTGGGATTGTCGCCTTGGAAGGCGTCAAAGGGGGCGTCGGTCAGGGTGGGAGAAGCGGGTGTCAAGGGCGATGCGTCAGGCAGCGGCGAAACAGGCTGATCAACCTTCTTCGCCTTCGTTGGCGCTGAAGTTCACTGCGCGGCCAGGCACGACGGTGGAGATGGCGTGCTTGTAAACCATTTGCGTGACCGTGTTGCGCAGCAGGACCACGTACTGATCGAAAGATTCGATGTGGCCTTGGAGCTTGATGCCGTTGACCAAGTAAATGGACACTGGCACGTGCTCACGACGCAGCAGGTTCAGGAAGGGGTCTTGTAGGAGTTGCCCTTTGTTGCTCACGATATGCTCCGTGTTAAAACGATGTACGACGATGATGTCTGAGTGATTACCTTAACACAGTCCTTGGCACCTGACGTCAAGCGGGTGTCTTTCAGGCGTGTGACGGCATGGCGCGAAATGGCGCACAGGGTCAAGCCGCTTCAATCTTTGTCGTTGAAGGGGTTTTGCGAGGACTTCATCTCGATGCGCAAGGGCGTGCCGGTGAGCTTGAAGTGCTCGCGGAAGCGGCTTTCCAGGAAGCGCTTGTACACGTCGGTGACGTGCTCCAGCGAGTTGCCGTGGATGATGATGACCGGCGGGTTCATGCCGCCCTGGTGGGCGTAGCGCAGCTTCGGACGGAAGGCCCCTGCCCGCTTGGGCTGCTGGAACTGCACCGCCTCGCCCAGCAGGCGCGTGAGCACCGGCGTGGGCATCTTGCGGTTGGCCGAGGCGTGGGCGTCGGCGATGGCCTTCCAGACCGGGCCCAGGCCCTGGCGCTTGATGGCCGAGATGTAGAGCACCGGCGCGAACTTCAGGAAGGCCAGGCGGTGCTCGATGGAGCGCTGCAGCATCTCGCGCTGGTAGCTGTCGATGGCGTCCCATTTGTTGACGGCGATGACCACAGCGCGGCCCGACTCGAGCACGAAGCCCGCGATGTGGGCGTCCTGCTCGGTCACGCCCTGGGTGGCGTCCACCAGCAGCAGCACGACGTTGGCGTCAGAGATGGCTTGCAGTGTCTTGACCACCGAGAATTTCTCGATGGCTTCGAACACCTTGCCCTTGCGGCGCAGACCGGCGGTGTCGATGAGTTCGAACTTCTGGCCGTTGCGCTCGAAGGGCACGCTGATGGCGTCGCGCGTGGTGCCCGGCATGTCGAAGGCCACCAGGCGCTCTTCGCCCAGCCAGGTGTTGATCAGCGTGGACTTGCCCACGTTGGGGCGGCCGGCCACGGTCAGGCGGATGGGGCGGTCTTCGGCGGGCGTCTCGTCTTCGTCGGCATCGGGGTCGATGAAGTCTTCGAGCGCGAGGTCGATCATGTCGCGCATGCCCTGGCCGTGCGCGGCCGACACCGGCATCGGCTCGCCCAGGCCCAGCTCGTAGAACTCGGCCAGTTGGGGCGCGGTCTGCATGCCTTCGGCCTTGTTGGCCACGAGCAGCACCTTCTTGTTGGCGGTGCGCAGGAACTTGGCGATGTCGTGGTCTTGCGCGGACAGGCCGTTGCGGGCATCGACCACGAAGATCACGGCATCGGCCTCGGCAACGGCCTGGCGGGTCTGCTTGGCCATCTCCTTGAAGATGCCGGACTTGCACTCGGGCTCGAAGCCGCCGGTGTCGATGGCGATGAAGGCGTGCGGACCCAGGCGGCCTTCGCCGTAGTGGCGGTCGCGCGTCAGGCCGGCGAAGTCGGCAACGATGGCGTCGCGGGACTTCGTGAGTCGATTGAACAAGGTCGATTTGCCGACGTTGGGTCGTCCGACCAGTGCAATGACAGGTTTCATGGAATCAGGTGCGAGAGATCAGCGGGTGATCGTGGAAAAACAGGCGCGGCCAGGGGCGCTCGGCGCTCAGTTGCCGGAGAAGGCGTAAACGGTGCCCTTGCGGGTGACAAGCAGCAGCTTGCCCTGCACCACGAGCGGCGCACCGGCGACGGGGGCGTCCAGTTCGGTGCGGGTCAGGGTGCGGCCGTCGGCCTGGGACAGGATGTGCAGGTAGCCTTGCGCGTCGGCCACGGCGATGCGATCGCCCCACAGGGCCGGTGCGCTCAGGCCACGGTTGACGAAGCGGTCGATGCGCCAGACGCTGTCGCCGTTCTCGACCTTCCATGCGCTCAGGCGGTCGGTGCTGTCCGCACCCACCACGAGCTGCAGGTTGGCGGCCACGGCCTGGGTGCCGGCTTGCGGACGGCTCCAGCGCACGCTGCCGCGGTTGAGCTCCAGGCAAGCCACGGAGAACTGGAAAGCGCGCACGCAGGCTTCGTCATCGACGCGGGCCAGCGGGCCGACCAGATCGGCCAGGCGCTCGACCTCGTTGGTGCCGCGCGGCGTGCCGACGCTGACATCGAAGCGCGGCGTGCCCTTGACGGGGTCCAGGCCGACCATGCGGTTGCCCTGGCCGACCAGGAGGGTGTCGCGGAAGGCTTCGATGACGCTGCGGGTGGCCAGGGCCAGGGGCTCGGCGCCGGGGCGCTGGTAGAGCCACAGGTAGCGGCCGTCCAGGGCGTCGTAGGCGCGCACGCTGCGGTCCAGGGCTTGCACGAACACGCGTTCGCCGGCCACCACGGGGGCGGTGAGCACGCGACCGGGTTGGCGCTCGGTCCAGAGCAGCTTGCCCTGGTCGAACAGCATCAGGTCGTTGTTGGCGCTGACCACGGCGGCATAGCGGCCATCCGAGCCGACAGCGGCCGATAGCTCGGTCTTGGCCTGGGCGCGCCAGCGTTCGCGGCCGGTTTGCAGGTCCAGCGAGACGATGCTGCCATCGACGTTGGCCACGGCCACGGCGTCGGCAGACACCGCCAAGGCGAAGGTCGGGGCCACTTCACCCACGCGCACCGACCAGGCCGGGGCCAGCCGGGTGGCGTTGCTCAGGGATTCCAGCGGCGCGGGCTTGGGCTTGCTGGCGCCACATGCCGACAGGCCGAGGGCCAGGGCGAGGCTCAGGCCGAGGACCGACAGGCGGGTCGTGCGGGAAACAGGGGAAAAGGTCATGGCAGCTCGTGGGGCTCAGAACGTGGCGTGGAGGCTCAGTGCGCGGGCGCCATCAAGGGGCCGAGGATGCTGTTGCGGCTGTTGTGGCCTTGGTTGCCTGAGGGGGCGCCGCGGGTGCTTCGCCCAGCGCGGTCAGCTTGCCTTCGATGAAGCGGCGGTAGTCCACGGTGGCATCGAGCTTGTCCCAGGCCGCCTTGTACGCCTTGGCGGCTTCGGCCTTCTTGCCTTGGGCCAGGTAGATGTCGCCGCGGCGGTCATCGGCCAGGGGCTTGAATTCGTCGGACACGCCGGCATCGAGGGTCTTGAGGGCCTCATCGTACTGCTTGGCGTCCATCTGCATGCCGGCCAGGCGCAGGCGGGCGACGCCCACCAAGCTGGTGTTCTTGCCGTTCTCGGCCAGCCATTGCAGGGCCGCGCGGGCCTGATCTGCCTTGGTGTCGGCGGCGACCTTGGCGGCCATCAAAGCGCCCTGCTCCGCCAACGCGGTGCCGGCGTAGTTGCCCTTGAGGTCCGAGAAGATCTGCAACACGCGATCGGCATTGCCCGAGGCGGCAGCACGGTCGAGCTCTTCGTACAGGCCGGTGGCGGCAATGGCGCGCTTTTGCTGCCAGTACAGGTAACCCGTCCAGGCGGCGTAAGCGCCCAGGGCCAGCACCAGCACCCAGGTGATCAGGTTGCCGTATTGCTTCCAGAAGTGCTTGACCTGGTCAAGTTGCTCCTGCTGTTCGAGGTCGTAGGTCGCCATGGTGTCTCGGGGTGGTGGATCTGCGGATTATGACTGGGCCAACGGACTTGTTCAGCGGGGCAGCAAGGTGGCGGCCCATTGGGCGATGTGGACCATCTGGCGGATCTGCTGTTCGCCGCCCTCACGGAGCGGCTTGACGGCCACTTCACCGCGGGCGACCTCGTCCGGCCCGAACACCAGGGCGAAACGCGCGCCACTGGCATCGGCCTTCTTGAACTGGGACTTGGGGCTGGCCGGGCCGTCTTTGCCGGCTGGGTTCAGCACGACGCTGACGCCCTGGGCGCGCAAGGCTTCGAGCGCCACCATGACCGTTGGCAGGGGCACGCCGGGGAAGACCACGGCGAAGGCATCGGGCTGCGCCGGGCCAGGCAACTGACCGACTTCCTCCAGCAAGAGCAGGAGGCGCTCCATGCCCAGGCCCCAGCCGACAGCCGGGTTGGGCTTGCCGCCCAGCTGCTCGATCAGGCCGTCGTAACGGCCACCACCGCACACCGTGCCTTGGGAGCCCAGGCGCGTGGTGACCCACTCGAACACGGTCAGGTTGTAGTAGTCCATGCCGCGCACCAGGCGCGGGTTGACCTCGTAAGGCAGGCCCGCGGCGTCCAGCACGGCGCGCACGGCGTTGAAGTGCGCCAGCGACGCCTCGCCGAGGAAGTCGATGAGCTTGGGGGCGGCTTCGACCACCGGCTGCATGGCCGGGTTCTTGGTGTCCAGGATGCGCAGCGGATTGCTGTGCAGGCGGCGCTTGGCCTCGTCGTCCAGCAGCTCGGCATGGGCCTCCAGGTGGGCGATCAAGGCCTCGCGGTGGGCCTGGCGCTCTTCGGGCTGGCCGAGGCTGTTGAGCTGCAACTGGACGTCTTCGCCCACGCTCAGGCCCAGGTCGCACCACAGCGAGGCCGTCATCAGGATCAGCTCGGCATCGACGTCGGGGCCGGCAAAGCCCAGCACCTCGGCACCGACCTGGTGGAACTGGCGATAGCGGCCTTTTTGCGGGCGCTCGTGGCGGAACATCGGGCCGATGTAGTAGAGGCGCTTGCCGCCTTCGTACAGGAAGCTGTGCTCGTTGATGGCGCGCACCGCGCCGGCCGTGCCTTCGGGGCGCAGCGTGAGCTTGTCGCCGTTGAGGCTGTCTTCGAAGGAGTACATCTCCTTCTCGACGATGTCGGTGACCTCGCCCAGGCCGCGCACGAACAGGGCCGTGGGCTCGACGATGGGCGTGCGCATGTTGAGGTAGCCGTAGCGGCGCATCAGCGCACGGACCTTGTCTTCGAGCCATTCCCAGCGCGCCGAGTCCGGCGGCAGGATGTCGTTCATGCCTTTGATGGCTTTGAGCTGTTCGGCCATGGGGAGATCAGGAAAATGTTGTTCTTGTGGAGGATGCTGGCGAGCGCGCGCGTCGGATGGCTCAGACGCCAGACGCCGCCGCGGCCGCGCCATAACGGCGTTCGATGTAGTCCTGCACCAGCTGCTGGAACTCTTCGGCGATGCGCTCGCCACGCAGGGTCAGGGCTTTTTCGCCATCGATGAACACAGGCGCTGCTGGCGCCTCGCCATTGCCCGGCAGGCTGATGCCGATGTCGGCGTGCTTGCTCTCGCCCGGACCGTTGACGATGCAGCCCATCACGGCCACCTTCATGTTCTCAACGCCCGGGTACTGTTCGCGCCAGACGGGCATCTGCGCGCGCAGGTGATCGTCAATCTGCTTGGCCAGCTCCTGGAAGGTGGTGCTGGTGGTGCGGCCACAGCCCGGGCAGGCGGTGACGCTGGGCACGAAATGGCGCAAGCCCAGCGCCTGCAGGATCTCCAGCGCCACCACGACTTCCTGCGTGCGGGCTTCGCCCGGCTGGGGCGTGAGCGAGACGCGGATGGTGTCGCCAATGCCTTCTTGCAGCAGGATGGACAGGGCGGCGGCCGAAGCCACCGTGCCCTTGGTGCCCATGCCGGCTTCGGTCAGGCCCAGGTGCAGCGGATGGTCGCAACGCGCAGCCAGGCCGCGGTAAACGCTGATGAGGTCCTGCACGCCGCTGACCTTGCACGACAAGATGATCTGCTCAGGTGCCATGCCCAGCTCGCGCGCGAACGCGGCCGACTGCAGGGCCGAGCTGATGAGGGCCTGGTACATCACCTGCTGGGCGTCCCAGGGGGCGGCACTGCGGGCGTTTTCGTCCATCATCGAGGCGAGCAGGTCCTGGTCGAGGCTGCCCCAGTTCACGCCGATGCGCACGGGCTTGTCGAAGCGCATGGCGGCTTCGATCATCTGTGCGAACTGGCGGTCCTTCTTGTCGCCCTTGCCGACGTTGCCGGGGTTGATGCGGTACTTGGACAGCGCTTCGGCGCAGGCCGGGTGCTCGGTCAGCAGGCGGTGGCCGTTGTAGTGGAAGTCACCCACCAGCGGCACGTCGATGCCCATGCGGTCGAGCTGCTCGCGGATGTGCGGCACGGCCTCGGCCGCCTCGGGCGTGTTGACGGTGATGCGCACCATCTCGGAGCCGGCCAGCGCCAGCTCCTTGACCTGGATGGCCGTGCCGATGACGTCCACCGTGTCGGTGTTGGTCATGGACTGCACGCGCACTGGGGCGTCGCCACCGATCGTCACCACGCGAGAACCCCAGACCACACGGGCCTGGCGCGAACGGCGGGCGGCAGGCTGGGCAGGCGGGATGAAGGTGCAGTTCGCCAGCGTCATTTCAGCTCCAGGCGTGCGATGTTGTTGCGGTTGTAGGGGGTGAGGTCCACGGGCTGCCCACGCAGCGTGACCTGCACACCGTTCACGTTGCCGATGCGCAGATTCCATGGCGGCACGCCGCCCATGGACAGCGTCTCTCCGGCCTTGACCAGGCGGGACAGGCGCTTGGTGCCTGTGCCATCGGTCACTTCCATCCAAGCGTCTTCGGTCGCACGCAGCACGACCGCGCCAGAGGCTGGGTCGGCCAACGATGCGCCAGTGACCGCCGGCTGTGGTGCTGGTGCTGGTGCTGGTGCTGGTGCTGGTGCGGCTTGCGAGGCCGCGACGGCTGACACCACAGGCTGCGATGGCACAGCCGACGCCGATGGCGCCTGGGCCGCAGCATCCGGGATGCCCAAGGCACCCGAAGCACCGAACAAGGGCTCCGAGGCGGCCTGCGCCACCGAGGCCTCGCCCAGCGCGACGCCCACCGCCGCTTCGGGCTCGGAGGCTGCGGCATCGACCGAGGAAGCCGCAGACGCCGCATCGGCCGCGCTCAAGGCACCTGCGCGCTGCATCCACCCTGGCAAAGTCACGGATTCGGGCAGGAAATAGACCACCGCGGCGGCCAGCAGCAAGGCCAGCGGCGCCAGCCACTTGAGGCTGAGCACGGCCGACAGGTCCATGCCGCCGTCGCGGTCGAACATGTGCGGCGCCAGCCGGGTCTCCTTGAAGGGCTGGTTGAGCGGCGGCTTGTCGCTGCCCAGAGGCGCAGGGCGCGCCGCGGGCAAGGCCGCCAGCACCGGTGCCCCATCCACCTTGAGGTAGCGGCACACGGTCTGCGCCAGGGCGCGCGCGAAGTTGGCGTCGGGCAGTTGGTCCAGGCGCCCTTCCTCCAGCGCCGCCAGCTTGGCAGGCGTCACCTTGAGCACCATGGCCAGGGCGTCCAGGCTCAAGCCCTGGGCCTCGCGCGCCAGGCGCAGCATCTCGCCCGCGCCACGGTTGCCCGCATCGGGCGTGTTGAGTTGGATCGGTGGCGTGTCACTCATCGTAGCGACCCAGTTCCAGTGCAGTGGCCTCGCGGCTGCCAATGAAGCGCCTGCGCAACTGCGCGGCCAGCTCGTCGCGGCCCGAGAAGTTGCCAAGGCGGTGCTCGATGCGGATCGCCAGCCAGAGGGATTCGGCGGTCGTTTGATCGGGCGTGTTGTTGATGCGGCGCACGTAAAAACGCGCACGTTCCAGCTCACCCCTGCGCATCAGCACCGAGGCCAGGTTGTAGCCGGTGGCCGGGCTGGCGGGGTCGATTTCATAGGCCTTGACCAGCGACTTCTCACCCTCGGCGTACAGGCCGGCGCGCACCTGACAAACGCCCCGGGCCAGGTGGGTCTTTGACACCGGGATGGCCTGCGACGGCGGCAGCGTCACGGCGCGGGCGAACAAGGCGTCCGCCTCGGCGTACTGTCCGCGGCGGCACAGCGACCAGGCATGGTTGTGCAGCACGCTGACGTTCGCCGTGTCCAGCGACAGGGCCTGGCGGAAGCTCGCATCGGCGCGATCGGTGTCGCCCATGGCGTCGTAGATCAGGCCGCGCATCTCGTGCGCCGCGGGCAGGCTGGGGTCGATGGACACGGCCTGCTTGAGCTCGTCCAGCGCGGTGTTGTACTGCCCTTGGGCGTAATAGGTCGTCGCCAACTCCAGGCGGATGCGGGCGCGGCGACGCACATCGCCCTCGTCCGAGGCCGTGACGATGTCGGCGCGGGCATCTGCAGCGTTGCCTGCTTGTGCACGCTGCTGCGCCGAGGGCAGGCCTGCACAGCCGGCCAGCAGCACAGACAGGCCCAGCACGGCCGCGGCACAGCCACGCGCCCCACCCCACAGGTGGCGACGCCCGGCCAGGCGGATCACGGATCGCATCCTCATGCAGCTATCTCCTTGTTCGGGCACAGAGTGTAGGGGCTTGAGGCGCCCGCCGATGCCGGGCACTCAATGCCCATGCGTCTTCTGGCTGCTCACCGCGTGGATGACGATGGGCTGGCGCAACATGCGCTCGTCGGCCCGGGTGCGGTCCTGCACCTCGCCAGCAAGCTGACCGCAAGCGGCATCAATGTCATCACCCCGCGTCTTGCGCACGGTGGTGACGATGCCGGCATCGGCCAGGATGCGCGCAAAGGCCTGCACGCGCTCGTTCTGAGAACGGTGCAGCCCCGAGGCCGGGAAAGGATTGAAGGGGATCAGGTTGAATTTGCAATGGATGCGGTTGCGCACCAAGGCAATCAGCTGATGGGCGTGCTCGTCGGTGTCATTGACGCCATCGAGCATGCAGTACTCGAACGTGATGAAGTCGCGCGGTGCGGCCTGCAGGTACGCCTGACAAGCGCTCAGCAACTCGTCGATGGGGTATTTGCGGTTCAGCGGCACGAGCTGGTCGCGCAGTGCGTCGTTCGGGGCGTGCAGCGACACGGCCAGCGCCACAGGACAATCCTGCTGCAGGCGCTCGATCATGGGCACGACACCCGAGGTGGACACCGTCACGCGGCGGCGCGACAGGCCATAGCCGTGGTCGTCGAGCATGGTGCGCAGGGCCGGCACCAGGGCGCCGTAGTTCTGCAGCGGCTCGCCCATGCCCATCATCACCACGTTGCTGATGACCCGCTCAGAGGTGTTCTGGCGCTTGCGCAAGGCGTGCTCGGCATGCCAGAGCTGCGCGGTGATTTCGCCTGTGCTCAGGTTGCGGCTGAAGCCCTGGTGCCCGGTCGAGCAGAAGCGGCAGCCCACGGCACAACCCGCTTGCGAGGACACGCACAGCGTGCCACGGTCATCCTCAGGGATGAAAACGGTTTCGACGGCATTGCCCTGTCCGACATCGAACAGCCACTTGATGGTGCCGTCGGCAGACACATGCTCGCTGATGATGCTCAGCGGCTGGATGTGGGCCACGCCTTGCAGCTTGCTGCGCAGGGACTTGGCCAGGTCGGTCATCTGATCGAAATCAGACGCGCCTTTTTGATGGATCCAGCGGAACAGCTGGGTGGCGCGGAAGCGCTTTTCACCCAGTTGCTCGCAGTAGGCCGCCAAGCCGTCGAGGTCGAAATCCAGCAGATTGACAAGAGCGCTCATGGGATTTCAGGCCAGACGGCAGCAGGCAGCAGCCGATCAGCGGCTGTAAACGTTCAGGCCGGGGAAGAAGAAAGCGATTTCCACGGCGGCGGTCTCAGGAGCGTCAGAGCCGTGCACGGCGTTGGCGTCGATCGACTCGGCGAAGTCGGCGCGGATGGTGCCTGCAGCGGCCTTCTTGGGGTCGGTGGCGCCCATCAGGTCACGGTTCTTGGCGATGGCGCCTTCGCCTTCGAGCACCTGGATGAACACGGGGCCGGAGACCATGAAGTCAACCAGGTCCTTGAAGAAAGGACGGGCGGCGTGCACAGCGTAGAACTGCTCGGCTTCGGCGCGCGACAGTTGCACCAGCTTGGCAGCGGCGACCTTCAGGCCAGCGCCTTCAAAGCGGGCGACGATTTGGCCGATGACGTTCTTGGCAACGGCGTCGGGCTTGATGATCGAGAGGGTGCGTTCGACGGTCATGAATGGATCTCCTGAATCAGCGAAATGGACAAAACCTGGGATTGTATCGTTCGAATGTGGCAAGTGCCTGTCGCTCAACGGCGACCACGACCACCGCCGCCACCTCCGCCGCCGCCACTGCCACCACGGCGGTTGCCGCCAGAGCGTCCGCCGCCAAAGTAGGCATCGGCGCCGATGTAGCCCACCGCGGTCTGCAAGGGGTCAGGTTGTTTGGGGCCCTTGGCCTTGGCGCCGCCGTCACGGCCATGGTCCTGGTCGGGACGACCGAAACCGGAGGTGATGCGCTTGGAGCCCTTGACGAAGCGCTTGTCGAAGGTCTGCTCCAGCGGGTTGGGGATGGGGCCGATGTGATCGAAATCGTCGTCCGCATCGCGGGCACCCTGAGGCGCCTGGCTCGACATCTGGGCGCGCTCATGGTTGCCCTGCTGGCCCTGGCCACGCGGGCCTTGGCCGCGCTGGCCGCCCTGGCCGAACTGGCCGCCACCCTGCTGCGGACGACCACCCTGGCCACCACGTCCGTCACGACCATCGCGCCCGTCACGCCCTTGCTGGCCTTGGCCGCGCTGACCTTGCTGGCCACGCTGACCGGGCTGTTGCCCGTTGGGGCCCTGCCCTGCGCGCTGACCACCCTGCTGGCCACCTTGTTGGCCGCCACCTCGCTGACCTTCGGCCTGCTGACCGCGCTGAGGCTGCGGCTTGCCGCCCTTGCCGCGACCCTGCTGCTGGTCGGCTTCCTGGCGGTCCATGCCAGCCAGCGACTTCACGGCGCGGACGTCGGACTCGCCCAGCTCGGCCCACACGCCACGGCGCAGGCCGCGCGGCAGCACGATGGCGCCATAGCGCACGCGGATCAGGCGGTTGACGGTCAGGCCCACGGCGTCGAACAGCTTGCGCACTTCGCGGTTGCGGCCTTCGGTGATGACCACGCGGTACCACTGGTTCACACCCTCGCCCAGGCCATTGCTGATGGACACGAACGAGGCGGCTTGGCCTTCGATGTCCACGCCGGCCAGCAGGCGCTCGCGCGACGGCTCGTCCAGGCTGCCCAGCACGCGCACAGCGTACTCGCGCTCCACGCCAAAGCGCGGGTGCATGAGCTGGTTGGCCAGTTCGCCGGAGTTGGTGAACAGCAGCAGGCCTTCGGTGTTCAGATCGAGGCGACCCACCGACATCCACTTGCCATTCTGCAAACGCGGCAGGCGGCGAAACACGGTGGGCCGGCCTTGCGGGTCGTCATGGGTGACGACCTCGCCCACAGGCTTGTGGTAGGCCAGGATGCGCGCGGCAGGCGGCGCGATGCGGATCCGGATCGGCTTGCCGGCGACCTTGACGCGGTCACCGTGCGAGATGCGCTGGCCGATGTGGGCCACCTGGTCGTTCACCTCGATGCGGCCTTCTTCGATCATCTGCTCGATGTCGCGGCGCGAACCGACGCCTGCCTGTGCCAGCACCTTTTGCAGCTTGGGCGCATCGGGCTCTGGGCGCAGGACGCGCTTGTAGGGACCGGCAGGCTCCGCGCTCGCCGCATCTTCGGATTCTTCTTCGTGGGCCTTGTCGAAATCACCCGACAACAGCTCCGCGAAGACCTCGGCAGCTTGCTGCTGGGCCATCGCGGCGCGGCGGGCGCCACGGAACTCGGTGGGATCCTCGCCCGGCGACTGGGCACCCGGAGCGCCCTCGCTGGCCGATGCCTCCGACAGATCGCCGTCTTCCGCGACCGGTGCAGCCCGGCCTGCGGATGCCTTGGGCGCCACAGCGGTCACAGCAGCATCGGCCACCACGTTGGCCTCGCCCATCGCTGCGGGCGCAACGGCTTCTGTCTGAGCCACAGCCGCGGGCTTGCGACGCGGCGCGCGCTTCGGGGCAGCAGCCACCGGTGCATCGACCTCGTCCGCAGCGGCGGGAGCGGCAAGCTCGACCGCCACCGCCACCGCCGCCGCCACCACCTCCGTCACCTCAGCCGCTTGCGGCGCGGGCGCCTCTTCCACGGTCTTGCGGCGACGCGGCGCCCGCTTGGCCGCGACGGGCGCTACAGCCTCGGCAGCCGCTGCCGGCACAACGGCCTCGGTCGCCTCTGGCGCGCTGGAGGCCTCGCTCACATCGACCGCCTTGGGGCGGCGCGTGCGCTTGGGCTTGACCGCCGCTTCGGTGGCGGCCTCAACGGGGGGCTGGTTGTCCTGAGGATCTTGCATGGGCGCGGAGTCGGTGGTCATGGGGCGTGTGGTGCGGAATCGGGTGCGTGGAGTGCGTTACGGGCGTCGGGGGCGTCGGGGGCTGACGATTCGTGGGCTTCATCGGCCGCGGCGGCGCCCAGGGCGGCATCGGCTGCCAGCTCATCTTCAAGCCCGGGCAAGAGGGCCTGCCCCACAGGCAAGCCTTCCAGCGTGGGCAGCTGAGACAAGGAGGCCAGCCCGAGGTCGTCGAGGAACTGGCGGGTGGTGGCGAACAAGGCGGGACGGCCTGGCGCGTCGCGGTGGCCGATCACCTCGACCCAGCCGCGGTCTTCGAGCTGCTTGACGATGTTGGCGCTCACGGTCACGCCGCGGATGTCTTCGATGTCACCCCGCGTGACGGGCTGCTTGTAGGCAATGATGGCCAGCGTCTCCATCGTGGCGCGGGAATACTTGGGCGGCTTTTCCGGGTGGAGCCGGCCCAGGTGGACTTGCACGTCCGCCCGGGTCTGGAAGCGCCAGCCCGAAGCCACTTCGCACAGCATCACGCCCTTGCCTTGCCATTGCGCCTGAATGCGCGCGAGCATGCCGCGCACCGTGTCGGCCGAGACGGTGTCGTCGAACAGGGCACGCATCTCTCGCACCGGCATGGGGTGAGGCGCGCACAACAAGGCGGCTTCGAGGATGCGTTCGGCATCCTGGGATTGGAGGACTTCCATCGCGTCGATCGTGAGCGGGGCGGCAGCACCGGTCGGCAAAAACCACAGCGCGGCACAGCAACACGCTGTGCGGGCGCACCGACGTTGTGCTCAACCGCGAGGCAGCCAACGGGCGTTCAAACTGGACTGTGTGGAGGGGCCCCACAAGGGAGGCGACATTCAGACGGCGTTCCACGCCATCTTCTTCACGGCCGGCCGGTGGGGCGTGGGTTCACGCCCGGGGCTCGATGCCAAATCACGAACTGACTATACACCAGATTGTGAATCTGCTGTGGCAGCAGACGCCAGGGCCGCCCAGGCTTGCGCCATGTCGTCGGGCAACGGGGCCTCGAAAGCCAGCGCCTCGCCCGTGATGGGGTGCTTGAAAGACAGCTTTGCGGCGTGCAGGGCCTGGCGACGCATGCCCAAGGCCAGCGTGCCGCCGTAGAGCGCATCGGCCACCAGCGGGTGTTTGCGGCTGCTCAGGTGCACACGGATCTGGTGGGTGCGGCCGGTGTGCAGGGTGCACAGCACGCCGCTGTAGGCCCGTGGCGGCAAATCGGCGGCAGGGTCTTGCCACTGCCCACACAGCAGGCGCTGCACATCGGTGCGGGCGGCCTTGCCCGCAGGCACCACGGCCATCTTGACGCGGGTGACGGGGTCGCGCCCGATGGACGACATCACCGAGAAGGCCTCGTCCACCGTGCCGTGCGCCAGGGCCAGGTACTGGCGGCTGACCTCGCGTGCGGCGATGGCGCGGCTCAAGGCCGTGACAGCCTCCAGCGTCTTGCCCACCACCATCAGGCCGCTGGTGTCCTTGTCCAGCCGGTGCACGATGCCGGCGCGCGGCAGATCCACCGCGCCCGCATGGTGGGCCAGCAACCCGTTCATCAAGGTGCCCTGCCAGTTGCCGGCCGCCGGGTGCACGACCATGCCAGCGGGCTTGTTGATCACCATCAGGTGCGCATCTTCGAACACGATCGCCAGGTCCATGGGCTCGGCGACGAAGGCCAGGCTCTGCGCGGTGGGCCGCAAGCGCACCACCAGGCGCTGCCCCTGCGCCACCTTGCGCGAGGGTGTCGTGAGGGCTTGCCCATCGACGGTCACACAGCCATCCTCGATCAATGACTTGAGGTGGTTGCGCGAGAACGCCGTGATCTGCGCACCCAGGAAGGCGTCCAGCCGCTGGCCATGCGACGAGGCCGGCACGGTCAGCGATGCCACGCGCTCCTCGGCAGGCGCTGCGGCGGCGGGCTCGGCACCGATGTCATCGGCGAAATCTTCGCTCAGGTCTTCTGCGCCCTCCTCCAGGGAAGCTTCGGGCATGTCTGCCAGCAACTGCTCTGGCGACACGGATGCAACGCCACGACGGGGAGACGGGCGAACGGATGGGGCTGGCTGGCGTGGGGGCATCGAATCGGACGATCTCGCTTCTATACTGTGGGCTCTGACGCTGCAGGCGGCGCGGCATGCGGAATCCTCCGCGGCCTGACCGCCCCAATCCAACGTGAAATTTGTGAAGACCACCTTCCGTGGCTCGCGGTCCGGCATGCATGCTGGCTGGCTGGCCCTGTTCCTGAGCGTCGCGCTGACGGCTTGCGGCTCCACGCCCAAAGACGAGTTCGCCACCACCCCGCCGGACAAATTGTACGCAGACGCCAAGGACGACGCGGCCGAAGGCAATTACGAGTCGGCATTGAAGAAGCTGGAGAAGGTCGAAGCGCGCGCCTCCGGCACCTTGCTGTCGCAGCAAGCCCAGATTGACTTGGCCTACGCGTACTTCCGCACCGGTGAAAAAGCCCAGGCGCTGGCCAAGCTGGACCGCTTCATCCGCCTGCACCCGACCAGCCCCGCGATGGACTATGTCTATTACCTGCAAGGGCTGATCAACTTCAACGAGAACCTGGGCTTGTTCGGCCGCGTGGCCAACCAGGACCTCTCCGAGCGTGACCAACAGGCTTCGCGCGATGCCTACGAGTCCTTCAAGCAGGTGGTGGACCGCTTTCCCACCTCGAAGTACGCCGAAGACGCGCGCCTGCGCATGAACCACATCGTCAATTCGCTGGCTGCAGGCGAAGTGCATGTGGCGCGTTACTACCTGCGACGTGGCGCCTATGTGGCCGCAGCCAACCGCGCACAGGCCGCCGTGACGGAGTACCGCCAGTCACCGGCCATCGAGGAAGGCCTCTACATCCTGGCCCAAAGCTACGACAAGCTGGGGCTGGAGCCTTTGCGGGACGACGCACTGCGCATCCTCAAGCAAAGCTTTCCCAACAGCCGCTTCCTTGATGGCAGCGTGGCGGCCCGCGGCACGGTGCCCGCCAAGAAGCCCTGGTACCAGTTCTGGTGACCCTGCCAGGGCTCAGTCGGGCTCAGGGGCCAGGGGCTCAGTCTCCGCTGCCCGCAGAGCCGGTGCTGAAGCCAGACAGCACCCCCTGATCGTGGACGGCCGGGCCCAGGGGCTGGATGTCCACAGGCTCCTCCACCGGCGCATCGTCGGGCGATGCCAGCGCGGTGCCAGGTTGGATTTTGTGCACGAAGCGGCGTCCCCGGTCGTAGGGGAAAACGTCGTGCACATAGCCCGCCTTGATGCGCTCCTTGTGCTGCTGCCAGTACTCGGGCTCCAGCAGGTCGGCGTGGTGCTGCATGAAAATGGCGCGCACGCGCGGGTCGCCCAGCAGGAAGGGCCCGAAGGTCTCGGGGAAGACATCGTGCTTGCCCACGGTGTACCAGACCTCGCCTGACATTTCCTCTTCCTCGTTGCGCGGCTCGGGCACCTTGCGGAAATTGCAGTCGGTGATGTATTCGATTTCATCGTAGTCGTAGAACACGACCTTGCCGTTGCGCGTCACGCCGAAGTTCTTCCACAGCATGTCGCCGGGGAAGATGTTGGCAGCCACCAGATCCTTCAAGGCATTGCCGTACTCGATGACGGCGTGCTCCAGCGACTCGCCCTGCGCCTCCTGGATGTAGATGTTGAGCGGCACCATGCGGCGCTCGATGTAGAGGTGCTTGAGGATGAGCACGCTGGGGTCCTCGTCGTCCTCTTCCATCACGCTGGGGGCGAACTTCTTCAGCTCGGCGATCAGCTCTTCGTCAAAGCGGTGACGCGGGAACGCGACGTTGGTGAACTCCAGCGAGTCGGCCATGCGGCCGACGCGGTCGTGCTGCTTCACGAGCTGGTACTTGCCCATGATCATCTCGCGCGTGGTTTCCTTTTGCGGCGGGAAGTAGTCCTTGATGACCTTGAACACGAAGGGGTAGGACGGCAGGTCGAACACCAGCATGACCATGCCCTTGATGCCCGGTGCGATGCGGAACTTGTCGCTGGAATGGCGCAGGTGAAAGAGGAAGTCGCGGTAGAACAGGTTCTTGCCGTGCTTCTGCAGGCCGATGGCGCTGTAGATTTCGCCCCGCGGCTTGCGTGGCATCAGCGTGCGCAGGAACTGCACGTAGGCCGATGGCACGCGCATGTCCACCATGAAGTAAGCGCGCGCGAAACTGAACAGGGCCAGCAGGTCGTCTTCGCCGAACAGGGCCGCGTCGATGTAGAGCCGGTTCTTGGAGTTGTGCAGGATGGGGATGGCGAACGGCAGGCTGCGGAAGCCATTGATCACCTTGCCAACGATGTAGGCCCCCTTGTTGCGGAAGAACAGGGACGACAGCACCTGGATCTGGAAATTGGTGCGCAGGCGCACGTTGCCGACCTGCTCCAGCAACGCCTCATAGACGAAGTCGATGTCGCGGTCCAGGTCGTCGAAAGGCTGCTGGAGCTCGTAGCCTTGCACCACCGCCTTGAGCATCTCGCGCAGGTTCTCGCGCACCGGGTAGTAGGCGCGGAAGGTGGCGCCGGTGGCCTCGTCCTCGTCGTCGATGTACTCGGTGGACACCGCCGGACGCACGAAGATGAAGTCGTTGCGGTAGTACTTGCGGTGCAGGATCTTGATGGTGACCGAGTTGAAGAAGGTCTCTGCCAGCTCCGGCTGTTTGTGACCCGTCAGCAGGCCGATGTAAAACAGCTTGATCTGGTGCCAGACCTCCATCGGCAGGGAACTGGCTTCGTGGTCGTGTTCCAGCCGCTCTACCGCCTCGTCCACGCGCAGGTCGTAGAACTCGATGCGGACCCGCTGCGCCAGTTGCTGGCCGTGCCAATCCGCCTTCTCGAAGCGCTTTTTGGCGTCCGCGCTGGTCTCCGAGAAGATTTTGTAGTGGCGGTCAAAGCCATCGAGCAGGGCGCGCGCGATGTCGAACACCCGGGGGTCGGTGAGCTGCTGGGGGAACATCGTCATGGGGTGGGCTCGGTGTGGGTCTGGACATGGGGGGCATAGCGCTGCTTCAGCTCGCTCAGCGCCTGCTCGAAAGCGGTTTGCACTTCCTGCAAGGACGACACGGACATCTTCAAGTCCTTGATGAGGCCGTTGTTGAGGCCGTACACCCAGCCGTGCACCACCACCTCCTGGCCGCGCGTCCAGGCATCGTGCACCACCGTTGTTTCGCACACATGGCTGCACTGAACCAGCACATTGAGCTCGCACAAGGCATCGTGGCGCACGGGCCCATCGGGCAGGGTCTGGAGCCAGTCGCGGTGCTGGTTGCGCACATCCTTGACGTGGCGCAGCCAGTTGTCGGCCAAGCCGATGCGCACGTCGTTCATCGCGGCATGCACCCCGCTGCAGCCATAGTGTCCCACCACCATGATGTGTTTGACCTTGAGCGAATCGATGGCGAATTCCATCACCGACAGGCAATTCAGGTCGGTGTGGACGACGACGTTCGCCACGTTGCGGTGCACGAACATCTCGCCGGGCAGGACCCCGCAGATTTCATTGGCCGGCACGCGGCTGTCGCTGCAACCGATCCAGAGGTAGTCTGGGGTCTGCTGCTTTTGCAGGCGGGTGAAAAACCCCGGAGTGCGTTGCTCGATGTCGCGCGCCCAGGCACGGTTGCTGTCGAAGAGGTGGGATAGGGTCGTCATGCCCTCCAGTGTAGACAAGGCTGGAGGCTGCGGCCGCAGATTCATCCCGCAGGCACAATGGTCGGCATGACCCAGCTCGCCCCCACCGTCACGGCCGCGCCGCCCGCCATCACCTACCCCTGGGGCGAGGCCATGCCTGCCACCGGCGAGCGCCTGGACCTGCGCCGCGGCCTGCACTGGGTGCGCATGCCCATGCCCTTCGCGCTCAACCACATCAACCTGTGGGTGCTGGACGACCACGATGCGGACGGCGCGGGCACGCAGCCCACCTGGACGATCGTGGACGCTGGTGTGGCAACGGAGACCATCCGCTCGGCCTGGCAAACGCTGTTCGCGGGCCCACTGGCGGAGCGCCCGCTGTCGCGCATGCTGGTCACGCACATGCACCCGGACCACGTGGGCAATGCCCAGTGGCTGATCGACCATTTCAGCGCACCCCAGCAGCCCGCCCGCCTGTGGATGAGCGCCACCGACCACTTCGCGGCGCAACTGGCCTGCCAGTCCACCACCGGCTTTGGTGGCGAACGCGCAGCGGCGTTCTTCATGAGCCACGGCCTGCGTCAGCCCGATGACGTGGCCAAGATCCGCGCGCGCACCGGCTATTTTTCCTCGCTGGTGCCCGAGGTGCCGCACGCCTACCGCCGCCTGATGGACGGCATGACGGTGCACATTGGGGAGCGCGACTGGCAATGCATGGCGGGCCACGGCCACAGCCCCGAGCACATCGCCCTGTTCAACGAACGCGATGGCCTGCTGATTTCGGGCGACATGCTGCTGCCCAAGATCTCGACCAACGTCAGCGTGCTGGACCTCGAACCCGAGGCCGACGCACTGGGCTTGTTCCTGGCCTCGCTGGACCGCATGCGCGCCCTGCCCGATGACACGCTCGCCCTGCCCTCGCACGGCCTGCCCTTCACCGGCATCCACACCCGCATCCAGCAGCTGCACGACCACCATGCCGAGCGCCTCGACGAGGTGCTGGCCGCGTGCGCAGCCAAGCCGTCATCGGCTGCCGAGATGCTGCCCGTGCTCTTCAAACGCCAGCTCGACCTGCACCAGACGACGTTCGCGATGGGCGAGTCGGTGGCGCACCTGAACCACCTGTGGCACCAGGGCGCGCTGAAACGGGAGATAGACGGAGAAGGCGTCTGGCGCTTCAGTCCGGGATGACGACGCGGCGCAGCTGATCGCGCGCGGCATCGAACTCGGGCATGACCGAGCGGACCACGTCCCAAAAGCGCGGGCTGTGGTTCATCTCGCGCAGGTGGGCCAGTTCGTGCGCCACCACGTAGTCGATGACGCTGTGGCTGAAGTGCATGAGGCGCCAGTGCAGGCGGATGGAACCGTCGGCGCTGGCACTGCCCCATCGGGTGCGCGCCGATGACAGCGCGATGCGCGTGACCTGCACGCCCAGTTGCACGGCGAAGTGCTGCACACGCTGGGCGAACAGATCGCGGGCCTCGCGTTGCACCCAGGCCTGGACTGCATCGCGAATCTGGTCAGGGTCGGCCTGGTGCGGCAGGCCCAGGCGCAGCGTGTGGCGGCAGGGTGCGGCGTCCAGCGAGGCGGGCTGGAAGCGGGCGCCGGAGACCATGGGGTCGAGCACGACGGTGACCGGCTCGCCCAGGTAGGGGAACTGGCACCCAGCGCGCCAGTCGATCTGGGCCGAGACCCGCTTGCGGGCGCGCTCGCGCTGGTCCAGCAGCTTGGCGCAGATCCAGCGTTCCTTGGCGCGCAGGGCGATCTCGATGTCCGACCAGGACACCCACGTCGGCGCGCGCACCGACAAACCCTCGTCGCTGACCACCATGCCGATGCTGCGGCGGCGCACGCGCTTGCACTCGTAGCCCACCAGCGCCTTGCCCAGGCGGATTTCACGTTCCGCACGCGGGTGGCGGAACACCGGCATGCTGCCCAGCAAAGCCGCCTCGGGCACCGTGGTGCGGGCTTCGGCCAACTGTGAGGCCGCCAGGTTCCCGGCGGACGGCACCACAGCCGCCCCGCCAAGCCCCCCTTCGCGCGCACCGGCCGAGGCTTGCCCCTCGTCGGTCCACAGGCTGAGCTGATCGGCGGGCGGCAGGCTCAACCCAGCTCTCCCATGTGGGTGGCCACGGGCTCGTCTTCGCCATGGCTGCGGCGCTCGCGCAGCACGATGAAATCGGCGAAGGCCGACAGGTCGGGGTGGATGGTCAGGTCGGGCACGCGCTGGCGCAAATCGAGCAACTCGGCCTCGGTCATCGTCGCGGCCTGGCCGGTGCGCACCAGATGGGGCTCACAACCCACCGATTGCGCGGCCAGCACATCGCGCGGCAGGTCGCCCACCATCGGCACGCCCTCCAGGCTGCAGCCGAAGCGCTGGCCGATCGTCTGGAACAGGCCCGGCAGCGGTTTGCGACAGGTGCAGTTGTCCTCGGGCGTGTGCGGGCAGAAGAACACCGCCTCGATGCGGCCGCCCACGCGCGACAGCATCTGGTTCATCTTGGCGTGCATGGCATTGAGCGCGACCATGTCGAACAGGCCACGGCCGATGCCCGATTGGTTGGTCGCCACCACCACGTGCCAGCCGGCATGGTTGAGCCGGGCGATGGCCTCCAGCGCCCCGGGCAGCGGCACCCACTCGTCGCTGGACTTGATGTAGTCCTCGCGTTCGTGGTTGATGGTGCCGTCGCGGTCGAGGATGACGAGCTTCATCGCCTCTCCGGGGTGGTGGGGTCTGGACAACATGTCAGGCTGCCAGTCGGGAGATGTCGGCCACGCGGTTCATCGCAGCGTGGAGCGTCGCCAGCAGCCCCAGGCGGTTCGCCTTCAGCGCGGCGTCGTCGGCATTGACCATGACGCCATCGAAGAACGCATCCACCGGGGCCCGCAGCACGGCCAAGGCCTGCAAAGACGCAGTGTAGTCGCCCTGCTCGAACGCGGCCTGTGCTTTTGGCACGACCGCCTGCAAAGCCTCGTACAGGGCGCCCTCGGCGGGCTCCTTGAACAGCGCAGCGTCCACCTGGGCCTCGACCGCGGCTTCGGCCTTCTTCAGGATGTTGCTCACGCGCTTGTTGGCGGCCGCCAGCGATTCGGCCTCGGGCAGGGCCGCGAAGGCGCGCACCGCCGCCAGACGGCGCGGGATGTCACCCAGGCGCGGCGGCTGCAGGGCCAGCACGGCATCGACTTCCTGGGCGCTGTAGCCCTGCTCGCGCAAGGACACGGCCAGGCGGTCATAGAAGAAATTGGATACTTTTGTTCGGACGTTCGGCGCGTCCCCGCCAAAAGACTCGTCTTTAGTGAGGCTCAGGTCATCCGCACCAATGTCAAAGAAGGCACCAGTCGCACCCGCCAAAAGCTCGGGCAGTGCCAGCGGCAGGTTCTTCTCGATGAGGATGCGGATCACGCCCAGGGCATGGCGGCGCAATGCAAAGGGGTCGCGGTCGCCAGTGGGCAGCTGGCCGATGCCGAACAGGCCGACCAGGGTTTCGAGCTTGTCGGCCAGGGCCACGACGGTGCCGGTGTGGTTGCGCGGCAGCGCGTCACCCGCGAAGCGCGGCTTGTAGTGGTCTTCGATGGCGATGGCCACGCCGTCGCGCAGGCCTTCGTGGCGGGCGTAGTAGCCGCCCATGATGCCTTGAAGCTCCGGGAACTCGCCCACCATGTCGGTCAGCAGGTCGGTCTTGGCCAGCAGCGCGGCCTGCTGGGCCTTGCTGTCGAGCACGTCGAAGTGGTCCTTGTCGTCCACCGTGAAGGGCAGCGTGGCCATGCGCAGCTGGTTGACGATGGCATGCGCGATGGCACGCACGCGCTCGGAACGCTCGCCCTGCGTGCCCAGCTTGTTGTGATAGACCACCTTGGCCAGGCCCGGCACGCGGGAGGCCAGCGTCTTCTTGCGGTCCTGGTCGAAGAAGAACTTGGCATCGGCCAGGCGCGGACGCACCACTCGCTCGTTGCCGCCGATGATGGCGCTGGCGTCGGACGGCGAAATGTTGCTCACCACCAGGAACTGGTGGGTCAGCTTGCCCTCGGTGTCCAGCAGCGGGAAGTACTTCTGGTTGGCCTTCATGGTCAGGATCAGGCACTCCTGGGGCACGGCCAGGAAGGCCTCCTCGAAGCGACCGATCAGCACATTGGGGCGCTCCACCAGCGCGCAGACCTCGTCCAGCAAGGCCTCGTCCTCGATGGGCTTGAGGTGCTGCCCCGCACGGCCGGCGGCAGCCTCGAGCTGCGAGACGATCTCGGCGCGGCGCTCGGCGAAGCTGGCGATCACGGCACCCTCTTCGCGCAGCTGCGCGGCGTAGCTGTCGGCGTCGCGCAGCACCACGGGCGAGACCCTGGCCTCGAAACGGTGGCCCTGGGTGCCGCGGCCAGCCTTGAGGCCCAACGTGGCCACAGGCACTACCTTTTCACCGTGCAGCGCCACCAGGCCATGCGCCGGACGCACGAAGTTCACGCTGGTCCAGCCGGGCTGGAAGCCTTCGCCCTCGCCCTCTTGCAGCTGGTAGGTCATCACCTTCGGAATCGGCAGCTTGGCCAGCGATTCTTCCAGGGCTTTTTGCAGGCCATCGGCCAGCGTGGCACCGGGCTTGACGGTGTCGATGAACAAGGCCTCGGCCTTGCCGTCGGGCAGTTTCTTGAGCGACGCCACCACCTCGGCGCCCAGGCCCAGCGAACCCAGTTTCTTGAGCAAGGCCGGCGTGGCCTGGCCCTCGGCGTTCAGCCCCACGCTCACGGGCATCAGCTTGTGCTGCACGGGCTGGTCGGCGGCCTTGTCGGCCACGGCGCTCACGTGCACGGCCAGGCGCCGCGGCGAGGCATAGGGCGTGACGGCGGCATCGGCAGCGGCCAGGCCCTGGGCCTTGAGGCTGTCGGCCAGCACGGTGGCAAAGGACTCGCCCAGCTTCTTCAGCGCCTTCGGGGGCAGCTCTTCAACGAACAGTTCAACCAGCAGGTTGGCGGTGCGGGACGTGGACATGCTTCAGGCCGCCTTCTTGTGGTTCAGTTGTTCGATGACTTCGTCGGCCCAGGCCTTCGGCGCCATGGGGAAGCCCAGGCGGGCGCGGCTGTCGAGGTAGCTGGCCGCCACCGCGCGCGCCAGGTTGCGGATGCGGCCGATGTAGCCGGCGCGCTCGGTCACGGAGATGGCACCACGCGCATCCAGCAGGTTGAAGGTGTGCGCCGCCTTGAGGATCTGCTCGTAGGCCGGCAGGGCCAGTTGCTGCTGCATCAGGTACTGGGCCTGGGTTTCGTAGTTCGTGAAGGCGCCCAACAGGAACTCGACGTTGCTGTGCTCGAAGTTGTAGGTGGACTGCTCGACCTCGTTCTGGTGGAACACATCGCCGTACTTCACCCCCGGCGCATACACCAGGTCATAGACGCTTTCCACGCCTTGCAGGTACATGGCCAGGCGCTCCAGGCCGTAGGTGATTTCGCCCGTGATGGGCTTGCAGTCGATGCCGCCGACCTGCTGGAAATAGGTGAACTGCGTCACCTCCATGCCATTGAGCCAGACCTCCCAGCCCAAGCCCCAGGCGCCCAGCGTGGGGTTCTCCCAGTCGTCTTCGACAAAGCGGATGTCGTTCTTCTTGAGGTCGAAGCCCAGCGCCTCCAGCGAGCCCAGATAAAGCTCCAGGATGTTGGCCGGCGCCGGCTTGAGCACGACCTGGTACTGGTAGTAGTGCTGCAGGCGGTTGGGGTTCTCGCCATAGCGGCCATCCTTGGGGCGACGGCTGGGCTGCACATACGCGGCCTTCCAGGGCTCCGGCCCCAGGGCGCGCAGGAAGGTGCCCGTGTGGCTGGTGCCGGCACCGACTTCCATGTCATAGGGTTGCAGCAGCGCGCAGCCTTGGGCGTCCCAGTAGCTTTGCAGTCGGAGGATCAGTTGCTGGAAGGTCAGCATGGTCAAACCTGGTTGGACGGGAGGGCCGCGCAAGAGGGGCGGCAAACCCTGGATTCTAGTGAAAGGCGATGGCCTCAGCCGACGGGTGTCGGCGGCGCTGAGGCGGAAAGTCTGTGGCGCCCTGCCCCGGCCACCGCCAGCAACAGGCCCAAGGCCACCAAGGGCCACACGCCGAAGCGGCCGGCCCACCAGGCGAAGGGCGTCTGCCCGGCGAAACCTTGCACCTGGGTGTTCAGCACGCCACGCGTCTGCGTCGGCATGCGGTCGGTGACGCGTCCGAACGCGTCGATCACCACGGTGGCACCCGTGTTGGTGGCGCGGATGCTGGGCACCTGGAACTCCAGCGAGCGCATGCGCGCGATCTGCACATGCTGCGCAATGGCGACCGTGTCACCGAACCAGGCGAGGTTGCTGACGTTGGCCAGCACGGTGGGCGACCTCGCCTTGTCGGTGAAACGCGAAGCCAGCTCTTCGCCGAACAAGTCTTCGTAGCAGATGTTGGGCGCGATGCGCTGGCCGCGCACGGTGAAAGACGGCGCGTCCAGCGGCCCGCGGCTGAAGTCGCCCAGGGGCATGTTCATCAAGGCCACGAACCAGTGAAAGCCTGCGGGGATGAACTCGCCAAAGGGCACCAGGTGGTGCTTGTCGTAGCGGTAAGGATCGGCCTGGCCGGCCTTCAGCCCCACCACCGAGTTGCTGTAGCCTTGCTCGAAGCTGCCCAAGGGCACGCCGATCAGCGCCGCCCGCCCAGAGCCTTCGCCGAACATCGCCACCAGGGCGTCCCAGTAACCCTCGGGCAACTGCGCCGGCAGCAGCGGGATGGCCGTCTCAGGGGCCATGACGAGGTCCGCATCGGCCGCCTTGAGCTGCGCCGCGTGCCAGAGCAGCATGCCCACGATGCGCTCGTTGGCGAATTTTTCGTCCTGTGGCACATTGCCTTGCAACAGCGCCACGCGCAAGGGCTGACCATGCATCTGCGTGAACCGCGCCGAGGGCAGCCAGGCCAAGGCCAGCACCCAGGCCAGCAAGGGCACAGGCGCCGTCCAGCGCCGTCCACCGCAAGCCAGACAGGCCACGCACCAAGCCCACACCGCGCCCAGGCCGTACACGCCCAGCCAGGGCGCCAGCCGGTCCAGCGGGCTGTCGATCAGGCCATAGCCGCTTGCGCCCCAGGGAAAGCCAGTGAAGATCAGCGCCCGCGCCAACTCGGCCAGCAGCCACAAGCCCGCGAACATGCCGGCATCGCGCCACCACACGCCGCTGCGCCAGCGCACCCAGGCCCAGCCCACAGCCGCCAGGTAGCCCGACAGGGCCGCGCTGAGCAGCAGCACCGCCGCCCCGGCGATCGGGGCGGGCATGCCGCCGAAGTGGTGCAGGCTGACGTAAATCCAGCCGGTGGCGCCGATCAGCCAGGCCGTGCCGTACAGCCAGGCCCGTCGTGCGCCCTGCCTGGGCGCCTCGGCCCGCAACAGCAGCCTCAACAGCGCCCACAGGGCCAGCGTCTGCATGAGCGCAGGCAGCATGGCGTGCAAGCCAGAGGCCCAGGGCGACAAGGCCAGCGCGTGCACCGCACCCGCCAGCACCGAAAAGCCGTCGGCAGCGCGTGGCGCCATCGGTGCGCGCGATCCGCGTGATGCCCACCCAGCGCGAACGCTCATGCCAGCGTCACCCCTGCTGGACACCGTCGGCCGCATGGCGCACCGCCGTGACCTTGAACCAGCGCACGGACCCACCGCGCGCCAGCATCACCACGAAGCGCAAACCGCCCAACTCCAGGGCCTCGCCCCGGCGCGGCACACGGCCCAACTCGTGGGCCACCAAGCCACCGATGGTGTCGAAGTCTTCCTCGGGCAACTGCACCTGGAAGGCGTCGTTCACGTCGGAGATCAAGGTATCGCCCGCCACGCGCTGGCTGCCATCGGCCAGGGTGAAGATGCTGGACTGGCCGTCGTCGTCGTCGAACTCGTCCTCGATCTCGCCCACGATTTCTTCCAGCACGTCCTCGATGGTGATGAGGCCAGCGGTCTTGCCGAACTCATCGATCGCGATGGCCAGGTGGCTGCGGTGGGCGCGGAACTCGCGCAACAATTCGTTGAGCCCCTTGGATTCGGGCACGAAGAAAGGCGCGCGCAGCAAGGTGCGCAGGTTCAGGTCCGGCGAACGCTGCAGCTTCAGCAGGTCCTTGGCCAGCAAGATGCCGATGATGTTGTCGCGGCTGTCCTCGAACACCGGGAAGCGCGAGTGGCCCGTGGTGATCACGGTGGCCAGCAATGCCTCGTAAGGGGCATCGATGTCGAGCATGTCCATGCGCCGCACCGCGACCATGACGTCGCCGGCGCTCATGCTGGCCATGCGGATCACGCCTTCCAGCATCACCCGGGATTCCGGTTCGATGAGTTCGCGGTGCTCGGCGTCGGCCAGCGTCTGGATCAGCTCGGCGGTGGAGTCCGGCCCGGGCGAGAGGAACTCGACCAGGCGCACAAACATGCTGCGGGGGTCGCGCTCACGGCGTGGACGCCCGCCATGGGCGCGATCGTGTGAACGGTCTTGCGAGCGATCGTTGGACCGGTCGCTGGAGCGCTCATGCGAACGCTCTCGGGGGGTGTCGGCCTTGGAAGATCGACTGGGGGCGGTGTCGGACACGGCAGGGGTGTCTTTGTGGATGAGCTGCAAGAATACCCCATGCCTGCGACAGTTCCTCTGCGCCAGCGCGAGGCGAGGGGCGCCGAGGGGGCTACACTCACCCCATGAGCCTGATTCCTGTCACCATCCTCACCGGTTTTCTCGGCAGCGGCAAGACCACGCTGCTCAAGCGCCTGCTCACCGAAGCACACGGCCAGAAAATCGCCGTCATCGAAAACGAATTCGGTGAAGAAAACATCGACAACGAGATCCTCGTCGCCGACACCGAAGAGCACATCGTCCAGATGAGCAACGGCTGCGTCTGCTGCACCATCCGCGAGGACCTGCGCGAGACCCTGGCCGACCTGGTCAAGCAAAAGAAGGCCGGCACGCTGAATTTCGAGCGCGTCGTCATCGAGACCACCGGCGTGGCCGACCCGGGCCCCGTCGCCCAGACCTTCTTCATGGACGACGAGATCGCCGAAAGCTACCTGCTCGACGCCATCGTCACCCTGGTGGACGCCAAGCATGGCAACCAGCAGCTCGACGCCCGCCAGGAAGCGCGCCGCCAGGTCGGTTTCGCCGACCTGATCTTCATGAGCAAGACCGACCTGGTCTCGGGCGACGAAGCCGACGCCCTGGCCCACCGCATCAAGCACATGAACCCGCGTGCGCCGCAAAAGCGCGTGCATTTCGGCGAGGTGCCGCTCAAAGAGGTGTTCGACCTCAAGGGCTTCAACCTCAACGCCAAGCTCGACATCGACCCCGAGTTCCTCAAGGACGACAACCACGGCCACAAACACGGCCATGGTCACCAGCACGGCCCCGATTGCGGGCATGACCACGGCCATGACCACGCCCACGGCGAGCACTGCGATCACCCGCACCACCATGCGCACGACGACGACGTGAAGTCCTTCGTGTACAAGTCGGCCAAGCCGTTTGACGCCACCAAGCTGGAAGATTTCCTGGGTTCGATGGTGCAGATTTACGGCCCGCGCATGCTGCGCTACAAAGGTGTGCTGCACGTCAAGGGCATGGACCGCAAAGTGGTATTCCAGGGCGTGCACCAGCTCATGGGCAGCGACATGGGCCCCAAATGGGCCGCGGGCGAAACCAAGGTCAGCAAGCTGGTGTTCATCGGCATCGAGCTGCCGCAAGACCTCTTCCAGGCCGGCCTGGATCAATGTCTGGCGTGATCCAAGGGATATTCTGATGAGAACCGCCTCGAAGCATGGCTACAATCCGCGCGCTTCCTGGCCGGCCCAGCAACTGGCCGGGGAGTGGCTTCGAATGTGAACAAGGCGGTGACCAGAAACGGGTCGTTCGCGTTGCTGACCGTGCCCAAGTCCTTGGATCACGCAATGAGGGAAGGAAGATCCTGTGACGAAATCCACCGCCGCGTCGTCCAAGTCGGTCGCAGCCAAAACCGCCAAACCGGCCGCCAAATCGGCCAAACCGGTCGCCAACATCGACGCTGAACCTGTCGCGAAATCTGCCGGCAAGACAGCGCCTTCTCCTCTTCCCGCTCAAGCCAAGGCCACCAAGGCCGAAGCTGACGCCAAGGGCGCCTCGGCACCCTCGGGACGTTCGCCCTCCAAGACTTCCAGTACCGCACCCGACAACATGCCCTCTCCTGCCACCAAGGTTGACTCCAAACTCGCCAACGCCTGGAAAAACAAAACCGGTCGTGAACTGACCGAAGCCGAGCTCCTGGCCATGCCCGAAGCGGAGTACATGAGCGACAAGCAACTGGACTTCTTCCGCCACGTCCTGGAAGTCCAGAAGGAAGATTTGCTGTCCAACGCCGGCGAAACGACCGAGCACCTGCGTGAAGACACCTCCATCGTCCCCGACCCGGCCGACCGCGCCACCATCGAGGAAGAGCACGCCCTGGAACTGCGCACCCGCGACCGCGAACGCAAGCTGCTCAAGAAGATCTCGCAAGCCCTGGTCCGCATCGACTCGGGCGAGTACGGTTTCTGCGACGAAACCGGTGAGCCCATCGGCCTGGGTCGCCTGCTGGCCCGCCCGACCGCCACGCTGTCGCTGGAAGCCCAGCAGCGCCGCGAGCTCAAGCAAAAGATGTTCGGGGACTGAGCCCCCAGCCACGAGCAAGGCATGAGCAAGGACTCCAGCAGCTTCCTGCGCAAGGTTGTGCGCTTCGTCGCCAATCCCACCACGGATTGGTCGGAGCTGGACGCGCCCAACTCGGACGCCGGCGAGAGCGAGTACGCCAAAACCGAGATCAAGGCGATGATCGAGCGCAAGCGGCGCAACGACTTCGTGCGCAAGCGCGAACTCGACATGCTGCGCAAGATCCGCCGCGAAGGCTTGAGCCCCGACCAGGCCTTGCTGCTGGGCAGCGCGTCCAACCTGGATCCGGACTCCCGCCCGCAAAGCGGCACGCGCTCGGACAGCACCGTCAAGGCCAAGATCGACGAGATCGAGCTGCAAATGGTCGGCCAGGGCATGCGGCCCGCCGCCCAACCTTCGCAGGCGGGCCAGTTGTCCACCCTGCCAAGCCCCCTGGACTTGCCGCCCACGGCCCCAGCGACGCTGGCCCTGGCACCCACGCTCGATGACGTGCCCGAGGTCTCGCAAGCGGTGGTGCAAGCTGCGCGCAATTCGGCCCCCCGCATGCCCGGTCAGGAAGCTTCGCCGTCGCCAAGCCACGCGTTCGGCGTGCAGGTGGTGGAGATGGCCCACGATCCCGAGCTGGACGAGGCCGTGATCGCCTTTGCGAACGCCGACTTCGACCAGTGCGAGGCCTGCCTGATGGCCCTGGTGCACCCGGGTGCCAGCCGCCACCACCACATGGAGACCTGGCTGGTCCTGTTCGACCTGTTCCGCGCGCTGGACATGCCGCACAAGTTCGACCAGCTGGCCGTCTCCTTCGCGCAGCAATTCGGCGTGTCGGCACCCCAGTGGTACTCCTTGCCGCGCCGCGTGGCGGACTTCCTCGAGCGCAAGGGCTCGGCAGCCACGCCTGCCACGGTGCCCCCAGATGCCTCGGCCGATGCCAGCAGCGCCGACCCCGACCACGGTCCCGCCACCGAGCCTGGCGAAGCGCCACCGGCCCTGCCCGGCTGGGTCGCGCCCACCGTGCTGGACCAGGATGCCGTGGCGCAACTGCGCGTGGCCATCCTGCAGCTGCCACGCCCCTGGCGCATGGATTTCTCGGGGCTGCAGCTGATCACACCCGAAGGCGCACACCATTTCAGCGGTTTGCTGCAGGCCTGGGCCCGCGAGCCCATGGCCTTGACCTGGGCGGGTGCGGCCCGTCTGCTCGCGCTGCTGGAAGAGTCCACCCCGACGGGCAACCGCGATGCCGACCCGGCGTTCTGGATGCTCCGCCTCGACGTGCTGCGCCTGGTCAATCAGCCCGTGGCCTTCGACGAGGTTGCCATCGACTATTGCGTCACGTACGAGCGCTCGCCGCCCTCGTGGGAGCACAGCGCCTGCCTCATCAAGCAGCAAGATGGCGCCGTGAGTGCGCACGCAGGGCCCATCTCGCACGTCAGCGAGGTGACGACCAGCTTCGTGGAATCCCAGGTGCACCAGGAAGTCGAGTTCGTGCAGATCGCCAACCTCGACCTCTCAGGCCAGCTGGTGGGCGACATCGGCCGCATCCTTCAGCACCTCGATGACCAGCTCGGTGCCAGCATCTCGCTGGACATCGACTGCCGCCACCTGCTGCGGGTGGACTTCATCGCAGCCGGCGACCTGCTCAACTGGGTGCTGGCGCGCCGTGCCGAGGAGCGCCAAGTTCAGTTCATCAACCCGCACCGCCTCGTGGCCCTGTTTTTCGGGGCCATGGGCATCAACGAGCACGCCACCGTCAAGCTGCAGACCGTTTGACCGGCTCCGAGGCCAGCGTCAGCAGGCCTTCGAAGATGAGGTTTTCGGCCACCGTGGCCTCGAACTCTTCGACATGGCTCAGCCGTGACACGGCCCCGCCCGACATGATCAGCAAGGGCTCGCGCCCCGTTTGCACGCGCAAACGGCGCAGGCTGCGCTCGATGGCGCCCGCGATCGCATCGGTGCCGCCACTCATCAACGCGTCGCTGGTGTTGGTCGGGAAGTCACTCACCTCGCCGGTGGGCACCTTCAGGCCCGCGGTGCCACTCTCCAGGGCCCGGTACATCAGACCGAAGCCCGGCAGAATCAACCCGCCAAGGAAGCGCCCGCTGGCGTCCACGGCATCGACCGTCACGGCCGTGCCCACCATCACGGCCAGCACCGGCGGCGGCTTGGCCGCATCGTGCTGCACCGCGCGCCTGCGCGCACCGATGATGGCCGCCCAACGGTCCGAACCCAGCCGCTGCGGGTGCTCGTAGCCATTGACCACCCCGCCCGCCTGGGCACTGGACGACACCCAATGCGCCGCCAAGCCCCAGCCCTGCATGAGCTGCTCTTCCACACGGCGTTTGATGGCTTCTCCAGCCACCACGCAACCTAGCATGGCGGCCGGGCGGGTCGGCAAGGCGCGCCAGTGGCGTTGCCAGAGCCCATCGATGTCCTCCAGCACCACGGCGCCATGGGCCAGCAGTTGGGCATCGGGTGTCGGCTCCGCGTACAGGCCCCACTTCAGTCGGGTGTTGCCAATGTCAATGACCAGGAAGGGCATGTCTGATTCGGGTGAGTCGCCACCCTGGGAACCGCAAGACTTGTCATTTTGCTGCAAGAACCGCTCGCCACCGGTGATGCGCTCTGGCAACGGTGCGGCGCACCACGGGATAAAGCACGGGCGATCCGGTCAGGCACTCCCCGAACGCGGGACTGCCACGTCCCAGCTTTCACGATATGGTGCGCCTCGCACAGCACCTTTCACGGAGTGGTCAAGATGTCCCGGTTCTCCCGCATGCCTCAGTTCCCAAGCCTGGCTGGCCTGTTGCTGGCCCTGACTTGCCTGGCCTCGACCCCTGCCTGGGCAGCGCGCGAGGTGCGCGGCGTCAAGTTCGCCGACAGCAGCCCGCTGGGCGGCCAGGTCCTGCAACTCAACGGCGTGGGCGTTCGCGTCAAGGTCGTGTTGGACATCTATGCCGCGGGCCTTTACTTGCCTCGCAAAGAGGCGGCGGTGGCCAGCATCCTCGACATGCCTGGCCCCAAGAGCATGCACATCGTGCTGCTGCGCGATCTGACCGGCGAGGACTTCGCCGACGCCATGGTCAAGGGCTTCCGCAAGAACAACTCCGACAGCGACAACGCCAAGTACCTGCCCCGCATCGAAGCCATCCGCGACACGATGCTCACCTTCGGCAACGTCAAAAAGGGCACGTCCATCCACATCGACTTCGTCCCCGGTGCGGGCACGCGCGCTCTGATTGGCGGTGTGCAGAAGGGCAATGACATCCCCGGTGAGGACTTCTACGCCGCACTGCTCAAGATCTGGCTGGGCAACCACCCGGTGGACACCAGCCTCAAGGAGGACCTGCTGGGCGGCGCGCGCTGAAGCGTCCAACCTGGTACCTGGGGGAATTGCACCGGGAACCCCGTGCTTTCCAGTGCGTGGCCGTGACAGCGCAGGTGTACCCTGAGCGCATCTTCCGCTGCCGCCCCGCCCGTGCGCCATGATCCAACAGCCCTTGCCATCGCTGAACGCCTGGGCCGACGCATTCTGTGATGCCGAGATCCCCGTGCTGGCCACCACCGTGGCCGATGTGGTCCAGCTGCTGGCCATCGAGGAAGCGCGCGGCACGATGGACGCCCACACCCTGGCAGAAGCCATCGCACCTGACCCGCTGATGGTGCTGAGGGTGCTGACGCACGTCTCGCGCTACTGCACCCAACTCAGTGTGGAACCGCCGGAAACCCTGGTGGGCGCCATCGTCATGCAAGGCATCGGCCCGTTCTTTGCCGCGCACGCTGGCTTGCGCGATGTCGAGACCCACCTGTCAGACGAGGTTGGCGCACTGGACGGCCTGCACCGCGTCATGACCCGCGCGCGCCGGGCCGCACACTTCGCCATGGGCTTCGCCCTCAAGCGACAAGACCAAGATGCTGTCGTCATCCAGGAAGCCGCGCTGCTGCACGACTTCGCCGAGATGCTGTTGTGGTGCCACGCGCCCGCGCTCGCGCTGGACATCGCGCAGCGCCTGCAAGCAGACCACACGCTGCGCTCGGTGGAGGCGCAACGCAAGGTGCTGGGCGTCCAGCTGGGCGACCTGGCGCAAGAGCTGATGCACCGTTGGCAGCTGCCCGACCTGCTGATCCGCTGCACCGACGACCGCAAGGCGCAAGACCCCAAAGTGCGCACCACCATGCTCGGCGTGCGCATCGCGCGGCACACCCAGCATGGCTGGGACGTGCCCCACGCCCTGGCCGCCCTGCCCGACGACGCCGCCGACGTGGGCAAGCTGCTGACCATCTCGCCGGACGCCGCCTTGCGGCTCATCCAGGGGATGGACCAGTGACGCCCCGCTGCACTGCGCGCCGACGTCGCTGACGAAACCGATCAGCGCACGCTGACCGCGCTGCGCATCGCCTGCACCGCACCGCCACCGATGGCCGCGCCGAAACGCTTGGCCAGGCGCTCGGCCAGGTTTTCCTTCTCGGTGTAGTCCACGATGTCTTCGGCCTTGACCACGTCACGCGCGATGTGGTCCAGGCTGCCCAGGTGATCGGCCAGGCCCAGCTTGATGGCCTGCTCGCCGTTCCAGAACAGGCCGGAGAAGGTCTCTGGCGCCTCCTTCAGCGCCTTGCCACGGCCTTGCCGCACCACCGCGATGAACTGCTGGTGGATCTGGTCGAGCATGGCATGGGCATAGGCCTCGTGCTGCGGGTTCAGCGGCGAGAAGGGGTCGAGCATGGCCTTGTTGGTGCCCGCCGTCAGCAGGCGACGCTCCACACCGAGCTTTTCCATGGTACCGACGAAGCCGAAGCCATCCATCAGGACGCCGATGGAGCCGACGATGGAGGCCTTGTCCACATAGACCTGGTCGGCCGAGACCGCGATGTAGTACGCCGCCGAGGCGCACATCTCTTCGCAGACCGCATAGACCTTCTTTTTGTGCAGGGCCTTCAGGCGGCGCACTTCGTCGTTGACCAGGCCGGCCTGCACCGGGCTGCCGCCCGGCGAATTGATGCGCAAGACCACGGCCTGCGCGCCGGCGTCTTCGAAGGCCGAGCGCAAGGCCGTCATGAGATTGTCGGCACTGGCGGCGGTCTCGGCACCGATTTCGCCGCGCACCTCGACCAGCGCCGTGTGGGGCGTCACCGGTGTGTGGGTGGCCGGCACCGAATTCCAGGCCGCCCAAACGAAACTGACGGCCACGCCCAGCCAGACCAGCCGCCAGAAGGTGCGCCAGCGGCGCTGGCGGCGCTGCTCGTCCAGATAGACACGGGCCATCTCCTGCATCAGGGCAGCCTGGGCTTGCTGGGTGGGGTCGGTCGAAGGAAGGTCAACGGCGCTCATGCACGGCTTTCGTCAGGTCAGGACACGGGGTGGAAGCGTTCGCAAGGATACCAATACACCTGGCCGCCCTCCTCTTTCAGCTCGATGCGGTGCAAGCGGGCGCCCCAGCACGGGCCACCCACGCACTGCCCACTGGGCGGATCGTAAAGCGCGCCATGCACCGAGCAGATGATGTGGCGCTTGTCTTGGTCCCAGAATTTGCCCGGCTGCCAGTCCATCTCGGTGGGCACGTGGGCACAGCGATTGAGGTAGGCGACGGCCACCTGGTCAAAGCGCAGCGCAAAGGCCTGCACGGTGCGGCCGAACTCGATCACGTCGAAGGTGACGGCGTCGCCGCCCTCCTGCAGGTCGGACGAGGCGCACAGCGCCAGGGCTGGCCGCGTCGGCTCAGGCATGGCGGGACAACCAATCGTGCAGCTCGGGCGTCGAGTGCGCCACGAAACGCGTGGGGAAATCGCCAAAGGCCGTGGGCTCGTGGGCGCCATAGCTGACGGCCACGCTGTGCGCACCGGCATTGAGGGCCAGTTGCAGGTCGTGGGTGGTGTCGCCGATCATCAACGTGCGCTCGGGGTCGGTGCCGAACTCGCGCATCAGCTCCAGCAGCATCCGCGGGTGGGGCTTGGAGACGGTTTCGTCGGCCGTGCGGGTGCCGTCGAACACGCCGTGGAGGTCCATGTGCGACAAGGCCTCGTTCAGTCCCGCGCGCGACTTGCCCGTGGCGACGGCCAGCCAGTGGTGGCGCGCCTTCAGCGTCTGCAGCATGGGCAGCACGCCTTCGAACAGGCTGAGTTCGTGCTGGCGGTGCAGGTAATGGTGGCGGTAGCGCACACCAAGCTCGGGCACGCGTTCGGGCGACAGCGTCGGCGCCACGTGCGCCAGGGCGTCGTGCAGGCCCAGGCCAATCACGTAGGCCGCAGCCTCGCGCGCGGGCACGGGCAACCCCAGGTCGGCACAAGCGGCCTGGATGCTGCGCACGATGAGCGCGGTCGAGTCATACAGCGTGCCGTCCCAATCGAAGACGATGAGGTCGTAGGCGCGGGGGCGCAGGCCGGTGTCGGTCATGGTGCGGTGCGGGTGAGGTGCGGGTGAGGTGTGTCGGGTGCCGGTCCGCGGTCACGCGGCAAGGCGGTTCACAGCCACCACTCTAATCTGTGGGCCGTGACAGCGTGCGCACAGGACCGGTCAGCGTCAGGCATCAGGCCCCGCTCATACAGCCGCAGGCACCAGCGCCGCCAGCAGGCTTAGGCATTCGGGTGGCAGGGGCGCCTCGAAGGTCAACTCGGCCCCGCTGACGGGGTGCGGGATGCGCAGGTAGCGCGCGTGCAGGAACATGCGCTCGAAGCGGCCGTCGGGCAGGCGATGGCGGTCCACGCCCGGCACCGCGCCTTCCCCCGAGGGCCGGGACAGCGCCTTGTTCAGGGCGAAGTCGCCGTACTTGTCGTCACCGACGATGCCATGCCCCTCGTGCGAGAGGTGCACCCGGATCTGGTGGGTGCGCCCGGTCTTGATGGTCACGTCCAGCAGGCTGAAGGCCGCGTAGTGCTGCACCACGTGCACCAGGGAGATGGAGCGTCGCCCCTCGTCGTCGTCCCCACGCACGGCCTTGACGCGCCGCTCGCCCTCGGCGGTCAGGAATTTGTGCAAGGCCACGTCGATGACCTTCTTGCGATCGGGCCAGGCCCCGCTGACCAGGGCCGCGTAGGTCTTGTGCGCCTGGCGGTGGCGGAAGACGTCCTGCAAGGCGGTGAGTGCGCTGCGCTTCTTGGCAATCACCAGCACGCCCGAGGTTTCCTTGTCCAGCCGGTGCACCAACTCCAGGAAGCGCGCCTCGGGTCGGGCGCGTCGCAATTGTTCGATGACGCCAAAACTCACGCCGCTGCCACCGTGCACGGCCACACCGGCGGGCTTGTTGATGACGAGCATGACCTCGTCTTCGAAAATCACGGGGAACTCGCGCGCCGGCACGGCCGCCTCGCTCTCGGCGGATTTTTCCGCCAGGCGCAACGGGGGCACGCGGACCTCGTCGCCCAGGGCCAGGCGGGTGTCGGCCGACGCCCTGCCCTTGTTGACCCGCACTTCACCGCTGCGGATGATGCGATAGACCAGGGTTTTGGGCGCCCCCTTGAGCACCTTGATGAGGAAATTGTCCAGGCGTTGGTCAACGCTGCCCTCGTCGATGACCAGGCGTTGCACCGCAGGCGGTGTCACGGACGACGAAGGTGCTGTCGCGGAAGACGGCACCGAAGCACCGGTCTTTTTCGCGGGCAAGCCCGATCGGCGGGATGCGGTTTTCGCACCTATAATGGGTTGAGCCACGTTGTGTGTATTTTTGTGTGGTTGTGTGCGGAAGTGCTCTGAGCGTTCAGAGAGAAGCCTGAGCAAGTCGCCCGCAACCCCATTCCGCACCAGTGCACATTTTAACGATGCACTGCCTGTGAGAGGGCACACGATGTGGTCAGGCGGGGAGCCCCGCCAAAATTGATGGCAATGCAGCAGTCGTCTGCGTCCGGAGAAAGCCGCCCAAGGCGTGGCTTTGCTGGATACCGCGCCTGTCAGAGCCAACGTCGATCGAACCACGATTCAAGGTTGATGGGTTTCAGCGTTTTGTGTGATCTGCCTTTTGTTTTTCCCGCAGATGGCGCATCGGCTGAAACCTGTGTCGAGTGAAGCACACGTGTCCCGGCCTGTTCCGCATTTCGTCCACACCGCCTGCACACAGGCCGACACGCCCATGATGGCGATCGGTGACCTGTCTGCATCGCTGTCGGCGACGCCATGCGACCGGCCCGCCAATCCCCTGACCCTGCCCTGCACGCGCGCCCTTCGGGCACCGCGGCGCGGGCCTGCGTCCGCCTGGCGAAACACACGTGTTCCGATCCCGTCACGCGCGCCCCTGACCTCAGCCCGCCTCTCGCGGGCCTGACGTCCCAGGCAATTCCTTCTCGGTTCAGCGTCGTTGCTCGTGCATGAAGGCAGTCACCCGCCGCAAGGCAGGTGGCCACTGGAGGTCATTCCGGCGCCATCCCGGAGTGCCTCTGATTGCACCGAGGAGACACCATGAAGCGCATGCTGATCAATGCCACGCAGCCGGAAGAACGGCGCCTGGCCATCGTTGACGGGCAGAAATTGCTCGACTTCGAAACCGAAATCGAAGGCCGCGAACAACGCAAGGGCAACATCTACAAGGCCGTCGTCACCCGCGTCGAGCCTTCCCTGGAAGCCTGTTTCGTCGATTACGGCGAGGAACGCCACGGCTTCCTGCCGTTCAAGGAAATTTCGCGCCAGTATTTCAAGGACGGCGTCGAAGTCCGCTCCGCCCGCATCCAGGACGTGATCAAGGAAGGGCAGGAACTGCTCGTCCAGGTCGAAAAGGAAGAGCGCGGCAACAAAGGCGCGGCCCTGACGACCTTCGTGTCGCTGGCCGGCCGCTACCTGGTCCTGATGCCCAACAACCCGCGTGGCGGTGGCGTGAGCCGTCGCATCGAGGGCGATGAGCGCGAAGAGCTCAAGGAGGCGATGGACCAGCTGGAGTACCCGAAGGGCATGAGCCTGATCGCCCGCACCGCTGGCATCGGCCGCACCGCTGCCGAGCTGCAGTGGGACCTGAACTACATGCTCAAGCTGTGGACGGCCATCGACGAGGCCTCCGGTGCCGGCAAGGGCGCCTACCTGATCTACCAGGAATCGTCGCTGGTCATCCGCGCCATCCGCGACTACTTCACCAACGACATCGGCGAAATCCTGATCGACACGGACGACATCTACGAGCAGGCCAAGCAGTTCATGCTGCACGTCATGCCCGACCAGTCGAACCGGGTCAAGCGCTACCGCGACGACGCCGCCCTGTTCGCGCGCTTCCAGATCGAGCACCAGATCGAGACGGCCTTCAGCCGCACGGTGAACCTGCCTTCCGGCGGCGCCATCGTGATCGACCACACCGAGGCCCTGGTGTCGGTGGACGTGAACTCGGCGCGCGCCACCCGTGGCAGCGACATCGAGGAAACCGCCTTCCGCACCAACCTGGAAGCGGCCGACGAAATCGCCCGCCAGATGCGCCTGCGCGATCTGGGTGGCCTGATCGTCATGGACTTCATCGACATGGAGGACAACAAGAACCGCCGCGAGGTCGAGCAGCGTCTGCGTGACGCCCTGCGCTTCGACCGCGCCCGCGTGCAGTTCAGCGCCATCAGCAAGTTCGGTTTGCTGGAGATGTCGCGCCAACGCCTGCGCCCCGCGCTGAGCGAAGGCAGCCACATCACCTGCCCGCGTTGCAATGGCACCGGCCACATCCGCGACACCGAATCGTCGGCGCTGCAGATCCTGCGCATCATCCAGGAAGAGTCCATGAAGGACAACACCTCGGCCGTGCACGTGCAAGTGCCGGTGGAAGTGACGTCCTTCCTGCTCAACGAGAAGCGCACCGAGATCACCAAGATCGAGCTCAAGCAGCGCGTGACCGTGCTGCTGGTGCCCAACAAGCACCTCGAAACGCCGAACTACAAGCTGGAGCGCCTGCGCCACGACGACCCGCGGCTGGAAAACATCCAGGCCAGCTACACGATGATCGAGGAGCCGGACGACGAGGTGGGCATCACCCGCCGCGAAAAGAGCGCCAAGCCCAAGCAGGAGCCGATCATCAAGGGCGTGCTGCCCGATCAGCCCGCACCCGTGGCGCCCCCGAAGGACGAGCCGGTGATCACCGCCGCGCCCGCTGCCAGCCTGCCCGCCCCCGTGCAAGCCGGTGCAGCGGCTGCAGCCCCGGCCAAATCGGGCGGCTTCTTCGGCTTCATCAAGCGCCTGTTCGGTGTGGGCGAGAGCCCCGCTGCGCCGGCACCGGTGGTGGCCGAGCCGGCCGTGACCACGCCTGCCGAACCCGCCAAGGAAGACAAGGGCCGTGGCCGCCGCGACGGCCAGCGCCGCGGTGGTCGTGGTGATCGTGGTGAGCGCAACGAGCGTTCGGAGCGCGGTGAGCGTGCAGACAAGTCGGACCGCGCTGACAGGGGTGCGGACAAGGCCGCCGACAAAGACCGTGGCGAAGCCCGGGGTCGCCGTCAGGGCCCGCGCGAAGACCGTCCGGAGGGCGATGCCGCTCAGGCGGGCCGCGAGGGTGCGCGTGAAGGTGGCCGAGACAGTGGCCGTGAAGGCGGCCGCGGTGGCCGTGGCCGTGGTGGCCGCGGTGCCGATCAGGGCGAGCGCCCGGTGATCAACCGTGAAGCCATTGCCGCAGAGGCACAAGCCCTGGGCCTGGCCGCTGCCGAAGGCGGTGCGCCGGAGCTGTCCGCCGCAGCGGAAGGCGAACGCGAAGGTGGCCGCCGCCGCCGTCGCGGTGGCCGTGGTCGCGGTGAGCGCGAAGAAGGCACGGGCCAGCCATCGCTGGTGGACGCCGCCGAAGCCGATGGCCAGGTGGAGCGCCAGGATGACGCCGAAGCCGCTGCATCGGCCGATGCGCAAGACGCGCAAGATGGTCAGGGCGAGGGCCAGGATGGCCGCCGCCGTGGTGGTCGCGGTCGCAACCGCCGTGGCGAACGCCGCGACGAGCGGCCGGCAGACGACACCGCCACTGGCGCGGAAGTGAACGCCGCCGTGCCGCAAGACCTGGCTTTCGCAGAGACGCAGCCCTCCCCGCTGTCCGAGGCCGAAGCGCATGTGCTGTCCGATGTGCTGACGGGCGCCTCTGCCGAGAGCAGCACCGAAGCGCCTGCCGCAATACCTGCCGAAGTACAGGCAGCACCGACCCCGCCGGTCGCAGCGGCAGCCCCTGTGGCGCCTGCCCAGGCCGTGGCCGAGCCCGCGCCAATCGCCGCCGTGAAGGCCGCACCGTTCGTGCTGCCCATGGACGAGTTGGAGGCCATTGCCCAATCGGCCGGTCTGCAGTGGGTCAACTCCGACGCAGAACGCATCCGCCAGGTGCAGGAAGCGATCGCGCAAGAGCCCAAGGCCGTGCATGTGCCGCGCGAGCGCAAGCCCGTGGTGGTGCTGGACGAAGGCCCGCTGGTGCTGGTCGAGACCCGCAAGGACCTCGCCCAAGTCACCCTGCCCTTCGAGCACAAGGCCTGATGCCTCGGATGCCTGGCTGACGCCCCCTCCACCATGGCGCGCCAACGAAAGCGCGCCATGCACACACAGCCCGGCTTTGGCCGGGCTTTTTCATGGGCGCGCCATGGCTTGATGCACCCAAGGGTTCTACCCAAGCGGCCACCAATTGACGTTAACGTCATAAAGGTCTGTAATCCTGACAACTTCAGGAGCGACCTTGGCCACTGCACACGCCCATGCCCATGCCCTGTCTGCGGCACCCTCTGCCGCCGCGCCCCCTCTCGCGGCTTACGCTGGCTTCGTGTCACCGCCGCAGCTCTTGCTGGACACCGCCCAGCGCCTGGGGGCCCACCCGGCCTACTGCGTTCGCACGGAATCGGGTTGGCAAGCCACCTCCTGGGAGGAACACGGGCGCCAGGTGCGCGACGCGGGCAAGGCACTCATCGGCCTGGGGGTGAAGCGCGGCGATGCCGTCGCCATCCTGAGTTTCAACACCCCCCAGTGGGTCACGCTGGCCTTCGCTGCCATGGCCATTGGCGCCACGCCGGTGGGCATCTACTGGACCAGTTCGCCACAAGACATCGCCTACATCCTCAACCACTGCAAGGCGTCCGTGCTGATGGTGGACGAGGCCTCGCGCCTGCAGGCTGTGCACGCTTGCGAAGACGAACTGCCCCACCTGCGCCACATCGTGATGCTGCGCGACAGCGACTCGGCACAAGCGCGCAAGCCCGTGATGTCCTGGGACGCGTTCATGAAGCTGGGCGAGGCGGCGCTAGCGCAGGAGTTCGAGCAACGCCTGCAGGCCCTGAGCGCCGATGACATCGGCACGCTGATCTACACCTCGGGCACGACCGGCCCCGCCAAGGCCGTGGCGCTCAGCCAGGGCAACCTCTGGTGGGTGGGCCACACGATGCGGCAACTCTTCGATGTGGACGAGCGCGACCGTGTCATCTCCTACCTGCCGCTGGCCCACATCGCCGAGCAGATGAACTCCATGCACAACCAGGTGCACTCGGGCTTCACCGTGTACTACGCGCGCAGCATGGAGGAGTTGGGAGATCACCTCAAGGAGGTTCGTCCGACCATTTTCTTCGGTGTGCCGCGGGTGTGGGAGAAGATGCAGTCGGGCATCGAGGCCAAGCTGGCGCAGGCCACCGGCGTGAAGGCAGCGCTGGCGCGCTGGGCCATGTCGGTCGGGCAACGCTGGCATGCACTGGACCACGCCGGGCAGCCCGCAGGCCCCTGGTTGACGTTGCAAAAGCAGCTGGCGCATCGGCTGGTGCACCGCAAGGTCAAGGAAGCGCTGGGGCTGGACCAGGCCCGTCTGCTGAGCTCAGGCGCTGCGCCCATCGCGCCGGAAAAGCTGCGCTTCTTCGCCGGGCTGGACGTGGTGGTGCGCGAGCTGTACGGGCAGTCCGAGGTGACGGGGCCGTCCACGCTGTCGCTGCCGGGCAGCACGCGCGTGGGCTCGGTCGGCAAACCCCTGCCGGGCACCGAGATCATGGTGGCCGAGGACGGCGAACTGCGGGTGCGCGGGCCGCACCTCTTCCAGTGCTACATGGGCTCGCCACAGGCCACGGCCGACAGCTTCTCGGGCGAGTGGTTGCTCACGGGTGACCTGGGCCACATCGACGAAGACGGCTACGTCTTCATCACCGGGCGCAAGAAGGACCTGATCATCACCTCGGGCGGCAAGAACATCTCGCCGTCCAACATCGAGACGACACTGATGGACGCCCACCTGGTCGAGCACGCCGTGGTGTGTGGCGATGGCCGCAACTACCTGGTCGCCCTGCTCACGCTGGACCCGGTGGCGCTGGCTGCGTTTGCGAGCCAGCATGGCCTGCTCGACGAGCCGCACTTGCACGAGCACCCGCTGGTGCTGCAGACGCTGCAGGCGGACATCGACCACGTCAACGCCTCACAGGCGCGCGTGGCCCAGGTGCGCAAGTTCGCGGTGCTGCCGCAATCGCTGAGCGTGGCCTCGGGTGAGCTGACGCCGACCTTGAAGGTCAAGCGCAAGGTGGTGCTGGAGCGCAACCAAGCGCTGATTGAACTGCTGTACCGCAACGGCACGCACTGATCGCACGCTGAGCGCCCACTGAGCCCGCCCAGCTGCACCGACGTTCAAGCTGGCAAGCGCGACAAGGCCTGCTGGTACTGCGGCTGGTGCATCAGCTCGTCCCAGGTCAGCGGCGCGGTTTGCGGCAGCAGGTCCAGGCGACGCGCTTCGCTGTCCGGGCTCGCCTGCCATTCGCCGCGCTGCAAGGCCTGCTGCAGGCCATCCAGCAGGGCGTCCACCGCCGCGCCATCGCCCAAGGACTGGTTGCACAGCAGCACCATGTCGCAACCGGCGTTCAAGGCCGCGACCGCGCCCTGGGTGTGGCTGCCGGCCACGCTGGCGCCTTCCATGCTGAGGTCGTCGCTGAAGATGGCACCGGTGAAGCCGAGCTGTCCACGCAAGATGTCTTGCAGCCAACGCGACGAGAAGCCCGCAGGCGCCGCATCCACCTTCGGGTAGATGACATGGGCCGGCATCACGCTGGTCAGCGAGGTGCTCAGCCACTCGTAGGGCTTGGCATCGTCGGCCAGGATGGCCTTGAGGCTGCGCTTGTCCACGGGGATGTCCACGTGCGAATCGGCCTTGACGAAACCGTGGCCGGGGAAGTGCTTCCCGCAATTGGCCATGCCGGCCAGCAGCAGGCCGTGCATCACGCTCTTGGCCAGCACCGTGGCCACGCGGGCATCGCTGTGGAAGGCGCGGTCACCGATGACGCCGCTCTCGCCCCAGTCCAGGTCCAGCACGGGCGTGAAGGTCAGGTCCACGCCGCAGGCGCGCAGCTCGCTGGCCAGCACGTAGCCGCAGGCCGTGGCGGCATCGGTGGCCGCCATGGCACCGGTGCCCTCCCCGCCCTTGCCATCTTTGAGCCACATCTCGCCCAAGCGGCGCATCGGCGGCACGTGGGTGAAGCCATCGGTCTTGAAGCGCTGCACGCGGCCGCCCTCGTGGTCCACGCAGATCAGCACGTCCGGGCGGATGGCCTTGATCTCGGTGCACAAGGTCGTGACCTGGGCGCGGTCCTGCCAGTTGCGCGCGAACAGGATCAGGCCACCGGTGAGCGGGTGGGCCAGGCGGCGGCGGTCGTCGTCGCTGAGGGTCAGGCCGGCGATGTCGAGCACCACGGGTGCGTGCTGGATGGGGTCGGCGGCGTGGCCGATGGGGCTGGCGGTGCGCTTGGAAGACATGGCGGCGGATGGGTTCAGGTTGGGGGATGCGGGCGTTTCAGGGTTGGCCGGCAGCGGCAGGCACAGGCGATCGCGCAGGGTCGGTTTCGACAACGACAAAAGCCTGGGCCAGATCGCCCTCGTCGGTGACGGTGACATGGGCCTGCCAGTGGCGGGCGGCAAACCAGTCGGCCAGCTCACCGTTGAGCACGATCTGCGGCTGGCCACTCTCGGCATTGAGGATTTCGCAGCGCCGCCACGCCATGGGCATGTGGATGCCCAGGCCAATGGCCTTGGAGAAGGCTTCCTTGGCCGCAAAGCGGGTGGCCAGGTAGCGCAAGCCACGCACCGGCGAACGGGCCGTGCGGGCTCGCCAGACGGCCATTTCGCGCTCACCCAGCACCTTTTCGGCGAAGCGGTCGCCGCGGCGGTCCAGGGCCTCGCGGATGCGGCGCACATCGCACAGGTCCGTGCCGATGCCGACGATCATGCACGGGCCTCGCGTCGGGCGCGGACGGCCTCGGCCTGGAAATCGGCAATCGCCTGGCGCAGCCCCACGAAGATGGCGTGGCCGATCAAGGCATGGCCGATGTGGAGCTCTTGCACCTCGGGCAAGGCCGCCACGAGGGCTGTGCTGCTGGGCGCATCGCGGCCTTGCGCCTCGGGCTGGCACAGGGCCAGGCCGTGGCCCGCGTGGGTGCGCAGGCCCAGGCTGCCCGCATGGCGCAGGCCGGCTTTCAGGCGTGCCAACTCGGCCTGCAGGGCCGCGGCATCGCCGTCCCACCAGGCATTGGCCAGGGCGCCGGTGTGCAGCTCCACACAGGGCGCACCGGCCTTGGCCGCGGCATCGATCTGGGCGAAGTCCGCGCCGATGAACAGGGACACGCGCGAACCCGCCTCGGCCAGCCGACCACAGGCGTCTTTGACGCGGTCGAACTGCCCGACCACGTCCAGGCCGCCCTCGGTCGTGACCTCCTGGCGTCGTTCTGGCACCAGGCAAACGTGGGCGGGGGCCGTGCGCTCGATGATGTTCAGCATCTCGTCGGTCACCGCGGCTTCGAAGTTCAGCGGCGCGTGCACCAGCGCTTTCAGCCGGGCGACATCGTCATCGCGGATGTGGCGGCGGTCTTCGCGCAGGTGGAAGGTGACGATGTCCGCGCCGGCCTCCACGGCCAGCAGCGCCGCGGCCACCGGGTCGGGGAAGCGCCCGCCGCGCGCATTGCGCACCGTGGCAACGTGGTCGATGTTGATGCCCAGCAAGGGGGCGTCGTGGGCGGTGAGGTGCAGGCCGGAGAAGGTCATGGTTGCTGGAGTTCGATCATGAGCTGGCGTGTTCGCAAGGTGTGCGACCCCAGATGATAGTGAAGGAGCGTGCGCGTGATCGCCTTGAGGTCAGACATCGCGCTTGACCCCGCGGTGACGCAGGCGGCCATCACCCCAGGCACCACCGACTGGCCCGCCGCCACAGGCCGCACCAAGGCGGCCTCCAGGGCCAGCAGCACGGTGCCATCCAGTTGCGCAGGGCCGTCGCCTCGCACGCCCGGCTCGCTCGCCTCCACCTGCCAGGGCGTGGCCCGCACGCCCAGCTCGGGGTGCAAGGTGTGGCCCTGCCCTGCCTGCACGGGCGCGGCGCCCACGGTCTCGACCGACAGCTCCGGCAACAGGCCCAGCTGGCGCAGCAGCACGAGCTCGAAGGCGCGCAAGGCCGCCGTCAGCAGGCTGGGCTGGGTCAGGCCCTGCAAGGCATCGGCATAGGCATCGAACAGCTCGGGATGGGGATCGTGGCGCGCCAACAAGCGCATCAACAACTCGTTGAGGTAAAAGCCCGGCAACAAGGCCGCGCCCCCAGGCCAGGCCGGTCCGCCCGCCCACTCGGCCTGGCGCAAGAGCCAGACCTCGGCCTCGTCGGCCCGCTTGGCACCAAAACCCACGTGGATGCGCTGGAACGGCATCAGCACCGGCCGCAACTGCGAGTACGGGCGCTTGGCGCCCTTGGCCACGGCCATCACCTTGCCCTGCTCGCGGCAGAACAGCTCCAGGATCAGGCTGGACTCGCTCCAATCGTGGCTGTGCAGCACATAGGCCAGCGAGCCGGCGCGCGCCGATGGCGCACGCCCAGACGCGGCCCGCGCAGGGGCAGCCGTGGTGGACCGCGAAGCCGACTTGGCCACCTGCCCTCAGCGGCTCACTCGTAGCCGTAGGTGCGCAGGCGGGCGTCGTCATCGGCCCAACCCGAACGCACCTTCACCCAGATCTCCAGGAAGACCTTGCGGCCCATCAGGCGCTCCAGCTCGGTGCGGGCCTCGGTGCCGATGCGCTTGAGGCGCTCGCCTTTGTCGCCAATCACCATGCCCTTGTGCTGCTCGCGCTCCACGATGATGGTCGCCGCGATGCGCACCATGCCGGTGGACTTGGCGTTGCCGGGCTGGGGCGGCTCGTCGGTGTACTGGTCGATGACCACCGTCGAGGTGTAGGGCAGCTCGTCACCGGTCAGGCGGAAGAGCTTCTCCCGGACCATCTCGCTGGCCAGAAAGCGGTCGGATCGGTCGGTCAGAGCATCTGCGTCGTACCACCAGGCCTGCTCGGGCAGGTAGGGGCGCACGATGTCCAACAGGCGGCGTGTGTCGTCTTCCTTCTTGGCCGACAGCGGCACGAACTGCGTGAACGGGTGGCGCTCCTGCATGGCCTGCAGCCAGGGGAAGAGGTCCTCGCGGCGGTGGATGAGGTCCAGCTTGTTGGCCACCAGCAGCACCGGGCGGTCGGTCGGCAACAGCGCCAAGACCTGGGCGTCGTCCGGACCGAATCGACCGGCCTCGACCAGGAACAGCACCACCGCCACGTCAGACAGTGTGGCCTGCACGGTCTTGTTCAGGTTGCGGTTGAGCGCTGCCGTGCCGCGCACCGTGTGGCGCGTCTGGAAGCCCGGCGTGTCCACGAACACAAATTGCGCATCGCCATGGCTGCAGATGCCGGTGATGCGGTGGCGCGTGGTCTGGGCCTTGCGCGAGGTGATCGACACCTTCTGCCCCACCAGGGCATTGAGCAGCGTGGACTTGCCCACGTTGGGCCGACCCACGATGGCGATCAGGCCACAGCGCTGCTGCGCAGCAGGCACTGCCGCGTCCCCAGCGGCATCGCCATGGCGGGCCATGGTCAGCTTGGACAGCATCTGGTCCAGCGAGGGGTTCACATCATCGGCGGGGGACTTGGGCATGGCTCAGCGGGGCAAACAGGCAGCAAAAACAAAGGAAACATCGACGCAACGCAGGAACGCCCGCCTCAAGGCCCGGCGTCGTCCAGCTTGCGCTTGGGCGCTTTGCGCAACACCACGGGCGGTGCGGCGGCACCCGCCTTGGCGCCCTTCAAATCGGCAGGCGCCAGCGCCATCACGCGCTCCAGGGCCACCTGGGCCGCGGCCTGCTCGGCAGCGCGGCGCGACAAGCCTTCACCGCTGGCAGACAGCTGCAACTCGGGCATCTCGCACACCACCACGAACACCTGCTCGTGGGCTTTGCCACGGGTGGCCTCGATGCGGTATTGGGGCACCGGCATCTTGCGCCCCTGCAGCCATTCCTGCAAGGCCGTCTTGGCGTCCTTGCTCCAACGCTCTTCCTGGGTTTCGGCCAGCACCGGCTCGAACAAACGCACCACCAGCGCGCGGGCGGTGTCGAAGCCGGCATCCAGGTACACCGCGCCGATGATCGCCTCCAGCGCATCGGCCAGGATGGACGGCCGCTGCGCGCCACCGCCCTTGGCCTCGCCCTCGCTCAGGCGCAGCACGCTGGGCAGGCCCAACTGCACCGCCAGGTGGTGCAGCATGTCCTGTCGCACCAGGTGGGCCCGCACGCGCGTCAGATCGCCTTCGGCGCTGCGGTCGAAGCGGGTGTAGAGCAGGTCAGAAATGCCCAGGTCCAGCACCGCGTCGCCCAGGAACTCCAGGCGCTCGTAGTGGTCCTGCCCGAAACTCTTGTGGGTCACGGCACGCCGCAGCAGCTCCGGCTGACCAAAGGTGTGGTCCAGGCGCTGCTGCAGTGTTTTCAAATCCATGGCCGGCGTGCCCAGCGCCGAAGCCACCGCCTCGGCGGGGGGCTGCTTCACTTCGACTGGCCCTTGAACTTGATGACCAGGTAAACCGGGTCCACCAGCGCGATTTCCTTGTCGTACGCAAAGCGGATGACGATCTTGTCGTCTTCCTTGGCGACGTCCAGGTCACGCCCAGACCGGATGGCCTCCACGCCGTACTCGATCTGCAGGTAGCGGTCATAGGCCGCACGGATCTCGGGCACGGTGCTGCCGCCCTCACGGGCCGCCTTGTTGACCATGCTCTGGATGGTGCGGAACTCCGACAGCGCCGGCGCCACCTTCATCACCAGCAGCGCCAGCATGGAGATGACGACCGCCCAGAAAATCAGGCCGATGAGGGTGAAGCCCTGCTGAGCGCGTGCGGGCCCAGTGGCGTGACGTGGCATCAGGTTCATCGTGTCGGTCCTTGCTCAGTGGAAGGTGCCAAAGCGCTTGATGTCGCCGAAATTCATCCAGATGACGAAAGCCTTGCCGACCAGATTGCGGTCAGGCACGAAGCCCCAGAAGCGCGAGTCTTGCGAGTTGTCGCGGTTGTCGCCCATCACGAAGTAGTGGCCGGGCGGCACCTTGCAGACCACGCCTTCGCCACTGTATCGGCAGTTTTCCTTGAAAGGAAAGTCTTCCACGGCCTGCGGCGGCACGAAGGGGGGGCGGTCCTTGTCCACCAGGATGCGGTGCTCGCGGCCCATCAGCTGCTCGCTGAACTGGAAGGAGTAACGCAGGCTGTCGGCGTCGTAGTACTCGGCCAGCGGCGTCTGCTCGATCGGCGTGCCATTGATGGTCAGGCGCTTGTTGAGGTAAGCCACCGTGTCGCCCGGCAAACCGACCACGCGCTTGATGTAGTCCAGGTCCGTGTTGACCGGGTAGCGGAACACCATCACATCGCCCCGCTGCGGTTCGTTGTTGTCGATGATCTTCTTGTTGATCACCGGCAGGCGGATGCCGTAGTGGAATTTGTTGACCAGGATGAGGTCACCCACCACCAAGGTGGGGATCATCGAGCCCGACGGGATCTTGAAGGGCTCGAACAGGAAGGAGCGCATCAGGAAGACCGCGCAAATCACCGGGAACAGGCCCGCGGTCCAATCCAGCCACCAGGGCTGCATCAGCAGCTTGTCGCGCGCGGCGGCCACATTGCCGTCCACCTCGTTGATGCCTTGCATGGCCAGCGTCGCACGGCGCGCCTGGTCTTGCTGCACCAGTTGCGCTGCGGCCGCTTCACGCTCCGGGCGGAACTTGTAGCGCTCGGCCAGCCAGTAAGCCAGCGTGATCACCGACATGACAAAGAGCAACAGCGAGAAATTGCCGTGCCAGCGACCGGTGTACCAGCCTCCCAGGTACACGGCCAGGACCGCATAAAACAAACCAGTGATCAGACTCATCAATCTTCCAGGGTGTCAGTCATCAACTTGCAGGATGGCCAGGAATGCTTCTTGAGGCACCTCGACCGAGCCCACCTGCTTCATGCGTTTCTTGCCGGCTTTCTGCTTTTCGAGCAGCTTCTTCTTGCGGGTGATGTCGCCGCCGTAGCATTTTGCCAGCACGTTCTTGCGCAGCGCCTTGATGTTCTCGCGGGCGATGATGTTGCCGCCGATGGCCGCCTGGATGGCCACGTCGTACATCTGGCGCGGGATGTGCTCGCGCATCTTGGCCGCCACACCGCGACCGCGGTACGCGCTCTGCGCGCGGTGCACGATCAGGGACAAGGCATCCACCCGGTCACCGTTGATCAGGATGTCCACCTTCACCACGTCGGAGGCGCGGTACTCCTTGAACTCATAGTCCATGGAGGCATAGCCGCGCGACACGGATTTGAGCTTGTCGAAGAAGTCCAGCACGATCTCGGCCAGCGGCATCTCGTAGGTCAGCATGACCTGGCGACCGTGGTAGGCCATGTTCAACTGCACGCCGCGCTTGAGGTTGGCCAGCGTCATCACCGGGCCGACATAGTCTTGCGGCATGAACAGGTGCACGGTGACGATGGGCTCGCGGATCTCGTGGATGCGCGCCACTTCCGGCATCTTCGAAGGGTTCTCCACCTCGATGACTTCGCCGCCGTTCAGCTCCACCTCATAGACCACGCTGGGCGCGGTGGTGATGAGGTCCTGGTCGAACTCGCGCTCCAGGCGCTCCTGCACGATCTCCATGTGCAGCAGGCCCAGGAAGCCGCAGCGGAAGCCAAAGCCCAGCGCCTGCGACACCTCGGGCTCGTAGCGCAGCGAGCTGTCGTTGAGCTTGAGCTTTTCCAGTGCGTCGCGCAGCTGTTCGTACTCGCTGGCTTCGGTCGGGTACAGGCCCGCGAACACCTGCGGCTGGATTTCCTTGAAACCCGGCAGCGCCTCGGTCGCGGGGCCCGCGTTGTTGGGCAGCTTCTTCTCAAGCGTGACGGTGTCGCCCACCTTGGCGGCAGCAAGCTCCTTGATGCCCGCGATGATGAAGCCCACCTCACCGGCACGCAGTTCTTCGCGCGGCGTGGACTTGGGCGTGAACACGCCCAGGTGCTCGGCCGGATAGACCGTGTTGGTGGCCATCATGCGGATGCGTTCACCGCGCTTGAGCACGCCGTCCACCACGCGCACCAGCATCACCACGCCGACGTAGTTGTCGAACCAGGCGTCGATGATCATGGCGCGCAGGGGGCCGTCCGGGTCGCCCTTCGGGGGCGGCATGCGGGCCACCACGGCTTCCAGGATCTCGTCGATGCCCATGCCGGTTTTGGCCGAGCAAGGGATGCCATCGGACGCGTCGATGCCGATGACGTCTTCGATCTCTTCCTTCGCGCGCTCGGGGTCAGCAGACGGCAGGTCCATCTTGTTCAGCACCGCCACCACCTCGACACCCAGGTCGAGGGCGGTGTAGCAGTTGGCCACCGTCTGGGCTTCGACGCCTTGCGAGGCGTCCACCACCAGCAGCGCGCCCTCACAGGCCGACAGCGAGCGACTGACTTCATAAGAGAAGTCCACGTGGCCGGGCGTGTCGATCAGGTTGAGGTTGTAAACCTGGCCATCCTTGGCCTTGTAGCTGAGCGCTGCGGTCTGTGCCTTGATGGTGATGCCGCGCTCTTTCTCGATGTCCATCGAGTCCAGCACCTGGGCTTCCATCTCACGGTCGCTCAGGCCACCACAACGCTGAATGATGCGATCGGCCAGCGTGGACTTGCCATGGTCGATGTGCGCAATGATCGAGAAATTACGGATGTGGTTCATAAAAAAAAGGCACGTCAAAAGGAGTGACGCGCCTTCCAACAAAAACGTATGGCAACTGCTTGTTGGACCTCCATTGTACAGAAGGAGCCCTCAAGACAGGCTGATCACGGGCGATCAAAGGGGTCGTTGCGCTGCCCTCACGCCAGTTATCCACAGGATTTCAACAGCACCTTGTGGGCAACTTGGGCCAGGTCCGGGCCACCGGAAAGGACCCCGTGCGAGGCGACGAGAGCCGCGATTGTAGCCGCGTTCCCGGGCGCTTTCGGGGCCAGATCGGAGTTATCAACAGCGCAAAGCCTCGGCAAACGGGTGTCGAACACAGCCAACAACCCTGCAAATTGCTCGGATTTGCCCCGGGCAGCGCCTTGGGCCAGGCGCCAGCGCGCGGCCCAAGACCCTCGGCCCGGCGCCCGGACTCACTTGCCAGGGCGGATCACGGCGTACTGTGCCCACTCGCCGCGGCGCACCAGCACGTTGACGGCACGGCCCTTCTCCAGCTTGGCGAGCACGGCCTCGAACTCCTTGGCCGAGCCGATCTGCACATTCGCCACCGACAGGATGATGTCGCCTGCACGCAGCCCCGCGCGCGCGGCAGGACCCTGGGCTTCGTTCACCAACACGCCACCGGTCTGGCGCAGTTCGCGCTTCTGGTCCGCCGTCAGGTCGATCACGTTCAGGCCCAACGCTGCGGCCGACGCCATCGGCTGTGCGGCATCCTCCTTGCCAGAGCCAAGCTTGGCCTTCGGGGTGTCCATCTCAGCGACGGTCACGGTCAGCTCTTTGTAAGCGCCGCGCCGGAAAACCTGCAGCGTGCTCTTGGTGCCAGGCTTGGTCGCGGCCACCAGGCGAGGCAGGTCGGGCGCCTTGTCGATGGTCTGGCCGTTGAACTTGGTGATGATGTCACCGGCCTCGACGCCCGCCTTGTCGGCCGGGGTGCCAGGCTCGACGGCCTGCACCAGCGCGCCCTGCGCCTTGCCCAGGCCGATGGCCTCGGCCACGTCCTTCGACACCGGCGCGATCGACACCCCGATGCGACCGCGGACGACCTTGCCCCCCGAGCGCAACTGATCGGCCACCTTCATGGCGTCGTCGATGGGGATGGACAGCGAGATGCCCATGAAACCACCCGAGCGGCTGAGGATCTGTGAGTTGATGCCCACGACCTCGCCACGCATGTTGATCAGCGGCCCGCCCGAGTTGCCCGGGTTGACGGCCACGTCGGTCTGGATGAAGCGGATTTCCTCGCCCGTGTCGCGCGCCTTGGCGCTCACGATGCCGGCCGTCACGGTGTTCTCCAGGCCGAAGGGCGTGCCGATGGCCATGACCCACTCGCCCACCTTCACGCGGCTCACCTCGCCCACGGCCACGGCGGGCAGCTGCTTGGCGTCGATCTTGAGCACAGCCACGTCGGTGCGCTTGTCAGCGCCCACGACCTTGGCCTTGAACTCGCGCTTGTCGGTCAGGTTGACGTAAACCTCGTCGGCACCCTCAACCACGTGGGCATTGGTCATCACATAGCCATCGGGGCTGAGGATGAAACCGGAGCCCACGCCACGCGGACGCTCTTCGCCCTGCTCGCCGCCCCGCTTGGGGGTGTTCGGCGTGTTGGGCACCCCGGGCGTGCCGCGACGCTGGTCCGGCATGGGCACACCGAAGAAGCGTTTGAAGAACTCGCGCATCTGGGCATCGGCCTCATCGCCATCGCCGCCCTCTTCCGCCACACGCTGCGTGGTCCGGATGCTGACCACGGAAGGGCCGACCTTCTCGACCAACTCGGTGAAGTCCGGCAGGCCCTTGACGAGGACCGGCGCCGCCGAGTTGGCCGCAGGCGGCGACGCCGGCGCCATCACGGCCGCAGCCGGCTGCTGCGCCTGCGAGGCATGGGGGAACAGGCTGGAACTGAGCACCAGCCCGACGGCGGACACCACCGCGCTCACCACCAAGGTGCGGCGGATGACAGACGGCGTGGAAGTGGCAGTCACGGGAGACGACATGTGCATGAACCTCTTTGGCGAAGTGACAAGGTCAGAACGGGTATGTTGAAGCAAGTGCCATGAAAACACGACGACAGGATCGTCATGTGCTTGTGCTTTTGGCGACTGGGCGTCTGAGCCGCATCTTCGGGCGACACTTCAATCGGCCAGGAGCCTGCAAGGGTAAAACTCGGTAAACCCACCCAAGCCGTTGCCGCCGTCGGCTGAAACAACGCCGCCGCGGCGGGCTCAACAGCCCCACCGCGGCGGAGATGGGTGCCGAGCACCCGGATTTCAAGGGCCTTGTCAGGGTGCGGTGTGACCCACGGTGTGCGACAAGCCAGGTTCAGAGAAGGTCGCCGCAGGCGGGTCGATGACCATGGGGCGCTGCAGGCTGAGCAGCGGCTCGACACGGGGGTCACGGATCAACACGCCTTCGGTCTGGTCGGTGCTGTCAAAAGAGGCCCCCATGGACTGGGCTGCCTGCAAACGGGTGCCGCTTGGCACGTGGGTGGGCGCGTTGAAAGACGACACCACCAAGCTGTTGCCGACGCGCATGTCCTGAACATCCCAGGCCGCGCCCTGCGCAGACGCCAGCGTGTCTGTGCGCGCCGAGCCGTCCTGCCCCAGTCCCGACAGGTTCGAGGCCATCAGGCCGACCAGCAACACGAAGCTGGCAGCCACGGCCGCAGGCCCTGCCCAGGGACGGCGCTTGAGTGGCGCCACCGGCAAAGCTGATGCAGGGCTGTGTGGCTCGGTGCGCGCAGCGTGCGAGGCTTGCTGCGGCGCCAGGACCACCGGCTCTTGCGCCAGGCGCGCACGGAAGCCCTGAAGGAACGCAGAGCCTTCGCTGGCCTGCAGCAACTCGGGCGAGCGCAAAGCATCGCCGATGAGCTGGTAGCGGTGCCAGGAAGCACGCGCCTGAGGATCGTCGCGCCAGGCCGCGCTGGCGCGGGCGACTTCTTCCGGGGTGGCCTGGCCGTCGCTCAGGGCCGAAAGGATCTCAGACATGCGTGAGCACTCCTGTCACTGAAGTTGACCACGGGCAGCGCCATGGCATCGCCCCTGATGGACCGCCCCCGGGCCCGAAAGTTCCACCGATGTGTGCAGCCCGCGAAAAATCACCAGCGTTCGCCCTCGCGGGTGTCCAGCAAGGGGCGCAAGCGCGTCGCGATGGCCTCCCGGGCGCGGTAAATGCGCGAGCGCACCGTGCCGATCGGGCAGTTCATCATCTCGGCGATTTCTTCGTAACTCAGGCCTTCGATTTCCCGCAGGGTGATGGCCTGGCGCAGGTCCTCCGACAGCGCGGCCACCGCGGCATTGACGGCCTCGGCGATCTGGCGGCTGGCCAAGGTCGATTCCGGCGTTTCACCGTCGGTGAGGTCGCGGTCCACGGCGGGGTTGTCGTCATCGTCGTCACCGCCGCCCCCCATCGCCGCCTCCGTCAGCAAGGGGTCGCGTTTGAGCCCGATCATCGCCTTCTTGGCCGTGTTGACCGCGATGCGGTAGAGCCAGGTGTAGAAAGCACTGTCGCCGCGGAAACCCGGCAAGGCCCGGTAGGCGCGGATGAAGGTTTCCTGGGCGATGTCTTCGACCAAGTCCACATCGCGGATCATGCGCGCGATCAGCCGCTCGATGCGGCGCTGGTACTTGACCACCAGCATCTCGAAGGCGCGCTGGTCGCCGCGCTGCACGCGGGCCACCAACTCGGCGTCCACATCCACCAGGGGTTCACTCAAGGCAGGCAAATGGGCAGGCGAATGGGCGGTCGTGTGCGTGCCCGAAGCATCGCCAGCCGCGCCCTGCCCCGTCAACGGCACCCCAGCGCCGGGCGCCGGAGACAACACGGGACGCTGCATGCCAGGGTCATCGCCCTGATCCTGAGGCATCACGACGGCTCCTTGCGGGGGCTGGAAAACGGTGACATTGGCTGCGGCCCTGTGCAATTTTTGGCAGTTCAAGCCGGATCATGCCACGGGCGCCTCAGGCGTGGCCGGTGGCACGCCCAGCAAGGTGCGCAAACGGTGGATGTCGCGCCCGCCATCGTCCCGGACCCACAACCAGGCTTGCCCGGCGCCATCTGCAGCGCGCAGGTGCAAGAGAAAAGCCGCTTGACCGTCCCACGCTGTGCGCACGTGCACCGGGCACTCACCCCACTCGGCCACCTGCCAGGCGCCCAAGGGTTGCGATTGCCAGGACAGCAGCAACGTTCGCGGGGGCCGGCCCCAGGCGCGCCACAGGCGAGCGACGTGCCATGTCCAGCCCACGGCGAAAGCCAGGGGCCAGACAGAAGCCATCGCAGCCAGGCCCCACACCCAGGCCATCAAGGCGCTGAGGCCCATCAGCACCTGCGCAGCACGGCGCACGAGCGGAACGGCAGACGCCCCCGTGGGCAGCTGCCACTGCGCCGTCCGCATTGCAGGTGCGAGGAAGGCCGCACGCAAGGCTTGTTGCGTGGGCTGTTGCACGGGTGGGCGGGCCGAGGTGCTGGACATGTGTCGCGCCCCTCGGCCGCCAGTCTCGCTCAAGCCACTCAGAAGCGCTTGAAAACCAACGAGCCGTTGGTGCCGCCGAAGCCGAAGTTGTTCTTCAGCGCGGCGTCGATCTTCATCTCACGCGCCGTGTTGGCGCAGTAGTCCAGGTCGCAAGCGGGGTCCTGGTTGAAGATGTTCATCGTGGGCGGCGAGATCTGGTTGTGGATGGCCAGCACCGTGAAGACCGACTCGATGCCGCCCGCGCCGCCCAGCAAGTGGCCGGTCATGGACTTGGTCGAGTTGACCACCAGCTTCTTGGCATCGTCGCCAAAGGCCAGCTTGATGGCGTTGGTCTCGTTGGCATCGCCCAGCGGGGTGGAGGTGCCGTGCGCGTTGAGGTACTGGACCTCGTCGGTGTTCAAACCTGCATTGCGCAAGGCGTTGAGCATCGAGCGCTTGGGGCCGTCCACGTCAGGCGCGGTCATGTGGTGGGCATCGCCACTCATGCCGAAGCCGACCAGCTCGGCGTAGATCTTGGCACCGCGGGCCTGGGCGCTTTCCAGCGACTCCAGCACCATGACGCCCGCACCTTCGCCCAGCACGAAGCCGTCGCGGTCCTTGTCGAAAGGACGCGAGGCCGTGGCCGGATCGTCGTTGCGTGTGGACAGCGCGCGGGAGGCGGCAAACCCGCCCACGCCCAGTGGCGACACGGTGGCTTCGGCACCGCCGGCCACCATGATGTCGGCATCACCGCACTCGATCAAACGCGCAGCCAGACCGATGGCGTGCAAGCCCGTGGTGCAGGCCGTGACAACGCCCAGGTTGGGGCCGCGGAAGCCGTGGTAAATCGAGACGTGCCCCGAGATCATGTTGATGATCGAGGCGGGCACGAAGAAGGGCGAGATGCGACGGGGGCCGCGCTCGGTGTAGTCCTTGTGGGTCTGCTCGATCATCGGCAAGCCGCCGATGCCCGAGCCCACCAGCACGCCGATGCGGTCGGCCAGCTCGGGGGCCAGGGCCTCGCCCGTGGGCAGGCCCGCATCACGGATGGCCTGCATGCTCGCAGCCAGCCCGTAATGGATGAAGGTGTCCATGTGCCGGGCTTCTTTGGCGGGGATGTAATCCTCGATGTTGAAGCCCTTGACTTCGCCTGCGAACTGGCAGGCGAACGACGAGGCGTCGAATTTCGTGATGGTCTGGATGCCAGTGCGGCCTGCGACGAGGTTGTCCCAGGAGTCCTGAACGTGGTTGCCCAGAGGCGTGACCAGCCCCAGGCCTGTGATGACGACGCGACGACGGGTCATGCTTGCCTATGCAAAAAATTGGAGTTCCATGCAAACAAGGCCCCGAAGGGCCTTGAGCATTGCGCAGTGGGATCAGGCCTTGGTGTGGGCCTTGGCGTAGTCGATCGCCAGCTGCACCGTGGTGATCTTTTCAGCCTCTTCGTCGGGGATCTCGATGCCGAACTCGTCTTCGAGGGCCATCACCAGCTCAACGGTGTCCAGGGAGTCGGCACCCAGGTCGGCCACAAATGCCTTTTCGGGGCTGACTTCAGACTCGGCAACACCGAGTTGCTCTGCAATGATCTTCTTGACGCGTGCTTCGATATCGCTCATGACTCCTCCAGGAGGGGTTGCAAACAAACCGGGGATTTTACTGGTTCAGCGTGTCATTATGCTGACTGCCAAACGAAATTGAGATTCCCCTGCAAGATCTCAAACTCAGTTCATGAACATGCCGCCATTGACGTGCAATTCCACGCCAGTGATGTAAGCGGCTTGCGGAGAGGCCAGAAAGGCCACGGCCTCCGCGATGTCCTCAGGCTTGCCCAGGCGCCCCAGCGGGATCTGCGCCTTGAGCGTGGCCTGTTGTTCTTCCGACAGCGCCTTGGTCATGTCGGTGTCGATGAAACCGGGTGCCACGCAATTGACAGTGACGTTGCGGCTGCCCAGTTCGCGCGCCAGGGCCCTCGTCATGCCGGCCACACCGGCCTTGGATGCCGCGTAGTTGGCTTGGCCCGGGTTGCCGCTGGCACCCACCACCGAGGTGATGTTGATGATGCGGCCATGACGCTGCTTCATCATGGGGCGCATGACGGCCCGGCTGAGGCGGAACACCGACTTGAGGTTGGTGTCGATGACGGCGTCCCAATCGTCGTCCTTCATGCGCATGGACAGGTTGTCGCGGGTGATGCCGGCGTTGTTGACCAGCACGTGCAGTGCACCGTGCTCCTTGACGATGGCGTCGATGGCGGCGTCCGAGGCTGCGGCATCGGTGACGTTCAGCACGATGCCCTTGCTGCCGGCGTAGGCCGACAGGCCTTCGGAAATGCCCTGTGCACCGGATTCGCTCGTGGCCGTGCCGATGACCTTGAAGCCGCGCTGGGCCAGGGCCACAGCGATGGCGCGACCGATGCCGCGGCTGGCGCCGGTGACCAATGCGATCTGGCCTTGGGTGCTGGCGTTCGGGCTGGCTTGGGTTTCAGTGCTCATGGTGATGTTCGGTGGCGTGCAATGGTCTTGGCGCTCAGGCCAGCAGGGCCCGGGCTTCGGCCAGAGAGGCGGGATCGTAAACGGTCGCGCTGGTCAATTCGGCGTCGATCCGCTTGACCATGCCGGACAACACCTTGCCGGGTCCGCATTCGATGACATGGGTCAAGCCGCGCGCCTTCAGCGCATGGATCGTTTCCACCCAGCGCACCGGACCGAAGGCCTGACGGTACAGGGCATCGCGGATGGCGTCCACATCGGTGACCACGGCCACGTCGATGTTGTTGACCACGGCGATTTGCGGCGCAGCGAAAACGGTGACCGCGAGTTTCTCACGCAAACGCTCGGCCGCGGGCTTCATCAGGCTGCTGTGGAAGGGCGCCGACACGGGCAGCGACAGCGCGCGCTTGGCGCCAGCGGCCTTGAGGACCTCGCAGGCCTTCTCGACACCGGCTTTGCTGCCGGCGATGACCGTCTGCTTGGGGTCGTTGAAATTCACGGCCTCGACGGCCTGGCCCGATTCGGCAGCGGCTTGTGCGCAACCCGCCTTCACGGCATCGGCGTCCAGGCCCAGGATCGCGGCCATGCCGCCCACACCCACAGGCACGGCTTCCTGCATGGCCTGGGCACGGAAGCGCACCAGGGGCAAGGCATCTTTGAGCGTCAAGGCGCCCGCGGCCACCAGGGCGGTGTACTCGCCAAGGGAGTGACCGGCCACGGCCGTCGGCATCAAGCCGGTTTCTGCCAGCCAGGCACGCCAGCACGCCACACCGGCCGTCAGCATGACGGGCTGGGTGTTGGTGGTGAGGTCCAGGGATTCCTTGGGGCCTTCGGCGATCAGCTTGGCGATGTCTTCGCCCAATGCATCGGAGGCTTCGGCCAGGGTCTCTCGCACGGCAGCGTGGTCGCCCCAGGCGTCGAGCATGCCGACGGCTTGCGAGCCTTGGCCGGGGAACACGAAGGCCAGGTGGTTCAAGGAAATGCTCATGGCGTGTCGTCCTTTGTTCTTGTGGTGTCAGGTGGCAGATGCGGGGGTGGCTGCGCGCAGTGTCGCTCAGTAATCCACCAGCACGGCGCCCCAGGTGAAGCCGCCGCCCACGCCTTCGAGCAGGAGGGTCTGCCCGCGCTGGACCTGGCCAGAACGCACGCCGTGGTCCAGCGCCAGCGGGATGGACGCGGCCGAGGTGTTGCCGTGTTGGTCCACCGTGACCACGATCTTGTCATGCGGAAGTTTCAATTTCTTGGCAGTGCCCTGCATGATGCGCAAATTGGCCTGGTGCGGGATCAGCCAGTCGATGCATTCGGGGCCACGCCCGGCCGCATCCAGCACTTCATGGGCTGCTTTGTCCAGCACGCTGACGGCCAGCTTGAACACGGATTGGCCATCCATTTTCAAGGTGACATCGCCCAGCACTTCGCCGCCCGAGACATGGCCCGGCACGTTCAACAAGCCCACGTACTGGCCATCGGCATGCAGTCGCGAAGCCACGATGCCAGGGGTGTCGGAGGCTTCGAGCACCACCGCGCCGGCGCCATCGCCGAACAGCACGCAGGTGGTGCGGTCCTTGAAGTCCAGCAGGCGGGAGAACACCTCGGCGCCCACCACCAGCGCACGCTGGGCCGCGCCGGTGCGGATCAGCGCGTCGGCCACGGTCAATGCGTACACGAAGCCGGAGCACACCGCCTGCACGTCGAAAGCCGGGCAGCCATGGATGCCCAATTCGCGCTGGATCAGGCAGGCCGTGGACGGGAAGACCATGTCCGGCGTGGACGTGGCGCAGACGATGAGGTCGATGTCGGCGGGTTGCAGCCCAGCCGCGTCGAGCGCACGCCGGCAGGCCTGAACGCCCAGCTGGCTGGACGTCACATCGGGCGCCGCAAAGTGGCGCGCGCGGATGCCCGTGCGTTCCACGATCCAGTCGTCGGACGTTTGAAGGCCGTCACGCGCAAGGCGATCGACCAGCTCCTGATTGCTCACCCGGTGGGGTGGCAGGAAGCTGCCGGTGCCGGCGATGCGAGAGAACTTGTTCTGCGTCGCGCCTTTGTGGGGCGCTTGGTGCGGGTCTTGGGCCGGGTGTGGCTTGTGGACCTCGCTGGGGGTGGATGGTTGATCCGTATGTCGTTCTGACATTGAAAATGGGATCAGGCCGCTTGTCCCACATCGGCCACGGCTGCAGACTCTGCCGTGGTGGGCAGGCTGACAAGCGTGGCTGCGATCTGGTCGTGGACCCGTTCCAGCAGTCGGTGACGGGCCGCATCATAAGCGCGATTCAAGGCGACTTCAAAAGCAAGTGCATCCGAAGAACCGTGGCTCTTGAACACCAGCCCGCGCAGGCCGAGCAGGGCCGCGCCGCTGTAGCGACGGTGGTCAACGCGCCTTTTGAAGCGATTTAGCACCGGCATCGCGACCAATGCCACCATTTTGGTGAGGATGTTGCGCGTGAACTCTTGCTTGATGAAGGACGCGAACATGCCCGCCAGGCCCTCGGCGGTCTTCAAGGCGACGTTGCCGACGAAGCCATCGCAGACCACGATGTCGGAGGTGCCCTTGAAAATGTCGTTGCCTTCGACGTTGCCGTGGAAGTTGATGAGGCCGCGTTCGTGCGCCTGGCGGAGCAATTCGCCCGCCTGCTTGATCACTTCGCTGCCCTTGATGACCTCTTCGCCGATGTTGAGCAGGCCCACGCTGGGCGAGGGCTTGCCATCGACGGCCGACACCAGGGCCGAGCCCATGACGGCGAACTGGAGCAGGTGCTCGGCGGTGCAGTCCACGTTGGCGCCGAGGTCCAGCACGGTGGTGAAGCCGTCGTGCTGGTTGGGCATGACGGTGGCCAGCGCCGGGCGGTCGATGCCTTCGACGGTCTTGAGCAGGTAGCGCGCCAGGGCCATCAGGGCGCCGGTGTTGCCCGCAGAGACGCAGGCGTGCGCGGCAGCGGGCTGATCGGCCGTGGACTTGACCTGGCCGATGGCCACGCGCATGGACGAATCCTTCTTGCGGCGCAGCGCGACTTCCACCGGGTCGTCCATGGTGACGACTTCGCTGGCCTCGACGATGCGGCAACGCGGCCAATCACGGGCCACGGACAAGGCCTCGGCCTGCCCCACCAGCAGCAACTCGGCTTCGGGGTGCGCCGCCAGGAAGGCCTGGCAGGCCGGCAGCGTCACCGAGGGGCCGTGGTCGCCACCCATGCAGTCCACCGAGATGCGCACGGGCGACAGGACGCTGCGGTCCGCCCCCCGAGTGGCACCCGCGACCGAAGACGCGTCCTGGGAGGGGTGGGGCTGGGTGGGAACTGCAAGTGTCATGGATGGGCAACAACGATGCGCCGACAAGGCAGCCGGCAAAAGACAAGGGCCGGCAAACCTGTGTCAGCAGGTTGTCCAGCCCCAATGGCAAGTGTGTCTTGCACCTTGGCTGAGCGTGGTGCGCCCGTTGTCACGGGCGAGGACCACGGTCAGTGGTTGTGTTGGATCAGGAGGCGTCGGCCTTCGTTTTCAGCACCTTGCGACCACGGTAGAAACCGGTGGCGCTGATGTGGTGACGCAGGTGCACTTCACCCGTGGTGGCTTCCACGGCGGTGCCGGGGGTGACCAAAGCGTTGTGCGAGCGGTGCATGCCACGCTTGGAGGGCGACTTCTTGTTTTGCTGAACGGCCATGTTGGACTCCGGGGCAATCTTGCCAGGGATCTGCTGCGCACATCGCCAGCCGCAGGCTGCCGTGAGCGTCGATCAGGGTTGCGATGAAAGTAAGAGCCGGACGGCTATTTTGCCAATCTGAAAGCTTGCAAGAGCTGCAATTGGCTGTCACACATCCGGAAAACTCGCGATTCTAGCACAAGCACTGCCGGAATATCAATTTCTGCCACCCGTCAAGCTTTGGGCGGCTTCTTGAGTGCGGCCAATGCCGCGAAAGGATGCGGCTTCTGCCTGGCGGGCTCCGGGGTGTCCGCCGCTTCGGCTTGCGTGGACGTCGGGGCGGGCGCACCCGGCACGGGGGTTTCGCGCTCATCGCACATCAGCGCCTCGACGTCGGTAGGGCACACGTCATGGCGCGGCACCAGCGGCTGCGCCATGATCAGCTCGTCTTCCAGCAAATCAAGCAAATTGATGTGGCGCGCCAGGGGCAGCACGTCCTCGTCGGACTCGGCGTCCAGGCGGGCGGCCTCGGCCTCGTCACGGGCAAAGCGGATCTGCAGGTCGATGACCAGGGGCTCGCGCACGCCGTGCAGGCAGCGCTGGCACTCCCATTCCAGCTCGGCTTCGGCTTGCAGATCGAGCCAGAGCTGGGGGCCGCCCACGCGCTGCGGCACCACCCTGCCCTGCGCCGACCAGCGCACGGCGGGCAGGTGACCCAGGTCGAGGCCAGGCATCAAGCCGGCCGCCACACGCGTCAAGGCTGCGACGGGCAACTCGCCACTCAAGGCGGCGCCTTCTTCGATGAAGGCCTGGATGTCGAGCTTTTCAGGAACAAAACTGCGCGGTTTCATGCCGCCAGTGTAGTGGGCGCAGCGCGCAGGCCCGCGCCAGCCGGTGCAGCGAGCACGGCTTCGCACCGCCAGAACCCGGAGACAATGCAGCATGCGCGACACCCGCCAGACACCCGACCACCCCAACGCCCAGCAGCACCAGCCGCACCAGCCCCCTGGCGCCGCCGCCGTGCCGCTGCCCCCACCGATGTCCCCAAAGATGCCCGCCCTGGTGTTGGCCTCGACATCGGTCTACCGCCGCGACTTGCTGGCCCGGTTGGGCTTGCCGTTCACCGCCGTCGCGCCACAGACCGACGAAACACCGCTGCCCGACGAAGCCCCCCGCGATCTGGCCTTGCGGCTGGCGCGGGCCAAAGCTGGTGCGGTGGCGCAGGCAGTCACGCACCCAGTCACGCACCCAGTCACGCAGACGAAGGCACCCGACGGGTCTGCTCACAGCGCTGCAGCCCACACAGAGGACACCGTCGTCATCGGCTCGGACCAGGTGGCCGATCTGGACGGGGTGCCACTGGGCAAGCCGGGCACGCACGAACGCGCCGTGGCGCAGCTGCGCGCGATGCGCGGACGCACCGTGCACTTCCACACGGCCGTGTGCGTGCTGCGGCCGCGCACCGGCTTCGACGTGTGCGCGGTGGACAGCGTGGCCGTGACTTTCCGCGACCTGAGCGACGAAGACATCGACACCTACCTGCGGCTGGAGCAGCCCTATGACTGCGCAGGCAGCGCGAAGTGCGAAGGCCTGGGCATCGGCCTGCTGGCGCGCATCGCGTCGGACGACCCGACCTCGCTGATCGGCCTGCCCCTCATCCTCACGACGCGGCTGCTGCGCGAGGCCGGGCTGGACGTGCTCGCAGCGCTGCGGGCGATGCCGCGCTGAAACGGCAGCCCCATCCAGCCAGGCAAGCCCGCGGCACACCGTGACCGCATCCCGACAAACGCATCCCGACAGATCGCCCCCGAACGCCGCCATGCCCGACCACACCCCTGAGCCCACGATCCCCCCCCGCCCTGGCCGCCTGCTGCTCATCCCCAACACGCTGGACCTGGGCTGCATCGCGCCGGACGCCCCCGCGCCCGACCTGCGCGACGTGCTGCCGGTGGGCGCCATCCGCGCCGCCGCCCGGCTGACGCACTGGGTGGCCGAGAACGCCAAAAGCACGCGGGCCTTCCTCAAGCGGGTGGCCGAGGTCGAAGCGCTGGCCGCCCCGCTGCAAGCCATGCACATCGCCGAATTGCCCAGGCCGACCAAGGGCGGGGCCAAAGCCGGTGCCAAGGGCGACTGCCAGCCAGACGCTGCGACCACCGCGCGCGCGCTGGCCACGCTGCTGGCGCCTGCCGTGCAAGGCCATGACATCGGGTTGATGTCCGAGGCCGGCCTGCCGGGCGTGGCCGACCCGGGCGCGGCCGTGGTGCGCGCTGCCCACCAACTGGGCCTGCAGGTGGTGCCGATGTCGGGGCCGAGCTCGCTGGTGCTGGCGCTGGCGGCCAGCGGCTTGCAGGGCCAGAGCTTCGCCTTCGTCGGCTACCTGCCGGTGGATGGCAGCCAGCGGGCGCAGCGCATCCGTGAGTTGGAGTTGGCCTCGCGCAAGGCGCAACAAACGCAGCTGGTGATCGAGACGCCCTACCGCAACCCCGCGCTGTGGCAGGCCCTGCTGGCCCATTTGCAGCCGCAGACCTGGCTGAGCGTGAGCTGCGGCCTGACGCTGGACGGCGGCTTCAGCCACACCGACACCGTGGCGCACTGGCGCAACCGGCCCCTGGATTTGCCCACGGATGTGCCTGCCGTGTTTTCCTGGCTGGCCGTCTGATGGCGGCGCATGCGCTGGCCCTGGACTTGAAGCATGTGAATGACACCACTTCTTGACACAATCACGGCATGCTCGCCGATGCCCCTGCCCCCAACCCCAAAGCCCCCATGACCGCCCACCACGCCGTGCCCGCCGCGGCCCACCACCCTGAACCGAGCGAGCTGGCCCTGCGCCTGGGCTATGCCGGCCTGATCCCCTTCGCGGCCGGTGCCGTGTTCGTGTGGCTGCTGGTCGGGCGCATCGACGACGAACCCTTTGCTTTCGTCGTGCGCGCACTGGCCAGCTATGGCGCGCTGATCGTGTCCTTCCTGGGCGGCATGCGCTGGGGCCTGGTCATGGGCAGCTCCGAAGCCGGTGCGCTCTCGCCGGGCTACCAGCGCCGCGCCCTGTGGACAGGCATCGCGTTCTCGCTGGCCGCCTGGCTGGCCTTGCTGATGCCGCCGCACGCTGGCCTGGTCGTGATGGGCGCCCTGCTCATCGCCTGCTACCTGCTGGACCGCAAGCACTACCTGGAGCTGGGCGTGTCGGGCTGGCTGACGCTGCGCTTTCGCCTGACGGTGGTGGCCAGCCTGAGCTGCTTCCTGGCCGCCGCGCAAATCTGAGCCCCAAGCCGCACATCCTTCCCCCCGAAAAGCCCTGCATGATCGAATTCCGCGTCGAGGTGGCCGATGTCCACAGCCACCGTTTCCTGGTCACGATGCGGGTGGCCAAGCCCGCGGCTTACCAGCGCCTGCGCCTGCCCGCGTGGATCCCTGGCAGCTACCTGATCCGGGAGTTTGTCCGCCACCTGTCGCCACTGAGCGCCGAGCAAGGCGGTCAAGCGCGCCCGGTGATGCAGATGGACAAGGCCACCTGGGAGGTCGCCACGGAAGGCCGCGGCGCGCTCACGGTGCGCTACGAGGTCCATGCTTTCGACACCTCGGTGCGCGCGGCCTTCCTGGACGCGCAACGCGGCTTCTTCAACGGCACCAGCGTCTTCCTGCAGGCCGAGGGCTTCGAAGACCAGCCCCAGCGCGTGACGCTGGCGGGCCTGCCGCGCGGCTGGCAAGTGGCCACGGCGCTGCCGGCGATCAAGGTCAATGCGCAAGGCGCGGGCGTGTACGAAGCGCCCGACTACGACGCCCTCATCGACCACCCGGTCGAGATGGGCACCTTCTGGCGCGGCGAGTTCACCGTGCGCGGCGTGCGCCACGAGTTCGTGGTGTCGGGCGCCAGCGCGGATCTGGATGGCGAGCGCCTGCTGGCCGACACCCGTCGCATCTGCGAAGCGCAGATCCTGTTCTGGCACGGCCGGCGCAAGCCCGACTTCGACCACTACGTCTTCATGCTCAACGCCGTGGAAGATGGCTACGGTGGCCTGGAGCACCGCCAGAGCACCGCGCTGATCTGCGCGCGCAAGGACCTGCCCCGCCAAGGCCGCCCGGTGCCCACCGACGCCTACACGACGCTGCTGGGCCTCATCAGCCACGAGTACTTCCACACCTGGAACGTCAAGCGGCTCAAGCCCACGGCCTTCGCGCCCTATGACCTCACCACCGAGAACCACACGCGCATGCTGTGGTTCTTCGAAGGCTTCACGTCCTATTACGACGACCAGTTCCTGCTGCGCACCGGCCTCATCGACGGCCCCACCTACCTGAAGCTGGTCACCAAGGCGATCAACCAGGTGCGGACCACGCCCGGGCGCTTCAGCCACAGCGTGGGCCAGGCCAGCTTCGACGCCTGGACGCGCTACTACCGCCCCGACGAGAACACCGCCAACGCGACGGTCAGCTACTACACCAAGGGCGCCTTGGTCGGTCTGGCGCTGGACCTCAGCCTGCGCCTGCTGCCCGCCACCGAAGCGGGCCAGCCCTCGCTCGATGGCGTGATGAAGGCCTTGTGGGCCTTGCGCCGCCCCATCACCGAAGCCGATGTGGCCCAGGCCCTGAGCGACGTGGCCGGCCGGCCGCCGGACACCGACGCCTTGCAGAACGCCGATGCCGCCGCCGACAGCTGGCAGGCCCTGTTGCACCGCTGGACCGAGGGGTGCGACGAGCTGCCCCTGCCCCGCCTGCTGGCCGCCCACGGCGTGCAATGGCTGAGCAAGGCCGCACCGCTGCCGCAGCGCCTGGGCGTGCGCTTGTCCGAAGCGCAGGGCGTGCTCAAGGTGCAAGCCGTGATGCGCGGGGGCCTGGCCGAAGCCGCCGGCATGAGCGCAGGCGACGAGTGCCTGGCCCTGGACGGCTGGCGCCTGCGCCGCATCGACGACCTGGTGCAGTGGCACGACGCCGCGCGCGCGCAAACCCTGCTGGTCTGCCGAGACCAGCGCCTGCTGACCTTGCCCCTGAAAGCGCTGGGCGCGCCCGTGGCCGCGAAGGCCTCTGACGCGCCGCTGTGCGCGGCCGATGTCGTCGGGCTGACCCTGGCCGATGTCTCGGTCGCCAGCGCAGGCGCAGACACGGCCAAGCGCCGCGAAGCGTGGTTGGGCCGCCGATGAACGACAAACGCAAGCGGCCATTGAGCAGCCGCGCAGGCGTGGTCGCACTGCTGGCCGCCGCCGTGGTGCTGGCCCACGTGCTGCTGACGGGCGCGGTGCTGCAGGAGATGCAAGGCCTCAAGCCGGCCGATGCCAGCATCAAGCGCATGGACGCCACCTACGTCAGCGAAGTTCGCCTGACCGAGCCGCCCGCCGCCCCACCCGCGCCGGCCATGGTGCAAGCCGCAGCGCCCCAGGCTGCCGCCGCCGCGCCGAAGAAGGCAAAACCCAAGCCCACCAAGCCCCCCAAGGTGGCCAAGGCGGCCTCACAGCCTGACGAGGCCGCCTCCAAGCCCGAGGTGCTGGCCGACGCCGCCAGCGCGACACAGCCCTCGCCCGAGCCTGCCGCATCCGCCGCCGCAACATCGGCACTGGCGGCATCGGCATCCGCCAACGCACCCGCCAGCACAGCCAACAGCGCGGTGGCCGCGGCCAGCGTCCCCAGCATGGGCGCCAGCGGTCCGAACAGCGGCCGCGCCTTCGTCTGGCCCCAGGCCACCAAGGTCAGCTACAAGCTGGAGGGCTACTTCCGCGGCCCCGTGTCGGGCCAGGCCTCGGTGGAATGGGTGCGCCAGGACAGCCGCTACCAGGTCCACATCGACGCCAGCATCGGCCCCAGCTTCGCGCCACTGGGCTCCTGGCGCCTGACCAGCGAGGGCGAGATCCAGCCGCAGGGCCTGCACCCCAAGCTGTACGAGAACACCAACCGCCTGCTGATCAAGACGTCCGCCCCGCGGCTCATCAAGCTGGAGGAAGACGAGGTCACCCACCCCGACGGCAAACGCTACCCGCGCCCGCCCGAGGTGCAGGACCCGGCCAGCTTCATGATCCAGCTGGCCTACCAGTTCACGCTCCGCCCCGACCTGCTCAAGCCGGGCAGCAGCTTCGCGCTGAACGTGGTCACGCTGCGCAAGCTGGAGCAGCTGACCTTCGACGTGGTCGGCAACGACGTGGTGCGCACCCCGATTGGCGACGTGCCGACGGTGCATGTGCGGCCGCGCAAGACCGTCACCGATGGCGGCGCCCTGCCTGCCGACGTGTGGTTCGCGCCCGGCCTGCAGTACCTGCCGGTGCGCATCTACATCAAGATGAGCGACGACGTGTACATGGACATGCAGATGAACCGCGCGCCCCAGCAGGCGCCGGGAGAAGGCGCCCCGCCCGCGCCGTGAGTCGGTGATCCGGGCTCAGCCGCCGGTCTTGGCGCTGGCCTTGACCATGCGCTGCTCCAGCGTGGCCGCGTTGGCGGCACCGGGCAGTCGGCTGCCATCCTCGAAGAAGATGGCCGGCGTGCCATTGACGCGCAGCTTTTGCGCCAGCGCCAGGTTGCGCTGGCCCGGCGAACCGCAGGCGCCCATGGCCTTGGGTGGCGTCACGCCTTGCAGCATCCAGTCCAGCCAGGCCTGGGTGCGGTCGCGCGAGCACCAGAGGTTGTCAACCTTGGCGCGCGAATCCTCGCCCAGGATGCCGATCAGGTAGGTGTGGACGGTCACGTCCTTGAGCTTCTGGACATCGCGCTCCAGCTGCTTGCAGTAACCGCAGTTCGGGTCGGCGAAGATCACCAGGCGGCGCTTGCCCGTGCCCGACTTCCACACGATCGCGTCCTTGACCGGCATGCTGGCCACGTCCACGCGGTTGATCTCGTCCAGGCGCTCTTCGGTGAGGTTGCGCTGGCTGCGCGTCTCGATGAGGTGGCCCTCGATCAGGTACTCGCCGGCGGCATCGGCGTAGAACACATTGCTGCCGGCCTTGAGCTCGACCAGGCCGTTGATGGGCGAGGTGCGGGCCGAGTCCACCGGGGGCAGATCGGGCAGGCGCTGCGCCAGCTTTTGTTTGATGGCGGCCAGTTGCGCGGCAGACAGCTCGCCCGACTGGGCATCGGCCACGCCCAGCAGGCTCAGGCAGAGCCCGGCGGCCAGCAGGCTTCGGAAAATCGGTTTCATGCGGGATCCTGAAGGAGGAGTGAAAAGGGAAATCAGGCAGGCATCGGCACAGGCGAGCATCAGCCGCCCAGCGCCCGGCCCACCAGCCAGGTTTTGATGGGGCCCAGCTGTTCGACCAGGCGCATGCCGGTGTTGCGCACCGCCTTGAGCGGCCCGCGCTCGTCGGCGAACAGTTGCAGCATGCCATCGGTGAGGGTGGCCATGCTGCGCGTGGGCCATTCGCGGCGGCGGGCGTAGCGGCGCAGGGTGCGTTCGTCGCCGGCCGTGCGCCAGGGCTCCTGCAGGCGGGCATCGCGCAGCACCGACACCAGGGTATCGACATCGGCCAGGCCCAGGTTGAGGCCCTGTCCGGCCAGCGGGTGCATCTGGTGGGCCGCATCGCCCAGCAAAACCCACCCCGGCCCCGTCCAGCGCTCGGCCTGGGCCAGGGCCAGCGGCCACGAGGCCACCTCGGAGGCCAGGCTCAGTTCGCCCACCTGCGCCAGGGCCTCGGGCTGGGACTGCGCAATGGCTTCGCGCAAGGCCGCTTCGAAAGCAGCGGGCGGCAGGTCCAGCAGCTCGCTGGCGCGGGCCTCGGGCACCGACCAGACCAGGCCGTAAGACGCCTCGGGCTCGGGCTGGTTGAAGGGCAGCAGGGCCAGCACGTCGGGCGCGCGGAACCACTGGCGCGCCACGCCCTGGTGCGGGCGGCTGGCGCGCAGGCGGGCGGCGACGCCCCAGTGGCCATAGTCCTGGCGGTCGAACGACACGCCGAGCGCGCGGCGGGTGTCGGAGTGCTTGCCTTCGCAGATGGCCAGCAGGTCGCAGGGCACGGGCGCGCGGCCGTCTTGCAAGGGCGGCACCACCGTGACGCGCGGGGCGTAGCGCAGGGCCTCGCTCAAGAGGCGCTCCAGGGCGCCGGCATCGGCGATCCAGGCCAGCTCGGTCAGGTGCTGCTGCCAGGCGGAAAAGGCCAGGGCGCCGCCGTCGTCACCGCGGATCTGCATGTCGAAGACCGGAGCCGACCACTCGCGCAAGGCCGGCCAAACCCGCAGGCGGGTCAGCAGCGCGATGGCCCTGGCGTTGAGCGCGTAGGTGCGCACGTCGGCCGAATGCTGTGCGGCGAAGGCTTCGGCGCGCGCCCAGGCCACCGAGAAGCCTTCGGCCGACAAGGCCAGGGCGAGGGCCATGGCCACGGCGCCGGAGCCGCTCACGCAGACATCGGCGCGGCCGGATGCGGATGTCGCGGACGTGGCGAACGTCAATGCACGCGAGGAGGTGGGCACAGGCGGGGTCGATGGGGTCACGGCGGGCGGGGCGGGCAAGGCAACAGGGGCGAACAGGGTCACGGCGCGGCGGGCAAGGCAAGCGGCAAGCTCGGGCGGCCACGCAAACCGGTGTTCCGGGGCAGCCGTTAATCTAACGCGCTTTCCAGTCTGGGCGGCGCGGCGCCCGAGCGCGACCACCGCTGGCGCGGATTTCCTGGGACATCGGCCGTTGTGGGCCGCCCGCAAGCCGTGGGGTGCCGCCGGCCACCCCTTGTCAGCGACACGCCGAGTTCACCGCCCTTGCGCCCGACCCACATCGGCTGGCGCGCGACCGACATCGGCTTGCGCCCGAGTCATTCCGCGACACACGCCGCCCACATCGGCCCGCGCCTGCAGCGCCACAGCCTGGCGCGCCACCCGGGTCGGCTCGCGCATGCACCTCGGTGGGGCACGCGCCACACGGAACGCCTTGCGCGCAACCCAAGTCGGCCGGCGCACCGCTGTGCACCGCTTGCGCACCCCTCGCCCAGCCTTGCACGCGAGGGTTTGGCCGCTGCATCGCCGGGGTCATTACAATCACCACCTGCAAACCGGGGCCCAACGGGTCGCCACGACACCGCGTCGTCGCCTTGTCCACCCGGCCTCCCAACACCCGGATCAGGCACGTCCGCCACGCAGGGGCCTCCAGGCCCCGTCCGCGACCGATCCACAAGGAAATTTCCATGAGCCTCCAATGCGGCATCGTGGGCCTGCCCAACGTCGGCAAGTCCACCCTCTTCAACGCGCTGACCAAGGCCGGCATCGCGGCTGAAAACTACCCCTTCTGCACCATCGAGCCCAACGTCGGCGTGGTGGAAGTGCCCGACCCGCGCCTGCAGCAGCTGGCCGAGATCATCAGCCCCGAGCGCATCGTGCCGGCCATCGTCGAGTTCGTGGACATCGCCGGCCTGGTGGCGGGCGCCTCCCAGGGCGAAGGCCTGGGCAACCAGTTCCTCAGCCACATCCGCGAAACCGACGCCATCGTCAACGTGGTGCGCTGCTTCGAAGACGACAACGTGATCCACGTGGCCGGCAAGGTGGACCCCATCGCCGACATCGAGGTCATCCAGACCGAGCTGTGCCTGGCCGACCTGGGCACCGTGGAAAAAAGCCTGCACCGCTACAACAAGGCCGCGCGCTCGGGCAACGACAAGGAAGCCGCCGCCCTGGTGAAGGTGCTGGAGAAGTGCCAGGCGGCCCTGGACCAGGCCCAGCCGGTGCGCTCCATCGACTTCAGCAAGGAAGAGCTGGTCATCCTCAAGCCGCTGTGCCTGATCACGGCCAAGCCGGCCATGTTCGTGGGCAATGTGTCGGAGACCGGCTTCGAGAACAACCCCTTCCTGGACCGCCTGCGCGAATACGCCGCGGCGCAAAAGGGCGAGGTCGTGGCGATTTGCGCCAAGACCGAGGCCGAGCTGTCCGAGATGGAAGACGAAGACCGCGCCATGTTCCTGGCCGAAATGGGCCAGACCGAACCCGGCCTGAACCGCCTGATCCGCGCGGGCTTCAAGCTGCTCGGCCTGCAGACCTACTTCACCGCGGGCGTCAAGGAAGTGCGCGCCTGGACCGTGCCCATCGGCGCCACCGCCCCGCAAGCGGCCGGCGTGATCCACACCGACTTCGAGAAGGGCTTCATCCGCGCCCAGACCATCGCCTTCGACGATTTCATCCAGTACAAGGGCGAAGCCGGTGCCAAGGACGCGGGCAAGATGCGCGCCGAAGGCAAGGAATACATCGTCAAGGACGGCGACGTGTTGAACTTCCTGTTCAACGTCTGAGACAGATTGGCACCACCAGGGGGGCGGCTTCGCGGCATGCGGGGTCGCCCCCTTCAGTTTTCCGGCAGGTCGGCCGATATGGCACGTGAGACCACTTTGTGGCCCCCCTCACCACCCCACAGAGGACCGACATGGACACCCTGCAAGCCGTCGCACCCCAGACCGCCACGCCCGCGCGCGCCGACAGCGCCTCCGCCCCGTCCGGTTTCGGCATGCGCCAGAACACCGCGCGCCAGGTGCGCCACGTGCCCGCAGGCCGTGAATACCTCACGTTCCGCCTGGGCACTGAAGAGTACGGCATCGACATCCTGAAGGTTCAGGAGATCCGCTCCTACGAGCAGCCCACCAAGATCGCCAACGCGCCCGCCTACCTCAAGGGCGTGGTCAACCTGCGCGGCGTGATCGTCCCGATCGTGGACCTGCGCGTGAAGTTCAACTGCGTCAACGACGACGGCCAGACCGACATCAACAGCTTCACCGTGGTGATCGTGCTGAACGTCAAGGGCCGCGTGGTCGGTGCCGTGGTGGATTCGGTCAGCGACGTGATGCAGCTGTCGGAGCAGATGATCCAGCCGGCGCCCGAGATGAGCGCGTCCATCGTGGACACGACCTACATCACCGGCATCGCCAACGTGAGCGACCGACTGCTGATCCTGATGGACATCGAGTCGCTGATGGGCAGCGCCGAGATGGGCCTGATCAACAGCCTGACGCCCACCCCGCAGTGACATCGCGCTGACCTCGCCTTGCCCGTGAGGCCAAGGCGTCAGTCAGTCAGTCAGTCCAGTTGGCGCAAGGTCTGCGCCACCGGGCGTCCCAGCACGCCCCGCAGCGTCCACCAGCCGGCCACCCAGGCCAGCACGGCGCCCACCGCGGCCCCGATCAAGGGCCACACCAGCGGGGGCTGCCAGGGAAAATCGAAGACCTTGGACGACAAGGCCCAGCCCACGCCCAAGGCCGCCACCGAAGCCAGCGTGCCCGCCAGCGCGCCCAGGCCGATCAGCTCGAAGCGCTGCACCTGGGCCAGCAGCTTTTGCGTCGCCCCCAATGAGCGCAAGATGGCCCACTCCCGGGCGCGGCGTTCGCGCGAGGTCATCAGCCCGGCCATCAGCACGATGAGGCCCGCGGCCAGGGTGAAGACGAAGAGGAACTCGACTGCCGTGATCACCTGCGTCAGCACCGACTGCAGCTGCGCCAGCGTGGCCGAGACGTCCACCACCGTGACGTTGGGGAACTGCTGCACCAGCAGGCTGTCCAGCTTGGCGCCAGGCGGCATGCGGAAGGCCGTGATGTAGCTCACGGGCCACTCGGGCATCTGGCGGGACGGCGCCATCACGAAGAAATTGACGCGCATGGACGACCAGTCCACCTTGCGCAGGCTGGTGATGCGGCCCTCTTCGACGTGGCCGGCCATGTCAAAGCGCAGGCGGTCGCCCAGCTTCAGGCCCAGGGTCTTGGCCAGGCCTTCCTCGACGCTGTAGGCGCCGGGCTCTTCGGGCAGGTAGCGGCCCGACACCACCGTGTTGTGGCTGGGCGCGCGGGCCGCATGGCTGAGGTTGAACTCGCGGTCCAGCAGGCGCTGGGCGCGCTCTTCGGTGTGGTCCTTGGGCTGGACGGCCTTGCCATTGATGGCCACCAGGCGCGCGCGGCTCATGGGGTACCAGTCGAAACCCGCCACACCGGCTTCGCGCAGGGTGCGCTGGAAGGCCTCGACCTGGTCGGGCTGGATGTTGATGACGAAACGGTTGGGGGCGTCGGGCGGGGTCGCCGAACGCCAGCTGGCGATCAGGTCGGTGCGGATGAGCACCAGCAGCATCAGCGCCAGCAGGCCCACGCCCAGGGCACAGACCTGCACGATGGTGTGCCCCGGCTGGGCCGTGAGCTGGCGCGTGCCCAAGGTCCACCAGGTGGGCATGCGCCCGGCCAGGCGCTGGGCCAGCATGCGCAAGGCCTGCACGGCCAGGCCGCCCAGCACCGCGAAGGCCAGCATGGCGCCGGCGAAACCGCCCAGGGCGATGCCACCGAGCTGGATGTCGCGCGCCACGGCCATGAGCAGGCCCAGCAGGGCCGCCCCACCGAGCACGCCCATGCCCAGCGACAAGGGCCGCAAAGCGCCCAGCTCGCGGCGCAGGACACGCAGCGGCGGCACACGCGCCAGTTGCAGCACGGGCGGCAGGCCAAAGCCCACGGTCAGCAAGACGCCCACGCCCAGCCCCAAGGCCACGGGCTGCAGACCGGCCGCAGGCAGGGCCACCCCCACCAGACCGGCCAGCAGGTCAACGAACACCAGGTGGAAGGCCCAGCCCAGACCCAGGCCCAGCACGCTGGCCAGCACGCCCATGAACAGGAACTGCCAGGTGTAGGCCCAGGCCATGGTGCGCTGGGGCACGCCCAGCACGCGCAGCAAGGCGCAGTCGTCCAGGCGGCGCTGGGCGAAATCGCGGGACACCAGCGCCACCGCCACCGCCGACAGCAAGGCCGCCAGCAGGGCCACCAGGCGCAGGAACAGGCCGGCGCGGTCGAGGGTGGCGCGCATTTCGGGGCGGCCCTGCTCCAGCGTCTCGACGCGCACACCGCGGGCGCTGCGGGCCAGGGCCTGGCTGTCGCTCACGAAGCGTGCCAGCAGGGGCGCCTCGGTGCGTGCCACATCGCGCGAGGGGCGGTCGGCACCCGCCACCAGCAGGCGGTAGGTCACGCGGCTGGCCGGCTGGACGAGCTGGGTGGCCGGCAGGTCGGCCTCGCGGACCATCACGCGCGGCGAAAAATTCATGAATCCGGCGCCACGGTCGGGCTCCGAGGCGATGACGGCATCGATCACGAAACTCGCCTCGCCCAGCCAAACGCGGTCGCCCACCTTCAGCCTGAGCCCCAGCAAGAGCCCCGGGTCCACCCAGGCGTGACCAGGCGGCGGCCCACCGATGGCGCCAGGGCCGGTCGCTTGCACACTGCCATCGGCCGACAGGCGACCCAGGGTGAGCCGACCGCGCAGCGGGTGCCCGGGGCTGACCGCCTTGATGGCAGCGAGCTTGGCCTCGCCGCCTTGCTCGTCTGGCGCGCGCGCCATGCTGGCGAACACCGCCGTGCGGGCCGTGCGCAAACCCGCTGCGATGGCGCGCTTGGCGAACTCGTCCGGCACGGGCTGGTCGGCCACCACCACGGCATCGCCACCCAGCAGCTGGGCCGCGTCCCGGCTCAGGCCCCGCTCGATGCGGTCTGCGAAGAAGGCCACCGCCGTCAGCGCAGCCACCGCGAGCACCACGGCCAGCAAGAGGAAGCGCATGCTGCCGGCCCGCAGGTCGCGCCGGGTCTGGACCAGGGCCCAGCGCCAGGCAGACACAGAGACAGCGGCAGAGGTGGCTGGCAAGGAGGGACTGGGCGATACCGGCATGTGGACCAAGGCGAGGGGACTTGCGCAAAGGGGAGGCACATGATGGCAGCTTTCGCGCACACTTGCCGCATGACCGCCGCTTCGCCATCCACCCCGCTGCCCACGCTGTTCCTGTCCCATGGCTCTCCGATGATCGCCGTGGAGCCCCGGGAGGCCGGCCTCTTCATGCAAAGCCTGGGACAGCACATCGACGCGCTGCACGGCAGGCCGCGCGCCATCGTGGCGATGTCACCGCACACCGCCACCCGCACGCCCTTCGTGCTGGGCGCGCCGGCCCACCAGGCCATCCATGACTTCGGTGGCTTCCCCGAAGCCTTGTATGCCTTGCGCTACGACGTCCCTGGCGACGCGGTGCTGTCCAAGGACGTGGCCAAGCGGCTCCAGCAAGCGGGCATCGGTGCCACCTGGACGGAGCAAGGCGGGCTCGACCATGGCATCTGGACCCCGCTGATGCACCTCTACCCGCAGGCCGATGTGCCGGTGGTGCCTGTGTCCCTGACGCCGCACGCCAGCCCGCAGCAGGTGTTCGAGACAGGCCGGGCGCTGGCCTCCTTGCGCCACGAGGGCGTGCTGGTCATCGGTTCGGGCAGCCTGACCCACAACCTGCAGCGCTTCTTCCAGCGGCCCAGCCCCGCGGGTGCGGCCGAAGCGCCCGATTGCGCCGAGTTCCGCGCCTGGGTGCAGCGCACGGCCGAAGGCGGCCTGTGGCCCGAGCTGCTGGACTACCGCCGCCTGGCGCCACACGCCGTCGCCATGCACCCGACCGACGAGCACTGGCTGCCCTTCTACTTCGCGGCCGGTGCCGCCAGCGAGAGCGATCAACCCTGGCCCGTGGCCACGCGCCTGCACGGCAGCGTCACCCACGGCCACCTGGCCATGGACGCCTACGGCTTCGGCGCGGGCGCGGCTCAGTTGGCCGAGGCCTGAGCGAACGCGCGAAACACCCGGTTGAGGTCGTCCACCCACGCGGCCTTGCGCGCCTCGCTGACGAAGCTGGCCTCCAGGCTGTTGCGCGCCAGGGTGTAGGCCGCGACCACATCGAGCTTCAGTGCGGCGAAGGTGTCCAGGTAGTTCTGGTTGATGTAGCCGCCGAAGTAGGCCGGATCGTCCGAGTTGAGCGTCACCTTCAAGCCGGCGGCCAACAACGCCTTCAGGTTGTGATGCGCCAGGTCCGGGAACACGCAAAGCTTGACGTTGGACAGCGGGCAGACCGTCAGCGGCACACCGTCGCGGGCCAGGCGCGCCACCAGGGCCGGATCTTCCAGGCAACGCACGCCATGGTCGATGCGCTCGACGCGGAGCACATCCAGCGCGCTCTCGATGTAGGCAGGGGGCCCTTCCTCGCCCGCATGGGCCACGAGGTGCAGGCCCAGCTCGCGGCAACGCGCGAAGACCCGGGCGAACTTCTCGGGCGGGTGGCCGCGCTCGCTGGAATCCAGGCCGACGCCGATGAACATTTCACGGAAGGGCAAGGCCTCGTCCAGCGTCCGCGAGGCATCGTCTCCGCTGAGGTGGCGCAGGAAGCACATGATCAGCGCTGCGCTGACGCCCAGCTCGCGCTCGGCACGGTCACAGGCCGACTTCAGCCCGCGGATGACGACCTCGAAGGGCACGCCCCGCGCGGTGTGCGTCTGCGGGTCGAAGAACACCTCGACGTGCACCACGTGGTCGGCCTGCGCCTTGATCAGGTAGTCCCAGGCCATGTCGTGGAAGTCCTGCTCGGTGAGCAGCACCGACGCGCCGGCGTAGTAGATGTCCAGGAAGCTTTGCAGGTCGGTGAAGGCGCAGGCCGCGCGCAGGGCCTCGACGCTGGGGTAAGGCAGGCTGACGCCGTTGCGCTGCGCCAGCGCGAAGATGCGCTCGGGCTCCAGCGAGCCTTCGATGTGCAGGTGCAACTCGGCTTTGGGCATGGCCTGCAGCAGCGCCGGGATGCGCTCGGCGGGGATGGCGGCGAGCTGTGCAGGGGTGGGCGCTGGGGTCGGGGCTGGGGTCGGTGCGGTCATGGGCAAATCTCAGTTGGGTGACGAACCGGGAACCGACTCAGGCCGCCTCAGGCGCGCGCTCGGGCCGCTGGTGCGCCAGGCGCATCACCTCGGACGGCAGATGGTGTTTGAGCGTGTGGTCGGACCACACCTGGCGCCAGCGCCGCGCGCCGGGCAGGCCGTTGTAAAGCCCCAGAATGTGGCGGATCACCTGGTGCCAGCGCACCTCGCCGTGCGCCCAGCCTTGGGTGCGTGCCATCTCGCGCTCGACGTAGGCGACCATCTCGGCCTCGACGGCCTCGCGCGTGAGCGCCTCGCTGCGGGCCGGCTGGCCGAAGAAGAGCTCGTCCCACTCCGACAGGATCCAGGGCGTGTGGTACGCCGCGCGGCCCACCATGACGCCATCCAGCGCCACGCCGTCGAGCACGGCGCCGGGCTGCAGTTGCGCCAGGCTGGCGGCGTTGTCGGCCAGACCGCCGTTGAGCACGATGGTCAGCTGCGGGAAGTCCTGCTTGAGGCGGTGCACCACGTCGTAGCGCAAGGGCGGGATCTCGCGGTTTTCCTTGGGGCTCAGGCCCTTGAGCCAGGCATTGCGCGCGTGCACGATGAAGACATGGCAGCCGACATCGGCCACCGTGCCCACGAAGTCGCGCACAAAATCGTAAGACTCGCCCTGGTCGATGCCGATGCGGTGCTTGACCGTGATGGGCACCTTCGGGTCGCCACCGACGGCATCGATCATGGCCTTGACGCAGTCGGCCACCAAGGTGGCCTCGTTCATCAGGCAGGCGCCAAAGGCACCCCGCTGCACCCGCTCGCTGGGGCAGCCGCAATTGAGGTTGACCTCGTCATACCCCCATTGCTGGGCCAGTTTCGCGCAGTGGGCCAGGTCGGCGGGCTCGCTGCCACCGAGTTGCAAGGCGACGGGGTGCTCGCGCTCGTCGTAATCCAGGAAACGGTGCATGCCGCCGTGCACGATGGCACCGGTGGTCAACATCTCGGTGTAGAGCCGCGCGTGCGGGCTCAGCAGGCGGTGGAAGTAGCGACAGTGTCTGTCAGTCCAGTCGAGCATGGGTGCCACGCAGGCGCGCCAGGGTGACAAGGTTTCTTCAGGGGGCAAAACAACAGACACGGGCAAGCAAACTTGGGAATATCGGATAACCGAGCTTAAGACAAATCAGCAACACTCGGCTGGAAAATGAGGGCACCTTCAAACTGGGGGCTGATACACGAAGTTACTACCCTCACAATGACATCAAAAGGGAGATGCCGATGGCGTGCGTATGTATCAATGTGCAATTTTCACATATTAGCAAAACGCACGACAAGGCGTCATCGTCCCTGCAGCGTGGGCATCCTTGCGCTGCACCCATTCAAGCGCAGCCCGATCTGGCCGAAATGAACACGGAGAGCCTGCCCACTTTGCGCCTCGCGCAAAAGCGCGTCCGATTCACCCTGGCGGTTCGGATGCGGGGGCAGTGAAATGACCTCCATTCAACATTTGCCAGGCATGCCACCCGCCGCACATTCCACAAACCCTCTGCCGTTTTGCCAGATTCGCCAGGCACTGCGCCAGACTGCCGCTCGCCAGCCCGACGCCATCGCACTGGAAGGGCTGGGGGTGTGCTGGACGTACCAGGCCCTGGCAGCGCATGTTTCGCAAAGGCACGATGCCTGGTTGGCGGCAGGATTGCGCCCCGGCCAGCGCCTGGGCATCGCGGCCACCCGCAGTGCGGACACCATCGTGTCCATCCTGGCGGCCATCGAAGCCGGCCTGGCTTATGTTCCGCTGGATCTGAGCTACCCCGCCGAGCGCCTGCAAGCCATGTTGCAAGATGCCCAGGTGCGCGCCGTGGTGGGCGAAGCGAGCGCCTTGCAAAGCTTGCGGGCGCTCGTGCCCGACCTGCCCACCCTGGCCGCCCCCGCGCCGGTGAGCGTCCCGCCTCATGCCGACACGGGTGATCTGGCCTATGTGCTGTTCACTTCGGGCTCCACAGGGCGCCCCAAAGGCGTGGCCATGGGCTGCCAACCGCTGGCGCACCTGATTGGCTGGCACGTGGCACACCCACGTCTGGGCCAGGCCGCCCGCACTTTGCAGTTCGCCCCGCTGTCCTTCGACGTCCACTTCCAGGAAATCGCCTCGACCGTGGCCACCGGCGGCACGCTGGTGCTGGTGTCCGACGAAGCGCGGCGCGACCCGGCCCGGCTGCACCAGGCCCTGGCCGAGATGCAGGTGTCGCGCCTCTACCTGCCCTACGTGGCCCTGCAGATGCTGGCCCAGGCCGATGCAGAGGCCGTGGCCAGCACCGACGGCGCCCCCCTTCATCTGCAGGACGTCGTGAGCGCCGGCGAGCAATTGCAGATCACCCCCGACATCCGCGCCCTGTTCGCCCGGCAGCACGGTGCCGTGCTGCACAACCATTACGGCCCGACCGAAAGCCACGTCGTCACCGCCCACGAGCTGGCGGGCGATCCGCAGGCCTGGCCGGACATCCCACCCATCGGGCAAGCGCTGCCACACGTCGCGGTGTGGCTGCGCCCGGTGGCCGACAACAACGGCACCGGTGAAGACGCCAAGCAGGCCGCCGCCGCGCAAGCAAACACTGTGCAGAACGGCGGCGCCGCGACCGAAGGCGAGCTGCTGCTCGGTGGCGACTGCCTGGCCGCAGGCTACCTGGGCCGCGCCGACCTCAGCGGCGAGCGCTTCCTCGACGCCGTGGACGACCACCCCGGCCGCTGGTACGTCACCGGCGACCTGGTGCGCATGGACGCATCTGGCGTGTTGACCTACCTCGGCCGCGCCGACCAGCAGCTCAAGGTGGACGGCTTTCGCATCGAACCCGGCGACATCGAACTGGCCCTGATGGCCCACCCCACGCTTCAGGATGCCGTGGTCACGGCCCCGCAGGATGCCGATGGCAGCCGCGTTCTCACGGCACACGTGGTGCTGCGCCCCGGCGCTCAGGCCGATGCCAGCGCACCGCCGGTGGCCGAATGGCGCCACTGGCTGCGCAGCCGTGTGCCCGAGTACATGATCCCGGTGCGCTTCGCCGTGCTGGCGCGCCTGCCCACCACACCGAGCGGCAAGATCGACCGGCGCGGGCTGCCGCCGGTGGCCCTGAACACGCATGCCGGCACGCAAGCAGGCACCTCGCTGCCGCAGAGCGCCAATGCGGCGGGCCGCCCTGGCGACGTGATCCGCGCCGTCTGGCAAGAACTGCTGGGCCTGCCCCAGCTGGACGACGACGCGCAGCTGTTCGACTTGGGCGCGCGCTCCCTGATGGTGATGCGCTTTGTGGCCCGCATGAAAGAAGCTGGCATCAAGCTCAGCGTGGCCGACGTCTATGACCGACCCAGCGTCTCAGGCCTGACCGCGCTGGCCACGCGCGGATCTGGCCCCAGCGCTGCAACGCGCAAGGCGGGCGGACAGGTGGGCGGACAAGCGGGCGGACACACCGGCGAAGGCATGGCCATCGTCGGCATGGCCGTGCGCGTGGACGATGCGCATGACCTCGACACCTTCTGGCAGCACCTGCTGGACGGCAAGGAGGCCATCCGCCGTTTCCGCTCTGAAGACATCGACCCCTCGGTGCCCGAAGCCTTGCGCAGCCAGCCGAACTTCGTGGCGGCGCGCGGTGTGTTGTCGGATGCGGATTGCTTCGACGCCGGCTTCTTCGGCATCTCCGCCCGAGAAGCCCGCCTGCTGGACCCGCAGCAGCGCATCTTCCTGGAGCTGTGCTGGACGGGCCTGGAGCACGCTGGCATCGACCCCACGCGCTCGGCCGACCGCGTCGGCGTGTACGCGGGCGTGGCCAACAACGGCTACCTGCCGGCCATGCGCGCCGAGGACCCGGGCCTGATCGCCCAGGCCGGCGAGTTCACCACCATGCTGGCCAACGAGAAGGACTACGTGGCCACGCGGGTGGCGCACCGGCTGAACTTCCACGGCCCGGCCGTGGCCGTGCACACGGCGTGCTCGACCTCGCTGGTGGCCGTGGCCCAGGCCTGGCACGCGCTGGCGCAAGGTCAGTGCGATGTGGCGCTGGCCGGCGGCGTCACCGTGATCGTGCCGCAAGCCGGTGGCTACCTCCACGTGGAAGGCGGCATGGAATCGGCCGACGGCCGCTGCCGTCCGTTCGACGCGCAGGCCTCGGGCACGGTGTTCGGCAGCGGCGGTGGCGTGGTGGTGCTCAAGCGCCTGTCGCAGGCCCTGGCCGATGGCGACACGGTGTATGGCGTCATCCAGGGCGTGGGCCTCAACAACGATGGCGGCGACAAGGCCAGCTTCACGGCCCCCAGCGTGAGCGGTCAGGCCCAGGCCATCCGCATGGCACTGGCACACGCCGAGGTCGATGCGCGCAGCATCGGCTACGTCGAAGCGCATGGCACGGGCACGGCCCTGGGCGACCCCATCGAGGTGGCGGCGCTCACGCGGGCCTGGTCCGAGGACACGGCCGACACCGGCTTTTGCCTGCTGGGCTCGGTCAAGGGCCATGTCGGTCACCTGGTGGCCGCCGCAGGCGTGCTGGGCCTGATCAAGGCCACGATGGCGCTGCACCGCGAGTGCGTGCCGGGCACCCTGCACTTCGAGCAGCCCAACCCGCAGATCGATTTCGCCAGCACGCCGTTCCACGTCAGCGCACAGGCGCAGGCCTGGCCACGGGCAGACGCAGGCGATGCGTCTGGCGCGACGCCGCGCCGGGCCGCCGTGAGCTCCTTCGGGGTGGGCGGCACCAACGCCCATGTGATCGTGCAGGAAGCGCCTGCGGCCGCCTTGCGCAATGTGCAGGCGCCAGCTGAAACCGATCAGCCCGATCAACCCGCATCGCTGCAGCTGCTGCCGCTGTCGGCCAAGCACCCGGACGCCTTGCGCCAGCGTGCCGCGGACCTCGCTCGCCACCTGCAAGAGGTGCAACACCGCCAGCCAGCGCTGACGTTGAGCGCGGTGGCGGCCACCCTGATGCGCGGTCGCCAGGCCATGCCGCTGCGGACATCCGTGGTGGCGTCCACCGTGGCCGAGGCCATTGAAGCGCTGCAGAAGGTGCAAGGGCACAGCACCAGCCTGCGCACGCCGCGGCTGGTCTTCCTGTTCCCGGGCCAGGGCTCGCAGCACCCCGGCATGGCCCGCGGCCTGTGCGAAGCCTTGCCGGCCTTCCAGGAAGCCTTTGAGCAATGCCTGGCCGCAGCGCCCGAGGCTTTGGCACAAACGCTGCGCCACTTGCTCACGCAGGCCAGCCCGGACGATGCCCAGGCAGCGGAGGCGCTGGCCGAAACCCGCCATGCGCAGCCGGCCTTGTTCGCCGTGTCCTACGCGCTGGGCGCCTGGCTGGACAGCCTGGGCTTGAAGCCACAGGCCATGATCGGCCACAGCATCGGTGAATATGCCGCGGCTTGCCATGCCGGCGTGATGGATGTGGGCGATGCCATGCGGGCCGTCATCGCCCGCGGTGAAGCCATGTTCGCGCAACCGGGCGGCGCGATGCTGGCCGTTCGCACGGACGCCAACACCCTGACAGCCTTGCTGCCCGCCACGGTGGACATCGCCGCGCTGAACGCGCCGCAGCTCACGGTGATCGCTGGGCCGCATGCCGACATCGCGGCAGTGGCCACCACGCTGGAAGCGCGCGACATCGGCGTGACGCGCCTGAAGGTCTCCCATGCCTTCCACAGCGCGTCCATGGACGGCGCACTGCCGCGCGTGCACGCCGCACTGGCCCAGGCACGCTTGCAGCCGCCCCAGGTCACGGTGTATTCGTGCATCAGCGGCGCGCCTTTGCGTGCGGACGAAGCCATCGATCCTGGCTACTGGGCCCGCCAGGTGCGCGCCCCCGTGGCCTTCAGCCGCGCCGTGCTGGCCGAGCAGGCTCAGGGCCAGACGGTGTTCGTCGAGGTCGGCCCCGGCCAGGCCCTCACGGCCCTGCTGCGGCAACACCGCGATGGCAGCGCCCCCCCCTCGCCCACCGTGCCGCTGCTGAGCTCGGCCCAAGCGGCGGTCCAGAGCACCACCCAGGGCACCGTCCGAAGCACCCACGAGCCGGCTCGCCATGCCATGCAGGCGCTGGGCCAGTTGTGGGCCATCGGCGCCGACATCGCCTGGCCTGTGCCAGCGCAAAGCCCCCGCCTGGCTTTGCCAAGCTACCCCTTCCGACGCGACGTGCACTGGTTCACCCGCAGTGCCGCCGCCACAGCACACATCTCCCCATCCTCCAGCCCCTCTCTGCCGCTTGCCATGAACAGACTGCCCCGCATCGAGCAAGAAATCGCCCGCATCCTCAGTGAGGTGGCCGGCCTGCCGCCGGAGTCCGCCCAGCGCGACGCCACCTTCGTGGACCTGGGGCTGGATTCGCTGTCACTGACCCAGGCAACCCTGGAGTTCGAAAAGACCTTCGGCATCAAGCTGCGCTTCCGCCGCCTGCTGGAAGACCTGGACACCCTGGCCAAGCTGGCCACTTTCTTCGATGGCCAGTTGCCTGCGGACCGGTTCGCGCCGCCAGCTGCGGTGGCCTTCACAGCACCCGCGGCACCTTTGGCACCTGTGCCTGTCGCTGCGGCCATGCCTGCGGCCGGCGACAACGCTTTGCAGCAGCTGATTCAGCAGCAAATGCAGCTCATGTCGCAGCAGCTGGCCTTGATGTCTGGGCAAGCTGCCGTGCAGCCTCATACCGCAGTACCTGCCCCAGTGCCTGCCACCTTGGCCCAGGCCGCCCCCCCGGCGCTTGTCGCGCCAGCCCACGCTGAGCAACCCGGCAAGAACGCCCTGCTGGAGAAGCCCTTCGGCGCATCTGCACGCATCGTGCTGAGCGCGCAGAACGATGTCACGCCCGCACAGCAGCAATGGATCGATGACTTCATCCAGCGCTACAACGCGCGCACCGGCCGCTCCAAGGCCTTCAGCCAGGCGCACCGCAAGGTGATGTCCGACCCGCGCGTGGTGACCGGCTTCAACCCGCTGTGGAAGGACCTGGTCTATCCCATCGTGGCCGACCGCTCCGAGGGCGCCCGCATCTGGGACATCGATGGCAACGCGTACATCGACCTGCTGTCCTGCTTCGGCGCGAACCTGCTGGGCTACAAGCCCGCCGAGGTCACGCAGGCCATGATCGAGCAGCTACAGCGCGGCATCGAAGTGGGCCCGCAGCACCCCATGGCCGCCGAGGTGGCCCAGCTCATCTCCGACCTGACCGGCATGGAGCGCGTGGCCTTCTGCAACACCGGCTCCGAAGCCGTGATGGGCGCCATGCGCATGGCCCGCACGGTCACGGGTCGCAAGAAGATCGCCATTTTCAACAACAGCTACCACGGCATCTTTGACGAGGTCATCGTGCGCGGCACCAAGCAGCTGCGCTCGCTGTCGGCCGCACCCGGCATCCTGGCCAACGCGGTGGAAAACATCCTGGTGCTGGACTACGACAGCACCGAATCGCTGGAGGTGCTGCGCCAATGTGCACACGAGCTGGCGGCCATCATGATCGAGCCGATCCAGAACAAATACCCGACGCTGCAGCCCACCGCGTTCGTCAAGCAACTGCGCGAAATCGCCACGCAAGGCGGCGCGGCGCTGATCTTCGACGAGGTGGTGACGGGCTTCCGCGTGGCCCCGGGCGGCGCCCAGGAGTTCTACGGCGTGCGCGCCGACATCGCCACCTACGGCAAGATCATCGGTGGTGGCCTGCCCTTCGCCGCAATCGCCGGTGGCAGCCTGTGGATGGACGCGCTGGACGGCGGCCACTGGCAGTACGGCGACGACTCCTACCCCGAAGCGGGCGTGACCTACTTCGCCGGCACCTTCGTGCGCCACCCGCTGGCCCTGGCCGCGGCACGCGCCACGCTGCAGCACCTGAAACGCGGCGGGCATGCGCTGTACCAGACGCTCAACGCACGCACACAGCGCATGGCCGACAAGCTGAATGCCGCGTTCGCTGCACGCAACGCGCCGGTCAAGGCCGTGCACTGTGCCACGCTGTGGCGGCTGTCCTGGGACGACAACACCCGCCACATCAGCCTGTTCTATTACCTGGCGCGGTTCCACGGCCTGCACCTGTACGAGCAATTCGGCCACTTCGTGACCGAGGCGATGAGCGACGCCGACACCGACCTCATCGCCGACACCTTCATCCGCGTGCTCGACGAGTTGATGGCGCAGGGCTTGATCGCAGCCCGCGAGGGTGGCGTCCCGCTGGCGCACACTTCGACTTCGACTTCGATCTCGACCTCGGCCTCGGCCACATCCTCGGCCCTGGCGCCAGGGCAGACCGAGCGCTGGCTGGCCGCCATGTACGACCCGGCGGCACGCCTGGCCCTCAATGAATCTTTCTGCGTGACCTTGAAAGGCCAGGTGAATGCCGCGGCGCTCAAGCAAGCACTGCAGGACGTGCTGCAACGCCACGATGCCTTCAAGCTGAGTTTCGACCTGGACCAGCCCCGCCAGACGCGCCATGCAGACACCCAGGTGCCCATTGCCGAAATCGATCTGCGGGCCTGGCCCGACGGCGATCAGGCCCTTGACCAGCACGCCTGGCAGGCCAGCGCCACCGACTTCCCCCTCGACCAGGCGCCGCTGGCGCGCGCCAGCATCCTGAGCCTGGCCGATGGTCGCGTGGTGGTGCACGTCGTGGCCAGCCACCTGGTCTTCGATGGCTGGGCCTCCAGCGTGTTCAATGCCGAATTGGCCCAGGCCTACCGCGCCCGCAGCCAAGGCCAAGCGCCACAATGGTCACCCGCCGCATCGCCTCTGCAGTTCGCCGACGCCGAGCATGCCCGCTTTGCTGGTGCCGATGGCCAAGCCAGTGTGAGCCACTGGAAACAGGTGCTCCAGGACTTGCCACCCGCCGTGGCGCTGGGCGACCGGGCTCCGACCGGGCCGCGCACCTTCGCAGCCGACACCGTTCGCGCCCGCATTGACGGGACTGCGCTGCTGCAACTCAAGGCACAGGCCAAGGCCCACGACGCCACTTTGTTCCAGTGGCTGCTGCAATCCGTGGCGGACTTCATCGCCCAGGAAAGCGGCCAAAGGGACATCGTGGTCAGCATCCCATATGCCGCCCAAAGCCTGGCGCGCCATGCCCCGCTGCTGGCCGATGGGGTGCTGGACCTGCCATTGCGCCTGCAGACGCGTGAGGGCGAATCCGTCAGCGAGCGCGTGCGCCGCACCAAAGGCGCGCTGATGGACGCCATGGACCACCCGCTGATGACGCAAGGCACAGCCGCCCGTGCGCTCGGTCTGCAAGCCGAGGGCAGCCGCCCGGCCCTCACGTCGATCTACTTCAATCTCAACCCCAAGGTCGATCTGTCGGCCTGGGCGCCCCTGGAAGCGACCATGCACGAAGGCCGCAAACGCGGCCTGCTGAGCGAGGTTTTCTTCAATTTCTATGAGCAGCCCGATGCGCTGACACTCGACCTGCACCACAGCACCGAGTACCTGAGCCCGGCCCGCGCACAGGCACTGGTGGACCGGCTGATGGACCTGCTGGCACCGGCAAACGCCAGCCCTCAGATGGCGCTGGATGCACGCTTGCGCGCATGGAACCAGACCGACCGCGCGCTGGCGAGCCCCGCCCGTGTGGAGGCCTGGTTGTCGCACCAGGCGCAGCGCTCGCCATCGTCCACCGCCATCGTGACCCACGAAGGCAGCCTCAGCCACCAGGCGCTGGCGTCACAGTCCAACCGCATCGGGCGCATGCTGCAGAGCCTCGGTGTGGGGCCTGGCCACCGTGTGGGCATCAGCCTGCCACGCGGTCGCCACCTGCTGCCCGCGCTGCTCGGCGTGCTCAAGTCCGGCGCGGCCTACGTCCCGATGGACCCGGGCTTTCCGGCCGAACGCCTGCAGATGATGGCGCAAGACGCCGCGCTGAGCCGGGTCATCACCCACTCGTCCTGCGCCCACGCCAGTGGCTTGCCCGACGCCATGCAATTGCAGCTCGACCGCGACGCTGCGCTGCTGGACGCCCTCAGCGACGCCCCGCTGCCCCCACAGACCGACGCGGAGGCCCCCGCCTACGTGATCTACACCTCTGGCTCGACCGGGCGCCCCAAGGGCGTGGCCGTGCCTCACCGCGCGGTGTGCAATTTCCTGGCGTCGATGGCGCGTGAGCCGGGCCTGCAAGCGTCCGACCGCCTGCTCGCTGTCACCACCTTGAGCTTCGACATCGCTGTGCTGGAGCTGTTGCTGCCGCTGCATGTCGGTGGCACCGTGGTGCTGGCCACACGTGACCAGGCCATGGATGGCGAAGCCTTGATGGCCCTGGCTGCGCAGCAAGGCGTCACCGTCATGCAGGCCACACCCACCACCTGGCACCTCCTGCTGGACGCAGGCTGGCAGCCACCCCGTGGCTTCCGAGCCCTGGTGGGCGGCGAACCCTTGCCCGCTGCACTGGCTGCGGCCTTGCTGGCCAAGGGCTGCGACGTCTGGAACATGTACGGCCCGACGGAAACCACCGTGTGGTCCACGCTCTCGCACGTGACCGACCCGGCGGCCAAGATCTGCATCGGACGCCCGATCGACAACACCCAGGTCTGGGTCCTTGACGAGGCGCTGCGGCCACTGCCGATCGGCGCCGAGGGCGAGCTCTGCATTGGCGGCGAGGGCGTCGCACTGGGCTACGACGGGCGCCCGGACCTCACCGCCGAACGCTTCGTGACGCTGCCCTGGGCCCCCGGTGCGAGCCGCCCGGTTTACCGCACCGGCGACCTCGGCCGCTGGCGCGAGGACGGTCAACTCGAGCACCTGGGCCGCATGGACTTCCAGGTCAAGATCCGCGGCTACCGCATCGAGCTGGGCGAAATCGAGGCTCAGCTGGAGCAGCTCGCCGGCGTCTCGCGCGCCGTGGTGGTGGCCCTTGAAATCACACCCGGCGACATGGCCCTGGTCGGCTATGTCGTGCCTCAGGCTGGCGCGGCACTGGACACCGCCGCGCTGCGCTCGGCCTTGCGCCAGACGCTGCCCGACTACATGGTGCCGCGCACCGTGCTGGCCCTGCCGACATTGCCCTTGTTGCCCAACAACAAGATCGACCGCAAAGCACTGCCCGTGCCCGCTGCGGCGATTGCGGTCACGGCGGCCGCTGAACCCACACCGGCGGCCACCGCAAGCACACCGGCCTCGGCCTCGACCTCGACACCGGGCCCGGCTGCGCAAGCCATCGACACGGTCGCCCGTGAGATGGGGCAACTGCTCGGTCGTGAGCGCCTGGCCGACACGGACCACTTCTTCGAGCAAGGCGGGCACTCGCTGATGGCCGCCAAGCTGTCGGCTTCGCTGGCCAAGGCCCTGGGACAGCGCCCCGGCCTGCGCCTGATCTTCGACAACCCCACCCCGCGCCAGCTGGGCCAGGCCCTGTGGCAGATGACAGCGTTCCAGCCTGCGGTCACATCGACCGGCCCGGACACCGCCGACACCATCCCCATCCGGGCAGACCAGTCCACCGCGCCGCTGTCGCAGATGCAAGAGCGCGTCTGGTTCCTCGAGAACCTCACGCCGGGCACCGTCGTTCACAGCATCCCCACCGGACACCGCCTCCTGGGACCTCTGAATGTGGAAGCCTTCAACCGGGCCTGGCAGCTGCTGGTGCAACGCCAGAGTGTGTTGCGCACCGTGGTCGAACGGGGGCCTGAGGGCGATGTGCAGCGCATCCTGCCCGAGCTGCCCTTCAGCCTCATCCCCTTCGACGACTTCAGCCAGCTGCCGCCCGACGAGCGCAAGCCCGCGATGAACAAGGTCATCGCCCAGCTGGTCGAGACGCCCTATGACCTGGAGAAGGGGCCCCTCTTCACCGCCAGGCTGTTCCGCCTCTCCCCGGATGAGCACGGCCTGCTGTTCCAGGCGCACCACCTGGTCTGGGACGCGTGGTCCTTCGACCTCTTGTACGTGGACCTGCCCGAGCTCTACAGCGCCTGCCTGGAAGGCCGCGAGCCACACCTGCCGCCCTTGACCGTGAGTTACGGGGACTTCGCCGCCTGGCACAACGCCTGGATGGCCGGCCCCGAACTGCAGCGCCAGCTGGGCTACTGGCGCGAGCAGCTCACACCCCTGCCGCCACCACTGGCATTCCCGATCGACCACCCGCGGCCGCCCGTGATGTCGGGCCGTGGCGGATCCTTCCAGTTCAACCTGGCCAAGGACATCACCGACGCACTGCGCGCCCAAGCCCAGCAGAACGGACGCACGCTCTACATCACCTTGCTGGCCGCCTACGCCCTGGCCCTGCACCGCGTGAGCAAGCAGGACGACTTCGTCATCGGCACCCCCGTGCGCGGCCGTGAACAGCCCGCCCTGGAACACCTGATGGGCTTCTTCGTCAACATGCTGCCCTTGCGCATGCAGCCGCGTGCCGACATGACGCTGGCCGACTGGCTCGCTGCCGTGCACCGCCAGGTGGTCGATGCGTTCTCCTACCCCGACGTGCCTTTCGACCACCTCGTGCATGTGATGCAGGTGCCGCGCGACCGCAGCCGCCCGCCCATCCACCAGGTCAGCTTCTCCTACCAGGACGTGCGCGAACGCACCACCCGCTGGGGCAACGTCGATCACCAGCGCATGCCCACCCCGATGCTGGGCGCAGCCCAGGACCTGGCGCTGTGGTGCGTTGAAACGCGCAACCACGTCGAGTTCGTCTTCACCTTCAACGCCGATGTGCTGGAGACCGCTTCGGTGGGTCACTTCGCCAAGAGCCTGGAGCAGCTCCTGCGCGATGTCGTGACCGACCCCGACCGCCCGCTGTCGGGCTACGATTTTTCACCCGGCTCGGTGCAGACCGATGCCACGCCAGCGCTGAACGCCCCCCCGACCGCACCTGCAGCGGCCGCATCGCCCGCAGCCAAGGGCAGCAGCCTGGAGGAGACGATCGCCGAGGTCTGGCGTGGCCTGCTGGGCTTGCCACAGTTCCTGCTGGACGACGACTTCTTCGACCGCGGTGGCCACTCCCTGCTCGTGATGCGGGCGGTGACCCAGATCCGCGCCCGCACCGGCCAGTCGGTGACGGTCCACACCATCTTCGACAACCCCACGCCCCGAAAGCTGGCACAAGCCCTGGGCGGGCACGCCGGCGTTTTGCCGACCCCGCCGTCGGACCCAGGCCCGGTGATTCCGCACCGGCCAGAGCAGGACACGGCCCCGCTGTCGCAGATGCAGCAGCGCGTCTGGTACCTGGAGAACCTGAACCCCCACGGCGTAGCCCACAACATCCCGTCCGCCCACCGGCTGATCGGCCCCCTGGACACCGACGCGCTGAATCAGGCCTGGCAACAGCTGGTGACGCGGCAGGCCGCCTTGCGCACGGTGATCGAGCGCACACCCACCGGCGACCGCCAACGCATCCTGCCCGCACAGGGCGCATCCGCCATCGCGCTGGAAGACTTGAGCGCACTGAGCCAGCATGAACGTGAGGCCGCCCTGAACGCTCGGATCGCGGCGCTTTCGCGCGAGCCCTTCGACCTCGAAAAAGGCCCCCTGGTCGCCCTGCGCCTCTTCAAGCTGGGCACGCAAGACCACGTGCTCTTCCTGCTCGTCCACCACCTGATCTGGGACGGCTGGTCCTTCCAGGTCTTCAACGACGAGCTCTCCGAGCTCTACGCCGCCGCGCTGGCGGGCCGCCCAGCCGAACTGCCCGCCTTGCCGGTCAGCCACGGTGACTTCGCTGCGTGGCACCAGCAATGGATGAGCGGGGAAGAACTGCAACGCCAGACCGCTTTCTGGCGGGAGCAGTTGACCCCGCTGCCCGCGCCGCTGGCCCTGCCCACCGACCATGTCCGCCCCGCGGTGATGTTGGGTCAAGGTGCTTCGCTCGTGTTCCGCCTGGACCCTCAGACCACCCAGACGCTCAGGGCTGCAGCGCAAGGCACAGGGCGCACCCTCTTCAGCACCCTGCTGGGCGCCTTCGGCCTGTTGCTGCACAAACTCACGGGGCAGGACGACCTGGTGATTGGCACCCCGGTCCGCGGTCGTGACCACCCCGAACTGGAGTCGCTGATCGGCTTCTTCGTCAACACGCTGCCCGTGAGGCTGCGCCCTCGCGCCGACGCGACGGTCGGCGAATGGCTTGCGCAGGTGCAGCGCCATGTGATCGACGCCCTGTCGCACCCGGACGTCCCCATGGACCACCTGGTCCGCACACTGCGCCCCCCCCGCGACACCAGCCGTTCGCCGCTGTACCAGGCCCTGTTTTCGTACCAGGACGCCCGCGAGCGCAGCGCCGCGTGGGGCAACTTGACCCACCAGCGCCACGACACCCCCATGGTCGGTGCCGCCCAGGATCTGGGCCTGTGGTGCGTTGAAACGCCAGACGACATCGAGTTCACGCTCAGCTACGACACCGGCCTGTTCAGCGAAGCCAGCATCCAGCTCTTTGCCGAGCGCCTGTCAGACCTGCTGCACCGCCTGGGCAGCCTGACCGACACCCGCGTGCTGCACGTGTCCTTGTCGTCCCAGCGCGAGCTTCAAGCCCTGCGGCAGTGGAACGACACCGCCACCGTGTGGCCCGAAGCCACCAACCTGGTGGACCTGCTGATGCAGCAACAGCACGCCCACAGCAACGACATCGCCCTGAGCCAAGCCGGCGAACGCCCACTCTCCCACGCGGAGCTCTGGGCCCGCGCCCAGCAGATCGCCCACCACCTGCGCGCGCAAGGCCTGGGCCGCGGCGACCTGGTTGGCGTCTGCATGCCCCGGTGCCCCGACTTGCTGACCAGCTTGCTGGGTGTGCTGCTGGCCGGAGCCGCCTACGTGCCGCTGGACCCCCACTACCCGGCAGAGCGCCTGGCCCACATGGCCGAAGATGCCCGTCTGGCCTGGGTCATCAGCCGCTCAGACGCCGTGCACGCCCTGACATGGCCCCGCGACAAGACCCTGCTGACCGACCTCGACGACCTGCGCATCCAGCAGCAACCCACCACCGCTGGCGCACCCGATGCTCAGCGCGATGCCACCCTGGTCGATCCCGCCTACGTGATCTACACCTCCGGCTCCACCGGCAAGCCCAAGGGCGTGGTGGTGCCGCATGGCGCCGTGGTGAACTTCCTGCGCAGCATGGCGCGCGAACCCGGGCTGCAAGCCCGCCAGCGCCTGTTGGCCATCACCACACTGAGCTTCGACATCTCGGTCCTGGAACTGCTTCTGCCCTTGATGGTGGGCGCCGAAGTGGTGCTGTGCCGTACCGAGGACACCCGGGCCCCCTTCCTGCTCAAGGCCCTGCTCGAAGACAACATCGACGTCATGCAGGCCACCCCCAGCACCTGGCATGCCTTGATCGATGCGGGCTGGCGTGGCCACGCCGGCTTCACGGCCCTGGTCGGTGGGGAAGCACTGTCGGCTCGGCTGGCATCGGACCTGCTGACCCGCAGCCAAGCCGTCTGGAACATGTACGGCCCCACGGAAACCACGGTGTGGTCCACCTGCTGGCAGGTCAAAAGCCCCGAGCAAGGCGTGCGGATTGGCCAGCCCATTGCCAACACGCAAGTCCACATCCTCGACGCGATGGGCCAGCCTTGCCCCATCGGCTGCCCGGGCGAGCTCTGCATCGGCGGCGATGGCGTGACCTTGGGCTACCTCTACCGCCCAGAACTCACCGCCGAACGCTTTGTGCAAGACCCGTTCCAGTCGAAGCCAGGCGCCCGCCTCTACCGCACGGGCGATCTGGCCCGCTGGTGTGCCGACGGCGAACTCGAGCACCTGGGGCGCCTGGACCACCAGGTCAAGGTCCGCGGCCACCGCATCGAACTCGGGGAAATCGAAGCGGCGCTGCTTGCCATCCCCGCCCTGTCGCAAGCCGTGGCAGTGACACGCGAGGACCATCCGGGCGATGTCCGCCTGGTGGCTTACGCCGTGCCCACCGACCGGCAGGCACCCCCTGCAGACACGCAGACCCTGAAGGCGCAGCTCGCCCTGACCCTGCCGGACCACATGCTGCCCCAGCACATCGTGCTGCTGGACGCGCTGCCCCTGCTGCCCAACGGCAAGGTGGACCGCGCAGCGTTGCCGCGCCCAGCGGCAGCCCCCGCCAACCACCCGGCGACCGCCGAGTCCAAACGCCATCCAACCACCCCGCTGGCCCAGGCCATGGCCAGCATCTGGCGGGAATTGCTCGACACCGAAGACGTCGGCCTGGACGACAACTTCTTCAACCTGGGCGGCCATTCCTTGCTGGCCATGCGGGCCGTGACCGAGATCAAGCACCGCACCGGCGTGACGATCAACGTGCGGCGCTTGATCTTCGAAACCCTTGGACAACTGGCCGCCACCGATGCCCCCGCCACCCTGGCTGATGCGCCAGCTGCGCGCCAGCCCGAAGCGCCGAGCAGCCCAGCCCGCAGCACCGCCCGAGAAGGCTGGCTCAGCCGATGGCTGGGCCGATGAGCGCGTTTGACATGACACCCTTTTTTTTCGGCCCCACGGAGCGTCGGCTCTATGGTGTGTACCACCCGCCCGCCCCCGCCCAACGCACAGCACAGCAAGTGCTCCTGTGCCCGCCCTTCGGCCAAGAGGCCGTCCGGGTCCAGCTGCTGCACCGTTTGCTGGCGGATCAACTCGCACGCCAAGGCATCCACGTGATGCGCTTTGACTACCACGGCACGGGAGAGTCAGCGGGTGCCGACGCCGATGCCACCCTGACCGAGTGGTGCGATGACATCCTCACGGCCCACGACGAACTGAGCCGGCGCACCCGTGCGCACAGCACCACCTGGCTGGGCAGCCGCCTCGGGGGCACCCTGGCCATGATGGCATCCAGCATGGGCAAGGGCACACCAGAGCGCATCGTGCTGTGGGAGCCCATCCTGGACGGCCCACGCTACCTCCATGAATTGGGCAAGGCCCACGCTCAACACAGCTTTTCACCGTTCATCCATGCCCAACGTCCTGCCGAGCAGGTGAAAGACGAAGTCCTGGGCTTCGCGGTCAGCGAAACATGGATCCGGCAACTGCAAGCCGTGGGAGCGGCGCAGCTGAACCCGACCTGCGCCGAGGTCTGCGTGCACATTGCCTCACAGGAGGGTGCAGTCACCCTGGGCCTGGCCAAGCGCTTGCAAGCCCGAGGCGTGGCGTGGCAGCACCTGAACACGCCGACCCGCATCGACTGGTTCCAGGAGGAAGCCAGGGGAAGCACTGTCGCACCACCTGAACTGCTGCGCCTGCTCGCATTTGCTGCCACGGGAGCTGCGGCATGACCGAACACATCCTGAGCTTCGGCCCCGCCAACCGCCTGGTGGGCACGCTCATCCAACCGACCGGAGAGCCCCGCGCCACAGCCATCCTGCTGCTCAATGCGGGCGTGATCCCGCGCATGGGACCACACCGCATCAACGTCAAACTGGCACGCGAACTGGCATCGCAGGGCTTCACCGTGCTGCGCATGGACCTGTCAGGGCTGGGTGACAGCCTGCCCAGCGATGCGGCGCTCACCTTCGAGCAACAGGCCGTGTCCGACCTGAAGGCCGCCATGGACCACTTGCAGCGCCTCACATCCGTCCAGCAATTTGCGCTGGCCGGCATTTGCTCTGGAGCCCACCACGGCATTGCCGCGGCCATTGCCGACGAGCGCCTCAAGGCCCTGTGGCTCATGGACACCCATGCCTACCCGACGCGCAAAACACTGTGGGTGCGCGCGCGCCGCCAGTTGCAGCTGGATTTCACCGGCACCCTGGCACGCTGGACAAAGAAGGCTGCGCAGTTGCTCACCTCGCGCCTGCGCCCTGCCCCCACGGCACAGCGTGAGCAGGCTTTGCTCAACGACAATGCCTACCCCACGCCACCCAAAGCCGAGTTCGCACAGCGCATCCAGGCGCTGATCGACCGGCAGGTTCGCCTGCAACTGGTGTACTCCGGCGACATGTTCTGGCGCTACAACCACGACAGCCAGTGGCGGGATGCGTTCCGCGGCCACGGCGCCGTCGCCACGGTGCCCTGCGACCTCTTGCCCGACATGGACCACACAGCCACGACCCTGCATGCACAACGCCGATTGATCGGGTCGGTGACCCGGTTTGCCGCCCTCCTCGCCTGACGCTCAGCCACCATGACACCCTGCTTCGCCGACGACCTCCAAAGCGCGCTGCTGGACCGGCAGCCGTTCAAGTTCCACCACAAGCTGCTGGGTCACCCTGCCTTGGCGCTGGACAACCTCTCGCGCGTGCTGCCCAAGCTGCCGCCGCAGCAAGTGATGTACTCGAAAGGCCTGCTCGATGTGGAAGCGGACTTCGAATCCACCTTCCGCAAAAAGCCCCAAGACCGCTCGCTGGAAGAAACCATCGAGTCCATCCGGACCCGTGACTCCTACATCATGGTGCGCTCCCCCGAGACCGACCCATCCTTCCTTGACCTGTACCAGTCGCTGTGCTCCGAGGTGTCATCCCTGATGAAATCGCGCGGGGTCGGTGACATGCCCGTGGGCGCGCAGCTCTACCTGTTCATCGCCTCGCCGAACAGCGTGACGCCCTTCCACATCGACCGTTACTCGACCTTCCTGATGCAGTTCCGCGGCAGCAAGACGGTGACCGTCGCCCAGCCCTGGGATGACCGCGTGGTCTCGCAGCCAGACCGCGAGGCCTACGTCGTGCGCCAGAACACCAAGCTGCCGTGGTCACCACAAACCGACCAGATCTCCACCGCCTTCGAATTCAGCCCCGGTGAGGCGCTTCACATCCCCTTCGTGGCCGGCCACCATGTGCGCAACGGCCCCGAAGACGTGTCGATTTCCATGTCCATCATCTTCAACACCCGCGAGAGCATCCGCTGGCGCGATGCCCTGTCCTTCAACCACGTGATGCGCAAGCAGCTGCAACGCGTGCGCATGGGGCCCGGCAAAGTGGGCCAGTCGGCCTGGCAGGACGCCCTCAAATCGCGCATGTGGCACGGCTATTTGAAGGCACGCGGCTTCGAAGACTGAGCCCTGGGCTCACTGCATGTCGAAGCGACCGTCCGGGTCCACGAAGCGAACCAGCTCATCGGTCTCCAGCGGTGGGATGCCCAAGCCCCAGCGCTGGTTGAGCAAATTCACCAGCGCCTGCGCCCACAAGGCGTTCCATGCGCTGCCGGCGTGGCCATCGCTCAAGGTGGCATGCTGAGGCTCGTCGCCACCGGTGTTGCTGACCTCGAAATGACGGCCAAAGCGCACCTTGCGGTAATCGGGCACCCCCGAGACGCGGCGAGACCCCCAGCGCTCGGCAAACCAGGCCTGATCGTCGAAAAAGGCCATGTTCGCATCCCCCTGCACGATCGCCTTGAGGCCAGCATCGAAGCGCGCCATGCCCTGGTGGATGTTGGCCTGGGCTTGTGCGGATTGCCATCGCGCGTGGAATTTCTCCCACTCCGCGTTGTTGAAGATGCCAACCAGCACGATGCGCAGATCCGGCCAGGCTGCCCGCAAACTCTGCACGGAGCGTCCGATGTGCTGCACGCAAGCGTCGATGCGCGCCACGGTCGGGGCATCTCCAGGGTCACGCGACAAAGCGTCCAGGCTCTCCAGATTTCCGAAATCGTTGGTGCCGATGCGGATCAGCACCACGCCATGCTGCCAGCGCTCAGGCGCTTCCTGCATCAAGGTCAGCAGGCGAGCCGTCTGGTTCTGAGGGGTTTCGGTGAGGGTGGCGCAAACCGACCCGGAGTACGCCAGGTTGAAGCGGTGGTCCTGCTTGGCCGGGAAGCGGCCGTCCAGGCCCAGGGCATCCCGCAAGGACGACAGGCGGCGATAGCGCGTGCCCCACTCGCCCCACGGACCGGGGTCCAACTGCTCGGCCCGCAAGTGGGCCAGCACCTCGGTCCATTGCCAGCTCCGATGGCGCAATGCACCGCCGCGGGCTTCGGGCCGACGGCCGAAGCTCAGGTCATCGTGGTAGGCGTGGCTGTCGGAATCGCCCAGCACGGCAAAGCGAACAGCCTGGCTTTTGGCAGGCGGCAGCATCGCCAGCCGCAAGCGCTCGTCCAGGCGCAAGAGGATGAACAAAACCGAGAGCAGGAGCACCCCCAGCGTCAGCAAGAAGACCTTTTTCACGACGTCCTGGCCCCATATCTGTGCCGTTGCGCCCCCGCCCTCAGGGTGCGCAGCGCGCGTTTCGGGTGTATCTTATCTCCCGCCCAAGCACCTCCGCGAGCCCCCTGATCGACCATGCCACTGGCCCTCATCAAACGACTGCCGCTGATCAGAAGCTGGTTGCACCGCCGTGCCATCCGCAAGTACTTCTCACCTCGCGGCAGCGGCTGCCACAGCGGTCATTTCAGTTCGTTCGCTCAAGCGCGCGCCTGGCTGCCCCCGTCACCCGAATTCAGCCACGACAAGTTCACCGACGAATACGTCCATGAACGCTCCCGGCGCATCTGGGCCTTCGACTACCCGGTGCTTTTCTGGCTGCGCGAGGCATTTGCAGGTGGCAGCAGCACGGTACTCGACATCGGGGGCTCCATCGGCAACCAGTACTACGCATACCAGCGCTACCTGCGTTACCCAGAGGCGCTGCAGTGGCGCGTCCAGGAACTCAGCGCCTTCATCGGACAAGGTCGCGAACTGGCCCAACAGCGGGGTGCCGCGGCACTGTCCTTCTCGGATGCATGGCCTGCCGAATGGCTGGACAGCGAGGTCTGGCTGGCCGCGGGCGTGCTTGAGTTCATGGAGTCCCAGGATCTCCCATCGTTGCTGGCACGCTGTGCACGCAAGCCACGTCACATCCTGCTCAACAAGCTGCCGCTGAGCGAGTCCCCCGCGTTTGTCTCCAGCCAGAACATCGGTTTCGGCTCCTACGTGCCTCACCATGTGTTCAACCGCCGGGACTTCATCGGCGCCATTGAGTCCCTCGGCTACGAACTCGTGGACACCTGGGACGTTCCGGAGCGCAGCTTCCAGTCGCTGGGCTTTGACGAGGATGCGTTCGATGTTTACAGCGGCTTGTATTTCCGTGCGACGCACTGATGTGGGACGTCCACCGCGCCCGTGTCCACTGGCCACGTCTGACGCCCATGCCTCTTGCGCAGGTCTGGCTTGTCCGGCTGCCTGACGACGACCAGGTCGTCAGCGCCGAGACCGAGGCTTGCCTGAGCCAGGAAGAGATCCAGCGCGCACGCCGATTCACGCAGCCGCGCCACGCCCAACGCTACATCGCCGCCCACGCGGCACTGCGGACGCTGCTGGCCGAGACCCTTCGCTGCGCTCCGCACGAACTCGCTTGGCAGACAGATGCCGACGGCAAGCCACACTTGTCGCAACACCCGCTGCAGTTCAACCTCTCCCACAGCGATGTCTGGGCCCTGGTGGCCACCCACCCCACCCTGGCCCTGGGGGTGGACCTGGAAACACACCAACCTTGGCAAGACATGGACGGCCTCGCTCTCGCCATCTTTCACCCAGACGAGGCATCGGCATGGCGACAGCTGCCCAAGGCGACTCGGGCCCGGGCCCTGCATGTCGCCTGGACGCGCAAAGAAGCCTGCCTCAAGGCCCTGGGCACAGGCCTGCGCCTTGCGCCAGAACAGGTGTGGGTCGGCATGGCTGACGCCCCCAGGCAGGGCCGTTGGCGCCGGGACGGTGGTCACACCGTTGACTGGTGTGACCTGCTCCTGCCCCTGCCCACACCCCACTCGGCGTGCCTGGCCTGGGTCCAGCCCTGACAGGTCGTCAGGGCGAAACCTCAGAGGTCTCGCAAGGGATGCGCCGCGGGGGGCCAGACCTGATGGAAGAACCCCTCGACCTCGGCAGCATCCACATCCGCGATCCGTGCGGGATGCCACAGTGCCGCACGCCCCTTGTCAACGACCAGTGCCTGCACGCCCTCCAGCACCTCGGCACACCGGACCTGCCCACCTGTGTCGCGCGGCTTGAAGGCGTTGCGCACCAGCGTGCGCTCCATGCGGAAGACGTCGGCCAGCGGCATGCTGCGAGCCCGACGAACCTGCGCCAAGGTCACCGCCATCATCAGCGGCGAATTGCCCGCCATGTGGCTCAGGGTGGCACGCGCCCAATCGCTGTTGTCGGCCTGCAGAGATGCGTGGACGTCAACCAGGGTGTGCAAGCTGAAATGCCGATCGATGGCTTCCAGGCGCGCTGTCACGGTCGCCGCAGGCAGTTGGTCCAGTCCGTGCGCAGCCACATGCGCCTGCACGCGCGCCATCAAGGCATCGCCCGACGCCACCGGGTTGCCCCGCAAGCCCTGCAGCAAGTCCGACAAGGACGCCGCCCGAGCATGAACATCGGCCAGGCCAACGCTCAGTGCATCCGTCACATGCAGGTGCGGCCCCACCACCCCCAGGTATTCGCCCAGAGCGCCAGCACAGCGCGACAGGAAATAGCCGCCACCCACGTCCGGGAACAGGCCGATGCGGGTCTCCGGCATGGCCATGCGCAGTGTCTCGGTGGCCACACGCAGACGGCATCCTTGTGCCAGGCCCATGCCGCCCCCCATGGTCACGCCCTCCATCCAGGCAATGGTGGGTTTGGGGTGTGCGTGGATGAGGTGGTCCAGCGCATATTCCTCCGTGAAGAAATCCTCGACTTCGGGGTTGCCAGCCCGGGCCGCCTCCAGCATGAAACGGATGTCGCCCCCTGCGCAGAAATGCGTCACCGGGTGCTTGCCAGCCCCGGGCTCACGGGCAGAGCCACGCAGCAGCACGCCATGGACAGCCCTGTCCTGCGCCCAGCCGCGCAGCACCACCGTGAGCTCACGGACCATCTCCAGCGACAAGGCGTTGAGCGCTTGCGGACGGTGGAGGGTGATGACACCCAGCCCCCCGACCACCTCGGTGAGGATGGGAGATGAAACACCAACTGGGGACATGCTGCACCTTGGTTTTCAGGCCTTGAGGGCCATTCGGTTTGTGGGGACAGGCGAAAAAAAGGGCCGACAGTGCGGCCCTTTCATGGAGGGGATCAACCCCCCTTGTTCGCACGCTTGCGGTCGTGCTCTTTCAGGAATCGCTTGCGCACCCGGATGCTCTTGGGCGTGATCTCGACGAGTTCGTCGTCGTCGATGAAGTCCACGCCGTATTCCAGCGTCAGGTCGATCGGCGGCGTGATCTTGACGGCGTCTTCCTTGCCCGAGACGCGGAAGTTGGTCAGCTGCTTGGTGCGGGTGGCGTTCACCACCAGGTCGTTGTCTCGGCTGTGGATGCCGACGATCATGCCTTCGTACACCGGGTCGTTCGGCTTGACGAACATGCGGCCGCGGTCGTCCAGCTTGCCCAGGGCGTAGGTGAAGATTTCACCGTCGTCCATGGAGATCAGCACGCCGTTCTTGCGGCCACCGATCTCGCCCTTGTGCGGCTCGTAGCCGTCGAAGATCGAAGCGATCAGGCCCGAACCACGGGTCAGGTTCATGAATTCGTTGCTGAAGCCAATCAGGCCACGCGCAGGGATGCGGTATTCCAGGCGCACACGGCCATGGCCGTCCGGCTCCATGTTGACCATTTCGCCCTTGCGCAGCCCCAGGGCCTGCATCACGCCGCCCTGGTGATCTTCTTCGACGTCGGCGGTCACCAGCTCCATCGGCTCGCACTTCTCGCCGTCGATGTCCTTGAACATCACGCGGGGCTTGGACACGGCCAGCTCATAGCCTTCGCGGCGCATGTTTTCCAGCAGGATGGTCAGGTGCAATTCGCCACGACCGCAGACCTCGAAGATGCCGTCTTCGTCGGTTTCCTTCACGCGCAGGGCGACGTTGTGCTGCAGTTCCTTTTGCAGGCGGTCCCAGATCTGGCGGCTGGTCACGAACTTGCCTTCACGACCGGCCAGCGGCGAGTTGTTCACGCAGAAGTTCATGGTCAGCGTGGGCTCGTCCACCTTCAGCATCGGCAGCGGGGCCGGGTTGGTCGGGTCGGTCACGGTCACGCCGATGTTGACGTCCTCGATGCCGTTGATCAGCACGATGTTGCCCGGGCCGGCTTCGGTGACCTGCACGCGGTCCAGGCCCTGGAAGGTCAGCACCTGGTTGATGCGACCCTTGATGGGCTTGCCCTCGGGGCCTTCCATCACGACCACGTCCTGGCCGGGCTTGGCCGTGCCCTGGCTGATGCGGCCCACGCCGATGCGGCCCACGAACGTGGAGAAGTCCAGTGCGGAAATCTGCAGCTGCAACGGCGCCTTGGGGTCGCCCGTCTGCGCAGGCACGTGCTTGAGCACGGTGTTGAACAGGGCCGACATGTCGTTGCCCCACTTCTCACCCGGCTTGCCTTCTTCCAGCGAGGTCCAGCCGTTGATGCCGGATGCGTACACCACGGGGAAGTCCAGCTGCTCGTCGGTGGCGCCCAGCTTGTCGAACAGGTCGAAAGCAGCGTTCACGACGGCGTCCGGCTTGGCGCCGGGCTTGTCCACCTTGTTGACCACGACGATGGGCTTGAGGCCCAGGGCCAGCGCCTTCTTGGTCACGAAGCGCGTTTGCGGCATCGGGCCTTCTTGCGCGTCGATCAGCAGCACCACGCCGTCCACCATGGACAGGGCGCGCTCGACTTCACCGCCGAAGTCCGCGTGGCCCGGGGTGTCAACGATGTTGATGTGCGTGCCTTCCCAGCTCACGGCGCAGTTCTTGGCCAGGATGGTGATGCCGCGCTCACGTTCGATGGCGTTGTTGTCCATCACGGTATCGACGACCTTTTCGTGGTCGGCGAAGGTGCCGGATTGGCGCAGAAGTTGGTCCACCATGGTTGTTTTGCCATGGTCAACGTGGGCGATGATCGCGATGTTGCGAATAGGGGTGGTCATGGGAATCTCACTCGTCAGAAATCAAATCGGGTGGTCAGGCGGGGTGGCCTGATCCAGCATGCCCTGCACTTCCAGGGGGCTGAGCAGGCGGGTGGGGATGAGTTCGCCGCCTTGGATGCGGGCACTGCCCAGCAACACGTGGCGGCCGGCAGAGGCAGAGGCAGGTACAGGGCCATAGACGCGCACTTGCGGTGCATCGCCCAGGGTCACGCGGCGGCGCAGGCCGGTCAGGAAACGCGCGGCATCTTCTGCTGGCAGCTGCACCTCTGGCCAGTCGGACAGCAGCACGTCGGCGGGCAACAGGTGGGCGTCACGCTCACTTTCGGTCATGGCCTGGAGCGCCTCCAGCGTCACGGCGCCCTGCAGGCTCACGCCGCCACTGCCGGTGCGGCGCAGGCCGATGAGGTGGGCGCCACAGCCGAGCTGCTCGCCGATGTCCTGCGCCAGGGTGCGGATGTAGGTGCCTTTGCTGCAGCGCACGTCGATCTCCAGCACATCACCTTGCACGCGCAGGATGTCAATGCCGTGAATCGTGACCCGGCGTGGCGCACGCTCGATCTCGATGCCTTCGCGGGCGTACTCGTACAGCGCACGTCCCTGGTGCTTGAGCGCCGAATGCATGGGCGGGATCTGGTCGATCTCGCCGGTGAAGGCGTCGCAGGCCGCGCGCAGGCGCTCGGGCGCCGTCATCTCTGGCGTGACCTCGCGGGTGCGCAGCACCTCGCCTTCGGCATCGCCCGTGGCGGTGGTCTGACCCAGCAAGACAGTGGCGGTGTAGCGCTTGTCAGCGTCCAGCGAGACTTGCGAAAACTTGGTGGCCGCGCCAAAGCACAGCGGCAGCAGGCCGGTGGCGAGCGGGTCCAGCGTGCCCGTGTGGCCGGCTTTCTCGGCACGCAGCAGCCACTTGACCTTCTGCAGCGCGTCATTGCTAGAGAGGCCCAGCGGCTTGTCCAGCAGGATCACGCCGTGCAGGTGGCGGCGCGGCATCTTCGGTGCCCTGGGCGCACGCGGGCCGCGCGCCTCGCGGCGCACCTCGGCAGTGTCCTCGCGCTGAACCAACAGATCGCTCACGGTTTCGTGGCCTCCGGACCGGCTTCATCGGCGTCCTTGGCCTTGTCGGCCACGGCGCGGTTGATCAAGGCGCTGAGTTCCGCCGCACGCTCGGTGGTGCGGTCGAAGTGGAAATGCAGCGTCGGCACGGTGTGGATCTGCAGGCGCTTGAACAGGCCATTGCGCAAGAAACCCGCGGCCTCGTTCAAGCCGGCCTCGCACTCGGTCGGGTCACCGATGAGCAGCGAGAAAAACACCTTGGCATGGGCGTAGTCGGGCGTCACTTCCACGTTCTGGATGGTGACCATGCCGATGCGCGGGTCCTTCAGGTCGCGGATGAGCTCGGCCACATCGCGCTGGATCTGGTCAGAGACGCGGTTGCTGCGGTTGGGGGCGGAACGTTTGTGGCGCATGGTGCGGTGTCGTGTCGGTGGGCGGCCCCTCAAGCGCAAACCCCGCCTGGGCTTCAGGCGGGGATGCAGGCCGGGCTGGCGTCAACCAAGCCCTGCTCAGGGGGAGCATCTGCAAATTACAGCGTGCGAGCCACTTCCTTGATTTCGAAGAACTCGAGGACGTCGCCTTCCTTGATGTCGTTGTAGTTCTTGATGCTGAGGCCACACTCGAAGCCTTCCTTGACTTCCTTGGCGTCGTCCTTGAAGCGCTTGAGGCCTTCGAGTTCGCCGGTGTAGATGACCACGTTCTCGCGCAGCAGGCGCAGCTTGGCAGTGCGACGCACCACGCCGTCGGTGACCATGCAACCCGCGATCGTGCCGATCTTCGAGGCCACGAAGACCTGACGGATCTCGGCAGAACCGATGACTTCTTCGCGCTGCTCGGGCGCCAGCATGCCGCCCATCGCTGCCTTCACATCGTCCACGGCGTCGTAAATGATGTTGTAGTAGCGCAGGTCCACGCCATTGTGCTCGGCCACCTTGCGGGCATTGGCGTCCGCACGGGTGTTGAAGCCAATGATGACGGCCTTCGAAGCGATCGCCAGGTTGACGTCCGACTCGGAGATGCCACCCACGGCGGCGTGCACGATCTGCACCCGAACCTCGGGCGTTGACAGCTTGAGCAGCGAAGCGGCCAGCGCCTCCTGCGAGCCTTGCACGTCGGCCTTGATGATCAGCGCCAGGGTCTGGACGTCGCCGCCTTGACCCATTTGCTCGAACATGTTCTCCAGCTTGGCGGCTTGTTGCTTGGCCAGCTTGACGTCGCGGTACTTGCCTTGGCGGAAGGTGGCGATTTCGCGGGCACGGCGCTCGTCCGACAGCACCATGAACTCGTCACCAGCGCGCGGCACTTCGGTCAGGCCCTGGATTTCCACAGGGATCGACGGGCCAGCCTCGTTGGCGGCCTTGCCGTCCTCGTCCAGCATGGCGCGAACACGGCCGTACGACGCACCTGCCAGCACGACGTCGCCGCGCTTGAGGGTGCCCGACTGCACCAGCACGGTGGCCACAGGGCCGCGGCCCTTGTCCAGACGCGCTTCGATCACCAGGCCCTTGGCCATGGCTTCCTTCGGTGCTTTCAGTTCCAGCACTTCGGCTTGCAGCAGCACCTGCTCCAGCAGTTCATCGATGCCCTGACCCATCTTGGCCGACACAGGCACGAAGGGCGAATCACCGCCGTAGGCTTCCGGCACCACCTGTTCGCCGACCAGTTCCTGCGTCACGCGTTCGGTGCTGGCGCCGGGCTTGTCGATCTTGTTGATGGCGACCACGATGGGCACGCCAGCCGCCTTCGCGTGGTGGATGGCTTCCTTCGTTTGCGGCATGACACCGTCGTCGGCTGCCACCACCAGGATGACGATGTCGGTGGCCTTGGCACCACGGGCACGCATGGCCGTGAAGGCCTCGTGACCCGGGGTGTCGAGGAAGGTGATCATGCCGCGCGGGGTGTCCACGTGGTACGCACCGATGTGCTGCGTGATGCCGCCGGCTTCGCCTGCCGCCACACGCGAGGTGCGGATGTAGTCCAGCAGCGAGGTCTTGCCGTGGTCCACGTGGCCCATGACGGTGACCACGGGGGCACGGGGGAAGGCCTCGGCCGTCTGTTCGGCGTGTTCTTCCTCGAGGAAGGCATCGGGGTCGTCCAGCTTGGCGGCGAGCGCCTTGTGGCCCATTTCTTCCACCACGATCATGGCGGTTTCCTGGTCCAGCTGCTGGTTGATGGTGACCATCTGACCGAGCTTCATCATCTGCTTGATGACCTCGGAGGCCTTCACCGACATCTTGTGGGCCAGATCGGCCACCGAGATGGTCTCGGGGATGTGGACCTCGATGATCTGCGGTTCGGTCGGTGCCACGAAGGTGGACTGGTTGTCGCCACGGTCGCCACCACGGCGACCGCCGCGGCCACCCGGGGCCTTCCAGCTGTTGCTGCGTGCGCCATCGCTGCGGCCCTTGCCGGCCGGTGCGCCACGCTTTTTGTCGTCGCCCGCCCAGCTGGAAGACAGCTTCTCGGACTTGATCGACTTCTTGTCACCCGGCTTGGCGGCCGTGCTGCCCGGTGCCGCGGGGGCACCCGGTGCGCCCTTGGGCTTGTGGATGGTGCCCTTGATGCCTGCGGCATCGGCGGCCGGCTTGACCTCTTCGGGCTTCTTGGCCGTCAGCACCTTCTTGGGCGCGTTCATCATCGCGCGGATGGCGGCGGCTTCGGCCTCGGCGGCCTTGCGGCGGTTGGCCAGATCGGCCAGGCGCTTTTGCTCTTCGGCTTCGATGTCGGCGGCCTTGACCACGCGCACGGCCGGTGCCTTGGGGGCTTCGACGGCAGGCGCAGCGGGAGGCTGCACCGCGGCAGGTGCTGCGGCTGGCACGGCGGCTTCAGCGGCGGCCTGGGCCACCGGCTCGGCAGGCTTGTCGGCAGCGGCCTTGGTTGCACCGCTGCGGGCACCGCGGGCGCCACGCTGGGCAGCGGCCGTCAGTGCAGCGGCTTCGGCGCGCGCCACTTCCTGGGCAGCAGCGCGCTTGGCAGCGGCAGCTTCTTTGACCGCCGCGGCGTCGGGGGCAGCGCCCTCGGCGGCGGGTTCGGCCGTCGTGGCTTGTGCCGCAGCGGCTTCGCGGGCGGCCTGCTCGCGCGCTGCGGCTTCGGCAGCGGCCTGGCGGGCAGCGGCTTCAGCGGCGGCGGCTTCGCGGGCTTCGCGCTCGGCACGTTCCTGCGCTTCACGTTGGCGGCGGGCTTCGGCCAGCTGTTCTTCCTGAGCGCGCAAGGCATCGGCCTGGGCACGCGCTTCTTCTTCGCGGCGGGCCAGCTCGATCTCGGCTTCGTTGACCTCTTCCGGGCCGCCCGCCTCGTCGCGCTTGACGAACACACGCTTCTTCTTGACTTCGACCTGGATGGTGCGCGCCTTGCCGGAGGCATCGGCTTGCTTGATTTCGGTGGTCGACTTGCGGGTCAGCGTGATTTTCTTGCGGTCGGCCCCGGTCGAGCCGTGGGCGGTGCGCAGGTGATCGAGCAGACGCTCTTTGTCGGCCTCCGTCAGCACGTCGTCGGTTGCCGCCTTGGGCACGCCGGCAGACTGAAGCTGTTCCAGCAGTGTCGCAGCCGGGCGATTCAGCTCCGCGGCGAGTTGTGCGACGGTGGTCACGGCCATTGTGTAGATCCTTGCGATGAGCTTGCTTGAGTGGTGTCGGATGCGGTGGTCGGGCGGGTTCTGGCTGCGTCAAGCAAACCAGTGTTCGCGGGCCTTGATGATGAGCGCGCGCGCCTGATCCTCGGACACTCCGGTGATCTCGGTCAGCTCGTCCACTGCGAGGTCGGCCAGGTCGTCACGGGTGTGGATACCAGCATCGGCCAGGCTGGCGATCAGCTCCGGCGTCAGGCCTTCCAGACCCTTGAGGCTTTCCGACAAGGCTTCGACTTCTTCTTCCTTGGCGATTTCCATGGTCAGCAGCGCATCCTTGGCTCGGGTGCGCAGTTCGTTGACCGTGTCTTCGTCGAAAGAGGCAATCTCCAGCATTTCCTGCAGCGGCACGTAGGCCACTTCTTCCAGGCTGGAGAAACCTTCTGCGATCAGGATGTCGGCAACTTCCGCGTCCACGTCGAGCTTGTCAACGAAGATCTTGCGGATGGAGTCGGATTCGACAGCCTGCTTCTGTGCCGACTCTTCAGCCGACATGATGTTGATGCGCCAGCCGGTCAGCTCGGCCGCCAGGCGGACGTTCTGACCGCCACGGCCGATGGCGATGGCGAGGTTTTCCTCGTCCACCACCACGTCCATGCCGTGCTGTTCTTCATCGACAAAAATGGATTGCACATTGGCCGGAGCCAGGGCGCCAATCACGAACTGGGCGGGGTCTTCCGACCACAGCACGATGTCCACGCGCTCGCCGGCGAGCTCGTTGGTCACGGCGGTGACGCGCGAACCACGCACGCCGACGCAGGTGCCGATCGGGTCAACACGCTTGTCGTGCGACAGCACGGCGATCTTGGCGCGCGAGCCGGAGTCCCGGGCGCAGCTCTTGATCTCCAGCAGGCCTTGCTCGATTTCGGGCACTTCCTGGCGGAACAGCTCGATCATGAAGTCGGGCGAGGAGCGCGACAGCATGATCTGGGGGCCACGCTGGGTCGGGTCCACGCCCAGGATGAAAGCGCGCACGCGGTCACCGGAGCGCAGGTTTTCCTTGGGGATCATCTCGCCGCGCTTGAGGCGGCCTTCGACGCGGCCCGACTCGACGATGATGTCGCCCTTGTCCAGGCGCTTGACGGTGCCCACGAAGATCCGCTCGCCGCGCGAGAGGAAATCGTTGAGCAACTGTTCGCGCTCGGCGTCACGGATCTTTTGCAGGATGACCTGCTTGGCAGCTTGCGCACCGATGCGGCCGATGGGCACGGACTCGATCGACTCTTCGATGTAGTCACCGACTTCGATGTCGGCGATGCGGTCGATGGCGTCCGACAGGATTTCTTCGGCTTCGGGGTTCTGCAGACCGGCCTCGTCGGGCACGACCAGCCAGCGGCGGAAGGTCTCGTACACGCCGCTTTCGCGGTCGATGGCGACGCGGATGTCCACCTCACCCTGGTAGAGCTTCTTGGTGGCAGAGGCCAGGGCGGATTCGACCGCGCCAAACACCACGTCACGGTCCACGCTCTTCTCACGGGAGATGGCGTCCACCAACATCAACAGTTCACGATTCATTTGTTCTGACCTCCGAGTTCTTGCGCCTCATCGACGGCAACGTCTGCCGGGGTTGCCGCCCGGCGCACACGACCCTTGAAACTCACTTCCGGCACCAGACGGGCCTCGCGGATTTCATCGAGCGTGAAACCTAAAACTTCATACACATCCTGCGGTGCAGCAATGCCCGCGGCTTGATCTTTGGCCAGCTTCTTGGCGGCCGTTTTCGACAGCGGCTTGTCGGCATCGGCCGGCTTGAGCACCAGCCCCCACGCCTGGCCCGAGGCGATGCTGGCTTCGTCGCCGTCCTGCGAGGTGCACAGCACGCCGCTGTATTTCTTGCGGCCCTTGAACGGGGCCTTCAACGAGATCTCGACCTGCTCGCCCAGGAAACGCTCGAAATGCGCCGGCGTTTTCAGCGGGCGGTCCACGCCGGGGGAGGACACCTCCAGGCGGCTGTAATCGGCATCCACCGTTTCCAGGGCGTACTGCAACTGGCGGTTGACCTTTTCGCAGTCGTCCACGGTCACCAGCTCACCCGGCAGGTCGTAGGCTTGCTCGGGCAGGCGGTCGATGTAGACGCGCAGCAGCCCATGCGTACTGCGCTCGCAGTCCACAAGCTCGTAACCCAAACCGGTCACGGTGGTTTCAACGACATTCAGCCAGGTCATCCGATCCAGGGGCTTCCAACAAAAAACGCCAGCAACATGCCAGCAAAAACGGTCAAGCAAAAAAAAAGGGCTGGAGTGATCCGCCCATTCTGAAGTCTGCCGACCCAACGCCACACCCGGAGACGCCGATCGAAGACCCGCACCGCCCGGTGCCACACCAGGTGACCAACACGAGACGAACCGCCCCCGACACGCCCGCACTGGATGTTCACGGGTGAACAGGGCCAATGCAAGGCGCCACCAAAAGCAGCCAATCTCGGATTTTACCCCGATGAAGGCGCCTCAGCAAGGCTTGTGCCCGAAATTCTGTTGAAGGCCGTGTCCGTGCCAGAATCCTGCCCTGGTAATGACCTCATTTGGAGCCCCCCATGGGATTTCTCGCCGGCAAACGCCTGTTGATCACGGGCCTGCTGTCCAACCGTTCCATCGCCTACGGCATTGCCAAAGCATGCCAGCGCGAAGGTGCCGAACTCGCCTTCAGCTATGTGGGCGAGCGTTTCAAGGACCGAATCACCGAGTTCGCCAAGGAGTTCAACTCCGAGCTGATCTTCGATTGTGACGTGGGCAGCGACGAGCAGATCGCCGCCATGTTCGCCGACCTGGCCAAAACCTGGCCGACCTTCGACGGCTTCGTGCACTCCATCGGCTTCGCCCCGCGCGAAGCCATCGCGGGTGACTTCCTGGAAGGCCTGTCGCGCGAAGGCTTCCGCATCGCCCACGACATCTCGGCCTACAGCTTCCCGGCCATGGCCAAGGCCGCCCTGCCCTACCTGAACCCGCAGGCCGCCTTGCTGACGCTGTCCTACCTGGGCGCCGAGCGCATCGTGCCGGCTTACAACACCATGGGCCTGGCCAAGGCTTCGCTGGAAGCCAGCGTGCGCTACACCGCCGCCAGCCTGGGCCCCAAGGGCATCCGCGTCAACGGCATCTCGGCCGGGCCGATCAAGACGCTGGCCGCATCCGGCATCAAGGGCTTCGGCAAGATCCTGAGCGTGGTCGAGCAGAACGCCCCGCTGCGCCGCAACGTCACCGTCGAGGACGTGGGCAACGTGGCCGCCTTCATGCTGTCGGACCTGGCAGCCGGCGTGACCGCCGAGATCACCTACGTGGACGGCGGCTTCAGCCACGTCATGGGTGGCTTGGGCGACCTCGCCGAGTGAGCGCTTGCTGAAGCAGCACGCACCAGGGGCCTTCAGGCCCCTTTTTCATGGCTGGCCGTGACCGCGGTCGTGGCTGACGGTGTGCCGCTGCCGCCAGGCCGCCGGCGTCATGCCCGCGTGCTTCTTGAACAGGCGCCCGAAGGCCACGCGGTCGTGGTAACCCACGGCCTCGGCGACCTCGGCCACCTGCAGCCGGGCTGTTTCGAGCAGGTCCTGGGCACGCGCCAGCCGCAGCGCTTGCTGGTACTGGAGGGGCGTGGTGCCCGTGGCGGCCAGGAAGCGCCGCTGCAAGGTGCGCACGCTGACGTGGATGGCCTCGGCCAGTGCTTGCAGCGACAAGGGCGTGGCGACGTCGGCCTCGATGCGGTCCTGCAGCCGACGGATGTCGGCATCGGTGTGGCGGCGCCAGCCCGGTGGCGGCATGTAGAGCGATTGCGGCCCGCGGTCGAGCTCGGTGACCAGCATGCGGGCCAGTGCCCGTGCGGTGTCACGGTCGGCCAAGGTCTGCACCGCACGCAAGCAGGCATCGACACCGGCCAGCGAACCGCCGGAACACACGATCCCATCGGCCTGGGTGAGGTTGCTGTCGGGCTGGACCTGCACGCCGGGGTGGCGGGCCTGAAGCTCATCGGCCAGCATCCAGTGCGTGGTGGCCACCTGGCCGTCCAGGCGCCCCGTCGCGGCCAGCAGGTACACGCCCGAACACAGCGTGGCCACGCGCACGCCCGCGGGCAAGGCGCCCAGAGCCGCGATCACCTTCGGGTGCGAGGCCGCCGCTTCGGGCCCTTGCGTCCACAGTGAGGGGATGACGACCAGCTCGGCCTCCTGCAGGCGCTCCGGTCCGCCTTCGACCGCCAGCAGACCATCCGGGTGCGGCACACCGAGGCCGTCCTCGCTGACGCGGATCAGCTCGAAGCGGTGGGCACCCGGCAGCTGGTTGCCCATGCGGAAGACGTCCAGCACCAGGCCGACGCTGCCCAGGCTGTGCTGCGGGCACACCACCACGGCCACGCGGTGGACCTGGCGGGGCGGCCTGGCATTGGCCGCTGGGCGCGCGGGGATGGGTGACAGCAACTTGTCCATATCAGCCTCAAAGATGTCTTTGACGACAATAGCATGCGCCGAACCCGCCGCACAGAATCGTTCACATCCCCATCCTTGCCCTGGAGTTCGATGTGAACGAGTTGATCCTGCACCACTACAACGAATCACCCTACGCCGAGAAGGTGCGCGTCTTGCTCGGGCACAAAGGCCTGGCCTGGCGCTCGGTGAAGGTGCCGCGCGTGGCGCCCAAGCCGGACCTCGTCACGCTGACCGGCGGCTACCGCAAGGTGCCGGTGCTGCAAATCGGTGCCGACGTCTATTGCGACACCCACCTCATCGCCGAGGTGCTGGAGGCTCGCCACCCTGAGCCCAGCATCCGCACCGAGCCCGGCCGCTTCACCGACATCGTTGAGCACTGGGTGGACACCAACCTGTTCGCCCGCGCCGTGGGCTACACCTTCGGCGCTTTGGCCGACTTCCTGCCCGATGCCCTGCTGGCCGACCGCGCTGCGCTGCGTGGCGCACCGCTGGAGCGTGAAGCGCTGAAAGCCGCCCTGCCCCTGGCCACGCAAGAGCTGCACACCCAGCTGACCTGGCTGGAAACGGCCCTGTCGGCGGCGCACACGGACGGCACCCCCTTCGTGAATGGCGCGCGCCCCGGTGGCGGTGATTTCACGCTCTATTCGACGCTGTGGTTCCTGGCCAATGGCCGCTTTGACTTCTCCGGGCTGCCCTCGGTGGCCGCGTGGATGGCCCGCATGGCCGCCTTCGGCCACGGCAAGCCGGAAGATTGCAGCGCAGAAGCGTCCTTGCTGGAGGCCGCGGCGGCCCTGCCTGCTCCCCTGCCCACCGACAGTGTCTCGCCCGACCCCAGCGGTGTGGCACTCGGCCAGCAGGTGCAGATCACCCCCGAGCAACTCGGCCACGGCACCAGCGTGCAGGGCGAATTGGTCGCCATCAACGCACGCCGCCTGACGCTGCGCCTGCACACCGACCGCTGCGGCGAGGTGCACGTGCACTTCCCCCGCCTGGGCTACCGACTGCGCACCGCGGGCTGAACCATGGCAAAGACGATGCCCCCACTGACGCTGTACACCTTCGCCATGTCGCACTACAGCGAGAAGGTCCGCTGGACGCTGGACACGAGCGACATCCCCTACCGCGAAGTCTGTCTGAGCCCGGCCTTCCACATCGCACCGGCCCTGCGCATGGGGCGACGCGGCCAGACGACGCTGCCGATCCTGCAAGCAGGCCAGGAAGCCATCCAGGACAGCCCGCGCATCCTGGCCTGGCTGCAGCAGCACCGCGGCCCGCTGCCGGTGATGCCCGTGGCCGTGACGCGGCCCATGCGCGAGGTGGAGCAACGCTTCGACGCCATCGGCAAGGACGTCGCCCGCTACCTTTACGCCCACAGCTTCGGCAGCGCGGACGCCCACATCGTCAAGCTCTGGACCGACCACGCCTCGCCCTGGCAAGCCGCCATCATCCGCGCCACCTACCCGCTGATGCGCTGGGTGTTCAAGCAAAAGCTGCACATCCGCCCGGCGCGCGTGGCCTTGGCCGAAGACCGCATCCGCCTGGCCATGGACTGGCTGGACCGCGAAATCGCCGATGGCCGACATTACCTGGTGGGCGATCGCCTCACCGTGGCCGACATCACCGCCGCTGCGCTGCTGGCGCCCCTGGCCTGCCCGAGCCAGCACCCGGTGTATGGCGATGCCGCTTACCGCGAAGGCATGAAGCAAGCCGTGGCACCCTGGCGCCAGCGCCCGGCGATGGCCTGGGTGAGGTGGATGTACGACAACCACCGCGGACCCATGAAGGGTGGCGTGTTCTGACCACGGCGCGCTTGGCTTCTCAGGCGGTGCTGGCAGAATGGACCGAAAGGAGACTTCTGCCATGAACCGTCAGGAACTGAACGCGCTGCTGGAAAAACTGCACGCCGAACTGGCCGCGAGCCCGCAGGTGGACGATGCCTTGAAGCAATCCTTGCAGGCACTGGACCAGGACATCCAACGGGTGCTGAGCCAGGCACCCACCGAGGCCGCCGCCACCGCATCTGCCGAAACCACCGAACCCGGCGATGAGCCCGACATCAACGCCCTGGCGCAGGCCCTGGAGGCCAAGCTCGAAGCCGGCCACCCCTATCTGGTGAACACCTTGCGCGAGCTGATGGACCGCCTGGGCAAGATGGGCATCTGAGCCCTTCGCTCCGTCCACATCAGTCCATCAGATCAGGTCTGCCACCAGGCTGGCCGAGATCAGCCCCTGCGTGTACGGGTGCTTTGGCGCACCCAGAACCTGCTGGGCACTGCCGTGTTCGACGATTTCGCCAGCCTTCATCACGATGACCTCGTGCGCCATGGCCGCGACCACCTCCACGTCGTGGGTGATGAGCAGGTAGCTCAGGCCACGCTCGCGCTGCAGCCGTTGCAGCAAGCCCAGGATCTGCTTCTGGATGGTGACGTCGAGCGCGCTGGTGGGCTCGTCGAGCACCAGCACCTGGGGCTCCAGCACGAGCGCGCGCGCCATGGCCAGGCGCTGGCGCTGCCCGCCCGAGAAGGCGTGCGGGTAGCGCTGCAGCAGGCCCGGGAACTGCGCCTCGCTCAAACCGACCTCGTCCAGCACGGCGATGACCCGCGCCTGGCGCTGCGCCGCCGTCAAGCCGGGCTGGTGGACCTCCAGGCCCTCGCCAACGATTTCTTCCACCGTCATGCGCGGTGACAGCGACGAGAACGGGTCCTGGAACACCACCTGCACGGCGCGGCGCAAGGGGCGATCGGCCTTGGCGCGGAACTGCCATTGGCCGCCGGCCACGCTGAGTTCGCCTTCGAACGGCTGCAGGCCGAGCGCGGCCAGGGCCAGCGTCGATTTGCCCGAGCCCGACTCGCCGATCACACCCAGCGTGCGCCCGGCCGGCACCTCGAAGGAGGCGCCCTTGACCGCGTCGAACCAGGCGCGGCCGAACCAGCCCGCCAGGCCCGGCTTGGGCACGGGGTAGCGCACGTTCAGCTTGCGCCCGGCGATGACCGGCGGCGCAGGGTTGTCGGGCAGTGGCTGCGGGTCGCGCTGCGGGCGGCTGTCCAGCAGCTTGCGGGTGTAGGCGTGCTGCGGCTTGGCAAACACCTCGGCCACCGGCCCGGTCTCGACGATCACACCGTGTTCCATCACGGCCACGCGGTCCGCGAAGCGGCGCACGAGGTGCAGGTCGTGGGTGATCATCAGCACGGCCATGCCATGCGTGCGTTGCAGGTCGCTCAGCAGGCCCAGGATCTGGCCGCGCACGGTCACGTCCAGCGCGGTCGTGGGCTCGTCGGCCAGCAGGATCTGGGGTTGGCAGGCCAGGGCCATGGCGATCATGGCGCGTTGCCGCTGCCCACCTGAAAGCTGATGCGGGAAGCTGCGCGCGCGGCGTTCTGGCTCGGGGATGCCCGTGGTGGCCAGCAGCGTCACGGCCTTCGCCCAGGCCTGGGCCCGCGGCACGGCCTGGTGCAACTCGATGACCTCGGCGATCTGGTCGCCGATGGAGAACAGCGGGTTGAGCGCCGTCATGGGCTCCTGGAAAATGACGGCGATGTCGCGGCCACGCACGCCGCGCAGCTCGCGCTCGGGCAGGGTCAGCAGGTCGCGGGGGCCCGGTGTGGCGCCATCGGCGCTGTCCTTGCCGTGGAACATGGCGCGGCCGCTGACGCGGGCATCGGCCACCAGGCGCAAGAGGCTCATGGCCGTGATGGACTTGCCCGAGCCGGACTCGCCCACCAGCGCCAGTTTCTCGCCACGGGCCAGGCTCAGACTCACGCCGTGCACGACTTCGCGGTCGCCGAAAGCGATGCGCAAGTCCTGCACATCGAGCAGCAAGGCGTCGGTGTTGCGCTCACTCATCGTGCTTCTTCCTTGCGCGGGTCGAGCGCATCGCGCAGGGCGTCGCCCATGAAGGTCAGCAACAGCAGCGACAGCACCAGCACGGCGAAGGTGGACAGCGAAATCCACCAGGCGTCGAGGTTGTTCTTGCCTTGCAGCAAAAGCTCGCCCAGGCTGGGCGTGTCGGACGGCACCCCCAGGCCGAGGAAGTCCAGCGAGGTCAGCGCCAGGATGGCCGCGCTCATGCGGAAAGGCAGGAAGGTGACGACCGGCGTCATGCTGTTGGGCAGGATGTGACGGCGGATGATTTGCCAGTTGCTCTGGCCCATGGCGCGGGCGGCGCGCACGTGGTCGAGCTGGCGGTTGCGCAGGAACTCGGCGCGCACATAGTCAGACAGGCCGATCCAGCCGAACAGGCTCAGCAGCACCAGCAGCAGCCAGATGCTGGGCGTGAACACCGCCGAGAAGATGATCAGCAGGTAAAGCTCGGGCATGGAGCTCCAGACCTCGATGAAGCGCTGGAAGAACAGGTCGGTGCGCCCACCGTGAAAGCCCTGCACCGCCCCGGTCAGCACACCAACCACCACACCGATGAGCGTGAGCGCCAGGCCGAACAGCACCGAGACGCGAAAGCCATACAGCAGGCGGGCGAACACATCGCGGCCGCGGTCGTCCGTGCCGAGCCAGTTGTCGGCCGACGGTGGCGCCGGGTTGGGCGACTTGGCAAAATAATTGATGGTGCGGTGGTGCGAGCGGTTGACCGGGTAGATGGCGAAATTGCCCGGCCGCTTGAACTGCGCGGCGATGAAGGGGTCGAGGTAGTCGGTGGGGCTGTCGAAGTCGCCACCGAACACCGTCTCGGGCACGTTTTCCACGATGGGGAAGTACCAGTGGCCCTGGTAGCGCGCCACCAGGGGCTTGTCGTTGGAGACCAGCTCGGCGCACAGGCTCAGCACCATCAGCACCGTGAACAGCAGCAGGCTCCAGTAACCCAGGCGCTGCTGTCGGAAGCGCAACCAGGCGCGGCGCGATGGCGATGGCGATGGCGAAGCTGCAGCCACTTGAGGCGTGGCCGGTGCGCCAGATGCGGGGGACATCTCTTGGCTCATGCGTCCAGCCTCACGCGCGGGTCCACCCAGACGTAGCACAGGTCGCTGATGAGTTTGGTCACCAGGCCGATGAGTGTGAAGAGGTAAAGCGTGCCCAGCACAACGGGGTAGTCGCGGCGCATGACGGACTCGTAGCTCAAGAGGCCCAGGCCATCGAGCGAAAAGAGCGTCTCGATCAGCAGCGAGCCCGTGAAGAAGGCACCGATGAAAGCGGCAGGGAAGCCCGTCACCAGCGGGATGAGGGCATTGCGCATGACGTGCTTCCACAGCACCTTGCGCTCGTCCAGGCCCTTGGCCCGGGCGGTCAGCACGTACTGCTTGCGGATTTCGTCGAGGAAGGCGTTCTTCGTGAGCATGGTGACCACGGCGAAGCTGCCCAGCACGCTGGCCGTGACCGGCAAGGCGATGTGCCAGAGGTAGTCCGTGATTTTCGCGGCCCAGCTGAGCTCATCCCAGTTCGGCGAGGTCAGGCCGCGCAGCGGGAACCATTGCAGGAAGCTGCCGCCGCCGAACAGCACCAGCAGCGCCACGCCCAGCACGAAGCCAGGGATGGCATAGCCCACCAGCACGAGCAGGCTGGTGACCATGTCGAAGCGCGAGCCCGCACGCACCGCCTTCGCGATGCCCAGCGGCACCGAGACCAGGTAGCTCAGGAAGAAGGTCCACAGCCCCAGGCTGATGGAAACGGGCAGTTTCTCCTGGATGAGCGCCCACACCGACTTGTGGTGCACGAAGCTTTCACCCAGATCGAAGCGCGCGTAGGACGTCAGCATGGCCAGGAAGCGCTCAGGCGCGGGCTTGTCGAAGCCATAGAGCTTCTTGAGCTCCTCGACCTGCGCCGGGTCCACGCCCTGGCGGCCACGGTAGCTGGCGTCCGGACCGGCCCGCTCGCCACCGCTGGTGCGGTTGCTGAGCTGCGACATCGCCTGCTCCACCGGCCCGCCCGGCACGAACTGGATGACCGCGAAGGTCAGCAGCAGCACGCCCAGCAGGGTCGGCACCATCAGCAACACGCGCTTGAGGATGTACACCCACATGTCAGCGACTCCACCAGCAACGCAAGGCCCATTGCTCGGGGCGATAGAAACTGGGCGTTTCCGGCAGCACGAAGCGCCCACCCCGGTAGGCCACGCGGAAGGTGCCCGAGTACCAGTGCGGCACGGCGTAGTGGCTGTGGCGCAGCACGCGGTCCAGCGCCCGCACGGCCGTGACCAGCTCGGGCCGCGTCTTGGCCGCCGACACCTTCTCGATGAGTGCGTCCACCGCCGGGTCGCTCACGCCATTGAGGTTGTCCGCCCCCTCCACCTGGGCCAGCGAGGAATGGTAGAACTGGCGCAACTCGGAGCCCGGCACCAGGCGCCCGGGCAAGGCCAGGCTCATCATCTCGAACTCGTAGCGCTTGACGCGCTTTTCGTACACGGCGTAATCGACCACGCGGTAGTTGGCCGCGATGCCCAGCTTCTCCAGGTTGCGCAGCAGCGGCGTCACCACGCGGCCCATGCTCGGCGAGTTGTCGAGGAACTCGATGGTCATGCGCTCGCCATGGGCATTGCGCAGCTGGCCGTCTTTCAGGGTCCAGCCAGCTTGCTGCAACAAGTCCCGCGCCAGGCGCAGGTTGTCGCGCAGCGAGCCGGGCGGCGTGGTCGTGGGCGGCACGGGCACAGGCTGCGTCAGCACCGCGGGCGCGAGCTTGTCGCGCAGGGGCGTCAGCAGGGCCAGCTCGGCCGCATCGGGCAGGCCCTTGGCCTCGTACTCGGAGTTGGTGAAGTAGCTGCCCACGCGTTTGTAGATGCCGTAGAAGAGCTGGCGGTTCATCCACTCGAAGTCCATGGCCAGGCCAATGGCGCGGCGCACGCGGGCGTCCTGGAACTTGTTCAGGCGGGTGTTGAAGATGAAGCCCTGGAAATTGGCCGAGTTGCGGTGCGGCAGCGTGGCTTTGATCAGCTCGCCCGAATCGAACTTGCGGCCCCGGTACTGGCGCACCCAGTCCTTGGAGATGTAGGACTCGATGAAATCGAACTCACCGGCCTTGAAGCCCTCGAAGGCGGTGACGTTGTCCAGGTACATCCGGTAGGTGATGCGGTCGAAGTTGAACTGACCGCGGCGCACATTGAGGTCGGCGCCCCAGTAGGCCCTGTCGCGCTCGTAGGTGATGTCGCGCCCGGGCGTGACCTTGCCGATGCGGTAAGGGCCGGAGGCAATCGGGTGTTCGGTGACGATCTGATCGAAGGGCTTGGCCTTGCCGCTGACCATGCCCCATTGGCGGCTGAACACGGGCAGCTTGCCCACTTGCAGTGGCAGTTCGGCGTCGGGCTGGCGGAAGTCGAAGCGGATGCTGCGCTCGCCCAGCACCGTGACTTTGCTGACGGCCGAGAAAAAAGCCGGGTATTGCGGCGCAGCCTGTTTGCTCGTCAGCACCTCGAACGAATGCTTGACGTCGGCGGCCAGCACCGGGTCACCATTGTGGAAACGCGCTTTGGGGTGGAGGCGGAAGGTCACCGACATGCCATCCGGCGCCACGCTCACGTCTTCGGCCAGCAGGCCATAGGCGGTGGCGGGCTCGTCGAAGTTGCCCTCCAGCAGGGTCTCGAAGACCAGCGTTTCCAGGCCAGGCGGCGCCGTGCCCTTGAGCGTGAAAGGGTTGTACTTGTCGAAGCTGCTGGCCTGCGTGGGCGCCACCAGCGAGAAGTTGCCGCCCTTGGGCGCCTTCGGGTTGACGTAGTCGAAGTGGTCAAAACCCGCCGGGTACTTGATGTCGCCGAACTGGGCGTAAGCGTGGGCGGCCCAGGACGGGCTGGCGCACATGGCGGCCGCAACGGCCGCCGTCGCGGCGGCCAGCACCCTGGCCCAGCCAGTCCATCTCCCCCAGCTCACCGTGAGGTGCATGCCCAATCCTTGCTCCGTGATCCCACGCATCGTTGCAACAGCGTGCTGCAGGTTACCAGAGCATGAACGCGTCACGCGCTTGCACCGACAGCGTCACCTTGCGTCCCACCGGCAGGCACACCTTGGTCGGCACATGGCCGAAAGGCAGGCCCGTCAGGATGGGCGTGGTGGTGAGGCTGCGCAGGTGCGCGATCGCGGTCTTGAGCGTGTAGCCACGGTCCAGCGGGGACTTGCGGTACTCGGTGAAGGCGCCCAGCACGATGGCCTTCTGTTGCGACAGCACGCCCGCCTGGTGGAGCTGCAGCAAGGCGCGCTCGACGCGGTAGGGGTGCTCGTTGACGTCCTCCAGGAAGAGGATGCCGTTGCGCACCTTGGGGAAATGCGGCGTGCCCAGCAGCGCCTGCAACACGGCCAGGTTGCCGCCCCACAGCCGGCCGGACACCTCGACGCCATCGAAGCCCTGCTCGGTGCGGAAGCCCACGGCCTCCAGCTTGCCGGTCACGGCCTCCACGAAGCATTCCTGGGTGACATCGTCACCGCCCTCGGGGGAGTCGGCACGACCGAAGTCGTCGCAGGCCATCGGACCGGCCCAGAAGCCGGCGCTCACGCCCTCGCCGGGCTGGGCGGGGCCTGCCGCGCCATGGGCCAGCGCGGCCAGTTGCAATGCGGTGACGTCGCTGTAGCCCACCCAGGCGGTGCCGCGCTCCACGCTGCGGGCCAGCAGCGCCCAGTCGAGCTGGTCGAGCAGGCGGGTCAGGCCATAGCCGCCGCGGGTGGCCAGGGCCACATCGGGCGCGGCCTCGGCCACGCGGTGCAGCGCGTTCAAGCGGGTGGCATCGTCCCCGGCGAAGCGCTGGTGGCGGGTCAGTGCAGAGGCATCGACCTCAGGGGCAAAGCCCAGGGCCTGGAGGCGCTTGGCGGCCTTGCGAACAGGTGCGACCACGGGCACGATGCCCGCAGGGCTGTGGATGATGAGGGAGGGAGCGGCTTCGGTCATGGCGACATTGTCACCGACGCCAGCCGTGCCCTGGGCCTGGCCAGCGCAGACGCCGAGCGCTGCACTCAGCGGCATCAGCTTGGCAGGCTCAGCGCGGCAGGAAATGCAGGCGCAAGCGCGCGCGCCACAGCGCCACGCACTCGCTCAGGCCGGTGAGCAAGGCCAAGCTGAGCGCGGCGAGCCTGAAAGCCGCATGACCGGCGCGAATCCGTTGCATCTGTGGGTCTTGGAAAGGGTGTGAAGTTGTCACACTAAGTGGATGTCATGACATTTCCGTGACGAATGACCTGAGCCCGCTGTCGCGCCTCTGACATGCTGTGCGGCTACCTTGCCAGCAGCCTGGTGGCCTGCAGCCCCTTCCAACCCGCACCGTGGATGCCACTTTGACCGAACGCTCCTCCCTGCCAGAACTGGACGAGTTGCACCGGCTGATCGAGATGGGCGGGGAGCACCTGCGGGTGCGCACCCTGGGCAAGGTCGATGCCAGCGGCCGCAGCTTCGACCTGCTGTCCATCGCCATGGGCAACCCCTCGCCCGATGCTCCGGCCATCGGCTACTTCGGCGGCGTGCACGGGCTGGAGCGCATTGGCGCGGAAGTCGTCATCGCCTACCTGGGCAACCTCGTGCAGCGCCTGAAGTGGGACAGCGTCCTGCACCACCAGCTCGCCAGCGTGCGCATGGTCTTCATGCCCATGGTCAACCCCGGCGGCATGTGGCTGAACACGCGCGCCAACCCCCAAGGCATCGACCTGATGCGCAACGCGCCGCTGTGCTCGCAGGAGTCGGTGCCCTTCCTGCTGGGCGGCCAGCGCCTGAGCCCCGCCCTGCCCTGGTACCGCGGCGCTGAAGGCCAACCCATGCAGGACGAGGCCCAGGCCCTGTGCGACGTGGTCATGGACGAACTCTGCAGCCGCAGCTTCAGCATGGCGCTGGACTGCCACTCCGGCTTCGGCGTGCAAGACCGCCTCTGGTTCCCCTTCGCGCACACCGCGCAACCCCTGCACCACCTGGCCGAAATCCACGCCCTGCACCGCGTCTTCGGCCAGACGCACGCGCACCACAACTACGTGATCGAGCCGCAAAGCCTGCAGTACCTGACGCACGGCGACCTCTGGGACCACCTCTACCTGCAATGCCGCGAGCGCCACCCGCAGCACGTCTTCCTGCCCCTGACGCTGGAGATGGGCTCCTGGATGTGGGTGAAGAAGAACCCGCGTCAGCTGTTCAGCCGCCACGGCATCTTCAACCCCTTGATCGCGCACCGGCAACAGCGCGTGCTGCGCCGTCACATGGCCTTGCTCGATTTCGTCGGGCGCGCGGCCGCCAGCCAGGCCCGCTGGATGCCCGAGCCCTCCGAACGCGCCTTGCACGAGCGCCAGGCCCGCGCACGCTGGTACCCCGAGCTGCCCCGCCCGACGCGGGTCTCCGTGCCGGCATGAGCCAGGCCATGGCCACAGTGCCGGTCACAGCACCATCGACCTGGGTCCTGCTGCGCGGCCTGACACGCGAGCAAGGCCACTGGGGCGACTTCCCCGCCCAGCTGCAAGCCGCCCTGCCCCCGGGCAGCCAGGTGATCACGCCCGACCTGCCCGGCAACGGCGCCTTGTGGCGAACGCGCAGCCCGGCCAAGGTGCCCGAGATGGTCGATGCCTTGCGACAGCAGCTGCAGGGCCTGGGCGCCCGCGGGCCATGCCATGTGCTGGCGATGTCGCTCGGCGCGATGGTCACGGTGGACTGGATGCACCGCCATCCCGAAGAAGTGGCCGACGCGGTGCTCATCAACACCAGCCTGCGCCCCTACAGCCCACCGTGGCGGCGCCTGCAACCGAGGCACTACCCGACCATCCTGCGGCTGCTGTTGACGCAGGCGAAGGCCAGGGACTGGGAAAACGCCATCTTGCAGATGACGACCCGGCACCCCGCGGTGGCCACCGAGGCCTTGCTGAGCCACTGGCTGCAACTGCGCCAGCAGCACCCTGTGGCCACGGCCAACGGCTTGCGCCAGCTCTGGGCGGCCACCCGCTACCAGGCGCCGCGCAGCGCGCCGCCCGTGCCCGTGCTGCTGCTCAATGGCGAGGGCGACCGCCTGGTCCACCCCTCGTGTTCAAGCGTGCTGGCGGCCAGCTGGGGTGCGCCCCTGCTCAGACATCCCACGGCGGGGCATGATCTGCCGCTGGATGCGGGGCCGTGGGTGGTGCAGCAGGTGCTGCAGTGGCGGGCGATCCGACAGCCGCCGCAGGCACCGATGCCGATGCAGATGCCGATGCCACCGGCTTGAGCGTGCCCGCCGACGCCATCGTCAGCGACTCGCCGCCCAGCGCCTCCAGCAGGTCCGGGATCATCTGCACCAACTCGCCCGTCGAGATGGCCACATCGGCCTCGAAAGCCTCGGCCTTGTCGGCCTTGCTGCCGGCAGATTTCGACGCCTCGCCTTCGAACACCACGTCCAGGAAAGCGAGCTTTTTGATTTGCAGCGACTCGGTCAGCACCAGGGACACGCGGTCGCGCCAGGTCATGGCCACGCGCGTGGGCACCTTGCCGGCCTGGATGTGCTGCTTGACCTCGTCGGTGTCCAGCGGGTGGCGGGCGTAGCGCACCACCGACTTCATCTCGTCCGGGGATTTGAGCTCGCACTCGCGGTCGATGCTGAACTGGTAAGGTGGCTCGCCCGTGCCCAGCCAGTGCGCCATGGCCACGGCCGGCGACATCTCGGTCTGGATCAGGCTCAGCGCCAGGCCATCGAGCGCCTTGACCAGCAACGTGACCACCTCGTCGGCACGGGCCTGGCTGCCGCAGTCCAGCACCAGCAGGCGGGACTTCGGCGAGATCCACACCCAGGTCGCGCCCTGCTTGGTGAAGGCCATGGGCAGCAGCTCCAGCAGCGCCTGCTCCTTGAGCTCCTTCGTCTGCTTCTTGCCGGGCTTGCGGCCGGTCTGCTGTTCGATTTGCTCGGCGATTTCCTCGGTGCGTCGCTTGACCACCGAGCCCGGCACCACGCGCTGCTCGCTCATGAGCTTGAGCACCCACTGGCCACCCACCACCTCGACCATCGGGGCGTGGGCCTCGCCACGGGGCTCGGTCCAGCCCACAGACTTCTGCTGCGTGGCGCCACAGGGCACGAAGCGGGCCTTGGCCAGCTCGGATTCCAGCTGCGCGGGTTGGGCCGACCAGCCTTCGCCGATGCGGTAGACGATGAGGTTCTTGAACATGGTTGAGGCTGTGCAACTACGATACAAAACTGAAAAGAAAAACCCCTGCAAGCAGAACTTGCAGGGGCTTCCTGTTTTGGCGGAAACGGAGGGATTCGAACCCTCGATGCGCTTTTGGCGCATACTCCCTTAGCAGGGGAGCACCTTCGGCCACTCGGTCACGTTTCCAGCAGCAATTCGAATTGTAGTCCAGAAAGACCGGGCCACAGCGCGTGTTGTTCAAAACAACACGCCCGATCACACGCCCAGCTTCGCGACAAGGTCAGGCCTTGACCTCGTCCAGACCGAAGGCCTTGTGCAACGCGCGCACGGCCAGCTCCAGGTACTTCTCGTCGATCACGACCGAGGTCTTGATTTCCGAGGTCGTGATCATCTGGATGTTGATGCCTTCGTCCGACAGCGTCTTGAACATCGTGGACGCGATGCCCACGTGGCTGCGCATGCCGATGCCGACGATGCTGACCTTGGCGATCTTGGCGTCACCCACCACTTCACGCGCGCCCAGCGCCGGCACGACCTGCGTCTTCAGCAGCTCCATGGCGCGGGCATGGTCGCCACGCGGCACGGTGAAGGAGAAGTCGGTCTTGCCATCGTGCGAGACGTTCTGGATGATGACGTCCACGTCGATGTTGGCCTCGGCCACTTTGCCCACGATCTGGTAGGCGATGCCGGGGGTGTCGGGCACGCCGACCACGGTGATCTTGGCTTCGTCGCGGGTGAATGCGATGCCAGAAACGACGGCTTGTTCCATTTTCTCGTCTTCCTCAAAACTGATGAGCGTGCCCGACTTGGCTTCCACGTCCAGGTCGATGTCCCAGGGCGTGAAGCTGGACAGCACGCGCAAGGGCACACGGTATTTGCCGGCGAATTCCACCGAGCGGATCTGCAGGACCTTGGAGCCCAGCGAGGCCATCTCCAGCATCTCTTCGAAGCTGATGGCGTTCAGGCGGCGGGCTTCGGGCACCACGCGGGGGTCGGTCGTGTAAACGCCGTCCACGTCCGTGTAGATCAGGCACTCGTCGGCCTTCATGGCGGCCGCCACGGCCACGGCCGAGGTGTCGGAGCCGCCACGGCCCAGGGTGGTGATGTGACCGTTCGGGTCCACGCCCTGGAAGCCGGTGATGACCACCACCTTGCCGGCGGCCAGATCGGCGCGCACACGGGCATCGTCGATGCTCTCGATGCGGGCTTTGGCGAAGGCCGAATTCGTCTTGATGGGCACCTGCCAGCCGGCGTAGCTGACCGACTCCAGGCCCTCGGCCTGCAGCGCGATGGCCAGCAAGCCCGACGAGACCTGCTCGCCAGTGGCGGCGATCATATCGAGCTCGCGGGCGCTGGGGTCCGGGGAGAGTTCCTTGGCCAGGCCGAGCAGGCGGTTGGTTTCACCGCTCATGGCCGAGGGCACGACCACGAGTTGGTGACCCGCACGCACCCACTTGGCCACCCGCTTGGCGACGTTGCGGATGCGCTCGGTGGAGCCCATCGACGTGCCGCCGTATTTGTGAACGATCAGTGCCATGTCAGATGTTGTTGGAGGCCATCGCGCGCCCTGTGCGGCCACAAAAGCCAACGCAACAACGCAGGCCTTGGCGACCGCACCTGCCCCGTCACCCAGGATGGTGGCGGGTTCGGCGCGCGATCAAACCTCGCATTTTAGCGCCGCCGCTGGCTCGGCGTCGAGCCGATGCCAACTCATCGCCCATTGGGGCATGCCCGGGGGCGCCCAGCAGCGGGCGTCCAGGCCCAGTCCGGGCACGAACAGCAGCCGATCACCCGCCCAGAACAAGGGCGCACCGCGCTCCCAGGCCGGCACACCCAGCATCTGGAACTGTTTTTTCAACGCGCGAGGTGGGCGGCCGGGCCCTGCTTGGAAGCGCTCGCCACCGGTGCGCGACGCCACGGTCATGTCCAGCAGGTGCTCGGGTGCCACGCCGCCTTGGGTGCAGGGCAGCACACGCAGCATGCCGCCCCACGCGGGCAAGGGCCAGTCGCCAGGTGCGTCGATGCAGACAGGCTGCGCCGCGGCGGCAACGCCCTCGCCCTCACCCTCGCCTTCCCGTCGAGCCGGCTGCGCAGCAGGCGCCCATCGCAATCGACCCCGGTAGAGGCCCAAGCCGAGTGCTGGCCACACGCCACACGCATCCTCCAGCTTGGGCGCATGGGCCAGCATGCGCGGCAACTCGTCGGCCAGCCGCAGCGTCCACTGGGCCGACAAAGCCTGGCCGCTGACCGAAGCGAACCAATGCCGCAAGGACTCTCGCCGCTCGGCCGGCGTCCAGCGCGCCCACAGGCCCACGTTCATCGCAGCCACGTCATCGGGCGCCTGCAGCACCGCCAGCGCCTGGGACTGCCAACTGCGCAGGGGTACCAGGGCGTCTGCCAACCGGGCCGCCGACGCCGCCAGCGCCACCTCGGCCTGCGGGAAAGCTGCCTGCAAAGCGGGCCACACCGCCAAGCGCAAGCGGTTGCGGGCGAAGCGCAGGTCGCTGTTGCTCTCGTCGTCAATGTGGCTCAGGCCATGCGCCGCCACGTAGGCCTCGATCGCCTCGCGCGGGTGGTCCAGCCAGGGGCGCACCCAGCGCACGCCATTGCGCCAATCGTCTTGGGGCATCGCGGCCAGGCCGGCCAAGCCGCCGCCACGCAGGGCTTGCAGCAGCAGGGTCTCCGCCTGGTCACGGCGGTGGTGGGCCAGCAAAAGCATGTCGGCACCGGCCTCGACGGCCATCTCGTGCAGGGCCTGGTGGCGCAGCGCGCGGGCCTCGGCCTCCACGCCCTGCCCCGCATCGGCTGCCAAGCGGACATGGCGCGCCACCAGGCGCACAGGCAGGCCATCGGCGGCCCAGGCGTCGCAGGCGGCCTGCGCATGGGCCAGCCAGGCATCGGCATGCGGGCTCAGGCCGTGGTGGACGTGCAGGGCCACGACGCACAGGGCCCCGCCCCCGAGCGGCGCAACGCCGGCATGGCCTGGCGGGTTGGCCAGCATCTCGCGGTTTGCCTCGCGTGCCGCACACGCCGCGGCGTGCAGCAAGGCGGTGGAGTCACGCCCGCCGCTGTAGGCCACGGCCACGCAAGGCATGGGCGGCCGCTCAGTGCTCGGTCGTGTCGTTGAAGCGGCCCATGGCCTGCAGGCGCTCGTAGCGTTGCTGCAGCAGGTCTTTGACCTTGATGTCGCTGACCTGGCGCACGGCGTCCGTCAGGCCGCGCTTGAGGTTGGCAGCCGCTTGCTTGTGGTCGCGGTGTGCGCCACCGACGGGCTCGGAGATGATCTTGTCGATCAGGCCCAGGGCCTTGAGGCGGTGGGCCGTGATGCCAAGGGCTTCGGCCGCATCGGAGGCCTTGTCCGAGGTCTTCCACAGGATGGAGGCACAGCCTTCCGGCGAGATCACCGAATACACCGAGTACTGCATCATCAGGACCTGGTCGGCCACGCTGATGGCCAGCGCACCGCCCGAGCCGCCCTCGCCAATGATGGTGGTGATGATGGGCACTTCCAGCTTGGCCATCTCGAAGATGTTGCGGCCAATGGCCTCGGACTGGTTGCGCTCTTCGGCACCGATGCCGGGGTAGGCGCCCGGGGTGTCCACGAAGGTGAAAACGGGCAAGCTGAACTTCTGCGCGGTTTCCATCAGGCGCAGGGCCTTGCGGTAGCCCTCGGGGCGCGACATGCCGAAGTTGCGGGCGGCGCGCTCCTTGGTGTCGCGGCCCTTCTGGTGGCCCAGGACCATGCAGGGCATGCCGTTGAAGCGCGCCAGGCCACCGACGATGGAGAGGTCGTCGGCGAAATGGCGGTCACCGTGCATTTCCTGGAAATCGGTGAACAGCTCGTTGACGTAGTCCAGCGTGTAGGGGCGCTGCGGGTGGCGCGCGATCTGCGTGACCTGCCACGGCGACAGCGTGGCATAGATGTCTTTGGTCAGCTGCTGGCTCTTCTTGCTCAGCCGGTCGATCTCTTCGGAGATGTCCACCGCCGATTCGCTCTGCACATAGCGCAGTTCTTCGATCTTGGATTCGAGCTCCGCGATGGGCTGCTCGAATTCGAGGAAGTGTCGTTTGCTCATGGCTGGTTTCCTTTGTGTCAGCGTGGCCGCCAGGCGCTTCAGGCTCGTGACCTGCGCCTGGCCATCGAGAAATCAATAGGCCACGGGAAGGGGGTCGAGGCTGCGCCACAGGTACCAGGTGCCCACCGTTCGGAAGGGCGACCAGGCTTCGGCCACGTCGCGCGCCTCGGCACGCGAGACGGGCTCACCGCTGAAATAGCTCTGGCTGATGCCTTTGATGAGGCCGAGGTCGTCGAGCGGCAGCACGTTGGGCCGCATCAGGTGAAAGATGAGGAACATCTCGGCCGTCCAGCGACCGATGCCGCGGATGTCCACCAGTTCGTCGATGATGGCTTCGTCTTCCCAAGCCTGCCACTGCGCCACGTGGACGCGCTCTTCGGCGAAATGGCGGGCCAGGTCGAGCATGTACTCGACCTTTCGCGCAGACAAGCCCGCCTGGCGAAGTTGCTCAGGCGTTTTGGTCAGGAGTTCGGTGGCGCTCAGCGGGCCGCGGTCACTGCCAGGGCTGCTGCCCTCGACACCTGGCAGGCCCAGCACGGCCAGCAGGCGCTCCCAGACCGACTGCGCCGACTTGACCGAGATTTGCTGGCCCACGATGGAGCGCGCCAGGGTGGTGAAGGCGTCACCCCGACTTTCCAGGCGCGCCGAGCCGTGGTCTGCGATCAGCTTGCGCATGACGCGGTCGCGCTTGCTCAGGTGCTTGCAGGCCTCGTCCCAATACGCTGGCGTGACCAGGTTCGCGGCGAGCCCGGCGTTGGCAAGCAGCACCGGCTTGGGTGCGGAAGATTTGGACGCGCCCATCAGGCCTTCACCCAGCTCGTGCCTTGCTGGCCATCTTTGAGCACCACGCCCTGCGCGGCCAGTTCATCGCGGATGCGGTCGGACTCGGCGAAGTTGCGCGCTTTCTTGGCCTCGGTGCGCGCCGCGATCAAAGCCTCGATGCCGGCCACGTCCAGGCCGCCGGCCGAGGCCGCATCCCCTTGCAGGTAGGCCTGAGGCGGCTGCTGCAAGATGCCGACCACACCGCCCAGCGCCTTCAGCAGGCGCGCCACGGCGAGCGAGCCACTGCGGTTGAGTTCCGCCGCCAGCTCGAACAACACGGCCAGCGCGAGCGGCGTGTTGAAGTCTTCGTCCATGGCGGCCTTGAAGCGCTCGGCGTGTGGCTGAGACCAGTCGATGTCGGCCAGCGACACCTTGCCCAAGGCACCCTGATCCACGCCATTCAAGGCCGTGTACAGACGGCGCAATCCGCTGCGCGCGTCGTCCAGACCGGCATCGCTGTGATTGAAAGGGCTGCGGTACTGCGTGCGCAGCATGAAGAAACGCACCGTTTCGCCATCGTGGTGCTTGAGCACATCGCGGATGGTGAAGAAGTTGCCCAGCGACTTGGACATCTTCTCGTTGTCCACGTTCACGAAGCCGTTGTGCAGCCAGTAATTGACGAAGCGCTTGCCGCTGGCACCTTCGCTTTGCGCGATCTCGTTTTCGTGGTGCGGGAACTGCAGGTCGAGGCCACCGCCGTGGATGTCGAACTGCTCGCCCAGCAGCGCGCACGCCATGGCCGAGCACTCGATGTGCCAGCCAGGACGGCCGTCACCGTAAGTCGATCCGTACTTGGCGTCGGTCGGCTCTTCCGGCTTGGCGGCCTTCCACAGCACGAAGTCCAGCGGGTCCTGCTTGCCGTCATCGACCGCCACGCGCTCGCCTGCTCGCAGCTGGTCCAGGCTCTTGCCCGACAGCTTGCCGTAGCCCTGGAACTTGCGCACGGCATAGTTCACATCGCCGTTCGCAGCGCGGTAGGCCAGGCCCTTGCCTTCCAGCTTGCCGATGAGGTCCAGCATCTGCCCCACGTACTCGGTGGCGCGGGGTTCGTGCGTGGGCGGCTCGATGCCGAGTGCGGCAATGTCCTGGTGCATGGCCAGCGTCATCTCGTCGGTGAGCTGGCGGATGGTGATGCCGCGCTCCACCGCACGTCGGATGATCTTGTCATCGATGTCCGTGATGTTGCGCACGTAGGTCACGCCGTAGCCGCTGGCCTTGAGCCAGCGCTGCACCACGTCAAACGCCATCATCATGCGGGCATGGCCGACGTGGCAAAGGTCGTAAATGGTCATGCCGCACACGTACATGCGGACCTGACCGGGCGTCAACGGAACGAAGGGCTCGACCTGGCGTGACAGGCTGTTGAAGAGGCGCAGACTCATGGGCACACGACAGGGGGACGGGCAAACGGGGAATAGAACCAGACACGCAGTGCAGCGTGCCTTCACGCGCAGATCCAGCAGCCGTCGCAGGGCCCAGGCCGCGGACAGCGCTCAGATACAATCAGGCAAGTATAACGGCGCCCCCAACACGAGGGTGAACAGGCAGACGCCCCAGGGCACCGGACTGCTATCCTCTCCCGCGACATCGCCGATGACCGTGATTGCCATCGCACCGATGCCCCGCCGTACCACAACCCCTCTGACACGACCTTCCATGCAGACTGCTGTGCCCCACTTCGGACTCCGCCTGACGTCCATCGCCGCCCAATGCCTCGCCGTCGCCGCACTGTCCCTGAGCGCTTTCTGTGCGCGTGCCGACGATGTGGCCGATGTGCAGAAGCTGCTGGCCGCCGGCAAGAACGTGGAAGCCCTGCAAAAGGCAGATCAATTCCTCTCCAGCAAACCCCGCGACCCGATGATGCGCTTCCTGCGTGGCATCAGCCTGTCGCAAGCCGGTCGCGCGCCTGAAGCCATCACCGCCTTCACCAAGCTGACCGAGGACTACCCCGAGTTGCCCGAGCCTTTCAACAACCTCGCGGTGCTGCACGCGCAGCAAGGTCAGTACGACAAGGCACGCAACGCGCTGGAAATGGCCATCCGCACCAACCCCAGCTACGCCACCGCCTACGAAAACCTTGGCGATGTCTATGCCAAGCTGGCCAGCCAGGCTTATTCGAAGGCGCTGCAGATCGACACCCGCTCGGCCGTCGCGCCGAAGCTGGCCATGATCCGCGACCTCTTCCCCAAGGAGCGCAACAGCATCGTGACGGCCTCGGCCAGCACGGTGACGCCCGCACCGACCCCATCGCCCGCACCAGCACTCTCTCCTGCGCCTGCGCCGAAGCCTGTGCCCGCCCCCGTCCCAGTGCCAGCACCGGCACCCGCACCGGTTGCGCCCAAGCCTGTGGAAACCAAGCCCGCGGAAACCAAGCCCGCAGAGACGAAGCCGGCTGAAGCCAAACCCAGCAAGGCCGAAGCAGACGAAAGCGCCCGCGAGCGCGATGTCGCCAACGCCGTGCGCGCCTGGGCCGATGCCTGGAGCCGCAAGGACATGGACGGCTACATCTCGTCCTACAGCAAGGACTTCAACGGCGGCAAGACGCGCAAAGCCTGGGAGCAGGACCGAAAGGAACGCATCCTGGGCAAGCGCAGCATTTCCGTCAAAGTCTCCAGTCTGAAGATCACGGTCAATGGCAACAAGGCCATCGCGCAGTTCAAGCAGGACTACCACGCAGACAGCCTGAGCGTCAGCAGCGGCAAGCGCCTGGAACTGGTTCGCAGTGGCGGCTCCTGGGTGATCGCCAAGGAAAGCACCGGCTCCTGAATCCGATGAACCGATCGATGCACGGTCGCCTGGCCCAGCTGACACTGGGTCTCGCGATCTCTCTGAGCCATGCACATGCCGCTCCGCACAAGGCACCACGCCCCCCTGCAGAGCAGCAGGTCGCCCCTGCCGGCAACAAAGCCGCAGACAAGCCCAGCGAGGCGGGCAGTCGCGATGCGCAACCGCCCCTGGCGCGGCAGTCACCCTCGGCCGAAGCGCGGCTGCTGGAAATCTACCGCCTCATCGGCAAAGGCCAATCGCGCCAGGCGCTCGCCCAGGCCCAGACGCTGGCGCGGGACGTGCCCAATTTCCAGCTGGCCCAACTCGTGTACGGCGACCTCCTTCTGGCCCAGACACGCGCCCTGCCCACCATGGGCAATGCCCCAGGCGACCTGGCCACCAAAGCCCCCGCCCGCCTCGACCAGCTCCGCGAAGAGGCCGAAAGGCGCCTGGGTGCCCTGCGCGAGCGCCCGCCCGCAGGCACCGTGCCGGCCCAGTTCATCGAACTGCCGCCCACCACGCGCCACGCCATCGCGGTCGATGCCAGCCGTTCACGCCTGTACCTGTTCGAGAACGGTCCCAATGGCCTGCAGTTGGTGGCCGACCACTACGCCTCCATCGGACGCCTGGGCTTCGAGAAAAGCGCCGAAGGCGACCAGCGCACGCCGCTGGGCGTTTATTTCATCACCAGCCGCCTCGACGCCCGCCAGCTCACCGACTTCTACGGCGTGGGCGCCCTCTCGCTGAACTACCCCAACGAGTACGACCGCCGCCAGGGCCGCACCGGCAGCGGCATCTGGCTGCACGGCGTGCCCAGTGACAGCTACGCCCGCAGCCCGCACAGCACCGACGGCTGCGTGGCCTTGGCCAACCCCGAATTGCGCGACATCATCGAACGTGTCGCACCTCGCTCCACCCCGGTGGTGATCGCCAAGAACCTGCAATGGGTGCCGCCCGCAGTCAAGGAGCCGGAGCGTCGCAGCCTGAACAACCTCATCGAAGGTTGGCGCGTGGCCCGCGCCAGCGGTGACCTCAACCGCCTCATGGCTTTCTACTCGCACCAGTTCGCCAGCGGCAGCAAGGATCTGGCACAGTGGCGCCAGTTGATCGAGAAGGACCTCTCGCAAGCGCGTGGCCGCCCCCTGCAACTCAAAGACGTGTCCATCCTCGGCTGGCGCGACAAAAGCGACATCCTCGTCGTGACCTTCGGTGAAATCGCGGAAGGTCAACGCACTGGCGCCATCAAACGTCAATACTGGGGCAAAGAGGGTGGCCTCTGGAAAATCTTCTATGAAGGAGTGATCGGATGATGATTCGCAAACTGATGGTGGCTGCGGCCACCGCCGCCGTGGCACTGAGCGCCTCGATCGCCCAGGCACAAAACGTGCGCCTGAGCACCAGCCAGGGCGACATCGTGGTGCAGCTCGATGCGGCCAAGGCCCCCAAGACCGTTGACAACTTCCTGCAGTACGTCAAGTCGGGCCACTACAGCGGCACGATCTTCCACCGCGTGATCGACGGCTTCATGGTCCAGGGCGGCGGCATGACGCCCGACATGCGTGAGAAGCCCACACGCCCGGCAATCCCGCTGGAAAGCCGCAACGGCCTGACCAACGTGCGCGGCACCATCGCCATGGCGCGCACCAGCGTGCCTGACTCGGCCACGGCGCAATTCTTCGTCAACCTCAAGGACAACGCCTTCCTCGACGCCGCACGCTCGCCGGACGGCAATGGCTACGCAGTGTTCGGCAAGGTCGTCGAGGGCATGGACGTCGTTGACAAGATCCGCAAGGTCCAGACAGGCTCCAAAGGCATGCACCAGGATGTGCCCGTCGAGCCCGTGATCATCAAACAAGCCACCATCGAGAAGTGAACCATGAGCAAAACCGTTGAACTCCAAACCACCGCTGGCGTGATCCGACTGGAACTGGACGACGCCAAGGCGCCCGTGACCGTCGCCAACTTCCTGGCATACGTCAACGCCGGTCACTACGACGGCACCGTCTTCCACCGCGTCATCAAGGGCTTCATGGTCCAGGGCGGCGGCTTCGAAGCCGGCATGAAGCAAAAGCCCACCCAGGGCGAGATCCAGAACGAGGCCAACAACGGCCTGAAGAACGACAAGTACACCGTTGCCATGGCCCGCACCAGCGCGCCCCACTCGGCATCGGCCCAGTTCTTCATCAACGCGACGAACAACGATTTCCTGAACTTCAAGTCCGAGACCGCCCAAGGCTGGGGCTATGCCGTGTTCGGCAAGGTCGTCGCTGGCACCGAAGTGGTCGATGCCATCGAGAAGGTCAAGACCGGCCGCAAGGGCTTCCACGACGACGTGCCGCTGGAAGATGTGCTCATCACCAAGGCCACCGAGGTCTGATGGCGTCAGACGTCCTGGGGAAACCAGCTTTCCCCGGCGCCCGCACCCTGACGGCACCGCCCTCGTGGCGGTGCATTGATTTCATCTCGGACATACACCTGCACGAAGGCCTGCCGCACACCACAGCGGCGCTGCAGCGCCACCTGTCAACCACCGCGGCAGACGCCATCTTCGTGCTGGGCGACCTGTTCGAAGCCTGGGTTGGCGACGACATGCGCACCGAGCCCTTCGAGGCCGACTGCCTGCACATGTTGCGCCAAGCCGCGCAAGCGCGCCCCCTGTTCATCATGGCGGGCAACCGCGACTTCCTGCTGGGCGAGGCCTTCATGAGCGATTGCGGCGCCACCGCCCTGCCCGACCCCACCGTGCTGCTCGCCTTCGGGCAACGCGCCCTGCTGGTCCACGGCGACGAACTCTGCCTGGCCGACACGGGCTACCTGCGCTTTCGCGCCCAAGTGCGTCAAGCCGCCTGGCAGCACGCCTTCCTGGCCCATCCACTGGCCGCGCGCCTTGCGCAGGCCCGCCAGATGCGTGCCGCCAGCCAACAGCACCAGCAAGCCCAGGCTGCAGCCGCGGGCTACGCCGATGTCGATGAGGACTGCGCACGCGATTGGATGCAGGCTGCGCAAGCCGAATTGCTCATCCACGGCCACACGCACCGGCCAGCGTCCGAAGCCTTTGGCGGTGGCACGCGGCATGTGCTGAGCGACTGGGACCTCGACCATGGCCAGCCCCGCGCCCAGGTGCTGCGCTGGCAAGCCGATGGCTTCAGTCGCGTTGAGGTTCGCTGAAGCCCTGAAGCCTCTCACCCAGTCACTCAGAAAAAAGGCCCGCTGCGTGCGGGCCTTTTGCTTGGCAGAGGCGGGCTGAACCAGCCCGGGCGGGTCACTCGGCCGTGGCCGCCTCCGGTTTGGTCTTGTCGCTCTTCTTGTTCGGCTGGATGTCCAGCTTCACCTCGGGCTCGCCCTTGTCGTTGTCCACGACGTCCACCGTCAGGCGACCGCCGTCCACCAGGCTGCCAAACAGCAGCTCGTCGGCCAGCGCCTTGCGGATGGTGTCCTGGATCAGGCGTTGCATGGGCCGCGCGCCCATGAGTGGATCGAAGCCACGCTTGCCCAGGTGACGGCGCAGGGCGTCCGTGAACGTGACCTCCACCTTCTTCTCAGCCAGTTGACCTTCCAGCTGCAGCAGGAACTTGTCCACCACCCGCAGGATGACCTCTTCGTCCAACGGCTTGAAGCCCACGATGGCGTCCAGGCGGTTGCGGAACTCGGGCGTGAACAGGCGCTTGATGTCGGCCATCTCGTCGCCCAGCTCGCGCGGATTGGTGAAACCGATGGTGGCCTTCTGCAGCGTCTCTGCACCCGCGTTGGTCGTCATCACGATCAGCACGTTGCGGAAATCGGCCTTGCGCCCGTTGTTGTCCGTCAGCGTGCCGTGGTCCATGACCTGCAGCAGGATGTTGAAAACGTCCGGATGGGCCTTCTCGATTTCGTCGAGCAACAGCACCGCATGCGGCTTCTTCGACACCGCCTCGGTCAGCAGACCGCCCTGGTCGAAGCCCACATAGCCCGGAGGCGCGCCGATCAGGCGACTGACCGCGTGGCGCTCCATGTACTCGGACATGTCGAAGCGGATCAGCTCGATGCCCAGGATGTAGGCCAGCTGCCGAGCGACTTCCGTCTTGCCCACGCCGGTCGGGCCACTGAACAGGAAGGAGCCGATCGGCTTGTCCGGCTTGCCCAGACCCGAGCGCGCCATCTTGATGGCCGAGGCCAGCGCGTCGATGGCGTTGTCCTGACCGAAGACCACGCTCTTGAGGTCGCGGTCCAGGGTCTTGAGCTTGCTGCGGTCGTCGTTGGACACGCTGGTCGAAGGCACCCGCGCGATCTTGGCCACGATCTCTTCGACCTCGGCCCGCGTGATGGTCTTCTTCTGCTTGCTCTTGGGCAGGATGCGTTGCGCAGCGCCAGCCTCGTCGATCACGTCGATGGCCTTGTCAGGCAGGTGACGGTCATTGATGAACTTCGCCGACAACTCTGCCGCAGCCTGCAAAGCGCCCAGCGCGTACTTGACGCTGTGGTGCTCCTCGAAGCGCGACTTCAAGCCCTTGAGGATTTCGATGGTCTGCTCGACCGAAGGCTCGGCCACTTCGACCTTCTGGAAGCGACGCGACAGGGCCGCGTCCTTCTCGAAGATGCCGCGGTACTCGGTGAAGGTGGTCGCGCCGATGCACTTGAGCTGGCCCGAGCTCAGCGCAGGCTTGAGCAGGTTGGACGCGTCCAGCGTGCCGCCCGACGCCGCACCGGCCCCGATCAGCGTGTGGATCTCGTCGATGAACAGCACGGCGCCCGGCTGCTCCTTGAGCTGCTTGATGACGGCCTTCAGGCGCTGCTCGAAGTCACCGCGGTACTTGGTGCCGGCCAGCAATGCGCCCATGTCGAGGGCAAACACCTCGGCGTCGGCCAGCACGTCGGGCACATCCTTCTGCGTGATGCGCCAGGCCAAACCTTCGGCGATGGCGGTCTTGCCCACGCCGGCCTCACCCACCAGCAGCGGGTTGTTCTTGCGGCGGCGGCACAGCACCTGGATGACGCGCTCAACCTCGGTGTCCCGACCGATGAGCGGGTCGATCTTGCCCTCGCGCGCCATCTGGTTGAGGTTCTGGGTGTACTGCTCCAGCGGCGAGGCCTTGCCTTCGGCCTCTTCCTTCTCGGGCTCGATCTGACCCTGCTCGGACGACGGCTTGCTCGCCTCGGGCGGGTCGGCCTTGCGGATGCCGTGCGCGATGAAGTTCACCACGTCCAGACGGGTCACACCCTGCTGGTGCAAGTAGTACACCGCGTGCGAGTCCTTCTCGCCAAAGATGGCCACCAGCACATTGGCGCCAGTGACTTCCTTCTTGCCACTGCCAGACGACTGCACATGCATGATCGCGCGCTGGATGACGCGCTGGAAACCCAGCGTGGGTTGGGTGTCCACCTCGTCGGTGCCACCCACGGTCGGCGTGTTGTCACGCACGAACTGGTCGAGGTTCTTGCGCAGCTCGTCCAGGTTCGCAGCACAGGCCTTCAGCACCTCGGAAGCAGAGGGGTTGTCGATCAGGGCCAGCAACAGGTGTTCCACGGTGATGAACTCGTGGCGTTGCTGACGGGCCTCGACGAAGGCCATGTGCAGACTCACTTCCAATTCTTGCGCAATCATGCGGTCTCCAGAATGCACTGCAGGGGGTGCCCGGCTTGGCGGGCGGCGGCAAGAACGAGTTCGACCTTCGTGGCCGCGACGTCTTTGGTGTAGACCCCGCACACACCACGGCCTTCGTGGTGGATTTTCAGCATGATTTGCGTGGCCGAATCGATGTCGTGTCGGAAATGCTCCTGCAGGACAAACACGACAAACTCCATCGGCGTGAAATCGTCATTCAGCATGACGACTTGGTAAAGCCTTGGCGGCTCCAGGGCCAACTCTTCCTTCTCGGCCACAACGGATCCCTGCCCGTCTTCGGCAGGACCGCCAGGCAAAGCCGACAGTTGGTGATGCAAGGGTCTGATCATGGAACGATTCTAAGAGAGGCGCCTTGCTCATGTGTTGGCATCTTGGGGTCTCCCGACATTCTTCAAGGTCAGGAAATTCACGGCCGCAGACAGACTATTCCGCAGACCAAGGCCATGCCGTCCGCGCGCGGGTGGTTGGCACACATGACTTTGCAAAAATCCGCCGGCATCAAAGCACCCACGGCTCAGGGCAAACCATGCACCCAGACAGCCAGATTCGTGCCAAATCTGCCTTTTCGATCAAACCAGATCAAGCTTGCGCGCGATTGCAGGCCAATGCGACAGAAATCTCGCGTAGGCCCCCCTCAGGACGAAACATTTGTGCACAAGTGCACGCGTGTCGGGCATCCAACGCGGCTTGACAGCCCACATTGCCGGACACAGAATGCGGACAAATTAACAGGAGGGACAGCATGGCCACCGGCACTGTCAAATGGTTCAACGATGCCAAAGGGTTTGGCTTCATCGAACCCGATCAAGGCGGGGGCGATGTCTTCGCCCATTTCTCGGCCATCCAGATGGATGGCTTTCGCACACTGAAGCAAGGCTCCAAGGTTCGTTATGAGCTCGTCGCAGGCCCCAAAGGCATGTTGGCGCAGAACATCCAGCCTGTGGATGCCGACGCACAAGGCGAGCACCGCGGGCACAATGCATTGGGCAGCATGGACGATGCCAGCGGCATGGGCGACCTGAGCGATCTGCACTACCGTGACGTGCCCGGTGCGGGGCAACGTTTGCCGCACTGAAGCCTGAGCTGGGCCTTGCGTCCCAGCACAAGCAAGCAAAAGCCCGCTCTTGGCGGGCTTTTTTGTGCCCACCAAGAGCGGGCTCGATCAGCTCAGCAGCGGGGGCCGGACAGGCCAGCCCTCTGCTCATTGCTGCATCACATCTGGTCGATCATGACCTGACCGAAACCGGAGCACGACACCTGGGTGGCGCCGTCCATCAGGCGGGCAAAGTCATAGGTGACCTTCTTGCTCTGGATGGCCTTGTTCATCGCGGTGATGACCAGGTCAGCCGCTTCGGTCCAGCCCATGTGGCGCAGCATCATTTCGGCCGACAGGATCTCGGAACCGGGGTTCACGTAGTCCTTGCCAGCGTACTTCGGTGCGGTGCCGTGGGTGGCTTCGAACATGGCCACGCTGTCCGACAGGTTGGCGCCCGGGGCGATGCCGATGCCACCGACCTGCGCTGCCAGCGCGTCAGAGATGTAGTCGCCGTTCAGGTTCAACGTGGCGATCACGCTGTACTCGGCCGGGCGCAGCAGGATCTGCTGCAGGAAGGCGTCGGCGATGGCGTCCTTGACGATGATGTCCTTGCCCGTCTTCGGGTTCTTGAACTTGCACCACGGGCCGCCGTCGATCAACTCGGCACCAAACTCGCTTTGCGCCAGGCCATAGCCCCAGTCGCGGAAGCCGCCTTCGGTGTACTTCATGATGTTGCCCTTGTGCACGATGGTCACGCTGGGCTTGTCATTGTCGATGGCGTACTGCAGGGCCTTGCGCACCAGGCGCTCGGTGCCTTCCTTGGACACAGGCTTGATGCCGATGCCCGAGGTTTCGGGGAAGCGGATCTTCTTGACGCCGAACTCGTCCTGCAGGAACTTGATCAGCTTCTTGGCCTTGTCGCTCTGGGCTTCGAATTCGATGCCGGCGTAGATGTCTTCCGAGTTCTCGCGGAAGATGACCATGTCGATCTTCTGGGGTTCCTTCACAGGCGACGGCACGCCCTTGAAGTAGGTCACCGGGCGCAGGCAGACGTAGAGGTCGAGTTCCTGGCGCAAGGCCACGTTCAGCGAACGGATGCCACCGCCCACGGGGGTGGTCAGCGGGCCCTTGATCGACACGACGTAGTCCCGGAGGACCTGCAGGGTCTCTTCGGGCAGCCAGACGTCGGGGCCGTAAACACGGGTGGACTTCTCACCGGCGTAGATTTCCATCCAGTGGATCTGGCGCTGACCGCCGTAGGACTTGGCCACCGCTGCGTCCACCACCTTGATCATCACGGGGGTGATGTCGAAACCGGTGCCGTCACCCTCGATGTAGGGAATGATGGGGTTGTTGGGAACGTTGAGGGAGAAGTCCGGGTTGACCGTGATCTTCTGCCCACCTTCGGGCACCTGGATGTGCTGGTACATGTGTGTGGTCTCCGCGTTTGGCGTGTCCGAGAAAACATTGCCATGGATGTCGGCAAGGTGACTTCATTCTACGCGAGCCCCCGAATCAGGGGCGCGACCAGGGCCAGGGATTGCCGCAATGCGTGGTCAATTCGCCCCGATTCCGCCGTGCATGTAGCGCATTTCAGGCACACCAGGCCTGCCACTGCGCGACCAGTTGGTGCCACACTGACCAGACACCCATGACGACCAGGCTCAGGCCCGACACGCGCACGGCCCATCGGGGGTCCACCAGGGGCTCGCCAAGCCTCAGCGCTGCAGCCCCGGAGGCTGACGGCTGCGGCTGCGGCTGCGAACGAGAAGGCTCGCCAACAGGCCTCATCCAGATCACGGGCACTGTGGCCAGACCAGCGGCCGTGCTGGCTGGCAGCCTGGCGGCAGGCTCAGCCGGGATGCCCGCACCTGTGGCATCCGAGCGCCGAAGCCACATCGACCATCGGCGCACCACCCAAGGCGCCACCCACACGCCGACAGAACTGGGCACACCGAAGGCCAGCATGACCAGCGTCCCACCCCATGCATCGGGCGCCAAGGCCGCGACCATCAGGGCCGCGTACAACAAACCGCACGGCAACAAGGCCCAGCTCAGGCCGCCCAGCAACGGCCAAGCCGCCTGCCACAGGCCACGCCAGAACGGCGGCAGCGCAGCCGGCCAGGCCGCCATGCGGGTGCGCCAGCCATCGTAAGCCGCGCGTCCGGCCCCGTCCAACCAAGCCGGCATGCGGCCGCGAACCAACAAGTGCATGCCCAGGATCACGACAGCGACCTGCGCCATCACCCACAAAGGTTTGAGCATGGCGACTTCGCGCCCCCACCGGGACACCAAACCCGCACTCACCGCCGCCACGCCGCCCAAAGCGGCATAGCCCAGCAAGCGACCCAGCCACGTGGTCACGGGCAAGCCGCGCGGGAAGGCCACGGCACAGGCAGCACCACACATCGCGGTGCAATGGGGGATGCCGCCCAACCCCATCAGGAAGGCGGTGAGCAAAAGGCCGATCAACATGTGCGAGGGCGCCCTCCGGTCAGGAAGGCGGCAAAAACAAGGACGAACGCCTCAGATGATGCGGGAAAAGCGCTCGGCCGTTTTGTCTGCCTGGAGATGTCGGTCAAACGGCATGGCAATGGCGCGCACGAAATGCCAGCCCAGCGGCGTGACGCGGATGCCATCCGACTCCATCTGCACCAGCCCGGACTCGACGAGCGGCTCCAGCAGGCGCATTTCCGACGCAAAGTATTGCCGGAAATCGACCAGGTAAGCCAGCTCGATGGACTCGAAGTCCACGCGCCCCTGGCACATGATGGCCATGATGACGGCCCGGCGCACCAGGTCGTCCCGCGTGAGGGTCAGGCCCCGAACGATGGGCAGCTGCCCTCGGCGCAAAGCGTCGTAATAATCGTCCAGCGTCTTGGCGTTCTGGCTGTAATGCGCGCCCACGCGCCCAATGGCAGACACCCCCAGGCCGATGATGTCGCAGTCGGGGTGGGTGCTGTAGCCCTGGAAGTTGCGGTGCAGCCGCCCCTGCCGCTTGGCCACCGCCAGGCTGTCGTGGCGCAGGGCGAAGTGGTCCATGCCGATGTAGTCGTAGCCCGCCGCCGAGAAGGTGTCGATGGCCATGGCCAGCATGGCGACCTTGTCGTCGGGTGCGGGCAAGGCGCTGCTGTCGATGCGGCGCTGCGGCTTGAAGCGCTGCGGCAGGTGGGCGTAGGCGTACAAGGCGATGCGGTCCGGCCTCAACTCGGCCACCTGCGACAAGGTCGTCTGGAAACTCGTCAGGGTCTGCTTGGGCAGGCCGTAGATCAGGTCCATGTTGAGGGACTCGAACCCCTCCGCACGGGCGCTGTCCACCAGGGCAGCCACCTGCTCGCGCGGCTGCACGCGGTGAACCGCCTGCTGCACCTGCGGGTCGAAGTCCTGGACACCAAAACTCAGCCGGTTGAAGCCCATGGCCGCCAACCGGTGCAGGCGCTCGGCGCTGACCGTGCGCGGGTCGATCTCGATGGCGTACTCACCGCCCGGCACGAAACGGAATGCCGTTTGCAGGGTGCCCAGCAGCCCTTCCAGTTGGTCGTCGGTCAGGAAAGTCGGCGTGCCGCCCCCGAAGTGCAGCTGCGACAGCGTCTGGCCGCGTCCCAGTTGCGCGCAGACCAGGTCGATTTCCATGCGCAGGGCATCCAGGTACTCGACCGCCCGTTCGTGGTGTTTCGTGATGACCTTGTTGCAGGCACAGTAGTAGCACACCGATTCGCAAAACGGGATGTGCACATAGACCGACAACGCACTGGCGCCGCCCGTGAGCGCGCCCACACCGTGGCCACGCTGCTGCAGCGCCTGCTGGTACTGCTCGGCGCCGAAGGCCTCCACGAACCGGTCTGCCGTGGGATAAGAGGTGTAGCGGGGCCCGCTGACGTCCAGCCGCGAAAGCAACTCGCGCGACACGATCGGAGCCGCGGGACGGGATGATGCGGGCGAGACGCCGAGGGCTGGTTCACTCATTGGGCAGACTGTGCCAAACTCATGTTTCCCAGTGTTGATCTGCCTCAAGGGCGCGCGCCGGAATCCGGCAACAATGAACCATCTATTGAGGTTGCGCATGCTGAATCCCAACGCCCCCACGTCCGACACCGCTCCGCAAGACGCCCTGCTCCGCCCTGCCAGCGAGCGCCGCGACCCCATCCCGATGAAGATCGACGCCTTCAAGGTCGCCTGCTCCAGCTGCAACCTGCGCGAGCTGTGCCTGCCTGTGGGCCTGAGCCAGCCGCAACTGACGCAGCTGGACACGCTGGTGGGTGCGCGCAAATCGGTCAAGCGCGGTGACGCCCTCTTCCACACGGGCGATTCGTTCAAGTCGGTGTATGCCGTGCGCACGGGCTTTTTCAAGACGCGGATTTCGTCCGAGGACGGCCGCGACCAGGTCACCGGCTTCCAGATGGCGGGCGAGTTGCTGGGTCTGGATGGCATCAGCACCGACCGCCACGCCTGTGACGCGATCGCCCTGGAAGACTCACAAGTTTGTGTGATCCCCTACAGCCAGTTGGAGGAGCTCTCGCGCGAGTTCTCCGACTTGCAGCACCAGTTCCACAAGATCATGAGCCGCGAGATCGTGCGCGACCATGGCGTGATGCTGCTGCTGGGCAGCATGCGTGCCGAAGAGCGCTTGGCGGCCTTCCTGCTGAACCTGACGCAACGCCTGCATGCGCGCGGCTTCTCCGCCTCGGCCCTGGTGCTGCGCATGACCCGCGAGGAAATCGGCAGCTACCTCGGTTTGAAGCTGGAAACCGTCAGCCGCACCTTCTCCAAGTTCCAGGACGAAGGCTTGCTGGAAGTGAAGCAACGCGACATCCGCATCACGGACGAGCCCGGACTGAAAGCACTGGTCAACAGCGTGCGCTGCTGACTGACCTCGGGCTCAGTGTTGGTGCGAATGCTGGGACGGCAAGCCGCCATGATGGCTGCCCTGATGGCCCCCCTCATGACGCAATTGTCGGCGGTGGCGCCGAGCCACCAGGCCCTGGGCCAGGGCGTGGCGCGTGCCATGGGCATCGTCGCGCATCATCAGGTGACTGAGCGCCCCTGACACCGACAGAACGCCCCAGAACACGAGGAAGGCCGCGCTGTAAACAGTGCGGGCGTCAGGCTCCCAGGTGCCGATGTGGATCAGGCTGGGATCGAGCACAGAAAACACCATCATTTCCAGCACACCTGCCATGAAGAAGGCAGGCCAGAGGATTTGTGCGACGTGCAGCGTGCGACGTGACATGCGGTTCTCCTTGCATTGGAAGTGCACACCTCGGATGTTGTGCCTGAGTCACCGCTTCTCAACGAGGACTTACCCCTGAATCAAGGGCCAGCCCCGAGGACGCCATCACTTGTCGGCAGGCGCACGGGCATCGGCGTTGGCAGCGTGGTTGCGCGCCTGGACTGCAGGCATGTCGATGACGCCCTTGACCTCGCCCTTGGAGATGTCCAGTACCGGGTCCACGTGCTTGATGGCGATGCCAGCGGTGACGATGGAGGCGACCACCACGATGGCGGGCCCACCGATGACCATCCAGACGATGGGCAGGCGCCACCAAGGTGTGTTTTCCGGCTGCGGGGTCGAAACGTGGGTCATGACATGTCCTTGCAAAAATTCTGACGTGCGTGCCAACAGGCCTCAGCGGGGCACCATGAACGTGGTGGGCTCACGCACATCGACCTGGGCCTGGTCGCCGCGGCGCAGCTGCTCGACGAACAGCGTGATGCCATGCGCCCCGGAGCCCATCCGCGCAGCGACATCAGGCGGCACCCGCACGGCCACGGGCACCCAGCGCGCCTCGGCCGGGCCCAGTTCGATGTCGCGTCCGGCGTCCACCACGGCTTGGCTGAGTTGCTCCACACCCAGGCGATAGCGCTGCGTGGCTTCGCTGGCGTTCATGATCTGGATGCGGTAAACGTTTTCGACAAAGCCGTCGTCCACAACCCGGGCCAGCGCACCGCGGTCACGCAAGATGTCCACGCGGAACGGCGGACGGCTGTAGAGGCTGACCAGGAAGGCCACGACGATCGCCACCAGGATGCCGGTGTAAAGCAGCACGCGGGGCCGCGTCACACGCGCCCACATCTCGCGACGCCCCCAGCCATTCTCCATGCTGTTCTGCGTCGCGTAGCGGATCAGGCCGCGCGGTGAACCCACCTTGTCCATGACCGAGTCGCAAACGTCGATGCAGGCCGCACAGCCGATGCACTCGTACTGCAGCCCTTTGCGGATGTCGATGCCGGTTGGGCAGACCTGCACACACAGCGTGCAGTCGATGCAGTCGCCCTGCCCCAGCCCTTGCGCATCGGTGCCGCGCTTGCGAGACCCACGGGGCTCGCCGCGCTTGGCGTCGTAGCTGATGATGAGCGTGTCACGGTCGAACATGGCGCTCTGGAAGCGCGCATAGGGGCACATGTACTTGCAGACCTGCTCGCGCATGTAGCCGGCGTTGCCGTAAGTCGCGAACCCATAGAAGCACACCCAGAAGATTTCCCAGGGGCCCATGCTCAGGGTGAGGACCTCGTCGGCCAGCACGCGGATGGGCGTGAAGTAGCCCACGAAGGTGTAACCCGTCCACAGTGCCACGGAGATCCAGGCCAACTGCTTGGCGGTTTTGCGCGCGAGCTTTTCCAGGCCCCAGGGCGACTTGTCCAGCTTCATGCGGCGTGTGCGATCCCCTTCGATCTTGCGCTCGATCCACATGAACATCTCGGTGTAAACCGATTGCGGACAGGCAAAACCGCACCACAAGCGCCCCGCCACCGCGGTGAACAGGAAGAGGCCGTACGCCGAGATCACCAGCAGGGCGGTGAGGTAGATGAAATCCTGCGGGTACAGGACCAGGTTGAAGAGGTAGAAGCGCCGCGTGGTGAGATCGAACAGGATGGCCTGGCGGTCGTGCCACTGCAGCCATGGGGACAGATAGAACACTATCTGCGTGAGCCACACGAACACCCAACGCCACTTGGTGAACCAGCCCTTGACCTCGCGGGCGTAGATCTTTTCGCCCTTCTGGTACAGAGACACCACCTCTTCCCGCGCGCCGACGGCCTGGATGGGGATGACCCGCTGGGGGGCGTTGCTGGGTGAGGTGGGATCGCTCATGGTGTTCTGAATGGACTTGCGGCAGGCAGGCCGGATACCCCCTAAGGTATCACACCCTCACCTGCCGCAATTTGAGTATCGACTCAATTTTGATCGGCATCAACCCGCTTGGGTGGGTTGATGCCAGTGGCGCGGTCAGTGGCCTGACCTCACTGCGCTTGTGCCGTCTTGGTGGTGTGAGACAAGCCCCACACGTAGGACGCCACCAGGCGGATCTGGTCGTCCGACAGGCGCGCGTTCTGGGCGGGCATGACGTTGACCTTGCCTTTGTTGACCATGTTGATGATGGCCTCTTCGCCCCAGCCGTGCAGCCAGACCTTGTCGGCCAGGTTGGGTGCACCGATGGCCTGGTTGCCCTTGCCGTCAGCGCCATGGCAGGCGGCGCACACCTGCTTGAACTTGGCCTTGCCCAGTTCGGCCAGGATGGAGTTGTGTCCCGAACCCGACAGGCTCAGCACATAGTTGGCCACCTGGCGAACTTCCTCGGGCGAACCGACTGCAGCAGCCATCGGAGGCATCTGACCACGACGACCGCCGATGATGGTCTCGACGATTTTGTCGGGCGCACCGCCGTGGATCCAGTCGTTGTCGGTCAGGTTCGGAAAGCCCTTGGCACCCTTGGCATCGGAGCCGTGGCAAGCTGCGCAGTTGTTCAGGAACAAACGCTGGCCGATGTCATGGGCCTGCGGGTCGCGGGAGAGGTCCTCCACCGACGCGTTCTTGAACTTGGCGAAGATCTTGTCCTGCTCCAGCTTGGCCTTGGCCATCTCGGTTTCCAGCTGGCCCTTGGAGGTCCAGCCCAGCTTGCCAGGGCTGTTGCCCAGGCCTGGGTACAGGCTGAGGTAGGCGCCGGCAAACACCAGGGTGATGATGAACAGGAACAGCCACCAGCGCGGCAGCGGGTTGTTCAACTCGCGCAGGTCCGAGTCCCAGACGTGCCCCGTGGTCTTGTCCACATTGCCCTGTGCGTCATAGACGACCTTGTGCTTGGCCGCACCGATCAGCACGAACGCGCAATACACCAGACCAAACACCACGATCGCGACGACGTACCACGACCAGCCATTGTTAATGAAGTCGCTCATGTCTGAGCCTCCAGTCAATCTTCTGAAAGAGGCAGACGACCTGCCTCTTCAAACTGAGCCTTGTTGCCGCGCTTGAACGCCCAAGCAACGATGCCCACGAAAACGCACAGACACACCAATGTGAAGATGCTTCTCACCAAGATCATGTCCATGTGCGCCACTCCTTATTTCACGGCGGTGCCAAGCACCTGCAGGTAAGCGATCACGGCTTCCATCTCGGTCTTGTCCTTGACCTCGTCGGCTGCGGCCTTGATCTCGGCGTCCGTGTAGGGCACGCCGACCTTGCGCAGGGCGTCCATGCGTGCACCGACGGTCGCGCTGTCTGCCTTGTTGGCCAGCAGCCACGGGTAGGCAGGCATGTTCGACTCGGGCACCACGTCACGCGGGTTGTTCAGGTGAGCCGTGTGCCATTCGTCGGAGTACTTGCCACCCACGCGCTGCAGGTCGGGACCGGTGCGCTTGGAGCCCCACTGGAAGGGGTGGTCATAGACGAACTCACCGGCCATCGAGTAGTGACCGTAACGCAAGGTCTCGGCGCGGAAGGGGCGGATCATCTGCGAGTGGCAGCCGTAGCAGCCTTCACGGACGTAGATGTCGCGGCCCACGACTTGCAGCGCGGTGTAGGGCTTGAGGCCCGGCACCGGCTCGGTCGTGCTGTGCTGGAAGAACAGCGGCACGATTTCGACCAGAGCGCCGAAAGAGATGACGATCAGCGTCAGCACGATCATCAGGAAGTTGCTGGTCTCGATCTTCTCGTGCGAGAAGAGCGCAGGCTTGTGGTTGTTGTCAGCCATGTTGTTCTCCTTCTAGGCTCAGGCGTGAGCCGGCTGCGCCGAACCCTGCGGGATGGGCGCATCGACAGCGCGGCCCGCGGTCACGGTCATGATGGTGTTCCACAGCATCAGGATCATGCCACCCAGGTAGAGCAGGCCACCGGCGACGCGGATGACGTAGAAGTCATGCGAGGACTTGACGCTCTCGACGAAGCTATAGACCAGGGTGCCGTCGGGGTTGACCGCACGCCACATCAGGCCCTGCATCACGCCGGCGATCCACATGGAAGCGATGTACAGCACGATGCCGATGGTCGCTGCCCAGAAGTGCACGGAGATGGCTTGCACCGAGTACATCGTGGTGCGGCCGAACATGCGCGGGATCAGGTAGTACAGCGAGCCCATCGAAATCAGACCCACCCAGCCCAAGGCGCCAGAGTGCACGTGGCCCACGGTCCAGTCGGTGTAGTGGGACAGCGAGTTCACGGTCTTGATCGACATCATCGGACCTTCGAAGGTGGACATGCCGTAGAAGGACAGGGCCACGATCAGGAACTTCAGGATGGCGTCATCGCGCAGCTTGTACCAGGCACCCGACAGCGTCATGATGCCGTTGATCATGCCGCCCCACGAAGGCGCCAGCAGGATCAGCGAGAACACCATGCCCACCGATTGGGTCCAGTCAGGCAGCGCGGTGTAGTGCAGGTGGTGAGGGCCCGCCCACATGTAGGTGAAAATCAGGGCCCAGAAGTGCACGATCGACAGGCGATACGAGTACACGGGCATGCCAGCCTGCTTGGGGATGTAGTAGTACATCATGCCCAGGAAGCCCGCGGTCAGGAAGAAGCCAACGGCATTGTGGCCGTACCACCATTGCACCATGGCGTCTTGCACGCCGGCATAGACCGAGTAGGACTTGGGCGCCAGGATGCCACTGGCCAGCACAGGCATTTCGGCGCTGTTGACCACGTGCAGCAGGGCCACGGCGATGATGAAGGCGCCGTAGAACCAGTTGGCCACGTAGATGTGACGCACTTTGCGGATGCCGATGGTGCCGAAGAACACCAGTGCGTAGGACACCCACACGACGGTGATCAGCAGGTCGATCGGCCACTCCAGCTCGGCGTATTCCTTGCCGGTGGTGTAACCCAGGGGCAGAGAAATGGCGGCCAACAGGATGACCAGTTGCCAGCCCCAGAACGTGAAGGACGCCAGGGGGCCTGCGAACAGGCGGGTCTGGCAGGTGCGTTGCACCACGTGGTAAGACGTGGCAAACAGGGCACAACCGCCAAAGGCGAAAATCACTGCGTTGGTGTGCAGTGGACGCAGGCGACCATAGGTCAGCCAGGGAATGCCGAAATTCAGTTCCGGCCACGCGAGCTGGGACGCGATCAGGACGCCGACGGCCATGCCGACGACACCCCAAACGACCGCCGCGACGGCGAACTGCCTGACAACGGTGTCGTTGTAGGTGGCAGAGTGGGAGTTTGCCATCTGTTGTTCTCCAAAGTTACAAAGCGAATTGTGAGGGCAAACCATGAGTCACTTTTGATGCCGCTCAACGTTATCCTGAGAATTCTGATCTCCTGCTTGCAGGATGCGCAGTGCTTCCTGGTCGATGTCCTCAAACTGTCCGCTGTGGATCGCCCAGCCGAGAACGGCCAGGATGGCCAGCACCAGCAAAACGGACACGGGGATCAGGACGTAGAGGATTTCCATGGTGTGGCGCCCAGTCGCAGGGAATTGAGCACGACAAGCAGCGAACTGGCCGCCATGCCAAGCCCGGCGGCCCACGGTGGCAGCAGGCCCATCAGTGCAAGTGGAATGCAGCTGAAATTGTAGACCGCGGCCCACGCCAGGTTCTGCCGAACGATGCGCATGGCACGGCGGCTTTGCAACACGGCCTCGGGCAAACCGGTCAGGCGGCCGTTCAGAACGATCAGGTCGGCCTGGGATTGCGCCAGCGCGGCGCCTTGGTCGAGCGCCACGGACACGTCCGCTTGGGCCAGCACCGGGGCGTCGTTGATGCCATCCCCCACCACGGCGACGCGCGCGCCCTGCTGCTGCGCTGCGGCAATCACGGCAAGCTTGTCCTCCGGGCTGGACTGGGCGCCGGCCACGTCGGTGCCCAGGTGACGGGCGGCTTCATGGACGCGGTCGGCGTGGTCACCAGACAACAATGACGCCGTGCAACCCAGCGCGCGCAACTGCTGCACGGCGGGCATGGCCTCGGCCCGGAAGACTTCGTCCATGCGCAGCCCCAGGGCCGTGGCGGGCAGGCAGTGGCCGTCACGCCAGGCCGCCAGCCAGACGCGCGGGGCGTCGGCGGCCTCCAGGTCTCCCTCACCTGGACCCAGCACCCAGTCGCTGCGGCCCAAACGCCAGGTCAGGCCTTCGGCGTCTTGCGCTTCGACGCCTTTGCCGGCCAGTTCCTTCACATCCAACCAATGACCGGGTGACACGGCCTGGCCTGCGTCGCGCGCGGCCTGCACCACCGAGCGTGACAAGGGGTGCTGAGAGTGGGCCGCCAGCGACACCGCCTGCTGCCACTGCGCGGCCACCGCCTCGGGCAAGGTCTCTTGCAAGCGGTGTGATGCACCGCCCGACACCAAGGCCACCACCGAGAGCTCGCCCTCGGTGAGGGTGCCGGTCTTGTCGAAATACACCTGCCGCACGGTGGCCAGCGCCTCCAGCGCGTCCAGGCGGCGCACCAGCACGCCGCGCTTGGCCATGGCGCCTGCGGCCGACAGCAGGGCCGAGGGCGCCGCCAGCGAGAGCGCACACGGGCACGTCACCACCAGCACCGACACGGCCACCCAGACGGCCCGCGCCGGATCGATCCATTGCCAGGCGACATAACCGCCCGCGGCAAGCGCCAGCACACCCCACAAAAAGGGGCCGGCGATGCGGTCGGCCGAGCGCATCCAGCCGGGCTTTTCGGTCATGGCCTGGTGCACGAGCGAAACGATCTGCTGGAAGCGGGTGTCAGGGCCCAGGCGCTCCACGGACATCCACACCGGGGCGCCCAGGTTGAGGCTGCCAGCCACCACGGTCTGTCCGGGCGCGCGCGGCACGGCACGGGACTCGCCCGTCAGCAGTGCCTCGTCCACCTCGGTCTGGCCAAGCAGGATCAAGCCGTCGGCTGGGAAGGCCTGGCCCACGGCCACGCGCACGCGGTCGCCATGGCGCAGCGAGGACAGCGGCACCGAGGCCACGGCCACAGTGCCAAGTTCGGCATCGGACACCTCGTCCACCGCGCGCTCGACGGCCTCGGGCAAACGCACGCACAGCGCTTCGAGCGACTGCGTGACGCGCTCCCGCGCTCGGCTTTCCAGCCAGCGGCCGGCCAGCAGGAAGGTGACGAACATGGTCAACGAGTCGAAATAAGCCTCGTGACCGAACACGTCCTGGGCACCAAAGCTGACGCCCGTGCTGACGATGAAGGTGGCGGCGATCCCGATGGCCACCGGCGTGTCCATGGCGATGCGGCCCTGGCGCGCGGCACGCCAGGCACCTGTGAAGAAGGGCCCGCAGGAAAACAACAGCACCGGCAGGCTGAGCACCCAGTTGGCCCAGTTCATCAGGTTCCAGATGTCTTCGGGAATCTCACGCGACCCCGCCACGTACTGCGGCACCGCGATCATCATCACCTGCATCATGCAGAACGCCGCCACGGACAGACGCCAGACCAGCACGCGGCGCTCGCGCAGGCGCTCGTGGCCGGCACGCGCGGCCGCATCGGGCCAAGCCCGGTAGCCCACGCGCTGCACCGCCGACACCATGGCCGACAGGCTGACCTGTGCCGGGTCCACCAGGATGCGGGCGCGCTGCGATGCCGCCTGCACCTGCACCTCGCGCACACCGGGCACCTTGAGCAGCGCATCTTCGATGGTGATGGCGCAGGCCGCGCAGTACATGCCCGACAGGCCCAGCCCGATGCGGCGCAGGCTGCTGCCCAGGGGGATGTCCACCACGCACTGGGCGAGCAGATCGGGGTCGTCCAGGCCGGCCGCCTGGGCGGGCGACAACTCGGGCAAGGGCGGCAGCGGCGCCTGGGGGGCGAGAGGGATCGGCTGAGCCGGCGCGGCAGGCGTGGCCAAGGGAGAGGCGGAGGTCATGGCGCTCGCTGATAAAGTCAGTGCCACAGGATCATTCGGACCGAGACACACGCATGGCAAAGATCGGAATTGTGAGTCAAACCCGCCGGGGCATGGCAATGGCGTGGGCGGGCGTCGTCGTCCTGTCGTCGGTGTGCACCTTGGCAGCGGCCCAGGACGCGCCGCAACGCCTGCAAAACCGCACCACCCTGGGCGCGGGCATGTACAACATGCAAGTCGAGGTGGCGCTGACGCCCCAGGAGCACGCCATCGGCCTGATGCACCGCACCAGCATGGGCGCCAACGAGGGCATGCTCTTCGTGTTCGACCGCCCGGGCGTGCAGTGCTTCTGGATGAAAAACACCCTCATCCCGCTGGCCGTGGCCTTCGTGGCCGACGATGGGACCATCGTCAACCTGGACGAGATGAAGCCGCAGACGCTGGACTCTCACTGCTCGACGCAACCCGTGCGCTACGTGCTGGAGATGAACACCGGCTGGTTCAAGAAAAAAGGCGTCAAGCCTGGCCAGAAACTCAGCGGCGCCCCCTTCGGCGCACCGCGCTGAGCCCACCCCGCCCCGCCCCACCCCGACTCGGAAGCCTCACCGCGCTCAACGTGTGCGGGCCGCGAGGCGTTCGCGCAGTTGCGGCATCACCGTCAGCATCGCTTCACGCCCCGCCAGAATGGAAAGGCGACGCGCGCTGAAATCTGCGCTGCCCACACCCTGCAACTTGGGCCGCACCACCACATCGGCATCGGCCATTTCATGCTGGCTGATGGCGTGGCCCATGATGTTGAAGGTCTGCAGGAGGATGTCCACCGCGCCTTTGGTGGGCTGGCCCTCGGGGATGGCCGAGATGTCCACCGCGATGATGAGCTCGGCGCCCATCTGGCGGGCAAAGCGCACCGGCACGGGCGACACCGCCCCGCCGTCGATGTACTCGCGCCCTTCCATCTTCACCGGCTCGAACACGGCCGGCACCGCACTGGACGCCCGCACCGCCGTGCCCGGATCGCCCCGGCGGAACAGGACGGCCTGACCGCTCTTGAGATCGGCGGCGACGATGCCCAGCGGCAGGCGCATGGCCTCGATGGGCTTGCCCGCCGTCTGGACGCGGATGAACTTGGCCAGGGCCTCGCCCTTGAGGAAAGAGCGCCCCGGGAAGACCCAGTCGGTGATGCTGGATTCGTCCAGCGTCATGGCCATGCTGCCCAACTCGGTCGGTGTCTTGCCCGCTGCGTACAGCGCCGCCACGACGCTGCCCGCCGACGTGCCCACGACCAGATCAGGCTTGATGCCGTTTTCTTCGAGCACCTGCAGCACGCCGATGTGGGCAAAGCCGCGCGCCGCACCGCCGCCCAGGGCCAGGCCGATGCGGGGCGGCTTCGGCGGCGGTTTGGGTGTGACGACCTGGGCCACCGGGGGCACCGGCACCGGTGGTGTCGGCTCATTGACGAGGCTGCTGCAGGCGCTCAGACAGGCCAGCAGCACCCCAGCCAGGAGGCTGCGCCAAGCGCGCACCCCGCCGACATATGCCAAATGGCTATAAATAACTTCCATAAATGTTCTTCTCATACATATGAACGGTGGATAGCATCCACGCTTCCCCGATTGTCACGTCGCCTGCCCACGTTTTTCCGGCCTCCATGAAGATCCGCAACCTCGACCTCACCGACAACGCGATCAACGCGGAGCACACGGCGCTGGGCCTGCCGCCGGTTGAAGACGACGTCAGCCACCCGTCCGACCACCCCGTGTTGCGCATCGCCGTGTGGGCGGTGGGCTTCATGCTGGTCGCCGTGGTGGCCTACCTGGCGTCCAAGCTGTTCAACGGCCAACACGAGCAAACGGGCCTGCAGCTCATCGTCGCGACCGTGACCGGCGACGCCTTCTGGAAGGCCGTGCTGGTTGGCCTGCTGGCACAGACGGTCGATGGCGCGCTGGGCATGGCCTACGGCATCACCTCGACGTCTTTTTTGCTCGCAACCGGCTCGTCGCCGGCGGTCGCCTCCGCCAGCGTGCACATCGCCGAGGTTTTCACGACGGGTGTTTCCGGCATTTCCCACGTCAAATTGGGCAACGTCAACAAATCCCTTTTCCTGCGCCTTTTGATTCCCGGCATCCTGGGTGCCAGCGCTGGCGCCTGGGTGGTTTCCAGCGTGGATTCCAGCGTCATCAAGCCGGTGGTTTCCGCCTACCTTTTCCTGATGGGTTTGTACATTGTCAGCAAGGTTTTCAAGAAAATCACGCCGCGCAAGGAAACCCCCAAGCACGTGGCCAAGCTGGGCCTGTTTGGCGGCTTCGTGGACGCCGTGGGCGGCGGCGGCTGGGGCCCGGTCGTGACCACCACGCTGGTGGGCACCGGGCAGGATCCGCGCACCACGATCGGCTCCGTCAACCTGGCAGAGTTTTTCCTGACCTTCACCAGCGCGGCGGTGTTCGCCGGCCTGGTCGAAGAGGGGCCCTGGCCCACGGTGGCTGGCCTGGTCGTGGGCGGTTTGTTCGCCGCGCCGTTTGCGGCCCTGCTGACCCGGCGCCTCAACACCAAGACCCTGCTGGTGCTGGTGGGCGGCGTCATCTCCTTCATCAGCCTCTACAATCTGCACCGGGCTCTCGGTTGACCTGAACATCCCAGCGCGCCAGCCATCATCGCGCAAATCCATATTCATTTTCTTTCGCTGCGCACCATGTACCAATATTCTGAATTCGACAAACAGTTTGTCCGCCAGCGCGCTGCCCAATTCCGCGACCAGCTGGAGCGCAACCTCGCCGGCAAGCTCGGTGACGAGGAATTCCGCCCGCTGCGCCTGCAGAACGGCTGGTATGTGCAACGCCACGCACCCATGCTACGCGTGGCCGTGCCTTACGGCGAGATGTCGTCGAAGCAGATCCGCCAACTGGCCAGGATCGCCCGCGAATTCGACCGCGGCTACGCACACTTCACCACGCGCCAGAACGTCCAGTACAACTGGATCCCGCTGAGCCAGGCCGCCGACGTGATGGACCTGCTGGCCGAAGTGAACATGCACGGCATCCAGACCTCGGGCAACTGCATCCGCAACATCACGGCCGACGCCATGGTGGGCGTGGCAGAAGACGAAATCATCGACGCCCGCCCCTACTGCGAGGTGCTGCGCCAGTGGTCCACCCTGCACCCTGAATTCGCCTTCCTGCCACGCAAGTTCAAGATCGCCGTCAGCGGTGCCAAGGAAGACCGCGCCGCCACGGCCTGGCACGACATCGGCCTGCACCTGGTGAAGAACGACGCTGGCGAGGTCGGTTTCCGCGTGCTGGTGGGCGGTGGCATGGGCCGCACCCCGATCACGGGCACCGAAATCAACGCCTTCGTGCCCTGGCAGCAGATCCTCGTTTACATCGAGGCCATCGTGCGGGTCTATAACCGCTATGGTCGCCGCGACAACATGTACAAGGCGCGCATCAAGATCCTGGTGAAGGCCGAAGGCCAGAAGTTCTTCGACCAGGTCAACGCCGAGTTCCAGAACATCATCGAGCGCGATGCCGACGGCGCGGCCCACCTGATCCCACAGGCGGAGTTCGACCGCGTCAACGCGAGCTTCGCCTTCCCGGCCGCTGTCCAGGCGCACACCGCCAGCGGCAATGGCCTGCCCGCCGATGCCTCGGACGCCGACCAGGCCCAGTTCGCCAAGTGGCTGGAGCGCAACGTCGCCGGCCACAAGGTGCAGGGCTACAAGAACGTGCAGCTGTCGGTCAAGCGCGTGGGCCAGGCCCCGGGCGATGCCACCGATGCACAAATGGACGCCATCGCCGACATCGCAGACCAGTTCAGCTGCGGCGAGTTGCGCGTCACGCACGACCAGAACGTGCTGTTGCCCTTCGTGCGCGAGGAAGACCTGTTCGCCGTGTGGCAAGCCGCCAAGGCCGCCAGCTTCGCCTCGCCCAACATCGGCCTGCTGAGCGACATGATCGCCTGCCCGGGTGGCGACTTCTGCGCGCTGGCCAATGCGCGCTCCATCCCGATTGCCAACGACCTGATCGCCCGCTACCAGGACCTCGACGAGCTCTACGACATCGGCGACATCGACCTGCACATCTCCGGCTGCATCAACTCCTGCGGCCACCACCACAGCGGCCACATCGGCATCCTGGGCGTGGACAAGGACGGCAGCGAGTGGTACCAGGTGACCCTGGGCGGCTCGGACGGCTCCAACCACGCGCCCGCCTCGGTGGCTGGCAAGGTGATCGGCCCCTCGTTCGCAGCCGATGAGGTCACCGACGTGATCGAAGCCGTCATCGACACCTACCGCGCGCAGCGCGCCGCGAACGAGAAGTTCATCGACACCGTGCAGCGCGTGGGCCTTGACCCGTTCAAGACGGCCGCGAATGCCGTCCGCCGCACGACGGCCAAAGCCGCCTGACCGCCCGCGCCCCCGAGAGGAACGACCCCATGAAATTCATCGACACCCCTCGCGACCAGTGGCACACCGTCGGCGGTGAAGACGGCCCGATGTCGCACCCACCCATCAAATCGCACAGCCTGCTGACGCTGGGCCAGTGGCACGCCGTGCGCGAGCAGTGGCCAGCCAAAGGCAGCGAAGCTCACAAGCCGGTGGGCGTGATCCTGCCCAACGACAGCGACATCGAGGTGCTGGAGCAAGACCTCGCCAAGCTGGACCTCGTCGTGCTGCACTTCCCCAAGTGGACCGACGGCCGCGCCTACAGCCAGGCCCGCATCCTGCGCGCCCGCTACCGCTTCGGCGGCGAAGTGCGCGCCACCGGCGACGTGCTCGTGGACATGATGCCCCTGCTGGCCCGCACCGGCTTCGACGCCGTGGCCCTGCGCGGTGACCAGGACCGCGCCACGGCAGAACGCACGCTGGGTTTCTTCGCAGCACGTGGCCACTACCAGGGCGATGTGCAGGAGCACCAGCCCGTGTTCGGCCGCACAGCCTGATCTTCGCAAGAAGGAGCACGCCATGAGCGAAGTTTCAACCCTGTTCGGCGGTCCTGCCCCCGCCGGGTCGGCCATCACGCTGTACGCCCACGCCAGCCCCGATTACGCCGCCAAGGTGCACGCGACCATCGAGCTGCTCAAGGCCGCAGCCTTCGAGCACGCCGGCAAGGTCGTGCAGGCCACCAGCCTGGGCGTGGAAGACATGGTCGTGACCGACCTGATCGCGCGCCACCGCCTGCCGATTGCCATCGGCACGCTGGAAACCGGCATGCTGAACCCCGAGACGGCCTCGCTGATCGGCACCATCGAGACGCACTACGCCGACGCCGGCGTCCACGTCGAGGTGTACAAGCCGGTGGCCGATGCCGTGATCGAGTTCGTGCAGAAGAACGGCGAGAAGGCCATGTACGAAAGCATCGAGCTGCGCAAGGCCTGCTGCGGCATCCGCAAGCTCGAACCCTTGAGCCGCATGCTGGCCGAACGCAGCGCCTGGATCACCGGACTGCGCCGTGAACAATCCAACAACCGCGGCGACATGGCTGCGCGCGAATCGGACGACAAGGGCCGCGCCAAGTTCAACCCCATGATCGACTGGACCTGGGGCGATGTGTGGCACTACGTGTCGGTGAACCACGTGCCCTACAACCCACTGCACGACCAGTTCATGCCCAGCATCGGTTGCGCACCCTGCACCCGCGCCATCGCGGTGGGCGAGGACTTCCGCGCCGGCCGCTGGTGGTGGGAAGACGAAAAGGCCAAGGAATGCGGCCTGCACGTCCACAAGTGAATTCAAGAGTGAGAAAACAATGAGTGATGTGAACCAACTGCTGGCGGATGTGGACCACCGCCACCTGGATGCGCTGGAAGAAGAAGCGATCTTCATCCTGCGCGAAGTCGCGGCCAGCTTCGAGCGCCCGGGCCTGCTGTTTTCCAGCGGCAAGGACTCCTGCGTGGTGCTGCACCTGGCCGAGAAGGCCTTCAAGATGAAGAACGCCGATGGCAAGCTGGAAGGCAAGCTGCCCTTCCCGCTGGTCCACGTGGACACCGGCCACAACTTCCCCGAAGTGATCGAGTTCCGCGAAAAGCGCGTGGCCGAAATCGGTGAGCGCCTGATCGTGGCGCACATGGACGAGTCCATCAAGAAGGGCACCGTGCGCCTGGCGCACCCGCTGGAGTCGCGCAACGGCCACCAGACCGTGACCCTGCTCGAAGCCATCGAAGACAACCGCTTCGATTGCCTGATCGGCGGCGCCCGCCGCGACGAAGAGAAGGCCCGCGCCAAGGAGCGCATCTTTTCGCACCGCGACAGCTTCGGCCAGTGGCAGCCCAAGGAGCAGCGCCCCGAGCTGTGGAACCTGTTCAACACCCGCATCAAGCCGGGCGAGCACTTCCGCGCCTTCCCCATCAGCAACTGGACCGAACTCGACGTGTGGCTCTACATCGCCCGCGAAGGCATCCCGCTGCCCAACATCTACTTCAAGCACGCCCGCCAGGTGATCCGCCGCAAGGGCCTGCTGGTGCCGCTGACCGAGGTCACGCCGGCACTTGAAGGCGAAACCGTCGAGACCGTGGACGTGCGCTTTCGCACCGTGGGCGACATGACCTGCACCTGCCCGGTCGAATCCGACGCGGCCAGCCCGGCCGACATCGTCGCCGAGACCCTGCACGTGACCGTGAGCGAACGTGGCGCCACCCGCATGGACGACCGCACGTCCGAGGCCTCGATGGAGCGCCGCAAGAAGGAAGGTTATTTCTGATGAGCAACCAAGAACAAGTCCAAGTGACGGCCCACGTGACACATTGCGAAGCTGGCGAAGAAATCGCGCACAAGGCCCTGCGTTTCCTGACCGCGGGCAGTGTTGACGACGGCAAGAGCACCCTGATCGGCCGCCTGCTGTTCGACAGCCGCGCCATCCTGGCCGACCAGCTCGATGCGCTGGAAAAGCGCGCCGCTGGTGCGCCCATCGACCTCTCGCTGCTGACCGACGGCCTGGAAGCCGAGCGCGAGCAAGGCATCACCATCGACGTGGCCTATCGCTACTTCGCCACCAAGACGCGCAAGTTCATCATCGCCGACGCCCCTGGCCACGAGCAGTACACCCGCAACATGGTGACGGCTGCCGCCGGCTCTGACGCCGCCGTGGTGCTGGTGGACATCACCAAGATCGACTGGAAGGCATCGCCCGTTCCGCTGCTGGCCCAGACCCGCCGTCACAGCCTGCTGGCGCACCTGCTGCGCGTGCCGAACATCGTGTTCGCCATCAACAAGCTGGACGCCATCGAGCAGGACACCGACGTGGCTTTCGCCAATGTCAAGGCTTCGCTGGAAGGCTTTGCTGCGCAAGCGGGCATCGAGGTCAAGGGGGTGATCCCGGTGTCGGCCCTGCGCGGCGACAACGTCACCACCCCATCGGCCAACTGGCCCTGGTACCAAGGCCCCACCCTGCTGCAGGTGCTGGAAGCTTTGCCGGCCTCCGACGAACGCCACGACGGCGCCCTGCTGCACCCCGTGCAGTACGTGACGCGTGACAGCGTCGGTAACGTTGCAGGCGAGGGTGAAGCCACGGCCTCCGGCACCGGCCACCAATCCCGCGCGTTCTGGGGCCGCATTGCCCATGGCGCGGTGAAGGCCGGCGACGAGGTGCAGATCTTCCCAAGCGGCCAGACCGCGCTGGTGGCCGAAGTGCGCCACTCGGCCCTGGTCGTGGACCAATGCGAAGCGGGCCAGTCGGCCGGCATCGTGCTGGACCGCCAGGTGGACATCTCGCGCGGCGACTGGATCCACACGCCGGGCTCGATCAAGCCGACCGACACCTTCAGCGGCACGCTGGCCTGGCTGGACACCGAACCCGCCGTGGTCGGCCGCAAGTACTGGGTGCGCCATGGCAACCGCTGGGTGCAGGCCCGCATCAGCAGCATCGACAGCCGCCTGGACATCCACTCGCTGGAAGACCGCGAAGCCGGTGAGCTGGCCGTCAACGAGATCGGTCGCGTGCAGATCCAGACGCAGCAGCCGCTGCCGGTCGAGGCCTACCTGGACAACCGCATCAGCGGCGCCCTGATCGTCGTGGACCCGACCACCAACCGCACCAGCGGCGCCCTGCTGGTGAAGTGAGCCCACGGCATGGCTGACACGCCCACCACCCCGGCGGCCCGCATCGTTTTCATCGGTGCCGGCCCGGGCGAGGCCGACCTGATCACGGTGCGTGGCGCGCGCCTGCTGGCGCAAGCCAAGGTCGTGCTGTTCGACGCGCTGGCCGACCCGGATCTGCGCGATCTGGCCCCTTTGGCCGAGTGGGTGGACGTGGGCAAACGCGGCTTTTCCGGCAAGGAAGGCAGCGACTTCAACGGCCAGACGCGCATCAACCGATTGCTGGTGGCGCAAGCCCGCGGCGTCGGCGCACAGCACGGCCAGCAAGCCATCGTGGCGCGCCTCAAGGGCGGTGACCCCAGCCTGTTCGGCCGCCTGGAAGAAGAGCTGCACGCCCTGCGCGAGGCCGGCATCGACAGCGAAGTCGTGCCCGGCGTGACCTCGGCCCTGGCCGCCGCGGCCGCCACGCAACGCCCGCTCACGCGGCGAGGCAGTGGCCGCAGCGTGAGCTTCACCACCGCCATGACCCGCACGGGCGACCTGCAATGCGGCATGGGCCCAGGCCAACGGGCGGACACCGAAGTGTTCTACATGGCCGGACGGCAGTTGGCACCCTTGTCCAAGGGCTTGCTGGACGCCGGCTGGGCCGCGAGCACCGAGGTCAGCGTGGTGTCGCGCGCTGGCTGGCCCGACATGCGCCACACCGTGCACACGGTGGGCAGCCTGGACGACGCCAGCGCCATCCATGCCGGCCGCCCCACCCTGGTCATCGTCGGCGCAGGCGCCACCGAGATTCCTGACCATCCTTTGACCCACATCGCCCTGTGCGGAGAAGGCTCGCCGAACAGCGAAGCCTGAGCGACCGGTAAAATCCGGGCAGTTCCCTCAACTTTGAACACCAAAGAGACCTGACATGACCCACGTTGTCACCGAAGCCTGCATCCGCTGCAAATACACAGACTGTGTGGACGTGTGCCCGGTGGACTGCTTCCGCGAGGGCCCCAACTTCCTGGTCATCGACCCCGACGAGTGCATCGACTGCGCCGTCTGCATCCCCGAGTGCCCGGTCAACGCCATCGTCCCCGAGGAAGATGTGCCGGGCAACCAGCAGCAGTACATCCAGATCAACGCCGACCTCGCCAAGAACTGGCCGAGCATCACCAAGCGCAAGGCCGCGCTGCCCGATGCCGACGAGTGGAAGGACAAGACCGGCAAGCTGGACCAGCTGATCCGCTGAACCCATGATCCACACCGACGCCCTGGTCATCGGGGCGGGCCCGGTGGGCCTGTTCCAGGCCTTCCAGCTGGGCCTGCTCGGCCTGAGCGTCGAGGTGGTGGACGCCCTGCCCTTCGCGGGCGGCCAGTGCATGGCGCTCTACCCCGACAAGCCCATTTACGACGTGCCCGGTGTGCCCATGTGCACCGGGCGCGAGCTGACGCAGTCGCTCCTGAAACAGGCCGCACCCTTCCTGCCGGCCACCGAAGGCGAAGGCCCTCACGCACATCGGCACCTGCACCTGGGGCATCTGGTGCAGGGCATGGCCAACGCGGCCGATGGCGCCTGGACGGTCACCACCGACCGCGGCCTCACCTTCCAGGCCCAATCGGTGCTCATCGCCGCGGGCGCCGGGGCCTTCCTGCCGCGCGGCCTGGGCGTGGCCGAGCTGGACGGCGCCCCCAACGTCCACCACCACCTGCCTGAAGACGACAGCGTGGCACCGCCCTGGGCCGGCCAGCACCTCGTGGTGGCGGGTGGTGGCGACGAGGCCTTGTCTGCCGTGCTCACGATCGCACAGACGGCCCAACCCGCACACCGCCCATCGCGGCTGACCTTGCTGCACCGCCGAGATGTCTTCCAGGCAGACGCTGCGCTGGAGACCGCTCTGCGCGAGCTCATCGCCCAAGGCAGCGTGCAGCTGGAGATCGGTCTGCCGCAATCGGCCGAACGCGAAAGTGCCACCGACGGCGACGCGGTTCGCGCCCTGAACCTGCTCGGCGCCGACGGCCAGACGCGCAGCCTGCCGCTGGACCACCTGCTCGTGCGCCTGGGCCTGAGCCCCAAGCTGGGCCCGCTGAGCACCTGGGGCATGGCGCTGGAGCGCAAACAGATCAGCGTGTCCACGGCGAGCTTCGCCACCTCGCTGCCCAGGGTGCATGCCGTGGGCGACATCAACACCTACCCGGGCAAAAAGCGCCTGCTGCTGTGCGGCTTCCACGAAGCCACGCTGGCCGCACACGCGCTGGCCTTGGCGTTGCGGCCCGACGCGCCCTCCCACCTGCTCTACACGACCACCAGCCCGGTGCTGCACCAGCGCCTGGGAGTGTGAAAGGCTTCGGCGCGCCGCCCTGAGGCGCGTCTGCGCTTTACAATCCGTGCTTGCTAGGGGTGCGGGCCCACGCCATGTGCGTGTTGCTCGCTGAGAGAGTCCCTTCGAACCTGACCGAGATCATCCTCGCGTAGGGAAGCCAGCCAAGACGCCGCCATGTGCCCGCCATGCCTTTGTGCATGGCCACCCGGTTTGCACGCGCCCTTCCTTGCGCGAGCCCCACTCCCTGACCGGGGGTGCGCTCACTGCGATGGAGTTTTTGCATGCGCCGTTCTTTGCCCCGCGACCTGTCCCGTCAGGCCTTCGCCCACCCGCTTCCCACGCGCCCCACCGTCCCCACCGCGCTGGCCTGTGCCGCCGCCGCTTGCGCCGCTTTGTCGGCCCTTTCAGCCCAGTCGGCCCACGCCCAAGAGGCGCCCAAGGACACCAGCGCCAGCCTGCCCGCCATCACCGTCACCGCGCCGGCCGAGCGCCAGGGCCGTGCCAGCATCAGCGGCCTGGGTGACGCCCCGGCCTGGCAAGCGCCTGTGCAGGCCAGCACTTTCAGCCGCGAGGCCTTGCAGAATGCCCAGGTCACGCGCTTGGCAGATCTGACCAAGCTCGACGCCAGCACCACAGATTCGTACAACGCGGTCGGCTACTGGGACTCACTCAGCATCCGCGGCTTCACGCTGAGCAACGCCTACAACTGGCGCCGCGAGGGACTGCCGATCAACGCCGAGACCCGCATCGCGCTGGACAACAAATCCGCCGTCGAGCTGTTCAAGGGCACCAGCGGCATGCAGGCCGGCGTCAGCTCGCCGGGCGGCCTGGTGAACCTGCTGGTCAAGCGCCCGGAAGGCCGCGTGCGCAGCGCGCTGTTCAGCGTGCAGGACTCGGGCGCCATCCTCGGTGCCGTGGACCTCAGCGAGCGCTTCGGTTCGCCACAGGCACCCCAAGCGTTTGGCCTGCGCATCAACGCCGCGGCCGAGCGCCTGGCCACCTCCATCGACCAGACCCGCGGCCGCCGCCAGTTGCTGGCCGTGGCGGGCGATTGGACCGTGTCCCCGGACACCAAAATCGAAGCCGAATTCGAACGCAGCACACACAGCCAACCCAGCGCACCAGGCTTCAGCCTGCTGGGCGACCGGCTGCCGTCGGCCAAGGCCATCGACCCTGGCATCAACCTCAACCGGCAGCCCTGGACGCAGCCCGTGGTGTTCCGCGGCGACACCGCCACGCTGCGCTGGACCCAGGCTTTGACCGCCGGCTGGCGCAGCACCGTGACCTATGGCGAGCAACGACTGAAGACCGATGACAGGGCGGCGTTTCCGTATGGTTGTGGTACCGGCGGATCCAACGGCGACTTCACACGCTTCTGTGGCGACGGCACGTTTGACATCTACGACTACCGCTCCAATGGCGAGCGCCGCACCACACGATCACTGCTGGCCCAGGTCGATGGACAGCTGGACACGGCCGGTGTGCGCCATGCCCTGAGCTTCAGTGTGTTGCGCAATCTGCATGCGACCCGCGTGGGCAACTATGCTTTCAACCTCACGCCAGCGTCCGGCAACATCACCGGCAACTTTGCGCCGGTCGATCCCGCGCCAGAGTTGAACTCTGCCGCCGCCACCCGCCGCGAACAAGCCACCGAATTCAGCGCCCGCGACAGTCTGACGCTGAGCGAAGCCACCCGCGCCTGGGTGGGCCTGCGCCACACCCGTCTGCACCGCGGCCTGACGCCGACCGACGGCAGCACCGGCGCCCGCCTGAACGACAACGTGACCACGCCCTGGGTGGCGCTGGGCCACACCATCGCGCCACAGACGCAGGCCTACATCAGCTGGGGCGAAGGCGTCGAGCTCGTGTCGGTGCCCTTCTTCTTCGGCTACGCCAACCAGGGCGCACCGCTGCCGCTGTCCAAGAGCCGGCAGACGGACATCGGCGTCAAGGGGCAAGGCAACTGGTCCGGCTGGAACCTGCAGTGGGGCGTGAACGCCTTCCGCATCACCCGCCCGCAAGAGGCTGATGTCAACGGCGACTACGTGATCGACGGCAGCGCCCGCCACCAGGGCATCGAGGCCAGTTGGCAAGGCCGCCAGGGCGCCTGGGGCCTGTTCGGCAGCGCGATGGTGCTCGACGCCACGCGGCGCGGCAGCACGCAAGCCGGCGTGAACGGCCAGAGCCCCATCAACGTGCCCGACAGCGTGCTCAAGGCCTCGGGCAGCTACGCCTTCACGGCACCCGTGGCCGTGGTGGCCCAGCTCGATGTCATCCACGAAGGCCGCCGCTGGGTGGACGCGGCCAACACCGTGCGCCTGCCCTCCTGGACGCGCGCCGACCTGAGCCTGCGCCACACGCAGAACGTGGCGACCGGCCAGGCCGTGACCTGGCGCCTGGGCGTGCGCAACCTGTTCGACGTGCAAGCCTGGCGCGAGGCATCGACCAGTGGCGGCCACACCTACCTGTTCCCGCTGATGGCGCGCACGGTGACGGTGTCCGCGCAGCTGGATTTCTGAGCGCACTGGCCTGTGGGCTGGCACCTCGGACAACTCCGAGTGCAGGCCCTGTTGCAGAGTCCCTACACGCGGTTGCGCGGCGCACAAAATGGCCGCCGACTTGATCAGTCACTGAAAACGATGCTATAGTTGAGGTCTTGGTTGATGACGACAACGCAGCAGCGAAGTCAGAGGCAAACAAACCGACATATTCCTCGATAGCTCAGTCGGTAGAGCGCCGGACTGTTAATCCGTAGGTCCCTGGTTCGAGCCCAGGTCGAGGAGCCAACTTAAGTAGTTGAATTCAAAGGCTTTCTTCGGAAAGCCTTTGTCTTTTCTGGCCCGAGAGCAGGGTTTGATAGCGCAAGTGATAGCGCTGCGAAGGCGCGGCCTGCATGGCTGCGGTGTGACCTGCTCAGGGGCCAAGGATGCGCCCGGGACGCCCATGACACACATGTGTGCGGTCCCGTTCGCTCAACGGCGCATGACAGGCCCCTGCTGCGGACCAATGCGCCGCGACTTCGCACGAAACGCCTGCGCTGAGGTGAAGTTCGGTGTGTGACGCCCCAAAAGGCTAAACACGCTGGCTTCACACGTCACCTCAACCAAGGAGATGACGTCATGCCCCCTCGCCCACGCCAATTCGACAAGGTCGCCACGACCGCCGAAATCGCCAAATTCGCAAGAGTCGCCAAAGCCGACAAAACCGACAAAGTCGACATAAGCGCCAGGCTCGACCAAGTCAGCGAAATCGCGCAAATCAGCAAAGACGCCGACACCGCTGCGGCCACCACGGTCTCCTCTGCCAAGGAGGTGTGCCATGGCTAAGTCTCTGCCCAAGCCGTTCAAGTACCGCGGCCGCTGGCGCGCCCAGGTGACGCTCAAGAGTGGCAGCCGGCCTCACGCGGACTTCGATGACCATGCCAGCGCGTGCGCCTGGATTTGCCAGATGCTGTCGAACGCTAACACGGAGCACCAGGCGGAGCTGGGCGGCCCCACCCAAGCCACACTGGCTCAGGCGCTCAATCACTACGCGGCGCTCTACAGCGTCAACAAAGGCGGTGTCGACAGCGAGCTCAACCGCATCAACCACTACCTGGCAGGGGCCGGGCTCAAGCTGCTGCGCAAGACCAAAAACGAGAAGGGGCAGATCGCGCTCGAGCACTATGAGCCTAAAGCCCAGCCGCAAGGCTGGCAGGAGCACAACGACATCCGGCGTGCCAAGCGCAGCGAGACCTATGCGGCCATCGCGGCCCTGGCTCGCAAGCGCTGCAGCGTCATCAACACAGCTGACATCCGGCGCTTGATGGGCACGATGAAAGCGGAAGGGTTGTCCGACAGCACGATTCAAAAGGAGATCGCACTGTTGCGCCACATGTTCAACGTCGCAGCAAAAGAGTGGCAATGGAAAGGCTTCGAGAACCCCACCGAAGGCCTCAAGCTGGGCACCTCGCAAAGGCGCTTCGTGTACATCACGAAAGAGCAAGAGGCCGCGCTTTGGGAGGCCATTGCCGAGTGCGACAACCCCTACTTCTGGCCGTTGATCGCTTGTGCCATGGAGACCACCATGCGCCGCGGCAGCCTGTTGGCCATGCGCTGGGACAAGACCGACCTCGAAGGCCGGATTGCGCAGGTGCCCTCGAAAACGGGTGAGATCAACGTGCCGCTGTCGCAGCATGCGGTGCGTGTGCTCTCAGAGATGCCCCGCCACCCGTCTGGGCGGGTGTTTCCGATGACCGCCAACGCGGTCGAAATGGCCTGGGATGGCGTCAGGGTCAAGGCAGGGGTGCCTGAGCTGCAATTCAAGGACATCCGGCACCTTGGCGCCACCGCTTACGCGCGCCGGGGCCTGAACGCCCACCAACTCAAGGCCATCTTGGGCCACAAAACCACGTTCATGGCTCAGGTCTACGTGAACCTCGTCGCCCAGGACGTGCTCGACGCGATGGACGCTACCGCACCCGTGACTCCGGTCACGCAGGTCCCGCCACCCGCGGTGGGCAGCGCAGAAAGCATCGTTCAAGGCCGGCGGGCCGCTCGGCTGAATGACCCAGTCAAAAAGCGACCGCAGGACAATGATCTGAGCGTCACAGCAACGCCAACAGGGCTCCTCCCCCGCGAGGAAGCTCAGTCCGCTCAATCTGCTCGCGAAGATCGGCCGCAGACACCACAGCGGGCTGCTGGGCAGCAGGAGCAGCAGCAGGAACAGATCAGCGCCGAGCCGACCTGGCTGGGCGACAACGTGGTGATGTTGCGGCCCCGCACACGGGCAGCCTGAGCGCGTTCAGGCACTGGTCCGTCGCCAACGCGCCGACAAAGTGCCGCCCCGCCGTCGAACAACGGCTGGGCGGCTGGGTGGCTGGGTGGCTCGTAGCACGATCTCCGCAGTGCGCCTGCGAGCAATGGCATGTGTGCTCAGGTGGCGCCGCCTCTGTCGCGTCCGCCTCTACGACGGGCGCCAGCTGTCGCATGAAGGTCAGCTACCGCGCAGGCGGGAGCCCAAGTGTCGCGGCGGCCACTTCAAGCCGTGGCCATGAAGCTGGCCTCAGCCCCAACCGGCAGCGAGCAGGCCGAAAACGCACGAGAGCCCTGGTTCAGCGTCTGAGAAAACCTTACAGACGTGCCAAAGCGCGCCAAAGAGTGCGAGAACCCGCACCAGCATGCAAAGCAGACGCGGCGGCCTTGAGCTCGGCGGAGGATTCACCCGTCCTGTCAGCAACCCGTGCTGCCCCGGTGACGTCAGCTTCTAGCGGCTGAGCGCCCTGCCCGCTTGGGCGGCTCCCACTTCGTCTGAGGCTCCAATTGGAGCTCCAGCCACTTCAGCACCACATCCTCTGCCCAGCGCGCATGTTTGCCCAAGCGAAGAGGCGGCGGGAACTGACGCGCCTTGACAAGCTTTTCTAGCGTGCGGTCTGAAACACCGAGCACGTCCATGACGGCGAGTTTGCTGAGCAGCTTGGGCGGGGATGGAGCGACTGACATGAGAAACCTCAGGGGCACAGGTTCCACGTGTAAGGAGGTCTTTTAGCCTGGGTCGGGACAAGGCATAGGTGCGGCATGGGCCAAGGCGCCATGGGAGAAACGGCAAATGGGCGAAAGGGCCACCCACCAGCCACGCCTGATCATGCCCCTGCGGGCGGGGCCGCAGGCCGCTGGCACCACGTGTGCGCTGCCGCCTGCGAGCTGGACGAAGCCCGCTCGTTGTTCCAGTGCTTCACTCGACCGACATGGTGAGAAAGAGGCCCGGCAAAGCCTGGCCACACGGTCAGACGAATCGATTCAGCACCGAGCGGCGGCTGCAACCAAGCGATCAAAGCGCTCATGGGTCACCAGCTGGAACAGCTTGTCATTTGTGACCACATCGGCGGGTCGGTACGCGTAGTTTGTGACCTGCCCAAGGCAAAGCGAATCGCTACCGTCGGATTCGATCGACTTGGTGATGAAGGCATCCTTTCTGAGGATCGCAGGCTCACCGCGGCGGGCGTCCATCAAACGCACGAGCAAGACGCCAGCTTGGGGACCCTCATAAACCTCGGCATGGACGCCTGCGCGAGGGCCATAGGTTTTCAGCAAGGTCGGCGAAGTACGGATGAAGTTTGCAAGGAGAGTCATTTCGGATGAAAGAGATAAGGAGGGTTGATGAGTGCAGGGCACACGCACTGCTCATGCACCATGTAGAGCTCGCTTTTAAATGTGAGCATGCTGCATGTGACTTTTCTTTTGCCAGCCTGACGTGTGAAAGCTCAGAGGAACTGGCGACGTGTCAAGGCAGATTGTTGAACCCTGGCCGCTGGGCATGGCCCACGGCCGGGGTACATGGGGCCGCGGTCGGCGCGGGCCGCGGCTCGCGGGCTCACTTGAATGAAATTCCAAGCTCCTCGACCGTGTCGAAGAATTGCCCAAAAGGACCGGAGTGCCAGCCGACCTCGATGGCGTCTGACAAAGCAGCGCTTTGCGACGCAGTCAAAGCAAGCAAGCGCTTGAGGAGGCTCGCGTGCTCAGATTCTTCAAGATGTTCAAAATCGATTTGCAGCTCCGTGCAAATGCCTGCCGCATAGTCGTAGCCAGATCTGGTCGCGTTGAATTCGCCTTGGACATGATGAGCCAAAAGCGCAAACTCTTCCCTGGAGAACAAACCGGAAATCTGCTCGCGGGCCTCGTCGAGCATCCACTCCAGACGGGCCAACGCATGCTGTGTTTGGGACTGCTTGACATCCTCACCAGCGCCCAAAGACGCAAAGTGGTGTGCACCGAGATAGCTCTGCCAGTACACCGAACGCTGGCGCAGCGACTCTTTAAGCTGGAACAAGCCCCAATAAGAGGAATGCTCAATGGCATCGGCAGCGGATTGAGCCGAGGATTTTTTATTCAATTTCATTTTGATCCTAAAAACTTTGAATTTATCCTGTGCGTGCAAAACACACGGGAATGGGTTATTTTTACCTAGCGACATACTGCGCTAAGCGGTTTGGTTTGCAGCCGAGCGCCGGGCCCTGGTGCCAGGAGGGGGTACCGGTTCGATGGGCTGCTAGCAAGTTTTTAAAGAGCGGTCGCGAACCGGAAGCCCGGAGGGCGCGACTTGAAGCGAAGGGATCGCTTCGAAGATTTTTTCTGCGTGGGGATGATGGAAACCTTGATGGTCACCGCGTCATAGACGATGCGAAATCGTTTTGACGAACGGCGGCAACGAAACCTTTTGCAAGGTTTGTCGGCCGTGGATGAGAGCGCCGCCGAGTCGGGCGCCTCTCGTTTGAGTTCAGATAATTTACGGCAGAGAAACAGTCTGTGCAACCGGTCGGCGCTGCCCAGTTGTGCAGTAATTCACGCAGGCCACTGCCCCAATTGGTCCGCGATAAGAACCAAGCATCGCAAACAGGAAAAACTGCACAGATCGCAGAACTCAGAGGCGATGATTCGGCGCCTGGCGCGAAATGGCCAGACAGTTCAAGTTCAAAGGTGACGAGGGCCACAGATGGATCTCCACAGAATGCCAGCGGGCGGCTGCTGTGGGCGGCTGGCTGTGGGTCTAGTGCGCCGCTTCTTCCTTTTCCATGTGATGCATGCTCAAAGCCAAGAGCAACGATCCCTGCGCGTCGATGTGGACGGTCCAGCGCTGGCCTCCAAGCGGTCCGCTGGGTAACTGGACACCACGCGGTTGATGTCGACGAAGCCCCAGCTGGTGCGGGCGGCAACGAGCCACTAGGTAAGAGGCCTGACAGCCGCCCCTAGAAGCTCGACCCCGCTCCGGACGCCAGTGAGGGGCAGATCCCGGAGTGAGGCCCACGGCAGCAGTTCCTCCTCATTTAAATCACCAGCCAACGGGGCGACCCTCGCGTCGCCTCCGCTTTTGTGACGCTGGGCGTCCGGAGGGCGCAATGCCTACTGTCCAAAATTGCCCACCGGAACCATGAAGAGGAATGATCTGACCAGGGAGGGGGAAGTCATTCCTGTCGAATCGTTTGAGGAAATAAAAACGCGATCTAGACGTACCAGCTGACAACGCTTCGCCATGTCAGCTAACGCGAAAGGATGCGCCTGAACTAGCTTCAGGCCATCACAACGATCCCTCAAACTTTTCTTGAAAGACTTCAACATGACCAACGCCTCCAACACGTTCGACTCTGGCTCTGTCTACGCACTTCTGAACTCCGCCGATGAGGCCATTTCTTACCTCAGCCCACATGACGAATACGTGACTGATCGGGTCATGAACGCCCTGGAAAACCGCATGAATGACCATCAGGGCATCCCGCGCGAGGTTCCGATGGCACAAGCAGGCGCACGTTTCTTCGCTCTGTTGGACAACGCGACAGCGGACATGAAAGGCCGCTTTTCTCCTGCTGACTTCACCCTTTTGCTCAACTCGGAATGCTCTCCCATCTGGAATTGGGAGCCCAGCCGATCTCTGGCGGGCCAGGTGGCTGACGACCACGGGGTCGATGACTTGAACGACCTGGACACCGACTGTCCGGTACGCATCCTGATCGAACGCTTGATGACCTTGTCGCCCCTGGAAAACGCAGTTTTGGTTGATGCCTGTGAACAAGTCTGGCGCGGACACCCCAACCCTCTGCTCTGACCTCATTTCCCCCTGTGACAAGTGCGGCCCTGATGGCCGCACTTTCATTTGTCTGCTACTAAACCGGTACTGCACTTCAGTGACGCCGAGGTCAACGGATGTCTACATGCGACAGCTCTGCCTGCGCCTGTACCAAGGGCGTTCGAACGGGGCTCGCGTTGGCCATGGTCATCCACACATAGAAGGGAATAGTGCACGGCGCATGCCGTGCGGGCCGCAGCATCTCCAGCTGGCCGGTGTCGATGTCGCCATGGATCACCCAAACCCCCAGCTCCTCGGGCAGCTCCTGGGGTTCTGCCAGACCATGCGGAAAGACGTAGTGGCACTCGCTGCACAGCCACTGGTACGAGGCGCGCTTGGCCGCGTGGCGCAGGTCGGACAGCAGGTCAGCGCGGCTGACCTTGACTTCATGAACCATAGATTGCAGGTAGGCAGGGTTGCTGGTGCGGCGTACAGAGAACAGGTCTGGGCGGGCCATGCGCCAGCGGTGAGCCTGGAAGGCCTCTGGTGCTTCGCCAATTTCGCAGTCGTTGCTGTCCGCCTCAAGCGGGACGTCAGCCCACAACGTGCTCAGTTCACCGGGGATCGCGGCAGGCTTGCTTTCATGCGCTGGTGCGTCTGCCTCGACCTTGGCGCGCAGGGACAACTCACGCCACACCAGACGTCCAGAGGCCATCAGCAGGTCCGCCATGCGCAGTGCGAGCTTGTCGTGGTCGCTCTCCGCCCGGCGCTGCGCTTGGCGACTTTGCGCCAGGACGGCGATGCCCGCATCGGTCAATCTCAGACACTCCTGTGCAGGGTGGTCACCAACCAGGCTGACCCAGCCTGCCGCCAGCACGTCGATGTCGATCGGGTCACGGCTGGGCCAACCCGCAGAGCGCCAAATCTTCATCAGGCGCGTCAGGTGCGCGCGGGTCGGCTTCAGGCTCACAACAAGGATCCCTGCGCATCATCTGCGGGACGCTGACGTGGTTCTGCCTTGGCCCTGAGCTTGTCGCTACGCGTCGACGTGGGAGGCGCAGCACTGGCCACCAAGCGATCCGCTGGGTACGGATGCATGAAGTCCATGCTGCGCTGCAGCGGTGCTGCCAGCCAGTCTGCGTAGGCCGCTTCGGGAAGGATCACCACCATGCGCTTCTCATCGGTCGGCTGATGGAAGCGTTTCATCAGCTCATGCGTGTCCGCGTTGATGGTCAACATGGTGAAGCTGTGCACCACCATGCCGTCCGCTTGCTTCCAGCGATCCCACAGCCCTGCGATGCCCATGGGGTGGCCGTCAGCTCTGGAGATGCGCGTCGGGACAGGCCTGCCGCTCCGCCAGTCAGGCTCGTAAATGGCGTCTGCCGGGATGATGCAGTGCCGGGTCTGGCGCCAAGCACCCCGGAAGCTGGGCTTGCTGGCCACGGTCTCGGTGCGGGCGTTGTAAGTGTTGCGCGCCAGCTTGAGGTCACTGGCCCAGTGAGGTACCAGCCCGAAGACGCCGGGCACGGCCTCGCGCTCAGGGACGGCCTCGTCGCTGCTATCAGCCTCGGCAGGCGTGCGGATGAACAGGCCCACGTAGCCTGGCCACAGGTCTGCCCGAGGGCTCAGCGCGTGCCCGCTTGGGGTTGTCGCAGGCACGGTCGCACTGAAGTGCTCACGTAGGCGGGTGGGGTCCACGACCCCTTCGAAATGGGCACACATGCGGCTAGCTTACGAGTCGCGCATGGACTCGACAAGGTGGGATGCAAGTTCTTATACTGTATGAATGTACAGTAAAAATACATTTGATCAACCGGTGCTGCTCTCCGACGCCGAGGCGCTGCTGCCTCTGGCGGGCGACCGGGTGCAGGCGGGGTTCCCCTCGCCTGCAGAAGACTTTGCAGTCAAGCGCATCGACCTGACCGAGGTCCTAGTCACCCATCCTCAGGCAACCTTCTTACTGCGTGTCAGCGGCGAGTCAATGCGCGATGCTGGCATCTTCGACGGCGACATGCTGGTGGTGGACAAGGCCATCAAGCCGCGCCATGGGCACATCGTGGTGGCGGTGGTGGACGGTGAGTTCACCGTCAAGTACCTCCACATGCGGGCAGGCCGCGTCAAGCTCAAGCCTGCCAACGCCACCTTCCCGGAGATCTTGCCCAAAGAGGGTCAGACGCTGGAGGTATGGGGCGTGGTGACCAGCGCGATCAAGCGCTTCGTCTGCTGACACCCTCGGCAGTACCGGAGAGGCTTGTGTACGCATTGGTCGATGGCAACAACTTTTATGTGAGCTGCGAACGCGTCTTCAGGCCCAGCCTGCAAGGCCGCCCTGTGGTCGTGCTCTCAAACAACGACGGCTGTGCGATCGCCAGGTCAAACGAGGCAAAAGACTTGGGCATCAAGATGGGCGCGCCCTGGTTCCAGATCAAGCACCTCGAGGATGAGGCCGGCCTGGTTGCACTTTCTGCCAACTTCACCTTGTACGGTGACATGAGCGACAGAATGATGAGCCTGGCTGCTGGCCTGGGGCCCACGCAGGAGATCTACAGCATCGACCTAAGTGCACCAGGCTACTGTTGCGTTTCCTTTGAGAAGGAAGTCGTTGACTGGTGTTGCGATTAACCGAGTAGGGCTGTTGCGTTTCATTGGCAGTGGCGACCATTGCCCGGAAGCCAAGTGGGCACCCGGATGAGTATTTTGGAGCAAACCCACTAGGCGTTCGCACAACAAGCCCTCCACCGATTTCCATCCCAAACTCATCTGCGTATTCTCACCAAATCCCCCACCTGTTCTGATTCAACCCCTACCACCTGTTCCGTTCCGAGCCCTACCACCTGTTCTGTTTGGAGTCCCCCACTGAAGGCAAGGGGTATTCATGAACACCCACCTCGATCTGTGGATAACTCATTTTTTCGCCTCGGTTGTGGATAACTTTGGGTGGCCGACTTGACCAGTTCATGGCCATGCCCTTGCCACCCATCAACGCGGCTTACAGTGGTTGAGCGTCTGCGTCGTCAGACGAGCGGCTGTCATCCTTCGTGGCACGGAACTGTCGAATGCGTTGCTTGATCAACTGCCATGGGCCGATCATGCGTGTGCTCGTGTACCAGATCACACCCACCCAAAGCATGCCAATCATGACGATGGCAAACACCTTGCGGCTTTCAGGCGCATCGCGCAGTGTCACGTCGATCAACCATGACAAGCAAAAGGCAGTGATCATCACAAGGTAGACGCCGCCAGCAAATGGAGCAACCATGTCGGGGGCTACCAGAACGGTCTGATCCTTGGGGCGAATTGCCATTTGCCCGCCCTTGCGCAAAGTCGTCACTTCGGCATCGGTGAGGTCGTATTGGTGCTGCAGCGCAATGATCTGGCGCCGAACAGCCTTGCCACCCCTGAATCCGTAGCGGGCCTCGAACATTCGTTCGTTGTCCAGCGCCATCTTGTCCAACTGCGCCGTGGGCGTGACCATCAAGATCGTCTTGACGGAATCCGGCACGCTGACTTCCATGTAGTCGCGTGCTGCGTTGCGTGACTGCGCCCCAAGGTTCAACTGGATGACTTTGCCCGACGATTCCGACGGCAATGCCTCAGGTGAGGCGTGTTCTTGTTCCCGTGCTGGTAGTTGCACCTCATCTTGGTGAGCGGTGTCAGTGTTTTGGTGGTTCAGGTTCATGGCGGAGTCCTTGAGTTTGAAGACTCACCGCTGTGACCTATTCATCAGCGGCGAGTCTTGTCCCCAATGTGGAGGTCTCTACCGGCGTTGCGCTGCTGTCGCCCGGTATTGATCTGCAAAGTCACGGTCGATGCGCTGGCGGCACCGGCCACACCCTTATCGCCCTTCACACCTTTTGCAGCATTGGAGGCCTTTGCCTCAGGTGCGCTGGCCTGGCCCGTGACAGCCGCCACCAGGTCTTTGGGCTTGCGGGCTTCAAAGTGAGCGACCACGGCAGCCAGCAGGTTGCGTCTTTGGGCAATGGGGTCTGCTCCCCACAAGTGCCCGTTGTACAGCTCGACTGCCAACCGTTGGTCTTCTTGGGAAATCGGCTCTTGCGCCATGCGACCCAGCATCTGAGAAAACGACTGATCCGCAGATGCCGCATGCAAAAGCCCCTCCTGAATCAGGATCATCAGCGCACGCGCCTTGGGGTCATCTTGCAAGACAGCAGCCCTGACCACGGCAATTTGCAGCCCGATGGCCTCGAACAACTCTTGGCGGATGCCAGAGCCCCCCGTCATGCTGCCTTGCCCGGTCATCAGCCAGTCGATTGAGATGCCCAGCAAGTCCCTCAGGCCAATGAAGAAATCCGTGCCTGGGCGTTTGACGCCACGGGCGATTTCCGACATGAAGCCAATGGACAGACCCAGGCGACGCGCCAGATCTGTCTGGTTGACGGCAGCAAATGACAGCACCTGCTGCAGGCGCTGCGTGAAGCCCTCCCAGGCCGCAATCTGTGCAGCCTGCGCGGCTTGTCCGTTTTGTGGTTCTGTGCTCATGAGGATGGACGACAAGCATGGTGAGGCGCACATCTCATTTGCATCATTTATTCAATCTGATACGATGCGCTGTGCTTGTCAAGTAAAAGCACTTTAACCCCAAATTCCGCGCCTGACTTCGTGCTTCATCGACCTGTGTTGATGGCGCCTGTTGCCGCCTCACCGTTGCATGCGATCAACCACCATGGACGCACTGGAAATCACCTACCGCCTCAAGCGCCTGGGGCTGACCCAATCTGGCATTTCCAGGCAGTTGGGTGTCTCCACCAGCGTGGTGGGCAATGTCATCCATGACCGGGTGACGGCGTACGACATTGCGAGCCACATCGCCCAGCTCCTGGGCGAAGAAGTCAGCGCCCTCTGGCCGAATCGCTATTGCTTCAAACCCAGGGGCAGCATGGCCCAGCGTAAGGCTCGGACAGCTCAGCGCCCTGAGTCGCCACCTGCCGAAGCCTCGCCCCTGCCAGGAGGTGAGCCATGACCTGATCCAGCACCGTTGTATTGGGTCGCCATGGTGTCCATGACTGCGCCCAGATTCATCAACGGCCCTGGCAAAAGCAAACGCCCCACAGCGGGAACTGTGGGGCGTCAAGAGAGGTTTGACTTGCAAGGGTCAATCCGATTGTGCTTGCCCAGATGGCGGCTGTCAAGACCGTGCGACCCAAGTGGGACGTCGGTGGGATAGCTGTCGGCCGTCTATTCATGCCAATCGGAGAACGACCCCATGGGACGAATACGACAAGTGCGGCAAGTGCTCAGGCTTGCGCACGAAGCTTGCCTGGGCCAGCGCGCCATTGCGACGAGCCTGGGCATAACACGAGATGCCGTGCGCAAGTGCCTTCAGCGCGCCCAGGCTGCCGGGCTCGGCTGGCCGCTGCCCCCTGACCTCGATGACGAACAGCTGGAAGCACGGTTGTTTCCCAAGAGAGGCACACCGGCCTTGCGCGCTGCTGTGCACATTGATTGGGTCGAAGTCCATCAAGAAATGCGGCGCAAGGGCGCCACCCTGCAACAGTTGCATCTTGAGCATCTGGAAAGCCACCCAGGCAGCATCTGCTACAGCCAGTACTGCAGGCGATACAAGGCATGGGCCAAACAGCTCAAGACCTACATGCGCCAAATCCACCCACCAGGGGAGAAGGCGTTTGTGGACTATGCGGGCAAGACCATGGTCATCGTGGACCCCTCAACTGGTCAGGAACGAACAGCACAAATTTTTGTAGGTGTCATGGGGGCCTCCAGCCTGACTTACGCCGAAGCCCACTGGTCACAACAGCTGCCTGACTGGATCGCCGCCCACATCCGCATGGTCGAGTTCTTTGGAGCTGCGCCCAGGGTGCTGGTGTGCGACAACCTCAAGTCCGGAGTGACCAAGGTCTGCCGGGTCGATCCAGTGGTCAATGCCACCTACCAACACATGGCCGAGCACTACGGCATGGTGGTGATCCCGGCGCGCAGCCGCCGCCCGAAGGACAAATCCAAGGTGGAAAACGCAGTTGGCGTCATCACGCGGTTGATCTTATTTGTCCTGCGCAAGCGCGTCTTTCATGGCCTGGGTGAGCTCAACACTGCGATTCGAGAACTGCTCAACGACCTCAATGCACGCCCCTTCCAAAAGCTGGTGGGATCGCGGCGAAGTGCGTTTGATGAGATCGACAGGCCAGCCATGCAGGCCCTGCCGAGCAGCCCCTACGTCTATGCCGAGTTCCACAAAGCCCGCGTGGGCCTGGACAAGAGCGTGATCGTCAATGACCGCCCCTACAGTGTGCCGCCTCACCTGGTCGGCAAGGAAGTAGAACTGCGGCTCACTGCATCCACTGTGGAAGTGCTGCATGGTGGCAAGCGGGTCACCTGCCATGAACGTGGGCCAGGCATGGAGCCCGCCATCCATCCCGAGCACCTCACCCCAGCACAACGGCACTACCTCATGTGGAGTCCCGAAGATGCCTTGGCCTGGGGGCTGACGGTGGGGCCCCAGGTACAAGCCTTTTTGCTGGCCCGCCTTCCACAGGTGCTCTACAAGGAGCGAGGCTACCGCATGACCAATGGGCTCAAGAAGTTGGTGCGTGAGTTTGGAGAGCAGCGGCTGGACGCCGCATGCGGACGAGCCCTGCAATTGGGCACCACCTCGCTGAGCAGCCTGCGCTCAATCCTGAGCCACCGTCTGGAAGGCCTAGACACAGCGCAACCAGACGAAGCCGCATTCGATCACGGCAACGTGCGGGGATCAGGTTACTACCACTGACCATCACTGATTTCCCCAGGTCGTCTCCGTCCACGCCCAACCCTCCCTCACACGCACTTTCTGAAAGCCTCACATCATGATGATGAACCACACCATCGACAAGCTGCATGACCTCAAACTTGAGGGCATGGCACGCGCCCTGGACGAGCAGCTCAGCACCGCCGCCAGCAGCCCACTGAGTTTTGAGGAGCGCGTCACCTTGCTCGTAGACGCCGAGGCCACGTTCAGGGACAACAAGCGCCTACAGCGCTTGCTGGCCAATGCCAAGTTGCGCGAATCCGCTTGCGTCGAAGACATCGACTACCGTGCGTCGCGCAAGCTGGATCGCTCGCTCATGGCCACGTTGGCGCAGTGCACCTGGATGAACCACGGCCTCAACGTGATCCTGACTGGCCCGACGGGCAGCGGCAAAACCTGGCTGGCGTGCGCCCTTGGCAACCAGGCGTGCCGACACGGGCTGAGTGTCAAGTTCATGCGGGTGCCGCTGCTGCTTGACGAGCTGGCGATTTCGCACGGGGACGGCAGCTTTCGCAAAAAGCTGATGATGTGGGCCAAGCTGGATTTGCTGATCCTGGACGATGTGGGCATCAACACACTCACCGCCACAGGCCGTAGCGACCTGCTGGAACTCATCGAGCAGCGCAGCGGTAGCAAGTCCACCATCGTGACCAGTCAGTTGCCTCTGAGCAAATGGCACGACTACCTGAGTGGAGGCAATCCCACCGTGGGCGACGCCATCATGGACAGGCTGGTCAATGGGGCGCATCGCATCGACTTGGTCGGCGAGTCTTTGCGCAGGCGTAAGGCCGCCAATGGCGCTTGACGGAATGAGGTCGGTGCGTGCACCCAGAAGGCTTCATGCAAACGTCACGACAATGCCGTAACTTGGGGCCTAGTACAGGAACGCAAATCAAGATGACCAGGGAAATGAACGGGGTGCAGTCTGACGGCTTAACTCAAGAGCCACAAGGCCATACTCCAGCGCGAAAACATTCAACGCTTTGGCGTGCGGCCATTTTCATAGCCCTGTTCGCCTTGCTGCAGGGCTTATACGGCGCAGCCAAGGGCAGTTGGGTCGAGCGCCTGGTGGTTGATCACGCGACTGTGCAAACGGCTGCTTGGCTAATCGACGCAGTCGATCCTTCTGTTGGGGTTACACCTGCCGGGCCACGATTGCGCGCGCCGGGCGGCGGCATCAACATCCTCAATGGCTGCGAGGGCATCGAAGCGGCGTTCATGATGGTGGCCGCCATGCTCGTGGCACCCCTGCCGCTGCGCACCCGCGTGAGCGGCATGCTGGTGGGCTCCATGTTGGTGTTTGTGTTGAACCAGGCGCGCGTGGTGGCCCTGTTCTATGCCTTTCGAGCCGACAAGGCCCTCTTCGACATGTTGCACGGCATTGTGGCCCCCATGCTACTCATCATCGGGGCCGCCGCCTTCTTTGTGATCTGGCTCAACCGCTACGCAATCACCCCCGACGTCGAGTCCAAGCCGCAGCCCGTATGAAAGCCGCACCCCTGATCAGCCGTCAAGGCTTGGGCATGCCGGTTCACGTTCTGCTGCGTCTGACGCTTGCGGCGGCCGTGTTGCTACCTTTGGCCGTGCTCTATGGCGAGGTATTGGTGAGCAGTTGGCTATCAGCCTACCGAGTCGTCTTCTCGTGGGTGGCAGACGACTTCAAGCTCTTGACCCTCTACATCGATCACGAGGGGGCAGATCGGGTGCTGCGTGCTCGGGTCATGTGGCGGCACATCGTCTTCATTGGCGGCAAGGTGATCTACCCTGATCCGCGCGGCACAGCCAATGCATCGACCTTGCTGGCACACGCACTGCAGGGCCCGCTGGTGGCGGTACTGGTGGCCATCGCCTGGCCAACCTGGGCACCATCTGCCACCGACAAGCCGATGCGGCCCTGGCTGGAGTGGGTTGCACGCGCCGTGGTGCTGCCGCCATTGCTGGCAGTACTGGTGCTCATCGACATGCCTGTCGTGCTGGCCGGAGAGTTGTGGGGCATGGCACTGGACGCATTAGAGCCTGGTGCGATCTCAGCCCTGGTCATCTGGAAGCAGTTCATGCAAGGTGGAGGGCGCTATGCCTTGGGTTTGACGGCCGGGGTACTGGCCGTTCTGGCAGCGCGTCGGCTCTGTCAGTTCATCGGCCGGTGTTTGCCAGCCGGATCATCGGCGGTATCGGTCTTGACCACGTCCTCCTCAACATAGTGCGTTGCGACGAAGCCCACATCCGCGCCTGCATCACCTTCGATCATCTCCCCTTGCGTGGCGAGGACACGACTGAGGTCTGCGCCATCCTTGGCAGGCCGTTTTCGTGGCCGCCCCACCTTACGTTGGCGCACAAAGGCCACCGCCGATTCAAGCAGATTGACGACCAGCACACGCTCATCCAAATCCAGGGGCTCGATCATGGCCTCGACGCGCTCGATCTCGTCCGAGCGCGTGGGGGCCTTCTCATCGAGCAGTTGCGCGACCGAGCAATGCAGGGTGTGCGCCAAGCGCTCCAGCGTGACCAGCGAGGGCAAAGCTGCCGCCGTCTCGTAGCGCGAGATGGTGGCGATTTCCACATCGATGCGGTAGGCCAGTTGTTCTTGTGTGAGCGCGGCACGACGCCGATAGGCCGCAATGTTGCGACCCAGCCGCCGAGCCATCGCCGAGTGGTAGCGTTTGACCATGAAATAGGAACAGCAAATAGCCGTTCATGGTCAAGGCCTCGCGTCACTCTGGTAAGGGCTCAATATAGACAATCAAAGAACAACATATAAGCGCAACACGTGAGACCGATCTTCTATGTCATTCCTATGGTGGGATGAGCAATGCATTGGGTTTTTATGAGCATCAAAATTCATATGACTAGACCCGGAATGCAACAACTGTCATCAGCCACCGCTAGCCTCTTCCGTCATGAAGTGGTCAGGAGGAAGAAAAAAGCAGTAGCCGCGCCAAGTCGGCAGTCCTCCTTGTGACCTGTGTGTCGAAATTGCAAGGAGGTGTCATGATGCGTTCGCTGCGAGCGGTTCAACCGCCCATTTCTTCGGCCGATCAGGCCGTTCGTCGTTTTACGTCGCCAAATGCGGGCTGGTTGCGTTGCACAGGCTGGCTCGCAGTCACTTTGGTCGCCGCGCTGCCACAAATTGCGCACGCAGGTGTCTACGCCAGCGCCAATCAACGCGCCGCGCAATGGCTCGAAGCCCAGCAAGACAGCAGCGACGGCAGTTGGCGCGATACCTCCGAGGCACGCACGTTCCTGCAAACCACCGAAGCCGTGCTGGCACTGCATCAGGCCAATCGCCGTCAAGCTGCCTACTACGCAGGCCAGACTTGGATCGAGAACCATGACCCCAAGAACCTGGACGCCCGTGCGCGACGCTTGCTTGTGCTGCGCGCCACGCAGTCCAGCTCCCAGGCAGACATCGACGCTTTGCTGGCCGCAGTCTCCACCCCCGCTGCCGGGCAGTCAGGCTGGGGACTGGCCAAGCGGTATCGGGCTGCGCCGCTGGACACCGCCCTCGCGCTCGACGCCTTGCGCACAGTCGGTGCAACTTTTTCCAGCGGCCAAGCCATCGCCTACCTGAAGGCCACCCAACTCAGCCCCGCCAATGACCAGGGATGGCCTACGGCGGCTGGCAGCACGACGGACGCCTACACCACCGCCCGCGTCGTGCAGGCGCTCGCCGCCTACAAGGGCTCGGACGCCACGCTCACCACGCCCCTGGCCAACGCAGTAGCCACACTCAAAGCCAAGGTCACAACTTCTTCTGCGCCACATGTGCGCGCCGCCACTGCCTTGGCCTACCTGCGCATGGACCCGGCCTCCAATGACGCCAAGACCCTGCTCAACTCGCTCACTGCCATTCAGCGCGTCGACGGCGGTTTCGATGCGGGCATCTTCGCCACCGGCCTGATCGCCCAGGCATTCTCGGCCGCCGAAGGAGCAGATGCCACCAACAGCCGCGCGCGCGTCGATGTGACCGACGCCGCCTTGCGCGCCGCCATCAACGAAGCGCTGGGGCGCGGCTCGATGGATCAACTCAATCAGGGCGAGTTGTCGCAACTGACCACACTCGATATCTCCAATCGGGGCGTGACCAGCTTGAACGGTCTGCAATATGCCAGCAACCTCACCACACTCAACGCCGCCAACAACGCGATCAGCGATACCGCGCCGATTGCCAGCCTCACCAACCTGTCCGTTGACCTGAACGGCAACCCTTGTCCGGGTTGCAACACGCAAGTGGCTGCCAATGACGGCGATGCACCACTTCCACTTTGGGCTCTGGTCATGCTTGGTGCAGGCCTGATGGGCGCAGTCGGTCGGGCCGGTCGCAGTGGTCGTCAGGACGCATAAGGGAGAACACGCCATGAACAAGCAGCAGACACACATCTTGGCCGCGTTGCTGGCATCGCTCAGCTTGGTGCCGCCCGTTCACGCAGCAGAGCGCGCCGGGCAAACCTCGGCTGCGGCCGCCAGCGAAGCGCGCACCCTTACGCCAGCCCAACTCACTGCCATTCGCGGCATCAGCCGCAACGTGCTAACCGCCAAGAAGAGTGGGGCACAAGATGGCGCGGATGCCGCGCAACTGGCCAACCTGCGCGCCAGCCTTGATCAGTTGATCGCCGCCGACCTCGACCCCAGTAACCGCGATCTCATCACCGTGCAGGGCCAAGACAGTGGCGAGCAGCCCAAAACGCGCGAGAAAACAGCCAGCCTGCGCGATGTAGCACGCGCGGGCGCCCGCGCTGTGGCCGAGCAACTGCGTCAGCGGGGCGAGCTCAAAGCCGCCCGCGCACGCGGCATGCCCGAAGAAGACACCCACTCGGCGGGCCTGCCCATCGGCGAGCAGCGAGCACGCCTGTTCGAGCGCTGGGCACAACAACTCGATGCGGCGCAGGCCGAGGGCAATGTGGATCGAACCACGGAGTTACACGCCTTGCGCGAACAACTGCGTGCCACTCACGGCAGCTTGCGCGACGCACCGGCCACCCACGGCACGCCGACGCTGCAAGCCATGCCTGCTGGCTTCGTGCCGCCCAAGAATAACGGCGATAACAGCACCAGCACCAGCGGTGCAGCAGCCAAGCAATAAGGGAGATAACGATGCCAACCTACCCTATCCAGAGCTTGTGCCGCACGCTGAGCACACGTGTTTTAGCACTGGCCACGCTCACCTGTCTGAGCGTGGTGAGCCTGAGCGTCCAAGCCCAGGTCGTCACCGAATCGCCTGAGGTCGTGTACTCGGGTGCCGATGCTCAATTGCTGCGCGACAAGGCAACTCAGCTCGGCACCGCCGTAGCCATCTACGAGTACGTCCACAACACCATCGAACACTCGCCTTACCACGGCTCGCGCTCGGGTTCCGTGAACACATTCTTGGGGCGGCGCGGTAGCGATGTGGACATCGCCTCGGCGCTCATTGCCATGCTGCGCTCACAGAACATCCCGGCGCGCTACGCCGTGGGCACAGTGCGCATTCCGTCCGCGCAACTGACCAACTGGATGGGCATCCCGCAACTGGACACTGCCGTCGAGGTGCTCAGGTCCCAGGGCATCCAGGGCGTAACGCTGGCCGCTGACCGCAGCACGGTGGATTTTGAACATGCATGGGCCGAAGCCTTCCTGCCTTTCGACCAATACCGGGGCATCAACACCGTCAGCCCCGCCATCGATTGCAGCCAAACCGCCAACGTTTCTCGATGCACCTGGGTGGCGCTGGACGCCAGCTTCAAGCAAAAGACCTACAACGGCCTGAACCTCGACCCCTACAACGCGATCACGTTCGATTACACCGCCTACTACAACGCCATCAAGAACAATGACGCAACCCGGCGCGACAAAAACCCGCTGACGATTTTGGAAGACCAGATCGGCGCCTGGCTGCGCACCAACTATGCGGGCAAAACGCTGGAGGATGTCGAAGATGCAGGGCAAGTCATTGCATTGCGCGAGGGGCTGCTGCCTGCATCGCTGCCGTATCAGGTTGTTGGCAACATCCGCCGCTACGACACGATTGATGGTCATGACGCCGCAGTACCGGGGGCCGAACCCAAGAAATGGGCGAAATTCCTCACGGCAACCCCCTATTTCAACGGCGCGCCATCTCCCCTGAATGGTGCTGGCGTAAAAGTTCGACTTACAGATCTTGCTACGAAAAGGCTCACCTATTCTTTCTCATCGTTGAACGGTACATCAAGCCAGGCATTCAGACTTGGCGGAGACGAGCTGGGATTTGCGCTCACGGTTTCGGCTGGCACCTATACGATCAACGGCGTGGTGATTCAGCTAGGCGCTCCATTTGATCTTGTCGTGACCATGGACGGCGCCCCCGGAGTTGTCAGCGGCGCTGCCGACCGCACCATCACCGCCAGCTACTCAGGCATCATTGGCGGCTATTACTTGGTGGCCACCGGAGGTGAGTCCTCCAACTGGTCTCAGGTGCACCGCGCTGCCGATCAGCTGCTGGCAGCCAACGACCAGTACAAGGTCGTGTTTATGCCCGGTGAAGCAGGATGTCTGGCAGACGGCACCAACTGCACACCCTATGTCGATGCCAACAGCAATGGCTGGGATAGCTCGGACACGAAGTTGCTGGTGAACAAACCCGCGCTTGACGCCCTGACCGGCGGCCTGCTCTACGTGGGCGCCACACAGTACTACGCCAAACTGCGTGAGCAGTTTGAGAGGACCGACCGCCTGATGAAGACCAAAACCCCAGTGCTCGGCTTCTTGGGCGTGGTCAGTTCAGTCTATGAAGCTGAGTATGTCGATGGCACAGCGTTCTCGATCCTGCCTGGTGGCCTGCTCATCGACATGAAGGGCATCACCATCGGGGGCGCCTACCGCACCAATGAAACGGCGCTGAGCTATTCAAACCGGCAGTTCGAGTTCCTGGCCCACATTGGGTCGTCTCTGGAGCATGAAATTTGGCAGGAGCTCACCGGCTACGACGCGGTATCCACTGTGCGCGGTATTCAAATGGCATTGGCCAATGGCGCAACCCTGCTGAATCCCAAGAAGAACGCTACCAACGACACGCTCCCAGGCTTATACGCAAGCTTTGGCTTCGGCACCAGCGTTCCTTCTGGCTTCACCTATGCTCCGTACTCGGTATTCGCGACAGCGCCATCGACCTGGTCACACGGCACTTCGGGGGCCAGCTACGACACCTTCCTGTCCACCGTCAGTACATCGACCGATGCAACGCAACGCCTGTTGGGTACCTACACCTATGCCCCGTCCAACGGCTTGTACGGTTGGACAAAATGCGTTGCCGACCAAGTGAGCGCAGTGAACTCGTACCCTGCAACGACTACGTTGAACGGAAGCACTTGCGACGGCACACCGTTTTCCGGCACCAAGGCTACGGTGTTGTCGGTGATCAGCAGTGATTGGTCGAACACCATCATTCCCAGCTACATCGGGCAGACCTACTTCAACTACTTTGACCGCAACAAGGGCTTCAGCACCACCGGGCGGGTGTTCCGCGCCTATCCTCCCGCGATCGATGCTCAGGACGCTTTGACGATTGCCAGCATTCGCAACAACCTGTACCTGCGTGACACAGCACAGACCTGGGTCGAATACTTGATCCCCTCCAAGCTCACAACCGGGGCCACCTACCGCTTCTCGGTGGATGTGCGCAAGACCTACGACACCGTCAAGGGGGAGCTCATCGACATCAGCATGGAAATCGCCAACGGCAGCCTGATCGCCGGTGGCGGCTATGTGGGATTGGACAGCGGATCAACCACTGCCGACAAGCGCCAAGCTGAAGCCGCCCAAGCCGTTCAATCGGCTGCTGTAGAGGCTGAACAGAACACCAAGCAAGGGAACTGACATCATGCGCCGACTCACTACTCCGACTGCCGCACCCACAGCGTCCTCGCCCTTCCTGGTGCGCCATCGCCGCAGCCTCTCGGCTTTCACTCTGGCCTGCTTCACGCTCACCAGTGTGAGTCCCGCCTTCGCTGGTGGCTATGTCGATGGCACCGTGGTGCTGAACCCAGCCAAGGCCATCAACACTGGGGCTGTCTCGGTCACTCCCACCTTCAACAACGACCAGTTCAACGACAAGCTGTTGGTGGGTACGGTCAACAACGACCCCATCCGCACCCCCAGCACCGCAGACCCGGTGTCCACAGTCAGCGGCAACAATTACCACGACGAAACCGATTTCGTGCTTCGTGGCCGCAATAGCCTGAACACCGTCTTCACGCGCACCTACAACAGCGCGCCGTCTTCCACCAAGGTGGATCGCGGCCTGGGCTATGGCTGGGTTCACAGCTACATGATGCGGCTGAAGTCCAACGACTTCGGCGACTGCCCCAACTGCACCAGTACGCAAAGGCCCGAGAACGCCAACAGCAAGACCAGCTCCATCACCTACACGGATGAGCGCGGTGGCGAGCAGAATTTCTTGGTCAACGAGACGACCTTTGCCGTCACGGCCCCCAAGGGTGTCTACGACACCTTGACACTGGACAGCCCCAGCGTGGGCCAGCACACCTTGGCCTTTCGCAACGGCGTCAAGTACATCTTTGAAGCGCCAACTGGCACGCTCAAGTCGGCGCCCAATGTGGTCGCACGCCTGAAGTACATCGACAACGCCTGGGGTGACCGCCTCACGCTCACCTATGACACCAATGGCCGCCTGTCCACCGTCACCGACAACCTGGGCATCTCTGGGCGTACCGGCATTACGCTGACCTACGACGCCAATGGCCGTTTGAAGGATGTCAGCGATTGGACAGCCCGCAAATGGAGTTACGGCTATGACGCCTCGGGCAACCTGCAAACGCTGACCAACCCACTCACCCAGGTACTGACCTACGCCTACGACGCCCCCAAGCACTTGCTGACCAGCATCACCAAGCCTGTTCAGCGCGATGGAAAATCAGTGCAGACCAAGTTCAAGTACTACGAGAACGGCCGCACCTTCCAGCAGACCAACAGCTTCGACGTGGGCGACACGCTGGACTACGACCTGTACCGCAAGAGCACCCGTGTGACCGACGCGCGAGGCTTTGTGCGCGAGTACTACTACGACGCTGACGGCCGCATGAGCAAGCTCATTGAGCCTGACGGCGCCGTGCTGCTGTTTGAGAACCAGGGCGACGCCATCCGCAGCAAGAAGTACGACGCACTGGGTTACGCCACCACCTACAGCTACCGTGCTGACAAAGCCTTCGCGGGCACATCCGACCAGTTCGGCAACGTCACGCGCGAGCAAGATGCCTTGAGCCGCACCGTTGACATGGCCTATGGCGCCTTGGACCAGGTGACGACCACGAAGGACAAGCGCGGCACCACCTCGACCACCAGCTACGCCAGCGCCACCACGGCCACGGCCAGCGCATGTGGCGACTACATCAACCGCCCCAAGGAATCACGCCTGAGCGCCTTGACATCGGCGGGCACCACCAACACCAACGTGCTGCTGGCCAGCCTGTGCTGGAACAACGACGCCACGTTGAGCTACAGCCGCAGCTACCTGGACGCGACGCGTTACCGCGAAACCCGCCTCACGTACGAGGCTGGCAGCAAAGGCCTGAACGTCAGCCAGGAGCAGATCGTTGGCATGCCTGCCAACATCAGCGTCACCAAAACCTACACCTACGACAGCCTAGGCCGCAAGAAAACAGAAGCCCTCAAGCGCCGCACCAGCCCGACCAACGCCGCGCTGATCGACCTGACCACGAGCTACGACTACGACGCGCTGGATCGCATCATCAAAGCGACCGACAGTCTGAGCAACGAAGTCATCAATAACTATGACAACAACGGGCAGCTCTGGAAGGTGACGCACCGCTACAAAAGGCCCGATGGGAGCTACGACGTGCGCGACGTCATCACCCGCACCTTCGACGCCGCTGATCGCGTCAAGACCGAGACGGATGCCGAAGGCAATGTCACCACCTATTCATACGACGACGCGGGCAACGTGATCGCCGTGTTGGACGCCGAAGGCCACACCACGCGTTTTGAGTACGACGCGATGAACCGCAAGACGGCGGTGATCGACGCCACCGGCTACCGCACAGAAACCATGCTCACGCTGCGTGGCGATGTGGTGGGCATCAAGAATGCCAACGACGAGAAGGTGACATTCGAGATCGACGCGTTGGGCCGCAAGACCGCAGCCATCGATGCCAAGGGCTACCGCAGCGAGTTTCAATATGATGAAAACGGCAACCTCACCTGCACCATCGACGCCAATGCGCAAGCGGGCTTGCAGCCCAAGAACACGTTGGGTTGCAGCGAAAGCCGCGCCTATGACGAACTCAACCGCGTCACCAAGATCACCGATGCGTTGAATGGCGAAACCAGTTTTACCTATGACCTCGCAGGCAACCGCCTGACGGTGAAGGATGCAGAGGCAAAGACCTGGAGCTTTGCGTATGACGACCTGGGGCGCCTGACCAGCGAGACCGACCACAGTGCGAAGGTCATCAGCTACAAGCCCGATGAGGCAGGCAACATCTACGAGAAAACCAACCGCCTGAACGAAGTCACCCGCTATAGCTTCGACAACGACAACCGCCTGACCCGAGTCGATTACTTGAAGGACAGCACGGCAGAGACCTTCGGCTATGACGCCGCAGGCAATCGCAATGCTGCCACCAACGCCAACGTCAGCTACGCCTTCAACTGGGATCGATTGAACCGCCTGACCAGCAAGACGGACAGCCGGGGTAAAAACATGGCCTTCACCTTTGATAAGGTAGGCAACATCCTGACCAAGACCACCTACCAAGGTAGCACCACCAGCTACGTCTACAACGCCGCCAACCGGCTGGTGATGTTGCGCAACCCCGACTACACGCAGGTGGATTATCAGTATGACCCGGCCGGGCGATTGCTCAGCCGCGTGAGCGCTGCTGGGGCACGTGCCAGCTACCAATACGATGCCAATGGTTGGCTCACACGTCTGGCGCAGTACGACGCGGCCAATGCGCCGATCTCGGACACGAGCTACACCAGAGACCGTGCGGGCAACATCCTGACGCAGGTCGATGCCACAACCACCACCACCTTTACGATGGATGCCTTGTATCGCCTCCAGACAGCCGATTACCGTGGGTTGAGCAACGATGAGCTGTTCACCTACGATAAGGTGGGCAACCGCAAGACCTATACGAAGGGCAGCCTCACGGCCAACACCGACACGCGGTACTACAACTACACAGCGGGCACGAATCGGCTGGCCGAAGTTCGCATCGGCAGCGCCAGCGGCACGCTAGAGAGCAGCTTCACGAATGACTTCGAAGGCCGCCTGACCGCGCAGTCCGGCATCGGCGCGAAGACCCTGACCTGGGATGCCAAAGGACGGGTGAAGACCGTGGGCGGTGAGACCTACAGCTATGACCCGATGGACTACCGCATTGGGCGCAGTGGCGGCACCTTGGGCAACCGTAGTTACTTCTTGGAAGGCGAGCATCTGGAGTCCGAATACTCGGGCGCCCAACTTCAAGCCAAGTATTTCCGGGGCTCCAGCGTGGATGAACTCGTCGCAGCCTGGATGTATGACACCGACAGCAAGCTGAAGCCCTATTTGTACCACCAAGACCAAGTGACGAGCACCACGGCGGTAAGCGGTCACAACGGCGGCACCACTCAGAGCGTGAAGTACGCGGCGTTCGGCACGGTGCAATCGAGCACTGGTAGCAGCCCGAATCGGCAGCAATACACAGGAAGAGAAGCTGACGGTACCGGCTTGATGTACTACCGCTCCCGGATGTATGACCCTGTAATTGGGAGGTTCATTTCGGAAGACCCCATAGGTTTTAGTTCGGATGATATCAATTTTTATCAATACACGTCAAACAACCCTATAAATGCAAATGACCCAACCGGCAATTGCCCGTCATGTATTGGCGCAGGGGTCAGTGTTTTGACTGGTGGTGTTATTCGCGGAATCATTGGATATTACCAAGGGGGGTGGTCTGGGGCGGCAAACGCTGCCTTAAATGTGAAGTCGATAGCTGTAGATGCCGCGCTTGGCGCAGTCGGCGCAGGGCTTGCAAATAAATTCAGCACTCTCAGTCAGCTGTCGAAGGTTAACAGTGCCGCAGTTCCTGGCAACAAACTTGGTCAAATCGGTGAGGCGTTAGCTGGCATCGCACCAACAGGCAAGACAGCGATTCCATCAATATCCGGAACTGCTACGCGACGGTTCCCCGATGCGATAGACAGCCTCAAAAATATTGTTGAGGTAAAGAATGTTGCGAAAATTAGTTCGCGGGATGCCGCCCAGATAACCGACTCTGTTCTTTATTCCCAAAGTTATGGTGGAACCACAACGCTCTTGACGCGCGGGGCGGCCACAGATATATCCGCCGTACAAGGCCTTGTTGATGACGGTTTGCTCGCTCTTGGAAAAATACCTAGCATAAACTCATTTGGTGTGGCAAATCTATCGGCATCAACATCCGCTGGCATTGGGTTCGGCTTCGGCACCTTTGGCAACGGAGCCAACTATCTCGCTGGCGGCGGCTTCCTCCTGTACCCGAACAAGATCAACTCAAACACTATGGAGTCTGTTTATTCGAAATAAACCGGGCCGCAGACTTCAGCCATGAAAAATATTTTCAATTATCTTCGTGGCGCGATGTCTAAACGACAGCGCGCGGAGAAGTCGTCGACAAAAGAATCGTCCTTAACTCGTGCGCAGGCTAGGAAGATGCTTATTGATTTTATTGAGCCGACCCTCTTGAGGGAAGGATTCAACCAAAGAAAAGGGAGTACGTTTTGGCGCGTTACCGAATTAAAATCGGACGTTATTGAAGTAAGACTCTCAACCCCTCAAGAGGCTGATCGAGCTTGCATTCCAGAGTCCTCTTTCTCCATCTGGGCGGGCAGCTATTTTAGCTTTATGCCAAATATATACGACGAATCTTCACTGCACAAAATCGATGACCTCCTCACACCAGAGGAGGCATTTTGTCACTTTAGGGTGACGGTGCAACGAGGAATAAAACAAGCTCGAAAAACTGCTGGTGAAAACATGTGGTGCCTAACTGGCGTGATGTCCACCGACGAAGTCGAGCTAAACGATGCGTTGAGTCAAGTAGAAAAAACCATAATTCCTGAGCTGAATAACTTATACTCTTTGCAAAATTGGATTGATCTTCTCGCGAGTGAAAAAATAAATATCGGATTTGGTGCACCGGATTCTAGTAATAGAAATTTATTTCTAGGTTGCGCATTTTTGCGCGCCAACAATTTAGATGGCGCGCTCGAATATCTAAAGAGAGCCCAAGTGCAGTCACAGGAATTTATAGAGCGGATGACGTCGGCTGTGCGTATCGAGAAAAATTCCCCCCTTTTCAGGGAGCAGGAGTTCCTCAGGGAAACTGTTTCTCGTCTGGCATCAAACGAACAAAGCACTGGTGCTAAGTGACCGCATATTGGTGACCAAACAACCAGAAAAACCATTGACGTCAACAAGTACTGGCGGCTATAGCAATGGCGTCTGCAGCGACATGGTCAATTGGAAAAAATGGGTCCAACTTCATCCTACAGTCCGGCAGGAGGAGGGTTCCTTTTGTATCCCAATAAGGCCAATTCAAACATGATGCAATCGGTGTATTCGAAATGATCGATATAAAAGATAGTGGAGAATCGCTCACCGAAGCAGATATTGCGAGCTTCGAGCAGGGCATGGGGTGCTCGCTACCAAATGAATATCGGGAATTTTTGGTAGGACACAATGGCGGAAGGCCGGTGCCATATTGGTTTTCCTACATTGATGAAAGTGGCCAAGAAGATACTGATGGAGTGAGCAGCTTGTATGGTCTTGGCTTTTGGGTGCCCGACTACCGTAACTTGCAAATAGTGCATCAGCGCTTCAGTGGACGCATTCCGCCTGAAATATTGGCAATTGGTGATGACCCTTGTGGAAATCAAATTTGCATCGCAACTCAAGGAGAACGGCAAGGCCAATTGTTCTTGTGGAATCATGAAGATGAGCACACTCCGCCGACTTACAGGAATGTAATATTCTTGGCAGATACATTTAATCATTTCATCAATGGTTTGCATGAATCTCAAAATAACGGGATAACCTCACTCAACATCGCTATCCAGAAGGACAATGTAGCCGACTTGGAAAAACTCCTCGCCAAAGACGCCGATCTAGAAGAGACGGATCAATTTGGGCGCACGATGCTTGAGAACGCCGCGATTGCAAATGCTCTTCGCGCTTTTGAATGGTTGTATTCGCGAGGGGCAAATCCCAGAAACTCCCTTAGCCTTGCCCAGGAGAATGCCCGGTTTTTTCCAGAACATGAGCGCATGGTTAAACTAATTGCTCACCTCACACAACACCAGTGAAACTGATCGATCACAAGTTTCGGACGTTTCGAGTGGAACGTCTTTGTTGCACAAACTCGCACGTCCCAGTGGTAGTCTGCATCTGATGCAGGAAGACAATAAGGTGCGAAAGACATACCGCACGACAAACTGGGCGGAATACACCGTGTCACTGAAGGCCCGCGGCATTGACGGTGTGACTGGACGTAGTGATGCAGTGGTTGACCGAGCCCAATGGCAAGCCGCTCCAAACTTTCTCACACTCCGTCTTTCAGTTCTGCCCGAGCATCAAGTGCTTGTTTGGTCCATGGCGAAGAACGCCAAAGCCAAGACTTGGAGTCTTTGCCTACGATGATCTGAAGCGGCTGACGGCCAAAACCACAGCACCAAGTTCATCAGCCAGGAAGTTATCCACAGGCATGATCAGTCAACTGAAAAGACCCTTGCCGTCAGTGGGGGACTCCAGACAGAACAGGTGGTAGAGCTCGAAGCGGAACAGGTGGGGGACTTCAACCAGAACGGGTGGGGGTTTTGATGGCCAATACGCACTCATCAACGATTTGCATTCAATCCCGCCACCTTCACCACGCAGAACTTATCTAACAGGTCAAAGCTAAAGGGGCTCAATGTCGCAAATCGACCCATAGCAGACGTCTATATTTGGCATAGGTAGCACAACTTATTTCCCTCACAGGCACCCGCGACCATGCCACAAAAATGACATCAACGAGTCATCAGGGTGTCATATCACGACATTACCATCGCTGCAATTCAGATTCGTAATCAGGTCATCATTTTTGATTACGAATTCAAATCTGCCGGAGGTGTCATGATCGAACTACAGAATGTCTCAGTCAGTTATGGTGATGCGATTGCACTGTATCCCACCACTCTCAAACTCCATCAGGGACAGTTCACCGTATTGCTCGGATCTTCCGGCGCTGGAAAATCCACGCTACTTCGCTGTATTAATTCGCTGCATGCGTCGCAGCGCGGCACCACCATTGTCGCCGGCTTAGGAAATTTGGCGAACTCGCGTGCATTGCGCATGCATCGCCGACAGACTGGCATGGTGTTTCAACAGCATCAATTGATTGGCCGACTGACGGCTTTGCAAAACGTTTCGATGGGCCGAATGGGCTACCACACGGCATTACGCAGTCTATTCCCCCTCCCGGCGAAGGATCAATCCATATGCTTGCAAAGTCTGGACCGAGTCGGCTTATTGCACAAAGCCTTAAGCCGTGTCGACGCATTGAGCGGCGGCCAGCAGCAACGCATCGGTATTGCCCGGGCTCTGGCTCAGCAACCTAAACTGGTGTTGGCTGATGAACCGGTAGCCAGCCTCGATCCTGCTACTGCAGAGCGAGTGCTAAGTCTGCTGCACCGCATTTGTAAAGAGGACGGGATTTCGGCGGTCGTCAGCCTGCATCAGGTAGACCTCGCTCAACGTTATGCCGACCGTATTATTGGCCTGTCCCATGGCCGAGTCATTTTTGATGCCGCCCCGCAGACTTTGGATCAAGCCAGTTACGACACGCTGTATGAACAAGTACCCCGTTCTTCTTTGAGCGTTCCACAAGACGCTCGAGAGGAACGGCTTATCGATACTTAATTTCCCATGCAATTTGCTACCGTAAAGGATTGATTATGAAAAAACTCGCATCCGCATTAATGTCTGTCTTGCTTGCCGCCGTCTGCAGCATTGGCCATGCATCATCCAATCCCGATCCAGAAACGCTCAAAGTTGCGCTGCTGCCGGACGAAAACGCATCGACCGTAATTAAAAACAACAAGCCGCTCGAAATCTATCTGGAAAAAGAGCTGGGAAAGAAAATTGAGCTGGTGGTTACCACTGATTACTCGTCAATGATCGAAGCCATGCGTCACGGCCGTATCGACATGGCATATTTTGGCCCCTTGTCGTATGTGCTGGCTAAGCAAAAGAGCGACATCGAGCCATTCGCAGCGATGAAGCAAAAGGGTAGCACTACCTACCAGTCCGTATTGATCGCCAATACTGGCGCCGGCATCGCCAAAATCAGTGATATCGTCAACAAGAATGTCGCTTACGGTGATAAGGCATCCACCTCCAGCCATTTGATTCCGAAGTCGATATTGGCGGAAAACGGTTTGAAAGCCGGCGAAAACTATCGCGAACACTTTGCCGGTGCGCATGACGCGGTGGCCATGGCCGTGCAAAACGGTCACGCGCAGGCTGGCGGCTTGAGTAAGCCGATTTTTGAATCCCTGGTTCAGCGCGGACTGGTCGATCCCAACAAAGTAAAAGTTCTTGCCGAATCGAAGCCATATCCGCAATACCCGTGGACCATGCGCAGCAATCTGAAGCCGGAACTGAAGGAAAAGATCCGTGCAGCCTTCTTGAATCTCAAAGATCCGGAAGTCCTGAAACCTTTCAAAGCCGATGGTTTCGGCCCGATCAGCGACAAAGACTATGACGTGGTGCGCAGCCTTGGCACACTGCTCAAGCTCGATCTGTCGAAGTTCTAAGTGAGCGACAGCATGCAAGCTGATTTTGGTTTGATTCTGGCCGAGCGCCAGCGCGTATGGAACCGCACGATACTGCAGTTTGCCGTTGTGCTGGCGATTGTGATCGGTTGCTGGTATTACGTCGGCCTATTTGATGCCGAGCGATTGAAGGATGGCATGCCAAGCCTGGTAAAAATTGCCGGCGAGATGTTCCCACCGAACTTCTCGCAGGCTGGCACCTGGGTCAAACCGGTACTGGATACCTTGGCCATGAGTATCGCCGGCACGGCAATCGCGGTATTGCTATCCATTCCCTTAGGAGTGCTCGCCGCGCGGAATACTAGCCCTCATCCACTCGTGTATCAAGCCACACGCGGCCTGTTAAACGCTTTGCGATCGATACCCGAACTGATCATGGGCATCCTGTTCGTGGCAGCCGTTGGCTTCGGCGCATTGCCGGGTGTTTTAGCCCTAGGCTTACATTCGGTTGGCATGATCGCCAAATTTTTTTCGGAATCGATCGAACATGCCGATCCGGCACCGGTAGAAGCCGCGCATGCAGCGGGCTGCACGCCATTGCAGGTGATTTTTCATGGGATCTTTCCCCAAGTGCTTCCGCAAATGGCCGATACCGCGATCTATCGATGGGAATACAACTTCCGTGCTTCGACCGTGATGGGCATGGTCGGCGCCGGTGGAATCGGGTTCGAGCTGATGGGCTCTCTGCGCATCATGCAATACCAGGATGTCTCGGCTATTTTGCTGGTTATTTTAGGCATGGTTACCCTCGTCGACGCCTTCAGCTCCTTCCTGCGTCGCAAGTTCAAATAACTCCCAAAGCTTACAAAGGTTTTTATGAAGCCCAAAGTCGTCCTCACCCACTGGGTGCACCCGGAAATCATCGAATTGTTGTCCGCTAGCGCCGATGTTATCCCCAACACCACACGGGAAACCTTGCCGCGTTCTGAGGTAATTGCGCGAGCCAAAGATGCGGATGCACTCATGGCTTTCATGCCGGACAGCATCGACAGCGCGTTTCTCGAGGAATGTCCAAAGCTGCGTGTCATCGGCGCCGCGCTTAAAGGCTATGATAACTTCGATGTCAACGCCTGCACACGCCACGGTGTATGGCTTACGATTGTGCCGGATTTGCTTACGATCCCGACCGCTGAACTGACTATCGGCCTTCTTCTCGGTTTGACAAGGCATATGCTGGAAGGCGATAGGCAAATCCGTAGCGGACACTTCCAAGGCTGGCGGCCGACACTATATGGCTCTGGTTTGACAGGAAAAACGCTTGGCATCATTGGTATGGGGGCGGTCGGCCGTGCAATCGCCCAGCGCTTGGCTGGCTTTGAAATGAATCTCTTGTATTGCGATCCGATTCCGCTCAATGCCGAACAAGAAAAGGCTTGGCACGTACAGCGCGTCACGCTCGATGAACTGCTCGAAAAATGTGATTATGTCGTGCCGATGGTTCCGATGGCCGCAGAGACACTGCATCTAATCGATGCCACCGCGTTGGCCAAGATGAAAACCGGTAGCTACCTGATCAATGCATGTCGCGGCTCGGTCGTGGATGAGAATGCGGTGATAGCAGCACTGGCGTCTGGAAAACTAGCTGGATATGCAGCCGATGTCTTCGAGATGGAAGAATGGATACGCGCTGATCGCCCGCAGGCTATCCCCAAGGCGCTGCTCGACAATACGGCACAAACGTTTTTTACGCCGCATTTGGGATCGGCGGTCAAGGAAGTTCGGCTTGAAATCGAGCGGCAGGCAGCGATGAACATCATCCAGGCACTCGCTGGTGAAAAACCGATGGGCGCGATTAATCAGCCGTATCCGGGAGTAAAGGCGGCGTGATAGATCTGGAGCGTGTGGCGACGTTCATTGCCGTCGTCAAATGCGGGGGCTTTCGCGAAGCGGCGAAGCAAACTGGATTGTCCCAGCCAACAGTAACGCAGCATATCAAGCGGCTGGAGCAGTCTTTGCAGGCCCGGCTGATTGACCGCGCAACAATGCCGCAAAGCCTGACATTGGAGGGAAAGATTTTTTTCCCCTATGCGGAACAATTGCTCCGTACTAGCCATAAGGCTACGGCAGCCCTCCACAATAAAAGCCTGGTCGTTGGTGCAAGCTCCAATATCGGCATTTATCTTTTACAACCCTATATCAAGGCGCTCCAAGATAAATTAGCAAACAAGATCGATGTGAGGATCGGCAAAAATATCGAGATTGCCGCTTTGCTGGAAACGCTTGAAGTGGATGTAGCGGTAATGGAGTGGTGGGACTCACGTCCTGGGTTCGTCTCAACAGTATGGCGGCGCGAGAGGATGGTTGTCATTGTTCGCCCCGGCCATCCTTGGGCTGCCGAGTCGACCATTCCACTTAAGTGGTTAAAATCCCAGAACTTGCTTGGAGGCGAAGCGGCTACCGGAACTGGGCGCCTACTACAACAATATGCCGGTGCCGACTCGGCAGAGTTCACAGTGGGTATGCAGTTAGGTAGCACCGAGGCGGTCAAACACGCGGTCCACGCAGGGCTAGGAATCTCGCTTGTGATGGAAAGCGCGGTCAAGCATGAACAGGCAAGCGGATGGTTACATGCAATTCCGATTGAAGAAGATGTTTACAAAGATCTTTATCTCGTACATCGCTCAGAAACTTCGTTAAGCGGTCCGGTGGCAAGCCTTGCAGATTTGATTCTCCATTCTCCGGATTTAGGCTCAATAGAATATAAATAGCAAAACGAATGTCTGCTTCTGGCCGATAGCTGCCATCACAGGAACACCAACACAGTTGCGCTGGCGCTAGCTTTCTTCGGCTACATCAGCGCTCATTGCTGTTGCCACTGCGCGATTAGGTGGTGGATTGGCGACGCGAATCAGTGGAGGTTTTGTTATGCGAACGCATTGTGGATTTGCTGCAAAAACTCAACCCAGGCAGGTCGGCTCCGACCTTTCAATCTGCCGTTCCGTCTGACATCTTGACGACGCGCAAGGGCAGATGCGTTACTGGACGCTCGGCGTTGGCTGCTGAAAGGCTGTGTACCGCGTCGCCCACCGCCTTGTAGTCTCGCCAGAACCGCTCAAGTGCAGGCCCGCCTCCGGCCATTTGAACCGCGCGGATGAGGCCGGCGTGGGCTGCCACCATATGCGTGAGCTGGGCTTCCAGCCGCTTGATGTCCTGCCGGTAGCCTGCGGCCTGGTCTTGCAGACTGCCGGCGCCTCCACCTCCGGCGACGATTTTGCGTACTCCTTGCTGCTGTGCCTGGGCCGCAGCGATGAGCGCGCTTCTAGCCTCATTGCGCGTGAACGCTGAAGGGTTCTTCAACGTGCTGTGGCGCCGTGCCACCTCCCGCGCTGTGATGTCGATGTTGTCGGTGAGTAGCGTGTTGAGGATGTCGGCCAGCTCCTCGTTCTTGGGGTCTAAGAGCAGCCTCATTTGAAGATGTCCTCTTTCAGGGTGGAATGGTCGATGCCGTCTGCGAAGACGGATTGGTTCGGTTGGGCGTGAAGCGCAGCCGACACACCAGCAATCAGCCGCTCGGCATGGGCAATCTGGTTCTTGCGCCCCACGGTGGTGGCCGGCTTGCAACGAGCCGCGTCCCGCATCGCCACGAGCTTCGAGCGAAGGTCTTCAAGAGTCACCCGGTGCTCAGCGACCCCGCTGGCCGTAAAGTGCTTGCACTGGTCGAAGCACTTGAGGTGTCGAGTGCAGGGATTGACAGAGAAGCTGTTGGTGCAGAAACCGTACGGCGTGACGTGGAAGCCATCTGCGTTGGCCGCCAAGTAGATGAAGGCTGCTTCATCACCGCTCTCGTGCTGGATGCGCTTAAACGATTGCCCCAAATGGCTTTGCAGCGCCATACCACTGACGACCATCTTGCCCACCAATTCCTTGGCGCTTCCTGCGGGAAGGACCTTGGACGCTGCAGGCGGCAGTTTGACGAAGCTCAACTTCTCTGCGAGGTTGCGATGGTCATACTCGTAGCTCTGAGCGACGGTCCGTCGACCGAACTGGTGCGTAATGATGGTGTCAGGCACATTCTTACGGAACATCTCTGTGTTCATGAGATGCCGAAGACTGTGCGGCTTGATTGACATCAACTTCGACTCAGGCGACCGTCCGTACACACTGAACATCGACCGGCCTGCATGACGTCCTAGCGCGATGAGCATTCCCGGGTACAGCATCGGCTTGATTTCTGTGTCCTCTTGAAGGGGAAGCTGGAGCGGGTAAGTTCGTCCTGCCGTGCTCCGCCCCAGGCTCAGAAATAGGCGGTCGCTAGTCCAAACTGGCCTCCCGGAGGAGGTACGAAAAATCCGGCAATCCGAGTCAGGAAATCGGCTGGGGTTCTGCTGTTGCAGGCGCAGCAGCTCTCGGACGGGGCCGACAATCTCTACCATCTCAGTGACCGTTGAGACCACAACATCTTCGAACATCGCGGGCACATGCTGGTGTGCCTCAACAAGCAGATTTGGGGCGCCGTCGATGTGCTTCTCGGCGTAATAGTGCAGTCGCAAGGAGCGTGAGACGCCGCCCACCGTTCCGGCCGGGCGGCCGGTGACTATGTCGAGGTGTTCATCCCAAACCAAGCAGTCGGCGGGTATCGTCAGCACCTCCTCGATTCGCAGTCCCGTGAACAGAGCCAGTTTCACGACACCGAAGCGAACTGCGTCCATGTAGGTCTGGGGCGTCTCCTGGAAGACGATTCGCGTCAGTTCAAGTAGCGCGGAAAGGTCCGGTAGCTTCTCGGCGTGCTGGCGTTCCTGCAGCGAGCCGAGCAACGCTGACGACTCCTTCCTTTTTAGTTCCGGGCGGACTGGGCAATGAACGGAGATGAGGTTCTCGTCGATGTACCTCGCGACCGTTGAGAAGTCGCGCGCCGGCTTGTCGGACCAGGCCTTAAGGCCCAAGACGGCGTCAAAGTTTTCACGTGAAAGCTCCCACGGCGGGCATCGAACCAGAGAGAAGAGGCGACGAGCAGCTCTGGCTATTTGTTGTGTGTCGCCGGTCGAGCGGCCGCTGCTGCAGTGCTCGACGATTAGGGCTTTGATGAAGTCCTGCACGTCTTCACCGAGCACCGCGCCTTCCGGCAATTGGCTGGGGTGCCATCCAGTTGAGGCCGCCATCGCGGTCAGGTCGCGCGACACCGCAAAGCCACAACTTCCAGGGACGTGGAGGTCATGGCTTTTGTTCAACTTGCGTAAGTCCCAGTCCGTGTTAGACGTGGCGGCGCCGTTGCTGTCGAGTTCGATGTGCCAGTCAAGTCCGTGCGATGAAGCGACACGACGCATCCGGTCGATGAAGCTCAGATAGGCCTGCGGCGGTGGCGTCAGTTGAGGCGAGAGGATGTGGATGGTCATCCGTGGTTCTTGGGTCGGTCATCAATCAGGGTTAACGCCTGCTGCGCCCCCGCCAGCGCGCGCGTGAGTTGCCGGTAGGCCGGCGTCTCATCGGAGATTCCCTGCTTTAGGTACAGGCGGACTTGGTCGCGCATCCCTTCGATAGCTTCGACGTGGGATTCCCGGTCTAGGGATGGCATGAACTTCGGACAGCCATAGCAAGACGTCACCGGGTTGTAGGCGCAGCTGCTCTGACCCGCTTTGCACAGTCCCACGCCAGCAACCAGCCGATACCCCACCACAGCGCCAATCTGCTGGTCCTCAGGAGCCAGCTGTATCTCGTCGGCTGAGACGAAACTGCCGGTCGATATGTCCAAGAGGCTGTTGTAGAGTTTCGACGCACCGAGCGCCGTGTTGATGAGCTCGGCTTGCTTGAAGCTTGCCCGGATGTAGTGCGACGCGGCCTCTGCGCTCTTGTGGCCGAGGAACGCTTGGATGCTAGCCCTATCATGCCCCGCATCGGCGAGCGTTTGCGCCCCGGTGTGACGGAGCGAGCGCGCCGTGCTGTCCAGTTGCACGGAGAACCGCTTACAGAGAACCACTGCCCTGTCCCAGAAGGTAATTGGTCCGGTTGCGTTGAATAGCCGCTGCCGCCCGTGAGCGAGCGCCGTCGCGTGCAGCCTCGCGACGAGCGGAACCCACTCCGGTTTGACTTGGCGTAGCAACTCGAATTCGTTGCCTGGTGTTTGCTTTGCAGCATGGAACGAGAGCACGCAAGCAAGGTCGTCGCTTGCATCACGGAAGAAGCGGACATGCGTCACGTCGAGGCACAGCGCCTGAACTGGTCGCATACCGTGTTGGTAGGTGATAAGCAGTGCGACAGCGCCCTCCACCTGTCTGTCGGTCAAGTCGTCCTCGCTCGCCGCCGCATCCAGAACTCGAACAATAGCTGCCTGGGCGTCAACGGAAGCCACACGCTCTCTCTTGCCTATGCTTCGCTTGTAAGCGGTCAATAGACCACACCCCTTGCGGCCCATGCCCATCGTGATGGGCACGTCGCACCGGTGATGGGCGAGCGAGAATCACGGTCGTTGCCGTATCCCGCATTCAATCGATGACCAATCCATTTGCCCCGCTATCCGAGGAAGAGTTCGACGAGCTTGACCAGTTCCTGCTCTACGACGTCGATACGGACGAGGTCATGATGTCGGACATCATGGATGGGTTCCTGCATGCCATTGCGGTCGGCCCGACGACGCTGCATCCAAAGCAGTGGCTGCCAAAGATCTGGGGCACTGAGGACATGATGCCGCCGATGGATTCAATCGAAGAGTTGAACCACATATTGGGGCTGGTCATGCGCCACTTCAACAGCATCATTGCCGGGCTGGAAGCAGACCCCAGGGAGATCAGCCCTTGCTGGTCAACGATGAAGTACGACAACGACGAGCGAGAGTATGACGACGCTGAAGGCTGGGCCTACGGCTTTGTTGAGGGGATGAGGCTTTGCTGGAATGACTGGCTGCCCTTGCTATCGACGCCCCAAGGGCAAGCCTGGTTCAGGCCGATCGCCTTGCTCGGCGAAGATGACTTCTCCGTGGATCAAGACGCGCTTACCAAGACGCCAGCCATGCGGGCGGAGCTGGCCCTTGAGATCCCGCAGGCCGTCCTGGACATGCATGCTCACTGGCTACCGCTGAGACTGGCTGTCTACGAGCGCCAAGTGGCCAAGTCGATGCAACCCAAGGTGGGCCGCAATGAGCCTTGCCCTTGTGGTAGCGGCAAGAAGTTCAAGAAGTGCTGTGGCGCGGCAGCTGACCTGCATTGAGCCCGGTTCACAGCGTCGTCAGACGCCATGGCAACAGTGCCGCGTAGTCATCGACCGTCCTGGCTTGTGGGAGCGCGACCAGCAAGGCGCGCAAGTAACGCCAGGAGTCAATGCCGTTGACCTGACAGGTCTGCAGCAGCGAATACAAGTTGGCGCTGGCGTGCGCACCGTCCACGGTGTCAGCAAACAGCCAGTTGCGCCGCCCGACGCAAAATGGCCGTATTGCATTTTCCTGGGCGTTGTTGTCCAGGCTGTAGCGCCCGTCTTCGACGAAGCGTTTGAGCTTGGGCCACTGCGAGGCCAGGTAGTGCAGCGCCTTGCCCAGCAGGCTGGCGGGCAGCACAGCATGCAGGTTGGCCAACAACAGTGCCTCGATGTCGCCCAGCACTGGCGCGCTGTGCTCTTGTCGGCGGCGACCTCGCTCCAGGGTATCGACGCCATCGCGCGTGGCCTGCGCTTCGATATGGTAGAGCTTGCCAATGAGCGCGATGAAGCGCGCACTCAACTGCTCGGGGCCGCGTTTGTCCTTTGGCAGAGCCTGCAGCGCGTCGTAAAAATATCGCCTGCAATGAACCCAACAGGCCAAGTGGACGAGGCGATGCTCATCGGCAATGGCGTTGTAGGCATCGTAGCCATCGCTCATGAGCACCGCGCCTTGGCGGATGCCAGCGTACAGCTCCCTTGCTGTCTTGGTCGATCGACTGGGTGCATAGGCGAACAGCCGAATCGGCGGGCCCTTCCCATCGCTGCCAGAGCCATCGGTCATCTGCGCCCACATATAGCTCTTGGCCTGGGCGCGGCGGCCTGGCTCCTTGAGCACTTGCAACTCGGTCTCGTCGCCGAAGATCAGCAGCGAGTCCAGTAATTCGTCTCGCATCAAGTTGATGACAGGCTGCGCGGCCTGGCCGATGCGCACGATGGAGGCGGCCAGCGTGTTGCGGGAGATGTCGGTGCCGCCAAAGCGCCCCAGCAAAACGGCCTGGCGATACAGCGGCAGGCCATCGAGGTACTTGGACGTGGCGATCCAAGCCAGCGCGCTCTCGGTTAACAGCCCTTTGGGGATCACCTGCGCTGGACGAGCAGCCAGGCGGATCGTACCGTCACAGCACGGGCAGGCGTACTTCACGCGTTCGTGGCGGATGACGCGTACCTGCTGCGGGATGATGTCGAGTTGCTCGCTGGCCTCGACACCGATCTCGCGCAGCTGTTGCCCATCATGCGGACAGACGCGCTGATCCTGGGGCAGCTCGTGGCGCACGACTTCACGAGGCAGTGCGGGATCAAGGGGCTTGCGTCCGCGCTTGGCTTTGCGCGTGTGCGCGCCCACGACGGTGGTCTGCTCGTCTGCAGGCTCTTCGCTGGGCGGCTCAGCCTTCGCAGCCAGCCCCTCGGCCTCGTTGAAGAACAGATCCTTCTGAGGTGTGGTGCCCGCTTCGCTTTGGGCTGCAAACAGTCGGCGTGTGATCTGGTTGAGCTTCTCTTGCAACAGGTCGCGCTCGGTGCGCACCACACGCAACTGGCCACTCAGGCTTTGAACTTGCTGCGTGGCTTGCTCTGCTTGGCGAAGTGCCTCAGCCAGCGCCGCCTGCAAGGCGGCAACTTCAGCGGAGGGAGGGATTTGAGCCATCGCCGACTATTGTCGGCGTTGAGGTCGGCCAAGAGAACCCCCCTGCGGGCAACGGGCTGTAAGAGGCTTGAGCAAACCTCTCAGCTCACCTTGGCATACAGGCGTTGCGGGTGGCGCTGCATCACGGCCACATCAATGCCTTGCAGCAGCCAGTGCAGTTGCTCGGGCGTCAGCGTCGGCACCCTGGCCTCATCGGGCCAGATGAAGCGGTCCTGCTCTAGCCGCTTGAGCAGCAACCAGTAGCCATTGCGATCCCACAGCAAGATCTTGACGCGATCACGTCGGCGGTTGCCAAAGACGTACACCGCCTTGGCAAAGGGATCGAGCCCAAGCGATTGCTCCACCATCACGGCCAGGCTGTTGATGCCCGCACGAAAGTCAATAGGCGCACGGTGCAGATAGACCGTCAGCCCTTCGTCGAAGCGGAACACCGCAGCCTCCCCAGTGTCTCGATGAGCGTGGCTATGTGCTGCGCATCGGTGCCTTGCAGTTCAAGCGACACCCCATTGGGCAGCCGCGCTTGCAGCGTCATCGGTGGCACGCAGGGCTGGGTGGGCTGAACGGGCTCGCGCGCCACCGGCACCATCGGCACGGCAATGAAGGCCGCTGCCTGGGGATCTGCGCCAACGTCGACCACATCGGCCAGTATTGCCTCGCGCTTCCTCAACCAGGTCGCCACCAGGTTGGCATTGATCCCACATTCACGGGCCAGTTTAGCCACCGAGGCGCCAGGGCGTCGGCAGATATCCACCAACTCTTGCTTGGCGCTGGGATCGTAGACCCCGCGTCCATCGCGCTTGCGGCCAACCACCAGTCGCCGCGCCAGATCTTCAATATCGAATTCCATTGATGCTACATGCCCATGTACCTTACGTGTGCACGTAGCCTCTCAGGTAAGGCCACCTCTCACAAGGACGCAGTCAATTGATCGCTTACCTTCGCTTGTTCTGCCGGAGGCCTTCCTTCACGAAGGTGTCCAAGCTCTTCACGAGAGGCATGTGAACTGCTCGCCAGTGGCCGGCGCCAGCCTTGCAAGCTAGCTTCAACACGGCCTTCGCGACGTTCGTCTCCAGCGGGTGGCTCAGCACAGTGGTCCAGGTCTCTCGCAGCTTTTCCGCAGGGGTGGCGAGCAGTTCCAAGATGGCTGGCCATTTGGCTATGAGGACGTTGGCGAAGGTCCGGAATGGTGCTGGGGAGGACGCCCGTCGTGTCAGCAGAACAAGCGCTCGCTGTAATTCGCCAACTTGACCCTCGGCGAACTCCAGCCGTACCGTGCTGCCAGCTGCAAAGACCTCCCAGTGACGGTCCGCCAACCTCACCACCGACTCCCGTCCGGAATACTTGTCGAAAAGGGTCATCAACGCGGGGGCAGCGGGCCACTTCCAGTCCAAGGGAGATTTCCCACCATGCTCGGACTGAGGTTGCGGGAGGGCGATTTCAATGGCGTGGTTCACGCAGAAATCCCCCGCATAAGACTAGTCTTTTCAGCAAACAGTGTGTTCCATGCTTGCATCAAGTCGTCCTGAATCGCCGCACGTGCGTAGTGCTCAGGCATGGCTGACCTCGCTGACCATCCGAAGAACGCCCGCATCCGTTGGATTGCCAACTCGCGGTCGGGGTTCAGCTCCATAAACATCGTGTATCTGGCCGTGGCGCAGGTGTGTCGCAGGTCGTGAGGCGAAATGTTCGTCTTGCCGCCAGATCTATCGAAGAGGCTTTGGATTGCCTCGGGTGCCAGGGCATCCGTCAGTTTCCTGAAGACCTTACTTAGTGCCTCGGCAGAGAGCGGGGCCCCCGCCTTGGTGGTCAGTAGGAAACCATGTCCGGCATCGGTAGGTCGATGCTCGGCGGCGAAGTGCTGGTAGAGCAGAGCTAAGTCCTCTGACACCGGAATTTGCCTGTGGGATTCCAGAGTTTTGATGCGTGGCGTGGTCGACCTCGGATCGTTCTCGAACACCGTGGTGATGTCAAGCCAACGAACCACCTCTCCTGACTCCGGGTCCACGTCTTCCTTCAAGGAGTCACAGGCCAACAGCAGTGCTTCGCCACGACGGAGCCCAGCCAGCAGCATTAGGTTGACGATGAGCCAGTTCCGCACGCGCGTTTGATACCCCTTGAAAGGATTTCGAGGCGAGCTGGGATGCGCTACCTCAAGGAGGTCCAGCAGCGTTGTTTTCGGCAGCGCACGAATGAAGCGGAAGCCACCGAGACGGGGGGCGCGCATCCTGCCCATGGCTGCCAGCATAGAAGCAGCTGCGGCCCACTCTGGGTTACTAGGCGCTAAGCGTTTGGCCAGCGATTGCACGAATGCTCTGACTACGCCCCACCGCTGAACATCAGTCGTGTTGTAGGCCGGGTCGGAGGTTGTCGTTAGATAGAACGACTCCACCATGAGCATCACGCCCTCAGCGTCCCGAGTGCTCATACCCTCGTCGAAGGCGTCGGCACCGAAGCGTTCGTCACAGTACCGATAAAAGCTGTCCAGATGCTGGAGGTACAGCTTTCGCGTGCTGGTCGCCTGAGAACTACTCGTGAGGCCTAGGGACCACGCCGTGGACCATAGTCTTGGCATGTGTCTCACGGGGTCAACGATGACATGTTCAGGAACTGCTTGAGTACGGACGAGCACTGGAGATAACGGTTGGGGATACCTCTACGTACAGAGCTTTCCCTCTAAGTGAAATGCAACACTAGCCATGGTACCTCTTAATCGACGAGTCATTCATCTGCCTGGACGGCGTAAGAGGCGACTTGACGGAGCGTGCGCGCAAAATCCGGGCGCGCATCAACCAGTGGGTGGGTTTGCCTTGCGGCATTGGGATCGCACCGACCAAGACCCTCGCCAAGCTGGCGAACCACATCGCAAAGACGGCAGAACGCAAGCCAGGCAGCTACCCATCCGACCTGGCACAGGTGTGCAACCTGGCTGCGTTGCCGGCCTCGGACCTGGATGCAGTCCTGGCAGCCACGGATGTCGGCGAGGTCTGGGGCGTTGGGCCGCGCATCGGCAAACAGCTCAAGGCCGCGGGCATCCACAGCGTGCTCGACCTGCGGCAACTCAGCGCCAGCACGGTGAGGGCCAACTGGAGCGTGGTGTTGGAGCGCACGGTGCGCGAGCTGCAGGGGCAGCCCTGCATCGGCTTGGACGACGCGCCGTCTGCCAAGAAGCAGATCGCCTGCACGCGCAGCTTTGGTGGGCCCGTGACCGGTGAGTTGCCGCTGATCGAGGCGGTCAGCGAGTTTGCGTCGCGGGCCGCGTTCAAGCTGCGCAAGCAGAGCAGCTTGGCCAGCGAGGTGCTGGTGTTCGCGCGGACGTCTCCGTTCAGGGACACGCCTCAGTACAACCGCAGCATCGTCGTGCCCCTGGTGCGACCCACGGCCAACACCTCAGAGCTGACGGCGGCAGCGGTGCAGGGCTTGCGGCACATCTACAAGCCTGGGTTCCAGTTCGCGAAGGCTGGGGTCATGCTGCTGGACCTGATTCCTGACAACCAGCACCAAGCGGAGTTGGTCTTTAACGAGCCGGGCGTCGGTGTGTGCTCGGACGGTCGCGAGCGCTTGATGAGCGCGATGGACATGATCAACGAGCGGTTCGGCCGGAGCACAGTGCATGTCGCCAGCACTGGCGCAGAGCGCAGCGTCAAGGAGTGGACGATGAAGCAGGAACGGCGGACGCCTGCGTACACAACCTCCTGGAGCCAGGTGGCAGTAGCACGCGCGTGAGGAAGCCTGGGTAGCCATAGCCGTGACGCCACCAGGCCCCAGGGGACGACTGGTTTACCCCCACCGCTCCCCTTGATCCGGAAGAACAGCGTCAACTGACCAAGCCGGTGGTACTTCATGACGCAAGCGATGCTGACAACGTGTGTTCAGGGACACCATGGATGTCGCCCAAACGACCACGTACCTCAACCACACGGCTGCGCTTGCACGTCGTCAAGTGTGCAACGCAAGCAAGGAAATAGGGCTCGTTTGGCGCCTTGTGGGGGAGCAAGCTGATGAACGCGCGTAGTCGGAACCCGTCAAGATACAGAATTGACAAGGTCTTCGTCCGCAAAGGATGGAACATCTCTTGGCGACTCTTCAATGTGTCGCATCAAGTCGCCCAGTGTTGCTCGCTGAAACTTGAAGTACTTAGGCGTTGCCATATTAGTGAAGCCTTGCGGCTCCTCGTCGAACCATTCGACATTAAACCAGCCGCGCATAAAGCGGTCGCGCATAAACCCAACAGCGAAGAAAACTGGATTTGCGTTGTCGTCCAGCCGCAGCGCATCCATTGCTGTACGCGTCAGCCCCGCCAAACGTCCGCTCTCTTTCATTCTGGAAATCAAGTCAAGGCCTGACGAAATGTCCGCCCGGGGCCACCGGTATAGACCGAGGAAGTCCCTGTACGTGTCATGTGCCCTCAATAGGTTAAGGGCGTAGGTGATCCGATCCTGCAAGGAGTCAGCCTCAGTCGTAGCGTGGTAGACGGCTGCGGAGCCCGGGGCCATGCCTGCTTCAACATAGCCCAGCAAATCACCCAAGCTAACGTCGCAAATCTCGCCGTGGCCTGGGTCGCGGGAAAGCCATCTTGCAGTCCCATTGTGGCGATAAAACGTTCTGATGTTGGGGTCCACGATGCCGGAATCGTCGTGACCCACAGCAGAGTAGTCTTCCACAAAGCAGCGATTAGTCTCAGCCTCCAGATCCAGTTCGTCGAAATCGGTAGTTGTGTAGCTGTGCCAGCGCTCATGTCGAAGCTCGCGCAGCAGCCAAACGGCACCCAGCAACGCAAGCCCTCGGGATGTATTCTTGAAGCGGGGAAGTCGTTCCAGACTCAGGGCGTAGTCGATTCGGGCGCTTACGCTGTCCGCAGGTGTAGTGGGTCGAATGGTAGCTTTAATGTTCATGGTTAGCTTTAAGGGGGGGGGTTAGGACTCAGCTCGCTGGTTCTGCACATACCTTGCGTAACAATCGACTCAACACATCAAGAGCCTCGGGGGCGAAATGATGGGCCGGGGCTTAAGGGGCAGAATCGAGTGCAAAAACACCCTCAGCGTAATGAGCAACTAGTGGGAAGCTGGGTATCTCCAGGACTCCCTGGCAGTCAGTAAAGAGCAGCGTTTTAGCCTTTCAAAATCCATGCGCAGTACAAGGCTCGCTGCCTAAAGCAGTGTTTCGTTATGAAGTCGGAGACAAGGATGCTCTTCACATTTGCTGGCTGAAGAAGGCGATGCGCCCGTCACTGCATAACTGATGGCTGCCCCGCTGACCTAGACATAGCTGACTCCGTCCCCGGCAGGAAGTCCAAAGCAGAGGGCCGAGGTAAGCAGCGCAGCAGAAGGGTGTGCGCTTTTTTGTAACAATCAGGGCCCACAACTGGGAAGCTTTTGGGGCTGCGGAGCAAGCATGTGACAGCGCAAATCCCCGAAATACTTCACTACCAACGTAGAAAGCACGAGCTGCACACCGAGCCGCTGGCGTCCTACCTCGAGCAAACTGGCCGAGCGCTTCCTTCCAGCGGAGGTCTGTGCTCTGCCCTCTGGCGCGACTACGTCGGCGAGTGGCGAGTGGTCCGCAAGCGGCTCTACCTGCAAGCGCTGTACCTTGGCATGGGAGGTCAGCCGCTGGACCTGGCTCCGCTGTTTCCTGACCATGCACATGACAGGTTTGGCCGAATCTTTGCCAACTGGTACACGGGCGTGCTCAGGTCGCCGCTCGGCGCGTTGACAGACTACGAGCACATCGGCTGGGGCGGAACGTACGAACGGTACCTCGTGATGCAAGTCGTTGACGGGGTCATAGCTCAAGTGGCCGACGTGGGCGCCGACTCATTACCCAGGGGGCTTCCATGGGAGCTTGACAAGGGTTGACACGCCACTGACCGGATAAGGGCCTTCATCCGGACGCCGCTCGGCGCAAAGGCGGAAACCGCCACCAGCCGCTAGCTGCCCGTGCGGGCGCCAGCCCTGTGGTTTTGACAGTCCTCCTTGCAGACCGCCGGGGACGCCAGCAGCTCGCGGGCATGCTCACACTCAGACTCCAAAAAGAACTGCCGAGCGTCCGGTGGTCAAGACAGTGATTTCAGCTAGCCTGCTTGGCCCGGGTTCTCTTCGCTGGGGTGGAGCTGCGGGCTGCCAGACGGCGCAGCAGCTCGGCAGCGGGCTCGTCGGCTGGGTCTTGCGGCACCAGCTCGCCGCGGAAGGCCTTGGCCAGCAGCGTGGGCGTGAGGCGCGACGCAGCTGTCCGCGCGGCCTGCAGGCGGACTTCAAGGCGATCGGCGAAGGCAAAGAGGATGTCTAAGCGGCGGACGATTTCGTATTGTTCCTCAATGCTCGGCATTGGGAAATCGACCTGCGTGAGTGCGACGCCGGTCAGGTGCTTGATGGTGGTGCCGGTGAACAGATCATCCAATGCTGCCGAATCACAAAGCGACTTCAGTGCGTAAGCGATCCACGTTGGCAAAGCTTTCGTCGAGTCGACACGCACCCGATGAAGTGCCTTCTGAAAAACGATGTCTGTTGATCCCTTGTTCCACACGGCACAGCGGCCAGGTTCGCCTCCTTCGCAGATAAGTAAGTCACCATCCACGATCTGAAGGGTTTCGCGCTCGTGGGGTTCGATCCTGATGTTCTGCAGGTCTGACAAGTCAAAGCCGAACCAGCGCACGTTCACGTTTCGCAGGTATCGGGTCTCGATGCCGGTGTTCTTTTGTTTGTCCAACATCTTGCCCAGCCGGGCTGAACCAAACTCCGCAAGTCGTCTCTTTGGATACACGGCGAACGCATCGGCGCCTCGCCAATCAGCGGTCAAGCGCCCCGACGTGGCCGCTGCCAGCACCGACTGACGGAAGCGCTTGAGCAGGGGCGCGACGCGGGCCAGGCGGTCGTTCACCGCATCGACGCGGGCCAGCACGGTGTCGAGTTTGTCAGCAATGCGTTGTTGCTCGGGCAGCGGTGCCAGCGGCACGTCGGCATTGCGGATGTCATCTAGGCCCAAGCCGACCTTTGTGCCGCCCCTGCCCATGTCTCTGAGCGCCTTCTTGCCATCGGCATCAGACGCGAAGTACCAAGCCACGAACTTGGCATGGATGTCTGGGCGTGGTCGAGCCAGCGCAATATGCTGGTTGATGTAAGCCTCGCCAAAGCCCGCAGGCACAACGCCAACCATGCCGAGTTCGGCCGTGATGGAGATCAGCACGTCGTTTGGGCGCAGTCTCGTCCGCTCGCCTTCTGCGCCACTGGGTGGGTTCACGTGCTGAACGTCTCGCAGATCCAACGTGATCGAGCCGTGGTCGAGGTTGCCGATGCGGATGAACTTGGCTCCGGTGGACGCGTAGTGCTGAGCCCAGCCGCGCGAGCCACTGGTGACGAACTCGAAAACGGTGGTGCCCTTGGTCGTCACCCAGTGAGACGGGAAATTACTCATCCCCCAGTTCCCCCAGGATGCTTTCCAACTCTCCCAACGCCCCATTCAACTCGTCCACGATCTCCCGCGCCAGCACGGCCGGTTCAGGCAAATCAGCGGCGTCTTCCGCGCTGTCGTCCTTCAGCCAGGCAATGTCCAGGCTGTCGCCCTTTTCCTTCGCAATCCACTCGCGGCTGAAGCAGCGCCAGCGGCCCTGCTCGCCCTGGTCCACGCGGAGGCTCCGGCCATTTGAGTCATCGCCATAGGCGGCCTTGAACTCGTCGAAGTGCTTGTGCAGCAGCGGCGTGCGCTTGCCGAACTTGGGCGCGTTGGCACGCATGTCGTACACCCACACGGCGTCTGTGCTGCCAGTTGCCGCCTGGCTGATTTTCTGGAAAAACAGCACGTTGGTTTTCACGCCCTGAGCGTAAAAAATGCCCGTCGGCAGCCGCAGGATGGTGTGCAGACGGCACTTGTCCATCAAGTCGCGGCGAACGTCGGCCCCCACTCCCGCCTCAAACAACACGTTGTCAGGAAGCACCGCAGCCGCGCGGCCACCGTCCTTGAGGTGCCGCACGATGTGCTGCAGGAAGGCAAGCTGCTTGTTGCCGGTGGCAAACGTAAGATCGTCGCGGGTCGGGCCGCCGCCGCCGCGGGCGGTACCAAATGGCGGGTTGCTCAGGCTCACGTCGCACTTGGGCAGGGCGCTGCCGGCGCTGCCCAGCGTGTTGCCCAGGTGCACCACGCCCTCGTCGTCGCCCTCCATGCCATGCAGCAGGCAGTTCATCAAAGCCAGGCGGCGGGTGCTGGTCACCAGCTCCATGCCGAGGAAGGCCCTGTTTCGCTGGAATGCCTGAGCCTTCGCATCCAGGTCGTACAACTCGTCAGTCTGCTGCTTGATGTAGCGGTCGGCCGCGATCAAAAAGCCTCCCGTGCCCGCGGCCGGGTCCTGGATTGTTTCGCCGGCCTTGGGCTGGATCACTTCCACAATGGCGTCGATGAGCGGGCGTGGCGTGAAGTACTGGCCAGCGCCGCTCTTTGACTCGGTGGAGTTCTTCTCCAACAGACCCTCGTACAGGTCACCCAGGCCGTCTTGCTCTGCGCTGAACCAGTCGATGGCGTCCAGGCTCTTGATGAGCTGCTCCAGGTGGCGGGGCTCTTTGAGGCTGGTCTGGGCGTCGGCGTAGATCGCCGCGATGAGCGGGTCCTCGCTCTGCGACAACTGCAGCAGGGTCGATTTGTAGTGCGTCAGCAGGTTCAGGCCGCTGCGGCTGGTCAGTTCCTTCCAGCGTCCGTAGTCTGGGAGGCGGTGCTTCTGCAGCAAGCCGCTTTGCGTGCTTTCATGCTCCATCTTGATGAACAGCAGCAACACCAGCTCGGTCACGTAGTCGCTGTAGTTGATGCCGTCGTCTTTGAGGACGTCGCAAAGGTTCCAGAGCTTCTGGACAATGTCGGAAGTGGTCATTGGGGGCGGGGGTACTGCTAGAGAGCGGGGCTCAGGTCACGCGGCATTCGGCCACAGTGAATCGGCCAAAGCGGACATGACCGGGGCCAGTTGGCCACCCAGTACTTTATCGAGTCCGCGGGCGCCGCCAGTGTCGGTGAAAGTCTGGTTGACGAACGCTTCGTCGACCACCAGTTCGTGGGTCAGCTGCTTGGCCAAGCGTTCCAGCCACTTGCGCTGGACAGGGCTCCAGGCGTGCAAGGTCATGACCTTCTGCATGGCCTGATCAACGCGTTGTTGGAAGGGCAGCAGCGCCTCACCCAGGGCGGCCTGCCGGATGTAGGCGATCACTCCCGCGGCGATGTCCTGGTTGCTCTTGTTGCGCCAGGCCGCCTTCAGGCTGGCTTCCTTGAAGCCCGCGCCGTCCAGGAGCATGCGCACTTCTTTGAGCTGGGCACGGGTGAGGTCCCTGGGGCGCTGAACGACCACGGCCATGGCCGCCGACTGGTTGACCTGCTCACGCACAAAGCGGCTGAAACTGTCGAGGTAGTCTTCAGGCTTGCTGTACTCGCCCCAGCTCTGGTCGCGGGCAACCAAGGCGTCTTGGTGAGTCGAGATGATGGGCTTGTAGACGGTGCCCAGCAGCTCTTGCACCTCCGTCAGCTGCACCAGCAAACGCGTGTGGTTGTGCAGGAAGTCGGCCGCGGCCCTGGGCCCCTGCGCTTGCCCTAACTCGTGAAGGTGGCGGTGCAGTTCATGGGGTGGGACTCCCCACTGCTGCTCCAGCTCAGCCAGGCGATCGCGCAGCGCCGGCTGCTTTTCTGCCTTGTGCTGGGCGCTGCGCAGCACGCGCATGAGCTTTTGGTTGAGCTGGTTCAGCACGTCGTGTGCGTGGCTCTGGCCCGCGGCGCTGCCGGGGGCAGCGTAGCTCTGTGGGTCGTTGAGCTCTTGGACCAACTGCTCGATCGTCACGTTCGGGTTCTTGACCAGCGGCTGCATCGTGTTGACAGCCTGAAGCGACGCGTACAGATCCACCGGGTCGTAGATTTTGAACACCGTTTTGCCGATGTCGTCACAACGCCGAGTCGCCCGCCCGATCATTTGCTCGTAAAGGATGCGCGACTTGACGCGGCGCATGAATACGAGGTGGCAGATGGGAGGAACATCGATACCCGTCGTGAGCAGGTCGACCGTGATGGCAATGTTGGGCAGGCGCTCGTTCTTGAATCGACGGATGAGCTGATCCACCTTGTCAGAGGCGCCCGTGATCTTTTCGACGGCAGCTTGGTTGTACTGGTCACCGTAGACATTTTTGAAAGCTTCACCCAACAGGCGTTTGACCATGTCCGCATGCGCGTCGGTGGCGCAAAAGATCATGGTTTTCTCTTCGCCCATCGGGTCCAGCTCGTGCGCCAGCTGCTCGCAAATGACGCGGTTGAACTGCTCGTTGATGACCCGCTTGTTGAAGCTCTCCAGCTCGAAGGTCAACTCGTCCTCGAGCTCAGCCACCTCGATTTCACCCGTCGCCTGGTTGATGGCCTCCACCTGCTCACCCGCCTCGAAATGAATGCCCTGTTGGCTGAGGAGGGTCTGGTACCGGATGGGTGGCTCATGGTCAATCAGCCAGTCGTCGGCCACGGCCTCGCGGTAAGAGTAGGTGTAGACCGGCTTGCCGAAAATCTCGGTGGTGTGGCGCGCGGGCGTGGCCGTCAGGCCCACCTTCACGGCGTCGAAGTAGTCCAGCACGCGGCGGTAGCTTGAGAGGTACTGCGCCTGGTCTCGGACAGCCAGCTCGCCCTCGGTCATCTCCTGGTCGAGGGTGTAGCCGCGGTGGGCCTCGTCAACGATGATGCAGTCATAAGCATCGACGGGCGGGGGCGAGTCACTGCCGAACACCCGCTTGACCATCGCCTGCACCGTGGCGACCTGCACACGCGTTTCCGCTTCGGCGGCCATGTCACCCATGTCTGCCACGTTGTAGATCTTGCTCAGGGTCTGGTTCTGCTCAAGTGGAGCTTCGTTGAAAGCGTCCAGGGCTTGATCGCCGAGGGCAGTTCGGTCAACCAGGAACAAGATGCGCTTGAAGCGCTCGGCCTTGAGGAACCGGTACATCAGGCCAATGATGGTGCGGGTCTTGCCCGTGCCTGTGGCCATGGCCAGCAGGCAGTTCTGTTGCCCCTGGGCCAGGGCGGCTTCCACGGAGGAAATCGCCTTCTGCTGGTAGTCACGCAGCCTGAGGTAGCCGAAGCCTTCGGACTGAAGCCTTTCTTCGGCTGCAGACTTGCTGCGCTGGAGGATGTCCAGCAGGCCATCGGGGGAGTGAAAGCCTTGGAGAGGCTTGGCGAGATTGGACGGGTGCCGCACGTCTCGGTGCCACGTGCCGCTGGCCTCAGCACTTTGCTTGACAAGCGGACGCCCGTTGCAAGAGTAGACAAACGGCACTTGGAAGAAACCGCCTTGTCCGTCGGGCCAGGGTCCCGACCGGCCCTCAAGCTGCCAAGCGGCCGAGTGCTCAGCGTCGACCTGCAGGCCGGACGCGTAGCGCTCAGCCTGAGCGATCTTGCCAGCGACGTTCACGTTCAGGCGTTTGGCCTCCACAGCGGCCACGGGCGTCAGCCCACAGAACAGCATGTAGTCGGCGCTCTGTTTGCCTTTGGTTGGCCACTCTGCAATGGCCCTGTTCTTGTTGCGCTCTGGGCGAGCCCCACCCGCATGCGTCAGTCGAACGGTGTCGGCCTCCCACCCTGCATCCAAGAGCATCTGGTCGATGATGAGGCGGGTGGAGGCCTCGTCCATCGTGACCTTTTGAGCGGCTTGGTTGGCGCGCTCGGTAAATGTCTTGATTTCCCTGGCGTTGGTGGTGTCGGGTTGAGCGTTTGCTTCTTTGACTTTGGCGTCGAATGCCGTCTTCAGCTCTGCATAACGAGCGCTGGCTTCCTCGGCCAAGGTTTCGTAAATGCCGCGCTCATCCACCGCCCGTTGGGCCATCTCGCGCTCTTGCAGAGCCTGAGCTTCAAGCAGTCGCGCCATCTCTGCTTGTTCTGCCTGCGCACCTTGCGCTTGCTGGAGGTGGTCTTGCAACGCGGCAATTTGCTGCTGCAGTGCTGCGAGCTTCTGACTCGGGTCATCTGGCAGCACAAAAGCGCCAGGCTTGAAATCTGGTTTGCCACCAAAGGTCCGGTGGAACCAAAGCGCCACCTCCCGAGCCACTTTCAGGGCCTCAAGGCCCTCGCGGTACCCGATGCTGTGTTCGAGCACATGCGCCGCCTGGTTACCGCGGTTGCGCAGCAGGTGGAACATCTGCCGCACTTGAGGGTCCAGGCTGAGGCGCTGGTCCACTGCTCGCAGCAACTCGGCCTGTGTGGGTTGCTGCAGTCGGACACCGATGCGGGCCGCCACGTCCTGGGTCAGCGCCTCAGCCAGGAGCCTGAGCTTGAGAACGCAGCTGGCTGGGTCGAAGGGGTACAGCTTTTCTGCGGTCGCACCCAAATCCGCCAAGAGTGGCGAATGCTCTGACAGAAAAGCGAAGTTTCCCATTCCTCGTCTCGTTCATTGTTCGCACTGATTCTAGGTGCCTAGAAGCATCAACCAAATGACCGATGGCAGCAGGATGCTGCCAGGCCCGCCCGCCCACCACTGCATCCAGCCGGAAGGCACAAAGACCGCCAAGCAGTGGCTGTCCGGCGAGGTAGCGAGAACAGCCGATGTTCGGCCCGGACATGCATGCAGTCTTTCCCGCTGGGTGTCTTCAGTCGCTGACTTGGTTTGCAGACAGGCGCTGTGTCAATGACGAGCACCAGAATAAAAAGGCCGCCTACACGTTGTTGAGCCGCTCGCCGAGCGGACACCCTCCCCTCAACAACGGAGAAACCATGAAGAGATTTGTCATCGTCACGCCCCGGCCTGGGCGCACAACCGTGTCTCTTGTCGCATACCAATACAACGAAGAGACCAAGCGTACCAAAACCGTTTATGCAGGTAGCTTTCCCTTGTCGTTGGACCCCGCCTTGCTGAAAGAGGCCACCTTGCTTGCGCCGGGTCAGTCCCGTCATGGACTGCGCCTCAGCGAGAGATCCCCCATCTCGCTGAACCAGGATGAGATCGCTGTCATTCGCCGGTGGCTCGAGGTTCATGGCTCCGTGGCCGCTCTGGCTCGACTGCAGGAAGAAGAGACCGCAAAGAAGGCAAGTGAGCGCGCCAACCTGCGGGCAGTGCTCACCTCCGAAGTGAAGGCAGAGCTGCTCGCCAGCATCAGGGTGCGAGATGTCCTGGGCATCCGCCTGAAGGCCCTGCGTGAGAAGCTGGTGCGAGCCTGGCAGATCGTCCTCCGCAAAGGGGCTCGTGACTCTCAACAGGCAAAAAGCCGCGAGGGCTGAGCAAGCGCTCGAGGTTTTGACGCGGTTGTGGTTTTGACCCGTTTTGGTCCCAAAACAGAACAAAACCACGACCGCTCAAACGACGAACTGGTGGTGACTACACACGGTGTGCCGCATGGCATGCACACAGGACACCCCATGACGACCCACTTCACCCCTCCCCTGATTCAAACGCCCGCGCTGAGCCTTCACGAAGCGCGTATTGCCCTGCCTGAGGATCCCGCCCGATGGCTGAGCATGGGCAGATTCACCCGCCCCCTGCCGCTGCAAGTTTCGTTGCTGCACGCTGACAGCATGTCCATTGCAGCGTCTTCAGCGGCCACGATGAGGCTTTCTGTTTACTCCGCGGCCAACGGCACCAAGGGCATTTGTTTGTCTACAAAGCCGGGGGCTGTACAGCTCAAAGTGCTCCTGCGCGGTAACACCCTGCCCACGCTGACATGGCTGAACAGCTGCTTTGAAAGCGAGCAAATGGTGGTGCTCGCGAGAGACATCGAGACCGGAAAGGATCTGGTCATTTCTGCACCCTTCCCTGTCCCAGACATCAGTGGACTGCTTGGCCTTTTGCGCGAGCCTTCCAGGCTGACGGATGATCAGCAAGCCCAGGGCATGGCGTGGCTTGTTCGCCGCCTTTCTTCCCCGCAAGACCAAGAGCGGCCTGCGGGCTCTCGTGTGCGAAAGGTGCTCATCTGTGTCGAGGATGCCCACGCACTGATCCCGCTGATGCCGGACCTCGGGATGTCATCAGGTTTCAGGGCAAGCCCCCTGCAGTGAGTTTCCTTTGATTCTGACCGGCCCTCGCGGCCGGTCTTTCATTGGGTCACACATGAAAAAAGCCGGCCCCAAAGGGCCGGCCATGAATCACTCACTTGATGCGTTTCACTTGCGTGAAAACATTCGTTTTGCTGGCCCTGTCGATGCGCGTTGTCACCTGGTATGTGGCGGACTGCTCATCGAGTTGCTTGTCATCAGCAGCCAGCGCAATGAGTGCGCCGGGCACCAGCTCAATCTCAAAAACCGCCTGCCCTCTGCCCGGACAGTTGACATACACGAACCTTTGAACCAATCGCCCAAGCATCGCCCTGACTTGCAGGACGGACGGTTGGCCAGCCAAGAGACGATCAACCAGGTCGTCAGCGGTGACTGCGCATTGACGCTCGACGGCCGCAGCGGTCAGGCTGCCGGCTTCCTTAGATAACGCTTGCAACCTCGCCTTGGCCGTGGCCAAAGCTGCACGGTTTTCGCTCAACTTTGCCCCGACGACTTCGATACCGATACAAGGCTGCACCGCGAGCTCAAGGAGCCGACTCTCTGCTGAAGCAAGCTTTTTGACTTCCGACTGTGCAGCTTGCAGCTCGGCAGCAGGGCCGTTTTTGAGTCTTTGTCTCAGCCTGGTTCGAACCTCTTCAATGGCTCCTGCTTTGGAGACTGCATCCAGCAGCACCGCACGCAGTGCTGCAAGAGCGGCTCGCGGAGATGTATACATCGCCCGGGGGGCCCCCTCCTCGCAGCGTGACCGCTGCTCGCACTGTTGACATGCAAGGCTCGCATGGACGCCACTGACTTTCACATTGAGATAGGCAGGGCATTGCCCGCAAGACACGAGGCCTGACAGCAAGTGTTTTGCACCACCTCTGGCCCTCTTGGGCCGTGCTGGCGGATTGCACTTTTCCCACAGGTCGTCCTCGACGATGCGCAGATGAGGGCGGTCAAAGACTTTGGTCTCTAGCGGCACACCCGTTTTCCGGCTTCTGGTCACGCTGAAACTTGACCCGCCGTAGACAAACAGGCCTTTGTAAATCGCGTTTCGCAAGATTCGATTAACCGAACCAGCGCGCCAGACTGTCGGCAGCCCATCCCGGCCATTTCGAGCAGAGGGAACACCGCGATCGTTCAAGGCCCTCGCGATCTGGTACATGGACATACCCTGGGCACGCATGGTGAACATGTCACGCACAACCTGGGCTTTCTCAGGGTCGATACGCCAGAGCGCGCCGGCAGCGCGGTTGGGGTCGCGGTACGCATTGACATCAAGGGCATAACCAATGGGCGGCGGGGCAATGAGCCCTCCGCGCTCGAGCACACCAGTCATCGACCGGGACACACGGGCGCTCAGGGTCCGAGCCTCTTCCGTCGCAAGGCCCAGCCTGATCATCGCGAGCATCATCCAGCCGGTCCGCCGGGAGTCAATGCCGTCGCTGGTCAGCAGGTGCACACCACCATCATGCAAACGCGCGATGACGGCCAGGCCGCCAACCGCGTCACGACCCAGGCGAGACATCTCTGTGCAAAGAACGATGTCAATGTAGCCACCGTCCCAGGCGTCGAACAGGCGCGCGAGCCCCTGCCGCTTTTTGATGTCTTTGCCGTGGCCTGAGATCGCCGCGTCAGTGAAGATCAAACTTTCTTCGACGAGGAATCCTTCGTCATCGGCCATTTGCCGACACTTTCGGATTTGATCGTCAAGGCTTGTCTCGTTTTGCATGTCGGACGAGAACCGAGCGTAGATGGCAGCTCTGAGCATGTAAGGTCTAGCGAAGTGGTTTTAGCCTTTTGCCGAGCGACATCGACCATGAGGTCGATGAGCTCGTCCAGAGAATGTTTTTTCATGTGTGTCCTGTCCTGCGAGTGCAGGGTCCAACGACGGCACAGGGGGCAACACCCCCTGGCCTTCGAAATCAACGTTCAATGAAGAGGGTCTAGCTCGTCGTCGTGCCCGTCACCGTCAAAGCCAAAAACCTGGCCGTTGATGAGTGACATGAATGCGTGAGGGTTCGGGCACGACTGAAGCTGCGCAGCGACAACGATGTGACGCGTCAGGGTGTCCACAACCAAGCCCGAGTCGTGATCGAATGCGAGTTGAGCAGCGGCCTCTGCGAGGTCGATGCAGCGGTTCTCGGTAGACAGCCACGCGGACCCAGCGGCCGCGCGCGACATCACGTCTGAATCCGCAAGCCGAAACTCGGCTTGAAAGGTCAGGAACGGCCCCTGGTCAGGAGTGCAGACCAAAATCTGCAGCCGCCCACTGGTGAGTGCTTCCGCTGTCAGCCGCATCGTTTCGGTACTTGCGAGTTCAAGTACGAGCCGCAGTTGGACACCACCCGCTTGAACGAACAGAGCCATCAGATACTGGCCGGCGCGGGACAACGAGGTTCTGATCGTCAAACCGACGTCCGCCCCGGAGTGCTCCAGCAAGGGCGCCATCGCGGGCTCTGGGAGGCGCAGCACGAGCGCGGCGCCCGTGGGCCCTACCGAGCCTGGCTGCAAGCCCTGCTGTGCCACCAACAGGGTAGCTTCACCGGGGGAAACAGCTTCGACTGTGCATACACACAACGAGACGAGCTCGCTGGTTTGAGTTTCTGGGAAAAGATCTTGTTCCATGAGTAAGGTCCTAGGCCCGCCACGAAGGTGGCGAGTGCTTCGTATAGACACCGACCCGTCAAGACCCCTCCTCTCTTTTTTTGGCCGCCCCTGGCGGCTGAGGACAAGGCCTTCGGCCCCATGTCCGACACCACCACCGCAGCACGCCAGGCCGGAGCACTGCGATGACCGCCCCTCACTGTTTGGCTTCGCCATCCCTCCTTTTTCTGCATTCGTACGGAACAAGCTGGAACCGCTTGGTGCTCAGGGCGGGTCAACTTCCTGCGGACGATGCTCGCCACCGAGGTTGCGGTCCGTACGCTTGAAGTAGCGGCTGACTGAAGATTTGCTGATGCCAAGAAGTGCAGCGATCTCAGCGGGAGCCTTGCCAGCTCGACGTAGCCTCAGGGCCGCAGCGCAACGGTCGTGGCCAGGCCGCAAGTACTCCTCACGTGTGAGTGCCCCGTCGGCCCTGCGCTGCGCCTCTTTGCGCTTGCGGTCGCGGCACCTCGCTTCTTCTTTGCTGATGATGCATTTCAGCTCCAGCTCTTCGGAAGGGGTGACCTCAAGACGCTCCAGGAGCACCTTGTTGCCGAACTTGTAGCGCGGATCTGTCCAGACTCCTGCATAGAGATCCTTACCCCCATCGAGGGCCTTCTGGGTGCGGCTAAGCACACTGAGAACGCAAGACTGGATCTCCTTCAGCGACCAAGTCGGAGCAAACTCACGGGCAAGGGCGACGGTCTCTATCCACAGCCGATCGGCGACACCTGATTGCGCCAAAAAACAGGCACCCAGGAAGACAAACTCATCCCGCTTCCCGGGTGGAACCCCTCCGCCCCAGCCTCGAATCTCAGCGAGTAGGCGAAGGTCTGCCAGGCGGTCCCAAGCCAGCTTTGTGGAGTTCAGAGCCCGTGCGCCTGGATGTCGAACTTCGTTTTTTGGGGCTGAGCTCTCAACCGGGCACGGTGCTGCCAGTGCGCTCGGAGGGGCGCAGGACGAGCCCGTTGCCTTGAGTGGGCCAGGATCGTTGGCCGCCTGAGATTCGAGTCTGGCCTCGCGTTGATTCGCCAGGTCCAGGCGCGTGAACGGGAGCACGGTGTTCACGAACTCATCAAACTGGTACACGATCAAACCGTCAGCGCGCATTGACGCACCCGTCGCAGGCACTTTGGCGCGATGGACCATACGTATCAGTTCCCCGCTCTTCGAGTGAACCGAACCGACAACGCGCAGAACCCGTGAAGCATCAAGTGCCTTCGCGTCGGCCCCCAACACAGTCATGCGCTCACACAACTTGCGTTGCACCGCTGTCCACCGCGGAAGGGCACCTGCCGGAACAGGCCGCTCGAGCACCCATTTGAGTTGCAAGCCACGGCCAGAAAAAATTATCTGGGAAGGTTCAGGCAGCCCTTGGTCATCCAGTTGACGCAGTGCAGCTTCCGTAAGGAACTCCGGTGCCCGGCCTTGCAGCCGACCCACGTTGTACGTGTCGAGATCAAGGTAAAAACTCGTGAGTCGCGTGCAGTGAACAACCTTACGACCCGGGCGGAAAAACTCGTTCTGTGTGAGATACACGTCACCGTTCAGCTCGCGCTGTAGCAAGAGCCTGGTTGGAAGCTCAGCCAGCCTGAAACTCTGCTGGGTTCGCGCCTGCCCAGGAGTGAACATCGACACGAAGCCAGTCCTCGTGAGATCGTGGTAAGCAAGCACCTCGTCGAGGGCATCATCGTCCGCAAGACGGGTGTGCGAGTTGTACCGAAAAACCATAACTGTCGCCCCTCGCGGGCGGCGCGGGCACTTCGCATGACCTCACCACCCGCAGTCGCCCCCACCTGCAGCAGGCACCAAGCGAGAACGCATGGGCGAATGCATGGGGTCGGGGCACGTTGGTACGGCGCACCCTGTGTGCGCCGCTTGGGGCGTGTAATGAGCCGGTTTATTCAAGGTGCTGGGGTCGTGAGAGCGGTATGGATAAAAGCAACTCGCCATGCACAAGAGCCAACGACTGTTCCACGCCGGGCAGCGTGGGTACACTCTGCAGAGCCACTCGGTGAAAAGGGTGGGCGACGACAACAAAAGCAGTGAGGGCGTGCGTTGTGGCGGTGTTGATTCCTGCGCTGGGCAGCTGTGTGTCCCGGATGACGTCTGGCGAAAAACGCCTGGCCGAGCGGCTGGAGCAAAAGCTCGACGATGACTACCTGATTTGGTACGACGTGCCCGTGGGCCCGAAGCAGTCGCACCCTGACTTCGTTGTGATTCACCCGCGCCGCGGGCTGCTGATCCTGGAGACGAAGGACTGGCGACTCGACACCATCCTCAAGGCCACCCGACAGGCGTGGGACATCCAGGCCAACGGCGAGCACAAGGTGGTCATCAACCCGGTGGCCCAAGCCCGCCACTGCGCCATTCAGGTTGTCAACGCGCTGGAGCGCGACACGCAGCTCATCCAAACCACAGGCAACCACGCAGGCAAGCTGGCCTTCCCCTGGGGCTACGGCGTGGTGCTGACGCGCATCACGCGCAAGCAGTTCGACGACGCGGGCCTGGACCAAGCCATCGCACCACACCTGGTGATCTGCCAGGACGAGATGCTTGAGTCGGCCGACGAAGAGGCCTTCCAGCAGCGGCTGTGGGACATGTTCCCCCACGCCTTCGGCGGTGCGATGTCGTTGCCTCAGCTGGACCGCGTGCGCTGGATCATGTTCCCCGAGGTGCGCCCACCGAGTCAGCGCACCTTCTTCGACGACACCGACGCTGATGCCGAGCTGCCTGACGTCATGCAGGTGATGGACCTGCAGCAGGAGCAGCTGGCACGCAGCCTGGGCGACGGCCACCGCGTCATCCACGGCGTGGCCGGTTCGGGCAAAACGATGATCTTGGGGTTCCGCGCCGAGCACCTGGCCAAGGCCCAAACGCCCACGTCCAAGCCCATCCTCGTGCTGTGTTTCAACGAGCCGCTCGCCGTGAAGCTGGATGCGATGTTCACGGCCCGCGGCATCGCCGACCGCGTGCATGCCCGCAACTTCCACAAATGGTGCTGGCACCAACTCAAAACTTTCGGCCAGCCCCTGCCCGGCCAGGGCCCGGACATGTTCGACCAAATGGTCGATGGCGTCATCCGCGCAGTGGAGCGCAGCCAGATCCCGTCCGGGCAGTACCAGGCCATCCTCATCGACGAGGGCCACGATTTCCGCCCCGAGTGGCTGAAGCTGGTCACGCAGATGGTGGACCCCGCCACCAACAGCCTGCTGCTGCTGTACGACGACGCGCAAAGCATTTACGAGCGCAGCCGCACGCGGCAGTTCAGCTTCAAAAGCGTCGGCATCCAGGCGCAGGGCCGAACCAACATCCTGAAGATCAACTACCGCAATACGAAGCAGATCCTGCAGACGGCCAGCCTCATCGCCGCCGACCTGCTGTCACCCGAAGAGCACGACGACGACGGCATCCCGGTCGTGCGCCCTGTGAGCTACGGTCGCGAAGGCCCGCCGCCCTTGGTGGTGCGATTGCCCAACCTGCGCGACGAGGTGGAGCACCTGGCCGACCTGCTGGCCGACGAGCACCACAGCGGTGGACGCGCATGGGGCGACATGGCCATCTTGTGTCACGACCACACCGTCATGAACGCCTGCGCCGAGGCTCTGCACCGCCGTCGCCTGCCCCACCAGGTGCGTCGCCGCTCAGGCGACTATCGCCCCGCGCAGGACGCCATCCGGGTGATGACGATGCGCGTGAGCAAAGGCCTGGAGTTCCCCCTGGTGGCCATCCCTGGCCTTGGAGCTATGCCTGCGCCGGGTGCGGATGAGAAGGAAGCGGCGAGGTTGTTTTATGTGGCGGCGACTCGGGCCACGGACAAGCTGCTGCTGACGGCCAGTGGGGCTGGGGGGTTTGGGAAGCGATTTGTGGCGGGAGTGACCGCATGAGGCTGGTAGCAGCCGGTTACCGCGCGTCGACCTCATCGCGATACGAGCGCTGGGTCGAATGCCCGTCAGCGGATACTGACCAGGGCAAGCGATTGCCCCATCTGCGACGCTCGCGGCCATGGGCTCGTCGCCCCAAAGCTGCAGCTCGCGCGAGCCGATCGGACCCATACAGAGCCACCCGAAGGAGGCCCTGCTGCGATGGGTACACGCTGGATGGCAGCATTCGGAGCGCCTGAGGCGCGGCAGGAGTTAGCCACATGGCGCGGTGCGGCTCGAGGAAGCGTTGCTGGCGACGCCATGCCAATAAGACGGGACTCACGGATAAAGCATGACTTCGCCTGAACTCACCGGCGGTGCCGGATTCACCTACGAAGACGCGGTCGCAGCGCAGTACCTCGCGGCAATCATCAGCGGCACGACGGCGGCGGGCCTCGACGGAAGGATCGTGCAGCGGGTTGCCCAGCAGCAGGCCGACTTCGGCGAACCGCTCGACGACGTGATCGTCGATGCCGCCTCCCTGGCCGATGGAACCGTCATGCGGCTGTCGCTGCAGGTCAAGCGTTCACTCACCATCTCGGACGCGGCGACCAACAGCGACTTCCGAGAAGTTATCCAACGCAGCTCACAGACGTTGCGGAAGCTGGACTTTCGCGAGAACGTGGACCGCGTCGGAGCAGTCACGGGGTCAGTGGCGGAAGAGACGTCTCGAGCTTTCACGACCGTGTGCGAATGGGCTCGGGCTTCCGACACGACTGCGGTCTTCATGCAACGGTTTGTCGACGGGGGAAACGCCTCGGTCAGTCACCGCGCTGTGGCCGAAGCGGTTCGAATGGCTGCACAGGACACAGGAACGCCCCTGTCCGACGAACAGCTGCACCGCCTGCTCGCGCATTTGGTGCTGATCCGGTTTGATCCCCCCCACGCCGGATCGACGCACGAAGCGGAGGCAATCGCCAGCCTGCAGCGCGCGCTGGAGCCGCAGCAAGTGATGCATGCCGGCGACTTGTGGGATTTGCTGCGCCAGGTCGCCCGCGATGGAGCGGGTCGGAGCGCAGTGCACACTCGCGCATCGCTCGTGCGCGCGCTGGCTGGCTGGCGCTTCTTGGGGGCGCCTGCGTTCGCCGGCGACATGCAGACTCTGCGCGACAACACTCGCCACTGGCTCGACCAGCAGGCCGACGACATCGGAGGTACGCACCTCACGCGCCAGGTGCTGCGCGACCAGCTCGGCGCTCAGATGGCGGCCCACCGCCTGACGTTGATCAAAGGCCTGCCCGGCACCGGCAAGACGGTGCTGCTGCGAGACGTGGTGCAAGAGCTGTCCGCCGATGGCACGACCTTGTTCCTCACCGCCAACCGGCTCTCTGGCCGCAGCTGGTCAGAGCATGCCCGCGCGATGGGCTTGGCGACGATATCGATCGAGCCGCTGCTCGTGGAGGTCGCGGCAACCGGTCATGCCACGCTACTGATCGATGGCCTCGACCGCATTGCGCCTGAACAGCGCGCGATCATGACCGACTTGCTCGGCCAGCTTCTGACGAACCCAGCACTTTCTGACTGGCGCGTGGTCGCCACCGCGCGCGACGCCGGCATCGAGCCCCTGCGCAACTGGGTGCCTGCTGCGCTGCTCGCTAGCGGCGGCGTAGGCTATGTCGATGTGGAGAACCTGACGGACGAAGAGGCCAGCTCACTCGCGGATTCGCTGCCGGCGCTGCGGCCGCTCCTGACTGGCGGAAACGAGCGCGTGCGCACAATGGCACGCCGCCCGTTCTTCGCGGCGGTGCTGGCACGGGGGTTCTCTCGGGCAGCGTATCCCTCCGGGTTCGCGCCTCAGTCGGAGGTGGACCTCGTGGAGGCCTGGTGGACACGGGGCGGCTATGACGCCCACGCGCCCCAGGCCCTGGCGCGGCAGCGGGGGCTTATCGAACTGGCCAAGCGCAGCGCGCCCGACCTAGGTCGCAATGTCCGCATCCGCGACCTGTCGACTGCAACGCAGGACGTGCTCCCGGCGCTGGAGGAGGATGGCCTAGTGCAGCAAGTACGCACGGGTCACACGGCCCAGTTCAGTCACGATATTTTGTTCGAGTGGTCGTTCCTCCACCTGCTGCTAGATGAGGGTGACGACTGGATCGCTGTCCTAACTGCGGCCGGGGAACCGCCCGCCTTGGCGCGCGTGGTGGAACTGCTGTCGCAGGCGACTTATCCGCTCCCTGACCAGTGGCCGCGAGAGCTACATGCCCTTGAGCGGGCTCAGGTGCGGCCGCAGTGGCTGCGCGCCTGGCTCGTGGCGCCCGTGTTCAGCCCACGCTTCGCTGAGCACGCCGAAATGTTCGCTGCCTCTTTGGCGTCGAACGGCTACCGGCTTTTCGGAAAGCTCATGGTGTGGATGCAGGCAGAGAAGACGACACCCAACCCCATGGTGCTCTCCGGAGCCCTGGGCGGCGATCTGGATGCCGCGGCGCGTATCCGTATCGCGGACTCGCTGGGCTGGCCTTCCGACTTCGCGGCGTGGCGCCGCCTGCTCACATGGGCGATCGAACAGGTCGAGTTGATTCCTGACGAACAGTTGCGGGATCTCGCCACGCTGTTCGAAACCTGGCAGGTCGCCTTCGCGGACTACCCAAACGTAGTGTCGCAGCGCATCGTAGCCCGGTGCGCAACGTGGTTGCACGCGATCGAGGACGAGCATGTGGACCGCCGGTTTCGATACAGCACGCCTGAAAGCGATGGCACGCCGCGCCCGCGGGTGCCGACGCAACTGGAGACGGAGCTACGTGCGTTGGTGCTCCGCGCAGCGCGCGCTTATCCTGATGTGGTCAGCGCCTATCTCGCGAAGGTCGAGACAATCGAGCGCTGGTCCGATGGCGGGTTCCGCGAGCTTATGACCTACGCGCCGTTGCTGGCGCAGACGCATCCTGCGCTGCTCGCGAGGGTCGCCAAGCGCTGGTTCATGAGGGAACTGCCGGACGACACATCGGCACGATGGCGTCGTGAAGCGCGTGAAGAGGGTCGTCGGCGCAGGGAAGCCGAGGCCGTCCCGCCGGAGAAGAGATCGCGGTGGGACAAGCTCGCGCTTTCGAGCACGTCGATCATGCACCACTCGTTCTCGCACCACGATTGGGACCGGCTGTCGATCGGCGGCGACCATCAGGGCTTCTTTCCCGCCTCGCCTCTCCGCGAACCGTTCCACTCGCTGCTCATGCGCGATCCAGCGACGGCGCTAGCGCTGATCCGCGACGTGACGAACCACGCCACCACGGCGTGGCGTCAATTGCATGGGCACTCGCATGGCAGCGCAACACCGATGCCGCTCGTGTTGGTGTTTCCGTGGGGGCAGCAGGAGTTCTGGGGCGACGACCGGCACTACTTATGGTTCCGCGGCCATGGCGGGCCGCAGGTCGTGGAGTGCGCACTCATGACGCTGGAGCACTGGGGCATCGCGCAGCTCGATGCCGGACGCCCGTTGGACGAAGTACTGCAACAGCTGCTGGAAGGGCACACGAGTATCGGTATCGTGGGGATTGCGGTGCACCTCGCCTTACGGGCCAAGCAAGTTTCGCCAACGACCTTGGCGCTGCTGCGCAGCCCGCGGCTGTGGCGGCACGACCTGCAGCGCCAGGTCCAAGAGCGCCAACTGCAAAGCGCGGGGCTGATGGGCTTCGACAACGCAAGCGGCGACGCAGTGCACCGTCAAGCAGTCGCCGACAGCAGCCAGATGACGTCGCGCCGCTTGGAGCTGCGCGACCTGGTACCGCTCTTCGTCCTCGGAGGCGACACAGCCTTGCGCGAGGCGTGCCGCGTCGCTCTCGACGACTTCCCGAACAAGCTGGAGTTCGCCTATCAGGAAGAGGCGCAGAACCCAGAACATTTGGCCGAGCTCCGCCGCACCGCCGAACTATGGTCGGAGTTGGGCCACGCCGAGAACTACACCGCAGCTCCGATCCCCGGCCGCAGTGATATGGTCCAGATCTCGATGAGCAGTTCGCGACACGAAGCTCCCGAGATACAAGCAGCCCTGCACCGCCATGCGCAGGCGGCGCGCGAGATGGAGCTGTGGCTGTGGGTTGATAAGTGCTTCACGTTGCGCCAATGGGCGCCGGGCTTCTCGGTGGACGATGCCATCGGGCGTGCGAAAGAGATGGCTGATGCGGCTGCTGCAGGGAGGTCGATGTCGCCGATGCCTGGCAGCGGGTTGACGGAAGGCGCGATTGCGGGAACGGCAGCGGCAGTGATTTGTTTCGCCGATGCGAGCGGGCATGAGGCCTGGGCCGATGCCACCATCGAAAGCTTCCGCGTTGCGGAGGACGAGATCTCCGACGACACGTTTTCTGGATCTGTGATCCCTTGGCACCGGAAGATCTTCGTGGCGCATGCGTTGGCCGCGCGTATCGGATCGGCCCGCGAACATCCTGCCTACCGTGAAGCGCTCTATCGCTTGATTTCGCACCCACTCGATTCGGTTTCGTTCGTTGCGCTGTCCGGCGTGGCTGGCTGCTGGCAGCACGACGCGCGGTTCGCCTGGTGTGGCTTGAACCTCGGGTTGCGGTTGGCGCAGCTCGTAAGCAGGCGAGACATGCACCGGCTAGACACCAAGGCACGGCGGCAGGTGGAATCGGACCACCGTGGCGCGACGATGGCCGCGGCACTCGACGAGTACCGTGCGCAAGGGCCGCTGCCTGCCTGGGTGCGCCCACGGGCTTCGTGGGTGCGGGCCGCGCCGGATGCTGAGAATCCGCAGACTCTCGACGTGGAAGAAGACGAAGGGTGGCAGTGCACCGATGATCTGTGGGACGGCCGGTACGCCGCGAACGTCTTGCAGAGAGTCCCAGTGGCGGTGGTCATGGCGAGCGCTGGCCGTGCGCACTTTGTCGACGCCCTCGAGGCGTATATCGGCTGGACGCTCGACACGCTCAATCCGGTGTGGCGAAAAGAGCGGCGTCGGGGCCGCGAGCGTGGCGATGCAAACCTGTACGAGTGGGAGGATCAGCTGGGTCGGATGGTGGCAAGCGTTGCCCCCCATCTTCCAGCCGACGAGATCTTGCAGAGGTTGCTGCGGCCGATCCTCGCGCAGCCTGACGAGATCGCGATGCGGCTGCTCGCGCCGTTCACTGAGTCGCTGGTTTGCGGTGAAATCCTCGATGCGCCGGAGGTCCGCGATGACACCCTCCTCCTGCTGCATGCCGTGCTCGAACGAATGCTGGAGAACGACTATCTGCGCCGTTCGCCGCACAACGAAGGGCGCATGGGCGGCTTCGACCTGCCGGAGCTGGTCAAGTCGCTGCTGTTCGTGGTCGTCGAGCACGCCTCCGGCGCCGCGCGATTCGCCAACGGCCGCTGGGACGACCTCGGCCAGGTGATGCCACTTGTTGACCGTATGGTGCGCGCTGCGGGCTGGCACCCCTACGTCGCGCGTCAGTTCGTCACGCTGTGTGAACGTTCCGGAGCTGCCTACCCGACCAACACATTCGCCGACCAGGTGCTGGCGCAGGTCGTCGATGGGCGCCTGCCGGCGGGCTGGAAGGGCTCCTCGGTGCCAGCCGCGATCGCGGCTCTGGTTCAGGCGCACGCCGACCGACAGCATCCGTTGCCGGCTCCTCTGGCCCGCAAGCTGCTGCAGGTGCTTGACGCGATGGTCGATTTTGGCGACCGCCGTAGCGCGGCCTTGCAACAGAGCGAGTCCTTTCGCGGCGTGCGCCTCGCCGCGCCAGCCTGATGTGCGCTACGCGAGCAGGACGCTCACCCGTTGTCGGGTCTTCACCTCTTGTTAATCAGGCTTCTCAAAGTTTGCTGGCACCCGCTGGAAGTACTTCTTCAGCGCCCAGCCCGTGGTTGGTCAGCAGCCTGAGAGCTTTCACGAGCAGATGACCGCTCCTGGCCGAGAGCAGTCCCCGGATGAGGTAGCCGCGACCGTCGGCTCTCGCTGCCCAGCAGTCGCTCCATTTCGCGCTTGGCGCGCCCCCCTCGGTAACTGACACCCGTCGCCGGTTTGCACAAGTGTCCGAGATCAGATTGCAGCCCAAGTTAGGACCCCAGACGGCCGAAAGACGACGCGGTCCCTATCCTGACATTGATAGCGGAAGTGATAGCGATTGAGGCTTCGGAGGCCTTCGCTCAGCTTCGGTCGATTTCGGACACATTCGCCTAAGTGGTTGCTACACTTAGGGTTCCGGTGACGGCAAAGCCTGCACACGGGCCTGAGAATTCAACTGTTAATCCGTAGGTCCCTGGTTCGAGCCCAGGTCGAGGAGCCAAATTCAGCGAAAGCCACCTTTGGGTGGCTTTTTGCTTTGTGCCGCCACGGTGATCACAGGGCCGCATTCACAGCGCCACCGTCTCCGCCGCCCCCGTGAGCAGGGCCTTGCTGAGGATGTGGTAGCCGTCGGCATCGAAGGTGGCGCTCACGTGCCTCAGCTTGCGCGCCGCCGCCAGAGTGGTCACGGTGCCCAAGTGGCACCAGTTGCGCACGACGTGGATGTCTTGCCGCTCGCCATCACGCTCCACCACCGCCACGGCCCCCTCGTGCGGCCAGATGGCCACGCGGTGCGCCTGCAGGGCCTCCATGAGGCGTGCGTGGTGCGCCTGCGCAGGCTCCGCGCCACAGCAAGCCCCCAGGCAGCGTCGGATCTGGTGCCGGAAACAGGGGCGCCCGGGGGCCAAGCGCTCCAGGCCCAGCAAGCCGCAGCACAGGCCATGCGCATCGGCCAACTGGCGCAGGTGCTCCTGGGCCGCGCGGGGGCTGCCGAACAGGCCGTAGAGCGGCCCGGCATCGGCGGCAGCACTGACATCGGCCTCCCGCGCCGGCACGATGTCCGGGCGCTCGGCGGCAAAGCGCAGCGACCACAACTGCCTCGACCGCCGCAGGCGCTGGTTGAACAAGGGATGCTCGGCCTTGATCCGGGCCGACTCCAGCAGCAGGGCGCCGATTTCGCCGGCCGTGCGCTCGCAACTGACGCGCACCGTCTGGCGCAGCATCGCGGCCTCGTCAGGGGTGTTGAAGTGGCTCATCACCCGGGCACGGATGTTCACGCTCTTGCCGATGTACAGCGGCAAGCCCCCGGTCGCGCCGTGGAAGGTGTAAACACCCGGCGCTGCAGGCAGGTCGGCCAAACAAGGCCTCAGGTGCTCGGGGTAGGTGTGCGGAACAGGGTGGCCCACGGTGGCAACGGCGCCCAGGGTGCCTGACGAACAAAAGAGGCGCCCAGTTTACGAGGCCATGCACTGCGGTGACCGAGCGAGATGCGCCGGGGCACCAAGCCAAGCACGTCAATCTGGCGTCAATCCGACACCGAGCCCCCCGCATGGCCGCAGCGCCCAAAAGAAAGGCCCCGGCCGTGAGACCGGAGCCTGGGGAAACCGCCCGACGGATCGGGCCGAGCCCACGCTGCACACGCCCATCTCAGTTCAACCTGACCTGGCCGAAGCCGGGCGGCAGGGACCCGCGTTGGATCCACTGCCTGAAAGGCCTGACCCCACATCCGGATGGCATGGGGCGATGGGCGTGGCGCACTCGCGTGCAAGCGCTGCGTGGGCTGGGTTGGCGCGCAAGGCGATCAACCTGCGCGAATCTTAGCCACGCAGGCCGATGCCGAGGGCGCTTTTGCCGCCCCACCTGCACAAGCGCACGCACGTTCCGGCCGAAAGCGTGACTTGCGACCGCTTGGGATGCGACGCCGCCGACATCATCGACGCGAAGAATGCATCAGATCATTTCAATCAATTTGCATGATTGAAACGCCATACGCACACTGTGAACCAAGGGCAAACCCGACCCTCATTCCCAGACTCACTGAAAGGATCGCACCATGAACTCGAACCGCACCGCCCAAGCCAAGTCCCTCAGCGCCACCCTGGCCCTGACCGCTTCCTTGCTGCTGGCCGCCGCCCTGCCCCAGGCCCATGCCGAGGAATTCGACCTGCCCAAGCCGACCGCCTCGCAGCTCAGCCGCGCCGAAGTCATCGCCGACCGGCACCTGTGGCAGCGTGCGGGCGTGGACCGCTTCGCCGACCTGCAGGAATACGGACTCCAAACCAGCGAATACCAGAAGGCTTTTGCCGAGTACCAGCGCCTGCGCAACAGCCCGGCTTTCGCCCAGGAAGTGGCCCGTGTCAAGGCCGAGCAAGCCACGCAGCACGCCAGCCGTTGAGCCTGCACGCAAGGGCGTCTGACGGGCCTGGCGCCTCAAGGCAGCCGGTAGGTTTCGAGGTGGATGCTGGTCTCGGTGTGGCTGATGCCGCGGATGAGGCGCACACGCTCCATCACCTTGGACAAACCGGCCAGGTTCTCGGCCCGCAACTCCGCCAGCAGGTCCCAGCGGCCGTTGGTGTCGCTCAGGCGGGCGACACCCGGCTCGCCCAGCAGGCTGGCAATGACCGCGCGGGCCTCGTTGCCCTCCACGGCGATGCTCATCCAGGCGGTGATCTCGTCCGGGCTGGCATCAGGCCGCAAGCGCACGGTGTAGCCGACGATGACGCCGGCATCCTCCAGCTTGCGGATGCGGTTGGTGACCGTGCCGCGCGACACGCCGAGCTTGTGCGCCAAGGTGGCCACGGTCAGGCGGGCGTCTTGCCTCAACAGGGCGAGGAGTTGCTGGTCGGTGCCGTCCATGTTGACGATTTGACACCTGCGGTTGACGTTTTGGCAAGTCAGGCACCCAAACAGCACATTTCTGGCGATTGTCATTGACGCGCGGGCCGGCCACACTGGTGTTCATCTGCAGGAGCACGGCCATGGGACACGCCATCGTCACGCATTACCTCGGCGCGGCCGACGCCGCCCACATCGTCCAGCGGCTGGGGCTGGCGCATTGCCTGCGCGGCATGGCCGATGCCATCGAGGCCGATTTCCGCCGCTGGCCAGCCTTCGACAAATCGGCCCGCGTGGCCCACCACTCGGCCGGCGGCGTGATCGAGCTGATGCCGATTTCCGACGACCAGGCCTACAGCTTCAAATACGTCAACGGCCACCCCGGCAACCACCGCCTGGGCCTGCCCACCGTGATGGCCTTTGGCGTGCTGGCCGATGTGGCCACGGGCGTGCCCGAGCTGCTCAGCGAACTGACCCTGACCACGGCCTTGCGCACCGCTGCGGTGTCGGCCGTGGCCGCGCGTGCCCTCGCCCGCCCCGACAGCCGCGTGATGGCCTTGATCGGCAATGGCGCGCAAAGCGAGTTCCAGGCCCTGGCCTTCCACCACCTGCTGGGCGTGCACACCCTGCGCCTGTTCGATGTGGACGCGCGGGCCACGGCCAAACTGGCGCGCAACCTGGCCGACACGGGCCTGCACGTGCAGCCCTGCCACAGCGCTGCAGACGCCGTCCAAGGCGCCGACATCGTCACCACGATCACGGCCGACAAGGCCAACGCCACCATCGTGACGGCCGACATGCTGCGCCCAGGCATGCACCTCAATGCCGTGGGCGGCGATTGCCCTGGCAAGACGGAACTGGCGCCCGAGGTGTTGCTGGCGGCCGATGTGTTCGTCGAGTACGCGCCGCAAACCCGCGTCGAGGGCGAGGTCCAGCAGATGCCGCCCGACTTCCCCGTGACCGAGCTGTGGCAGGTGCTGACGGGCCAGGCGCCTGGCCGCCGCCACCGCGAGCAGGTCACGGTGTTCGACTCCGTCGGCTTTGCACTGGAGGATTTCTCCGCGCTGTGCTTCATGCGAGACTGCGCTCAGCAGCTGGGCCTGCTGCGCACGCTGGCACTGATGCCCGAACTCGACGACCCGAAAGACCTGTTCGCGCTGCTGAGCACGCCCGCCACCACCCGAGTGCAAGCCGCATGAGCCCCCAGATCCCCGCGCGCCCCGCCGTCAGCCTCATCGGCGTGCCCACCGACGTGGGCGCAGGTCGCATCGGCGCGCGCATGGGGCCGAGCGCCTTGCGCGTGGCCGGCATCGTCCAGGCGATGGCCGATTTCGGCATCGACGTGCGCGACTGCGGTGACCTCCACGGCCCCGACAACCCCGAGCAGCCCGCCGTGGGCGGCTTCCGGCACCTGACGGAAGTGGCGCGCTGGAACCAGCTGTTGCACGAGGCCACCCTGGCCGAGCTCCGCGCAGGGCGGCTGCCGCTGATGCTGGGCGGCGACCACAGCCTGGCCATGGGCAGCATCAGCGCGGTGGCGCGCCATTGCCGCGACACCGGACGGCGCCTGCGCGTGCTTTGGCTGGACGCCCATGCCGACCTCAACACCGCCACCCTGACGCCCTCGGGCAACCTGCACGGCATGCCCGTGGCCTGCCTGTGCGGCCATGGGCCCGCCGAGCTGACGGGCATTGGCGGCCACAGCCCGGCCCTGTCGCCGCAAGACATCCGCCAGATCGGCATCCGCAGCGTGGACCCGGGCGAAAAACGCTTCGTGCACGAACTCGGCATCGAGGTCTTCGACATGCGCTTCATCGACGAAAACGGCATGCGGCACACCATGGCGCAGGCCCTGCTGGGCTTGGACGAGCGCACCCACCTGCACGTCAGCCTGGACGTCGATTTCCTCGACCCCGACATCGCCCCCGGCGTGGGCACGACGGTGCGCGGTGGCCCGACCTACCGCGAGGCCCAGCTGTGCATGGAAATGATCGCGGACACCGGCCGGCTGGGCTCGCTCGATGTGGTCGAACTCAACCCCGCGCTCGATGTGCGCAACCAGACCGCCGAGCTTGCCGTGGACCTGATCCAGAGCCTGTTCGGCAAGAGCACCTTGATGCGCACGCCCGAGCCCCCGCGCCGCGAGCCCACCGGCTGAGCCCCGACACGCCGTCAGCGAGCACCCCGAACGCGCGCACCGGCCACCGCCAGGAGGATCCCACCATGCGCCTGCCCGCCCCCGACCGCCCCGAAACCGACGTGGTGCGCCAGCGCCTGCACAGCCTGGAAGGCACCCTCGACTGGGCGGCGGTCGCGCGGCAGGCCCGCCCCTGGGTGGAGGCGGTGCGCGCCCACCCGGCCCCGTTCTGGGCGCTGGAATCGCTGCTCAAGGAATTCCCCATCTCCAGCAAGGAGGGCCTGGCCCTGATGCGCCTGGCCGAGGCCCTGCTGCGGGTGCCCGATGCGGACACCGCCATCGCGCTGACGTCCGACCAACTCGGCCGCGCCGATTTCGCGGACACAGCCGGCCACACCCGTCAGTCCGAGTCGGCCATGGGGCGGCTGACACATGCCGCGGTGGCGCTGTCCAAGAAGTTCCTGCCCGATGCCGATGGCAGCACGGGCCTCGCGGCGCGCCTGGGCGCCCGCGCCGTGGTCACCGCCACCGTGCGCGCCGTGCAGTTGCTGGGCCAGCAGTTCGTGCTGGGCGAAAGCATCGCACAGGCCTTGGCGCAATCGGCGCGCACCCACCGCGCACAACCCCACGTGCGTTTCAGCTTCGACATGCTCGGCGAAGGCGCCCGCACCGAAGACGACGCCCAGCGCTACCTGGCCAGCTACGAACGCGCGCTGGACGCCATCGCGGCCAGCCAGCGCGAGGCCCACACCCCGGCCTTGGCCGATGGCCTGTCGATCAAGCTCAGCGCCCTGCACCCGCGTTATGAAGAAGCCCAACATGAGCGCGTCATGGCAGAGCTGGTGCCGCGCGTCTGGGCGCTGTGCGACCGCGCGGCCCGCGCCGACCTCAACCTCACGCTGGACGCCGAAGAGGTTGACCGCCTGGAGCTCTCACTCGATGTGGCCGAGGCGCTGGTCGCGCGCATCGCCGCCGAACACCCGCAGTGGCAAGGCTTCGGCCTGGCCTTGCAGGCTTACCAAACGCGCTCGCTGGAATTGGTCGAGCACGTGATCGCAATGGCACGCCGCCACGGTGTCAAGCTGATGTGCCGCCTGGTCAAGGGCGCCTATTGGGACGCCGAAATCAAGCGCGCCCAGGAGGCGGGCCTGGCGCACTACCCGGTGTTCACGCACAAGCAGCACACCGACATCAGCTACCTGGCCTGCGCCCGCGCCATGCTGGCCGCGCCCGATGCCCTGTTCCCGCAGTTCGCCACGCACAACGCCGGCACCATCGCCGCGCTGCTGCAGATGGCCGAGCGCAGCGGCGCACGCTTCGAGCTGCAGCGCCTGCATGGCATGGGCGAAGCCGTGTACCGAGAGGTGTTGCGCGAACCGCTGATCAGCTGCCGCGTGTATGCGCCGGTGGGCCCGCACCGCGACCTGCTGGCCTACCTGGTGCGCCGCCTGCTGGAAAACGGCGCCAACTCATCGTTCGTGCACCAGCTGGCCGATCCAGCCTGCGGCGTGGACGAACTGCTGCGCTCGCCACTGCACCTGCTGCCGGCCTCGGGCCTGCCACTGCCGCGCGACCTGTTCGGCCCGGCCCGGCCCAACAGCATGGGCGTGGACCTGAGCGTGCGCCGCGACCGCGATGCGCTGTTGCAAGCGCGCCAGACCGCCGTGCTGCCCACCGTGGCCGAAGCCTCGGCGGACGACGTCGCTGCTGCGGCGCAACGCAGCCTGGCGGCCGCCCCCGCCTGGCGCCGCCGCCCGGTCACGCAACGTGCCGCCGTCTTGCGGCACGCCGCCGACGCCCTGCAAAACCGCTTGCCCGCGTTCTGCGCGCTGCTGGTGGACGAAGGCCGCAAGACTTGGCCAGATGCGGTGGCCGAGGTGCGCGAGGCCATCGACTTCCTGCGCTACTACGCCGTCGAAGCCGAGCGTGTGATGGCGCCAGTGAACCTGCCAGCCCCCTGGCCCGGCGTGACCGGCGAGACCAACACCCTGCGCCTGCACGGCCGCGGCATGTGGGTCTGCATCAGCCCCTGGAACTTCCCGCTGGCCATCTTTGTGGGCCAGGTGGCCGCGGCCCTGGTCACCGGCAACACCGTGCTGGCCAAGCCGGCAGAGCAAACACCTGGCGTCGCCCTGGCCGCCGTGGGCTTGCTGCACGACGCGGGCGTGCCCAGCGATGTGCTCCAGGTGCTGCACGGGCCTGGCGAAACGGTGGGCGCCACCTTGGTCGCACACCCGGGCGTGGCCGGCGTGGCCTTCACAGGCTCCACGGCCGTGGCCAAGCACATCCAGCGCGCGCTGGCGGCCAAAGACGGCCCCATCGTGCCGCTGATCGCGGAAACCGGCGGCATCAACGCCATGCTGGTGGACCCCAGCGCCCTGCCCGAGCAGGTCTGCGACGCCGTGCTGCAAAGCGCCTTCCGCTCGGCCGGGCAGCGTTGCTCGGCGCTGCGCCTGCTGTGCCTGCACGAGGACATCGCCGAGCGCACCCTGGCGATGATCGCGGGCGCCGTGGCGGAGCTGCGTGTCGGCGATCCGGCCCGCATCGACACCGACATCGGCCCGCTGATCGACGCCGAAGCCCATGCCAAGCTCTGCGCCCAGGTCGAGCGGCTGCGCCGCCACGGCCGCCCTCTGTGGGCGGAGCGCCCTCCCCGCGACCTGGCCGTGCCGCATGTGCAGACCCCGCTGGCCTTCGAGGTGGACAGCATCGCGGCCGTCCGGGAGGAAATCTTCGGCCCGGTGCTGCAGGTGGTGCGCTGGTCGGGCGATGCGGCCCTGGTCATCGACGACATCAACGCGCTGGGCCATGGCCTCACCCTGGGCATCCAGACCCGCATCGACAGCCGCGCGCAGGCCCTGGCCACACGGGCCCAGGTGGGCAACGTCTATGTCAACCGCAACACGGTGGGCGCGGTGGTGGGCCTGCAGCCCTTCGGCGGTGAGGGCTTGAGCGGCACCGGCCCGAAGGCCGGCGGCCCGCACTACCTGCCGCGTTTCTGCGTGGAGCAAACCCTCACCGTCAACACCACAGCCGCCGGCGGCAACGTCGCGCTGATGGCGGGGCAGGCACGAGAAGCCCCAGAGACCTGAGCGGCCTGAGGGGCCTGAGGGGCCTGGAAGTCAGGGCGCTGCCCGCGCTCACTCGCCTTGCATCAGCGAGTCGAGCGTGAGGGCGAAGGCCGGGGCGAAGGTGTCGAGGAAATAGCGCAGCTCGGGCGTCATGTGCTCGTCTAGCTTGCGGCGGATCTGCTGCTCGGCCTGTGCGAACTCGGGGTTGCCAAAGCGCAGTTCGGCCTGGCACTTGAGCCACGCGGCCAGGCGGTCGGCCGTCTTGACCAGGGCGGCCTCGTGCGCAGGCCAGGTCTCGTGGTCCATCACGGCGGTGAGCGAGGGCTGCAAGGCCACGGGCAGGAGCGACACCATCTCGCGGCAGACCTCGCCCTCGAGGTTGGCCGTGGCGTGACGCATGGCCGGCGAGTACTTGACCGGCGTGGGCAAATCACCCGTGATCGCTTCGGTGGCATCGTGGAACAGCGCGCGCGCGGCCACCGCGTTGGGGTCCACCGGCTGCTGGAACACGTCCCGGCTGATGACGGCCAGCGCATGCGCCAGCACCGCGACCTCCCAACTGTGCTGGGCCACGTCCTCCTCTTCGGCGTTGCGCATCAGGCCCCAGCGCTTGATGTAGCGCAGGCGGGCGAGGTGAGCATAAAAAGGGCTGTGTTCGGCGCTGTGGGAGGGGTCGGTGGGGGTCGTCATGGCGATGTCACTGCGGTGCGGCCTGCATCTTCGCCCAAAAAGCCACAGCGCACCGCCAGCGGACCCCCGGCATCGGCGCAGGCACAATGCCGCCATGCCCGACCAACTTGGCAAGTACATCGTCGCCGCCTTCGTGCTGGCCTTCTGTTTCCTGGCCTGGCGCGCCTGGCAGATCAAGCAGGCCAGCCCGCAGTGGCCCAGCGTGGAGGGCGAAATCACCGAGTCCCGCGCACGACCCTTCAACGCCCAGTCGGGCGAACCCGAGGCCGGCAAGAACGACTGGATGGCCGAGGTGCGCTACCGCTACAGCGTCCAGGGCGTGACCCACGAGGGCAACCGCCTGCAGGCTTTTGGCCGCCACCATTTCAGCCGCGAAGAGGCCGAACAGGCGCTGGCGCCGTATCCCGTGGGTGCGCGCGTCAAGGTTTTCCACGACCCGGCGCGGCCCGAGGTCAGCGTGCTGATCCCCGGCTGATCCCCGGTTGATCAGGGCCAACACCCTTGCCTACCCCGCCGGGTATGCCTAGACTGCCCGGACTGCCGACACCTGCCTGCCCATGACCACCCTGGACAACGACGCCCGCACCGACATCCTCAACCGCCTCAAACGTGCCGAGGGGCAGTTGCGTGGCATCCAGCGCATGATCGAGGCGGGCGAGCCCTGCCAGCCGGTCGCCGTGCAGATGTCGGCCGTGCGCAAGGCGCTGGACAGCACCTGGCTGCGCATGGTGCGTTGCCTGATGGCGCAGGAGCTCAACGAGCGCCTGGGCGCGCCGGACACCGATGACGCGGCGGCCGCAGCCAGCACCGCCGAAGTCGTGGACGCGGTGCTCGACCAGATGGAAGCCATGCTGGGCAAGTTGCGCTGAGGACCCCGCATGGACGCCAGCCACACGCACCACACGGCCCTGCCCCGCGCCCTGCCCGCCGACGACGCCCAGCGCGAGCTGCTGCACAACGAGGTCCACGCCCGACCGCCGGCCCGCATCCGCCTGCCGGCCCTGGTGGTGTATGTGGCCGTGCTCAACGAGGGCGTGAGCCGAGACGACGAATGGGCCCACCTGCGCGCCCTGCCCGGCCAGCAAGACCTGCCGCTGCAGGCGCTGTCGGGCAACTTCGTGCGCCTGCGTTTTGCCGATCACACCCTCAAGTGGGAGCGCCACACCGAGTTCAGCCGCTACTCCATCGTCCAGGCCTTGCCCGGTGAGGCCCTGGCCGCGAGCACCGACGGCGATCACACCGATGGCGCGCACGAAGCCGCGCTGATGCGCTCGCTGGCGGTCGATGTGGCCTGGCTGGCCGGCATCCCCGGCAAAACCGTGGCCGCCATCATGATGGCCATGGTGCATGGCGATGTCGATGACACCCCAGCCATGCGCGCCACCGCCGCGCCCTGGTTCGATGGCCGTGACACCCTGGCCTCGCTGCTGGGCATCCGCCGCTCGTGCGCCATGACGGACTTCCGCCTGCGCGACAGCGGCTTCGAGCGCCTGCTGGTCATCTCGCCGACCAACACCTCGGACCAGCGCGTGGGCCGCATCTCACAGCGCCTGCTGGAACTCGAAACTTACCGCCTGATGGCCCTGCGCGGCCTGCCCGTGGCCAAAACGCTGGCGCCCATGCTCGGTGACGCCGAAGCCCGCCTGGCCGAGATCACGGCGCGCATGGAAAACAAGGACGCCTCCGACCAGGAGCTGCTGGACAAGCTCATCGCCCTGGCCGCCACAGTGGAGCGCGCCACGGCCACCCACCTCTACCGCTTCACGGCCACGCAGGCTTACTACGCCCTGGTCGAGCAGCGCATCGAGCAGCTGCGCGAAACCCCCATCCCCGGCACGCAAACGGTGGGCGAGTTCGTGCTGCGGCGGGTGTCGCCGGCGATGGCGACGGTGCAGGCCACGGCCCAGCGCCTGAGCTCGCTGTCGCAGCGCATCGAGCGCGCCAGCGCCCTGCTGCGCACGCGCGTGGACATCGCCACCGAGTCGCAAAACCAGACGCTGCTGGAAAAGCTCACGCGCGGGCAAGAGATGCAATTGCGCCTGCAAACCACGGTGGAAGGCCTCTCCATCGCAGCCATCGCCTACTACGTGGTCAGCCTGATCCTGTACGTGGGCAAGGCGGGCAAGGCCGCGGGCTTGCCGCTCAACCCGGAGTTGCTCGCCGGTGCGCTCATCCCGCTGGTGTTGCTGGGCATCTGGTGGGGCACGCGGCGGCTGCAAAAAAGGCTGCACGCCGGACATTGATGGCCCGGTTCGGGCTTGGGTTCAGGCTCAGTCCCAGCGCCACTGCCAGATCAAGTCCACCGCGTTGTCCGCACCCGCCTGGGCGCGCAGCTTGAAACGCTGCGCCAGGGCGTAGATGAGCTGCCAGTTCCCACCCGTGGCGTTGAGGTTGCGCTCGTAGCCCACGTACCAGTGGCGCGAGACCTGCTTGCCCACGTTGACCACGGTGTCGCGCACCGTGCCCTCGCTTTGGCGCACCGAGAGGTTGTCCAGGCCCAGCAGGCCGATGACCTTGTCCGTCAAGCCCTCGCGGCTGTCGCCCGACAGCAAGGCCACCGCGGCCGATTGCAGCAGGCCGATGTCGGCACCGCCCAGGCCCGTGGGGGCGCGCCCCAGCACCAGCCAGGAGAGCTGCTCCGTCTCCGACAAGGAGGGCTCGGAGTACAGCCGGATGCGCGGGTCCAGCGCCGTGCCGGTGATGCGCACGCCCACGCGCACATCGCTTTCGTCGGCGGTGGGCAGCTGCGGGCGCATGGCCAGGATGTCCAGCCGCGGGTTATCGATCAGCCCGGTGAAGGTGATGGTGCTGCGCTCGATGCGCAGTTTCTGGCCATAGGCGGCGAACGTGCCTTGCGAGAGCTTGACCACGCCCTTGATGGACGGCTTGTTCGATGGCGTGCTGACCTGCAACTGACCCACCAGCAGGCCGTCCAGGCCGTGCCCTTTGAGGCGCAGCTGCTGGCCCAGGTCCAGGGCGATGTCGGCATCGACCTTGCGCTGGACGTTGCTGTTGGCCTTGCTGCTGGCGTTGTTGGTGCCACTGCCGCCGTCCGACGAGGCCGCATCGCCATCGTCGGGCGGGGTGCCTGGGCGGCGGCGCACGGTCACATCGTCGCCCAAGGTGGGGGCGCTGGCATGGCCGATGTCGATGAGGCCTTCGTCGATCTGGACGCGGCCACGCACCTGCAGGCTGTCGGCGCTGACGGTGGCCTGGGTGTCGCCACTGAGAACGATGCGCCGGTCGATGCGCTGCAAGGCCGCGAAACGTTCGGCCTGCACGTGCAGCTTCAGCTGCGGTGACGCGCCCAGCGTGGCCTCGCCATCGGCCAGCACGCGCCCGCCCTGCGGCCCGCCCGAGGCCACGAAGCGCGTCAGCCGCGCGCGCTCGCCGTCGAGGTCGATGCGCAACTGGCCTTCGCTCAGGTGCACGCCCAGCAGAGACTGCGAGATCGCCAGCTGTTCGCCCTGCACCCAGCCCGACCAGCGCGGCACACCGAGGGTGCCGCCGATCTGGGCGCGGGCCTGCAACTGGCCATTGAGGCGCCAGCCCGCCGGGGCCCAGGTGGCCAGGGGGCGCAGGCTGGCCACCTGCATGTCCACCTCGCCCGACAAGGCTGCGCCGGCCTGGGGCAGCGCCATCGGGTCATGCGCTTGGACGGTCTGGCGGCCGGACAAGCGCCCCAGCACGCGGCCGTCCAGCGTTTGCTGCAAGGTCCACAGGCCGTTGCGCACGCTCAGGCTGGCGCGGGCCTCGCGCAGGCCCAGGCGCTGGGCCGTCTGGCCTTCCACCGTGGGCTCGGACAAGGTGACGTCGCCCGCCTGGCGCGCCAGCTCGGCGTCGATCTCCCAGGGGCGCCCGGGCTGGCGCAGCGCTCGCAGCTGCCCGCCCACGGTGAGGTCACCGCCCCAACCGGCCTGCGGTTGCCAGCGCGCCAGCCACTGCGGCAGGTTCAACGGGGCCAGGCGCAGCAGGAGGTCGAGCTGGGTGTCGTTGGACGGGGTGGTCGCCGATGTGGCCGCAGATGTGGCCACGGGTGCGCTGCCCTGCCACCGCAGCCGCTCCACCGTGAGCTCGGCCCCCATCAGCTGCACACGCGTCGGCTGGACCACGAGGCGGTGCACGCCAGGCCCCTGCTGCCAGGTGATGTCGGTGGGCTGGACCTGGAACCACTGAGGCACACCGGCAGGCAAGGTGCTCGGTGTCGGTGTCGGTGTCGGTGTCGGTGTCGAAGACGATGCGCTGGCCGTGACACTGGCTTGCTGAAGCCGCCCGCGCCACACCGACGTCTCCCCCAGCGCAGGCTGCCCACCGGGCTGACCGCCCTGCCAGCCGCCATCCAGGGACAGCACCAGATGCCCTGGCATGCCGCTCCCACCGCCCGAGGCCACACCCGGTGAAGACAGCACACGGCCATCGCCAGCCAATCGAAACTGGTGGGCCGAGAGGCTGCCGCTCAGCGTCGCCTGGGCCTGGTCGATCTGCAGGCCACCGGTGCGCAGGCCTTGCAGCGTGGCTTGCAGGTGCAAAGGCATGGACGCCAGCGTGCCCCCCGCACCAGCCCCAGCGCCACCCCAGTGCCAATCGCCCACCGCCGACGCCAGGGACACGGCCGTGCCGTCGCTGCGGGTCAGGCGCAGTTCACGGGCATTGAGCGTGCCGTGGCTGTCCCGCGGCGGCCAGCCGCCTTGCCAGCGGGCATCGGCTTGCACGGCACCCTGGAGCTGGCGCAGGCCGAGCAGCGGTGCCAGGGGGCTCAGGGCCTGCAACTGTCCCGCTGCCACCTGCACCTGCCAGGCGCCGTTCAAGGGCTGCTGGGCTGTGCCCTGCCCTTGCGCCTGCACCTGGTTGCCTGCCACGTCCAGGTCCGCCTGGAGTTGCAGGGCCGCAGCCTCGCTGGCGCGCCAGTGCAGCGCACCGCGCAGGGGCAGGCCGGCCAGGGTGCTGGGCAGGAGCGACAGGTCGGCTTGGCCGTGGCCGCGCTGGTCGATGTCGAAGCGGCCTTGCGCAGACAGGCTGTTGCGCCGGTCCATGCCCTGGGGCCAGGGTAGCCAGACCTGGGGGTCGAAACGCGCGACGGCCAGCTCGCCCTGGGCCTGCCAGGCGTTTGGCCCCAACCAGCGCAGGCGCGCGTCGCGCAGGCTGGCTTCGCTGCCCGGCTTCGCGTCAGACGCCTGGCCTGTGCGCAAACGCAAGGTCCGCACGGACCACAGCTGAGGCCGCCACTCGCCATCGAGGTCCAGCGCGACGGGCTGGCGGATGGCCGGCCAGGACGCCGCCTGGGCACGCTGGGCGTGCTCGGGGCCGAGGGTGCCGTCCAGGTGGGCGTCGATCTGGACGCGCTGCAGGCCCGGTGAGGCTGGCGTGGCCTGTCCGCTGGGCGCTGGTGATGTCGATGTCGATGTCGATGTCGATGTCGATGCTGCATCCCATTGCGGTCGCAAACGCAGCTCGCCTTGCAGCAGCAGCGGCGGTGCCGCGACGTGCAGCGCCTGCGGCTGCACCCCGTCGAGTGTCAAGCGCACCACCTCGCGGGCGCCCCACTCGCCTTGCAGCGTCACCGTGGCTGGCGCACGGCCCGCCAAAGTGGGCAGGGTCAAGCGCAGGTCTGCACTGGCGCGCTGCAAGGCAGCGGTCCAAGCGGCGTCTGAGTCTGAGCCTGCCGGCGCTTTCACCGGCGCCCCCTGCGCCACCCTCTGCCCCTCGGGTGCCAGGAACCGACCTTTCATGCCCAGCAGCGGCACGCCGCCTTGTCCCCAGGCGGTGGCGCCGGCATTGCGCAGGTCGATGTCCAAAGCCAGGCCACGGGCACCTTGAGGGGCCAGGGTAAGCGTGCCATCCAGGCGGGTGCGCGGCCAGGCCTGCGGCGCACCCGCTTGGTCCAGCCCATCCTGCCCCGGTTGCAAGGCCGACAGGTCCAGCGCACGCGCCGCCACGCGGGCCTGCGCCAGCGGCCAGGCTGCGAAGGGCTGCAGGCGGGCTTCCAGGTCCAGCTGGGGCTGCTCACCCCCCGACGCGGCCCAGCGTGCCTGGCCCTGCACGCGCAGGTCGCTCACCGACCCTTGCGCTTGCAAATGCAGCTCGCCGGGCAAGGCCGCAACGGGCACTGCCCCGCCCCGATCGGCCCCCACCGCTGCCTGGCCCGCCGCGCGCTCAGACATCGGCTCAGACATCGGCTCAGACGTCGGCTCAGGCTGCGCCACGGCCACCGCCGACAACTGCACCGCCAGAGGCGCCGACGTGCCCAGGCGCAAGCTGGCGCCCTGCGGCCCCAGGCGCCACCCCGACCAGTGCAGCGACTGCAGCTGCACCTGGTGGACGTCATCGCGCAATTGCAGCGACAACTGCAATTGCTGCAAAGGCGCCCCCCACAGATCACTGCGGGCTTCGCCCACACGCACCGTCGGGATGCCTACCGACAGGGGCAGGCGCAGGCTGTCCGGCGCGGTCGCGGGCGGGCTGGCCGGGTCGCTCACCCAGCTCAGGTCCAGCCGCTGTGCTGACACGGCATCAGCGCGCACGCCCAGGCCGACACGCGCGCTGGGGTCCAGCACCAGGCGCAGGCCTTGCCAGCGCGGCGCCACCAGCCACAGCCGCCCGCCGCGGGGCAAGGCCACGTCGATGCGGTCGGCGCTGAAATCGCCCAGCAGCGCACCGCGCGCCTGCGTGACGGTCACGCCCGGCAACTGCCGCACCAACCAGCCGCTGAAGGCCTCGCCATGGGCCAGGGCCCAGAGCGCACCCACGGCCAACACGGCCATCAGCGGCAGGAGCAGCAAGGCGCGCAACAGGCGGGCCGACACGCTCACAGGCTCACCCCCACGCTGAAGTGCAGGCGCCACTGCTGCACCGCTTCGCCGTAGGCCACGTCCAGGCGGAACGGCCCCACCGGGCTGCGCCAGCGCACGCCGACGCCATAGCCGCGCTTGGCCGACATCTTGCTGAAACGGTCGGCCGCATCACCCGCATCGGCAAAGATGGCGCCTTGCAGGCCAGGCACGCGCACCGGCAAGTCGTGGGCCAGCTCCAGGCTGGCCGTGGCCACGGAACGCGCACCGGTGGTCACGCCCGCGATCTCCACACCCAGCGACCGGTAGGCATAGCCCCGCACCGAGTCATCGCCACCGGCGCGGAACAAAAGCGTGTCGGGCACGCTGACGGACTCGTTGGCCAGCACCTGCCCCACCTCGCCGCGTGCGGTCAGCTGCCACGCCAGCGGCAGCGGCAGGTAGCCCGTCAGGCGCGTGTGCGCCCGCCCGAAGAAGCCGTGCTGATCCAGGGCCGAATAGGTGCGCCCGAAGGTCAACTGCGCCATCGAGGCCGTGCCGCGGGTCGGCAGCAAGCGGTTGTCCACGTCGCGAAAAATCCACTGCGTGGTGGCGCTCAGGGCCGTGGCATTCGCCACCAGCACGTCGGTGGCCGAGCGCACGCTGGCGTGCTGCAGCTCGACGTAATCGGCGCGCTCCAGCCGCTCGCCTTCGCGCAAGAGGCCGACACGCGCCCGCTGGCTGCGGGTGACGGCGTTGTCGCTGTCGGTCAGGCCCGTCGTCTGTGCCGACACCAGACCGCGCTTGTGGCCCTCCCAGGGGTGGGAGGTGAAGTCGAGCTGGGCGTCCTGCAGGCGCGCGCCCAGCTGCACCTTGGTCTTGGCCTGCCAGTCCAGTCCGAAGGCATGGCGGTGCAGGTGCTCCAGCGACAGGCGCGGCCCATTGTCACTGCTGATGCCGATGCCTGCGGTGGCCGACTGCAGCGGCAGCTCGCGCACCTGCACCACCAGCGGCGTGGCCTCGGGGTGGCTGGCGTCCAGTGCCGGCGACACGAAGACGCTGTCGAACAGGCCCAGCTTCTGGATGCGCTCCTGCCAGTCCAGCACCTGGCGCTCGCGGTAAGGCCCGCCCTGCTTGAACGGCGTCAGGTTGACGATGGCAGATGCCGGCTGGCGCTTCAGCCCCTCGACCTGGATGGGCCCGAAGGCGAACGCCGGCCCCGAATCGGCCACCAGGAAGAGGCTGGCCGTGTGCGCAGTCGCGTCCACCGTGGCCGACGTGCCGCTCCAGGACGCCAGGGGGTAGGTGTCGGCGCGCAGCCGGGCCAGGGTGTCGGACTTGGCCGATGACCAGTCGGCCTGGCGGAACACTTCGCCCTCGGGCAAGGCCCACTTTGCCGCCAACTGGTCGGCCAGGGCCTGCGCCACCGGGTCGCCATCCGAGAGGCGCTGGTCCAGCCCGCCTTCAAAGACGAACTGCACGCGACTCACCTGTGTGCGCGGGCCTGGCTCGACCGTCACGGTCACCGTCACATCTTGGCGGTCTGCCACCGATGCACCTTCTGCACCGGTGAGCCGCGAGGCGTCGCTGTCCGCCGTCCCGTCCTGCACCCGGATGCGCACCTGCGCGGCGAAGTAGCCTTGCGCGTCCAGCAGGCTGCGCGCCTGCTCGGGCACCGCCGCCACCAGGCGCCGCAACTCACCGCGGCTGACGTTGGCATCCTGCTGGAAGCGCGCCAGGTCGAGGTTGGCCTCCAGCAGACTGTCCAGGGGCGATGGCGCATCGACCACCAGGCGCCAGTTCAAGGGCAGGCGGGCAGCCCGCGGTGATGCCGCAGGTGCCGAAGCGCCCGCCACCGCTGGCATCGCGGGCGTCACAGGCACCACCTGAGCCCACGCCACCAGCGGCCCAGCCAAGGACCCCACCAGACACCCGACCAGGCACCCAGCCATCCTCACAGCCAGGCGAAGCCCGCAGGACAAGCTCATTTGCTCAACAGACGCATGGCGCTTTCCAGGCCCTGCAAACTCATGGGGAACATGCGCCCGCCCACCAGCTGCTGCATGATGGACACGCTCTGGCGGTAGCCCCACACACCCTGCGGCTCGGGGTTGATCCAGGCGTGGTTGGGGAAGGCGTGCGTCAGGCGTGCGATCCACTCCGCGCCGGCTTCCTCGTTGTTGTACTCCACGCTGCCGTGCGGCTGCAGGATCTCGTAAGGGCTCATGGTCGCATCGCCCACGAAGATCAGCTTGTAGTCCTTGTTGTACTTGCGCAGGATGTCCCAGGTCGGGACCTTCTCGGTGAAGCGGCGGTGGTTGTTCTTCCACATGAAGTCATAGACGCAGTTGTGGAAGTAGAAAAACTCCAGGTGCTTGAACTCGCTCTTGGCCGCCGAAAACAACTCCTCCACGCGGTGCACGTGGTCGTCCATCGAACCGCCCACGTCCATCAGCAGCAGCACCTTCACGGTGTTGTGGCGCTCGGGCACCATCTTGATGTCCAGCATGCCGGCATTGGCCGCCGTGGCGTGGATGGTGTGGTCCAGGTCGAGTTCCTCGGCCGCACCCTGGCGGGCGAATTTGCGCAGGCGGCGCAAGGCCACCTTGATGCTGCGGGTGTCGAGTTCGATCGAGTCGTCGTAGTCCTTGAACTCGCGCTTGTCCCACACCTTCACCGCGCTGCGGTTGCGCGACTTGTCCTGGCCGATGCGGATCCCCTCCGGGTTATAACCGTGTGCGCCAAACGGCGAGGTGCCACCCGTGCCGATCCACTTGTTGCCGCCCTCGTGGCGCTCTTTCTGTTCTTCGAGCAGCTGCTTGATGCGGTCCATGAGCTTGTCCCAGCCCATGGCCTCGATCCTGGCCTTGTCCTCGGGCGTGAGTTCGCGCTCGAAATGCTTGCGCAGCCAATCCAAGGGAATGTCCTTGCCCATCTCCAGCGCGGCCGAGCCCCCCCTGAAATAGGTGGCAAAAGCGCGGTCGAATTTGTCGAAATGCGCTTCGTTCTTGACCAGCGACATCCTCGCAAGGTGGTAGAACTCGTCCACCGACGGTTCGATGACGTCCGCCTTGATCGCCTCCAGCAAGCTGAGGTACTCGGGGATGGTCACCGGCAGTCGGGCCGCACGCAAGGCGAAGAAGAAGTCGATGAGCATAGGCTGTCCTGCGAATCTGGCGCTATTTTGACCCCTGAACGGGTGTCCTGCCAGGGCCAGGCCATGATCCGGCATCGAAGCAGCACAGAGGCGACACGGCAGCGGCATTGAGTTGGAGTCCCCGCGCGCATGCACATCTCTCCCCACCTGCTGTTGACAGCCTACATCCTGCTGATGCACAGCCTCACCACGGCCATGTGGCTGATTGGCGGGCGCTGGATGGGGCTGTCGCGGCGCGCCGCCGCCGAGTGGATGCGCGCCAGCATCGCCAACGGCGCCGCGCTGCTGGTCACGGTGACCGAAGGCGGCACCCACAGCAGCCTGCAGGTGATGCTGGCCTGCACCCTGGCGGTGCTGGGCGCGGCCTCGCTGCGACGCGGTTTGCTGTCCTTCCTGCGCATGCCCCACACCACGTCCGACTTCGTTCGCCTGGTCGCAGGCATGGCGGCTTTCAACCTGCTGCTGTGCGCCCCGCTGGGGTGGCCTTCCCTGGGCATCTTCGCGTCCTGCCTGGTCATGGTGGCCCTGCTGCTGAAATGCGCCCGAGAGACCCACGCCGCCATTGCCCGCGAGTTCCGCCCGGGCACGGCCTTGGCGTCCAGCGTGGTGCTGTGTGCCACCGCCCTCGTGTTCACGCTCACCAGCGTCGCCGTGCTCATGGGCCAGACAGGCGCACAGGCCCTGCTGCCCCCGCTGGAAGTGCGCCAGGTCGCGCTGGTGTTCGTGACAGCGGTGCTGTCCATCGTGGTCGCGTTCGTGCAGGGCTACATCGTGGTCATGCGCCTGGTCAACCGGCTGCAGCACCTGTCACAGCACGACAGCCTGACCGGCTTGCTCAACCGCCGCGCCATCGAGCAATGCCTGGCCCGCGAGGCACACCGCCTGCAGCGCTTCAACGAACCGTTCTCGGTGCTGCTGGTGGACATCGACCACTTCAAGCGCATCAACGACCTGCTGGGCCATGCGGCCGGCGACGAGGTCTTGCGCCAGGTGGCCCAGACGCTGGCGGATCAGGCCCGCGAGGTGGACCGCGTCGCCCGCTATGGCGGCGAGGAGTTCTGCGTGCTGCTGCCCCACACCGAGCACGAGGGCGCCGTGCAAGCCGCCGAGCGCCTGCGCGCCGCCGTGCACGGGCGCGAAATCACCTGGCACGACGAGACCCTGGGCGTGACCATCAGCACCGGCGTGGCCTGTGCGACAGACCCCACCGAGCCCATGGACGCGCTGCTGCGGCGCGCCGACGACGCCCTCTACCGTGCGAAGGCCCAGGGTCGCAACCGGGTGGAAGTGGCCGACCCGCTGGCCGCCTGAGGCTGCAAAGCGGGCCCTGACGGCAGCTCAGCGGTTGTGGCGGGCCATGTGGACCAGGCGCTCGAACAGGCTGAGGTCCTGCTCGTTCTTGAGCAGCGCGCCCACCAGCGGCGGCACGCTGACCTTCTCGTCTTTGCTCTGCAGCGCCTCGGCCGGGATGTCCTCGGCCACCAGCAGCTTGAGCCAGTCGATCAGTTCCGAGGTGCTCGGCTTCTTCTTCAGGCCGGGCAGGTTGCGCACCTCGTAGAAGTGGCGCATGGCCGCCGACAGCAAATCCTGCTTGATGTGCGGGAAGTGCACATCGACGATCTGCTTCATCGTCGTGGCGTCGGGGAAGCGGATGTAGTGGAAGAAGCAGCGGCGCAGGAAGGCGTCGGGCAGGTCTTTTTCGTTGTTCGAGGTGATGATCACCAGCGGCCGGTGGCGGGCCTTGACCAGCTGGCGCGTCTCGTACACGTAGAACTCCATGCGGTCGATTTCGCGCAGGAGGTCATTCGGGAATTCGATGTCGGCCTTGTCGATTTCGTCGATCAGCAGGGCCACCGGCTGGTCGGCGTCGAAGGCCTGCCACAACACACCCTTGACGATGTAGTTGTGGATGTCCTTGACCTTTTCCTCGCCGAGCTGGCTGTCGCGCAGGCGGCTGACCGCGTCGTATTCGTACAGGCCCTGCTGCGCCTTGGTGGTCGATTTGATGTGCCATTGCAACAGCGGCATGCCGAGTGCCATCGAGACTTGCTCGGCCAGCATGGTCTTGCCGGTGCCTGGCTCGCCCTTGACCAACAGCGGGCGCTGGAGTTTCAGCGCGGCATTGACAGCGAGTTTCAGGTCGTCGGTGGCGACGTATTCGTCGGTTCCTTGGAATTTCATGCGCAGACTCAACCGGGTTGTTACTGTGTTCGAGTATAGGGCGAGCCCCAATAATGCCCCGAACCCTGTGTTTTTCCCTGCCGGACATCCCTTCCTGACCGACGACCCATGAAAACACCCTCGATGCGCTTTTCCTCCCTGGCCATCATCGCCCTGGCCGCTGGCCTGACCGCCTTGGGCAGCTCGGCCGCCCAGGCCCAGACCGCAGACGGCATGGCCGACGCGACCGCCGCCCGCCAGAAAGTCGCCATGTGCATCGGTTGCCATGGCATCGCGGGCTACCAGGCCAGCTTCCCCGAGGTGCACAAGGTGCCCAAGATCTCGGGGCAGAACGCGAAGTACATCGCCGCGGCACTCACCGCCTACCGCAAGGGCGAGCGCAAGCACCCGACGATGAAGGGCATTGCCGCGTCCATGAGCGACCAGGACATCGCCGACGTGGCTGCCTTCTACGAGGCCAGCGGCAAGGACCTGCCCTCACCTGCGGCCTCAGCCGCCCCTGCGGCACCGTCCGCCGACATCCAGGCGCTGCTCACCAAGGGCAATTGCATGGCTTGCCATGGCGCCGACCTGAACAAGCCCATCGACGCCAGCTACCCGAAGATCGCCGGACAGCACGCCGACTACCTGTACGTGGCGCTGAAGTCCTACCAGACCGAGCGCAACCCGCAGATCGGCCGGGCCAACGCCATCATGGGCACCCAGGCCAAGCTGTTCACCCACACCGAGCTCAAGCAGTTGGCCACCTACGTGGCCAGCCTGCCCGGCGAGCTCAAGACCGTGGCACAGCCGAAGCTGCGCCGCTGATCAGGCGCTGATCAGGCGTCCACCAGCAGCTTGCCTTGCTCGACGAGCTTGGCAATCAACTGCTGCTCGCTCAGGCCCGCACCCAGGCGGGCCACCAGGTCCACGTTGTCCAGCACGATGCGCTGGTCGGCCGCACCCATGTTCGCATCGGTGGTGCTGAAATCGCCGATGCTGCTGACGCGGATGACGGTGCTGCCCGCCTCGGCGTTGATGTGGATGTACTGGCCGATGTTGTAGAGGCCCGAGCTGCCATGCTCGCCTTGCAGCAGGTCGCGCAGGTCGAGCACATCGCCACCGCGGTTGGGCAAGGCCGCGCCGAAATCGCGCACGTGGTCTTCGGCGGGTGCCATCGGCGTGCCCGCATCGCTGAAGCGCCACGCGAACACATCGCTGCCCTGACCACCTTCCAGCTGGTCGTTGCCGGCACCGCCCACCAAGGTGTCCCGGCCCAGGCCGCCGCGCAGCTCGTCGTTGCCCGCATTGCCCACCAGGATGTCGCTGCCATCGCTGCCCGTCAGGGCGTCGTTGCCCTCGCGGCCCATCATGAACTGGCTGCTGCCATCGCCCGAGATCGCGTTGTCGGCCGCCGTGCCCACGCGGACATCGGTGTGGTCCAGGTTGATGTTGAGCACCGACTTGCCGGCGTCGCCATCGTGGTCCACCAGGGTGAAGGTGATCTGCTCCTGGATCTGGCCGAAGCTGCCCGAAGGCGCGGCGTAGCTGTACTCGGAGGTCAGCATGTTGACGGTGAACACGCCGCCCGCATCGGTCGTGAACGTCTTCACCGCGTTCTGACCGGCCACGAATGCCTGGGTCTTGCCGTCGATGGTGACGGCGCCAACGTGGTCGAAGCCATCGGCGCCGACCAGGCCCCCGGCGCTGGTGGCCGTGTTGACCAAGCGGCCCGAGATGGTGTCGCGGGTCGAGCTGTTGAGCGCGCCGGTCAGGCCATCGAAGGCCGTGATGAGGGTGGCGCTCAGATCCGAGGAAGCCTGGCCGTCGTAGGCGATGGCGTCCAGCGCCGCCTGGCCCGACGGCCCCACTTCGGCGCCCAGGCCCACGGCCTGGCTCTTGATCTGGTGCTCGTTGAGGAAGCTCGTCCAGCCGTTGGCGGTCAGGGGGCTGACGCCGCCCAGGTCCGACGGGTTGCCGCCGGCCAGGAAGTAGGACACGTTCTGGGCATCGGCCAGCTTGCCGACGCTGTCGAAGGCGTCACGCGCGGCCAACAGGGCCACCGCGTGGTTGAGCTCGTTGCTGCCACCGGCGTTCAGCGCGGCCAGCAGCGCCTTGGCCTCGCCGGCGCTGAGCCAGTGGTCGGTCTGGGCCTGGGCCGTGCCCGAGAACGTGACCACGCGCACAGCCACCTCGCCGAACTGGTCGTAGCGGTCGATGAGCTGGGTCAGGGACTTCACCGCGGCCTGCAGGCGGGTGAGGTCGCCCACACCGCTGGCAGCCCCCATGGCGCTGGACGTGTCCAGCACCAGCAGGAGGTTGGTGTCCAGGGTCGTGGCCGAGACGTCGATGGTCGCGGGCAGGCGCGGCTGGTCGTCCATCACGTGGATGGTCAAGGTGCCATTGCCAGCATCCGTGGTGGCGCCCACCGGCTGCATGGCGAACCGGATGTCCTGCACATCGCTGCCGTCGGCGTGCTGGAGGGCCTGCAGCAGCGAGAAGCTGACGCCGCCCTGGCCGTCGGTGCTCAAGCGCGCCACCAGGGGCGCATCGGCGGTGCTGCCAGCACGGGCCACGAGGTCGCCGTTGGCCTCGGTGGTCCAGACCAGCTTCTGGCCGCTGATGCTGGTGAACAGCGCGTCGGCCGGTGCCTTGAGCGTGATTGGCACAGGTTGATTGCCGGTGTCCACCACGCCCAGGCTGCCCTTGAAGATGGAGGGCGTCGGGGTGGTGATGCCCGCCAGGCTGGACTCGTAAACCGTGCCTTCGGCATCGTTGTCACGCACCGTGACCGCCGCCGTCAGCGGGCCGGCGCCACCAGGGGCCGTGTCACCCGAGGCGGTGGCCTGCAGGCCGACGATTTCCGTGCCTTCCACCGCGTCATCGTTCAGCGTGGGCACGCGCACCTGCAGCGAGGTCGTGCCAGGCTGGAACACCAGCGCGCCGCTCAGCAACTCCCACTGACCCGTCTTCGGGTTGAGCACTTCCAGCGGGGTGCTGTCCTCGCCCGGGGTGATGTATTGGCCCTGGCCCGTGACCGGGTCCACCGCACCCGTCAGCAGCTTGAGGGCCACGTCCACGGGGAAGTTGGAGGGGTGCGTCAGTGACAGCGTGAACACCGCCGGCTGGTCTTCGACCACCGCAGTGCCCGCAGCGATCTGCACGGCGGGGCGGTCGTTGTCGGCCACGGTCTGGTTGGGGCCCAGGGTGCCGCTGCCGTTGTCAAGGATGGTGCCCGTGCCGGTGCCCTGCCCGATGGTCGCGTTGACCGGTTGGCTGAGCACCACCTGGAAGGTTTCGCTGCCTTCGTAGGTGCCGTCGTTGGTCACAGGCACGGTGACCTGGGCCGAGGTCTGGTTGGCCGGGATGGTGACGGTCTGCGTGACCACGCCCGCATCGGCGCCTTCGCCGGTGCCGACCACGGCCGTGCCGCTGCGGCTGGTGTAGGTGACGGTGACGGGCTGAGCCGAGGGCTTGTCCAGGCTGATGGTGAAGGTCGCCACGCCGGCACCTTCGTTGACGGTCACCGAGTCGATGGACACGGCCGGCAGCGCGGGTTGGGCGTCGATCACGTGGATGCGCAGGGTGGCGTCTGGCACACCGCCTGCGGTGGTGGGCGTCAGGCCGAAGTCCAGTGTCAGGTCGGTCTGGCCATTGGCGTGTTGCAGGGGCTGCTTGAGGTCGAAGGTGTACTGACCATCGGCCGACAAAGTCAGCGAGGCCACGGCGCGCGCACCGGGTGCATCCCCCGCGTAGCCGATCAGGCCGCCGTTGCCGTCGGACTTCCACACCACCGTCTGGCCGGAGGCCGTCGTCACCGCCTGGGTGGGTGCGGTCACCGTGCCGGCCACCGGGTTGCCTTGGCCATCCACCAGGGGCGAGGGGCCGGTGGCTCGGGTGGTGGGGCTGCTGCTCGGCATCGTGGTGGTCAGGCCGGATTCATAGACCGTGGCCTCGGCGTCGTTGTCGCGCAGCGCGACCGCGGCCGCCACCGGCGCACCTGTGCCCGGGGCGATGTCACCGGAGGCCGTGGCCTGCAGGCTGACGATCTCCATGCCTTCCACCGCGCCGTCGTTCAGCGTGGGCACGCGCACCTGCAGCGCCGTGGTGCCGGGCGCGAAGGCCAGCGCGCCGCTCAGCAACTCCCACTGGCCCGTCGTCGGGTTGAACACTTCCAGCGGTGTGCTGTCTTCGCCTGGGGTGATGTACTGGCCCAGGCCCGTGACCGGGTCCACCGCGCCGGTGAGCAGCTTGAGCGTCACGCCGACGGGGAAGTTCGAGGGCTGGCTCAGCGAGAGCACGAACACCACCGGCTCGCCTTCCACCACCGTGGGGCCCACGGCGATCTGCATCACGGGGCGGTCGTCGTCGGCGACGCGCTGGTCGGGGCCCAGGGTGCCGGTGCCATCGTCGAGGATGGTGCCCGTGCCGGTGCCCTTGGCGATGCCGGCGTTGGTGGGCTGGCTCAGGTCAACCAGGAAGGTTTCGCTGCCTTCGTAGGTGCGGTCGTTGACGATGGGCACCGTGACATCGACCGAGGTCTGGCCGACGGGGATGGTGACGGTCTCGGTGACCAGGCCCGCGTCGGCGCCCTCACCGGTGCCGACCAAGGCGGTGCCGCTGCGGCTGGTGTAGGTGACGGTGACCGGCTGGTTGGAGGCCTTGTCCAGGCTGATGGTGAAGGTCGCCACGCCGGCGCCTTCGTTGACGCGCACGTCGTTGATGCTGAGCTGGGGCTGGGTCGGCTCGGGCTCAGGCGTGGGCGTGGGCGTCACGGGGGCAGCGGCAGCGGCCAGCGTGCTGGCCTGCGGCGCCGTGACCGCGAAGATGGGCGGAGGCAGCACGCGCTCGGTGCCGAAGTCAAGGGCCAGGGGCGTCACGCCCTCGGCGATGCGGTCCACGCGCAGGCCCGACGACAGGCTGCCGGCGAGGCCACCCTGCAGGCCACCGCCCGGCGGGTCCAGGGGCACGGTGTTGTTGAGGTCGGCGATGACGGCGTCTGCGGGCAGGGGCTTGGCCGCCTGCGCTGGCAGCGTGCGCACCGCGTCAGGCGCGATCTGCACCAGGCCGTTGTCTTCCGTGATGATCTGCTGGCCGCCGACGACCTTGTCGCCGACTTTCACAGCGCGCAATTGCCCGTTGGGCAGGCGCAAAAACGCTTGGCCCCAGACGGCGGTGACGGTACCGGAAGACATGGCAAGGATCGGCATGGTTCAACCCAAAGACGGAAATCGTGCGAAGTGCACAGTCTAGGGCTTTACAAGGGCCGATGGGCGCAGGCGACATCCCGCGGGTGGAGGGCCAAGCTGGCGCGCAGCGCCCCCCATTTGCGGCGTGCTCAGTGGCCGGCGCGCATGCGGATGCGTTCGATGTAGGCCTCGCCGTCGAAGGGCTGGCCGGCGCGCTGCGAGGCCCAGACCATCTCGCCCAGGGCCTCCATGGCCTCGTGGTGCGCCTCGTGCAGGGAGCCTCGGCGCTGGGCCAGGGCCTGGACGGCGGCGCGGATGCCCCGCGGCTGGTCGATGCTGACCTGCTCCGTGATGGACAGGTGCATCGACAGGTGCAGGAAGGGGTTGGTGCGCCCCTCCTCGACGGTGTACATGGCGGCCAGCGCCACATCCACATCGGCCAGGTCGGCGTGGTACTCGGGGTGCTGCACGATCCAGTCGGCCGCCTGCGCCTCCAGGGGCGTCAGGGGCTGACCGGCCTGCTGCTTGGCCCAGGCTTCACAGAAGAAGCGCCGGACCTGTTCCTGCGAGGGGGCGAACATCGGATGGCGCCGGGCTCAGACGCCCAGCAGCTCGACTTCGAACATCAGCGTGGCGTTCGGCGGGATCACGCCACCGGCGCCGCGGGCACCGTAGCCCAGCTCGGCCGGGATCACCAGGATGCGGGTGCCGCCAACCTTCATGCCTTGCACGCCTTCGTCCCAGCCGCGGATGACGTGGCCGGCGCCCAGGGGGAACTGGAAGGGGTCGCGGCGGTCCTTGGAGGAGTCGAACTTGGCGCCCTTGACGCCGTTCTCGTACAGCCAGCCGGTGTAGTGCACGGTGACGTGGGCACCCGCATTGGCGACGTCGCCGCTGCCTTCCACGGTGTCTTCGAATTGCAGGCCGGAGGAGGTGGTGGTGACGGGCATGGCAGGTCCTTCAGGAGGTAGGGGTGACGCAGGCGACGGGGCAGGTGTCGGGAAAGAGCCGGCAGTCTAACTGCTGTGCAGGTGTCTTGCAGCGCCGCCGGCACGGCGACAATGCAGGCCATGAGCACCACCACCCTCCCCGGCCCCGATGGGCAGCCCCGCTGCCGCTGGTGCGCATCGGCGCCCGAGTTCCTGCCCTACCACGACACCGAATGGGGCTTCCCCGTGGCCGACGACCGCCGCCTGTTCGAAAAGCTCTGCTTGGAGGGCTTCCAGTCGGGCTTGAGCTGGCGGACCATCCTGGCCAAGCGCGAAAACTTCCGCGCGGCTTTCCGCGGCTTCGACATCGAGCGGGTGGCGCGCTTCACCGCCGACGACGTCGAGCGCCTGCTGCAGGACGCCGGCATCGTGCGCCACCGCGGCAAGATCGAGGCGGCCATCCACAACGCGCGCTGCGCCCAGGCGCTGATCGCGCAAGAAGGCTCGCTGGCCGCCTTCTTCTGGCGGCACGAACCGGACCCGGCCACACTCGGCACGCCGCAAACCGCCTCGACCTCGGACACCTCGGTGGCCTTGTCGAAAGCGCTCAAGAAGATGGGCTGGAAGTTCGTCGGCCCGACCACGGTGTTCGCCTTCATGCAGGCGATGGGCCTGGTCAACGACCACGCCGAGGGCTGCGTGGTGCGCGCGCAGGCGGCCCGGGCCCGCGCGGCCTTCGCCAAACCCGGGCGCAGCCTGGGCTGAGACCATGACACCCCAAGGTGAAGCCTGAATGGAAGACGCCCCCCGCCTGCACACCAACAGCCAGACGCTGTCGCTGAGCTTCACCTCCTCGCTCATCCAGAGCAGCATGCGCCTGGACGCCCCCGACGAGCTGCTGCTGGACTACACCCGCGCCATGATGGGCTGCCTGCTGCTGCACCCCGCGCCGCGCCGCGTGCTGATGATCGGCCTGGGCGGGGGCTCCATGCTCAAGTACCTGCACCGCCACCTGCCCCACGCCGCGTTCACGGTGGTGGAGATCAGCCAGGCGGTGATCGACCTGCGCGGCGATTTCCTCATCCCGCCGGACAGCGAACGGCTGCACACGGTGTGCGACGACGGGGCGCTTTTCATCCGGGCGCACGTGCGGGCGCTTGCTCAAGCCGCACCGCCCCCCCGCTTCGACGTGATCCTGGTGGACGGCTTCGATGGCGCGGGCCTGCCCCCGGCCCTGAGCAGCCGCCGCTTTTACGAAGACTGCCGCGCCGCCCTGAGCGAGGACGGCGTGCTGGTGGCCAATGTGCAGGCCGACACGGCGCGCAGCCGCGAGATCCGCCAGCGCCTGAGCCGCGCCTTCGACGGCGCACTCGCCTCGGTGGAGTCGGACGAAGGCGGCAACGAGGTCATGAGCGCGGCCACGCGCACCATGCTCGCGCAATGCGGCGCCGACTTCGAGGCCCGTTGGGCCGCGCTGCTCCCGGTGCACCAGGCCACGCTGGCGGCCACGTCCACCCGCTTGCAGCGGGCGCTGGTCAAGGGCTTTCCGCTGGGCTGAGGCGGAGGCGGAGCCTCGGCACGCGAAGCTCCGAACCTTGCGCACAAGGCGAAAAGCCTTGCGCGCAAAGCCAAAAGCCTTGCACGCCGAGCTTTGAGCTCGGGGCGCGGAGCTCAAAGCTCGGCGCACGGAGCTCTGAACTCGGCGCACGGAGCCCACCCACTCCGGCGGCCGAGCCCGGAGCTCGGCGTGCGGAGCTCTGAACGCCGTGCGCGAAGCTCAGAGCTCGGCGTGCCGAGCAAATGTCTCGGTGCGCGGAGCTCCGAGCTCGGCGCACCGAGCTCCAAGCTCGACACGCGCAGCGCCAAGCTCGACGCGCCGAGCGCCAATCTCCGCGATTGCACCAGAACGGTGCAAACACGCACCCCATCAGGGCGTACGCCGCGGTGCCTGGGCCGCATCCCCGGTCAAACCAGCCGCCCACGGGCCAGATCGGCTTGGCACAGAACCTGCTGTTCCAGGGAAGAAGCAAAGAAGCTCACACAGATGTCTGCATCGCTCCGCTAACGAAGGTGGACTGGGCATGCCGCCTGCACGGCATGCGATCCGCACCGCATTGGATTCGTTGGTTTGCGCTGGCCGCTGCACCTCCTGCAGCCCGCCACGCGAGATAGGAGTGAACATGAAAATCGTCGTCATCGGCCACGGTATGGTGGGCCACAAGTTTCTGGAAAGCCTCGCCGAACTGGCGCCCGGCAGCCTGCAAGGCGCCGAGGTCACGGTCCTGTGCGAAGAGCCCCGCCCCGCTTACGACCGCGTTCACCTCTCTGAATTCTTCTCCGGCAAATCGGCCGAGGACCTCTCCGTGGTCGAGCCCGGCTTCTTCGAGCGCACCGGCTTCAGCCTGCGCCTGGCCGCCCGCGCCGCGCACATCGAGCGCCGCACCAACACCGTCACCACCGTTGACGGCGAGGCCTTCACCTATGACAAGCTGGTGCTGGCCACCGGCTCCAACCCCTTCGTGCCGCCCGTGCCCGGCCGCGACCGCAAAGACTGCTTCGTCTATCGCACCATCGAAGACCTGGAGGCCATGACCGAGTGCGGCGCGCGCGCCAAGAGCGGCGTCGTGGTCGGCGGTGGCCTGCTGGGCCTGGAATGTGCCAAGGCCTTGCGCGACATGGGCCTGGACACCCACGTGGTCGAGTTCGCCCCGCGCCTGATGGCCGTGCAGGTGGACGAAGGCGGCGGTCGCGTGCTGCGCAGCAAGATCGAGGCGATGGGCCTGCACGTGCACACCGGGCGCAACACGGTCGAGATCGTCGATGGCCGCGAGGCCCGCCACCGCATGGTGTTCGCCGATGGCAGCCACCTGGAAACCGACATGATCGTGTTCTCCGCCGGCATCCGCCCGCGCGACGAACTGGCCCGCCAGAGCCTGTTGGCCGTGGGCGCGCGCGGTGGCATCGCCATCGACAGCCATTGCCGCACCAGCGACCACAAGGTCTATGCGATCGGCGAATGCGCGGCCTGGAACGACCAGACCTTCGGCCTGGTGGCCCCTGGCTACGACATGGCCCGCGTGGCGGCCAAACACATCGCTGGCGACACGCAGGCCACGTTCGCCGGCGCCGACATGAGCACCAAGCTCAAGCTGATGGGCGTGGATGTGGCCAGCATCGGCGACGCCCAGGGCAAGACGGCAGGCTGCCGCAGCTTCCAGTATGTCGATGAGGTCAAGCAGATCTACAAGAAGATCGTGGTCAGCGCCGATGGCAAGCAACTGCTGGGCGCCGTGCTGGTGGGCAATGCCGACGAGTACGGCACGCTGCTGCAGATGGCGCTCAATGGCATCACTTTGCCGGCGGAACCCGAATTCCTGATCCTGCCCAGCAGCGATGGCAAGGCCAAGCCCGGCCTGGGCGTGGAAGCCTTGCCCGACAGCGCCCAGATCTGCTCGTGCAACAACGTGAGCAAGGGGCAGATCGGTGCGGCGGTGGGCAACGGCGTGTGCACCATCGGTGAGATGAAGGCCTGCACCAAGGCCGGCGCCACCTGCGGCGGCTGCGTGCCCCTGGTGACCCAGGTGATGAAGGCCGAGATGGCCAAGCGCGGCATGGCCGTCAACAACCACCTGTGCGAGCACTTCGCCTACTCGCGCCAGGAGCTCTACCACCTGGTGCGCGTGGGCCAGGTCAAGAGCTTCGACGAGCTGCTGGCCAAGCACGGCAAGGGCCTGGGTTGCGACGTCTGCAAGCCCACCGCCGCCAGCATCCTGGCCTCGGTGTGGAACGAGTTCGTGCTCAAGAAAGACCTCGCCAGCCTGCAAGACAGCAACGACTACTACCTGGGCAACATCCAGAAAGACGGCACTTACTCGGTGGTGCCGCGCATGGCCGGTGGCGAGGTCACGCCCGATGGCCTGATCGCCGTGGGCCAGGTCGCCAAGAAGTACGGCCTCTACACCAAGGTGACGGGCGGCCAGCGCGTGGACCTGTTCGGTGCGCGCGTGGAGCAGTTGCCCTTCATCTGGGAAGAGCTGATCGCTGCGGGCTTCGAGTCGGGCCATGCCTATGGCAAGTCCCTGCGCACGGTGAAGTCCTGCGTGGGCTCGACCTGGTGCCGCTATGGCGTGGGCGACAGCGTGGGCCTGGCCATCGCGCTGGAGAACCGCTACAAGGGCCTGCGCGCGCCGCACAAGATCAAGTTCGGTGTGTCAGGCTGCACCCGCGAATGCGCCGAAGCCCAGGGCAAGGACATCGGCATCATCGCCACCGAGAAGGGCTGGAACCTCTATGTGTGCGGCAACGGCGGCATGAAGCCCCGCCACGCCGAGCTGTTCGCCTCCGACCTGGGCCAGGAAGAGCTGGTGCGCCTGATCGACCGCGTGCTGATGTTCTACGTGCGCACCGCCGACCGCCTGCAGCGCACCAGCACCTGGCGCGACAACCTCGAAGGCGGCCTGGCCTACCTGCAGGACGTGATCCTGAACGACAGCTTGGGGCTCAACGCCGAGCTGGAAGCCCAGATGCAGCACGTTGTCGATACCTACCAGTGCGAGTGGAAGACGGCCGTGACGGACCCCGAGGTGCGCAAGCGCTTCCGCAGCTTCGTCAACAGCGAGCAGGTCGATGAGACCGTGGTGTTCGTGAAAGAGCGCGGCCAGATCCGGCCCGCCTTCGCCGAAGAGCGCGACCTGGCTTCGACCAGTGCACTCGACGCCTGAACCCCACGCCTGAGCCTCACCGACCGAGACACGCCATGAGCACCATGACTCCCATCTGCCCTGCCAATGACATCCTCCCCAACACCGGCGTGTGCGCCCGGGTGGCGGGCCGCCATGTGGCGGTCTTCCGCGTGGGAGCCGGGACTGGCGCGGACAGCTTCTTCGCCATCGACAACATCGACCCCAAGAACGGCGCCAGCGTGCTGTCGCGCGGGCTGATCGGCAACCTGGGCGAACAGGTCGTCGTGGCCTCGCCGCTCTACAAACACCACTTCGTGCTGGCCACGGGCGCGTGCATCGAGAACCCCGAGTGGTCGGTGCAGGCCCACCCCGTCGAGGTGCGCGAGGGCCAGGTCTGGGTGTCGCTGGCATGAGCATCCCCATCCACCCGGTCTCTCAGCAGACCCGTTCCACCTGCCCGTACTGCGGCACGGGCTGCGGTGTGCTCATCGGGTCGGTGGGCGGGCAGATCGTCAGCGTGCAGGGCGACCCCGAGCACCCGGCCAACTTCGGCCGCCTGTGCACCAAGGGCAGCACCCTGCACCTGACGGCCGCGGCCAGCGTGACGCAGCAAACCCGGCTGCTGCGCCCCCTGCACCGCGCGCAGCGGGGCGGCGAGGCACAGCCCATCGCGTGGGACGCGGCCATGGCGATGGCGGCCGAGCGCTTCGCCGACGTCATCCGCCGGCACGGGCCGCAGGCCGTGGGCTTTTACGGCTCGGGCCAGCTGCTCACCGAAGACTATTACGTGCTCAACAAGCTGGTCAAAGGGCTGGTGGGCACCAACAACCTGGACACCAACTCGCGCCTGTGCATGAGCAGCGCGGTGGCCGGCTACAAGGCCACGCTGGGCAGCGACGCCCCACCCGCCTGCTACGAAGATTTCGACCACGCCGAGACGCTCTTCATCGTCGGTGCCAACACGGCCTGGGCCCACCCCATCCTGTTCCGCCGCATCGAAGACGCGCGCGCCGCCCGCCCCAGCCAGAAGCTGATCGTGGCCGACCCGCGCCGCACCGAAACGGCCGACATGGCCGACCTCTACCTGCCCATCCGCCCGGGCAGCGACGTGGCCCTGTTCCACGGCCTGTTGCACATCATGCTGGCCGAGAACCTGGTGGACCACGGCTACATCGCCCGCCACACCCAGGGCTTCGAGGCCCTGCAGGCCGTGGTGGCCGCGCACACGCCCGCCGCCGTGGCCGAGACCTGCGGCATCCCTGTGGCCGACCTGCTGCAGGCCGCCCGCTGGATGGGCGGGCACACGCCGACGCTGTCGCTGTACTGCCAGGGCCTGAACCAGAGCAGCCGCGGCACCGACAAGAACGCCGCCCTCATCAACCTGCACCTGGCCACCGGCCAGATCGGAAAGCCCGGTGCCGGGCCGTTCTCCCTGACGGGCCAGCCCAATGCCATGGGCGGGCGCGAGGTGGGCGGCATGGCCAACCTGCTGAGCGCCCACCGCGACCTGGGCAATGCCCAGCACCGCGAAGAAGTGGCGGCCCTGTGGGGCGTGCCCGAGGTGCCCGCGCAACCCGGCCTGACCGCCGTGGAGATGTTCGAGGCCGCCGCGCGCGGTGAGCTCAAGGCGCTGTGGATCGCGTGCACCAACCCGGCGCAGTCCATGCCCGACCAGGCCACCGTGCGCCGCGCGCTGGAACGCGCCGAGTTCGTGGTGGTGCAAGAGGCCTTCGCCACGACCGCCACCTGCGACTACGCCGACCTGCTGCTGCCCGCCACCACCTGGGGCGAGAAGGACGGCACTGTCACCAACAGCGAACGCCGCATCAGCCGCGTGCGCCCCGCTGTGCCACCCGCAGGCGAAGCGCGCCACGACTGGGCCATCTTCACCGAACTGGGTCGCCGCCTGGAAGCCCTGCTGCCCGAGCGCGTGGCGGCTTACCGCCCCGGCGTGGGCACGCTGTTCCCCTATGCCGCGCCGGAATCGGTCTGGCTGGAACACCGCGAGAGCACCCGCGGCCGCGACCTCGACATCACCGGCCTGAGCTACGCCCTGCTGGACACCGCCGGCCCGCAGCAATGGCCGCTGCCCGAAGGCGGCGGCAGTCATGGCCAACAGCGCCTCTACGCCGATGGCCGCTTCCCCACGGCCGATGGCCGCGCCAAGTTCGCCGCGGTGGCCTTCGTGCCCCCGAAGGAAGCCGCCGATGCCGAGTACCCCTTCAGCCTGAACACCGGCCGCCTGCGCGACCAGTGGCACGGCATGAGCCGCACCGGCACGCTGGGCCGCCTGTTCGGCCACGTCAGCGAACCGGCGGTGGACGTCCACCCCGACGACATGCAGCGCCTGGGCCTGACAGACGGCGACCTGGTGCGCGTGCGCTCGCGCCGTGGCGAGGTGCTGATCCCTGCGCTCACATCGGGTGCGCAGATGCCCGGCCAGGTCCACATCGCCATGCACTGGGGCAGCGAATTCCTCAGCGGACGCGACGCCGGTGGCGAGCGCCTGCAAGGCGTCAACGCCCTGACCCAGCCGGCCTTCTGCCCCACCTCCAAGCAGCCCGAGCTCAAGCACGCCGCCGTGGCCATCGAGCCGGTGGCGCTGCCCTGGCAGCTGGTGGCCATGGCCTGGCTGCCCGCCGGCAAGGCCCTGGTGGTGCGCGAGGCCGTGGCCGCCCTGGCGCGCGACTTTGCCTTCTTCAGCTGTGTGCCTTTTGGTGACGAGGGTTCGGGTGATGACGGCAGTGCAGACCGCCAAGTCGGCGTGCTGCTGCGCATGGCCAGCGCGAAGGCGCCCGAGGCCGAACGCATCGCCCCCCTCATCGCCCAACTGGAAGGCTGGTTCGGCGTGCAGGCCAGCGACACCTTGCGCTACGACGACGCCGCCCGGCACCAGCACCGCGCCATGCGGGTGGCTGGCACCGGCGAGGGCGAGGGCGAGGGCGAACGCCTGCAAGCCTTCCTGATGGTCGGCCAGGTGGCGTCGCAAGCCTGGGTGCGCCCCCTGCTGCAGGAACGCCAGCCTGTGCAGGCGCTGGGCACGCGGCTGCTGTCACCCAGCGCCCAGCCACCTGGCGATGTGGTTTCGCGTGGCAAGCAGGTCTGCACCTGCTTCAACGTGAGCGAGCCGCAAATCATGGCCTTCCTGCCCCAATGCAGCGGCACGGAAGGCGAGCGCCTGGGCCAACTGCAAGGTGCGCTGAAATGCGGCACCAACTGCGGCTCCTGCGTGCCGGCGCTGCGCAAACTGATCCGCGAGACCCCCATGGCCATCGAGGCCCTCTGAGCCCCACTCACCAAACCCTCGCTGAGGCACCCATGTCTGACTTCAAAACCTTCCTGCGCTCAGGGCACGCCCCGACCTTGTTCTCATCGTTCCTGTACTTCATGTTTTCATGCGGCATCTGGGTGCTCAATGGCGGCATGGCGCCCTTCATCGTCGAGGACCTGAAGCTCAGCCAGTCCGAGAAGGCGCTGATGTTGTCGGTGCCCATTTTTGCGGGCGCACTGATGCGCTTCCCGCTGGGCATCCTGGCTCAGTACGTCGGACGCAAGAACGCCACGCTGGTGGAGATGGGCCTGATCCTGGTCGCCATGCTGTACGGCTATTTCTTCGTGGACAGCTTCGACAACCTCCTGGCCATGGGCGTGTTGCTGGGCATCGCCGGGGCCAGTTTCGGCGTGGCCTTGTCGCTGGGTTCGGGCTCCTTCCCGCCGCGCTACAAAGGCCTGGCCATGGGCCTGGTGGGCGCGGGCAACGTCGGCACGGCGGTGTCGGTGCTGGTGGCGCCGCCCCTGGCGCAAGCCTACGGCTGGCAGACGGTCTATGGTTTCGCTGCCATTGCCATCCTGATCCCGATGGTCGTGATGGTGGTGTTCGGCCAGGAGCCTCCTGACCGCGACGAACACGGCACCTTCCGTGAACACATTGCCTGCCTGTTCGAGAAAGACGGCTGGGCCTTCAGCGGCATCTACGCGATCACGTTCGGCGGCTTCATCGGCCTGACTTCCTTCCTGCCCAGCTACTACTACGAGCAGTTCAACGTGAGCAAGGTGCAAGCGGGCCAATTGACGATGCTGGCCGCGTTCATGGGCGCTGCGGTGCGCGTGCTCGGGGGCTGGATCTCGGACCGCTGGGGCGGCGTCAACACGCTGACGGCCGTGATCTCGGTGGCGGCCGTGTGCCTGGTGGCCGTGGGCATGTCGGGCGACTCGCTGGCCCTGACCACCTTGCTGTTGATGGTGTGTTTTGCTGCACTCGGCGCAGGCAACGGCGCCTTGTTCCAACTGGTGCCCCTGCGCTGGCCATTGGCCACGGCCGTGGCGGGCTCCATGATCGGCGAACTGGGTGCGCTGGCGGGTGGCGTGGTGCCCAATGCGATGGGCTATTCCAAGACCCATGCGGGCACCTTCATGTGGGGCTTCATCGGCATGGCCGTCGCGGCGGTGCTGTCCCTGGTGATGATGCGCGTCATGCAGATCCGCTGGACCCGCACCTGGGCTGAGAAGGGTGGCCGCGCCCGCACTGCCGGCACGCCGGGCAGCAGCGCCGCGACCTTCCGCCAGGCCGGCAAACCTCGCCGCTGAATGTGCGAATGAGTGCGCCCATGCATGCACCGAAGAAAGAGCCCGCCATGTCCACCCCACCCCGCAAGCAACTGGTCGTCATCGGCAACGGCATGGCGGGCATCCGCACGGTCGAGGAACTGCTGAAGATCGCGCCCGATCTGTACGACATCACCGTTTTTGGCGCGGAGCCCCACCCCAACTACAACCGCATCATGCTGTCGCCGGTGCTGGCCGGTGAGCAAACGGTGGACGACATCGTCCTCAACCCGGTGGATTGGTACGCGGCCCACGGCATCACCCTGCACATGGGCAAGCCCGTGACGGCGGTGAACCGGCGCCAGCGCATCGTCACCGCGGCCGATGGCACGCAGGCCCCGTACGACCGGCTGCTGCTGGCCACCGGCTCGCAGCCCTTCGTGCTGCCGGTGCCGGGCCATGACCTGCAAGGCGTGGTCACCTACCGCGACATCGCTGACACGAACGCCATGATCGAGGCGGCGCGCACGCACCGTCACGCGGTGGTGATTGGCGGGGGGCTGCTGGGCCTGGAGGCGGCCAATGGCCTGGCCCTGCGCGGCATGGCCGTGACCGTGGTTCACCTGGGTGACTGGTTGCTGGAGCGGCAACTCGACCGCGAGTCCGCCGGGCTGCTGCAGGCGGAGCTCGGTGCACGCGGCCTGCGTTTCGCCTTGAGCGCCCACACCGCCGCCTGCCTGGCCGACGCCGAAGGCCGCGTGCGCGCCGTGCAGCTCAAAGACGGCACCGAGATCCCGGCCGACCTGGTGGTGATGGCTGCCGGCGTGCGCCCCGACGTGCGCCTGGCCACGGCCATCGGCCTGCAGTGCAACCGGGGCGTGCTGGTCAGCGACACCCTGCAGACCCTGACCGACCCGCGCATCTACGCCGTGGGCGAGTGCGCCAACCACCGCGGCATGGCCTACGGCCTGGTGGCGCCGCTGTACGAGCAGGCCGCGGTCTGCGCCAACCACCTGGCCGACTTCGGCATTGGCCGCTACGTGGGCAGCCAGGTCAGCACCAAGCTGAAGGTGACCGGCATCGACCTGTTCTCGGCTGGCGACTTCATGGGCGCGGATGGCACCGAGGCCATCGTGCTGCGCGACCCGGTGCGTGGCATCTACAAAAAGCTGGTGCTGAAAAACGGGGCCTTGGTGGGCGCCTGCCTGTATGGCGACATCCACGATGGCAGCGCCTACTTCGAGCTGATCCGCAGTGGCGCCTCGGTGGCGGCGCAGCGCGACACGCTGGCCTTCGGTCCGCAGGCAGCCACAGCGCTGGCGGCGTGAATCAGCGCTTTGGCAGGAACACCAGCCAGTACACCAGCAGCAGGTTGAACAGCATGGCCACGCCGAAGGCGATCTTCCAGACCGCGGCGGGGTCGCGCTCCAGCAGCGACGATGCCCGGGCGGGCGTCAGCGGGCGCGAGGCGCCGCGCTCCAGGGCCAGGCGGAGCTCTTCGGCCGTCTCGAAGCGGGCCTTGGCCTCGCGGGCCACGGCCTTGAGCACGATGTGGTCCAGCCAGATGGGCACGTCGGGGCGCAGGCGCGAGGGCGGCACGGGGTCGCGCCGGTAGCGGCTGAGCTGGTAGGGCTCGATCTCGCCATACGGCAGACGCCCGGTCAGCCACACGTACAGCGTCACGCCGAGCGCGAACAGGTCGGACTGCGGCGTGGCCTGGGCCAGCGCCGGGTCGTCCGACCACTGCTCCGGGTTCATGTAGCTCGGCGTGCCAGCGTGCAGCACGCGCAGCGATTCGGGCTCCTTGCCCGACAACGCCACGCCCAGGTCCAGGATGCGCCACTGCCCATCGGCGCCGCGGTGCAGGTTGTCGGGCTTGATGTCGCGGTGCACGACGCCGTGCTGGTGCAGGCGCCCCAGCGTGCGCGCCAGGCTGCTCGCGGCGGCCACCACCTCGGGCACGGGGAAGCTGGCTTGGCGGTCGAGCATGCTGGCCAGGGACTCGCCCTCCAGCCAATCAGACAAGGTGTAGAAAGCGGTGGGGTTGACCGGCTCGGTGACGTGCAAGAAGCCCTCGGCGTTGCGCTCGGAGACGCGCGCGGCCAGCCAGGCCTCGTGGGCCAGCATCTCGCGCTCCTGCGCGTCGCTGGCGCGGGACTCGTGCAGCGTCTTGAGGGCATGCGCCGTGCCATGCGCCAGGCTGCGCACGCGATAGACGCGGTGCACGCCGTTGCTGAACACCGATTGCTCGACCTGGTACTGGTCGATGACATCGCCTTCCTTCAGGCGGGGCGGCACGGGCAACTGGTGGCCACGGCGGCTCATGTCGGCCAGGCTGGCCACGTCCAGGCCCTGGACGCGCAGCACCACCGCCGTCGTGTTGTCGCGCCCGCCCGAGGCCAGGGCCTTGTCCACCAGGGCTCGGCTGGCCTCCTGGGCCGAACCGCTGCTTGCCAGCGCGTGCAGCGTGGCCGACTTGATGTAGCCGTGCACGCCATCGCTGGTCAACACGAGGGTGTCGCCGATGCGCAGGTCACCATCGAGGTAATCCACGCGCAGGGCGTCGTCCAGGCCCACGGCGCGGGTCAGGCCGTTCTGGAACTCGGTGCGCCCCATCACGTGGTCCTGGGTGAGCTGGGTGCACTCGCCATCGCGGATCAGGTAGGCGCGGCTGTCGCCCACATGGGCCAGGGTGAAGCCATGGGCGCGCAGCACCACGGCCGTCAGGGTGCAGGTGCCCGTGGGGGCCATGCGGCCTTCCAGGGCCAGGCGGCGGCGGTTGTGGTCCACCAGCCAGCCGTTGTGCGCCTGGATCACGCGGTCCAGGGCCACGGTCGGGTCCCAGGTGGCGGGCGTGGCGTACCAGTCCTCGACCAGGCTCATCACCGTGCTTTGCGCGGCCTCCAGGCCCAGGCCGCCGGTGGAGACCCCATCGGCCAGCGCCGCGATGACGCCCCAGGCCGCATCGCCGGGCCCAGGCTGGCGCACCAGGGCGAAATCTTCGTTGCCGGTGCGCGGTCCGCGCTCGCTGGTGAAGCCGATGTCGAGGTCGAAGCTCATGGTGTGCCGGAGGCCGGCTGGGTGAGGTTGCTGGGGCTTGCCTGCGTGTTCGCCAGGGCGATGTCGGTGAGCGCGAGGGTCGCTTCGGCCACATCGAGCAGGCGCTTGTTGTGGTCCATCGCGGCCTTTTGCAAGGCGCGGTAGGCGGCGTCTTCGGTCATGCCCAGGCGGCTCATCAAGGCCCCCTTGGCGCGCTCGATGACCTTGCGGTCGTGGATGGTCTGCTTGGCCTTGCGCAGCTCCTGTTCGGTCTGGGCGAGCTTGTCGGTCTGCTGCTGCAGCAGGTCCTGCAGGGAGGCGATGCGCGAGGAGGCCGCCACCGCCTGACCCGCATCGGCAGCGGGTGCGGCATCGCCCTTGGTCGCCAGCACGGGCACCGAGGCAGGCTGCCCTTCTTCGCTGAAATAGCGGTCTGCCGCCTGCGCGTGGGGCGAGGGGTTCTGGCGCAGGCGCTGCACCAGGCCAGTGGAGTCGGCCAGGTCTTGCCGGGCTGCAGCGATGGCCGCCTGGCAATTCGCCTGCAGGCGCGCTGTCAGGGCGGCTTCCAGCACACCGAGGTCGGCCAGGCGCTTGCTGCTCACGTCGAACCACACCGTGCTTTGCGCGGCGTCCAGCACCTGATCGACCTTGGCCATGCACAGGCCGCGGCGCAGGCGCTCCAGCTGGGCGGTGTTCGGGCTGTTCTGGGCGTCGTCCCAGTGCGGGCGCAGGTCGGCGTCGATGAAGTCCAGCAGCACGTCGCCGGCGCGCTCCTGCGCGTTGATGAGGTGGATGAAGCGCTGCTGCGCCAGCTCGCTGCACACGCCGCAGGCCAGCAGGGAGGCCCCCACCGCGCGCTCCTGGCCCGCCGCTTCCTTGACCTGCAGCAGGTGCACCAGGGTGACGAGCAGGCGCGAGATGGCCGGGTCGGTCGCGCCGTCGGCCAGTTGGAAGACCAGTTCGATGAGGCCGGCGATGACGCGGCTGAACCCGCCCATGGCATCGCCCACGCTCGGTGCCTTCTGCGCGATGGCGGCGCGCAAGGGGCCCAGGCTGTCGAGGTCCAGCAGCACCCAGCCCATGGTGGACACCATCTGGGCGCTGGCGGCACTGCCGGCATCGAGCTGCGCGGCGAAGGCGGTGCGCAGCGCCTGCGCCAACGGCTCGGCCAAGGCCACGACCTCGGTGCGCTCGGCATCGAAACTGCGCCCGCCCGAGGCCAGGTAGATGCTGCTGGCGCCGCGCTCCCACTGCAGCGCGTGGACCAGCTTGCCGATGACCTCGACCAGGGCGGCGCGCGCCGCGAGGTGCTGCATGGCTTGCAGCTCGAGTTCGCGCGCCCGCACGATGAAATCAGAGGTGGATCGGTTCATGTTCTTGCCCATCGCAGCGGTCCTTCAGGAGGTGCCGCATTATCGGTGTGCGTGCAAGAACCATGCGCATGAGGTGCCTGCCGTCAGAATGCACCGAGCCCAACCTCAGCCTCAGCCACGGAGCCCCGCATGCCATCGCACTACGCCTTCTGCCCGCACTGCGCCAGCCCGCTCACACCCCGCGCCCACACGGGCTCGCTGGACGTGCTGCGCCACAGCTGTCCCGACGCGGCCTGTGGCTTCGTCCACTGGGACAACCCGGTGCCGGTGGTGGCGGCGGTGGTGGAGCACGAAGGCGCGCTCATCCTGGCGCGCAACAAGGCTTGGACGGCGCCCTTCTTCGCCCTCATCACAGGCTTCCTGGAAAAAGCCGACCCCAGCCCCGAAGAAGCCGTGGCCCGCGAGGTCAAGGAGGAGCTCGACCTCGACGCCACCGGCGTGCACTTCATCGGCCACTACCGCTTCGAGCGGCAGAACCAGCTCATCCTGGCATTCCACGTGCCCGCCACCGGCGTGATCACCCTGGGCGAGGAACTGGCCGAGCACAAGCGCATCGACCCGGCACGGGCGCGCTACTGGCCGGTGGCCACAGGCCTGGCCTTGCGCGACTGGCTGCGCGCCCAGGGCCACGACCCTCAGCCTTTCGACGTGCCGGACAAGGTCTGAGGACTTGCGGGCCTGAGGGCTGGTCTGGCTTTTGCATGGGGGATGACGTCACCCTTTTGCACCGACCATGGACCTCACCCCCCGCGAAAAAGACAAGCTGCTGATCTTCACGGCGGCCCTGCTCGCCGAGCGCCGCAAGGCACGCGGTCTCAAGCTGAACCACCCGGAAGCCGTGGCGCTGATCACCGCCGCCATCATGGAAGGCGCCCGCGACGGCAAGACCGTGGCCGCGCTGATGAGCGAAGGCAAGACGGTGCTGGGCCGCGCCGACGTCATGGAGGGCATCGCCGAGATGATCCCGGACATCCAAGTCGAAGCCACCTTCCCCGATGGCACCAAATTGGTGACCGTGCACCAACCCATTGCATGAATGGCATGGACAACCCACCACGCACCACCATGAAGCACCGCACCCTTGCCCTGTCCGCCCTGTTGTTGTACAGCCTGCTCGCCTGGCCCGCATGGGCCCACGAAGGCCACAGCCTGTCGGGCACCTCGCACTGGCACGGCACCGACGTGCTCGGCTTTGTCGGCGCCATCGCTGTGGCCGCGGTCGTCTGGCTCCAAGGGCGCAAGTGATGTTGCCCGGCGAGCTGTTCACCGACGGGCCCGACATCGTCCTCAACCCGGGGCGGCGCACGCTCACCGTGGTGGTCGAGAACGCGGGCGATCGGCCCATCCAGGTCGGCTCCCACTACCACTTCGCCGAAACCAACGCTGGCCTGCGCTTTGACCGCGACGCCGCGCGCGGCATGCGCCTGAACATCGCCTCGGGCACCGCGGTGCGCTTCGAGCCCGGCCAGCAACGCACCGTCGAGCTCGTCGATTTCGCCGGCGACCGCGTGGTCTGCGGCTTCCGTGGCCTGGTCCAGGGCGCACTCTGAAAGACATTCCCAAGATGGCCAGCATCCCCCGACGCGCCTATGCCGAGATGTTCGGCCCCACCACCGGCGACCGCCTGCGCCTGGCCGACACGCAGCTGGTCATCGAGGTCGAAGACGACCTGACCTTGCGCGCCGGCGGGTACGGCGAAGAAGTGAAATTCGGCGGCGGCAAGACCATCCGCGACGGCATGGGCCAGGGCCAACGCCCCAACGGCCCCGGCCCCGGTGACGCTTGCGACTGCGTGCTGACCAACGCCCTCATCCTCGACCACTGGGGCATCGTCAAGGCCGACATCGGCATCAAGGCCAGCCGCATCGTGGCCATCGGCAAAGCGGGCAACCCCGACGTGCAACCCGGCGTGGACATCGTCATCGGCCCGGGCACGGAAATCATCGCGGCCGAAGGCATGATCGTCACGGCCGGCGGCATCGACACGCACATCCACTTCATCTGCCCGCAGCAGATCGAAGAGGCGCTCATGAGCGGTGTGACGACCATGATCGGCGGCGGCACCGGCCCGGCCACCGGCACGTTCGCCACCACCTGCACCCCCGGCCCCGACAACATCGCGCTGATGCTCAAGGCCGCCGAGGCCTTCCCCATGAACATCGGTTTGCTGGGCAAGGGCAATGCGTCCCGGCCCGAGGCGCTGCGCCAACAGGTCGAGGCCGGTGTGATCGGCATGAAGCTGCACGAGGACTGGGGCACCACGCCCGCGGCCATCGACACCTGCTTGAGCGTGGCCGAAGAGACCGACGTGCAGGTGGCCATCCACACCGACACGCTCAACGAATCGGGCTTCGTGGAAGACACGGTGGCGGCGTTCAAGGGCCGCACCATCCACAGCTTCCACACCGAAGGCGCGGGCGGTGGCCACGCACCGGACATCATGAAGGTGGTGGGCGAGCCCAATGTGCTGCCGTCCTCGACCAACCCGACGCGGCCCTTCACAGTCAACACCATCGACGAGCACCTCGACATGCTCATGGTGTGCCACCACCTCGATGCCGCCATCGCGGAAGACCTGGCGTTTGCCGAGAGCCGCATCCGCCGCGAGACCATCGCCGCCGAGGACATCCTCCACGACCTGGGCGCCATCAGCATGTTCTCGTCTGACTCGCAGGCCATGGGCCGCGTGGGCGAGGTCATCATGCGCACCTGGCAGACGGCCCACAAGATGAAGGTGCAGCGCGGCGGCCTGCCTGGCCCGAGCGGGGACACGAACCGCCACGACAACGCCCGCGTCAAGCGCTACATCGCCAAGTACACGGTCAACCCGGCGCTGGCCCACGGCGTGGCGCACGAGGTCGGCAGCATCGCGGTGGGCAAGTGGGCCGACCTGGTGCTGTGGCGCCCGGCCTTCTTTGGCGTCAAGCCCAGCCTCATCCTCAAGGGCGGCTTCATCGCCGCCGCGGCCATGGGCGACCCCAACGCCTCCATCCCGACGCCCCAGCCAGTGCACTACCGCCCGATGTTCGGCAGTTTTGGCGGGGCCTTGTCGCGCACCTCGCTGACCTTCATGAGCCAGGCCGGCATCGCCGCGGGCCTGCCTGCCGCCTACGGCCTGAAGAAGACGGTGACCGGCGTGAAGGGTTGCCGCACCGTGAAAAAGGCCGACATGGTGCACAACGCCTACCTGCCGAAGATGGAGATCGACGCGCAAACCTACCAGGTGCGCGCAGACGGCCTGCTGCTGACCTGCGAGCCCGCCAACGAGCTGCCCATGGCGCAGCGCTACTTCCTGTTCTGAGTGGCCTGGGCGTCCTGAGCCCACGGCCGCCCAGGACATTGAGCGCGGGCGCCACGGCCCCGCGCCCAGGCCGCTACGATGGCGGCTTCGCCGTCGCGAGGGATGCAGCCAAGCCGTTCGCTGCCAGCCGTGGCGCGCCCCGACAGGCCCGCCGTTGAACACGACACCCCCCAGCACCGCCCCGATCAGCGCGAGCCACCTGCGCGCCATCACCTGGCTGTCCATGGCCGCGTTCGCCAGCGCGGCAGCCACCCGCTTGTGCGACCCCATGCTGCCGGACCTGGCGCGGCACTTTGGCGGCTCGGCGGCAGAAGTCGCCTGGGCGGTGTCGGGCTATGCCGTGGCCTACGGCTGCCTGCAGGTCATCTTCGGCCCCTTGGGCGACCGCCTGGGCAAGTACCGCCTGATCGCGCTGTGCACACTCGCCTGCGTGCCGGGGTCTCTGTTGGCCGCCATGGCCAGCTCCCTGGATGGCCTGATCGCTGCGCGCATGCTCACCGGGGTCACCGCCGCGGGCATCATTCCCTTGGCCATGGCCTGGATTGGCGACACCGTGCCCTACGAGCAGCGGCAATCCACCCTGGCGCGCTTCCTCATCGGGCAGGTGCTTGGCGTGGTCGGCGGGCAGTTCATCGGCGGCATCTTCGCGGACACCCTGGGCTGGCGCTGGGCCTTTGGCGCGATGGCGCTGCTCTACCTCGCGGTGGGCGTGGGCGTGCTGGTGCAGTCTCGCCGCCTGGCCGGGAGCGGCCACACCGTGACGCCGATCACCGCGGCCGCTGGCCCCGACGCGCCCCCCACGGACATGCTTGGGCAGATCCGAACCGTGTGGCAGACGCCCTGGGCGCGCACCATCCTCGCGGTGGTCTTCACGGAAGGGGCCTTGGTCTTCGGAGCCCTGGCCTTCGTGCCCAGCCACGTGCACGACCGCTTCGGCCTGACGCTGTCGGCCGCCGGGGGCCTGATGGCCTGCTTCGGCGTGGGCGGTTTGTCTTACGTGCTGTTCGCGCGGCACTTCGTGCAACGCCTGGGCGAAGTCGGCCTGGCCCAACTGGGCGGCGGCGCCTTGTGCCTGGCGTGGTTGACGCTGATGTGGGCGCCCACCTGGGGCTGGACCTTGCCGGCCTGCTACCTCAGTGGCGTGGGCTACTACGCCTTGCACAACACCTTGCAGACCAACGCGACCCAGATGGCGCCCAGCGTGCGCGGCACCGCGGTGTCGCTGTTCGCATCGAGCTTCTTCCTGGGGCAGTCGGTGGGCGTGTCGCTGGCGGCCCTGGCCATCGCCAGGCTGGGGCCCTTGAGCCCCTTCGTGGTGTCGGCCGTGCTCACCCCCGCGCTGGCACTGCTGTTCGCACGGCTGCTGCGCCAGCGCCATGCGCCCACCCAACAACTCGTCTGACGCCATGCAATTGAACGCTGACACCTCCTTGCGCGTGGTGCTGTCCACCGCCGACATGCCCTGGGTGGACTCGCCCCAGCCCGGCGTGCGCCGCAAGCTGCTGGCCCGCGACGGCGGTGAAGTGGCCCGCGCGACGTCGCTGGTCGCGTATGCGCCGGGCGCCAGTTTCGCCAGCCACCACCACGACCTCGGCGAAGAGATCCTGGTGCTGGAAGGCCACTTGCAAGACGAGCACGGCGTGTACGGCCCCGGCACCTACCTCCAGAACCCACCGGGCTCCAGCCACGCGCCGCGCTCGGACAGCGGCTGCCTGTTGTTCGTCAAGCTGCGCCACCTGGCACCGACCGACACCGAGCGGGTCGTCCTTGACACCCGCACCGCCCTCTGGCGGCCCGGCCTGGTCGAGGGGCTCACGGTCTTGCCACTGTCCTCGCACGGCACCGCGCATGCGGCCCTGGTGCGCTGGGCGCCGCAAACCCACTTCTCAGCCCGCACCTCAGCGAGCACCGGCCCTTCAGCACCGCAGGCTGCACGCTCTTCGTCAAGACCGGCCACCTGCGCACAGATATTGCATAACATCGATCACATGCTGACCGTCCACAAAATCCTCCCCCAAGGCCAGGGCCTGGCCCCCGTGCTGCTCAAGCGCGCCACCACCATCGAACTCGACTGGGACGTGCGCCAGAAAAGCCGTTTCGACGCCACCGACAGCCAGGGCCGCCACCTCGGCGTCTTCTTGCCCCGCGGCACGGTGGTGCGTGGCGGCGACGTGCTGGTGACCGAAGCCGGCGACATGGTCCGCGTGCTGGCCGCACCGCAGCCGGTGCTGGTGATCACGCCTTGCGCCGAGCACGGCTCGCCGTTTGACCTCGTGCGCGCGGCCTACCACCTGGGCAACCGCCACGTGCAGATCGAACTGCGCCCCGACCGCCTGCAAATCGAACCCGACCACGTGCTGGCCGACATGCTGCGCGCCATGCACCTCACCGTGCGCGAAGCCACCGAAGCCTTCGAGCCGGAGGGTGGGGCGTATGCGGCAGGCGGGCACGGGCACGGCCATGCGCATGACCACGCCCACGACCCTGCCACCGCGCCGGTGTCCCGCGGCAAGCCCATCGGCATCGCCATCAAAAGCGAGGCCGCACCACACGTCCATGGCCCGGGCTGCGGCCACGACCATGGTGACGGACACAGCCACAAGCACTGAGCCCCTGCGCGCCCACCGCCCCCATGCCCCGCGTCACCCCCCGCCCCACGCCCCTGACACCCGCCGCGCGGCTGCAGCTGATGTGGCTGGCCTCGCCCGCCCTGCCCGTGGGCGGCTTCAGCTACTCCGAAGGGCTGGAGGCGGCCGTGGACTGTGGCCGCGTCACCACCGAAGCCCAGGCCGCCGCCTGGCTGCGCGACCAGCTGATGCTGTCCGTGGCGCGCGCCGACCTGGCCGTGGTGGCCCGCGCCGTGCCGGCCTGGCAGCGCCATGACCTGGCCCGTGTGCGCGAACTCAACGACTGGGTGGGCCACACCCGCGAAACCAGCGAGCTGCGCTTGCAGACCGAGCAAATGGGACGCTCCCTGGTGGAGTGGCTGCGCAACCGCGGCGGCCTGGCGCGCACCGATGTCGGCGATGACCGCTTGCCGCAATGCGCAGCCTTGCCCCCCGCGCCCACCTGGCCCATCGCTTTCGCACTCGCGGTGGCGCAGTCCTTGCCCACACCCATGGCCACCGCCGATGGCGAACCGGCCTTGCGCGAGGCCTTGCTGAGCTTCACCTTCGGCTGGGCCGAGAACATGGTGCAGGCCGCCATCAAGTCCGTGCCGCTGGGCCAAAGCGCCGGCCAGCGCATCCTGCAAAGCCTCATCGACGTCATCCCCGACGCCATCGACCACGCCCTGACCCTGCCCGACACGCAGCGCCAGGCCTTCACGCCCATGCTGGCCATCTTGAGCGCCCAGCACGAAACCCAGTACTCACGCCTGTTCCGATCATGAGCACTCTGCACAACATCCCCGGCCGCACCAAGCACCTCCCGCCCCTGCGCGTGGGCGTCGGCGGCCCCGTGGGCTCGGGCAAAACCACCCTCGTCGAGGTGCTGTGCAAGACCTTGCGCGACACCTACGACCTGGTCGTCGTCACCAACGACATCTACACCAAGGAAGACCAGCGCCTGCTGACCGTGGCCGGTGCGCTGGCGCCCGAACGCATCATGGGCGTGGAGACCGGCGGCTGCCCGCACACCGCCATCCGCGAAGACGCCTCCATCAACCTGGAAGCCGTGGACCGCATGCTGGGCCAGTTCCCCGATACCGACATCGTCTTCATCGAGTCGGGCGGCGACAACCTCGCGGCCACCTTCAGCCCGGAGTTGTCCGACCTGACCATCTACGTGATCGATGTGGCGGCGGGCGAAAAAATCCCGCGCAAGGGCGGCCCTGGCATCACCAAGAGCGACCTCTTCGTCATCAACAAGACGGACCTGGCGCCCTACGTCGGCGCCAACCTGGACATCATGGAAGCCGACACGCGGCGCATGCGGCAAACGCCCCAGGGCCTGCGCCCCTTCGTCATGACCAACCTGAAAACGCAGGCCGGGCTGAGCGAGGTGATTGCCTTCATCGAGGCCAAGGGCATGCTCAAGGCTTGAAGCCACAGGGGCCAGGGCCTGACATCAGAGGTGGCGGCCCCGACAGGAATCGAACCTGTACTTGACCCTTAGGAGGGGTCCGTGATATCCATTTCACCACGGAGCCGGCACGGGGGGATTGTGCCTCAGGCCCCGCTGGTTTCGCCGTCCTTGAGGCGGAGTTCCTCGACCGTGTAGCCCTCGCGCGTGAGCGCCTCGCGCAGCCAGGCGGGCTGGCCACCTTCACCGTCCCAGGTGGCCTGGGTGATGGGGTGGCGGTAGCGGTGCACAGGGGCCGTGCGCACGGGCGCCACCACGGGCACGGGCTCGGGGATGCCGGCCAGTTCTTCGGCCTGGATTTGCCAGAAATCGATTTGCTTGCGCACGGAACGCAGCACGGCTTCTTGCTCTGCTGTTCGCATGGTGGACATGGGGCGCGTTTCCCTGGGGCGATGTGGACGCATGTTACCAAAGCCGCCCCACAGGCTCACATTTGACACAGATCAAGCGCACGGCCGGGCTCGCTGCAAAGCAGCAATAAGTACCACCTGGGATGGGCTTATTTGGCGCCAAGGGCCTCAACCCGGTGGCAACATGACCGAAGAAGTGCGAAGGAAGCCTCACAAGGGTTTCCGGCCCTGGCAGGTGGGCGTTGAACAACCTGTCGCGTCTGGATCAGATGAGAAAGGGACGTCATGCGCCTGAATTTGCCGGTCACCGACCATGAGTTCGCCTTCCCGAAAGGCGAGACCCTGGTCTCGACCACCGACCTCAAAGGCCGCATCACTTACTGCAACCCCTCGTTCATCTTGGTGAGCGGTTACCAGCGCGAGGAGTTGCTGGGGCAGCCGCACAACATGATCCGCCACCCCGACATGCCGGAAGAAGCCTTCCGCGACATGTGGGAGACCATCGCTTCGGGCAAGCCCTGGACGGCGCCGGTGAAGAACCGCCGCAAGGACGGCACCTTTTACTGGGTGCAAGCCAACGTCACGCCGCTGATGGAGAACGGCCAACCCGTGGGCTACATGTCGGTGCGCACCGAGCCCAGCCGCGAAGACGTGATCGCCACCGACGCGCTCTACCGCACCATGGCGCGGGAAAAAGAACAAGGCACCTTGGTCCACGTGCTGCGCCGAGGCCGTGTGGTGCGCAACGACACGGCGGGCCGCATCAAGGAAGCCCTCACCCCCGGCATGAGCGCCCGCCTGACCCTGATCACCGCGGTGGCGACCTTGTCGGCCTTTGCCGCCGGCCTGTTCGCCGCAGGGCAAGGCACGGGCCTCCATTCGCCCTGGCTCATCGCCTACCTGCTGGTCGGTGTGGCCGTGGCCTGGGGCGTGAGCCTGCACCTGCGCCACATCACCCTCGGCCCCATCCATGGCCTGATGGACATTGCCAACCGCATGGCCGCGGGCGATCTGACGCAGTCCATCCAGTCGGACCGGCACGACCTCATCGGGCAGTTCACGCGCTCGCTCAACCAGCTCAACGTCAACCTGCGCTCCATCGTCAAAGACGCGCGCACCGAGGTGGACGAGATGCTGTTGGCCACCCGCGAAATCGCCGCGGGCAACCAGGACCTCTCCAGCCGCACGGAAGCCCAGGCCAGCAGCCTGCAGCAGACCGCCGCGTCGATGGAGCAAATCACCGGCACGGTCAGGCACAGCGCCGACACCGCCCACCAGGCCGCCGACCTGGCCCAGCAGACCACGACCATCACCGAGCGCAGCAGCGCCGTCGTCAGCAGCGTGACGCAGACGATGAGCGGCATCGAGGAGTCGTCCCACCGCATCGGCGAAATCATCCAGGTCATCGACAGCATCGCCTTCCAGACCAACATCCTGGCGCTGAACGCCGCGGTCGAAGCGGCCCGTGCCGGCGAGCAGGGGCGTGGCTTCGCGGTGGTGGCCTCCGAGGTTCGCGCCCTGGCCGGTCGCACCGCCACCGCTGCCCGCGAGGTCAAGCAACTCATCACCGACTCGGCCGAGAAGGTCCGCGCCGGCAGCGAGCTGACCCGCACCGCGCAGCTCACCATGGACGAGGCCGTGCAGGCCGTGGCCCACGTCACCACCCTGGTCAACCAGATCAGCGGCGGCGCGACCGAGCAACTCAGCGGCATCTCGCAGATCAACGCGGCCGTCTCTCAGCTCGATGGCATCACGCAGCAGAACGCGGCCGCCGTGGAAGAGATCGCTGCGGCCTCGATGAGCCTGGCCAGCCGGGCCAAGACGGTGTCGGAGACCGTGCAGGTCTTCCGCATCGAAGCCACCGGCGGCATGCGACAGCCCGACGCCGTGGCACTGCGCCGCGAGATGCGGGAAGCCGGCGGCGTCAAGTCCTGACTGCCCCAGCTTGATGGGGGGTGGCGCGCGGGCTAGACTGGCCCGTTCGCCGTTGCACCCATCCCATGAAATTCGCCATCCTGTCCGACCTGCACGCCAACCGGCAGGCCGTTGAAGCCGTCTGGGCCCACGCCCAGGCACAAGGTTGTGAGCACACCGTCCTGCTGGGCGACTTCGTGGACTACGGCGCCGACCCGGCCTGGGTCATGGACTTCGTGATGGCCCGCCACGCCGAGGGCGCCAGCGTCGTCAAGGGCAACCACGACGACGCCATCCGCCACGAAGGCAGCCACCACATGGGCGGCCACGTGCAGGCCTCGCTGGCCTGGACCCGCACCCAGCTGACACCCGCTCACGTGGCCTTCGTCGAAGCCCTGCCCTTGACCATCGTCAAGGACGACTGCCTCTTCGCCCACGCCAACGTCCACGACCCGGCACACTGGGGCTACCTGCACGGCCGGCTCGAAGCCACGCGCAGCCTCTTCGCCAGCCATCAACCCTTCGTGTTCTGCGGTCACATGCACGAGCCCTGCCTCTACCACCTCTCGTCCACCGGCAAGTCGGGCGAATTCCACCCTGTCGATGGCACGCCCATCCAGCTCTCGCCCATGCGCCGCTGGCTGACCATCCCCGGCTCGGTCGGTCAGCCCCGCGATGGCAACCCCGCCGCCTGCTACGCCGTCTTCGATGTGAGCAAGGCGGAGCTGACCTTCCACCGCGTGCCCTACGACCACGAAGCCGCCGCGCGCCGTGTGCTGGAAGCCGGCCTGCCCGCCTCGCTCGCGCAACGCCTGATCGATGGCAGCTGACGCACCCGGGCCCGCACCATGATGACCCACCCCGCCAAGCTGCAGCCCGGCGACCGCATCGACGGTTTCGTGCTCAAAGAGCGGCTGCACCAAGGCGGCATGGCCACCGTGTGGGACGTGACCGAGGTGGACGCCCAAGGGCAGCCCTGCCCGCGCACCCTGGACGCCCGGGGCCAGCCACTGCCCCTGATCATGAAGATCCCGCGCATCAAGGGCGGCGAAGACCCTGCCTCCATCGTCGGCTTCGAGGTCGAGCAGATGGTGATGCCCTCGCTCAAGGGCACGCACGTGCCGCGCGTGGTGGCCAAAGGCGATTTCACGCGCCAGCCCTACATCGTGATGGAGCGCATCGGCGGTGACTCGCTGAGGCCGCGCCTCGATCAGGCGCCCCTGCCCTTCGAGGAAGTCGCCGACATCGGCCAGCGCGTGGCCCTGGCCCTGCACGACCTGCACAAGCAGCACCTCGTGCACCTGGACGTCAAGCCCAGCAACATCATGTTCCGCCCCACCGGCGAGGCCGTGCTGGTGGACTTCGGCCTGTCGCGCCACGACCAGCTGCCCGACCTGCTGGAAGAAGAGTTCTCGCTGCCCATGGGCACGGGGCCGTACATCTCGCCGGAGCAGGTCCAGTTCGTGCGCAAGGACCCGCGCAGCGACCTGTTCGCGCTCGGCGTCATGCTCTACCACCTGACCACGGGCGAGCGCCCCTTTGGCAACCCGAGCAGCGTCTCAGGCCTGCGCAAGCGGCTCTACACCGACCCGGTGCCGCCGCGCGCCCACCGCTCGGAGACGCCGCTGTGGCTGCAGGAGGTCATCCTGCGCTGCCTGGAAGTGCAGCCCGAGTTGCGCTACCAGACCGGCGCCCAGCTGGCCCTGGACCTGCAGCACCCCGAACAGATCCCCCTGACCACGCGCGCCGAGCGCATGGCCACGGGCAGCACGCTGAGCACCGTCAAGCGCTGGTTCAAGGCCATGGGTGCCGAGCCCAAGAGCGAAGACGGCGCCAACCAGCATGTCGAGCGCAGCCCCATCATCATGGTGGCCGTCGGCATCAAGAACAGCACGCCGGCGCTCGACAAGAAATTGTTGGGCACGGTGCGCCGCATCATGCAGATGGAGCCCGGCGCCCGCCTGGCCTGCGTCAGCGTCATGAAGACGGCCCGCATCGGCATGGACACGCTGGTGGACGACCAGGGCAACAGCCTGCACGTGCAGCAACTGGTGGCCATCAAGCACTGGGCGCGGCCCCTGCAGCAGCAATTGCAGATGGACGAGCACCGCCTCACCTTCCATGTGCTGGAGGCGCCCGACACGGCCAGTGCCATCGTCGAGTTCGCCACCAAGAACCAGGTGGACCACATCGTGATGGGCGCGCGCGGCAACTCCACGCTGCGCCGCTACCTGGGCAGCGTCAGCGCGCAGGTGGTGGCCGAGGCCGAGTGCTCGGTCACCGTGGTGCGGGTTTGAGCTGCGCCCTCGGGCGGGCGTTCTGGCCCGCCAAGGATTCGCGCAGGAAGTCGAGGAAAGCCGCCGCCACTGGTGTGGGCTGACGCTCGCGGCGACGCACCAGGTACCAGCGCGAGGCGATGGGAAAGCCCTTGACGTCCAGCACCGCCAGGCCCTCGTGCGCGGGGTCGCGGTCCAGGGCGTGGCGTGACAGCACCGCCAGGCCATAGCCCCCCGCCACCGCCTGCTTGATGGCCTCGTTGCTGCCCAGGGACATCTGCACGCGCGGGCTGAAGCCCCATTGCTGGAACTGCCGCTCGCAACTGATGCGCGTGCCCGAACCAGGCTCGCGCAAGATGAAGCGCTCGCCCGCCACGGCCTTCAGGGCCAGGCGCTTGCGGCCGACCAGCGGGTGCTGGGCCGCGGCCAGCAGCACGAGCGGGTTGTCGAGCAGGGGCTCAGCCTCCAGCGCCACGTGCTCGGGTGGCGTGGTCATGATGACGAGGTCGTCCAGCGACTGCTCCAGCCTGCGCACGATGCTGTCGCGGTTGGCCACCTCCAGGTGCACGTCGATGTCGGGATAGCGCTGCGAGAAGGGCCCCAGCAGACGCGGGATGAAGGACTTGGCCGTGCTGACCACGGCCACATCGAGCCGCCCGCGCTTGAGGCCTTGCAGGTCGGCCATCTCCATCTCGAAGGTCGCCCAGCGGTGGAGGATGTCTTCGCAGGCGTGCGCCAGGCGTTGGCCCGCATCGGTGAGGCGCACGCCACGCGGCAGCGCTTCGTACAAAGGCACACCCGCGGCCTCGGACAACTGCCGCAGCTGCATCGACACGGTGGGCTGGGTGACGTGCTCTGCCTCGGCCGCACCCGTGACCGAACCGGTGTGGGCCAGCGCCCGGAAAAGGCGCAGCTGTCGCCAGGTGACATGCATAGGTTTATATCTATGGATCAGTTCGCAACATTTGATTTTTCATGATGCCATCAAATCTTTAGCATCCGCCCCATGAATGCCCTGAACAACCTGCTCGACCCCGCCGTACTTTTCTTCGTTTTCGGCGTGACGGCGGGCCTGCTGCGCTCCAACCTGGAGGTGCCGCCGCAAATCGCGCGCTTCCTGTCGCTCTACCTGCTGATGTCGGTGGGGCTCAAGGGCGGTTTCTCGCTGGCCCACGCCGGCTTCGGCCCACAGGTGGTGGCCAGCCTGGGCGCGGCCATGGCGCTGTCGCTGCTGGTGCCTGCCCTGGGCTACCTGCTGCTGCGCCGGCTGCTCTCGCGCTTCGACGCGGCGGCGGTGGCGGCCACCTACGGCTCGGTCAGCGCGACCACCTTCATCACGGCGACGCAGTACCTGCAAACGCAGGGCATCGACTTCGGTGGGCACATGGCCGTGGCGCTGGTGCTGATGGAGTCGCCGGCCATCCTGATGGCCATGGCACTGGCCAGCTGGGCTCGCCGGCAGGAAGCGCTGGGGGCGGCCGCGCACGGTCAGGCGACCTCCGCCGGCCCCTCGGTCGGCCACGTGGTGCGCGAGGCCTTCACCGATGGCGCGAACCTGCTGCTGCTGGGCAGCCTGGCCATCGGCTTCGTCACCGGCGACCAGGGCAAGGCCATGATGGAGCCCTTCTCGGGCGCGCTGTTCAAGGGCATGCTCGCCCTTTTCCTGCTGGACCTGGGCCTGCTGGTGGCGCGCCAGTTGCCGGCCTTGCGCACGGTGCACCCCGCGCTGCTGCTGTACGGCGTGTGCGGCCCGCTGGTGCACGGCCTGATCGCGATGGGGCTGGCGGCCGTGCTGCACCTGGGTGCGGGCGACGCCATCCTGTTGGTGGTGCTGGCCGCGAGCGCGTCCTACATCGTCGTGCCCGCGGTGCTGCGCCACGCCATCCCCGAGGCGAAGCCGGGCCTCTACCTGGGGCTGTCGCTGGCGGTGACCTTCGTCTTCAACATCCTGATCGGCATCCCGCTGTACGCCGGGGTGGTGCAGCGGGTGTGGGGTTGATCAGGCGCGTGACTGGCGGCGCGACTGCGCGCGCACCGCACCCAGGCCAAGCAGGCCGGCCAGCATCAGGCCCAGGCTGGTGGGCTCGGGCACGGAGGCGGCCAGGCCTTCGTAGCGCAGGCCCAGGGACGAGGTGAAGGCGTAGCCGTCGGCCAATTCCAGGCCGATGTGATCGGGGTGGCCGGCGTCCACCGACACGCTGCAGTTGCTCAGGTGGAAGCAGCGGGCGTTGTTGTGCACGGAGTAGTCCAGGCGCAGGTCCACGCCGGTGGGCACGACCAGGGTCAGCAGGACTTCACCGGTGTAGCGGCCGTTGTCGGCGTCGCCGTTGCCGTAGATGAAACCGCGCTCGCTTTGTGCCCATTCGCGAAACAGCTGCTTGCCGCCGGATTCGCTGAAGTCAAGAAACGGGTTGGTTTCGGGGCCGCATTCAAACAGTTCACCGGAGCCCGTGCACTCGGCAGCGGGGTCGTAGAGCGGGTTGGGCAGCTGGTACGACAGCGAGGCGTAGCGCGTGGAGTCGACCTGCATGAGGTGCTGGGCCAGGTCACCGGCTTCAAAGGGCGTCAGGCCCAGGCCGCTGAACTGCGTGTCGTAGCTCATGCGGAAGGTGCCGGTGGTGGTGGCGCCAGGGCCGCTGATGCGCACGGTGTCGGTGAGGTCCAGTCGAGCGTAGGACTGCGCGATGCTGGCCGGGCGACTGGCGCTGCCGGTGGTGGCGGTGTTGATGGACTTGAAGACGCCGCTGACCGGGTCGACCCAGGCGTTGACGCTGGCCGACACGTTGCCGACCTGGGCCGTGCGCACGCCGCCGGTGCTCAGGGCGGCATCGGCCTCACCGGGGGAGACGTACTGGAAGGTCTGCGTTTCGCTGTTCTCGGCGTCCAAGCCCCAGTTGAAGGTGATCGAGCCAGCAGGGGCATCAACCACGATGGCCTGGGCCGATGCGGCGAAGGCCAGGCTGAGCGCCGCGACGAGGCGGACGGGGGTGGGGGCTGACAGGGACATGGAGAACTCCTGGGTTTTTGTGTTTGGGTGAAAAGAAAAGCCAGCACATGGCTGGCTGGTTCATAGCAGCGGCAGCCCTAGCGCACGGGGCATCAGGGCACCACCGGGCGCAAAACCACCCGAGTGCGGGCACTCAAGCCAGGGCTTGCAAACGCAGCACGCTCTGGAAGGCATCCACCGGCTTGCCCTTGCGGGCGCGCTTGCCAATGTGGGCGGTGTAGGCCGAGTTGCGCACGTCTTCCTCTTTGGGCTTGGCTCCGCGCGTGGTGCCAATGACGCGCACGCCGTTGTGCACCGTGGCCACCGACGCCAGCGGCGCGGCCTTGGCATCGACCTCCATCAGCGTCAGGCCGCGTCCGCCGTTGGGTTGCAGCTTGAGCTCATCCAGCCCGAACACCAGCATGCGGCCATCGGCGCTCAGGCAGGCCACTTGCGTGTGCGCGGCCTGCACCACCACCGGCGGCAGCACCGTGTCGCCCTCGTCCAGCGACAGGAAGGACTTGCCGCCCTTCTGGCGCGTCGTCAGGTCACCGAGCTTGGCCAGCAGGCCAAAGCCACCCGAGTTGGCCAGCAGGATGGTCTGCTCCAGGTGACCGGCCAGGTAGTGCGCTGGCTGGGTGCCCGACTCCAGCTCGATCAGGGTGGTGATGGGCTGACCGTCGCCGCGCGCACCGGGCAAGGCGCTGACCGGCACGCTGTACACGCGACCGTTGCTGCCCAGCACGATGAGCGGGTCCACGGTGCGGCATTCGAAGGTGCCGTACAGCCCGTCGCCGGCCTTGAAGGCGAAGCCCGCCGGGTCGTGGCCATGGCCGGTGCGGGCGCGCACCCAGCCCTTCTCGCTGATGACGACCGTGACCGGCTCGTCAATGACCTTGACCTCGGCCACGGCGCGCTTTTCAGCCTGGATGAGGGTGCGGCGCTCGTCGCCGAACTGCTTGGCATCGGCCTCGATCTCTTTGACGACGGTGCGGCGCAGCACGGTGGGGCTGCCCAGGATCTCTTCGAGCTTGGTCTGTTCGCCACGCAACTCGGCCAGCTCCTGCTCGATCTTGATGGCTTCGAGGCGGGCCAGTTGGCGCAGGCGGATGTCGAGGATGTCGTCGGCCTGACGCTCCGAGAGCTTGAAGGCCTCGATCAGCGCGGGCTTGGGCTCGTCGCTCTCGCGGATGATGCGGATGACCTCGTCGATGTTGAGCAGCACCAGCTGCCGGCCCTCCAAGATGTGGATGCGGTCGAGCACCTTGGCCAGGCGGTGCTGGGTGCGGCGGGTGACGGTGTCCATGCGGAAGCCGATCCACTCGCCCAGGATCTGGCGCACGCCCTTGAGCATGGGCTTGCCGTCTGCGCCGACCATGGTCAGGTTGACCGAGACCGAGCCCTCCAGGCTGGTGTGGGCCAGCAGCGTGGTGACCAGTTCCTGCTGAGACACGGTGCGCGTCTTGGGCTCGAACACCAGGCGCACGGCAGCGTCCTTGCTGGACTCGTCGCGCACGGTGTCCAGCACCGACAGCAGCACGGCCTTGAGCTGGGTTTGCTCGGCCGTCAGGGCCTTCTTACCGGCCTTGATCTTCGGGTTGCTGAGCTCTTCGATTTCTTCCAGCACCTTCTGCGCGCTGGTGCCGTGCGGCAGCTCGGTGACCACCAGTTGCCACTGGCCGCGGGCCATGTCCTCGATCACCCAGCGGGCGCGCACCTTGAGGCTGCCGCGGCCGGTGCGGTAGGCCTCGCGGATGTCGTTGGGGGCGGAAATCAGCTGGCCGCCGCCGGGGAAGTCCGGCCCGGGCAGCAGCTCGAAGAGCTCGTCGTCGGAGAGCTTGTCGTTCTTGATCAGGGCGACCGTGGCCGCGGCCACTTCGCGCAGGTTGTGGCTGGGAATTTCCGTGGCCAGGCCCACGGCGATGCCGCTGGCGCCGTTGAGCAGCACGAAAGGCAGGCGACCCGGCAGCTGCTTGGGCTCCTCGGTGGAGCCGTCGTAGTTGGGGATGAAGTCCACCGTGCCCATGTCGATCTCGTCGAGCAGCAGGCGGGCGATGGGCGACAGGCGCGCCTCCGTGTAGCGCATCGCGGCCGCGCCGTCGCCATCGCGCGAGCCGAAGTTGCCCTGGCCGTCGATGAGGGGGTAGCGCAGCGCGAAGTCCTGGGCCATGCGCACCATGGCGTCGTAGGCGGCGGTGTCGCCGTGCGGGTGGTAGCGGCCCAGCACGTCGCCCACCACGCGGGCGCTCTTGACCGGCTTGGGGCCACTGTTGCCGGAGAACGCCAGGCCCATGCGCTCCATCGCGTAGAGGATGCGGCGCTGCACAGGCTTCTGCCCGTCGCACACATCGGGCAAGGCGCGGCCCTTGACCACGCTGAGGGCGTACTCCAGGTAGGCGCGCTCGGCGTAGTGGGCCAGGGTCAGGGACTCGCCGCCATCGGACGGTGGCGGCGGGGTGAAGTCGATCGTTTGCTGGGTCATCGTCGGACGACAGGCGTCGGCAGGTCGGAGAGGGGTGCGCGCCGCAGTGTAGGGCATAGCCTGAGGGCTGGCGCGGGGCTGGCCGTGACACCGCTTTGCATCGGATCAGGCCGCGTCATGCCGTGGGCATCCCCGCGCCACCGCCTAAGGAAGGTCTGCACAAATGAGCGCCGACCATGGTTGGATGTGCTGAGATGACAGCAATGGCGGCTGGACGCACCTTTGGCAGGCGTTTTGGGC
>NZ_SNXW01000004.1 GCF_004362855.1 Aquabacterium commune
GCGAAGACATCCGTCTCTTGCCCATGCAGCAAGCTGTTGGCTTCGACCACATCGTTGACGTTGCCCGATGTGCCACGCACGGTGTGCACCAGGCCGGAGTCAGCGTCCACGCCGATGTGCGCCTTCATGCCAAAGAACCACTGCTGGCCCTTCTTGCTCTGGTGCATCTCCGGGTCGCGCTCACCGCTGGCGTTCTTGGTCGAGCTCGGTGCCGAGATCAGCGTGGCGTCGACCACCGTGCCGCTGCGCAGCATCAGGCCCTTGGCGCCCAGCAGCAGGTTGACGGTCGCCAGGATCCGCTCGGCCAGCTTGTGCTTCTCCAGCACATGGCGGAAGCGCAAGATGGTGCTCTCGTCAGGCAGTCGGTCATCCCAGCCACCCAGGCCGGCGAAGTCGCGGAACAGCGGCACGTCGTGCAGCGCTTCTTCCATCGCCGGGTCGCTCAGCGTGAACCACTGCTGCATGAAGTGAATGCGCAGCAGCGACTCCACCGGGAACGGCGGGCGGCCGCGTTTGCCCTCGGGCATGAACGGCGCGATCTGCACCACCAGGTCGGACCACGGCACCACCCGGTCCATCTCGTCGAGGAACTCCCGGCGGCGGGTGCGCTTCGTCGAGGTTCCCAATCCAAGGCTGCTCTGCTTCATGGGCTCAATGGTCTCAGGCAATCAGGTCGGCGCCAAGCACGTGTCCGGGCGATTTATGCAGACCTTCCCTAAGGCCATTCGCCATATTGAATCGACGTTTTGGGTCATCGCAGGCTCGCCGCGCGGCTTCGAACACGTGACTGCAGCTAAGAGCCGGGCGCGGTGGCTGGAGGTCACGGCTTTTGGTGCCGCTCGAGCACTGAGACATTTTTGATGGGTGTGGTGACACAGACAGAACAGAAGCTCAGCCTGTGAGCTTGTTTTTGTTGATCATGTTGACAACGTCTAGGTTGAACTGGACAAGGAGGCGCTTTGTGGTAGTGCTCGGATCTCTGGTCTTCATGGTCGTTGGCTACTCCTTCAACTTCGCCGTGTTTTGGCAGAACATCCACCACCTGCGCGTCAAGGCCCAGATGTGAGATCTGTCGATGCAGATGATCTCTGTTGTGCACCGGTTGGTCGGTCAGTATTCGCACGACCTGGCGATGCGACTGGTGAAGTACCGGTTGAGCTTGGTTCACCGTCTTCAGCCGGTGATCGTCAACGACAACTTCGACTTTGAGCCTGCCGAATTCCTCGTGGCCCGTATTCAGACGGACGCTGAATACCGGCGGTTGCGTGATGCGCGCAAGGCCATCATGGACAACCCCAAGGTTGAACCCCAGATGCTGTACCCCACCTTTTCTGTACGGATCGTCAAGGAGGCGGACATGTTCGACGTTTTCAGGTTGAGAAGCCTTGGTGAGTCGGCGCCAGCGCGGTTGACGGCTTTGACCCGATGACAGATTTTCAACCGAACAGCCAGGCTAGGCTGTACTCAGGAGCATTCCATGGCTGTACTCGGAATACTGATTTGGTTCGTCATTGGCTGCATGTTTTATGTGGCCATTTTCATGAGCATCTGGAAATCGATCTATCACTGGCGCATCCGGGGTCAGGTACAAGATCTTTCAATGGAAATGATCCCTCATGTTCGGGACTTGGCCCGTCAGCACTGGGACGTATTGGCGATTCGCATGGGCAAATACGAGCTGAGCCTAGAGCGCTGTCACCTGCCTCGCGGTGAGTACAACTTTGATGCCGAACTGGCTGAGTTCTTCGTCTCACACATCCAAACCGATCCCGAATACCAGCGTTTGCGAGATGCCCGGCAGGCCCTCATGCAGCTTCCCAAGGTGGACCATCGGATGATTTATTCCACCTTTGCTCCGCTCATCGTCACAGAGGCCGACATGTTCAATGTCTTTCGGGAATGGTGCAAGGACAATGTCACCCCGTCAGGTGCAGCCACTTACACCAACGATGAGTCGGGATTCGGCAACCGGCCGCCCTTAGAACGCACTCGTCCTGAGTCTCTTCTGTTGTGGGATGAGTGGGGTAAGTGGAGCAGCAAGGTGATCGAGTGGGATCGGTGCAACTCAATGGAGAGGTTCGGGGCGGTGATCTCCAATCGCAAGGTTGAGAAACCTTGGTGAGGTCGGGCGCTGCAGACTGCACTCAGCCAGCGTCAGGGCCTGCATACAGGCCCAGTGGCAAGTGCAGTTTTTTGACCACGGCCTGTCAGACCATGGACTTAAGTACGGACCACATGGATGTGTGTTGTCATGACTTATGCCGCATGCGCGCGGTTGAGCTGGTTGCTGGCCACAGCTGGAATGAGTGCCGGCAGCTGCATTGCCCCGAGGCCGATGATCCGCTCCGACGTCAAGTCAAACGGCAGTACATGCAGCCGCAGCTGATTTGAGAAGTCGAATGGGGCTAGTGGCCTGCTGAACTTGGCGGACATCGGGTAAATCAAGGCCATGTTGCCGACCCCACCCATGTACTTCTGTCCATACGCGTACAGCTGATAAAAGTCAGCTTGCGAAAGATCGAACTTTTCTTTGTGGTTGGTTTCATCCAGCAGCTTCCACTTGGCGTCCAGCACCCACTTGTTCGTCGGCCCGTGCTCAACGAAGATGTCTGGCTCTAGGCGGAAAATGTCTTTGCCGCCTTGTTGGCAAAGGTACTGGCTCGCCGCAGGAGTCCGTATGCGGTATGTGTTGTCTAGGCGTCGGCGAAGGCATGCGGCCACATGCTGTTCAAACAAGCGATCCATTGGGAACAGCAAGCTCAGCCCTTTGGTTTGGCCTTGAAGAGCCAGCGGCATCGCTTTCAACAAGATGATCTCGCACCAAGGGCGCACTGATTGGTAGTGGGCCATCAGCCTGTCTGTTCCCCACGCCCTGAAGTCAGCCTGGATGTCTCGGCTATCGGGTAACTCTGCAAGTCGCACGCTCAGCTCGTGCGCCAAACGCCAGTTGTCCGTCGAGGTGGTCTGCTTGCACACCAAATTCAGCGTGGATCGAAGCAAACGGTTCTCCGCCCGGTCGGGTGTGAACACGTCATGACGAATCTGGAAACGATGCTCGCGCCCCGGCGGCTGCCGTAGCTGGGCCATGACGTTGAGTTGCCCGCGCAGGTAGGGCTGCTCCTCCTCCACCCGTTGGTAGTTGAACCGAAGCCCACGCTGAACGATGTGGTCCAGTTCATCCAAGAATCGGGCCATCACCCATTCAGTCAGCGGAGCATTGAAGGTTTCCAACGAGGCCACACCGACCTCACGGGCCTTCATGTCAAACATGGACTGGATAAGTTTGCGCAGCAGTGCCCTGCTGGCCTCCTTGTCACGCTCGCCCGTGCCCTCCGTGTGTTTGGGCAGAATCTCAACCGTGGTGCCACATGGGGTCTGGATGACGCCCACAAAGCCGTCGAGTCGCAGGCGCGTACGACCATCGATTCGAACCAGGCTTGCGCCGCCACGCCTGAACTGCTCGCTCAAGGTACACAGGTGATCGAATGCAGACGGTGAAACCTGAGCCAACGCCAGTGACGGAGTCTTCACTGGATGTGTCGTCAGCGAGGCGTACTCGCAGACGGTCACTTGGTTCATGCGTCAGGCTCCAGCGCGCTCATGTCGATGGTGGCGAGATAGGTGCCGACATGTTTGAAGGCTTCGGCATTGACCTCCCACAGCGGGCGCGGAGACACCTGCACATCGGAACCAAACAAATCGCTGGCGTCGACACCGCGCGAGCGGATGAAACAGTACTCATCTCGCCCTGTCTTGCGATGGTCATTGAGCACCCAGCGGATGCGCGTCCAGTCGTCAAAGAAATACTCCTGCAACTGGGGCAGCACCTGCCTGCGGAAGATCTCAGAGAGTCGTGCCAGGCTCTTGTCCTCTTTCAGGGGCATGAACCATGCGTGGCCCAGCAAGTAATCTGGCCCCAGCAGTGCTTCAATGCGCAAGTTGATCTTGGACAGCAGGTGTTCCACGGGGACCTGACCTTCAACGAGCACACCGGCCAAGTGGTCAGGTCGCGGCGTCATGGCTTTGAAACTGAAGCGACGCCTCAACGCCACATCCATGCTGGCCAAAGAGCGATCTGCCGTGTTCATGGTGCCCAGCAGGTAGACGTTGTCCGGCACGCTGAAAGGTCGGCGTGAGTAAGGCAAGGTGGTCGAAAGGGATTCTGGCTGGCCATCGCGCTTGGAGTCTTCGATCAAGGTGATGAGCTCACCAAAGATACGCGACACATTGCCCCGGTTGATTTCATCGATGATGAGCACGTGCGGCAGTGGTGCTTGTGCTGCCTTCGCGACTTCAACCTTGGGCTTCAACCCTGCCTTGGTCAGTGCGTCGTACAGATCGGGCCAGCGGATGCGGCTGAGCTCATAAACCGTCTGTAACGTCAGTTGCTTGCCGGCGTTGAGGTTGACGATGTCGAAGTCAATGCCCTTCCAAAGCCATTTCACAGGCAAGCGGTGAACGTAGTCAGGGCGCACCTTGCCAGGAACAGTGGGCGTGTGCTCATAGGGGCCAATCACCACACCAACAGCCGAGATGCTTCGCTTGGTGGCCAAGCAAACCACGACATCGCCAGGCTCCATGTTTCGGCTGAAATTCTCAAGCGAGGCCTGTTCCTTGGGCCCAAGGTTGTGCGCAGCGTCGGCAAAGTTCAGGCCAGGAACTGACAAGTCGCCTGCTTGCGGCCACCCGATCCGGGCCTCGTCATGGTCAAAGCAATGCTGCCGTGTGTCCATCTCCCCGTTGGACTCTCCGATGGACATCTTCCACACCACAGCGTCTTGTCGGATCTGCGCCTGCTCATCGAGCGTTCGATTGCGCCTGGCGTTGTCGCACAGGGTCAGGAACACACCGTCTTCGACCTTGTACTGGACGCCTCCCAGGGAGGCCTTACTGGCTTCCGGCGGGACTGCGCGGATGCCTTCCACGAAGTCTTCATAGCTGAAACTCTGGTGGAAGGTGACAAACGCGATCCGCCCGTCCTCTTTAAGCTGGTCAAACCGTGCCTTGAGTTTTGCCCGGGTCTCCCTGGCCCCAAGCGAAGCGACGCTCGCAAAAACTTGTGGGTCCAAGATGTGCAGGGCCTCCTCAATCAGGCCGTGTGTTTTGCCTGTGCCCGGGGGACCAAACAGTATCTGATTGCGGGGTAAGGTGCGAATTGGCATATCCATTTCTGTGAGGTCCCCGTTCCCACGAACGTTGATATTGGTCTCCGCCTGACCGTTGTAGGCGGCCAGAAAGTGCTCAAAGTCCTGCATGCTGTTTAACTTCAAAGCCACCGCCTCGTGGCCCTGATTGGCCTCAGGACAGCAGGTGCCAAGGTTGGAGCTGCGGGTGTCATGCGCCTTGTATTCCCGTCGGACCAATTGCGGGCAGGCGGATACCCACGCGCCGGCAGGTGCGAACAGCGTCACGGTTTTGTCGTCGCGGCTGAAGGCGAAGGGCCGAGCGCTTTCTTTGATTCGGGCGCCCACCATCTTCATGGTTTGGTGACGGAACTCAAAGCGAAGCGGATCTGCGTCGATCTCCGTCTGTATCTGAGCTGCCAGCGTGTGCTGCTGTAGCCATGCTGTGCGTGCGTCCCAGCAAGCCTCACTCGCCTCCAGTGTGCTCGGTTGGTTGAAGCGCAGGCGCGCCTCGGCCTGCAAGGCTGGCATGGCGTCTTTGCTGGTGCCAAAACGACCCAGTGCGGCACACAGGTCTCGTGCATTCAGTACGCCCAGCAGGGCTTGATGCTTGCGGTCTTGGTACAAGAAGGCGATCTTCCACTTGATCACCGGCCCAAGGTCTGCGTTCTCCACCCCTTGCAGGTCGCCGAGGCTTGCGGCAAGGGCCACCTGCATGATGGCCTTGCGGACATTTTCAAAGGCCTCGGCCTCGGTGGCGCCATACTTTGCTGACCAAGCGTGTGTAGCGCCATAGCGGGTGTACGCGTCGCCCGACTTCTCAGTCAGGTTCTTTCTGGCGTAAATGCCGAACTTGAACGCCGAGCCCCCCCAGATGGACCCCAGGGCTTCGGTGCGCTCTTCCAACCAGAAAGTGAAGCAGTCCTTATCTTTGGCCTTGGTGTAGTCGTCCAAAGTCATGTTGGCCAGGCGCTCAGCTGGCCATACGGCGAGAAAGTCGTCCCACAGCTTTTCTCTTTCAACGATGGACAGGCTCATGACAGATGTGCACCAAGTTGGGCCTGTGCCTCGGGCAGGCAGAGGTTGTCCGAGACGAGACGGTGGAGAGAGATCAGAAGGGGGAGGCGAGTGTCGCGTGATTGAGCCAATTCGCAGATCTGTGCGGCGTGCGCTCGAGCGAAGATTGGTCTTTCCAGCGAAGCAAACGTGACAAGGGAGTCCGCTTTGTCATTGACACCAGCGCCGGTTGTTGGGTTTACGTCGATCAGATTTCCGTTGAGGTCCTGCTTTGCGGCTGGTCGGATGGCCTCATGTTGGGCGCTTTCGGGCATCCAAAGTGCCTTGGCGGATGTGTGACAGTCGCGTGCTTGAGTCGCGTCGGCGACATCTTGGCCGCGAGCATTACCCCGGAAGTGTTTGCAGTCCGAGTCACGGAGGCGTGGGGTCTGATCGGCAATCCTAGCGGCGAAGGTGTTTGAGAAGCACTGGATAAAATTGAGACCGCACGTGGCGATCTTTTTCTCGGCGGCATCCATGTTGGCTTGCAGCTTGTCGGTGGTGGCCCAGAGTGTCATCTTGATGTAGTCAAGCATGGCGCGCGATGGCTGGATTTGTTGTTTATGTCGCGGGAGCAATGCGCGTGCTGAGTCTGGTTATCTTAGATTGAGGCGCAGGATAAATCGGTTCAGACAGGCACATTCCTGCAGGTCCTCGAAGTGAGGCCGTGAACTTACGCGGACGGACGTTGTTACTCTTTACTGCTTGTGGTGATGGCCCGCACATGCAGACGACACAGCATGTGCGGGCGATCCCAGTTGGAGCATGACACCTGACTGGCTCATGGGATGAGCGCGGTTATTGTGCCCAGCGAGAAAGTCGTCCCTGCTCAGCCAAAAGCTTATTCAGCGGCTGTGCCACGTGCCGTGATGCACGTCAGCTTCGATGCTGGACGCTGTTTCTAGGCTCACGCAGTGAGCTTCACGGATGCCACAGTTGGCGCTCATTCTTCTGCAAGGAGCGCCCGATGACCTCAGCCCCTCAAGCCTCGTTTGCCAGCATCATGCTGGCACCCATCCGCGCCGCGCTGCAGGCCGGTCACACCAACGTCTTCGAGCTGCTGGTGCGTTTGCAGGGTGCCGATGCACCTGCTGGCCTGGCCGAAAAAACGCCTGAAGCACGGGCCCTGGCGTTGGTGATCGACTCATCAGGCTCCATGCAAGGCCGCCCGTTGGACCAAGCCAAGCGTTGCGCAGAACTGGTGGTGTCCCGCTTGCGCCCGGAAGATCAGGTGGCCGTGGTGCAGTTTGACCAAGCAGCTCGCCTGCTTTGGCCTGCGGTCCCGGTGGGGGATGGGCAAGCCGTGAAGCACGCCATCCAAACCATCGAGTCGGGTGGCTGCACGGCGTTGCATGGGGGATGGCTTCAAGGCGCGTTGGCTTTGCAAGCGTGCTCGATCACAGGTTTGCGTCGGGTCATCTTGCTGTCCGATGGCGAAGCCAACGAGGGGGAAACCAACCCCGGGGTCATTTCACAGCAGTGCGCTGATTGGCAGGGCCGTGGCATCACCACCAGCACTTATGGCTTGGGCAATGGTTTCAATGAGGAGTTGATGGTCGCGATGGCCCGCTCAGGCGGCGGCGGGCAGTACTTCGGCCGGACAGCGGAGGATCTGATCGGGCCCTTTGAGCGCGAGTTGGCGCTCATCAATCAGCTGTGTCTGACCGATGTGCGCATGTCTCTCAAGGCCGCGCCTGGCGTTACGTTCGAGGTACTCAACGATCTGGCGGTGGTGGATGGCGTCTACACGCTGTCTGACCTCGCCCACGGTGCAGAAGCCTGGGCTTTGCTGCGTTTGACCGTCTCGGCAACAGCCTTGTCTGGGGTGCAGCAGGGTAAGCCATTGCTGCAGGTCACCGTCTCTGGCCGTGGCATGGATGGTGAGTCCGTGCTGCTGGAGTTGGCGAAGCTGGACATGCCGGAGGTGAGTTCTGGCGAATGGCACCAACTGCCTGCCAATGAGCTGGTTCAGCGCCGGGTGATCGAGGTCGCGGCAGCCCAAGCCCTGGAGAACATGCGCGCGGCGGCGCAACGTGGGGACGTCAAAGCCGTTCAAGAGTTGCTGCGTGCTGCCCGCAAGGAATTTGCCGGCAGTGACTGGGTTCGGGCCATCTTGGACGCCATGGAGCGCCTCGCGAGTGACCCTGAGGGCATCCGCTTCATGAGCAAGGAGTTGCTGTACTCGTCCCGCTCGCTCAAGTCCAAATTGCGTGCCCGTCATGAAGGCTTCCAGGTCAATCAAGCGATGGAGGCTGCGGCGCCATCCTTCTTGCGCCGTGACGACATGCAAGGCACCACCAAGGGTTGAGTCGCATCTGTCAGCTCATGCGGAGCGCTTGTGCCTGCGAGCGTATGGTGCTCCGCTACCATCGCCCCTGACCTTCAGACCAACGACCAGAGCGTGCCGTGCAGGGTGCGTCAAGGGAGATCCATTGCCTCGCTTCATCCACACTGCAGACTGGCAAATTGGACGCCAGTACGCCACCTTCCCAGAGGACGACGCTGTGCCTCTGGCGCAAGCCCGTTTGGCGGTCGTTGAAAGAATCGCTCAGTTGGCCCAGGACCACCAGGTGGATGCTGTGCTGGTGGCGGGCGACGTCTTTGACATGCAAACGGTATCCGAGCGCGTCGTTCGCCAGATGTTCAACGCGATGAAGGGCTATGCCGGGCCCTGGGTGCTGATCTCAGGCAACCACGATGCGGTCTTGGCTGAGAGCGTCTGGTCCCGCATCGTGCGCTTGGGGCTGGTGCCTGCCAATGTGCAGCTGGCGCTCAAGCCCGAGCCGGTGCATCTGGACGCGGCAAAACTTGTCGTGCTGCCCGCGCCGCTCACGCAGCGCCACACCTTCGATGACACCACCGCATGGTTCAACCTGGCTGAGACCCCAGAGGGTTGGGTGCGCGTAGGTCTGGCCCATGGCAGCGTACAGGGCCTGCTTGCGGAGGACATCGATTCACCTAACCCGATCGCGCAGGACCGGGCCACTCAGGCGCGCCTGGACTACCTGGCATTGGGCGACTGGCATGGGTGCAAGCAGATCGATGCGCGCACGTGGTACAGCGGCACGCCTGAGCCCGACCGCTTTAAATCCAATGAGGCGGGTCACGCTTTGCTCGTCCAGGTGGATGAGCATGGTGCCTTGCCCACGGTCACGAAGATGCTCACCGGATGTCATCCGTGGCAGTCTCTGACGCACCGACTGGATGTGGACACCGATCTGGATGAGCTGATTGCCTTGTTGCAGGGTTTGCCGGCGCAGGTGGTGTTGAGCCTCACGCTGGTGGGCAAGCTGGATCTGACGGGGCAGCAACGCCTGCAAGCCGCGCTTGGTGAGTTGGAAGCCCGCGCCCGCCATCTCAATGTGGACGGGTCTGACTTGCAGCTCGCACCCACCGACGATGACATCGCCGGCCTGCACGCCGACGGTTACTTGGCCGAGTTGGTCTGTGAATTGCGCGACGCCCAGGCAGTGGAGGGGGCTGATGACGCGCAGCAGCGCGTGCACCGCGAAGCCCTGTCCATCCTGGCCGGCCTGTTGGCCCAGCAACAGGGGGTTGCCGCATGAGCTTGCGCCTCACCCACCTCAAGGTCGAACAACTGCGGCGTTTTCGCCAGCCCTTCGAGCTGGCCCAGCTTCAACCAGGATTGAACCTCTTCACCGCGCCCAACGAGGCTGGCAAGAGCACCCTGGTACGCGCCATCCGTGCGGCGTTTTTCGAGCGCTACCGATCCAAGTCCGTGGATGACCTGCGTCCCTGGGGCGACAGTGGTGCCACGCCCAGCGTCGAGATCGGGTTCGAGCTGGACGGCCAGGCGGGCTTGTTGAGCAAATCGTTCCTGGGCAACAAGGCGCGCTGCGACCTGCGCATCGGCGGTCAGACATGGACGGGCGCCGATGCCGAAGAGTACCTCGCGCAAATGCTGGGCTTTGCCTACGCGGGCAAGGGTGCCAGCAAGTCCGAGCATTGGGGCATCCCGGGGCTGCTGTGGGTGGAACAGGGCAGCGGTCAGGAGCTCAAAGAGGCTGCCGATCACGCCTATGGCCACCTTCACCAGGCGCTGGAGAGCCACCTCAGAGACAGCCATGCCTCGGCACTCACGGCCACAGGGGGCGATGCCGTGCTGGCCGCTGTCAACGAACAGCGCGACCAGTTGCTGACCAGCACTGGGCGTCCGCGAGGCCCCTATGCGGAGGCCATTGCCCGTGTGGATGCTTTGCGCGAGCGCTGCCAGGAGCTGGAAGACAAGGTGCTGACCTACCAGCAGCAAGTGGATGATCTCTCCCGCTTGCGCACAGAACAGCAGCGCGACGAGGCTGATCGCCCCTGGGACAGGCTTCAGGCCCAACTCACACAGGCCCGTGAAGCCTTGCAGGCCGCCGAGCAGGCTGACCAGCAACTGAGCGATGCCCGCCGGTTGCTGGTGAATTTCCAGAATCAAAAAGACTTGCTGGTCCAGCAGCGCAACAACTTCGCACAGCTTGAGCGCGACGGCGTCCAGCGGCAAAACGATGCTGAATCAGCGCGCACTCGACTGCAAGACGCACAGGCTCAGCTGGCGCAGGCCCAGCAACAAGCCCAGCAGGCCCAAGGCGCGCTGACGGTAGCCCAGACCCAACTGCGTATCGCTGAGCAAGCGTCACAACGCCAGCAGTTGAGGAGGCAGCACGAACTGCAGCAGCAGAGCCTCGATCAAATCCAAGCGACTTTGTTGCAGGCCAAGGCGGCCGAAGGCCGGCTGCAGGCTTTGCGTCAGCAAGTGCAAGGTGCCAGCCTGAGCGCCGCTGACATGCAGCGCCTGCGCCAGTTGGAAGCCAAGGCCCACCAGGCTGACCTGCGCATGCAGGACTTGGCCACGCGCATCCAGTTTCAGCTGATGCCTGGACAGGCCATCACGGTGTGCGCCCAGGGGCAGGCGCAGACAGTCGCGGGTGAGGGTGAGCTCCTCCTGCCGGGTGCCACCACACTGACACTGCCTGGCCTGGGTGAGTTGACCATCCTGCCAGGTGGGGAGGATCTGAGCGAGTTGTCGCTCCAGCTGCACTCTGCGCAGGCCGCCTTGCGCTCAGCCCTTCAAGCCTTGAATGTGCCTGACTTGGTTGCCGCCGAGCAGCGCGCTGTCCAGCAGGCTCAGCACGCACAGCATCTCCAACTGGCAGAACAAGCGTTGGTGCTGATCGCGCCTCTCGGTCTGTCGGCGCTCGAAGCTCAGCTTGAGCAGATGCAGGCCGAATTGCAGCGGTCAGCCCAGGCTTTGTTGCGCCTGCAGGGTGTTGCCAACGGGGGGAACGTCAGCAGTGAGCAAGAGCCAGGGGCATCGACCGATGGCCCAACAGATGAACCCGAAGAAGTGCCGAGCCTGGCTTTGGCTGAAAGTGCGTACAAGAGCGCCGAGTTCGCCCAGGCCCAGGCCAGTGAGGCCTTGGGTGCGGCGCAGAGCCTGCGCGCCACAGCCAGCGCCCAAGCGGAAGGTGCAGAGCGTGAGTGCTCGATCATCCAGCAGCAGCTGGGGTCGGCAGATCGCGCGCGCCAGAAGGAAGACATCCAGGCCCAGCTTGAGAGCGTCCAAAGCCAACAAGAAGCACAGCGGTTGCGGGTCGAACAACTTGACGCGCAGCTTGCACAGGTGCGCCCAGACATCCTGGCGCAGGACGTGGAACGCTTCGAGCGCAGCCTGGCGCAGAGTCGCCAACGCCAGCACGATCGCGCGACGCAAATCACCGTCTTGGAGCAGGGGCTGGCTTTGCAGGGCGCCCAGGGGTCAGAGGAGGCGCTGGCCCTCAGCCGCGGAGAGTTGGTACGGGCCCAGCGCCGTCAGGCCGAGCTTCAACTGCGCGCCAACGCTTTGGAGCTGCTGCGTAGCCAGCTGGAGGCCAAGCGCCAGGCGGCGCTCGACCGTCTGCAGGCGCCACTGCAGCAACACTTGCAGCGCTACCTCAGTCTGCTGTTTCCAGGGGCCAGTGTGGCCGTGAGCGACACCTTGGTGCCCACCGAGCTGACCCGTCGCAACCCTTCAGGCGGCCAGGAAGTGGGTGCGTTTGAGGCGCTGAGCTTTGGCGCCCGCGAGCAGCTCTCGCTGGTCAGCCGATTCGCTTATGCCGATCTGTTGAGGGAGGCGGGGCGCCCCACGCTCATCATCCTGGACGATGCCCTGGTGCACAGCGATGCCGCGCGCCTGGCCCTGATGAAGCGGGTGGTGTTTGACGCCTCTCAGCGCCACCAGATCCTGCTGTTCAGTTGCCACCCTGAGAGCTGGCGGGACATGGGAGAGGCGCCTCGGGAGCTCGATGGCTGATCTCGGTAAGGCGGTCCACAGGGTGCTCCTTCAGGCAACAGGTCACCGGCCAGCCCCTCACCACATTGGGTTACTGACCACGAGTGACCTTGAGCTCAGGGGACCTCAAGAGTGTTGACCGATTGGACGATGCGCAGCGCTGAGGAGCACGCGCGAATTGGCTCCCATCGCCATCATCTTCACTCCGGACTTTTCCTTTGAATTATTAAAATGCCATAATTATTTGGATCAGGTAATTGAGGTTAATCATGCCGCCCAATACAGACATCTTCCAAAGGCCCGAACTTGCCCAGGCGATGGCGCAGCGTTTGCTCCAGCCTGGCGTGTTGGACGAGGGCCTGCGCTCGGGCCTGTTCATCTCAGGCCTGCGCCGCCAGGGCAAAACGACCTTCCTGCTCAACGACCTGATCCCTGCGCTGGAGCAACATGGCGCCATCGTCATCTACGTGGACCTGTGGAGCAACACCAAGGTGAGCCCGGAGTTCCTGGTGCTCGACAAAATCCGCGCGACTTTGGGCGAACTCCAGAACCCGGCTTCCCGGCTCATGGAAAGGCTCAAGAGGGTGGCAGGGATCGACGTGGGCATCCTCTCCTTCAAGTTCGGCTTCAAGCTGGACACCTTGGGTAAGGAAGATGGCCCTACGCTGTCTGAGGTGCTCCAGCAGGTGGTGGACCAGGGCCAGCGCGACGTGGTCCTCATCGTGGACGAGGTCCAGCACGCCATCACCACCGAAGATGGCCGTCGCATGCTCGAAGGCCTCAAGTCAGCGCGAGACGCGATCAACCCCAGGCCCCACACGCCAGGCCACTTCATCATGATCGGGACCGGATCGCACCGTGCGATGGTAGCGGAGCTCACCACGCGCCGCTCACACGCGTTTGAAGGCGCCACATCCCTGGCTTACCCCGTGCTGAGCGAGGACTATGTGGAGCACTTGCTGGCGCGCATCCGGCAAGAAAGCAACCAGGCGCCGCTCCCGTCTCTGGCGGTTGCGTCCCAGGCATTTGCCACGGTTGGCCATCGGCCCGAGGAGCTGCGCAAGGCTTTGCGCGCCATGTACCTCTCCATGCAGGATGCGCCTCAAGCACCCGATGCCGTGCTGCCCATCGTCGCGCGCACCTTGAGGCTGGAAGCCGCCGAGATCGAGTTCCGCAAAATCGAAGACATGGGTGTCCTGGCGACGGTGCTGTTCGATCGCATCGCCTCAGGTGTGGACGAGGGCAAAGGACTCTTCAGTGCAGATGCACTCAGCAGCTACCGGCAGACACTGGGTCGCGAGGTGCCCACCGACGAGGTGCAGCGTGTCGTGAACGACTTGTTGGCTGAGAACCTGGCGATGCGCAGCGAGCGCGGGCGCTATGTGGTCACGGACCCGTTTGTCAGCGATGCCTGGGCAGAGCGCAAGCAGATAGACAGTAAGGGGTTCACCCAATCGTCCGGGTCTTGACCCCGCTGCCGGTCAGGGCACATCCTGCATCGCCAAGGAAAGCGCCTGCTCAGCCGCTTCAGTGAGGATCCACTCCACGTGCATGCGTGCCCGTGTCAGGGCCACGAACAACAAGGCCTTCACTTCTGGGGTGAGTGCCTCGAAATGACATTCGGTGAGGATCAAGGCCTTGGCCGCCTGTCCTTTGAACCGCCTCACCGTGTCGATGCTCAACACTCCGTCGGTCCAGCAAGGCCTGCCTTGGGCGTCATAGCTGCCGTCGAAACGTCTGGTTGACCAGGGCCCCAAGGTCTCGCTGTGCAGCTCACTGCGCTCGCGTCCACGCCAGGTCAGCACCACGATGTCTTCGAGCGCAAAACCTTGGCCCAGGCACCGCTCCACTGCTGCCACGGTCGCCTTCAGCAGGCTGCGGTCCCCGGGCTGGTATGTCTGCAGGCCTGGCAGCTGTCCGGCCAAAGGGCCGCAGGCTTGCACGGGTTCGTTCGTCAGTTGCAGCAGGTTCACCAGCTCCACGAGCTTGCGCGGGCTTCGGTGGTTCTCATGGCTCGTTACCACCACTGCCTCGGGAAGGTCGATGGGCTCTCGGTCCGGGTACAGGCACTGGTCGGGGTCGTCCATCACGCACAAGCGCCCTGAGGCCTTTAGCTTGGGCAACAGGGCCTGCACCCACTCCACCGGCATGTCTTGCATTTCATCGATGATCAACAGGTCCAGGGAGGCCGTCTGCTGCGGCGCTCCTGCCAGGTAAGTCTCCGTCATCGCGGCCAGGTCGATGGCGTCCCCGTAGGGCTTGCCTGCGTGTTCCCAGCACAGCTGGTGGAACGTTCGGACCTGCACACCTTCTTGCGCTGCCGGGGCAATCTGGCGGAGGTGGTCTGCCAAGGGCCTGTTGAAACAAACGTACTCCGCGCGCCAACCTTGTTCGGCTGCTTGGCGCAACATGCCCAAGGCCAACTGGGTTTTGCCTGAGCCCGCGGTGGCTTGCACGCGAACGATGCCAGAGGGCGCGCTGATGCGCGGCACCCAGGTGGCCAAGCCGCCCGAAAGCGCGCGCACCTGGCATTCAAGCCGGCCTGACAAGGCGGTCACGTCGAGCTGTAAACCCAGCTGGTCCAGCATGAAGCGCAAGACTTGTTGGCGCATGCCCTCGTCGTCCACGCCCATGCTGAGCTGTCTGCGGATGACGCCGGCCAAGTCCTCGCAGTCATTCGCATCGATGACCCGCTCGCGCGGAAAGCCGATCGTGGCGTCCTCGTCGCTCACACGCTTGTGGGGCAGCACCAAGAAATGCTGCAGCCTGATCGTCCAGTTCCGCTCGCGGATGCGCTCTTGCAGCTTGTTGAACTGGCGCTGGAGTTGGTGACCGACGTCTTTGACCTTCGTGCCATAGCGCTTGAACAGCCCCTCAGGCCCCATGTCCAGCTCGCCAGCTTTGACTTCGAGGATGGCGAGGTCGCCTGCGCGGTTCATCACCACCATGTCGAGCTCACCGTGCTGGTCGCCCTGCGGTCGTGCGTTGGCCCAGTGCAGGTGGTGGAAGATGGTGTAGTCGTCAGACAAGCCCCGGTCGAGTTGCTGAAGGATGTCGCGCTCGGTGTGTTCGCCGGCCGTCATCGGGCGGAAGGTCGCCAGGTCAGGGATCAGTTTGGCCATGGCCCGACCTCACTGGTCTGCGTAGGTTGCCAAGGCCAGGCGGAGCTGCTTGTGGACCTCGTCGCGCAGGGCCGTGGGCTCCAGCACCTCGACCTCTGGCCCGTGCCGCAAGATGTCCATGCTCAACTCGACCATGTCCACAAACGGGAGCTTCAATTCGATGCGGCCGTCTTCCAGTGTGTGCAGCTGCTGATCGGGGTGCCATTGCTCACGCGCCACCCATTGGGCAGCGAGCGCACTGAACCGCAATCGCGCCCATTGCACCTTGTTGCCAGCGTAGATGCCATACCCGCCGTCCAGCGTCTTGGCCACTGTGCTGAGCGCGACTTCCTTGGCTTTCTCGTCGCTCACCTGGACTTCGGCCATGGCATCGAGTGCAAAGCGGCGCAGGTCGTTGTTCTTGTGGCACCAGGCGTCCATGTACCAGGTGTTGCGGTAATGGATCAGCCGTTGCGGTGACGCTTGCCTGCGCGACTCAGTTTGGCGCGAGCGCGTGAAGTACCGGAAGGACAGCTTGTTGCGCCCCAGCAGGGCACTGCACGCGGCTTCGAAGCAGGGCGCTTCCACCGGACGGCGCCCGGCATGGACCACCCGGATGCGCTGCATGACGTCGATTTTGTCGCGCTCACTCTGCCCCACCAACTGGTGGATGCGCTCCAGCAGTGGGCCGACGTGGCGGTTGAGCGCGCCGTTGGGGTCCAGGCCACTGAGCAACTGGTGGGCTGTCAGCAGTGCGTGCAGCTCCTTGGCGCTGAACCACAACCCCGGGATTTCATGGCGTTCGCCAACCTGAGCGGAGGTGTCCAGGCGGTAGGTGTCTTCTGCGCGGTCGTAGACGATGGGGCAGCCCAGACGGTCGCGCAGATAGGCCAGGTCGCGCTTGACGGTTGCGGGCGAGACTTCCAGCTCATGCAGCAGGGTCTGGAAGTTCACCAGCCGATGGCGGCGCAGCAGGCTTTCGATCTTGACGATGCGGTCGGTTTGGGCGCCCATGGATTTGCTTGGATTGGTCTTCAGGGCATTGTCGCGCGGTCTGGCAGCTTGCCATCAGCGGCCACCCAGCACAGCAAGTTCACCAGCGCCATTTGCTCCGGCGTCTGGCATCGCACGCTGAGCAGACGTGGGTTGGCCAGCACCACGGCCAGGCACTTGGCCCGCGAGATGGCCACGTTCAGCCGGTTCTTGCTAAAGAGGAATTCGATGTCGCGTGGCAGATCGTCTGGGCCAGACGTGGTCATGGAGACGATGACCAGCTCGGCCTCCTGCCCCTGGAACTTGTCCACGGTGCCCACGCGAGCATCTGCGGGCAAGGTGCGCTGCAACAGGTTGACCTGCACGTTGTAGGGCGCGACAACCAGGATGTTGTCGGGCGTCATGGCGTGCCGGTGGCCATGCTCATCGGTGTAGTGCTGCTTCAAGGCGCTTTGGTAAAGCGCCAGCACGGCTTGCGCTTCCTCCTCGCTGCCTTGCGAACAGCCCGTGTGTGAGGTGGGCGCATGCACCAGGCCCGCTGGACGCAGCCAAGGGTGTGCATTGCTTTGCAACACCAAGGTGCGCTGAACGTTGCTTGCCTCGGGCTGCAGCCGCCCGTCATACACCGCATCAGAAATGAACCGGCACACATCGGGGTGCATGCGGTAGCTGGTGGCCAGGAAGATGCCTCGCTCAGGCGGGATGGTGGCGCGTCCATCGAGCAGGTGGTCCAGGGCCGAGTCGCCCGAGCGGCCAGGGTGCACGCCTTGTACGGGTTGGCTCAGTTGCATCTGGTCGCCCAGCAGCACGATGTTGCGCGCACACGTGCCCGCTGCGATCAGGTTGGCCAGAGAGACTTGACCTGCTTCATCCACGAAGAGGTAGTCCAGCGCCTGGTTCATGGCCTCGTCGGCGAACAGCCAAACGGTGCCTGCCACGAGTTGCGCGCCAGAGTCTGCTACCTCTTCGTTCAGGCGCTCATTGACCACGTACTGGTGTGGGTGCGACAGCTCTGTGTCGGGGCGATCAGCCGTTGCCTTCTTGACCGTGTGGACGCGCAAACCCCATTCCGTGGCCACGTCCAGTGCCTTGGCTGTCAGGTGATGGATGGCCTTGTGGCTGTTGGACATGACGCCCACGCGGTGGCCCTCACGCAGCAGCGTGGCGATCATGCGGGAGCCGGTATAGGTCTTGCCAGACCCCGGAGGGCCCTGCACGTACAAGCAGGTCTCACGCATGGCCTGCACCGCTCGGATGGCTGCGTCCAGCGGCGTCTTGCCCTCGGGCACGATGGGTTGGCCGCTTTGCAATCCTTCCAGATCAGGAGGACGCCGCGCGAGCAGGTCGTGCAGCGCCTTGTGTGTTGGGTGTGGCGTGTTGTGGACCTGCCCTGCGGCAAGCCAGCTGTCTGCAAAGCGGAAGAGGGCGTTGACCATCCGCTGCGGGTCAATGGGCTTTCCGGGCCCCAGGGCCAGCATGGTGGGCATAGGGCGGTTGGCGCCACGCTTGAGCACGGCGGTGCGACCATCTTCAGACAGACGCAGCTTGCCCAGGTTTTCTCCGGTGGATGCCAGCGTGCAGGAGTCGCCGTCCATGAGCTTGCTCTGTTGCTCGGGCACGCAGTAGGTGTACTCGATGGACTTCTTGACGCTGCGGGGCGGATGATGCGGGTCCAGCGTCAAGCCTGCCAGGCATTCAGCATCCTCCAGCAACGCCTCGGTGTCTTGCTCCATGCGGCTGAACATGGCCCACCACTCCGGTTTTTGTGCGCGGCGGTGGAAGTCCAGCAGCTGGAAGATCAGTTCCTGTTGGTGATGCGCGTCTGTCCACTCGCGCCGATCGTCGGGCAATGGACGGATGAGCACCTGCTGGTAAGCACGCAGGCGCGCCTCAGCTTCCTGGACGGCCGTGGCACGAGGTGTGTCGTCCTTGACCTGCTCATTCTGATGCGCAGCGTCTGCGGAGAACCAGGGCAGGGCGGGCGGCCTCAGGGTCAAGAGCCAGTCGCGCAACTGCTGGGTGGACTCGACATCGTCGCGGTTGTAATTGGCGATGTCTTTGAGCAGCTGAGGGTCCTGGGTTTCGCGCCAGTGCTCGTAGAAAACGATGCTGGCCCCTGCGTTTTGGACGTCGCCCGCGCGCGGTGGACGGTAGAAGTGCTCGACGTATTTGATCGAGTAGCTGGGCTCAGAGATCCGCAGGCCTTCGCGCACCACCTTGTAGAGGTCAACCAGTGCACGTCGGCGCAGGAGTTGGTCCACCTCCACCTCGCGGGTGGCGTGCTGACTGGCCAGCCGCTTGAGCGCGGTTTCCTCATACGCGGCGTAGTGGTAGATGTGCGCTTGTGGATGGCGGTGCAACCAAGCCATCACAAAGTCCATGAAAGCCTCGAATGCCTCGCGTTCTTGCGCTCGGTCGTGAGCCCAGAAGGTGCGGAATTCCCACTCGCCTGGCAAATCGGGGTGGCGGTGCCACAGGCCGAACAGGTACTCCAGGCCGCCGGGCTCCAGCGGGTTGCCCTCCATGTCGAAGAACAGGTCGCCATCGTCCGGTTGGGGCAGACGATGAAAGCCGCGCAGGCCTTCGGCGTCCAAGTCGATCAGTTCCAAGTGGCGCTGGCCCGTGGTGCGGCCTCGATGCTGCAGAGAGGCTTGTGCCTGCAAGCGGACGATTGTCTGAGGCTGGATTTTGGGTATCTGCAGGTCGACGGGGGCTTGAGCAAGCGCTTCCAGCGTGGAGATGCCTGCAGCTTGAAGCTTGAGCCACTGACTGCGCTGGATACCGGCGACCTGGCAGAGGTGATCGTCGGCCAGGCGGCGTTCTGCGCAGAGGCTGCGCCAATGGCAGGTGTCACAAGCGGCCACGGGCTCTGGGTAGCTGTCGCTTGCTCCCATCTCCAGGCTGCGCATGCGCTCTCGAAAGCGGCCAATCAGGGTGTCGAGGTAGTGCCCATGGTCAGCGAAGCGAAAGCTTCTTTGGGTGTTGTCGCCCAGGACCACGTGCATGAGCTCGGGCGCAGCGCCTTGGGCAAGGGTGAGCAAGCGGCTGTAAAACGCCAGCTGGATGAGGAATTTCGCCTGGGGCGTGCGGGCCAACTTGGTGTCTGCCACTTCGTAACGCCATGTGCCCAGTGCGGAGGGCTGGCCATCGACCCGCATCAGGAAGTCGGCGTGGCCAATGAGGTCGCCGTCACGCAAGGTCGCTTGGTAGATGACATCCACACCCGAGCGCAAAGCATCCAGGGTGCGTGCCACGCGCTCATCCTTGGAGGATGACTCATTGGTCTCCTCGTTGATGTCCACCACCTGCAGGCCACTGGCGCGCAGCCGTGCGAGGTGTTGTTGTTCGTGCTGGTTGCCTCGGCTGGTGATCAATGCGCCCGACGTATCCATTTCATCGCGCTGTGTACGCAATGCCGCATCGGTGGTGGCTTGCCAGTCCAGCGATGTGAGGTGTTCGCACGCGACGAAGGAGACCAAGTCGGAGGCGGAAATCAGCAGTGCGTTGGGCGTGCGTTGCATGGAGGGGCTTAAAGCGCGTTGATGGATTTTGCGGTGCGACCGTGATCAGCTGTGGACGCCATGCATCGGCCAAACAGCTGAGTGGCTGAACGGCTGTACAGCTGAACGGCTGAACGGCTGAACGATTCATCCCCCCAAAGGCCGATCGGCGACCCTTGATGTTGTGCCCGACGCGGGTGCGCGGCGTCCGTTGTCGCCTATGGGCATCGCTGGGAGCACCTGCACCGATCGCGCTCAGCGGCAAGCAAAGAAGTCAGCACGAACGCTGGACCGTGCGCAGCGGATGAGAAGTCAAGGGTTGTGAAGATCAAGAGCTTCCTGAGAAGGTGTGTGAAAACGCCTGATCCGTCTTGTTTGCTTGTGGTTGGCTAGATGCCTGCTCACTTGCGGTGACCGCAGCGCGAGATTGCATCGCCGCGTCCGAGTGTGGTGTTCGACAGGCTCATGGGGTGAGCCTGATGGCCGGTGCCAAGGCGACTCGACGAGTCGAGCCCGGGTCTGGCAAACTCATGTGCACGAGAAATGCACTTTTGGGCGCATGTGCACACGACCCGTGTGCAACAGCGGGGCGAGAAGCCTTTGCTGATCGGGGGTGTGGGCGGAGTGAGACACCAGCCATGGGACTCATAATCCTTTGGTCGTTGGTTCAAGTCCAACACGGCCTACCACCTCCTCCCGTCCCATCACCTCACCTTCCTTAGGCGGAATTACCCAAGGGAAAGTGACGGCGCTGATGGCGGCTGAACTGGACACAATTTCCGTCATCGCATCGGCAGCGGGCTGCATCTCCAGCCTCTCTGACCTCGCGATGCGTGCCCGGTTTGCACGCCCATCCGATGGAGACGCCCGTGAAAGCTGTACCCCCTGTTGCGCCCGAAGCTGGCGCCCTGCCCGGCGAGGCCCACGCCCCCTTCCACACCCCTGACGCCGAAGCGCCGGCAGGCATCAGCCGCCGCGGCTTGCTGACCTACGCGCTGTCTGCGCCGGTGCTGACGGTCGCGGCTGGTTTCGCCGCACCGCGCGATGCCGAAGCTGCCCTGCCGCTCACCCCACCCGACACGGTCGATTTCTTCGACCTGGGCGACGCGGTGACGCTGACCTCGCTGCCCACCATGCCCCTGGTGCGCCTGTCGGTGGGCAAGAACGGCCGGGTGGCTTTCGAGCTGCCGCGTGCCGAGTCGGGCCAGGGCATCTCCACCGCCTTGGCGATGATGATCGCCGAAGAGTTGGACGTGCCATTGAACATGGTGGATGTCACGCTGTCCGATGCGCGGCCTGAGCTCCTGGTCAACCAGCTGACGGGTGGCTCGACCACGATCCGCAGCTTTGCCGGCGTGTTGCCCTTGATGGCCGCACAGGCGCGCGCGCGTTTGCTGGAAGCCGCTGCCCGCCAGTGGGGTTTGTCGGCCAGTTCGTTGAACACCGCGAATGGCCACGTGCTGGCCTCGGATGGGCGCAAGGCCGCCTACGCCACGCTGACCCTGGCCGCATCGCTCATCCCGGCGCCTTTGAACGTGGCGCCGAAGTCCGCTGGCCAGTACCGTGTGGTGGGCAAGGCCGCCGGTCGCATCGACGCCCTCGACATCGTCACCGGGCGCAAGCAGTTCACGTTGGACATCCCTGTGCCCAACGCCAAGCCCACCATGGTGCGCCGTCCGCCCACCATCCTGGGCACGGTGGTGCGCGTCAATAACCTGGGCACGGTGAAGGCCATGCCGGGGGTGATCGGCGTGTGCGTGCTGCCGCGCGGGGGCGCCATCGTGCCCATCCCGCCGGGCGTGGCCGTGATGGCCGAGACCTTTGGCCAGGCCTGGGATGCCGTCAATGCGCTCGATGTCACCTGGGGTGCCGGCACCATCGACGGTGAAAGCAACGCGTCCATCACCGCCAAGCTCAAGGCCTCGTTGCCTGCGCTGGGTGTGCCGCCCGTGAGCATCCCCCTGCTGGGCTCGGTGACCATCGATGCCGAGTTCGAAATGGCGCCGCTGTCGCATGCGCCGCTGGAAACGGATTGCGCCATCGTGGACGTCAAGCGCGATGCCAGCGGCAACCCGGTGTTCTGCGAGATCTGGGCCGGCATGCAGACGCCCATCGCGGCTGCGCAGTCGGTCGCCATCGACTTGGGCCTGCCGCCCACGGCCGTCAAGGCGCACGTGATCACGTCGGGGGGCTCTTTCGGGCGCCGCCTGTTCTGGGACCCGGTCCAGCAAGCGGCCCAGGTGTCCAAGGCCTTGGGTTATCCGTGCAAGCTGATGTACCACCGCGCCGACGACATGCGCCATGGCCGCATGCGTCCGCCGCAGTACCACCGGGTGCGCGCCACCACGGCGCTGGGCCAGGTTGCGCTGTTCGACCACCGCATCGCCAGTCCGCGTCTGGACGGCCGACACGGCTTCGGCGACCTCGTGACAGCAGCGGTGGGTGCTGTGCCCGCCGTTTTCCAGCAGACTCCCGGCAACCTGGGCGTGGAAGAGTTCCTCTTCAAGACCATGGTGTCGTCGCCCTACAACTTCGGCGTGAGCAACAAGCTGCTGTTGCCGGTGCCGATCATCATGAACACGGCCTCGTACCGCTCGGTGCACATCCAGCCGACACGGCTGTGCGAGGAGATCATGGTGGACGAGCTGGCCAAGGCCCTGGGCAAGGACCCCGTGGCTTTCCGCCTGGAGTTCCTGCGCTCGCCGCGCGCCATCGCCTGCCTGAAGGCCGTGGCCGCCACCGGACAGTGGGGCAAGGTCATGCCCAAGGGCTTCGCGCAGGGCATCGCGGTGCACCAGGAGACGCGCTCCTACACCGCCTGCCTGGTGGAGATTGACGCGCGCCCGGCCATCGCTGGCACGGGCCCGGCGTTGGTCACCAAGGCGGTCATCGCCATCGACGTGGGCAAGCCCATCAACCTCAGTGGCATCGATGCCCAGGTGCAAGGCGCGTTGGCCGAGTCCATCTCGATCGTGCTGAGCTCGGGCCTGCACGTGCAGAACGGCCTGCCGCTGGAAGGCAGTTATTCGCAGTACCACTTCAGCCGCAATCGCCACTATCCGAAGGACGTGAAGGTCATCATCATGCCGCCCAACGGCGAGGCCATCGGTGGTCTGGGCGAGGTCGGTCTGTCGGCGTCGAGTGCCGCGATCGCGAACGCTTACGGCCGCGCCACGGGGATCAAGCCGCGCAAGTTCCCGCTGTTCTTCCCGGTGGACTTCACGCCCTTCCCGCCGGGCAAGCTGCCCACCCGCCTGATGTTGCCCCTGCCCGCCTGAGGAGATTGACCCCATGACCACCCAGAATTTCAGCGTCAACGGCAAGCCCGTCTCGGTGGACGCCCCCAATGACATGGCCCTGCTGTGGGTGCTGCGCGACAAGTTGGGCATCACCGGCCCCAAGTACGGCTGCGGCATCAACGTGTGCAAGGCCTGCACTTGCAACGTCAACGGCAAGGCCTTCACGCCGTGCTCGACCCCGGTCTCGGCCGTCAGCGGCAAGAACATCACCACCATCGAAGGCCTGGCCGCCGACGGCACGCTGCACCCGGTGCAACAAGCCTGGCTGGAGCTGGACGTGGCCCAGTGCGGCTACTGTCAGCCGGGCCAGATCATGGCAGCCGTGGCCTTGCTCAACCGCACCAAGACCCCGACCGATGCCGACATCGACGCCATCGACAACGTCTGCCGCTGCGGCACCTATGGCCGCATCCGCGCGGCCATCAAGCTCGCCGCATCGCGCATGCCCTGAACCGCGAGGTCAACGCCCATGGAAAGTCTCGACCAACAGGTGCTGGACGCCATGGGGCGTTGGCATGCACAAGGACATCGCTTTGCGCTGGTGACCGTGGCCCAGACCTGGGGGTCGGCGCCGCGCCAGCCCGGGGCTTGGCTGGCCTTGTGCGACGACGGGCGCGTGCAGGGCTCGGTGTCGGGTGGCTGCATCGAAGACGACCTCATCGAGCGCATGCGCTCAGGCACTTTGCGTGCGGCCGGTGCCGCGCCCACCTTGGTGACCTACGGCGGCACGCGCGAAGCTGCCCGCCGTTACGGCCTGCCCTGTGGCGGCACGCTCGCGCTGGTGGTGGAGCCCGAACCCGATCTCGCGTCCTTGCAGCAATTGCAGCAGGGCATCCTGGCCGGGCGGCTCATGCGACGGCGCGTGGACCTGCGCGGCGGCTCGGTCACGGTGGTTGACGCCGATGCCAGGCCCGAGGTGCAGTGGGATGGCGAAGTGCTGAGCACCACCCACGGGCCGCGCTGGCGTTTGCTCGTCATCGGGGCGGCGCAGACCGCACGTTTCCTGGTGCCCATCGCGCAATCGCTGGGATTTGCCGTGAGCGTGTGCGACCCGCGCCCGGAGTACCACTCCGAGTGGGATGTGCCCGACGCCCCCTGGCTGCCGGGCATGCCCGACGACGTGGTGCTGGCCATGCGGCCGGACCCGCACACCGCGGTGGTGGCGCTCACCCACGACCCCAAGCTCGACGACCTGGCCCTGATCGAGGCCCTGCGCTCTCCCGCTTACTACGTGGGTGCTTTGGGGTCGGTGGCCAACAACGAGGTGCGCCGCGCCCGCTTGTGCGAGCACTTCGAGCTCACCAAGGCCGAGGTGGACCGCCTCCACGGGCCCATCGGCCTGCCGATTGGCAGCCGCACGCCGCCTGAAATCGCCGTGGCCATCGCGGCCCAGATGGTGGCGGTCCGACACGGCGCGCGCGCGAACGCGCCGGCCGCCCAGGTCGCTTGGCCGGCCTCGCGCACGCCGGTGTGTCAAGCGGGTTGACGCGAGGGCGTGCATTTCTCACACGCCCAGTGATGCCTTTTGAGCAGGTCATCGGCCTGTCACGTGGATGTCATCTGGCCTGTTTTAACTGAGGTGTGCCGGCGCCATGCAGCAGGCATCCCTCCCGAGGTGTGCGGCGCGGTGCGCTCGAGGAGGCCGTGAGAACCCTCAGGGGGTGTGATCGCGCTGAAGCTTGCCGTCAGGCAGGGAAGAGACCGATCCGATGCCATTCGCGCAATCCTTGTCTTTGCGTGCCCGCCTGGGCGTGCTGGGCACCCTGGTGGTGCTGGCCCTGGTGGTCGTGGGGGCGGTCAGCGCCTACAGCCTGCGCCACCTCGCCCAGCAGTTCACCGATTTCCGCGACAAGGAATTCGCCCAGCAAGGCCAGCTCGTGCAGTTGCGCCAGCACCTGGGCAACATCCGCCGCTACGAAAAAGACGTGCTGCTCAGCATCGACGAGGTCGATGCGGCCAAGTCCTACCAGCTCAGGTGGGGCACGGCCATGCAAGGCGCGCGCGAGGTCCTGGGTGGGCTGGGCACCACGCAACACGCCGACGAAGCGGTGCGCATCCTCGCGCTGCTCAAGGACTACGAAGCGCGCGGGGGCGACATCCTCCAGCGCAGCATCAATGGGCAGATCGTCACTGCGACCGAGGCCAACCAGCTGATGGCACCGGCCAAAGAGGTGATGCGCCAGGCCGACCCGCTGGTCGAGGTCCTGGCCAAGGATTTGCAAGACGATGCCACCACGCGGGCGCAACAGGTGGGCGACATGGCCGCCACCTTGCTGTGGGTGATCCTGGGCGTGGCGGGGGCGACTTTGCTGATGTTCGTGCCGGCCACCTGGTGGACGGCGCTGTCCATCACCCGGCCGATCGGGCATGCCGTGGCGCTGGCCGATGGCATCGCGGCGGGTGACCTGTCGCAGCGCATCGAGGTCCAGGGCTCAGACGAGGTCGCCGCCCTGATGCGCTCGCTGGCCAGCATGCAGGCCAATTTGCGCGACGTCGTGACCCGCGTGAAATCGGCGGGCGATGCCATCCTGGCGGCCAGCAGCGAGGTGGCCCACGGCAGCCTCGACCTCTCCAACCGCACCGAGCGGGCCGCGGCCGAGCTGCAGCGCACCGCCTCGGGCATGCAGGAGCTGGCCACCATCGTGCAGGCCTCGCGCACCGAGTCCCAGGAAGTGTCGCGCCTGGGCTCGCAGACGCTGAGCTCGGCCCGCCAGGGCGACCAGATCGTCCACCAGGTGGTCACCCACATGGGCGAGATCGAGGGCGGTTCGCGCCAGATCGCGCAGGCCGTGGGCCTGATCGACCAGGTGGCCTTCCAGACCAACCTGCTGGCGCTCAATGCCGCGGTCGAGGCCGCGCGGGCCGGCGAGCAGGGCAAGGGCTTTGCCGTCGTGGCCGCCGAAGTGCGCCAACTGGCGCAGACTTCGGCCGAAGCGGCCCGCGAGATCTCCCAGGTCATCCGCACCTCCACCCAGCAGGTCGCGCAGGGCAGCACGCTGGTGCAGGCCGCGCGCGCCGAGATGCAGGACGTGCTCAGCTCGGTCGATCAGGTGGCCGACAAGATGTCGGGCATGAGCGAGCGCATCGGCGTGCAGTCCGAGGAGATTTCGCGCATCGCCGAGGCCATCCAGGAGCTGGACGCCTGGACCCAGGAGAACGCCGCCCTGGTCGAAGAGTCCTCGGCGGCCGCGGCCTCGCTGCGCCAGCAGGCCCAGGCGCTCACGGCGGTGATCGAACGCTTCCGTTTGACGGCTTGAAGGCCGGCCCACCACCTCACCAGCTCGCCGGGTGCAGCCGGTAAAAACGGCTGAGCTCCCGGTACAGCGCGGGGTGCTCGACCGACAGCGCCCGTGGCCGCTCGAAAAACACCTCGGTGACGACGGCGAAGAATTCCGCCGGGTCGGTGGCGCCATAGGGGTCGAGGAAGGGCGCGGGGCCACCCGCGTCCATGGCGTCGGTGGCATCACAGAGGTCGTCGTAAGCCGACTGCATCACCTCCGACCACGCCGCGTAGCGCTCGGCCTGGCCCAGGTCGGGCGCGCCGTTCGTCAGGCCGGTTTGCGAGTCCAGCTGGTGCGCGAATTCGTGGATGACGACGTTCCAGCCATCGTGCGGATCGGCCGCGCCACGCAAGGTGTCGTCCCAGGCGAGGATGACCTGGCCTTGGCTCCACGATTCACCCGAGCGCAGGTCGCGCCGCGACTGCACCACGCCCGCGCCGTCCACCTGCTCGTGTGCGACGAGGAAGGCGCTGGGGTAAACGAGGATTTGCCGCAGCGCGGGGTAGTAATCGCCCGGGCGGTTCAGCAGCAGCAGGCAGGCTTGCGCGGCGATGGTGACGCGCACCTCGTCGGTGATGGCCTGGCCCTTGCAACCGATGAAGGCCTTTTCGGCCAGGAAGACCTGGATGTGTTTCTTGAGCTGCAGCTGCAGGTCGGCCGGCAGCAGGGCGACGCCGGGCACGCGCCGGCGCAGGATGCGCCGCCACTCGGGCGGGAAGGCATCGGCCTGGGCCTTCCCGCGCCGCCAGGCCACCCAGCGCGGCTGGCCGATGAACCAGGCCACCAGCAGCAGGGCGAGGAGGGTGACGATGAGGATGGGCAAGGTGACGCGGCCTGTTCGGCCAGTGCAGTGCGACTTGGGCGCAATTGTGGGCCGGGGCGGTGGATTTCAAGGCCGCGCCAAGGGGCAGGGGCGCTGCCACCTGCTGGTGCGGGCAAGCACCCGGGCCAAGACGCGCCAATTCGGCGCATTCTGTCGGCGGCCCGCCCCTAAAATTCGCCGGATGTTCCTTCACCGTTGAATGCATCACGCATTCCGAGGCCGATCTCATGTCCGTTGTCCAGCCCGTCCCCGAGGACGATGAAGCCCAGCGCCTGCGCGCGCTGCAAAGCTATGCCGTGCTGGACACCGGTGCCGAACAAGCCTACGACGACCTCACCGCCCTGGCCGCGCAGGTGCTGGGCGTGCCGATCGCGTTGGTCAGCCTGATCGACAGCGACCGCCAGTGGTTCAAGTCCAGGGTCGGGCTGGACGTCTGTGAGACGCCGCGCTCCCAGGCGTTTTGCGACCATGCCATCCGCGGCCACGGCGTCATGGTCGTGCCCGACGCGACGCTGGACCCGCGCTTTGCCGACAACCCCCTCGTCACCGGCGACCCGCGCATCCGCTTCTACGCCGGCGCACCTTTGCTCAACCCCGACGGCGAGGCCTTGGGCACGCTGTGCATCATCGACCGCCAGCCCCGTGAGTTCGGTGAACACCAGCGCGCCACCCTGGCCATGCTGTCGCGCCAGGTCATGGCCCAGCTGGAGCTGCGCAAGCGCCATGCCGCCTTGTCGGTGGCGCTCGACAGCCTGCAGCGCCACACCCAGCTGCTCGACAACCTCTCGCGCCACGTGCCGGGCGTCATCTACCAGTACCGGCTCTTCCCCGACGGGCGCTCCTGCTTCCCCTACGCCAGCCAGGGGCTGTGGGACATCTACGAGGTTCGGCTCGACGAGGTTGCCACCGATGCGGGCCTGGTGTACCAACGGCTGCACCCGCAGGACCGCGAGGGCGTGGCGCTGTCCATCCAGGCCTCGGCCTTGACGCTGCAGCCCTGGCGGCACGAGTACCGCGTCGTCTTGCCGCAGCAGGGCGAGCGTTGGCGCCAGGGCAATGCCCAGCCCGAGCGCCTGGCCGATGGCAGCGTGCTGTGGCACGGCTTCATCACCGACATCACCGAGCGCAAGCGCATCGAGGACGTCACCCACCGCCTGGCCTATTTCGATGCGCTCACCGGCCTGCCCAACCGCCGCCTGCTGATCGACCGGCTGGAGCACGCCCTGGGCAGCCAGCAGCGCTCAGGCCAGAAGGGCGCGCTGTTTTTCATCGACCTGGACAACTTCAAGCACATCAACGACGCCCGCGGCCACTCGGTCGGTGACGCGCTGCTGCAGCAGGTGGCCCTGCGCCTGGGCGGCCTGCTGCGCCACGACGACACGGTGGCCCGGCTGGGCGGCGACGAGTTCGTCGTGCAGATCGGCAACCTGGGCACCGACACCGAAGGCGCTGCCCGCCAGGCCCTTGCCGTGGCCGAGAAGGTGCGCGAGGTGCTGGAGAGCCGCTACGACATCGACGGCTTCTCCTACAACAGCTCGGGCAGCATCGGCATCACCCTGTTCCCGCGCGGCCACGAGGGCGTGGACGACCTGCTGCGCGAGGCCGACACGGCCATGTACCGCGCCAAGGCGGGCGGGCGCAACCGCATCGAGTTTTTCGAGGCGGGCATGCAGACCGAGGTCGAGGAGCGCCTGGCCATCGAGCACGACATGCAGGACGGCATCGAGCGCGGCCAGTTCGACCTGCACATCCAGCCCCAGGTCGATGCCAGTGGCGCGGTCGTGGGTGGCGAGCTGCTGATGCGCTGGACCCACCCGGTGCGCGGCGCCGTGCCGCCCAACCAGTTCATCCCGCTGGCCGAGGAGTCCGCGCTGATCCTGCGCCTGGGCGACCTCGTGCTGCAGCGCGCCTGCGAGGCCCTGGCCCAGTTGCAGCGCCAGGGCTTGCGCCTGGACCTGTCGGTCAACGTCAGCCCGCGCCAGTTCCGCCGCGCCGATTTCGTGGACCGCGTGCGCGAGGCCCTGACGCGCGCCGGTGCGCGGGCCGAGGGCCTGATCCTGGAGGTCACCGAAGGGCTGTTGATCGACAACTGGGCCGACACCGTCTCGCGCATGGACGAGCTGGTGGCCCTGGGCCTGCGCTTTTCTATTGACGATTTTGGCACGGGCTATTCCAGCCTGGCTTATCTGAAGAAGCTGCCGCTCTATGAGCTGAAGATCGACCGCACCTTCGTGCGTGACACGCCCGACGACCCCAACGACACGGCCATCGTCGAGGCGATTTTGTCGGTGTCCAAGCACCTGGGTCTGCGCGTGGTGGCCGAGGGTGTGGAGACGGCCGAGCAGGCCGACTTCCTGCGCAGCCGCGGCTGCGACTGCCTGCAGGGCTATTTCTATGGGCGCCCCGAACCGCTGGCGGCCTGGCTGGCGCGCCAGGGCTGAGCTCAGCGCTGCACCATCTTCTGTGCCTGGCGGATGAAGGCCTCGGTGTCTTCGCGCTTGTCGGCGTTGTCCACGAGGCTGTCCACCTTCATGGGCACTTCCACGCCCTTGCGGCAGGCCGGGCGCGCCTTCATGGCGTCCAGCCAGCGCTGCAGGTGCGTCAGCCCCTCCACCGACACGCCCGACCAGCGGTGCGTGCGCACCCAGCACCAGTGGGCGATGTCGGCGATGGAGTAGTCGCCGGCCAGCCATTCTTCCTTGGCCAGTTGCCCGTCCAGCACCTCGAAGAGCCGGCGCGACTCGTTCTGGTAGCGGTCGATGGCGGGCTGGATCTTCTCGGGGAAGTAGCGGTAGAACACATTGGCCTGGCCCATCATCGGGCCCACGCCACCCATCTGGAACATCAGCCACTGGATGACGCGCGAGCGGCCCTTGGCATCAGAAGGCATCAGCCGGCCGGTTTTCTCGGCGAGGTAGATGAGGATGGCGCCGGACTCGAACACGGCGAAGTCATCGGCCTCGCGGTCCACGATGGTCGGGATGCGGCCATTCGGGTTGAGCGCCAGGTACCACGGCTGCTTCTGCTCGTTTTGGCCCAGGTCGATGGGGTGCACCGTGTAGGGCAGGCCCAGCTCTTCGAGGGCGACGGAGGCCTTCCAGCCATTGGGCGTGGCGGCGGTGTAGAGGTCGATCATGGGGTGTCCTTGTCGGCGGGCCGTGGCGATGTGGCTGCCATCATGCGGCAATGCTGGGGCGGCTGGCGAGGGCCTCGCGCCAGCGGCGGATGTTCGGGTGCGTTTCGACGGGCTTGAGGCGCACCACGCGGGCGAAGTCCACCATGACGACGGCGGTGATGTCGGCGATGCTGAAACGCTCGGTGGCGATGAAGTCGCGCTCGGCCAGGTGGGCGTCGAGCACGTCGAAGAAGCGTTGGGCGCGCGCCAGGCCGCGTTGCGCCAGTTCGGGGATCTGGTCCACCGCGGCGGGGCCGGTCAGTGCACGGCCCTTCATGGCCGGGGCGCTGTTGCGCAAGGCTTCGGCGATGGCCAGCAGGCCTTCGAATTCGGTGCGGCTGTTCCAGCTGGCGATCTCCGCTTTTTCCAGCGGCGTGCGGCCCATCAGCGCGGGTTCGGGGTGGGCGGCTTCGGCCCAGGCGGCGATCGCGGCGTTGTCGGGCAGCACGGTGTCATCGTCGAGCTGCAGCGCGGGCACGGTGCACTGCGGGTTGAGCGCGCGGAAGGCATCGCCCAGGTGCTCACCCGTCATCAGGTTGACCTGCACGTTCTGGCACGCGATGCCTTTTTCCGCCAGCAGGATGCGGGCGCGGCGTGGGCTGGGGGCCATGGTGAAGTCGTAGAGCGTGGGCATGCGGGGCGTCCTTCAAGGGCAGGGGGTCGGCGCATCTTGCACGAAGGCCGCGGTCATCGCCTCCGGGCCTGCCCTGGGGTGAACGCGGCTTGTCATCACCGGGTCAAGCGCGTGGGCCATAAGGCTCACCCATGACGGACGAAGCACTTTCTCAGGCGCAGCCCCCGCGTGCGCCCATCTGGCGCGTGGCCCTGGTGTTCCTGCTGGCCCTGGCGGCGCTGCAGGGGGGCTGGTCGGCCTTGCGGGGCTCGGCGGCCGAGCGCGCCGTGATCGACCAGGCCACCGTGGGCACGGCCGTGGCCCTGGTCAACCGACTCACGCCCGAGGTGGCCGCGCAGGCCAAGGGCTCGCGCATCCAGGCGGCGGGTGGCGGCATCAACGTGCTCAATGGCTGTGAGGGCACCGAGGTGCTGTTCCTGCTGTGGGCGGCGCTGCTGGCGGCACCGCTGTCGTGGCGCTGGCGCCTGCAGGGCGCCTTGCTGGGGGCGCTGTGGGTGTTTGCGCTCAACCAATTGCGCCTGCTGGCCCTGTTTTACAGCTACCGCGATGACCGGCCCCTGTTCAACCTGCTGCACGGCCTGGTGGCACCGGGGCTGCTGGTGGCGGCCACGCTGCTGTTCGTGGCCTGGGTGTACCGCCGGCACGACGCGTCGCAGCGCCTGGCGATGCCCGGTGGGGCAGGGGGCTTGGATGCGGCCTGAGCCGACGGCGGCGGCCTCGGTGGTGGTGACCTTCGCCTGGCGCTTCGCCCTGTGCCTGGGGCTGGTGCTGGCGGCCACGCTGCGCTGGGGGCAGGCGCTGGCCGAGGCCCTGCTGCCGCTCATCGCCGCCGAGATCAACCTGCTGGACAACACCTACCGCATCGTGTCGCTCGAAGTGGTTCAGCGTGGTGGCGAGGAACTCATCCGCATCGTCGTGACGCTGGCGCGCTGCGTGGTCCTGCCCGATAGCGCGCACTGCGCGGACCCGCGCGCCCAGGCCCAGGCCACAACCTTGTTGGGTCACCTCACCCTGCCGCCGGCCTTGGCTGTGGCCGCCGTGCTGGCCTGGCCGCCTGCCTCGTGGCGAGAAGCCTTGTTGCGTTTGCCGCTCTTGCTGGTGGGGTTGCTGCTGCTGCTGGCGCTCGATGTGCCCATGGTGCTGTGGGCCTCGCTCTGGCAGCTGCACGTTGAGGCCTTCGCGCCGGGCTTGTTCTCGCCCCTGCTGCTCTGGCTGGACTTCGTGCAAAGCGGCGGGCGCATGGCCCTGGGCCTGGTCTGCGCCGCGGCGGTGTTGGCGCTGGCCCGCGCCCTGGCCGGGCGTGGCCAGGTGCGCCGTGGCGTGGGCGGCTGACACCCGCCGATCAGCGACCCTGACCTTTGTCTTTGCCTTGGCGTTGCCACCACGCCTGCGCGCCCAGCAACACCGACAAGAGCAGTGCGGCCCATTCCGGCAGGGTGGGCACATCGCCGTCAGAGGGCTCAGCGGCGGCGCTGACAACGGTGGCGGGCACCGTGCTGGAGTTGCTCGCCAGGTTGTTGGCATCGCCCGCGTAGCTGGCACTCAGGCTGTGGTTGCCTGCCGCCAGGGTGCTGATGGTCAGGCTGGCCGTGCCGTTGCTCAGGGTTGCGCTGCCCAGGGGGGTGCTGCCGTCCAGGAAGGTCACGCTGCCGCCGGGCTGGAAGCCGGCCACCGTGACCGTCAGCGTCACCGCCTGACCGGCCGTGGTCTGGGTGGGTGACACGCTCAGCGCCGTGCTCGTGCTGCTGGCGTTGACGCCCACCGGGGTGCTGGACGAAGTGCTGGGCGCGTTGCCCGCATCGCCCGAGTAGGCCGCGCTGATGCTGTGCGAGCCCACGGCGAGCTGGTTGGTGCTGAGCGTGGCCACGCCATTGCCGACCGCCACCGGTGCGCCCAGGTTGGTGGCGCCATCCATGAACTGCACGGTGCCCGTGGGGGCGTTGCCAGCCACGCTGGCCGTCAGCGTCACGGCCTGGCCCACGGTGGCGAGGGTGGGCGTGGCGCTCAGGCTGGAGGTGCTGACCATCAGCACCGACACGGTCGAGGCCGGCGAGCTGCTGGGCTGGTGGGTCTTGTCGCCCGAATACACGGCCGCCAGGCTGTGGCTGCCGACGCCCAGGTCGGTGGTGCTCAAGGTGGCCGTGCCGTTGCTCAGGGCCACGGCCGTGCCGAGGTTGCTGCCATTGTCGGTGAACTGCACGGTGCCTGTGGCGCCCGCACCCGTCACGGTGGCGGTGAGGGTCAAGCTCTGGCCGACGCTCAGGCTGCTGGCCGAGGCGCTCAAGGCCGTGCTGGTGGCGGGCAGGGTGTCGGTGTAGCTGTTGACGAAGACCGCCCCGTTGACGCTGCCCAGGCCCGTGACCTGGTTGTAGCGCGGCGCGCTGGTGCTGGCCGAGAAGCCCGTCACGCCGGGCACGCTGTTGTTGCCCGAGGTGATGAGGTTGTAGTAGGCCTTGCCGGTGCTGGCCTGCAGGTTGGCCAGGCCGTAAAGCGTCGGGTTGATGTTGCCCAGGCGGTAGCCGGTTTTTTGCCCGACCAGTGCCAGGATGCCGGCCAGGGCGGGCGCCGAGGCCGAGGTGCCGCCCACGACATAGGTGGTGGGCGTGCGGCTGGCGTTGTCGCTGGAAGTGACGAGGTAGCCCACGCGGCTCGATGCGTTCAGCGACACATCGGGCACGTCGCGCCTGCCATCGGCGGGCACGCCCACCGTGTTCTGCCAGCTGGGTTTGGTGAAGCGCGTGCTGGCGCCGCCCCCCGACGACCACAGGCCCGAGCCGCCGTTGGTGCCGCTTTCGTTCCACGCTACTTCCGGGATGTAAGAGAGGGCCGAGGCGCCGCCCGCATCGTTGCTGCCCGACCACCACGTCGAGGGGCTGGCCGTGTCGTTGAACTGGGTGCCGCCCACGCAGGTGCTGTGCTGCGAGGTGCACATGCCGTTGACGCCCAGGCCCCGCGTGGCCGTGGTGGCGTTGGCGAGGTCGCAGCCGGCCGCACCGCTGTCGCCCGAAGACACGACCACCGTCTGGCCTTGGGCCGCGGCCTGCTGCCAGAGGTTGTTGAAGAAATTGACGCTGCTGACGCCCATGAGGGCTTCGCACAGGCCGTAGCTGACGGTGATGACGTCACCGATGTTGTTGTTGACCGCGTACTGGGCCGACAGCGTGATGCCGTCGCTCGTGGTGGTGCTGGCCGTGGTGACGAATTTCACCGTGGCTTGGGTGGCGACCGCGCCGGCCCACTCCACGTCCAGGTTGGATTCGAGTTCGTCGCCCGTCACGAAACCCGGTGCCGTGCCGCCGTTGACGATTTGCGGCGGGTTGCTGGGCAGGGCCATGCTGTTGCGGAACTGGGTGACATCGCTCAGGGCGATGTTGCTGCGTCCGATGACCGCGATGGTGCGGCCGCTGCCGTTGAGGCCTTGCGCCAGCACCGACTTGAGGTTGTAGATGGTGTGGAAGTCGCCGGCGGCGAGGTAGTGCGCATTGCCGTAGGTGGCCAGCGGCGTGGCCAGGTGCTGCGGCTCGCTGCGGAAGTCGTGCAGCGAGGCGATGCCCGCGACGACTTCGGCCAGCGCCGCGGGCAGCTGCACCGGGTCGGCGTGGGCGATGTGGCGTTGGCGATCGCCGCGCTCGTAGTAGCGCAGCTTGACGCCGAAAGCCTCCCGCACCTGCCGGGCGTTGCCGCTGAACACGATGCTGCGCCGACCAGCGCTGACCTCGTCAACGCGGAAGCCCTGCTGGGTCAGCCACGCGGTGATGGCGTCGATGTCGGCCTGGGCCACGCCGAAACGCTCAGCGAAGGCCTGCGGGCTCAGCCACTGACGGTGATCGGGCGAGTTCGGATCCTGCTGGGCCTGCTGCAGGGCCGCGAGGGCCTGTTCCTGTGCCGCGCTGGCCTGCAGCACCAGCACCATCTGTTCCAGGCGCAGGGTGTCGTCCACCGCACCACGGTCGTCCTGGGCGCGGGCGCGCGGGTGGGCGCTGCCCGGCACGGTGATGCGTTCGTCGTTGCGCACCTCGCGCAGCACGCGCGGCATGGCCAGCATGCTGTTTTCGGCGGCGCGTGCCAGCCCGGTGCCACCCACGGCCACGATGAGCAGGCCCCAGCTCAGCCAGGTGAGACCGCGGCGTGCTTGCTGGCGGGTCAGGGGCGCTTCGGGGTGAGACGTGTGGGGCATGGTGGGCGGTGGTCGGTCAAGGGGATGGGGCGTGCGCTTCACGCACCACGCGTCACGCCAACCAGAGACCTTAGCGAGTGGGCAAGTACGTCTGGTGAGCGGGCCTGATCCGATCCGATCAACCGGATCCGGGGGGCATGGAAGGCCTGCCGTTAAGCCCCTGCGTGGGCAAGGGCTTCGTCCCCCGTTCGGAGCCCATGTCGCTTACAAGGACACACCCACTACAAAAAGGATGCCCATGACGCAATACCTGTCCTTGTCTCTGTTGAGCGGCGCTGTGACCGCTGCCGTCGTCGCTTGGCTGCCCATGTCGGCCGCCCATGCACAAATGAGCACCCCTGCCGAGCAGGTTGACGCCCTGGAGGCGCTGGCCGGCAAGCAGCCTGGCATGCGGCGCTCAGGCGCCAAGGGCATTTGCGCCAGTGGCCACTTCACGGGCAATGCCGTGGGCCGCGCGCTGTCCAGCGCATCGGTGTTCTCGGGCGCGAAGGTGCCGGTGGTGGCGCGCTTCTCGGTCGGTGGCGGCAACCCCAAGGCCAGCGACAAAGGCAAGACAGCGCGCGGCCTGGCGCTGCAGTTCATGCTGCCCAAGGGCGAGCAGTGGATGATGGCCAACATTTCGGCGCCGGTGTTCTTCGTGGCCCGCCTGGAGGACTTCGTGCCCTTCGTGCAGGCCCGCGTCAACGACCCGGCCACCGGCAAGCCTGACCCGGTCAAGCTGAAGGCCTACAACGACGCCCACCCCGAGAGCCTGCGCCAGGGTGCTTTCCTGGCCAAGGCGGCCGTGCCGGCCAGCTATGCCAGCGCGCAGTACTGGGGCGTGAACGCTTTTGAACTCGTCAATGCCAAGGGCCAGAGCCAGTTCGTGCGTTGGCAGTTCGTGCCTTCGGCCGGTGTGGTGGGCCTGAGCGAAGAGCAGCTCAAGACCCTGCCCGACCAGTTCCTGTTCGACGAGCTGCGCAAGCGCGTGGCCGAGGCGCCGGTGTCCTTCGACTTCAAGCTGCAACTGGCCCAGGCCGGTGACACCCTGGTGGACCCGACCCAGGTCTGGCCCGAGAGCCGCACCGTGGTGCCCGCTGGCACGCTGGTGATCGACAAGGTCGAAGCGGACATGGGCGGTGCCTGCGACAAGATCACCTTCAACCCGCTGGTGCTGCCCAAGGGCATCAAGGCCTCGGCCGACCCCATCCTGGGCGCACGTCCTGCGTCCTACGGTGTGTCGCTGGGCCGCCGCCTGGGTGAAGCTGCCAAGTGAGTCGCAAAGCGAGCGGTGACTTGATCTGAGCGCAGCAGCAGGGCCTGCTGCTCAGCGGTCGCCACCGTGCGCATCACCGCTTTGCAGCAGGTCGATCTGCTGGCGCAGCAGGCCGGTTTGCTGGCCCCAGTAGCTGCCCGATTCGAACCAGGGGAAGGCGGCCGGGAAGGCCGGGTCCGACCAGCGGCGCGCCAGCCAGGCGCTGTGGTGCACCAGGCGCAAGGTGCGCAGGGGCTCGATGAGGGCCAGCTCGCGCCAGTCGAAATCGGCCACGGACTCGTAGCCGTCCATCAGCGCGCCCAGCTGCACCTGGCGCTCCTGCGGGTCACCGCTGACCAGCATCCACAGGTCTTGCACGGCCGGCGCCATGCAGGCGTCGTCCAGGTCCACGAAGTGCGGGCCTTCGGGCGTCCACAGCACGTTGCCGGGGTGGCAGTCGCCATGGGTGCGGCGCCAGCGCAGGCCGTCGATGCGGTCGAACGCCGCTTGCGCCAGATCGAGGGCCTGGTCGGCCGTGGACAGCCAGGTCGAGCGCTGGTCCAGCGGGATGGCCTCGTTGTCTGACAGCCACTGCCGCGCGGCACGGCCCATCTGGGTGACGTCCAGGCGCGCACGGTGCACGAACGGTCGGCGCGCGCCGACCGCGTGCAGCCGGGCCAGGAAGCGGCCCAGCCAGCGCAGCACTTCGGGGTCGTCGAGTTCGGGCGAGCGCCCACCGCGGCGCGGGCTGACCGAGAGACGGTGGCCGCCAAAGTGGCCCAGGGTGGGTGGGGTGCCGCAGACCGAGGCCGTGCCGCGGGCCAGGGCTGCATCCACCGTCAGCGTGATGGGCGGCACGGCGGGCACTTCTGCATCGGCCAGCTCTTGCGCGAAGGCGTGCTCTTCGAGGATTTGCGCGTCGCTCCAGCGGCCGGGCCGGTAAAACTTGGCGACGACGAAGCCGCCATCCTGCAGGCCGACCTGGAAGACGCGGTTCTCGTAGGAATTGAGGGTCAGCAGGCGGCCGTCCACCCCTTGCCCGAGCGCCTCCAGGGCGTCGAGCGTGAGGTCGGGGGTGAGGTCGCCGTAGGGCTGGCTGGGCAGGTCAGGGTGCATGCGGCATCTTACGACCCGCTGGGGCTTGGGGCGACCTGCCCCGGGCGCCGTCAGTCCAGCTGCGCGGCGGACTGCATGGCCTTGAGCAGGGCCGCGTTGATGTCGTCGAAGCCCATCATCAGGCCTTCGGCCGCTTCCTGGATCTCGAAGCGGTCGCTGCCCTCCATGGCCTGCACGAGCTTGAAGTAGGGCTCGTAGGGGCCGGTGCGTTCGGCCAGGGCCTGGAAGACGCGCTCGGGCACAGGGATGGTTTTCAGCAGCTCGCTGAAGGGCTGGCGGAACATGCGGTCGAGCAGCGAGAACACCCCGCAGATGAACAGCTCGTTGCGCATGTCGTCGTCACCGCTGACGCGGGCCAGCTCTTCCATGAACATGCCACGGCGCACGGCGGCGAACATCACCGGCTTCATGTTCGGGTCTTTGGAGGCGGTGGCCAGCAGCAGGGCCAGCCAGCGCTTGAGGCGCTGGTAGCCCAGGATCATGATGGCGTGGCGGAAGGAGCTGATCTCCACCGACAGTCCGAAGGCCGGCGAGTTGATGTAGCGCATCAGCTTGTAGGCCAGCGGCGGATCGCGCTTGAGGGTGTGCTCCAGCACCTCGATGTCTTCCTGGCGGTGCACCTGGTCAATGAGCATCACGATGACCTGCAGCGCGGGCTGGTCGGCGGGCTTGCCGGACTCCTGGATGACGTCGTCGATGGGCCAGCCCAGCACGGCGGTGGCGCCGCTGCGGAAGGCGTTTTCCATCTCGCCGATGGTGCGCACGCCGGCCTGGATGCTGGTGATGCTGCGTGTGTTGCCGGCACCTGACACGGCACCGGACACGGCGCCTGGCGGGGCGCTGTGCGCCTCCTGGTGGGGATCGTTGCGGCGGTCATCGGCGTAGTCGATGATGGACTGTTTGAAGCAGGGCAGCACGGCGCGGGGCAGCGCCTGCAGGGGGCGGTCCTTGAGCAGCAGGGTGTTGCCGTTGGCGTGCAGGGTGCACAGGGCATCGACGTTGGCTTCGTCGCAAGCCATGAAGGCGGGGATTTCCAGCAGGATGTGGCTGCCGGGCTGGGCGCGCATCAGGTCTTGCAGCAGACCTTCGCTGGCCACGTTCAACCACAGCGCCTGGCCGCCCACGGGCCAGGCCTCGGCCAGGGCTTGCAGCAGCAGGCTGGCGTCGAGTTGCGCGCTTTGCTGCAGCGGCCACACGGTCAGGCGGGTCGCCGCGACACTGCGGTTGCGGTCGATGACGGGGCTGTAGGCGAGGGCGGTCTGCCCCAGGATGGCGTGGTCCATGCGTTTGTTTTTCTGTGGGTGTGTGGGGGTGCGTCAGCCGTTGATGTACTGGAACAGCGAGAGCTTTTGCACCGAGGCATAGCTTTGCAGCGCGGCCTGGTAGCCCGTCTGGCGGTTCTGGAAGTTCGAGATGGCGGCGGTCATGTCCAGGTCTTCTGCGTTGGACTTCTCGGTGGCCGCGGCCAGCTTCAGCGTCTCGATGCGGCTTTCGATGCCGTCCATGCGGTTGAGTGATTCGCCGACCGCCGAGCGCGCCGCCTGCACATTGCCCAGAACGCTGTCGATCTCGGTCATGCCCGTGTTGACGGCCTGCTGGATGCTGCTGCTGGAGGCGTTCGTCTGGCTCAGGGCGGCGATCGTCTTGTCCAGGCTGCTGAACATGTTGAGGTTGTTGGTGGCTTCGCCGATGGTGAAGCGGTCGCCGTCGGCCGGGGCGCCGGCGATGGACACCGACATGCCCTTGCCGGTGATGTCGATGGTCTTGCCGCTGTTGTAGGGCTGGCCCGTGCTCAGCGTGGTGGCCGGTGCGGTCGAGTTGTCGAGCACGTCGTAGGTGGTGGTGCCGCCGCTCACATTGAAGCGCACGCTGTAGCTGGGCGAGCTGCCGCCGGAGGGGGTGGGGTAGGGCAGCTGCGACGGTGCGGTGACCGTGCCGGAGGTGATCCAGCCGGTGCCGCTGTTGGGGCCGCTGGTGTTGGCATTCGTGCCCTGCGCGGTGGTGAACACGCCGTTGCCGCCGCGCGCTTTCAGCCAGACCTGGTCGCCATCGACGGTGAGGTTGAGCTTCTCGCTGGACGAAGCCAGGGTTTCGCCGCCCTGGCCCACGAAGGTCACGCCGGTGTTGCCGTCCACGAAGGGCGGGGTGGCCGAGCCTTGGCCGCCGAACACGAAGCCGCCACCGCCATCGGGGCGGTTGGCCACGGACAGCAACTGGTTGCGGATCTCGCGCAGCTTGGTGGCCAGGGCCTTGCGCTCGCCATCGCTGTAGGTGCCATTGCCGGCGGCCACCAGGGTCTCGCGGGCGGTCTGCATCAGCTCCACCGTGTCGCCCAGGGCGGATTCGGTGATGTTCATGACGTTGCGGCTGGCGTCCAGCGAGCGCTTGTTGGCGTCGCTGCGGGCGATGCTGGCCAGGGCGCGCTCTGCGCGGGCGGCGGCCGTGGGGTCGTCGCTGGCCGAGTTCACCCGCTTGCCGGAGGTCAGCTGCATCTGCGATTCGGCCAGGTCCTGCTGGCGTTTCTGCAGGTTCTGGATCGAGGCGTCGTAGGCGTGGGCGGTGGCAATGCGCATGGTCAATCTCCTCAGCCTCGGGCGGTCTGCAGCAGGGTGTCGAACAGGGACTGGGCGATCTGCAGCACCTTGGCGGCCGCCTGGTAGCTTTGCTGGAACTGGATCAGCCGGGCGGCTTCCTCGTCGAGGTTGACGCCGGTGGTGCTCGAGAGGGTCTGCTCCGAGGTCTTGGCCAGGGTGCTGGAGATGCTGGCGGCGGTCTTGCCCCCTTGCACGGCCACGCCGAGGTTGCCGATCATTTGCGAGTAGGCGTCGGTGACGGTCGCGTACGAGGCACCGTCCAGCGTCACCATGGCCTTGTCGCGCAGGGCCAGGAAGGCCTGGGCATTGCCGTTGTTGCTGGCTGGGTAGGTGGTGCGCGCGATGCTGATCTTGTCACCTGCACGTGGTACGCCCGAGATGCTCAGGTTGAAGAGCTGGCTGCTCGGGGTGGACGCCGGGTCGGCGTCGTTCAGCGGTGTGCCGGGCGTCCAGGTGCGCTTGGGCGTGGTGTCTTTGTAGGGCGTGCCCGCGCTGTCGGTGAAGCGGTAGGTCAGCTGGGTGGGGTCGGAGGCGCTGGTCTCGAACACCACGGTCAGGCCGTTGGCCGTGGTGGGCAGTGAGGTGGCGAAGTCGGGCGCATTGGCCTGCGGCAGGGCCCGTGCCATGGTCAGCGAATCGATGCTGGCCGTGCCGGTGTTGCCTGCCTGGACCGATGCCACCAGGGGCGACGCCGCAGCCAGTCCCTTGGGTTGCACCAGGTTCATGCCGATGCTGGTGGCGCTGGCGGTGTTCAGGAACAGCGGCGTGCCCACGGGGGTGCCGGCGGCGGTGAACGTGGTCTGCAGGGCGCCGGTGGCATCGACACCCAGCGACTGCTGCTGGTTGAGGGCCGAGGCGAACTGCGACACGAAAGCGTTGAGGCCTGCGCGGGTGTCCGCGATGTCTTTGTCCTGGAACTGCAGCAGTCCTTTGATGGCGCCACCCGTCATCTGGTCGGAATCCAGGATGCGGTCGGTGTTGCCCGTGCGCAAGGCCACGCGCCCCAGGGTGCTGTCCAGCGGGTCGCGCACCACGCTGAGCGTTTGTGCCGAGTTGCTCAGCACCAGCAGCTGGCCGCCACCCATGAAGACGCTCAGCGAGCCGTCATCGGCCTCGACGGTGTTGACTTGCACCAGCTCGTTGAGCTGCTTGACGAGCTGGTCGCGCTGGTCGAGCAGGTCGTTGGGCTCGTGGCCGATGCCCGTGTAGCTCGCGATGGCCTGGTTGGCCGTGGCGATCTGCTGGGTCAGGGAATTGATGCGGCTGACCGTGGTCTGCATGTCGGACACGGTGCCGGCCTGCAGGTCGTCGAGCTGCTTGCCGGCGGTGTTGACGCGGCTGACCCAGTCCTGGGCGCGCGCCAGCACGACCTGGCGGGCGGACATGTCCTGCGGCTGGTTGGCCACATCGACAAAGGCATTGAGCACTTGCTGGGCGGCATAGCCCAGGCCGTTCTTTCCGGTGGGCAGGACCTTCTCCAGCTGGTTCAGCTTGTCCAGGCGCGCTTGGTCGGCCGACGAGGTGGCAACGTTGACGTTGTTCTCGCGGATCAGGAATTCATTGGTGTTGCGCGTGACGGTGGCGACCTTCACACCCCGACCATAAAAGCCCGCCCCGGTGAACAGCCCGCCCTCGGTCTGCAGCTCAACCTGCTGGCGCGAATAGCCCGGCGTGTTGACGTTGCTGATGTTGTTGCTGGTGGTGTCCAGCATGGCCTGGTTGGCCAGCATGGCGCGCGCGCCGAGGGAGAAGATGCCGGTGCCCATGGGGTGCTCCTGTGCTCAGCGACTCAGGCCAGGCTGCGCTGAACGCGCAGGGCCGTGTTGATCACTTTGGTGAGCTTGTCCGCATAGGCGGGGTCGGTGGCGTAGCCGGCCTTCTGCAGGCCCCTGGCGAAGCCGCTGGCCGTGTCCGCCTGCGCGACCGTCTGACTGTAGCGCGGGCTCTGGCTGAGCAGGCGGGCGTGGTCCTTGAAGGCGTCGGCGTAGGAGTCATACGCGCGGAATTTGGCCGTGACTTTGTGCGCAACCCCGCCAACGTATTCCGTCGTGGTGACCTCGGCGACCTTGCCTGTCCAGCCCGGTGTGGCCTTGATGCCGAACAGGTTGTGGCTGGACGAACCGTCCTTCATCTTGATCTCGTGCTTGCCCCAGCCAGACTCCAGCGCCGCCTGGCCCAAGATGTGACCGGCCGCCATGCCGGTGGCCGCCTGGGCTTCCTGCGCGGCGGCCTGGTGCTTGCGGATGAACTGTTCGGAGGCGCTCAGGCGCTTGTCGCCACTGGCCGGTGCGCCTGCGGATGCGGCGGCAGGTGCGGCTGCACGGCGTTGACCGAGGTCGGTGCTCATGCTCAGGCCGTTCAGCGGGGCGGCGTTGCCACTGGCGTCGCTGCTGGCCGCGCCGTTCTTGAGGCCCATCTGGCGTTCCAGCTGTCGCACGATCAGGTCGCTCAGGCCCCCGGGGCGGCCCGTCATCTGGCCGGCGAACTGGGTGTCCAGCATGCTGGTGCCCATCTCGGTGGCCTGGTTGTCCAGCATGCCTGTGCTCATGGTGGAGGCGCGCATGCTCTTCATCAGCTCCTGCATGAACAGGCTTTCGAGCTGCTTGGCCGTCTCGCGGATGGCGGATTGGGGGCTGGCGCTGGAGCTCGACTTCAGGCGCTCCAGGGAGCGCACGTCCATCGTCAGGCCGGCGTTGGTGCCAGGGATCTGGCCGCTGGGGGAATTCAGGCTCATCAGATCACCTCCAGCTCGGCTTGGAGTGCGCCGGCCGCCTTCATGGCTTGCAGGATGGCCAGCAGGTCCTGCGGGTTGGCGCCCAGGGTGTTGAGCGCCTTGACCACATCGGTCAGCTTGCTGCCCGCCGGCAGCTGGATCAGGGCGCCAGGCGCCTGGTTGATCTGGATGTCGTTCTTCTCGGTCACCACGGTCTGGCCATTGGAGAAGGCACCGGGCTGGCTGACCGAGGGGGTGGAGCTGATCGTCACCGACAGGTTGCCGTGGGCCACCGCGCAGGGGCCCAGGGTCACGGCCTGGTTGATCACGACCGAGCCCGTGCGGGCGTTGATGACGATGCGCGCGGCTGGCGTGGCGCGGTCCACCGAGAGGTTCTCCAGGTCGGCCATGAAGGCCACGCGCTCGCCAGAGGCGGTGGGCAGTCGCACCGCGATGCTGCGGCCGCTCAAGGCCTCCGCGGTGCCTGCGCCCTTGGCCTTGTTGATGGCATCGGCCACATCGCGGGCCGTGTTGAAGTCGTCGGACTGCAGGTCGTACTGCACCACGCTGCCTTGCGCCCAAGGCGTGGGCACCGCACGCTCGACCGTGGCACCCGCGGGAATGCGACCGGCGCTGAGCTGGTTGATCTGCACCTTGGCGCCACCGGCCGAGGCACCGGCCCCGGCGATGATCAGGTTGCCCTGCGCCATCGCGTAGATCTGGCCATCGGCGCCCTTGAGCGGCGTGGCGATCAGCGTGCCGCCGCGCAGCGACTTGGCATTGCCCAAGGAAGACACGTTCACGTCCAGGGGCTGGCCCGGCTGGGCGAAGGGGGGCAGGGAAGCCGTGACCAGCACCGCGGCCACGTTCTTGAGCTGCATGGGCGCACCGGCTGGCACCGTGATGCCCAACTGCTGCAGCATCGCGTTGATGCTTTGCGAAGTGAAGGGCGTTTGGGCGGTCTGGTCGCCGGTGCCGTCCAGGCCCACGATCAGGCCATAGCCCATCAATTGGTTGGACCGGACGCCCTGGATGGCGGCGATTTCCTTGAGGCGAACCGCCTGCGCATTGATGGGCCACCACAGCGCTGCCGACGCGGCCAGCAAGGCCAGGGCGATCAGCAGTTTGAGCAAACGGTCAGTGGTGTTCATGGCGCCGACTTCCTTGGGGGTTCGGCTCCATTGTCCGAACCTTTAGAACGGCGAAATGCTCAAAAAGAAGTGCGCAAGCCAGCCTATTTGCTGGGCATCCTGGTTGGCGCCTCGGCCCATCTGCTCGATGCGCACGTTCGCCACCTCGGTGGAGGCCACCGTGTTGCCCGGCTGGATGGAGTAGGGGTCGATCTGGCCCGAAAAGCGCAGCACGTCCACGCTCTTGGCCAGCCCGATCTGCTTTTCGCCCGACACGATGAGGTGCCCATTGGGCAGCACCTCGATGACGGTGGCCGTGATGGAGCCCGTGAAGTTGTTGTTGGCCGAGGTGGTGCCTCTGCCATCGAACTTGTTGTTGCTGCTGCCCGCGGCACCCAGCTTGGCCAATTGCGCCACGTTGGCCAGCGGCACCGCCGTGATCTCGCTGCTCACAGAGCCCTTCTTTTCCAGGGTGCTGGACGTCTCGGTTTTGGCCGTGATTTTTTCCGAGATGGTGATGGTGATGATGTCGCCCACCATGCGCGCGCGGTGGCTTTCGTACAGCGGCCGGTACGCAGCGCTCTGGAACAGCGAGCCGTTCGAAATGGGCGCGTAGGTGGCAGCGGAAGGCCGCACCGCGGTGGGCTGGGCCACATCGACCCGGGGCCTGAGGGTCTCGCAACCGCTCAGCGCCAGTGCGGCTGCGCACAGGGCGAGGGCGCGCAAGGGGAGGAGGCGGTGCAGCATGTTCATCACAGCTGCCCCAGCTTTTGCAGCATCTGGTCCGAGGTCTGGATGGCCTTGGAGTTGAGCTCGTAGGCGCGCTGCGTCTGGATCATCGTCACGAGTTCCTGCACGACGTTGACGTTGGACGTCTCCACGAAGCCTTGCGACAGGCTGCCCAGGTTGGTCGATGTGGGCGTGCCCTGTTGCGGCGGGCCGGAGGAGGCCGTCTCGGAGAACAGGTTCTGGCCCTTCGGGTCGAGGCCGGCGGCGTTGATGAAGTTCGAGAGCTGGAACTGGCCGATCCGCGCAGGCGTGGTCGTGCCCGGCAGGCTGGCCGTGATGACGCCATCGCTGCCGATGGTCAGGTTGGTGGCCGTTGCCGGGATGGTCGCGCCACCCGTGTTCACCGGGTAGCCGGTGTTGGTGACGATGCGGCCCTGGTTGTCGATCTGGAAAGAGCCATCACGCGTGTAGCCAATGGTGCCGTCCGGCAACTCGACCTCGAAGAAGCCCTTGCCCTGGATGGCCACGTCGAGGTTGTTCGACGTCTGCTGCAGGCTGCCCTGCGTGAACTGGCGCGAGGTGGCCACGGCGCGCACACCCAGGCCGGCTTGCAGGCCGGTCGGCAGTGTGGTCTGGTCGGTGGTGTTGGCGCCGCTTTGGCGCAGGTTCTGGTACATCAGGTCTTCGAAAACGGCGTGCGATTGCTTGTAGCCGTTGGTCGAGGCGTTGGCCAGGTTGTTGGAAATGTGGTCCAGCTGGGTTTGCTGGGCTTCCATGCCGGACTTCGATACCCACAGGGAACGCATCATGTTGGGACTCCTTTGGCGTGGCGCCAGTCAATCAGGGTGGCTTGAGCGGGAGCGGTTGTCAGGCGCCGGCCGACAGCAGCTGGGCCGCGGTCTTCTCGTTTTGATCTGCCGTCTGCATCATCTTGGTCTGGGTCTCGTACTGTCGCGACGCCGCGATCATTTGCACCATGGTCTCGATCGGGTTGACGTTGGAGCCTTCCAGCGCGCCTTCTTGCACGCGGGCCACGGCACTGGCGGGCAAGTCGGCGCCATCGGGTGCGCGGAACAGGCCGTCATCGCCACGGGTCAGGGGCCCTTCCGGAATGACCAGCTTGAGCCTGCCCACCGCCGTGCTGCGGCCGTTGACGCCCTTGGCGCTGACCGTGCCGTCGCTGCCGATGCTGACCTCGCTGTCCGTCGGCACCGTGATCGGGCCGCCGTCGCCCATGACCTGGCGCCCGTTGGCTGTCACCAGCGTGCCCTGGGCATCGACCATGAAGGCGCCGAAGCGGGTGTAGGCCTCGGTGCCATCCAGGGCCTGCACGCTCAACCAAGCATTGCCTTGCGCCGCCACGTCCAGCGACCGCCCTGTGACGGTCAGCGGGCCGGGCTTGGCGTCGTAACCCACCGTGGTCTCCAGCGAGTACACGCGGGTGGAGGCGCCGTCGCCACGCACCGGAACTGCGCGCACCGCGTGCAGCTGCGCCCGAAAGCCCGTGGTGTTGACGTTGGCCAGGTTGTTGGAAAGCACATCCTGCTGCGCCATGTTGGTCTTGGCGCCGGCCATGCTGAGGTAGATCATGCGGTCCATGGCGTGCTCCTAAAGCGCATCAGCGCAGGTTCACCAGGGTCTGCAGGACCTGGTCTTCTGTCTTGATGGTCTGGGCATTGGCCTGGTAGGCCCGCTGCGCCACGATCATGCTGACCAGTTCGCCGGTGAGGTCCACGTTGGACTCTTCCAGCGCACCCGACTGCAGCAAGCCATACACGCCGCTGCCGGGCGCACCCAGTGGCAAGGGCTCACCCGAGGCGTTGGTGGCTTTCCACTCGTTGCCCCCGATGGGCTGCAGGCCGTTGAGGTTCTTGAAGTCGGCCAGTTGCACGCGGGCAATCGCTTTCGATTGGCCGTTGGTGTAGCGCGCCTTGACGGTGCCGTCGGTTTCGATCAGGAAGTCCGACAGGTTGCCTTGCGCGTAGCCGCCGCCGGACAGCTCCGTCACGGCGTAGTTGCCGGCGTACTCGGTGGACTTGGACATGTCCAGCGTCACGCCCGTCAGCGGCTGGCCGTTCTTGCCGCCGGGAATGCTGGGAACGGTGAACACCGTGCCCGCGGGCAGGGTGCCATCGGGGTTGTAGGTGAACGTGGCGATGGGGGTGGGCACGCCGGCCGTGCTGTTCACCGAGGCCGCGTTGGTGTTGCCGTCGGCGCTCAGGTACACAGCCCACTGGCTGCCGGCCGCCGCGACGGGTGGCGTGGCACTCGGGTTGGCCGCAACAGCGTCGGTCACTTTGCGGAAATAGTAGTTCAGGGCCACGGGCGCACCGTTGTCACCGTAGGCCGTCTGCGAGGTCACGAAGTTGTAGCTCTTCGAGTTCGCGAAGTCCACCGCAACGGCCGGGATGGTCGCTTTGGCATCCATGTTGGCCGTCAGGGTGATGGCGCTGGCCTTCTGCGGCGCGGAGCCGTCGTTGCTGAGGCGCACAGGCGAGCCGGCCGGGCCGGAAGGGGCGCCGGTATCGTCCAAGGCCTGGCCCAGCAGTTGGTGCTTTTCGTTGTTGACGATGAAGCCCGAGGCGTCGCGCTTGAACTGGCCGTTGCGGGTGTAGACCGTTTCGCCCTGTGCCGTTTGCATGGCGAAGAAGCCGCGGCCGTTGATGGCCAGGTCGAGGTTGTTCGAGGTGGTGGTGATGTTGCCCTGCGTGAACTGCTGGGCCACCGCGCCAATGCGCGCACCGATGCCGATGCCGTTGCTGCCGCCACCACCCAGCGAGGCCGCGTACATGTCGGCAAACTCGGCCCGCGAAGATTTCGCACCATAGGTGTTGGCGTTGGCCACGTTGTTGCCAATCACTTCCAGGCTCTTGCTGGAGGTGTTCAGGCCGGAGAGTCCTTGCTGGAAGCCCATGGTGATGTCCTTTCGGTGACTGCAGGAAAATCAGGGGTCAGGCGACGGCCTTGACCTTGCTGTAGGCGGTGGAGCCGCTGTTGCGCAGCTCCAGGGTGAGCGTGCCGCTGGAGGTGTTGATGGCGTCGACGGTGTCGGTCATCAGCGTGCTGGCGTTGATGGTGGTGTTGCCGCTGCTGGCCGTGACCTTGAACGTCAGCCCTGCCGTGCCGGTGCCGTCGGGCGGCGTCCACTGGAAGCCCTGTTGGCCCGAGGGCACGCCCGTCTGGTTGACGGAGTCGATGGTGACGCCCGCTGCGTTGATGATGTCGATGCGCACGCTGCTGGCGGCGCCGTCCAGGCTGTAGGCGCCCGTGGCGACCTTGCCTGTGCTGTCGAATGCCAGCTGGTTGCCGTCCAGCAGCACCTGGCGGCCCACCAGGGAGGCGCCCTGCAGCATCTGCATCTGCGCCATGCCGGCGTTCATCGCGCCCATGGTGGTGTTGAGCTTGTCGATCCCTGTGACCGTGTTGATCTGCGCCATCTGGCTGGTCACCTGGGCGTTGTCCATCGGGTTCAGCGGGTCCTGGTTCTGCATCTGCGTGACCAAGAGCTTGAGAAAGCGGTCAGACGCCTCGGAGGCCTGCTGGCTGACCGTCTTGGTGGTCGATGTGGCCGAGGTGGCGGCGTTGGTGCTGTTGACGGCGGTGGTCATGGTGTGTCCTTCGTGTCAGGCCAATGTGTCGGCGCAGGCGGCGTCAGCCGCTTTGGCCCATCTGCAGGGTTTTGCTCAGCAGCGTCTTGGCCGTGTTCATGACCTCGATGTTGTTTTGGTAAGAACGCGAGGCCGAGATCATGTTGACCATCTCCTCCACCGCGTTCACGTTGCTGTAGGTCACATAGCCCTCGGCATCGGCCTGAGGGTGTTTCGGGTCGTGTACACGGCGGCCAGGCGCGTTGTCTTCCGTGATCTGCGACACGTTCACGCCGGCCGTGCCCACATCGCCCATGGGTGTGGTGCTGAACACCACCTGGCGGGCTTTGTAGGCCTGGCGGTCGGGGCCCGCCACCGTGTCGGCGTTGGCCAAGTTGGAGGCCACGACGTTGAGGCGCTGCGTCTGCGCGCTGACCGCGCTGCCAGAAACGTTGAAGATCTTGAACATCGACATGGTGTGCTCCTGTCAGCCGCCCGTCACTGGCCGGTCATGGCCGTGTTCAGCGTGCGAACCTGGCCGTTGATGAAGCGCAACGTGGCCTCGTAGCGCAGGGTGTTGTCGGCGAAGCTGGCGCGCTCGCGGTCCATGTCCACCGTGTTGTTGTCCAGGTTGGTCTGGGCTGCGCTGGCGTAGTTCAACTCGGGGTTGGCGGCGCCTGCGCCCTGGCCACTCACGCCATTGAGGCCGAGGTGACCGCTGCGGCTGGTCGCCATGGCGAGGCGTGTGCCGCTGGCCAGAGGGGTCTGTGCGCTGGAGGTGCGGCCTGTGGCCCGGCTCAGCGCATCTGAAAAATTGAAGTCGCGGGCCGTGTAGCCGGGGGTGTCGGCGTTGGCGATGTTGCTGGCGATGAGGCGCTGGCGCTCCGACCGCAGCGTCAGCGCGGTGGCGTGGAAGTTCAGCGAGTCGGTCAGTTGGTTCAGCATCTTCAGGCCCTCCGGCGGTCACGACATCTGCCGCCTGGTGGCTGGCCGAGCCAGCGATTCCCAACGGGATGCAGGTTCAGTCAGCATGGGTCCGATGGTGTGCCTTTGGGCCCCAAAACATGAGCCGGAATAAAGCGGCAAAGCCCGCGCATTTCTCGCCCTTGCGCGTCGGCTGCCTTGCGTACATTGCAACGCATGGACACGCTCGACTCACCCCACCCGCTGATGCTGGCCCTGCTGCTCGGCCTGGCGCCCATGGCCGCCGGTGCGCAAGCTGCGGCCTCTGGCGCCGACGCGCTGCAGTCCCAGGTGGAGGGCCTCCTGAAACAACAGAACCTGCCGCAGGCCAGCGCAGGCGATGGCAACCAGCGGCAGCCCTGGCGTGTGGAAGTCACACTCGGGCAGCTGGACCCGCGCCTCAAGCTCGCGCCCTGTGACAAGGTCAAGGCTTACCTGCCCGACAACGCCCAGCTCTGGGGCAAAACCCGCGTGGGCCTGCGCTGCGAGCAAGGGCCGGTGCGCTGGAATGTGTACTGGCCGGTCACGGTGAAGGTCTGGGGCAAGGCCCTGGTCGCTGCCGTGCCACTGCGCCCCGGCAACACCGTGGCGCAAGCCGACGTGGTGGTGGGCGAGGTCGATTTGGCAGCCTCGGGCTCGCCGGCGCTGGTGCGCGTGGCCGACATCGTGGGCCGCACCGTGGTTCGCCCCCTGGAAGCCGGCCAAAGCGTGCGCCAGGACGACGTCAAATCCCGCCGCTGGTTCGCCATCGGCGACCCGGTCAGGCTGAACGTGCGCGGCGAAGGCTTCCTGGTGGCGTCCGAGGGCGTGGCGCTCAGCCCGGGCGACGAGGGGCGCTGCGTCCGTGTGCGCATGGACAATGGCCGGGTGCTGTGCGGCCAGCCCGTGGGTGAGCGCCTGGTGGAGGTCACCCTGTGACGGCACACTTTTTTACCGCTTCCACCCCCCTGTACCAGGGGGTTTGGGCATTTCAGACTAAAGTCGCCCCAGGCCGCGTCGATATCGCGGATGTGACCACTCGGCATTTGCCGGGATCAAGGAGTGCATCATGAAAATCGGCAACCCCCTGGACAAGGCGCTTGGCGTCAGTCCGCGAACGGAACCTGCCTCGACCACCAACACCGCCAACAAAGCATCTTCCACGGATGCGGCGGTGGGCCAAAGCGCCAAAGTCACGCTGTCTTCGGCCTCCAGCTTCATGGCGGGCAACGACGGCGTGGTGGACGCGGCCAAGGTGTCCCGCGTCAAGCAGGCCATCGACGACGGCAGCTACAAAGTCAAGCCCGAGGTGATCGCTGACAAGCTGATCGCCAACGCCAAAGAGCTGCTGCAAGGCCGTCAGCGCTGACCAGCACCGATCAGCACCGATCAGCACTGAGCGCCACCATGCCGAACCTGTCTGCTGTCGCCATGACAGATGCCGTCCAGACCCACCTGGGTGAGATCGAATCTCACCTGGGTGCGCTGGACGCCGCGCTGGCCTCGGGCGACGCCGACCGCATCGAGCAGCAGTCGCAGATTTTGCAATTGGGCTTGGCCCAAGGGCTGGCCGCCTTCCGGCAGGCCGCCACATCGGGCGCCGCCTTGCCCGCCGACCTGCACCAACGCCTGGTGCTGGCACGAACGCGTTGCCTGCAGCAACAGCAGTCCGTGCAACTGGCCTCGGCCTCGCTGGGCCGCACGCTGGGCGTGCTTTTCCCCAGCCAGGACGGCGCCCAAGGCGCCACCTACGGCGTGCCGGGGCAGGGCGCGGGCGCCCGGGCGATGAGCGCTTACCGCTGAGCCTGGGCCGGCGGCTGAGCTGCCAGGCTGGGCTGTCGCTCTCTGAGCGCCTCTCGCAAGGCGCCGAGCTCGGGCTGCAAGCCGAAAAACCTTGGCCGCAAGGCAAAAAGCCTTGCCCGCAAGCCGAAAAGTGTCGTCCGCAACTGGAAAAGCCTTGCGCGCAAGGCGCTGCGTGCGGGCCGCAAGCCAAAGTTCTTCGCGCGCGACGCGTTTTGCCTTGCGCGCAAGGCCCTCACACTTCGCCCACAAGCCAAAACCAGTCGCGGGCCGCCCTTTGATCTTCGCGCGCAAGCCTTTCTGGCTTGCGTGCAAGGCACCGGGCCTTGCGCGCCAGGCAAATCGGGCGACGGGCGGGTGAAAACCGCTTGCGGCCTCAGTCCGCCATGCCCTCCACCACCACCTGCACCCGCTGCCGCCCCTGGAATTCGTCCAGGCTGACGCGGTAAGCCAGCTGCGCGCGGTCGGGCAGGGGCTCGGTGCGGCCGAACCAGATGCCGTCGCGCACGGTGCCTTGCACGCGCAGGCTGAGCTTGAGGTGGCGCTCGCCGACCAGGCGCTGGCCCAGCACCTCCACCTCTTCGCTGAACACGGGCGCATCGAAGCCCGGGCCCCATACGGCGGCGTCCATCTGGGCCACGGCCTCGGCGGTGAAGCATTCGGGCGCCAGCGGGCCGTCGGTGCTGAGCTGGCGGGCCAGCAGGGCGGGTTCGATGCCGGCCTCGGCCACGCGCTGCAGCTCGTCGCGGAAGGTGTCGAAGCTGCTGGCTTCGATGGTGCAGCCCGCGGCCATGGCGTGGCCGCCGAATTTCAGCAGCAGGCCGGGGTGGCGCTTGCCGATGAGGTCGAGCGCGTCGCGCAGGTGAAATCCAGGAATCGAGCGGCCCGAGCCCTTGAGCAGGCCGTCTTGGCCGCGCGCGAACACGAAGGCCGGGCGGTGCAGGCGGTCTTTGAGGCGCGAGGCGACGATGCCGACCACGCCTTCGTGGAAGTCGGGGTCGAAGAGGGCCAGCGCGGCGGGGGGCTCGTCCTGGGGCATGAGCGCTTCGAGCATCAGCTCGGCCTGCTCGCGCATGCCCGACTCCATGTCGCGCCTTTCGCGGTTGATGGCGTCGAGCTGGCGGGCCAGGGCCTGGGCGCGGGCCGCATCGTCTGTCAGCAGGCACTCGATGCCCAAGCCCATTTCGGCCAGGCGCCCGGCGGCATTGATGCGCGGGCCCAAGGCGAAGCCGAAGTCCTGGCTGGTGGCCTTGGCCGGGTCGCGGTTGGCGGCGGCGAACAGCGCGGCAATGCCCGGCTGCATGCGCCCGGCGCGGATGCGCTTGAGGCCCAGGCTGACAAGGCGGCGGTTGTTGTCGTCCAGGCGGCCCACGTCGGCGATGGTGCCCAGGGCCACCAGGTCGAGCAGGGCGTCGATGCGCGGCTGTTGCGCGGCCTCGAAAGCACCGCGGCGGCGCAGTTCGGCGCGCAAGGCCAGCAGCACATAGAACATCACGCCCACGCCGACCATGGCCTTGCTGGGGCAAGGGCAGCCCGGCTGGTTGGGGTTCACGATGACGTCGGCCTCGGGCAGGCTGACTCGGGCCTGCGCGTCGATGACGGGGAGGTGGTGGTCGGTGATGAGCACCTTCATGCCCAGGCCGCGTGCGATGTTGACGGCCTCGTGGCTGGCCATGCCGTTGTCCACGGTGACCAGCACATCGGCGCCGCGGGCGCGGACCATCTCGACGATGGGCGGCGTCAGGCCGTAGCCGTGCACGGCGCGGTCGGGCACGACGTAGCCGATGTGCTCAGGCTGTGCGCCCAGCATGCGCAGGCCGCGCAGGCCGGTGGCGCAGGCGGTGGCGCCATCGCAGTCGTAGTCGGCGACGATGCAGATGCGCTGGCCCTGCTGGATGGCGTCGGCGAGCAGCACGGCCGCCTCGGTGCAGCCCTTGAGCGATTCGGGCGGCAGCAGGCGGGCGGGGGCGTCGTCGAGTTCGTCTGCCGAGCGGATGCCGCGGGCGGCGAAGAGGCGGGCCAGCAGGGGCGGCACGCCGGCTTGCTCCAGGCTCCAGGCGCTGCGGGGCGGGACGTCGCGGGGGATGAGTTTCATGCGGGGCCGGTGTGGGGAGCTTCGGGATGAGGCTGGGGAGCGTCAGAGCGGGGCCAGGATGGCCGAGGGCAGGGGCGCGGCGCGGCGGGGGCGCAGGGCCTGGAGTGGCCGTTGGAGTGATCGCTGGAGGGTGCCCATGAAGCCACCCATGAAGCCGCCACCATCGGCGGTGCCGGTGCCCAGCGTGACCGCGTGGCGCTCGCCGCACAGGGTCAGGCGCAGGGGCTGGCCGGCGTCCAGGCGCCGCACCAGCGCGGCCAGCACGGTGGCGTCGAGCTGCTGCCAGGCGTCCACCCAGACGGGCATGTCGTCGGAGAGCAAGCCGGCGCGCAGGTCGTCGCACAGGGTCAGGCCTGCGGGCCACACCGGCAGGTCGGGCAGCCCACCACTGGGCAACCGGCCGCAGCCGCTCACCCAGAAGGAGTTGACGGTGTCTCGGCCCTCGGCCTCGCGCCGGGCGTTCAGCGGGTGCTGGTAGAGCGACATCTGCACCTCGGCCTGCAGGCGGCGCAGGGCGCGTGTGGCGTCGCTGGCAGTTTTTCTTGCAGCATCGGCGCTCAGCCACAGGTCGGGGTTGCGGCCCACGACGCGGTCCAGCGAGGCCGTGGGCAGGCCGTCCAGCAGGGGGTGGCTGGCGTACCAGCGGGTGGGCGCACCCCAGCGCAGCTGCCAGCCGTCGTCTTCGAACAGCGGGCGCAGGGCTTCGAGCAGGGCTTGCGAGGTGGCGGCGTCCAGGCCCAGCGCGTTCGGGTCGAGCAGGGTGAGGTGTTCGCGGCCCATCAGCCAGTGGCCGGGGCTGAGCAAGGCCCAGCAGGCGTTGGCGTCGAGCTGCAGGCCGTCTTGCGCGGCCCACCAGTGCGCCCAGGGCAGGCGGCCGTCGGTGTCGGGGCCCACGGGCCAGCCCAGCGCGGCGGCCAGCACCCGCTCGTGCGGCATCGACAGGGCGTACTCGTCGCCATCGCTGCGGGCGACCACGCCCAGGCGCGAGGCCAGCGCGCGCAGGTTTGGCAGGCGGCCTTCGGCGTCCAGGTGGGGCAGGGCGTGCTGGCAGGGCTCGGAGAGGCTGGCCGCGAACGGGATGAGCCAGTGCGGCGTGGCGTCCTGGGAGGGCAGGCGGGGTGTGGAATCTGTGGACGGCATGGCGGGCGGTGGCGTGGTCCCCGATTATCGAGTGGGTACACTCCCCCCAACATGAACTTGCCTTTCGATTTGCCCTACGAGTGGCGCGTGGGCTGGCGTTACACACGCGCAGCCCGCTCGGCCCGCCGCAATGGCTTCATTTCTTTCATTTCCGGGGTGTCGGTGCTGGGCATCGCCCTGGGGGTCGCGGCCCTGATCATCGTGCTGTCGGTGATGAACGGCTTCCAAAAGGAAGTGCGCGACCGCATGCTGTCGGTCATCGCACACGTCGAGATCCTCGACACCTCGGGCATCGGCCTGCGCGACTGGCAGGTGCTGGCCGCCGAGGCGAAAAAGCACCCGGCCGTCGTTGGCGCGGCGCCCTTCGTGCCTGCCCAGGCCCTGATCGCCCGGGGCGAGGACATGCGCGGCAGCGTGGTGCGCGGCATCCTGCCCGAGGCCGAAGCGACGGTCACGCCGCTGGCCGCCACGATGAAAGACACCTTCGCGCGCCTGACCCCGGGCGGCTGGGGCGTGGTCATCGGCCAGGAGATGGCGCGCTCGCTGGGCGTGATGGAAGGCGATTCGCTCACCCTGGTGGCGCCCAGCGGCCAGGTCACGCCGGCGGGCGTGGTGCCCCGCGTCAAGCAGGTCACGGTGGTGGGCACCTTCAGCGCCGGCCACTACGAGTACGACAACGGCCTGGTGATGATGCACATCGACGATGCGGCCAAGCTGTTCCGCACCGGCGGGCCGAGTGGCTTGCAGCTCAAGCTCAAAGACCCGCAAGACGCCCGCTTCGTGGCCACCGAACTCTCTGACCGCCTCGGCGGCGACGTCGTCGTGCGCGACTGGACGCGCACCAACCGCAACTGGTTCGACGCCGTGCAGGTGGAAAAGCGCATGATGTTCATCATCCTCACGCTCATCGTGGCGGTGGCCGCGTTCAACCTGGTCTCCACCCTGGTGATGACCGTGACCGACAAGCAGGCCGACATCGCCATCCTGCGCACCCTGGGCGCCAGCCCGCGCTCCATCATGGGCATCTTCATGGTGCAGGGCTCGCTCTCGGGCGTGATGGGCACGCTGGGCGGCCTGGGCCTGGGCCTGCTGGTGGCCTGCAACATCGACGTCATCGTGCCCTTCATCGAGCGCTTGCTGGGCGTGAACTTCCTGCCTGGCAGCATCTACCTGATCAGCAAGATGCCCTCGGACCCGCAGTCCGCCGACGTCGTGCCCATTGCCGTGATTTCGCTGCTGCTCTCCTTGCTGGCCACGCTCTACCCGAGTTGGCGTGCCAGCCGTGTGCAACCTGCCGAGGCCCTGCGATATGAGTGATGCCCGAAGCCACGTCCGCCTGCCGACCGAGCGCCCCCTGCGCGTGCGCAAGGTGCACTCCCTGCGCACCTTCCTGTGGCTGGCGCGCGGCTGGAGCGACTTCATGGACGCGCCCCTGGTCGGCCTGCTGCATGGCATCGCGATGGGCGCCTTCGGTGGCCTGATCATGTTCCTGGCCTGGGACCGCTTCTGGGTGCTGGCCGGTGCGCTGTCGGCTTTCCTGATGGTCGCGCCCATCCTGTCCACCGGGCTGTACGCGGTGAGCCGGGCGCTGCTGCGCGGCGAAGACGCCGGCTTGGCCACCGTCTGGCAGGTGTGGGCCTCGCTGGATGGCCGCCTGGTCAGGTTCGGCGTGCTGCTCACCGCCCTGGGCACGGGCTGGGTGGTGTCATCCGCCGCCCTCATCACCCTGGGCGTCAAGCCGCCCGTGACCACGCCCAACGATTTCCTGATGCGCGTGGTGCTGGCGCCCGATGGTGGCTTGTTCGAGATCTGGTTGATCGTCGGCGGGCTGATGGCCGCGCCGGTGTTCGCCTCCAGCGTCGTCGCCATCCCCTTGCTGCTGGACCGCCGCGTGTCGGTCCAGAAGGCCGTGCTCACGAGCTGGAAAGCCGTGATGGCCAACCCCATTTGCCTGAGCCTGTGGGCCGCGATCGTGATGTCGCTGAGCCTGCTCGGCCTGGGCACCCTGATGTTTGGTTTGATCCTCGTGATGCCGATCCTGGGCCATGCCACCTGGCATGCCTACCGCGATCTGGTGGTGCGGGATCCGGGTGAAGCGGATTGACATGGGTGGTTTCACAGAAGAACAGATTGCGCAGTTGGGGCTGACCGTTGGCGTGGGCGGCTTCATCCTGTACATGGTGTTCATCATTTTCCAGCTGGCGCGCGAGTCCAAGGCCGGCAAGTTCGGCACCTTCGTGCTTTTCCTCGTGCTGGGTTTTGGCTTGCTGGGCTTCGTGGCCAAGAACGTCATCGCCTGGCTGTTGAACATCTGAGGCAGGCATGGCCGATTCATCCCGAAATTTGTCTGCAGACCTGATCCTCGATGCGCGCGGCCTGGTGCGGCGCTTCCACGAAGGCCCGCTGGATGTGACCGTGCTCGACGGCGTGGACCTCAGCGTGGCCCGGGGCGACACCCTGGCCGTGGTCGGCACCTCCGGCTCGGGCAAGAGCACGCTGCTGCACCTGCTGGGCGGCCTGGACGCGCCCACGCGCGGCTCGGTGCGCCTGATGGGGCGCGACCTGGCGCAGCTGTCGGCCGCGGAGCAGGGCGCCTGGCGCAACCAGCACCTGGGCTTCATCTACCAGTTCCACCACCTGCTGCCCGAGTTCACGGCGCTGGACAACGTGGCCATGCCGCTGATGATCCGGCGCATGCCCATCGACCAGGCGCGAGCCCAGGCCGAGGCCTGGCTGGACCGCGTCGGCCTGCGCAACCGCGTGGGCCACCGCCCGGCCGAGCTGTCCGGTGGCGAGCGCCAGCGCGTGGCCGTGGCCCGCGCCCTGGTCACACAGCCTGCCTGCGTGCTGGCCGACGAGCCCACCGGCAACCTCGACCGCCAGACCGCCGACACCGTGTTCGCGCTGATGCTCGACTTGGCTGCGCAGCAGGGCACGGCCCTGGTCATCGTCACCCACGATGGCGAGCTGGCCCAGCGCTGCGCCCAGCGCCGCCGCCTGGTGGGTGGCCGCTTCACCGACTGACGCAGGCGCGGCATGGCGGTCTGGACCGACACCCACTGCCACCTCGACGCGCCCGAGTTCGACGCCGACCGCGAGGCCGTGGTGCAACGCGCCCGCGAGGCCGGTGTCGGCCTGATCGTCATCCCCGCGGTGTCGCCGCAGACCTTCGCACCGGCCCGGGATGCGGCCCACCGTTTCGGCGGCGCCTACGCCCTGGGCATCCACCCGCTGTTCGTTCGCCAGGTGCCCGACGACGCCCTGGCCTTGCTGGACGCCGCCCTGCAGCGTTGGCGCGAGGACCCGCGCCTGGTGGCGGTGGGCGAGATCGGCCTGGACCACTTCGTGCCCGAGCTGCAGGACGAGGCCAGCCGCGCCTTGCAGGAGCGCTTCTACGCCGCGCAGCTCGACCTGGCCGTGGCGCATGGCCTGCCCGTCATCCTGCACGTGCGGCGCAGCGCCGATGGCCTGCTCAAGCACCTGCGCCGCCTGCGCGATGTGGGTCGCCCCGTGGCCGGCGGCATCGCGCACGCCTTCAACGGCAGCGCGCAGCAGGCCCAAACCTTCGTTGAGCTGGGCTTCAAGCTGGGCTTTGGCGGCGCCATGACCTTCGAACGCGCCTTGCAGATCCGCCGCCTGGCCGCCGAGCTGTCGCCCGAAGCCCTGGTGCTGGAAACCGATGCACCGGACATCCCACCGCACTGGCTCTACGTGACGGCCGAGGCCCGCGCCCGCGGAGAGCGCAGCCGCAACGAACCGAGCGAGCTGCCGCGCATCGCCCAGACCCTGGCCGGGCTGCGCGGCCTGTCGCTGGACGCGCTGCGCGAGCTCACCACGCGCAATGCACTGGCCGCTTTGCCCAGGCTGGCCGCGCTGCAGGCTTCAGCCTAGCCAGCCCAGCCAGGGCAGCACATGCCCGACCAGGAAGGCCGCGCCCACGGCCAGGGCCGCCAGGGTACTGACCAGCACCGCGCCCGCGGCCACGTCCTTGCACAGGCCAATGGCGGGGTGGCGCCCGGGGTGCAGGTGGTCGGCCAGGGCTTCGATGGCCGTGTTCAGCAGCTCGGCGCTGACCACCGCGCCCACCGTCAGGGCCATCACCGCCCACCACAGGGCGGGCGCGTGGCTGAGCGCCAGCAGCACCGCCACGGCCACCGTGGCCAGGGCATGGGTGCGCACGCTGGCTTCGAGCCGCCAGGCGGCGCGCAAGCCGTCCAGGGCATGGCCCAGGCGTGCGGTGAAACCTTGGCCTTTGAACGCGTCCGGTTCGTTGGGGGGTGTCATGAGCGTGTGCCTGCCTGTGTGTGAGCGACCGGGCCCGAGGCTGCGCCCAGGCCTTGACCCAGGCCCAGCCGGCGCGCCAGCAACCAGCACGCCAGCGCCCAAGCCGCGCCACCGGCCCAGCCGGCGACCACGTCCGAGGCCCAGTGCACGCCCAGATACACCCGCGACACGCCCACCGCGCCACTGAGCAGCGCGGCCATGCCCAGCGCGTAGGCGCGCAAGGTGGTGCGGGGCGTCAGCCTGGCCACGAGCGCGGCCAGGGTCAGGAAGACCACGGCCGACATCATCGCGTGGCTGCTCGGGAAGCTGTGGCCCGCGGCCACGGTGGCGTGGAAGACGGCGTCGGGCCGGTCGCGCGAAAACACCGCCTTGAGCCCCAGCGCCAGGGCCTGCCCGCCCACGGCCGAGCCCAGCGCCAGCCAGGCCATGCCGCGCTGGCGCGCCAACATCAGCCCGCCCCACACGGCCACCACGGTGAAGGCCAGCACGGCCGGACTGCCCAGCGCGGTGAGGTCGCGCATGCCCTCCTGGAACCACAGCGGGCCCCAGGGTTGGTCGGGCAGGGCGTCCACGCGGCACCAGCTCAGGATGCGCAGGTCCAGGGCATGCGCCTCGCCTTCGAGCACCTCGCTGGCGATCTTCATGAAGCTCCACACCGCGATGCCGAGCGCCACGATGGGCGCCAGCAAGCGGATCTCCTGCGATCGCCAGAGTGTGGCCAGCGTGCTGGGCTTCATGCAGCGTGCCCCTCGATGGGCCGCATCACACCCGCCTGCTCGAACACCGCCCGCCACGCCGCCAGCTTGCGCTCGAACGACCAAGACGCATTCGCCGGGCTGGTCGATGGCAACTGGGCCACGGGCAGGCCCAGGGCCTGGGTGATGCGCCTGTGCCGTGCGGACTCCCCGCCGTTGTGGGCGATGGCACGCAGCGTGGGCAGCTGGCGCACGAGGCCGGGCAGGTCGTTGAGCTCCGCCTCGCGGATGGCGCTGTCTAGGCTGCCCTCGCGCTCGCAGCCGGCATAGACGTCCCAGATGGCCAGGCCGTGGGCGTGGGCCAACGGCAGTCGCTCGGCATAAGGCCGGTGCTGCAAGGCCGCGTCACCCGACAGGCCCCACAGCGCCGACACAATCGGCCAGAAGTGGTTGCGAGGGTGGGCGTAGTACTGCTGTGCCTTCAGGGAAGCGGCGCTGGGGAAGCTGCCCAGCACCAGCAGGCGCGCACCCGGCGCGACCACGGGCGCCAGCCCCGACAGGCGTGCGGTGCTGCAGGGTGGATGCGTCGCCAGGCTCATGCGGTCACTGTGCCACATGTGCCAAACTCGCCCGCGATGACCGCCGCCAAATCAGCCCGTACCCCCGCCCGCTCGCCCGCCAGTCCCCGTGCCCGTGCCTCCAAGGCCGGGCCCTTGCCCGACGCCACCGTTTCCGAAATGGCCGGTGTGCGTTACCTGCACCTGGACACGCCCTGGATCCAGGGCGCCATGCGCATCCGCCAGCCGCACAAGCTGGAGCTCGAATACATCCAGCGCATGATGGCCTGGCTGCTGCTGCGCGACCCCGAGCAGCTCGCCGGCACCCGCACCCTGCACCTCGGCCTGGGCGCGGCGGCCCTGACCAAGTTCTGCCACAGCACCCTGCGCCTGCCGACCACGGTGGTCGAGCTCAACCCGCAGGTCATCCGCATCTGCCATGCCTGGTTCCACCTGCCGGACGACGACGAGCGCCTGCGCGTCATCGAAGGCGATGCCGACCGCTACGTGCGCGACGAGGCCCACATCGGCAGCGCCGACGCCCTGTGCGTGGACCTCTACGACCACGAAGCCGCCAGCCCCGCGCTGGACGACGAGGCCTTCTACCGCGCCTGCTGGCAGGTGCTGGACGACGGCGGCGTGATGACGGTGAACCTGTTCGGGCGCGACGCCAGCTTCGAGCGCAGCGCCCAGCGCATCGCCGCGGCCTTCGGCGATGCGCACGTGGCGGTGTTCAAACCGACGTCGGATGGCAACACCATCGTGCTGGCCTGGAAGGGCTTTGCCTTGCCGGAGCGCGAAGTGCTGGTCCAGAGGGCCGAAACTCTGGCGACCCGCTGGCCCTTGCCGGCGCGAAAATGGGTCAAGCTGCTGTCGGCCTGGGCGCCTGAGAAGTCGGTCAAACCTGCCGCAAGGCCTGCCGCCGAAGCCGAACCCCAAGCCGAACCCCAAGCCGCTGCCAAATCCGCAAGAAAGAAGGCCGCCTCGCCATGAGCCCCACCTCTGCCTCCCGCACCACGGCATCCCGTGCCCCCGCTGGCGCGGCCACCCCTGCGGCGGATGCGCACGCCACGCCCAAAGGCCCGCTGGCCTGGCGCCTGCTGCTGGACTGGCTGAGCGCCGACCGCCTGCTCAGCCCGGCCGATGCCGAGCTGGCCGCCCAGCGTTTTGCCGCGGGCGACAGCGCCCAGCACCCGCTGGTGCGCATCTCCGGCCTGGGCCTCAAGCGCGCCGACACCGGCGCCGTGCTGGAGCTGGAGCCCCTGACCGAGTGGCTGGCCCGCCGGGTCGGCCTGCCCTACCTGCGCATCGACCCGCTCAAGGTCGATGTGGCCCGTGTGGCCGAGGTCATGTCCATCAACTACGCCGAGCGCCGCAAGGCCCTGCCGGTGCAGGTCAGCCTCAGCGAGATCACCATCGCGACGAGTGAGCCGCTGGACGTGGGCTGGGTGGAGGAAATCCTGGCGCACACGAAGAAGACGATCAAGCTCGTCGTGGCCAGCCCGCTCGATCTGCAGCGCTACCGCACCGAGTTCTACACCCTGGCCAAGTCCGTGCGGGACGCCAACAAGAAGACGGGCGACAGCGTCGCGCACAACTTCGAGCAGCTCGTCGAGCTGGGCAAAAGCAACCGCCAGCTCGACGCCAACGACCAGGGCATCATCCAGGTGGTGGACTGGCTGTGGCAGTACGCCTTCGACCAGCGCGCCTCTGACATCCACCTCGAGCCCCGCCGCGAGATGGGCGCCATCCGCTTCCGCATCGACGGCGTGCTGCACACGGTTTACCAGGTGCCGCTGGCCGTGATGCAGGCCATGACCGCGCGCATCAAGCTGCTGGGCCGCATGGACGTGGTCGAGAAACGCCGCCCGCTGGATGGCCGCATCAAGACGCGCAACCCCGGCGGCGACGAGGTCGAAATGCGCCTGTCCACCATGCCCACCGCCTTCGGCGAGAAGCTGGTGATGCGCATCTTCGACCCGGACAACACGGTCAAGTCCTTCGAGGCGCTGGGCTTCGCGCCGTCCGAGACCAAGATCTGGGAGCAGCTGGTGGGCCGACCGCACGGCATCATCCTGGTCACCGGGCCCACCGGCTCGGGCAAGACGACGACGCTGTACTCCACGCTCAAGCGCGTGGCCACCGACGAGGTCAACGTCTGCACCATCGAGGACCCGATCGAAATGATCGAGGCAGCGTTCAACCAGACGCAGGTGCAACCGGCCATCGACCTGGGGTTTGCCGAAGGCGTGCGTGCGCTCATGCGCCAGGACCCGGACATCATCATGGTCGGCGAAATCCGCGACCTCGAAACGGCCGAGATGGCGATCCAGTCGTCTCTCACGGGCCACCTGGTGTTCTCCACGCTGCACACCAACGACGCGGCTTCGGCCATCACGCGCCTCACCGACCTGGGCGTGCCCAGCTACCTCATCAGCGCCACCGTGATCGGCGTGCTGGCCCAGCGCCTGGTGCGCACCCTGTGCCCGCATTGCAAGCAGCCGGACACCACGCTGGACGAGGGCACGCTGGCCGACGCCATCAAGCCCTGGCGCATGAACGGCAAGGTCAACGCCTACAAGCCCGTGGGCTGCCTGGACTGCCGCATGACCGGCTTCAAGGGCCGCGTGGGCCTGTACGAGCTGCTGCCCGTGTCGGAGCACGTCCGCGGCGCCATGCACCCGACGGTGGACATGGCCGCCCTGCGCCGCACCGCCGCGAAAGAAGGCCTGCGGCCGCTGCGCCTGTCGGGCGTGATGAAAGTGGCCGAAGGGGTGACGACGCTGGACGAGGTCCTGCGCAACACGCCTCAGTGGGAGAACTGACCCGGGCTGTCCGCTCCGAAGCCCGAGGCCCCGGCGCCCGTGCCCGCGTGGCCTGAGCCGGCGCCCACGAAGCTGGGCACGATCACCTCGCAGCGGATGCCCTGAGGACCGTGCTGCAGCCAGCGCACCGAGCCGCCCAGCTGCTTGACCCGCTTGCGCACACCGCCCAGGCCCAGGCCATGCGCCCAGACCGACGGGTCGGTGCCCTGGCCATCGTCGCTCACCGACAGGGTCAGGCAGTCATCGGCCAGGGTCAGGCTGACCTCGACCGTGCGCGCCCGGGCGTGGCTGATGGCGTTGCTCACCAGCTCGCGCAGGATGCGGGTCAGCGCCGACCACTGCACCATCGTCAGGTGGACGTCCACATCGGACTGCATGCGCCAGACCAGCTCGCAGCGCGCCACGCTCAGGCGGTGGTCGATGTCGCGCTTCCATTCGCCCGCGGCCTCGCTGAGCACGTGCGACTGCGCCGCCAGGCCGCGCGTCAGCGTCTTGAGGTCCTGGATGGTGTGGCGGATGTAGTCCTCCATCTCGGGCGATGGGGCCTGGTACATCAGCGTCAGCAGGCGCGCGCCGATGTCGTCGTGCAGGTCCTGGGCGATGCGCAGGCGTTCTTCGCTGCGGCCTTGCTCCACGGCCTCGTCGAAGGTCAGGGCGCGGTGCAGCTGCTCCATGATGCGGTGCGCCAGGCGGGCATCTTCGGCGGTGAACAGGTTCTGGCCCCGGCGTGCGTGCTTGAGCACCAGCGCGGTGTGGCCGTCTCGGCCGCCACGTGCGCGGCAGGGCACCGGCACCAGCAGGATGGCGCCATTGCCACGCAGGGTGGCCTCGGTGACCTGGCCGCAAGCCACGTGGATTTCCAGCGGGTCGAACAGGTCGCGCAGCAGGCGCACCAGGGCGTCGTGCATGGCGTCAGGCTGGCGCTCGACCTGCCGCGCGATGCGGAACATCTGCTGGAAGACCTGCTCCATCGTGACCTCGTCCGGGCGGGGCAGGCGGGTCAGCAACCAGCGGCGAAAGCTCAGGTACAGCCCCAGCGACAGGAACAGCGACAGCGTCATCGAGGTGAACTGCCCCAGCGAGAACAGCGCCACGAAAAGCAGGTCCAGCGAGGCCGCGATGGTGCCCGAGGCGGCCAGCAGCGAGAACTCCTGCAAGACGTGCCGCGAGCGCGACAGGTAAGGCGAGATCAGCACCAGCGAGGTCACGAAGACCTCCCAGGTGATGACGCCGTAGGTGGCCACTTGCAGCGACAGGTCGGCGCGGCTGGCACCCAGCCACAGCGCCAGGGTCAACAGGCTCCAAGTCACGATGCTGATGACCAGCATGCGCCGCATCACCAGGGTCAGGGGATGGGGTGCCTGGCGTTGCGCCTGCCCGGCCATGAGAACCGCCAGCACGGCGAGCGCGGTACAGCCCAATTGCACCAGCCACCAGTGCGCTGGCGAGCACAGGTCCTGGCACTGCAGCCACAGGCCCGCCGCGGCCAGCCAGGCCAGTGCGGTCACCCGCATCGCACGCTGGCTGGGCGTGAACTGCTGCGCGGCCATGAGCACCAGGGCGGCCGCGCTGGCCAGGTCGCAGGCCATGCGCAGCCGGACGTCCAGCGACACCAGCCACATCGGCGTGAAGGCCTCCAGGTTGAGTTCCACCCCCATCAGCAAGAGCTGCACGCACTGGCACAGCGCCAGCACCACGAAGCCTGCATTGCGCCAGTGCGGTCCGACCAGCAGCACCGAACTGCCCAGTGCCAGCACCAGCAGGGCCAGGCCGCTGGTCAGCCAGAACAAGGGGCTCAGGCCCGACCAGCCGCGCGGCGCGATCAGCACCGTCTCGGCCGGCGCGTTCTGAAAATGCAGTTGCACCACCAGGCCGATGGACGACCAGTGCCCCAGCAGCTCGCCCATGCGCTGGTGAAGCCGGTCGAAATCCTGGCGCATCTGGGGGGCCATGATCCAGCGGCCCGAGGGCTGCAGCAGGGCGCTGTTGACGGGCGCAACCTGGGTGTGCAGGCGGCCATTGGCGTCGGGCGATTCCACGGCGATGCTCAGCAAGGTCAGGCCTTCCAGGCGTTGCAGCGTGGGGTAGTCGGCGGTGCCCAGGCGCACTTCGCCATGGGGTGTGGCCTGCAGGGCCAAGGGGAACTTGGGCTGCGCGGCCAGCCAGTGCGCCACCAGCAGCACGCCCGCCAGGCCCGCCACGACGATGAGGACCATCGCGCGCAGACGCCAACCCAGCCACCGCGGCGGGTTCAGCGGGCGCTGCAGAATGGATTCGATCGATGGCCAGGCAACCGGCTGCATGCCACTGGCGGGGGGCTTGCCGAGGGCGGACGGGTTGGATGCCTGCATGGGGAGGGGGCCCGCCTTGTTGTCTTCGGACCGCCGTCTGACAGCCGTCAGGCGGCGGTCAGACCAGGCCTTGCTTGCTGGCCAGAACGGCCGCTTCCGCCCGGCTGGACACGTTGAGTTTCTTGTAAATGGACTTGATGTGGTCGTTCACGGTGAACCACTTGATGCCCATGAGCGCAGCGATCTCCTTGATCGTGAAGCCCTTGCTGAGGTAGGTCAGCACCTCGCTCTCGCGCGGGGTCAGGCGCTCGTGGTCGGCCGTCATCATCACGGTGGCGGGGGCGGCGGCCGAGGGCGGCGACGCCACCGACAGCGGCGCCACGCTGTCACCCGAGCGGAAATGCGTCAGCAGGCGGCGTGCAATGGCAGGCGACAGCGGTGGCTGGCCGCGCACGATTTTCTGCAACTCCTCGACCAGCACCTCGAAGCGGTCTTCCTTGAGCAGGTAACCGTCGGCGCCGCACTGCAAGGCCGGGAAGAGGTGCTCGTCGTCGGAGTACAGCGTCGTGACGATGCGCGTGGCCGGGTAGTTGGCCAGCTCGGTCAGGAGCTCCAGGCCGCTGCCATCGGGCAACTCCAAGTCCACCATGATCAACTGGAACGGGTCGATGCCCGGTGCCGCCCGCCCACCAGGGGGATGGCCCAGCAAACGCCGCGCGGCATCCAGGTCGCTCACCTCGGTGATGCTGTGGATGTCGCTGAAGCTCTCCCGCACCACGCGGCAGAGAAAGCCCCGGGCCACCGGGTTGTCTTCGAGAATCAGTACCTTGACAGCCATGGAGTCCTCCCGAGGCCGCCGTCGCAGGTCGCCTGGGTTGTCTTGTTGCCGACGCCCCTGGGGTGGAGCCCTGCCGGATTTGTGATTTGCCGTCGTCCTTTCGGACAATTGACATCGTTGCATTATCTGCGCGACTGGGCCCCCTCGTCACCACCGAGGCCCCCTGCTTGAAGGAAAGTGCGGTGGGAGGCGTTGCGCTTCTACAATCCCCGGATGCGAATTCTCATTGCCAACGATGACGGTTACCTGGCGCCGGGCATCTCTGCCCTGGTCGAAGCCTGCGAGGGCCTGGGCACGGTGGACGTCTTTGCGCCCGAGCGCAACGCCAGCGGCACCTCCAACGCCCTGACGCTGCACCAGCCGCTCAGCCTGCACACGGCCGGCAACGGCTACCGCTTCGTCAGCGGCACGCCGTCCGACAGCGTCCACCTGGCCTTGACCTCCGGGCTGATCCCGCGCCCCGATCTGGTGCTCTCTGGCATCAACAACGGCGCCAACATGGGCGACGACACACTGTATTCCGGCACCGTCGCCGCTGCCACCGAAGGCCATCTGTTCGGCGTCCCGGCCATCGCGTTTTCCCTGGCCGAGAAAGGCTGGCAGCACCTGGACGTGGCCACCCGCGTGGCCCGTCGCGTCATCGAGCACGCGCTGGCGCAGCAGGCCGCCCAGACCGCGGCCGGGCAGGGCGCACGACCCTGGCTGCTGAACGTGAACATCCCCGCCCGGGCCGATGCCGACCTGGCCGCCTGGGAGGTCACCCGCCTGGGCCGCCGCCACGCCAGTTTTCCGGCGGTTGCACAGCTCAACCCCCGTGGCGACACCTTCTACTGGATCGGTCCCGCCGGTGAGGCCCTGGACGACGCCGCCGGCACCGATTTCCACGCCGTGCGCGAGGGCCGCGTCTCGATCACGCCCCTGCAGGTGGACATGACCGACCACGCGCGCCTGCCCGCCTGGCAGGACTGGGTGGGCCGCCGATGAGCGAGGGCCACCCCGAGCGCAAGCCCCGGCGCTTCCCGCTGCAGCTCGACCGCGTCTCGGCCGCGCCGGTGGCCGGTGGCGCGGCGCGCCTGTCGCGCGATGGCCGTGAGGTTCTGCGCCCGCAAGCGCCGCTGCAGCACGCCGCCCAGGAGCGCCTGCGCCACACGACGCCCCAGGGCGTCGGTCTGGATTCGCTGCGGGTGCGCGCACGCATGGTCGAGCGCCTGGCGGCCGAGGGCATCTCCCACCCCGGGCTTTTGCACGCCTTTGGCCAGGTGCCGCGCCACCAGTTCGTCGATTCGGCCCTGGTCAACCAGGCCTACGAAGACACCAGCCTGCCCATCGGCCTGGGCCAGACCATCTCCAAACCCTCGGTGGTGGCGGCCATGATCCAGATGCTCTGCGCACGCCCGGGCCTGCCCGTGTTCCACGCCGCCCGCCCGGGCAGCGAGGCCCGCCCCTTGGGCGCCTGCCTGGAAATCGGTACGGGCTGCGGCTACCAGGCCGCGCTGCTGGCGCACCTGGCGCGCCAGGTCGTTTCCATCGAGCGCCTGCGCGACCTGCACCTCAAGGCCCGAGCGCAGCTTGACCAGTTGCGTCAAAGCCTGCCCGGTTGGCCTGACGTGCGATTGGTGTATGGTGATGGCATGGTTGGTCACGCGCCGCAAGCACCCTACGACACCATCATCGCCGCGGCCGGCGGTGCCGCCTTGCCCCAGGCCTGGTTGGACCAGCTGGCGCCGGGGGGGCGCCTGGTGGCGCCTGTCGAAGATGCCCGCGGTGGTCAGCAGGTGCTGAGCATCGTGGACCGATTGCCCGATGGCAGCCTGCAGCACAGCCGTGCGGGTGCTGTTTTGTTCGTCCCCCTAAAATCAGGCACCACGTGATCCCTGGAAGGTGCTGGCCGCGTCCAGCACCTCGTCGAGTATCCGCATGCACATGAGTTCATCTTTCCGCCTGGCTGCCGCCGCAGCCGCCTTGCTCGTCCTCGCGGGCTGCGCTTCCTCCAACCGCCGCGCCCCCGTGGAAGACCGCGCCAAGCCCGCGCCCGTGACCGGGGCCAGCAGCGCTTCTGGTCAGGCACCGGCCAAGGTGCTGCCTGGTGCCGAAAACGCCGGCAAGCCCGGCTATTACACCGTCAAGCCGGGCGACACGCTGATCCGCATCGCCCTGGAGGCGGGCAAGACCTGGCGTGACGTCGCTGCCTGGAACGGCCTGGACAACCCCAACCTGATCGAAGTCGGTCAGGTGCTGCGCGTGGCACCGCCGGTGGGCGAGACCACGGCCAGCGGCGTGTCCACCAAGCCCGTGACCAGCCCCAAGATCGAAGCCCGCGGGCTCGACAACAAAACGCCAGCCGGCAAGGGCGCTCCCGCCACCACCGCATCCGCAGTGGGCGGTGCACCTTCGGGTGCGGCGTCGGGCGCAGCCTCTGGCGCAACCGCGGCACCGCCCAGCGCCGCACCGCCCGCGGCCAGCACGTCAGAAGCCAAGGACGTGGACGAGCCCAACTGGGGCTGGCCGGCCAGTGGCCCCGTCATCGGTGGCTTCGAGGAAGGCAAGCACAAGGGCCTGACCTTCTCTGGCAAAGCGGGTGATCCCGTCCAGGCTTCGGCCGATGGCCGCGTGGTCTATGCCGGATCGGGCCTGCGTGGCTATGGCAACCTCGTCATCCTCAAGCACAGCAGCGACTTCCTCACCGCCTACGCCCACAACCAGACCTTGCTCGTCAAGGAAGATCAGGTCGTGCGCAAGGGTCAGAAAATCGCTGAGATGGGCTCCACCGACGCCGACCGCGTGCAGCTGCACTTCGAAATCCGCAAGGGCGGCAAGCCGGTGGATCCGGCCAAGCAGCTGCCCAGCCGCTGATCTGCCCGCGCTGCCCTGCGCAGCGCTGCCCAGTCCTGAGACAATCGGGGGATGACGACCGACGCATCCCCCGATTTGCTTTCCGCCTCTCCCGTTTCCCCAGTGCCTGCCGCGGCCCTGGCTGCGCCTGCCGAGCCCGCTGAGCCCCCCGTGCCGCCCCACCTGGAGTGGCTGAAGGTCGAGTCGCTCGACCTTGAAGCGCAGGGCGTGGCCCACCGCGCCAATGGCAAGGTGGTGTTCATCGAAGACGCGCTGCCCGGCGAGGAGGTGCGCGTCAACGTCAGCCGCCGCAAGAACAACTGGGAGCAGGCGACGATGGCCGAGCGCCGCACCGAAAGCTCGCAGCGCGTGGCGCCCAAGTGCGTGCATTTCGGCCTGTGCGGTGGCTGCAAGATGCAGCACTTCCACCCCAGCGCGCAGGTGGCCGTCAAGCAGCGCGTGCTGGAAGACAACCTCTGGCACCTGGGCAAGGTCAAACCCGAGATGCTGCTGCGCCCCATCGAAGGCCCGACCTGGGGCTACCGCTACCGCGCCCGCCTGTCGGTGCGCCACGTCGTCAAGAAGGGCACGGTGCTGGTGGGCTTCCACGAGCGCAAATCCCGCTACGTGGCCGACATGGGCGTGTGCGAGGTGCTGCCGCCCCACGTCAGCGCCTTGCTGATGCCGCTGCGTGACCTCATCGGCCGCATGGCAGCGCGCGACCGCCTGCCGCAGATCGAGGTCGCCGTGGGCGCCGAGGTCACGGTGCTGGTGCTGCGCCACCTGGAGCCCCTGAGCGCCTCCGACGCCCAGCACCTGCGCGACTTCGCCCAGGCGCACGGCCCGGTGGGCAGCGGTCAGCAGACCCTGTCGTGGTGGTTGCAGCCCAAGGGGCCAGACACCGTCCACCCACTGGACGAGGCCCTGCCCAAGCTCGACTACACCTTGCCTGAGTTCGGCATCACCATGCCGTTCAAACCGACCGACTTCACCCAGGTCAACCACGCCATCAACCAGGTGCTGGTGGGCCGGGCCTTGCGCCTGCTCGACGTCCAGCGCGATGAGCGCGTCATCGACTGGTTCTGCGGCCTGGGCAATTTCACCCTGCCGCTGGCCACCCAGGCCCGCGAGGTGCTGGGCATCGAAGGCAGCGAAACGCTGGTGGCCCGCTCGCTGGAAAACGCCCGCATCAACGGCGTGGCCGAGCGCACGTCCTTCGTGGCGCGCAACCTGTTCGAGATCACGCCCCAGGAGCTGGCCAGCTACGGCCCTGCCGACAAGTGGCTGGTGGACCCACCGCGCGAAGGTGCTTTCGCCCTGGCCAAGGCCGTCGCCGACCTGCGCCAGGACCCGTCGCTGGCGCCCGATTGGGTGCCGCCCAAGCGCATCGTCTATGTGAGCTGCAACCCGGCCACGCTGGCGCGAGATGCAGGCTTGCTGGTGCACCAGGGTGGCTACCGCTGCGTGATGGCGGGCGCGGTCAACATGTTCCCGCACACGGCCCACGTCGAGAGCATGGCGGTGTTCGAGCGCGACTGAAGGGCGAAGGGCCTGGGCTTCGCACCCAGCCTCCTGCACCCGGCTGGCTCAGGCCGCCTGGGACGATGCCCGCAGGTCGGACGGGTCCCGCAGCACGCAGGCGCGGCCCGCCGCTTTGGCCGCGTACAAGGCGCGGTCGGCCCGGTCGATGGTGCGCGTCAGCATTTCGTCGGGCTGGTAGTCGGTCACACCGGCTGAGAAAGTCACGCGCAGCTGCGGTGCCAGCTCGGCCACCGTGGTCTGTGCCAGCGCCTGCTGGATGCGCACCAGCACCCGCTCGGCCGTGAGCAAGTCGGTGTCGGTGAACATCACGAGGAATTCCTCGCCACCCCAGCGCGCCACCACGTCGGTTTCGCGCAGGCCGGCCGAGATGGTGTTGGCCACGTTGCCCAGCACCTGGTCGCCCGTGCCGTGGCCAAACTGGTCGTTGACCCGCTTGAAGTGGTCGATGTCGATCATGGCCAGGCAAAAACTGCGGCCGGAACGGATGGTGCGGTGCTTTTCGTTGTTCAGCCGCTCCAGCATGTGGCGGCGGTTGAACAGGCCGGTGAGGTCGTCGTGCGTGGCCAGCTCGCGGATGCGACCCAGAGCGTCGTTGAGCTCGGCCTGGTGGCACTGCGCTTCGCCGCGCAAGCGCGACATCTGCGCCACCAGCAGGCACAGCGTGACCAGCACCAGCAGCAGCACGCAGAAGAACACCCACTGCATCACGTCGGCAGAGGCAGAGCCGCCCTCCAGAGCGGCCACCCGCCACATCACCGCGCCGAAGAGCGCCGCGGCCAGCGAACTCTCACGCACCAGTTGGGGGAAAGTGGTGGTGGACATGGTGAAGGTCAAGATCGCCACCAGCAGCAGGAGCGCCACAGGTCTGCCCGGCCCGCCGATCAGGTAGCCCCAGGCCAGGAAACCGATGATGACCCAGGTCTGGGGCTCGACCATGGACGGATCTGCCAGCCGCTGGTTCAGGCCGCTGCGCATCAGGGCGTAGAACACCGCGAGGGTCACCAAGGCCGCGCTGGTGAGGTACAGGCAGGCCGTGGCATCGATCAGGCCATGCACCACGCCGACGTTCAATGCGAGAACGCCGGCCAGGCAGTTGGCCACGCCGACCATGAATCGGCGCCCCAGGGCCTTTTGCCGAGGGTCGGCCGACAGCACCAGGTCGCTCAACCAGGCAAAGCGCAGCCAGCCGGGCAGCCACGGCGGGTTCAGCCGCATCAGGCGCGTGGTGGCGATGGTCATGACCGAGGCCACCAGCCCCAGCAGCATCAGCAACTGCACGGATTGCAGAGGAGAGTCCATGCCCCGATTGTCCGGGGCTGCGCCGCGCGTGCACAGGGCCTGGGCGCAAGAAGGGGGCACAGCTGGTGCCAATTCCTGCCAGCTGGACCCCCCGCATTCGCGGGCCCCATGGCATTTTCCAAGACATGAAAAAACCGAGGCAATGCCTCGGTTCCTGGGCGCCCTTTGCAGAGCGCGGCTTGTGCAGCCCTTGTGGCGGGTTCAGGCGCCGCTGACTCAGAGCACCTCGGAGGCGAAATCCGCCAGGCGCGAGCGTTCGCCGCGCGCCAGGGTGACGTGCCCGCTGTGCGGCCAGCCCTTGAACTTGTCCACCGCGAAGGTCAGGCCCGACGAGCCCTCGGTCAGGTAGGGCGTGTCGATCTGGGCCAGGTTGCCCAGGCAGATGATCTTGGTGCCCGGGCCGGCGCGGGTGATCAGCGTCTTCATCTGCTTGGGCGTCAGGTTCTGCGCCTCGTCGATGATCAGGAACTTGTTGAGGAAGGTGCGCCCCCGCATGAAGTTCATGGACTTGATCTTGATCTTGCTGCGCACCAACTCGTTGGTGGCCGCGCGCCCCCATTCGCCGGCAGACGTGTCGCCACGGGCCAGCACTTCGAGGTTGTCGTCCAGCGCGCCCATCCAGGGCGACATCTTTTCCTCCTCGGTGCCAGGCAGGAAGCCGATGTCTTCGCCCACGGGCACGGTCACGCGGGTGACGATGATCTCGGTGTAGCGGCGCTCATCGAGCACCTGCGACAGCGCCGCGGCCAGTGTCATCAGCGTTTTGCCCGTGCCGGCCGAGCCGGTCAGCGTCACGAAGTCGCATTCCGGGTCCATCAGCAGGTTGAGGGCGAAGTTCTGCTCGCGGTTGCGCGCCGTGACGCCCCAGACGGCGTGCTTCTGGTGCGCGAAGTCCTTGAGTGTGCGCAGCACAGCGCTCTTGCCCGTGATCTCGGCGACCTTGCCGTACCAGGGCGTGGCGCCCGGGCTTTCCAGGTAGATGAACTGGTTGACCATCAGCGCCGGCACCATCGGCCCGCTGACGCGGTAGTAGGTGATGCCGCCTTGCTGCCAGCTCTCCATGCCCTTGGCGTGACGCTCCCAGAAGTCGGCCGGCAGGGGCAGCACGCCGGTGTAGAGCAGGTCGCCGTCGTCCAGGGTCTTGTCGTTGAAATAGTCTTCGGCAGGCAGGCCCAGCGCGCGGGCCTTGATGCGCATGTTGATGTCCTTGGACACCAGCACCACCTCGCGTTCGGGGTGGGCCTTGCGCAAGGCTTGCACCACGCCCAGGATCTGGTTGTCGGCCTTGCCGGGGGGCAGGCCCATGGGCAGCTCGAAGTCCATGCCCGAGGTCTGGAAATAGAGCTTGCCGGCCGCTTCGGTGTGCCCGGTCTTGGCCAGCGAGATGCCCGAGGCCGGGTCGATCTGCTGGCGGTTGTTCATGTCGGCGGCCAGGCCATCGAGGTCACGGCTGACCTGGCGGGCGTTGCGCGCCACCTCGGTCATGCCCTTCTTGTGGCCGTCGAGTTCCTCCAGCGTGATCATGGGCAGGAAGACGTCGTGCTCGTCGAAGCGGAACAGCGACATCGGATCGTGCAGCAGCACGTTGGTGTCCAGCACGAAGAGCTTGGCCGGGCCATCGCTCACCGGGCGACGGCGGCGGGTGCTGCTGCCTGCGGCGGGTTTGGCCGAGGCCGATGGCGCGCTGGTGGCGCGGGGCGCGTCTGCGCCAGCCTTGTCGGCCACGGTGGGCTGGGTGCGGCGCTTCGGCGTGGTCGCGGGGGCGGCAACTTCGGCAACCTTCGCGACCGGCGTCACGGCGGAAACGACTGGCGAGGCCGGCGCGATGGGCACAGGCGAGCGCACCAGCTCCAGCATCGGGTTGTTGGCGGGGGTGGCCGCGGCTTTGGTCGATTTGGCCCCAGGCGTCTTGGCGATCGCTGGGCGCGCTGCCTTGGCTTGCGACATGTAGGCGTCGGCGGTCAGCATGTCAGCGCGTTTGGTGGGCGGCTTGGGCAGTGGCATGGTGGATCAGGCAGGGTGGCGAAAGGGAACGGACGGCTTGTCCGGGCAAACAAAAAGGCCGCACAGGAGAGTGTGCGGCCTTGCGTGATGTTCGTGAGGTGCGTGATGTGCATGAGCGAGGGCGTCGGCGGCATGCGCCCGGGGCGGGCCAACGTGCTCGTCACATCCGGGACTGAGGCAGACAAAGCTCAGGTGCATGAGCCCATTATGCACAGTCCGTGCACCGCTGAGCGCCATCGCGCGGGAGCGCGGACACTGTGCCCGAGGCGCCACAACCGACATCCTGGGGTGCGAAAACGACAACGCCACCCGCAGGTGGCGCCGGTGGGCTTCCAGTGGCTCAGGCGGCTTCGCGCTTGAGGCCTTGCACCGCCTTGAGGACGTCTTCCACGTGGCCGGCGACCTTGATGCCGCGCCATTCCTCGCGCAGCACGCCGTCAGGGCCGATCAGGAAGGTGGAGCGCTCGATGCCCTTGACCTTCTTGCCGTACATGATCTTGTTCTTGACCACGCCGAACATGTGGCAGAGCTTCTCTTCGGTGTCGGCGATCAGCTCGAAGGGCAGGTCGAGGTTTTCCTTGAACTTGTCGTGGGATGCCAGGTTGTCGCGAGACACACCGAACACCACGGCACCCGCATTGAGGAATTCCTTGTGCGTGTCGCGGAACTGCATCGCTTCGGTGGTGCAACCCGGGGTGTGGTCCTTGGGATAGAAGTACAGCACCACGGTCTGGCCGACGAAAGCCTGCGGCGTGAATTTCACGCCACCGGTGGCGATCGCTTCAAAGTCCGGCAACGATTTGTTGAGAGCGGGAGTCATGAGGTACGGATCAGCAGCCTGCGTGAATAACCTCTAATTATAAAGTGCTTCTTCGCACACTTCTGGTGTCGGGCCGTAAAGCCCTCAGCGCCTGCATGCTGGCAGGCGGCGATGGCCGCAGGGTCGACGTGGTTTTGCGTGTTTCAGGGGCTGATCAGCAGCGCCGCCATGACCTGGCGGCCTTCGGCGACGAGGATGTTGAAGGTGCGGCAAGCGGCCGCGGTGTCCATCGTTTCCACGCCGATGCGCACGGCCATCAAGCGGCGCAGCAGGCCCGGGTGGGCGAAGCGCAGCGTGGGGCCGGTGCCCAGGATGAGCACCTCGGGCCGGGCCTCGATCACGGCCTCGAAATGGGCTTCGCTCAGGTCTTCCAGGGCGCGCACCGGCCACTCGATGACGGCGCCCGTGGGTGGCACCAGGATGCTGCGGGTGTGGGCCTCGCCGTTCACCGACACGCTGGTGCGGGTGTAGGCGTGGATCAGGTTGACGCCTTCGGCGTTGTCTGCATGCAGTTTCATGGGACGGGATCGGTCGGTCTGCGAACGGAGGCGGCCCCAGGGCGAGGCCAAGCTGTGGGAAAATTCTATCTTTGTCCCATCATGCCTGCGGCCCGGAGAACACCTTGAAACCCATCGCCAAGTCCAGCAAACTCGCCAATGTCTGTTACGACATCCGTGGGCCCGTGCTGGAGAAGGCGCGGCAGATGGAGGAAGACGGCCACAAGATCATCAAGCTCAACATCGGCAATCTGGCGGTGTTCGGGCTGGAGCCGCCCGACGAGATCGTGCAGGACATGATCCGCAACCTGTCTGGCGCCGCGGGTTACACCGATTCCAAAGGCCTGTTCGCGCCGCGCAAGTCCGTGGTGCACTACTGCCAGGAAAAAGGCATCAAGGGCGTCACGGTCGATGACGTGTACCTGGGCAACGGCGCGTCCGAGCTCATCGTGATGGCCATCAATGCGCTGTGCAACGAAGACGACGAGGTGCTGCTGCCCGCGCCCGACTACCCGCTCTACACGGCGGCGGTGGCGCTCTCGGGTGGTCGTCCGGTGCACTACGTCTGCGACGAGCAGTCCGACTGGTTCCCCGACATCGCCGACATCCGCGCCAAGATCACGCCGCGCACCCGGGCCATCGTCGTCATCAACCCGAACAACCCGACGGGCGCGCTCTACCCTGAGAGCCTGCTGAAGGAGATCGTCGAAGTCGCGCGCGAGCACCAGCTCATCGTGATGGCCGACGAGATCTACGACAAGACGCTGTACGACGGCCACACGCACAGCTCGATCGCCTCGCTGGCCGATGATGTGCTGTTTTTGACCTTCAATGGCCTGAGCAAGAACTACCGCTCCTGCGGCTACCGCGCCGGCTGGATGGTGGTGTCGGGCGAAAAGCGCCATGCCAAGGACTACATCGAGGGCCTGAACATGCTGGCCTCGATGCGCCTGTGTGCCAACACGCCGGGCCAGCTGGCCATCCAGACCGCTTTGGGTGGCTACCAGAGCATCAAGGACCTGGTGCAGCCGGGCGGGCGCCTGTGCAAGCAGCGCGACCTGGCCTACGAACTGCTCAACCAGATCCCCGGCGTGAGCGTGGTCAAGCCGAAAGGCGCGCTCTACATGTTCCCGCGCCTGGACCCGAAGATGTACCCCATCGCCGATGACCAGCAATTCGCCTACGAGCTGCTGGCCGAAGAGAAGGTGCTGATCGTGCAGGGCACCGGCTTCAACTGGCCCACGCCGGACCACTTCCGCCTGGTCTTCCTGCCCAACAGCGACGACCTGACGGACGCCATCGGCCGCATCGCGCGCTTCCTGGACGGCTACCGCAAGCGCCACGCCTGAATCCCCCACATTGATTTGACCCCGCGCGCCGCCCACGGGCTGGCGTGCAGAAGACCCAACGAGAACACACCATGAGCCAAGAACAACTGCGCCCTGTGCGCGTCGGCCTGCTGGGCATCGGCACCGTCGGTGGCGGCACCTTCACCGTGCTCAAGCGCAACCAGGAAGAGATCCGCCGCCGCGCGGGCCGTGGCATCGAAGTCACCATGGTCGCCGACCTCAACACCGCGCTGGCCCAGCAGGTGGTGGGCGATGCCGCCCAGATCGTGTCGGACGCCCGCGCCGTGATCGCCAACCCGGACGTGGATGTGGTGGTCGAGCTGATCGGCGGCTATGGCATCGCCAAGGCCTTGGTGCTGGAAGCCATCGCGGCTGGCAAGCACGTGGTCACGGCCAACAAGGCCCTGCTCGCCGTGCACGGCACCGAGATCTTCGCCGCCGCCCGCGCCAAGGGTGTGATCGTGGCCTTCGAGGCGGCCGTGGCCGGTGGCATCCCCATCATCAAGGCGCTGCGCGAAGGCCTGACGGCCAACCAGATCCAGTGGGTCGCGGGCATCATCAACGGCACCACCAACTTCATCCTGTCCGAGATGCGCGACAAGGGCTTGGACTTCGATGTGGTGCTCAAAGAAGCGCAACGCCTGGGCTATGCCGAAGCCGACCCGACCTTCGACATCGAAGGCGTGGACGCCGCGCACAAGGCCACGCTGTTGAGCGCGATTGCGTTTGGCATCCCGGTGCAGTTCGACAAGGCCCACGTGGAGGGCATCACCCAGCTGTCGGCCACCGACATCAAGTACGCCGAGCAACTGGGCTACCGCATCAAGCTGCTGGGCATCGCGCGCCGCCGTGACAACGGCGTGGAGCTGCGCACCCACCCCACGCTGGTGCCGATGCGCCGCCTGATCGCCAACGTCGAAGGCGCCATGAACGCCGTGCTGGTGCAGGGCGACGCCGTGGGCACGACCATGTACTACGGCAAGGGCGCCGGCTCCGAGCCCACCGCCTCGGCCGTGGTGGCCGACCTGGTGGACATCGCCCGCCTGCTGGACGCCGCCCCCGCGGCCCGCGTGCCTTACCTGGCCTTCCAGCCCGATGAGATGTCCACGCTGCCCATCCTGCCGCTGGACGAGGTCATCACGTCCTTCTACCTGCGCCTGCGCGTGGCCGACAAGGCCGGCGTGCTGGCCAAGATCACCGGCATCCTGGCCGAGCAGGGCATCAGCATCGACGCCGTCATCCAGCGCGAGGCCGACGAGGTCAGTGGTGAAGGCGGCAACCAGACCGACCTGATCATCCTGACGCACGATACTTCTGAGGGCGGCATGAACAAGGCTCTGGCAGCGATGCAGGCCCTGCCGACCGTGCTGGCGCCCATCGTGCGCGTGCGCAAGGAGGAGCTGGCATGAAATACATCTCCACCCGCGGTGACCGCACCGAGCGCGGCTTCTCCGAGATCCTGCTCGAAGGCCTGGCCCCCGATGGCGGCCTGTACCTGCCGCTGAGCTACCCCAAGATCGACGACGCCACGCTGACGAAGTGGCGCCACCTGCCGTATGCGGAGCTGGCGTTCGAGATCCTGTCGCTCTACATCGACGACATCCCCGCGGCCGACCTGAAGGCGCTGACGGCCAAGACCTACACCAAGGCGGTGTACGGCTTTGAGGAAATCACGCCGCTCAAGCACATCGAGCCGGGCCTGTGCCTGCAGGCCCTGTCCAACGGCCCCACGCTGGCCTTCAAGGACATGGCCATGCAGCTGCTGGGCAACCTGTTCGAGTACGAACTGGCGCGTCGCGGCGAGCAGCTCAACATCCTGGGCGCCACCTCGGGCGACACCGGCAGCGCGGCCGAGTACGCCATGCGTGGCAAGCAGGGCGTGCGCGTGTTCATGCTCAGCCCGCATGGCCGCATGAGCGCTTTCCAGCAGGCCCAGATGTTCAGCCTGCAGGACCCCAACATCCACAACATCGCCGTCGAAGGCGTGTTCGACGATTGCCAGGACATCGTCAAGGCCGTCTCCAACGACCTGGCCTTCAAGCGCCAGTACAAAATCGGCACGGTGAACTCGATCAACTGGGCGCGCCTGCTGGCCCAGGTGGTGTACTACTTCGCTGGTTACTTCCAGGCCACGAGGTCCAACAGCGAGAAGGTGTCCTTCACGGTGCCTTCGGGCAACTTCGGCAACGTCTGCGCCGGTCACGTCGCCCGCATGATGGGCCTGCCGGTGGACAAGCTGGTGGTGGCCACCAACGAGAACAACGTGCTCGACGAGTTCTTCCGCACCGGCACCTACCGCGTGCGCGGCTCGGCCGAGACCTACGAGACCTCGTCGCCCTCGATGGACATCTCCAAGGCCTCGAACTTCGAGCGCTTCGTCTTCGACCTGCTGGGCCGCGATGGCGCCGCCGCCCGGGCCTTGTTCAAGGACGCCGTGGAAACGCAGGGTGGCTTCACGCTGCCAGCCGAGACGTTTGCCCAGGTCAAGGCTTACGGTTTCGAGTCCGGCACCAGCAACCACACGGACCGCCTGGCCACCATCCGAGACGCCTTCGAGCGCGATGGCACCCTCATCGACACCCACACGGCCGACGGCCTGAAGGTGGCGCGAGAGCACCTGAGGCCTGGCGTGACGATGATCGTGCTGGAGACGGCCCTGCCGTGCAAGTTCGAAGAGACCATCGTCGAGGCCACGGGCCAGCGCCCGGCGCGCCCCTACTGGATCTCCGGCCTGGATGGCCTGGAAGACCTGCCCAAGCGCTTCGTGGTCTGCCCGAAAGACACGCAGTGGGTCAAGGACTACGTGGTCCAGCACTGCCAGGACTGACCTGACGCGGCCGCGACCCAGCGCAAAAAGCCTGCTCCAGCGAGCGGGCTTTTTTCATGGTGCTCACCTGGCCGTTCAGCCGCGCTCGAACAGCACGTTGTTCTCCAGGTGGATGTGGGCCATGAGGTCCTCGCGCAGGGTTTGCAGGCCCAGGTAGAGCGCACGCCAGGTGTTGCAGGCGCCGCGGGGCAGGGTGATGCCGTTCGTGAGCGCTTCGAGTTTGGCGAGTTCTTCACCGTGGTGGTCGTGCTCCATGCGCATCATCTGGACCGGCGGCAGGCTGGGATGGCCCATGCCGCGCAGGTACATGGGGAAGAGCACGGTTTCCTCCTTCTGCATGTGGCTCTCCAGCTCCTGCTGCATGGTCTCGAGGTGGTCGGCCAGGCCCAGTGGGCACTCGGGGCGGTCGCCGTGGACGTGCTCGACGCGGCGCGCCAGGCGGATCAGCTCGGGCAGTTGCTCGCGGTGGCGGGCGTGGTAGCGCGCCAGGATGTGCGCGACCAGGTCCGGCGTGTCGGCCTCGGTCCAGTCCACCAGCTCATCGGCACCGTCTTGCAGGGCATCGAGCTGGGCGGCGATCTGCGTGGCGTTCAGGCCGGCCTTGTCGGCGGCGGTCTGCAGCGTTTGCTTGCCGCCGCAGCAGAAGTCGAGGTGGTGGGCGTGGAAGACGCGGGTAGCACCAGGGATGGTGCGCGCCAGCAGGCCCAGGGATTGTTCGGCGTGGCTCATGGTGGGCTCCGTTTCGGGGTGGGTGACAAGGGTTGTGCCCTTCACAACGCAAGCCGCAGGCCAGCCCGTGGCCCCTTGAAAATCAAGCACTTGGCAAATGGGTGGGTAAAATAAACCTGAATTGAGTGGGTATGAGTGACCATGATTGAGGTTGAAAACACCCTGATCGAGCACATGGGCCTGGCCGACCTGGCGGTGAACCTGCCGCGCGCGGTGCGCTGGCAGCGGCTGGTCGGGCAGCTCAAGGCGCAGTTCGCGTGCGATGCCGTCGTGCTGCTGCAGGAAGAAGACGGGGCCTTGCGCCCGGTGGCCGCCGAGGGGCTCAACCGCGAGGCCTTGGGGCGGGCCTTCGAGGTGGCGCAGCACCCGCGCCTGTCAACGATCTTGCTCAGCCGCGACGTGGTGCACTTCGAGCACGCCAGCACCTTGCCCGACCCCTACGACGGCTTGGTCGAAGGCATGGCCGGGCACCCGCTGCCCGTGCACGACTGCATGGGTGCGAGCGTGCACATCGACGGGCGGCGCTGGGGTGTCCTGACGCTGGACGCCCTGCAGACGGGCGCGTTTGGCACGTCGGCGCGAGAGGCTTTGAAGGCTTGCCTGCCGCTGGTGGCCGCGGCGGTGCGCGTCAGCCTGCTGGAGCAAGAGGTGCAGGTGCTGCGGCAAGCCCGCGTGACGGCATCAGTCGGGGTGGACGCCCCCACGCCTGGCACGCGCACGGGCATCATCGGCCACAGCACGGCCTTGCAGCAGGTGCTGCACGAGGTGGACGTGGTGGCGCAGTCCGACCTGCCGGTGTTGCTGATGGGCGAGACGGGCACGGGCAAGGAGCTGTTCGCGCAGCGCGTGCACGAACGCTCGGCTCGGGCCAAGGGGCCGATGGTGCACGTCAACTGCGCGGCGCTGCCGGAGTCCCTGGCCGAGAGCGAACTCTTCGGCCACGTGCGGGGCGCGTTCTCGGGCGCGACCACCGACCGGGCCGGGCGCTTCGAGGCGGCGCGCGGCGGCACCATCTTCCTCGACGAGGTGGGCGAGCTGCCGCTGAGCATCCAGGCCAAGCTGCTGCGCACCCTGCAGAACGGCGAGGTGCAGCGCCTGGGCGCCGACAAGCCCGTGAAGGTGGACGTGCGCGCGGTGGCCGCCACCAACCGGGTCTTGAAGGACGCGGTGAGCCAGGGCGTTTTCCGCGCCGACCTGTACCATCGGCTGTCGGTTTACCCCATCCACGTGCCACCGCTGCGCGAGCGCGGTGACGACGTGCTGCTGCTGGCGGGGCACTTCCTGGAGGTCAACCGGGCGCGGCTGGGCATGCGCAGCCTGCGACTGGACGCGGCGGCAGAGGCCGCGCTGCTGCGCTACAGCTGGCCCGGCAATGTGCGCGAGCTGGAGCACGTCATGGGACGGGCGGCGCTCAAGCTGCTGAGCCGGGGCGTGAACCGGCGCGACATCGTGACCCTGACCGAGGACCTGCTGGACCTGGAGGCTGGGCCGCTGACATCTTTGCGTCCAGCCCCGGTCCTGCCTGCTGAAGAGGCGGCCGACCCCATCCACCGCGGCTTGCGCGCCCAGGTGGCGCAACTGGAGCAGCAGCTGGTGCAGCAGGCTCTGCAGGCGTCCAAGGGCAACTGGGCCGAGGCGGCGCGGCGGCTGGGCATTGATGCGAGCAACCTGCACAAGCTGGCGAGGCGCTTGGGGGTGAAATGAAGCGCGAGGCCGAGGGGAGGCGATGGGGTTGAGCGCCGTCAAAACCCTTCCCGCAGCATGTCGAAACACTGCCTCTGGTGGCTGGCGCCTGTGTCAGCCACTGAATGCGTGGAGACAGCATGCCGACCAGCGCCAGCCAGCCCGCCGAGAAAAACGCCGAGGCCCCCCGCGCCACGCCCGTGGCCGTCTTCAAACGCAATGGGGGCACGGCCGGCTTTCAGCCCGAACGCATCGCGCGGGCCATCGCTGCGGCGGGGGAGGCCACGCAGGCCTTCGATGTCGATGAAGCCTGGCGCCTGACCGACGCCGTCATCCAGCGCCTGGGCGTGCGCGTGCCCACGGTCGAGCAGGTCCAGGACGAGGTCGAGCAGGTGCTGATCGACGCCGGCCACACGCAGGCCGCGCGGGCCTACATCGTTTACCGCGAGCAGCACCGCGCCTTGCGCGAAGACCGCCGCACCGCGGTCGATGTCGAGCGCTCGGTCAACGAGTACCTGCACCGGCAGGACTGGCGCATCCACGCCAACGCCAACCAGGGCTATTCGCTGGGCGGGCTCATCCTCAATGTGTCGGGCAAGGTGATCGCCAACTACTGGCTCAGCCACGTTTACCCGCCGCAGGTCGGACAAGCGCACCGCGACGCCGACTTCCACATCCACGACCTCGACATGCTCTCGGGCTACTGCGCGGGCTGGTCGCTGCGCACGCTGCTGCACGAGGGCCTGAACGGCGTGCCGGGCAAGGTGGAGGCGGGGCCGCCCCAGCACCTGTCGTCGGCTGTGGGGCAGATCGTCAACTTCCTGGGCACGCTGCAGAACGAGTGGGCTGGGGCGCAGGCCTTCAGCTCCTTCGACACCTACCTGGCGCCCTACATCCGCAAAGATGGCCTGGCCTACGAGCAGGTGCGCCAGTGCCTGCAAGAGCTCGTCTACAACCTCAACGTGCCTTCGCGCTGGGGCACGCAAACACCGTTCACCAACCTGACGTTTGACTGGGTCTGCCCTGAGGACCTGCGCGAGCAGGTGCCCGTGATCGGCGGTGTGGAGATGCCATTTGCCTATGGCGACCTGCAGGCCGAGATGGACATGGTCAACCGCGCCTACATCGACGTGATGATGGCGGGCGATGCGCGCGGGCGGGCCTTCACCTTTCCGATCCCGACCTACAACATCACGAAGGACTTCGACTGGGACCACCCCAACACCGATGCTCTGTTCGAGATGACGGCCAAGTACGGCCTGCCTTACTTCCAGAACTTCGTGAACTCGGAGCTGCAGCCGCACATGATCCGCTCGATGTGCTGCCGATTGCAGCTTGACTTGCGCGAACTGCTCAAGCGCGGCAACGGCCTGTTTGGCTCGGCCGAGCAGACCGGGTCGCTGGGCGTGGTGACGCTGAATTGCGCCCGGCTGGGCTTCCTGCACACGGGCGACGAGGCCGGCCTGCTGACCCGCACCGACCACCTGCTGCAGCTCGCCAGCCAGAGCCTGGAGATCAAGCGCAAGGTCATTCAAGGGCACATGGACGCGGGCCTGTTCCCGTACACCAAGCGCTATCTGGGCACGCTGCGCAACCACTTCGCCACCATCGGCGTGAACGGCATCAACGAGATGGTGCGCAACTTCACGGGTGACCTGGAAGACATCACCACGCCTTGGGGCGAGGCCTTCGCGCTGCGCTACCTCGACCACATCCGCGAGCGCATCACGGCCATGCAGGAAGCCACGGGCCACCTCTACAACCTGGAGGCCACGCCGGCCGAGGGCACGACCTACCGCTTCGCCAAGGAGGACCGCGTGCGCTTCCCCGGCATCCTGCAGGCTGGCACGGTGGACGAGCCTTACTACACGAACTCGTCGCAGTTGCCGGTGGGCTTTTGCGACGACCCCTTCGAGGCCCTGGCGCGGCAAGAGGCCCTGCAACGCAAGTACACCGGCGGCACGGTGCTGCACCTGTACCTGGGCGAGCGGGTGTCGTCGGCGCAGGCCTGCAAGAACCTGGTGCGGCGTGCGTTGTCACGCTTCCGCTTGCCCTACATCACCATCACGCCGACCTTCTCGATTTGCCCGACGCACGGCTACTTGGCGGGCGAGCACGCCTTCTGCCCGCGTTGCGACGAAGAAGCTTTGGCGCGGCGCCAGGCTTCGGGCAACGCCACTTCGCCCAACCCGGCGTGATGCCCCCCGCACTGTTCCTACACCGCCCGAAGGAGGCCCCATGACCTGCACCGCACGCACCCTTGACGCCCCCCACCCGCTGCTGGCCGAACACGAGCGCCAGCGATGCGAGGTCTGGACCCGGGTGATGGGCTATCACCGACCCATGGCCTCGTTCAACGTGGGCAAGAAGGGGGAGTTCCATGAACGACAGTATTTCGCCGAGCCCGGCCGATCGGCTGGCGACGCCGGTGACCGAATCGAAAGTCACGCTCAGGTTTGCGCCGATTGAGCCCCGCCTGATCCCACCGCTGGACGTCGGGGGCTTCACGCCCCTGAGCACCACCGACTGGCCGGGCCAACTGGCCGCGGTGGTGTTCGTGCAGGGCTGCCCCTGGCGTTGCCACTATTGCCACAATTCCTCGCTGCAACCGCGCCAGTCGGAGTGCGGGCGCGACGCCCTTGCCTGGGGCAAGGTGCTGGACACCTTGAAGCAACGCCAGGGCCTGCTCGATGGCGTGGTGTTCAGCGGCGGCGAGCCCACGCTGGATGCGGCGCTGGCGCCGGCCATGCGCGAGGTGCGCGAGCTCGGCTTCATGGTGGGCCTGCACACGGCGGGCCTGTACCCGCAGCGGCTGGCGACGCTCCTTCCCCTGCTGGACTGGGTGGCCCTGGACATCAAGACCGAGTTCGAGGACTACAAGGCGATCACCTCGGTACCGCGCAGCGGTGAACCGGTGCGCGAAAGCCTGGCCCTGGTGCTGGCCAGCGGCAAGGCGCACGAGCTGCGCACGACCTGGCACCCCGATTTGATCTCTGAGGCCGCTTTGATGCGCATGGCGCGCATGCTCAAGTCCGCGGGCGCGCAGCACTGGGTGCTGCAAGGCTACCGGGCCACGCCGGTGACCGAGGCCACGCTGGGTTCGGTCGAGCGCACGCCGCCCGATGCGCTGGTGGCGAAGCTGCGCCACATCGGGCCGGCGCTCAGCGTCCGGTGAGCTGTGCCGGGTGATCAGCGACCGCCCCAACGGGCATCGATCTCGTTGAAGATGGATTGCTCGTCGGGCGGGGCGTCCTGAGGCGCATCCTGGTAAGGCCCGGTGCCGCTGTGCTCCGATTGCGATGCCGGCAGGAACTGGCCGGTCTGCACATCGAAGACATGCACTTCGCCGTCTTCGATGACGTAGTGCCAGCCGTGCAGCGTCACCTCGCGCTTCTCGACGCGCTCGCGCACCATGGGGTAGTCCATCAGGCGTTCGAGCTGCAGCACCACGGCGCGTTGCTCGGTGCGGCACAAGGCCTCGGGCGTCACCTGCACGGGCAGGGCGGCTTCGCGCGCCAGGTCCAGCCAGGCGCGCAAGTTCTTGGCCTCTGCGGGCACCTCTTCGTACAAAGCCTTCATCGCACCGCAATGCGAGTGTCCACAGACCACGATGCGCGACACCTTCAGGTTGAGCATCGCGAATTCGATGGCAGCTGCCGTGCCGTGCAGGCCATGCAGGCCGTCGTAGGGCGGCACCAGCGCACCCACGTTGCGCACGATGAAGAGCTCGCCCGGGCCCGCGCCGGTCAGCAGGTAGGGCACCAGGCGCGAGTCCGAGCAGCCGATGAACAGCGTGGTCGGGTGCTGCCCGTCCGTCACCAGGCTCTGGAAGCGCGACTGGTGCTGCGGGAAGAAGTCGGTGTGGAAGTGCCTCAGGCGTTGCAGCAGGTCGTCCATGGGCCGTGCTCCCGCGTCACTGCAGCAGGGGCGAGGTGGCGGCGTCCAGGTCGGCGCCTGCGACCCCGTGGCGTCCGGCCAGCACGGCACAGGCTTGCTTGAGCGCGGTGGCGAAGGCCTGCTGGCGCAGCGACTGCGCCACGGCGTCCTGCACCTGCTCAAAAGCGGGCTGCACACCGGCCTCGCGCGCTTGCACCTCGACCACGTGCAGGCCGAAGCGGCTGTGCACCAGGCGGGGCAGCACGCCGATGTGGGCCTGGGCTTCGTCCTGGCCGAAGAGTTCGCGGGCGAACTCGGGGGCGCAGTCGGTGGCCTTCAGCCAGCCGCGTTCGTCACCCAGTGCGCCACCCAGTTCACCCGAGGGGCAGTTGGACACGGTGCGGGCCGTGTCTGCGAAGGTCTCGGGGGCCGCACGCACCGCCACCAGTACCTGTTCGGCGCGTTGGCGCAGGGCCTGGACGTCCACGCCGGGCGTCACGGCGAACAGGATGTGGCGGGCCTGCACGCGCTCGCCTTGGGCATAGCGGGCCGGGTGAGCGGCGTGGAAGCGCCGGCTGGCGGCCTCATCGGGCTCCGGCACCTGGATGGCCTGGTCCAGCCAGCGGTCGATGGCGTCGGCCGCGGCTTCGCTGATGACGCCATCGCTGGGCGGCGGGTCATCGGCAGACAGCAGGCCATCTTCGATGGCGGCCAGGCGCAGCAGGGCCAGGCTGGCCAGCTGGCGCCGCTCGGCTTCGGTCAGCTGATCTGGCTGCGGGTGCAGAACGTCGTCGCCCACGCGCAGGGCGCGGGCGGCTTCGGCGGAGGCGTCGGAGGAGGTGCTCAGGGGGGCGGTGTGCATGGGGGTCTCCCGGGTGAGGTCCGTGGGGGCTGTTCAGCGCGGCAGGCCAGTGCGGCGGCTGCGCACCAACTGCCAAGGGCGTGCCACATAGCCCACCGAGGCAAAGCCGCTCCAGACATGCACCAGGCGGGTGAAGGGGAAGATGATGAACAGCGTCATGCCGGCCACCATGTGCACCTTGAAGACCAGCGAGACATCGGCGATCAGGCTGGCCGCGTCGCCACGGAAGGTGACGATGTGCTGCGCCCAGGCCATCAGCTTGAGCATGGTCTCGCCGTCGCGGTGCGCCAGCGACAGGGGCACGGTGGACAGGCCCAGCAACAACGTGCCCAGGATCCAGAACAGCACGAGGAAGTCGCGCGGCTTGCTGGTGGCGCGCACGCGCTCGTTGCCCAGGCGGCGGGCGATCAGCAGCAGCAGGCCGACCAGGCCCACAACGCCCAGGATGCCGCCGGCCACCACGGCCAGCATCTGCTTTTGCCCGGCGCTGATGCCCAGTGCGTGCACCAGGTTGGCCGGTGTCAGCATGCCGAAGAAGTGCCCGAAGAACAGGCCGATGATGCCCAGGTGGAAGAGGTTGGAGCCCGCGCGCAACATGCCGGTGGACAGCATCTGGCTCGACTCGCTGCGCCAGGTGTACTGGTCGCGGTCAAAGCGCACCAAGCTGCCCAGCAGGAAGACGACCATGGCGATGTAGGGGTAGATGCCGAAGAAGAATTGGTGGGTGAGGCTCATCTCATGCTCCTCGTTGAGGGGTGGAGGCGGATGCGCGCGGCGTGCGCACGATGTGGATGGGTTGCGGCTGGTCGGCGCGTTGCTGGCCGCGGCTGGCGCAGCCATCGAAGGCGGCGGGCTCCGCCCAGGCGTCATCGAGGGCCTCGTCTTCGGGCACCTCGGTGGGCGCGATGGCGTGGCCCATCAGCTCCAGCACGGCCGCCGGGACGTGTGCGTACAGGCTGCGGCGTTTGAGCAGCGCCGCGTACAGCGCGTTGAGGATGTGGGCGAACTCGCCCGTGAAGCCCTGTGCTGCGCTGGCGTCCAGCGTGGAGGCGAACTCCATGACCAGGGGCAGGTGGTCGGGCAGCTCGCCGCCGTTGTCGGGCTTGAGCCGCAGGCCGGCCTGCTCGTAGGTCTGCACGAGGTCCACCATGGCCTGGCCCCGCTCGCGCGAGTCGCCGTGCACGTGCTCGAACAGGTGCAGCGAGGTGGCGCGGCCGCGGTCGAACAGCTCGACGTAGTCGGACTCGACCTCGTAGGCGTCGCTCGCTGACAGTTGCGACACCAGCCGCTGCAGGCCGGCCAGCCGAGCCTCGCTCAGGCCTGGTTCGGCGTGCAGCGCGTCCAGCAACTCACCGAGGTGCGCGCGCAGTTCGGCATCGGGGTAGGCCAGCAGGCGTGCCAGGGCCCGCAGGCTGCGCGCCGGGGTCGGAGCGGGGGTCTTGAAGTGGTTCAACAGGCTGCTCATGCTCAGACCTCCGACTTGATGGGGATGGTGCGTTTCTTCTTGGCGCCGAACAGGCTGGTCTCGGTCTGCCCGTCGGAGCAGCCGTTGCCGAAGGAGAAGCCGCAGCCACCGCGCAGGTCGAAGGCGTCTTCGGCGTACTCGCGGTGGGCGGTGGGGATGACGAAGCGGTCTTCGTAGTTGGCGATGCCCATGATCTGGTACATGTCCTCGACCAGCGCAGGCGTCAGGCCCACCTGTTCGATGGCCTTGACGTTGGCCGCGCCATCGACGTGCTTGCCGCGCATGTAGGCGCGCATGGCCAGCATGCGTTCCAGCGCGCGCGACACCGGCGCCACATCGCCCGCCGTCATCAGGTTGGCCAGGTACTTCAGCGGGATGCGCAACTGGTTCACATCCGGGATCTCGCCATTGGTGCCGACGTGGCCGGCGTTGGCCGCGGCCTGGATGGGCGAGAGCGGCGGCACGTACCAGACCATGGGCAGGGTGCGGTACTCGGGGTGCAGGGGCAGGGCGACCTTCCAGTCCACGGCCATCTTGTAGACGGGGCTGTTGCGGGCGGCGGTCAGCCAGGCTTCGGGGATGCCGTCGGCGCGGGCCTGCTCGATCACCTTGGGGTCGTGCGGGTCCAGGAAGATGTCGAGTTGCGCCTGGTAGAGGTCGCGGTCGTGCTCGGTGCTGGCGGCCTGCTCGATGCGGTCGGCGTCATAGAGCAGCACACCCAGGTAGCGGATGCGGCCCACGCAGGTCTCAGAGCACACCGTGGGCTGGCCGGCCTCGATGCGCGGGTAGCAGAAGATGCACTTCTCGGCCTTGCCGCTTTGCCAGTTGTAGTAGATCTTCTTGTAGGGGCAGCCGCTCACGCACATGCGCCAGCCGCGGCACTTGTCCTGGTCGATCAGCACGATGCCGTCTTCCTCGCGCTTGTAGATCGAGCCCGAGGGGCAGGACGCCACGCACGCCGGGTTGAGGCAGTGCTCACACAGGCGCGGCAGGTACATCATGAAGGTGTTCTCGAACTGGCCGTAGATGTCCTTTTGCACATCTTCGAAGTTCGCGTCCTTGCTGCGCTTGCTGAACTCGCCGCCCAGGATCTCTTCCCAGTTCGGGCCCCACTCGATCTTCTCCATGCGCTTGCCGGTGATCAGGCTGCGCGGGCGGGCGGTGGGGGCGGCCTTGCTTTTCGGAGCCGACTGCAGGTGCTCGTAGTCGAAGGTGAAGGGCTCGTAGTAGTCGTCGATCTGCGGCAGGTTGGGGTTGGCGAAGATCTTCATCAGCAAGCTGAGCTTGCCGCCCTGGCGGGGCTGGATCGACCCGTCGGGCTTGCGAACCCAGCCGCCTTTCCACTTTTCCTGGTTCTCCCATTCCTTGGGGTAGCCGATGCCGGGCTTGGTCTCGACGTTGTTGAACCAGGCGTACTCGACGCCGGGGCGGTTGGTCCAGACGTTCTTGCAGGTCACCGAGCAGGTGTGGCAACCGATGCACTTGTCCAGGTTGAGGACCATGCCGATCTGTGCGCGGACTTTCATGTTGTGTTCTCCTTGAGACCAGCTTGGGAATCAGGCGTGGGCGGGGGAAGCCGTGGCTTCGCCATCCAGCCAGTCCACCTTGTTCATCTTGCGCACCAGCACGAACTCGTCGCGGTTGGTGCCGATGGTCCCGTAGTAGTTGAAGCCGTAGCTCAGCTGGGCGTAGCCGCCGATCATGTGGGTGGGCTTGAGCACGATGCGCGTGACCGAGTTGTGGATGCCACCGCGTGTGCCGGTGATCTCCGAGCCCGGCGTGTTGATGATCTTTTCCTGGGCGTGGTACATCATCACCATGCCGGGTTTGACGCGCTGGCTCACCACCGCGCGGGCCGCAATCGCCCCGTTGGTGTTGAACAGCTCCACCCAGTCGTTGTCCACGATGCCGGCGCGCTTGGCGTCGTCCTCGCTCAGCCAGATGACGGGCCCACCGCGGTTGAGCGTGAGCATCATCAGGTTGTCGGTGTAGGTCGAGTGGATGCCCCACTTCTGGTGCGGGGTGATGAAGTTGAGCGCGATCTCCTGGTGGCCGTTGGGCTTGCGACCGGCGATGTCGTCCAGCGTCTTCAAGTCCACCGGCGGGCGGTAGCACACGAAGCCTTCGCCGAAGGCCTGCATCCAGGGGTGGTCCTGGTAGAACTGCTGGCGGCCGGTGAGGGTGCGCCATGGGATCAGCTCGTGCACGTTGGTGTAGCCGGCGTTGTACGAGACCTTCTCGCTCTCCAGCCCCGACCAGGTCGGCGAAGAGATGATCTTGCGCGGCTGCGCCTGGATGTCGCGGAAGCGGATCTTCTCGTCTTCGCGGTGCAGCGCCAGGTGGGCGTGCTCGCGGCCGGTCTGTTTGCTCAAGGCCTCCCAGGCCTTGACGGCGACGTGGCCGTTGGTCTCGGGCGCCAGCATCATCACCACCTCGGCGGCGTCGATGTCGGTCTCGATCTTCGGCATGCCTTGCGACACGCCTTCTTCGCGCACGACGCCGTTGAGCTCGCCCAGTTGGCGCACCTCGTCCTGCGTGTTCCAGCCGATGCCCTTGCCGCCATTGCCCAGCTTGTTCATCAGCGGGCCGAGGGACGTGAAGCGCTTGAAGGTGTTGGGGTAGTCGCGCTCGACCACGGTGACCTGCGGTGCGGTCTTGCCGGGGATGAGCTCGATCTCGCCCTTGAGCCAGTCCTGCACGCCGAAGGGTTGGGCCATCTCGGCGGGCGTGTCGTGCATCAGCGGGGTCAGCACGACTTCCTTCTCGACGCCCAGGTGGCCCACGCAGACCTCGCTGAACTTCTTGGCGAAGCCCTTGTAGATGTCCCAGTCGGAGCGGGCTTCCCAGGCCGGGTCCACCGCCGTGGACAGCGGGTGGATGAAGGGGTGCATGTCGCTGGTGTTGAGGTCGTTCTTCTCGTACCAGGTGGCGGTGGGCAGCACGATGTCCGAGTACAGGCAGGTGGTGCTCATGCGGAAGTCGAGCGTGACCAGCAGGTCGAGCTTGCCTTCCGGGGCCTTGTCGTGCCAGACGACTTCTTCGGGCTTGGCGTCATCGTGTCCCAAATCTTTTCCCTGCACGCCGTGGGTGGTGCCCAGCAGGTGCTTGAGGAAGTACTCGTGGCCCTTGCCGGACGAGCCCAGCAGGTTGGAGCGCCACACGAAGAGGTTGCGCGGCCAGTTGTCGGGGTGGTCGGGGTCGGTGCAGGACAGCTTGAGCGAGCCGTCCTTGAGCGATGCCACCACGTGGTCCTTCGGGTCCAGGCCCTTGGCTGCGGCCTCGTGCACCACCTTCAGTGGGTTGGTCTGCAGCTGCGGGGCCGAGGGCAGCCAGCCCATGCGTTCGGCGCGCACGTTGTAGTCGATCATGCTGCCGCCGAACTTGGCCTTGTCGGCCAGCGGCGAGAGGATCTCGTCCACGCCGAGCTTCTCGTAACGCCACTGGTCGGTGTGGGCGTAGAAGAAGCTGGTCGAGTTCTGCTGGCGCGGCGGGCGCGACCAGTCCAGTGCGAAGGCCAGGGCCGTCCAGCCGGTTTGCGGGCGCAGCTTTTCCTGGCCCACGTAGTGCGCCCAGCCGCCACCGCTTTGCCCGATGCAGCCGCACATCATCAGCATGTTGATGATGCCGCGGTAGTTCATGTCGCAGTGGTACCAGTGGTTCATGGCCGCGCCGATGATGACCATGGACTTGCCTCGGGTCTTGTCGGCGTTGTCGGCGAACTGGCGGGCCACGGTGATGAGTTGGTCGCGCGGCACGCCGGTGATCTGCTCTTGCCAGGCGGGGGTGTAGGCGACGTTGTCGTCGAGGCTGCGCGCGCCGTTGTCCACCAGCACGCCATCGCGGTCGGTCAGGCCGCGGAAGACGCCGTAGCTGGCCAGCTGCAGGTCAAAGACCGTGGCCACCCACACCTCACGCGCCTGGCCCGCATCTTTGCCCTGACCCTGCACGGTGACGCGCTGCATGGGCACGTGGCGCAATAGCACCGAGCCTTGCTTGTTCGAGTCGAAGCCCGGCGAGTCGATGCCGCCGAAGTAGGGGAAGGCCACAGCCTGCACGTCGGCCCGGCGCGTCTCGGCGTGCTGCGCGTCTTCCAGGGTGGACAGCTTGAGCTTGACCTCGCGGCCCTCGGTGGCCTCCTTGGCTTCGAGGTTCCACTTGCCCTGGTCGGGCCGGCCATCGGCGCCCCAGCGGAAGCCGATCGAGCCCTGCGGCACCACGATGCGGTCTTCGCCGTCCCAGGCCAGGGTCTTCCATTCGGCGTTGCTGCTGGCGTCGCCGTCCAGGTCGCTGGCGCGCAGGTAGCGTTGCGGCACGAGGGCCTTGCCCATCGGCGTGTCCTGCTCCTGCAGCATCACCAGCATGGGCAGGTCGGTGTAGCGGCGGGCGTAGTCGTCGAAATAGCTGCTGCGCTTGTCGATGTAGAACTCGCGCAGGATGGTGTGGCCCATGGCCATGGCCACGGCTGCGTCGGTGCCCTGCTTGGGGTGCATCCAGATGTCGGTCAGCTTGGCGACTTCCGAATAGTCGGGCGTGACGGCCACCGTCTTGGCGCCCTTGTAGCGCACCTCGGTGAAGAAGTGGGCGTCCGGCGTGCGGGTCTGGGGCACGTTCGAGCCCCAGGCGATGATGAAGTTCGAGTTGTACCAGTCGGCCGATTCGGGCACGTCGGTCTGCTCGCCCCAGACCTGCGGGCTGGCTGGCGGCAGGTCGCAGTACCAGTCGTAAAACGACATGCACACGCCGCCGATCAGGCTCAGGTAGCGGCTGCCCGCGGCGTAGGACACCATCGACATCGCCGGGATGGGCGAGAAGCCGATGATGCGATCAGGCCCGTGCTGCTTGATGGTGTGCACATTGGCCGAGGCGATGATCTCGTTGACCTCGTCCCAGGTGGTGCGCACGAAGCCGCCGAGGCCGCGCTGCTTTTGCCAGCTGCGGCGGATGTCGTCGCTGGCCATCAGGGCCGACCAGGCATCGACCGGCGACTTGGCCACAGCCCGCGCCGCGCGCCAGTGCTTGAGCAGCTCGCCGCGCACCATCGGGTGCTTGACCCGGTTGGCGCTGTAGAGGTACCAGCTGTACGAGGCGCCGCGGGCGCAGCCGCGCGGTTCGTGGTTGGGCAGGTCGGGGCGGGTGCGCGGGTAGTCCGTCTGCTGGGTTTCCCAGGTGACGATGCCGCCCTTGACGTAGATCTTCCACGAGCACGAACCCGTGCAGTTGGTGCCGTGGGTGGAGCGCACGATCTTGTCGTGCTGCCAGCGGCTGCGGTAGGCGTCTTCCCAGGTGCGGTCTTCGCCCGTGGTGACGCCGTGGCCGTCAGAAAAGCCTTCCTTCGCTTGTGCGAAGAAGGTCAGTCGGTCCAGGAAGTGGCTCATGTTGTGTGACTCCGTGGGGAAGGGTGATCAGCAGGGTTGCTCGGCATCGCGGCGGGCGTAGAACCACCAGGTCGTCACGATGCAGACCACGTAGAAGCCGATGAAGGTGAGCAAGGCCAGCTCGGGGCCGCCGGTGGCCGCGATCGCCGAGCCGTAGCTCTTGGGGATGAAGAAGCCGCCATAGGCCGCGAAAGCCGCGGTGAAGCCCAGCACGGCGGCCGCTTCGGTGTTGGCCTCCTTGACGGCGACGGCCTGCGCCAGCTCGTCGTTGCGGGGCGCGCTTTGCGTCTTCAGGTTCAGGAAGATCACGGGGATCATCCGGAAGGTCGAGCCGTTGCCGATGCCAGTGGTCAGGAACAGCACCAGGAACATCAGGAAGAAGCCCGTGAAGCTGCCTTCGTGCGGGCCGAACGGCAGGGCCCACATGCTGCCCGTGGTCTTGGGCAGGAAGAACAGCACGCCCACCACGGCCGCAGCCATCACCACGAAGTTCCAGAAGGTCACGCGCGCACCGCCCAGCTTGTCCGCCAGCCAGCCGCCCACCGGCCGGATCAGCGCGCCCACCAGCGGCCCGATCCAGGCATAGGCCAGCGGGTTGACGTCCTTGAACTGCGACTTGATCAGCAGCGGGAAGCCCGCGGCGTAGCCGATGAAGGAGCCGAAGGTGCCCAGGTAGAGCAGGCACATCAGCCAGTTGTGCTTGTTGCGGAAGATGGCAGCTTGCGCGGCGAACGAGGCCTTGGCGTCGGCGATGTCGTTCATGAAGAACCAGGCGGCTACCGTGGCAATGACGATCCAGGGCACCCACACGAAAGCCGCGTTCTGTGCCCAGACCTCGACCTGCTGGCCGGCCTTGTTGACGATGGTCTGCGACTCACCGCCGAAGACACCGAAGACGCCCACCGAGATGATGATGGGGCTCAGGAACTGCACCACCGACACGCCCAGGTTGCCCAGGCCGGCGTTCACGCCGAGGGCCGAGCCCTTGCGCTCCTTCGGGAAGAAGAAGCTGATGTTGGACATCGACGAGGAGAAGTTGCCGCCGCCCAGGCCGCACAGCAGCGCCAGCACCAGCATGGTCGGGTAGGGCGTGGTCGGGTCCTGCACCGCGAAGCCGATGCCGATGGCGGGGATCAGCAGCGAAGCCGTCGAGATGGCCGTCCAGCGCCGCCCGCCGAACACCGGCACCATGAAGGAGTAGAAGATGCGCAGCGTGGCGCCCGACAGGGCCGGTGCTGCGGCCAGCCAGAACAGCTGGTTGGTCGAGTACTTGAAGCCCATCATGGGCAGGTTCACGGCGACGACGCTCCAGAGCTGCCAGACCGCGAAGGCCAGGAACAGCGCGGGCACCGAGATCCAGAGGTTGAGTTTGGCGACGGCCTGACCCTCGGTTTCCCAGAAGGCTTTGTCTTCCGGGGTCCAGACCGTCAGCGTCCGATCGGATCGGGCGCTTGCGTGGGGGGTGCTCATGGGGTTCTCCTTCGGAGAAGGTGGAGGTGCGGGGGATCAGGCGCGTGCGCCCGAGGGGGAAGTCGATGCGGAGGGCGATTCGCCGCGGATGACATCGCGGGTGCGAACCTCGGTGAAGTACATCCAGATCAGCGAGACCCAGACCACGCCGTACAGCAGCATGAAAGCGCTGGAGCGCACGCCGGTGAGGTCGAGCAGGTAGCCGAACATGATGGGCAGCACGAAGCCCCCCATGCCGCCGGCCAGGCCGACGATGCCGGAGATGGTGCCGATGTTGTCCGGGTAGTCGTCGCTGATGTACTTGAAGACGCTGGCCTTGCCGAAGGCGAAAGCCACGCCCAGCACGGCCATCAGCGCGGTGAAGGTGTAAACGTTCAGGCCGATGTGGAAGGTCTGCGGGCCATTGACCGTCAGGATGGTGAAGTCGGTTTGCGGGTAGCTCAGCAGGAACAGGCAGATCCAGCTCACCCACAGCACCCACCAGGTCACCTGGTGCGCGCCGTGCTTGTCGGACAGCCAGCCGCCGATGGCGCGCAGCACACCGCCGGGCAGGGAGAAGCAGGCGGCCAGCAGCGCGGCCACGCGGATGTCCAGGCCGAACTCACCGGCGTAGTACTGCACCATCCACAGGCTCAGGGCCACGTAGCCGCCGAAGACGATGCTGTAGTACTGGCAGTACTTGATCACCCGCGGGTCCTTCAGCGCCTTGAGCTGGGCCGCGAAGCCGCCCTTGGCTGCGGGCACCAGGTGGGCCGGATCGCTCGCGCTGCCCAGCCAGAACACGATGGCCGTGCCCAGCATGACGGCCGCATAGACCTGCGGCACCATGGCCCAGCCAAAAGCCACGACCAGGGCCGGCGCCAGGAACTTGTTCACCGCGGCGCCCGAGTTGCCCGCGCCGAACACGCCCATGGCGAAGCCCTGCTTCTCGCGGGGGAACCAGCGCGCCACGTAGGGCGTGCCCACCGAGAACGAGCCGCCGGCCAGGCCCACGAACAGGCCCAGCACCAGGAAGTGCCAGTAGGCGGTGGCGTAGCTCATCAGCCAGATCGGCACCACGCACAACAGCATGGTGATGAACAGCACGATGCGGCCGCCGAAGCGGTCGGTCCAGATGCCCAGGGGCACGCGCACCAGCGAGCCGGTCAGCACGGGCGTGGCCGTCAGCAGACCGAACTGCGTGGCCGTCAGGCCGAGTTGTTTCTTGAGCGGGATCCCGATGACCCCGAACATCATCCACACCATGAAGCACACCGTGAAGGCCAGTGTGCTGACGACGAGGACGCTGAGGGCTTTGCTTCTGTTTTGCTTGATCGACATGGTCTGTTCCTTTGCCATGTCGGGCAGTGTCAGAAGATCAGCGCTGCGTGGGTATCCTCCGTTGGGCGTGCCGGGTCGTTCGGAAGAACTACTCCCTGGCGCCGGGTTTGATCTGGGTCAGATGGTGGTGTCGCCGGAGGCCATCACGGCGGCCTGCACGCGCGAGCTCAGGTTCAGCTTGCGCAGGATGTGCTGCACGTGGATCTTCACCGTCGTCTCGGCGATGTCCAGGGCGCGGGCGATTTCCTTGTTGCTGGCGCCGCGGGCGATCTCGCGCAGGATGTCGCGCTCGCGCGGTGACAGGCGCGACAGTGGGTGCGGCATGGCCGGTGCCGCGGCGGTGACCGGCTCAGGCTCGACCGGCAAGGGCGGTGCGCCGACCGCCGCGCCCCCGATCGCATGGCGGTAGGCCGCCACCAGCTTGCTCGTCATCTCGGGCGACACGGCCGACTCGCCACGGTGCACCGCCTCGATGGCGTCGATCAGGTCCTGGCCCTCCACCGTCTTGAGCAGGTAGCCGCTGGCCCCGCGCGACAGGGCCAGGGCCAGGTCGTCGGCGTCTTCGCTGACGGTCAGCATCAGCACCTTGGGCGCGGGTTGCAGGGCCAGCAGCTGCGGCAGGGCGTCGATGCCATGCACGCCGGGCAGGTGGTTGTCCAGCAACACGACATCGGGCTGGTGCTGGGCGGCATGGCGCAGCGCTTCGCCCGCATCGGCGGCCTCGGCCACCACGGTGACGCGCTCGTCGCGGGCCAGCAAGGCCATCAGGCCGCGGCGAAAGAGGGTGTGGTCATCGACCACGAGCAGGCGGATGGGCATGGCGTGTCAGGGGGGAGGGAGCGGGTGATCGCGCCAATCTTTGACGCAGGGCAAGCCGGCCGGGGTGGCGAGGCACTTACCCTGCGCCGACCCCTTGCTGCTGCGATTGTCTGCCATGAACGCCATCCCCCAAGACCTGTTTGACCTGCTGGCGCGCAGCTCTGTGCGCCCCTTGCGCCTGGGCGGGCGCCAGTTGCTGCCCATCGTCCAGGGCGGCATGGGCGTGGGGGTGTCGGGCCACCAGCTCGCGGGCACCGTGGCGCGTTGGGGCGGCGTGGGCACGCTGTCCTCGGTGGACCTGCGCCGCCACCACCCGGACCTCATGGCCCGCACCACCGGCCTGCCGCAAGACGACCGCGCCAAGCTGGCCATCAACGCGGCCAACCTCGAAGCCATCGACCGCGAGGTCCGCGCCGCGCGCGCAATCAGCGAGGGCCGTGGCCTGCTCGCCATCAATGTCATGCGCGCCGTGGCCGACTACGCCGCCTCGGTGCGGCAGGCGCTGGCCTCTGGCATCGACGCCATCGTGGTGGGCGCCGGCCTGCCGCTGGACTTGCCCGATCTGGCCCGCGAGCACCCCGACACCCTGCTCATCCCCATCCTGTCGGACGCCCGCGGCGTGCAGCTCATCGTCAAGAAATGGGAGCGCAAGCAGCGCCTGCCCGACGCCATCGTCATCGAGCACCCGCGCCTGGCCGGCGGCCACCTGGGTGCGGCCAAGGTGGCCGACCTGAACGACCCGCGCTTTGACTTCGACCGCGTCATCCCCGAATGCCTGGCCTTTTTCCGCGCGGCCGGCATCGAACGCGAGATCCCCTTGATCGCCGCGGGCGGCATCCGCAGCCTGGCCGACATCCAGCGCCTGCAGGACCTGGGCGCCGCCGGCGTGCAACTGGGCACCCCCTTTGCCGTGACCACCGAGGGTGACGCCCACCCCGAGTTCAAGCGCGTGCTGGCCGAGGCCCGCGACGAGGACATGGCCGAGTTCGTCAGCGTGGCCGGCCTGCCGGCGCGGGCCGTGCGCACGCCCTGGCTGGCCAGCTACCTGAAGGCCGAGCCCCGGCTGCAGGCCGTGGCCCATGCCAAGTCGCGCTGCACCAAGGCCTTCGATTGCCTGGCGCAATGCGGCCTGCGCGATGGCCTGGCCACCTGGGGGCAGTTCTGCATCGACAACCAGCTGGCCGCGGCCTTGCGCGGCGACGTCAAGAAGGGCCTGTTCTTCCGCGGCGCAGGGGCCTTGCCCTTCGGTGACCAGATCCGCAGCGTGCGCGAGTTGCTGGAGCGCTTGCTGGAGGGCGATGCCCAGCCCGGCCAGGCGGCACCCGCCGGCGTCTGAACTCAGTCCTGTGGGGGGCTGCGCCGGGCCACCATGGCGTCGGCCAGGGCGCGCAGCACCGGCGCAGGCAGCTCGGCCGCGTGGGGGTACACCGAGGCTTCTTCCTGCGCGACGTGGGCCCGGTAGCGCGTGGCAAAGCCGTCCACGTCCGGGCTGCCGTCCGGGCTGCCGTGCGGGGGCGTCTGCCCCTCGGCGATGTGCGCCAGCCAGGCGCGCACCGGCAGCCACAGGGCGCCCAGCGTGTCGTGCTCCTGCTGGAGCGCGTCGATGCGCGCGTTCACATCGGCGTGGCCCAGCGCCCGCAGCGCGACGAACAGGTTCTCGTCCTCGTCGGCGTGGTGCAGCGGCGCGGCCAGCGTGAAGTAGCGCAGCACGGCGGTGGCGGCCTCGCGGGCCTGGGCGTCCGCGCCATGCTCGGCCACATGGGCCTGCAGGCGCTGCGCCAGCTGGGTGAAGCGCACCACCTTTTCGTGGCAGGCGCGCAGCAAGGCGATGGGGTCGTCGATGCGGGGCGACACCGGTTGGGGGCGCGCCGTGCGCGCGGGCAAGGGCAGGGGGCTGGGCATGCGCCATTGTCCCGCCGGTAGGCGCCGGCCGACACCTTCTCCGCCCCACCGTCAGGGAGTAGTGCTTCAGAAGGATGGGCCGTGCAGCCCTGACTGCCTAGACTCAGCGCCATGGCGATCTCACCGTTCCCCACGTCCTCCACCCCCGCCCTGGTCGATGCCTTTGGCCGCACGATCGACTACCTGCGCGTGTCCGTCACCGACCGCTGCGACCTGCGCTGCACCTACTGCCTGCCCGAGGCCTTCAAGGGCTTCGAGGAGCCGGCCAACTGGCTCAGCCACCAGGAGATGGGCCGCCTGGTCGGGCTGTTCGTGGCCATGGGCACCCGCCACGTGCGCCTGACCGGCGGCGAGCCCCTGACCCGCCGCGCCCTGCCGGACGTGGTCAGGCACATCGCCGCCTTGCCCGGCTTGCGCGACCTGTCGCTCTCCACCAACGGCACCCGCCTGGACCGCCTGGCCCTCACCCTGCGCGAGGCCGGCGTGCAGCGCCTGAACATCAGCCTCGACAGCCTGGATGCCGACTGCATGGCCCGCATCACCGGGCGCGACTGCCTGGCCGACGTGCTGCGCGGCATCGAGGCGGCCCGCGCGGCCGGTTTCTCGCCGATCAAGCTCAACATGGTGGTGCAGCCTGGCGTCAACGACCACGAGGTCGAGGCCATGGTCGATTTCGCCCTGCGCCATGCGCTGGTGCTGCGCCTGATCGAGCCCATGCCCATGGGCGACACCGGCCGCGCCACGCCCCGCTGTGACCTGAGCAGCTTCACCGAGGCCCTGGCCGCGCGCCTGGGCCTGCTGCCCCAGGTGCTGGGGCGCGGTGCCGGGCCGGCGCGCTACTGGCAGGACCCCGTCGGCGGCATGAGCCTGGGCGTCATCACCCCCATGAGCCAGCACTTCTGCGAGACCTGCAACCGCGTGCGCCTGGGTGTCGATGGCACGCTCTACCTTTGCCTCGGGCAGGACCAGCAGGTGCCGCTGGGCGCACTGCTGCGCCAGGGCGCCAGCGACGCCACCCTGCGGGAAGCCATCCTGGCGGGCATCGCGGCCAAACCCGCGCGGCACGAATTCAACGAGCGCCGTGAGAAGATCGTGCGCTTCATGGCCCAGACCGGCGGTTGACGCCCCGCCTGGGTCAGGCCCTTCGTGGAGTCCCGCATGGCCCTCACCCCGGCCGGCACTGCCCCAGCGCAGCCCCGGCAAGATGCGACCTCCTGGTCGCGCACCTCCCGACTGACGCTGGCGCGCAAGCTGGCGGCGGTGGGCTGCGTGTTCCTGGCCGTGGCGCTGGCCACGGTGGGCCTGTCGATGTGGGTGACTTGGCAGCTGGAAGGGGGCGCCGCCGCCATCAACGAGGCGGGGCGCATGCGCATGCGCGCCTACCAACTGGCCTTGCAGGTCCGTGAGCAACCGGCGCGGGCAAGCGGGGTCGCAGGCCCCCTGCGGACGCGGCTGACCGAGCTCGATGACAGCCTGGCCCTGCTGACATCCGGTGACCCGCAGCGGCCCTTGAGCGTGCCGGGCAGCGCGCCGGTGCAGGCGCGGCTGCAGGCGGTTCAGCAGGGCTGGCAGGCCCTGCGGGCCGAGGTGCTGGCCCACCCAGGCGCGCCCGTCAGGCTCAGCATCGAACCCTTTGTCCAGCAGGTCGATCAGCTCGTCTCGGAAATCGAGCAGCGCCTGGAGGCCCGCACCGTCGCCCTGCACACCTTCCAGATGGTCATGATGGTGCTGGCCGTGCTCAGCGCGCTGGCCATCCTCTACGCCAGCCACGTCATGGTGCTGGACCCCGTGGCCCGCTTGCGCAACGCCCTGCGCCGCGTCGAAGAGGGCGATTTCCAGGCCCGCGTGCGCCCCGGTGCCGACGACGAACTCGGCGAGCTGGCCGAAGGCTTCAACCGCATGACCGAGCGCCTGCAGGCGCTGTACGGCGACCTCGAAGCCAAGGTGCGCGAGAAGACGCTGGGCCTGGAGCGCGAACAGGCCCGCCTGCGCGCGCTCTACGAGGTCTCCACCTTCGTGGCCTCGGCCGACAACCTGTCCGAGCTAGGGCAGGGCTTTGCGCAGCATCGCCCGGGCCGACGCGGTGGCCGTGCGCTGGTCCGACGAGGCCAACGACCGCTACATGCTGCTGGCCAGCGACAGCCTGCCGCACATCCTGGCGCGCGAAGAGCAGTGCGTGCTCACCGGCGACTGCTTCTGCGGCGACCGCCTGCGCGACGGCGTGCCGGCCCGCATGCGCGTCATCCCCATCGCACAAGCCTCGCCCGCCGCGGGTGAAGGCGCCCACCCCCACCCCCAGCGCCAGCGTCAGCTCCAACGCCGCTGCGAGGTCGAGGGCTACACCACCCTGGTCACGCTGCCCCTGCTGCTGCAGCAGCGCCTGCTGGGGGAGGTCGAGCTGTTCTACCGCGGCGACATCACCTTCTCCGACGGGGAGCGCAACCTCTTCGAGGCCCTCGCCAGCCACCTCGCCGGCGCCATGGAGAGCCTGCGCATGGCCGCCCTGGCGCGGCAATCGGCCGTGGCCAGCGAGCGCAAGCTGCTGGCGCAGGAGCTGCACGACTCCATCGCCCAGTCCCTGGCCTTCCTGAAGATCCAGATGGGGCTGCTGCGCTCGGCCCAGGCGCAGGGCGACCAGGCGGGCGTGCAGGCCGCGATGGCCGAACTCGACACGGGCGTGCGCGAGAGCTACAACGACGTCCGCGAACTGCTGCTGCATTTCCGCGTGCGCACCGAAAGCGGCCGCCTGGACCTGGCCCTGCGCGAAACCCTCTCCAAGTTCGAGCTGCAATCCGGCCTGAGCGGGCACCTGAGCTGCAAGGACGACGGCGTGCCCATGCCGGCCGACGTGCAGATCCAGGTGCTGCACATCGTGCAGGAGGCGCTCTCCAACGTCCGCAAGCACGCCAGGGCGCGCCAGGTCTGGGTCGATGTGCAGGCCCACCCGGCCTGGGTGATCCGCGTGCGCGACGACGGCCAGGGTTTCGCGCCCGAGGCCGGCCCTGCCGACGCCACCCACGTGGGCCTGAGCATCATGCGCGAACGCGCCGAGCGCATCGGCGCCACCGTGGCCGTGAACTCGGGCCCGCAAGGCACGGAGGTCTGCCTGAGCCTGCCGGCCAACCCGCCGACCCACAATCCGCCGACCCACAGCGCACCGACCCACAGCGCAAGCGACACCGATTGAACAAGGAACACACCGTGGCAGCTGCCCCGCAAGCCCTGATCCCCCTGGACGAAGCCTGGTCCCGCCTGCGCCAGGCGCTCACCGAGCACCCCCACGCGCCGGCCACCGAGCAGCGCGCCACCGAAGACACGCTGGGCCGCGTGCTGGCGCAGGACGTGGTCTCGACCGTGGCCGTGCCGCCGCACGACAACAGCGCCATGGACGGCTATGCCCTGCGGGTGGCTGATTTGGCCGACCTCGCCAGCGCGGCTGAGCCAGGCCCCAGCCTGCCGGTGTCGCAGCGCATCGCTGCCGGCCAGACCGGCGCCATCCTGCAGCCGGGCAGTTGCGCGCGCATCTTCACCGGTGCGCCCGTGCCGGCCGGTGCCGACGCCGTCGTCATGCAGGAGCACACCGAGCCCGCCGCCACCGAAGGCCAGGTGCGCTTCACCCAGCCGGTGCACGCGCAGCAAAACATCCGCCGTGCCGGCGAGGACATCGCCATCGGCCAGACCGTGCTGCGCGCCGGCACGCGCCTGAGCCCCGCCGCCCTGGGCGTGGCCGCCTCGGTGGGCCGTGCCACGCTGCCCGTGTTCGCGCCCCCCCGCGTGGCCGTGCTGACCACCGGCGACGAGCTGGTGTTGCCCGGCCAGCCCCTGCCGCCCGGTGCCATCTACAACAGCAACCGCCACACCCTGCTGGGCCTGGCCCAGGCGGCCGGTGCCACCGCCCGCGACCTGGGCACCGTGCCCGACCAGCTGGCCGCCACCCGCGCCGCCCTGCGCGCCGCCGCCGAGCAGCACGACCTCGTCATCAGCAGCGGTGGCGTCTCCGTGGGCGAGGAAGACCACCTGCGCCAGGCCGTGCAGGCCGAAGGCGGGCTGGACTTCTGGGCCCTGGCCATCAAGCCGGGCAAGCCCTTCGTGTTCGGCTGGCTCACCCGGGCCGATGGCAGCCGCGCCATCTACATGGGCCTGCCGGGCAACCCGGTGGCCAGCTGGCTGACCTTCCTGATGCTCGTGCGCCCCGTCATCGGCCTGCTGGCGGGCCAAGGCTGGCAGCTGCCGCGCTCGCTGCCGGTGCCCGCCGCCTTCGCCTGGCCCAAGCCAGACAAGCGCCGCGAGTTCCTGCGCGTGCGCCTCAACGAGGCCGGCCACGCCGAGCTCTTCCCCAACCAGAGCTCGGGCGTGCTGACCTCGGCGTCCTGGGCCGATGGCGTGGTGGACCTGCCGCCGCAAACCACCGTCCAGCCCGGCGACGTGGTGCGCTGGACCTCCGCGGCCGAGCTGCTGCACCCGGCGGCAGCGGCATGTCAGCCGGGATGTCAGCCTTGATCACCACCTCTCACGCACCCCCTCCCATGCCCCTGACCATCCGCTACTTCGCCGCCATCCGCGAACGCCTGGGCGCCCAGGAAACCGTGTCTCTGGCCGACACGCCAGCCCGCACCGTGGGCGACTTGCACGCCTGGCTGCTGACGCGCTCGCCCCAGCACGCCGAGGCGCTGGACCCCGACCGCGGCCTGCGCACCGCCTGCAACCAGGCCCTGTGCGACGCCGACCAGGCCCTGGCCGAGGGCGACGAAATCGCTTTCTTCCCACCCGTCACCGGAGGCTGAGAGATGAGCGACGCCCCAGCCGTGCAGCCAGCCCTCCAGCAGGCCCTGGCCAGTCCGCTTCAGCAGGCCCTGGCCAGTCCGCTTCAGCAGGCCCTGGCCTGCGTGCGCGTCTCCCCGGAGGATTTCGACCTCGGCGCCGAAGTCGCGGCCCTGCGCGCCGGTGACGCCCAGGTCGGCGCCGTCGTCAGCTTCGTGGGCACCGTGCGCGAATGGAGCCCCGACCCCGCCGCGGTGATGACGCTGGAGCACTACCCCGGCATGACCGAGCGCAGCCTGGCCGAGCTCATCGTGCGCGCCCGCCAGCGCTTTGACGTGCGCGGCGTGCGCATCGTCCACCGCGTCGGGCCGCTGGCCGTCACCGACCAGATCGTGCTGGTGGCCGTCACCTCGGCGCACCGCCACGAGGCCTTCCACTGCGCCGAGTTCCTGATGGACTGGCTCAAAACCCAGGCGCCGTTCTGGAAGCGCGAGGAAGCCCAGGGCGAGGCCCGCTGGGTCGCCTCGCGCGACAGCGACGCCGACGCCGCCGCGCGCTGGCACGCACCGGGAGGCCAGCCATGAGCCCGCTCACCTCCGCCCTGGCCGTGGCCGCGGGCTCGGCCGTCGGTGCCCTGGCGCGCTGGCAGGCTGGCGTCTGGTTCAACCCCGTCTGGGCAGGCTTCCCCCTGGGCACGCTGTTTGTCAATGCGCTGGGTGGCCTGTTGATCGGGCTGGCCTTCGCCTGGCTGGACCGCTGTCCTTCAGACGGGTTGCGCTTGCTGCTGGTCACTGGCGGCCTGGGCGGCTTCACCACGTTTTCGGCGTTTTCGGCGGAATCGCTGGCCCTGCTGGAGCGCGGGCGTTTCGAGCTGGCGCTGGCCCACACCTCGGCCCACGTCGTCGGTGCGCTGGCCTGCGCGGCCCTCGGGGCCCGTTTGATGCGGGCCTGGCTGGCCTGAACTGCATCTGAACTGCCCCTCTGAGCCCTGGGCGGGTCAAGTTGGAGGCCATGAACGCCGATAACCGATCACATCCGTCCCGAAGTTGGGCATGGCCTCCATCGACGTCTTCACCTGTTACACCCTCGCGGGCGCTGGCTCGCTGTTCGGCCTGGGCCTGATCTCCCTGGTGCGCGCGGAGAGCCCGCGCGTGCGCCGCGCACTGTGGCTCTACCGCCTGGCCTTCCTGTGCCTGGCCGGTTTCCTCTGGGTGGGCACCTTGCCGGTTGCGCAGCGCGCGCAGGGCATGCACGCCATGATCGGGGTCGCCGCCATCGGCGCGTCCTTGCTCGCCTGGGGCTTTCGCCAGCTCAACGGGCAGCGCACACCGCCAGTGCTGGGCGTTGCGCTGACGCTCGGCCTGGGCAGCGTTTTGTGGTGGGCGGGTGCGGCCACCTCGGACGCGACCTTCGCGGTGGTGGAGGCCTCCGTCATGAGCTTCATCGCCGTGGGCACGCTGATTGACCAGGGGGTGCTGTTGCGGCGCGCCACCGTGCGCCGGGGCGGTGAGCTCGCCCTGCTGCTGGTGGCCGGGCTGTTCTCGCTGGACTGGGTGCTCATCCTGTGGCACACCCTGCACTGGGTCGGGCCTTACCCCGACCACCTCCTCTTCGCGCCCGACTGGCTGCTGCCGGCTTCCGCGGTCGGGGTGGGCCTGCTGCCGCTGTCGGTGGCCTCGGTGGTGTTCGCCATCGTCAACGACCGCCTGAACCAGCAATTGCGCGAGCGCGCGCTGCGCGACGACCTCACCGGCACCCTGTCGCGGCGCGGCCTGCGCGAGCACGGCGAACGCATGCTGGCCGGGCAGTTGGCTGGCCCTTCGGCCGTGCGCCGTGACACCGGCATCGCCGCGCTGATGATGGACGTGGACCACTTCAAGGCCATCAACGACCGCCACGGTCACCAGGTGGGCGACGAGGTGCTGCGCCACCTGAGCGGGGTGATGACCGAACACCTGCGCGACGACGCCTTGCTGGCCCGCTACGGCGGCGAGGAATTCACCGTGCTGTTGCCCGTGCGCAGCCGCCACGACGCCGAAACCGTGGCCGAGCGCCTGCGCCAGGCCATCGAGGCCCAGCCCTGCGATTCCCGCGTGGGCCGCATCCGCGTGACCGTCAGCATCGGCGTGGCCTTCCACCAGACGGCCCACTCGCTCGACGAGGTGCTCTCGCGCGCCGACACCCGCCTGTACGAGGCCAAGCAGGCCGGCCGCAACCGGGTGATCTGTGAGCCGCTGGCCGCCTGACCCTGGCCTGACGGCCATTTGATCTGGCGCAAGCCGGGGCCACGCCAGCGCCCCGACCCACCCCGGCGCAGGGGCTTTGCCCTTGAAATGCCGCGGTGCCGCACCATCTGCGCAGCAACCGGACGAACCCTGTGCCACCGGGCACGAGGCTCGCCCCCTCCACCTGCCCAGGAGCGCCCGATGCGACTCGACAAACTCACCTCCACCTTCCAGGAAGCGCTGACCGAGGCCCAGAGCCTGGCCGTCACGCGCGACAACCCCTACATCGAACCTGCCCACATCCTGCTGGCCATGCTGCGCCAGGACGATGGGCCGAAGGCCTTGCTGGACAAGGCCGGGGTCAAGATCGCGCCGCTGGCCGCGGCCTTGGAAAAGCAAATCGACAAGCTGCCCCAGGTGCAAGGCGCTGAGCAGGTCCAAGCCGGCCGCGACACCGTCAGCCTGCTGCAGGGCGCCGAGAAGGAAGCCCACAAGGCCGGTGACGCCTACATCGCCGCCGAGATGTTCCTGCTCGCCCTGTGCGACCACAAGGGCGAGACCGCCATCCTGGGCCGCGACTTCGGCCTGACCCGCAAGGCGCTCGAAGCGGCCATCAAGGCCGTCCGGGGCGACCAGAAGGTGGACAGCCCCGAGGCCGAAGGCCAGCGCGAATCCCTCAAGAAGTACACGCTCGACCTCACCGAGCGCGCCCGCCAGGGCAAGCTCGACCCGGTCATTGGCCGCGACGAGGAAATCCGCCGCGCCATCCAGGTGCTGCAGCGCCGCTCCAAGAACAACCCCGTGCTCATCGGTGAACCTGGGGTGGGCAAGACCGCCATCGTCGAGGGCCTGGCCCAGCGCATCGTGGCCGGCGAAGTGCCCGACAGCCTCAAGAACAAGCGCGTGCTGGTGCTCGACATGGCCCTGCTGCTGGCCGGCGCCAAGTACCGCGGCGACTTCGAAGAGCGCCTCAAGAACGTGCTCAAGGAAGTGGCCAAGGACGAAGGCCAGACCATCATGTTCATCGACGAGATCCACACCATGGTCGGTGCGGGCAAGGCCGATGGCGCCATGGACGCCGGCAACATGCTCAAGCCCGCGCTGGCCCGTGGCGAGCTGCATTGCATCGGCGCGACCACGCTGGACGAGTACCGCAAGTACATTGAAAAAGACGCCGCCCTGGAGCGCCGCTTCCAGAAAATCCTCGTGGGCGAGCCCACCGTGGAGGCCACCATCGCCATCCTGCGCGGCCTGCAGGAGAAGTACGAGGTTCACCATGGCGTCGAGATCACCGACCCGGCCATCGTGGCCGCGGCCGAGCTCTCCAACCGCTACATCACCGACCGCTTCCTGCCGGACAAGGCCATCGACCTGATCGACGAGGCCGCGGCCAAGGTCAAGATCGAGATCGACTCCAAGCCCGAGGCCCTGGACCGCTTGGACCGCCGCCTCATCCAGCTCAAGATCGAGCGCGAGGCCGTGCGCCGCGAGCGCGACGAGGCCTCGCAAAAGCGCTTCGAGCTGATCGAAGAGGAAATCGCCAAGCTGGCCAAGGAATACGCCGACCTGGAAGAAATCTGGAAGGCCGAGAAGGCCCAGGCCCAGGGCTCGGCCACGGTGAAGGAAGAGATCGACAAGATGCGCTTCCAGATCGAGGAACTCAAGCGCAAGGGCGACTTCAACAAGGTGGCCGAGCTGCAGTACGGCAAGCTGCCCGAGCTGGAAAAGAAGCTCAAGGCCGCGCAAGACAAGGAAAACGCCCGCAACGCCAAGGGCCAGGCCGAGGGCCGCCCGACGCTGCTGCGCACGCAAGTTGGCGCCGAGGAAATCGCAGAAGTCGTGGCGCGTGCCACCGGCATCCCCGTGTCCAAGCTGATGCAGGGCGAGCGCGACAAGCTGCTGGCCATGGAAGACAAGCTGCACGAGCGCGTGGTCGGCCAGCAAGAGGCCATCGTGGCCGTGTCGGACGCCATCCGCCGCTCGCGCGCTGGGCTGTCCGACCCGAACCGGCCGTATGGCTCCTTCCTCTTCCTGGGCCCCACCGGCGTGGGCAAGACCGAGCTGTGCAAGGCCCTGGCCGGCTTCCTGTTCGACAGCGAAGACCACCTCATCCGCATCGACATGAGCGAGTTCATGGAGAAGCACTCGGTCAGCCGCATGATCGGCGCGCCCCCGGGCTATGTGGGCTACGAGGAGGGTGGGGCGCTGACCGAGGCCGTGCGCCGCAAGCCCTACAGCGTCGTGCTGCTCGACGAGGTCGAAAAGGCCCACCCCGATGTGTTCAACGTGCTGCTGCAGGTGCTCGACGATGGCCGCCTGACCGACGGCCAGGGCCGCACCGTGGACTTCAAGAACACCGTCATCGTGATGACCTCCAACCTCGGCTCCCACAACATCATGCAGATGGCCGGTGAGCCCTACGAGGACATCAAGGACGCCGTCTGGGTGGACGTCAAGCAGCACTTCCGCCCTGAGTTCCTCAACCGCATCGACGAGGTGGTGGTCTTCCATGCGCTCGACCAGGCCAACATCGCCGCCATCGCGAAGATCCAGCTCAAGGGCCTGGAAGGGCGCCTGGCCCAGATGGACATGAAGCTTGACGTGAGCCCGGAGGCGCTGGCCGAGCTGGCCAAGGTCGGCTTCGACCCGGTCTTCGGTGCCCGACCTTTGAAGCGTGCCATCCAGCAGCGCATCGAGAACCCGGTGGCCAAGCTCATCCTGCAGGGCAAGTTCGGCCCGAAGGACGTGGTGCCGGTGCAGGTGGACGCGGAAGGCCACTTCCAGTTCGGGCGGACGGTGCACTGAGGCGCTGACACGCCCAGTTGCCATTCCCCACGGCGCCCCCCGTGTGGTCCACCCTTCAGGGGGATGGCCGCACGGGGGGCGCTTGTCTATGGTGCTGGCTCCAACCACCACTCAACAGGGAACACCATGGGCCAGAACCTGATTTCACTCGACCTGAACGAGGCCGAACTCGCCGCCATCGACGCGGCCTTGAGCACGCTGGAGGACCAGCTCGGCGGGCTGATCGACCTCGACGCGGAGCAGCGCCGCTCCTTGCCCAAGATGGGCGACAAGTCCGAGGCGTTTTGCCGCCAGACCCTCAACCTGCTCGCGCAGAACCCCCAGCTCGTGCCGCCCGGCCTGGGTCTGGACGAGGCGCGCCGTGACCTGGCCCACCTGGACGTGCTGCGCAGCCGCACCAACCGCCTGCGCCAGCTGGTCGGCCGAGCGGAAGACTCGGAGATCGCACTGGGCAGCGACGTCATGCGGGCAGCGCTGGAGGGCTACGCCCTGTTGAAGCTCATGGGCAAGGGTTCCGGCCTCGAAACCCTGCGCCAGGACATCGGCGCCCGCTTCGGCCGCCGCGCCTCCCGAGCGAAAAGCCCCACCGACGCAGCTTGATGGTGCGTGAGCGCAGTTCCGAGCTCGGCGGCCCGAGCCAAAAGCTCGGTACACGCACCTTTTTGCTGCGCGGCCCGAGCTTGGAGCTCGGCGCACCGAGCTGCACAGCTGCACGCGCCGAGCTTTTTGCTCCGTGCGTGCACCTATTAGGTGCGTGAGCCGAGCTCCGAGCTCCGCACGCCGAGCTCAGAGCTCGGTGCATGCAGCGCAGAGGTGCGTGGGTGAGGTTCGGAGCTCGGCGAGCCGGACAGGGGGCTGCATGCGCCAGGCAACCTGGTTTGCAGCAAATCTGTCTTGTGGCTGTTTTATGCTGTTTGTATCCGACTGTGAGCAAGCGTCACGGTTGGCATGACAAACATTCAGGGAAAGCCGTGTCTCAAACAGAGCGTCTGTACAGGCTCAAGCATTTGCTCGACTCGGGCCGTTGCCTCGGCAAAGCGCAGTTGATGGAGGCGCTGGGTGGCGTCTCATTTGCCACCCTCAAACGCGACATCGACCACCTGCGTGACCGGATGAACGCCCCGGTGGTGTTTGACCGTCAGGAGGGCGGCTACCGCCTGGACCCGTCCCAGCAGGCGCTGGGCACCCAGTACGAACTGCCGGGGCTGTGGTTCAGCGCCGAGGAAATCCATGCCTTGCTGACCATGCAGCACCTGCTGGCCAACCTGGATGCGGGGGGCCTGCTCGGCCCCCACATCGCGCCGTTGATGAAGCGCTTGGGCAAGGTCATGGACGCCGGCAAGCATTCCAGCGTCGAACTGTCCCAACGCATCAAGGTACAGACGGTGGGCGCACGGCCCGTGCACCTGCCGCACTTCCAGGCGGTCGGCTCGGCGCTGTTGCGGCGCCACCGCCTGCGCATCAGCTACCACGCCCGCACCACGGACCAGGCCAGCGAGCGAGAGGTGTCGCCCCAGCGACTGATCCATTACCGCGACAACTGGTACCTCGACGCCTGGTGCCACTTGCGGCAAGGCCTGCGCAGTTTCAGCGTCGATGCCATCGGCCATGTGCAGGTGGAAGCCCGAAGCGCCATCGACGTGCCAGAGGCTGAGCTGGACGCGGTGCTGGGGGCGGGCTACGGCATCTTTGCGGGGCGGCAAGTGCAGTGGGCCAGCCTGCGCTTTTCGTCCGAGCGTGCGCGCTGGGTGGCCGCAGAGACATGGCATCCCCAGCAAAAAGGGCGCTTCGACGCCAATGGCAGCTACCTGCTGGACCTGCCCTACGCAGACCCGCGCGAGCTGGTGATGGACGTCATGCGGCACGTGCCGGATGTGGACGTGCTCGGGCCGCCAGACCTGCAGGATGCGGTGGCGCAAAGGCTGCGGGCTGGGTGCGCAAAGATTGTGGGCGGGCTCACGCCATGAGCTTGCGGTTTGCCAACATGTACGCCTGAAGCAAATCAAGGGGATGAAGGTGGGCAGCGACAACTGGGCGCACATCCGGGTGGATGCAGTGACGGGGGAGGTGGTGCCGCATTTGCTGGTGGATCACCTGGGCAAAGTGGCTGGCTTGGCGGCGCGCTTTGCCTCCGGTTTTGGTGAGGACTGGGCCCGGCTGGCCGGACTGCTCCATGACTTGGGCAAACACCGCTCCGGCTTTCAGCGCTACATCCGTCAAGCCAATGGCCTGGATGCGCACATCGAAGGTCGGGTGAAAGACAGCGACAAGACGCACTCTGCGGCAGGGGCGTTGTGGGCGGAGAAGTTGCTCGCTGATGAGTTTGGCCCTCGGGGCCAGATGATGGCGAGGGTGCTTCAGTATGTGATCGCAGGGCACCACGCGGGGTTGGACAACTGGGACGATGGCTTGGCGGCCCGTCTGGCATCTGACGATGCCCAGCGTGAATTGGCCGACGCGCTTGCGGCCGATCCGCCGCTGAGCGTGTTGCGGCCCGACTTGGCTGGTTTGTCATTGAAGGACTTGCCGCGCGGCCAGGAAAAAGGCGACACCCCTGGCCGGTTCGCTCTCTGGTTGCGCATGCTGTTCTCCGCATTGGTGGACGCAGACTTCCTGGACACCGAGGCTTTCATGGACGCGGGCAAGGGCGTAGCGCGCCGTGGTGCGCCCAGCATCCAGGCGTTGCAATCGGCGCTCAACAACCACCTGACATCGTTGGCCAGCTCGGCCGCCGACACGCCTGTCAACCGCGTGCGCCAAAGCATCCTTGCCCAATGCCGCAACAAGGCGTTGAGGGATGCCGGTGTGTTCACGCTCACCGTACCAACCGGCGGTGGCAAGACGCTCTCCAGTCTGGCCTTTGCCCTGGATCACGCGGCTTTGCGCGGCAAGAGCCGCGTGGTGTACGCCATTCCGTACACCAGCATCATCGAGCAGACGGCCGACATCTTCCGCAAGGTGTTCACTGATCTGGGCGAGGACGCCGTGATCGAGCACCACAGCAATGCCGAGGCGGAGCCAGAGCGGGAAACCAGTCGATCGCGCTTGGCCTGCGAGAACTGGGATGCGCCCCTGGTGGTGACCACCAATGTGCAGCTGTTCGAGAGCCTCTTCGCCCGCCGCACTTCGCGCTGCCGCAAGCTGCACAACCTGGCCCACAGCGTGATCGTGCTGGACGAAGCCCAGTTGTTGCCTGTGGAGTTTCTGCAGCCCATCGTCGATGTGCTGCGCATGCTGGTGCGTGACTTTGGCGTGACCTTGGTCCTGTGCACGGCCACGCAACCTGTGCTCACGGCCAGCGTCAGCCAGGACCCGCGCCGTGGACTCAAGCGGGGCTTCGAGGCCTCAGCGGTCACGGAAATCATCGACGATGTGCCAGGCCTCTATGCGGCGCTGGAGCGCGTGCGCGTGCACGTGCCGACTGACCTGAACGAAGCTCGTGCTTGGCCAGAGTTGGCCGACGAGATCGCCGGCCACGAAGCGGTGCTGACCATCGTTAGCCGGCGTGCCGATGCCCAGTTGCTGTTCAATCTGGTTCGCCAGAACGACCCGGATGGGTGCTGGCACCTGTCAGCCTTGATGTGCGCCCAGCACCGCAGCGATGTGATCGCCGAAATCAAAGCGGCCTTGGTACAGCGGCGCGCGGCATTGAGCGCTGGGCAGGATGCCTCGCCCGTGAGGGTGGTCAGCACGCAGCTGGTGGAGGCGGGTGTGGACCTGGACTTCCCGGTGGTGTATCGCGCATTGGCAGGCCTTGACTCCATCGCGCAGGCTGCAGGCCGGTGCAACCGCGAGGGCAAGCTGCCCGGCCTGGGCGAAGTGCATGTGTTTGTGCCGCCCACCAAGGCGCCGCCAGGATTGCTTCGCCAGGCCCGTGAAACTTGTAAGACCTTGTGGAGCGAGGGCACTGACAACCCCTTTGCCTTGCCCTTGTTCGAGCGTTACTTCCAGAAGCTCTATCACGATGCCGATCTGGACGCCAAGGGCATCTGCGAGGCCGTGCAGTTGGAGGCTGATCAGCGTGAGCGGGCCTTGGCCGTGCGGTTCAAAGACGCATCCAACAACTTCCGTCTGATTGACGACGCCGATGGCGCGACTGTGCTGGTTCGCTACCGCAGCCCAGGCGCCAAGGAAGACATCAACGCCTTGATCGGCATGTTGGAACGCGACGGCCCGAGCCGGTGGCTGATGCGCAAGTTGCAGCGCTACGGCGTCACGGTTTACCGCTACCAGCTGGACAAGCTGGTCAAGGCGGGCGACATCCGGGAGGTGCCGATGTGCCCGGGCTTGTATGTGCAGATTGAGGACTGGGATGCGTTTTACCACCCCCAGCTTGGCGCGAATGTGGATGGGGCGCCGGGGGATCCGGCCTCGTATGTCGTGTCTGAGTGAGCATGGAGCGATGAATTGACCAACACACCGAAATCAACAGTCAGGAAGGACCAACATGCGACGCTTTTGCCTTGAGGTCACCGGCGACTACGCCTGCTTCACCCGCCCAGAGATGAAGGTGGAGCGGGTGTCCTACGACCTCATCACCCCGTCGGCCGCGCGCGCGGTGTTTGACGCCATCTTGTGGAAGCCTGCCATCCGGTGGCGCATCCGCAAGATCGAAGTCTTGAAGCCCGTGCGCTGGATCAGCGTCAGGCGCAACGAGGTGTCGTCGGTGGTGTCCAACCGCAATGCCCTTGCCGCCATGAACGAAGGCCATGGGCAGCTGGCGCTCTACATCGAAGAAGACCGACAGCAGCGCGCCGGCCTGTTCTTGCGCGACGTGGCCTATCGGCTGTATGCCGAGATGGAGTTCCTGACCGACGAATCGCGCGGTAACCCGGCCAAGTACACGGCCATGTTCACCCGCCGTGCTGCCGCAGGGCAGTGTGTGAACCAACCCTATTTGGGTTGCCGCGAGTTCGCGGCCAGCTTCCGGCCTGTTCCGGTGCTTGAAACAGGTCGCGGTGCCTATGGCGTGGCAGACACCGAGCCCGCTGCCTTGCAAGAAATGAGCGCCGACCTGGGTTGGATGCTCTACGACCTGGACTACGCCGACCGCGCCGACCCGAAGCCCCAGTTTTTCCGGGCCCGCGTTGAGCGTGGCGTCATGGACCTGGCTGGCGTGGAGGTGCGGGGATGATTCTTCAAGCACTTGTGGACTACTACGACCGGTCAGATGAAATGGCTCCTGACGGTTGGGAGTGGAAACGTATTCCATACATCGTTGAGATCAAAAGAGACGGCAGCTTTGTCCAGTTGTCATCGCAGCGCACGGGCAAGAAGTCATCCGACGTGACGGCGTCTTTGGTGCCAAAGGCTGAAATCCGATCCGGGACTCGCGCTCATGAACATCCAAACGCTTTGTGGGATCACTTTGGATTTGTGCTTGGTCATGCGAAGACCGACGAGCACAAGGACATTGAAACGGCAAGAAAGCAGTTCGAGGCATTCACGACCAGAGTGAAGAGCATGACATTGCAGCACCCAGCATCAGTTGGCCTGGCCGCGATCAATCAGTTTTACGAGCGCGGTGAATACAGCCGAGTTTTGCAGGATCCAAACTGGCCAGATTGCATAAAGATCGCAGGTTGCAACCTGACGTTTCGACTGGCAGGCGAGATTGATCTGGTCCTGCAGGACCCAACACTGACGTCACTTGCTTCGTCTTCGGGTGTTGTTGCTGGCGATGCTCATGTCGGCGTGTGTTTGGTATCTGGCGATAGCCAACCAATTCAGCAGCTGCATTTTCCGATTGGTGGGGTTTGCGAAAAGCCTGCACCGCTGTCGGCTATCAATGACCAATCGAATCCAGCCTTCTCGTCGTTTGGCAAGCATCAGGGACAAAATTTCCCTGTGGGGCAGTCGGCTGTGTTTCGCTATTCAACGGCTTTGAACCATCTGTTGCGACCTAACTCAAGGCAGCGTATCCGTGTTGGAGACGAGACAGCGGTGTTCTGGGCGCAGAGGCAGGAAGACGCCGACGTGGAGCCGTGGTTCACCGACTTGTTCGGTGAAGCCGACGATCCAGATGCACGCACTGAGAAGGTGCGGGCCTTGTTCGAGTCTATCAAGGCCGGGCGCTTCGACGGCGCCCGCGGAGAGAACAAGTTTTTCGTGCTGGGCCTGGCGCCCAATGCGGCCCGTATCGCGATCCGGTTTTGGCATGTGTCCACTTTGGCTGACATCGCGCAACAAACCAGCCAATGGTTTGACGATCTGAGAATTGACCGCAGCCCAAAAGACAGAGAGTTCCCGTCGTTGAAGGCGCTTCTTGGCTCGGTGTGCCTTGCGACGAAGGAGCGCCCCAACGGCGATATAGATAAGTTGCCACCAGCCCTTGTTGGTGACGTGATGAGGGCTGCCCTGACTGGCAGTGCTCTCCCCACGGCATTTTTTTTCGCCGCAGTCCAGCGTTGCCGCGCCGAGCAGCGCGTCACCTACCTGCGTGCGGCTGTGCTGAAAGCCTGCATCAACCGTTCCATTCGCCATGCCAACCGCACATCGACAAACCCAGAGAAGGAGATCACCGAAGTGCTAGACACCAGCAACCCGTCCGTTGGCTATAGGCTGGGCCGCCTGTTTGCCGCGCTTGAGCGGACACAAGAAGAGGCCAGTCCTGGGCTCAACGCAACCATCCGCGACCGCTACTACGGTGCAGCGTCCAGCACACCGGTGGCGGTGTTCACCACGCTGCTGCGGCTGAAGAACCACCACCTCGCCAAGATCGGCAACAAGGGGCGGGCGGTGAATCTGGAGAAGCTGATGGGCGAGATCGTGGATGGCATCGGCGACTTCCCTCCCCACATGCCGCTGCAAGAACAAGGGCGCTTCGCCCTGGGCTACTACCACCAGCGCCAAGCCTTTTTCACCAAGAACGATCCCGACCAAACCAACCAAGGAGGCAACTGACCATGAGCCTGACCAACCGCTACGACTTCGTGCTGCTGTTTGACGTGAAAGACGGCAACCCCAATGGCGACCCTGACGCCGGCAACCTGCCACGCTTGGATGCCGAGACCGGCCACGGCCTGATGACCGATGTGTCGCTCAAACGCAAGGTGCGCAACTTTGTGGCGCTGATCCGCGCCGTCGACCAGGCAGAGGGTGCGCCTGAGCCTGGCACCAAGCGTTCCGAGATCTATGTGCGTGAAAAAGCCATCTTGAACCTTCAACATCAGCGTGCGTATTCAGCCTTGAAGCTGGATGCCCCTTTGGATGAGGGTGCGGCGGCAGAGGCCGAAGACACGGACGCCAAGAAAAAGCCAGGCAAGCAAAAGCGCAAAGGCAGTGCCGATGATGTAGAGAAAGCACGTGCATGGATGTGCCAAAACTTCTACGACGTCCGTACCTTTGGTGCTGTGATGGGTTTGGGGGTGAACTGCGGCCAGGTGCGTGGTCCCGTCCAGTTGACCTTCGCACGCTCGATTGACCCCATCGTTACCATGGAGCACTCGATCACCCGCATGGCCGTGGCCACAGAGGCCGAGGCGGAGAAGCAGCAGGGCGACAACCGCACCATGGGCCGCAAACACACGGTGCCTTACGGCCTGTATGCCGCGCATGGTTTTGTGTCGGCCTTTTTGGGTAAGCAGACCGGTTTTGGTGAAGACGATCTGGAACTGCTCTGGCAAGCGCTGGAGAACATGTTCGAGCACGACCGCTCTGCTGCGCGGGGTGAGATGTCGACCCGTGGGCTGTATGTGTTCAAGCACGACAGCGAGTTGGGCAATGCCCACGCGCATGAGCTGTTCAAGCGCATCGCCGCCCAGAAGCGGGTTGACGTGCCCCGCAGCTTCGAGGACTACGAGGTGGCCGTCAATGAAGAGGGCATGCCTGCCGGCGTGAAGCTCCTTCGCAAGGTCGGTTGAAGGCGCGGGAGGGAGCATGGGATCTGAACTCATCGACCCCATCCCCCTCTCCGCCCTTCAGCACTGGTGCTACTGCCCGCGGCAATGCGGCCTCATCCACCTGGAGCAGGCCTTTGACGACAACGTGCACACCCTGCGCGGCAATGCGCTGCATGCTCGGGTTGACCAGCCTGGCGTGGAAACCGCCAAGGGGGTGCGGGTGGAGCGTGCCTTGCCGGTGTGGCACGAGGCGCTGGGCCTCATCGGCAAGGCGGACGTGGTGGAGTATTCATCGGGTGGCGTGCCTTACCCGGTGGAATACAAGCAGGGCAGCCGTCACAAAGCGGCGGCCATTGCAGCTTGCGATGATGTGCAACTGGCTGCCCAGGCGCTCTGCCTCGAAGCCACGAGCGGGCGTGCAGTGCCGGAGGGGGCGCTCTACTACGCCAGTTCAAAGCGGCGCCGCGTGGTGTCGATCACGCCCGAGTTGCGTCAGCAAGTGGTCACGGTGGCTGGCGAGGTGAGGCGCATGCTGGCCAGCGGCTTGTTGCCACCCGTCCTAGAGGGCGCGGAAGCATTGTTGCACTGCAAGGGTTGCTCGCTGCATGAGCGCTGTCAGCCCGAGGCCACGTCGGCCCTCTTGGTGCGACTGCGAGCAGATCTGTTTACCCCCGATCAATCCTGAGGGCGCTGTGCCGCCACGCTACCCACCATGCAACTGCTCAACACGCTCTACATCACCACGCCAGAGAGCTATCTGCGCCTGGACAACGACACGTTGCGTGTGGAAGTGGATCGTGAGACTCGCTTGAGGGTGCCACTTCACCATCTCCAGGCTGTGGTGTGTTTCGGGCATGTTGGCTTGTCCGCGCCACTCATGCACCGCCTGGCCGATGAAGGCATCGCCTTGGTCCTGCTGGATGACAACGGACGGTTCAAGGCGCGGTTGGAGGGCGCCACCGCGGGCAATGTTTTGCTGCGCCAAGCTCATCACGCTTGTGTGAAGGATGCCATCTTCACATTGGCCACAGCGCGCGCGTGTGTTGCGGGAAAGGTCAAAAACGCACGGCAGGTTTTGATGCGCGGTGCTCGCGAAGCCAAGCTGGACGAGGAAGCAGCCATGCTCACGCGAGGTGCAGATGACTTGGCTGCCACCCTGCGCGCACTGCCTGGTGCCACGGACCTGGATGTGTTGCGCGGTCTGGAGGGCGAGGCGGCACGGCAGTACTTCGGGGCACTGAATTTCGTTGTGAAGCCTGAGCAGCGCAAGTGGTTTCAGATGGATGGGCGCAGCCGGCGCCCGCCGCGAGACCGGATGAACGCCTTGTTGTCGTTTTTGTATGCAATGTGGATGAATGATTGCCGCAGTGCCATTGAGGCAGCTGGACTTGATCCACAGCTGGGTTTCTTGCATGCGGTGAGGCCGGGAAGGGCCGCGTTGGCGTTGGATCTGGTGGAAGAATTTCGACCTCTTGCCGACAGGCTGGCACTCACGCTGGTGAACCGTGGGCAGCTCGACGAGGACGACTTTGTGGTTCGCGAGGGTGGGGCGGTTTCGCTGGATGGCGACGCGCGCAAGGCCGTTGTCGTTGCGTTCCAGGAGCGCAAGCGCGAGGAGATCAACCACCCAGTGCTTGCGCAAGCCGTGCCATTGGGCATGGTGCCTCTGGTGCAAGCGCGTTTGATGGCCAGGGCGGTTCGGGAGAGCCCGTTGGCAAGTCAAGCGGGCTCATGTCGTGATGTGCCTGGGTATGTGCCATTTCTGGTGAAGTAGCTTCGGGCCATGCTGGTATTGGTTTGTTATGACGTGAGCACAGAGACCAAGTCGGGGCGCCGTCGTTTGCGTCGTGTCGCCAAGGTTTGCGAATCGACCGGGCAGCGTGTTCAGAAGTCGGTGTTCGAGTGCCAGGTGACGCTGGCAGAGTTCGAGTCTTTGGAGCGAAGGCTGTTGGCTGAGGTCAACTTGGCGGAAGACTGCTTGCGCCTTTACCGCATTCCTGAGACGCGAGGAGCCGAGGTTCGAGAGCACGGTGTCTTCAAGGCTGTGGACTTCGACGGACCATTGGTTCTCTGATAGTGGCCTGAGGCTCGCAGCACTCGGCTACGATGGCAACCGCGAACCTGCAGTGCCTGTCTTTCGACGTTGTGGTTCGCGCGTGCTCTAAGTGCTTGTTGCTTCACCGAAAAATGCATCGTTTCCAGTTGAGACTGATCACGAGTCAGTCACTCTGCGATGGGTTCGCGCTTTTGCACATGTTTGTGCTTATGGGAAAGTGATTTGCGTGCGAAGTGCGTCGCCCGTCAGTGATGGCGGGCGTGGATTGAAACAGTCATCACTGATTATTGGCGCGGCTGGTTGTCGGCGTCGCCCGTCAGTGATGGCGGGCGTGGATTGAAACTCGCAGTCGCAGTCTCCGCAGGTTGGCCAGGCTGCGTCGCCCGTCAGTGATGGCGGGCGTGGATTGAAACAAGACGGATAAGCGCGTCCTGAGCCTTGAGCAACGCGTCGCCCGTCAGTGATGGCGGGCGTGGATTGAAACCATGCACGCCATGTGATCGAGGCCTTCCGTGACGCGTCGCCCGTCAGTGATGGCGGGCGTGGATTGAAACATGTTCGGGTACAGGCGTTGCGCCACAGTCGGACCGGCGTCGCCCGTCAGTGATGGCGGGCGTGGATTGAAACAGGGGTACGGGCTTGCTCATCACTGGCTCAGGTCGCGTCGCCCGTCAGTGATGGCGGGCGTGGATTGAAACGCATGGTTGGCCTGGCAGGGCCACCATGACAGCCGCGTCGCCCGTCAGTGATGGCGGGCGTGGATTGAAACCAACAACCCACAAGCGTGGGGCCGATCTGGTTGCGCGTCGCCCGTCAGTGATGGCGGGCGTGGATTGAAACAGCACGGAGAAGTGACCATGCTGACGCGCACTGCGCGTCGCCCGTCAGTGATGGCGGGCGTGGATTGAAACTGCCTGGCCGATGGCCGCTTCACTGGCCTGCTCGGCGTCGCCCGTCAGTGATGGCGGGCGTGGATTGAAACCTGCGCGGCTTCGGTGTGGGGGCCATTGCGCGCGCGTCGCCCGTCAGTGATGGCGGGCGTGGATTGAAACAACGCGCTCAAGCGCCACCCGGCACACGTGACCAGCGTCGCCCGTCAGTGATGGCGGGCGTGGATTGAAACAGCCTGGCTTGGGGTGGCAAAGACGCGCGCGCTGGCGTCGCCCGTCAGTGATGGCGGGCGTGGATTGAAACGAGCACCCGGCCGACCTGACGCTGCGCGAAATCGGCGTCGCCCGTCAGTGATGGCGGGCGTGGATTGAAACGGCGACCAGTGTTTACAGGGCATCGAGTAAGAACGCGTCGCCCGTCAGTGATGGCGGGCGTGGATTGAAACAGCGCACGGCTGCATCGCCGGCCATCGGTGACCCAGCGTCGCCCGTCAGTGATGGCGGGCGTGGATTGAAACCTGGCACCGAGAACGCGACACCGCAGGAGCCCGCGCGTCGCCCGTCAGTGATGGCGGGCGTGGATTGAAACATGTTGCTCCTATCCGGCCCACTCCGTGAGCCTCGCGTCGCCCGTCAGTGATGGCGGGCGTGGATTGAAACCTGCCGGTATGTCTGGGTCGCAGAGCTCACCAAGGCGTCGCCCGTCAGTGATGGCGGGCGTGGATTGAAACTGGGTGCCGTGCCCGGACTGCGGCGAACGTCAGGCGTCGCCCGTCAGTGATGGCGGGCGTGGATTGAAACATGCGCTACATGCTGCGCAGCGTCGCCGCTGGCATGCGTCGCCCGTCAGTGATGGCGGGCGTGGATTGAAACCTCGTTTGGGTGCCGCTGGTTGCAATGGAAGTACGGCGTCGCCCGTCAGTGATGGCGGGCGTGGATTGAAACATGGTTTCAGTTGTTTTGTTGCAGTTGCACATGGGCGTCGCCCGTCAGTGATGGCGGGCGTGGATTGAAACATCACGCTGTGCGCGCAGCTCCAGCACGTCATGGGCGTCGCCCGTCAGTGATGGCGGGCGTGGATTGAAACTGCTTTGCACCCCGCCCGTTTGGCCAAGGCAATGGCGTCGCCCGTCAGTGATGGCGGGCGTGGATTGAAACGTCAACACCACGCTGGGTGAGACCTGGGAAGAAGGCGTCGCCCGTCAGTGATGGCGGGCGTGGATTGAAACGCCTTCGGCCGCTTGCTGCTGTGGGCAGACCCGCTGCGTCGCCCGTCAGTGATGGCGGGCGTGGATTGAAACCAGAAAATCACGATGCTTTCGAACGTGTCAGCGAGCGTCGCCCGTCAGTGATGGCGGGCGTGGATTGAAACCTTGGTGCTGGTCTTGTCGGTCTTGGAGCCGTCGGCGTCGCCCGTCAGTGATGGCGGGCGTGGATTGAAACCATTCGGGCACCTGCCTGCAGAGCCCGACACACGGCGTCGCCCGTCAGTGATGGCGGGCGTGGATTGAAACAGCCACTTGTACAGCTTGACGCCCACGGCCACGCGCGTCGCCCGTCAGTGATGGCGGGCGTGGATTGAAACTACGGCTCGGTGGCTGGTGAGGCGCTGCCTGCCGGCGTCGCCCGTCAGTGATGGCGGGCGTGGATTGAAACAAGGCCGAAGCCCTGAAAGGGCGGCGCTGTTATGGGCGTCGCCCGTCAGTGATGGCGGGCGTGGATTGAAACTCCAGGTGGCGCACCTGTCGGGCAAGGCCCGCAGCGTCGCCCGTCAGTGATGGCGGGCGTGGATTGAAACTCGCCAACCGCCTTGAAGAAGCCAGCGAACCAGGGCGTCGCCCGTCAGTGATGGCGGGCGTGGATTGAAACAGGAACACCGCGTTGCGGCCCGCGTACACGGCCGGCGTCGCCCGTCAGTGATGGCGGGCGTGGATTGAAACATCCGTCGTGATGCGGATCATGTTGGCCACCGGAGCGTCGCCCGTCAGTGATGGCGGGCGTGGATTGAAACAAGACCGACAAGTCGCTGAAGAAGCAGGACCGCGGCGTCGCCCGTCAGTGATGGCGGGCGTGGATTGAAACTTGTTGAGCAGGTGCTGCTGGATCAGGGTCTGCTGGCGTCGCCCGTCAGTGATGGCGGGCGTGGATTGAAACGGCCTCGCGGATGGGGTCGATCCAGGGCATCGCCGCGTCGCCCGTCAGTGATGGCGGGCGTGGATTGAAACAAGACTTGCGATACTGTCCCTACGCTGAACGCGTCGCGTCGCCCGTCAGTGATGGCGGGCGTGGATTGAAACCACATCCACGCGGCCATGCGACGGCCCCAGGCATGCGTCGCCCGTCAGTGATGGCGGGCGTGGATTGAAACTTGGCTGCCATCGAGGACGGCCGCGTGCGGCCCGGCGTCGCCCGTCAGTGATGGCGGGCGTGGATTGAAACGGAAGAACCGGCGCTCGGCACTGCCTGGCAACACGGCGTCGCCCGTCAGTGATGGCGGGCGTGGATTGAAACGGTCATGGGTGATCCTTGGATGGGATGGCGATAGCGTCGCCCGTCAGTGATGGCGGGCGTGGATTGAAACTTTGCGCCACAGGGCGTAGTCATCGCTCCACTTGGCGTCGCCCGTCAGTGATGGCGGGCGTGGATTGAAACCAGCACGTCGCCGTTGCTGAAGCCGTGGGCGGCAGGGCGTCGCCCGTCAGTGATGGCGGGCGTGGATTGAAACAAGTTCCGTCCGGGTGAGGTCACGCTGTGGGCCGGCGTCGCCCGTCAGTGATGGCGGGCGTGGATTGAAACCCACCTGTCGCATCCGCAGATTGCACTTGCTGCCGCGTCGCCCGTCAGTGATGGCGGGCGTGGATTGAAACCATCAACGCGCGAGCTAAAAACAGGCGGAGAAGGCGCGTCGCCCGTCAGTGATGGCGGGCGTGGATTGAAACTTCGGTGTGCCGCCCTTCATGGTGGGCCACACCAGGCGTCGCCCGTCAGTGATGGCGGGCGTGGATTGAAACTTGCCTTGGTCGCTCAGTGTGCGAAGTGCCCACGGCGTCGCCCGTCAGTGATGGCGGGCGTGGATTGAAACGTCTTTGGAGTGCCGGAAGACGGGCGCAATGGCGGCGTCGCCCGTCAGTGATGGCGGGCGTGGATTGAAACAGCGGGTTTGTGTACGTCGTGGCCGAGTACGCCAGCGTCGCCCGTCAGTGATGGCGGGCGTGGATTGAAACCGCTGACCAGTGCGGCATCTACTCGCAGCGGTCGCGTCGCCCGTCAGTGATGGCGGGCGTGGATTGAAACTCCGCCAGCTCGGGCGGCAGATCAAACCAGTGAGGCGTCGCCCGTCAGTGATGGCGGGCGTGGATTGAAACCAAGGTGTGGGCGTACTCGTTCAGCCGGTCAAGCGCGTCGCCCGTCAGTGATGGCGGGCGTGGATTGAAACCAGGCTGGCGCCTTCGCCAAGCTGGTGGGCTCGCGCGTCGCCCGTCAGTGATGGCGGGCGTGGATTGAAACGCCTCAGCAGCAGTCGAGGCAGTCAGTCGAGGCAAGGCGTCGCCCGTCAGTGATGGCGGGCGTGGATTGAAACCTTGAGCAAGCAACTCGCGGCAACGGGCATACGCGCGTCGCCCGTCAGTGATGGCGGGCGTGGATTGAAACTTCTCGAAGGCCCACCAGACGGCGAAGTCTTCCTCGCGTCGCCCGTCAGTGATGGCGGGCGTGGATTGAAACAGTTCTTGTGCTTCGAGGTCATCCCAGACCATGGCGTCGCCCGTCAGTGATGGCGGGCGTGGATTGAAACCCCTCTGAGGTGACCCCTCAGGAGATCGCCAGGGAGGCGTCGCCCGTCAGTGATGGCGGGCGTGGATTGAAACCGGTTTCCTCATCCCCATCCCCGCACCCATCCGAGGCGTCGCCCGTCAGTGATGGCGGGCGTGGATTGAAACGTGAGCTACGACCCCCGCCAATGCGAGCGCCTGCGCGTCGCCCGTCAGTGATGGCGGGCGTGGATTGAAACACTGCTCCTGTTCGTCCTCATCCCCATCCCCGCAGCGTCGCCCGTCAGTGATGGCGGGCGTGGATTGAAACAGCTCGGCCACCGCCTTCGACTCGGCGAACTTGGGCGTCGCCCGTCAGTGATGGCGGGCGTGGATTGAAACAGTGCAGCCGTCTTTGCGTCAAGATCGGCGATGAGCGTCGCCCGTCAGTGATGGCGGGCGTGGATTGAAACACCGCACCGCCCAAGGCGTGATCCTGCTGGACGTGCGTCGCCCGTCAGTGATGGCGGGCGTGGATTGAAACCAGCGAACGGGCCGAACGTGTGTCCAGGGCTTTGGCGTCGCCCGTCAGTGATGGCGGGCGTGGATTGAAACAGGCCCTCAGCACGACGAAGCCCAGCACCAGCGGCGTCGCCCGTCAGTGATGGCGGGCGTGGATTGAAACATCAAGTCGGCACGGGTTGGCTACACCAAGATGGCGCGTCGCCCGTCAGTGATGGCGGGCGTGGATTGAAACAGTGCCCAGCCGATCACGCAGATTTGGCCGAAGGGCGTCGCCCGTCAGTGATGGCGGGCGTGGATTGAAACAGCGGGATGAACCCGGTTGCCCCGAGGATCTGGGCGTCGCCCGTCAGTGATGGCGGGCGTGGATTGAAACCGATTGGCGACGAGGCCCCGCCCGCCTCCGAAGAGCGTCGCCCGTCAGTGATGGCGGGCGTGGATTGAAACCAGACCAAGGACGGCAGCACCGACGACACGCTGGCGCGTCGCCCGTCAGTGATGGCGGGCGTGGATTGAAACAGGATGCTGACCTTGTCGGCCTCAGAAAGGCGGAAGCGTCGCCCGTCAGTGATGGCGGGCGTGGATTGAAACAACCGCAACTACACCCAGTTGTCGGTGCCCACGAGCGTCGCCCGTCAGTGATGGCGGGCGTGGATTGAAACCGCCTGGTGCGCGAGAAGAAGGTGCGCCGCAAGCGCGTCGCCCGTCAGTGATGGCGGGCGTGGATTGAAACTGCAGAATGGAGTTCTCACCCCGAGCCAGAAGCGGCGTCGCCCGTCAGTGATGGCGGGCGTGGATTGAAACGTCACAAGGCCCTCGGGAAGACCCCGACGCAGGGCGTCGCCCGTCAGTGATGGCGGGCGTGGATTGAAACCGGTTCATCGAGTTCAATCCGCGCCGCGCTGTCCGCGTCGCCCGTCAGTGATGGCGGGCGTGGATTGAAACGGCCAGTCTTCGACGTGAGCGATCGGCTCAGGCGGCGTCGCCCGTCAGTGATGGCGGGCGTGGATTGAAACCAGCCGGCTGACAGCGTGCGCACCTTGTCGTTGGCGTCGCCCGTCAGTGATGGCGGGCGTGGATTGAAACTTCTCGAAGAACTCGGCCATGGCTGCGTTGTGCTGCGTCGCCCGTCAGTGATGGCGGGCGTGGATTGAAACTTGTCGTTGGCCGCGTCGCTGGCCAGCACCAGGCCGCGTCGCCCGTCAGTGATGGCGGGCGTGGATTGAAACAGCAACGGCGACGTGCTGGAAGTGACCAGCGGCTGCGTCGCCCGTCAGTGATGGCGGGCGTGGATTGAAACAAGTTCAGGCCTATTGCTGAAGGCGAGATTGCCCGCGTCGCCCGTCAGTGATGGCGGGCGTGGATTGAAACGAAGCCAAGGTGGCGCAGCTCAACGCCGAGTCGGGCGTCGCCCGTCAGTGATGGCGGGCGTGGATTGAAACACGCACAGCACCAGCGACTTCACCAACCTGCTGGGCGTCGCCCGTCAGTGATGGCGGGCGTGGATTGAAACAGGATGGCTGATTCGGCCTGGATGTAGAGGGCGAGCGTCGCCCGTCAGTGATGGCGGGCGTGGATTGAAACAGCCTGGCTTGGGGTGGCAAAGACGCGCGCGCTGGCGTCGCCCGTCAGTGATGGCGGGCGTGGATTGAAACCACGGTCATGGTGGGCAGGTACCGGCCCAGGGTCGCGTCGCCCGTCAGTGATGGCGGGCGTGGATTGAAACACCAGGTCGCGGTGCGCACGGTCCTGCTCGGCCGGCGTCGCCCGTCAGTGATGGCGGGCGTGGATTGAAACTCGGCATTCGGGATCGGCGCATTGCCTCCTGAGGGCGTCGCCCGTCAGTGATGGCGGGCGTGGATTGAAACAACAAAGCCGCCCAGGGTGCGCACCAGCTGGAACGCGTCGCCCGTCAGTGATGGCGGGCGTGGATTGAAACACGGCGCCGATTGTGGCGGCTATGTTGGCGCACCGCGTCGCCCGTCAGTGATGGCGGGCGTGGATTGAAACGACACGATGGTGCAGTGGTCCGGCGTGGGCTCACGCGTCGCCCGTCAGTGATGGCGGGCGTGGATTGAAACCCTTGACTGGGCCTTTGGGCATGTCAGGCAGTGGGCGTCGCCCGTCAGTGATGGCGGGCGTGGATTGAAACATTGCCGAGGCCAAGCTGGTCAACACCATCGGCGGCGTCGCCCGTCAGTGATGGCGGGCGTGGATTGAAACATCGTGCTGCCAGATGCACGAGGTCGCTTCGGCCGCGTCGCCCGTCAGTGATGGCGGGCGTGGATTGAAACCGCGCAACGATCCCGGCCGGCACCCGGCTGCTGAAGCGTCGCCCGTCAGTGATGGCGGGCGTGGATTGAAACTCGCAGTCGCAGTCTTTGCAGGTTGATCAGGCGCCGCGTCGCCCGTCAGTGATGGCGGGCGTGGATTGAAACTTCTGCCTCGCTTGCCCATGCTTGGATCATGGAGGCGTCGCCCGTCAGTGATGGCGGGCGTGGATTGAAACTCGATCGCCTCGACCGTCTCTTGCCAGGTCACTGGCGTCGCCCGTCAGTGATGGCGGGCGTGGATTGAAACACGTAGCCCACAGGGCCATCGGCCATGCGCTCGCGCGTCGCCCGTCAGTGATGGCGGGCGTGGATTGAAACATGTGCTTGATCAGCTGCTGGCGCTCCTGCCAGGGCGTCGCCCGTCAGTGATGGCGGGCGTGGATTGAAACTTATGAGCTTGGGTTTCGTACATCGGGCTCTGGAGCGTCGCCCGTCAGTGATGGCGGGCGTGGATTGAAACCGGCGTGGGCAAAGTTGGTCCGCGAGAACACCCCGCGTCGCCCGTCAGTGATGGCGGGCGTGGATTGAAACTTGCAGCCATGGGGCCAACCATGGGGCCAAACCAGGCGTCGCCCGTCAGTGATGGCGGGCGTGGATTGAAACTTCCGCCAGGAACGCGAGGTGGACGAAGCGGCCAAGCGTCGCCCGTCAGTGATGGCGGGCGTGGATTGAAACACGGCATCCCGATTCACAAAGACAAGTTGCCCGAGCGTCGCCCGTCAGTGATGGCGGGCGTGGATTGAAACGGTTTCCTCATCCCCGTCGCCGCACCCATCCGATGCGTCGCCCGTCAGTGATGGCGGGCGTGGATTGAAACGTGGTCTTCAATGGCGTGGACGCGGCCTTGTCGGCGTCGCCCGTCAGTGATGGCGGGCGTGGATTGAAACTCCGAGAAGGTCACCCAAAACTTGAGGCCGCCCTTGCGTCGCCCGTCCAAAACGCCGATGGTGGCAATGCGCGCCGCGCCACCCGCATCGTCTCCCCAACCGCCAGCACGGCGAAGCGCTCTGCGGGGATCTGTGCAGCGGCCAAGGCCTTGGCCAGCGCCCGCGGTGGCTCGTCCAGCGCTTCGTCGGTGAGCTGGAAGGTGCCCCAGTGGACCGACAGGGCGCGTTGGCAGCCCAGGTCCTGGAAGATCTGCACCGACTCCTCGGGGTTGCAGTGCTGGTCTTTCATGAACCAGCGCGGCTCGTAAGCGCCAATGGGCAGCAGGGCGAGGTCGAAGCCGCCGCCAAGCGCGGGCGTGTGCTCGCGCCCGAAGTGCCGGCGGATGTCGGCAAAGTCTTTCGAATAGGCCGTGTCGCCCGCGAAAAACAGGTGGCAGTCGGGCGACAGCACCGCGAAGCCGCCCCACAGGCTGCGCAGCGCGTCGGTGGCCGTGCGGGCCGACCAGTGCTGGGCGGGCGTGAGTGTCAAGGGGATGCGGGCGTGGCCGGGGCGCAGGCTGTTGGCGTCCAGCACGTGGGTGTCCCACCAGTCCAGCTCGGTGACGCGGTGCATGCCGCGCCGCGCGAACCAGGCCTTGTGGCCCAGCGGACAGATCACCAGCGGCATGCCGCCGGGCTGGCGGGCCAGCGCGCGCATCGAGCCTTCGTCGAGGTGGTCGTAGTGGTTGTGCGACAGCAGCACCACGTCGATGCGCGGCAGCTGCGCCAGCGTCAAGCCGGGCGGCGTGTGGCGCTTGGGGCCGGCCCACTGCACGGGGAAGCAGCGCTCCGAGAACACCGGGTCGGTGAGGATGTTGAGCCCGCCGATCTGCGCCAGCACCGTGATGTGCCCGATCCAGGTGGCCGCAGGCTGCATGGCCAGGCCGGCCTGGGCGTTGGCGTGGATGAAGGCCAGCTCAGGCGCCACCACGGGAATGGGCTCGGTGAGGGCCCGGGGGTGGCCAGCGCGCCAGGCTTGCCAGCGCCAGCGCAGGATCTCGTGCCACTTCTTGCCCCGGAACGAGGTGTAGGTGTTCTGGAAGCCGTCGGGGCGGTGGTGGTGGCGGGACGGGTCGAAGTGGGGGTTCTTCATGGGCCGCCATCTTAGGGCCGCGGCGCCCCCGACCCGTCCGACCCGTCCTCAGGGCTCAGGCTTCGGGCCTCAGGCGCGGTCAGCGAAAGCCTCGACCAGGGTGCGCCGCACGCGCTTGTAGTCTTCCCAGTCGAAGTTCTTCAGGAAGTCGATGGCCGACTCCGCGCCCAGCCGGAACAGCGCCAGCTTGGTGTCGCGGGCCATGCCGAAGTCCAGCCAGCTGATCTTGCCCGTGTCGATGTAGCCCACCAGGCGCTTGTAGTCCGGGTTGTGCTTGATGAACTCGTTGTCCATGGCATGACGGGCGGTGTTGAAGGCGCCGCCGATCACGCTGGGCAGGCCCTTGATCTCGATGTTGTGTTCGTCCCATTGCAGCTTCACACCCAGGGTGGGGCGCAGCGGCACGCGGCTGGTGTTGTGGAAGGCATCGATGGGGAAGTTCGACAGCACGCCGCCGTCCACGAAGTGGTGGGTCTTGGGCAGGAAGTTGCCGCTGTAGCAGCGATCGGGCCAGGTGGTGTGCTGTTGCCACAGCGCGCGCGTGGCATCGTCGGCTGGCAGCGAGGGCAGCTGGAAAGTGGCGAAAAAGCCGGGGATGGACATCGAGGCGCGCGCGAAGTCGGCCACGTTCACCTCGTCGGGCTGGGGCCAGTACAGCTCGGCCATCTGAGGCAGGTGCACCTTGGTTTCGGTGGAGATGTCGGCCGTCACCACACAGAGTTGGTCGCGCTGTTTGCGCACCAGGTAGTGCCGAACGCCCTTGATGTCCTCCCACAGGGGGGCGTCTTTGGGCAGGCTGCGGAAGTCTTCGGGGTCCACGCTGTCGCGCACGCGCAGTGGGGGCAGGGCGTTCATGCGCTCGCGCAGGCCCTTGACGGTCATGGGCTGACCCTGGTTCATGCCGCGCAGCAGGCTGTCCATCCAGCGTTGGAAGACCACGCCGCGGTTGAGCGCGTGGATCTCGCTGAGGTTGTCGAGCACCTGGGTGGTTTTCCAGACCTTGCGGAAGGTGCTGGCATCGCCATCGAGCCAGGCTTGCAGGGCCTCCATGGCGTCGGTGTCGCCGTCCTTGCGGCCATCGACGAACTCGGCCATCGGCATGTTCGCCAGGGCCGCGATGAGGGTGTCCACGCGCGTGCGGGCCGGGGTGTTGGCCGCGGCCAGGGCAATCGCCGAGATGGCCCCCGCCGAGGTGCCGCCGATGCCGATGAAGCGCAGGCCGGCCGATTCCAGCACGTGCAGGTAGCCCAGCAGGGCCAGGCCCAGGGTGCCGCCGCCCTCCATCACCAGGTCGATGTACTGGTGGCCATCGGCGTCGATCAGGTCGCTGTAGGTGTTGGCCTGCAGCGCTTGGACGCTGGCGTTCAGGTCCTGGATGTGGTGGAGGAAGTCTGCGGCCGTGACCGGCAGGTTGGGGGTGTTCATGGAGGCTCTCCCGTGGGCTGACAAGGTGCCAAAAGGTACGTCAGACGGGCCGGGGCTGCCATCCCTATGCCGTGGCGGCGCGCCCATGAAAAAGCCCCGCACGGGGCGGGGCTCTGGGTCGCGCGGGGCGCTGGGGGAGCTCGGTGTTCCTGGGTTTCAGGCCACGTTCACGGGGATCTTGCCGATCTTGGCCTGCCACAGCTTCGGCCCTTCGATGTGGGCGCTGGTGCCGCCCGAATCGACGGCCACGGTCACCGGCATGTCCACCACGTCGAACTCGTAGATGGCTTCCATGCCGAGGTCCTCGAAGCCCACGACCTTGGCGCCCTTGATGGCCTTGGAGACCAGGTAAGCCGAGCCGCCCACGGCCATCAGGTAGGCCGACTTGTGCTTCTTGATGGACTCGATGGCGACGGGGCCGCGCTCGGCCTTGCCGATCATGGAGATCAGGCCGGTCTGCTCCAGCATCATGTCGGTGAACTTGTCCATGCGGGTGGCGGTGGTGGGGCCAGCCGGGCCGACCACCTCGTCGCGCACCGGGTCCACCGGGCCGACGTAGTAGATGACGCGGTTGGTGAAGTCCACGGGCAGCTTCTCACCCTTGGCCAGCATGTCCTGGATGCGCTTGTGTGCGGCGTCGCGGCCGGTCAGCATCTTGCCGTTGAGCAGCAGGGTCTGGCCCGGCTTCCAGCTGGCGACTTCGGCCTTGGTCAGCGTGTTCAGGTCCACGCGCTTGGACTTGTTGTAGTCGGGCGCCCAATGCACGTCGGGCCACAGGTCCAGGCTCGGCGGGTCGAGGAAGACGGGGCCGGAGCCGTCCATCACGAAGTGGGCGTGGCGGGTGGCCGCGCAGTTCGGGATCATGGCGATGGGCTTGGAGGCGGCGTGCGTGGGCCAGGTCTTGATCTTGACGTCCAGCACGGTGGTCAGGCCGCCCAGGCCTTGCGCGCCGATGCCCAAGGCGTTGACCTTCTCGTACAGCTCGATGCGCATCTCTTCGAGCTTGTTCTGCGGGCCGCGCTCCAGCAGCTCGTACATGTCGATGTCGTCCATCAACGATTCCTTGGCCAGCAGGGCGGCTTTCTCGGCCGTGCCACCGACGCCAATGCCCAGCATGCCGGGCGGGCACCAGCCCGCGCCCATGGTCGGCACGGTTTTCAGCACCCAGTCCACGATGTTGTCGGACGGGTTGAGCATATGGACCTTGGACTTGTTCTCCGAGCCACCGCCCTTGGCCGCGACGGTCACGTCCACCTTGTCGCCGGGCACCAGCTCCATGAAGACCACGGCGGGCGTGTTGTCCTTGGTGTTCTTGCGCTCGAAGATCGGGTCGGAGAGCACCGAGGCGCGCAGCTTGTTGTCGGGGTTGTTGTAGCCGCGGCGCACGCCTTCGTCCACGGCTTCCTGGATGCTCTTGTTGCCAAAGCCTTCCCACTTCACGCCCATCCCGATCTTCAGGAAGACGTTGACGATGCCGGTGTCCTGGCAGATGGGACGGTGGCCCTCGGCGCACATGCGCGAGTTGGTCAGGATCTGCGCGATGGCGTCCTTGGCCGCGGGCGACTCTTCGCGCTCGTAGGCGCGGGCCAGGTGGGCGATGTAATCGGCCGGGTGGTAGTAGCTGATGTACTGCAGGGCAGCGGCGACGGATTCGACGAGGTCGTCGTGGCGGATGGTCGTCATGGTGGGCAAGCGGGTAGGTTGCGGGACGGGTGCGAGTGTATGCCTGTGCGGGCTCAGTGTGGCTTGTCTTGGTCGCTGGGGGCGTGCGGCGGGTGGATCAGGCGGTCGGTGTAGGCAATCGCCATGGCCGAGAGCAGGAAGGCGATGTGGATCACCGTTTGCGCGATCAGGGCCTTGTCGGAGTAGTTCTCCGCGTTGATGAAGGTCTTGAGCAGGTGGATGGACGAGATGCCGATGATGGCCGTGCCCAGCTTGACCTTGAGCACCGAGGCATTGACCTGGTCCAGCCATTCCGGTTGGTCAGGGTGGCCGTCCAGGCCCATGCGCGACACGAAGGTCTCGTAGCCGCCCACGATCACCATGATCAGCAGGTTGGAGATCATCACCACGTCGATCAAGCCCAGCACGACCAGCATGATGGTGGTTTCCGTCAGGTGGGTCGGCGGGTGGTCGCTTTGTTGCCCGGACGCTTCAAAAATGGCGCGCAAGGCGTCCGGGTTGCCGAAGGCGGCTTCCACCAGGTGAACCAATTCGACCCAGAAATGAAAGACATACACCGCCTGCGCGAGGATCAGGCCGAGATACAGCGGCAATTGCAGCCATCTGCTGGCAAAGATGAAATTCGACAGCGCGGTGGGTTTGGAGGGTTTCTTGAGGTTGGTCATGGTGGGTTCGGGATAGTCCGTAGCAACAAATTGTAGAGATGGGAGCATGGTCTTGGGTTGGCAGGGTCTCCATGCATGATGTGATCACCTTGCCAGTTAGACCCGCTGGCGTCACAAGCGCTGGTTTTCAGGAGCATGGCCATGTCTGGCACCCAACAAACCGCACAAACTTCCACCCTCTACCCCGTCCCAGCCGCTTTTGCGCAGTCCGCACACATCGGCAGCCGTGAAGCGTATGACAAGCTGTGCCAGGAGGCCCAGCACGACCACACCGCTTATTGGGGCCGCCTGGCGCGCGAATTCCTCAGCTGGCACCAACCGTTCACCCAAACGCTCGACGAGCGCCAGGCGCCGTTCTACAAATGGTTCGAGGATGGCCTGCTGAACGCATCCTACAACTGCCTGGACCGCCAGATCGAGGCCGGGCTGGGCGACAAGACCGCCATCATCTTCGAAGCCGACGACGGCCAGGTCAGCCACGTCTCCTACAAGGAACTGCTGTCCCGCGTGAGTCGCCTGGCCAACGCCCTGAAAGCGCAGGGCGTGAAGAAGGGCGACCGCGTCGTGCTGTATTTGCCCATGTCCGTCGAGGGCGTGGTCGCCATGCAGGCCTGCGCCCGCATCGGTGCGACCCACTCGGTGGTGTTCGGCGGCTTCTCGGCCCAGAGCCTGCGCGACCGCATCGAAGATGCCGGCGCCGTCATGGTCATCACCGCCGACGAGCAAGTGCGCGGTGGCAAGACCCTGCCGCTCAAGGCCATCGTGGACGAAGCCCTGACCCTGGGTGGCTGCGACAGCATCCGCCAGGTCATCGTGTTCCAGCGCACGGGCGGCAAGGTGGCCTTCCAGGCCGGCCGCGACCTGTGGATGCACGAGTTGACGGCAGCCCAGTCCGACGTCTGCGCCCCGGAGTGGGTCAGTGCCGAGCACCCCCTGTTCCTGCTCTACACCTCGGGCTCCACCGGCAAGCCCAAGGGCGTACAGCACAGCACGGGCGGCTACCTGCTGCACGCGGCCGTGACCATGAAGTGGACCTTCGACTACAAGCCCGATGACGTCTTCTGGTGCACGGCCGACATCGGCTGGGTCACGGGCCACACCTACGTGGCCTACGGCCCGCTGGCCAACGGCGGCACCCAGTTGGTGTTCGAAGGCGTGCCCACCTACCCGGACGCCGCCCGCTTCTGGCGCATGATCGAGGCCCACAAGGTGTCGATTTTCTACACCGCGCCCACGGCCATCCGCGCCCTGATCAAGGCCGCCGAGTCCGATGCCAAGGTGCACCCGCGCAACTTCGACCTGAGCAGCCTGCGCCTGCTGGGCACGGTGGGCGAGCCCATCAACCCGGCCGCCTGGGAGTGGTACCACCGCGAAATCGGGGGCGGCAAGTGCCCCATCGTGGACACCTTCTGGCAGACCGAAACCGGCGGCCACATGATCACGCCGCTGCCCGGTGCCCATGCCCTGACCCCTGGTTCCTGCACGCTGCCCTTCCCGGGCATCGACGCGGCCATCGTGGACGAAACCGGCAAGGAAGTGCCCTGGGGCCAAGGCGGCCTGCTGGTCGTGCGCAAGCCCTGGCCGTCCATGATCCGCACCATCTGGGGCGACCCGGAGCGCTTCCAGAAGTCCTACTACCCGCCCGACTTCGGCGGCAAGTACTACCTGGCGGGCGACGGCGCCATCCGCGACGTCAACACCGGCTACTTCACCATCACCGGCCGCATCGACGACGTGCTGAACGTGTCGGGCCACCGCATGGGCACGATGGAGATCGAATCGGCGCTGGTCTCGCACCCCCTGGTGGCCGAAGCCGCCGTGGTGGGCCGCCCCGACGACCTCACCGGCGAGGCCATCTGTGCTTTCGTGGTGCTCAAGCGTCCGCGTCCGGAAGGCGATGAGGCCAAGCAGATCGCCAACGAGCTGCGCAACCACGTCGGCCAGGAGATCGGCCCGATCGCCAAACCGAAGGACATCCGCTTCGGTGACAACCTGCCCAAGACGCGCTCCGGCAAGATCATGCGCCGCCTGCTGCGCGTGGTGGCCAAGGGCGAGGACGTCACCCAGGACACCTCGACGCTGGAGAATCCGGCCATCCTGGACCAGCTCTCGCAGCGCAACTGAAGCGCTGACATTCTCTGTCGCCATACCCTGGGCGGAGAATGTTCAACGGTCTTATATAAGGGCTGGCTCGAGCACCCTCTGAAAACCCGCCGCTCACCCCGGCGGGTTTTCTTTTGGGCATGGCCGGGCGGGTTGTGTCAGAACGGGACAGTTTCTCGCGCCCATTATTTGACAACGTTGATTGCCAATTTTTGAGCCTCGGGTAAACCATGCCTGAGACATTCACTTTTCGCGCCATGTTGGCGTTCCCCCTCATGGCAAGCCGGGGTCATACCCCTTAGATTAAGGGGGTGACTGCGCCACAAGTGCGGTCCTACATCGCAATGACGAGGAGCTTTTTAAAATGGCAAATACCAGCGTATCGACTGCACCGATGACCGCTGAGGAAAAGAAGGTGATTTTCGCCTCCAGCCTCGGCACGGTTTTCGAGTGGTATGACTTCTATCTTTACGGATCCTTGGCGGCCATCATCGCCAAGCAGTTTTTTGCCGGTCTTGATCCGACATCGGCATTCATTTTCGCGCTGTTGGCATTCGCAGCCGGTTTCATCGTTCGCCCCTTTGGTGCGCTGGTGTTTGGTCGCCTCGGCGACATGATCGGCCGGAAGTACACCTTCCTGGTCACCATCCTCCTGATGGGCGCGTCCACGTTCATCGTGGGCATCTTGCCGAACTACGCCTCCATCGGCGTGGCCGCTCCGATCATCCTGATCCTGCTGCGCTTGCTGCAAGGCCTGGCGCTGGGCGGTGAGTACGGCGGTGCCGCCACCTACGTGGCCGAGCACGCCCCGCACGGCCGCCGCGGTGCCTACACCGCCTGGATCCAGACCACGGCCACGCTGGGTTTGTTCCTGTCGCTGCTGGTCATCCTGGGCACCCGCACCGCCATCGGTGAAGACGCCTTCCAGGAATGGGGCTGGCGCGTGCCGTTCATCGTGTCGCTCGCACTGCTGGGCATCAGCGTGTGGATCCGACTGAGCATGAACGAATCGCCCGCCTTCAAGAAGATGAAGGCCGAGGGCAAGACCTCCAAGGCCCCGTTGACCGAGTCCTTCGGCCAGTGGAAGAACCTGAAGATCGTGATCCTGGCCCTGTTCGGTCTGGTCGCAGGTCAGGCGGTGGTCTGGTACACCGGTCAGTTCTATGCGCTGTTCTTCCTGACGCAGGCCCTCAAGGTCGATGGCGCCACGGCGAACATCCTGGTGGCCATCTCGCTGCTGATCGGCACCCCGTTCTTCGTGGTGTTCGGCACCCTGTCGGACAAGATCGGCCGCAAGCCCATCATTCTGGTGGGTTGCCTGGTCGCTGCGCTGACCTACTTCCCGCTGTTCAAGGCCCTGACCGAGTACGCCAACCCCGATCTGGCCAAGGCCCAGGCTTCGGCCCCGGTGACGCTGGTGGCGGACTCCTCGGAGTGCTCCTTCCAGTTCAACCCGACCGGCACCGCCAAGTTCTCCAGCTCGTGTGACGTGGCCAAGCAACTGCTGGCCGCCAACTCGGTGAATTACGAGAACGTGGAAGGTCCGAAGGGCTCGGTCGCGGTGGTGAAGGTCGGTGATGTGGCCATCAACAGCTACGCCGTCACCAAGGTGAGCGAAGCCGATGTGCCCGCCGCCAAGGAGGTCGCCACCAAGGCCAAGGACGCAGCCCTCAAGAAGGTGGACGACCTGAAGGCCGCCGGTGACACCGGTGCCGAGGCCGCCACCAAGCTGAAGGACGCCGAGAAGGCTGCCAAGGAAGCCACCGCTGCCCTGGCTGCTTTCGACAAGGACGCCAAGGCGGCTGCGACCAAGGTCATCGACGGCCAGTTCAAGAAGGCTGTGGGCGCTGAGCTGAAGAAGGCCGGCTACCCCGCCAAGGCCGACCCGGCCAAGCTGAACAAGCCGATGATCGTGGCCATCCTGTCGCTGCTGGTGATTTACGTGACCATGGTCTATGGCCCGATCGCCGCCATGCTGGTGGAGATGTTCCCGACCCGCATCCGCTACACCTCGATGTCCCTGCCGTACCACATCGGCAACGGCTGGTTCGGCGGTTTGCTGCCCACCACGGCGTTTGCCATCGTCGCGCAGACCGGCAACATCTACAACGGCCTGTGGTACCCGATCATCATCGCCTCCATCACCTTCGTGATCGGCCTGCTGTTCGTCAAGGAAACCAAGGACGTGGACATCTACGCAGACGACTGAGCCCGCCCGGTCAGCGGCAGACGTTGACCGCAGACACCCCGGCAGGTTCGCGCCTGCCGGGGTGTTGTCATTTGTGACATGCGCGGGCATGTGCGGGCGTGTCGGCCGGGGGCGGGTGGTTTATAAACGCTGACGGGGTGTCGGCATCGGCTGCCCCGAAGCAGGAGCAAACACATGTGGTTGGTGGCAGTGGGCGTGTTGGTGTTGGTGTTGAACTTCGCCGGGGTGGGCGCCGTGGGGCGGCTGGTCTGGTGGGAGGACGCCTGGATCATGCTGGCGCCTTTCGGCCTGGCGGCGCTGTGGTGGTTCATCGCCGACAGCACGGGCCACACGCAGCGCAAGGCCATGGCCAAGATGGATGCGAGGAAGGAGTCCCGCCGCGTCAAGAACATGGAGGCGCTCGGCCTGCGCAAACCCGGACAGAAGTCAGGGCAGGGGCGCAAGCGCTGACCTGCTTGGGGCTGCCGGGATAAAATCAGTGATTCCTCGCGATTGAATTTCCGGAGCCTTCCATGCCTCAGTACCGTTCCCGCACCTCCACCGCCGGCCGCAACATGGCCGGCGCGCGCGCCTTGTGGCGTGCCACCGGCATGAAGGATGGTGACTTCGAGAAGCCGATCATCGCCATCGCCAACAGCTTCACGCAGTTCGTGCCCGGCCACGTCCACTTGAAGGACCTGGGTCAGTTGGTCGCGCGTGAAATCGATGCCGCCGGCGGCGTGGCCAAGGAATTCAACACCATCGCCGTGGACGATGGCATCGCCATGGGCCACGGCGGCATGTTGTACTCGTTGCCCTCGCGCGACCTGATCGCCGACAGCGTGGAGTACATGGTCAACGCCCACACGGCCGACGCGCTGGTGTGCATCTCCAACTGCGACAAGATCACCCCCGGCATGCTGATGGCCGCGCTGCGCCTGAACATCCCCGTGGTGTTCGTGTCGGGTGGCCCGATGGAAGCCGGCAAGGCCAAGATCGAAGGCAAGGTCATCTCGCTGGACCTGGTGGACGCCATGGTCAAGGCCGCCGACAAGAACTGCTCCGACGAGGAAGTGGCGCAGATCGAGCGCTCGGCCTGCCCGACCTGCGGTTCGTGCTCTGGCATGTTCACCGCCAACTCGATGAACTGCCTGACCGAGGCCCTGGGCCTGTCCCTGCCGGGCAACGGCACCGTGCTGGCCACGCACGCCGACCGCGAGCAGCTGTTCCGCCGCGCCGGTCGCACCATCGTGGACCTGGCCAAGCGCCACTACGAGCAGGACGATTTCTCCGTGCTGCCGCGCAACATCGCCAACTTCAAGGCCTTCGAGAACGCCGTGGCGCTGGACGTGGCCATGGGCGGTTCGACCAACACCGTGCTGCACTTGCTGGCCGCCGCCTGCGAGGCCGAGGTGCCCTTCACCATGGCCGACATCGACCGCATGTCGCGCAAGGTGCCGTGCCTGAGCAAGGTCGCGCCCGCAGTGCCCGATGTGCACATCGAAGACGTGCACCGCGCTGGCGGCATCATGTCCATCCTGGGTGAGCTGGCCCGTGGCGGCCTGCTGCACACCGACGTGCCCACCGTGCACAGCAAGACCATGGCCGAGGCCATCGCCAACTGGGACGTCACCGTCACCCAGGACGAGGCCGTGCACACCTTCTACAAGGCTGCGCCTGGCGGCATCCCCACGCAGGTGGCCTTTTCGCAAGACAGCCGCTGGAAGGCGCTGGACCTCGATCGCGCCAAGGGTGTGATCCGCTCCAAGGAGCACGCTTTCACGGCCGATGGTGGCCTGGCGGTGCTCTACGGCAACATCGCCGAAAAGGGCTGCATCGTGAAGACGGCCGGCGTCGATGAGTCCATCTGGACCTTCACCGGCAAGGCCCGCGTGTTCGAGAGCCAGGAAGACGCCGTCGAGGGCATCCTGGGCGAGGTGGTGCAGGCCGGCGACGTGGTCATCATCCGCTACGAAGGCCCCAAGGGCGGCCCCGGCATGCAGGAGATGCTCTACCCGACGTCCTACCTCAAGAGCCGCGGCCTGGGCAAGGATTGCGCCTTGTTGACCGACGGTCGCTTCTCCGGTGGCACCTCGGGCCTGTCCATCGGCCACGCCTCGCCGGAAGCGGCGCAGGGCGGCGCCATCGCGCTGGTGGCAGATGGCGACACGATCGAAATCGACATCCCCAACCGCCGCATCCACCTGGCCATCAGCGACGAGGCCCTGGCCGAGCGCCGTGCCGCCATGGAGGCCAAGGGTGCCGATGCCTGGAAGCCCGTCAAGCGGGAGCGCTACGTCTCGGCGGCTCTGCAGGCTTACGCGCTGCTGACCACCTCGGCCGACACCGGCGCGGTGCGCGACCTCTCGCAGATCAAGCGCTGAGCACCGAGCGCCCGGATCGCCCGGATCGCTCTGACCGCTCCCATGCAAGCCCACCCCCGCGGTGGGCTTTTTTCATGGCCGCGCGCGTCGGTGCATCACAAGCGGCGCATCACAACAGCTTGAAGGCCAGCAGCGCCACCAGCGTCGGGCCCAGCGCCGCCAGGAACAGCCCGCCTGCGGCAATGGACTGGTCGGCAAACCCGCCCTTGAGGATGGCCGCGCCCGCCGGGTTGGGCGCGTTGGCGATGATGGTCAGGCCGCCTCCTGTGACGGCGCCAGCCACCAGGGCGTACTTGAACGCATCGCTCAGGCCGGGCACCAGCGAGCCCAGGTAGGTCAGGGCGGCGTTGTCGGTGATGGCCGTGAGTGCCGTGGCACCGAAGAAGACCGCATCGCTGCTCATGCTCAGCAGCACGGGCTCCAGCCACCATTGCTGCTGACCGCCCAGCACCACCAGCCCGGCCAGGAAGAAGGCCACCAGCAGGCCTTCGCGCAAGATCAGCGGCGACTGGTAGCGCTCGTAGGCGGTGGTGAAGCCCAGGAAGAACATGAACAGGCCCAGGAAGACGGCCGGGTGGTGGGCGAAGACCACGATGCCGGCCAGGAAGGCCAGGTGGATGAGCGTGACCAGCGCGGGCGGCGGTGCTTCCTGCGCTGGCGGAAAGCCGGGCAGGGCGCGCAGCTCTTTGCGGAACAGCAGCACCAGTCCGATGACGTTGATCAGCACCGCCAGTGCCGCTTTGTCGCCGAAGTTGAAGAACATGTGGCTCAGGTCCCAGCCCCAGGCGGATGCCACCATCAGCACCGGCGGTGCAGCGTAGGGCGTCAGCGTCCCACCGATGGACACATTGACGAACAGCACGCCCAGGGTGCCGTACTTCAGTCGCGTGGACACCGGGTGGGCGTAGAGGCCGTCCTTGAGCAGCAGGGCCGCGAGGGTCATGGCCGCCGGTTCGGTGATGAACGAGCCCAGCAGCGGCACGACCGACAGCACCACCAGCATGAAGGCGATGCCCGCAGGCAAGGGCAGGGCACGCACGAGCAGGCGCACCAGCTGTCCGGCGAGTTGCAGGATGGGCTTGCTGGCGGCCGCCACCATGATGGCGAACACGAACAGCGGCTCGGTGTAGTTGCGGGTGTCCAGGTAGTGCACGGCCGCCTGTTTGCCTTCGATGGCGAACATCAGCACGATCAGCACCATGGCCCAGAAGCCGAACACCACCTCGACCTCGCCCAGGAAGTGCCACAGGCCGGCATGTGCGGGCCGCGTGTGCGCCAGGCGTTCGAAAAACTTGGTCGAAAAGGTGTGAACCAGGGCCAGGCCGAAGAGGATGGCGCCCAGCAGCTGGAGGGTGGTCGGGTGCATGGTCTGGATGCTAGCAGCGTCGTGGGTGCGCCCCGCCGAAACGGGCGTGTGGGTGCCCACATCGGTTATCGTTCGCGCCATGCTGATCCATCCTCAATTCGACCCCATCGCCGTGGCCATCGGGCCGCTGCGGGTGCACTGGTACGGCCTGACCTACCTGGCGGCGTTCACCTTCTTCTACCTGCTGGCCACCGCGCGCGTGCGACGACCGTGGTTCGCGCAGCACGGCTGGGATCGCCAGAGGGTCGAGGACTTGCTGTTCTTCGGTGTGCTGGGCGTGGTGCTGGGCGGGCGCCTGGGCTACGTGCTGTTTTACAAGCCGGCCTATTACCTGCAGCACCCGGGTGAGATCCTCGCCGTCTGGCAGGGGGGCATGGCCTTCCACGGGGGCTTGCTGGGCGTGATCGCGGCCTTGGCGGTGTTCGCGTGGCTGCGCAAGCGCCCCTTCCTGGAGGTGGCCGACATCGTGGCGCCGTGCGTGCCCATGGGCCTGGCCGCTGGGCGCATCGGCAACTTCATCAACGGGGAGCTGTGGGGCCGTGCGGCCGACCCCTCGCTGCCTTGGGCGATGGTGTTCCCGCAGTCGGGCACCGACTTGGCGCGCCACCCCTCGCAGCTCTACCAGTTCGGGCTGGAGGGTGTGCTGCTGTTCGCGTTGCTTTGGTGGTACGGCCGCAGCCAGCGTCCGCTGGGCGCGGTGGCGGGTGCCTTCATGTTCGGCTACGGCCTGTTGCGCTTCACCGCGGAGTACTTCCGCGAGCCCGACAGCTTCCTGGGCCTGTTGGCCTTGAACATGAGCATGGGCCAGTGGCTGTGCGTGCCCATGATCGCGCTGGGGGCGCTGATCTGGGGCGTGGCCCAGAAGAACGCCAGCCAGCGCTGAGGTGACCGTTCAGGCCGCCTGCTTGTGGGCTGTGCCGTGGCGGGTGTAGAGGAAGTCCAGCACGGCCTTGCGGCAGTGCATGTAGGTCGGGTCCTCGGCCAGCGCGACGCGGTTGCGCGGGCGGGCCAGGGGCACGTCCAGCACCTCGCCGATGGTCGCGGCCGGGCCATTGGTCATCATCACGATGCGGTCGGACAGCAACACCGCCTCATCGACATCGTGGGTGACCATCACCACCGTGCTGTGCGTGCGCGCCACGATCTTCAGCAACTCGTCTTGCAGGTGGGCGCGGGTGAGGGCGTCCAGGGCGCCGAAGGGCTCGTCCATCAGCAGGACCTTGGGCTCCATGGCCAGGGCCCGCGCAATGCCCACCCGCTGCTTCATGCCACCCGAGATCTCGCTGGGCCGCTTCTGGGCCGCGTGCGACATGCCCACCAACTCCAGGGCGTCGGCGGTGCGCTTTTTCAGCGCGGCCTTGTCTTCCTTGGCGCCGAACACGCGCTCCACGGCCAGGTGCACGTTCTCGAAGCAGGTCAGCCAGGGCAGCAGCGAGTGGTTTTGAAAGACCACGCCGCGCTCCGGACCGGGGCCGGCGATTTCCTTGTTGTCGCAGATCAGGCCGCCGCTGGAGGGCAACAGCAGGCCGGCGATCAGGTTCAGCAAGGTGGACTTGCCGCAGCCCGAGTGCCCGATCAGGGCGATGAACTCGCCTTTGTGGATCTGCAGGTTGATCTCGCGCAGGGCGTGGAAGTGGCCCTTTTTCGTGTGGAACACCATCTCGGCCTGGTGGATGTCGATGAAAGCGGTCATGGTCGATCTCCGGATGCTGTGTGCGGGGTGGTGCAGGTGGGTGCGGTGCTGCGGGGTCACTCGAAGCTGAAGCGCTTGGCCACGGCGACCAGGGCGTTTTCCAGCAACAGACCGACGACGCCGATGACGATGATGGCGATGATGATGTGGGCCACGTTGAGGTTGTTCCACTCGTCCCAGACCCAGAAGCCGATGCCCACGCCGCCGGTCAGCATCTCGGCGGCGACGATCACCAGCCAGGCGGTGCCCACCGACAGGCGCACGCCGGTCAGCATGTAGGGCAGCACCGAGGGGAAGAGGATCTTGGTGACGATCTTCCACTCTGACAGGTTCAGCACTTTGGCCACGTTGAGGTAGTCCTCGGGCACGCGCTGCACACCCACGGCGGTGTTGATGATCATGGGCCAGATGGAGCAGATGAAAATCGTCCAGATGGCAGCCGGGTCGGCCGACTTGAACACCAGCAGGCCGATGGGCAACCAGGCCAGCGGAGACACCGGGCGCAACAGGCTGATCAGTGGGTTGAGCATGGCGCCGACCACCTTGGAGCGGCCGATGAGGAAGCCCATCGGGATGCCCACCACGGCGGCCAGGCCGAAGCCCAGGGCCACGCGCTTGAGCGAGTACAGGATGTTCCAGCCCAAGCCCTGGTCGTTCGGGCCATTGCGGTAGAACGGGTCGGAGAACAGTTTGACCGCCTCCTCCCAGGTGGCTGCCGGCGTGGGGAAGTTGCCGCCCTTCATCGTCAGCAAGCCCCAGATGGCCACCACCAGGCCGATGCCGGCGAGCGGTGCGAGCAGCTTGAGGGACCAGGCGGCCCAGTCCACCGAGGCCAGGGGGCTGGGGCGCGCAGGGGTGGACGAAGCGATGCTGGCCGGCGGTGTCATGGCGTGGTGGCCGGGCTTGCCGGGTGTCTGGCTGGCGCGCAGGGCGTCGCTGGCTTCGGAGGGGCTGTGAAAAACGGCGCTGACCATGGGGTGCTCCTGTGGCGAAGGTGGGGCGAGGCGACGGGGCTCACGCTTTGATCTTGAAACCGTCGGCGTATTTCTTGGGGTCCTTGCCGTCCCAGACCACGCCGTCGATCAGCTTGGCCGAGCGCAGCGGGTCCTTGGGCACGTTGACACCCAGCGCGCTGGCGGCCTGCTTGTAGAGGTCCACCTTGTTGACCTGCTTGGCCACGCCCAGGTAGTCGGGGTGGTCCTTGAGCAAGCCCCAGCGCTTGTGCTGCGTGAGGAACCACATGCCATCCGACAGGTAGGGGAAGTTGACCGCCCCGTCGTTGAAGAACTTCATGTGGTTGGGGTCGTCCCAGGTCTTGCCCAGGCCGTTCTGGTAGCGGCCCAGGATGCGCTGGTTGATGGCGTCCACACCCGTGTTGACGTAGGACTTGGCCGCGATCGTCTCGGCCATCTTCATCTTGTTCTGCAGGCCGGCATCGATCCAGCGGCTGGCTTCCAGCACGGCCATGATGACGGCGCGCGCCGTGTTGGGATACTTCTTGACGAACTCGTCGGTCGAGCCCAGCACCTTCTCGGGGTGGTCCTTCCAGATGTCTTGCGTGGTGTTGGCCGTGATGCCGATGCCGTCCATGATGGCGCGGTGGTTCCAGGGCTCGCCCACGCAGAAGCCGTCCATGTTGCCCACGCGCATGTTGGCCACCATCTGCGGGGGCGGCACGGTGATGGCCTTGGCGTCCTGCAGCGGGTTGATGCCCGCGGACGCCAGCCAGTAGTACAGCCACATGGCGTGGGTGCCGGTGGGGAAGGTCTGGGCGAAGGTGTATTCGCGCTTGTCTTTGGCCATGACCTTGGCCAGGGAGGGGCCGTCCACGGCGCCCGCATCGGCCAGCTTCTTGGACAGGGTGATGGCCTGGCCGTTGTTGTTGAGGGTCATGAGCACGGCCATGTCCTTCTTGGGGCCGCCAATGCCCAGCTGCACGCCGTAGATCAGGCCGTACAGCACGTGCGCCATGTGCAGGTCACCGTTGACCAGCTTGTCGCGCACGCCGGCCCAGGAGGCCTCCTTGCTGGGGATGATCTTGATGCCGTACTTCTTGTCAAACCCCAGCACCGAGGCCATCACGATGGACGCGCAATCGGTCAGGGGGATGAAGCCGATCTTGACCTCCTCCAGCTCTGGCTTGTCGGAACCGGCGGCCCAGACCGCCGAGGGCAGTCCGGACGCCATGCCGACAGCGCCGGCTGCGGCAACGGTTTTCAAAAGGGCGCGGCGGTTCATGTCGAGGTCCTGCGGTTTCATGGTGCGAGGCTTTCATGTCAGACAACAAAAAAGGTGCCAAGGCGACGCGGCCAGTCGAAACGAGCGTGCGCAGCCAAGACACCTTTGTCGGAAGCTCAGGGCCCGACATCGGGCGCCCAAGACATCAAGGTCGCCGTTGACCTTGCTGCGTTTGACTCTGCAAGTGGTGTGCCAGGGCGGCTTTCCTGGGGGAAAGGGCGCTCGGGCGCGCTGGATGTGCTGCGGCGCAGCGCTGGCGCGCCGAAGTGGTGCTTCTGATGCGCCGCTTCAGTGCCGATGGTCGGTGGGGAGCGGCTGTGGGGGGGCGGACCTCGGTGCGGTTTGCCCAGGGCCCTACACTGGCGGCATGCTGGCACCTGACACAAGACTGATCCTGGGCGTGGAGTCCTCCTGCGACGAAACCGGTGTGGCCCTGGTGGCCTTGCCCCCCGAGGGCGCACCCAGGCTGGTGTCGCACGCGCTGCACAGCCAGATCGACATGCACCAGGCTTATGGCGGCGTGGTGCCCGAGCTGGCTTCGCGCGACCACATCCGCCGCGTCGTGCCGCTGACGCGCCAGGTGCTGCAAGAGGCGCAATGCGCCATGGCCGATGTGGATGTCGTGGCCTACACCCGCGGTCCCGGCCTGGCGGGCGCCTTGCTGGTGGGGGCGGGCGTGGCCTGTGCGCTGGCCACGAGCCTGGGCAGGCCGATGCTGGGCGTGCACCACCTGGAGGGCCACCTGCTGTCGCCCTTCCTGTCGGTGGATCCGCCTGAGTTCCCCTTTGTCGCCTTGCTGGTGTCTGGCGGGCACACCCAATTGATGCGCGTCGATGGGGTGGGGCGTTACGAACTGCTGGGCGAAACGGTGGACGATGCGGCCGGCGAAGCCTTCGACAAGTCCGCCAAGCTCATGGGCCTGCCTTACCCGGGCGGACCGCACCTCTCCCGCCTGGCCGAGCAGGGCCGGGCCGATGCCTTCGCCTTGCCGCGCCCGATGCTGCACAGCGGCAACCTGGATTTTTCCTTTGCGGGACTGAAAACCGCCGTGCGCACACATTTGGTGCGTCTGGGCTGGCTGGACCAGCCTGCTGCCTTGGCCGACCCCGCCCACCAGGCCGCGCTGGCCGACCTGGCCGCGTCCACCCAGGCGGCCATCGTCGAGGTGCTGGTGAAGAAATCGCTGGCGGCGCTCAAGGCCACGGGTTTGAGGCGCGTGGTCGTGGCCGGCGGCGTGGGCGCCAACCGCCTGTTGCGCGAGCAACTGAACCAGGCCTGCGTGCGACGTGGCATCCGCGTGCATTACCCCGAATTGCACCTGTGCACCGACAACGGCGCCATGATCGCCCTGGCCGCGGCCATGCGTTTGCAAAGCGGGCAGGCTGACCTGAGCCGCGAGCCGGTTTTCGACGTGCGCCCGCGCTGGGACCTCTCGGCGGTCTGAATCCCGCGGCAGGTGGCGCCAGGTGTCCACCATCTGGAAATCTGCTACACTGCGAGGCTGTCTCGGCATTCGCTGGGGCGGTTTTCGCACGGCCTGGGTTGGTTTCACCCGGTGTCCGCAAGTCCAACGCAGAAACCGATGCCGGTGTGATGCCTTGACAGTGCCCCACAGCACGCAAGCCACGCCGGGACGGTCTGCATCTGTTTTTCAGGAAACACACCATGTCCGTCGCTGACATCAACACCGCAGCCATCGTCAAAGACAACGCCCGCAGCGCCAATGACACCGGCTCCCCCGAAGTGCAAGTGGCCCTGCTGACCGCTCGCATCAACGAACTGACCCCCCACTTCAAGGCCAACAAGAAGGACCACCACGGTCGTCGCGGCCTGCTGCGCATGGTCAGCCGTCGTCGCAAGCTGCTGGACTACCTCAAGGGCAAGGAATTCGACCGCTACGCCGCTCTGATTGCCAAGCTGGGCCTGCGCAAGTAAGCACCCCATGACGACAAAAAGCCTGTCTGGACGCCTCCAGCACAGGCTTTTTGTTTTTTAACGCCGCCAACTGACCCAAAGCGAACGCTGTGTCATTCCAATGTGGTTGAGTCTGCCCTCGGGCTCAGCCTCGCTGGAATGGCATCGCGACAGGTGACGGCACCACCGGACAGCCCGCACGTTGCGGGCGTCCATGACCTCCGGAGACACCATCCATGACCATGTTCAACAAAGTCACCAAGACCTTCACCTGGGGCAAGCACACCGTCACCATGGAAACGGGTGAAATCGCCCGTCAAGCCAGCGGCGCCGTGCTGGTCGACATCGAAGGCACCGTCGTGCTGGCCACCGTGGTGTGCGCCAAGACCGCCAAGGCCGGCCAGGACTTCTTCCCCCTGACCGTTGACTACATCGAGAAGACCTACGCCGCCGGCAAGATCCCTGGCAGCTTCTTCAAGCGCGAAGCCAAGCCTTCCGAACTCGAAACCCTGACCTCGCGCCTGATCGACCGCCCGATCCGCCCGCTGTTCCCCGAAGGCTTCTACAACGAAGTGCAGCTGGTCATCCACGTGGTGTCGCTGAACCCCGAAGTCTCGGCCGACATCGCCGCCATGATCGCCTCCAGCGCCGCGCTGTCGATCTCCGGCATCCCCTTCAATGGCCCCATCGGCGCCGCCCGCGTGGGCTACGTCAACGGTGAGTACGTGCTGAACCCCAGCATCACCGAACTGGTCGACTCCAAGATGGACCTGATCGTCGCCGGCACCGAAACCGCCGTGCTGATGGTCGAATCCGAAGCCGACCAGCTGTCTGAAGACGTCATGCTGGGTGGCGTGGTGTTCGGTCACGAACAAGGCAACATCGCCATCGCCGCCATCCACGACCTGGTGCGTGACGCTGGCAAGCCGTCCTGGGACTGGCAAGCGCCTGCCAAGGATGAGGACTTCATCGCCAAGGTCAACGGCCTGGCCGAAGAGAAGCTGCGCGCCGCCTACCAGATCCGCTCCAAGCAGGCCCGCACCCAGGCTTGCCGCGCTGCGTATGCCGAAGTCAAGGGCGCCCTGGCCGCCGAAGGCATCGCCTTCGACGCCGTCAAGGTCGAAAGCCTGATGTTCGACATCGAAGCCAAGATCGTGCGCAGCCAGATCCTGGCCGGTGAGCCCCGCATCGACGGCCGCGACACCCGCACCGTGCGCCCCATCGAGATCCGCACTGGCGTGCTGCCGCGCGTGCACGGCTCGGCCCTGTTCACCCGTGGTGAAACCCAGGCCCTGGTCGTGGCCACCCTGGGCACCGAGCAGGACTCGCAGCGCATCGACGCCCTGACCGGCGACTACCGCGACACCTTCCTGTTCCACTACAACATGCCTCCGTTCGCCACCGGCGAAACCGGTCGCGTGGGCACGCCCAAGCGCCGCGAAATCGGCCACGGCCGCCTGGCCAAGCGCTCGCTGGTGCCGCTGCTGCCCGCCAAGGAAGACTTTGCTTACACCGTGCGCGTCGTGTCGGAAATCACCGAGTCCAACGGCTCCTCGTCGATGGCTTCGGTCTGCGGTGGCTGCCTGGCCATGATGGACGCGGGCGTGCCGATGAAGGCCCACGTGGCCGGCATCGCCATGGGCCTGATCAAGGAAGGCAACAAGTTCGCTGTGCTGACCGACATCCTGGGTGACGAAGATCACCTGGGCGACATGGACTTCAAGGTGGCCGGCACCACGGGCGGCATCACCGCCCTGCAGATGGACATCAAGATCCAGGGCATCACCAAGGAAATCATGCAAGTGGCGCTGGCGCAAGCCAAGGAAGCCCGACTGCACATCCTGGGCAAGATGGTCGAAGCCATGTCCGGCGCCAACACGGAAGTCTCCGAGTTCGCGCCTCGCCTGTACACCCTGAAGATCAACCCGGAAAAGATCCGTGACGTGATCGGCAAGGGCGGCGCCACCATCCGCGGCCTGTGCGAAGAGACCGGCTGCCAGATCAACATCGCCGAAGACGGTGTCATCACCATCGCTTCGACCGATGGCGCCAAGGCCGAATTCGCCATCAAGCGCATCAACGAGATCACCGCTGAAGTGGAAATCGGCGCCACCTACGAAGGCGCCGTCACCAAGCTGTTCGACTTCGGTGCCCTGGTGAACCTGCTGCCCGGCAAGGACGGCCTGCTGCACATCAGCCAGATCGCCCACGAGCGCGTCGAGAACGTCGCCGACTACCTGAAGGAAGGCCAGATCGTCAAGGTCAAGGTCCTCGAGACGGACGAGAAGGGCCGCGTCAAGCTGTCCATGAAGGCCCTGATGGAGCGCCCTGAAGGCATGCCCGAGCGCGAAGACCGTGGCCCTCGCGGTGACCGTGGCGACCGTGGTGATCGCGGTGGCCGTGGCGACCGCGGTGGTGACCGCGGCGAGCGCCGTGACCGCGCCCCGCGCGCCGATCAAGCGCCTCAGGACGCCGGCTCGGAAGGCCAGGGCCAGGGTCAGGGCCAAGAGCAACAACAGCAGTGAGCGCCATGAAAAAGCTGGTTGTTGGCAACTGGAAGATGCACGGCAGCCGTGCGTCCAATGCGGAGCTGATTCAGGGGCTGCTGGCGGCTGACCTGAGCACCACGGCGCCCCGCGCCGATGTGGCGGTCTGCCCGCCTGCCGTGTTCCTGGCCGATGTCGCTGCGGCCCTGCAGGGCTCGGCCATCGCGGTCGGCGTGCAGGACGTCTCGGTGCAGGCGCAAGGCGCTTTCACGGGCGAGGTCGCGGGCCCCATGGTCCGCGAGTTCGGTGCGACCTACGCCATCGTGGGCCACTCCGAGCGCCGCAGCTACCACGCCGAGTCCGACCAACTGGTCGCCGACAAGGCCAAGGCAGCGCTGGCGCACGGCCTGGTGCCCATCGTCTGCGTGGGCGAAACCCTGGCCGAGCGTGAGTCCGGCCAGACCGAAGTCGTTGTGGGTCGCCAGCTGGACGCCGTCATCGCCACCCTGGGTGCCGATGTGGCCAAGGCGGTGGTGGCGTATGAGCCCGTGTGGGCCATCGGCACCGGCAAGACCGCCAGCCCCGAGCAGGCCCAGGCCGTGCACGCCTTCCTGCGCGCACGCCTGACGTCGGCCCAGCCAGACGCGGCCAAGGTGCCGCTGCTGTACGGCGGCAGCGTCAAGCCCGACAACGCCCAGGTGCTGTTCGCCCAGCCCGACATCGACGGCGGCCTGATCGGTGGTGCTGCGCTCAAGGCGGCTGATTTCGCGGCCATCGCCCGCGCGGCTTGAGCCGCAACGGGCGCAGCCATCCCAGACAAGATTGAGGAGTTGAGTTCATGCAAGCATTGATGACGGTGGTCCTGCTGCTGCAGGTGCTGTCCGCCCTGGCCATGATCGGCCTGGTTCTGGTTCAGCACGGCAAGGGGGCCGACATGGGCGCGTCGTTTGGCAGCGGTGCCTCGGGCAGCCTGTTCGGTGCCACGGGCAGTGCGAATTTCCTGTCGCGCTCCACGGCGGTGGCGGCCACGGTGTTCTTCGCCAGCACCCTGGGGCTGGCCTACTTCGGCAACAACCGCGGTGCCGCGACGGCCGAGCAGCCTTCGCTGCTGGAGCAGGCGGCCAGCGCTGCTGCGGCCGCTTCGGCGGGTGCGGTTCCGGCTTCTGCTGTGCTGCCGGCCGCTTCTGGCGCTGCCCTGATCCCGACAAAGTGATCGGGGCTCGGGCCTCATGATGCTGCGATGCCGCAACACTGCACAAACGCTGCAAGTGATGGCTGTGTCAGCTTCGTGAAGCCCGTTTTTCGGTTTAGAATCTGAGTCTTCGGTGAGCAAGCCTCACGCCAGCCGAAATTCAGATCTGCGGCGCTGCACCCACAAGGTCAGGCGCACAGATTCTCTCCCGCCGACGTGGTGAAATTGGTAGACACGCTATCTTGAGGGGGTAGTGGCGAAAGCTGTGCGAGTTCGAGTCTCGCCGTCGGCACCAGAAAGATACGAACGAGTCTTGTGCCCCCTCATGATCAGCATTGCCTGTCACCGAGAAGCTGATCCAGGGGCATGTGTCAGCTCTCCATGTGGGGATGCTGCCGCGGGGTTCAAGCACTCGGGTGGGCGCGCTGTGGATGATGTCATGTCGGGGTCAAACCTGAAGGACAACATGCCGGGCGCGCCTTTTGTTTTGTCGGTGTGATCCAATCGCGCCAACTTCGCGCCAGTCTTCATTGCGTTCAACCTGAAAGCCAGCGGTCATGAACATCGAGCAATACCTCCCCGTCATCCTGTTCATCCTGGTGGGCGTCGGTGTCGGCGTCGCGCCGCAGTTGCTGGGCTTCCTGCTCGGCCCCCGTCGCCCTGACGAGGCCAAGAATTCCCCTTATGAGTGCGGCTTCGAAGCGTTCGAAGATGCCCGCATGAAGTTCGACGTGCGCTACTACCTGGTGGCCATCCTGTTCATCTTGTTTGACCTGGAAATCGCATTCCTGTTCCCGTGGGCGGTGTCGCTCCGGGAAGTGGGCATGCCCGGCTTCCTGGCCATCATGTTGTTCCTGGGCATTCTGGTCGTCGGCTTTGCCTACGAATGGAAGAAGGGCGCGCTGGACTGGGAGTGATTTCCTTCCGCGCAGCTGCACACACCACCGGAATCTGAAGAGGTAAATCACATGGGCATCGAAGGCGTCTTCAAGGAAGGCTTCATCACCACCTCCGCCGACACCCTGATCAACTGGTCGAAAACCGGTTCGCTGTGGCCCATGACCTTCGGTCTGGCCTGCTGCGCCGTCGAGATGATGCACGCGGGTGCCGCGCGCTACGACATCGACCGTTTCGGCATGCTGTTCCGTCCGAGCCCGCGCCAGTCAGACCTGATGATCGTGGCGGGCACGCTGTGCAACAAGATGGCGCCGGCGCTGCGCAAGGTCTATGACCAGATGGCCGAGCCTCGCTGGGTGCTGTCCATGGGTTCTTGCGCCAACGGTGGTGGCTACTACCACTACAGCTACTCGGTGGTGCGTGGTTGTGACCGCATCGTGCCGGTGGACGTCTATGTGCCCGGCTGCCCGCCGACGGCCGAGGCGCTGCTCTACGGCATCCTGCAGCTGCAGGCCAAGATCCGCCGCGAAAACACCATCGCCCGCTGAACGGGAAGCACGCGCATGAGCCAAAAACTCGCCACCCTGCAAGCCGCCCTGGAAACCGTCCTGGGCGACAAGATCAAGCGCCTGGTCGTTGACCGCGGTGAACTCACCATCACCGTGTCGGCCGCCGACTACGAAGGCGTTGCGCGCACACTGCGCGACGACGCCTCGTTGAAGTTCGAGCAGCTGATCGACCTGTGCGGCATGGATTACTCCACCTACAAGGACGGCGCCGAGAACATCTACTCGGAAGGCCCGCGCTTTTGCGTGGTCAGCCACCTGCTGTCGGTCAGCCTGAACTGGCGTGTGCGCCTGAAGGTGTTCGCCACCGATGACGACTTCCCGGTGGTGGCTTCGGTCAATCCGATCTGGAACAGCGCCAACTGGTTCGAGCGCGAAGCCTTCGACCTGTTCGGCATCGTGTTCGATGGCCACGAAGACCTGCGCCGCATCCTGACCGACTACGGCTTCATCGGCCACCCCTTCCGCAAGGATTTCCCGGTCTCCGGCCACGTCGAGATGCGCTACGACGCTGAGCAAAAGCGCGTCATCTACCAACCGGTTTCCATCGAGCCGCGCGAGATCACGCCGCGCATCATCCGCGAAGACAACTATGGTGGTCTCCACTGAGCGACGCGGGAAGGATGAACCATGGCTGACATCAAGAACTACACCCTGAACTTCGGTCCGCAGCACCCGGCTGCCCACGGCGTGCTGCGCCTGGTGCTGGAGCTGGATGGCGAAGTCATCCAGCGCGCCGACCCCCACATCGGCCTGCTGCACCGTGCCACCGAAAAGCTGGCCGAGTCCAAGACCTACATCCAGTCGCTGCCCTACATGGACCGCCTGGACTACGTCTCGATGATGTGCAACGAGCACGCCTACTGCCTGACCATCGAGAAGATGCTCGGCATCGACGTGCCGGTGCGTGCGCAGTACATCCGCGTCATGTTCGCGGAAATCACGCGCGTGCTGAACCACCTGCTCTGGTTGGGCTGCCACGGTTTCGACTGCGGCGCCATGAACATCCTGATCTACTGCTTCCGCGAGCGCGAAGACCTCTTCGACCTCTACGAAGCCGTGTCGGGTGCCCGCATGCACGCGGCCTACTTCCGTCCGGGCGGCGTTTACCGCGACCTGCCGGACACCATGCCGCAGTACAAGGCCAGCAAGATCAAGAACGCCAAGACGATCGCTCGCATGAACGAGAACCGTCAAGGCTCGATGCTGGACTTCATCGACGACTTCACCCAACGCTTCCCCAAGCTGGTGGACGAGTACGAAACCCTGCTGACCGACAACCGCATCTGGAAGCAGCGCACGGTGGGCATCGGCGTGGTGACGCCTGAGCGCGCCCTGCAGATGGGCCTGACCGGCGCCATGCTGCGCGGCTCGGGCATCGTCTGGGACCTGCGCAAGCATCAGCCCTACGATGTGTATGACCAACTGGATTTCGACATCCCCGTGGGCACCAACGGCGACTGCTACGATCGCTATGTGGTCCGCGTCGAGGAACTGCGTCAGTCCAACCGCATCATCAAGCAGTGCGTGGACTGGCTGCGCGCCAACCCGGGTCCGGTCATCACGGACAACCACAAGGTGGCGCCGCCTTCGCGCGTCGAGATGAAGACCTCGATGGAAGAGCTGATCCACCACTTCAAGCTCTTCACCGAAGGCTTCCACGTGCCCGAGGGCGAGGCCTATGCCGCCGTCGAGCACCCCAAGGGCGAGTTCGGCACCTACATCGTGTCGGACGGCGCCAACAAGCCTTACCGCCTGAAGATCCGCGCCCCCGGTTTCCCGCACCTGGCCGCCCTGGACGAGATGTCCAAGGGCCACATGATTGCCGACGCCGTGGCCATCATCGGCACGATGGACATCGTGTTCGGTGAGATCGACCGCTGACCGACCGCAGAGCGAACACCGAACGAGCAGCACACACCATGTTGAGCGAACAAACCAAAGCCCGCTTCGACCGCGAAATCGCCAAGTACCCGGCCGACCAGCGCATCTCGGCCGTGATGGCCTGCCTGTCCATCGTCCAGCAGGAGCGTGGCTGGGTCTCGCCGGAGAGCGAGCAGGAAGTGGCCGAACACATCGGCGTGGCCCCCATGGCCGTGCACGAAGTCACCACCTTCTACAACATGTACAACCAGCAGCCGGTGGGCCAGTTCAAGTTGAACGTGTGCACCAACCTGCCTTGCCAGTTGCGCGATGGCCAGAAGGCCCTGCAGTACCTGTGCGACAAGCTGGGTGTGGAAGCCGGTGGCACCACGGCCGACGGCCTGTTCACGGTGCAGCCCTGCGAGTGCCTGGGCGCCTGCGCCGACGCACCCGTGATGCTGGTCAATGACCGCCAGATGGTCAGCTTCATGGGCAACGACAAGCTGGACAAGCTGGTCGATGTCCTCAAGGCCCAGGCCAAGTGAGGTGAATCAGATGCTCGACCTCTCCCAATTCCAGGCGACCGGCAAGGAAACCGTTTTCCACGGCCGCCACATCAACCCGCAGATTTACGCCGGCATCGACGGCAACAACTGGGGCCTGAAAGACTACGAAGCCCGCGGTGGCTATGCGGCCCTGCGCAAGATCCTGGGCAGGGACGGTGGCGAGGGCATGAGCCAGGACCAGGTCATCGCCGAGGTCAAGGCTTCGGCCCTGCGCGGCCGTGGCGGCGCGGGCTTCCCCACCGGCTTGAAGTGGAGCTTCATGCCCCGCGCTTTCCCGGGTCAAAAGTACCTGGTGTGCAATTCCGACGAGGGCGAGCCGGGCACCGCGAAGGACCGCGAGATCCTGCGATTCAACCCGCACACCGTGATCGAAGGCATGGCCATTGCTGCCTACGCCATGGGCATCACCGTGGGCTACAACTACATCCACGGTGAAATCTTCGAAGCCTACGAGCGCTTCGAGGCCGCCCTGGACGAGGCCCGTGCCGCCGGCTACCTCGGCGACCACATCATGGGCAGCAACTTCAGCTTCCAGCTGCATGCTTTCCACGGTTTCGGCGCCTACATCTGCGGCGAAGAAACCGCGTTGCTGGAGTCCCTGGAAGGCAAGAAGGGCCAACCCCGCTTCAAGCCGCCTTTCCCGGCCAGCTTCGGTCTGTACGGCAAGCCCACCACGATCAACAACACAGAAACCTTCGCGGCTGTTCCCTGGATCATACGCAACGGCGGTGAAGCCTTCCTGGCGGCTGGCAAGCCCAACAACGGCGGCACCAAGCTGTTCACCATCAGCGGTGACGTCGAGCGTCCGGGCAACTACGAGATCCCGATGGGCACCCCGTTTGCCACGCTGCTGGAGCTCGCAGGCGGCGTGCGCGGTGGCAAGAAGCTCAAGGCCGTGATCCCGGGTGGTTCCTCGTCGCCCGTGATCCCCGCGGACACCATGATGGCGTGCACGATGGACTATGACTCGATCGCCAAGGCCGGCTCCATGCTGGGTTCGGGCGCCGTCATCGTGATGGACGAGACCCGCTGCATGGTCAAGAGCCTGCAGCGCCTGAGCTACTTCTACATGCACGAATCCTGTGGCCAGTGCACGCCTTGCCGCGAAGGCACGGGCTGGCTGTGGCGCATGGTGGACCGCATCGAGAACGGCCACGGTCGTCCTGAAGACATCGAGATGCTGGACAACGTCGCCGAGAACATCCAGGGCCGCACGATCTGTGCGCTGGGCGATGCGGCGGCCATGCCGGTGCGTGCTTTCATCAAGCACTACCGCGACGAGTTCGTGCACCACATCGAGCACAAGACCTGCGTGGTCCCGGCCTACATCTGAACTGGGCAAAGACATGGTTGAAATCGAAATCGACGGCCGCAAGGTCCAGGCCCAAGAAGGCAGCATGGTCATCCGTGCGGCCGAAGAAAACGGCACTTACATCCCGCACTTCTGCTATCACAGGAAACTGTCGATCGCAGCCAACTGCCGCATGTGCCTGGTGGACATCGAGAAGGCGCCCAAGCCCATGCCGGCCTGCGCCACCCCGGTGACCCAGGGCATGATCATCCGCACCAAGAGCGACAAGGCCATCAAAGCGCAGAAGAGCGTGATGGAGTTCCTGCTCATCAACCACCCGCTGGATTGCCCGATCTGCGACCAGGGCGGTGAATGCCAGCTGCAGGATCTGGCCGTGGGCTACGGTGGCTCTGCTTCCCGCTACCAGGAAGAAAAGCGCGTGGTCTTCCCCAAGGACATCGGCCCGCTGATCTCGATGGAAGAGATGAGCCGTTGCATCCAGTGCACCCGCTGCGTGCGCTTCGGCCAGGAAGTGGCCGGCGTGATGGAACTGGGCATGCAGCACCGCGGCGAGCACTCCGAGATCGCCACCTTCGTGGGCCGTTCGGTGGACTCCGAACTGTCGGGCAACATGATCGACATCTGCCCCGTCGGTGCCCTGACCAGCAAGCCCTTCCGTTACAGCGCCCGCACCTGGGAGCTGTCGCGCCGCAAGAGCGTTTCGCCGCATGACTCGACCGGTGCCAACCTGATCGTTCAGGTCAAGAATGGGAAGGTGCTGCGCGTCGTGCCGCTGGAGAACGAAGACGTCAACGAATGCTGGATCGCCGACCGCGACCGCTTCAGCTACGAAGCCCTGCACAGCGAACAGCGCCTGACCCAGCCCATGATCAAGCAGGGCGGTCAGTGGCGTGAAGTGGACTGGACCACCGCCCTGGAATACGTGGCCAACGGACTCAAGGGTGTGAAGACCGAGCATGGCGCTGCCGCCATCGGTGCGCTGGCCACCGAGCACAGCACCGTCGAAGAGCTGTTCCTGCTGGGCCAGCTGGTGCGCGGCCTGGGTTCCGACAACATCGACACCCGCCTGCGCAACGCCGAGTTCACCCACGGTGCCGGCGCCCGCTGGCTGGGCTTGCCTGTGGCCGAGCTGGGCACGCTGGACCGCGCCCTGGTGGTGGGCTCCTTCCTGCGCAAGGACCACCCTTTGTTCGCCTCGCGCCTGCGCCAGGCGGCCAAGCGCGGTGCGCAGCTTTCCGCGATCGGCGGCGCCCACGACGACTGGCTGATCACGCTCAAGCAGCGCGTCACCGTGGCCCCGAGCGCCTGGGCGCAGGCTCTGGGCGATGTGGCCGTGGCGATCGCCAACCAGCTCAACATCGACATCCCTTGCAACGGCACGGCCACCGAGCCGGCCAAGGCCATCGCGGCCTCGCTGCTGTCGGGCCAGAACAAGGCCGTGCTGCTGGGCAACGCCGCCGCGCAGCACCCGCAAGCCGCGACGCTGCAGGCTCTGGGCCAGTGGATCGCCGAGAAGACCGGCGCCAAGCTGGGCTTCCTGTCCGAGTCGGCCAACACGGTCGGCGCACAACTGGTGGGTGCGCAGCCGCAACAAGGCGGCCTGAACGCTGGCCAGATGCTGGCCGGCAAGGCGCTGAAGGCCCTGGTGCTGCTGGGCGTCGAGCCCGAGTTCGACACCGCCAATCCGGCTGCCGCCCTGGCCGCGGCTCAGAGCGCCGAGATGGTCGTGTCGCTGTCGTCGTTCAAGACGTCGGCCACCGACTACGCCGACGTGATCCTGCCGATCGCGCCGTTTTCTGAAACCTCCGGCACCTTCGTCAACGCCGAAGGCCGCGTGCAGAGCTTCCACGGTGTGGTCAAGCCCGCAGGCGAAGCCCGCCCCGCCTGGAAGGTGCTGCGCGTGCTGGGCACGATGCTGGGCCTGCAAGGCTTCGGCTTCGAGACCTCGGAAGAGGTCAAGGTCGCGGCCCTGGGTGACCTGGCTGCCTTGCCTGCCAAGCTGAACAACGCCACCTCGGCGCCCATCGCCATCGCGGGTGGCAACGGTTCGCTGGAGCGCCTGGCCGATCTGCCCATCTACAGCGCCGACGCCCTGGTGCGTCGCTCGCCCTCGCTGCAAGCCACGACCGACGGTCGCGCACCGGTGGCCAGCCTGCCGCAAGCCCTGTGGGCCGAACTGGGTCTGGCCGAAGGCGCTCAGGTCAAGGTGTCGCAGGACGGTCCGAGCGGTGTGGTGAGCGCCGTGCTGCCCGCTGTGCTGGACGCTGGCTTGCCGGCCAACGTCGTGCGTGTGCCAGCAGGCCACGCCGACACAGCAACGCTGGGCGCTTCCTTCGGCACGGTCCGTGTCGAAAAAGCCTGAAGGGTAGGGGAGAGCACCAATGATTGACACCCTGTACAACGCTGGCGCGGCCAGCCTCGGCGGAGCCTGGCCCGTGGTCTGGTCGCTGATCAAGATCGTGGCCCTGCTGCTGCCCCTGCTGGGCTGCGTGGCCTACCTGACGCTGTGGGAGCGCAAGGCGATTGCCTGGTCCCAGATCCGTCCGGGCCCGAACCGCACTGGCCCCAAGGGCTTGTTGCAGCCCATCGCCGATGCCGTCAAGCTGATCTTCAAAGAGATCATCGTGCCGTCGGCGGCCAACAAGGGCCTGTTCTTCCTCGGCCCCATCATGACCATCATGCCGGCCCTGGCCGCCTGGGCCGTGATCCCCTTCGGCCCGGAAGTCGCGCTGGCCAACGTCAACGCCGGCCTGCTGTTCCTGATGGCGATCACTTCGCTGGAGGTCTATGGCGTGATCATCGCCGGCTGGGCATCGAACTCCAAGTACGCCTTCCTGGGCGCGCTGCGTGCATCGGCCCAGATGGTCTCCTACGAAATCGCCATGGGCTTCTGCCTGGTCATCGTGCTGATGACCTCGGGCTCGCTGAACATGACCGACATCGTGATGAGCCAGGGCAAGGGCGAGTTCGCCAGCATGGGCCTGAGCTTCCTGTCGTGGAACTGGCTGCCGTTGCTGCCGATCACGGTGGTCTATTTCATCTCTGGCCTGGCCGAAACCAACCGCCACCCCTTTGACGTGGTCGAAGGCGAGTCGGAAATCGTGGCCGGCCACATGATCGAGTACTCGGGCATGGCCTTCGCCATGTTCTTCCTGGCCGAATACGCCAACATGATCCTGGTGTCCACCTTGGCGGCCATCATGTTCTTTGGCGGCTGGTTGCCACCGGTTGACTTCCTCGGTTTCATCCCGGGCTGGATCTGGCTGGGTCTGAAGGCCTTCATCATCGTCACCCTGTTCCTGTGGGTGCGGGCTTCCTTCCCTCGCTTCCGTTATGACCAGATCATGCGTCTGGGCTGGAAGATCTTCATCCCCATCACCCTGGTCTGGTTGATCGTCGTGGGCGTGTGGATCATGTCTCCGTGGAACATCTGGAAATAAGAGGACACGACCATGAGCACGTCCTTCAAGGAAATCGTCTCCAGCTTCTTCATGCTGGAGCTCTTCAAAGGCATGGCCCTGACCGGCCGCCACTTCCTCAAGCCGCACATCACTGTGCAGTTCCCGGAAGAGAAGACCCCGATGTCGCCCCGCTTCCGCGGCCTGCACGCCTTGCGCCGTTATGAAAACGGCGAAGAGCGCTGCATCGCCTGCAAGCTGTGCGAAGCGGTTTGCCCGGCGATGGCCATCACGATCGAGTCCGACGTGCGCGACGACGGCAGCCGCCGCACCACGCGCTACGACATCGACCTGACCAAGTGCATCTTCTGCGGCTTCTGCGAGGAAAGCTGCCCGGTGGACTCCATCGTCGAGACCCACATCTTCGAGTACCACGGTGAAAAGCGTGGCGATCTGTACTTCACCAAGGACATGCTCCTGGCCGTCGGCGATCGCTACGAAAAAGACATCGCAGCCAACAAGGAGGCGGACGCGAAATATCGCTGACCGACGTATGGACACCCTCAGCCTACTTTTCTACACCTTCGCCTTCGTGCTGGTCTATGCGGGCTTCCGCGTGATCACCGCCAGGAGCCCGGTGACCGCCGCCCTGCACCTCGTGCTGGCCTTTGCCAGCGCCTCCTGCGTCTGGATGCTGCTGCAGGCCGAATTCCTGGCCATCGCCCTCATCCTCGTGTACGTGGGTGCGGTGATGGTGCTCTTCCTGTTCGTGGTGATGATGCTGGACATCAACATCGACTCGCTGCGCCAGGGCTTCTGGAAGCACTTCCCCCTCGCTGGCGGCATCGGTGCCGTCATCGCAGTGGAGATGTCTTTCGTGCTGACGCGCGGCTTCGACCTGCCCACCGCCAAGGCCATGCCACCCGATGTGGCCAAGCTGCCCAACACCAAGGCGCTGGGCGTGGAGCTCTACACCCACTACCTGTACCCGGTGCAGATCGCGGCCGTCATCCTGCTGGTGGGCATCATCGCCGCCATCGCGCTGACGCTGCGCAAGCGCAAGGACTCCCGCGCGCAGAACGTGGGTGAACAGGTCCGCGTGAAGAAGGGCGACCGCCTGCGCGTGGTCAAGATGGCGGCCCAGGTGGAAGCACCTGCCGCACCCGCAGCCGACACCCAGACCGGAGGCCAAGCATGACGTCGATCACCCTTGGGCATTTCCTGTCGCTGGGCGCCATCCTGTTCGCCATGTCGGTGATCGGGATCTTCCTCAACCGCAAGAACCTCATCGTGCTGCTCATGGCCATCGAGCTGATGCTGCTGGCCGTGAACATGAACTTCGTCGCGTTTTCCCATTACCTGGGCGACATGGACGGGCAGGTCTTCGTGTTCTTCATTCTGACCGTCGCGGCCGCCGAGTCGGCCATCGGTCTCGCCATCCTGGTGGTCCTGTTCCGCAACCGCTCCTCGATCAACGTGGACGAGCTGGACAGCCTCAAGGGCTGACCGGGAGAGATACAACCATGTCAGAACTTTCTCTCAATTCGCTGCTGGCGGTGCCCCTGGCGCCGCTGGTCGGCTCGATCGCCGCAGGCCTGCTGGGGCGGTCCATCGGTCGCCGTGCCTCGCACGTCCTGACCATCCTGGGCGTGCTGGTGTCGTTCATCATCTCGGCCATGACGCTCAAGGCCGTGGCCGTGGACGGTGCGCACTTCAATGCCACCGTTTACGAGTGGATGACGCTGGGCTCGCTGAAGATGGAAGTCGGCTTCCTCGTCGATGGCCTGACCGCCATGATGATGTGCGTGGTCACCTTCGTGTCGCTGATGGTGCACATCTACACCATCGGCTACATGGAAGAGGACGACGGCTACCAGCGCTTCTTCAGTTACATCTCGCTGTTCACTTTCTCCATGCTCATGCTGGTGATGAGCAACAACCTGCTGCAGCTGTTCTTCGGCTGGGAAGCGGTGGGCCTGGTGTCCTACCTGCTGATCGGTTTCTGGTTCAAGAAGCCCACGGCCATCTTCGCCAACATGAAGGCCTTCCTGGTCAACCGCGTGGGCGACTTCGGCTTCATCCTGGGCATCGGCCTGCTGCTGGCTTTCACCGGCACGCTGAACTACAACGAGCTGTTCGCCAAGGCCAACGAGCTGACGGCGCTGACGCTGCCCAAGACCGATTGGTCGCTGATCACCGTGATCTGCATCTGCCTGTTCATCGGCGCGATGGGCAAGTCGGCGCAGTTCCCGCTGCACGTCTGGCTGCCTGACTCGATGGAAGGCCCAACCCCGATTTCCGCGCTGATCCACGCTGCCACCATGGTGACGGCCGGCATCTTCATGGTCACGCGCATGTCGCCGCTGTTCGAGTTGTCGGATGCGGCACTGAACTTCATCCTGGTGATTGGCTCGATCACGGCCTTGTTCATGGGCTTTCTGGGCATCATCCAGAACGACATCAAGCGCGTGGTGGCTTACTCCACGCTGTCGCAGCTGGGTTACATGACCGTGGCCCTGGGCCTGTCGGCCTACAACGTGGCGGTGTTCCACCTGATGACGCACGCCTTCTTCAAGGCCTTGCTGTTCCTCGGCGCGGGCTCCGTGATCATGGGCATGCACCACGACCAGGACATCCGCAACATGGGCGGCCTGCGCAAGCACATGCCCATCACCTGGATCACGTCCCTGATCGGCTCGCTGGCCCTGATCGGCACGCCGTTCTTCGCGGGCTTCTACTCGAAGGACTCGATCATCGAGGCCGCGCACGCCAGCCACTTGCCGGCTGCCAGCTTCGCGGTGTTCGCCGTGACCGCGGGCGTGTTCATCACCGCTTTCTACAGCTTCCGGATGTACTTCCTGGTCTTCCACGGCAAGGAAAACTTCCACCACAAGCCCTTCCCGGGCGAGCACGACCACCACGACGACGACCATGGTCATGACGACCACGGGCATGGTCACGATCACACCCCGCACGAATCGCCGTGGGTGGTGACCGCGCCGCTGTTGCTGCTGGCCATCCCGTCGGTGGTGATTGGTTTCCTGGCGATCGAGCCCATGCTGTTCGGCGACTTCTTCAAGGGCGCCATCGTGGTGGACGCGGCCAAGCACCCGGCCATGGCCGAACTCGCGCACCATTTCCACGGTGCCACCGCCATGGCCTTGCACGGTTTCAGCACGCTGCCGTTCTGGCTGGCGCTGGGTGGTGTGGTCACGGCCTATGTGTTCTACATGGTCGCACCGCAGATCCCCGCGATGTTCGCCCGTGTGCTGCGTCCGCTGATCGTGATCGGCGAGAACAAGTATTTCCTCGACTGGTTCAACGAGCACATCCTCGCTGCCGGCGCGCGCCTGCTGGGGCGCGGCCTGTGGAAGGTCGGCGATGTCGGCATCATCGACGGCCTGCTGGTCAACGGCTCCGCCAAGCTGGTCGGCCTGATCGGTTCGCTCACGCGCCTGTTCCAGACGGGTTACCTCTACCACTACGCGCTGGTCATGATCCTGGGGGTGTTCGCCCTCATGACGTGGTTCGTGTTCATGCACCCTTGAGCGCGAGGATCAGCCCATGCAAACCATGTCTTCCATCCTCTCCCTGGCCATCTGGCTGCCCGTGGCCTTCGGTGTCCTCCTGCTGGCCGTGGGTCGTCAGGAAAATGCCGGCGCGGCCCGCTGGATCGCCCTGATCGGTGCGGTCATCGGCTTCCTCGTCACCATCCCGGTGATGACCGGCTTTGACAACAGCACCGCCGCGATGCAGTTCGTCGAGAAGGCGTCCTGGATCGAGCGCTTCAATGTCTTCTACCACCTGGGTGTCGATGGCATCTCGATGTGGTTCGTGCCCTTGACCGCTTTCATCACGATCATCGTCGTGCTGGCCGGTTGGGAGGTCATCGAAGACCGGCCGCACCAGTATTACGGCGCTTTCCTGATCCTGTCCGGTCTGACGGTCGGTGTGTTCTCGGCGCTGGACGGCCTGCTGTTCTACGTGTTCTTCGAAGCCACGCTGATCCCGATGTACATCATCATCGGCGTGTGGGGTGGCCCGCGCCGCGTCTATGCCGCGTTCAAGTTCTTCTTGTACACGCTGCTGGGCTCGCTGCTGATGCTCATCGCGCTGATCTTCCTGTACTACAAGTCGGGCGGCTCCTTCCAGATCCTCGACTGGCACAAGCTGCCGCTGGCCGCCACGCCGCAGGCCTTGCTGTTCGGCGCGTTCTTTGCGGCCTTCGCCGTGAAGGTGCCGATGTGGCCGGTGCACACCTGGCTGCCGGACGCCCACGTGGAAGCGCCCACGGGTGGCTCCATCGTGCTGGCGGCCATCATGCTGAAGCTGGGTTGCTATGGTTTCTTGCGCTTCGTGCTGCCCATCGTGCCGGACGCCGCGCACGAGTTCGCCCCGGTGGTGATCACGCTGTCGCTGATCGGTGTGATTTACATCGGTCTGGTGGCCATGGTCCAGCAGGACATGAAGAAGCTGGTGGCGTATTCGTCCATCGCGCACATGGGTTTCGTGACCCTGGGCTTCTTCATCTTCAACGAGCTGGGCGTTGCCGGCGGCATCGTTCAGATGATTTCCCACGGCTTCGTGTCGGGTGCGATGTTCATGAGCATCGGCGTGCTGTACGACCGCGTGCATTCCCGTGAAATCGCGGCCTATGGTGGCGTGGTCAACACCATGCCGAAGTTCGCCGCCTTCGCGCTGCTGTTCTCGATGGCCAACTGCGGCCTGCCGGGCACCGCGGGCTTCGTGGGCGAGTGGATGGTCATCCTGGGCGCCGTGGAGTACGACTTCCTGATCGGTCTGCTGTCGGCCACCGCCTTGATCTTCGGTGCGGCCTACACGCTGTGGATGTACAAGCGCGTGTATTTCGGTGAAGTGACCAACGACAACGTGCGTGGCCTGACTGACATCAACGCCCGCGAATTCCTCATCCTGGCCGTTCTGGCGGCCGCCGTGCTGTGGATGGGCATCCAGCCCAAGCCGTTCACCGACGCGATGCACGTGTCCGTGACCGAGCTGCTCAAGCACGTGGCACAAAGCAAGCTGAACTGAGGGCCGAAAGCAAATGACTGACCTGAACTGGCTCGCGGTGACCCCCGAGATCGTGCTGCTGGGCATGGCCTGCCTGGTGGCGCTGCTCGATCTCTTCGTCACCTGTCCCCAACGCCGTCCCACCTACTACCTGACCTTGGCCTCGCTGGCCGCCGTCGCTGGCCTGCACCTGTGTGCGCTGGACGATGGCAGCTCGGTCTATGCCATGCAGAAGATGGTGGTGACCGATGCCATGGGCCACCTGCTGGCGCTGAGCGCCACCCTCGCCGTGGCCGCCAGCTTGGTCTATGCGCAGGTGTACGCCGGCCCGCGTGACATGCTCAAGGGTGAGCTGTTCACCCTCAGCCTGTTCGCGCTGCTGGGCATCAGCATCATGATCATCGGCAACAACTTCCTGAGCATCTACCTGGGCCTGGAGTTGATGTCGTTGTCGCTGTACGCCCTGGTGGCCCTGCGCCGCGACCATGCGCAGTCCACAGAAGCTGCGATGAAGTACTTTGTGCTTGGCGCGCTGGCATCGGGCTTCCTGCTGTATGGCCTGTCGATGATGTACGGCGCCACGGGTTCGCTCGACATCGGTGAGGTCTATAAGGCCACGCTGACCGGCCAGATCAACAAGCAGGTGCTGGCTTTCGGCCTGGTGTTCATCGTTTCGGGCCTGGCCTTCAAGCTGGGTGTGGTGCCCTTCCACATGTGGGTGCCCGACGTGTACCAAGGCGCGCCGACGGCTGTGACGCTGTTGGTTGCCGGCGCCCCCAAGCTGGCCGCTTTCGCCATCACCATCCGCCTGCTGGTGGAGGGCCTGATCAACCTGGCGACCGACTGGCAGCAGATGCTGATGATCCTGGCCGTGGCGTCGATGACGATCGGCAACCTGGCCGCCATCGCGCAGACCAACCTCAAGCGCATGCTGGCCTACTCGGGCATCGCACAATTGGGCTTCATGCTGCTGGGCTTCGTGCCTTCGGTGGTGGCAGGCAACACCGTGTCGGCCGGCAACGGCTACGGCTCGGCGCTGTTCTACGTGTTGACCTATGTGCTGACCACGCTGGGCACTTTCGGCTTGATCATGGTGCTGTCGCGCCCGGGTTTCGAGTCGGAGCAGATCTCTGACCTGTCGGGCCTGGCCAAGCGCAATCCGATGCTGGCCGGTGTCATGGCGGTGTTCATGTTCTCGCTGGCTGGCATCCCTCCGACGGTGGGCTTCTACGCCAAGCTGGCCGTGCTGCAAGCGCTGATCACCACGAACTCGGGTTTGCTGCTGCAACTCTCCATCCTGGCGGTGCTGCTGTCGCTGGTGGGTGCGTTCTACTACCTGCGCGTTGTCAAGGTCATGTACTTTGACGAGCCCGCACAGGGCGCGCCTGCGGTCGATGCAAGCGGTGCACGCCTGCTGCTGTCGCTCAATGCGCTGGCTGTCCTCGCGCTTGGCATCCTGCCCAGCGGCTTGATGAGCCTGTGTGCCAAGGCCATCACCCAGTCGCTGGCGGGTTGAGGCTTTGCCGATGCGCTGCACCCGCAACAGCAATTGCAAGCGCAGCTGCGGTATCAAGGCTTGCTGCGGTGGTTCGGCATGACGGGCCTGGTGCCCGGCTGGGCCGTCACCACCGTGCTCCTGGCCGCGCTCGTTGCGGCCAATTTGCCTTTCGTGAACGAGCGCCTGTTCGTGCTCGGCCCGCGCCGGACGCCCAAGCCCACGGCTTGGCGCTTGCTTGAGCTGCTGGTGATGGCGGTGCTGGTGGCTTTGCTCGGCCGTGCCGTTGAGGGCAGCCTGGGACAGACCAGCCCACTGCGTTGGGAATTCGTGGCCGTGTGGCTGTGTGTCTTCCTCACGCTCGCCTTTCCGGGCTTCGTGTGGCGCTACCTGCGCAGGCATTGATTCGCCTCTGACACTCATCAGGCCCGCGCATGATCGACACGCCCTCCCAGCCAGGCCCAAGTGCCGCCCCGGGTCAGCCGCTCGCCGAGCTGAACGATGGCACCGGTGACGGCCTGAGCGAAACCCTGATCTCGTCCGAGACGGTGTACCGGGGCCACTTCCTCCACGCCAGGCACGACCGTGTGCGCCTGCCCGATGGCCGCGAGGCCTCGCGCGAGTACGTGGTGCACCCTGGCGCCGTGATGGTGGTGCCGCTGTTGCCCGATGGCCGCCTGGTGATGGAGCGCCAGTTCCGCTACCCGGTGGGCATGACCATGATCGAGTTCCCCGCTGGGAAGTTCGACCCGGGCGAGGGTGCTCTGGCCTGCGCGCAGCGCGAATTGCGCGAGGAAACGGGCTACGTGGCCCGGCGCTGGGCGCGTGCGGGCTTGATGCACCCTGTGATCGGCTACGCCACCGAGCGCATCGAAGTCTGGTTCGCTGACGAGCTCACCTTGGGCGAGCGCCACCTGGACGATGGCGAGTTCCTCGACGTGTTCACCGCGACCCAGCAGGAACTGGAAGGCTGGATGCGCGACGGGCTGCTGACCGACGCCAAGACCATCGTCGGCATGATGTGGTTGCGCCAATGGCGCGCGGGCGTCTGGCCACTTGACTGGCAGGCGGTTTGACCGCTTCAGGCTGAGCGCCGATGCTGGTGGTGGACCTCCATTGCGACCAGGGCCATGCCTTCGAAGGCTGGTTCGCGTCTGGCGATGAACTGTTGCGCCAGCAGCAGGCCGGTTTGCTGGGCTGCCCGGTGTGTGGCAGTCACGCGGTGCAGCGCCGTCCCTCGGCGACGCGGATCAACGTGTCAGGCGCCAAGGGCGCTGGCGAGCCGGTCATGGAGCCCCCGACGCAGCAGGCCGTCGATGGTCAGGCGCTGCAAGCCGCCTACCTGCAGGTGGTGCGGCAGGTCCTCAGCCAGACCGAGAACGTGGGCGAGCGTTTCGCCGATGAGGCCCGGCGCATCCACCATGGCGATGCGCCCGAACGGGCGATCCGTGGCCAGGCGACGGCCGAGGAGCGCGCCGAGTTGCGCGAAGAAGGCATCGACACGCTGGCCTTGCCGGTGCCCAAAGGGCTGGACGGCCCCTTGCAATGAAATCCTGGTTCAGGGCACCAGCCGCCGCGGGTTCAGCGTGCCGGCCGGGTCCAGCGCCGCCTTGATGGCGCGCATCCACTGGGTGGCCACCGGTTCCTGGTGATCGGCCAGCGCCTCGCGCTTGAGACGCCCGATGCCATGCTCGGCCGAAATCGTGCCGCCCAAGGCCTGCACCTGCGCATAGACGATGCCGTTCACCGCCTGCTCATGCGTTGCCAGGAAGGCTGGCGCAGGCATGTCCGGCGGGCCTTGGACGTTGAAGTGCAGGTTGCCATCGCCCAGGTGCCCGAAACACACGACCTGGCAGCCCGGGAAGGCCTGCTGCAGCGCTGGCACGGTGGCACGCAAGAAGGCCGGGATGCGGGAGGAAGGCACGCCGATGTCGTGCTTGACCATCTGCCCCGCGAGCTTTTCGGCCATGGGGATGGCTTCGCGCAATGCCCACATGGCGCGGTACTGTGCCTCGTTGTGCGAGACCAGGGCTTCGTCGATCAGGCCTTGGCTCAGCGCCTCGGCCAGCAGCGCTTCGAGTGAGGCGCGCAGCGCCGCTTCGGGGCGCGGGCTGGCGGTGTCCAGCAGCACCAGCCAGGGGGCATCGGCCAGCATGGCTGGCGGGGCGGTGGTGGCCGCAGTGCCATCCAGCGCTGCGGGCATCAGCGCTTGAGCCACCGCGGCCAACTGGGGCAGATGCCGATGGGTCAAGGCGACGGGGTGAGCCGCCATGGCCTCCAGGCCGGTGAGTTCGGCGTCCAGTTGCTGGCGGGCCAACTGCAACAAGGCGGTGGCCGCATCGATGTGGGGGCAGCGCAGCAAGCCTGCCAGGCGGCTGGCAGGCTGGGGGTAGAGCTTGAGGCAGGCCGCTGTCACGATGCCCAGCGTGCCTTCGCTGCCGATGACGAGGTCGCGCAGGTCGTAGCCGCTGTTGTCTTTGCGCAGGCCTTTGAGCTTGCGCCAGATGTCGCCCTGGGCCGTCACCACCTCCAGGCCCAGGCACAGCTCGCGCGCCATGCCGTAGCGCAGCACCTGGGTGCCACCGGCGTTGGTGGCCAGCACGCCGCCGATGGTGCAGCTGCCTTCCGATGCCAGGCTGAGTGGGAAGAGCAGGCCTTCGGCGCGGGCCGCATCCTGGACCTGCGCCAGCACGCAGCCGGCCTGCACCGTCATCGACAGGTTGAGCGGGTCGATGTCCAGCACGCGGTTCAGGCGCTGCAGGCTCAGCACGATTTGCTGTCCGCTTTCGTCGGGCACGGCGCCCCCCACCAGGCTGGTGTTGCCGCCTTGCGGGACGATGCCCGTGCCATGTGCTGCGCACAGACGCACCACCGCAGCGACCTCCTCGGTGCTGGCGGGCGACACCACGGCCAGCGCCAGGCCACGGTAGCGCTGGCGCCAGTCCTGGAGGTGGGCGAGCAGTGGTTCGTCGGCGGAGGGGCAGCGCACGGCGGCATCGCCCAGGGCCTCCCTCAGTGCGCTCAGCAGAGGAGCGGGGTCAGGCATGGACGCGCTCATCGGGCTCATCGGGGCATGGGCTGCTGTGCCGCGTCGTTCACGCCGTCGCCTTGGCCTGGTTTTTGTCCTTGGGCGGCAGCACCTTCAGGCGCAATCGCACATAGACCGCACCGGCCACAAACTGCGCCGTGCTCAGGGCCACTTCGATGCCGGCCAGCCACTGAGACATGCCCGCATCGCCACTCACGCGCACGACGCCTTCGGTGAAGTAAAGCCACACCAGCAGCGACATCCAGCGGTAGGTGTAGAGGCGGTGCTTGAGCATGCCCGTCACGGCGAATGCCAGCGGCAGGACCTTGATGGCCAGGGTGCCGCGTCCACCGGGCAGCGGCGCCAGCCACAGCTCCCAGAGCACACCCAGGACGATGAGGCCGACCACCAGGGCCACGTTGAGCGCGCGCAGCCGGCCGATGAGCGCCAGGCGGGCCGGCGGGTGTGCGCCCAGGATGGGGTCGTGGACGGGGGCGTCGAGGGGAACCAGGGGCATGGTGGGAGCGGCAAGAGGGAGGAACTGCAGCGCGTGGGCACACGCACCGCTGGCATCATAGCCAGCATGACGCCTCCCCGGACACTTTGGGCCCAGACCCGACAACGCGCCCAGCGGCTCGCCGACACCCTGCGCGCCTGGCCCTGGCGCCAGACCTACGACACCCTGCGCCAGCGTTTTCGCGAAGACCGCCTCGGCCTGACGGCGGGCAGCCTGACCTTCACCACCACCATCGCCGTGGTGCCGCTGTTCACCGTGATGCTGGCCCTGTTCAGCGCCTTCCCCGTTTTCGGGCGTTTTCGCAAGGTGCTGGAGCAGCAGGTGCTGCAGGGCATGGTGCCCGAGATGATCGCCAAGCCGGTGCTGCTGTCGCTGACCAAGTTCGCAGCCAAGGCCAGCCAGCTGGGTGCGCTGGGCCTGGTGGGCTTGGGCGTGTCGGCCATGGCCTTGATGCTGACCATCGATCACACGCTCAATGGCATCTGGCGGGTGCGCTCTGTGCGGCCCATCGCCCACCGTGTGCTGGTCTATTGGGCTGCGCTCACCTTGGGCCCGTTGCTGCTGGGCGTCAGCCTGTCGGTCACTTCGTACGTGTTGTCGGCCTCGCGCGGGCTGGTGGACGAACTGCCTGGTGGCGTGAGCTTCTTGCTGGGCCTGTTGACCTTCGGCCTGCAGACGGCCGGTTTCATGGCCCTGTACCGCTATGTACCCAACACCTTCGTGCGCCGAGAGCACGCCTGGGGCGGGGCGCTGTTCGCGTCCCTGGGGCTGGAGATCGCCCAGAAAGGCCTGGCGTTCTACCTCGGGCAGGTGCCGGCTTACGCCACCATCTTCGGCGCTTTCGCGGCCGTGCCCATCCTGCTGATCTGGATCTACCTGAGCTGGCTGATCGTGCTGATGGGCGCGGTGGTGGCGGCTTACACGCCCAGCCTGCTGTCGCAGGTCAAGCGTTGGCCGGACACGCCGGGGCTGCGGTTTTCGCTCGCGCTGGCGGTGCTGAAGGCCCTTGCCGGGGTGCAGCATGGCGATCGCAAGGGCCTGTCGGCGGTGGGCCTGGCGCGCTGGCTGCGCACCGACCCGCTGCAGATCGAGCCTTTGCTGGAGACCCTCCAGGCGCTCGATTGGGTGGCGCAGCTGCAGGAAGACGAAGGCGAGCAGGGTGCGCGCTTCGTGCTGCTCGTCGATCCCGACCGCGCCCTGGTGGCGCCTCTGGCAGACGCCCTGTTGCTGCGCCAGGACACCCTCACGCAGGGCTTCTGGCGCGAGGCGGGCTTTGACCGCCTGACGTTGCGGCAGGTGATGTCCTGAGGCCCGATGGGCAGGGTGACGCTGTCGTAAAAAATGCGTCGAATCAGGGACAACCCCCTGTTCAGGTGGGCGCATGTCTGTCGCAATGAAGACCGCGTGCCGCTGCCTGTCCAGGGCCCTTGTTGAGCTGGGACAGAGATGCCCGCCGTGTTGTTGTGCAAGTCGCGCCACAAGCCGTTAAAGTGCGCAGGCTTGAAGTGCACAGCGTTCATGCAAGTAGTTCTTGCACCCAGATCGAGGAGACCGTTCCCATGAAAGTCAGCGACATCCTGCGTGTCAAGGGCAGCACCCTGTACACCATCCATCCCGAGCAGGCGCTGGCCGAAGCTGCCAAGACGATGGCCGACCACGACATCGGCTCGCTGGTGGTGATGGACCACGGCGACCTGGCCGGCATGCTCACCTTCCGCGAAGTCATCCAGGCGACCGTGCGCAACAGCGGCGTGTTCGGCAGCCTGACTGTGCGCACCGTCATGGACGACCACCCCCTGACCTGCACGCCCGAAACCGACATCGACGAAGTCCGCCGGATGATGCTCAGCCGCCACGCGCGCTACATGCCCGTGATGACGCAGCGCACGCTGATGGGCGTGATCTCCTTCTACGACGTGGCCAAGGCCGTGGTGGACGGACAGGACTTCGAAAACCGCATGCTCAAGGCATACATCCGTGATTGGCCGGTGGAAGAGGGTGCCACGGCCGGTGAACGCCAGGCGCTGCTCTGAGCGCCTGGCCCAGGCGGGCCTGATCGGGCGCCGACCTGCCCGCCGCCCCTGATCCCTGATCCTCGCGGCTCTTCCCGCACCCTCTCGCCCGGCTCGTCCGGGCGTTTTCGCATCCGGGCTGCACCGGGGCAGCATCCGGGGCGCATCCCCGCCACGCGCACAGCGCGATGGGGGACAATAGCGGCTGCAACCTTGTAGCGATTTCTGGACGCCCCCATGCCCGGCAGCACCTTCGGTCTTTTGTTCACGGTCACCAATTTCGGCGAGTCGCACGGCCCGGCCATCGGCTGCGTCATCGACGGCTGCCCTCCGGGCATGGCCCTGTCCGAGGCCGACATCCAGGGCGACCTGGACCGCCGTCGCCCCGGCACCTCGCGCCACGTCACGCAGCGCAACGAGCCCGATGCCGTCGAGATCCTGTCAGGCGTCTACGAAGGCAAGACCACGGGTGCGCCCATCGCCCTGCTGATCCGCAACACCGACCAGCGCAGCAAGGACTACGGCAACATCCTGCAGACCTTCCGCCCGGGCCACGCCGACTACACCTACTGGCACAAGTACGGCATCCGCGACCCGCGCGGTGGTGGCCGCTCCTCGGCCCGCCTGACCGCGCCCATGGTGGCCGCCGGTGCCGTGGCCAAGAAGTGGCTGCGTGAGCAGTTCGGCACCGAAGTGCGCGCCTGCATGACCCAGCTTGGCGAGCAGCCCATCGCCTTCGAGGGCTGGGAGCACGTGCCGAACAACCCGTTTTTTGCGCCCAATGTCAGCCAGATCGACGCGCTCGAAGCCTACATGGACGAGCTGCGCAAGGCCGGTGACTCTTGCGGCGCCAAGCTCATCGTCGAAGCCACAGGCATGCCCGTGGGTCTGGGCGAGCCCCTGTTCGACAAACTCGATGCCGACATCGCCTACGCCATGATGGGCATCAACGCCGTCAAGGGCGTCGAGATCGGCGCGGGCTTCGAGAGCGTCACGCAGCGCGGCACCGTGCACGGCGACGAGCTCTTCCCGGACGGTTTCGGCAGCAACCACTCGGGCGGTGTGCTGGGGGGCATCTCCACGGGGCAGGACCTGCGCGTGGCCATCGCCATCAAGCCGACCAGTTCGATCCGCACGCCGCGCCAGTCCATCGACCTGAATGGCCAGCCGGCCACGGTCGAGACCTTCGGCCGCCACGACCCCTGCGTGGGCATCCGCGCCACGCCGATCGCCGAGGCCATGCTGGCGCTGGTGCTGATCGACCATGCGCTGCGCCACCGCGCCCAGTGCGGCGATGTGCAGGTGGACACGCCGAAGATCGCGGCCCACCGGCCCTGATCAAGCCCTGATCAGTTCGCGGTTGAGTTGAGTTCGGACGCAGCCTGCGGGCGCTCGATCAGCTCGATCTTGTAACCGTCCGGGTCCGTGATGAAAGCGATCACGGTGTTGCCGCCCTTGATGGGGCCGGCTTCGCGCGTGACGGCACCGCCCAGGGTGGCAGTTTTGGCGCGCACGGCGTCGCAGACGGCCGCCGCGTTGTCCACGCCGATGGCGATGTGGCCGTAGGCCGTGCCCAACTCGTAGGCCTCGACGCCGTGGTTGTAGGTCAGCTCGATTTCGGCGTGCTCGGGGTTGCGGCCGTAGCCCAGGAAGGCCAGCGTGTATTGCTGCTCGGGGCGGTCGATGGTGCGCAGCAGCGTCATGCCCAGGGCCTGGGTGTAGAAGTCGATGGCGCGCTGCAGGTTGCCGACGCGCAGCATGGTGTGGAGGAGTCGCATGGTGTCTCGCGTGTGGGGCCGTGCGGGCACGGTCCGGGGTTGACGTGTGCCGAGATTGTGTCAGCCTGCGCGGCTGCCGTGGCTGTGTGGGGGCAAGGCCGGCGTGGCCAGACACACGTCCACCCAGCCGCGCACGCTGTTGAGCAGGGCCAGTCCTTGGGCGTGGGACAGGTCGTCCAGCGTCAGGCGGCGCTCTGCCAGGCGACCCTCTGCGAGCAGGCTGGCGCGCATCACCCCGGGCAGCAGGCCGGCCGACAGCGGCGGCGTGAACCAGTGCCCATCGAGCTTCACGGCCACATTGCCGATGGTGAACTCGGTGAGTTCGCCCTGGGCGTTGTGCAGCAGGGTGTCGAAACAGCCGGGCGGTGCGGGGAAGGCAGCGTAGGCCGCGCGTTGGGTGGTTTTGTGGCGGATGAAGTCGTCGGCCTCGGGCATGGGGCGGTCGGCCAGGGCCACCTGCAGTGGCGCTTCGGACGCGGCGGGCAGCGGTGCGGCCTGCACCTCGGTGGCACCGTTCACGTCCAGCAGCAGGCGCAGTTTGAACAGGCCGTGCGGGTGCGCTTGGGCGGTGTCGGCCAGACGCTGGCGCGCGTGCTCGGCCCAGCCGGCATCCCAAGGCCAGTTGAAGTGCGCGGCCGATGCGGCCAGGCGCTGCAGGTGGGCGTCCAGGCGGGGGATGTGGCCGTCCGCCAGGCGCAGGGATTCGAGCAGCTGGAAGGGTTGCGCGGCGCGGCGCAGGAAGGCCTGCTTGGCGCGCCACTCGCGCAGTTCGCTGTCGGCGCGGGCGTCCAGGGTGATGCCGCTGCCGATGCCGCAGCGCAGCGTCCAGGGCGCGGGCGGCGGCGGCGTGTGCAGCGCCACGGTGCGGATGGGCACGTTGAAGGTGACGCGGCCACCCGGTGCCATCAGGCCCACGGCGCCGCAATAGACGCCACGCGGGCCGTGTTCCAGCCGGGCGATGTGGTGCATGGCCTGGCGCTTGGGCGCACCCGTGACGGAGCCGCAGGGGAAGAGCGCGGCGAAGGCCTCGCTCAGGCGCAGGCCACGTCGGGCTTGCGCGGTGATGGTGGACGTCATTTGCCAGACGGTGGGCAGGGCCTGCACGTCGAACAGCGAGGGCACCTTGACGCTGCCCACTTCGGCGATGCGCGAGAGGTCGTTGCGCAGCAGGTCCACGATCATCAGGTTCTCGGCGCGCTCCTTGGGGCTGTCGAGCAGGTGGGCGGCGGAGGCCGCGTCGCTGCTGGCATCGTGGCCGCGGGCGGCCGTGCCTTTCATCGGGCGGGTGGTGATGCGACCGCCATCGGGTGACTGGCCCGTGCCGGCGTCCCAGTCGAAGAACAGCTCGGGCGACACGCTCAGCACGACGCCCGGTGCGCGGCAGGCGGCACGCGCGTCCAGCATCAGGCTGTAGCCCTCAGGCTGGCTGCGGCGCAGGGCGGCGAAACAGGGCTCGATGGCCGCCGTGCCGCCTTCGAAGGGGCCGCTCAGGGTGTCGGTCAGGTTGACCTGATAGACCTCGCCGGCTTCGATCAAGTGGCGCACTTGCCCGATGCGCTGCGTGATGGCGTCGTCGTTCAGCGCGGCCTGCCAGGGGCCGGCGTGCCAGGCGTGGTCGGCGGCATGGCCATCCCAGGGCTCGGCGGCATCGAAGATGGCAAACACCGCGTAGGGCTGGCCTGGTGGCAGGGCCTTGACCGGCAGGCAGGCGTCCAGGCCTGGAGCGGCTTCATAGGCCACCCAGCCCACGGCCCACTGGCCCTGGCGGCTGAGGGCGTGGGCGGCGTCCAGCAGGCCGGGCACCTGGCTGGGGTCGTGCGCGACCAGCCAGCGCGAGGGCTGGTGCAGGCGCCAGCGCTGGCGTGGGCCACCGGCTTCGGTGGGGGGGAAGTCGATCAGCGCTGTCGGCGCTGAGGGGTCTTGGTCCAGCACGGTGGGAAGGGGTGTTGGGTGCGTGACCAGGCTCGTGCGCTCAGGCGCGCCGGCCCGAGGCCAGCACATTCGCCAGCAGGATCACGCCGGTGAGGGCGAACAGCGCCAGGCTCCAGAGCTCAAACGGCACGCCGAGCACGCTCACGGCGGCATCGGCACACGAGGCGCGCACCTCGAAGGCTTCGGGCCAACGCACGTCCAGGCCCGTGGCGGTGATGATGCGATCGGCCAGCGTCAGCGCGCAGGAGCTCGACTGCGCCGCCACGAAATGCTGCCACAGGGCCCCCGCCATGCCACCCAACGCGCCCAGCAGGGCCACGCCGGCCAGCACGCGGCGCGCCAACCCGGGCAGGGCCGCTGCCAGCAGGCCCAGCACGGCCAGCAGCACGAAGAGGATGCGCTGCAGGATGCACCAGGGGCAGGGCTCCATGCCGTAGCGGTGCTGCGCCACCAAGGCCAGGCCGACCGAGCCAGCGCACGCCAGGCTGATGAGCGTGAGCAGCAGGCGGGGGGTGAGGCGCGGCATGGTCAGGCCACTTCGGCGATGAGCTCGATCTCGACACAAGACCCCAGCGGGATCTGCGCGACGCCAAAGGCGCTGCGGGCGTGGCGGCCGGCGTCACCGAACACCTCGGCCAGCAGTTCGGAGCAGCCGTTGGTGACGAGGTGGTGCTCGGTGAAGTCGGGCGTGCTGTTGACCAGGCTCATGACCTTGACGATGCGCTGGACCTTGTCCAGGCCGCCGGCTGCCACGGCCAGGGTGCCCATGAGGTCGATGGCGATGGCGCGTGCGGCTTGCTGGCCTTCGGCGGTGGTCATGGTTTTGCCGAGCTGGCCCACCCAGACCTGGCCGTCTTTCTTGGCGATGTGGCCCGACAGGAAGATCAGCTTGCCGGTGCGGACAAAAGGCAGGTAAGAGGCGGCGGGCACGGCCACGGGGGGCAGGGTGATGCCCAGGGCTTGCAGGCGTTGTTCGATGGACATGGCGTGTGGGGTGGGGCGGTGGGCCAGCGGCGGATCTGGCTGCGATTCAGGGGGCGCATTTGGCGACATGCACCCCCTTCAGAGGGAGCGCGTGTCACGGTGCGCCAGAGGGTGAAATCCTACACTGCGCCCACAACACAAAGCAGGGATGGGGACATGGCGAGGGCGATGGCGGTGGTGCAGCCCCCCGAGGCCCGCGTGCGCCAAGCACCCAGCGGCTTGGGGCTCTGGCTGTGGGTGGTGGCTTGTCTGGGGTGGTTGCTGGGCGTGGCGTGGCAGTGGCAATCGGTGCGCCTGGCGCCGGCAGCGTGGTTCCATGGTGGTGTGGCGCTGGGCGTGGTGGGCTTGTTGGCGGGTGTCTGGCTGGAGTGGCGCGCGCCTTTGCGCTGGCGGCGCCTGGTTCTGCTGCCTGTGTTCGCACTGGCCGCGGCGCTGCTGGCATGGGGCAGCACAGGCTGGCGGGCGTCACAGGTGCTGGCGCAACGCTGGCCTTCGCACCTCAACGGCGTTGACGTGTGGGCCGTGCTGAAGCTGGAGGGCTTGCCGCAACCGTTGCCCCCCGCCGGCACCGAGGGCAGGGCCCTGCGCTGGCGCCTCGATGCCGCGGTGCTGCGCTGGGAGGGCGTGCAGCCCGAGCCCGGTTGGCGGCTGCCCGAGCACCTCACGCTCTATGCCGATTGGCCTGCGTTCGAAACGCCCCGGGCCGGACAAGCCTGGCGCATGCGGCTGCGGCTTCACGCGCCCGACGGTTTGTCCAACCCTGGCGTGAACTCTGGCACCCGATCTGCATTTGGCCGAGGTGTGCGGGCGGTGGGGCAATTGCGCCCCGGGGCTGACAGCCTGCAACCGGCAGGCGACGGCGATGCGCCCAGCTGGCAGGACCGCATCGACCGTTGGCGACAAGGCGTGCGCGAGGCCATCTTGCAGCGGGTGCCCTCGGCGCGCGAGGCGGGCGTCCTGACCGGCCTGGCGGTGGGTGACCAGGCCGCCATCGCGTCAGGTGACTGGGACGTGCTCCGCCGCACAGGCGTCGCCCATGCCGTGTCGATCAGCGGTGCGCACGTTGCGATGCTGGGCAGCCTGTGCGCGGCGTTGACGCGGCGGCTGTGGTCGCGCTCCAGCCGACTCTGCCACTGGCTGCCCGCCCCCACCGCGGCCTTGTGGGTGGCGGTGCTGGGGGCCGCGGCGTACGCACTTGCGTCGGGCGGTGGCGTACCGGCACAGCGCACCGTCTGGACCATGGCCCTCATGAGCGCCTTGCGTCTGCTGGGAGGCGCCTGGCCCTGGCCGCTGGTATGGCTGTCGTGCGCCACCTTGGTGACGGTCTGGGATCCCTTCGCGCTGATGCAACCGGGGTTCTGGCTGTCCTTCGTCGCTGTGGCGGTGCTGATGTCGGCAGGTGAGCGCTCCTTGGAAGTGGCCATCGCCGGCAACCCGGCGCAGAGCGCGAGCCTCCGTGGCGTACGTGGCCCCTGGCGCTGGCTGCGCGACGAAGCCATGGCCTTGTGGCGCACCCAGCGCCTGGTCAGCCTTGCGCTGATGCCGCTGTCGCTGGTGTGCTTCCAGCAGGTCTCCCTGGTGAGCGTGGTGGCCAACCTGCTGGCCGTGCCCATCTTCGGCGCGCTCATCACGCCGCTGGCCTTGGCCGGCACGGTGTTCCCGCCAGCGTGGGATGTGGCCGCCGCGTGCACCGGGCTGGCATTCCAAGGGCTGCAATGGCTGTCGGACCTGCCTTTGGCGGTGTGGGCTGCACCCAGCCCGCCGATGTGGGTGGCCATCGTGGCGGTGCTGGCCTCGTTCGCGCTGGCACTGCCCGGGCCCTGGCGCTGGCGCAGCCTGGCCTGGCCCTTCCTGCTGCCGCTGCTGTGCTTGCCCGAGCCCTGGCGCGCCTTGCCCCAACCGGCGTCGGGCCAATTTGCCGCCGTCGCGATGGACGTGGGGCAGGGCACGGCCGTCCTGGTGCGCACCGCGCAGCACAGCCTGTTGTTCGACACCGGCGCCAGCCTGCCCGCGGGCGGGGACATGGGCGTGCGCGTCGTGTTGCCGGTGCTCCAGGCCCTGGGCGTGCGTCGGCTCGACGCCTTGCTCATCAGCCACCAGGACAACGACCACGTGGGCGGCGCCCTGTCGGTCGTGCGAGCTGTGCCGGTGGCCGCGCTGCGCAGTTCACTCCCCGAAGATCACGCCCTGTTGGCGCGCCAGCCGGATCGTCTGCCCAGCGGCACCTGGACATTGCCCCACCAGCCCTGCGCGGCCGGCCAGGCCTGGACCTGGGACGGCGTGCGCTTCGAGGTGCTGCACCCGACGCAGGCCGACCTGCAGAACCGCCAACGCCTGCCCACCAACGCCTTGTCGTGCGTGTTGCGTGTGCAGGCGGATGGCGGCCAAAGCCTCTTGCTGACAGGGGACATCGAAGCCCCGCAGGAGCAGGCGCTGCTGGCGCGGGAGGGCGCCGCGCGCTTGCGCAGCACGGTGCTGGTCGTGCCTCACCACGGCAGCCGGACCTCGTCCACACCCGCCTTCCTGGCGGCCGTGCAGGCGCAGGCAGCGGTGATCCAGGCGGGGCGGCGCAACCGTTATGGGCACCCTTCACCCCCCGTCGTGGCGCGCTATGCGGCGCTGGGCGTGCATGTCGATGCCACCCCCGCGTGCGGTGCCTGGCTGTGGCAGTCTGATGGCAGTTGGGGGGCGGGGCGATGCTGGCGCGCGCAAACGCGCCGCCTGTGGGACGAGGCTTCGACCAACGACGGCCCTTGATCTTGACCTTGACCTTGACCTTGACCTTGACCTTGACCTTGATCGCGTGATCGCGCCTGACCTCGGCCCGTCGGCTCAGTGCTGTGGCAAGCGGCTGGCGAGCACCTTGTCGATGCGCTTGCCGTCCATGTCCACCACCTCGAAGCGCCAGCCTTCCCACTCGACGACGTCGGTGGTGCGCGGCAAGCGGCCCAGCAGCAGCATGACCAAACCAGCCAGGGTGTTGTAGCGGCCGCGGTCCTCGTCGGGCAAGGTCTTGACCTCCAGGCGGTCCTTCAGCTCCGGCGCGGGGATGAGGCCGTCGATCAGCCAGGAGCCATCTTCGCGCTGGATCGCCCAGGCATCGTCCGAGTCTTCCGAGGCCGTGAACTCGCCAGTGATGGCCTCCAGCACATCGCGCAGGGTGATGACGCCTTGCACCTCCCCGTACTCATCGACCACGAACACCATCTGCACATCGGAGGCGCGGAAGTGTTCCAGCAGCTCCATGCCCGAGAGCGTCTCAGGCACGAAAACCGCGGGCAGCAGGCCCTGCGTCAGGTCGTTGTTCTGGTGCTGGGTGAGCTGGTGCAGCAGCTGCTGCGCTGTCATCACGCCGATGACATCGTCCAGGCCGCCGCGGCAGACCGGGTAGCGCGAGTAGCCGTGCTCGGCGATGGTGGCCAGGTTCTCGGCCATGCTCACCTCGGCATCCAGCCAGGCGATGTCGCCGCGCGGGATCATCATCGAGCCGATCTGGCGCTCATCGAGGCGGAACACATTGCGCACCATCTGGTGTTCGTGCGCTTCGATCACGCCGGCGTCCAGGCCTTCCTCCAGCTGCGCGGCGATTTCCTCTTCCGTCACGCTGCGCCCTCCGTTGTCACTCACGCCCAGCAGCTTGAGGATGCCGACCGTGGTGGCCGACAGCATGGCCACGAAGGGCTTGGCGATGCTGGAGAGCAGGCGCATGGGCTTGGCCACCAGGCGCGCCACGGGCTCGGGGTACATCTGGCCGACGCGCTTGGGCACCAGCTCGCCGAAAATGATGGTGACGAAGGTGATGATGAGCACCACCAGGCCGGTGGCGCTGACCGAGGCCACGCGGTCGTGCAGGTCGAAGTTGGCTTGCAGCCAGAGCGACAGAGGTTGGGAGAAGGCCGCGTCACCCACGATGCCGTTGAGCACGCCGGTGGAGGTGATGCCGATCTGGACCGTGGAGAGGAACTGCGTGGGGTTGTCGTGCAACTCGATGGCGGCGAGTGCGCCGGCATCACCGGTTTCTGCCAGCACCTGCAGGCGCGCCTTGCGGCTGGAGGCCAGGGCCATCTCCGACATGGCGAACAAGCCATTGAGGAAGGTGAGGAAAATCAGCAGCGCAAGTTCCATGGAAGGCGCCGGGCGCACGCCGGGCCGTCGGTCAAGATCGTTCAAGCGTAGCAGAATCCCTGCCATGATCTACCTTGTTGGCGACCTGCAGGGCTGCTGCGATCCGCTGGAGCGGCTGCTGCAGACCCTCGATTTCTCCCCCTCGCGGGACCACGTCCATTTCCTGGGCGACCTCGTCAACCGCGGGCCGGACAGCCGGGGCGTGCTGCGTCGCCTGCGCGGCCTGGGCGCCTCGGCCACCTGCCTGCTGGGCAACCACGACTTGCACCTGCTGGCCGTGGCCCACGGTGTGCGCAAGCCGCACCGCAGCGACACGCTCGACGCCATCCTGCAGGCCCCCGACCGCGAGGACTGGCTGAACTGGTTGCGCCACCAGCGCCTGGCCGTGCATGCGCATGGCTGGCTGATGGTGCATGCCGGCGTGCTGCCCCAATGGGACGCCGCGCAAACCGTGGCCTTGGCCGGTGAGGTGGAGGCCATGCTGCGCAGCCCCGAGTTGGGCGAGTTCCTCACGCAGATGTACGGCAACGCACCCGAGCGCTGGAACGAGGGTCTGACCGGCGTGGCGCGCTGGCGCTGCGTGGTCAACAGCCTGACGCGGCTGCGTTTTTGCAGCGCCGACGGCCTCATGGAGTTCACCACCAAGGAAGCCGTGGGTGGCGCGCCCGAAGGCTTCATGCCCTGGTTCGAGGTGCCCGGGCGGCGCACGGCCGGCACGCCGGTGGCGTTCGGGCACTGGTCCACGCTGGGCCTGATCAACCGCGATGACCTGATGGCCCTGGACACCGGCTGCGTGTGGGGCGGGCAGCTCACCGCGGTGCGCGTCGATGGCCCGGTGCGAGAGCTCATCCAGATCGATTGCCCCCAGGCACAGAAGCCGGGCAAGGCCTGAGATGCTGTCCGCGGGTGCCCTACAATGCAGGGCTCAAAGGGTGTGTGGCCGAGCGGTTTAAGGCACCGGTCTTGAAAACCGGTGTAAGCATGGCTAAGTGGTTGATTGGTAAAGGGTTGCGTCTCCGCATCTCCGCATCATCTCCGCAACCCCTTGAAAAATGATGTCGTTGGAGACGTGGCCGAGTGGTTTAAGGCAGCGGTCTTGAAAACCGCCGAGGGCTTATCCCCTCCGTGAGTTCGAATCTCACCGTCTCCGCCACACAACGTGTGGCGAGCTGTTGCCCTGGCTCGGTTGGCACAGCTTGAAGGGTCATCTGGTCGGTTTGACTGTGGCTCCTTTGCGAACGTAGACCTTGCGTGTGAGCTCCTGCTCGGTATGGCCCAGTAGGGCTGATGCCGCAGCCAGGTCAGCGATGTCAGAGGCGGCTTTAGGGCGAATGTCGCGGAACTGGAACTGGCGGATCCTTGTGGCCAGCACTTCGGCATCTACTCGGCTCTCATCAGACGCTTCTTGGAGTACTTTGGTGGCAGCGTCATCGCGCGCCTTGTCGAATCTGATTCGCAGCGTGGGCTTGTTCAGGGGTGTCCCAGCCGGTGTCGCTAGCAGGTGAAGGCTTTTGACCTTGCGCGGCCGAGCCTTGATGCGCTCAATCACATCGCCAAGCTCCGTGTTCGTACCGTCTTCCTTTTTGAGCAATATCCGAAGGTACTTCGATGTTTTGTTCTGACGGACTTCAAGCGCATTGTCTTTGATGTCCACGAGTGACATTTTCAGTACGTCAGCGGGTCGCTGGCCGGTCAAATACGCAAGATCCATTGCGTCCTTCAATTCAACCGGTGCGACCTTGTAGACTGCGTTCCATACCTCGGCATCAACGTAAAAATCGCGAGGCTTTTCTCTGTTTTTTCGTATGCCCCGGCACGGATTCTCTTTGGTTGTGTAGCCCCATTCTCTAGCGAGATTGAAGATGTGACTGAACAGAGCTATTTCTCGATTGGCTCTGACTTTTGCAGTTCTTTTGTCCCTGTAAATGGCAATGTGCTGCGGCGTAACTGAATCGATGTGGGTGTTGCTGAAGACAGGTTTAAGTTGCTTGAGGCACCACTGATTGTCAATCTGGGTTCTTGGTGCTTTGGTTGGAATTACTTCGGTTTCATACTTCTTGAAAATGTAATTCAGGGTTCCGGTCTCAGTGGGCGCTGGTTTGCATTCGAGTTCAGCCCATTTGCGTTTTGCTTCGTTGAGATCGCTGCCCAATGGGATTTCAATGCGCTTGCCATCATCGTCCCGACCGTTGTAGTAGAAGGATTCCCAAATCTTGCCGCTCTTGAATTTCTTTCTGCGCCGAAGCATTCTGGGCGGCAGGTCCATGCTGGTGGTTTTTGGTCGCATTTACTTCACCAACGAAAAGTTTGGCACTGAGTTTTGATCTGCGAGTGTCGCGGGGTGAAGGCCCGAAAGTCGCAAGCGGGTGTAAAGCCTGCCAACAATGGGCTCACCAGCTCTGTTTTTGACGAAAACCCACCCGTTGAGTTCGAGCCAAGTTATTTGCTCGCGCTTTCTGCTTGATCCCGTGATTTGATGCAACTCATCAGGGCTAAGCGCTTCCGATGGGGTGGGGATTTCAAACATCGGATGCATTTTGACCTCCTTGCGCTGATTCAACGATGCTGCAAATCAGTTCTTGCACGTATCGACCTTCGGGTTGCGATCCAGTCATGATGGATGCTTCAACCTTTGATCGGATCTGCCGCCCTGGGCTTGCGGTGAAATGCTCTTTGATTAATTTCGCGCGGGCCTCGTGGCTCGAATTTTCGATGAACTGCATTGCCGCGCGAAGTCTTTCGCTGATGGCTGCCTTTTCTGATTTTGGTGTTGAGATAATCATCTCAACTTGCTGTTTTGTTTTCTGTTGAGTTTTTCTATCGGCGGAAATTTTTTTCGCAGGAGTGAAATCAAGATCACTTTTCTGCATCATCGTTTTCAGCCAACTCAGAGGGTATTGAAGCTGGTGTTCAACAGGGAGCTGTTTGTCTCGCTTCAGGCGTGCGACCAGTAGGTCGACAAAGTCTTGCCCAAGCGGGCCCTGAGGAACAAGCCTCGCCACCTCCTCGCGCAGCGCTCTGGGCAGCTCATCGAGTACTAGGTCCGGGGTGGGGGGCTCTTTGATGTCTTCTTTGCTTGTAGTCTTTGAATAGTGATCAGAAGGTGCGGCGCCAATCGGAGTGGTTTTTTCGCGCTCAACGAGGGTTGTTTTGTCTGCAGCTGGACTTGTGTTTTTCACTGCACTGCATTGGTGTGAAAGACGCTGTTCCAGCAGCGCGTCTAGTGCCGCATAGTTGAGTGAGAAGAAATTGGACTGATTCCAGCTCGAGCGAAGGTGCTGTTCAACCAGCAAGATGTCCAGCTCCTTCAGCACTCGGATGACGCGCTTGTGGGGCTCAGTCGAACGCCCGAGCGGCACCTGCTGCATCAACTCTTCCTGAGTCCACTTAACCCAGAGCCGACCATCATGGATGTAGTCCCGGTAGCGCAGTGGATCCCGTGCCTTGTGCGCAAGCCAGTAGTGCAACTGCTGCAGGAAAACGGCCTCAGGCAAGCCCATGGCTCTGGCCAGAGTGGGGGAGAGCGCAATTGGTGGCTCATCAAACAACAAGCTGCGGACGTGAACGCCGAGTTCAGCGTCAAGTTGCGGTAAGGCTTTGGAGGGCATCGTGCTCGGCGTTCTGTGGCAACCCGTTGATCTACAATGGAATCTTCTAGATACCGGCTGGGTTGATCATCTTTGTTGCGCTGGTTTCTTGAGGATACCGTTATGGTATCTAAATGGAACCATGTGTCAAGCGTCAATCCGAACCAACAAGTCCCAAGCACTCGCATGACGAACACATCTTTGAGACTTCACCGTGGCGTAGGCACCGTCGGCGCGGGCCAGCCATCAGGGGGCATGTCATTGCTATTGAGAGGGACTGATGAAAAGGCGCATGCATCTGCGTGTGGTGGTGACGACCTGGACGCTCGTAGTTGGGGGTGCGCCGCATGAGCCAACCGATTGACTGGGCTGAGCAAATTCTTGCTTTGGCAAGAGAGCGAAACATGAGCCTTAGGGAGTTGGCGGCTGATCTGGGGGTGAGTCACGTCTACCTGGGCAACGTCGTTCGAGGGCAGCGAGCTGCAAGCGCAAAGTTGAAGATCAAGATCTGGGGCCGCCAGAAGTACGACTTGACGCGAGAGCAGATGCTGGAGTTGCTCCTGCCCGATGACATTGCCGATGAGTTCCATGCCTTCGAGATCGAGCGCGGCAAGGCCCGCGCTCAGAAGGCAATTGCCAAGTCAGCCAAGAAGACGCCCGAGCCCAAGCCTTCGACCGAGGGAGACGAATGATCGACTCGGTCATCCGCTACAGCGCCACCATCACCGCTGGCGGCTTGATGCTGCCCGAGGCCCGTAAGGTCGCCGCGCTGTTGCAGACGAACCCGACCCAAGCAGACTGGGTCAAAGCGATCTGCGCGGACAACCTGCTGCAGAAGAACACTCCCGCCACGTCAACGCGCCAGGCCAATCTGTTGCGGGCCAGGTTCGGTACCTTGCCCAAGGCCGCACTGAAGCTCATTGCCTCAGGCTCTCAAGAGGCTGCGGCCCAACTAGTGTTTGCTGCCTGCATCAAGCACAGCACCCTGATCGCTGACTTCATGCGGTCAGTGGTGGCCGGGCACGTACGCCGTATGGACGAAGCCATTGCCCGACGCGAATGGGACATCTTCCTGTCTGAATGCGCAGCCCGAGATCCCGCTGTTGAGAGCTGGACAGCTTCAACGCGCACAAAACTTTTTCAGGTCATCGTCAGCATGCTGGTTGACGCGCGATACCTCGAATCAAACCGAACACTCAAGCTCCGCACGCCAAGCCTTCACCCTGAAGTGCGTGCGCTGCTCAAACATCACGGAGAAGACGCCTTGATCGACACCTTGGAGCTGCGCCCATGAGCCGAACCTTGGCCGAGCGCCTCAACCTCATTCTTGACCGCATCACGTCTGAGGAGTTTCTTCAGAACCAAGGCTTGGGCAATGAAATCGGCTTCTGGATCTTTGACTACCCACCCGAGTGTGAGCTGGACGTGCGAGCCTTTTTGGATGGCACGGTCTTGCCTGCCTTGGGCAAGCGTGTGCCCACCATCCGTGCGCAACGGATCGACCTGTTCAAGCTGATCCTGGAATTGCTGGAGGAGCGTGGGCTGTTGGACAAGGTCATCCAGATGCAGTTGGACAAGGGCAATGACGCCGTCTTGGCCCCCCTGCGCTCGGTCCTCAAGGAAGACAAGCTGGCTCAGCGCATCGCGCAACAGCTCAATCTGGAGGACATCGACATGGTGATCCTCACAGGAGTAGGGGCCTCATACCCGATGGTGCGTACCAACACCTTGTTGTCTGCGTTGCACCCCGTCATGGGCAACACCCCCTTGCTGATGTTCTACCCAGGCCGCTATGACGGGTACTCGTTGAACCTCTTCAGCAAGATGGCAGACGACCACTACTACCGAGCATTCCGGCTCGTCGAATAAGTTGTTTCAGGGACAAGAAGCATGTTGAAAATCAAAGAACTGTTTACCAAGTCCATTGATCGCCCCATCAACGGCGTGATCAAGGCCGACCAGCGCGACGCCGCAAGCATCTGGCAGGAGCTGGACGAGTACGTGGTCACCAAGCAGTTGACCGAGTATCTCCGCAAGTTCTTCGATGCCTATCTGGCAGCGGCCGACAACCCTAAGGACCCGGTCTTGGCCGCACGCATGGGCGTGTGGGTCTCGGGCTTCTTTGGCTCGGGTAAGTCTCACTTCATCAAGATCCTGTCGTACCTGCTGGAGAACCTCGAAGCCTATGAGCCTCAGTCCGGCACCAGCCGTCGGGCGGCAGAATTCTTCGATGCCAGCAAGATCAAAGACCCCATGTTGCTGGCAGACATCCAACGTGCCACCAAGGGCAGTGCCGATGTCATCCTCTTCAACATCGATGCCAAGGCTGACAGCAAGTCTGACCGTGATGTGATCCTGCAGGTCTTCCTGCGAGTCTTCAATGAGAAGCTGGGTTTCTCGGGTGATGCCCCTCATGTGGCTGAAATGGAGCGCTACCTGGCCTCAAAAGGCGCTTACGAGGCCTTCCAGAAGGTGTTCTTTGAGCAGAAGGGCTCGACTTGGCGTGAAGAGCGCGATGCGGTTGACTTCCTGCGTGACGAGATCGTGGCCGCGTTGTCGGCAGCTCTGTCGATGACGCCCGAGTCTGCCGCCGCATGGTTCGATAACGCGCGTGATAGCTACAAGATCAACATTGAAAACTTCGCCAAGCTGCTGCGTGAATACCTGGACACTAAGCCTGACGGCCACCGCGTCATCTTCCTGGTGGACGAAGTCGGTCAGTTCATTGGCACCAACACCCAGTTGATGCTCACGCTGCAGACCATCACCGAGCAGTTGGGCACCTTGTGCCAAGGTCGTGCCTGGGTGATCGTGACCAGTCAGGAAGACATCGACGCGGCCATTGGCGATGCCAACAAGGCCAAGAGCCAAGACTTTTCGAAGATTCAAGGGCGCTTTCACACCCGCTTGTCGTTGGCCAGTTCGAACACCGATGAGGTGATCGGCGAGCGCCTGCTGGCCAAGACCGAAGCCGCACACCAAGCCTTGCGCACGGTCTACGAGAAGCAGGCTGACATCATCAACAACCAGCTCTCTTTCGTGGGCACCACGGTGACCCTGCGTGGCTACAAGGATGCGGCTGAGTTCGTGGCGTACTACCCCTTCGCCCCGTACCAGTTCACCCTGCTGCAAAAGATCTTCGAATCCATCCGCAGGGTAGGGGCCACTGGCAAGCACCTCTCGCGCGGCGAGCGCTCTTTGTTGGATGCCTTCCAGTCAGCCACACGCACTTGCTCAGAGCGTGGCATTGACGCCCTGGTGCCGCTGTACAACTTCTACCCGTCGATTGAAAGTTTCCTGGATACCTCCGTGAAGCGAGCCATCGACCAGGCCGAAGAGAACGGTGCGCTGGAGCTGCCGCACGATCTGCAACTGCTCAAGGCCTTGTTCTTGATCCGCTATGTGTCTGAGGTGATCAAGCCCACGGTCGATAACCTGGCCACCCTGTGCCTGGACCGTATCGACGAGGACAAGTTGGCCCTCAAGCGGCGCATCCAGCAAAGCCTGGAGCGGCTGGAGTCTCAGAAGCTGGTCAGCCGAAATGGCGACCAGTGGTTCTTCCTAACCAACGAAGAACGCGATGTGGCGCGCGAGATCGGCCACGTGGATGTGGCCGCCTCAGAAAAGGTGCGCTTGCTGAGCGACATCGTGTTCGACGAGATCCTGTCCGGCCAGACCAAGGTTCGTCACCGCGACACGAAGGCTGACTACGAGTTCAACCGCCTCCTGGACGGCATCCCCTACAAGCAAGCCACCCACCAACTGACCATCGAAGTCATCACCCCCTTGGGCGATGACTATGAACGCCTGAGCAACGACGCCAACTGCGTGTTGCGCAGTGCGGAGGGTGATGGACGTGCGTTGATTCGCCTGGATGAGGGCAGCCGCCTGGACGTCGAGCTGTCGCTGTACCTTCAGATCGAGAAGTACGTGGACAGCCCGAAAGCGGCCACCGCCACACCTTCGCTCAAGAAGATCATGGGCGATCGCAAAGACGAGAACCGCGAGCGTCGATCCCGACTGGTGACCCAGATCGGCGAATTGATGACCAGCGGCACCTTCTATGCCAAGGGGCAGAAGCTCACCAGCAAGGCTTCAAGCCCTGGCACGCTGTTGGACGAGTTGGTGAACTACCTGGTCACCAACACCTACCTCAAGCTGCAGTTGCTGAAGGTGCGCCAACCTGATCCGATTTCCGAGATCCGAGCCGTCTTGTCGGCTGATGACCTGGCCCAGCGCACCCTGGCTCTGGGTGGGGAGGAGGGCAACCCACAAGCCATCGCCGATGTGCGAGAGCACCTGAACCTGGTGGCCAAAGACAAGCGCGTGCTGTTGTCTGACGTGGTGGACCGCTACAGCGCCATTCCATATGGCTGGAAGCCTGACTGGGAAACGGTGCTGATCATTGCCCGCCTTTTCATGGCTGGCGAGATCAAGCTGACGCTGGAAGGCTCTGATCTGGACCCAACTAGTGCCATCGATCCGCTGACCAAACCTGCTCGCTTCAAACAGGTATCCATCCTCAAGCGCAAGCTGGCGGATGCGGGCAGCCTCAAGCGTGCCCGCGACCTGCACAAAGACCTGTTCGCCAGGCTGCCCCGTGAAGACGAAGACGGGCTGGTGGCCGATTGGCGCGCACAGTTGGACGAATGGGCGAAAGATTTGCGCAGCTTTGTGGGCATTGCAAGTCAGAAGCACCATCCAGGAAAAAGCGCCATCGATGCCTTGCTTGCTCGCATTGGCAAGCAACAGGCCATTCGCGATGCATTCGAGTATGTCGAAGCGCTGAACCGTGACAAGAACGACTGGCTGGATGCAGGTGATGACAAGGCCGATCTTTCGGCCTTCTATGAGCAGCAGTTGCCCACTTGGCGCAAGATGCTTGAAGCCCTGCAGGTGTTCGATGCCAACCGCGAAGCGCTGGTCAAAGATCCCAAGGCTCAGGCAGCCTTGAATGACCTGGACGCTCTGCGTGACAACGCCAGCCCTTACAGCCAGATCAGCCGCATCGAGCCCTTGGTGGCCACCGTGCAGGCCGTCAACGATGCGCTGGCCGGCGAAAAGCGCGAGAAGGCTTTGCGTTCGATCGACAACAAGATCGAAGAAGTTCAGCAGGCACTGGCGCAGGCCAAAGCGACGCCTGAACTGAGCAACACAGTGCTTCAGCCCTTGCAAGCGTTGAAGAACAAAGTGGCCGGCCTATCTGCAATTCCCCAAATTCTGTACTTGCAAGGGCAGTCTGGGGACCGGCTGGACGAGGCCATGGAGAAGATACGCGCAGCTGTTGCCACTGCGGCCAAGCCGCCTGCCCCGACAGGGGCTGGTGGTGCGGTACCCAAGCCTTTGCCCGCAACCGGCGGCAGTGCTACCACCAGCACGGCCAATGAGCCGTCCCCTCCAACAGCTGTGGGTACCGCACCTAAAACCAGCCAGACGGTGCATGCGGCCAACTTATCGCCCAGCAGCTACTTGGAAACAGAAGAAGACGTCAATGCTTACCTGGATCGCCTGCGCACCAAGTTGATGGCCGTGATTCAAGCCGGCCAACGTGTCCGCATCCAGTAACGCAAGCTCACCAGATTACCCATGAACAAGACCAACCTGAAGCGTTACGCCCCCCAGGCCCGCAAAGACTTCATCGCCGCCGTGACCGCTCGTGCGCAACTGCTGGGCCTGACCGAAGTGGGTGGGCAACCCCATGCCGAGCCTTGCCAAGTGAATGGCGATGTGGCCTTGATCGCCGGCCGCCCCTGGCCCGCAAGCGTGCAAGGCAAGCGTGACCGCCTGCTGCAGCGCATGAAGCGCGATGGTTACGCCGCAACCTTGGAGGCGGTGGCCTACACCTGGTTCAACCGCTTTGCAGCATTGCGGTACATGGAGCTGCACGACTACCTGGGTCATGGCCGCCGTGTTCTGTCAAACCCAGATGGCGCCTTGCCCGAAGTCTTGAGCCATGCCGTGGAACTGGCTGAGGCTGGTGATTTGCCAGGCTTGCAGCTTGAGCAAGTGCGCCAGCTTAAGTTGGACAACCAAGATGGAGAGCTGTTTCGCCGCGCGCTGATTGCGCAATGCAACGCTTTGCATGGCGCGATGCCCTTCTTGTTTGAGGCCATTGACGACGAGACCGAGCTACTGCTGCCTGACAACCTACTGCTGAGCGATTCCATCGTTGCCAAGCTGGTGGCTGAGATCCCTGAAGAAGACTGGACCGAGGTTGAGGCCATTGGCTGGCTTTATCAGTTCTACATCAGCGAAAAGAAGGAACAGGTCATCGGCAAAGTGGTCAAGAGCGAGGACATCCCCGCCGCCACACAGCTCTTCACGCCCAACTGGATCGTGCAGTATCTGGTGCAGAACAGCGTGGGCCGCCTGTGGCTGATGGCCAACCCGAACAGCACATTGGCCAGCCAGTGGCCCTACTACATCCAGCCGGCCGAGCAGACGCCCGAGGTGCAGGCGCAGCTGGACGCGCTGATACAGACCCGCATCCGCGAGGACGGCGAGGCACTGAACCCTGAAACCATCACTGTCCTCGACCCGGCCTGCGGCAGCGGCCACATCCTGGTGGTGGCCTACGACGTGCTTAAGGCCATCTACCTGGAACGCGGCTACCAGCCCCGCGCCATCCCGCGCCTGATTCTGGAGAAGAACCTCTACGGCCTGGACATCGACGACCGCGCCGCCCAGCTCGCCGCCTTCGCCCTGCTGATGAAGGCCCGCGCCGACGACCGCCGCCTTTTCAACGATCCGCCCAAGCTAAACGTGCTGAGCCTACAGGAAAGCAAGGGCCTGGAGGTCGATGAACTTGCCACCCATCTGGCCCCCTTCGGACTACAGCGCGCGTTGCTCAAAGCGCTGCTTGACACCTTCGAGCACGCTAAGACATTCGGATCCCTGATCAAGATCCCCAAGGAGCTCAACGGGCAACTGGCTTTAATGACGGCGGGTTTGGAGCAGTCATTGCAAGACGGTGATATGTATGCGCGGCAGGCTGCCAAGGATGTGTCGGCGCTAGTTTGGCAGGCGTTGGTGTTGGGGATGAAATTTGATGCAGTGGTGGCAAATCCGCCGTATATGGGTGGACGAAATGGGATGAATGACGCTCTCAAGAGTTATTCCGAATTTAATTTCTCCAGCGGCAAGGCTGATATTTATTCGGCATTCATCGATAGAAGTTTGCTACTGCTTAAGCAAGGCCATGGTTTAATGGCGCTCCTCACGATGGAGGGGTGGATGTTCCTGCCGTCGTTTGAAGCCGTGAGGACGAGAATTCAAAATGATTTCTCGATAGCAAACCTTCTGCATCTTGGTCCGCGCGCATTTGAGGCAATATCAGGTGAGATTGTCAGGGTCGTTGCGTTCACGGTATTTCAAAAATCTTTTGCAGGTAGGAATGTCCTCGACTGTTTCCGGCTTGTGCAACCGAAAACAGAGACAGAAAAGCGCGATGTCTTCCTCGCTGAATCGAGCTCCATTAAGTTTCTTCAACAGGATTTCTCGAGAATTCCAGAGGGTCGTATGGCCTACTGGCTATCGGAGGCCGTGATAGCCTGCTTTGACAAAGGCAGAAATATAGAGTCTATGGCGCCTGTCCGACAGGGCTTTCAAACCGGAAATAACGATAGGTTCGTTCGCCTGTGGCATGAGGTTAGCTTCGGTCGCACAATACTCTCCGCCGGCTGTAAAGAGGAGGTGTTCGCCAGCGGCAGGAAGTGGGTACCCTACAATAAGGGCGGTGAGTTGCGAAAGTGGTTCGGTAACAACGACTATTTGGTTGCCTTCGATCAAGAGAGCTACGAGAATCTGGCCGTGTCTGGAAATTGTCTGCCGTCAAGAGGGTATTACTTTCAGCCTGGCGTTACCTGGTCCGCAATGGGGGGTACTTTCGGAGCCCGCTTGAGTCCAGATGGGTATACCTTCAGTGCGAAGGGTGCGAGCGCCTTCCCCAAAGGCGAAGATATCTGGTTCATATTAAGTCTCTTGAATTCGAAGGTTGCCGATGTGATGTTTGAATTTCTTGCGCCAACGCTTGATTTCAATGTGGGTGCGATCCGCCTAATCCCAATACCGGACCTATCATCGGATTCAGTAGACGATTTGAAAGCTAATGCTCGAGAACTGGTGAAAATTGCCGAGAAGGAGTGGGATTCGGCTGAAACTTCATGGAACTTTAGCTGCCCACAAATTCTCCGAAATAAATCGGAGAACGTCCGGGTGGCGTCGCTTGATTTTCTTAAGGATCGGCAGGCCGAAATCCTCCACGCTAACAGCGTCACGCGAGCAATTAACATGACGTTGATTTCCGCGTATGGCCTCGAAAATGAGATTTCTCCAGAGTCAAGTAGTGGCGAGTTTGAGTACCTGAGGCCAGAGCTAACAACTGAGTCAGGCCGACTGATTTCTTATGCCATCGGCTGTATGATGGGCCGCTACAGCTTAGATGAACCGGGGCTGATCTACGCGCACGCTGGCAACATCGGTTTCGACCCGAGCCGGTATGAGAAAAAATTCCCGGCTGACGCCGACGGTATCGTGCCGGTCACCGACGATCGCTGGTTCGAGGATGACGCTGCGAGCCGAGTGCGGGAGTTCATGCGCGCTGTATGGGGCTTGGACACGCTGGACGAAAACATGGCTTGGCTGGCCGAGAACCTCGGTACCAAGGGAGCCGAAACCCCGGAGGAGACGATTCGCCGCTACCTGGCCGACAAGTTCTTCAAGGACCACCTCCAGACCTACAAGAAGCGACCGATTTATTGGCTCTTCAGCAGCGGCAAACTGGGTGCTTTTCAAGCGCTGGTTTACCTGCATCGCTATCACGAAGGCACACTGGCCCGCATGCGTTCTGAATACGTTTTGCCACTCACCGGCAAGATGCAGGCGCGCATGGAAAGTCTTGAGGTTGACATTCGCCGAGCCAGCTCTACTGCCGAACGTAACAAGTTGACCAAGCAGTTGGATGCGCTGCGCAAGCAGCATCATGAGCTCTTGGCCTATGACGAAAAGCTGCGCCACTACGCAGACCAACGAATTGCGATCGATCTGGACGATGGCGTCAAGGTCAACTATGGCAAGTTTGGCGACTTGCTGGCCGAAGTGAAAGCTGTCACCGGCGGGGCGGCTGATGAATAAGTCAATCTCAAGTGGCCTCCATCAGCCGCCGGATAATCACAGCACATTGCTGTGCTGGAGAGAAGAATGATCAAGTCCATCCGCATCCGCAATTTCAAGTCACTGGGTGACGTGGAATTGCAGCTTGCCAAGTTCACCTGTTTGATCGGGATGAACGGTGCTGGCAAGAGCAGCGTACTGCAGGCGGTTGACTTCATCTCTCAGCTGATGATCGGTCGCGTCGAGGACTGGCTGGAAGCTCGCGGCTGGAGTGCGGCTGACCTGAATTGCAAGGTGCGCAAAGAGAGCAACGTTACCGTAGGGGTTCACTTCGAAACCAGCACCGGCAAGTCGCTGAAGTGGCTTGGGGCCTTCAACCGTAGCATGTTGCATTGTACGGCTGAGTTGATTGAGCAGGGCACAGAAAAGGTGTTCCGTGTCGGCAATCAGAAGTACACCGTGGGTGATAAGCCCGCCCAAGAGATCGCATTCACTTATCAAGGCTCGTTGCTTTCAGCCTTGAAAGACTCTGAGCTGACGCCAGAGTTGCTGGAGTTCCGCAACGCGCTGCAGGGTATCAAGTCGCTGGAACTGTTGTCCCCTCAGTTGCTTCGCAAGCGTGCACGTTCGACTGAGAAGAGCATTGGTTCCGGCGGCGAAAAGCTGTCTGCCTATCTGGACACCCTGCCTCAGACGGCCAAGGCTAGCTTGATTGAGCAACTGCAACGCTTCTACCCCAACTTGGTCGATTTCAAAGTGTCCTCGCTGAGGTCGGGCTGGAAGAAGCTGACGGTGTTGGAGCAGTTCTCTCAGCAAATGCTGGAAACAGACGCCGCCCACTTGAACGATGGCTTGCTGCGCATCTTGGCCGTCCTGACTCAGGCCGCATCAGATCAGTCACTGATCTTGTTGGATGAGATCGAGAACGGCATCAATCAAGAGGTCATCGAGACCTTGGTGGACACCTTGGTGGCTTCTCCGCATCAGCTTTTGGTCACCACCCACAGCCCGTTGATCTTGAACTACCTGGATGATGACGTGGCACGCGGTGCGGTTCAGTTCATCTACAAAGCGCCGTTGGGCGAAACCCGAGTTCGCCCTTTCTTCAAGATCCCGCGCATCAACGACAAGTTGCGCACCATGGGTCCTGGCGATGCCTTTGTGGATACCGATCTGAAGCAACTGACAAAAGAGTGCCTGAAGTTGGATTTCGAGGACGGCATCATCACGGTGGATGACCTATGAGGCTTTTGCTCAACGGTGAGGGGCCGACCGATCTTGGTGAGTGCGGCAACGCGCAAGGGCGGTGCGAGGGTGCTGATTTCAAGCAGGGAGCCATGACCAAGCTGATCATCCAGCTACTGGAACCCTTGCTCGGATATTCCTTGGCCGATTTCCCGGACAGCTTTTCATACGTCAGTGAGACCGTCCTGTGTGACGAGACCAAGGCAATGCCTAGGCGCCTTCAGCCTGCAAGGGGTAAGAAGAAGGGCGCGGAGATGGGCTACTTCTACGGCAACGCCATGACGCTGGGGCGCATGGCGATCAACCTGGCCCATGAGGCCGGTGAAGCCGTGGTGGCGGTGTTCTTTCGGGATACCGATGGCACGCGCAGCAGCCATGCGGGCTTGTGGGCTGACAAATGGCAGTCTGTGTGCGATGGCTTCAACGCGGCTGAGTTTGAGCATGGTGTGCCCATGTTGCCCAAACCAAAATCTGAAGCTTGGCTGCTGTGCGTGGCAGGCGCCAACCCAGGCGGGTCTTGTGTGCACCTGGAAGATCTTTCTGGCAACGACGCCTCACCCAACTCTGCCAAGGCCCAACTAGATGCCGCCTTGGGGCACCATCACGGCGGTAATGAGTTGGCTGACTGGTTGGCCAACCAGCATGTGGATGCAGGCCGCCTGGAGACCATGCCCAGCTTCCAAGCATTCCATCAAGCATTGACCCATGCCGTGCGCACTCTGCCTCATTGATTGATGGCCCACCCATGAACCTTCAAAGAATTTCTGAGAGCCTGTCTGCCTGCTACACCAGCCATCGTGTGGTGTTCTGGCACGATGCGGATGCCGAGTTCGCCTCCCAACTCGACGCCCTGGAGTTGCCCGGCGTTCAGGTGCTGAAGCTGGATCACGAATCCGCGATCAAGGTCAAACGACAGATTGAGGCCGATGTTCATCACGCCTGGTTGCTCTACAGCAACCAAGAGGCCCCAGTGCCCGATGCAGATTGGTTGCTTGATGTTCGCCTGCGCAGCAAGAGCTTCCGGGCTGACACCGCATCGATGTTGCTTGAGGACTTGGGCTTGGCCACGCTCACGCTGCTGCCGCACCTGAAGTTGCGCTCCAAGTTTTTGCGCGCAAAGGATCGGGTGGAGCGCTTGAAGCGCTTGACCTTGCCAGGCGATGACGCCGAAGCCATCGACCGAAAGATGATGGCGGTGCTGTTGCGCACCGATGAGTCTGATTCGTTGGCATTGGCCATGCGCTTGCTGCACGCCGTGTGGGTGCCGGGCGAGGCGGGGCTTCAGGAAGACTCCAAAGCCTGGCAAGAGGTTGTGGGCCAGGAGCTGGACACAGCTTTCTGGATTCTGATGCGTATGAACTTGGGGTACGAGGCAGAAGTGCCATCGCTCAAGGATTTGCTCATCCGCATCTTGGTGACCGATTTCGTCCGTGGCTTGAACGTGCCATGCCCAGCCGCCTTGGCGCATCTGGTCTTGCCCAACAAAGTGTTGGCAGCCAATGCATCGGTGATGGCCGGGCGCTGGCGTGGCGATCTGAACCTGCACAAGTCCTATGCCGATGTGTCGGCTGCCGTGGCAAGCACATTGAACTTGGCCGATTTGTTGGCAGCACTCCAGCCCGAAGACTTGGCAGACACGGTGACCTTTGCCGTGGTTGAGCAACGCATTCTGGGTGTGCTTAAACAGCGGATCATCGGGCAGGGCGGGGCGGTGCTCAGCGGCCTAAGGCCACTCATCGCCAGGCGCCGAGACGGCCCATGGGTCAGCCAGGTGATGGCCGGCGCCAGTGAGCAGTCAAAGGCCTTGTCGGCGTGCTATGACGCCTTGGAGGCGGCGGCCGAGTTCATGTCCCTGAAGGAGCAGAACGCAGGTGGCTTGAGCTTTGTCGATGCCGCCGATGCGGTCGATCGCTACCGCAGCCAGCTCTATGGCTTCGACCAACTGTACCGGCGCTTTCATCGCGCGGCCGGGCTGGTGGAGCCGACGGGTTGGGCCGTGCTGCATGAGCTGAAGGGCGCCATCGAAGATGCCTACTCAGGCTGGTTCATGCCCCAGCTGTCATCAGCATGGGGCAAGGTTGTTGAAGGTGGCGACGGGCAGTTGAACCTTTCAGCCTTGGCCGGCATACCCAAGCAGCAGAACTTCTTCGCTGACAAGGTGTCTGGCGCCCTCAAGTCTGGCGTGAAGCGTGTGTTCGTGCTGATCTCTGATGCCTTCCGCTACGAAGCTGGTGAGGAGCTGGTTCACCTGATCAACGGTACCAACCGCCTGAAGGCGCAGCTGGACGCAATGGTCGGCGTGCTGCCCAGCTACACGTCCCTGGGCATGGCGGCTTTGTTGCCACACGAAACCTTGTCGTACAAGCCGGATGGTTCCGTGCTAGTGGACGGCCTGCCGACCTCGACCCTCGAAGCCCGCAGCGCCGTGTTGGATCGTCATGCGGGCATGGCGGTCAAGGCCGACGATTTGCTCGCGCTGGGCAAAGAAAAAGGCCGTGAGCTGGTCAAGGCTCACCAGGTGGTCTACGTGTACCACGACCGCATTGACCTGCTGGGTGACAAGCAGGCCTCTGAAGGGCAGACCTTTGACGCGGTGGCAGACACGCTGACGGAGCTGCAGGCCGTGGTCAGCCACATCATCAACAACCTGAACGGCTCGATGGTGCTGCTGACGGCCGACCATGGCTTCATCTACCAAGAATCGGCACTGGACGGTGCCGACAAAGCGGCTTTGGGCGAGAAGCCTGATGGCACGGTGAAGGCCAAGAAGCGCTACTTGATCGGCCGCGATTTGCCTGCCAACAGCAAGGCCTGGCAGGGCAACACGTCAGTGACTGCAGGGACGGTGCCGGGCGATGGCAGCATGGATTTCTGGGTGCCCAAGGGCACGATGCGCTTCCACTTTGCTGGTGGCGCGCGTTTTGTGCATGGCAGCGCCATGCCCCAGGAGCTGATCGTGCCACTGATCACCATTCGCTCCAGCGAGGCGGCCACTGCCAAGACGCGGATGGTTGGTATCAGCTTGTTAGGCTCATCTAACAAGGTGGTGACGAACACGCAGCGCTTTGAGTTCATTCAATCCGAGGCGGTCTCGACCCGTGTGCAGGCGCGCAGCGTGCTGGTGTCCTTGCGCGACGGCCAAGATCTGATCAGTGACGAGCAGGCCTTGACCTTGGACAGCACGTCCACCAGCATGAATGACTGGGTGCGCCAAGTGTTCCTGACGGTTCGCTCTGGCAACTACGACCGCACCCGCGATTACTTCCTGGTGGTTCGTGAGGCGACGCCTCCTTACGTGGAGGTGCTCCGTGCCCCGGTGCGCATTGACCTGGCGTTCACCAACGACTTTTGAGGCAGACCGACATGACTGAACAGATTCCCACGGTCGACCCCTCTGATGTGGACACCTTGCTCAATCGGCACTTCGCTGGCAAGGTGGTTCGCAAAGACCTGACCAAGCTCATCAAAGAAGGGGCCAACGTACCCGTGTACGTGCTGGAGTACCTGCTGGGCATGTACTGCGCGTCCAACGATGAGGCCACGATCCAGGCGGGGCTCACCAACGTCAAGCGCATCTTGGCCGAGAACTACGTGCGGCCTGACGAGGCCGAGAAGGTCAAGTCAAAGATCCGCGAGAGCGGTAGCTACAAGGTCATCGACAAGATCACCGTCAAGCTCAATGAAAAGCGCGACGTGTACGAGGCCTTGCTTTCGAACCTTGGGGTCAAGAGCGCCGAGATCTCTGACCGCATCGTTCGGCAGTTCGAAAAGCTGTTGGTGGGCGGCATCTGGTGCATCGTGACGCTGCGCTACTCGTTCGAGGAAAACCAGAAGGGCTCGCCCTTCATCGTGGAGGACCTCAAGCCCATCCAGATGCCGAACATGGACATGCAGGCCTTGTTCGATGGCCGCAAGCAGTTCACCGATGAGCAATGGATCGACGCCCTGATCCGGTCCACCGGCATGGAGCCCTCGGCGTTCAAGGCTCGGGTGAAATGGCACCTGCTGGCCCGCATGATCCCGCTGGTGGAGAACAACTACAACTTCTGCGAGCTGGGCCCACGCGGCACGGGCAAGAGCCACATTTACAAGGAAATCAGCCCGAACAGCATCCTGGTGTCGGGTGGTCAAACCACGGTGGCCAACCTGTTCTACAACATGGCCGCTCGCAAGGTAGGCCTCGTGGGCTTGTGGGACTGCGTGGCCTTTGACGAGGTGGCCGGCATCAACTTCAAGGATCAGGACGGCGTCCAGATCATGAAGGACTACATGGCCTCGGGCTCGTTCAGCCGTGGTCGCGAATCGATCAACGCCAATGCGTCCATGGTGTTCGTGGGCAACCTGCCGCAGGGGCAGACGGTTGAGACCTTGGTGAAGACCAGTCACCTGTTCAGTCCGTTCCCAGACGTGATGATCGACTCCGCGTTCTTCGATCGCTTCCATGCCTATGTGCCAGGCTGGGAGATCCCGAAGATGCGGCCGGAGTTCTTCACGAACCAGTTTGGCCTGATCGTGGACTACCTGGCCGAGGCCCTGCGCGAGATGCGCAAGACCAGCTTTGCCGATGCCATCGACAAGCACTTCAAGCTGGGCAACAACCTGAACCAGCGTGACACCATCGCGGTGCGCCGCACGGTATCAGGCCTGTTGAAGCTGCTGTGCCCCCATGGGGAATACAACAAGGAGCAGGTGCGCACCTGCCTTGAGTACGCGCTGGAAGCGCGCCGCCGGGTGAAGGAGCAGCTCAAGAAGATCGGCGGCATGGAGTTCTATGACGTCCACTTCTCCTACATCGACCTGGAGGACATGCAGGAGCGCTTCGTCTCGGTGCCAGAGCAGAGCGGCGGCGGCTTGATCCCGGAAGGGCGCTTGCAGCCCGGTGTTTTGCACACCATTGCGATGGGTGAGGGCGGCATGCCGGGCGTGTACCGCATCGAGATCCAATCGATGGCAGGTGGTGGCAAGTTGTCGGTGTCAGGCTCCGTGGCACGCGAACCGGTGCGCGTGGCCTTTGACTACTTCAAGGCGAATGCCACACGCGTCAGCGCCTCGATCCACCCAACGGAGAAGGACTATCACGTCCACCTGGTCGAGCTGCAAAGCGCCGGTGCTCCTGAGGGTTTGACTCTGGCCAGTTGCATCGCCCTTTGCTCATCAGCCCTTGGGCGGCCACTGCAAACGCAGATGGCCGTGATGGGGGATATGAGCCTTGGTGGCACGGTGACGCAGGCACGCAACCTGGCCGAGAGCCTGCAGGTTGCCTTTGATGCCGGTGCGAAGCGGATCTTGTTGCCGATGTCCAGCGTGACGGACATCCCGTCGGTGCCCGGGGAGCTGTTCGCGAAGTTCCAGACCAGCTTCTATTCGGACCCGGTGGATGCGGTGTTTAAGGCGTTGGGGGTGGAGTAGGCGTTGTCCACCAACGCTTAAGCCGCTCCCCAAAGGACGGACCATGGGGATCATTTCCGAGTGCACTTTGATGTGCATGGATAAGTTCAAAAATGGCTTTTTGGGCCTCAGCAATTTTGAGCAGACTTGCTGATCGATCAGGGACAGCTGAGCCTGGTTCGCCACTGAGCATTGCAATGAAGTTGCCGCAATACGTGGCTAATTCGTCATCGATCACGTCGAGGTGATCTTGAACCTTTGGGGTCAATGTCTCGTCGACCAGATCAAGTAATTGGAAGCCCGCGACAAGCTCGCTCAACTTGGTCGATAGGCTGCTCCACAGGCTCTGAGCACCTTCGATGTGCGTCAAGACCCCAACCGTGGGCAAGGTTGCCCTCAGCTCAGTCGTGTACTTCACGAAAGGCTCTATAGAGTTCGGTGAGACGACCTTGCGTAGCCAAAAATCGTCTTGTATGGACTGGCGTCTTGCCTTCGCATCTTTGGCTCTCGTGTAGAAGAAGCTTCTGATCGACAATCCAAATGCCAGCGCTGACATCACAAGCGATGGCGCTGAAGTCAGCATGCTTTCCCACCAGACGGGCTTTTCAGGCTGGCAGATCATGATCATCGTTCCATTGGCCTGTGGAACTGATGTGCATCCTGATGGGCTGTTGGGTGACACGCTTGCTTGCTCCGAGCTGGCAGCGGCGCTCGGTGCTGATGTCGGGGAACCAGCGGTTACCGCTTGCTTTCTGGCAGATGTGGCTGACGCAGGAGCGGATTCCGCCTTGGGTGCAGAAAGAGTCGTCGCAGTCTGGGCGTTGCCACTGCTCACTGTTGATCAGGCGAACAGGTTGCGACTTTGGAGGGCGCGAGACACATAGCCATCCATCGCATCCTTCAGAAAGACTGGGGACTTAAAGTGATACCGCTTGTAAAACGCATCCTTGCTCCCAGCGCGGACAACGCTCGGACCAAACAAGCCCAGAAAAAAGGAGCTGCTGATGGTGTACGTCGAAGAAGGGATGGCGACATCCACGTCGATGTTTTGAGCATCGAGCGCGTCTAATCCCAGCTCGGCACGCAGCTGCTGGCCGCGAGCACGACCGGTGTAGACCGGGCCCTCGATGCCTTCGAAGTCAATCGTCACTGCGTTGGTCATGGCTCTCTCCTACGGACTGAACGACTTGGCTATCGTCAGTCTTGAGCGAAAATTGTATGCCGATTACGGTTCCTGGGAACATGACCCCCTCAATTGGGCGGACATAGTTGGCATCTGGTGCAGCGGTCAGATCGTTCTTCGCGTTGAACGCGATGACCCTGTTGCCGTTGGCTGTTGGGATCATTCTGTATTTTCCATCAAACAAGATATAGGTGGACCCTGAAACAATGGCCATTCGTGCTTCCAGCTTGCTTGATTCGCGGCTTCCCCCGCTGCATTCATCATGGACCTTTTGAAAAAATTCGATCAAATCAACAGTGCCGTTGCCGCGAGTGTCATATTCGGAATAGTTTTTTGAACTAACGTTGCCTTGGAGTGCGATCAGTGTGTATAGATCGTCTTTCCTCCAGTTTTTTCTAAATAAACCTCGATCGCTGTGTAGGTCAATGTATTTCTTTGTGTGCGTCTTTGTGTAGCTGTCTTCGGGTAGGCTGCTTAGCGTTTCAGAAATACTTTTCCCAAAATTGAAGATGGATATTTCGCAAACTGGCGTTGATGTGTGAGTGTCGAGATACCCTTGGATTGTCCAGTCGAACATCCCGGCATGCTCCTCGGCATTGTCGATGATTTCGCCAACATACTGGCATAGCCTGCTGCGAGCGTCTTGGGTTAACTCTCTGTTTACCCTTTGTAGGCATCGATTTACATGGTCAGCAAAGGCTCTCGTTACATGGGCCTTTTTGTCTGCGTACTTGGGGCGGAGGGCTCTAATGTAATGTTTTGACCTGGCATCAAAAAGTTCGAGTTTTGCTGCTTCACGAGGTTCAGGGTATTCGTGCTCAATTTTTAGGCGTTTAATTACGCCCATGGCTTGCACGAATCGGCGTATGGTCGGATCTTTTGGGTAAGCTCCTCGCCATCTCAGCTTTCGCCCTGTCCTGCGAGCTTCAATGCTCAGTTCGTCGACCAGGATGTCCAGGATTCCGTTCGCGCTGAGATCGTAAACTTTCAGTCCGCTCTGATCCAGAGAAACGCTTGATATCCGTCGAGGAAGCATCTGTGCGGCTAAAGCGCAAAGAGACCCGACAGATTGCTCAGGGTTGTCAATGACGGAGAAGTGCTCTGGTAGTTTGAATACAAGCGCTCCTTTGTGAGAAATCTTTGTTTGGGATGAGTTGTGGGCCAGCATTTCAACAATTTTGGACTTTTGTCCAAAATGCTGATATAGGCGTTGCCTATTCAATGCGTTGGCAATTTTCCTCTTTGTTGACCGGCGAAGTTGGTTGGCGGTCTTGCGTGCCCTTTTCTCATTGAGGTAGCGAGGCACATCTGTTTTTGCCCAATGTAATGCCACTTCTTCTCCACTTTGGTTAGTGCTGGCAATGAATGCCGCAGTTGTTTACTCGAACTTTACCAGTTACCTATGGCTTGGCCGCCGCTTCGCGGCGGGCCAAGCAGCAGGCGCTGCGCAGGCCCCCGAGGTGCACCTGGCCCCAGCCAGGTTGCCGAGGGGCTGGGGGGAGCCGCCAGGCACAAATCGCCCCAGCGATTTGAGGCGCCCCAGCGCCGGTGCATGAGCGGGGGGCGAAGCCCCCGCCTCCCCCTCGCCGCAGGCGCGGGGGCACCCGGGAGGCCGGTGGGGCGTCCAGCCCCAGCCCTTAGGGCCGACCGAAGCAGGGGCGCGCAGCAGACCCTCGCAGGGAGCCGGATCTGCCGGGTGCCCCCGCGCAGCGGGGTGCTGATGGCGAAGCCATCAGCAGGGGGAGGCGCGACCCCGGACAGCGGGCGGGCAGCAAGCCCCGCGTTCAGCGGGGATAGGGGCCGTGGGCGGCGTCCAGCCGCCCCTTGAGGCCCCGGTGATGTCCGACGGCTGCCCCGATCAGATTGCCCGACGGTTTCTCCGACTTAGCCATCGTCGGGCCTCGGTCGGAGACATGGTCGGAGGTAGGGGCTGCGGTACCTGCTCGGCAGGCACTCCGTCACCCGGCGACGAACGCCGTCACCCCACGACGGTGCCGTACCTCGGGTGCGCTGCCGTCTTGCAGGAACGGGCGAACCAGCGCACGTACACATTGAAAGATGACATGTGCAATGTTCACTGCAACCATGTCATATGTGTATTGTTGGGTTTCAAGTGATGCATGTCCGACGCCGTCGGGGTGCTGGTCGGGTAGGCGGTCGGCAATCTGTCGGGCGCGTTCATGTGTTGGGTTGCCATGTGCCAATGTCAGCTTGACAATGTGCATGTACAACTTGAACTTGTTCAACTGCACATGTTCGGAGGCCTGATGACTGCTTACTTGCTGTGGGGCGGGATTGCCGCCATGGTCCCTGCGACGTTGGTGGTGATCAGCATCGTCTACGGCCTGCGGGCACTCAGGCGGGCGCGCGCCGCGCGGGTGGAGGTGGCATTGCTGGAGCAAGGTGCTTTGGCTAATCGGAAGATGAGCATCAGGCACTGATTGATGCCTGCCAAAAAGCCACCGGGGTCAAAGCGCAGCACCAAATGCGAATGGCTTCGCAGGGTAGGGCTCGTGGAGTCGTGGGGTGGCTACCTGTATCTCAGTGCTGACCGTGAACGCACAGGTGTCGAACGGCGCAGCATGCATGGGCTGAAGCTCAAGGGTGCCTTGACCGATCCGGTGGCTGGCGTATCGGCCTTTGAGTTGACCGTGTGCAGTGACCCTCGCGCCTGCGCGTCGTCAGGTGACGTGCCCGCCATTGGTTCCTGGCTGAAAGCCAAGCCTGTGCTGAATGGCTTGGTCATGTTGGCTGAGCGGGAGTTTGACCTGGTGTTGGCGCTTGCAGTTGGGGGCAAGCTGGCCTCGATCAGTGTGAGCTTTCAGAAGCCGCACTATGGTCATGGCTTGATCACCAGGGTTGATTTCAGCAGTGAGGTTTTGGGGGAGTAGGAGATGCCTGGCTGGGTGCTACGGTTTTCCGTAGCATACGGAATACCGTATGGTCTCGAGGTCAAAACACAGGTTGCCTTGGGCCGGTCAAACAGGTTTTTGACGTTGTAGACAGCCAGACGCATTCAAGACTCCCAGGGTGATTTTTCTTGATTGTCTGACATCCCTATTGGGCGGTGTATCCCACGGATGTGGTCAAGGCGGAGTAGGTTGAATCAGCCTGATGGGCAACGTACTACGCCAGGAGCCGCTTTGCAGCGGAAGCGGCCGGTCAGAGGTGTCTGGCGACCGACCGCTATCGACCATAACCAGACGGCCAACGCCATCGAAAGCCTCTGCAGGAGCGAATCCCTCAACCTGCGATCCGCTATCGATTCTTCTCGCCAGGCACATCAGAGTCAGGATCGTCGCCACCGGCCGCGGCCTGGTCGAGTCGAAGGGTCTTTTCGTCACACTCGAGAGCCTTGGCGGCTGCGGCCCAGGTTCCATATCGCGCCTTGGCCCACTTGGCGAGTCGATCCCGGAACCAGCGAATTCGCTCCGCACGGGTTCCCTCCCCTAGATCGCTGACTTCGCTCGCTTCAGTGATGGCGAAGCGCAACCACTCACCGAGGGCGCTGGCAACGTCCACCTTCTGGTCCGGCACCGACCACCAGGCCATGCACAGCACTGCTAGGCGCTGAAGGTCGCGGAGATTGCCCATCAGCGAGCTGCGCCGCAGCGCAGCTTCAATTTCCGGTGTCCATGGCGCATCCACCGGGATGTCGTCACGCCGTCGGAGCTCGCCCCAAACCCGGTTCCAGTCGTCTCTGCAGTCCTCTCGACACTCCCGCAGCGGCGGAACCGCGACGGACAGGTGGCTGAGCCGGTCGAACAGATCCGCGTCAAGACGCTCCCGCAGTTCGGCCATGGGCAAATTGGATGCACAGACCAGCTCGACGTCGGCGGTTTCCTCGCGATCGCTGCCAAGCGGCCTGTGTCGACGCTGACGATCCTGGAACACGCGAACGAGTTTGCGTTGCACGGGCTTGGGGAGGTCCTGCACTTCGTCCAGAAACAGAATCCCGCCATCAGCCTCCTTCAGAAGGCCTGGCCGATCGCCGGCCGCGCCTGTGAAGGCACCCTTGCGGTGGCCGAAAAGGAGACTCTCGGCGAGCGCTGAGTCCAGACCGCCACATGGGACGGTGACAACTTGCTTACGACCTTTGAGGGTGTTGACGTACGTCTCAACCAGGCGGGTCTTGCCTGTGCCCCGCTCACCGAGGATGAGCAACGGCGCCCCGACAACGCGTGCATAGCGAGCGAGGTGCTCCAAAGCAAGGCGACGGGCGGGGGAGCGGGCTTGCGCCTCGTAGACTGCCAGCTGAGGCTGGAGACGAGCCACATGCTGAATCTCGGCAAGGTACGTCGTGATCGAGAAGTCGACGGGGTCGATGCGGACTCGACCCGTCTCGCGACTGACCTGCGAAGACCACAGATGCGTACCTGCGGGGAATGCCCCTCCTGCGTGGAGCATGAGCCAGACGCTGTGCATCGCCGGCGTACCCGGCGACACGTTGATGTGCAGGCTACATGGAAGGTTAAGCAGGCGTGGAAGCACCCTGTTGCGCACTTGCTCGTAGATCGCTGCGTGGTGGGTTGGGTCATCGAGCGTGATGCTGATGGGTTCGACCACAGCATGTCCAATCTGTGCGGGAACACTTGGCGCACGCTGCGCCTGGACAAGATAGAGCACGCGATTGATGTCGATACGCCGGTTCTGAAGCGCCTTGATGGCGCTTTCGAGCACCTCGACGCCGGCGCGCTCGGCGTGCCAGCACAGCAATGCCCCTGTGCGCCTATCCATCAGTTCGCCCCTTCGGCGACCACGATGGTGGCAGCCCCTACATCACCCATCACCACGCGCGCCTGATCCAGCTCAGCGACGGATCGAACGGCGACCACCAGGCGGCCGCTCGGCTCCCGGAAGACGGCGGGCTGATAGCTCGTGCCGGGCTGATCCTTCTCTGCAGCCGGCCTCATCTTCTCCTTGGCCTTAGCGGCCAACTTTGGCGCAGTCACCAGCCAAGTGCAACGAAGCTCGTGGGCAAGGGTCGGCAGCGATGCTGTTTCCGTCGGAAGCCTGGGCCGACCAGCCTCGATCGCTGCGGCTGATTCAGCCGTCACGGCACCGAGATCGACGTCAATCGAAGTGAGGATCTCATCGTCGACGAGCTGCTGCTGCTTCCAAAGCTTTACCTTGCCGAGGAGAGCACCGAGGAGTGGTTTCGGTTCGAGGCGCCAAGGCGCAGCGGCGCACCAGCCTTCGAGCCGCTCCAATATCTCGCGCGAGCGCCCATCGGACAGTCGCAGGCCCAGCTCGAAGCCATGGTCCAGCCCATCGCTCTGCAGGTTCGCCGACATCACCAACGACTGACCCGATTCGGTCCAGATCGCCTTGGCGTGCAACCAGCGAAAGCCGAGAACGGTTGCACCAGCCTTGGCCAACACCAAGAGTGCGGGCATGGACGAGGGACGGATGCGCGCCAGCACAGTGACGTCCAGGCCTTCAAGAGCTCGCGTGCAGAGCCGTTTGACGACGGCATGATCCTCATCCCAGCCGAAGCTGCTGACCACGATGCGCGACCTGGCTCCGTCAATGAGTCGCAGTGCCTCCTCGTGTATGGCGTTGGCTTTCGCTGTGGTCGCGACAATTTGCTCCCCTGGGTCAGGGTGGGGCACCTTGCCGAGGGGGCGCGTAGCCTTGAAACGATCCTTGGGATCGATCACCTCGTGCTCCGCCGCCTCCCACATGGCCCATTTCAGGTAGCCAGTGACCTCGATCACCTCCAAAGCCGTGAGGTTGACGGCCAGTTCCTCGTTCCGCTCGAGCGCTTCGGTGGTGAGGTTCGCTGTAAGCAACAGGCCCGCAGGGCGGGTTTCCGGATCAATCACGACGACCTTCGCGTGGAAGTGAGGTGCAGACCGGAATAGCGCATACCCACCAAGACTGGTGAGCATCGTTATGTGCTGGTCGAGAACGCGCTTGTCGAACTCGCCTTCACCCTCCTCCCGCCCAAGGCGCGCTTCCGATGCCAGCAGCACGTAGACGCGAACGCCGCGCTTTGCCGCTTCGAGGATCGCGTCTTCGACCCCTTTGTCGGCCAGCAGGAAGCTGGACATCACCGCCTTCTCGCGAGCCTGGGAAAGCAACGAGACAACGGCGTTCGCCATGTGCCGGCTCCGGCCAGACTCGAACACCGCCTGTCCTTGTTCGCCGCGCGCGTTGGCGACAGAAGGCATGGGCACCCACGCCGGCGGCAACTCACGATTCCGCTGGTCGATGGTCTCGACGAAACGCTTCTGCCAAGTGGCACTATTCCTTGTCGTCATCACAGGCTCCAGTCCTCGGCAGCAACCAAGTGCCATGTGCTCGGTGTCGGTCTATCCGTACGTTCACGCCACGCCGAATCTGCAAGCTCCTGTCTGGCCGGCGTGGAAGGATCGAACTCGGCAAACGGTTTGACCGCTTCAGCCGTCCATTTGCCGAATTGCTCCGCGGTCGCGTAGTCCTGCACACGCGCTCGAAGGCGCCACTCCGCCCAGCGCGCTGCATCCTGGTGGGAGCTTGCTCGCAGCGCGATCCCCTCGACCGTCGTCGCGTCGAAGGTTCCAAGTGACTCGATGTCGGGTCGCTTGAAATGGACCCCTCGGACGAGAGATTCGCGCTCACCGGAAATCGTCAAGTCAAAGCCAACCCTCAGCGCAACTGCCGAGCCGTCCCATTGCGGCCACAGTCCCTCGGCCTGCATCAGCTGCATCCAGACTGCATCGACAGGGATCTCGGGCGCATTGGCGACAGCATTGACGCGTGAGCCTCCCAGGGTGCCGTCGATCCTCAGGCGACCACCAGTGACATCCCATGTCGCCCGCAGCGTCGTCTCAGCATCGACCATCTCGCCCTCGGGCTCGAGCTGGTCGATACGCAGTGATACGCCACCAACCAACGGTGTCGTGATCACGCCCACCGCGTCCCGCACCCACCGCGGCAGTTTCTCGAAGCAACGCTTTGGCGCCTTGTCGCGCTCCTCGCCCCAAACTTCGTCATAGGCAGTCGACTCTTGCCATGGCTCAACGCGGAGGATGACGGCGTTGAGCAGTGGATCTTTGCTGACCCACACGGTCCAGGTGCCATGCTCCGGGACGAAGATCTGCTTCGTTTCCAGTGCTGTGCTTCCGGAATCGGTCAAGTGGTACTGGCGGTTCTCCTGCTCGAGAAGCCGATACTGCTCTGCGACATGCAGCAGCCGCTGGGCAATGACCTGGCGTGAACCGGACTCGAAAAGCAGATGCTCAGCAATGTCCCTCGCATCGGTCTGTCCGCGCTCACGCGCTCGCAGTAGAACCGGCAGCAGTTCGTTACGCTTGGCCGCCTTCGCGACCTGGCCAATCACGCGCCAACACTCAACCTGGATCTCCCGGGTCAAGCGGATGGCACCAGCAGCACCTGTGGCTGCTGGCTGGGTTGATCGAGCTGCACGTTGCTCCGAAGGGGCCGTCGCCGGTGCTGCTTTCAATAGCTTGCCGATGTCGGCTAGGCCGTTAACTCGCATGAGTTCCTCCAGCTTTCTTGATCTGTGCGTCCCAAACCTCTTGTTCGGCGAACACGCCCAGCACGGAAGGTTGGGCTCTTTTCATGGCGTGACGATCTCCGACGACGATGCGCTGATACCGTGCCCGGGTGAGCGCGACATTCAGTCGGTTCGGGGTTTCGAGAAAGCTCGTTGGCCGGGCGCTTGCAAAGGAGAGGATCACCAAGTCGGCCTCGTGGCCCTGGAAGCGGTCCACCGTACAAAGTTCAATCGTCAGATGCGACTTGGCCTTCGGGCCTCGCGTGAAATGCCGCATGCCACTCCCATGCTGCGTCCAGCGCCGAAGGTGACTTCGGATCTCACGCTCCTGACCGCGGTAAAAGGTCAGAACTGCAGCCTCCCATGGCTGTCCGTCACGTCGAGGGTTTTGTGCGGCCCATGTGTCGAAGGCCTTCAGCTCGTCGATGACCGCGGTGGCTTCGGCTGAGTTCGAATTGAAGCGGCCGTTGAAACTGCCCCGAACGTCCAGCCAGACAGCCCTGTGCGCGTGGCGACGAAAGCTCCAGGCACGTTCGTCCGCCATATGCTCTGGGGTAAAGAGAGCCTCGCCGGCATAGATGTGCTCGTGCGGGAATGCTGCAATCTCAGGATGCATGCGGTGCTGCGTGCTGAGAAGCACATGGCGCAGCCGGAGCGCTGACGCCGGCAGTCCGTCTGAGAGCGCAGTTGGCTTTTTCCCTTGCGGGTCACGCTCAAATCCTTGCCGGAGCGATTCGAGAATGGACGGCAGTGCGACTCGTCGGACACGGTCGATCTCGCCCCAGACCCGCTCTGTGTCTGCACCTGTATCGGATGCCGGCAGCAGCTGTTCAATCTGATTCCGGAGCCTGTGACTTGTCGAACGGCGCTTTCCCTCACCGGGCTCGATCTCGTGCGCGAATCGCTGCTCGTACAGACGGGCGATGCGCCAGGCGATCTCGGCGGCCCACTCTGGTTGCTCTTCGCGTTCACGCCCTGAAATTCGCAACCATGCATCGGCCCTGCGCCGGAGAGTGGCCAGGCCATCGCCGGCGTGCCGCACCGTGGCGACATCGAGGGGTAGCTCCTCTATTCGGCGCTCGAGATGGGTAGCTGCTCCGGCGACCACGGCAGCGCTCCATATCGCGGCATCGTTGCTGGCGTCCGCAAGCACAACACCACGAGCGGCGGCCTGCGCGGCATACACACCCATCGCTTTCGCTTCATTGATGGATACGACGGCAACTCGCCGCTTCCGTGGGTCCTCTTGGCTCGCCATGAAGACATCAATGCAGGCATTCCGGGTGTGCTCGTCGCCGAGGCATGCCTCGACATTGACGGCCATCGCGGCATCGTCGACGTAGGGCGACAGCTGCTTCGGGTCCCCGACGACCACCCACCGCTTAGCGAGCAGCGCAGGAACCAAGAATTCCTGGAAGGTCGTCTTGGACGCTTCGTCGACGATCAAGACATCGAAGTTCGCGGCCGCGTGTCCGCTGGCCTTGATGTCGGGGTGCTGCAGGATGCCGATGGTAGTCCCACAGACCAAATTGGCCGCGTCGAGCACCATGCGTTCGATGGCGGTCGGGCCGTTCCTGAGCTCCTCCAACAGGGCTTGTTGGGAATCGCTCAGGCCTCGGCGACCGTCGAGGTGCCTGAGCAGACGCTCGCGTTCGGTCTTCACGAAGCGCTCGAGCTGCCAGGGGGCAGCCTTCTCGGAGACGTTTCTCCGCTCACCGATTCGGACCGGGATGACCAAATCACGGTGCAGGTTGCGCTCATCCATCAGCCGCTCGAGCACGTTGTCGACGGCGACGTGGGTGGATGCGCAAAGTAGCGCGCGCTTGCCCTGCCTGGCGAGCTGCAACACCAGCTCGCAGATGGCAGTGGTCTTGCCCGATCCTGGGGGCCCCTCCAAAAGCACGAAGTCAGGCGTCGCTAGGGCGATTTGGACGAAGCGGCGTTGCTCGTCTGTACCCGGGCGCATCTCATCCGTCAGCACCATCCATCCATCGCTCTCAATCCTGGCTGGCTCGAATGACGGCCACCGAGCGTGCTCCGTCGATTCCGTTAAGCGCAGCAGCGGCCGATGCGACGGCAGGGGCGCGTTCTGGAGCGCCTGCAACGCCTGAGCCTGCCGCAGCAGGGTGAGTGTGTTCGGGCGTAAGAGCAGCTCTTCGCCCTTGGGTCGGCGATCGACCAAGAGCTGGGATGTCTCGGGGTCCCGATCGAGCACATTGAGTCTACGGTCGTCGGCGAATTTCTTGCGGCCGGTGCTGCGGCGGTCAGCCGATGCGTCCGGGTCATCGGCGATCCTCTCGAACACGTCACGGACGTTTTCGTCCATGAACGCGCGGAACGTGGACTCTGGCTCGTTTGGACGGTCCCTGGGTTCCTCGAGCTGGATCCAGAAGCCGCGCGGGCTGCCGGTCTGATCATCGTCAGGCGGTGTTCCGGCCTTCCACGCGAGCCGCTTCACGGCGGCGTCGCCCTCCATGTAGTCCTTCGTCCGTCGGAGGAAGTCATGGAACGTCTTCAGGCCGTAGAAGGCGTTCTTGAGGAGGATGTCCGGTCGAGCGACATCCAGGTTGTTGTAATGAAGTAGCGCCATTGAACCTCTCATGCAACTTTGCGACCAAAGTGACCGCCATCAACATTTGCAAGAGTGGCGCCAGCCAGCCACGATGACCTAACTGCCTATCAATAATACATTTTTCTGTCTATGGACTTCTATCACTAGGGTGTTTTCGCCCCCCTTCAGGTGAATACGCCCGCCGAAAGAAGAAGTGCCGGATTGGTTAGGCATATCATTGCGGTGAAGCAGCGAACGCTTGGACGCCCCTCTACTAGCGGCTCTGACCAGCACGAAGCACTCAAAACAATCAGTGCGTGCTGTGCAGCGACCGCTACTGCTTAGGTGACACGGTAGACGCCGGTCGAACCGAGAGTACGGGAGCTCCCGCTGGGCGAGGTGCTGCCGTCACGCGACATGACGACACTTGAATGTCTGCTGCGTGTTGCATGGGCCGTTCAGAAGCTACAGCTTCAGTGACCGAGTACAGCCTTGACCAGCCCCTGGTAAACGAGCGGCTCTTCTGCAGCGGGTGCTGACGGTGAGCTCCGGCGGTCGTGCTCACGCTGAGTGCCACCAAGCAGTCGTTGGACCCCGCTTCAGACGCTGGGTCGAACGGCAGCAGTACGAGGTACTGCCGCCATCAAACCTCTACGAGGCAGTCCGGACCTCGGGTTCGCTGCCATCGGTCGGCCTAGGCGGTCGAGGGCGAGCCTGCCGCGGTCCCTGAAGCGGCACCGGAGCTTGCTGCACGCTTGGTCTTGCGAGCCGCCTTCCTGGCGTCCTTGACTGCCCTCGGAGCGGCCTTGGTGCGAACCAAAGTGCCATCAGCCTTGAGGGGCTCGGTCGCGTCGATGCCGATGACCCGAAGGCGCAGCTCCGGCCGCTCCGCTTGCAGTTGGAGCGCATCCGAGCGCAGCAGCTCGAGGAGTGCATCGAAGTCCGGCGGGGCTCCTTTGCTGGACGTCTGCTTCAAGACCACGAAGAAGCCCACCGTGGTGTTGCGCTCGCGCATGTAGAGGCCAACAAGCTGGTTGCGAAGCGAGTCCCGATACTCGTCCACTGTCCAGCCGCCTCCGGTGACCTTGAGCTCGAGGGTAACCTTCCAGCCGTTCGCCGCGTCTGAGACAGAAATGTCTCGGCGAGCGTCGTCGGCACCTTGTGGCTCGCGGAAGACGGAGTACCGCTTGCGGCCGACGATCGCCAACTGCCCAGCAAGGTAGAGCTGAAACTCGTCCTCCATGGCCTTGATCGCACCAGCCTCAACGTCCTGGAAGTTGGTTGACAGGAACCTGCGCGGACTGAACTCACCGACCTCCACAACTTCCTTCACGTCCAGGATGTCGTTCTCCACGCGCTGTGCAAACTCCTCCAAGCTGCCAGGCGCGGCCTGAAGGGTGCGCTCGAACTCAAGGTACTCGGCCTCGGTCATCGGGCGCGACCGACGGGCCATGCCCTCGGCGGTCTGCTGTAGCAGATGGAGATAGTAGTTGCGTTCCTGGTCGGACTCGGCGGACGCCCAGAGGTCCTTAATGGCGACGTAGCCGGCAGTGCTTTGTGTGGCCGCAAGCAAGCCAGGTATGCGGTCGCGCGTCCGTTGAGCACGCTCACGTTCGTTGACGACATAGACTTTGTACGCCTCGCGTTCCCTGTCTCCCTCTCGCGGTACGACCCGCACGAGCTCGAGGTATAGCTGCTTGAGCGCGTGCACGGCAGACGGACTCTTCTTCGAGAGTTCCAGCAACTTCGGTCCGCGGCCATCCTCGAGGGTTGTGGCGACAGCAGCGATGAGCGCATCGGCCGCGTCGGCGTCGTTTGCGCGGGCAGCCTGAACCGCATCGAGGAACGCCGTTGAATCAACAGCCATCCAGTTTACCGACCAGATGGCAGCAAGAGGACCGCGAGGGTCTGCCAAGACTCGCTTGCGGGCTTCAAAGCCGAAGACCGCCGAGGACACGAGGCCCTGCTGAACAATCAAGGACAGCACGGCGTCCGTCTGATACTGGTCCAAGTCGCCACCGCATACTGCAGACCAAGCTAGGTCGGCCAGTCCCTTCTGGACGACTGCAGGCGCCTCCTCGAGCAACGTCAGCACCTTGGCCGCTCGCTCTTGTGACACCGCTCCTTTGCCGGCCTGCCGGAGGGTCCGCCTGAAGAACTTGACGGACTGTGCATAGTCGGAGGCGACCAGACGCCAGTACCACTTCGGGACGCCGTTGAGTTCATACAGACCGTAGTCCAAGGCTCGCTGTAGCTCCGCCTTGTTCGCGGGGAGGTGCTCCGTTGCTGCGGTGAACTCGAGGTGCAAGCCTTGGAGGGCGGCAATCGTCAACCAGTAGGTACTTCGTGGGTTGCTTTCGTCTCGACGGGGTGCCTCGTTCCGCCACAGTGCCTTCAGGCCCTGTTCGACAGCCGCGGTCAGCGCTTCGCCGTAGGCCTTGCGAACCTCGGTCAGGTCAACGTCTCCGTAGCGCGACAGGCCACTCGTCGATGAAAGCACCTGAGCGAACCAGGCAAGTGCGTTCGTGTCAGCTCCCGCCTTGATGCCGGACTTGCGCCTCGTGAGGTCCTTTCGAGCCTTATCGCTGACAGGTACGGTCCTCTTCAGCTTTGGGGCAGTTGCCGTCTGCTTCGAACCTCGCTGAAGGGCTGCTTCATGCTGCTCGATCGCGCTGACGAAGTGCGTCGACTTGGCGGCCCGCGCTTCCTCCAAAGTCGGCATGAAGACACCCCGTCCACCATACAGAACACGCCATGCGGCTGCTAGGTCCAAAGGCTTGTCGACACGAAAGAACTCCCGAACCACTGCGGTCCGCATATCACTCGGCGCCTGAAGTGACTCTCGAAGTTCGTCTAGGTCGATGAACGTCGAGTATTCCCTGTCCAGCACCCGACTCTTAAACTTGACAATGAGCACAGCAGTGGACCTTCTGCTCGCTGCGGAGTGCTTGCGCCCGGCCAGTTCGCCGAGCAGCTCTGCGACCACTTCGGCCAGCCACTTCACTTCATGAAGGGCTTCGTGGATGGAGTCATCCGGGTTCGACGGCAATGCAGCGAGGACTGCGTCCAGCAACAGGGAGGTCAGCTCGCACAAGTCGTCTGTCTTGGCACCTGGAGCAACGTCACTCTTGAGGCTGTAGCTCAGCCACTGTTGTCCGTTGCAGTTGGACATTGAGCCGCGAACAAGCTTGGCGATGTCCTTGGCGTCAAAGACGCTCCAAGCACTACTGCTGAGCAGCAGGCGCAAGCTCCTGCCGGAGAGGTCAGTGGCCTTGAGTGCGGCGCTGCGCAGCTTCCTCTTGTCAGCAGCCGTGCCGACCTCGAGAACGTACTCGAGCAAGTCCGCATCCTTGAGGATCTGGTGGTAATCCTGGCCAGCCGCTTTGAACGCGTCGGCAAGTAGCACTGACGAACGCGCGGTTCGCGCAATCTCGAGCAACAACTCGCGGACGTCTTCGTTCGCACTGTGCTCCGCGTACAGCTTCGGAAAGTTTGGCAGCAACGAAGGGGCGCCGGCTTGCCAGTAGTTCTCTGACGTTAGCGTGTAGGCTCCTCGACCGATTCGCTCGCCGCTGCCGATTCTTGAGAGGGCGGCCCTGAGCGCGCGCTCGGCATCTTGAGGCGGCGTCGACCGAAGGTCGCCGAAGAAGGCGACGCACTGCGGGTCCAGCTTCATGCACTCGTCACGAAAGTACTCGTTGAGTGCTGACAGCCAGCCGGCAAGCGGCATGAAGGGTCCAAAGATGCCTCGTTCGCCAGTTGGAGCTATCCAGCCAAGCAACTGCGAAACCTTCAGGGCATCTTCGCGCCCCGCAATCAGCAGCGAGAGACGGCGGGCTGCCAGGTAGAACCGGATGTCGTCCGGCTGAATCTTGACTTGGTGATGGCCCGACTCCTCGAAGAAGTCGCTGCCCAGCAAGTAGGTCAGGTCCGATTCGCGCAACGCACGAACAATCGTCCGGGCGGACAGAGCCAACGGACTGGATTCATCGGACTCAGACGGCAGTTCGATGTTCAAGCGCTCGCAGAGGGTGCTGGCGCAAGCGAGCCGCAATGCCTCGGCGTCCAACTCCTCCCGGGAGGTCTTTGTTAAACGAACGCGGCCGCTGTTCGGCGCATCAAGATGGGCGACAACCGATCGTGCGTAGATTTCGCCCAAGCTCGAGGGCGGATTCGAAAGCAGGTCCAGCTTGGTCAGAAGCTTGCATTTCCCCGGCGTAAGAAGGTGATGTCCCAAGCCCAGGCGATCAGCTTCTTGAACAAGTGCGTCCACGCCCTGAAAGCTGTACGCATCCTCGAGAAGCGTCTTTGCTTGCGTTCGTGACAAAGGAGCGAGGCGATAGACCTTCGCGACTTGCTGCGCTGAAGCTGTCGCGGGCCGCGACACCGTGCTGCTACTTGCAGCTTGCGCCATCGATGAGGGCGCTGCAGCGGTTCTTGCGGTGAGGGGAATCGCCACCTCCAGGGCGTCTTCGATGACCTTGATGACCTCTTGATTCAAGACAGCCGGCCTCGTCGACAGTACCCAAGTGACACTGTCCAAGGAGCCGCGGACGCGGTTGACGAGCTTGCGCAGGCATGCCTTGAGGTCCCTCGGGCCGCCCAGTGCACCCTCGTCGATGGAGTCAACGAACAGGTAGAGCTTTTCGGTCGGTGTCTTGTCCCAGGCTGCAAGTCCTTTGGCTTCTAGTCCCTCCAGAGCGTCATCGACATTCCCGCTGTCCATGAGCTCTCGGACCGCGATAAAGCAGGCATGCGCATTGGCTTCGCGGAGGCTTTGCACCTGCAGACGGAACTCCGAGGTCTTGCCTGAATTTGCGCTTCCCACAAGTACGGAGCACTTGTTTTGGAGTAGCTGAGGCCAGGCCAGAAGCTTCTTAAGCACACGGGCCATGTCGGGGTCAGTGTCGGACCAGTCCTTGCCGCTCACCTCATAGAGCGCCCGGTTCAAGTTGAATAGCTTCTGGGTCACCTTGTGCGTTTCCTCGTGGGAGCCTTCCTCCAATGGCTGATGATGCAGCAGTTGGCACGGGACGCATTTAGGCTATTGGAAAAATAGGGCCAGACGGGTTCAGGATTTCGGGTTTCACCGATGACTCGGCTTTTTACCTCGTGCGAGATCTAAGCGGTCACCCGGCCGACGTCGGCTGTTTGGGCCACCAACTGTTCGCTTTGAGAATGCAGCGGTCGCTCGAGCCAAGAGCGTGTGACCGAGCGGTTTCGCGGACAGCTGACACTCGCTGGCGAAGGGCGAACGTCTCAGATCAGCCTAATGCAGTCAGCTCCCGTGGACTGTAATCAGCTTCTCCGCCGGCAAACACTCCAGCATCACCTCTGGCCGCGCCAAAGCCGGATCCAACCAAGCCTCAAAGCCCCCTTCCTCCAGCACCACAACCATCCGCTTCTCATCCTCCGGACGATGGAAGTTCCTCATCAACGGGTGCTCATCGGCATTGACGGTCAACATGCTCATGCTGCGCACGATGGTGCCGTCGGGCGCCCGCCAACCTGTCCAGATGCCCGCAATCCCCATCGGCTTGCCATCCGCGCGAGCAATGCGCGTGGGCACTGCCCGGCCTGATCGCCAGTCCGGCTCATAAAACGCCTCAGCAGGGATGATGCAGCGCCGTCCCAAGCGCCATGCATCCCGGTAGCTCGGCTTGGTGGCCACGGTCTCACTGCGCGCGTTGTAGGTCTTCTTGGCCAGGCTCGGGTCTTTCGCCCAATGCGGGATCAGTCCGAACGAGCCCGCCATCGCCTCACGCCAAGGGGCGACACCATCGTCTTGCTGAGCTTCCCTTGGGTGGCGGATAAAGATGCCTGCGTACCCTGGCCACACGTCGGCCACCGCGCCAGTCGGCATGGCCACCTTGAACGTGTCGTGCATTCGTTCAGGTTTCGAGACGGCTTCGTAGTGGGCGCACATATGCAACATCGTAGCGAGCACATGTACTGTATGCATGTACAGTTCTATGGATTTCCGCCAACCCGTGCCCCTGTCAGAGTGCAGTCTGGCGCTGCCGCTGGCGGGCGACAAGGTGCAGGCCGGTTTTCCTTCGCCGGCTGAAGACTTCACCGTCAAGCGCATCGACCTGACCCAAGAGCTGGTCACGCACCCCCAGGCCACCTTCTTGCTGCGCGTGAGCGGTGATTCCATGCGCGACGCAGGCATCTTCGACGGCGACATGCTGGTGGTCGACAAGGCGCTCAAGCCCAGGCACGGACAGGTGGTGGTGGCCGTGGTCGATGGCGAGTTCACGGTCAAGCACCTGTACCAGCGTGCCGGGCGGGTCAAGCTGCGCGCGGCCAACGCCACCTACCCCGACATCACCCCTCGCGAGGGCCAGACGCTGGAAGTGTGGGGCGTGGTCACGGCCAGCATCAAGCGGTTTCCCGTCTGAGGTGCTGTGGTGTTTGCGCTGGTCGACGGCAACAACTTCTATGTGAGTTGCGAGCGGGTGTTCCGGCCCAGCCTGAACGACCGCCCGGTGGTCGTGTTGTCGAACAACGATGGCTGTGCCATTGCCCGATCCAACGAGGCCAAGGCCCTGGGCATCAAGATGGGCGAGCCCTGGTTCAAGATCCGCCACCTGGAAGAGCAGGCTGGCCTCGTGGCCCTGTCGGCCAACTTCACGCTGTATGGCGACATGAGCGACCGCATGATGAGCCTGGCCGCAGGCCTGGGGCCAACGCAAGAGATCTACAGCATCGACGAAAGCTTCGTTGGGTTGGACGGCGTCAGGGGTGACCTGGTGGACAGGGCCTGGAAGATACGCGCCCGCATTCATCGATGGATCGGCATCCCGTGCGGGATCGGCATCGCGGGCACTAAGACCCTGGCAAAGCTGGCCAACCACATCGCCAAGACGGCAGAGCGCAAGCCGGGCGTGTACCCCGACGAGCTGGCCACGGTGTGCAACCTTGCTGCACTGAGCGACAAGCAACTGCGCGAGGTGCTCACGGCCACCGAGGTGGGCGAGGTGTGGGGCGTTGGGCGACAGTTGAGCGCCCAGCTCAAGGCCGTGGGCGTGCACACCGTGCACGACTTCGTGCAGTTGCCTGGTGACCTGGTGCGAAGCAAGTGGGGTGTGGTGCTGGAGCGTACCTGGCGTGAGCTGCGGGGCGAGCCCTGCATCGACCTGGACAACGTGCCCGCACCTAAACAGCAGATCGCCTGCACCCGGAGCTTTGGCCAACCCGTGACCGAGCTGAAGCACCTTCAAGAGGCCATCAGCGAGTTCACCACCCGGGCGGCGGAGAAGCTGCGGCGGCAGCACCACCTGGCAGGCCAAGTGCTGGTGTTTGCCAGGACTTCACCCTTCCGGGATGGGCCGCGCTACTCGCGAAGCATCGTGGTGCCGCTGCGCCGACCCACGGCCGACACAAGTGAGCTGACCAATGCCGCGCTCACAGGCCTGAGGGCCATCTATCAGCCTGGCTACAAGCTGGCCAAGGCCGGCGTCATGCTGCTGGATCTGATCCCAGACACCGTGGTTCAGGGCGAGTTGGGCTTTGACGACGCTGTACCAGAGCAACGTGACCGCTCCCGCTTGATGGTGGCCATGGACCAGGTCAATGATCGCTTTGGCAAGCGGACATTGTTGCTGGGCAGCTCAGGCATCGAGCAAGGGGCCGACACCTGGGGCATGAAGCAGGTCAGGCGCACGCCGAGGTACACGACAGACTGGCGAGAGGTGCCGACCGCACGCGCATGAGGGGTGCGGGGCTGTGACCTGCGCGGCACCCGATCAGGCGGCTCTCTGGTGAAGCCTGGCAATCAATTGCCCAACGACCGACTCCACGGCCTGATGCAAAGCAGGCGATTGCTTGCCAAAGGCACTTTGCTGAAGATCCGGGAATGCCTTGTTGAGCGGCCAGATCAGGTCGGGGAATGGATAGGTCTTGCGCGACACCCAGTTCGGGACGAAGTTGATGTACAGCTCGGTCGAGAAGTTGACGATGCCGAGCCAGTGGCTGGTGATGGCCGGGGAGTAGATCAGGGCCAGCTTGTTGCCTGCCCGCACCCCAAAGTCGCCCGAGTACTGAAGGCTGCCTTCGATGCCATCGTCGCGGCGGTACCAGACCTCCCGGAGCTCTTGACCGTAGGAGAAGTTGCGACGGCCTTCAATGGCCGTGACCATCAGTGATTGCACTTGGACCATGATTCGTTCTCAATCGGAAAAAAGACTCACTGGTTCTGTTGCCGTGGGATCGGCACCAGATCAATCAGCTTGACCCACTTCTCGTAGGGTTTGCCATCCACCTCGGTCTGCACCTTGGCCATGGGTACCTTGACCTCGACCACCATGCCCAGATTGGTTTGGTCGCCGAAGGCGTACCGCTTGGGGTAGCCCCAGGCCGCCTTGACCAAGCTGCCGTTGCCGAAATGCTTGAACGCCACAAAAGGATCTTTGGGCCGGTCGGTGGTGTAGTTGTCGGCGGGGCTGATTTCGATGCCGAACATCGGCATTTGGCCCATCACCTGCTCGGGGGTGGTTGGGCGTGCATGGCAAGCCAGCCGGGTCAGGTTGACCAACTCGGTGGTCTCGTTGATGGGGTACTCGTAGGTGCCGCCGCCCTTGGCCTTGCAGAAGATCTTGAACCAGTCCACGGCCGCTTCCATCATCTTGCGGCGGTCGTTGTTCAGTGTGTGGCGGTACAGGTTCAAGCCACCGCCGTCACGATGCCATGTCTCGGCAACAGCAGGCTTCTTCTCGTCAGGCACGTAGGTGATGGTGGGCGCGGCGAAGGCCTTCTGCACAAAGGGCAGGTAGTCCAGATCGGCGGATTCCTTGGCCAACTTCATGCGGTCTGCGCCTCGCACACACAGGAACGTGCCGCCGCCATCGCCCATGGACCAGGGGGAGTCGATGCCAAGAAATGCGTGGGCCGTAGCGGCGCTGGCGGCGAGCGCAGATGCAGCCAGAATGCGCAAAGCGATTCGCTTCTTCACCTTGAATTCCTATTATTGTGTGAAGACAAATATTAGCTGAAACGCGAAATTCTTCCAACTATTGGAGGAATTTTCTTGGAAGTCGGGACAGCGTTCGGTAAAGTATTGAGGCGGTTGCGCAAGCAGGCCGGGCTCAGCCAGGAGCAGTTGGGCCTGGATGCCGATCTGATGCGCAACTACATCAGCATTCTTGAGTTGGGGCAGCAGCAGCCAACGATCAAGACCTTGTTCAAACTGTCCGTCCCTCTGAAACGGAGACCCTCCGAAATCGTGGCACTGGTCGAGGATGAAATCCTTGCCGATGCCGCAAGCTCGACAAAAGACTGAATCCCTCTGAACAGCCAGTGCCCTGATGGGCGTTCTCACTGGCCACTCTCCTTGTCCATGACCGCTGGCTCTGGTCCATGCGGGTGAGGGCAGCGCTTTGGCCGATCGCGCTCGTTGGTCGGCATCAGCAGGAGAACCAAATGGATTCAAAGTTCTGGAGCAATGACCCGAAGGACAACCACCGCATCTTCCGGGACCGCAAGGGCCGAATGGTGGTCAAGGTCGTCACACCGGGGGGCGTGGTGGCCATCATTGGCGCAGACATCCCTGTCACTACGATCGCTGCCTTGAAGCACAAGATCCACAGTCGGATCTTGGCGCGTAGGGAAGCCAACAAGATGGTGGGAATCGATCCCATGCGTCTACGGTTTCTGCCTGAAGACGATGGGGACACGAGGGCTAACGATCTGTTGCCATCGGACTGATCGGCGCTGCTACATTCCTCACCAAATCAAACTGAGGGAAGCGCATGAGCAGACCGTTCATCGTGATCGGCGATCGGACCGATCATGGGGGCGTGGTCGTGGGGTCAACCATGACCACGGATACCCACGGCAAACGACTGGCCCGAGTGGGTGACCAGGTCACTTGCCCGAAAAAGGGCCATGGCACGACGGTCATCGTGACCGGCGATCCGACCATGATCGTAGACGGCGCACCGGTTGCAAGGCACGGCGACAAGTGCGCTTGCGGAGCCACCTTGATATCCAGCCAAGTGGTGTCAAGGGTAGGGGGTGGCGGTGGTGGTGCATCAGCACATGGCAGCGAAAGCAGCTCTGCAACTGGCACCTCCAAGGTGGGCGATAGGCCAGCGCAGCAGGCCTCTACCTTTGACCAGCACTTTGTCTTGACCTGCTCGCTGACCGACATGCCCCTGGCTCATCAGCCGTATCGGCTACGCGCGGGTGGCAGAGTAGTAGAGGGCGTCACCGATGAAAGCGGAAAGACAGCGTTGATCATGACGGGTGATGCCGCAGGCGAGGTCACATGCGAAATCTTGGGGGATGCGCGTCATGGCTAACGGCTCAGCAGTCAAGCTGATCACCACCACTTCCGGACGATCGACCATCAACGCTGACACCAGGCCTGTTGCTGCGACAGGCAGTGAACTGGAACTTGCCATCAAGGCATTCCAGGTCGAGGTGGCAGGGTTTGCGCAGTCCATGATCAAGGACCCGGCAGCCAGGGCTGAGTACGTCAAGCAATCGCGTGCTGCATGTGACGAGATCACCGCCAAGGTCAAGGCGGGGCAGATCACACCCCATGAGGGCGCCAAGACGGCCAACGAAATGCGCAATCAGGTCATGGTGGCGGCTCGCGCCAAGCTCACGGACCTAGGGGCCGCCATCTCATCAGGCATCAAGAAGGATGGGTTGCTGCTGGCTGACTTACAGGAGCGTTATGCGGGTAGGCGCTTCCGCCGGGTGTTTTCTGCACTCAGCCAGGCAGAGAAGGAGCTCGTATGGATGGACATCGTCCATGCGGCAGGAGGCCCGCGCCAGAAGATGAATGCAGGCGCAAAGTGGTTTGGTCGCGCAGGGCGCGGACTGTTGGTGTTCACGTTCGCGATTGCTGTGTACAACGTGATCGAAGCCGAAGATCGCACCCGGCAGGCCGCCAAGGAGGGGGTAGCCCTGGGCGCAGGTGCCGTTGGTGGCATTGGTGCTGGTGCGGCCGTTGCGTTTGCAATGAGCGGGCCACCCGGTTGGATTGTCGGCATCAGCATGTTCGCTGGTGCGGCTTTGCTTGGGGTAGGCTCGGCAGAAGTTTTTGATTATTTTTGGCCGGAGTCGAAGTGAAGCGAGTCGACAAGTTTGCTTTGGAGCCCCGAGACCCCGTGCGGGATCGGGAGTCCACGACCACGATGCTGCTGGTCGATGGCAGGCCCGCTGGCGTTGCTCTGGAAGGGTTGCAACTTGTCGATCAGTTCGAGACTGAAAACGGGTACCTCCTTGTCACTGACTACAACGACCCGTGGGAAGAGTTGACGGTGGTCACCTTGCTGGATGCAGGTCTGAAGCCGGTCGCCAAAAAACAGCTCGGTCGGTTTTTCTATGTCTTTCCATCACGCACCTTTGCAGCCAAGCGCATCGACGTCGATGGCGATGCTTTGGTGATGCAGGGCAGCAGCCCCGAAGAGGGGCGATACCGCGTGGAGGTCAGGCGCTCACCGGCCTGGCTGGGGGCCAGGTTGAAGTTGCGCGCTGCGTGGTTTGCGAGTTGAAGGGCAGCGCAGCTAGGGGCAGGCGATTGCTCGTGAGACAGAGCGCCGACTCGTTGGGTCTGCACTCTGTCTCAAGGACCGGAGACTCCTCGAATCAGTCCAAAGATTGAGCTGACATGCGTTCCTTCGCCAATCGTTTGGCCTCAGCCATTTGGCGGCGTGGCAGTTGCGGCAGTTCGATGCCTTCCTCTCCGTCCACGAAGAGTGGGCCACCGAAGTCACTGTCATAGAACTCGCCATGATGTGAGCCGCCGTCGTGACGTGCCGCAAGCGTCGATCTGGTCAGGTCATGTCCATGCGCCAGCGCGATGTATTGCCAAGCCCAAGCCTCAATCTGCTTCTCGTCTTCCAGTGCGCGTTCTGCGAGTGCGCGCAAGTGGTAAGCGTCCCCGGCGATGGCCAACTGCTGCATGGCATCCACATCGCCTTCGCTGGCCAACTCTTCCAATGATTCAAGGTCATGCTGGCCCGCAACCCTGAGCCATTTGTGACGCGCTGAAGCATCAGGTGCCGCTTGGGCCATGCGCTTGGCATCGACCGGGCCCGACAATCTGTCCGCCAACTCAAAGAAGCTGGGGTCTTCAAAGGCCTCCGCGTATTCCAAGGCGGCTGCTCGGACGCCGCCTTGCGCGGCAGCCTTCAGATGGGCTTGGTACAGCGGATAGTGCTGCGCCTGACCAAGGTACTCGTCGACCCACTTTGTCTCCTGCGCCGTGAGAGTGCGCCCTTTGAGCGACTCGTCGTAGAGGTAGGGGTTGGGGCGCTTGCACCGGTAAATCGCGGCCAGGCGGTGATGGGCCTGAGCATCTCCAGCCGAGGCAGCAGCGCTCAGTTGGGAGATGAACAGAGGGGACTGGGGCAAGCCGGCCGGCAGGCGCAGCCCTGCGAGCCGAAGCCGATCAAATGCGGCCTTCTCAACCTTGCCAAGCCGCGCTGCCTGCACAGCATTCAAAACGAGGGTGCCGAGCTGCGGCGCAGATGCGGGTTCCAGCCCCAGTTGAAGCGCCCTGGCCGCCACCAAGGTGTGGGTGGTTTCCGGGCGCTCGCCAACTGCGTCGACTGGGCCATCTGGGCTGTCGGTGAGCCAGTATCGGGTGGTGAACGAAGCCCAGGTGCCCTGCCCGAAAGCCGAGGCCAGCAGTTCGTAGGTGTGGGTGGATTTGAGTGCGAAGCCGGCGCCTTTGGCTTGCTCGCGGATGCGGTGCACGATGTTGGAAACAGTCATGGTCATTCTTTCATTGATGCCCTGTCTCGCTGGGAGGAATGCACGCGTTTAAGCACCCTGCGAGGAGTGGGCGAAAGAAAGCCGACCGATGTGGTGCAGCCATTCAATGACGAGAGAACCTTGTTTTACTCGCGTGCAAGTAGGGCGGGTGCCTGCTTGCATTTTAAGGGGTATCTGAGTGATGTCATCCCCTGGCTTCGGTGGCGGCATTTGCCATCTGCGGGGCCCGCCTTCGTCTCTTGGCGACGGTGGCCGAAACACGACATGTTGGTGACAACTTTCCCGGACTTCAAGTCCGGGAAAGTTGGAATCGCCGGCCTAAATTCCAGCCGTTGGCCATGCCGTGGGGCAATCGCTGGCAACCCCAAGGCCAATCAAGGCTTCGGCCCTCACATGAGTAGAACCAGGTGGGGAATGGCGTCAGCGCCGCACCAAAGTACAGCGTTTTGACGGAAGCGCATACCCAGGCGCTTGCTGGCATCCAGCGGCAGGTTCAGCGCCAAGACACTGGGCTCAGCGGACCACCTGCCCAATGGATGGCGCCCTTCGCCCAGCCGGTAAACCACCTTGTGCTGATCCAGGGTCTGAAGCAACGATGCTTGGCGTGTCTCGTTGTCCTGGTCCTCATGGGCGGCGCTGTACGGGTTGTACGCCGTGACAAAGGCGGCGCATTGGATGCCTCGCTCCTGAAACAGATGGGCCAGTGGCTCGCATGCCTGGCCAACGCGCATCGTGAATGTGCGCTCCTGGGTGTCGCCTTCGGATGCAAACACCTTGTAGTCGGTTTCCAAATAGGCATTCACCAACTCTGGATTGAGAGCGGTGGGCCGGTCGAAAAGAATGAAGGTCGAAGCTGTGGTCATGGCTTGGCGGGCAGCGGAAGCAGGTCTGGGGTTTGCGTTGTAGGAAGCGAGCGGGTTGAACGGTCTGTCGATGGCCTCCTTCTTGGCATCTTCGCGGCGAATCAAAGCCACGGCTGTATGAAGTTGGCGAATCACGGGCTCTGGGGTATCGGTGAAGAAGGTAGAGAGGTGTTCGATGAACTCATCGACCTCCTCAACGTCGACCAGCACGGCCGAACTGCCACCGGGCCAATTTCCCTTTGCAAAGGTCAGGGCACCAGCCGGCGTATTGAGCGTGACGGAGGTCTGGCTGACGTCGATGATGGGCCAACGAATATCCAAGGTGACGGACTCACCCATGATGGACAGCATGTAATCCCACCCGTCCCATGGTGACGACTTTTGCTTCTTGCTCATTGGCCAACCCTGTCAATGACGTCCAGACAATCGACGATGGCCTCGATCACGCCAGCGGGGGCAGGGCGGCCGTCGAATTCTTTGGCCGGGCGGATGCGCGCCAAAACAGATTGCCCAGATTCTGGTGGTTCTTCTGCGAGGTGCAGCCGCCAGTTGCCGTCACCAAGGTGTGTGCCGGCGAGGATGTGGTCGCTTTTTGAGGGCTGCGACAACTCGAATTCAGAAGCCCCTTGCACCCACGATGATGGTTTCAAAGGGGAGAGGATCCAGCCCTTGGTACGCACCCGCTGGTGAACCTTGGCTGTCGCCTCGGTGGAATTCACTTGAAAGCGATTCAGCCACTCCACCGGGGTGCGCGGCAGCGCTTCCTTTGCGACATGAATCACCAACTGCCGACGCCGAAACTCAAATGGCAGGGGGATCGATGTTCCCGACTTGACCCATTTGTTCGAGCCGTTCAAAACCCATTCGTTCACGTGTCGCTGATCGAGCATGCGACGCAGGTGGTTGGCTGTGGCGCCAGCGATGCAAACCCACGCGGTGAAGCGCCAGGTCGAATTCAGCGCAGCCAGTACCATCTGATCGGCCTCTCGCTCAGACTTCGGTGACTTCTCAACCTCGACTGAATAGAAAGCGTCATTGTGGCCAAGGACAAGGTCGACGATTTTGACGGGCTGCTCAGCCGTCTGGCTGCGGCGAATGGTGTAGTCCGTGTCGATCAACTCGCCGCCCCCGCAAATCCAGTGAGCTGCGATTTCAGAGCACAACAGGTCGTGTTCAGCTTGCGGCAGGCCAGAAACTCGGGGCCCTGTGTCGTATCGATACTCCACAAAATCTTCGGACAACCGCTCGGCTTTCAGCACGCCAAATGGCCCGAGCTTGTAAACCACGCCGCGTGGTGCGCGGCTGCAGAAATCGACCTGGCATTCTTGAAGAATCTTCTGGGCGACCAGTTTGTCCACCAGTTTTTTGGCATTCGACGTGTCGCTGCCAAGCAGCGCCGCGATGCCTGGCGTCGCTGCAATGTGGCACTTGTGGATCAAGTTCACCACCTTGGCGACCTTCTGTTCATGGATCTGCTGGGCCTCGGCCCCGGCCACCAGGTTCTTCAAGCGAACCTTCATCACGTAATCGATGCGGGGCTCGATCATGATGACCTCCCGGGTCGGTGGAGGCAGCGGTCAAGGGCGCGGCCGCAGGCCGCGCTTGCGAAGCCCTTGACGGCTGACGGAGCCGAAGACGCTACACAGCGAGGCGGAGCTGAACGCAGTGCGGGCAGCTCCGATCGAGCCCCCGCCGGGCGGTGAAGCGCCCCCCTCCACGGGCCGTGGAGGGGCGGGGGGGAGGCCTGTTTCGCGGGGGCCGAACCCCTCAAAAACCGTTTCCGCAACGCGTCGTCCAAGGGAGCATTTCCCCAGGAAAGCGCCTGCCTACTTTTCGAGCAGATGCGGAGACGATCTTGTCCTAAGTGATTGATGGGCTTGGATAAAGCCGTGAACTTGAAAACCGGCGAGGGTTTGCGCCCTCCGTGAGTTCGAATCTCACCGCACCCGCCATCTGGCACAGGCCACGCGGCGCAGTTGTGCTCAGAACAATTCGTCGGGCGTGAAGCGCAGGCCCATCGAGATCCAGCGGGTGTTGCTTGGCCCTGCCATTTGCTGGCCCACGGTCAGGTCCACCTGGACGCGGTTGGGCACGATGGCCAGGCGGCCACCGATCTGAGCGTAGGGGTTGTGGCGGTGGTCGCCAAAGGCTTCGGCGATCAGCATCACCCGTTGCGCCGTCTGAAACTCGGCGCCGAGGCCCCAGGTGGCGTTGTTGCGGTGTGTGGTGCGCTCCTTGAGCCAGCCGACGTTGGCGTGCACCACCACGCGGTCATCCTGGAAGGAAAACGACATCGGCACGTAGGCGTAGGTGTTGCCCAACAGGTTGGGCCCTGGACTGATTTCCGGGTGGCGCACGGTGCCCACGCCCAGACCCCAACCCCAGCCGTTGGTGCTCAGTGGGCGAAAGAGGGTTTTGAGCTGGAAGACGAAATCGCTGGTGCCGTGCTCGCCGCTGTTGCGCGCGCGGCCGCCGCCCACGGTGAACTCGAGGTTGCCCGTCGGGTTGCAGGCGGGCAGGGCCCAGACCTCGTGGCTGTCTTTGTACGAGCGCACCCAGGTTTCCAGCTGGCAGCTGCCCTGCGTGGTCAGGCGCGCGTCGTCGGTGACAAAGGGGCGCGCAGACATGGCTTCCAGTGGCAGCCAGGCGCCCAGCAAGACGAGTGTGGAAAATCGCATGGGCAGCATGCTAACGCCAGCGTGTGAATGTCTTGTGGAAGGTGGCGAGGGAGCTGCCCTGGTCTCAGGCGGTGGCATCCTGGGTCTGGCGTGTGGCCACAGCGTCGCCCGCTTCGGGCTGAGCAGGCAGTTGCCAGGTGCTCGCCCAGGCGAGGAACTGGTCTGAGGGCATGGGCTTGGCGATCCAGTAGCCTTGCGCCAGGTCGCAGTCCAGGGCGCTCAGTTGCTCCCAGGCACGGCGGTCTTCCAGGCCTTCGGCCACGACGCGAAGGCCCATGTTGTGGGCCAGGTCGATGACCGAGCGCACGATTTTTTCATCCTGGCTGTCGTGCTGCATGTTCATCACGAAGGACTTGTCGATCTTCAACTCGTCCACCGGCAGGCGCTTGAGGTAGGCCAGCGAGGAGTAACCCGTGCCGAAGTCGTCGATGGCCATCTTCACGCCCATGTAGTGGAACTGCTCCAGCGTCTGCAGCGCGTGGTTCGGGTCGTCCATGATGGCGCTTTCGGTGATCTCCAGGCACAGGTGCTCGGGCGGCACGCCGTGCAGGATGAGCAAGCGGTTGAGGTGGGCGGGCAGGTCGGAGTCGATCAGGTCGCGCGCCGACAGGTTGACCGAGAGGTCCAGCCTCAAGCCGCTGTCGGCCCATTGGCGCCAGATGCGCGCGGACTCTTCCAGCAGCCAGTACGTGATCTGGCGGATGAAGCCGGTTTGCTCTGCAAAGGGGATGAATTTCATGGGCGGCACCATGCCCCGTGTGGGGTGCTGCCAGCGCACGAGGGCCTCGGCGCCTTTGACCTCGCCACTGGCCATGCAGACCTTGGGCTGCAGGAACAGGCGCAGTTCCTGGTGCTCGATGGCGCGGCGCAACTCGCCCAGCAGCGACAGGGCCTCGTCCGAGCGCATGTCCAGCTCGGGCCGGAACACGATGTGGCCGAGATGGGTTTGCTTGGCCTTGTACATGGCCACTTCGGCGCGGCGGATCAACTCGTCGCCGTCATTCGCGTGCTCCGGGTACACCGCGATGCCGATGCCGGCGCCGACGTCCACGGTCTGGCCGTTGAGCATCAGCGGCGCGTCGAGCCGGTCGAGGATGGTGCGCGCCACGGCCTTGGCCTGGGCCACATCGCCTTGGCGCAGCAGCACGGCGAACTCGTCACCGCTGAGCCTGGCCACGGTGTTGCGGGGGTCGAAGATCAGGCGGCGCAAGCGCTGGCCCACGAGCTGCAGCAGCTGGTCGCCGGTGTCGTGGCCGAGCACATCGTTCACGTGCTTGAAGCGGTCGAGGTCCAGCATGAGCACGGCGCAGGCGCTGCCAGGCTGCTGGCGCACGTCGGCCACGGCTTCTTTGACGTCGGCCGAAAAGCGCGCCCAGTTGGGCATCTGGGTCAGGCCATCGGTGAAAGCCACGGCGCGGATTTCATTTTCTCGCTGCTGCATGGCCTGCCGCATGGACTCGAAGGCGATGCTCAGTGCGCCGATCTCGTCGTTTCCTTGCTGCGGCACCGGCACGGCGTAGTCGCCATCCGACAGGCGCTGGGCCAGTTTGGTCAGCGTGTGCACTGGGCCGACGATGCGCCGTGCTGTCAATGCACTGCCGACTGCAAACACAGCCACCCCCAGCACACTGAACAGCAGGATGGTGCCTTCCAGCCGATGGTAGGGGGCGATCGCTTCGTCCACCGAGCGCAGCAAGAGGGCCTCCACCTCCTGCCCCTGGGGCCCTTCGAGCGTGATGCTGCGCCAGACATGCTCACCCTCGGGCAGGGCCAGCATGCTGGGTGCCTGGCCTTGCTCCCGGCCCGCTTCTGCCATGGGTGACCACTGCGTCAACAGCGCTTTCGCAGTGGTCTGCGGCAATTGAGACAAGGTGGTCTCCCAGGGCCGCTTCCCCTGGCGGCTGAGGACAACCACGTCCACGCCCGTGAGGCGTCGCATGTCCAGCAGCAGGGCGTTGTCCAGCTTGAAGCCCATGACCACCCAGCCAATCGTCAAGGGCGCTTTCACGGGCACGGTCACCAGTTGGAAGAGCCGGCCGTCCAGCACCATCACATGGATGCTGCTGCTGTCCTGCGTTTGTTCGTTGCCAGCTTGCCGCATCAGGCTGGACACCAGGCCGTCCGCGGTCTGGCCCAGCTCGGTCGTGCTGGCGCGGATGTGGCCCGCGGTGTCCGTGAGCACGGCAAAGCCAGCTCCGAGGCGTTCGCTGTGGTTGACCAGGGCGGACGCGATGGTGGCCTGGTCGTTGCTGGAAATGGCCGCGCGAAAACCGAAGTCCAGCGCCAGCACGCGCGTCGATTCGATGAAGTGGTCGGCGTTCTGGTGCAGGAGGCGCATGAACACCTGCTCACCGAGGTTGAGTTGTTCGCTCAGGTGCTCGCGGGCATTGTCGTCGATGCCGGTGCGCACCAGCGCGAGCGTCACCACCTGCACCAGCACCAGCAGGCCCAGGAAGACGGCGACGATGCGCAGGCTCAGCCGGGTGTGCCAGCGGATGTTGTCGAGCTGCCGGTGCGGTGCTTCTTTCATTTGCCCGGCGGTGTGCTGGCGCCGTTGGCTGGCAACGTCAGGCTGAGACTCTGAGTGCCCGTGGCCAGCACCTTCAAGGGCTGGCGCAGGGGTTGGCGGGTGTCGGCCAGGCTGGGGTGCCAGATCTGGACGGTGTGCTCGCCAGGAGGGACGTCCAGCTTCGCCACCCCGGATGCGGAGGTCTTGGCAAAGTAGGGCGTGTTGACAACATGGATGAAGCCGGCCATCCGGTCGTGGATGTTGCAGCCCAGCACGGCCGTGCCTGCTTTGTCAAAGGTCACCGGGCTGGCGGGTGTGCCGGCGTAAAGCTTGATTTCGAAGGGGCGTGTGGCCGAAAAAGAGTAAACGTGGTGGCGCACCGTGTCGAGGTTGGGGAACAGCACCGATGTCCCGGTCTGGATCGGCAACACGCTGGGCGCGAAGCTGCGGTTGCGTTGCGCCAGCTCGGCTTGCGTCCCGGCCGCAGCCGTGGGCTTGACGCCCTTGACCTCGATGGACACCACGGCGTCGTTCAAGGGCGCATTCCGTGCGTCCAGCACGGTGATTTCGACGGGCACCGCCGTGGCCAGGCAGGGCAGCATCGCGACGGTGGCGGTACTCAAGGTGCCTAGCGTGCGGAGCGCGGTGGTCGCAAGGGGGGCAAGGTGCGGCATGGTCGGGGTCCTCGGCATCGTCCAGGTGTCGGGGGGGGGGTGTTCAGCGCACCACGATGTCCCGGCGCATGGGCGCCAGACGTCGCAGCAACTCGTTCTTGGCGGCGGTGCTCACGTTCGCGGCGTCCATTTCTTCGCGCAGCATCTGCACCAGCACGTCGAATTCAGCGCCGGTGATGGCCAGGTCACCATGGGCATTGCGCATGGTTTCGCCCTCGTAAATGCAGGGGCCGTCGGCGACTGTGCACAGGTGCGCGGCAATGCTTTGCTGGAGGTGGCTCAGGCGCACGCCCTCGAAAGTGCGGCGCGTGCGCGGATCTTGCGCAGCGCGGGCCACGGCCTTGTGGGTGAAGGTGTCGATGGTGGTCGTGCCGCCCAGCTGCTGGTGAAGCGCAGGCTGGTCATTCGCTCGGTGCGCGCAGGCGGTGAACAGCAGCACCATCAGGATGGGCAGGATCGCGGCGCAGGGATGGGGGCGGGTGCGGGGCAAGACCATGGGCGTCACTCTGGGAAGCATCGACACCGAATGTGCACCATTGCACAGTTTCCGATCGTCCGATGAGCCGGGTTCAGTTGTGCATTTATCGACCGATATCACCCTCAACTGAAGACGATCCGATCTGTTCGCACCATGTTGTTCTCCCACCGCACCATCATCGCCTCCACCGGCCTTTTCCGCCTCCGGGCCATCCCCAAAGCCCCAGCGATGGCGGTGGCATGCGTCGCGCTGAACCTGGCGTCGGTCGCGATGGCCGGCGACCGCATCCTGGCCACGTCGGGCGTCTCTCAGGTCGAGGGTGCGGCCGGCGGCGGCCTGGTGCCTTGGGCGGTGGTGGGCGGTTTGGGCAGCAGCAACCAGATGGGGGCCTCGGCCTACGCCACCCACATCCGCACCCAGGGCGGCTACAACCTCAACATCCAGGGTGTGGCGGTGGGTGTGAATGACACGGTCGAGGTGTCGATGGCGCGCTGGAGCTTCAAGTTCAGTGACACCGTGCCTGGCGAGACGGCGCGGATGAACGTGCTGGGCGCCAAGTGGCGGATCTCGGGCAACGCCCTTTACGATCAGGACACCTGGTGGCCCCAGATCAGCGTGGGCCTGCAGCACAAGGTCAATGAAGATTTCGGTGTGGTGCCGCAATTGCTGGGCGCCCGGCGCAACGCCGACACCGACCTCTACATCAGCGCCACCAAGGTCTGGCTGGGTGCGGTGTGGGGTCACAACCTGCTGCTCAACGCGACCCTGCGCGCCACGCGTGCCAACCAGTTCGGCCTGCTGGGCTTTGGCGGTGACCGCAGCGACAGCCACAGCCTGATGCCCGAGCTCAGCATGGCGGTGCTGCTGCGCGACGACCTGGCCGTGGGCGCCGAGTTCCGCGCCAAGCCCGACAAGCTCAGCGCCTTCCGCGAAGAGAACGCCTATGACGCTTTTGTGGCCTGGTTCCCGACCCGCCATGTCAGCCTGACCGCCGCCTGGCTGGAGCTGGGCAACATCGCCAACAAGCCGAAGCAGCGCAGCCTCTACCTCTCGGCGCAACTGGCTTACTGAGCGCTGGCGTTTTTGCGCACCGGGTGTCGCCGACGGGTGCCAAGGGGCGCAGGTGTGTGCGACAGTGGACGCTCCAGGGTTGGCTTTGCAGCCCAGTGACCGTCCACACCGTTTCCCATGAGCCCAGACATCCTCACCGTGGCGCAGATGGCCCGCACCGACGCCACCACCATCGCCCGGGGCACGCCCGGCTTCACCCTGATGCAAGCGGCTGGCCGCGCGGTGGCCGATGCCATCGTGCAGCGCTGGTCGCCCAGGCCCGTGGCGGTGTTGTGCGGCCCGGGCAATAACGGCGGCGATGGCTGGGTGGTGGCGCAGCGCTTGCGCGCGGCGGGCTGGCCGGTGACGGTGGCCAGCCTGGTGCCTCCTGAGCGTTTGCAGGGCGATGCCGCGCTCGCGGCACAGGCTTGTCTGGCGGCATGGCCTGACGTGGGCGATGGGCCGTCCGGTGATCTGTCCGGTGGTCTGTGCGATGGTCAGCCCGGCTGGCAGACGCTGGCGCCACAGGCCTTGCAGGGCGCGGCGCTGGTCGTCGATGCCTTGTTCGGTGCCGGCCTCAGCCGCGCGCTGGACGGCGTGGCACGCGAGGTGCTGGACCTGGCCCATGTGCGTGGCCTGCCCATCGTCGCGGTGGACGTACCCAGCGGCGTCTGGGGCGATGACGGCCAGGCCGACGGCGCCGTGGCCTGCGCCTTGACCGTCACCTTCTTCCGGCTCAAGCCGGCCCATGCGCTGATGCCGGCGCGTGCCTTGTGCGGCGAGGTGGTGGTGGCCGACATCGGCATCCCCGACAGTGTGCTGCCCGAGTTGGGCGTCCAGACCTGGGACAACCAGCCTGCGCTGTGGCGCAGCCAGTGGCCGCAGGTGGACGCCGCCGGCCACAAGTACCACCGTGGCCATGCCCTGGTGTGGAGCGGCCCTTTGATGACGGGGGCCGCGCGCTTGTCCGCGCTGGCGGCGGCGCGCGCCGGTGCGGGCCTGACCACGGTCTGCGTGCCGCAGCAGGCCTGGGCCATCCACGCTGCCGCCCTGACCTGCGTGATGGTGCACCCGGTGGCAGGCGAGGGCGCCACGCAATGGCAGTCCGGCCTGGAGAGCCTGCTGGAGGACCACCGCCTGAGCGCCGTCCTCATCGGCCCGGGCGCCTTGGGTGGCACGCAGCCCAGCGGCCTCAAGGGGCTCGTGTTGACGGTGCTGGCCAGTGGCCGGCCCGTGGTGCTGGACGCCGATGCCCTGACCGTCTTTGCCGACGACCCGGCCTTGTTGTTCGCGGCCATTGCCGGTCACAGCCGGCCGGTGGTGCTGACGCCGCACGAGGGCGAATTCGCCCGCCTGTTCCGCGATCCGAGCGTCGGCCTGACGCAAGACAAGCTCTCGCGGACGCGGGCAGCCGCGAGGCTGAGTGGCGCCGTGGTGCTGCTCAAAGGCGCCGACACCGTGGTGGCCACGCCCGATGGCCGCGCGGCCATCAACCGCCACGCGCCGCCCTGCCTGGCCACGGCGGGTTCGGGCGATGTGCTGGCGGGCATGATCCTGGGTTTGCTGACGCAAGGCATGCCGGCCTGGCAAGCGGCGTGTGCCGCCGTCTGGTTGCATGGGGAAGCGGCTGCGGCGTTTGGGCCGGGCTTGATCGCCGATGACCTGCCGGGGCTGATCCCGCAGGCTTTGAAGCGCCTGGGCTGATGCGCCTGCGTTGAGGCGCCTCAGTTGATGCAGGTGCGGTTCTTGCCCGTGCGCTTGGCCTCATACAGGCCCACGTCGGCGCGCTCCAGCGCGGCCTCGATGGCCTCGCCCAGGCGGTAGCTCGTCACGCCGGCCGAGAAGGTGATGAAAACCTTCTTGTCCTCGTGCGTGAAGAACTCGGCACTCAGCGTGCGCTGCAGGCGGGTCAGCACCTGCTGGCCTTCCTCGGCCGGGGTGTCGGGCAGCAGCACGACGAACTCTTCGCCGCCGTAGCGCGCGACCACATCGACCGGGCGCAGGCACTCGCCCACGCGCCGCGCGAGGAACTTCAAGGCCTCGTCGCCCGTCTGGTGGCCCATCTGGTCGTTGAGCTTCTTGAAGTTGTCCACGTCCAGCAGGCCGATGGCCAGTGACGCGCCATGGCGGTCCACGCGCGCCTGTTCGGCCTCGAACGCGCGCATCATGCCGCGGCGGTTGGCGATCTGGGTGAGCGGGTCGGTCGAGACCTCGTCGGACAGCTTGCGGATTTCGTCTTCCAGCGTGCGCACGCGCTCGGTCAAGGCGTTGGCCTTGGCGTGTTCGTCGTGCAGGCGCACCTGTGTTTGCGCCACGACCGACTGCACGGCGCGGCTTTCCTCGACCATCTCGCGCACCACACCCGTCAGGCTTTCCAGCGAGTCGGCCTGGCCGATGGTGTCGGCGTAGCGGCCCAGGTTGGACTGGAAGCGGTCGGTCGTGCTGCCCAGTTCGCCGATTTCCTGCAGCATCTGGTGGATGAGGTGCTTGAGCGCATCGCGTGCGGCAGCGCGCTCCACCTTGAGCTGCTTTTGGCGCTCGCGGGCATCGCTGAGCAACTGCTGCACGTGGCGCACGCCGCGGTGGTTCAGGCCGGTCTCCAGCTGGTGGCGCATGGCCTGGGCCTGGCCCTGTGCCCAGCTGTCGTCCTCAGACAGGTCCACCAGGCTGTCGGTCAGCGATTGGCACAGCCCGGTGAGCTGGTCGATGAGGCTGTGGCGGTGCTCGATGACGCGGCGTGCCTGTTCGCAGGCTTGCGCGAGTTCCTGTCGGGCGGCGTCCAGGGCCTCGGGCACGGGGGCTGCCTCGCGGGTGGCGGCCAATGCGTTGCGCAGGGCTTCGCCCGCTTCGGCGCCGGTGGCGGGGGGCAAGGCTGCGTGGACGGTGTCGCTCAGTTGCTCGGCCGCGTGGGCGGCGTTGGCGGGCCACTCGGCGCTGGCGTGGGCCGGCTCGGGCAGCGCTTCAGTCGATGGCAACGCGGGCGGCTCTGGTGATTCTGGCGACGCTGGCGAGTTGGCCACATCGTCCATCAAGGTGTTGTCGAGCGTGTCGCTGTCCCAGCTTTGCACGAGCTGGCTCAGGCGCTGGTGCAGGCGCTGGCCGGAGTTCTTGCTGCCTTCCAGCACGCGCTGCAGGCTGTCCTTCTTGCGGGCGGCGGTCCACTGGCGGCCTCCGCGCTCGGCACCGCGCAGGATGCGGCCGATCAGCTTGGACCAGCGCTCGCCTTCTTCCGCCTGGTTGACTGCTTGGCTGAGCGCAGCGGCCGCTGGGGGCGCACTGTCGGCCTCACTGGTGATGCCCGACTCGGCCTCGTAGGCCTTGCGGAAGTTGTCGGGGGTGGGCTCCAGCCTTTGCTCGGCCAGGCGGCGCAGGGCGGCCTTGGCCAGTTGGGCTGGTGCGGCCGGTGGCGTCGTCGGGGGCGTGCTCATGGGTCAGCGGTGCGCACCCATCATCTTGGGGAGCAGGTCATGCACTGCGGCACCGCCCCCGAGGGGCTGTGCCAGGCCGGACTGGGTGTCGATCAGCCATTGTTCGACTTGAGATGCGGGCATGGGACGAGCGTACAGGAAGCCCTGGCAGATGTGGCAGCCCAGGTTGTAGAGCACTTCCATCTGCGATGCTTTTTCCACGCCTTCGGCGATCACGCGCAGCCCCAGGGCCCGTGCCAGCGCAATGATGGCCGAGACCACCGCCGAGCTTTGCGGCGTGTCGCCCAGGTCGCGCACGAAGGAGCGGTCGATCTTGAGCTCGCTGATCGGCAGCGAGGTCAGGTAGGCCAGAGACGAGTAGCCGGTGCCGAAGTCGTCGATGGAGATCTCGGTGCCCAGCTGGTTGAGGCGGTGCAGCGAGGGCACGACGCCCTGCAGGTCCTTCATCAGCCCGGTTTCGGTGATCTCCAGCTCGATGCAGCGCGGCGACACGCCCCGGGCCGCGAGGATGGCCTCGATCTTCTCTACGAGGTCGCTCTGTTCGAACAGGCGCGAAGGCAGGTTGACAGCGATCGAGGCGTCGAAGCCGAAGGACTTCTGCCACTCGGCAGCCTGGCGCGCGGCCTCGTCGATGGCCCACAAGCTCATCTGGTTGATCAGGCCGGTGGCTTCGGCCAGCGGGATGAAGTCACCCGGGGGCACGAGCTGGCCGTTGCGGTTCCAGCGCATCAGCGCTTCGGCGCCGACCATGCGGTTGGTGCGCACGTCGATCTTGGGCTGGTAGTGCAGCACCAGCTCGTTGCGCTCCAGGGCCTTGTGCAGGGCGGTGTCGAGGTCCAGGCGCACGCGGCCCTTGCTGGCCAGTTGCGGGTCGTGCAGCTGTGCGGTGTTGCGGCCCTGGCTCTTGGCCAGGTCCATGGCCACATCGGCATTGCGCAGCAGGTCGGCCACGTTCAGGCCATGGGCCGGGAACAAGGCCACGCCCACGCTGGCGGTGATGAAGCATTCCTGGCCGGCCACCATCATGGGTTCGCGCAGCGCGTTGAGCAGCACGTGGGCCGTGTCCATGGCTTCGCGCTCGTTGGCCACCTCGGGCAGCAGCACGACGAATTCGTCGGCGCCCAGACGGCCCACGGCTTCCAGGGTGCGGTGCACGCGCTGGCCGTTCATGTCCACACTGCCTTCGAGGATCTGCTCGCAGTGGCGCACGCAGCCGCGCAGCCGGCGAGACACCTCGATGAGCAATTCGTCGCCCGCGTGGTGGCCCAGGTTCTCGTTGATGACCTTGAAGCGGTCCAGGCCGACCTGCAGCAGGGCCACACAATGGTTCAGGCGCTTGGCGTGTTCGATGGCGCGCTCGCTGCGCCAGAAGATCTGGCGGCGGTTGGGCAGGCCGGTGAGCACGTCGAAGTTGGCGAGGTGCTTGATCTTGTCCTCGGCCACGCGGCGGTCGGTGACGTCCTGGACGATGCCGGTGTAGCCGATCAGGTTGGCCAGTTCGTTGAATTCCGGCTCCGCCTCGATGTGCAGGATGCGCAGGCGGTTGTCGGTCAGCTTGACCTGGATGTCGTTGCACAGGATGGTGCCGTGGTCCAGCACCTCGTGCAGGATGCGCAGGAAGCCGCGGCGCTCCTCGGCTGGCATCATGCGCACGAAGTCGCGCATGCCCAGGCGGTCGGTGGCACCCAGGCCGAACACGCGCAGGCCTTCGACCGAGAAGGCGATGTCGCCCAGGCCCTTGCGCCAATCGAAGCTGCCCATGCGCGCGAGGTCTTGCGCGCGCGCCAGTTTGGATTTGCTGCGTTCCAGCTCGTGGCGGGTGCGCGATGCACGCAGCAGGTAGCGCAATCGGCCCGACAGCAGGCTCCACTGCGTGCACTTGACGAAGAAGTCGGTGGCGCCGGCCTCGTAGGCGCGGGTGATGGAGGCGTCGTCGTCCAGGCCGGTCAGCATCAGCACGGGCACCGATTCATAGCCCGGCATCTGGCGCAGCTCCTGGCAGGTGGCAAAGCCATCGAGGCCGGGCATCACGGCGTCGAGCACCACGACATCGGGCAACCAGTCGGCCATCATCTGCAGGGCCTGCTCGCCGGAGCTGGCTTCGGTGATGGCAAAGCCGCGGTCGCGCAGCGCGATCGATGTCAACAGCAGGTTGACCTCGTCGTCATCGACCAGCAGCACGCGGGGTTGCTCTTCGTGGTCGTGCGGCGCGATGGCCGAGCCCAGATTCATCGCTCGGACTCCAGCAGCAGGCGCAGGCCCGCAAGCACCCGCTCTGTTTCAGCGGGGATGTCGCGGATGCGATCGCTCAAGTCTTCACCGGTCTGACGCCTGATCATGGTCTCGATTTCGGCACACAGTTGTGACAACTTGAGTGCGCCGATGCTGGCCGAGGAAGACTTGAGTGTATGCGCGACGTGCACGATCGCGGCGGTGTCATTGACGTTGAAAGCATCCTCCAATTGGGGCAAGAGCCGGCCCACGGAGGTTTCGAAGGCCTTGCCCACGCGCTCGAAGAGGCGGTTGTCGCCACGCGGGTCGAGTTCGCGCAGGCGCCGCAGGGCCTCGGCGTCGAAGATGTCGTCTGGGTGGAGGGCGCTGGCAACGGCCACCTTGGCGTCGAAGGCGAAGTTCGTGGCGGCCGGTGCGGCCGAGGGGCTGGCCATGGGGGGGGCCATGGGGGGGGCAATGGGGGCCGCTGCGTGTGTCGGTGGCGGTGCCGGTGCCGGTGCTTGTGCACTGACAGAGGCGGCGGTTGGCAGCGGCGCGAGGAAGGGCGGTGGCAGGGGCGCGACGGTCAGGCCCGACGCAGGTGCGGAGGTGGCGACGGGCTCGGCCTGAGCCCCCGGAGCGCCCACGGGCGACATCGGCGCTTCGTTCAAAGGGCGGGGCACGTCCAGCAGGCCCATGGGCACGGTGATGGGCTCGTCCGGCTCGCTCACGTCGCTGGACGGGGCGGGGAGGGCGGGCGCGACCGTGGGCACGGGGGGGGCATTCACCGCCACATCGGCCGCGGCCACCTCGGCGGGCGCTCCGGTGTCCACGAAGTCGTCCGGCAGGCCTTCGGCTTGCGTGTGCTCAACGAGCACCTTGAGCAACTGGCTCTGGCGGAAGGGCTTGGAGAGGTAGTCGTCGAAACCCACGCTCAGGAAGCGCTGCTCGTCGCCTTCCAGGGCGTTGGCGGTCACGGCGATCACCGGGGTGTCCGACGGGGTCAGGAAGGTGAAGCGGTTGTTCGAGCCGCGGCGGAACCAGCTCAGGGCCTCGACGCCGTCCATGCCGGGCATCTGGATGTCCATGAGGACCAGGTCGAAGCGTTGCTCGCCCAGGCGGCGCAGGCCTTCGAGGGCCGACGAAGCCACGCGCACTTCGCAACCCAGGCGCTTGAGCATCTGGCTGCAGACCTCCTGGTTGACCGGGTTGTCCTCGACCACCAGCACGGCTTTGTTGATGCGGGGCACTTCCTGGGGGTGGTCGCCGCCCAGCTCGGCCGAGATGCCGAGGATGGCCTGGCGCAACTCGGCCTTGCGCAGCGGCTTGGGCACGAAGCGCTGGAAGCCGACGTCCTGTGCGCGCTTGACGTCGTCCGGCGATGACACCGACGACAGCAGCACCATCTTGAGGTTGCGGTAACGCCCGCTGCTGCGCAGCGCTTCGGCCAGGCCCAGGCCGTCCAGCTCGGGCATGTTCATGTCCACCAGGGCGAGGTCGAAGTCGGCGTCCTGGCTGGGGTGGGCCATCAGGATGGCCAGGGCTTCGCGGCCGTTGGCGGCTTGTGTCACGTTCATGCCCCAAGCATTGAGCATGTTCTCGATGACAGTTCGGTTCGTGTCGTTGTCATCGACCACCAACACGTTGAAGGAAGGCATCTTGGGCTCTTCCAGCATGGCCATGTCGATCTGGGTGTCGCCCACGCGCACGGGCACACGGAACACGAACTCCGAGCCCACGCCGGGAGCGCTGTGTGCTTCGATGCGCCCGCCCATCAGCTCGACCAGCTGCTTGGAAATCGCCAGGCCCAGGCCGGTGCCGCCGTAGCGGCGCGCCATGCCCACATTGGCCTGTACGAAGGCGCTGAACAGGCGCGGGATGACGTCGCTGGGGATGCCGATGCCGGTGTCGCGCACCATGAACTCCAGCTCCACCGGCGCATGCAGGTCGGCCTCGTTGGCGATGACGTTGCCGCCGAGGGCGCGGCGGATGTCCACCACCACCTCGCCATGCTCGGTGAACTTGATGGCGTTGGCCACCAGGTTGGTGAGGATCTGGCGCAGGCGCAGCGGGTCGCCGTGGATGACGCTGGGCAGGCCGGGTTGCTCGCGGAAGCTCAGCTCCAGGCCCTTTTCGTGGGCGCGCGGTGCCATCAGCTCCAGGGTGTCTTCGACCAGGGTGCGCAGCACGAAGTCGCTGTTGGCCAGCTCCAGCTTGCCGGCCTCGATCTTGGCGAAGTCCAGGATGTCGTTGATGATTTCCAGCAGGCTCTCACCCGAGCGGTACACCGCCTGCGCGAAGCGGCGCTGCTTGTCGTTGAGCGGCGTGCCCAGCAGCAGCTCGGTCATGCCCAGGATGCCGTTCATGGGCGTGCGGATTTCATGGCTCATGTTGGCCATGAACTGGCTTTTCGCCTGGCTGGCGGCCTCGGCGAGGTCGCGGGCGCGCTGCAGTTCCAGGGCCTGGCCGTGGTCGTCGGTGACGTCCGACACCAAGCCGTAGATGCGAGCCTGGCCGTCGGGCAGGCGGCGCGTGCGGGTGCGGTGGCGCACCCAGCGCAGGCCCTTGCCCGGCACCTGCATGCGCAGCAGGGTGTCGGTGGGCTGGCCGGCGTGCTCCAGGGCCTCTTGCTGCGCCAGCGCCTCGGCGTCCTCGGGCACGATCAGGGCGCGCACGCTGCCCGGCTTGGCCACGATGTCATCGCCCGTCATGCCCAGCAGGTCGTGGGTGCGCGGGCTCAGGTAGATGAAGTTGGTGCGGTCTGCGGTGGACACATAGACGGCGTCGTCCATGGACTCGACCAACTCGCGGAAGCGGCGCTCGGACTCTTCCAGGTCGGCGCGGGCCTGGCGCGAGGCCGTGATGTCGCGCACCAGCGAAATCAGCAGGCGAGGGCGGCCATTGCTGTGGCGCAGGGCGAAGTGCCGTGCGTTGACAAAGCGCTCGCCTTCGTCGCCCACCCAGGTGAAATCGTGCTCCACGGTTTGCCCGGTCTCGACCGCTTCCTGCATGTGCGGCTGGGCGTGGCTCAGCACCGACTTGCCGAGCGCCTGCTCGATGGAGCGCCCGACCACGCGGTCGCGCTGCAGCTTGAATTCGATCTCGGTGTAGCGGTTGATGGCCACCACGTTGAGGTTGACCGGGTCCAGCACGAACAGGCTGACGGGCAGGTTGCCCAGCAGGGCTTCGAGGAACTCGCGCTCCTGGTCGCGCACATGCTCCTGGCTCTTGCGTTTGGTGATGTCGTTGAACAGGCAGACGTACTGGCTGCGCCCGCCCGATTCGTCGAGCATCTGGATGGCGTCGATCTCGCCCCAGTAGCGGGTGGTGGAGCCAGCGCCCGGGCGGCCAGCCTCGTAGGACAGGCGGAAGGGCACGCCGCGCGCGAGCTGGCTTTCCAGCTCGGTCACGACCTCGCCGTCAGACACTTCCTGTGCGAGCAACTCGGTCAGGCGGCGTCCCACGACGCGGGCCTCGTCCCAGCCGGTCAGGGCCACGAAGGCGGAGTTGATCCACTCGATGGTGCCGTGGCGGTCGGTGATGGCCACGCCCGAACTGATGCGCGAGGCCACCAGGGCCAGACGCCCCAAGTGCTCCGCGTGGCTGGCCATGCGCGCCAGGTTGGCCTCGCGCTGCGCCACGAAACCCAGCTGGATGGCCGCGACGTCGAGCACGGGCGCCAGGTCGGGGTGGGCGTGGCGGGGGTCGTCGAACTCCAGCAAGGCCAGCGGCCAGCCGTCGATGGCGATCGGCAGGGCCAGCACGCGCCGTGTGGCGGCGTCGCGCCAGGGCGTGGGCGCCGCAGTGCTGGGCGCGTCTGTCGGGCCGTGTGGTGCCAGGGCTGTCGTCAGGTCAGAGAGCACGGCGCGCAGGCTCACGAGGCACTGGCCCAAGGGGCGGTCGTCGCGGTGGGTGGTGGCGATGCTGCTGACGTCGATGATGTCGCCGCTGTCCGGGCCGCCGTCTGTCCAGGGGCGCAGGAGCGCCGACTCGCCGTTCCAGCCTTCCACGCGCAGGGCGATCCAGGAGCGGGAGCCCAGTTGCGCATGCAGGGCTTCACCCACCAGGTGCATGGCTTGCGCCAGCGTGGTGGCGCCGCGTGCGTCTTCGGCGACCTGGCGCACCAGCGCCAGCAGGCTGGCCTGACGCTCGGCGCGTTGAAGCGCTTCGATGTTGTCCGATGCGTCCAGCTGCGGCACGGTGGTGGGTGCGCGGTCGTGGTCAGCGCGCATCTCGTGCGTGTCTTGGGCCACGGGCGTGGTGGCGTGCGCATGGGTTGGCGCGCGGCGTGCAGCTGCCGCCTGGGCGGCGCCGGTCGGTGCTTGCGGCACGGTCGTGGGCAGGGACGATGGCGCAGACGAGGGTGAGGATGACGGCGGGAACGGCGGGAATTGCGATGCCGGTGCGGGCGCCGTGCGCATGGGCACGCCGTCGCGTGGTCCGCGGCGCCGGCTGGCCAGGTAGCCAATGCCCGAAGATGCCAGCACCGCCAATGCCAGGCCGGCGCCAGCGGGGCCCCAGACAAAGCCTGCGGCCGACAAGGCGACCAGGGCCAGCATCAGGGTCAGGGCTTTCCAGGGTGTGCGCATGGATGCGTTGGTATGACAAAGGCCGGAAAAATGCACCGGCGGCTGCAGGCAAATCAATGCTTCCCGACGGAAAATGGTGCGGGAATAAGGTGACAATCGTCAGAAATCTCACGAACTTTAACGTGATCGTGAAAAGCGGAGCCAGCAGAAGAAACCCCGTTTCATCCCTCCTTACAATCTTTTGAATGCACAGCCCTCACGATTTGCCATCCGGTTTGGATGCCGCCAAGCGGCAGATTCACGCCGGAACCGGATTCTGGTGGGCAGCGGGTATCTTGGTGCTGCTCGGGCTGGTCCTGACCGAGGCGCCCACATGGGCCCATGTGCTGGCCGCGGGTGTGTGGGTGCAGGGCGTGTGGCTGGCGCGCATCTGGCAGCAGCAGGTGCAGCGAGCGTCAGAGAAGGCGCAGGCATCGGTGGGCGACCCGGTGGCTGGCGCCGTGATGGCATCGGTGGTGAGCCCTGACCCTGAAACCGCGGTGAATCTCCCCGAATCACCTGTGGCGCAAGGCACACACATGGCCCTGGACGCACCTGCCGAGCCTGGACCTGAAGCGGCACGCGATGTCGAGCAAGACATGTTGCGGTATGCCCTGTCGCACGACCTGCGCGCGCCGCTGCGTGTCATCGATGGTTTCACCCGCATCGTCAAAGAAGATTACGGCCGGCACCTGGACCGGCTGGGCCAGGATCACCTGGAGCGCGTCCTGGCGGCGTCGGCCCGCATGAACGGCATGATCGACGCCGTCCTGGCCCAGGCGCAATTGGCTGGTGTCTGCCTGGCCCGCGAAGACGTTGACCTCAGTGCCCTGGCCCGCGAGGTGGGGGCGGAGTTGCTGGCCTTGCAGGCCGACGCACCCAGCGTGCAGCTGCAGATCGCCGACGGGCTGCGCGCGCAAGCCGACGCCCAATTGGTGCGCCGCGTGTTGGAAAACCTCTTGGGCAACGCTTTGAAATACAGCGCCAAGGTGGACGAGCCCCGCGTGGAGCTTGGCTGCATGCCCGCCACGAACCCGCCCGTGTATTTCGTGCGTGACAACGGGGCAGGGTTTGACATGCAGCACGCCGACAAGCTGTTCGGCATGTTCCAGCGCCTGCACAGTGCCAAGGATTTCCCAGGCACGGGCGTTGGCTTGGCGGGGGTGCGCAACATCGTCCGCCGCCATGGCGGCCGGGTGTGGGCCGAGGCCCAGCCAGGTCAGGGCGCGTGTTTTTACTTCACCCTGATCGGCACGGTCGAGGCGCAGCGTCCCCTGACCGCCTGAGTCGGCCTTGCGTCAGGCTGGCGCGGGCAGGTTCAGAGTGAGCCGAGGCCGGCCAGCACTTCCTGGGCGTTGATGAGGCGTTCGCACACCGCAGCCACGCTGAGGTTTTCCTGGCGAGCTTGCAGGGAGAGCTTGTCCAGGGCCTGGCGGCGGGTGAGCGAGTGCCGGTGCATCACCAGGCCGATGGCGATGGCCACGGTGGCGGTGAGGGGGTCTGCGCTGGTGGCTGGTGCGACGGCCTCGGTGGAGGGGTGGGCAGCAGGTGTGCCAACAGATGCTTTGGCGGCTTCGGCGGCTTTCGCTGCCTGGGCCTTGGGCCGGTTGGCAAAAGCGGCTTCCACGGCCGGCACGATTTGCTGGATGTCCAGGGGCTTGACCAGGTAGGTCAGGGCACCGAGCTCTTTGACCTGCTTGATGGTGCCCTCGTCGGCGAAGGCCGACAGGAACATGAAGGGCGTCTGGAGGTATTCGCGCAGGTAAGCGGCCACGTCGAAGCCGGATTTGCCTTCCATGCGGATGTCGAGCAAGGCCAGTTCAGGCCGGTGCTCGCGCGCCAGCAGGATGGCGTCGTCGCCATTGTCGGCATCGATGACCTCGAAGCCGGCCTGCGACAGCCCGTGCGTCAACGTCGCCAGCACCAGCCGGTCGTCGTCCACCACCAGGATTTTGCCTTTTTGATTCACGCGGGGCCTGTGTTGCTGCGGCGAACGTTCAAATGTGCCGCCGAATGGTGCAGTTTACTGCGAGTCGTTCACCAGCAAAACCCCCTCATTGGGGCCACAGCGTGATCTGGTGGCCCGCGGGTTCGCCGGTCATGGGCGCCACCGGGGGGGGCAGCAGGGTGATGCCAGGCGGGATCAGCTCGATGCGGGTGAGCACGTCGTCGCCATCTTGCTGGATGCTCAGCTTGGCGCTGCGGCGTGGCAACAGCGCGCGCACCAGGCCCAGCCCGGAGACGCCGCCGGGCACGCGGTCCAGGCTGAAACCTTCTGGCAAACGCCCCGGGCTGAGGATGTCGATGCGCACGCCTTGCTCGTTGGCCGCCATGACGCAGCGCAGCGCCTGCATGCCGACGCCGTGCTTGTGCGCGTTGGTCAGCAGCTCGTTGAGGCTGAGCGCGATGGGGATGGACTCGGCCTCGGGCAGCTGCCAGTCGCCGGCCAGGTTGCCTTCGACGGCCAGTTGGATGGCGCGCCCGAAGGTGCGCTGCACGGACAGGGAAATGGCCTCGACCACGGATTTCAATCGCAGCGGTCCGCCCGCGCCCACCTGCAGGCCATAGACCTGCGCGATGGCCTGCACCTGCCCAACCACTTCCGAAATCGCCGAGGCCACCTCGGGCTTGCGCGCGGCGATCTGCTGCAGCAGGCCGGCCACGCCCTGGAGGTTGTTCTTGATGCGGTGGTGCACCTCGCGCACCAGCATCTCGCGCTGGGCGATGGCGGCTTCCAGTCGCGCCTGTTCGGCCGCGCGTTGCTCGGTGATGTCGGAAGCCACCAGCAAGAGCTGGTCGGCCACCTCGCCCTCGGCGGCCAGCGGCAGGTAGTTGATGTCCCAGATCTGCAGGCCATTGCGGCCGGGCACGCTGTGCTCGCGGTGCAGGGGCTTGCCCTTGTCCAGGGCGCTTTGCATGTCGGCGCGCATCAGGCGGGCGCGGTCCGAAGGGTAAATGCCCTCGGGCGGCTGGCTCAGCGCCTTGAGCACGTCCGTGCCCAGGAAGGGAGCTGCGGCTTCGTTGGCTTGCAGCAGGGTGAGTTCGTGGGCGTCGATGAGCTGAATGCCCATGGGCGCCATCTTGATGATGCGCTGCAGCGTGGCTTGCGCTTCCGCGGAATCGGCCTCTGCCTGGCGGCGGCGGTCGATGTCCAGCAGGGCGTAGGTGGCCTGGCGCTGACCGAGCTCGTCCAGCGTGACCACGGCATTGCCCACCACCCAGAAGACGCGGCCGTCGCGGCCCATGACCTGGCACTCGAAGGTGTGGGACTGGCCGTCTTGCAGCTCGTCGAGGTAGTCGGTCAGGCGGAAGGGGTGGTCGAGGTCGGGCGTGGCGACGGTGCTCAGCGGCTGGCCCACGAAATCGGCCAGATCGCCGGCGAACATGCGGCGCGCGGAGCGGTTCATCCAGGCGATGCCGTGCACGTCGATGGTGACGATGCCGACGAAGACCGAATCGAGGATGGCGCGGGTGCGGTCGGCCTGCATCGTCAGGTTCCACTCGGCGCGGTGGCGGTCATCGACGTTCACGAAAGACGCGATGAAACCTTCCTCCGGGCGCAATGGGTTGACCAGGCGCATGGCGACTTCGGCCCACAGCGGCAGGCCGGTGCGGGTGATGCGCAGGGCCCGCTCGCCTTGCCAGTGGCCCAGGCTGCGCAGCACGCTGTTGACGTCGGCGTCGGTGTTGAGGTCCACCTCGCTGGCATACAGCGTGCTGAGGTCGCGACCGGTGAGGTCGGCGTCGGATTCGCCGATCAGGTCGGACAGGGCCGGGTTGGCGCTCTGGATGTGGCCGTCGCGCACGAAGGCGATGCCCACGCCCGACAGCGAGAACATCAGGTTGCGGTCGCGGCCCAGGGCGTCGAGCTCGACCTGCTGGGCACGGATGCGGGTGATGTCCGAGAGCACGGCGATGACTTCGAGCGGGTCCACCGAGGTGCCGATGCGGCGCACCGACAGGGCGTACCAGCGCGTGGCGTGGCCGGGCAGGACGATTTCCAGCTCGGTCTCGAACTGGCCGTGCCTTTGCACCTGCACTGCCGATTCGGTCACGGCGCGGTCGATGCGCGGGTCCATGGCGAGCAGCTCGGAGAGCTTCTGCCCGACCATGCTGCCCGACGACAAGCCCAGCATGCGCTCGAAGCGGCGGTTGCAGCGCACCAGCACGTCGTCGCGCAGGTAGGCGATGCCGGAGGGCGTGCTTTCCAGGATGGTGGACAACTCGTGCAGCAGCTGGGCCTGGTCGGGCACGGGCGCGGCGTCGGCGTCCGAGGTGATGCCGCGGGCGCCCAGGGCCGAAGGGGCGTCCAGGCTTTCGCGGATGGCACACAGGAAGCGGCGGGCCTGCTCCGGGTTGACCTGGGCGTGGGTCCAGATCTGGCTGCGCAGCGTGGCCGGTGCCTGGCCTGGGCGGGCTTGGGGCACCTGGCTTTGCAAGGGGCCGTCTTCCGGACCGAGGGCCAGCAGCGTCAGGGGCGCGTCCCAACTGCACAGGCGCTGCAGGGCCTGGGGGCAGTCCGACAGCCTGCTGCCGGCCGGTGTGGCATAGCCCAGCAAGGCGCTGAGGGCCGAGTTGCTGCGCAGGACGCGGCCGTGCTCGTTGAACTCGATCAGGGCCATGGGCACGAGGTCGAACCAGGCGTCGTCGGTGTGCAGCGGGGAAGTGGGGGCCATGGGGTTGCGAGGGCGGCAGGCGAGGACGGCAGATGGCGATGGCGGCGTGAAGGGGGCTCAGTCGGCCTGGGGCTTGGGCTGCACGGACACGCCCGGCATCTTGCCGCTGTGGTCCTTGGGCAGCAGTGCCAGGCCGGCGCCCAGCTTGCGCGCCATCTCGCGGTAGAGGCCCGCAACTTTGCTGTCGGGTGCCGCCACCAGCGTGGGGCGGCCGCTGTCGGCCTGTTCGCGGATGCCCAGGTCCAGCGGCATCGAGCCCAGCAGCGGCACGCCACACGCTTCAGCCAGGCGCTCGCCGCCATGCTGGCCGAAGATGTGAGCTTCGTGGCCGCAGTTCGGGCAGTGGTAGGTGGCCATGTTCTCGACGATGCCCAGCACGGGCACGCTGACCTTCTCGAACATCTGCAGGCCCTTCTTGGCGTCCAGCAGGGCGATGTCTTGCGGCGTGGTGACGATGATGGCAGCGGTGAGCGGTGCGCGCTGGCTGATGCTGAGGTGCACGTCGCCGGTGCCGGGCGGCAGGTCCACGATGAGGTAGTCGAGCGGCGCGCCGGGGGCGCCCCAGTTGCTCAGGCGCAGCATCTGGTCGAAGGCCTGGGTGGCCATCGGACCGCGCCAGATGGCGGGGGCCTCACCGTCGATCAGCAGGCCAATCGACATCATCTGCAGGCCGTGGTTGACCGGCGGGGTGATGGTCTTGCCATCCGGGCTGTCAGGCTTGCCGCTCACGCCCATCATCATCGGCTGGCTGGGGCCGTAGATGTCGGCGTCGAGCATGCCCACCGTGGCGCCTTCGGCCGCCAGGGCCAGGGCCAGGTTGACGGCGGTGGTGCTTTTGCCCACACCGCCTTTGCCGGAGGCCACGGCCACGATGTTTTTGGCGCCGGGCAGCAGGGCCTGGCCGCGCATGGCCTGGTGGGCCACGACCTGGGTGGACCAGTTCACCTCGACGCGCTCGATGCCGTCCAGGCCTTGCAGGGCGGCTTGCACCAGCGCGGTGTAGGCCGGCCATTGCGAGCGCGCGGGGTAGCCCAAGGCGATGTCCACCTGCGCCACGCCGTTGGCCACCGAGAGGTGCTTGAGCTGGCGGGTGGACACCCAGTCTTTGCCGGTGAGCGGGTCGAGGACCCCGCTGAGGGCGCTCTGGGCATGTTGGGCTGCGATGGAGGCGGGAGTGGCGGCGTTCATGCGGTACGGCGGGAGGTGGGGCGCATCGAAAGGTGCGCCTTGGATGTGCGTCTTTGTAACCGTTCAGTCTAGCCGGGAACGCCTCCGCGCACGACAGGGCCCGCCCCGATGCCCCCCAAAGGCGTGTGGCGCCGGCGCCGCCAGCCTAAAATCGCGGTTTGCCCTGCGGCCACCCCGGACTCCCCACACCATGCCCCGCCAGCTTTTCGTCACCACCGCGCTGCCTTACGCCAATGGCCACTTCCACATCGGCCACATCATGGAGTACATCCAGGCCGACATCTGGGTGCGGTTCCAGCGCATGCAGGGCCACCAGGTGCACTTCGTGGGCGCGGACGATGCCCATGGCGCGCCCATCATGATCGCGGCGCAGAAGGTGGGCAAGACGCCGCAGCAGTTCGTGGCCGACATCGCCGCGGGCCGCAAGCCCTACCTGGACGGCTTCCACATCAGCTTCGACCACTGGTCCAGCACCGACAGCCCCGAAAACCACGAACTGGCGCAGTCCATCTACCGCGCGCTCAAGGCCGAGGGCCTGATCACCGTGCGCCCGGTCGAGCAGATGTTCGACCCAGAGAAAGGCATGTTCCTCGCCGACCGCTTCGTGAAGGGCGAGTGCCCGAAGTGCGGCGCGAAAGACCAGTACGGCGATTCCTGCGAGGTCTGCGGCGCGGTCTATGCGCCCACGGAGCTGAAGAACCCGTACTCGGCGCTCAGCGGTGCCACGCCGGTGCTGAAGACCTCCGACCACCATTTCTTCAAGTTGTCCGACCCGCGTTGCTTCGAGTTTCTGGAAAGCTGGACGCAGGACGGCAAACTGAACGCGGGCGTGGCCAAGAAGATCAAGGAGTGGTTCACCAAGGACGAGAACGGCGAAGGCGGCTTGGGCGACTGGGACATCAGCCGCGACGCACCGTACTTCGGCATCGAGATCCCCGACGCACCGGGCAAGTATTTTTATGTGTGGCTGGACGCGCCCATCGGCTACCTGGCCTCGCTCAAAAGTTATTTCACCGCCGGCGGCCCGCTGCAGAAGTACGGCGAAGCGCGCAGCTTCGAGGACTTCATGGCCGACCCAGCCGTGGAGCAGGTGCACTTCATCGGCAAGGACATCACCTACTTCCACACCCTGTTCTGGCCCGCGATGCTGAAGTTCAGTGGCCGCAAGCTGCCAACCCAAGTCAACGTGCACGGCTTCATGACCGTCAACAACGGCGAGAAGATGTCCAAGAGCCGCGGCACCGGCCTGGACCCGCTGAAGTACCTGAGCATCGGCATGAACCCCGAATGGCTGCGCTACTACATCGCGGCCAAGCTCAACGCCAACGTGGAAGACGTGGACTTCAACCGCGACGACTTCACCGCCCGCGTCAACAGCGACCTGGTGGGCAAGTACATCAACATCGCCAGCCGCGCCGCGGGCTTCATCGCCAAGCGCTTTGGCGGCCAGTTGACCGCCACCCTGGGCGAAGATGGCCGCACCTTGCTGAGCACACTGCAGGCCGGCCGCACCGGCATCACCGAGCTGTACGAGGCGCGCGAACTGGGCAAGGTGCTGCGCGAGATCATGCTGCTGGCCGACCGCGTCAACGAGTATGTCGATGCCAACAAGCCCTGGGAGCTGGCCAAGCTCGAAGGCCAGGACGCCCGCCTGCAGGAGGTCTGCACCGTCGGCATCGAGGCCTTCCGCCTGTTGAGCATCTACCTCAAGCCCGTGTTGCCGGCCTTGGTGGCCCACGTCGAGGCCTTCCTGCAGACCGCGCCATTGACCTTCGCCGATGCCGATGTGCTGCTGGGCGCCCACACCATCGGCAGCTACCAGCACCTGATGCAGCGCGTGGACCCGAAGATGCTGGACGCGCTGTTCGAGGCGCCGCCTGCGCCGGTCGTCGAAGCCCCCAAGCCCGGTGGCGAGGACATCGCTCCCACCATCACCATCGACGATTTCACCAAGATCGATCTGCGCGTGGCCAAGATCGTCAACGCCGAGCATGTGGAAGGCAGCACCAAGCTGTTGCGCCTGACGCTGGACGTGGGCGAGGGGCGCACGCGCAACGTGTTCAGCGGCATCAAAGAGGCCTACCAGCCCGAAGACCTGATCGGCAAGCACACCGTCATGGTGGCCAACCTGGCGCCGCGCAAGATGAAGTTCGGCGTCAGCGAGGGCATGGTGCTGGCCGCCTCGCACGCCGATGAGAAGGGCACGCCCGGCATCTACGTGCTGGAGCCGCTGGCCGGCGCCCAGCCAGGCATGCGCATCCGCTGAGATTGCGCGGGCCTGGGTGTGTTTCAGCTCACCACGGCGCGCTGTGTGTGAGCCAGCGGCGCAGTGCGCGCTGCGCTTGCTTGCGCAAGGGCTTGCACCGTCCCTGCAGCCAGGTGCAGGCCGCTTGCGCGCGGATGTCCTGCGCGAGCACAGCCCGGTAGCGTGCCAGGGCCACGGTTTCGTCTTGCAGCGCCCCGAGGGCGTCCAGGGCTTTGGCGAGGGCATGGGCGTGGCGCGCCCTGGCCTCGTGCGCATGCTTGCCCTCGGCCTGTGGCCACAGCGGGGCGAACAGGTCGAGCACGTCGCGCAACTGGCGTGCACGCCGGCGCAGACGGTGGGCGCGGCGCGGCCCGAGGTCGTCGAAGCGGCGGGCCGTGCGTGCGCAGTGGGCATGCCAGCGGCGCAATCCGTCGGACAGCCAGGCGTGTGCGCTGAGTGGCGCGGCTTCAGGCCCCTGGGCCACCTTGGCCACATCGGTCACCTCGGTCACCTCGGTCACCTCGGTCAGGTCCCCCCCTCCGGCCAGCAAGGCCGTCAGCACCTGCAGGCACAGCTCGGTGGCTTGTGTGCTCCGCGCCGCTGCCACCGGCGATGCGGACAGGTCGGCGGGCGCAGGCGGGGTGGGCACCGGCAGCGCGGGCAGGCCCAGTTGCTGCAGCTTGCGCGGGATCCAGGCCAGCGCGTCCTGGTCGCGCCAATGGCCGAGCTGCCGCGCCAGCACGGCGGCATGCGCGCAGGCGGCTTGCAGCGACAGGTGCGCCACAGGCGAGAGGTTCAGCGGCGCACCGTGGGCCTGGGTGTCCGCCACGAAGCGGCCCAGCGCGCGCAGGCGGCGCAGGCCTCGGCGCCACTGGTAAGCCACCGGCGCCGCTGCGGCCAGGTCACCCTCGGGCAGGCCGGCCAGCTCGCTGATGTGCGCGGTGATGTGGGCCAGGCAGGCTTCCACGCCGGTGCGCCAGGCGGCTTCGGCACTGAGAGAGGCCAGGCCAGTGGCCGGCAGGCGGGCAGGGCGGGGCGAGAAGGACTCGGGCAGCGCGGCGCGGGCATCGCCATCGACGGCCCAGCGCGCCAGGCGGTCGCCGCGGTGGGCCTTGGTCTGGGTGTCCAACCAGAGGCCGAAGCGCTGCACCCAGTCGCGCCCCGCGTCGATGACGGCCTGCGGGTGGCCGCTGATCAGCTCGATTTCCAGTTCGCGCACCGGCACGCTGCGTTGGTCAGCGCCGGTGCCAGCCAGGATGGCGCCCTCGTCCAGGGCCAGTTCGACCACGCCCTCGTGCAGGGTGCCGATGCCGACCGCCAGTTGCACGCGGGTGCGGCGCATGTCGGTGGCATAGAGCTGCACCAGGCCGCACTGCGCGCCGTCCGCATCCTGCTCGGGCTGCCAGGCCAGGGACAGTCGCAAGGCGGCCTCGGCCGGGCCTCCCGCATGCAGGCTCAGGCGGGGCGACAGGGGCTGGCCTGCAGGTGGTGGCTGGGTCGCCCGGTTGTCTTCCACGCGGACCATGGTGTGGCTGCCCGCGGCCTTGAGCGTCTGCACCCATTCGTCGCCCTCGCGGCGCACGCGCAGGGCCGAGCGCGCCTGCGCCAGGCGGCGGTCGGGCGTGTCGAAGTAGGCCGCCTGCAGGATCAGCGGGGGTGGCAAGGCCTGGTCGGGCGCCAGCCTTGCCAGCTCGGCGCGCACGGTTTCCAGCGCTTCGGCCGGGATCTGGAATTTCAGCTCGATTTCTTGCATGGGCGACATTCTCCCGCGTGGCGGCGCGTGCCGGCTAAAATGGCGGGTTGACTCTTCCTTGACCCTGGACGCACCATGCCGCTCTTCTGGAAACCGTACAAGTCCGACGCGACGCAGTTCATCGACAGCCTCAAGCAGCGTGACCCCCAGCTGGAAGCCCGCCAGCGCGAAGGTCGCTCCCTGCTGTGGGACCGCGCGCAAGACCGCGCCGCCCAGCAGGAATTCAGCGAAGCCCGCGTGCCCCAGAAGCCCTACGTCTATCAGACCAAGGGCTGAGTCCTGCCCGAGGCTGCGCGGTGAACCCCGAGGTGCTGAGCGACGGTGATGCCGCGCTGCAGGCGCTGGCCGTCGCGGGTGCGCCCGCGTTGCCCCAGGTCGTGGACCACGTGGCGGTGGCGCGGCTCTACGGTGAGCCGCTGTTCAACCTGCCCACCGACCTCTACATCCCGCCGGACGCGCTGGAGGTCTTCCTGGAGGCCTTCCAGGGCCCGCTCGACTTGCTGCTCTACCTGATCCGCAAGCAGAACTTCAACATCCTCGACATCCCGCTGGCCGACCTCACGCGCCAGTACCTGGCCTACGTCGATCAGATCCGCAAAAGCAACCTGGAGCTGGCCTCCGAGTACCTGCTGATGGCGGCCATGCTCATCGAGATCAAATCTCGCATGCTGCTGCCGCCCAAGAAGACGGACGATGGCGCCGAGCCCGAAGACCCGCGCGCCGAGCTGGTGCGCCGCCTCATCGAGTACGAGCAGATGAAGCTGGCCGCGGCCGGCCTGGACCGCCTGCCCTTGCTGGGCCGCGACTTCCTGCGCGTCGAGGCCCACAGCGACCCGTCCATCGTCGTGCATCACCCCGAGGTCACGGTGGCCGACTTGCGCGAAGCCTGGATGGACATCCTGCAGCGCGCCCGCCTGCACACCCACCACACCATCAGCCGCGAAGAGCTCTCGGTGCGCGAGCACATGGGCATCGTCCTGCGCGCCTTGCAGGGTCAGCGCTTCGTCGAGTTCGAAGGCCTGTTCGACGTGACCCGCGGCTCGCAGGTGCTGGTCGTGACCTTCATCGCCATGCTCGAATTGGCCCGAGAGCGGCTCATCGAGATCACCCAGGCCGAGGCCTTCGCGCCGATCTACGTGCGCCTGGCATATCACCCCGCTTGAGCAGTCACGCAGGCGCATGACCATTTAAGGTTGTGTTTGCTGTGTGTTGAGCACGGTTTGATGCTGTTTTCTGGGCTTCAAATAAACATAAAGGTTTAGTATCTGTCTCGAAGCGTCGGCCAGTCTCCACGGCACGCGCCCTGGAGCAAGCAGATGTTGAAGTGTTTTGAAGATGGCGATCATTTTGAGCTGCAAGACAAGCTCGCGTTCAAGCTGAAGCACCAGTTCCAGGGGCACCCCACGCTGTCTCTGGACAACCTCTGCCGCTTCATCCCTTCATTGCCCAAGGCCCACGTCCACTACTCCAAGGGGTTGCTGCAGACGGGTGACGACTTCGACTCGGCCCCTGTGGACCATCCCAACGGTTTGTCGATCACGCAGACGATCGAGAACATGCGCACGGTGGATTCCTACATCATGGTGCGCCAGCCCGAGGTGGACCCGTCCTTCGCGGATTTCCAGCGGGACCTGGTCAACGACCTCCAGGTGCTGGTCCAGCGTCGGGGCTGGGGCAACCGGATCGTCAACCCCAAGCTCTACCTGTTCGTGTCGTCGCCCAACAGCGTCACGCCTTTCCACATCGACCGCTTCTCCAACTTCCTGATGCAAGTCAGCGGCAGCAAGACCGTCACGGTGTTCCCGCCCTGGGACGAGCGCGTGGTCGCGCCGCACGAGGCCGAGCGCCGCATGGCCGACGAAAAAGGCCCCGCCTGGAAGCCGGGCAGCCAGACACTTGGCACACCGTTCCAGCTCGAAGCGGGCGATGCCTTGCACATCCCCTTCGTTGCGGGCCACCATGTCAAGAACGGGCCGCAGGATGTGTCGGTTTCGCTGTCGGTGTTCTTCAACCACCGCGAGACGGCGCACCGCGTGCGCGCGCTGCTGTTCAACCATGCGATGAGGCCTGGGATGGCCAAGGTCGGCTTGGCGCCACGCCCGGTTGGCAAGAGCGCGATGCACGACCAGCTCAAGTCGCACACCTACCGCGCCGCCTCTTGGATGTTGCGCGGGCTGAACAAGGCCGATTGATGACGGGGTGATCTGCAGGGCGAGGTGACGGGGCCTGTGCCTGTTGGCGCGGGACACCCTAGAATCAGCGCGACTTCTGGCGGCTTCTGATCCTCCCCGGCACGGTGCCTGGGCTCGGGATGCGCAAGCGCCAAGCTGAGGACCCTGATCACCCATGACCGCCGCCACCGCACCCGCTGCCCGCAAATCCATCACCCTGCACCGCCTGCGCGAAATGCACGCCCAGCGCGAGAAAATCGCCATGGTGACGGCCTACGACGCCACCTTCGCCCGCCTGGTCGATGACGCCGGCGTGGACAGCATCCTCGTGGGCGATTCACTCGGCATGATCGTGCAGGGCCAAAGCAGCACGGTGCCCGTCACCCTGGACGAGATGGTTTATCACACCCGCTGCGTGGTGCGTGGCAACCGCACGGCCTGGGTCGTGGGCGACCTGCCCTTTGGCAGCTACCAGGAAGGCCGCGAGCAGGCCCTGCGCAGCAGCGTGGCCCTGATGCGGGCCGGTGCCCACATGGTCAAGCTCGAAGGCGGCGGCTGGACGGCCGAGACCGTGCACTTCCTGACCGAGCGCGGCATCCCCGTGTGCGCCCACCTGGGCCTGACCCCGCAGAGCGTGCACGCGCTGGGCGGCTACCGCATCCAGGGCCGCGACGCCGCCGGTGCCGACACCCTGCGCAAGCACGCCCGCGAGCTGGCCGAAGCCGGTGCCGCCATGATGGTGCTGGAGCTCATGCCCTCGGCCGTGGCCACGCAGGTGCAGGCCGACAACCCCGGCATGATGACGATCGGCATTGGCGCGGGCGCGGCCACGGCCGGCCAGGTGCTGGTGCTGCACGACATGCTCAACTTCACCCGCGGCAAACTGCCCCGCTTCGTGCGCAACTTCACCGCGGAAGGCGGCTCGGCCGAAGACGCCGTGCGCCGCTATGTGGCCGCCGTCAAGGACGGCAGCTTCCCTGACGAAGCGCTGCACGGCTACTGAACGCGCCGAATGAACGCGCCGAGATCACCATGAAAACCATCCACACCCTCGCCGAGCTGCGCGCCGAGCTGGCCCAGGCCCCATCGCGTCCGGCCTTCGTGCCCACCATGGGCAACCTCCACGAAGGTCACCTGACCCTGATCCGCCAGGCCCGCGCGCTGGTGGCCGGCAGTGGCAGCCCAGTGGTGACCAGCATCTTCGTCAACCGATTGCAGTTCGGGCCCCACGAAGATTTCGACCGTTACCCGCGCACCCTGACGCGCGACGCCGAGCTGCTGGCCGGCGCGGGCTGCGACATCCTCTTTGCGCCCGATGAAGCCGAGCTCTACCCCGAGCCGCAGGGCTACAAGGTGCAGCCACCCGACGAGTTGGCCAACCTGCTCGAAGGCGCCTTCCGCCCGGGCTTCTTCACGGGCGTCTGCACCGTGGTGCACAAGCTCTTCAACATCGTGCAGCCGCGCGTGGCCGTCTTCGGCAAGAAGGACTACCAGCAGCTCATGGTGATCCGCCGCATGGTGGCGCAGATGGCTTTGCCCATCGAGATCGTCGGGGGTGAGACCTCGCGTTCCGAGGCGGGCCTGGCCCTGTCCTCGCGCAACGGCTACCTGAGCGATGCCGAACGCGAGGAAGCGCTGACCCTGATCCGCCTGCTGCGTGGCATCCAGACCCAGGCGCGTGCAGCCCAGGTCCTGACGCCGGCCTTGCTGCAGCAGTGGGAGGACGCCGCCATGGCCGAGCTGCGCCAGCGCGGCTGGGCGCCGGACTACGTCATGGTGCGCCGCCAGAAAGACCTGCACCCGGCCACGCCCGAAGAGCTGGCCGCGGGCCTGAGTGCCACGCCGCTGGTCACGCTGGTGGCCGCGAAGATCGGCAACACGCGCCTGATCGACAACCTGGAAGTGTGAGCCGGCGCGCCGGCGTCAGAGCGTGGCCAGGAAGGCCACGACCTCGTCTTGCGAACGCGTGCGCTTCATGGGCGGCAGGCTCTGCCAGATGCGGCGGCCATAAGGCTTGTCGATCAGGCGGGTGTCGCAGATCATGAGCACGCCATGGTCGGTCTCCGAGCGGATGAGTCGGCCCGCGCCCTGCTTGAGCGCGATGATGGCCTGCGGCACCTGGTGCTGCATGAACGGATTGCCGCCGGACTGGCCCAGCAGCTCCAGGCGCTTGGCCAGCACCGGGTCATCGGGCGGCGCGAAGGGCAGCTTGTCGATGACGACCAGCGTGAGCGCATCGCCCTTGACGTCGATGCCTTCCCAGAAGCTGTGGCTGCCCACCAGCACGGCGTTGCCGGCGCGGCGGAAGTCGTCGAGCAGGGTGGGGCGGGGCGCATCGCCTTGCTGCAGCACGGGGAAGGGGTCTCCGGCTTCCTGGAAGATTTGCTTGAGGCGGTCGGCCGCGCGGGCCACGGCGCGCAGGCTGGTGCACAGCACGAAGGTGCGCCCGCGGTTGGCTCGGATCAGGGGCAGGGCGGCATCGACCACGGCCTCGGTGTGGCCGGCGTCCGAGGGCAGGGGCAGGCCCTGCGGCACGTACAGCATGGCCTGGGCCGGGTAGTCGTAAGGGCTGGACCAGGCTGCGCATTCGGCATCTTCCAGGCCCAGGGCCTCGGTGAAGTGGCTGAAGTCGTTCTTGACGGCCAGCGTGGCCGAGGTGAACACCCAGGCACGGCGCGGTGGCGGGGCGATGTCGGTGTCCTCGTCGGCATCGGTGTTGTTTGTCGCGGAGGCATGTCCGGCGTGCGCGGCACCGTCGCCACCGGCCATGAGCGCCTGGAGGTCATCGCTGCCATCGTCTGCCGAATCGCCATCGTCGGTGGCGGCGAAGGCCTGCACCATTTCGGCTTCGTGGGTGGCGTCTTCGACCGTGGTGTGGGCGTTGGTTTGCGCACCCAAGCCCAGCCGTTGCCGGCGGAACACATCGGCCACGGAGATCGGCGTGCGGTGCAACTGAACCCCGTGGCTGCCGACGTCCACCCAGCACAGCTCAGGCTCATGGGCCCGCTCGGGCGCGCCCCAGGCGGCCAGGCGCTGTATGAGCTGCTCGGTGCGGCGCAGCAGGTTGGCGAGGTCGGGCCCGCGTTCGGACTGGTGGTCCAGCACCTCGCGCAGGGTGTACAGGGCTTCTTGCAGTTGGTCCACCGTGGGGCGCAGCAGGTGGCCTTCGCCCAGTTGGGGCAGGGCTGTGCGCTGCGTTTGCGGTCCGAAGCACAGGCGCAGGTCGCGGGCGGCGCGCTCGACCGGCGCCAGCAGCTCGTTCCACTGCGCAGCGTCGCGGGCCTGGGCCTGACCAATGGCGAGCGTGTCGCGCACGAGGTCCAGCACCTGGGCGGTGGACACCGACTCCCCGAAGAACAGCGTGGCCGTGTCGGGCAGCTGGTGGGCTTCGTCGAAAACGATGGTCTGGGCGTTGGGCAACAGCTCGGGCACGCCTTCTTCGCGCAGCATCAGGTCGGCGAAGAACAGGTGGTGGTTGACCACGACGACATCGGCGTCTTGCGCTTCGCGGCGGGCCTTGACGACGAAACAGTCGGCGAAGCGCGGACAGTCGCTGCCCAGGCAGTTCTCGCGGGTGGACGTCACGCGCGCCCAGATGGCGGCGTGTTCGGGCACGGTGGGGCACTCGGCCTTGTCGCCGGTGACGCTCAAGGGGGCGAACCGGTTGATGAGGCTGAGGTCGCGCACCTCTTGCTTGCTGCCCAGCAGGGTGGCGTCCTGGTTGGTGCGGTCGAGGTGGTGCCAGCACAGGTAGTTGCTGCGGCCTTTGAGCAGCGCGACCTTGACGGGCACGCCCAGGGCGTCGCGCACGGCGGGCAGGTCGCGGTGGAAGAGCTGGTCTTGCAGGGCCTTGGTGCCTGTGGACACGATGACCTTGCCGCCCTCGATCAGCGCGGGCACGAGGTAGGCAGCGGTCTTGCCCACGCCGGTGCCGGCTTCCAGCACCACGGTGCGGGCATCGCGGATGGCCGCCTGCACGGCCTGCGCCATCTCGATTTGCTCGCGGCGTTCGCAGTAGCCATCGAAGGCGCGGGCCAGCGGGCCGGCGGCAGAGAACAGTTCGTTCAGAGGGTTCGGGTCCATGGGGCCGTGCGGCTTCACTCAAGCCCCGCATTGTGGGGCCTGATGGCGCCGCTCAGCTTCGCCCCAATGGGGGGATGATGGTGCGGCTTCAGCCCCCGCCACGGACCACGCTGGCGCGCAAGGCCGATTGCAGCGTCTCCAGGCAGGCCTTCAGGTGCGCCTTGGTGGTGGCATCGGTCGCGCGGCTGCTGGCCGAGCTCAACCAGCGCTGCAGTTGCTGGGCTTGCTGCCACACCAGGGCACGCACATCGGCGCGGTTGCTGGTGGGGCGCAACCACATGGCCGCCAGCCGGGTGACGTGTTCGCGTTGCAGGTTGCGCAGGCGCTCGGCGGCTTGTGCGTCGCTGCCAGCCTGGGCCAAAGGCGAGGCCCTCCAGATGGCCGCCATCAGCCGTGCGTGCACTTCTTGCGGCAGCAGTGGGCGAGGCTCGCGGTCGGAGGTTTTGTCGCGGTTGTCCAGCAGCCGCTCGGCCAGGCCCTCGCTCATCAGCGGGGCCAGCACGCCGCGTTGCAGGCTGAGCTGCAGTTCGGCCACGGACGCGTCCAGGCGACCCAGGCTGACGGCGTCTTGCAGCGCCATGAAATCTGGCGCCAGGCGACGCTGCAGTCCAGGTGGCAGGCGCAGGGCCTGCGGGGCCAGGTAGTGGTCGATCAGCCGGCCCAGGGCCTCGCGTTGCACAGCGGCGGGCAAGGGGTCGATGGCATCGCGGCGGCTGCCCGGGGCATCGCGGCGCGTCACCACACCGCCGACCTGGCGCATCAGTACCTGGCCGACGCGCGCCAGTTCTCGCAGGCCATGTCCCACGGCACGGCGCGGCAGGTTGGCGTCGTCGCGCGGGGCGGGCACGCGGCGGTCCAGGCGCTGGAAGAGGTCTTGCACGATGGCGATGCGGCGGTCTGCGAAGGCCACGGGGTCACGGCCCAGGTCGAAGGTCAGCGCTTGCGGGTCCACGCCCAGCAGGTTGTCTTCGTCGGTGCCATAGGCCAGGGCCTCGGCCTCTTGGGGAGCGGCGCTGCGTTCGGCAATGGCCAGCAAGGCCTGCTCGGCCTGCGGCGCTTCGGCGGGCAGGGCGCTGTAGCCATAGGCGATGGCCCAGAAGTCGTAAGGGCCCAGGGTCGTCTGGAACGGAGCGCCGCCCTGTTCGATGGATTTGCCGGGCGCAGGCAGGTTCATGGGCGCGTAGTCCATCACCGAGGCGCTGTTGCCGTGGGCGCGGGTCAGCACCGGGTCGTCCAGCTCGGCGGCGCTGCGCCAGCGCGAGGCGCGGAAGTTGTGGCGCAGGCCCAGCGTGTGGCCGACCTCGTGCATGGTGGTGTCTTTCAGATAGGCCAGCACGAAGGCGCGCACCTCGGGGCTGTCGGGGTCCAGCGCGCCTTGTGCGGCCAGCATGTCCAGACCCAAGGTGAGCTGCTCGGCGGCCGTGTAGGCATGCATGCAGAAGTCGTCTGCAGGATGTGCGTGTGTGACCGTGGGTGTCGCGTCTGCTGCACCGTTCAGTGGCAGCGACGAGCTTGACAGGTACTGGCTGCGCACCGCCCGGACGGCGCGTGACGACAGGCTTTCGAGCGCGATGTGGGCGTCGAGGATTTCGCCCGAGCGCGGGTCCACATGGCTGGGTCCGATGGCGCCAAAGGCCGGCTGCGCGTTCGTCATCCAGCGGATGGAGGCGTGGCCCGTTTGCAGGGTGTCGAAGGGTGTGTCGGTGGGCGGCGTGCGCACCTCGATGGCGTTGTGAAAACCAATGGCTTCGAAGGCCTGGTTCCACGCCAGCACGCCCTCGGTGATGGTCGCGCGGTAGGCATCGGGCAGGGTGGGGTCCAGCCAGAAAACGATGGGCTGCACCGGTTCGGACAGCGGCGCGCTGGGGTCTTTCTTCTCCAGTCGCCATCGGTTGATGAACTGCTGGCGCGGTGTGCGGGCCAGGTCGTCGGTGAAGTCGGCCACAGTGCTGGTGAAGTAGCCCACGCGCTGATCGGCCTTGCGGCGCGGCATGGGCTGCTCAGGCAGCGGTGTCAAGGTGTAGTGCACCTGCACGAAGAGGCTGCGCGGGTCGGGCACCGCGGCGGGCACCGTGGACACGGGCGTGCCGGGCGGGGCACCGGGTGTGGGCACCGCGATGCTCGCCGTGGCGAAATGCTGGGTCACTTCGAACACCGCGGCCTGCTCGCTGCTGCGCGTCTGGCTGATGCTGGACTGCCTGGGGTCGAAGCCGTAGCTCTGCCGGTAGTTGCGCTGCAGGTGCAAGGCCAGCCCCAACACATCGCTGAGCCACAACGCCGAGGCGTCGATGAGCACCGCACCGGTCTTGGCATCGGGCGCGCTGGCCAACGGCACCGCCGCCAGCAAGCTGGGCGAGAACGCCGCCTGCACGGCCTTGGCCTGGGGCGTGCCACGGGCCGCGGTGTAGGCCGAGTTGACCGCCACCAACTGCACCTGTTGCTGCACCTTGCGGAACTCCACCCACTGCGGTCTGCCGACCTGGGCGTAGCGGCTTTGCATCAGGCCGCCCAGCACCCCTGCCTCGCCGATGCCTGTGGCCAGTTTGGGCGACAGGAACAGCGGTTTACCCAATACCTGTGGCGACAACTCGATCCAGAGCTTGTCTTGACGCTTCCAGATTGGCAGTAAACCTGCCTGTCGCTCTGCGCCCTTGATGACGATCTCGAAGGGTGGGGCCTGCCCTGCCTGTCCTGCTCCTGCTGGCGTGCTGGCGGCTGTGGTTGTGGTTGTGGTTGTGGTTGTGGCGTTTGGCGGTGGCAGGCTGCTGCACGCCTGAAGGGCCAAGGTGCAACCCCAGGCCAAGGTCGTCGTGCAGGTGCGGCGTGCGGCGCGTTCACGCCAGCGCAGGAAGGAAAACGGGCTCATGCCATGGAACATACCATCGCGGCCCAGCGCGCAGAGGGCGGCATGCCCATGAAAAAACCCGGCTGACACGTGGTGCATCAGCCGGGCTGTTGCGGCAGAGGCCAGCCCCGGTTCGGGGCCGCCCTGCGGCGTCACTGCGGAGGTTTGGGGAACCAGTCCGCGATGGCCTTGAGCTCGGGGAAGTCGTGCACCGCGAGCGGTGCGTACGACACCACCGCCAGGCCGATGGTCATCACCACCAGCGGCAGAACCCAGCGCTCGTAGCGACGGTAGAAGCCCAGGTGCTTGACCTCGCTGTCTGCCAGCGTCACTTCCTCCTCGCCAATGACCTGGCGGGTCAGCAACTGGTTGATGGCCACAGGGGGCAGCAGGTAGCCCAGCTCGAAGGCCACCAGCACCATCATCCAGAAGTGCAGCGGGTCGATGTTGTTGGCATAGGCGATCGGGGCCAGCGTGCCCGACACCAGCACCACGGCGCCGAACGGGTCCATGATCATGCCCAGCAGCACCTTGGTCACGACCAGGAAGGTCATGGCGGTCCAGTGGTTCTCGAAGACCTTGGGGAAGAAGCCCATGAGTTCGGAGCGCTCGATCACGCCGCCCATGGCCAGAGACAGCGTCATCAGGCTCAACAGGGCGCCAATGTGGCCGATGGTCTCGTTGGTCGCGTAACGGATCGATTTCTCCACGCCGTCCTGACGGTGGCTGGCGTAGTCCGGCGTCAGTTCGGCCTTGCCCTTGTTGGTCATCTTGTCATAGACGAGGATGATCAGCAGGATGACCGGCATGATGGTCGGTGCGGTGATCTCGTTGAGCTTGGTTTCCAGCAAGAACTCGTACAACCACACCACCACGGCCACCACGATCAGGTAGGGGATGGTCGGCACGATCTGTCGCAGCATGGCCGGGATGGCCACGCTCGGCGACTCGATGTTGGCCTTCTGGGTGCGCAGCATCTGCGAAGCCAGGAAGAACAGCGTCGAGGTCAGCAGGAAGACGTAGAAGCCCCAGTGGTACAGGCCGGAGGTGGTCACCTGCTTGTTCAGCGCGGCGATCAGCACCACCAGCAGGCAGGGGCGCAACACCACGCCCAGCGAGCCGGACATGGCGGTGGCGGCCAGGGCGAACTGGCGTGAGCCACCCGAGGCGCGCACCTCGTGGTAAATGATGCCGCCAGCGGCGATCACGAACACGCCCGAAGCGCCGGTGTAGGCCGTGGCCCAGGCCGCTGCGATCAGGATGATGTAGGTGAGCATCTGGGGCGACAGGCTCCAGGGGCGCAGGATGTTCATGAACAGGTCCACGATGCGGCTCTGCTTGAGCAGCATGCCCGACCAGATGAACAGGCCCAGGTTCATGAAGATGCTGGGCAGCTCCATCAGCTGGTTGATGTAAATCGCCAAGCCGGCGTCGTGGCCCTTGATCAGGAAGTACACACCGGCCACGGTGGCCATCTGGGCATACAGCGGGATCGACAGGAAGGCGCCCGTCCAGTCGCCCTCACCGAAGGTGGACTTCACCGGCACGATCACACGCTTGAGGTTGATCAGCAGCAGGATGGCAAACAGCGCCATCCAGATGTAGTGCAGCACGGGGTGCTCCACCGGCACGCCGGAGCCATTGAGGATCTGGTAGTAGCGCACCGTCGAGTACAGCAGCAGACTGGACGACACCACCTGAGAGGCCGACTGCAGCAGGTAATCCTTGGTGTAGTGGCCGGGGCGGATGCCGATGTGGTGGAAGCCCAGCGTGGTGGTCACGGCAGCGATGGCCACCATCAGCAGCAGGATCAGCGAACGGTTGTCCGTGCCGATCTGGAACAGGCCGAAGAAGCTGGTTTCCAGCGTGCGGTAGGCCTTGACCTGCGGTGTCTGGTGCTGCAAGACCTTCTCGTACAAGTCGTGTTTGAACTTGCAGATCTGCTGCGCCTGCTCGACGGCCTTGCGCACCACGGCCGGGTCACCGGCCTTCTGGTCGCCGAAGAGGTCGTCGATGTCGTCGCCGTCGGTCTTGGCCGGTACGGCCGCCGACTGCTTCGCCACCTCGGCGTCGATGTCGATGTTGGGATTGCACTCGGGCTTGGACGGCTCGGCACGCAGCATGAAGTACTGCACTTGGGCCGGCGGGTCACCGAACATGGACTCACCCAGCTTGAGCAGCTGGCCGTGGACCATTTCACCGGTGCCGATGATCAGGGTCAGCAGCAGCAGGGCGAAGACGGGGAGACTGGAGAACCATTCGGAGAAGGTCCGGCCCAGGATCTGGCGGGAGGGAGGGGTGTTCATGGGGCGTCAGGGAACAGGATGCCTGGGCAGGCAAGCCTTCAGGAGAGGGGGCCTTGGGGTGGCCGAGCAGGAGGGCGGCGAACCGCACCCCTGCGGCGTCAAGAGATCACTTCCAGTCTTCTTCCGACTTGGTCGCGCATTCCGGGTCGCCCGGGTTCACGCTGCAGCGGATCTTCTTGATGACCTTCAGGCCACGCTTGTCGTACATGCCCTTCTGGGCGATGTCGATGCGCGATTCGCGCAGCATCAGCGTGTACTTGTAGGAGTTCTCCGGTGTCAGATCCATCCAGGTGCCAGGCGGAACGCTGGCGTCGGCCTGGCGGATCAGTTGCATCGCGCGGTCGAACTGGCTGAGCCAGTACTGGCGCGAATGCTCGCCAAAACCATCGGGGAACTTGGTCTTGTTGAGGATGACCTGGTAGGTCAGGATCAGGATGGGGAAGCGTGCGATCGCGCCGTTCTTGCCGATGCCCTTGTACAACTCCAGCGGCTTGTAGGCCATGGTCGGCGCAGCGATCATGTCCACCGTGCCATTGTTGAACTTGGTGGAGAAGTTGGTGATGTCGGCCGACACCGGCTGCGCGCCGATGCGCTGGATCATCACGGCCTGGGCCTTGTCGTAGTCGAACGAGGCGATGCGCTTGCCGGCCAGGGCTTCGACGGTGTTGATCTTGCGGTCATTGACCACGGGGTAGGCCGCGCCCAGGGGGATGATGCCGCCGACTTCGTAGTTGCCTTCGACCATCAGCTTGGCGGCCTGCGGGGCGGTGTAGGTCTGGATGACCTTGCGCACGACTTCGTAGCTGTCGGCGATGTCGATCTTGCCGTCCTTGACGATGGTGGTGGCGCCCAGGGTGTCGATGGAGCCGGCCACGGCGTTGAACTGGCGGGTGCGGAAGGCGGTGGCGATCAGGCCGTCGCACTGGCCGGTGCGGAAGTCTTCCGAGGCAACGCGTTCGTCGGTGTAGCCCTTGAGCTCGACGGCGGCACCGTGCTTCTGCATGGCGACCACGTAGTCTTTGGCCATGTTGAACAGGTCGCCGGACGTGCCCAGCAAGTCATACACGCACACCTTTTGGCCTGCCTGCGCCGTGGCAGCAAGTCCCATCGAAATCAGCACAGCGGTGCCGATCTTGCCCATCGTATTGACCAACTTCATGAAGTCTCCTCGGTGCAAAAAACACAAGGGCCTTGACGTGCAAGAGCCCTCGGCAGTGCCAACTGGTGTGGCGGTTCTCATGACCGCCAAAGCGGTCTGGAACTTCTTGTTGTAACTATATCTGGATACGTGTGTCCTCAGGTAAACCCTCTACCACACAAGCGGGGGAAGGGAATTCCCGAATCTGGATGGCGGGGATGTCTGATGACATTGCCCCCGCCCGTGGGGATCATTTCAGGAAGCTGTCTGCGTCGATGTCGGCGCCGGCCTTGTCGTCCCAGAATTTGCCCAGCGAATTGATGGGGGTGCGGGTGCCGGTGGCCTGGGTCCACATGCGGTCAGAGATGTTCTGCAGCTGGGCCTGGGCGATGGCGTCGATCAGGCGGTAGTCCTTGTTGACCTTGAAGTCCTTGGCCGTGCCGAAGCGCTTGATGACTTCGCGCAGGCGCGGCTGGTCGTCGCCCGATTGGGCGGCCACGGCGGCCATCACGTGGGGCAGGCGCACGCCCTTGGACTCGGCCAGGGTCATGTTGGCGTCGAAGGTGCCCTTGACGTCCTTGCCCTCGGCGCCGCCGGGGATGATGCTCCAGACCACCGCGCGCGCAGCTTGCGGGGTGCCCCACCACTTGGCGTTGTCCAGGCAGCCCATGGCGCGCTCGACCAGCGGCGCGGTGTCGGTGGGCACGCCCACGGTCTGTTGGGCGGCGATGTCGTTTTGCATGGCTTGCAGGCCGGCGACCGAGCCCAGCAGATAGACCATCTCGTCGAAGTCACGCTTGAAGGCCGGGCAGTTGCTGCCGTACTTGAAGAAGTACTTCTGCTCCAGCTTGGTCTTCATGCGCATGAAGGCGGTGTACTGGCGGTCGGCGGACAGGGCCAGCAGTCGCTTCTGGGCGATGCGGGCGTCCAGGGCCTCGTCAGAGCGCTTCTCGCGCGAGGCACGCAGGTAGCGCATTTCTTCGGTCAGGGCCTGGTTCTCGGAGCACACACCGGCCGAGGACAGCAGCACGGTTTCCATCAGGGAGGGGTCGCCGTAGAAGTTGCGGGCCGCGCCCACCAGCGGGGTGTTGACGGTGGCGAAGCCGCACACCATGTCCACGTCACCGATCTGCAGCGTGGGCGGCGTGAAGCCGTCTTCCAGGATGGAGAGGGTGGTGCCGCTCACGTTCGATTCGATCAAGGCGCAGCCGCCCATGGCCAGGGCCGAAGCGGCCAGTGCGGTGGCGGTGAGCAGGCGTGTCATCCGAGCGATCATCTAGTGTCTCCAGCAAGAATCGTGTTTGTGTGTGTGGTGTGCAGCTTGCACCCAAGTGCTCGGGAAATTCTATCTGTGACCACCTGCGCCACCCGAGCGTCCCCATTAGGGATAGCCCCCGAAGTGACCGATTGTGAGCCCGCCCTTTTCGGGGGGCAGCCCTCCTTGGGGTGGGGTTGGCAGAAAAAAGCCCGCAGTCTGCGGGCTTGGGTGGGCGGGCTGAGAGGCCTGTGCGTGATCAGCGGATGGGTTTGAAGCGCACGCGCTTCGGGCGCGCGCCTTCTTCGCCGAGGCGCTTCTTCTTGTCGGCTTCGTACTCCTGGTAGTTGCCGTCGAAGAAGAACCACTGCGAGTCGCCCTCGCACGCGAGGATGTGCGTGCAGATGCGGTCGAGGAACCAGCGGTCGTGGGAGATGATCATGGCGCTGCCGGCGAACTCCAGCAGGGCGTCTTCCAGGGCGCGCAGGGTTTCGACGTCCAGGTCGTTCGACGGTTCGTCAAGCATCAGCACGTTGCCGCCCTGGGCCAGGGTTTTGGCCAGGTGCAGGCGGCCGCGCTCACCGCCCGACAGGTTGCCCACCAGTTTCTGCTGGTCGTTGCCCTTGAAGTTGAAACGCCCGATGTAGGCGCGCGAGGGCATCACGAACTTGCCGACGATGATGTTGTCCAGGCCGCCGGAGACGTCCTGCCACACGGTCTTGTCGGCGGCCAGGCCTTCGCGGCTCTGGTCCACGAACGCGAGCTGGGCGGTCTTTCCGATGACGACCTCACCGCTGTCCGGCGTTTCGACACCCTGGATCATGCGGAACAGCGTGGACTTGCCGGCGCCGTTGGGGCCGATGATGCCGACGATGGCGCCTGCGGGCACCTTGAAGCTCAGGTTGTCGATCAGGCAGCGGTCACCGAAGGACTTGGTGACGTTCTTGAACTCGATGACTTCGTTGCCCAGGCGCTCGGCCACGGGGATGAAGATCTCGTTCGTCTCGTTGCGCTTCTGGTATTCGACGTCGCTCAGCTCCTCGAAGCGGGCCAGGCGGGCCTTGCTCTTGGCCTGGCGGCCCTTGGCGTTCTTGCGCACCCATTCCAGTTCGACCTTCAGGGCCTTGGCCCGGGCGTCTTCGGTCTTTTGTTCCTGCTCCAGGCGCTTGCCCTTGGCGTCGAGCCAGTCGGAGTAGTTGCCCTTGTAGGGGTGGCCGGCGCCGCGGTCGAGTTCGAGGATCCACTCGGCGGCGTTGTCCAGGAAGTAGCGATCGTGGGTGATGGCCACCACGGTGCCGGAGAAGCGGCTGAGGAACTGTTCCAGCCAGTCCACCGATTCGGCGTCCAAGTGGTTGGTGGGCTCATCCAGCAGCAGCATGTCGGGCTTGGACAGCAGCAGGCGGCACAGGGCCACGCGGCGCTTCTCACCACCGGAGAGGTTGCCGATCACGGCGTCCCAGGCGGGCAAGCGCAGGGCGTCTGCGGCCAGTTCCAACTGCAGGTCGGTGTTTTCTGAGCCGCCGGCGGCGATGATGGCTTCCAGCTCGCCTTGCTCGGCGGCCAGGGCATCGAAGTCAGCGTCTTCTTCGGCGTAAGCGGCATAGACCTCGTCCAGGCGCTTCTTGGCAGCCAGCACGCCGCCGATGCCCTCTTCCACGGCTTCGCGCACCGTCTGGTCGGGGTTCATCTGCGGCTCCTGGGGCAGGTAGCCGATCTTGATGCCGGGCATCGGGACGGCTTCGCCCTCGATGTCCTTGTCCACGCCCGCCATGATCTTCAGGAAGGTGGACTTGCCCGAGCCGTTCACGCCCAGCACGCCGATCTTGGCGCCGGGGAAGAAGCTCAGGGTGATGTCTTTGAGGATTTGCCGCTTCGGGGGGACGATCTTCCCGACGCGGTTCATGGTGAAAACGTACTGGGCCATGGTTACAGGGCCTCCCGTGAGCCAAGTGAACGGGACACGCTGCAAGCGTGCAGGAGTTTCGGTAAAACGTGCTGTGCCATGGGGGGTGCTGAATGGGTGCTGGCGAAGGTTTCGCCCAACCCTGTAGCTTAAGGCATGCGCGAGGCGGAGGCCAGCCCGTGCCTCGCCTGCACCCCCCACTGCGACTTTCCGCTCAGCACCGACCACCATCCCCAGGCCGCGGCGGTGTGGCGCAGCAGCTGGAAGGTGAAAGGTTCGGCCAGGGCCGCGGCCAGCGCTTGCAACAAGCTGCCGCGCCGCGTGTCGCCCACCCATTGCCGGTAAAGGCGCACCGACCAGAGGTGGTAGATCAGGTCGATGAAGGTTTTGATGCCGATGACGCTGAGCGCCGGCAGCACCACGTTGAAGCGCCCCGCACACAGAAAGCCCAGCAGCAGCAGGAAGGCCGTGATGCCGTACAGCGGCTGCAGGGTGTCGGCCGCCTTGACCGGCAGCATGCGCGTGCCCAGCTTGCCGTGCGCCGGGTTGCCGACCATGTCGCGGTACCAGTACTGCGTCTGCAGGAAGCCGCCGAACCAGCGTCGGCGCTGGCGCAGGAAGGCCATCAGTGTGCTGGGGGCTTCCGTGCGGGCCTGGGCCCGGGGCAGCACGCGCACCGTCCAGTGCAGTCCATGTGCTTGGGCATGGCGGTGCAGGCGGTGGATGAGTTCGTAGTCTTCGACCAGGCAGTCAGGGTCGAAACCCCCGACCTGCACCACGGCCTCCCGACGGAAAGCCGCGAAGGCGCCTGAGACGAGCAGCAGGCTGTTGAAGCGCGACCAAGCGTAGCGAGACAGGAAGTTGCGGATGTACTCGTAGGTCTGGAAGCCTTCCATGATGCGGCCAGACAAGCTGTCACCGCACACCGGGGTGATGACGCCTGTGGCGGCCACCAGCCCGGTCTCGCGCTGGAAAGCCTGGCGGACCGCGGCCACAGCACCGGCGTCGAGCAGCGTGTCGGCGTCCACGGTCATGACCGTGTCGGTGTGCGCGAGCTGCAGAGCGGCATTGAGCGCGCGCGCCTTGCCTCCGTGGGGCAGCCGCAGCCAGAAAAGACCGGGGTGGGTGGCGCTTTCGCCGCTCAGGCACCCTGGTGGGGGCGCCACCAGGCTGTACTGGCGGATGAGCAACTCCGCCGTGCCATCGCTGGAGCCATCGTCCGCGATGATGATTTGATCGGGCCGATCGGTCTGGGTCAGAAGCGCTTGCAGGGTGACGGGCAGCACAGCTGCCTCGTTGTGTGCGGCCACGATCACGCCCAGGCTGGCCATTGCTGCGGGCGCTGTGGATTGGCTGTCCGCCGACGCAGGCGCCATGGCCCGGCGGAGATCGCGGGTCTGCCAAGCCACGAACATGAGCAAGGCCGTGTCGTACACGGCATAGATCACCCCCACCGACCAAGCCAATGCGCTGTGTTGCTGGAAGGCTGCCCACAACAGCAAGGCCCACAGCAGCAGCACGCTGCCATGCACCGCGACGGCCTGCCAGGGAGTGCCGGGACGGCTGAACCGCGGCGAGTTCCTCAGCAGGGCCTCGGTGAGGGTGGATGGCAGCCTGGCGTTCATGGTCTCAGAGTTGGGGGGCATGGCAGGAACTGCCGCCATGCAGATTGGGTATGCTTGCAGTCTAAGCAGGCATCATCGCGCTTGCATCAGACAAGGTCGTGTCAGGATGTCATCTCAGCCAAACAACCGTTACAGCGGCATCGCCATCGCCTTGCATTGGGTCATGGCGGTGCTGATGCTGGGCAACATCGTCCTGATCTGGATTGTCGATGAACTGCCGGACGAGCGTGTGCGCCTGGCCATTGACACCCACAAGTCGATCGGGATCACGGTGTTGGGCTTGTTCATCCTGCGCCTGCTGTGGCGCCTGGGTCACCGCCCGCCAGCGCTCGACGAGTTGGCGCCCTGGGAGCGCCTCGCCGCGAAGCTGGGCCACATCGGGCTGTATGCGCTGCTGCTGGCCATGCCGCTGTCGGGCTGGCTGCACGACTCCGCCTGGAAGGACGCGGCCACGCACCCGATGAGCCTGTTCGGCATGGTGCCCTGGCCGCGCATCGGCTTCATCATGGACCTGGAGCCTGCGCTGAAGGAGCAACTGCACGCCCTGTTCGGTGACATGCACGAGTTGCTGGCCGATGGGTTTTACGTGCTGTTCGCCTTGCACGTGCTGGGTGCACTCAAGCACCAGTTCGTGGACCGTCAGAAGCTGCTGCAGCGCATGTGGTTCTGAGCGGTGTGCAGGTCCTTGCGAGGGGCTCTGCCGTTCGAGCGCGCAAGCCTCAGGCGCGCAAGCGTGCCATCAGGGCTTGCATTTCTGCGGCAGCCAGGCGCTGGCCTTCTTCGTCTGTCATGCTGGCGAGTTCCAGCAAAGACATCTTCAAGCGCATCAGACCGTCTCTCAGGTTGAACAGCGCCGTCTGCATCTCGGCCACCTGGGCGGCGGTCGGTTCAACTTGGCGTTCGGCGGACATGGTCGTCTCCTGGGCCCCGGGTGACAGCATGCGGTTGCCATCGGGGCGATGCATCGACAACCTGCGACTGACTTTACCGATGGCCTCGCCGGTGGGCTAGCGCCTGATTGAGGGGTGCTGCGTGGTCGCACACGCTGCCGACATGCCGCCTTGTTGCGATCCGGCATGGGCTTTTGCGATGCGGGCTGCGTGCCCTGCGCGCACATGGCGAGGCCATGAAAAAACCCGGCCGAGGCCGGGTTGGGGTGCCGAGCGTCCACCAAGGCGGACGCGCTGCATCAGGGCTTGTTGCCCGTCGGGAAGGGCCAGGCGGCTTGCGGGCTCAGCGTGGTTTTGGCAGCAGGGGCCGAGGCCTTCTTCGCAGGGGCAGGCTTGGAAGCGGCGGGCTTCTTGGCAGCAGCTTTCTTGGCGGCGGGCTTGGCAGCTGGCTTGGCGGCCGGCTTCTTGACCGCAGCAGCCTTCTTGGCGGGGGCTGCCTTCTTCACTGCGGCCTTCTTGGCTGCAGGAGCGGCCTTCTTGACGACTGCAGCAGCCTTCTTGGCGGGGGCTGCCTTCTTCACTGCGGCCTTCTTGGCGGCGGGTGCTGCCTTCTTGACGGCTGCAGCCTTTTTGGCAGGAGCGGCCTTCTTGACGGCGACCTTCTTCACAGCGACCTTCTTGGCGGGCGCGGCCTTCTTCACTGCAGCCTTTTTGGCGGCGGGTGCAGCTTTCTTCACAGCGGCTTTCTTGGCCGGGGCTGCCTTCTTGGGCGCCACTTTTTTCGCAGTTGCCATACGTATCTCCTTGATCAAGTTACAAAGAGCGCTGTGCTGCAGCATGCAACACAGGCATCCATCACCCGACGCCCCCTAGGATCTGGACGCGGTGTGGTGAATGGGGTGGGCCGGAGGCGCATGTCCTGAGGGATCCCGTCTGCTCTTTGTGGCCGATCAAGGATCAATCCCAAGACAGGGCGCCGCCCGACTGGTATTCAATGACGCGGGTTTCGAAGAAGTTGCGTTCCTTCTTCAGGTCAATCATTTCGCTCATCCAGGGGAAGGGGTTCTCTTCGTTGGGGAAGAGCTCCTCCAGGCCGATCTGGGTGGCGCGGCGGTTGGCGATGTAGCGCAGGTAGCCCTTGAACATCGAGGCGTTCAGGCCCAGCACGCCGCGCGGCATGGTGTCTTCGGCGTAGCGGTATTCCAGCTCGACGGCCTTGGTGAACAGGGCTTTGATCTCGGCCTTGAACTCAGGTGTCCACAGGTGCGGGTTCTCGAGCTTGAGCTGGTTGATCAGGTCGATGCCGAAGTTGCAGTGCATGGACTCGTCGCGCAGGATGTACTGGTACTGCTCGGCGGCACCGGTCATCTTGTTCTGACGGCCCAGGGCAAGGATCTGCGTGAAGCCCACGTAGAAGAACAGACCTTCCATCAGGCAGGCAAACACGATGAGCGACTTGAGCAAGGTCTGGTCGTTCTCAGGGGTGCCCGTGTTGAAGTTCGGGTCCATGATCGCTTCGATGAAGGGGATCAGGAACTCGTCCTTGTCGCGGATGGATTGGACTTCGTTGTAGGCGTTGAAGATCTCGGACTCGTCCAGGCCCAGCGACTCCACGATGTATTGGTAGGCGTGGGTGTGGATGGCTTCTTCAAACGCCTGGCGCAACAGGAACTGGCGGCACTCGGGCGCGGTGATGTGGCGGTAGGTGCCCAGCACGATGTTGTTGGCGGCCAGCGAGTCGGCGGTGACGAAGAAGCCGAGGTTGCGCTTGATGATGCGACGCTCGTCTTCGGTCAGGCCGTTGGGATCTTTCCAGAGGGCGATGTCTCGCGACATGTTGACCTCTTGCGGCATCCAGTGGTTGGCGCAGGTGGCGAGGTACTTTTCCCAAGCCCACTTGTACTTGAACGGCACCAACTGGTTGACGTCGGTCTGACCATTGATGATGCGCTTGTCGGCGGCGTTGACGCGGCGGGCTGCGGCAGGTGCGGCGCCGAGGGTGCTCGGCTGCAGGCCTTGCGTCATGCCTTGGGGCATCTGCTCAGCGATCGGTGACGACGGCGTGTTCCGTGCTGCGCTGTTGGCGTTTGGCACGGAAGCAGGAGGCATTGAAGAGGAGGTGGACGATTCGTCTTCCCAGACCAGCATGGTGAACTTCCTATTGGATCGGATTATGGAAGGGTGTTGTTAAAAACACCAAGCACTTCTTGACATCGAGAGCCCTTGGTTGTTGCGGGCTTGCATCGAATGAAGGCTGCGCATCGGTGTGATCGCAGCCTTCGTGCATCGCATCACACCACATGCCATCGCCTTGAAAGGCCGATGGCATGCGGGTTTCGAGCTCATCGTGACGTCACTGGCAGGCTTCGCAGTCAGGGTTGTCGATGGAGCAGAACTTCATGTCGGTCGCGGGCAGTGCAGCGGCTTCGATGTCAGCGGCAGACATGCTGGGAGCAGCTTCAACAGGTGCTGCAGATGCGGCATTCAAGCCACCACCGGCCATGTTCGACACCGCATTGAGTTGACCGCGCGACACGGTGGATTTCTCGGCGTGCGTGGCGCCCACGGTGCGCAGGTAGTAGGTGGTCTTGAGGCCACGCACCCATGCGAGCTTGTAGGTTTCATCGAGCTTCTTGCCCGATGCGCCGGCCATGTAGATGTTCAGCGACTGGGCCTGGTCGATCCACTTCTGGCGACGCGAAGCGGCTTCGACCAGCCACACGGGCTCGACTTCGAAGGCCGTGGCGTACAGGGCCTTGAGCTCTTCGGGCACGCGGTCGATGCGGCGCAGCGAGCCATCAAAGTGCTTGAGGTCCATGACCATCACGTCGTCCCACAGGCCCATCTTCTTGAGGTCGCGCACCAGGTACTCGTTGACCACGGTGAACTCGCCAGAGAGGTTGGACTTCACCGAGAGGTTGCCGAAGCAAGGCTCGATGGAGGCATCGACACCGATGATGTTGGAGATGGTCGCGGTCGGGGCGATGGCCACGCAGTTGGAGTTGCGCATGCCGAACTGGCTGATGCGGGCGCGCAGGGCGTCCCAGTCCAGGGTGGCGCTGTCGTCCACTTCGACGTAGCCGCCGCGCTGCTCGGCCAGCAGCTTCACGGAGTCCAGCGGGAGGATGCCGCGGTCCCACAACGAGCCGCGGTAGCTGCTGTAGCGGCCGCGTTCTTCGGCCAGCACGGTCGAGGCCCAGTAGGCGTGGTAGCAGATGGCTTCCATCGAGCGGTCGGCGAACTCGACGGCGGCCTGGCTGGCGTAAGGCACGCGCAGTTGGTAGAGCGCGTCCTGGAAGCCCATGATGCCCAGGCCGACAGGGCGGTGGCGCAGGTTGGAGTCACGCGCCTTTTTGACGGCGTAGTAGTTGATGTCGATGACGTTGTCGAGCATGCGCATCGCCGTCTTCACCGTCTTCTTGACCTTCTCTTGGTCGATGGCGCCGTCCTTGATGTGCTGAGCCAGGTTGACCGAGCCCAGGTTGCACACCGCGATCTCACCGCCGTTGGTGTTCAGCGTGATCTCGGTGCACAGGTTCGAGGAGTGCACCACGCCGACGTGCTGCTGGGGCGAGCGCACGTTGCAGGGGTCTTTGAAGGTGATCCAGGGGTGACCGGTTTCGAACAGCATCGAGAGCATGCGGCGCCACAGGTCGGTGGCCTTCACGCGCTTGAAGGGCTTGATCTCGCCACGGTCGGCCTTGGCTTCGTACGCGGCGTAGGCTTCTGCGAACTCGATGCCGAACTTGTCGTGCAGGTCAGGGCAGGAGGCGGGCGAGAACAGGGTCCAGTCGCCGCCTTCCATGACGCGCTTCATGAACAGGTCGGGGATCCAGTTGGCCGTGTTCATGTCGTGGGTGCGTCGGCGGTCGTCACCCGTGTTCTTGCGCAGCTCCAGGAACTCTTCGACGTCCAGGTGCCACGATTCCAGGTAGGCGCAGACGGCGCCTTTGCGCTTGCCGCCCTGGTTCACCGCCACGGCCGTGTCGTTGACGACTTTCAGGAAGGGGACGACGCCTTGCGACTTGCCATTGGTGCCCTTGATGTGCGAGCCGAGGGCGCGCACCGGGGTCCAGTCGTTGCCCAGGCCGCCAGCGAACTTGCTCAGCAGGGCGTTTTCCTTGATGGCTTCGTAGATGCCGTCGAGGTCGTCAGGGACGGTGGTCAGGTAGCACGACGACAGCTGCGAGCGGCGGGTGCCCGAGTTGAACAGCGTCGGGGTGGACGACATGAAGTCGAACGAGGACAGCAGTTCGTAGAACTCGATGGCGCGGGCTTCGCGGTCGATTTCGTTGAGCGACAAGCCCATGGCGACGCGCATGAAGAACGCCTGGGGCATTTCGATGCGGGCGTCACGCACGTGCAGGAAGTAGCGGTCGTACAGGGTCTGCAGGCCGAGGTAGTCGAAATTCAGGTCGCGTTCGTGCTTCAGGGCGGCACCCAGGCGGGCCAGGTCGAACTGGCCGAGTTTTTCGTCCAGCAGCTCGGCTTCGATGCCCTTCTTGATGAAGGTGGGGAAGTAGTCGGCGTAGCGCGTGGCCATCTCGGCGTGCGTGACCTCTTCGCCGAGGATTTCGCGGCGGATGGTGTGCATCAGCAAGCGGGCGGTGGCGCGGGTGTAGGCCGGATCGTGCTCGATGCGGGTGCGGGCGGCCAGGATGGCGGCCTTGTAGACCTCGTCGATGGCGACGCCGTCGTACAGGTTGCGTTGGGTCTCGGCGAAGATCGGGCCGGCTTGCACGTCGGCGCCCAGGCCTTCGCACGAGGTTTCGATCAGGGCTCGGAGGGCGGCGGTGTCCAGGGGCACGCGCTGGCCGCGGTCGATGACCGTCAGCGCTGGTGCTGCGACTTGCTGCTCGGTGGCCTGCTTGGCGCGCTCTTGCGTGCGGCGCTCACGGTAGAGCACGTAGGCACGGGCGATTTCGTGGTGACCGCCACGCATCAGGCCGAGTTCGACCTGGTCCTGGATGTCTTCGATGTGGAAGGTGCCACCGCCCGGACGCGAGCGCAGCAGGCCGCGCACCACGGCTTCGGTCAGACCGTCCACGGTTTCGCGCACGCTGGCCGAGGCCGCGCCTTGGGTGCCGTGCACGGCCAGGAAGGCCTTCATCAGGGCAACGGCGATCTTGCTGGGTTCGAACGAAACGACCGCACCGTTGCGTCGGATGATCTGGTAGGCGGCGTAGGCCGACTGGCGCGGTTGCTGGGCCGCATCGGAAGCGGCGCCAGTGAACGCAGATGGGTTGGACGACAGGGTGCTGGGCGTGGACGTTTGCATGGGATGGCCTTCCTGAGAAGCGAGCTTTCGCGCTGGGTGTTGACCCGGCGGAAAATTGGCTGGGGTGCTGCCTGGGTGCGGGCTGGGGTTTGGGCTGAATTCGGTCTGGATTCGAGCTGTGCAAGGCGCCCGGGGTGACCGGGTGCCAATGACTCAGAACACTATATCTGGTGTTTGGGTGGCTGCTAAGCACTACCCGTAGTGTCTGGAGGCGACTATAGCGTCCTTTTGCAGGGTGGCAAGCGCGACCCGTCAAAAACTCGGGAAAGCGCTGATTCAGCTGCTGGAATCCAACAGCGCGGAGGGCGGGAAACGCTCTGCAGGCCACCCTGTCAGGCGCGCCAGCAGGGGCCAGTCGAAGGCCTTGCCGGGGTCTTGCTTGCGGCCGGGCGCGATGTGCTCGTGACCGACGGCCTGCGCGATGGGCCAGGCTTCGGCGAGGTCGCGCAGCAGGCGCGCCAGCACCTCGTACTGAGCAGCCTCGAAGGGGGTGTGCTCCAGCCCTTCGAGTTCGATGCCGACGCTGAAATCGTTGCAGTTGTCGCGGCCCTGCCAGTGCGAGCGGCCCGCATGCCAGGCGCGCTCCAGCACCGAGGCGAACTGCAGCAGCTGGCCGTCGCGCCGGATGACGAAATGCGCCGACACTTCGGCTCCGCGGATGAGGTCGAAGTAGGGGTGGGCGTCCCAGTCGAGCGTGTTGGTGAACAGCCGCTCGATGTGGTCGCCGCCGTATTGGCCAGGCGGCAGGCTGATCGAGTGCACCACGGCCAGGTCGATGGCGACGCCGTCCTGGCGCGGCCCGACATTGGGCGAGGGCATGTGGATAGCTTGGGCGTGCCAGCCGCCGTGCCAGGCGTCGCCGTGCGACGGTGGCTGGGGCTCAGTCGGCATCGGCGTCGGGCTCGCAGCGTTCGCCCAGCAGCACGCCTTGCTCGGTGACCTGCACGCCCAGGCGGGCCATGCGGTAGCGCATCTGGCGCAGCGACAGCCCGAGGCTGGCGCCCGCGGCCGTGCGGTTGAGTCGGTGCTTCTCCAGCGCCTGCACGAGGATGTCGCGCTCGACTTCGTCGAGGTGGGAGACGAGGTCGCGGGGCAGCGGGGTGATCGGTGGGGGCGCGTCGGACGGGGCGGATGCCGCAGGCTCCGGTGCGAGGGATTCGGGTGCTTCTGGCAGGCCCGGCACCCAGGCGCCGACGCCCAGGTCCATGGGTTCCAGCGTGGGGTGACCGCTCAGGGCCACGGCGCGGTGCAGCATGTTCTCCAGTTCGCGGACGTTGCCGGCAAAGCGCTGGTGCATCAAGGCGGACAGCGCATCGGTGCTCAAGGCCGGTGCGGTGGGCAGGCCCGACTCGGTGGCGATGCGCGCCAGGATGCGTTGGCAGAGGATGGGCAAGTCCTCCAGGCGCTCACGCAGCGGCGGCAGGCTGATCTGGATGACGTTGAGGCGGTAGTACAAGTCCTGGCGGAAGCGCTGGGCGGCGACCTCGGCCTGCAGGTCCTTGTGGGTGGCGCTGACGATGCGCACATCAACGGGCACTTCGGCCGTGGCGCCGACCGCACGCACGCTGCGCTCCTGGATGGCACGCAGCAGCTTGGACTGCATGGCCAGGGGCAGGTCGCCGATTTCATCGAGGAAGAGGGTGCCACCGTGGGCCGCCTGGAAGAAGCCTTCGCGGTCTTCGGCGGCGCCGGTGAAGGCGCCTTTGCGGTAGCCGAAGAACTCGGCTTCCAGCAGCTGCTCTGGGATGGCGCTGCAGTTCACGGCCACGAACGGGCGGGCGTGACGGCTGCTGACGTCGTGGATGGCGCGCGCAACCAACTCCTTGCCGGTGCCAGACTCGCCCCAGACCAGCACCGGGGCCATGCTGCGCGCGACCTTGTCGATCAGCACGCGGACTTGCTGCATGGCGTTGCTGTGGCCTGCGAGCTTGGCCAGGGCACTGGGCGGCGTGTGTGCGGCGGCCTTGGCATCGGAGGGGCTGGCAAACACGGTGGCCGGCACTGGCAGGCCCAGGGGTGCCGAAACGGGTTCGCGCACCATCAGGGCCTGGGCCTGCGCGTCGCGCAGGGCCGAGGCCACGACGGCGCGGAACTGTTTGAGGTCCACCGGCTTGGTGAGGTAGTCGTAGGCGCCAGCCTTGAGGGCGCTCACGGCGTTCTCGGCCGAGCCGTAGGCGGTGATGACGATGGTCTTTTCCGTGCGGCCAGCGGCTTCCAGGCGCTGCAGCAGGTCCAGGCCGGTGCCGTCGGGCATGCGCATGTCGGTGATGAGCACGCTGTAGCTGCGCTCCTGCAGCATCTCCCAGGCGTCTTCGACGCAGGCTGCGGTTTCCAGGTCGTAGCCTTCGCGCAGCAGGGTCAGCTCGTACAGCGTGCGCAAGTCGGGCTCGTCGTCAACGACCAGCAGTCGGTGGGCGGTGGGGGAGGTCATGGGGCGTAGGCGGCAGCTCCGGTCTGCTCCACAGGCATCGTCAGGAAGAACTCGTTGCGGTGGCGCACGCTGGGCGGGTGCTGGCGGTAGTCGATGCTGGCGCCATGGCGCTCGCACAGCTCTCGGCAAATATACAGGCCCAGCCCGGTGCCGCGGCTGCTGGTGGAGAAGAAGGGCTCGAACAGGGAGCGCTCGGTGTCGGCCGACATGGCTTCGCCGTCGTTGGCCACGGACAGCATCAGCACGCCGCCTGCGGCACCGCCGGGCAACCAGCGCAGCGTGACGAGGAGGGCGCCCGGTTGGCCCGACTGGTAGCGCAAGGCGTTGTCCAGCAGGTTGACGAGCACCCGCTGCAGGTGCTCGGGTTCGAAGCGCACTTTGGGCGAGGTCGGCGCGCGCGGCACCCCGCCCAGGTCGGTGTCCAGCAGGCTGTCCTCGCCGGCCTGCAGGCCCTGGGCCGAGCGCCATTCGTTGCAGATGGCCATGACCGTTTCCACCGGGTCGATGACCGGCGCGGGTGGGCGCAGGCCGGGCGCGACGGCCAGGATGTCATCGACGATGTGCTTGAGCCGTGCGACGTTGTCGCTGACCATCTGGGTCAGGCGCGCTTGTGCAGGATGGGCCTCGGGCTGGGCGGCATCTTCGGCCATCAGGGCGTTGGCCTGGGCGATGGCCGCCAGCGGGTTGCGGATTTCGTGCGCGATGCCGGCCGACATGCGGCCCATGGCCGCGAGCTTGTCCTGGCGCTGACGGGCCCGCACGGTGCGCAGGTCTTCGAGCAGCATCACGCACATTTCTTCGCGAGCAAGGTCGGGCTGATCGGGGTGGCCTCGTGTGAAGCGCACGCGCAGGCGCAGGTCGCGCAGGCTTTGGTCGTCGAAACGCAGCCTGATTTCCTGGCCGCCTTCGGCCTTCAGTGGGCGGTTCAGGCCGTGCTCGATGGCGTGCACCAAGGGCGCCCAGGCCGGCACGCCGCGCAACTGGAAAGGCGCGGCCGGTGTCTGGCTGCGGGCGGACAGCAGGCGCCGCGCGGCCGGGTTGGCGGTGCGCACCCGCCCCTGGCGGTCCACCACCATCACGCCCTCGCTCATTTCCTCGATGACGAGTCGGTTGAGCTCGGCCTGTTGGCGCGCCAGCTCCATGCTGCCGCGGGCGCTGCGCTCCTCGCGGGCCAGGCGGATGGCCAGCTCGTTGGCCAGGACGGCGATGACGAAGAGGCCCACGCCGGTCAGGCCGGCTTGCGTCATCAGCGTGGTCATGGCGCCGGCGTCCAGCGCCTGCACCCAGGCTGCGGCCAGCAGGTTGAGGGTGGCGGCTGCGGCCGTGCCCAGTGCCATGATGCGCGGCATCAGCACCGCGGCCATCAGCACGGGCAGCACCAGCAGGGCCTGCGTGTTGAAGCTGTTGCCAGTCAGGTAGTGCAGGGCAGCGAAGAAGACGAGGTCCACGCCGACGCTGGCCAGGGCCTGGCGGGGGCGCAGGCTGAGTTGCTGGTCGGATGCCCGCTGGCGCTGGCTGGGCAGCCACCACACCGCACATGCCAGGGTGGCGTAGCCCAGCGCCATGCCCCAGACCCAGGATGGCGAGCGCGTGCCCATGGTCCACAGGGCGCCCAGCAACAAAATCAGCATCAATGCCAGGGTGGCCCGTGCTGTCAGGAAGGCGCGGTAAACGCGGAAGAAATAAGGCGTGGTGGCGCCGGAGCCGGAGCCGGAGCCGGAGCCAGATCCGGCGTTCGGGGGCGGGCTGGCCGCGCCCGAGGGTTCGTCCAGCCTGGGACTCCCAAACCACGAATTCGCGCCGTCAAGACTCGGAGCGGGTGGGAGAGGCTCGGTGCCAGGGTGTGTCTGCGACGGGGCGGTGGCAGGAGGCGTGCGAGTGGGCATGGCTCAGTCGCGCGGGCCGGCCAGTCGGTGCGCTTCGCTGCAGTACACGCGTCCGCCGATGTCGTGCAGCGCCTCCGACACCGGCAGGTGGACGCCACAGTGGGCGCAGGGCTCGATGCGGTCTGCCTGGACGGGCTTAGCGGGCTGGGTGGCTTTGGTCGGCTTGCCGCCGTCGCCTTTGTGGCGCGACTGACCGCGCAAGCGGCCCCGCACCGCCGGGGAGTACAGCAACCAGAGCACCACCAGGGCCAGCAGGAGGTATTTCAAGAGCGCCCCCATCACGCCACCACCGGTCGGTGCAGGATGACCTCCAGCACGAAACGCGAGCCCACGTAGGCCAGCAGCAACAGCGTCGAGCCCGCCACCAGCCATCGGATGGCCTGTCGGCCGCGCCAACCGAAGCGCGCACGCCCCACCAGCAGCGTGGCGAAAACCCCCCACGACAGCACGGAGAACACAGTTTTGTGGTCCCAGCGCCAGGGCGCGAAAGCAGCCCCGAGCAGCAGCGTCAGGCTCAGCATGGCGAAGCCCGCACCCACGAAGCGCAGCGTGAGCGACTCCAGCCGCAGCAAAGGCATGCCCAGGGCCTGGCCTTTGGGCCGCACACCCGACGGGATCTGGCCAGACGCCGTGCCCGAACCTGCACGCAGGCGCCGCTCGGCGTGCTGCAGCAGCGCAGCATGCAGCAGCGCCGCACCGATCAGCCCATAAGACGCAAACCCCGTCAGCCAGTGCAGGGGCGCCCAGGCGCTGCCTGCGTTGGCATAGGCTTGTCCAGGGAAACGCCAGGCCAGCACCACCGCCCCGATGCACAGCAGGGCCAGGCTGCGCCGCAGGCCGGGCAGGCCCAGGCGGCGGCTTTCGATGGCATAGACGGCCAGCACCAGCCAGGCGGTCACCGACAGCGCCGGTGCAAAGCCGAAACGTGCGCCCGGCAGGGGGCTGTCCAGCGACAGCACGTCCAGCGCGATGGCCAAACCCTGTGCCAGCCAGCCCAGCAGCAGGGCGCCGGGAATGGCCCGATCGACGGTGCCGGCGTCCTCAGAACGTGCAGGCCAGAGGGTGGCCAGCGCATAAGCCACGACGGCAACACCGCTGGGCCAGAAGGTGGGCGATAAAATCATGCGATCAGTTTACGAGAGCTCCGCGCTTCATCCATGGCCTCCAACCTCACCGAACGCCTCAGTCGCCTGGTCAAAACCATGCGCGGCCAGTCGCGCATCACCGAATCCAACGTGCAAGACATGTTGCGTGAGGTCCGCATGGCCTTGCTGGAGGCCGATGTGGCCTTGCCCGTGGTGCGCGACTTCATCGCCCGCGTCAAGGAGAAATCCCTGGGCGCCGAGGTGGTGTCTTCGCTGACCCCGGGCCAGGTGCTCGTCAGCATCGTCCAGAAGGAGTTGGCCGCCACGATGGGTGAGGGCATCGCCGACATCGACCTGGCCGTGCAACCCCCCGCCATCATCCTGATGGCCGGTCTGCAGGGCGCCGGCAAAACGACGACCACGGCCAAGCTGGCCAAGCACCTGATCGAAAAGCGCAAGAAAAAGGTGCTGACGGTCTCGGCCGACGTCTATCGCCCCGCGGCCATCGAGCAGCTCAAGACCGTGACGGCCCAGGCCGGCGCCGAATGGTTCCCTTCCACGCCGGACCAGAAGCCGCGCGACATCGCCCTGGCCGCCATCGACTTCGCGAAGAAGCATTACTTCGACGTGCTGCTGTTCGACACGGCCGGCCGCCTCGCCATCGACGAAGTGCTGATGGCCGAGATCAAGGAGCTGCACGCGCTGCTCAAGCCAGTCGAAACCCTGTTCGTGGTGGACGCCATGCAGGGCCAGGACGCGGTCAACACCGCCAAGGCCTTCAAGGACGCGCTGCCCCTGACCGGCGTGGTGCTGACCAAGCTCGACGGTGACTCGCGCGGCGGTGCGGCGCTGTCGGTGCGCCAGATCACGGGCGTGCCCATCAAGTTCGCCGGCGTGTCGGAAAAGATCGACGGCCTGGAGGTGTTTGACGCCGAACGCCATGCCGGCCGCGTGCTGGGCATGGGCGACATCGTGGCCCTGGTCGAAGAAGTGCAAAAGGGCGTGGACATCGAGGCCGCGCAGAAGCTGGCCGAGAAGGTCAAGTCCGGCGTCGATTTCGACTTCAACGACTTCCTCTCCCAGATCAGCCAGATGAAGAAGATGGGCGGCCTGTCGGGCCTCATCGACAAGCTGCCCACCGAGCTGGCGTCCAAGGCCGGTCAGGCCGACATGGGCAAGGCCGAGCGCGACATGCGCCGCATGGAAGGCATCATCTGCGCGATGACGGCCAAGGAGCGCCGCCAGCCCTCGCTGCTCATGGACGGCAAGAGCAAGGCCAGCCGCAAGCGCCGCATCGCCGCGGGCGCGGGGGTGCAGATCCAGGAGGTCAACCGCATGCTCAACCAGTTCGAGCAGATGCAGACCATGATGAAGAAGATGCGCGGCGGCGGCCTGATGAAGATGATGAAGCGCATGGGCGGCATGAAAGGCATGCCCGGCATGGGCCGCTGAGCGCACAGTCGATACAGCCGGACACACTCCCGCCCCACAGGCCGCACGCCACCTGTTAGCGTGTGTGACTGTTGTAGCGCCTCGATGCAGGCGCTTCAGCGGGGCCTCCCAGCGCCGAAAACAGCGTCAAGCGGGTGGCTGCACCCGCATGGTTCTGTGGTCGAAGCGTTTCAAAGAGGCCCGAAGATGGATGTGGTGTCAAACTGGCCCGTGTTGTTGGCGGGCATGAGCACTGCCGGCCTGGCAGGTGCGTGGTGGTGGGTTCGCAACCGCCAGTCGCAGGCGCCTGCGCCCCGAGGCGGCAGCCGTGGCGGTGCTCCGGCGGGCGTGGGCCGTGAAGCGCGTGATGCCCGTGAGGATCGCGAGGCGCAGCGCCGCAAACCACGCAGCAAGCCCATGAGCGACGAGCAGCTCGACACGCTGATGGACTGGGAGCCCCTCTCCACCCGCGTGCTGACCACGGCCGAGCGCGACGCCTACCACGTGCTGCGCAAGGCCTTGCCCGATCACATGGTGCTGGCCCAGGTGCCCGTGGCCCGCTTCATCAAGGTGCCCACGCGCAACTCCTACAGCGAATGGCTGCGCCGCGTCGGGTCGTTGTGCGCCGACCTGGTGGTCTGCGATGCTTCCTCCCAGGTGGTCGCCGTGGTGGAGGTGCGCCAGCCGCTGTCCCGTGAAAACGAACGCGCCCAGCGGCGGCATGCCCGCATGGACCGTGTGCTCCAGGGGGCCCGCATCCCGGTGCACGTGTGGCTGGAAGGGGCCTTGCCCGGGCCGGTGGTGGCGCGTGAAGCCATCCTGGGGTCTGCGGTGCAGGGCGCCGGACACACGGGTGCCGCCGATGCCCACCTGGCGCGCCGCGATGCCGAAGCGGCTGCGGTGGTGGCGTCCATGCAAGGCGCAGGCGAGTTGCGCGGTCTGTCGGTGAACGAACGTGCGATCGATGTGGTGCTCGACGACCCCATGGACGACCCCGTCAACGAATGGCAAGCCACCGGCGCCGACCACGACCGCAAAGAGCCGCCGCCATCGACCTGGTTCGACGACCTGGACGCTGGCGACTCCGGCCGCATGCCGTTGGGCACACGCAGCGCCGAGCGGGTTTGAGTGCGATGGCGCGCTGCCGGCAGGCAGTGCTGGGTTCAGCTCAACAGCGCTTGGGCGAACTCGCGGGCCTGGAAGGTCTGCAGGTCTTCCAGCTTTTCGCCCACACCGATGAAGTACACCGGCACCGGGCTGTGGCGCTGGCGTGACCACAGCGCGATGGCCGCCAGCACGCCACCCTTGGCCGTGCCGTCCAGCTTGGTGACGACCAGACCCGTGAGGCCCAGGGCCTCGTCAAAGGCCTTGACCTGCGACAGCGCGTTCTGGCCCGTGTTGCCATCGACCACCAGCAGCACCTCGTGCGGTGCCGTGTCCATGGCCTTGCCGATGACGCGCTTGACCTTGCGCAACTCTTCCATGAGGTGCAATTGCGTGGCCAGGCGGCCCGCCGTGTCGGCGATGACGACGTCACAGCCGCGTGCGCGGCCCGCTTGCACCGCGTCGAAGGTCACGGCTGCCGGGTCGCCACCCTCCTGGCTGACGATGTCCACGCGGTTGCGGTCGGCCCAGACCAGCAACTGCTCGCGCGCCGCAGCCCGGAAGGTGTCGGCCGCGGCCAGCAGCACGCGCTGACCCGCATCGGCCAGGTGACGCGTGAGCTTGCCGATGGTCGTGGTCTTGCCTGCGCCGTTGACGCCGGCCACCATGATGACGGTGGGCGTGTGCGTGCCAACCTCCAGGCCCTTCTCCAGGGGCTGCAGCAACTCGGTGATGGCCTCGACCAACAAGCCCTTGACTTGGACCGGGTCGGTGGACTTGGCTTCTTTCACGCGGCGCTTGAGGTCGGTGAGCAGGAATTCGGTGGCGGCCACGCCGGCATCTGCCATGAGCAGCGCTTCTTCCAGCTCTTCATAGAGCGCGTCGTCGATCTGCGTGCCCGTGAACACCTGCGCGATGCTGGAGCCGGTCTTGCGCAGGCCAGCGCGCAGTTTGTCCAGCCAGGAGCGGCGCTCGGGGGCGCCCGCCGCGGTTCCAGGGCTCGCTTCGGGGGCGGCTGCCGGGGCAGGCCCTGCGGTGGCCGGCGCTGGTGGGGCCAGGGACGGGGCTGCGACCGGGGCAGCTTCGGGCTTGGCCACAGGTGCGGCGGCAGGTGCGAGCGCAGGCGCTTGCGCCGCTGCAGGCTGCGCCTGATCCGCAGGAGCCTGGCCCTCGTCTGCTGCGCTGCCCCAACCGAGCTTTTTCTTGATGAAACTGAACATGCCTGGGATTGTAGGCGTGGGGCTTCGTACAATCCCGCCCACCCTCCAGATGTCCCCCATGCGCCGCACGACCCCGAAGCCCTCCGACGACGTTCGCGACCGCCAGGTCCGTGCCGCCCAGTCCGTGGCGCGCACCGCGGCGCAGGAAGTCCGCATCATCGGCGGCCAGTGGAAGCGCACGCCGCTGCCGGTGCCCGTGGCGGCGGGCCTGCGCCCGACGTCTTCGCGGGTGCGCGAAACCTTGTTCAACTGGCTGGGCCAGGACCTGAGCGATTGGCGCGTGCTGGACGCTTTTGCGGGCAGCGGCGCCCTCGGTCTGGAAGCCGCATCGCGTGGGGCTTCGGCCGTGCTGCTGGAGCGCGACGCGGCCTTGGTTGCTTCCTTGCGCACTGTGGTGCAACGCTTGAAAGCGTCCCAGGTGCAGGTGGTGCAGGCCGATGCCCTGGCCTGGATGGCGCGGTCTGGCGGCGTGAACCTCACTGCTGCAGCCACAGCCCAGCCCTTCGACCTGGTCTTACTCGACCCACCGTTCGACGAAGCGCTCTTCCAGCCCGCGTTGGCAGCGGCCGTGCGTTGCGTGGCGCCGGGTGGCTGGGTCTACGTCGAGGCGCCCCAGGCCATGGGCGACGATGCCACCCTGGGCCTGCGCTGTCACCGCCATGGCCACGCCGGTGCGGTGCACTTTCACCTGTTCCAGCGTGTGGATGCCGCCGATGCCGCACCTGCGTCGGTTGCCTGAGCCGTACACTGTGTGCACACCTCCCTTGGAGCCTCGCTTGAACACGCCTCCCGTGCTGACCGCGGTCTATCCCGGCACCTTCGACCCCATGACCCTCGGCCACGCCGATCTGATGCGGCGCGCCAGCCAGTTGTTCGGCAAGCTCATCCTGGCGGTGGCCGCGGGGTACCACAAGAAGACCATGTTCTCGCTGGAAGAGCGCCTGGACATGGCCAAGGAACTGGCCAGCGAGTACCCGAACGTCGAGGTCATCGCGTTCTCGGGCCTGTTGCGCGATTTTGTGGTGAACCATGGTGGCAAGGTGGTGGTGCGCGGCCTGCGCGCCGTCAGCGACTTCGAGTACGAGTTCCAGATGGCCGGCATGAACCGCCAGCTCATGCCCGATGTCGAGACCGTGTTCCTCACACCGTCCGATCAATACCAGTTCGTCTCAGGCACCTTCGTGCGCGAAATTGCCTCGCTGGGCGGCGATGTGTCCAAGTTCGTGGCCCCCAGCGTGCTCGAACGCCTGAGCGCCCGCGTGGCGCGACGCGCGGTCTGAGCGCAACAAGGCCAGCCATGTCCCTGAAGATCACCGACGAATGCATCAACTGCGATGTGTGCGAGCCCGAGTGCCCCAACCAGGCGATCTCGATGGGCGAGACCATCTACGTGATCGACCCTGCCAAATGCACGGAATGCGTGGGCCACTTCGACGAGCCGCAGTGCGTGCAGGTCTGCCCCGTGGAGTGCATCCCGGTGGACCCGCTGCACACCGAGACCCGCGAGCAGTTGCTCATCAAATACGAGGGCCTGCAGGCCCTGGCGCGTGCCCAGGTGCGCGAGCGCAACGCCCTGGACGTCTAGCCAGAGGCCGACGAGGGGCTGCGTGCTGCCTTGCGCGGTGCCTTGGCCCGGAACTGCCTGGGGTTGTGCTTCAGTGATTCTGTGGGCGCGCCGCGGCGGTCCACCTCGCGCTGCCCCACGGCCACCTGCCTGACCTTGCCACTGAGGTTGGCAGGTTCTGGGTGCGCAGCATGGTCGGCTTGCCGGCGCGCTTGTCTGGCCTGATCCTGGGCCATGGCCTGGTCACGGTGCATGTTGGCCTCGGCCTGCTGGCGTTGCGCCTCGGTGCGATCGTCCTGCGCGCGCACGAGGCGACCGTCGGTGCCAGAGGCACAGGGCTGCTGGCTGTAGCTCACCGTGCCTTGGGCCGATGTGCAGCGGTAGGCCGTCTTGGCCGGCGCCTGGGTTGGCAGGTCGTCCGATGCGCTGGGCGTGGACAAAGGCCTCGCGCCTTGGGCTTGGCCGAGCAGCAGCGCAGCGGCCAGAACAACGGATGTGCGCAAATCGCGGCAGTGCATGGGGTGGCCTCTCTGTGTGTTTGTCGGGGGTTGGGCTCAGGCCGGTTCGCCTGTGGGGGTGTCAGGCGCCTTGCGCGGAGGTTTGGGCCGTTGCGGGCCTGCATGGACCGTGGCGGTGGCCTTGGCCATGTCGCCTTGCAGGAAGGCCTCGGTGGCGTCCAGGCACTGATCGATGCATTTGAAGATGGCTTCGCGCTCGGCCTGTGGCGGCTTGCGCAGCACGAAGGCCGCGACCTCGTGCTTGACGCCAGGGTGGCCGATGCCCAGGCGCAAGCGCCAGTAATCTGGGCTGCCCAGTTGCGCATGGATGTCGCGCAAGCCGTTGTGCCCCGCATGGCCACCGCCTTTTTTCAGCTTCACCTGGCCCGGCAGCAGGTCGAGCTCGTCGTGGGCGACCAGCACCTCGTCGGGGTTGACCTTGAAGAAGCGCGCCAGCGCCGACACCGACTTGCCCGACAGATTCATGTAGGTCTGGGGCTGCAGCAGCCACACCGGCCCCTGCGGCGTGTTGGCCCGCGCGACCAGGCCGTGGTAAGCCCGGTCAGGCTGCAGGAAGACGCCCAGGCGACGCGCCAGGCCATCGACGTACCAGAAGCCGGCGTTGTGGCGCGTGTCTTCGTACTCGGCGCCTGGGTTGCCCAGGCCAACAAACAGTCTGATCATGATGGCGTGGATTATCGGGAGTGGACGCACCAAAAGAAAAGCCCCGCCAAAGCGGGGCTTGACTGCGGGCACTGCGGCATGGCCACAGCACCCATCTGACAAGAATTACTTCTTGCCCTTCTTGCCCTTGGCGGGTTCGGCGGCGGCCACGGGAGCGGCAATCACCTCTTCCACCGGCTCGACCACGGTGGCCAGCGTCGGGGCCTTGCGGCCGTGCGTCACCAGCTTGATGTGCGAAGCCAGGCCCAGGTCTTCCACGCCGAAGCTCTGGCCCTTGACGGCCTTGCTCAGGTCCAGCGTCAGGAACTCAGGCAGCTGCTCGGCCAGGCACTCGATTTCCAGTTCGGTGGTGACGTGGTTGATGATGCACTTGTCGATCTTGACAGCAGGTGCATCGGCCTCGCCCACGAAGTGCACGGGCACCTTCTTGTGGATGCGGGTGGTGGCGTCCACGCGCTGGAAGTCCACGTGCAGCACGATCTGCTTGAACGGGTGCTTCTGGTAGTCGCGCAGCAGGACCTTCTCGACCGTGCCGTCCAGTTCCATCTCGAGGATGGAGGAGTGGAAGGCTTCCTTGCGCATGGCGTGGTACAGCGCGTTGTGGTCAACTTCGATGTTCTTCGGCTCTTTGCCGGCGCCGTAAACGATGCCAGGCGTCTTGCCAGAGATGCGCAGGCGGCGGCTCGCTCCGGTCCCCTGCAGATTGCGCTCGAAAGCGGTGAATTTCATGGAGTGCTCCAAGTGGGTATAGCGCCCGCGACCAGGCGCTTTGAAAAGCCAGCCCCTGAAGAGGCCGGCCAGGACATCCGGATCAGAAGTTGTTGTTCTGTTCCGAGAAGAGGGAGGTCACCGAGTCGCCGTCGGTGATGCGACGGATGGTTTCGGCGAACAGGAAAGCGGTGCTGAGCTGGCGGATCTTGGGCGTGCCCTTGGCCGTCTCGCTCAGCGGGATGGTGTTGGTGATCACGACCTCGTCGAGGTGCGATGCCTTGATGCGCTCGATGGCCGGGCCGGAGAACACGGCGTGCGTGCAGTAGGCGTACACGCTCTTGGCGCCACGGTCCTTCAGCACTTCGGCGGCTTTCACCAGGGTGCCGGCGGTGTCGATCATGTCGTCCATGATCACGCAGTTGCGGCCGTCGATCTCGCCGATGATGTTCATCACCTCCGACACATTGGCCTTGGGGCGGCGCTTGTCGATGATGGCCAGGTCACAGCCCAGCTGTTTGGCCAGGGCGCGGGCGCGCACCACGCCGCCGACGTCTGGCGAGACCACCACGAGGTCTTCGTACTTCTTGGCCTGCAGGTCGGACAGCAGCACCGGCGAGGCGTAGATGTTGTCAACGGGGATGTTGAAGAAGCCCTGGATCTGGTCGGCGTGCAGGTCCATGGTCAGGACGCGGTTGACGCCCACGGTTTCCATCAGGTCTGCCACGACGCGGGCCGAGATGGGCACGCGGGTGGAGCGCGGGCGGCGGTCCTGGCGGGCGTAGCCGAAGTAGGGGATGACGGCCGTGATGCGCTGGGCGGACGCGCGCTTGAGCGCATCGACCATGATCAGCAGTTCCATCAGGTTGTCGTTGGTCGGGGCGCAGGTGGACTGCACCACGAAGACTTCGCGACCGCGCACGTTCTGCTGGATTTCGACCGTGGTTTCACCGTCCGAGAATCGACCGACGGCCGCCTGACCCAGGGAAATGCCGAGGTGGGTGGCGATTTCCTGGCTGAGGGCCGGGTTGGCGTTGCCAGTGAACAGGACGGTGTCGGAAAGCATGGCGGGCGTGTCAGTGATGGCTGAAAAAGTCATCTGCCCTTCACCGTGCCCCTCAGCGAATCTGGCATGCAGTTCTGGTTGCCGGTGCGGCCCAGGGCCACGGTGGCATATGCCAGAGCTTGCCAGCGGACATCGCCCATGGCGGCCGACTTGGGGCAGGCGGCGGTCAGTTCTTGCGCAGCACTTTCAGCGTTGCGCTCAGACTGGACCGTCTGAAATTTGGCAGGGGAGGAAGGACTCGAACCCTCGCATGTCGGAATCAAAATCCGATGCCTTTACCAACTTGGCGACTCCCCTACACAGGTCTTCGAACCGCGTCCGATGTTGCTGTTTCAGCACTTGCTGCTTCAGCGCCATTTTCTGCACTTCGCTTACCTTGTAAGCTGCTCTTGATCAGAGCCTCACAGTATAGCCAGTTTTTTGAGTGTTTGCCAAGCTGTTGCGCAAAATCTTCGGCTGTCTTGATCACGCCGCAGTGCGGGGAGCCAAGTCCAGCAGAGGATGCTGCGGCAGCACGCGACACACGCGACCGACCCAGTGAACTCCATGCGGGCCTGCCTCTGCCAGTGCGGTGACGTCGTCGGCGCTCAGCGTGTTGTCGAGGGGGGTGTTGCCATCCACCCAAGCGAACACTGTGCTGCCAGATCCCGTCATGCGGCTGTTGCCGAAGCGAGCCTGCATGACACCCAAAGCGTGGGTCACACCTCTGCCGTCGCTGGCCTGGGTGTCTGGGGTCGCCGCGTCCTCGTCAGAGGAAGTTGGCGCTCGCCAGGCCTGGGCCGGCACCTGCAAGTCGTTGTGACCAAAGCGCATGGGCGCTGCAAGAAAGGCTGCGACTGTAGCACGGGGTGTGTCGCGCTTGAGCAACGGGCTGCCAAAAATGGCCGCGGTCGGGATGGCTGCGGGCGGTTTCAGCAGTGCCAGCGGGGTGTGCAACACCTCGGGCGGCAGGGCGATGGGTGTGATCTGCTCGCCAACGCCTTCCACCCAGGCGGGCAGGCCGCGCACGAAAAACGGCACGTCGGCGCCGAGTTGCAGGGCCAGGGCTTCGAGGCGCTCGCCCGGCCAGTGCAGGCCCCACAGGTGGTTGAGGGCCAGCAGCACGGTGGCGGCGTCGGAGCTGCCCCCGCCCAGGCCGGCACCCCATGGCACGGCCTTGTGGATGCGGATGTCGCAGCCCAGCGCCGTGCCGCTTTCTCGTTGCAGCAGGCGGGCGGCGCGCAGGCAGAGGTCGTCGGGCGGCAGGGCGACGTGGAGGTCGTGGCGCAGCAGTTGGCCGTCGGCGCGGGTGTCGATGTGCAGGGTGTCGTGCCAATCCAGCAGGACAAAGACGGACTGCAGCAGGTGGTAGCCGTCGGGGCGCCGGCCGGTGACGTGCAGGAACAGGTTGAGCTTGGCCGGGGCGGGAAGGTGGTGCAGGCTGGGCATGGCGGCGAGCAAAAAAGCGGGCGCTGGGCGTCAGCGGTCGAGGTGGATTTTGAGTTGGATGCCACGCAGGCCGGGGCTGGCGGCACGCTGTGCCTGGAGGCGGCGGGGCCATTCACGGGTGTCGATCAGCCAGCCGTCCTGGGTGAAGGTGCCCGTGGCGAGTTCGGCATCGGGCGCGGCGGTGCTGGGGCGCTGTGGGTCGGCGCGACCTTGCATCCAGTGGATCAGCGTTTGCAGTGGGATGGCCTCGCCGAGCACGCGCTCGCTCAGGGCACCGATGTTGTCGAAGCGTTCCAGCCCGTCGTCGGGGCTCGCTGTGGCGGAGAGGTCGTTGCCGAAACGGGATTCGGGGGGCGCATCGCCGCCGCTGCCGCCAGATCGGCGCAGCCAGGCGCCGGTGGTGCTCCAGCCGACCTGCGCGATCTGGCTGCCCAGCGGGGTCATGAGGTCGAGGCGCCCGGCATCGGGCTGGCCGTGGAAAAAGAAGCCGAGGCTGACACCCTTGGCGGGCAAGTCGTCCATCGCCAGGAGCTTGATGCTGATCTGGCCTTGCAGGTCGATGTCAGGGGCGGCTTGCGGTGCGGGGGTTTGGGCGGATGTCTGGGCATCGGCCGCATTTGCCGCATCGGCGCTGGGTGCGCGCCATGCGCTCGCGCAACCCGCCACCGTCATCGCCATGCCCATGGCAAGCGCCCAACTTGAGTGCCGCGCCCACCGTGCAGCCAGGCTCAAAGGGCGGCTCCCAGGCGTTGCAAGGTTTCCTTGAGCGTGTCGTTGTCGCGGTCGCGGGTCTGGCTTTCCCGCCACACGCGCAGGGCCTCGTCTTTGCGGCCCTGGGCCCACAGCACCTCGCCCAAGTGAGCGCCGATCTCGGTGTCAGGCCGTGCGGTATAGGCCTCGCGCAAGAGCTTGACGGCATCGTCCAGCCGTCCCTGGCGGAAGGCCACCCAGCCCAGGCTGTCGGTGATGAAGGGGTCGGCGGGCTTGAGCGCTGCGGCTTTTTCGACCAGCGCACGTGCCTCGTCCAGCTGCACCTTGCGATCGGCCAGGCTGTAGCCCAGTGCGTTGTAGGCGTTGGGGTTGTCCGGGGCGAGCTCGATCACGCGGCGCAGCAGGCGCTCCATGTCCTGGAAGCGCTTGAGCTTCTCGGCCAGCATGGCCTGGTCGTATTGCAGCTCGTGGTCGTCGGGGTAGCGGGCGCTGGTTTGCTCCAGCACCTTGTAGGCCTCGGGCAACTGGCCCAGGTCGCGCAGCAGCTGGACTTCGGCCTGGGCCTTGGTGATGGCATCGCGAGGTTCGGACTCGGGCAGGCCGCGCAGCAGGGCACGGGCTTCGGCCACCTTGCCTTGCTGGGCCAGCAGGCGGGCGCGCTGGCTTTGCACGGCCATTTTTTCGCGGCGCGGGTCGGCCAGCTCCAGCCACCGGAGGGCCTCGGCGCGTTTGCCTCGGAGGTCGTCGAGTTGGGCCAGCAGCAGGTAGGCCTGCTCGCGGTCCTTGTCGAGGTTGAGGTCGCCCGACACCGTGGCCGTCGAGCCGGTGTTGCCAGCGTTGCTGTTTGGCGCGGACTGCGCGGGCTGCGCAGGCGTGGCAGCGGCCGGCTCGGTGCGGGCCAGCACTTGCTTGAGCGCGGCTTCGGCGGCGTCGGTCTGGCGCAGCTCAAGGCGCACCGCAGCCAGCAGGATCCAGTGGCCGGTTTGCTCCGGCTGCACCTTGACCAGTTCGTCGAGCTGGGTGGCTGCTTCTTCGTAGCGCTGCGAGGAGGCCAGGCGGCGCGCGTAAGCCAGTCGCAGCAGCGGCGGCGCGTCGGCGCGGCCCATGCGCTGCTTGACCAGGGCTTCTGCGTCAGGTTGCTGTCCGATCATGTCGGCCGCCAGCAGGTTGGCCGTCAGCAGGTCGGGCTGCAGGGCCAGGGCCTTGCGGGTGGCGGTCATGGCCTTGGGGAACTGCTTGGCCATGAGCCAGGCTTCGCCGGATGCGGCCCAGGCTTCGGCCATCTCCAGCGGGGGCTGGCGCCAGGGCTGGGTGGCTTCGTCGAGGACCTGGGCGGCCACTTGCCGGTCGCTCAGGCGGGCGAGGCTGCGCGGCAGGTTGGCCAGCACCTGGGGTTGCTGAGGTGTGGGCGTCAGCTGGATGAGGGCGCGCAGCGGCGCGGCCAGCTCGCCGGGGCGGCCCAGCACGATGAGGATTTGAGAGGTGAATTCGGCCGCATCGCGCGATTGCGGCAGGGCCTGGCGCCAGGCCTTGGCCGCCGACAGGGCTTGTTCGCCAGCGCGGGCGCGCAAGGCGATCTCGACGGCGCGTTGGTAGAGCTGGCCGCTTTGGTGGCGCCGGGCGGCGTCCAGGTAGAGTTGGTAGGCCGAGCCGGCATCGCCGCCGTTGGCCTGGATTTCCGCGATCAGCAGCTGGTAGAACAGCTGCCCGTCCAGGCTGGATTGCTCGGGCACGCGGGGCGCCTCGGGGGCTTCTGCAACCGGCGCGGATGCGGCCGGGGCAGGCGTTGCCGGCTTGGCCACAGGGGCTGCCCAGGCTGCGTGTCCCGCGACCATGGCCGCGAGCGCGATGGCAGACAGGGTGGCGCGGGGCGCGTTCAGGACGGCAAAGCGAGGCATGGAAGCTCCAAGTGTTGATGCCATTCTAGGGACGTCGCGACAACCCATAATCGGCCCATGCCTGAATTGCCGGAAGTCGAGGTCACGCGTCGCAGTTTCGCCACCCGCATCGAGGGGGCCACGGTGACGTCGGTGCACCTGGGCAAACCGCTGCGCTGGCCCTTGGGGCTGGACGGCGAAGAGCTGGTTGGTGGGCAGGTGGGGGGGGTGCAGCGTCGGGGCAAGTACCTCTGGCTGCCTTTGGCGATGCCGGCGTCATCGTCGTTGCCGTCGTTGTCGCAGAAGCCTGATCGCTCCGGCGGCCTGCTCATCCACCTGGGGATGTCGGGTTCGCTGGCGTTCCGGTGGCAGCCGGGCGAGCCTGGCCCCCATGACCATTTCGAGCTCGGCACCGACCGCGGTGTGCTGCGCCTGACCGACCCGCGGCGTTTTGGCGCGGTCGTCTGGGGTCCGGCCATGGACGCCGGCTTGCCGGGCAAGTTGCTGGCCGGGCTGGGTCATGAGCCTTTCGACGAGGCGCTCACCCGCGAGGTGTTCCATGCGGGCTTGCGTGGCCGCCAGGTGGCCATCAAGCAGGCCTTGCTGGCGGGGGACATCGTGGTGGGCGCGGGCAACATCTACGCTTGCGAAGCCTTGTTCCGTGCGCGCATCGACCCGCGCCTGGCGGCAGGCAAGCTCAGCCGCCCCAGGGCCGCGCGCCTGCTGCAGGAGGTGAGGGCGGTGCTGCAAGAAGCGGTGGAAGCCGGTGGTTCCAGCCTGCGCGACTTCCGCGATGCCCATGGCGCGCAAGGCCACTTCCAGCTGGCCACGCAGGTGTACGGACGCGAAGGCGAGGGCTGCCGCGTGTGCGGGCAGCCGGTGCGGCGCATCGTGCAGGCCCAGCGCTCGACGTTTTTCTGCGGGCATTGCCAGAAGCGGTGAGAGGGTGTGCGGCCGATGTCTGTGCGGCATCTCACGGATGACACCATTCATTGCAGGTGCCGGCACAGATGTACCTTTTGTCCCAAACTGGGGGGACGAAGATGTAACCGCAACACACCCCTTGCGCTACGATGGCACCCATGAGCCCCACCTTTGCCAGCCACCTCGACGCCTTCGGCCAATGGCGCGCCGGCACGGACGCCAAACTGGCGGCCCTGGCGCGTTTCGCACGCGAGCATGAGCTGCTGGACGACGCCTCTGCCGAGTGGTTCGAGGCCATGCGGCGCAGGTTGTCGGGCGAGAAGCTGATGGTGGCCTTCGTGGCCGAGTTCTCGCGCGGCAAGTCGGAGCTCATCAACGCCATCTTTTTCTCGGACAAGGGCCGCCGCATGATGCCGGCCTCGGCGGGACGCACCACGATGTGTCCGGTCGAGCTGGGCTATGACGCCGAAGACCCGGTGGGCCTGTCGCTGCTGCCCATCGAGACGCGCCTGGAAGCCCCCTCGCTGGCCGAGTACCGCGCCCAGCCCTCGGCCTGGACCTGGCACACCCTCGAACTGGCCGACCCCGACGCCATGGCCGACGCACTGGCCCAGGTCATGCGCACCCGCCGTGTCAGCACCGAAGAGGCCGAGCGCCTGGGGTTCTGGGACCCGCAGCGCCCTGAAGACAACCCGCCGCCCGCGGCCGATGGCCTGATCGAGGTGCCCGTGTGGCGCCACGCCCGCATCAACCTGCCGCACCCGCTGCTCAAGCGTGGCCTGGTGGTGCTGGACACGCCGGGCCTGAACGCCATCGGCACCGAGCCCGAGCTGACGCTGGGCCTGCTGCCGCAAGCCGATGCCACGGTGTTCATCCTGGGCGCCGACACGGGTGTCACCAAGTCCGACCTCGACATCTGGCGCGACCACCTCAGCGGCCCGGCCTTGGCGCGCTACGTGGTGCTCAACAAGATCGACACCCTGGCCGACCCGCTGAGCACGCCTGCCCAGGTGCGCCAGGTCATCACCCGCCAGTGCGAGAGCGTCGCGCAGACGCTGGAGATCCCGACCGAGCACGTTTTCCCCATCTCGGCGCGTCAGGCCTTGGCGGCACGCCTGCAGGGCGATGCGGCGGGCTTGACCGACAGCCGCCTGGCCGCCTTCGAAGATGCCTTGTCGGATGGCCTGCTGCCCAAGCGCCGCGACAAGCTCGCCGAGGCCGCCGTGGGGGGGGCCCGCCAGCTCCAGCGCCAACTCACGCGCCGCTTCGGCGAAATGCGCGGCCTGTACGCCGACCAACTTCTGGAGTTGCGCGGCCTGCGTGGCAAGAGCGCAGGCAAGGTGCAGCTGATGATCCAGCGCGTGCAAGCTGAAGCCACCGAGTTCGAGCAGTGCACGGCACGCCTGCACGCCATGCGCAGCATCCACGCGCGCATGCTGCGCAGCGCTTTGCAGGACCTGTCCTCCGAGCGCCTGCGCCAGGAGGTCGATGTGCTGCAGCAGGTGCTGGGTGGCTCCTGGCTGCCGATTGGCGCCCGACGCGCCTTCATCGAGCTGTGCACGCGCTTGCGCAGCCTGATCGAGCAGGCCCAGCAGCGCAACGACGAAATCCACGCGATGCTGGTGGCCTCGTTCGCGCGCCTGAACGCCGAGTTCGGCTTCAGCCTGGCGGTCGATGTCCCTCTGAACGTGCGCCGCTACGCCGATGACCTGCAGCTCATCGAGCGCAACTATGTGCAGTACCTGGGCCTCAGCCAGGCCTTCCGGCTGGCCCAGCCGGGCTTCCAGGAGCAGTTCCGCCGCATGTTGATCTCGCGCCTGCGCGTGGTCTTCGAGACCGTCAGCAACGACATCGAGCTGTGGAACAAGACGGCCTCGGCGCAGGTGGACAGCCAGTTGCGCGAGCGCCGTCGCAACTTCAAGCGCCGCTACGAATCGCTGGACCGCATCCAGTCGGCATCGGGTGAACTCGACAAGCGCTTGCAGGAAGTGCAGGCACAGGACGAGCGCGCCCTGCAGCTGCAGACCCGCCTGGGCACCCTGGTCGAGGAGTTGGCCAAACAAGCCTGGCCCGAGGGTGAGCCGACAGCAGAGGCCGCGGGGCAGACTGCCGCATCGGCACCGCCGGCGCTGTTTGTCAGTGCAGCGGCCATGGAGGCGCTGTCGCTGGACCTGTCGCTCGCTTCAGAGCCCGACGCGAGGTCGGCAACGGTGCCAGTCGCTGTGCCAGCAACGACGCCAGCAACGACGGCAGAGTCCTTGCCCGCTTCCGCGCAGTGAGCACCGCGTCTGCACCCGAGCTGCAGCAGGCCGCGCAGCAGCGCCAGCCTGTGCTGGCCGAGCGCCTGGTGGCCTGGCAACGCCTGGAAGGCCGCCACCACTTGCCCTGGCAGCAAACCCGCGACCCCTACCGCGTGTGGCTGTCGGAAATCATGTTGCAGCAGACGCAGGTCAGCACCGTGCTGGCTTACTACGAGCGCTTTTTGCAGCGCTTTCCCGCGGTGGCCGACCTGGCTGCCGCGCCGCTCGACGAGGTGCTGGCGATGTGGAGCGGGCTGGGCTACTACAGCCGCGCCCGCAACCTGCACCGCTGCGCGCAAGCCGTGGTGGCCGAACATGGCGGCCGCTTCCCTGACAACGCCGATGCCTTGCAGACCTTGCCGGGCATCGGCCCCTCCACGGCCGCGGCGGTGGCGGCGTTCTGCTTTGGCCAGCGCATCTCCATCATGGACGGCAACGTCAAGCGGGTGCTGGCGCGTGTGCTGGGCTGGGAGGCCGACCTCTCCGTGGCCGCCCACGAGCGCGCTTTGTGGCAGGCCGCGCAGGCCGTGTTGCCCGAGCGCACCGAGGACATGCCGTCCTACACCCAGGGTCTGATGGACCTGGGCGCCACTTTGTGCACGCCGCGCAAGCCGGCCTGCCTGACCTGCCCGTGGACCGAGCTGTGCGTGGCCCGCACGACGGACGAGCCCGAGCGACTGCCCGTGAAGAAGCGCAAGCTCAAGCGCAGCACGCGCGAGCACTGGTGGTTGTGGCTGGTGCGCCAAGCGCCGGATGGCGAGCAGGTCTGGCTGGAGCAGTTGCCCGACACCGGCGTGTGGGCCGGCCTGTGGACCCTGCCTTTGCTGGACGACGAAGCGGCGATGGCGGCCTTGCTGGGTGAGCCCCTGGCCGGGGCGCTGGAACTCCAGCCCCGCCTCAAGCACGTGCTCACGCACCTCGACTGGTGGCTGCACCCGCGGCGCCTGGTGCTGGACGAGGCCCAGGCCGCGGTGCTGACGCCGACCTTGCAGGCGCGCCATGATGCGGCAGGTTCGCAGGCCGCCAGCAGCATCGTCACCCAGCAAGGGCGTTGGGTCCAGGTGGCAAATCTGGCCGCTTGGGGCCTGCCCGCGCCCGTGCGCAAGCTGCTGCAGCCATGAGCCTGCGCGTCGCGAACGCGGCGCGGATCAGCCCAGCGTCACGATGACCGGGGCGTGGTCGCTGGGGCGTTCGGCCTTGCGCGGCTCCTTGTCGATCACGCAGGCGCTGACGCGCGGCTTGAGCGCCCCGCTCACGAGGATGTGGTCGATGCGCAGCCCCTGGTTCTTGCGGAAGGCCAGGTTGCGGTAGTCCCACCAGCTCCATGACTTCGGCGCCTGCTCGAACAGGCGGAAGGCATCGCTCAGGCCCAGGTCCAGCAAGCGCTGGAAGTGTTCGCGCTCGGGCACGGTGCAGTGGATCTGGTCCCGCCAGCCCACCGGGTCGAAGACATCGGCGTCGGTGGGTGCGATGTTGAAGTCGCCCATCAGCACCAGGTGCGGGTGGCGGCTCAGCTCGTCTTTCAGCCAGACCTGCAGCGCTTCCAGCCAGCCCATTTTGTAGATGTACTTGTCGCTGTCGGGCGCCTGGCCGTTGGGGAAATAGCCGCCGATGACGCGCACGCTGCCCAGCGTGGCATGCGACACGGTGCCGGCGATGACGCGGGCCTGCTCGTCTTCGAAACCGGGGATGTTGCGCACGGTGTCCGTGGGGGCCTCGCGCGTCAGCAGGGCCACGCCGTTGTAGGTGCGCTGGCCAAACCATTGGGCGTGGTAGCCGATGGCTGCGAGTTCGGCGTGAGGGAACTTGTCGTCGGTGAGCTTGGTTTCCTGCAGCACCAGGGCATCGACCGGGTTGGCCTGCAGCCAATCGATCAACTGGGGCAAGCGCACGGACAGGGAGTTGACGTTCCAGGTGGAGAGTTTCATGAGTTTTCTAGCGCGTTGAATTTATTGATGTTTTTGTCTGAGTTTTGCTGATTTTTGCGTCTAGCTACCCACTTAGCTACCCAAATGGTCTGTGCTTGACGACGTGCTCATCTGCTCCCAACTGGTGGCTGCATTATCTCGTCGGGAAGCGCTGGTCATCTGGATGTCGACAGCGATTTCCCCTCGCGGTAGCCGCCTCGCCGCACACAGCGTGGCCGGCGACGCTGGGTGCCTTGCAAAGATCGCCATTTCCTCCTAAGATTGCATGAAATTTCAATGAGAAATCAATCGTGGAAAGCGTTTCTGCTCCATCGAGGATGCTGGTAAGCGGTGCCGCCGAACGGCTGGCTGCCTTATTGCGCCCCGGGCGCGTGTACCGGCGAGAGGATCTGGCAGAGATGAGCAATGCGGTGGACCGTCACGTGCGTGAGTTGGTCGCCGAGGGGCTTGTGAAGAAATTGGCGCAGGGCATGTACTACGTGCCGAGGGTGTCCAGCTTCGGTCCTGTACCGCCTGAGGATGCCGAGGTGGTTGGCAGCTTTCTTCGCGACAGTGACTTCCTCGTGTTCTCGCCTTCGGCATACAACGCTGTGGGCCTGGGTACCACGCAGCTATACAACCGCACACTGGTCTACAACCACAAGCGGCATGGTGTGTTCAAGCTGGGCAATCGGCAGTTCGATTTCCGGGTGAAACCACGTTTCCCCAAAAAGCTCACGCCGGAGTTTTTGTTTGTCGATCTGCTCAACAACCTTGAGCAGTTGGCTGAAGATCGCGATGCTGTCTTGCGGCAAGCGCAGAGCAAGCTGTCTTCGTTTGACCTCGACAAGCTCAAACGCGCGCTCTCGACGTTTGGCTCTGTGGCGACCCGCAAGCGAGCCAAAGGTTGGCTGAGTGCCTGAATTTCTGCATCACCGCAAGGACTTCGGCGACCTGCTTGCCGTGGTCGCTGACGAACGAAGCCTTGATCCGACATTGGTCGGGAAGGACTACTGGATCATGCATTGCCTTTTGGGGCTGCGAACTTAGGGGTTCAACTTCGAACTCAAGGGCGGCACATCCTTGTCCAAGGGCTTCGGTGTCATCCACCGATTCTCGGAGGACATCGACATCCGGATCGCGCCTCCCAAAGAGCTGGAGGTCAAGACCGGCCGCCATCACAACAAGGTCGCTCATGTCTCGTCCCGTCGGGCTTTCTATGACTGGCTGGCCACTAAAATCAGAATCCCGGGCATTTTTCAAGTCGCGCGTGATGAAGATTTCGACGACGAGAAGATGCGCAGCGGTGGCATTCGCCTGTCCTATGCAGCGCGCACGGCCCCATTGGCAGGTGTCAAAGACGGGATCTTGCTGGAGCTCGGCTTTGATGACACCGCACCCAACAGACCGGTGACAATCTCGTCCTGGGCGTGGGATACAGCAAGCGCACGCGGCGTATTAGTGGCAGACAACCGAGCTGTTGACGTGCCGTGCTACGCGCCTACCCACACCTTTGTCGAGAAGCTTCAGACGATTTCGACCAAGTACCGAAAGCTGGGAGAGGCACAGGGCTTCACAAACTGAGGCGCCATGAGCCGCACGGTGTGCTCAAGCTCCTGCAGCTTGCGAGCCCAGTGGTGAGCGCTGCCGCAAGCCTCCATGCCGATCAGGCACGGCGTCATGTTCGCGAAGAAGGCGGCAACCTGGTCTCGCCTTAACTGCTTGCGCAACACCGCCTTGCCGCGCTCGTTCGCTCCGTGGACCTGGAATACGTTCTTGGCCAGGTCGATGCCAATTGTCGTGTCTGCATGGTGGACGCTCCTTCCGTTTCAAGTGGCCGACACGCGCCACTCTGCCGTCATCGGGTGGGGGCGTCCATCCCATTGCTTACGAAGGATCTCTGGCGTCAGGGGAAAAACTTGGCCATCTTCAAGCGCAATAAGCCACTCCCGGTCTTGGCGCGCAGTCCGTTTGCCGAAGGGATATGGGGGGCTGCGGGATGGTCGACAGTCCCGGCGGGCGTTTGTGGGCGAGCCGGGCTGCTGCGTGAGCCTGTCGCGGAAAGTGGTGCCGTCTCAGACTGCCGTGCCGGCCGCAAACGAGTTGATCAGTTGGCGTTGTGCATGCAAGTGGTCTCCAGCGCTGTTCACGCGGTCCAGCAACAAGGCGCCTTCCAGCCCGGACATCATCACGGCGGCCAACCGGCTTGGGGGCAGGGGGTTAAGCAGTTCGCCCTTATGTTGCTTCAGGATCTGGGCCAACCAAGCTTCTGCCTGTTTGAAGAAGCCGCTCAAGAGGCTGCGGCAGTGCTCGTCGAGTGAGGACAACTCGGCGGCCAACATGCCGCACAGGCACAGCTTGTCGTCCTGAGCAGCTTCTTCAAATAGGTCAATAAAGGCTGACAGCTTGCGTTTTAAGGCTGTAGGCTTGTTGGCAATGGCTGTCAAGCGCTGCGCGAAGGCCTCGCTGTAGCTGGTGATCAGCACGGCGGTGAGGTCGTGCTTTTCCGGAAAGTAGTAGTGCACGCTAGACGACTTGACGCCCGTCTGTTCGGCGAGTTGGCGAAAACTCAGTTCGCGCAAGCCCGATCGCTGGACGATGGCCTGCGCCAGGGTTTGCAGTTCGGTACGTTTGTTAGCCATGGTACCGTTGTCTCAACCGTACATATTTTTGCGATATCGCTTTGCCAAGTGCTAGTCAAGCCGAAGGTGGGACTTGCACCAAGCTCAGGTGGCGCGTTTTGACCCAGACGGTGGTGCCTTGCGCCCCAGCGATGGCGGTGAGTCGCCCCCCTCGAGGGACGCGCAACCAAGACCAGGCTCGCAGTTCGTCTGCGCCCTCTGTGAAGCCGCCGGACAGCACCAGCAGTTCCGCGCCGTCAGGCATCACGGCGTCAAGCCGTGTGCCGGGTAGCCAGGTCTCCAGGCTCACAGTTTCGCGCTCGTCCTCGAACAAGGGCGTCACCGCCACGCCGGGGCGGGTGGCGTCGTCCACACGGCCGATCTTGTTGGTGTCGATCACCTCCGGGGTGCGGTCCGCCGGGTCGAACTGCCACAGCTTCACGAAGATCACGCAACCGGTCTCGGAGCCTGGCGTGTGTCGTGTGGTGGGCGGGTTGCGGATATAGCTGCCGGCAGGGTAGTCGCCGCGCTCGTCCTGGAAGACCCCGTCAAGCACCAGGAACTCTTCACCACCGTGGTGGGTGTGCGGGCTGAAATGGCTGCCGGGTGCGTAGCGCACGATGGAGGTTGCTCGGGCAACCTCACCGCCTATGCGGTCGAGCATTCTGCGCTGTACACCTGCCACAGGGGAGTCCACCCAGGGCAGGTCGGCACCATGCAGTAGCACCCGTTGGTCGAACTGGGCGTTGATGAGGTCCATCGGTACTCCGTTTGGGTGGTCAGGTGAAGGCAGTTGAGACTGTTCGAATCAGCCACCCATGCTGGGGCGCTGGGCCATACGAGCGCGCCACGCCTTCAGATGAGGCAAGTCCGCAGGCAACTCGATCTTGGCGAAGTCAGCAAAATTCAGGCCCACGAACAAAGTGATATCGGCGACTGAGAAGTGCTGGCCGGCTGCAAAGGGCTGCGTTGCCAGCACGCTGTCGAAATAGCGCATGCCGGCGATGGCACGCTCACGCTGCTTCAAACCCCATTCTTTGTTCTGGTACAGCTCCAGCGCACCAAGGCCGGGTGTGGCATGGTGGAAGTAGGTACCCACGGCGTCCATCACGCCCTGTTCGGCGCGGCACTGCATCATGTGGATCACCGCGCGGTCCTTGGCGGTCGTGCCAGTCAGCGAAATGCCGTCGAATGCATGGTCGATGTACTCAGTAATGGCCGTGCATTCGCTGATGGTGGTGCCGTCGCCCAATTCCAGCACAGGCACGGTAGCGTTGGGATTCATCGCCAAAAAGCCGGGCAGGCGGTGCTCGCCCTTCAAAACGTCGACATGCACAAATTGCATCTTGTCAGTGGCGCCTTTTTCGGCAAGGGCAATGCGCACACGGGCGGGGTTGGGAAAGCCTTCAAAGTCGTAGATTTTCATGATTTATGGGTTCATGGGTTCATGGGTTTGTGAATTCACGCAGGGTCGGTTATCAGATGCGTGCCATGGGTGAGAGCAGCGCCAGCACGTAGTGCTACGGCCACGAAGGTTGCCTGAGCCAGTTCTTGCTCGTTGGCACCAGCAGCAACTGCTGCCTTGCGATGAACCTCCAGACAGTAGCCGCACTGCGTGGTAAGTGCCACAGCGATTGCGATCAACTCTTTGTGTTTCTTTGAGATGGCGCCCTCTGCCAGTGCTGCCTTGTCCATTTCTTGGAAGCCTTTCATGGCTGCTGGAGCGCCAGCAGCAAGGCGAGGTATTTCTTCAGGTTGGAAAAGTCGAATGGAGTGTCTTTTGTGTTGTGGACAGGTTGCTAAGTTTATCTATCTATCAGAAGGTAGGCAATCTCCTTATTCTTCTAGGGGAATTGGTCTTGGTGACTTACCAGGGCACTTCTTGAAACCCACTGGCGCCGCGCTAGCTGACGCGGCAAGATGCTGATCATGGTCACACCGCGCATCAAGCCATCGGTCTTCTTTCAAGACCCGCCCGACACCGACTTGTTTGTGCAGGCACATCGGCAAGCCAAGTTGGGCAGCTACGTTGCCAACCTGGCGGCGATGGATGGACTGATCGACTTCAGTGCAGTGGCCCAATCGGTTGAGACGGCGTGCCCACGTGCAGAGCGCAGCAAGGGCGGTCGACCGCCCTACGCCAGCGAGGTCATGGTGCGAATGGAGTTCCTGCAGGCGCTGTACAACCTCAGCGATGAGGAGTGCGAGCACCAGATGCTCGACCGCATGAGCTTTCAGCGGTTTTGCCGCGTCGACGGCCAGCTCCACATTCCCGATGCGCGCACGCTGTGGAGCTTCAAGCAACGCCTGGCCAAGGGCGGTCTGGGTGGACGGGTCATCTTCGCTGCGGTGAGCCAGCAGTTGCAGCAGCAGGACTACCTCCCGCGTGGCGGGCAGATTGTGGATGCCAGTATCGTGCAAGCGCCCATCACGCAGGCCCTCAGCGAAGAGCGCCAGGCGCTCAACGAAGGCCAGGCACCTGAGGGTTGGAGCACGAAGCGGTTGCAGCACACCGACCGAGATGCGCGCTGGACCAAGAAGCATGGCAAGAGCTTTTATGGCTACAAGGTGCACAGCAACGTGGACGCACGCTGGAAGCTGATTCGCCGCATCGTGGTGACGCCAGCCAATGTGGACGATGGTCAATCGCTGGGGGAGGTGCTAGACGCGGGCAACACCCGAGGACGCGTGTTGGCAGACCGGGGTTATGACGCGCAGGCCAACCGTGAATTGCTGGCCCGACACCAGTTGGGCGACGGTATCGCCCGGCGAGCCAAGCCAGGCCAGAAAGCCCGACAGCGGCTGGGCGCGCGCAACCGCAGCATCAACAAGACAAGGTCCCGCGTCGAACATGTGTTTGCCGGGCTGGAGCAGCTGGGTGGCAAAGTGGTTCGGGCCATGACGCTGGCCAGAAACGAGCTGGCGATCACGCTCAAGTGCGTGGCCTACAACGCCAAAACATTGGTGTGGTTGGTGGCGCAAGGCGCGCCGACATGAGGGGCAAGATGCGCGCGCATGGTGCCCAGGCGGGCGTTTTGCAGCGTGCCAGGGTCAGCCTGCGCTGCGGCGGGCGGCCAGAGCGGGTACCGCAATGAGGCCGCCGGGCCGAACAATCTCAAGGCCTGGGGCGAATGGGCCTCCTGCGCTTTGGGAAATTGGGTTACGCGAAGTGCCCACCAGTAACCTGCCGCAGCAGACTCTGTGACCTGCTTGACCGCTTCAAGATTGAATTTTGGGGTGTAACGTAGTTTGCTCATGACACCTCCTATTGGCCTTCAATGTGAGAGTCATAGGTGTTAGCTGGGCAGGGGCGATCCAGTGAAATGGATCTGGGGCCTGTCCAGAAAGGCTCGTATGATCGGTTTGGTGAAGGCCTCGGGTACAGTTAGGTGAACGGGTTCTGGTGCAGGCTTGACTCAAGCAAGTTCTGAGGTCACCAGCCTGACCTGAAACGTTTTTGGGTAATGGGATGGGCCAATGGTTACGGCAACGCAAATTGCGACGGAGCGATATGAGCCCAAGTTCATTCATCATTCTTTAAGAAGGGTAAGTCGATAGTGACATTACACACAGCAGATATGGCACAGGCCCCCGACATTCCCCATCGGTCCGGCCGCCATTGCGGGAGTTCGGCCATCCGGGACTTGCTTGAGTTCCATGGCACGACGCTGACCGAGGCCATGTGTTTTGGGCTGGGCTCGGGGCTGGGCATCACATACCTGACGCTGCCTGATGCCCCGGTACCTTTTCTGGTCCATGTGCGCTCGCTGGGATATGAGGAGCGGGTATTCCAGGCGCTGGACGTACCGTTCGCCTGGACAAGTTACAGCTCCGTCGAGGAGGGCGCGCAGGCGCTGGATGGCTTGCTCGACCAGGGGCGCCCAGCCCTGCTCCTGACCGATATTTTTCACTTGCCGTACTTTACCAGCCGGACGCATTTTCCCGGCCACGCCATCGTTGCCTGGCAGCGCCAACCGGCGGACGGCTGCATTCTGGTGACCGATACCGAGCGCCCCGCGCCCATCCCGGTGGCACGTTCCGATCTGGCCCGTGCCCGCTTCGCGGAACTGCCTCCTTTTTTTCATGCTGGCAACTTGTTCGCGCCTCCCGCCATTCATGCGCGGCTTTCGGTCGAGCGGGTGGCTGAAGCCATACGCCACAACGCACGTTTACTGCTGGAGGGCGGACCTTATGCCGGCGTGGCCGCGCTCGATACCTGGCTGGCCGATCTTGGTCGCTGGGAACGCGAGGGCGACTGGCGCTGGACGACGCGTTTTGCTTATCAAATCATCGAACGGCGCGGCACGGGCGGCGGCGGTTTTCGCAAAATGTACGCAGAATTTCTGAACGAAGCCGCATCGGCTGATCCACGCATCAGCGATCTGCAACTGCCGCAGCTTATGACAGACTGTGCCGCATGCTGGACATCGCTGGCGCTGGCGCTGAAAGCAGGCTCCGAGAGTGAATGCTTCCCTACGAAATTGCTCGCAGATGCCCTGCAAGCCGTACGGGCGGCGGAGCGTCGCTATATCGACGCTGCTCTGATCTATTGAGTGAACACATTTACAGTGCAAATTGAGGAGCAGGCATGTCGCATATGAAGCCGCAACTGGACCAAGCTGCCATGGCAAAAGCTTTTTTCGGCAGTCAGCATCCACTGTTCAACGCCCTCGGCGTCGACGTGGTGGCGGTGGCCGACGCCAAGGCGGAGATGGTGATGCCGTTTTCTGAGGCTCTGGCCGACGGCCTTGGAGCGTTGCATCGGGGCACACTCGTGACCCTGCTTGACACGACGTGTGGACTGGCGATTTTCTCCGCGCTACGCTCGCTCAGGCCTATCGCCACCATTGACCTGCGCGTCGATTACCTTCGTGCCATTCCGGCGGGCAGCGGCCTGCGCGCGGTGGTCGAATGCATCGGCTGGACAGACAGCGTGGCCTTTGTCTCCGGCCGGGCTTATGCGGCGGGTGACGAGATGCCGCTTGCCACGGTGACGGGATCCTTTGCCATCGATACGTTAGGACCGGCTTTCGATACGACGGACAGGAGTGCGGCATGACGAGGGTGGTTAAATCAATGACAGATTGTGCAGAGGCAGCAATGGTCCTCGTGCCGGCGGTGCCCTTCCATCGGTTTCTGGGTATGCGGGAGGAGGTCGTTGAGGGCGAGACACGCTACCTCATGGACTTTTGCGAAAATCATGTCGGCAATCCCCTGATCCGGACCTTCCATGGTGGTGTACTTGCCAGCTTTGGAGAAGTGGTCGCGGCTACCCATCTTGCACGATCCCTGGCGCGGGTCGAGTTACCTGCTTGCTCGACGCTTACCTTCGATTACTTGCGACCGGCTTTCGCCGGCACGATTTGCGCGGTGCCCCACATTGTGCGGGCGGGACGACGTATCACAACGGTCTCGGTGCAGTTGCGCCTGGACAATAAGCTGGCGTGCATTGGGCGCTTCCTGTTTCCCGTGGGGACTGCAGACTTGGGAGGCAGCGCGTGACCCACGGTCGAGACATGACTGGTTTACGAATCAAAACTGACGCTTGAATCGCCACACGCCCAACCCGAAGATCGCCATGCCAAGCAGCAGCGCCAAACCCACAGGATGTCCCATCCCGCGCCCTGAAGCAGGATGCCGTAGCCCATCTCGACGAAGTAATAAAGTGGAGAGATAGACATGGCTTCGCGCAGCCCGATGGCATGGCTTCGGGTGGGGATCAGGTACCGGAAGGGAAGGTCATCGGCACCAGCACGAGGATGGCGAGCAGCGCAGCCTGGGCGAGATTGGGTGCGATGGTGGCGATGTAGAGACCCAGTTCGCGGCGGTGGATGTGTAGAGCGCTGTGCTGCCCGACCCGATGGCCACGTCCTACCGGGACCCGAAGAAGCCCCTGTGGCTGCTGCCAGCCCTGATCCCCGCCATCGTGGCCACGGGCCCGGTGGCCCAGCTGATGGGCCAGGACCACGCCGCCTGGTACGTCCTGCCCTTTTTGGTGCTGTTCGTGCTGGTGCCCATCCTGGAATGGCTGATCGGCGACGACACCAGCAACCCGCCCGAGGCCGCCGTGCCCGACCTCGAACCTTGGCTGCAAGCTTGACCAGGTCGTCTATGCGGACGGTGCCGTCGACGACGGAGAACTCGGTGTGGGCGCGGAGGTGAACAAAAGGCATGGGGCGATTGTAAGAAGCCGGCGCCCCTCGCCTGCACCCAATTCCCCGGGCAGTTTTTTCAGATTCGCAGGTTTGAATGCGCTGGATGTATCAATTTGCGACCGAATCTCCGAACGATGTCTTCAGTTCTCTGGTTCTGCGCCGGCAACAACGACGAATGCTGAAAGGAGCTCGACATGTCATTTTTCGGTGCGCGCGGGCTTGCCGCCCGCATCGCCCTGGCTTCGGTGCTGGTTTGCGCCGGCCTGATCGGGGCCGCCCTGTTCACGGTCTGGCGGCTGCAGGACGTCTCCACCGTCAGCGATCAAACGGCCAAGCACCGCATCCCGCAACTCTCGGAGATCGCCCAGGTCGAGCTCAACGTCACCCGCGCCTCGCTGCAACTGCGCCACGCCATGCTGGCGCGCACGCCCGCTGAACGCGACGCGGCCTTGCAGGACGTGCAAACCAAACGCCAGCTGATCGAGCAGCTGCTCAAGACCTATGAGCAGCAACTGTTCACCAGCGCCGGCAAGGAACGCTTTGAGGCCATCCCGCCAGCGGTGCAGGCTTTCTGGGTCCAAGGGGAGGCCAACGTCAAGCTCATCGCCGAGGGCCGCAAGGACGAGGCCTTTGCTTACCTGGTCGACCACACCATCCCGGCTCGCAACGCGCTGCTCAAAGAACTGGCGGAGACCGTGAGCTACCAGCGCGACAGCGCCGAGCGCGACATCGCGCACATCCAATCGAGCATCCAGCAGACCTTGATGGTGCTGTTGGGCGTGTTCCTGTTCATCGGCGGCGCCATGGTGACGCTGTCCTGGTGGATCGGGCGCACCCTGAAGATGCGGGTGGATCGCTCACGGGAGGTGGCCGAGCGCGTGCGCGATGGCAACCTCAGCACCACCATCCACGAAGATCAGCGCGACGAGTTCACGCCCCTGCTGGCGGCGCTTTCCGACATGCAGGCCAGCTTGACCCAGGTGGTCACGCGGGTGCGCGGCAACGCCGAAGCCGTGGCCACGGCCAGCGCCCAGATTTCGCAAGGCAGCCAGGACCTGTCGCAACGCACCGAGCAACAAGCCGGCTCGCTGCAGCAAACCGCCTCCACCATGTCGGACCTGGGGCACACGGTGCAGCGCAACGCAGAGAACGCATTGCAGGCCACCGCCATGGCCCAGGCGGCCGCTCAGGTCGCCGAACAGGGCGGTGGGGTCGTGCGCGAGGTGGTCGAGACCATGCAGGGCATCAACGAGGCCTCGCGCAAGATCTCCGACATCATCTCGGTGATCGACGGCATCGCCTTCCAGACCAACATCCTGGCCCTGAACGCGGCGGTGGAAGCGGCCCGCGCAGGTGAGCAAGGCCGAGGCTTCGCCGTGGTGGCGGCCGAGGTGCGCTCGCTGGCGCAGCGCAGCGCTGGCGCCGCCCGCGAGATCAAGCACCTCATCACGGCCAGCGCCGAGCGCGTCGAGCGAGGCAGCACGCTGGTGAACCAGGCCGGTGACACCATGGTCCAGATCGTGGATGCCATCGGGCGGGTCAACACCATCGTGGCCGAGATCAGCACGGCCAGCGCCGAGCAGCAAGCCGGGGAGTCGGTGGTCGGCCAGGCCATCCAGCAAATGGACCACGGCACGCAGCAGAACGCGGCCCTGGTTGAAGAGTCGGCCTCGGCCTCCGAGAGCCTGCAGCACCAGGCTGCCGAGCTCGTTCAGTCGGTGGCGGTGTTCAAGGTCTGAGCACCCGCTGATCGCCGGAAGTCGCTCGGCGGCATGCCCACCCAGCGCCGGAAGGTGCGGCTGAAATTGGACGTGTCCTGATAGCCCAGCCGGTCGGCGATGGCTTCGACGCTCATGTCCGAGTGCAGCAGCCACCAGCAGGCCAGGTCTTCGCGCACGCGGTCGAGCAGCTGCTGGTAGGTCAGGCCCTCGTCGCCCAGTTTGCGGATCAGGGTGCGGCTGGAGACGTGCTCGCGCTCGGCCAACTCGCTCAGGGTCGGGTAGCCGCCCTCGCAGGCCAGCAAGAGCCTCAAGATGCGGTCGCCCACGGGCCCCAGGCGGTCACGCGGGTCGTTCTGCTGTGACCACAGGCGCTCGCACTCGCGCAAGGCCATGCGGTGGGTCTGCGGGTCAGGGGCCAGGCCCGGGTGGCTCAGGAGCGACAGCGGCAACACCATGGCCGAGCGCTCCATGCCAAAGCGCACCGAAGGCCACCAGCGGCGGTAGGCATCGGCCCACGGCGGCTCCGGGAAGGCGAACTCCACACGGGCCACGCGGGTCATGTCCAGCCCCGTGAGCGTGTCGAGCAGGCGCAGGCCCGCGCCCATCAGGTGGCCCATGATGTACTCGCGCACATCCGGGGCCTGCAGGTGCTCGCGCATCCACAGGGTGACCTCGTCGCCCTGCTGGTCGACCTCCAGCGAGATCAGGCTCTGACGCAAGCCGGCGTGGCGCTGGATCAGGGCCAGCGCCTGCCCCACGTTGTCGCACGACATGGCCGCCACCCCCACCGGCCCGTGCGCCGACAGCTGCGTGCCCCAGCCCACGGTGATGCCCAGCCAGGGCTCCTGCGTGAGCGCCACCGCGCGCCGGATCAGCCGGGTCACCTCGTCGAAGCTCAGGTAGCGGTTGCCCTCGTGCAGTGACGCCCAGTTCAGCCGCGTGCCGGACAGGATCTGCGCCTCGTCGAAGCCACGGCGGCGCATCTCGGCGCAGATCAGCCGGGCGTAGATGGGGTGCAGCGCGGGCGCCAGCCAGTCGGCCGCCTGCGTGGGAGGGGTTCGGGTGCTCACGGTGAGTGTCACAAAATGACGATAAGTTGCCAGCGCAGACGGTACCCCATTTCGGCCTGCGCTCGCAAGATCGCATCACTCCATTTCACCGACTCACACCGAGGAGACAACAACATGAGCGCCGTGCTGCCCGACCCGCTGGCCGCGTCCTACCGGGACCCGAAGAAGCCCCTCTGGCTGCTGCCAGCCCTGATCCCCGCCATCGTGGCCACGGGCCCGGTGGCCCACCTGATGGGCCAGGACCACGCCGCCTGGTACGTCCTGCCCTTTTTGGTGCTGTTCGTGCTGGTGCCCATCCTGGACTGGCTGATCGGCGACGACACCAGCAACCCGCCTGAAGCCGCCGTGCCCGACCTCGAGCGCCGCGCCTTCTACCGCTGGATGATCTACCTGGCCATCCCCGTGGGCTGGGCCACCACGCTGTTCAACGTGTGGTTCCTGAGCACGCACGCGGTGCCCTGGTATGGCGTGGTCACCACCGTCATCATCAACGGCTTCATGCTGGGCCTGGTGATGAACATGAGCCACGAGCTGGGCCACAAGAAGGAATGGCTGCCCCGCAAGGCCGCGCTGTTCAACCTCTCGCTGGGCGCCTACACGCACTTTTGCATCGAGCACAACCGCGGCCACCACCGCCACGTGGCCACGCCGGAAGACCCGGCTTCGTCCAAGATGGGCGAGACGATCTACCGCTTCATGTTCCGCGAGATGCCCGGCGCCTACTTCCGCGGCTGGGACCTGGAGGTCGAGCGCCTGGAGCGCCAGGGCAAGTCGGCCTGGAGCCTGGACAACGAGATCGTGCAGGGCTGGATCGGCACCGCCATCGTCTGGGGCGGCATGACCGCCTGGCTGGGCACGCAGGCCCTGGTGCTGCTGATGGTGCTGGCCTTCCTGGGCGCCTTCATGCTGACCTCGGCCAACTACATCGAGCACTACGGCCTGCTGCGCCAGAAGAAGCCCGATGGCCGCTACGAACACTGCCAGCCGCACCACTCGTGGAACAGCAACCACGTGCTGTCCAACATCCTGACCTTCCAGCTGCAGCGCCACTCCGACCACCACGCCAACCCGACGCGCAGCTACCAGTCGCTGCGCAGCTTCCACGACATTCCGACCTTCCTGCCGCTGGGCTACACGGGCATGTTCCTGGTCGCTTACGTGCCGCCGCTGTGGTTTGCCGTGATGGACAAGCGAGTGGTTAAAGCCACCGGTGGCGATGCCTCGCGCATCAACTTTTTGCCGGCGCAACGCAAGCGCTTGGTCCAGACCTATGAGATGCAGGACACGGCCTCAGCGGCCTGAAATATAAGCTCCCAACACTGATCGCGAGTGGCTGAGAAGGTCTGTCGCCTTCAGGATCGAGAACGTGCGCACCACCGTCTCCTCGGTTAGCACGCCCGTGTCATCCATCAGAAGGCATGGCGCCGCCTGGAATAGCGGCTCCACCATCAGGCGAAGGGGCAGGCGCGCGCGACGAGCCGCGCTGAGCCCGTCGGCAACGTCCGCGGCGTCGGGCCGAACATGTCGGCATGCTGCCATGCTCGCCTTGCGGGCGAATAGCGGAGCCAGCGACCTCTCTACCTCTGCCCACGGCACACGTAGTACCAGCATTGCCAGCGGGTCGCGCAAGCCGATCATGGCATCCACCGGGGAAAAACCCAGAGTTTTGGCCATCCCTGTTGCCAGGCTCTGCCCATATTCACGGGCGTGGCGGTGAATTTGCAAGACCGACACAGGGCGACGCTGAGCATGCGCCTGGAGGATTTTGCCCAAGCCCTACACGATCGCACACGAGGTCGGCCACCGATGTGCAAAACCTCGAAGGTACCTCTTTCAAGCTGGTACCCGATGCACGGGTGCGTCTGTCAGGCGCAATGGAAAGCCATGAGCGTACGCCTTGAGCGGCAGGGCGGTTACTATGCTGGCACCGGGCGGCGCACGAAACGCAGCAATTCAAGCAGGGGATGGAAAACAGCGACTTGAAGAAGCCATGAATGCAGGTCTAGCATCAATCACAGGTCTGCCACCGTAGCCCTATTTTTACAACGCCATGGCTCAAGCAGAAGCCTTGAGCCCCCAGCCAGCCCGCTTGTTGGCGGCCTCAGACAGCTTCAACTCTTCGGGGCTGGCGTACTTCAGATCCCACTCCTTGACCTTGGGGTCCATCAGTTTGAACCACAGAGGCGGAACCATGGCCACCAGGATGGTGGTCAGGTAGCCACCGATCATCATGGGCGCTTCAGGGAAGGGCTTGAGGTCTTGATAAGGCACTTCGCCTTGGGCATGGTGATGCGAGTGGCGGGTCAGGTTGAACATCGACCATGAACTGATGCGCTTGTTGGTGTTCCAAGAGTGACGAGGCTGAACCGGGAGCTTGGGGTCGCGAACCATGCCGTAGTGTTCCATGTAGTTAACGATCTCCAGCAGCGATTTGCCCCACAGCGCACTGGCAATGAAGAAGCCAGCCACAGGCCAGCCGCCCATGGCATATGCCACCGCTACCAACAGCAAACTCATCAGGTGACCACGGATCACGCCGTTACGCAAGGAGATGGCGCCGTGGCCATCGCGCTTGAGGCGCTTTTTCTCGATGTTCCACGCGCTGATGTTGCCCTTGATGGTCGAGGCCAGGACGTGGAAGTACACATTGCGGCCGCGAGGTGCGGTGGCTGGGTCTTCAGTGGTGGACACATAACGGTGATGGCCGTAGACGTGCTCGATCGAGAAAATGGTGTCAAAGCTGAAAGCCAACAACCAGCGACCGACAAACATCGAGATCGGATCCCAGGTGCGGTGAGTCAGTTCGTGGGCGGTGATGGTGCCAACCATGCCGATCATCAGGCCGGAGAGCAGGATGGTCGAGATGTGGTGGCCCCAGAAGGTGCTTTCGCGGGCTGCCAGGGCATCGAAGCCCGTGAGCTGCTGCACCCAGGCGCCATAGCCCAGCACGTCGCCGGAGCTCACACTCCAAAGCGATGCGAAGATGATCATTAACAGCAAGGGCAAAGCCATCCACAGCTGCGCAGTCAAGATGCCGGGATACTTGAAGGTGGGTGTGGTGGTGTCGTCGCCACAGACAGCGTCGCCCACCATGTAGAAAACCAAGATGGTGATCAGACCGTAGGTGGTGTAAGCGCCACCTAGGGTGACCATCGTCAGAGCCAGCAGGCCGATGATATGGAATAGGAAATACTTGAGGTAGTGCAGAATGTTCATCATCACTGTGCTCCTGTAGAGTCGTGCAAGGTCGTGAAACGGTCGGCGCGGATTTGTTCTTTGGCGATGCCGCGGTCGCGCAATACTGCGCTGACGGCATCGACCATGACGGGTGGGCCGCACAGGTAGGCATGGGCACCGTAGGGCAGGTGCTCGGCCAGGGCGCTGTCAACGTTGCCGAGCGCACCTGCCCAACTGCTGCCATCGGGTTCGGCCGACAGCACGGGCACAAAGCGGAAGGCCGCAGGCCATTGGGTGCGAAGGGCTTCCAGCGTGTCTTGAGCGTACAAGTCAGCTTGCTGGCGGGCACCAAACAAGATGGTGACGGGGCGTTTGACGCCTTGGGCCAGAGCGTCTTCCAAGATGGCCAGAACGGGGGCCAGGCCGCTGCCGCCGGCCACCATCAGTAAGGGGGCGTCAGAGGGGCGCAGCCAGAAATCGCCCATGGGGCCCTTCACGCTGGCGCGCTGTCCAACCAGATCATGTTTATGCACATGGCTGGAGAACACGCCATTGGGCACCTTGCGTACCAGGAAACTGACCTGGGAATTGGGCTGCGAGGCGGTGGCAAACGAGTAGCTGCGATCAACCCCGGGCAGGCTGTCAACCGACAATTGTGCGTACTGGCCAGCTTTGTAAGGCAGCGAGTCGTCCAGTTGGATGCGCAGGCTGACGATGTCGTGGGTGAGTGCGGTGCAGGCCACCACCCGGCCACTTACGGTGCGGCGGGCTTGCTGGGCGGCCATGTCTACTTCGATGGTGACATTGGTTTGTGGCACCGACTGGCAGGCCAGGATCATGCCGGCGTCCAAATCTTCGTCCGACAAGATGTAGGCGGTCTGAGTCAGCTCCTTGACCTTGCCGTCGACCAGCTTGCATTTACAGGCTGCGCAGCCACCCACGCGGCAGCTGTTCGGGAAATCAATGCCTTCGCGCAACGCTGCCTGGAGCAAGGTCTCCTTGGGATTGACCATGATGGGCACCCCATTGATGCTGGCCTGGTTGGGGCCGGACTTCTTGAAAAACGAAAACATTGGCGTACTGTTAGTTTGATGGCGCTAAGTATTTGTATCCTATGAATCCTGGGGTAGATCAAGGGTAGGTTGTCTTGACACAAAAAGGTCATTTATTGACAATTGGCGCTTTTCAAAAAATCAAACCGTGCACAACGCAGCACTGCCCCTCCACTACGTGCGCCTTATCGCCGACATGCTGTCTGGCATGGGGGTGAATGTGCCCGAGGTGCTTGCGGCAGCCGATCTGCAAATGGCGGACTTGGCCGACGGCCACCGGGGCTTGGGCTTCGTGCCCTTTCTGAAGTTGATGCATGCGGCCTTGGGCGCCGCAAAGGAGCCCGCTCTTGGCCTGCTCGTGGGGGAGCGCCTGCGCATCAACACTCACGGCAGGCTGGGTTACGCGGCCTTGAGCAGCAGCACCTTGCGTCAGGTTGTGTCGCTGCTGGAGAGCTTCTTGCCGCTGCGTACCACACTGGTGACGGTCACGCAGCGGGTTCAGGGTGACGAGGTATGGGTGGGCTTTCCTGTGGCCCGCCCACTCGACGGGCTGGATCTCGTGGTCAGCGAAGCCATCTTGTTGACCATCTGTCAACGGTATTCCAATTTTCCCCACCCATGGTCGTTCAAATTTCCCCACCCGGTTGAGGATCGGACTCGTCGGAACGAACGAGCCCGGCCTTG